>NZ_VUMV01000001.1 GCF_009696005.1 Bilifractor porci
ACGACACAACATATACAACATTTTTTTTCAATGCTTGACAAGTTTTAAGCACAAAAAAAGTCGCATTTCTGCGGCTTGGAAGGCATTTGGTGTTACGTATTATTCAGTTACAACTGTTGAAAACCCGGATCTATGCCGCGCATGATCCGGAGGGACCCGGCGGAGGCGAAAATCTGTAAATGATAGGGCAAACCATATGAGGTGTCGGAAAACCAGAAAGCAGGCTGGCCTTTCTGTCGGAAAGATGCTATGATAATAGCACATTCACCAGTGTTATCATTTAAGTTATCATCTGATAAGAAGAAAAAAATATCATAATTGTATCTCTGATAGAGGCGTTTCAGGGCTGACCCCGCTATGCGGAAAAACGGCAGCTTCTGAAATACCTTTATTTTTGTTTCAGGCAGATGCAGGAAGAATGCTGAAAACTTGCAGAATGGGAGAGGCAGAAGGGGTGTTACATGGACTTTCTGAAATCTGATGTAAAAAAAATTTATAAGCGATATTTATTGCCGACGCTTGGCTCGGCGCTTGCAATGTCTATCTACAGCATTGTCGATACCATGGCGGTCGGACAGTATGCGGGACCTGTCGGTACGGCGGCCATTGCCGTTGTAAATCCGGTGTACGTGATTATGATTGTGATTGCCTTTCTGTGCGCAACGGGGGGAAGTGTAAGGTTTGGAAATACGATAGGTACCGGAGACGGGAAAAAGGCGAATGAATATTTTTCAGCTGCCCTGACTTTATGCTGTGTCATGACGCTGGCAGCCTGGGTTGTCTTCCGAATCTGGTACAGAGAAATATTTGCTTTCTTCGGAGCAAACGAGGAAGTTCTTCCCGCGGCGTCGGAATACGGCATCTGGATTATCCGGTTTTTCCCTGTTATTGTAGCGCCGGATTTTCTGGCTTCTTTTCTCCGCATGGACGGAGATCCGCACAGGGCTCTTGTCGCGGTAGTTGCGGGCGGAGGTGTCAATATGTTTCTGGACTGGCTGCTTGTTTTTCCAGTCGGTATGGGGGTTAAGGGAGCCGCTGTTGCCACAGTAATCGGAACTTCTGTCCAGTGCGTGATTATGCTTTCTCATTTCCGGACAGAGAAGAATCACCTGCATCTTGTGAAATTTTCCAATCCGGTAAAAATGATGGGAAAGATTGTCTCCACAGGCATTTCGGCGTCTGTACTGGATCTGGGCAATGTTTTTCTGTCATTTCTGATGAACAATCAAATTGTGAAGTATGGGGGGACTGCTGTTCTCGGTGTCTATGGCGTGATTAATACCATTGCTATTCTGTTCCAGGCTCTGTTTTCAGGTGTCGGGCAGACCATACAGCCGGGAGTTTCCATCAATTACGGAGCAGGAAATCACGGACGGGTTCTGGAGTTCCGGAAATATGCGGTCAGGACGGTCTTTTTCATGGGAGCTGCGTTTACTCTTCTGGGAGAACTGTTCCCGGTACAGATTGTGCGCCTTTTTATGAAAGCGACTCCGGAGGCGGAAGCGGTGGCGCCCGCGTTTATCAGAATTTATTTTATCAGTTTCCTGTTTCTCGGTTATCTTGTGGTTTCTATTTATTATCTGCAGTCTGTGCTGCAGCGGACGGCATCATCTGTAATAGCGGTCTGCCGGGCCTTTGTTTTCCCTGCGGCCTTTCTTCTGATACTGCCGTATTTTATGAAACTTACGGGTGTATATGCGGCAGTGCCGGCATCAGAGATCCTGCTTTTCCTATGCGCCGCTTCCTGGCAGCGAAGAAAGAAAAAATATAGGGCTGTTTCATGAATAGATGATACAATTAAGTAAAAACGTTGTTTGACCGGCATTCTGAACTTGTATTCATAAAGTTCAAAATGCCGGTTTTGTCTTTTATTCTTCTGAAAGGGTGAAGAAAAAATCCAGTGCCATATGATACTTATATCGACAGGATCATACCGGAAGAGGTTGAAGAAAGAAAAACGCAAGGGCACAAAGAGAAAACGAGATGCATTACAAATCATCCGCAGAGTATACCGCAGCATAGTTTACGAAACTCCTTATGAAACAGCCTAAGGACGAGTAAGTCGGTCGGGGATATGGTACAATGAAAAATGTTCTTGTCCATGGGTGAGCAGGCTCCGTGTGAGACAAGAACATTGCACCTGGACTTAAATAATAATAAACAAGACGGGAATGGGGTAAGAAGAAGCTATGAATTTACGCGGAAGTAGGAGACTCCGTTACAGAAGAGGTTCTATCGCGGCGATTATCGCTGTTTGCATTGCGGCTGCGGTTATTTCAGCCGCGGTTGGCGCTTGCCGGAGCGAAAAAACCGCAGAGATCACGAAGGGAGTGGAATTCCTGAAAGCACAGGAGAGTAAAGATCCGATAGCGGTCGAGCAGGTTCTGACCGAGCAGAAGAAGGAAAAAATGCAGGCAGAACGTGCGGAGATGCAGAAGAAGCTGGAGGATGGAACGATTAACGTGTGGAGCCTGTTTGGAGATTCTGTGATTATGGGGGATTCCAGAGCGGTTGGATTCTACACCTATGAATTTCTTCCACAGTCCCGTGTTCTGGCAGAGGGCGGAAATACGATCGCCAATATTCTGGATCATGAAGATGAGCTGATACAGCTGAATCCGACATCACTCTTCCTTTGCTATGGTCTGAATGATACCTCTAGCGGGTTTTGGAACACAAAGGAAGATTATGTAAATGATTACGCGTCGATCCTGGACGAGCTGCATCAGAAGCTTCCGAATACATCCATTTTTGTTAATTCCATCATCCCGGCGCAGCAGCCGGCGATTGACACCACACCGGCGTGGGGCAATATTCCGGAATGGAGCGAGGCAGTCCACAAAATTGTTGAGGAAAAAGGCTTTGGATGGGTCAGTGTCGACGATCTTGTCAGTGAACATCAGGATCTCTATGAGCCGGATTCCATTCATGTTAAAAAGGAGTTCTATCCTCTGTGGGCGACGCAGATGATGCTGAGCGTCTATGATGAACAGCAAGCGGGAGGAGAGGGGGAAGAATCAGCATCCTCCTCCGGGAGCAATCCGGAGGCTTCTTCGGAGAGCGCAACCGGCACATCGTCGGAGAATGTCTTTTCTTCTTCCGGGGAGAACGGCACTGCTTCCTGAACAGTTACTAAAAATAAAAGGAATTCGGTACAGATATGAAGACAAAGAGTATGAGACTGACAGCTCTGGAGATCGTCAAATGGATCCTCGTGGCATTGATCGCGTTGTTCCTGGTTCATTCTTTCACGGGAAACCGGATCAGTAAGGCAGATTTTGATACGGTGTGGGACGCTGTGTCGGCGGACGCGGACATGTCCAAGATGCAGGAGGGATCAAACCAGATGATCCGGCGGCTGTACGGACTGGATCCGGCACAGTTTGACGGAATCCGGCTTTATTATCCGAAGACAAACATGGGCGCCGAGGAAATCCTTCTGGTCAAGATGAAAGACACGAAGGATCAGGAAACGGTGCAGAGTGCCATGGAGTCGAGAAAAAAGACACAGATGAACAATTTTAACGGTTACGGAACGTATCAGTACGCCATGCTTGAGAAAAGCGTCATTTCCATCCGGGGAAATTACGCGCTGTTTGTTTCTGCGGACAACGCGGCAGCGATTGATCAGGCGTTTGAAAACGCTCTGTAAGAGGGAGACCGTGGTATGACTTTCAGCACACTGGGCTTTATTTTTATATTTCTTCCGATTTCACTTCTTGTATATCATCTGATACCGGCGCGGAAGAGCGTCTGGCGCAAGGCGGCGCTCCTGATCTTCAGCGTTTTGTTCTATGTGTGGGGGGATGCGCCGAGCTTTGTGGTTCTCCTGATATCGGTGTTGTTTCATTACGTCTCGGGACAGCAGATTCGGATGCTCTCCACAGAAGGACAGGAGGGAATGCGCCGAAAGGCTGCTGTCATCACAACAGCGGCCGTGGACGTCGCGGTGCTCGGTATCTTCAAATACAGCCGTCTTGATCTTCCGGTGGGAATCTCTTTCTACACATTCTCAGCCCTTTCTTATATCTTTGATATTTATTATGGCAGGGTAGAGGATGATGGAAATATCCTGAATGAGATGCTGTATATTCTGTTTTTCCCGAAGCTGATCTCCGGACCGATCATGCAATATAAGGATTTTCACGAGCAGCTTGTGCAGAATACGGCAAAAAACAGATATTTTGCCTCGGGTATGCATCTGTTTATCATCGGATTGTTCAAAAAGGTGCTGATTGCCGATAATCTGAGCACAGCCTTTCATCAGATCAGCAGTCTCAGCCAGATGGCCGGACTGACGGCGTGGCTGGGGATGATTTTTTACTCACTGGAGCTATATTTTGATTTCAGCGGGTATTCTGATATGGCGATAGGCCTCGCCGGAATGTTCGGCTTCCGGATAGAGAAGAACTTTCATTACCCCTACCTGTCCGACGGCGTCACGGACTTTTGGAGAAGATGGCACATATCACTGGGCGCCTGGTTTCGGGATTATGTATATATCCCGATGGGCGGCAACCGCTGTTCCCGTGAAAAACAGTTCCGGAATCTCGCGGTTGTCTGGATTCTGACGGGACTCTGGCACGGCAATACCCTGAACTTTTTGTTCTGGGGAATCTACCACGGCTTTTTTGTTATTCTGGAAAAATTTGCGATCGGGCAGAAGCGGCTGTCGATTCCGAAATGGGCCCGGATTCTCCTGACGGATTTGATCGCATTTGTCGGATGGATCTTTTTCTTCACACCTTCCATCGGAGCGGCGTTCCGGTATATTGGACAGATGTTCGGGGCGGACGGGCTTGGTTTTGCGAATAGCGCGAGTGTGTATTACCTGACGAACAATCTGGTTCTTCTGATTCTTGCGGTGATCTGCTGCGGGCCGCTTCTGACAAAGCTTCATGATGCTCTGGTATACAGAGGCGGAAAGAACATGATATACGCTTCGGTGGTTCTTCATGTGGTGCTGCTGATATTCTGTGTAGCCAATATGGTCGGAGCCACATACTCAACATTCCTGTATTTCAGATTCTGAGAGGTGGGAGACAAATGACGGATAACAGCGAGAATAATAGCAAAAGAAGAAGCAGGGCATTCGTCTATCCGGATGATCTGCCCTCCCGTATGAAGACCAGGCCGGACGGAACCGGCAGCAATACCGGGAAGGCGGCAGCGGGAAGTGATCGGAATACGGCAGCCGGCAGACGGAGTACATCGGAAAACGGACGACGGAGAACGGCGGACGGAGCGGCGGGCAGCCGTGGGAGTACAGCGGCCGGCAGACGGGGTACATCGGAAAGCGGAAAACGTAGAACGACAGCCGGAGCGGCGGAGAGGCGTGAGGGCATCGCGGACAGAGAAAAGTCTGAGGCGTTCAGGAGAATATCGAGCCTCGTGCCAAAGAAACGAAAATTCAGGAAAGGCAAGAAAAAAGAGTATTTCTATGATCTGCTTACCCGGATCTTCCTTGGGGCTGTGACGGTCATTTTTATCCTGAATCTGATTGTGCCGAGCAGAGAATTTTCGCCGGATGAGAACAGAAACCTTGCACAGCGGCCGAAAATCTCCGCTACGTCCCTTACAAACGGAGATTTTTTCAGAGATTTTAACAGCTATGTGTCGGATCAGTTTGCGGGGCGGGATATGTGGATGAATATACGTTCTCTGGGTACGACGATCCTTGGAAATCGGGAATCGGAGAATGTGTATTTCGGAAAGGATAGTTATCTTCTTTCCAAACCGGTGGTTCCGGATGAGAAGACGGTTTCTGCAACGGAGACGGCCATCAATGGGTTTGCCGACAGACACAGCGATCTGAACATGAATCTTCTGATGGTGCCGGACGCGGCAAGCATACTCACGGACAAGCTTCCTCGGAATGCACCGGTTGAGGATCAAATCTCGGATATACGTGACTTTGAAAACAGCTTGGACAGCAATATCCAGAGGATAGATGCTATCAGCATGATGCAGAAAAACAAAGGGCAGAAAATTTACTACAAGACGGATCATCACTGGACCAGTATGGGCGCGTATGAGGTCTTTCTCGGAGCCGCAAATCAGCTGGGGATTGAAGCTCCGATTACCGACAATACGGTCTACACCGTTTCGGATTCCTTTCAGGGTACGTTGGCATCGAGAAGCGGCAGACATACCAGCCGGGATTCGGTTGAAATTTACCACCCGGACGGAACGGACGTAGATTATATTGTGACTTATCCCGATACGGGAAAGAAGAGCACATCCATGTTCATGAGTGAAAAGCTGACGGAGAAGGATCAGTACCAGGTGTTCTTTGGCGGGAATCACCCTCTGGTGGAGATCCGGACGACCGCGAATAACGGCAGAAATCTTCTGGTATTCAAGGACTCTTACGCAAACAGCTTCATACAGTTTCTTTACCCGTATTTTCAGAACATCATCATGGTGGATCCCAGATATTACTATGATGATATCGAGACATCCATTACATCCTACGGGATCACCGATGTACTGTTTTTGTACAGTGCAGATACTCTGCTTGCAGATACGAATCTGGCGGATACCCTGAATGCAGCTTCTGTTTCCGAACAGGCAGCGGACAATGGAACGGGCAGCGGAGATAACGGGACGGGTGGAACGGAGAGCGTAAACGGTTCCTCCGCTGCGTCTTCTTCTCTAGAGACATGAGCGACTCATCGACGATAACGTGGTGAATACTTCTATATGCACTTGCGTGTCCCAAACCGATTCTTCACAAATCGAGAGCATCGGCTGACGTATCAGACCGTTTACAGGTCGGTGCGCCATCCTTTTGGGCAGCTTTTATCTGCAGATGATCTTTTGCGATTTCTTAGATTCTGCTACAATAAGAGTCGATATCCGGAACCGGAGACGGAAGGGTTCCGGCATCGGCTGACTGAATGAAATTTGAATGTTAGGAGGAGTTATTGTGCAGAGCGCTCCGGGGGAGCTTTGCGGATAAAAGAGAATGAAGCTGAAATGCAGCCAGAAACTGATTTTATTCTTACTGGGCGCGGGACTTCTGGTTTTTCTGGTTCTGAATTTCCTGAATAAAACGGGAGCAGCTTGATGAGAGCGCGCAGAAACAGCAGATGGTGACAGATCCGATTACCGGACTGGCTAATTCCCGCGGAATCATGGAAAGCATGACCAGCTATCTGGAGGAACTCTGGAGAAGAAACATCAATTTTGTTATCATGCAGGTTTTTGTCCGCGAGTATGAATTTTTCCGCAAAACCTGCGGAGAAGAAGCGGGAGATGAGCTGCTGCGAAGAATCGGCCGGGTGCTGGAAGAAATTTTCGGAAATAACGCGGTCATCGGAAGAATCACGGAAAGCCAGTTTTTCATTTTGATGCAGTATCAGAAAAAGGGCGCGGCTGAGGAAGCCGCCGATCAGATCAACCGTAAGATTCAGGAAATTCACGAGGTAGGAGAGTGGCGGCCATCCTGCACGGCGCAGGTTATGTTTGCTTACGCGACTGCGGACACCATCAGCGAGAAGATGTATTCCGAGATGATACATAAGGTGATGATGGAACTGAACGAAAAAGAGGAAAATGATCCGGAACAGGAATCGGACAGAAAGGCAGGGAAATAATATGAACAGAGGAAACGGTGCGGAAGTCATTGCGCAGGGACAGACGGCTCTTGGCATTGAGCTTGGCTCTACCAGAATTAAGTCTGTGCTCACAGATTATTCGGGAAGGGTTCTGGCGGTCGGATTTTATGATTGGGAAAACTCCCTGATAAACGGGGTCTGGACGTACAGCCTGGAGGATATTCACGCAGGCCTGCGGGGAAGCTATTCATCTCTGCGGGAAGAAGTGAACAAAAAGTACGGTGTTGCGCTGAAAAGGACGGGAGCGATCGGCATCAGTGCCATGATGCACGGATATATGGCTCTGGATAAGGATGGCAGACAGCTTGCGCCTTTCCAGACATGGCGGAATACTAATACACAGCAGGCGGCGGATGAACTGACAGAGTTGTTCCGGTTTAATATACCGCTCCGCTGGAGTATCGCGCATCTGTACCAGAGAATTCTGGACGGTGAAGAACTTGTGAAAAAGCTGGATTATGTCGTGACACTTTCCGGTTATATTCACAGGCTCCTGACGGGAGAACGGGTGCTTGGAATCGGTGATGCGGCGGGAATGTTCCCTATTGACTCTGAGAAGCGGGATTATGACCAGCGGATGGTCGAGCAGTTTGACCGGCTGATTGAGAAATACCATTTTTCCTGGAAGCTTCGTGATATTTTCCCGAAAGTACTGTCCGCGGGAGAGCAGGCAGGCTTTCTGACGGAGGAAGGTGCCGCTTTTCTGGATGAGAGCGGACAGCTGGAAGCGGGAATTCCGCTCTGTCCTCCGGAGGGTGATGCCGGAACCGGAATGGTTGCCACCAATTCTGTTGCTGTCCGTACGGGAAATGTATCTGCCGGTACCAGTACATTTGCCATGATTGTTCTGGAAAAGCCGCTGCGGAAGCTGCACAGGGAGATTGATATGGTAACGACGCCGACAGGCTATCCCTGCGCCATGTCTCACGCAAACAACGGGACGTCTGACCTGAATGCCTGGATTGGTATTTTCAGAGAGTTCTGTGAGCTGATGGGGATCCAGGCGGACACCGGAGAACTTTTTCAGAAGCTTTACGCCCATTCCCTGGAAGGAGACCCGGACTGTGGAGGCCTGATGGCATACGGGTATTATTCCGGTGAAAATGTGACAATGATCAATGAGGGCAGGCTTGCCTTTTTGCGGACACCTTCCAGCAGGTTTAATCTGGCAAATTTCATGAGAGTGAACCTTTATACCTCTCTGGGTGCGGTGAAGCTAGGCATGGATATTCTGATGAAAGATGAGGAAGTGAAAATAGACAGACTTACCGGGCACGGCGGACTTTTTAAGACGAAGGGGGTTGCGCAGAGATACCTGTCCGCTTCGGTCAATGCTCCTGTTACCGTTATGGATACGGCAAATGAGGGAGGAGCCTGGGGAATTGCTCTCCTTGCCGCGTTCCTGGCGGACGGAAAAGGAATGACGCTGGAAGAATATCTGGACAAGAGGATATTTTCCGGAGTGCACGGGACCACTGTCATGGCGGCTCCGGAGGAAGTGCAGGGCTACGAAATTTTCACAGAGCGCTACAAAAAGGGGCTTGCCGTGGAGAAGGCCGCAATCCGCGCGATGGATTGGAAGTAACATAAATAATGCGGTGATCAATCTTGACACTCCCTGCGGAAAACAGTAGCATATCTTCTGCAGGGAGAGTTCAGGGGAAGATTGATAAGGGGAGAGTCATGCAATTTTCCAGTTTGTTTTTTATCGCGGTATTTCTGCCGGTTTATCTGACAGTCTATATTTGTGCGCCCGAAATTCAGAAAAAAAACCGGGCGCTTCTGCTTGCCTCGCTGATTTTTTATGCATTCGGGGGCATTCAGTATCTGTTCTTGCTTCTTATCATGACTGCAGTCGGATGGATCATGGGAATCCGCATGACGCAGAATGAGAGGTTTCCTATGAGAAAGAAGCTGGACTTAATCCTGTCCGTTGCTGTCTTTCTTTCTGTCCTCGGAATTTTCAAATATTCCGGCTTTTTCGGGACAAGCCTGAATCAGCTTTTTCATACAAATATAAAAGTACTTAAGGTGGCAATGCCGCTTGGGATCTCTTTCTATACCTTCAAGCTGATTTCCTATATTGCCGATGTTTACACAGGAAAGATCGGCGCGGAGAATAAATACGCGAATCTGCTGCTGTACACGGCCTGCTTCCATCATGTCCTGCAGGGACCGATTATCCGGTATGGAGATCTGCTTCCACAGATTACGGAGAGAAACTGCAGCTGGCAGTCTCTGTCCGCGGGAATCTGGCGATTCTGCATCGGGCTGTCTAAAAAAACACTTTTGGCGGATCACTGCGGAGAGCTTGCAGATAACCTTCTGCCTCTTGGCGGATCGGTTTCGGCTATGCCTGTAACGGGAATCTGGCTAGGATCTGTCTGCTTTACGCTGCAGATGTACCTGGATTTTTCCGCCTATACAGATATGGCAATCGGCCTCGGACAGATGGCGGGGTTCCGCTACATGGAAAACTTTAATTACCCTTATCTTGCTGATTCGGTCAAGGATTTCTGGAGAAGATGGCATATTTCGCTGAGCACCTTTTTCCGGGACTATGTTTATATTCCTCTCGGCGGGAACAGAAAGGGAGAGAAGCGGACCGTTCTGAATCTGCTCGCTGTTTGGGCTCTTACGGGACTGTGGCATGGGGCCAGCTGGAATTTTGTCCTCTGGGGTCTCTTTTATTTTGCGTTTCTGCTTTTAGAGAGGTATCTGACCAGAAAGGGCATGTTTCAATGGAACCCGGTTCTGAAGCATGTGTATGCTATTTTTGTTTTTAATCTGGGTTGGATCTTTTTCCGTTTTTCGGATTTCGGGCAGCTGGGCGCGGCGCTGAAGGGCTTTTTCGGAATTACTTCTGCCGGGTTTTCCTCTTCCGCGGTAGCAATCAGTTTTGAGAATAATATCTTTTTCCTGATTTTCAGTATTCTGGCATGCACGCCGGTTTTCCGGATGCTGGGGAGAAGGCTTCGCTGGCTGTTTCAGGAAAGACGTTGGAATAAAGGGATTATTTTCGGAACAAAAACGGTTCTCGCGATTCTGCTGTTGGCGCTTTCAGTCATCGCACTGACCGGAAGCTCCTTCCGTCCGTTTTTGTACAATCAGTTTTAATCTTTGGTGAGGCGCGGAAAATTGAAAAAAGAATCTATTACAGAATATATGGATGAGTCCAAGGATAAGAGAGCCAAATGGAGCAGACTGCGGACCGCCGCTTTTCTTGTGGCTCTTGGTATTCTCTTTGTGATCGGACTCTGCTTCTGGGCACGGCCGAAAACATCCGAGGCGGAAAAAAGAGAGCTGGACAAATTTCCTGCGCTTTCACTGTCCGGGCTGATGGACGGTTCCTTCTTCTCCGGCGTGGTTTCCTGGTACGGAGATACCTATCCGGTCCGGGAGGGGATGATAAAGGCGCAGAATTCACTGGAAAATTCATATGGAATCCAGCGCTCTGCTATTTACGGGACTGCAGCCGGCACGGCGGATGAAATTCCGAAGGATGAGTCCGGCGCGGCTCCTACCATCACCCCGGCTCCCACTGCCGCTGCGTCGGCGTCGGATTCTTCTTCGGGAACAGAAACAGTAAAAGCTTCTTCCCAGGATGACGGAAATGCCGTTTCTTCTTCCTCCGGCTCAGAAAATACCGGAGATCAAAACGGAGAAGGGGCGGGGACCATTCATGATGTTCCAGAATCCATGGGAACCGTTTATGTGGCGGACGGCATGGGGTTTGAGCTCTACTATTTCAGCCAGGAGAACGCGGATACCTATGCTTCCATGCTGAATACGGTCAGCACAAAGCTGGACAGCAGCGTGAACATTTATGATATGATTGTTCCAAACAGCTTCGGAGTCAATCTGGATGACGATGCCCAGGCGGCACTGGGTGCATCTAACCAGAAGGATGCGATCAATTATGTTTACAGCAGACTGGATTCGGGAATAAAGTCGGTTCCGGTTTTTGATACGCTGCGGAGTCACAACGGAGAGTATCTTTATTTCCGGACGGATCACCACTGGACGGCGACAGGAGCCTGGTACGCGTACCAGGAGTTCTGCAGCAAAAAAGGAATAGAGCCTCATGGCCTGGACTATTTTACGGAAGAACAGTTCCCCGGCTTCCTCGGCACCTTTTATACATACAGTAACAGAGCACAGTCTCTGGCGGATAATCCGGATACGGTTTACGCCTATGTGCCGAAGGGAACCAATGACATTACGATTACACAGCGGGACGGAAATGTTATTAACTGGAATATTGTCGCGGATGCCTCAGGATACGGGACAGAATCCAAATACATGTGCTTTATCGGGGGAGACAATCCTTATTCCGTAATCAGCAATCCGTCTGTTACAGACGGTTCATCCTGTGTTATCCTGAAAGAGTCCTATGGAAACTGCTTTGTTCCGTATCTGGTTGACCATTATCAGAATGTATATGTGATCGATTACCGCTACTACACCGGTGATCTGACATCGTTCATCAGGGATACTCATGTTTCGGATGTGATCTTCCTGAATAATGTGGAGGCTGTTACCGCGGACAGGGCAAACATGATGCTCGGCCTGTTTCCATAAGCCGGATTCCGGCTGCAGGACATCCCGGAGCGGGTCGGGATTTGGCAGAAAGGAGGACCTCCTGTGAATCTATACGAAGCTATTTTCTGCAGAAAGTCGGTAAGAACCTATACAAACGATGAGATTTCTCCGGAGGTTTTTGATGATTTTCGAAGACACTATCAGGAGATACCGGATTTGTTCGGCGGGATGGAGACGGATTTTACCATTCTGGATAACCGGAAGGGGCAGTACAAACTGCTGAGCCTGTTCAGCGTAAGGGCACCGTATTATATGGCGTTCTATTCCGAGGAGGGTCCACGCTACATGATGAATATGGGGTGCAGGATGGAACAGATGGTGCTTTATCTCTGCTCCAAAGGCTATGGAACCTGCTTCCTGGCAAGTACCCGCATCAGCCACAGCCTGCAGACAAAGGGAAATATGGTGCTGGCCGGGCTGATCGCTTTCGGCATCGCGAAAGGAAGCTGCTGCCGGAAAAAGGCGGAGGCGAAGAGACTGCCGCTGGAACAGCTCTGCGTCTACCGGGAGACACCCAGGGAATGGATGCGCCAGCTCCTGGAAGCCGCAAGGCTTTCTCCTTCTTCCATGAATATCCAGCCGTGGCGTTTTGTTGTATATGACAGCAAAATTCATATTTACACGAAGAAACATCCGGCGGAGGACATGAGCCGCTACCGTCTGGATGAACTGAATTTTGGCATCATGTTTGCCAATATGATGGTGGCCGCAGAGGAGCTGTGGCTGGATCTGGACCTGATTCGTCTGGAGGATATTTCCCAGAAGAACTATCCCAGAAGCCAGTATGTTTTAAGCGCGGTTCTTAAACTTTAACAGCTTTTCAGATAAAAGATTATTTGACCCGGAATGCAGCACAAAGCGTTTCGGGTTTTCTTAATTCTACCGTTTTACTCCGGTTAGCAGTTTGTATGATTGACACTTGCGGGTATCCTACAAACTGTTGGCATCTGTTGTGGAAAATGCCGGAAAGTACAGGAAAAAAAACAACCCCCTTGGCGGAACTGACAGTCGTTCTCTTGTAAAAAAAGGGGGCATCGTTTATAATTAGCATGTATAATTTGTAGTGTAATCAGGCTCTGTTAAAAAACAGACAAAGGAGTACAGCGATATGCATATGATTAAGGATGAAAACGGAAATCCTATCCCCCATGGAGCAGAGGAGCATCCGCACTGCCATCACCATGATCACTGCGACGCACAGCAGCATGCCGGGGCGGATGGCAAAAAGGACGAGACTCTGGCTCTTCTTACCTACATGATCCAGCACAATGAGCACCACGCGGCGGAAATTGACCAGATGGCCGCGGATCTGGAGAAAAAGGGCATGGAGGATGTGGCAAGGCAGATGCGCGAGGGCGTAACAGAATTCCAGAAGGGCAATATGCTGCTTAATCTTGCACTCACGCTCTATAAGGAACACCAGAAGGAGGCGTAAGACAATGTGTCTTGCAACTGTATATAAGGAAAGCGACAACACCGTCATTATGCAGAATGCTGCCAGGATCGACGTGGACGGAGATACGGTCACCATTACCGATATCATCGGCGACGAGACAAAAATCCAGGGCAGAATTCTTATGGTCGATCTGGCCAACAGTGTGGTCAAGTTGGTCTGTGACTGACAGACAGGAGGTATTTGATTTATGGCACATGTAATTGCGGTTGCCGGAAAGGGCGGAGTCGGAAAGACAACCCTGACGGGACTGCTTATCCAATATCTGGCGGAAACTGGAAAGGGACCGATTCTTGCGGTGGATGCGGACGCAAACTCAAATCTCAATGAGGTATTGGGTGTGGAGGCTCCTCCGACGCTGGGTGAGATCCGTGAGGAAATCAATCACGCGCAGGATCCGGGAAGTAATTTCCCGTCCGGTATGAGCAAGGCCGACTACGCAGAGTTCAAGCTGCAGGGAGCACTTGAAGAAGGGGATGATTATGACCTTCTTGTCATGGGACGCTCCCAGGGAAAGGGCTGCTACTGTTTTGTAAATGGTCTTCTCCAGACGGAACTGCAGAAGCTGCAGGGAGGCTACAAATATATCGTAGTCGATAATGAGGCTGGGATGGAGCACATCAGCCGGGGAATTCTGCCCAGCATGGAGACGGCTATTCTGGTGAGTGACTGCTCCCGCAGGGGCGTGCAGGCGGCCGGAAGAATCCGTGACCTGATTGCGGAGTGCAACATGCATCCGCAGAAGATCGGGCTGATTGTCAACAGGGCTCCGGACGGAAAGCTGAACCAGGGAACGAAAGACGAGATCGAAAAGGAAGGACTGGAGCTTCTGGGAGTTGTTCCTCACGATGAAACAGTTTATGAATTCGACTGCGACGGGAAGCCCACAATCCGGCTTCCGGAAGACTCCCCGGTAAGAAAGGCTCTGAAGGATATTATTACAAAGCTGGAGATTTGAAAGCTTCAGAGACTGTAAAAGCTTTTATTGTTTTTCGTTTTTATCATACAGATATCTTACAGGCACGGCCGGACCAATGCGGAGGGCCGGTCTGCTAAGAATATAGAGGCACTGGTACCGGCAGAGATGGGAAACCGGTACATGGACATTCAATTCACTTCATTTTCAATAATGAAAATAAATCTTAAGGAGGAAAAAGATGAGTGAATTCAAATTGATCCCAAATGAAGAGAACGAGGCGGCAACCGCCAGACTTCTTGAGACAGGCGCGAAGGTCGGCGCGGACGCGTATCAGTTCCGTGTAAAAAACCAGACCCCGCACTGCAAGTTCGGTGAGCAGGGTATCTGCTGCCGGATCTGCTCCATGGGACCCTGCAGGATTACGCCGAAGGCTCCGAGAGGCATCTGCGGCTGTGATGCCCACGGCATTGTAGGACGTAACTTCCTTCGCTTTGTAGCCGGCGGCGCCGCGACGCATTCCGATCACGGCCGCGCAATCTGCGAGACTCTTTACCATGCTTCCCCGGACGGCGCTTATCATGTAAAGGATCCTGACAAGCTGATCCGCATTGCCAAGGAGTGGGGGGTAGAGACCGAAGGCAAGGATATATATGACCTGGCTCATGAGATTGCCTATCTTGCGTTGGGCGAATACGGAAAAGTATTCGGCGTTCAGAATTGGCTCTCCCGTGCAGAGGCTCACACTCAGGAGCTCTGGAAAAAAGCAGACATCGAGCCGAGAGCGATTGACCGTGAGGTTTCCTGTTCTCTGCACATGACACACATGGGCAACTCCTCTCTTCCGGAGGCACTGATCCGTCAGTCCCTTCGTACTGGTCTGGCTGACGGCTGGGGCGGTTCCATGGCTGGCACCGAGTTCTCCGATGTTATGTTCGGAACCCCGAAGCCGATTGATACCACTGCCAATCTCGGCGTTATGAATGCCGAGAATGTAAACATTGTAGTACACGGACATGATCCGTCACTCTCCGAGCTGGTCTGCGATTACGCCGAGGATCCGGAGATGATTGCTCTTGCAAAGGAGCAGGGCGCGAAGGGCATTACTGTTTCCGGTGTCTGCTGTACTTCTAACGAGGTTGCTATGCGCCGCGGCATTCCGATGGCAGGGAACTTCCTGCAGCAGGAGAACGTTGTTCTGACCGGCGCATGCGAAGCTATTGTCGTAGATGTTCAGTGTATCTTCCCGGCTCTCGGACCTCTGTCCAAGTGCTTCCACACTAAGTTCATCACAACTTCTCCGATCTGCCGCATGCCTGATTCCGATTACATCGAGTTCAGCGTCGGAACAGCAGCAGAGAAGGCAAAACAGATTGTAAAGACTGCTGTTCTTAACTTTAAGAACAGAAAACCGGAACTGGTTCATATCCCGCAGCTGAAATCCAAAGCTACGGTCGGCTATTCTCTTGAGGCCATCAAGAAACAGCTGGATACCGTAACCAATTCCCAGGTAGATGAGACCGGCACACTGAAGCCTCTGGTAGACTGCATTACCTCCGGCGTTATCCGCGGTGCGGTTGCCATGGTCGGCTGCAACAATCCGAAGGTAAGACCGGACAGCGCTCATATCGGACTGATGAAGAAGCTGATTGCCAATGACATTCTTATCGTTGCTTCCGGATGTTCCGCACAGGCAGCTGCCCGTGTCGGCCTGATGGACAAAGCGGCAAAGGATCTTTGCGGCGACGGATTGAAGAGAGTCTGCGAGCTTGCAGATATTCCGCCCGTTCTGCACATGGGATCCTGCGTTGATATCAGCCGTATGATGGTTCTGGTTTCCGATCTTGCGAAGGACGCCGGATGCCATGTCTCCCAGCTTCCTGTTGTGGGCTGTGCACCGGAGTGGATGTCCGAGAAAGCCGTTTCCATCGGAAACTACGTAGTAGCTACCGGTATTGATACGTTCCTGGGCGTTGTTCCTCAGGTCAGCGGTTCCGATCAGGTGACAAATCTTCTTACTGGCGGAATCCGCGACTGGGTAGAGGCTGCGTATACCTTCGAGCCCGACATCGACAAGCTTGGTGATGAGATGATCGAGCGTATTGAAGAGAAGAGAACCGCTCTTGGTATTTAAAGGAAAACTCAGGAGTTTGTTTTATGAAAATTGCTGTTACCGGCAAGGGGGGCGTCGGAAAGACGACCCTCGCTGCCACCCTGGCGCGCATGTATGCAGATGAAGGGGCTCATGTACTTGCGGCGGATGTGGATCCGGACGCGAATCTGGGTCTGGCGCTCGGTTTCTCTGATGATGAGCTGGAAGATATTGTTCCTATCACACAGATGAGGGAGCTGATTCAGGAAAGAACCGGCGCGGACGATTTTAACAGGATCTATAAGCTGAATCCGAAGGTAGATGATATCCCCGACCGTTTTGCCAAGGAGAAAAACGGCGTAAAGCTGCTTCTCCTCGGAACTGTAGATACTGCGGGACGCGGCTGCGTATGCCCGGAGCACGTCATGTTGAAGAGGATTATCAGCCATCTGGTACTCCGTAGCGATGATGTGGTCATTCTGGACATGGAGGCCGGGCTGGAGCATCTTGCGAGAGGGACGACAAGCGGCATGGATCAGTTCATTGTCGTGATCGAACCGGGAGCGAGGAGCGTCCAGACGTATAAGAATGTAAAACGTCTGGCCAACCAGCTGGGGATTACTGATGTTAATGTTGTTGCCAACAAAGTCCGTGATCAGAAGGATGAGGATTTTATCCGCTCGAAGATTCCGGAGGAGAATCTTCTCGGATTTATTCATTACAATCCGGAGATCATGGATGCCGACCGGCAGGGCTGTTCTCCGTACGACTACAGCAAAAAGCTGATTGACGAAGTAGCAATCATTAAAAATAGAATAGATTCTATTAAAAAAAGAAAAGAAAACAAAACGGAGGTGTAACAAAATGACTTTACTTGATGTGATTTTCGCAGGTAATGACGCTGTTTACGGCCTGACCGAAAAAGCGATTGATGACGCAATCGCAAAATACGGCGAGGACAAGGCAGTTTCGTTCCCAAGCACCGCATACAGCCTTCCCTGTTATTATGCGGTAACTGGAACCAAGGTTACAAACCTGAAGGAGCTCAAGGAGGCTCTTGGTGTTGTAAAAACTCTGATGACCAGGGAGCCCAGGCTGCATGACGGATTTATGTCCGGTATTGCTACCGCACTCTGCGCGGAGTTCATCGAGGTTCTGAAATATATTGACAACCCGACTCCGTACGAAGCTCCCTGTGCCGGACATCTTCCGGATGCTGCGATTCGTGAGCTGGGTGTTCCGCTTGTTACCGGCGATATCCCCGGTGTTCCGGTTATTATCGGAAAGGCTCCGACGGCAGAAGAAGGCGCAGCGATCGTCAAAGAGTATCAGGCTCAGGGTCAGCTGGTAACTCTGGTCGGAGATATTATTGATCAGTGTGCTGAGCAGGGCGTTAAGATGGGAGCCAATGTCCGTGTCATTCCACTTGGAAAGGACATCACCGCTGTGATCCATGTTGTTTCTGTTGCCATTCGTGCGGCCCTGATCTTCGGAAATATTAAACCGGGTGACGCGGCAGGACTGATGGAATACACCAAGCAGCGTGTTCCGGCCTTTGTTGATGCTTTCGCACCGCTGAATGAGGTCATTGTTGCATGCGGTGCCGGCGCGATTGCTCTTGGATTCCCGGTTATTACAAATGAAGAGACATTCAGTGTTCCAAAGAGCCTGATTGTCCAGAAGGATGTTTCCAAATTTGTCGCAACTTCCAACGAGGCACGTGGCATTAAGATTAAGATCACAAAGATCGATATTCCGGTATCCTTCGGTTCCGCATTCGAGGGCGAGATCATTCGCCGCGGTGATATGCAGGTTGAGTTTGACGGCTCTCGCGTGGACTGTGTAGAGCTTGTACAGATGAAGGATCTTTCCGAGATCGAGGATCATAAGATCGAGCTGATCGGACCCGACATTGACGAGATGGAAGTGGGAAGCAAACAGCAGATTGCTTATGTTGTAGAAGTTGCCGGAAAGAGCATGCAGGCTGACTTCGAGCCTGTATTTGAGCGTAAATTCCACAGCTATCTGAACTGCATCGAGGGAATCATGCACACCGGACAGCGTGATATGATCCGCCTGCGTATCAGCAAGGAGGCTTATAACGCCGGCTTCCGTCTGAAACATATCGGAGAGGTTCTCTATGCGCAGATCAAGAATGAGTTCGACGCTGTTGTGGATAAGTGCCAGGTGAAGATTTACACCATTCCGGAGGACTGCACAAAGATCCGTCATGAGATTGCCGTACCGACATTCGATAAACGTGATGAGAGGCTGGCAACCATGACCGACGAGAAGGTTGACGTTTACTACAGCTGCATCATGTGCCAGGCATTCTCGCCCAGCCACGTATGTGTTGTTACGCCTGAGAGACTCGGACTCTGCGGAGCTGTTTCCTGGTTCGACGCAAAAGCTACTCATGAGCTGGATCCCAGCGGACCCTGCCAGGTTGTTACCAAGGAGAAACCGATTGATGAGAGAATCGGTGAGTACGAGGATGTAAACGAAGTTGTTAAGAAACTCTCTCAGGGTGCTCTGGAAGAGGTTTCCCTGTACTCCATCATGGAGAAGCCGATGACATCCTGCGGATGTTTTGAATGTATCTGCGGTATTGAGCCATTCTCCAATGGCGTCTGCATTGCCAACCGTGAGTATGCGGGAACCACTCCTCTGGGAATGACCTTCTCCGAGCTGGCTTCCATGACAGGCGGCGGTGTTCAGACACCTGGATTTATGGGACACGGCAAGCACTTTATCGCATCCAAGAAATTCATGAAGGCCGAAGGCGGAATCGGACGTATTGTATGGATGCCGAAGGAGCTGAAGGATCAGGTGGCGGACGCCCTGAACAAGACAGCGAAGGAGTTGTACGGAATTGACAACTTCACCGATATGATTGCGGATGAGACCGTTACCACCGACCCGGAGGAGCTGGTAGCATTCCTTACTGAAAAGGGACATCCTGCACTTAGCATGGATCCGATGATGTAAATATATCTTACAGATTAAAAATGACTGGTATGCCTGGCCATATCCTTTGATTTCATCTTGCACCGAAATGTGTTTTCGTGTAAAATTGCAAAGGATATGGTATCAGGCGTATACCTTTCTTTTCATGTGCTTCATAGTACTATATTTTTCAGGAGGAACAAGAAATGCCGTTTAATCGTAAAGCACACAAATTCAGCGCTTCCATTGGTACCGTTGAAATCGGTACCGGTGATAAAGCCATTAAACTTGGTGGTGAGAATGTAATGCCGTTCTACACCTTCGATGGCAGTATGGGTGACGGGCCGAAGGTCGGTGTGGAAATCACAGATCTTGGTCTGGACGCAGAACCGCAGGGTGTAAAGGATTACTATGCAGGATGCACTTCCTTTGCGGATATCGCAAAGAAGGCTGAGGCTATGCCCGGCGGAGATTTTGTAGTTCTGCGGCTTGCCGGTGGAGACCCGAACGGGGCAAATAAGTCCACTGAAGAGCTGGTAGCTATTGCAAAGGAAGTAAGTGACGCAATTTCCTGCCCGCTGGTAGTGGAAGGCAGCAAGAACGTAGAAAAAGATGCAGAGCTTCTGCCGAAGGTCGCTCAGGCTCTGGAAGGAAAGAATGTTCTGCTGATGTCCGCCAAGGAAGAAAACTACAAGGCAATCGGTGCCGCAGCCGCACTTGCTTACAACCAGAAGGTTGGCGCTGAGTCTGCTGTTGATATCAACCTTGCCAAGCAGCTGAATGTTGTTATGACTCAGCTCGGTGTGTCCGCGCAGAGCATCGTTATGAATACCGGTTCCGCAGCTGCAGGCTACGGCTTTGATTACACGATCTCTACCTTTGACCGTGTACGTGCCGCTGCACTGGGACAGGATGATAAGATGCTCCAGATGCCGATTAT
The DNA here is from genome assembly GCF_009696005.1 of Bilifractor porci. Lineage (GTDB taxonomy): Bacteria > Bacillota > Clostridia > Lachnospirales > Lachnospiraceae > Bilifractor > Bilifractor porci. The sequence goes on from NZ_VUMV01000001.1 coordinate 20,569, forward strand.
CACACCGGTAGCATCCGAGACATGGTCTGTGAAGGAATCCACTGCAGAGGAAAGCGATGCACCGGAATTCTGGGGTCCTGTTGAGGAAAGAGGAATCGCCATGGAAGTGGAGACCGCTGTAGCATGTCTGGTTTCCGCTTCTGATGCCGTTATTCTGAAACATCCGAAGTCTGTCGCAACCATTTCTGAGTTTATTAAATCTTTAATGTGATCGGTTAGAGGAGGATAAAGAATCATGGCATTAAGTGGTATTCAGATTTTTAAGTTAACACCAAAGAAAAACTGCAAAGAGTGCGGATGCCCGACTTGTATGGCCTTCTCTATGAAGGTTGCGCAGGGCGCTAAGCAGCTTTCCGACTGCCCGTATATGTCTGAGGATGCTCTGGCACAGCTGGCAGAGGCTACTGCTCCGCCAATGAAGACTATTAAGGTTGGCGCCGGGGACAACGAGCATTCTCTTGGCGGAGAGACTGTTCTTTACAGACATGAAAAGACATTTGTAAATAAGACCCTTTACGCGACAAATCTCTGCTCCTGCATGGATGACGCAGAAATTGACGCCAGACTGGAGAGACTTCCCCAGGTGGATTATGAGCGTATCGGAGAGCGTATGTACACCGAGTTCCTGAATGTGAACTATAAAGAGGGAACCGATGCTGCAAAATATGTGGAAATAGCCAAGAAAGCAGCTGCCGTGCGCCCGGTTATTCTGAGCGTTAAGGATGAAGCTGTTGCAAAGGCGGCTCTGGATGCTGTAAAAGACACGAAGCCGGTTTTGAACGGAGCCGACGCTTCCAATTATGAGGCATTCTGCAAACTGGCTGCGGACGCAGGTGTTGTGCTCGGCGTATCCGGAAAAGACCTGGATGAGCTGTATGATACAACTGCCGCACTGGAGAAACTGGGCAATAAGAACCTGATCCTGGACGTTACCATGGATACTGCAAAGGCTACCTTCGAAGCTGCCGTACAGGTTCGTCGTGCTGCCCTGAAAGATGGAGACCGTACTTTCGGCTATCCTTCCATCGTAAATGTCAACAGACTGACAGACGACAAGACTATGCAGGAAGCACTGGTTGCCACCTTCACTATGAAGTACGGCTCCATTGTAATTGTAGATGAGATGGATTATGCTATGGCTCTTCCGCTGTATGGCCTGAGACAGAATCTGTTCACAGATCCGCAGAAGCCTATGAAGGTGGCTCCGGGAATCTATCCGATGAACGGCGCAGATGAGAATTCTGTCTGCCTGACAACCGTAGATTTCGCTCTGACATACTTCCTGGTTTCCGGAGAGCTGGAGAGATCCGGCGTTCCCTGCAATCTGGTTATTTCGGACGCAGGCGGTCTTTCCGTTCTGACTGCATGGGCCGCAGGAAAACTTTCCGCTACCTCTGTTGCGACATTCTTCCAGGAGAATGTAGAGTCTAAGATTAAAAACCGTACTCTTATCATTCCAGGAAAGGTTGCTGTTCTTAAGGGAGACATTGAGGCAAAGCTGCCCGGCTGGAAGGTGATTGTCGCTCCGCTTGAGGCTGTTCAGCTTGTTAAATTCCTGAAGGATCTGAAGGCGAACGGAGAAATCTGAGAAACAAGCAAAAGCTTATAATGATAATAAGGAGATTGAAAAATGGCAAAATTTGTGACTATCGGTGAAAGAATTCACTGCATTTCACCTGCGATCCGTGCTGCATTTGATAATAAGCAGCCGGAAGCTATCCTGAAGCGTGCCAAGGAGCAGCTGGATGCAGGCGCTACTTACCTGGATGTCAACATAGGACCCGCAGAGAACAACGGGCCGGAGCTGATGAAATGGGCGGTAGAACTCATTCAGGGTAATTTTGATAATGTTCCGCTGGCACTTGATACAGCAAACAAGGCTGCCATCGAGGCTGGAATTTCTGTTTATAATCGTTCTAAAGGAAAACCGATTGTAAACTCTGCAGATGCAGGTGACAGAATGAGCAACATTGACCTTGCGGCTGCAAATGATGCCATTGTTATTGCCCTTTGCTCCAATGGACCGATTGCTGCAGACAATGACGAGCGTATGATGCACTGCCAGAACATGCTGGAGCATGGTATGGAGCTCGGCATGGAGGCTACTGACCTCTGGTTTGATCCGCTGTTTGTCGTTGTAAAGGGAATGCAGGATAAACAGATGGAGGTTCTTGAGGCTATCAAGATGTTCTCCGATATGGGGCTGAACTCTACCGGCGGACTTTCCAATAACTCCAACGGAATGCCGAAGAACATTCGTCCGATTATGGATTCCGCAATGGTTGCGATGGCTATGATGCAGGGTCTTACCTCTGCAATTGTCAATCCCTGCGACCAGAGGCTGATGGAAACCATCAAATCCTGTGATGTTCTGAAGGGAAATACGTTATACGCAGATTCTTACCTGGATCTTTAATTCAGGCATAAAGAGGGCTGATTTTCTCAGATAGTAATGGGTAAAAGCGTGCAGATCCCGCCGGTCTGTTTCTTACAGACCGGTCTAGGGTATTGTGCGCTTTATCCTGTCGGTCATCGGAGAGTCAGCCCTGTTTTTTTTATTTGCAATTATCTGTAAAAAAGGCATGGAAGCCAGCATTAAACAGAAAATAAAATCAGAAAGGTTTCTTTATTATGTTCAAGGTTACATTTCAAGTACAGGGCGGGAATACGGTAGAGGCTTTTGCCAACGAGGGGGAAAAAATACTGCAGATTGCCCAGCGGAGTAATGTGGCGATTGATGCACCCTGTTCCGGAAACGGGTCCTGCGGAAAGTGCCGGGTCAAGCTTTTAAGCGGAGAGCTGGATTCCAAGCAGACAAGGCACATTACTGACGAGGAATATGCAGAGGGCTGGAGGCTTGCCTGCTGCAGTACGGTTGTCGGCGATGTGACGCTGGAGGTTCCGGATATTGCATCTGCCTATCGAAGCAGAATGAAGGTGGCAGATCTTAGTTCGGGTGAAGAAGTGCAAATTTTTGAAAACTCCAGAAAACAGGTCATTGATGCCGGGATTGAGCAGAAAAACAACATGGAGGTTCTGGATGTTGTTATGAATGTTCCATCCCTGGAGGATACTATGCCGGACAACGAGAGGCTGATGCGGGCAGTCTCCCGTGAGACGGGAATCGCACATGTTACTATTCCTTATTCGGTTATGGTAAAGCTGGCCAGAGTTCTGAGAGATTCGCAGTTTCATGTTAAGTGTGTGGTAAGAAAAATATCTTCGGATGTTTTTATTTATGATATTTTTCCGTCCACGGAACAAGTGGTGATCGGTGGTCTGGCGGTAGATATCGGAACTACGACGGTTTCTGCCATTCTTGTAAACATGGTGACAGGAGAAATTATCGGAAAGGCTTCTTCCGGTAACGGGCAGATCCGCTATGGCGCCGATGTTATCAACCGGATCATCGAGGCGTCCAGGCCGGGCGGCAGAAAACGGCTTCAGGACGCTGTTGTAAAGGAAACGATCAATCCGCTGGTAGCGGAGATGTGCAAGGCTTCCGGGTTTAAGGCAAATCACATTTACCGGATGTCCGTGGCGTCTAATACAACCATGAATCATCTTTTGATGGGAGTTTACGCCGATCCGATCCGGATGGAGCCCTATATTCCGACATTCTATAAGACAAACTCACTTTTTGCTTCGGACATTGGCATCTGTATTCATCCGGATGCTCACATCATTGTATCGCCGAATATCGGCAGCTACGTAGGCGGCGATATTACGGCCGGTGCCTTTATCAGCATGATCTGGAACCGTCCGGAGACCTCGCTTTTTATTGATCTTGGCACCAATGGGGAGCTGGTTCTGGGAAATTCGGATTTTCTGATCAGCTGCGCCTGCTCGGCGGGTCCTGCTTTTGAAGGCGGAGATATCAGTTGCGGCATGCGCGCAACAGACGGAGCTATTGAGGCATGCACCATTGATTTTGAAACTATGGAACCGTCCTTCTCCATCATCGGAGATCCGGGAACAAAACCCGTAGGACTTTGCGGTTCCGGTTTGATTGATGTCATCGCGGAACTTTATATTAACGGAATTATTAATTCCAAGGGAAAGTTTATCCGGGATGGCAGGCGGATCAAACACGACAAATACGGGATGGGAAGTTATGTCCTGGCTTTTGAAGAGGATGCGGGAAGTGTCCGGGATGTGGAAATCACAGAGGTGGATATTGATAACTTCATCCGTGCAAAGGGAGCTATTTTCTCTGCCGTGCGCACCATGCTCAACTATCTGGATTACACAGTGGATATGATTGATGATGTCTATGTAGCCGGCGGAATCGGAAGCGGCATCAATATGCGCAATGCGGTGAATATCGGGATGCTTCCGGATATTCCGCAGGATAAGTTTCACTATATTGGAAATTCTTCCCTTACAGGTGCCTATATGGAGCTGCTTTCCACCAGCGCGGAAAAGAAGGTCTATGAGGTGGCGTCCAATATGACTTACCTGGAGCTTTCAACCGTGCCGACCTATATGGATGAATTTGTTGCAAGCTGCTTTCTGCCGCATACAGATACCAGGCTGTTTCCGTCCGTCACAGTGAAAAATGAATAAGCAGACTCTGGTGCCCTGCGATAACGTTAAAAATTTGACATTATCGTTTACTTTTTAACAGAAATACGGTAAAATCTACTCTGTGACAAAGTTATCGTGCATATAAGCTTTGTCAGCTACGCAGGAAGCCCGCAGAACGGGCATCAGCAGAAATATCGGACGGAAAGGAGCTGTAATGGGGGAAAGTGAAGCTGCTGACATATTAAACTGCAATACAACTGAATATTTGCCAGAACCATGAAAACGTGCCGGAACATATGTATCCGGACGAAACAAAATTCACAGCAAAGTATGTGGAGGGTTAAAAGTATGGAGATTAAATCGGATATCCAGATTGCACAGGAAAATGTCATGGAGCCTATTACCGAAATCGCGAAGCGTGCCGGTGTAGACGACAAGTATATTGAACTTTACGGAAACTACAAGGCAAAGGTAGATTACCGTATTCTTAAGGATAAAAAGGACGAGCCGAACGGAAAACTGATTCTTGTCACTGCCATTACGCCGACACCGGCCGGAGAGGGAAAAACAACAACGACGGTCGGACTGGGAGACGGTCTTCGCAAGATCGGAAAAAATTCCGTCCTCGCTCTTCGTGAGCCTTCCCTTGGACCGGTATTCGGTGTTAAGGGAGGAGCTGCAGGCGGCGGTTACGCGCAGGTTGTTCCCATGGAAGATATCAACCTTCATTTTACAGGCGATTTCCATGCGATCGGTGCTGCCAATAACCTGCTTGCTGCCATGCTGGACAATCATATTTACCAGGGAAATAAGCTTCGCATTGATCCTACCAGAATTACCTGGAGGCGCTGTGTGGATATGAACGACCGTCAGCTCCGTTTTGTGGTAGATGGTCTGGGTGGAAGAACAAACGGACGCCCCAGAGAGGACGGATATGATATCACTGTTGCTTCTGAAATCATGGCAGTTCTGTGCCTTGCTTCCGATATCCGTGATCTGAAGGAACGCCTGGCTCGCATTATTGTTGCTTACAATGTGGATGGAGAGCCTGTCACCTGCGGCGATCTGAAGGCACAGGGAGCTATGGCAGCTCTTCTGAAGGACGCTCTGAAACCGAATCTGGTTCAGACGCTGGAGGGAACGCCCGCATTTGTACACGGCGGACCTTTCGCTAATATCGCTCACGGATGCAACAGCGTAACCGCTACCAAGGTTGCTCTGAAGCTGGGTGATTATGTTGTGACAGAGGCCGGTTTCGGCGCAGATCTGGGCGCAGAGAAATTCCTGGATATCAAATGCCGTCTGGCCGGACTGAAACCGGATGCAGTCGTTATTGTAGCTACCGTCCGCGCTCTGAAGATGCACGGCGGCATGAATAAAAAGGATCTGAATCATGAGAACCTGGAAGCTCTGGAAAAGGGACTTCCGAACCTTCTGCAGCATGTAGAAAATATTACCAGGGTTTATAAGCTTCCGGCCGTGGTTGCGATTAACGCGTTCCCGACAGATACGAAGGCTGAACTTGATCTGGTAGAGAAAAAATGCAGAGAGCTGGGAGTAAATGTCGCTCTGTCCGAGGTATGGGCAAAAGGCGGCGAGGGCGGAGTAGCCCTTGCAGAAGAGGTTGTCCGTCTCTGCGAGCAGCCGAACGATTTCTCCTACAGCTACGATCTGAATCAGCCAATCAAGGCAAAGCTGGAAGACATTGCAAAGAAAATTTACCATGCGGACGGTGTGGATCTGGTGGGAAAGGCACCGAAGCAGGCGGAGGAACTGGAGAAGCTCGGATTCGGCAATCTGCCGATCTGTGTGGCAAAGACGCAGTACAGCTTTTCTGACAATCCCGCGCTTCTGGGCGCTCCGAAAGGATTCCGTATTACGGTGCGGAACCTGAAGGTTTCTGCCGGCGCAGGCTTTATTGTAGCCCTGACCGGAGACGTCATGACAATGCCAGGTCTGCCGCCGGTACCGGCAGCGGAGAAGATTGACGTCGATGAGGACGGAAAGATCACTGGTCTGTTCTAAAATATAAAAAGTAAGCCTCGCGAGACGGCTTCCGAGCTTCAGCCGGTCTGTAAAGAAATTTTCAGAGCCGGCTGTTCTCCGGTCATCTGCGGTACAGAGCATCCGCCTTTTGCTTCGTCCGGCAGATTCGTCCGCAGGTTTATGATTTGTAATTATTCAGCATCGCCAGAAAACTGATGAAATCCGGACGGAGAGCTTACTCGCCGAACGGTTTCAGAAGTTTTCTGAGTCTGGGGTGCTGAATAGATACCATGATTTTAAGTTATAATCTATCGGCGGGCAGGGGCACAAGACTGTCCGGACAGGAGGAACATGGAAAAAAGTAATTTGAGAGGTGTAAGCTGTACGGATTTTGTCCTTCAGCTTTCCTCTAAAGCTCCGGTACCCGGAGGGGGCGGAGTGGCTGCTCTGACGGGTGCCTTGGGAACAGCGCTTGGCGGAATGGTCTGCAGTCTGACCGCCGGGAAGAAAAAATATGCCCAATATGAAGATGACATTCAGAGGATTCTGCAAAAAACAGATGAGCTGCAGCAGAAGCTTCTTCAGCTGATTGATGAGGATGCGGAGAACTTTTATCCGCTCTCCAGGGCATACGGGCTTCCCAAAGATACGGAGGAAGAAAAAAAGACAAAGGAAGAGACCCTGCAGAAGTGTTTCAAGGTCGCTGTTCAGGGTCCCGTGGAAATTATGAGAATCTGCCACGAGGCAGTCGCTCTGGAAGAAGAACTGGCAGATAAGGGCTCTCGTCTGGCTGTTTCGGATGTGGGCTGCGGGGTTTTGCTTCTGAAGGCAGCCATGCAGAGTGCCTGGCTGAATGTTGTGGTAAATCTGAACTGCATCACCGACCAGATATTTACAGAAGAGCTTCGTAAAGAGCTGATTCCTATGATGGAGAGCGATATCACAATCTGTGAAGATGTATACCGGAAGGTTCTTGGTATACTCGGTGAATAGGATTTCCCGATTGCATGAGAAAAAACTTGTCAATCAGACCTTCTGGCTATAAAATAAAGCCAGACAGAGAACAGGAGGGCGTTTCCAATGAGCGCAAAGGTTTTAGATTGTAAACTGGTTGCACAGTCCATTAAAGACGAGTGCAAGGCAGAGGCAGATAAGCTGAAGGAAAGAGGAATTACCCCGAAGCTGGGAATTGTCCGTGTAGGAGAAAAAGGACCGGATCTTTCCTACGAGAAAGGTGCGACCAAGACAATGGCAGAGGCAGGAATTGAAGTTGAGGTTTTTGCTATGCCGGCAGATGTTTCTCAGGAAGACTATATCAAAAAATTCCGTGAGATAAATGCTGATCCGTCAATTCACGGAATTCTGGCGTTCCGTCCGCTGGACAACATCGACGAGAACGTCGCCATCGGCGAAAATCTGAGTCCGCTGAAGGATGTGGATGCCTGCACATCCGCTAATATGGGAAAGCTGGTTATCAACGATCCGACTGGCCTGTATCCCTGCACGGCGCAGGCAATTGTCGCTGTGATTGATTATTACGCAGAGGAGATCAAGGCTCATGTACGTAAAAAATACGAGAAGCTTCCGCTGGCTAAGCCGGGGCAGGAGGATGATGTCGCCTGCGGGCTGGATGTCTGCATCATCAACAACTCCAATGTAATCGGAAAACCGGTTTCTATGATGCTGACCAATCGTTTTGCAACCGTTTCCATTGTTCATCATTTGACACACGCAGAGGTGAAGAATGATTATATTAAGCGGGCAGATGTTGTTATTGCCGCTACTCCGTTTAAGGACTCCATCACCGCGGATATGCTCACGGAGGATCAGATCGTCATTGATGCCGCCGTGGTTCGCACAAAGGTATTTGATGAGAATGGCCAGCCGGTTATCAATGAAAAGACCGGAAGGCAGAAGATTAAAACCTATGGCTGCTGCGAGGATGCGGTAGAGGAGAAAGTTGCCATGAAGACACCGGTTCCCGGAGTCGGAGCGATTACCTCTGCAATCCTTGCGAGAAATCTGATCAAGGCATGCAAGCTTCAGAATAATATCCAGTAAGAGGTATTCGGTTTGTAAGCGAGAGTGAGTCTTTGACAAGAGACATTTTTTCCTGGGGTGTTCGATCACCTGCTGTTTTTGAACCTACATTTGCTTTAAAAAGGGATTCCCATATTTATACGCGGATGTCAGGCCTCCGTTTGCAGTGGAAGGCAGAAGCGTATATGCGGTCGCCCACCTAGATTCGTCTAGGAGTCAAAAGGCGGGAACGGCATTCCGGGTGGCGGGAAGCGCAGCTTCCCGCCTTTTTTCTTGACAGTGTTCTGTAAAACGTCTATCATAGCAGTGGTTAAAAGCTGTGAAGGCGTCAGTATGACTGTATTTTCCAATAGAGAGAGAGAACCCAGGGCTGAAAGTTCTCTCTGGTTCCTGTACAGTCAGAGGTTCGCGCCGGAGCTTCCGCGCTGAAAGAATTTCCAGATAGGTGCGGACGTGCCTGCACGTTACAGCAGTAAAGAGTGTCCGGGATTAAACATTCCGGGAATAAGGGTGGTACCGCGATTTTAAACCTCGTCCCTGTCAGGGCGGGGCTTTTTTAGTGTTAGCGGCACGAGAGCTGCGAAGCAGCGGAGTGACGCGTAGACTTATACACGTCACAAAAAGCGAAGGAGCAGGGCGCGGGCAGCGACGACAACAGGAATGAGCATGAAGCCGTGCAAAGCACGGTCAAGCGGTGGTGGACAAGCAGAGCCGCGTAAGCGGCGGCAGGAGGAAAAATATGAGCGACGGCATGAAGGAAAAATTGGATTCAATTGTCTTCAAAACACTGGAAAAAATGCAGAACGTAAAGACAACGGAGGCATTGAATGAGATCCGTGTCAGTGTTCTGGGTAAAAAAGGCGAGCTGAAGGAAGTCATGAAGGGGATGAAGGATGTTGCGCCGGAGGACAGGCCGAAGGTCGGCCAGATGGTCAATGAGGCGAGGGATCGGATAGAGTCCAAACTTGCAGAGATGCGGCAGCGTCTGGATCAGGAGAAGATGGAACGGCAGATGGAAGGGGAGAAAATTGATGTGACACTTCCAGCCAGGAAAGCGGATATCGGACACCGTCACCCCAATACCATAGCTCTGGAGGAGATGGAGCGTATTTTTATCGGCATGGGTTATGAGGTTGTAGAGGGTCCGGAAATAGAGTGGGATGAATACAATTTCACCAAGCTCAATATTCCGCCGAACCATCCCGCGAAAGATGAACAGGACACTTTTTATATTAATAAGGACATTGTTCTGCGTACGCAGACCTCTCCTGTTCAGGCAAGAAGAATGGAGCAAGGTAAACTGCCGATCCGTATGATCTCGCCCGGACGTGTGTTCCGCGCGGACGAGGTGGACGCGACGCATTCTCCTTCCTTCCATCAGGTAGAGGGACTTGTGGTAGATAAAAACATCACATTTGCGGATCTGAAGGGAACGCTGGAACAGTTTGCCAGAGAAATCTTCGGACCAGATACAAAGACAAAATTCCGTCCGCATCATTTTCCGTTTACGGAGCCCAGCGCGGAGATGGATGTCAGCTGTTTTAAGTGCGGAGGGAAGGGATGCCGCTTCTGCAAGGGCGAGGGATGGATTGAGATTCTCGGCTGCGGCATGGTGCATCCGCATGTGCTGGAGATGTGCGGTATAGACCCGGAGGAGTATACAGGCTTTGCCTTCGGAGTCGGACTGGAAAGAATCGCGCTTTTGAAATATGAGATTGATGACATGAGACTGTTATATGAAAATGATATCCGGTTCCTGAAACAGTTCTAAAAGGTTTTGGAGCATGGAAGGTTAAAACATAAACAGAAACGGAGACAAGAGTATGAACACTTCACTTTCATGGATAAAGATGTATGTGCCGGATCTGGACTGCAGTGCGCAGGAATACTGTGACGCGATGACGCTTTCCGGAACCAAGGTGGAAGGATTTACCAGGCTGGACCGCGATCTGGAAAAAATCGTGGTCGGAAAAATTATTTCTCTGGAGAAGCATCCGGATTCTGATCATTTAGTCATTTGTCAGGTGGATATAGGAGAAAAAAACGTCCAGATTGTCACAGGAGCTCCGAACGCAGTGGTCGGAATGCTGACTCCTGTTGTCCTGCCCGGAGGAAGGGTAGCCGGCGGACATGACGGGACGCTTACAGAGGGCGGAATCAAAATTCACGCAGGAAAGCTGCGCGGGGTAGATTCCGACGGCATGATGTGTTCCATAGAAGAACTTGGAAGCAGCCGTGAATTCTATCCGGAAGCTCCGGAAAACGGAATCTACGCATTTGCTGAGAACTCTGGTGTGAAGCCCGGAGATGATGCCGTTCATGCTCTCGGACTGGACGATGTGAATATCGAATATGAAATTACCTCTAACCGGGTGGACTGCTACAGTGTGATCGGCATTGCCAGAGAAGCTGCGGCGACCTTTGATAAGAAATTTGTTCTCCCGGAAGTTACGCCTACCGGAAACAGCGAAGATGTAAATGACTATATTCAGGTAGAGGTGGAAGCACCAGAACTCTGCCCGCGTTATACTGCCCGTGTGGTCAAAAATATTAAACTTGCCCCTTCTCCAGTCTGGATGCAGAGGCGCCTGGCGGCAAACGGAATCCGTCCCATCAATAATGTAGTGGATATTACCAATTATGTGATGGAGGAATACGGGCAGCCCATGCATGCCTATGATCTGGACACCATTTCCGGACATAAAATTATTGTAAAACGCGCACAGGACGGGGAGAAGTTCACAACTCTGGACGGTAACGAGTATACGCTGGATCATACCATTCTGACGATTAACGACGCGGAGAAGGCAGTAGGACTGGCCGGTATCATGGGGGGAGAAAATTCCATGATTACCGATCAGGTTCATACCATGCTGTTTGAGGCAGCGTGCTTCGACGGAACGAACATCCGTCTCTCATCCAGAAAAATCGGACACCAGACAGATGCTTCCCGGAAATTTGACAAGGGACTGGATCCGAACAATGCCATGGAAGCGATGAACCGCGCCTGCCAGCTGATCGAAGAATTCAGTGCCGGAGAAGTAGTCGGAGGAGCCATTGATATCTACCCGGTGAAACGGGAGGAGTCCAGAGTCCTTTTCGAGCCGGATAAAATCAACAGCCTGCTGGGAACCGCTCTTTCCGCGAAACAGATGCTGGATTATCTGGCCAAGGTAGAGCTTCGTTACGATGAAAAGACAAATGAAATTGTTGCGCCTACCTTCCGGCAGGATATTCACAGATGCTGTGATATTGCGGAAGAGGTAGCCAGATTCTTCGGCTACAACAATATTCCTACGACGCTGCCCAGAGGAGAAGCCACCACAGGAAAGCTTTCCTTTAAGAACAGGGTGGAGGCAAAGGCAAGAGATGTGGCAGAATACTGCGGATTCTCCCAGGGAATGTGCTATTCCTTCGAGAGCCCGAAGGTGTTTGACAGACTGCTTCTTCCGCAGGATGATGTACACCGCAGAGCCATACAAATCTCCAATCCGCTGGGAGAGGATTTTTCCGTTATGCGGACAACTTCGGTAAACGGAATGCTGGTCTCCCTCTCGACCAATTACAACCGGAGAAACAAAAATGTTCGTCTGTATGAGCTGGGCAATATTTACATCCCAAAGTCTCTTCCGCTTACCGAGCTGCCGGATGAAAGAATGCAGTTCACCCTCGGCATGTACGGAGAGGGAGATTTTTATGATATGAAGGGCGTCGCGGAGGAATTCCTTGGACAGATCGGCATGCATGACCGTCTGGAGTATGACGCGGAAGCGGGAAAGCCTTTCCTTCATCCCGGCAGACAGGCAAATATTATTTATGACGGAAAGATTATCGGCTTTCTGGGAGAGGTTCATCCCCTGGTGACAAGAAGCTACGGGATCGGAGAAAGAACCTATCTGGCCGTCCTGGATTTTCCGGAAATCTTACCTTTTGCGACCTTTGACCGCAAATACCATGGAATTGCCAGATTCCCGGCAGTCTCCAGAGATCTTTCCATGGTTGTTCCGAAGAATATCCAGGCGGCGGATCTGGAAAAGGTGATCCGTCAGGGCGGAGGCGCCATTTTGGAGGAATTATCCCTGTTTGATATTTATGAAGGCGAGCAGGTAAAGGACGGTTATAAGTCTATGGCATATTCTCTGGTGTTCCGATCCAGGGAAAGAACGCTGGAGGAAGCTGACATCAACACAGCCATGAACAGAATCCTGAAGGGACTTTCGGATATGGGGATTGAGCTGCGGCAGTAAGAAGGGGAAATTGCTTTGATCTTATATGTAATCAGACATGGGGAGACATCATGGAATAAACAGCGCAGACTGCAGGGGCAGCACGGGGCGGATCTGGACAGCGAAGGTGTACTCCTGGCGGAAAAAACAAGGGACGGAATGAAAGATATTCCCCTGGATCTCTGTTACACCAGCCCGCTGATCCGGGCAAAGCATACGGCGGAAATTGTCTGCCAGGGAAGACAAATTCCTATTCTGGAAGAAAAGAGAGTGATGGAAATCGCCTTCGGAATCTGGGAGGGAAAATGCTGTGATCTGAACAGGCTGGAGATCCCCAGGGAGCGCTATCTGGCCTTTCATGAGGATCCCTGGAATTATCAGCCGCCGGAAGGCGGAGAAAGCGTCCGGGATGTGGTGGACAGGTGCCGTGATTTTTATGAGGAACTGATACACAATCCCGACCTGCAGGACAAGAGCATTCTGATTTCCACCCACGGATGCGCCAGCCGGGCGTTTCTGAATAATGTCTACGAGGACAAATCAGATTTCTGGCACGGAGGAGTGCCCATGAACTGTGCGGTGAGCAAGGTGGTTGTGGAAAACGGCAGGGGACGGCTGGAGGAATCCGACCGCGTTTATTACGGGAAGGAATATTACCATAATTTCTACCAGGCACAGAGGGATGCGGAGTTAAATGAAAACAAGTGATTTTTACTATGATTTGCCGGAGGAGCTGATCGCTCAGGACCCGCTGGAGGACAGAAGCGCCTCCCGGCTGATGGTTCTGAACAGAGGGACGGGCGAGATCCGGCACGAGCATTTTACGCAGGTGATCGATCACCTGACCGACAGAGACTGTCTGGTGCTCAATGATACAAAGGTCATACCGGCCAGACTGTACGGGACCAAAAAGGATACCGGAGCACTGATCGAGGTTCTTCTTCTTGTGAGGAGAAAGGACAATGTCTGGGAGACGCTGGTAAGGCCGGGAAAAAAATGCCGTATCGGCACGGAGCTTGTGTTTGGACATGAAGGACTGCTTACCGGAACTGTGCTGGATGTGACAGAGGACGGAAACCGTTTTATCCAGTTCCACTACAACGGCATTTTTGAGGAGATACTGGACCAGCTGGGGGAGATGCCCCTGCCGCCCTATATCAAGCATAAGCTGAAGGATAAGACAAGGTACAATACCGTTTACGCGAAAAATGACGGATCCGCGGCTGCTCCTACGGCTGGACTTCATTTTACCAAAGAACTCTTGCAGGAGATTCAGCAAAAGGGCGTAAAAATTGCGCATGTCACGCTGCATGTCGGGCTGGGAACATTCCGCCCCGTAAAGGTAGAGGATGTTACCGAACATAAGATGCACTCCGAGCTGTATATTGTGGAGGAGGATCAGGCAAAGCTGATCAATGACACGAAGGCTGCAGGAGGGAGAATTATCTGCGTCGGGACGACCAGCTGCAGAACGCTTGAGTCAGCATCCGACGAAAACGGAATTCTGCATCCCGGTAGCGCCTGGACCAGCATTTTTATTTATCCGGGTTATCGGTTCAAAATTATGGACGGTCTTATTACCAATTTCCATCTTCCGGAATCCACACTGATTATGCTGGTTTCCGCCTTTGCGGGAAAAGATCATATCATGCATGCCTACCAGGAGGCTGTCAGAGAAAAATACCGCTTTTTCTCGTTCGGGGATGCCATGCTGATTGAGTAGTCCGTTCGCCAGGTACTTGCATTTGTGCGTCTCTCTGTGTCATAATTGTAACTACGATTTTGGTATTTCACAGACTCGTCCGGAACGATAACCGGGCAGGGAAATCCGGCACATGCCCGCGTCGGCATGATGCAGCCTTGAAACACACGGAACTGCTTCACGAATTGTAGAGGTGTTTTTTAAGGACGGAGGATAGGATGAATTACGCAGAAGAATATAAAAGCAAACTGACCACGGCGGAAGAGGCAGTATCTGTGATCAAGAGCGGGGACTGGGTGGATTACGGCTGGTGTACCAATACGCCGGTTGCCACAGACGCCGCTCTGGCGGAAAGAATGCCGGAGCTTCACGATGTGAACATTCACGGCGGCGTGCTGATGCATGAACCGGCTATCTTCCGGATCGAGCATCCGGAGGAGCATTTTACATGGAACAGCTGGCACATGAACGGAATCGAGCGGAAGGCTGTTTCCAGGGGATTCAGTTTTTATGCCCCGATCAAGTATTCCGAGCTGCCGCGCTATTACAGGGACCGCCGGGCATTTCATCTGAATGTCGTAATGATTCAGGTGGCCCCGATGGACAGCCACGGTTATTTTAACTTCGGTCCCAGTGCCAGCCATATGATGGCGGCCTGCGAAGTCGCCGACACGGTTATCGTAGAGGTCAACGCCAATATGCCTGTCTGCCTGGGCGGGTATGAGAACTGCATACACATTGACCAGGTGGATAAGATTGTAGAGGGCGATAATCCGCCTATGGACGTGACGGGGAAAGCCCCGGAACCTTCTGAGGTAGATAAGAAAGTGGCGGAGCTGGTTACGGCGGAGATACCGGACGGCGCCTGCCTGCAGCTGGGAATCGGAGGCATGCCGAATGCCATCGGAGCGATGATCGCGCAGAGTGATCTCAAGGATCTCGGCATTCATTCAGAGATGTATGTGGATGCGTTTGTGGATATGGCGGAGGCCGGAAAAATTACCGGCATGCGGAAGGAAATTGACCGTGGGCGTCAGGCCTACGCGTTTGCCGGCGGTTCGCAGAAAATGTACGATTATCTGAATGAGAATCCGGAGTGCCTGAGCGCCCCAGTCGATTATGTGAATGATTACCGGAAGATTGCCGCGCTCAGCAATTTTATCTCTATCAATAATGCGGTGGATATTGACCTCTTTGGTCAGATTAACGCGGAGAGCTCCGGCATCCGCAATATTTCCGGTGCCGGCGGGCAGCTGGATTTTGTTCTGGGCGCCTATGCGTCGGAGGGCGGAAAGAGCTTTATCTGCATGTCCTCCACCTTTACGGATAAGAAAACGGGAGAACTCAAAAGCCGTATCCGTCCTACACTGGCGGACGGAAGTATTGTCACAGATACCAGGGCCAACGGTATGTATGTGGTGACAGAATACGGGATGGTCTGTCTCAAGGGGCTTTCTACATGGCAGAGGGCGGAGGCGCTGATCGGGATTGCGCATCCGGATTTCAGGGACAGCCTGATCCGGGACGCGGAGAAGATGCATATCTGGAGAAGATCTAACAAGAAGTGAAAATACTCCGGAACGTTTTCCTGAAACGCCCGGTTCTGCCAAAAGGCAGGGCAGAGATTTATAAAAAACAGAAGCGCCGAAGAACAGCGGCGGAACAAAGCAAGAAGAAGCGGAGTGGTCTCAGACCCTCCGCTTTTTGCACAAAAAAGCCGAGAAATATTTGTAAACCTTGTCGTTTTCAAATTTGAAAAAATCTACACTTTGTAGTGATTGTTAAATATTAAACAGACATTATGGAGGAATCTTGCCGAAACGATTGTTAATTCATTGACAAAATCCGGGGCGTCCAGTATATTGATTGTATCAATGAAAATACAATTTCGTGAAGCAATCCGGAGAGGATAAAAAAGGAGGAAATATTATGGCAGAGAAAATTGTTCTTGCAGGTGCATGCAGAACCGCAATCGGAAAAATGGGCGGCGGCTTATCTACAACACCGGCAGTTGATATGGGCTCTATCGTGATCAAAGAAGCTCTGAAAAGAGCCGGTGTTCCCGCAGAAAAGGTAGATATGGTTTATATGGGATGTGTTATCCAGGCCGGACTTGGACAGAATGTAGCACGTCAGGCATCCATTAAGGCCGGACTTCCGGTAGAGTGTCCGGCGGTAACCATGAATATTGTCTGCGGTTCCGGTCTGAATGCTGTCAACACAGCGGCGGCTATGATCCGCGCCGGAGAGGCGGAGATCGTGGTTGCGGGCGGTATGGAAAGTATGTCCATGGCACCCTACGCACTGATGAAGGGACGTTTCGGCTACCGTATGGGAAACAATACGCTGGTTGATACCATGGTTAACGATGCCCTGTGGGATGCCTTCAACAACTATCATATGGGAATTACCGCGGAGAATGTCGCGGAAAAATGGAATCTGACCCGCGAGGAGCTGGATGAGTTTTCCGCAAACAGCCAGCAGAAGGCATGCGCGGCAATGGAATCCGGAAGATTTAAGGATGAGATCGTTCCGGTTGAAGTAAAGCAGAAAAAGCAGACGGTTCTTGTTGACACGGATGAAGGCCCGAGACCGGGAACAACAGCGGAAAGCCTTGCAAGACTGAAACCCGCGTTCAAGGCAGGAGGAGTTGTTACCGCAGGAAATGCCTCCGGTATCAATGACGGTGCCGCGGCAGTCGTCGTTATGAGTGAGAAGGCAGCGAAGGAGCTTGGGGTAAAACCGATGGCCACCTGGCTTGGCGGAGCGCTTGGCGGTGTGGATCCGGCCATCATGGGTGTCGGCCCGGTTGTTGCTACCAAGAACGTTATGGCAAAGGTAGGACTTGAGGTTAAGGATATGGATCTGGTAGAAGCGAACGAAGCATTCGCTGCCCAGTCCGTTGCCGTAGGCAAGGAGCTGGGATTTGATCCGACAAAACTGAATGTAAACGGCGGCGCCATCGCCCTCGGACATCCGGTAGGAGCATCCGGCTGCAGAATTCTGGTTACGCTGCTTCATGAGATGGAGAAGAGAGACGCGAAGAAAGGCCTCGCTACCCTTTGCATCGGCGGCGGCATGGGCTGTGCGACAGTTGTAGAGAGAGACTGATCCGTTATTTCCGCTCCGCCTGTTTTCTGAAACGGAAGCGGGCGGAGGGAGGATGAAAGCAGGAGGATTTTATCAATGGCATATGTCAGATATGAAACAGAAGGAGCAATAGGAATCCTTACCATTGACCGCCCGAAGGCACTGAATGCGCTGAACAGCGAGGTGCTGGATGATCTGAGCGCGGCTCTGGACGGGGTGGATCTGGAAACGATTCGTGTTCTGATTCTTACCGGAAGCGGAGACAAGTCCTTTGTCGCCGGTGCTGATATCGGAGAGATGAGCACGCTTTCCAAGGAAGAGGGAACGGCTTTCGGCAAGAAGGGCAATGACCTGTTCCGCAGAATCGAGACCTTCCCGATTCCGGTGATCGCTGCTGTCAATGGTTTTGCCTTGGGCGGCGGAAACGAGATCGCCATGAGCTGTGATTTCCGCATCTGCTCGGATAATGCGGTATTCGGACAGCCGGAGGTCGGACTGGGCATCACGCCAGGCTTCGGCGGAACGCAGAGACTTGCCAGACTGATAGGCCCGGGAATGGCCAAACAGCTGGTTTATACGGCAAGAAACATCAAGGCGGATGAAGCGCTGCGGATTGGCCTGGTCAATCAGGTAACAACGCAGGAAGAACTGCTTCCCACAGCGAAAAAGCTTGCCTCTGTCATTGCAGGCAATGCGCCGATTGCCGTAAGAGCATGCAAAAAGGCGATTAACGACGGACTTCAGCAGGATATGGATCAGGCCGTTGTAACAGAGGAGAAGCTGTTCGGCTCCTGCTTTGAGACGGAAGACCAGAGAGAGGGAATGGCTAATTTCCTTCGCAAAAAGGATGACCCGAAAAAGGTAAAGCACGTCGCTTTTCAGAATAAATAATCAGAAGGCGTTTTGAAAAAATAACAGAAGTTATGTGAAACAGGAGGAAAAACACATGAAGGTAGGAGTTATCGGTGCCGGTACCATGGGATCCGGTATTGCGCAGACTTTCGCACAGTGCCCGGACGTAGAGAAGGTTTATCTCTGCGACATCAAGGAGGAATTTGCCGAGAGAGGAAAAGGCAAAATTAAAAAAGCTCTGGACAAGAGAGTTGCCAGAGGAAAAATGACACAGGAAGAGGTAGATCAGATCCTCGGAAAAATTACGACAGGTCTGAACACCATCTGCATCGACCCGGACCTGATCGTTGAGGCTTCCATAGAGGATATGGAGTCCAAGAAGAATGTTTTCCGCGAGCTGCAGTATCAGATTGTCCGCAATCCGAAATGCATTTACGCGACGAACTCTTCCTCTCTTTCCATCACAGAGATCGGCGCAGGCCTTCCCAGCCCCTGCATCGGCATGCATTTCTTCAATCCGGCTCCGGCCATGAAGCTGGTAGAGGTTATCGCGGGAATCAACACCTATCAGAAAACCGTTGACCGCATTAAGAAAATTTCCGAGATGCTCGGAAAAACACCGGTACAGGTTGACGAGGCTCCCGGCTTTGTTGTCAACAGAATTCTAATCCCGATGATCAACGAAGCTATTTTCGTTTACTCCGAGGGTATCGCAAAAATCCGCGACATTGATATTGCTATGAAGCTTGGCTGCAATCACCCGATGGGACCGCTGGAGCTGGGCGATTATATCGGACTGGATATTGTCCTGGCCATTCTGGAAACCATTTACCATGATACCGGAGATTCCAAATACCGTCCGGCTCCTCTCCTTCGCAAGATGGTCCGCGGCAACAAGCTTGGCGTTAAGTCCGGCGTCGGTTTCTATGATTACGCGGACGGCCAGAAGGTTCCGGTAGACGAGGAAGCAGTCATTTAATGTCGGGAGGATGACATGGATTTTACATTGGATAAAAAGCATGAGATGGCGCGCAGCCTCTTCCGTGAGTTTGCGCAGAATGAAGTAAAGCCTCTTGCGCAGGAGATCGATGAAGAAGAGAGATTCCCCGCAGAGACAATCGAAAAAATGGCCAGATACGGATTTATGGGAATCCCGATTCCGCGCGAGTACGGCGGACAGGGCTGTGATGTCCTGACCTACGTGATGTGTGTAGAGGAGATCGCAAAGGTCTGCGGTACCACAGCGGTTGCTCTTTCCGCCCATACCTCTCTGTGCATGGATCCGATTCTTACCTTCGGCACCGAGGAGCAGAAGCAGAAATATCTGCCGGATCTGGCTTCCGGAAGAAAGATCGGCGCTTTCGGCCTTACCGAGCCGGGCGCAGGCACAGATGCCCAGGGACAGCAGACGAAGGCTGTTCTTGACGGGGATGAGTGGGTTCTGAACGGTTCCAAGTGCTTTATCACAAACGGCAAGGTGGCAGATGTGTATATCATCATCGCCGTAACCGGCATTGTAGAAAAGCGCGGCAAGAAGATGAAGGAAATTTCCGCTTTTATCGTGGAAAAAGGAACACCGGGCTTCTCCTTCGGAACGAAGGAAAAGAAAATGGGAATCCGCGGTTCCTCTACCTATGAGCTGATTTTCGAGGACTGCAGAATTCCGAAGGAGAATCTGCTCGGACAGAAGGGCAAGGGCTTTAATATCGCCATGCACAGTCTGGACGGCGGACGTATCGGAATTGCGGCCCAGGCACTCGGCCTGGCAGAAGGAGCTCTGGATCTGACGATTGCCTATACGAAGGAAAGAAAACAGTTTGGCCGTTCCATCTCCCAGTTCCAGAATACACAGTTCCAGCTGGCGGATATGGCAACTCGCACAGAGGCTGCCCAGCTTCTGGTCTATAAGGCTGCACGGGCAAAGGACAACGGTCCGGTCTATACGGTGGAAGCGGCAAAGGCGAAGTTGTTTGCTGCGGAAACTGCTTCCTGGGTAACTTCTAAGGCTGTCCAGCTCCATGGCGGTTACGGTTATATCAGGGAGTACGATGTAGAGCGTATGATGCGTGATGCGAAGATTACCGAGATCTACGAGGGAACCTCTGAGGTTCAGCGTATGGTTATCTCCGGTGCATTACTGAGATAAGCAGGAGGTCGAGACCGTGAAAATTGTTGTATGTATTAAACAGGTTCCGGATACTGCCGGTGGTGTTAAGTTCAAACCGGACGGTACGCTGGACAGAGGAGCAATGCTGGCTATCATGAATCCGGACGACAAGGCCGGACTGGAAGCCGCTTTAAGAATTAAGGATCAGAATGGCGCGGAGGTTACGGTTATTACTATGGGTCTGCCAAAGGCAGACGCAGTCCTCCGGGAAGCGCTGGCAATGGGCGCGGACAAGGGAATACTGATAACAGACCGTGTTCTGGGAGGCGCAGACACCTGGGCTACATCTCAGACGATCGCGGCAGGAATCCGCAATCTGGACTACGACCTGATTATTACCGGACGTCAGGCGATCGACGGAGATACCGCCCAGGTAGGCCCGCAGATCGCGGAGCATCTGGGAATTCCGGTTATTTCCTATGCGCAGGATATTAAAATTGAAGGTGACAGCGTCGTGGTACAGCGTCAGTTTGAGGATCGCTACCATGTACTGAAGGCAAAAATGCCCTGCCTGATCACAGCTCTTTCAGAGCTGAACGAGCCCCGCTACATGACACCGGGCGGAATCTGGGATGCCGTGGACGCGCAGATCACCGTCTGGGGCCGGAATGATCTGAAGGATCTGGATGACGCGAACATCGGTCTGAAGGGATCGCCGACAAAGATCGCAAAGGCTTCTGATAAGGTCCGCAAGGGTGAGGGAACCATGTTTAAGGATCTGGATCCGGACGCGGCGGCGGCATCTATTGCAGATGTCCTGTCAGAGAAACATATTATTTGACGGAGGCGATGAAAAATGAATTTGGAAGAATATAAGGGCGTATTTATTTATGCGCAGCAGGTTGATAACCAGATCAACAACATTGCCTTTGAACTTCTCGGAAAGGCAAGAGATCTCGCAAAGACACTCGACACGCAGGTGACTGCTGTCCTAGTAGGAAGCGGAATCCGGAATCTTGCCGATCAGCTGGCGGAATACGGAGCGGACCGTGTCATTGTCGTTGATGACCCGGAGCTGAAAGACTACAGGACCGAGCCTTACGCACACGCACTGTCGGAGGTAATCAATAAATTCAAACCGGAAATCATGCTGGTCGGCGCAACCGCCATCGGCCGGGATCTGGGTCCGACGGTTTCCGCGCGTGTGGGAACCGGACTTACCGCGGACTGCACCAGTCTGGATATCGGTGATTTTCCGCTGGTGGCAAGGCCGGGACATGAGGATGAGCAGAAACACAACCAGCTGCTGATGACACGTCCCGCGTTTGGAGGAAATACGATCGCAACGATTGCCTGCCCGGATAACCGTCCGCAGATGTCCACGGTTCGTCCCGGCGTTATGCAGGCCATTCAGCCGATCAAGGGGGCAAAGGCGGAAATTATTGATTTCAATCCGGGCTTTACCCCGAATAATAAATATGTAGAAATTGAGGATGTCGTAAAGGTAGTAAGCGAGACCGTAGATATTCAGAAAGCTAAAATTCTGGTTTCGGGCGGCCGCGGAGTCGGTTCCAAGGAGAATTTCAAGATTCTTCAGGATCTGGCGGATGCCCTGGGCGGAGAAGTTTCCAGCTCCCGTGCGGCAGTGGACAACGGCTGGATGCCGAAGGATATGCAGGTAGGACAGACCGGAAAAACCGTTCGTCCCCAGGTATATTTTGCCATCGGAATTTCCGGTGCCATTCAGCATGTTGCCGGCATGGAGGAATCCGACCTCATCATTGCCATTAACAAGGATGAGACCGCGCCGATCTTCAGCGTGGCGGATTACGGCATTGTGGGCGACCTGAACAAAATTGTTCCCAGGCTCACAGAGATGGTCAAGGCCAGAAAGAAAGCCCTGTAAACCGGTAATTTCCGGGGCATGCAGGAGCAGAAACAGAAGCACTGATATTGTCGCAGACAGAGGAATCTGCGTGGTGTAATCATATCAATATAACAACAGAAAAAGACAGTCCGTGGTTTTGTTCCGGGACTGTCTTTTTTCGTTTGCTGGAAAGTAAGAAATATTTTCGGGATATCGGAGAAAATTGATTCGTTCCTGTGTCAGAGAATGATATAGTAAGGGTAACGGAGGTATTTCAGGATGAAGAAAATACGGATTATCGCCACAGGCGGAACCATAGCCGGATCAGCAGATACTGCCTCGGAAACATCAGATTACCAGGCAGGAAGTCTTGGAATTAAGGAGATTATCCGCTCTGTCCCCGGCCTCTGTTCCTGTGCGGAGCTTTCCGCCGAGCAATTCTGCAATATCGACAGCAGGGATATGACAGAGGATATTCTTTTACGTCTTGCTAAAAGGGTGCATACACTTGTCGGACAGGACGATACGGACGGAATTGTTATTACTCACGGAACGGATACAATGGAGGAAACCGCTTTCTTTCTGCATCTTACCGTACCTGCCGGAAAACCGGTGGTTCTTACCGGCTCAATGCGGCCGGCAACCGCCCTCAGCGCGGATGGCCCCATGAATCTGCTCAACGCGGTGCGGACAGCCGCCTCTCCGGATGCGGAAGGAAGGGGTGTTCTTATCACGATGAATGGCAGCATCGAGGGAGCCGTGGATGCCACCAAGAAAAACACCACTTCTCTTGGTGCGTTCTGCTCGCCGAACAGAGGTTCTCTTGGAATGATCCGCGACGGAATCCCTGTTTTCTTTGCAGAGAGCTCTTCAGGGATTCCAGATGACCGGCAGATGATGCGGATGGGAACTGAATGTGAAGGAAAAAAACAAAAAAGAGATCCTGGGATGTTTTCTCTTGAGGGAATAAAAAGGCTCCCGACGGTGTATATTCTGTATGGAAATACCTGCGCGGACGGGGCTATGGTGCGGGCAGCCATCCGGGCAGGGGCAGAGGGAATTGTTTATGCCGGAACCGGCAACGGTTCTGTTCATCAGGAAGATGAGAAGGAACTGGTACGTGCGGCAGAAAGCGGGATTCCCGTCGTCATCAGCACCAGGACCGGAAGCGGCCCGGTAACGGCTCATGTGCGCACCAAATCACGATCCGGGATGATCTCATCCGGATTCCTGAACCCGCAAAAGGCACGCATTCTTCTGCAACTCTGCCTGACGGTGACAAAGGATCCGGAAACCATTGCCGGAGTATTCTCAAAATATTAAGCAACAGGCAGTTATCGTGCCGGGTCTTGCATCTTTCCGGCAGCACCCTTATAGTGTAGGTACAGGTAAATATTGCAGGTACAGACAAAAAAGCAGGATTCAGACTGCGGTATGGGGGTACGGTTATGATTGAAGTGAAATTTGAAATGGAAAAAAAGCGGGCTTCTGCATGGGACGGAGAGAAAATGGCGGGAACCTGTGAATTTCTGGTTCTTCCGTCCTTTTGGATTATCACACACACGGTGGTAGATCCGTCCTACGGCGGTCAGGGAATCGCCGGAAGGCTGGTGGACTGTGTCGTGCAGGCGGCTGCTACCATGAATAAAAAGATCAAGCCCTTCTGTTCCTATGCCAGAAGGATGTTTGATAAAAAACCGGAGTACCGTTCCGCGGAGGACAACAGTGTCATTACCGTGTTCGGCATGCCATCCTGTCCGGACTGTTCCTCTGTGGAGAGGCAGATTGAAGGAAATCCGTCCTTTCAGTTCGTGAACATCGGAGAACATATCCGCTTTCTGAAGGCATTTATGAAAATCCGCGATATGAGTCCGGTTTTTGATGATGCCAAAAAGAACAGTTTTGTGGGGATTCCCTGCTTTGTACTGGAGGATGGCATGATTACGCTGAACCCGGAGGACGTCGGGCTGGCGGCGGAGAAACCGGAACCGGCTCTGGGCGCCGCATGCAGGCTGGACGGCTCCGGCTGCTAGAGCAGCGAAATCAGCGCAGAAAAATTTAATTTGTGCAGCCGGGAAAACCGGCACAACGAATTACGGCACAGCTCTCGGAGAAGAAGGCTGTGCCGTTTTGCTGCTGTTCTATTTTTTGGAACTGTTGATATGAGTGATAATAGTAGGAGTACTCATATATCTGTTTACTCAGACAGAGACTGCAGATCTCTGTAGAAATCAGGGTAGGAGATGTTGACGCACTCCGCGTCCCGGATTTCAGTCTCTCCATCCGCGGCAAGAGCGGCTATGGCGAAAGACATGGCCAGCCGGTGATCCTTGTGGCTGTCAATCACGGCGCCGTGAAGAGGTTTTCCTTCTGCGGCGGGGGTGCCGCCGTAAAGGTTTCTTCTTCCGTGGATAACCATACCGTCCTCCGTGGGATCTACGCTGATTCCCATGGCCTCCAGATTTTCCGCGATCAGGGCAAGCCGGTCAGATTCCTTGTAACGAAGTTCCTGCGCGTCCCGTATGACGGTGTCTCCTTCAGCCGTGGCCGCCAGGACAGCGATAATCGGAAGTTCATCAATCAGTATGGGAATCAAACTCCCTTCGATCACGGTTCCGTGCAGCCTGCTGTAACGCACTTCCAGATCGGCGGTGGGTTCTCCCGCGTCTGAGAGCAGTCGGCGGTAGGTCACGCTGCCCCCCATGTCCTGTATGACACGCAGGATGCCATCCCTGGTTGGATTGGTTCCGACATGCTTCAGAAGGACCTCGGAATCCGGCACCATCAGACCCGCGCAGAGAAAATAGGCGGCGGAGGAAATATCACCGGGTACCGTAAGTTTTCTTCCGTGAAGAACCGGCTCCGGTGTAATTGTGGCAGTCGTGCCTTCCGAAGTTACCTCTGCGCCAAATCCGCGGAGCATCAGTTCGGTGTGGTTCCGGGAGAGGGCGGGTTCGGTCACACTGGTCTTTCCCTCTGCATACATGCCTGCCAGAAGAACGCAGGATTTTACCTGTGCCGAGGCAACCGGAGACTGGTAGCAGATGCCTTTCAGATGCGAGGGGGATATCTGCAGGGGGACACAGCCGTTCTCGTTTTCACTGCGGATTTCCGCCCCCATTTCCGAAAGAGGAAGAATAATGCGGTTCATAGGCCGCTTTTGGATGGATTCATCTCCGGTCAGCGAGGAAGAAAACTTCTGGCCGGCCAGTATTCCGGAAATCAGACGCGTTGTGGTGCCGCTGTTTCCGCAGTCGAGAACGGAATCCGGAGCAGAAAGACCGTGCAGTCCCCGGCCGTGTACCAGCACATGGGTATTATTTTCTGTTAATTCAATTTGGATTCCCATTTTGCGGAAGCACTCGATTGTGGAAAGACAGTCCGCTCCCGGAAGAAAATGGGAGATTTCCGTATCGCCTTCCGCCAAGGATCCGATCATAACCGCACGGTGGGAAATGGATTTATCGCCGGGCACGTTTATGGTACCGTGCAGCGGCTTTGATGCAGGCGTAAAAATCATGACAGTATTCCAGCTTTCTGTTTTATGAATTGTTGCAAAATGGGTACAAAACGGATTGTGGGAGCGAAAAGCGCGGAACAATCCGTACTTATATTTTAACAGCCCAATCCTGTGATCTTCTGGATAGTTTTATCACGAAAGTACCAGAAGAAGAGATATCTACATAGTCTTTCGGATAATATAATTTCTTTTCCGCAGTATCTCCGCCGAGCGGTTTCTGGAGTCCTCGTCATAATATTCAATCCGCAGAACCCCTTCTTCAAATTCCCGGTTATGGATCACGCCGATGTTTTTAATGCTGATCTGATTCATGGCAAGGAGCGTGGTGATGGTGGCAATACCGCCCGGCTCGTCCAGAATATCCACATACAGCAGGAACTGACGGGTGACAGACCCCTTTCTGGTATCGTCCATGGAATCCCTGTAATCCCGTGAGGAGGTAAACATCTCATTCAGAGCCTTTCCGTCTCCGGCCGCGACAAGCTCTCTGGCATGCTTCATAAAGTCCAGATAGGAATCCAGCACTTTCAGGATACAGTTCCGGTTAGACAGACAGATCTGTTCCCACATGACGGGAGAGGAGGAGGCAATGCGGGTAATATCCCGAAAACCGCCTGCTGCCACCAGCTTCATCCGCTCTTCCGGGTCGTCCAGATTTTTAATGGTGTTTACCAGGCCGGACGCAACCAGATGGGGAAGATGGCTGACACCTGCCACAAGGAAATCATGCTCTTCCGGTTTCAGAACCAGCGGCAGGGCATGAATGTCTGTCACCAGATGCCGGAGTTTTTGGATATCTTCCGGAGCATTTTTTTCTGTCGTAGTCAGAAAATACCAGGCATTTTCCAGAATATAGGCACGTGAGCTGGAAAATCCGGTTTTTTCCGAGCCGGCCATGGGATGCCCGCCGATAAACTGCCTGGAAAGTCCCGCTTTTTCCGCGGCTTCCTGCATCTCGCCCTTGACGCTTCCCACATCGGAAATCAGGCAGGAAGATTTTACCGTTTTTTTCAAAAAAGGAAGATACGAGATATTTGTCTGCACCGGGGCACAAAGAAAAACCAGGTCACATTCGGAAAAGCGGGGATCATTCTGTTCCCATGCCTCGTCAATTACTCCTTCGGAGAGAGCTTCATCCAGTGTAGCCCTTGTGTGCGAGTATGCCGTCAGGCGGATTTCCGGGTGGAATTTTCGGATTGCCCTGGCCAGAGATCCGCCGATCAGCCCCAGCCCGATAAAGCCTATGCACTCCATACTCATATCATCCTTTCCTGCTTTGTTTCCTAAACTCAATTCCTTACTTTATAGGAAAAAGGACGTTATTTCAACCTCTGTCCAGCAGAAAAGTAGAAGAAAAGCAAGTCTGAAAAACAAAGATTCTCAAGATTTTGCTTTTGTGCTACAATCGGAATCAGCTTAAAGAGGAGTATGTGTATGCTCGAACGAATTAATCAGCCAAATGATATAAAAAAAATACCTGTTGACCAGCTTCCCCTGCTGGCGGAGGATATCCGCCGTTTCCTGATCGACAGCATCAGCAAGACCGGAGGACACCTGGCATCGAACCTGGGCGCAGTGGAACTTACCATGGCGTTGCATTATGTCTACGATCTTCCGGAGGATAAGATTATCTGGGATGTAGGGCATCAGTGCTATACCCATAAAATCCTGACCGGAAGGAAGGATGATTTTGCCACCCTGCGGGAAGAGGGGGGAATCAGCGGCTTCCCCAGAAGAGCGGAAAGTCCCTGCGATACCTTTGACGGGGGACACAGCTCTACGTCTCTCTCCGCGGGACTGGGCTATGTAAAGGCCAGGGATCTGCTGGGCAGGAAATACCACGTGGTTTCCGTGATCGGGGACGGGGCGCTTACCGGCGGGATGGCTTATGAGGCGATCAATAACGCGGCCAATCTGAAATCCAATTTTACCATTGTCCTGAACGACAATGCCATGTCCATTTCCAAAAATGTCGGAGGGATTTCCGAGTATCTCAGCACCATCCGGACTTCTCCCAAATATACGGGACTGAAGGATTCGGTTCTGGATCAGCTGGAAAAAATTCCGGAGCTGGGAGACCACATGGTCGAGAGAATCCGGAGGACGAAGAGCAGCCTGAAGCATCTGGTGATTCCCGGCATGTTTTTTGAGGATATGGGGGTTATGTACCTTGGTCCGGTTGACGGCCACAATATCCGTAACCTGATACGGGTGCTCTCCGAGGCCAAGCGCTACAAGGGAACGGTGCTGGTCCATGTCATTACCGAGAAGGGAAAGGGATATCAGCCTGCTGTCAGTCATCCGGACAAGTATCACGGAACTGGTGCTTTTGATGTCGGAAGCGGAATGGCGCTGAAGCACAGCAGGACGACTTATACCGACGTTTTTGCCGCGAGTGTCAGAAAGCTTGGCACCCTTCATCACAATCTGGTGGGAATTACCGCTGCCATGGGAGAGGGAACCGGGCTGGAGTCCTTTGAACAGGCTTTTCCGGAGCGCTTCTTTGATGTGGGAATTGCGGAGGAACACGCGGTGACGTTTGCGGCCGGTCTGGCGCTGGGAGGCATGATTCCGGTCTTTGCCGTCTACTCGGCCTTTCTTCAGAGGGCTTATGACCAGATTATGGACGATGTCTGCATGCAAAGGCTGCACGTGATTTTTGCCATAGACCGGGCCGGCTTTGTCGGCGCGGACGGAAGGACGCATAACGGCGTATATGATCTTTCCTACCTGACCATGATTCCGGGCATGACGGTGCTTGCGCCCAAAAATGCCTGGGAGCTGGAGGATATGTTCGATTTCGCCGTCCGCTTCCACGGCCCCGTTGCGATCCGCTATCCCAGAGGACAGGCCTACATCGGGCTGAAGGAAGAGCGGGAACCCATCCGGTACGGAAAAGCGGAACTGATCCACAGAGGAAAGGGAGCCGCCATTCTGGCGATCGGCTCCATGGTGGAATTTGCCGCCGATGTTTCAGAGAGGCTGATTGGGTACGGGATTGATGCCACGGTAGTAAATCTGCGGTTTGCCAGCCCGCTGGACTATGACCTGATCCGTGAGCTGGCAGATGGTCACTCTCTTTTCCTGACGGTGGAGGAGAACTGCAGAAAGGGCGGCATCGGGGAACAGATTCTGGATTTCACGGAAAAAGAGAAGCTTCCCGTCCATGTGGAGATCGCCGCGGTTCCGGACCGCTTTATTCCGCATGCAACGGTGGAGAGCCAGCGGAGGATGGCAGGACTGGATGTGGAGACCCTTACGGACAGGATTCTGCGGTGGATGAAACCGGATCATGTGCCGGAAGGCTGAGAAAGAAAAAAACAGTGAGGATATTTCGGGAGGTGCTGTGTCCGGGAAGCAGAAATGCCGTCGGACGCAGCAAATTTTTTTGCCCTGAAAAAAGGAAACGCTCCTTTGGGCGCAGTAAGAGTATAATTAGAAGATGTCTTATGACCTTGCGACCTGACGGAAAGGAGGCTGCCGCTTGACCATTCGGGAGAGTATTGAGCTGGAAGAGAGAAAGCACCTGAGTCCTTACGCCGCTCACAGCGCGGATACGAAGGGGCGTCTGCAGCCGGTGGAGCCTCATGCTGTCCGCACGGATTACATGCGGGACAGGGACAGAATTCTGCACTCCAAGGCTTTTCGCAGGCTGAAGGAAAAAACCCAGGTCTTTCTTCTTCCCAGGGGAGATCACTACCGCACCCGCATGATGCACACGCTTGAGGTTTCCCAGATTGCCAGGACCGTGGCCAAGGCCCTGCGTCTGAACGAGGATCTGGTGGAGGCGATCGCCCTCGGACATGACCTGGGGCATACCCCGTTCGGGCATGCGGGGGAGCGTGCGCTGAACAAGCTCTCGCCCGGCGGATTCCAGCACAACCGGCAGAGCCTCCGGGTTGTGGACTGCCTGGAAAATGACGGCCGGGGGATGAACCTGACCTGGGAGACAAGAAACGGTATCCTGAATCATCAGATGAGTACCAGCCCTGCGACACTGGAGGGAAAGGTTGTCCGTCTGTGCGACAAGATCGCCTATATTCATCACGATACAGATGACGCGCAGCGCGCCGGTATTCTCACAGAGGATGACATTCCGATTACACTCCGCACCACGTTGGGCTATACTTCCAAGGAACGGCTGAATACCCTGGTGCTGGATCTGATTCACAACAGCATGGACAGGAACGACATCCGGATGTCCGACCGGGTTTTTCAGGCTATGATGACCTTCCGGCGGCTGATGTACGCAGACGTCTACACGAATCCGGTGGCCAAATCCGAGGAGGTCAAGGTGGAGCGCATTATTTCCGCCCTGTACGGGTATCTTACGGATCACCCGGAGGCTCTTTCGGAGGAATACCGGATCATGCTGCAGAAGGGTGAGCCGCAGGAGAGAGTTGTATGCGATTATATTTCCGGCATGACAGATCAGTTCTGCATCCGGAAATTTGAAGAGTTTTTTGTTCCCCGTTCATGGGATGTTTTCTGAGGTAGCTGATGCGGTATTCGGATGATCTGATTGAAGAAATACGTTCCGCAAATGATATTGTGGACGTCATATCCCAATATGTCAGGCTGCAGCGCCGCGGCGCGAACTATTTCGGTCTCTGTCCTTTCCATAATGAAAAATCCCCCTCCTTCTCCGTCAGCCCTTCCAAACAGATGTACTACTGCTTCGGATGCGGAGAGGGCGGAAACGTCATCACTTTTCTGATGAAATACGAGAATGAGACTTTTCAGGAGGCCTTAAAAAAGCTGGCCGACCGGGCAGGCATCCGCCTTCCGGAACCGGAGCTGTCCGGGGAGGCAAGGGCGGAGTCGGACCGGAAGGGAAAGCTACTGGAAATCAACAAGCTTGCCGCGGAATATTTCTACCGGAAGCTGCGTACACCTGCCGGGAAGAATGCCATGGATTACCTGAAAAAGCGCGGTCTTTCCGACGAGATTATCCGTTCCTTCGGGCTGGGCTACTCCGACCGTTACAGTGACGATCTGTACCGTTTCATGAAAAAACGGGGTTACGCGGATGAGCTTCTGAAGGATTCCGGGCTTTTTCATTTTGACGAGCGGCACGGGTTCGGAGACAAGTTCTGGAATCGGGTGATGTTTCCCATCATGGATGTGAACCGGAGGGTGATCGGCTTCGGCGGCAGGGTCATGGGAGAGGGAAAACCCAAGTACCTGAACTCCCCGGAAACCGTCATTTTTGACAAGAGCAGGAATTTATACGGGCTCTATGCGGCAAAGAGAGCCGGTAAAAAAAATATGATTATCTGCGAGGGCTATATGGATGTCATTTCCATGCATCAGGCGGGGTATACCAATTCGGTGGCCTCGCTGGGAACCGCCCTTACCTCCCAGCAGTGCGCACTGCTTCACCGCTACACCGGGGATGTCCTGGTGATCTATGATATGGACGAGGCCGGCGTAAAGGCGGCTCTCCGTGCCATTCCCATGCTGCGTAACGCGGGGCTGCGGACGAAGGTGGTGAATCTCCGGCCCCATAAGGATCCGGACGAATTTATCAAGGCGGAGGGCGGAGAGGCCTTCGAGAAGCGTCTGGAGGAAGCGGAAAACAGCTTTTTGTTTACGGTGCGCATGAGTGAGCGGGATTATGACATGGACGATCCGCAGGGAAGAACGGATTTTCTTCATCATACAGCCTCCATGCTCGCGGAGATCGAGGATGAGCTGGAACGGACGTCGTATCTGGAGACGGTGGCCGGAAAATACGGCACAGAACCGGAGCTTCTGCGCAGGGAGGTAGGAAGAGCGTCCCTGCGGGGAACCGGCAGGCAGATGATCCGGGTTCCCAAGGCGCCGCCCGGAAGAAAGACCGTTTCCAGGGACAGCGCGGAGGACCAGACCCAGAAGCTGATGCTTACCTGGCTGACTTCCCGGCCGGAGCTGATTCCGGGACTGAAGGGGTATCTCGGTCCCGAAGATTTTACCGATCCGCTCTACCGGGAGGTGGCGGAGATGATCTGGCAGCAGGCAGAACACGGGCAGATCAGCCCGGCCAGTGTGATCAATCATTTTCAGGACGGGGACACCCAGTCCAGGGCGGCTTCGCTGTTTCACACCAATCTGCAGCTGGACAAGGACGGAAACATACGGCAGGCGTTTGCCGATTTGTTTTTCCGTATGAAGACGGCCAGCCTGGAGGCAAAAGAAAAAGCACTGGACCAGACGGATCTCTCCGGTCTGCAGAAAATTATTGAAGAACGGCGGAGCCTGGAGCGGCTTCGGACAGAAGGGCTGCCGGACAGCCTGATTACCCCGAAAAAAGATGGATAAGGAGAACAAAATGGAAGCAGACAACAAAAAGCTACTGGAAAAAACCAAAAGCCTGATTGAAGTGGCGAAGAAGAAGAAGAACGCCCTGGAATATCAGGAAATCCAGGATTATTTCCGTGACATGAATCTGTCAGAGAAACAGCTGGATGCCGTGGTTCAGTATCTGGAGGAGCATGACATTGACGTTCTCCGCATTACCGAGTCCGCCGCGGACGAGGATGAGGACGACGCCCTCCTGATGAATGATGAACCGGATTTAGACGACGAGGAAGAGGTGGATATGGAAAATATCGACCTCTCCGTCCCCGAAGGAATCAGCATCGAGGATCCGGTCCGGATGTACCTGAAGGAAATCGGAAAAGTTCCCCTGCTTACCGCGGAGGAAGAAATTGAGCTTGCCAAGCGGATGGAGCAGGGAGACGAGGAGGCGAAAAAGCGTCTGGCGGAGGCAAACCTCCGTCTGGTTGTATCCATCGCCAAGCGTTATGTGGGAAGAGGCATGCTGTTTCTGGATCTGATCCAGGAGGGCAATCTCGGCTTGATCAAAGCGGTGGAAAAGTTTGATTACCGGAAGGGGTATAAGTTTTCCACCTACGCCACCTGGTGGATCCGCCAGGCGATTACCAGGGCTATCGCGGACCAGGCAAGAACCATCCGTATTCCGGTCCATATGGTGGAAACCATCAACAAGGAGATCCGGGTATCCAGACAGCTCCTTCAGGAGCTCGGACGCGAGCCCACACCGGAGGAAATTGCGGAGGAGATGAATATTTCCGTAGACAGGGTGCGTGAAATCCTGAAGATTTCCCAGGAACCGGTTTCTCTGGAAACTCCGATCGGCGAGGAAGAAGACAGTCATCTGGGCGACTTCATCCAGGATGACAACGTGCCCGCGCCTGCGGACGCCGCGGCCAACACCATGCTGAAGGAGCAGCTGGAGGAGGTGCTGGGGACACTGACAGAGAGGGAGCAGAAGGTCCTGCGGCTCCGCTTCGGTCTGGATGACGGAAGAGCCAGAACGCTGGAAGAGGTCGGCAAGGAATTCAATGTAACCAGGGAGCGTATCCGCCAGATTGAGGCGAAAGCCCTGCGGAAACTCCGCCATCCGAGCCGCAGCAGAAAACTGAAGGATTACCTGGATTGACGGTGCAGTTATCCGGCCGTCTTCAGGCGATTGCGGATCTGGTCACGTGCCGCGCGGTTCTGGCGGATGTCGGCACCGACCACGCGCATCTGCCTGTCTGGCTCTGTGAAACAGGAAAAATAAAAAGCGCCATCGCCATGGATGTCCGGAAGGGACCGCTTCTGCGGGCGGAAACGAGTGTCCGTCTGGCGGGTCTGGAGGACAGGATCCAGCTCCGCCTCTCGGACGGGCTGGAACAGCTGCGGGCAGGGGAAGCGGACAGTATTGTCATTGCGGGGATGGGCGGAATTCTGATCCGGACCATTCTGCAGAAGTGTCCGGACAGAGCTGCTTCCGCAAAGGAGCTGATCCTGGGCCCCCAGTCCGATCCGGACCAGGTGCGCAGACAGGCACAGAACCTGCATTTCCGGATAGACAGAGAGGATTTTATCAGGGAAGACGGCAAGTATTACCCGCTGATTCACCTGATACCGGGGGAAGAAGAAGCTGCATACGCAGAAGAAGAGCTATTCTTCGGACCCTGCCTGCTCCGGGACAGAAATCCGGTGCTGAAGGAGTATCTGCTCCGGCGGATGCGGACGACCGGACAGATTCTGGAAGGGCTGAAAAAACACAGTACAGAATCCTCCCGCCGCAGGGCGGAGGAACTGGGAAAGGAGAAGCGGCTGCTGGAGGCCGCGCTGAACCGTTATGAGATGTGAAGAAATTGTTGACAGGCTGGAAGAGGATTATCCACTGGAGTGCGCGGAGGAATGGGATAATCCGGGGCTTCAGGTGGGACGGAGAAACCGCGTGGTAAAAAAGATTTTTGTCTCCCTGGACGCAGACGAGTCATCCATACGCCAGGCCGTGGAGTGGGGAGCGGATATGCTGGTCACCCATCACCCGCTGCTGTTCCGCAGCATCAACCGGGTGACAGATGATACGGTGAACGGCAGAAGAATACTGGCCCTTGTCGAAAATGACATCAGCTGCTACGCTCTGCACACAAACTTTGATGTACTGGGCATGGCCCGCCTGAACCGGAAAATTCTGCAGCTGCAGAATACCCGTGTGCTGGATGTCACCCGTGAAAATGACGGCGTTCTGGAAGGAATCGGCAGGATCGGGGATCTGCCGAAGCCCATGACGCTGCGCGAGACAGCAAATTTTGTGCGTCAGCAGTTCGGACTGGAGGCAGTCCGGTGCTACGGGCTGGAACAGGATGAGGGCAGAGGCAGCGAGGAGAGAATTCTTGTGACGAAGGTGGCCGTCTGCGGCGGTTCCGGCAAAAGTGTGGTGGAAAAAGCGATCCAGGAGGGAGCCCAGGTGCTTGTTACCGGAGATATTGATTATCATACGGGGATTGACGCCATGGCGCAGGGACTGTTTATCATTGACGCCGGTCACTACGGGACGGAATACTGTTTCATTGATTTTATGACAAGAAAGCTGAAAGCTCTGTTTCCGGACTGCGAGGTAAAAGGCGCCAAACTCATTCAGCCGTTCCGGCTGGTGGGAGATGTCTATCCGGACGAGGATTAAGGCGGACGGGCAGAGCTGATTGTTCAAAGAGATCGGATGGTGACTGGATATGAGCGAAAAAATGTACCGGGTCCAGGCGGGAACCGTGACAAAAGAATATCCCGCGGGAACCCCATATGGAGAGATCGTCAGGGAGATTCCGACGGAAAACGGGCTGCCGGTCCTGCTGGTTATGGCAAATGGGCAGCTGCGGGAGCTGCATAAAAGGCTGAAGGAGGACTGTACGCTTTCGCCGGTTACCGTTGCGGACAGAATCGGGCAGGACACCTACCGGAGGAGTCTGAACCTTCTTTTCCTGAAGGCTGTCTACGATGTAACGGGGAAGGACATCCACCGCCACGCGGTCCTGCTGTTTTCCAACGGCAACGGCTACTATTACCGGCTTCCGGGAACGGAGGTGACGCCGGAGCTTGCGGATGCGGTAAAGAAAAGAATGCGGGAGCTTGCGGATTTAAAGCTTCCCATCCGGAAGGAAACCGTTTCCCTGGGCAAAGCCAGAAAATTCTTCCGTGATTCAGACATGCGGGAGAAGGACCGGCTGTTCCGCTACCGCCGCTCCTCCAATGTAAACCTGTACTTGCTGGAGGATTACAAGAATTATTTTTACGGCTATATGGTGTGGAACACCGGATACCTGAGCGTTTTTGACGTCACGACCTATGAAAACGGCCTGGTGCTTGTCCTGCCGGAGTTTTCGCGGCCGCAGGCCCTCTGTCCGTTTACGCCTTCTCCCAAGCTGTTCCAGGTGCAGAAGCAGGCGGAGGACTGGGGAAGGCAGATGGGAATCCGCGGCGTTGCGGATCTGAACGAAACGATCTGCCGCGGCGAGATGGGACATAAAATGCTGGTGGCCGAAGCACTGCAGGAGAGCTCCATTGCCAGGATTGCAGAGCAGATCTGTGCCAGGGACAAGGTAAAATTTGTCCTGATTGCCGGACCGTCCTCATCCGGAAAGACTACCTTCTCCCGAAGGCTTTCCATCCAGCTGACTGCGCACGGAAAGAGGCCGCACCCGCTCAGCCTGGACAATTTTTACAGAAACCGCTCGGAATGCCCCAGGGATGAGGAGGGAAATTATGATTTCGAGTGTCTGGAAGCCCTGGATCTTCCGCTGATCCGGCAGACGCTGGAGAGGCTGATCGAGGGACAGGAGGTTCCTCTTCCCAGATTTGACTTTATCACCGGCGAGAGAAAATACCCCGGAGATAAGCTGAAGCTGCAGGACGGGGATATCCTGGTTCTGGAGGGGATTCACGGGCTGAACGCAAAGCTGAGTGATTTCCTGCCGGATGAGGCAAAATTCCTGATTTATATCAGCGCGCTGACACAGCTGAATGTGGATGAGCACAACCATATCTCCACCACGGACGGGCGGCTGCTGCGGAGGATTGTGAGAGATTACCGGACCAGGGGAACCTCCGCGCAGGAATCCATCCGCATGTGGCCCTCGGTGCGCAGAGGGGAGAATAACTATATTTTCCCGCACCAGGAAAATGCGGACGCAATTTTTAATTCAGCCTTGATTTATGAATTTTCTATATTAAAATTATACGCAGAACCGCTGCTGTTCCATATTCCGGAGAATGCGCCGGAATATCCGGAGGCAAACCGCCTTCTGAAATTCCTGGATTATTTCCTCGGCTATCCTTCCGGGGATGTTCCGGAAAACTCCATTCTCAGGGAGTTTATCGGCGGTTCCTGTTTTGATGTCTGAGAAATAAAGAAACCTTTTTCTTATCAGCAGAGTATACGATCGCGGCCGGCAGGACCGAAAGAGGCCGGCTGAGGAAAGTCCGGGCTTCGCAGGGCAGGATGCCGGATAACGTCCGGCGGAGGTGACTCCAGGGAAAGTGCAGCAGAAATATACCGCTGTGCCATCACAGTAAGGGTGAAAAGGCAGTGTAAGAGACTACCGGCATTCTGGTAACAGGATGCGCCATGTAAACCCCATCCGAAGCAAGACCGAAACGAAGACTATGTGGCTGCCCGTCACGTCTTCAGGTGGGTCGCTTGAGCCTGCCGGCAACGGCAGGACACAGACAGATGATCGTACAAGACATAACCCGGCTTATCGCTCTGCTGATTTTTTTGCGCCCGCATACAGGAGTCCGTAAAAGCAATGCCCGTCATCAGGGCGTGGACGGCTCCGGAACGGCGGGCAGAGGAGTATGTATCATGCAGAAAATTACACTGGCATCGGCTTCTCCCAGAAGGAAGGAGCTGCTTATCCTGGCCGGCTTTTCTCCGGAGGTGGTTCCTTCGTCTGTGGAGGAAAAGATCACCGGAGCGGATCCTTCTAAGGCCGCAGAAGGCCTTTCCCGGATCAAGTGCCTGGATGTCGCGGAGAAAAAGAAAAGCGCTGCCGGAAGATCTGTTGTCCTGGGCTCCGATACCATTGTTGTCCTGGATGACAGGATATTGGGCAAGCCGAAGGACCGGGAGAACGCCTGCCGGATGCTCCGCCGGCTGCAGGGAAGAAAGCATCAGGTGATTACCGGGGTGACAATCGCTCTTGTGGAGGACGGTTCCATCCGGGAAACCGATACCTTTTCCAGCCGCACGGATGTCTGGGTCGCGTCGATGTCGGAGGAGGAAATACGTGCCTACGTGGAAACCGGCGATCCTCTGGATAAAGCCGGGGCATACGGGATCCAGGGGCCGTTTGCCAGATTTGTCGAAAAAATTGAAGGAGATTATTACACTGTTGTCGGACTTCCGGTTGCCGCAGTTTATAGGCACCTGAAGCGTTTTTTGTAAAAGGGGGCTTTTATGAGGGAATTCTGGAACTATCTGACAGAACAGTTCCGCAGGCTGCGGGTGATGAGCTTCTGCTTTGCGGTCATCCTGCTTCTTCTGGGCATTTTTCTGGTTATCCGGCCCGGTGCGGCCATCCGGTTTATCTGCTTTCTGATCGGTCTGTGCCTTCTGGCCTACGGCATTTTTCTTACGGTCAATTATTTTGCGGAGCTTCGGAGCCGGAATGTGCAGAATCCGCTTCCCTACCGGATTATTCTCGGCGTCATCCTGATTGTCATCGGACTTCTGATTATTTTTCATCCGGAAGGGATTATTTCTTTTGCCAGTGTTCTTCTGGCCGTTATTCTGTTTGCCTTTGCCGTTGACAGCTTTTTTGAAACAAGCCTGTTCCGGAGTTATCAGGACGGGCGCTGGTGGGTACAGCTGATCAGCGCGGTCATCACCACGGTTCTCGGACTGGTTCTTGTTTTCGCGCCGATTGAAAGCGCGGAAATGGTGATGCGCATCGCCGGGATCGCCATGATTTATACGGCGGTTTCCATGATCATCTCCAATGTGCGGCTTGCCGGGTATGCGGACAGGGCAGGTAAGGATAAAAGCGGACGCCAGTCCTTCTGGGAGGACGATCCGGATATCATTGACGGCGAGGCAAGGGATGTTACGGACGACGGCCAGAAGGACAGCGACGCGTCCGATTCTGATCCGCAGATTCTGGAGGGAGAAGTCGTAGAGGAAGACGATGACAGGTATTAAAGGAGAAGAATTGAGGAAGTTTCAAAAAAACGGTGCAATTTGTGTCATCCTTCGGGGTCAAAAGGCCCTGTGACCCCGATATCTTTACATCAGACAAGCAGGGAGGAAGAAAAGAAATGCGAAAATTAAAGCATCTGCGTCATATTATGTCACCGCTGGATCTTACGGTAGAAGAGATGGACAGGCTGATGGATCTGGCCGCGGATATGGAGGCTAATCCGAAGAAGTACGCGCATGTCTGCGACGGGCTGAAGCTTGCCACCTTGTTTTACGAGCCCAGCACCAGGACCAGGATGAGCTTTGAGTCGGCGATGCTGAACATGGGAGGAAGCATCATCGGCTTTCACTCCGCCTCGTCCAGCTCTGCCACAAAGGGAGAAAGCGTGGCGGATACCATCCGCGTGGCAGGGTGTTTTGCCGATATCTGCGCCATGCGGCATCCCAAGGAGGGCGCTCCCATGGTGGCGGCAGAGGTTTCCCCGATCCCGGTCATCAATGCGGGAGACGGCGGGCACCAGCATCCCACACAGACGTTGGCAGACCTGATGACCATCCGGACGCTGAAGGGCAGACTCGATCACCTGACGGTGGGAATCTGCGGCGACCTGAAATTCGGGCGCACCGTTCATTCACTGATCAGCGCGCTGGTCCGGTACACAGGCATCCGCTTCATTCTGATCTCCCCGGAGGAGCTGCGCGTACCCTCTTATGTCAAGGAGGAAGTGCTGAATCCCGCGGGTACTCCCTATGAGGAGGTGATCCGGCTGGAGGACGCAATTCCGAAGCTGGATATTCTCTACATGACGCGCGTGCAGAAGGAGCGGTTCTTCAATGAGGATGATTATGTCCGCATGAAGGATTTTTATATTCTGGACGAGGAAAAAATGAAACTGGCCGGACCGGAGATGTATGTTCTGCATCCGCTTCCGCGGGTCAATGAGATTTCCGTCCAGGTGGATAAGGATCCTAGGGCGGCCTACTTTAAGCAGGTGCATTACGGCATGTATATGAGAGAGGCACTGATGTATACACTTCTTGAGCTGGGGGAGGATCAGTAAATGTTAAATGTAGGCGCGATTGAAGAAGGCTTTGTTCTGGATCACATCAAGGCGGGAAAAGCGATGACCATTTACAAGGATTTGAAGCTGGACCAGCTGGACTGCACGGTGGCGATTATCAAGAACGCGAAAAGCAGCAAGATGGGCAAAAAGGATATTCTGAAGGTGGAGTGCCCGATTGACCAGCTGAATATGGATGTGGTGGGTTTTATTGACCATAATATTACCGTGAATATTATCAAAAACAGCAGGATTATCGCAAAGAAGAAGCTGGAGCTTCCGAAAGAGATCCGGAATGTCATCCGCTGCAGAAATCCCAGATGCATTACCTCGATCGAGCAGGGGCTGGATCAGGTTTTTGTGCTGACTGATCCGGAGAAGGAGATCTACCGCTGCAAATATTGTGAAGAAAAGTATCACGGAACCCATAATAAATAATACGGGGATTACAGTGTGTCAAACAGTGAATACATTCCAGAAAATAAGTCACAAAAGAAAGCAAGGCATATAAGAAAGTAAAACAGAAGGAACAAATTATGGATCATATCATTTCAAAACTGCTAATGTACGGTTCCCTGCCGGAGGATTCGATTCTTGTTCAGATGGGAAACATCTGCCGCGACGCGCGGGAAGAAAAAGTTCCGAAGGATGAGCTTGTGGCCAGAAGCTTCCGGGTGGTAAAAAAGATCTGCATTGTCGCCACAGACTATGGGTTTGACGAAAACCTCTGGCACAATTACCTGACCTTTCAGATGATCACGGATGAAAATCCTTTCAGCCTGACCTGTGAAAAGGTAGGGGCAAGCGAGGGAAGCGTCAATGCTTTTGCCAGAAATGACTTCCGGGCTTTTCTGGATCTGTTCCACTATGATTTCACCTGGCTGGAGGATTATCTGGGAATCAGCTGCTTCTCGCAGATCCTCCACTACAAGGCAATCGTGAAGCCGGAGCTGATGTACAACAAAAATGTCAGCGAAAAGGTGCAGGAGCTCAGCCGCAGGCTGGAAAAAGCCGCGGATGAAAATGAATTTTTCGATGCGGTAACGGGCTTTTACAGAGACTACGGCGTAGGGATGTTCGGCCTGAACAAAGCCTTCCGTATTTCCTCTGATGATCACGGAAGCATCAGGTTCCACGCCATCAACAACATGGAGAAGGTGATGCTGGACGATCTGGTCGGGTATGAGATCCAGAAAAAAAAGCTGGTGGATAATACCCGCGCGTTCGTGGAGGGAAAGAAGGCCAACAACTGTCTGCTGTTCGGCGATTCCGGAACCGGAAAATCCACCAGCATCAAGGCAATCGTCAATGAATTTTATCCGGACGGCCTGCGCATGATTGAGATCTACAAGCATCAGTTCAAGGATCTCTCTAATGTGATCGCGGCGATTAAAAACCGGAACTATAAATTTATTATTTACATGGACGATCTTTCCTTCGAGGAATTTGAGATCGAGTATAAATTCCTGAAGGCCGTCATTGAGGGCGGTGTGGAGACCAAGCCGGATAATGTGCTGATCTACGCGACATCCAACCGCAGACATCTGATCAAGGAGACCTGGAGCGACAGGGACGATGTAAAGAATGAAAACGGGATGCACAAGTCGGATACCATGGAGGAAAAGCTTTCACTGGTACATCGGTTCGGTGTTACGATCAGCTACTCCAAGCCGACGCAGCAGGAATATTTCCGGATTGTGGCGCAGCTGGCAAAACGCGCCGGCATTCGGATGTCAGAGGAGGAGCTGAAGGCAGGAGCCAATCAATGGGAGCTCAGCCACGGCGGCATCTCCGGGAGGACCGCGCAGCAGTACATTACCTATCTGAGCGGAGCCGCGGAAGAGGCGTAGGGATGGACTATCAGGAAGCAAGAGCATTTATCGCCGGAAAAATCTCCGGCGTCCACCTGGAGCTGGACAGAATCCGCGCGCTTCTGTATGAGCTTGGAAATCCGGAGAAGGAGCTCCGGTTCATCCACATTGCCGGGACAAACGGAAAGGGCAGCATTGCCGCCTATCTTTCCGCTGCCCTGACACGGGCGGGATTCTGCACAGGCGTCTACACCTCCCCGGTTGTCTACACCTATGGGGAGCAGTTCCGGGTAAACGGGAAGATGATTTCCGGGGAACAGTACACAAAGCTGGCGGAGAAGATGAAAAGCGCCGTGA
This sequence comes from Bilifractor porci, assembly GCF_009696005.1. Classification (GTDB taxonomy): domain Bacteria; phylum Bacillota; class Clostridia; order Lachnospirales; family Lachnospiraceae; genus Bilifractor; species Bilifractor porci. The sequence continues at coordinate 62,190 of NZ_VUMV01000001.1, forward strand.
CCCGGATGGAGCGGCGCGGTCTTGTCTGTCCCTCTAATTTTGAACTGGAGACGGTTCTCGCCATTCTGTTCTTCTCGGAGCAGCACTGCGACTATTCCATTCTGGAGTGCGGCATGGGCGGCAGGGACGACGCGACCAACGTGATTCCGGCGCCGGTCCTTGCTGTATTTGCCTCCATCAGCATGGATCACACGGAATTCCTGGGACAGACACTCCCGGAAATAGCGTCCGTAAAGGCAGGGATTATCAAAAGAGGCTGCCTGGCAGCCGTAACCTCCGGCCAGCAGAAAGAGACGGAAGAGGTGCTGCAGTCTGTCTGTGATTCTCTTGGGGTTCCTCTGGTAACCGGTCATCCGGAGCAGGCGGAGGTCCTGGACAATACCATAGACGGTCTGACCTTCCGGTACAAAGACCTGCTGTTTCACACGCCCCTTGCCGGAAGCTGTCAGGCGGAAAATGCGGTTACCGCCTTTGAGGCGCTGAAGATCCTGCAGAAAAAAGAACCGGAGCTGACGGATGAGAAAATTCTGGAGGGAATTTCCGCGGCGGACTGGCACGGAAGATTTACCCGCATTGCGGAGCATCCGGATTTTGTTGTGGACGGTGCGCATAATCCTCGCGCGGCCGATATCCTGCGGCAGTCTGTCCTGGAATGCTATCCGGAAAGGCGCAGAATTTTTATTCTGGGCGTTTTCGCGGATAAAGATTACCGGGAGGTGATCCGCAGGACCTGCGATCTGGCGGATGTCCTTCTCTGTGTGGAAACACCGGACAATGAGAGGGCACTCCCGGCGGAAAAACTTGCCGAAGCCGCCGCGGAAATTTTTCCGGAGAAAACGATTCTAGCGGAAAAGAGTATCCCGGACGCGGTCAGGCGGTCTTTTGCCCTTGCCGGCCCGGATGACCTGATTCTTTCTTTCGGGTCACTCTCCAACATCGGTGAAATTACCGGTCTTATGAAACACTTTACATAGGTTTTACAGGCGGAAAGCGTAGTTTTCCGCCGTTTTCTGATATACTTTGGATAGTACGGGAGCAGGAAGCATGACAGAACTGGAAAAATACAGAGATCAGATTGACGCCATTGACCGGAAGATTGTCCGCCTTTTTCACGAAAGAATGCAGGTGGTGGAAAAGGTGGCGGACTATAAAATCAAAAGCGGAAAATCTGTTTTCGATTCGCAGAGGGAACAGCAGAAGATCCGGACGCTGGGAGAACTCTGTGAAAATGATTTTGAAAAGCGGGCGGTGGTGGAAATTTTTGAACAGATTATGGCCATCAGCCGGAAAAAACAGTACCAGCTTCTGACAGAAAATGGAGTGACGCTCCCTGTCGATTATGCCTCCACGGAAAAGCTGCATTTTCATAATGCCAGGGTCGTCTTCCAGGGAGTGGAAGGCGCTTACAGCTTCGAGGCAATGAAAACCTTTTTTGACGACTCCATAGAAACCGCCCACGTCAGCACCTGGCGGGAGGCGATGGAGCTGCTTGCCCGGCATGAAATGGATTTTGGCGTCCTTCCAATCGAGAATTCCACCGCGGGAAGTGTTTCGGATATCTACGACCTTCTCCTGCACTACCACAACTATATTGTGGGAGAACAGACCATTAAAATTGACCATATGCTGATGGCGCTGCCCGGTACCAGGATGGAGGATATCAGAACGGTGTATTCTCATCCTCAGGGTCTTGCCCAGTGTTCCCCGTGGCTGGATAAAAACCATCCGGAGTGGACGCGCCGGCAGGTCCTGAACACCGCTATGGCCGCGGAAAAGGTGGCCAGAGAGGGACGCAGGGATCAGGCCGCGATTGCCAGCCGCTCCGCGGCGGAGTATTTCGGCCTTCAGATTCTGCAGGAGGGAGGAATGTCCGCGGAAAAGAATTCCACCCGCTTTATTATCCTCTCTGCCCGCCGCTGCTTCGTCAAGGGCGCCAGAAAAATAAGCATCTGCTTCGGACTTCCGCATGCCTGCGGTACACTCTACAACATTCTGTCCCATTTTATCTTTAACGGATTGAATATGTTCAAGATCGAATCCCGTCCGATTCCGGACCGGCCTTTTGAGTACCGCTTCTTTATCGACTTCGAGGGGAATCTTGCGGATCCGGCGGTCAAAAACGCTCTCCGGGGCATTCAGGCAGAGGCGGTGGATCTGCGCCTGCTCGGCAACTATTAACAGAAGATCCGGTTCATCCAGACACTCGCTGGTGTGCCGGACCATGCGATATACAAGGAGGAACGCAGGATGGCAGTAACAAATTTTGCAGCCATTCACATCGGCAGCTACGATGTTTCGCTTGAAATTTATGAAATATCCAGAAAATCCGGCATTCACTGCATTGACCGTGTGGTTCATCACATGGAGCTGGGAAGGGATTCTTTTACCAACGGGAAAATCGGGCCGGATATGCTGGATGAGCTCTGCACAGTCTTGAAGGATTTTGTCCACACGGCGTCGGCCTACCGGGTAAAGGAGATACGGACCATTGCCACCAGCGCCGTACGGGAAGCGCAGAATGACCTGTTTGTGCTCGGTAAAATTCAGCAGACGACCGGGCTGACCGTACAGATCCTGAGCAATTCCGAGCAGCGTTTCCTGAGCTACAAGGCCATTGCCTCCATGGAGACCCGGTTCAACGACATGATCCGGAAGGGAACGGTGATCGTAGATCTGGGAGGCGGAAGCGTTCAGATGTCTGTATTTGATAACTCCGCCCTGATTACCACACAGAATCTGCGCATGGGAAGTCTGCGGATCCGGGAGCGCCTTCAGACGCTGGACTCTCTGACAACGGATTATGAAAAGATGATCCGGCAGCTGATCCGCTATGACCTGAAGAGCTTCAAAAAAATGTATCTGAAGGACCGTAAGGTGGAGACCATCATCCTGAACGGCGATTTCCTGACGGAAATTCTTTTCAGCGGAAACAGGTACCGGGACCGCTCCGCGAGACTCCTGTCGCGGTCGGACTTTGAAATCTGGTACAAGAGCATTGTCGGCCTGTCGGAAGAGGAGCTGGCTGTCCGGTACGACCTCACCCCGGAGTTTGCCTCGCTGTTCCGTCCGTCCGCTGTCATCTATCATCAGATGGTGGAGGAGACAGACGCATCCCTGATCTGGTTTCCGGGAACCCACCTGACCAGGGGCCTTGCCTACGAATTCGCGGATGAAAACAATCTCCTGAAAATGGCCCATAATTTCGGCAATGATATTATTACGGCGGCCAGAAATATCGCGAAGCGCTATTCGGTCGGAAAGCCGCACATCGACAACATGGACCGGAACGCCCAGATTCTCTTTGATGCCACCGAGTCGGTTCACGGCATGAAGTCCAGGGACCGCCTGCTGCTGCGCATCGCGGTCATGCTGCACGACGTCGGGAAGTACATCAGCTTCAACTATGTCAGCGAGAGCTCGTTCAACATTATCATGTCGAATGAAATTATCGGGCTTTCCCATGCGGAGCGCGAATGCATTGCCCTTTCCGCCAAGTATATGACGGTTCCCTTCCCGCAGTATGAGGAGCTGGTGCAGGAAACCAGCCTGAACCGGGAGCGGTACCTGAAGGTCGCCTACTTTGTCGCGATACTCCGTTACGTCAACGCGCTGGACAGAAGCCATATGCAGAAGATCCAGCATATGGAGGCAAAGCTGAAGGACCAGACCCTGCAGCTGCGGGTAACCGTGAATGAGGATTTTGTTCTGGAAAAGGGTCTGATCGGGGAAGAAGCGGAATTTTTCACAGATGTGTTCGGTCTTCGCCCGGAGATTAAAGTCAGTCGGGTCGTCGGCTGAGGGAACGCGCGGTTTTTAGAATATCCTGTGGCATGGAACCGGGAGACAAAAGGAGACAAACCATGAAACCTGACCTGAAACTATTTGAAAAACCGGAATACTACTGGAACCGGGAGCTTTCCTGGATCCGTTTTGACGAGAGGGTGCTGCATGAAGCCATGGATGAATCGGTTCCCCTCTTCGAGAGGCTGAAATTCCTGAGCATCACATCCTCGAACCTGGATGAATTTTACATGGTCCGTGTCGCATCCCTGAAGGATATGACGCACTCGAATTACACACGGACAGATATTGCCGGCATGACCCCGGAGGAACAGCTTGCCGAAATCTCCAGGGCGGCGCACCGCATGGTAAAGACGCAGTACGATACCTATGTGGACGCTGTCCTGCCCCGTCTGATGAATGTGGGCATCCATATTCTTCACCGGTATGAGAAGTTGACGGAGGCGCAGGCTGCCTATGTGGATTCCTATTTCGACGAGAGAATCTACCCGGTTCTGACGCCGATGGCTATGGATTCCTCCCGGCCGTTTCCGCTGATCCGGAACAAAACGCTGAACATCGGCGCGCTGATCCAGAAGGTGGGAGAGACAAACCGGAGAAAACGGATGTTTGCCACTGTCCAGGTGCCTTCCGTCCTTCCGCGCTTTATTGAGCTGCCGGAAGAGAGCGGACAGAAAACACTGATTCTTCTGGAGCAGATCATCGAGAGAAACATGGAAAAGCTCTTCCTGGGGTATGAGGTCGTATGCGCCTATCCCTACCGTATTATGCGGAACGCGGAGCTGGGAATCGATGAGGACGAGGCTGCTGACCTTCTGGTGGAGATCAAGAAGCAGCTGAAGAAGAGACAGTGGGGAGAGGTCATCCGCCTGGAGGTGGAGGACGGGATTGCCCCGGAGCTTCTGAATATCCTCAAGGAAGAGCTTCAGGTCCAGGAGGATGATATTTTCTATATTCCGGGTCCGGTGGATCTTACTTTCCTGATGAAAGTTTACGGACTTCCGGGATTTGAGGATTATAAAATACCCGCCTACCAGCCCGCGGAGGTGCCTGCCCTGCAGAACGATGATGACATCTTTGCCAACATCCGGAAGGAGGATATTTTTCTGCACCATCCCTACATGAGTTTCCAGCCGGTTGTGGATTTTGTGAAATCCGCGGCAAAGGATCCGAAGGTTCTGGCCATCAAGCAGACGCTCTACCGGGTGAGCGGCAATTCTCCCATTATCGCCGCGCTGGCGCAGGCGGCGGAGAACGGCAAACAGGTCACCGCGCTGGTGGAGCTGAAGGCCAGGTTTGATGAGGAGCATAACATCGTCTGGGCCCAGAAACTGGAGAAAGCCGGATGCCACGTCATCTACGGGCTGGTCGGACTGAAGACTCACAGCAAGATTACCCTGGTGGTGCGCCAGGAGGAAGACGGCATCCGCCGGTATGTCCATCTGGGAACCGGCAATTACAACGATTCCACGGCAAAGCTCTATACGGACTGCGGCATCCTGACCTGTGACGAGAGAATCGGGGAGGACGCTACTGCCGTGTTCAATATGATCTCCGGGTATTCCGAGCCGGATCGCTGGAACAGTCTTGTCGTCGCGCCTGTGTGGATGCGCAAGCGGTTCCTGTACCTGATCCAGAACGAGATCCGCTATGCCAGAGACGGGCAGGAAGCCTTTATCAAGGCGAAGATGAATTCCCTGTGTGACCAGGAAATTATCGCCGCCCTTTACAGCGCTTCCGCCGCCGGTGTAAAAATCGATCTGGTTGTCCGGGGAATCTGCTGCCTGAAAACCGGAATTCCAGGAGTCAGTGACAATATCCGGGTGCGTTCTATTGTCGGAAACTTCCTGGAGCATGCCAGAATTTTCTGGTTCCACAGCGGCGGCCGGGATGAGGTGTTCATGGGCAGCGCGGACTGGATGCCAAGAAATCTGGACAAGAGGGTGGAAATTGTATTTCCTTTGTACAATCCTTCTATTAAGAAAGAAGCGATGCTGATTCTGGAGAAGCAGCTGGCGGACACAGTAAAAGCATCTGAGCTTCAGCCGGACGGCACTTATCTGAAGAAAACAGGACCGGAGGTTATTCCTTTTAATTCACAGGATTATTTCTGCAGATATGCGGCCGAACAGGCGGGAAAGAAGAACCGGGAGGAGAAGGAAATGAGGACGTTTATCCCGGCGGAACCAGTCTCCTCAGACACGGAATATTACTCATGAGAATGTTCAATTTTGTTCATTATTGAGGAGCCTTATTCACAAATGATTCATGGCAGCGGCATTGACAAAGAAAAACGTATGACTTACAATACGTAACAGCTTCGGGGATTGTATACAAGATTTATCAGTCAGCATTCCCGCAAGCCCACTTGTGAGGTAGGATATGAAACAGAGAACCTTATCAATCCTGGTAGACAATACTGCCGGTGTTCTGTCCAGGCTTTCCGGCCTGTTCAGCAGAAGAGCCTATAACATTGACAGCATCTCCGCGGGAGTGACCGCGGATCCCAGATATACGCGGATTACGGTTGTCGCCACCGGCGATGACGATCTGGTGCTTGACCAGATTACCAATCAGGTCAGAAAGCAGGTGGATGTCCGCGATGTAAAGGTGCTGGATCCGAAAAACAGCGTCAACAGGGAACTGATGCTCATAAAGATCCGCTGTGAGGCAGAGGACAGACAGAACGTCATTTCCCTCGCCGATGTCTTCCGCGCCAACATTATTGATGTAGGAATACAATCTCTGATCATCGAGCTTGTCGGCGGAACCAGCAAGCTGAGCGCCTTTCTTGAGCTTCTGGATGGGTATGAGATCCTGGAGCTTGCCAGAACCGGAATTACGGGACTTTCCAGGGGCATGGAAGACGTGCGTTACCTGGAAGACCTGGAGAAGTAAAATCCGGAGCCGGGTGGTTTGATTTTCGCGTTACCCCTTTAAACAGGATAACAAATATATTTTCTGAATGGAGGAAATTCAAAATGGCAGCAAAAATTTATTATCAGGAAGACTGCAATCTGTCTCTGCTTGAGGGCAAGAAGATCGCCATCATCGGTTACGGCTCACAGGGACATGCACATGCGCTGAATCTGAAGGATTCCGGCTGTGATGTCATCGTCGGTCTGTATGAAGGCAGTAAATCCTGGAAAAAGGCAGAGGAACAGGGGCTGAAAGTTTACACTGCTGCTGAAGCGGCAAAGCAGGCAGACATCATCATGATCCTGATTAATGATGAGCTGCAGGCGGCTATGTACAAGAAGGACATCGAGCCTAACCTGAAAGAGGGAGATATGCTGATGTTCGCTCACGGCTTCAATATTCACTTCAATCAGATTATTCCGCCGAAGAACGTTGACGTTACCATGATCGCTCCGAAAGCTCCCGGCCATACCGTAAGAAGCGAGTATCAGGCAGGAAAGGGAACTCCGTGTCTGGTCGCTGTTCATCAGGATTATACCGGAAAGGCACTGGATCTTGCTCTGGCTTACGGACTGGGCATCGGCGGCGCCCGTGCCGGACTTCTGGAGACAACCTTCCGTACCGAGACAGAGACCGACCTGTTCGGTGAGCAGGCTGTCCTTTGCGGCGGCGTTGTTGCTCTGATGCAGGCAGGCTTTGATACTCTGTGCGAGGCAGGTTACGATCCGAGAAACGCATACTTCGAGTGTATCCATGAGATGAAGCTGATTGTTGACCTGATCTATCAGTCCGGTTTCAAGGGCATGAGATATTCTATCTCCAATACCGCCGAGTACGGCGATTACATCACCGGACCGAAGATCGTTACCGCCGAGACCAGAAAGGCTATGAAGCAGATTCTGTCCGACATCCAGGACGGAACCTTCGCGAAAGACTTCCTTCTGGATATGTCTTCCGCAGGCGGGCAGGCTCACTTCAGAGCTCTTCGCCAGAAAGCTTCCGAGCATCCGTCAGAGAAGATCGGAGAGGAAATCAGAAAACTGTACAGCTGGAATGGAGAGGACAAGCTTATCAACAACTAAGCTTTTCTCGCGCTCAGTTCCGCGATTGACAGGGGGCTTCCGGGAAACCGGGGCTCCCTTTTCTGTACTGGCCCGGCTTCACCGGAAGGCATGCGGGGCCTTCCGCCTGCTTCCGGCACTCTGCATTGTGCCGCTGTCCGAAGGGGATGGCGTTTTGGCTGCTGTCGGCGTCTGCCGTGCGGCACTCTTGCACGTCGGGCAGCGGGCCGATATAATGATGCCAGGGTTAAAAGATATTTTGAACCCAAAGGACTACAGTGTTATCCGGTTTTCCCGTGCCGCTTATGCGCCGCAAAAGCGCCCATGACGCGGCGCGCCAGCAAGTATCTCCGCCACCGGTGTGCAGACATGCGCGGTGTCGGACTTTAGACACTGTGTTCAGGTCATAGAAAGAAAACAGATTTCAAGGAGGAATTTTCAGGATGGGAATGACAATGACTCAGAAGATCCTGGCGCATGCCGCGGGTCTTGATTTCGTGGAGCCCGGTCAGCTGATCGAGGCAAAGCTGGATCTGGTACTGGGAAACGATATCACGACACCGGTTGCCATTCACGAGATGGAGCGGTTCAAAAAGCAGCAGGTCTTTGACCGGGACAAAATTGCCCTGGTAATGGATCACTTTATCCCGAATAAGGATATCAAATCGGCGGAGCACTGCAAGCAGGTCCGGGAGTTTTCCCATAAGTATGACATCACGAACTATTTTGATGTCGGACAGATGGGCATCGAGCATGCCCTTCTTCCGGAAAAAGGACTGGTTGTCGCAGGAGATGTGGTTATCGGCGCGGATTCCCATACCTGTACCTACGGCGCATTGGGTGCCTTCTCCACCGGGGTGGGAAGCACAGACATGGCCGCCGGAATGGCTACCGGCAAGGCATGGTTCAAGGTGCCTTCCGCTATCAAAGTTGTCCTGACCGGGAAGCCCGGAAAATGGGTAAGCGGCAAGGATGTGATCCTTCACCTGATCGGTGAAATCGGTGTGGACGGCGCGCTGTATAAATCGCTGGAATTTACCGGGGACGGGGTGGCCAGTCTCTCCATGGATGACCGCCTGACCATTGCCAACATGGCCATCGAAGCCGGAGGAAAGAACGGAATTTTCCCGGTGGATGAGAAAACCGTCTCTTATCTGAAGGAACATTCCTCCCGGCCGTATCAGGTTTTTGAGGCGGACGCGGACGCGTCCTATGAGAAAACCGTTACCATTGATCTTTCGGAGCTGAAGCCGACCGTTTCGTTCCCGCATCTTCCGGAAAACACAAAGACGATTGACGAAGTGGGAGAGATCCCGATTGACCAGGTTGTCATCGGCTCCTGTACCAACGGGAGAATTCAGGATCTCCGGGAAGCGGCGGAAATCCTGAAGGGACGCAAGGTGGCAAAGGATCTCCGCTGCATTGTCATTCCGGCCACGCAGAAGATTTATCTTCAGGCTCTGGAGGAAGGGCTGATCCGCACATTTATCGAGAGCGGCGCTGTTGTCAGCACGCCTACCTGCGGTCCCTGCCTGGGCGGTTACATGGGCATACTGGCCGCGCACGAGCGCTGCGTCTCCACGACCAACCGGAATTTTGTGGGAAGAATGGGAGATGTGACTTCCGAAATTTATCTTGCGAGCCCCGCTGTCGCGGCGGCCAGCGCCGTAACCGGAAAAATCAGCGCACCGTCCGAGCTTGGATTATAAGGAGGAACCGATCATGCAGGCAGAAGGAAAAGTTTTTAAGTACGGCGATAATGTAGATACGGATGTAATTATACCTGCCAGATATCTGAATTCCTCGGATCCGAAGGATCTGGCGGCACACTGTATGGAGGATATTGACAAAGACTTTATCCGGAATGTGAAAAAGGGCGATATCATTGTCGCCGCAAAAAACTTCGGATGCGGGTCCTCCAGGGAGCACGCGCCCATTGCCATAAAGGCTGCCGGCGTGAGCTGTGTGATTGCGGAGACATTTGCCAGGATTTTCTACCGCAATGCCATCAACATCGGGCTTCCCATCATTGAATGTCCGGAGGCTGCCAGAGAGATTCAGGCCGGCGACGAGGTAAAGGTTGATTTTGATTCCGGCACCATTTACGACGTAACCAGAAACACCAGCTACAGGGGACAGGCTTTCCCGCCGTTTATGCAGAAAATTATCTCTGCGGGCGGACTGGTCAACTATATTAACGAGGAAAACTGACAGGAGGATGCTTTGCGGAAGATAGACAGAACCGGGTTTCTTCCCGTATCGAAAACAGATCTGGAGGAGGACGGAATCCGTCAGCCGGATTTTGTTTATGTCTGCGGCGACGCCTACGTCGATCATCCCAGCTTCGGGAGCGCCATCATCGGCAGAGTCCTGCAGGCGCACGGCTATACGGTCGGCATGATCTGCCAGCCGGACTGGAGGGATCCCGGAAGCATCTGTATCCTGGGGGAACCCAGGCTCGGCTTCCTGGTTTCCTCCGGGAATATGGATTCCATGGTGAATCACTATACGGTTGCAAAAAAACACCGGAAAAACGACGCCTACAGCCCCGGCGGGAAGATGGGGTTCCGGCCGGACAGGGCCGTGACCGTCTATTGTAACCTGATCCGCCGCATCTACCGCCGCACGCCGATTATTATCGGCGGAATCGAGGCAAGTCTCCGGCGGTTTGCCCACTATGATTACTGGTCCGACAAGGTGCGACGCTCCATCCTGCTGGAATCCGGCGCCGACCTGATTTCCTACGGCATGGGCGAGAAAAGCATTGTGGAAATCGCGGACGCGCTGGATGCCGGCATTCCGGTGCACGACATCACTTATATCGACGGAACCGTTTACAAAACCAGGGAGGAAGAGAGCATTTATGACGCGGTAAGGCTCCCGGACTTCGAGGAAGTTTCCACAGACCGGACACGCTGCGCGCAGAGTGTCCGCCTGCAGTACGACAACACCGATCCGTTTCAGGCAAAGCGCCTGTATGAGACCTACGGCGGGAAGACCTTTGTTGTTCAGAATCCGCCGCAGAAGCCTCTTACCACCATAGAGATGGACGACATCTTTGCCCTTCCCTATATGCGCCGGTCGCATCCTATGTATGACGCAATGGGAGGCATTCCCGCGCTGAAGGAAGTCCGCTTCAGCCTGACATCCAACAGGGGCTGCTTCGGCGGCTGCAATTTCTGCGCCATCACTTTTCACGAGGGAAGGATTGTGCAGGCCAGAAGCCACGAGTCCATTCTACGGGAAGCAGAAGGATTTTTGAAGGATCCGGATTTTAAGGGGTATATCCACGATGTGGGAGGACCTACGGCGGAATTCCGCGGTCCTGCCTGCGAAAAGCAGCGGACAAAAGGCGCCTGCAGGAACCGTCAGTGCCTCTTTCCGGAGTGCTGTAAAAATCTGATTGTGGATCACAGCGATTACCGGAAGCTGCTGCGCGAGCTGCGGATGCTTCCGGGAGTAAAAAAGGTCTTTGTCCGCTCCGGTTTTCGTTTTGATTACCTGATGGCGGATCCCGACAAAAGCTTTCTTAAGGAGCTCTGCCAGTATCATGTCAGCGGGCAGCTCCGGGTTGCTCCCGAACACATCTCCGACCGTGTGCTTCAGGAAATGGGTAAGCCGCGCACAGAGGTCTACCGTTCCTTTGTGGAAGAATTTGAAAGGATCAACAGGGAGCTGGGTCTGAAGCAGTATATTGTCCCCTATCTGATGTCGTCCCATCCGGGAAGTACGCTGGAGGACGCGGTCGCGCTGGCGGAATATCTGCGCGACCTGGGCTATATGCCGGAACAGGTGCAGGATTTCTATCCCACACCCGGAACGGTCTCTACCTGCATGTACTATACCGGTATCGACCCGCGGACGATGAAAAAGGTTTACGTGGCAGTTAATCCGCATGAAAAGGCCATGCAGCGCGCGCTGATTCAGTACCGGGACCCGGATAATTACGAGCTTGTAAAGGAGGCGCTTCTCCGTGCCGGCCGCAGGGATCTGATTGGGTTTGACAGCCACTGCCTGATTCCGCCGCGGAAGATTGTGCGGCTGTCAGGAAAAGGGCGGGGAGAGAGCCGGCAAAGGGAAAAAACGCAGGGACAGGACGGACGCGGCGGGCGCAGATCCGGCGCAAACCGCAGAACCGGAAGAAATGGAAAGCGGCAGTAACGCCGGTAGAAGCAATGAGACTTTAACGCCGGTAGAAAAAGAAAGAGTATTTCATGCCGGAAGAAAGGCAGAAAGAGGAGTCAAGCTTATGCATCCGTTCAGAGAATTGCTGGAAGACTGTCCTGTGATTGCCGCGGTAAAAAACGAGGAAGGGCTGCAGCAGAGCCTTTTGTCAGACAGCGGCATCATATTTATTCTTCACGGAGACCTCTGCGGCATCGGGGAGATCGTGCGCCGTGTCCATGAAGCCGGGAAAACCGCCATGGTACACACTGACCTGGTCAACGGACTTTCTGGCAAGGATACCTGCGCGGTCGATTATCTCCGGGTCGAGACCGGAGCGGACGGCATTATCTCCACCAAGCCGTCCATGGTGCGACACGCCGGGGAAATCGGCATGTACTCGGTGCTGCGGGTTTTCCTTCTGGATTCCATGGCGTATGAGAACATTTCAAGACAGTGTCTCCAGGCCCGCCCGGACTGCATTGAGGTTCTTCCAGGACTGATGCCCAAGGTGATCCGCCGCATCGTCGAACAGGAACAGGTTCCGGTCATTGCGGGAGGGCTGGTGTCCGACAAGGAGGATATTATGAATGCGCTGCAGGCGGGAGCGGTGTCTGTGTCCACGACAAAGGCCGGACTCTGGTTCGTCTGAAACGTGAAATGGATTATTTTGTAAACCTATTATATTCAGCGGTCCGGAAAAAAGAATTCTTTAGTTAGTTTTAACATTGATGTTCAAGGGAAAATTTTTTATCATACAGAGTAAATGTTTTACTGACCGTGTCAGAAGATATTTCTGACACCTGAATCAATATTTCTTAACCCGGCGCAAAAGGCAGAAAAGAGAAGATACGGAAAGAGGGGCACGATGGGCGAACTGATTCTTGAGATGAAAAATATTACCAAGACATTCGGTTCTGTCAGTGCAAACCGGGATGTCTCCCTGAAGGTGTACGCGGGAGAGATTCACGCGCTGCTGGGCGAAAACGGGGCTGGCAAAAGTACGCTGATGAATGTTCTGACCGGCATTTACCGGCCGGACAGCGGCCAGATTTTCTGCCATGGAAAAGAAGTCACCATCAGCTCCCCGAAGGATGCGGTCGATCTGGGGATCGGAATGGTTCATCAGCATTTCCGGCTGATTCCCACACTGACAGTTGCTGAGAACATTTCTCTCTATACGGAAAAAAAGGGATTTCTGCTGAATCCGGCAAAAATGCAGAAACGGATCGCCGAGTGTTCCCGGAATTTTAATCTGGAGGTAGATCCGGCTGCCGTTGTCTGGCAGCTTTCGGTGGGAGAGCAGCAGCGGGTGGAGATCGTCAAGCTCCTGTACCACGGGGCGGAGATCCTGATTCTGGACGAACCTTCCGCCGTCCTGACGCCGCAGGAAGCACAGGATATGTTTAATGTCCTGCGGAAAATGGCGGACAGCGGGAAGGCGGTTATCGTCATCTCCCACAAAATGAACGAAGTCCTGAACAACGCGGACCGGATTACCGTCCTGAAGGACGGGCGCATGGAGGACACCATGGTGCGAAAGGACGCCACGCTGGACCGGCTTACCAGGGCTGTTGTGGGAAAACAGGATTACACAGAACACTTCCGGACGCAGAAAAAGATCAGTCCGGATGTGGTGTTTTCCATGGAACATGTCTGTGCGAAAAATGACCGCAATCTGGATGAACTGAAAGACATATCTTTAGAAATCAGAAAAGGCGAGATCTTCGGGATTGCCGGTGTTGCCGGAAACGGACAGCGGGAGCTTTCGGAGGTGATCGCCGGACTAAGACCCGTCACTTCAGGAAAAATTCTGGCGGAGGGAGCGGATCTTACCCGCGCGTCTGCCAGGGAACGCCGGGAAAAGGGAATCGCCCTGATTCCGGAGGACCGTCTGGAAACCGGACTGGTGCCTGATCTTAATTTTCCCGAGAATATTATTCTTACTCGTTATTCTTCTTCCCGATACAGCCGGAAAGGCTTTCTGCGGTTTGACCGGATGCGCCGGGACGCGGAGGACTATACAAAAGAATATGAGATTCGCCACGGGGGATTTGATTTTCCGGTCGGGCTGATGTCCGGAGGAAATCAGCAGAAGCTGCTCCTGGCAAGGGAGGTTTCCGGGAATCCGAAGCTGATTGTCGCCGCCTATCCCGTGCGGGGACTGGATATCGGTGCCGCGGACATGATACGTCAGATTCTGCTGAAGCAGAGTGAAAAGGGAACCTCCGTCCTCTTTATCTCGGAGGAGCTGGATGAAATTTTCCATATGTGCGACAGAATTGGTGTGCTCTGCGATGGGGAACTGATGGGGATCCGTAACACATCAGATACAGATGTCTACGAGATCGGACAGATGATGGCAGGCGAGAGAAAGGACAGCGAAAAGGAGGCGTCTTCCCATGCGTAAATTCCGCTATGAAAAACGAACAGACGTCTCGATGGCGCGGAAAATCCTGAATCCCGTATTCTTTGTCCTTCTTGCTTTTCTGTTCTGCGCGCTCCTTCTTGGGGTCATGGGGTTCAGCCCCTTTGCCGTGTACGGAAAGATGATCAGCACCATTTTTTCCCTGCGCGGCCTTACCCGGAGCATTGAGGCGGGACTTCCCCTGATGTTTACGGGACTTGCCGTTGCGCTCGGCTACCGGATGAACCTGAATAACATCGGCGCGGACGGACAGTACGCGCTGGGCGCTATTTTCTGTGTGGGCGTCGGCTTGTACGGACCGCCCATGCCGGCCGTGCTGAGAATCCTGGTGATGTTTGTGGCCGCCATGCTGGGCGGCGCCCTGGCCGCGCTGATTGCCGCTGTTCCCAGGGCAATGTGGAATGTCAGCGAGACTATCCTTACCATGATGCTGAACTATGTATTTCTGAATGTCCTGAACTATCTGATGTACGGCCCCTGGAAGGAACTGAACCAGATGGTCGCCCAGACCAGGGAAATCGACAGCTCGTTATGGCTTCCGGAGATCGGAAATACCGGGATCAGCCTGGCACTGCTGATTGCTGTCGCGATCGCGTTTCTGCTCTGGTTCCTTCTGAAGAAAACCACCTGGGGCTACCAGATGGAGGTCATCCGCCGGAGTCCCCGCGCTGCGGAGTATGCCGGCATGTCCGTCAAAAAAAATATCCTGATCACCCTCTGCCTGAGCGGGGCGATTGCCGGCCTTGCCGGGTTTGCGGAGGTAAACGGCGTCCTGCACCGTGTTCAGGCGGATCTGCCGAATAATGCCGGCTACACCGGCATTGTCATCGCGTTTCTGGCCTACCTGAATCCGCTCTCCACGGTTCTGGTGGCGTTTCTGCTGGGAGCGCTCCAGATCAGCGCGGTAGCTGTTCAGATTACCGGTGTCCCCTCCCAGGTGGCGACCATGATTCAGGGCAGCATTATGCTCTTTGTCATTGCGGGAGAATTCTTTATCCGTTACCGGCTGGTGAAGGTGCAGAAAGGAGAGGCGGCATGAGCAGCACACTACTGATTTCTATCTTGTCCATGGCGGTACTGTATGCGGTGTCTGTGCTTTACGGGGCCGTCGGGGAAATCTTCGCGGAGAAGGCAGGCGTCATGAACCTCGGCCTGGAGGGGATTATGCTGATGGGAGCCGTCTCCGGCTATCTGGTGGCTGTCAATCAGAAAAATCTCGGCCTGGCCATGCTGACAGTCGTGCTGGTGGGCGCCGTCCTGGGGCTCGTTTTCGCGTTTCTTACCGTGACCCTGCAGGCGGACCAGACGGTAGCGGGAATGGCCATGCTCACCTTCAGTACGGGCATGAGCGGGTTTATCGGAAAGAGCGTAAGCGGGGTAAACGCCAATCTTGCTTTCGAGGCGATTGCCATTCCGGGACTCAGCCGCATACCGGTCCTGGGACCCGTGCTGTTCCAGCAGAATATACTGGTTTACCTGATGTATTTCATCATTCCCCTGTCTGTGTTCTACATCAATCACACCAGGCCGGGAATGATTCTCCGTGCGCTGGGGGAAAACCCGGCCGCCCTGGACAGCGCGGGCTACAATGTCTTTGCCCTGCGCTACGCCTATGTGATTTTCGGTTCTGTCATGACGGCGGTAGGGGGCGCCTTTGTCTCCCTTGCCTACACCAATTTCTGGAGCGATGGCATGACCAGCGGAAAGGGCTGGATTGCCTTTGCCCTGGTCGTGTTTTCCTCCTGGAATCCGCTGACGGCCGTGTTCGGAGGGCTTCTCTTCGGCGCGATCAGCGCCATCGGCGTGGACATCCAGACCCTGTTTCCGGCGATTCCGTCGCAGATTTTTGCGACGCTGCCATATATCGCAACGATCATCGCACTTGTTTTCACCACGGGGAATTTCCGAAACCGGAGGTCGGCTGCGCCCGCGGCCCTCACCATTCCCTATGACCGTGAGAAGAGGTAAAGGCAGGCTGCGCCCCTGCGGAAGGGGGAAACTTATTTACAACATCAGGAGGAAGGTAAAAAATGCGAATGAAGACAAGAATGATCAGCCTCTGCGCCATTGCCGGTCTGACGGCACTCAGCCTGGCCGGCTGCAGTGAAGCTGCCGTATCCGGAAACAGCTCCGCGGCGTCCGGGAGTACAAGCACATCTGCGGCTGCGGCATCGTCCGAAAATGCTGTCAGCGCAGGTTCCGCGGCGGTGTCAACGGTAGCAACGTCCGGAGGGAGTTCCGTGTCTGGCGTCAATCAGATCCCGGAGGGGACAGAGGAAGCTTCCGCGGAAAATGTTGATTTTTCCTCGTTCAAGATCGGTGAGATCGAATCTTATGTGGTGAACGACGGCGGATGGTGCCAGGCGACACACAACAGCATTCTGAGCGCCATGAACGACCTGGGCATCCCGGAGGACAATCTGATCACACTGGAGAGCATTGACGACACCGACCAGGCATCCGTACAGGAAGCGGCTGAACAGCTGGTAGACCAGGGATGTAACCTGATTATCGGCGCGTCCACCGGATATTCTTCCTATCTGCCGGAAATTGCCGAAAAGAATCCGGATGTCATTTTTGCACAGTGGGGCAACAAGGTGGACGGCCTTGTCGGATATGAGATCCGCAGCTATGAGGGAATGTTCCTGGCCGGTTATGCCTGCGAGCTTCTTTCCCAGGATCAGAACACGGAGCTCGGATATTCCGCTTCTTATAATGAGTTTTCCGTGCGCACGGCCATCAACGCCTACGCGCTCGGCGCGAAATACGCAAACGCGGACGCGAAGGTAAAGGTAGCTTCCGCGGATTCCTGGTACGACATCGACAAGGAGACCCAGTGCGCGCAGTCTCTGATCGATTCCGGAATTAAATACATGGGTATGGAAGCTTCTTCTCCCGCGATCCCGGAGACCTGCGAAAAGAACGGTGCCTTTGTGGTCGGCTATCACAACGATATGTCCAGCCTGGCACCCAATGCCGTCCTGGTTTCCTTCGAGTGGAATTTTGCCCCGATCTTCAAGAGCATTATTACACGCACCGCGGAAAAAACAGCTACCCCGGATGATTTCTATTACTGGGGCGGGGACTGCTCCAAGCTTTCCGATTTCGCGGACTTCGTTCCGGAGGATGTTGTCCAGAAGGTGGCAGACCTGAAGAGCAAGCTGGAATCCGGCGAGGTGCAGGTTTATGCCGGCGAGCTGAAGGACAACCAGGGCAATGTCCTTGTTCAGGAGGGACAGGTGATGTCTGATGAGGACATCATCCAGCAGAATTTCTTCGTGGATAACGTAGAGACATCCTGGACGGTGCAGTAACTGAAAGAGGGCACAGACAGGAAGCGTAATGTTTGCAGCTTAATAAAGGCGGACGGAGAACCGGCTGAAATCTCAGATTTCCTTACGGGCCGTCCGCTTTTTTCAGAAAGCTCCGTTTCCGGCTCTGCGGGGAAGCAGGTCCGGAGTAATGGGAGAAGGCAGAAATAAGTCCGGTTTTCTGTCCTGCGGCGGAAGCAGGCGGAACCGGATAATAGAAAAACATAAGATACAGGAGGAATTATGGACGCGAAAAAATTTCTTGAGCTTTACGAGAGAGGAACAACCGGTAAACAGGTTTCCAAGAATGAGTGGGACATGGAGTACATTGTCGAAAATGTCATGGACATGGTAGACGAATATGATCTGAGCTGGGACAAGCAGGTGATTGTTCCGAATGATGATGACCTGCTGGACAGACTGTTCCGTGCTTCCCGTGAGCTTCTTCTGAAAAACGGAATCTATAATATGACCACCGGCCGCATCATGACTCTGACAGAGGAGGAAGTGGACGAGGGTATCGCCAACATGAAGCAGGAGCTTGTCATGGGCGAGGGAAAGGATGCCTACACGCTTCGTCCCAGAAAGATTGAAGATACCGCAGAGCCCTGTGTGTGGGCCGGAAACCCGGGCGCCCCCACACCGGAAAGACTGTATCTCCCGATTCTCCAGAGCGTTGCGAAAGAGCCCGTGGTTGATCTTCTTACCTGCGGATCCCTGATTGACGTGGACGGCTATCCGGTTAAGAGCGGCGGTCCGACAGAGGTTATGGCCGTGCGCCGCGAGATGAAATATCTGCACCAGGCCCTGGAGGAAGCCGGACGCCCCGGCATGGGACTTCTTGCAGCCGAGAGCGCGGTTACGGCTGTCGGAGATTACGCGGCGACGGCAGACCGCTATCTGCGTCCCTGCGACTCACATCTGGTTGCCCTGTTCAACGAGCTGATCATGGATGACGGAAACCTGGTGCGTGCGGCAAATTCCATTGATTACGGAGTCCGCAACGCTTCCCTGGCCTGCACCATGGTCGGCGGACTTGGCGGAGACGCGCCGGGAAGCTGCCTGATTATGATGGCTTCCATGATGGCGGCCAACCAGTTTGCCATTGCGGACTACCATCTCTGCCACCCGATCCACATTAACGATGTGGCGACTTCCGCCAGAAGCTGTCTGTGGCTGCAGTCTGTGCTTTGTCAGTCCTTCGCGAAGAACGCTCCCTGCATCATCGTGTGCGACATCTGGCCGGCCAGCGGAGCCATGACCAAGGAGCTCCTGTACGAAGTAGCGGCAAATTCCATTGTCGTAACGGTGTCCGGCGGACATCTGGAAGGACTCGGCTCCGCAAACGGACGTGTGCCGAACGGAACCGGACTGGAGTGCCGTCTGATGGGAGAAGTAGGAAAGGCCGTCGCCCGCCAGGGGATGACCCGTGAAGAGGCAAATGACATTGTCCTGAAGCTCCTTCCGAAATATGAGTACATCTTCGGCAAGAAAGACGGAAATCCGGGTGTAAGCTTTGACAAGGCCTACAATATGGACACGATTGAGCCGCTTCCGGAGTGGCAGGCCATGTATGACGAGGTAAAGGAAGATCTTCGCCAGATGGGCATCAAATTCTGATCTGACTGAAAGAGCCGCTTTTTCCCCAGACGTGAAGGATGGAGGAAGAAGCGGTTTTTTGTTGACAGAAGCGGAAACCGTTCTTTATGATAGGGGACGCGGCTGTGCCTTCCCGGAAACCGGAAAAGGCACAGTGACGCAGAAGAAACAGAAAGAGAACAGAAGGGAGCATGTCATGGCAGAAAAGACGAATCTCGATTTAAGAAACCGTGTGATGTATATGGTGTTTGTCCGCAATTATTCCAGGGAGGGGACGTTCCGCCGTCTGCAGGAGGATCTGCCGCGCATTCAGTCGCTGGGCGTGGATTACATCTGGCTTCTCCCGATCCAGCCCCTGGGCGTGAAGAACCGGAAGGGAACCCTGGGCTCCCCCTACGCGATCCGGGACTACCGGGCGGTCAACCCGGAGTACGGGACCATGGAGGATTTAAGGGCGCTGACCGACGCCATTCACGAGCTCGGCATGAAATGCATCCTGGACGTTGTATATAACCACACGTCCCCGGACTCCGTACTTGCCGCAGAGCATCCGGAATGGTTTTACCACAAGGAGGACGGAAGCCTGGGAAACCGGATCGGAGACTGGTCGGATATTGTGGACCTGGATTATTCTCATCCGGAGCTCTGGGACTACCAGATTGAAACATTGAAGATGTGGGCGGAGTATTTTGACGGGTTCCGCTGCGATGTCGCGCCAATGGTCCCGCTTTCCTTCTGGCTGAAGGCAAGGGAAGAGGTGGAAAAGGTTCATCCCGGAATGGTGTGGATCGCAGAATCGGTGGAGCCGCGCTTTATCCTCTGGAACCGGGAAAGGGGAATACCGGTTTCCTCCGACAGCGAACTGTATCAGGCATTTGACATCTGCTACGATTATGATATCAGCAAAGAAATGAGCGATGCCATGCTGGGGAAAGCCCCGCTGTCCGTCTATCTGGAGGCCATGAACCGCCAGGAATGGATCTACGGTCAGAATTACATCAAGCTGCGCAATCTGGAAAACCACGACCGGAACCGGGCGGCCGCGCTGATTCCGAACGAGCAGGCGCTCCGGAGCTGGACAGCTTTTTTGTATTTTGCCAAGGGAACCACCCTTCTGTATGCCGGACAGGAAAAGGGAGTGACACACCACCCCTCGCTGTTTGACCGGGACACCGTGGACTGGAAAGGCACAGCCGACCTGACCGAAGAGATCCGCCTGCTCTCCGGACTCAAGAGGAAAGACCGCGTCTTCCGCGAGGGAGCCTTCTCTGTCAGTACGCCGGACGAGAAGAATATTGTCGCCTCCTATGTCTGCGGAGAAGAAAAACTGACCGGGATTTTCCCGCTTCACGGGGCAGCCTCCGTCTCGGTGCAGCTTCCGGACGGCACATACCGGAACCTGTACAGCGGAAAGAATGCCGATGTTTATGAAAACGTGATCATGACGGACGGTGAACCTGTGATCATCCGTACCTGAGGGAGCTCCGGGTTCCTTTGACCCACGGAACGGGATTTTCGGGCAGTGCAGAAGTTGTTCTACACATCCCCCGGTATTTATGTTAAAATGAGTTCCCGGTACTCTGTGTCTGAAAGAGAGTAGACAAGGAGCACCTATGGAGCAAAAGGATATGCGCAGCATCAGGGACATTCCGGAACAGGAGCGTCCCTATGAAAAATGTCTGAAGCACGGAGCCGCGGCTCTTACAGACGCGGAACTGCTGGCCGTGGTCCTGCGCTGCGGAACACGCGGCTGTTCGTCTGTGGAGCTGGCCCGGCAGCTGTTAAGCCTCTGTCCCTATGAGGGCGGGCTGACGGGACTGCTGCACCTGAAGCCGGAGCAGCTGAAGAAACTTCCCGGCATCGGAGAGGTCAAGGCGGTTCAGATTCTGTGTGTCGGAGAGCTCTCCCGCAGGATTTCGGGGAGAGAAGCAAAAAAGAAGCTGGATTTTCACAATTCCAAAACAATAGCGGAGTATTATATGGAAGATATGCGTCATCTGGAACAGGAGGTTGTCCTGTGCATGATGCTGGATTCCAGAAACCAGCTTCTGGGAGAAGTGGAAGTAAGCAGAGGAACAGTGAACTGTTCCCTGCTTTCTCCCCGCGAGGTGTTTATCGCCGCGCTGGAGTATCATGCGGTCCGGATTATTCTGGTGCATAATCATCCCAGCGGGAGCGCGCAGCCGAGCAGGGAGGATATCGAAGTGACCAGGCGGATTGCCGCGGAAGGGGAGAACCTCGGCATTGCGCTTCTGGATCACATTGTGATCGGAGACAGGGAATATGTCAGCATTATGCCGGAGATCGCGGACGGCGGGTGCGGGACATGTTCTGACAGATAAGGGGTATTTCATTCATGCGTTTGGAAAATTCCTACGGTATTGATCTCGGAACCGGTATGGTGAAGATCTATGACCAGAAAGCAGATCATATCACACAGGAAAGTACCATGATCGCTCTTCGGAATGGAAATCAGGTTTTTGCCGTCGGAAACGACGCGTACTCCATGTTCGAGAAGGCACCGTCCGACGTCCGGATCATCCGTCCGGTCAGCAACGGCCGGATCAACGACATTCTGATGACGGAGGCGGTTCTGCACACTCTTCTGCGCCGGAACACAACCTACACAGGTTCTCGTCCGACCCTTTATTTCTCTGTTCCCATGGATCTGACTGAAATTGAAAAAAGAGCCTATGCCTCGATCGCCCAGAAGGGACGGCTGCGCCGCTCGCGCGTTTTTCTGGTGGAAAAGCCTATTGCGGATGCGATCGCGGTCGGCGTCCCCCTCCACCACACGAAGGGGACCATGATTATCAACCTGGGCGCGCAGAGCACGGAGCTTTCCGTGCTGGCGGACGAAAGGGTCATCATTAACCGTCTGGTTCCTATTGGCGGCATGCAGTTTGACCAGGCCGTCCGCGAGGGCGTTCTTCATAAAAATAATTTTCTGATCAGCAGCAGGACGGCTCAGAGGCTGAAGTTTGTCCTTACGGATTTCCGCCAGGAGCCGAGCGAGGGAAGAAAAGTCTACGGACTGGACCGGAGCAGCGGGCTTCCGCGGGACGGCATCGTATCCGCCCATACGGTTACACGGATGGTCCGCCACGAATGTCTCCTGCTGGCAGATGAAATCCGGAAGTTTATTGACCGCATCCCTCCCCAGGTTCAGGCAAGCATCCAGAGGGACGGCATTATCCTGACCGGCGGAAGCGCCAGAATACCCGGCATCGACCAGTATTTCCGCGGCCAGCTGGAATATCCGGTCAGGATTTCCCAGTATTACGGGATGAGCACCATCCAGGGCATCCGGATTCTGATCCGCCGTCCGGAAATGCGGCACTGGGCGATTGACCCTTCCAGAAACACGGTATGAGAAAATCCGGAACGACCGGTACGAGGGTTCCATGAATAAAAAGAATCATCTGATGAAAAATAAACATGTTCTCGCTGTTCTGATTATTGCCTGTATCTGTCTGATCGCGGCCACCGCCTCCAGTTTTGTTCCTGTGGCGCCGGTCCGGAGTGTCTTTCAGACGATTGTCAGCCCGCTGCAGAACGGGATCAGCAAAGCCGGGAGCTTTCTGGCGGGACAGCATTCCGCCCGCAAGAGCACTGAGGAGCTGACGCAGGAAAACGAGCAGCTGCAGAGCAGGATTACCCAGCTGGAGGAGCAGAACACGCTTTTAACGGAAGACACACAGGAACTGGAGAAGCTTCAGGCTCTCTATAAGCTGGACAAAAGCTACGCGGATTACGACAAGGTCGCCGCGCAGGTCATTGCCAGCGAATCCGGATCCTGGTTTTCTTCCTTTACCATCAACCGCGGAAGCAGCGACGGTATAGAGACGGGGATGAACGTCCTTGCGGACGGCGGCCTTGTCGGGATTGTTACGGAAACCGGCGGACACTGGGCGACCGTGCGCAGCATCATCGACGACTCAAACAATGTCAGCGCGACGATCCTCAGCACACAGGACAACTGCATTGTCTCCGGAAGCCTGGATCTGATCCGGCAGAATAAAATGGAGCTTTCCGAGCTTGTGACAGACAACGATGTTGTCGCCGGCTCCAAAGTCGTTACTTCTTACATCAGCGACAAATATCTTCCGGGAATCCTGATCGGTTATGTCGATTCCATTGAGGAGGATGCCAACCATCTGCAGAAAACCGGAACGGTGATCCCGGCGGTGGACTTTCAGCATATTACAGACGTCCTGGTTATCCAGACCACGAAGAGGACGGCAGACGTCGAAAGTACAGACGGACAGGCAGCTGCCGGAAATGCCGCGGAGTCTGTCAGCAGCACATCCGGCGCGGCCGCGGACTCCCAGGTTTCCTCACAGTCCGGTACGGAGGGAACCCCATGAGAAAGATACTAACCTTTGGCCTGTTTATTTTCTGCACGTTTCTTCTGCAGAGTACCTGGCCGGTGGTCATCCGGATCGGCTATACGCCGGATATGCTGCTGATTCTTGTGGTTTCCATGGCCTTTATGAGAGGCCGGAGGTCAGGCATGCTGTTCGGCATGATCTGCGGCATTCTGGCGGATCTCTGCTATATGCCGTTTCTGGGGTTTTCGGCGCTGCTGTTTACCCTGACAGGCTATCTGGCAGGAGGAACCTATGATGTTTTTTTCAGCGAAAATGTAAAGCTTCCCATGGTGATGGCGGCCGCCGGAGAGTTTGTTTACCGGCTGGCATACTATCTGGTGTTTTCCCTGAGGCATGGCCGGGAGAGCTTTTTCTCCTGCCTGTTCGGAACCATTCTTCCGCAGACGGTGCTTACCATGCTTCTGACCATTCCGCTTTACGGTATTTTTTATTTCTTCAACAGGAAAATTGCGGTTCATGAACTGGAGGAGCAACAGTCACCTTGGCTAAGAAAGTAATTCGCGCATTACAGAAGTTTTTTTCCAGACGTTCCTTGATCCTTCTGCTGATTTCCTTCAGCATGTCGGCGGCTCTTGTGGCGCGTCTGTTTAATCTGCAGGTCATAAACGGAGCCGACTACGCGGATAATTATACGGTAAAGACAACAAAAACCAGGACACTGAAAAGCAGCCGGGGGAATATCTATGACTGCAACGGAAAGCTTCTTGCCTACAACAAGCTGGCAAACTGCGTGACCATCGAGGACAATGAATCCTACAACACCATGCGGGAGAAAAATCTCGCCCTGAACGGAGAAATCTACCGCCTTACAAAAATGATCCGGGACAACGGGGACACACTGACGCAGGATTTTCATATCACCCTGAATGCCGACGGAAACTATGCGTTTGATACCAAAAACGACACAACACTGAACCGTTTCCGCGCAGATATTTACGGGTATAAGACGGTGGATGAGCTCTCTGCGGAGGAAAGAAACGCGGACGCGGATAAAATCATGTCTGATCTCTGCAGCGAGGACTATTACGGCCTTATTTACGACCCGCCGTTCACCGCGCAGGAGCTGCAGGAAAGCGGCCTTCCCACAGAGCTGACAAAGCAGGAGACGCTGGATATCTGCATCGTGCGGTACCAGCTCAGCCTGATCAGCTTCCAGCGCTACATGCAGGTAACAGTCGCCAAAGACGTATCGGACAAAACGGTCGCCGACGTCAAGGAGAACAGCGACACCCTGCCGGGCGTGGATATTGCGGAAGATTATATCCGGGTCTATACGACGGATGAATCCATGGGGCCTGTCCTCGGCTACACCGGGGCGCCCTCCCAGGAGGAACTGGATGAGCTTACCAAGACCAGTGACCAGTATTCCAGCACCTCCGTGATCGGCAAGGCAGGAATTGAAAAATCCATGGAGAGTGTCCTGCAGGGAACAAACGGAAGCGAAGAGGTTGTCGTGGACAACCTGGGGCGTGTCCTGTCCGAGAACACCGATTCCAAGGTGGACCCCGTCCAGGGGAAGGATGTGTATCTGACCATCGACTCCGACCTTCAGTCCGCGATCTACAAAATTCTGGAACAGAGAATTGCCGGCATTCTGGCGCTGACCATTGTAAACGAAAAAAGCGTGGATCTCACGGACTGGGACCAGACGCAGTTTATCCCGATCCCGATTTATGACGTCTATTTTGCGCTTCTGGACAACAATGTCATCGACATCAGCAGATTCAGCGGGGCGGACGCCACCGACACGGAAAAGGACGCCTACAGCAAGATGCAGGAAAAGGGCAGCCAGGTCATCAGCTGGATGCTTTCGGAGCTTTCTTCGGACAGCCCTAAAAATCAGAGCGGTCTTTCGGATGAGCAGCAGGAGTACATGAGCTACCTGTACGGCACCTTCCTGACTTCCGAAGAGGGGATTGTCAACACCTCTCTGATTGACTCGGCAAACGATGTCTACCAGGCATATACCACAGACGGTTCGGTCAGCCTGAAGGCTCTTCTGACCGAGGCAGTGAACAATAACTGGATCGACCTGGGCAAGCTGGACAATGTCTCGGCTGAATATCTGACATCGGATGAAATCTACCAGGCTGTCCTGAATTACATACAGGATCATCTGCTTTCGGACAATGGGTTCCAGAAGCTGATTTACAAATATCTTCTGCAGGAGGATACGCTGAGCCCGGACGCAATCGTAAAGATGCTCTATGAGCAGGGCGTGCTCTCCGCGGACAATGATCAGGATTATGCTTCGTTCCAGGCAGGAAATCTGTCTGCCAGTGACTTTATGATTGCCAAGATCAAAGAGCTGGAAATCACGCCGGCCCAGCTGGCACTGGACACCTGTTCCGGATCCATGGTCGTCACCGACCCGGACACCGGGGCGGTAAAGGCCTGCGTGACCTATCCGGGGTACGACAACAACCGGCTTTCCAATAACATGGATACGGATTACTACTATCAGCTGACCGTGGATAAATCCTCGCCTTTCTACAACAAGGCGACCCAGCAGCTGACGGCTCCCGGATCCACCTACAAGCCTGTGGTTGCGGCGGCCGGACTGGAGGAGGGCGTGATTGACTCCTCCACGCTGGTTAACTGCACCGGCGTTTTCGGCGAGGGCTTCCTGGACGAGGGGGATTATGTCCACTGCTGGTACACATCCGGGCATGGAAATCTGAATCTTGTAGACGCCATGGGACAGTCCTGCAACGTCTATTTCTGCCAGGTGGGCTATTGGCTGGGAGAGAAGAATGACAAGAATGAATACCGGCAGAGCGAGGAGCTTTCTTATCTGCATCAGTATTCTTCTTACTTCGGTCTGGACAAGACGACAGGAATCCAGCTCTCCGAATCGGAGCCGAATGTTTCCGATGACCTTGCCATTCCCTCCGCCATCGGGCAGGGCACGCACCAGTATACCACGACGCAGCTGGCCCGGTACGCGTCTACGATAGCCAACCAGGGAACCGCCTATAACCTGAATCTGGTACAGAAAATTGTGGATTCCGGTTCGGGCGAAGAAACCGCAAGTGATCCGACCGTGGAAAACACCTGCAATTTCTCTTCCAACACCTGGAATCTGATCGACCAGGGCATGATGAACGCCACAACCTCCGATACGGTCTGGAGAGGGTTTGGCGGCACGGTCTACACAAAGACCGGAACCGCAGAGGAGTCCATGGTAAAAGCAAACCACGCACTGGCAATCGGATTTACGGACAGTAACGATTCGGAACACCCGGATGTAGCCTATGCGGTCCGGATTCCCTACGGGTATACATCCAGAAATGCGTCCCTGATAGCGAGGGATGTGCTGAACTATTACTTCGGATATGAAGATGCAGAGGATATCCTGACCGGAACGGCAGATACCTCGGATATGTACACGACAATTTCCCAGGATTAAGAGGAGCCTTTAAAAGCTGCAAAAGGAGTGAGAGCGCTATGCTGCATCAATATCAGCTGAAAAACTATAATTTTATCCTTTGCGCCGCTCTGATCGTGCTGAGCGTGATCGGAATCCTGTTGGTAGGGTCCGCGGATTCCTCCCTGCAGGGAAGGCAGATGGCCGGTGTTATTTTCGGCGCAATCCTGATGGTTGTTGTCTCCCTGATCGACTACAACTGGATTCTTCATTTTTCCTGGGCTCTGTACGGCATTACCCTGGCGCTGCTTCTGCTGGTTCTGGTGATCGGTATTGCCAGCCACGGGGCGGCCCGATGGATCGAGGTCGGAGGCGTTACACTGCAGCCCACGGAGCTCTGTAAAATTCTGCTGATCCTGTTTTTCGCCGATTTCTTTATGAAAAAGGAGGAAAATCTGAGTACCTGGAAAACCATCGGCACGGCGGTTCTGCTGGCCGGTGTCCCTCTGGTCATGATTTTACGTCAGCCGGATCTGAAAAATACAATTACCATCTCACTGATTTTCATTGCCATGTATTTTTCCGCGGGTCTGTCATATCGGAGGATCCTGACCATCCTGGCGGTTATTGTTCCCCTGGCTCTGGGCCTGTTCCTTCTGATTACAAAGACGGATCTTCCGATTGTCGATGACTATCAGAAGAGCAGGATCATGACTTTCCTGGAGCCGGAGAATGACCAGTATTCCGAGACCGCCATGCAGCAGGAGAATTCCGTCATGGCCATCGGATCCGGCCAGATTACCGGGAAGGGTCTGAATAATAACGATGTCTCATCCGTGAACAAGGGAAATTTCGTGGCGGAGTCCCAGAACGACTTTATTTTTGCCGTGGCAGGAGAGGAGCTTGGGTTTGTCGGCTGCCTGTTCATCATCCTGCTTCTGACGCTTATCGTCATCCTCTGTTTCCGGACGGGGGCTCGGGCAAGAAATCTGGGAGGAAAGCTGTTCTGCGACGGGATGGGCGCCCTGATCGCGCTCCAGAGCTTCATCAACATCGGCGTTGCCTGTGGTATCCTCCCGAACACAGGAACCACGCTGCCCTTTGTCAGCTATGGCCTGACATCCCTGATCAGCCTTTATATAGGAATGGGAGTCGTTCTGAATGTCGGACTTCAGAAGAAAAATAAAGAAATCGCTGTCAAACTTTCTTCCGGAAATTTGTATGAAAGGTCTTTCCATGCCATCAAGTTCTGAAAAAACAAAAAGAGTGGCGGACGAGATGTCTGCATCTGTGCGCCGGAAAAACAGAAGACGGAGAAAACGCCGCAGGCTCATCCGGAATATCCTGATCGCTATTCTTGCGGCCGTGCTGCTTGCTGCAGGTATTTTTTCTACCGTCCGGCAAAAGAGCGCAAATGCCGCCTCTCTGCCGTCTGCCTATGATCTGGCCTGTGAAAACGGGGCGGAGGATCTGGATTCCTTTGCTCTGATGAAAGCGGAACCCTTTGCCTCGAATCTGGTGGTTTCCGATGCCAATGTCAATACAGACCAGCTGAAACTGGCGCATGACGACGAGCAGGCTCTCCTTTTTGACCTGGATAAGCAGGAAGCCCTGTACGCTAATGAGATTTACCGGGAGATTTACCCCGCCAGCATTACCAAAATCATGACTGCGCTTCTGTGTCTGGAGAATGGCGACCTGTCCCAGACCGTCACAATGACAGAGGCGGACTTTGATCTGGAAGAGGACGCGCAGGTCTCCGATCTGAAGGCGGGGGACACGGTGACGCTGGACCAGCTGTTTCACCTTCTGGTCATCTATTCCGCCAACGACGCTGCCATGGCCATCGCGCGGACCATCGGCGGTTCCGTGGACAAATTTGTGGAAATGATGAATACCAGAGCGCAGGAACTTGGAATGACGGAGACACATTTTGCCAACCCGGACGGACTTCAGGACGAAAACCACTATACCTCCGTGTACGATGTTTATCTGATGATGAACGCGGTCTATCAGCATTCCGAGTACACCGAGGCATCCCAGATGAACGGTTATCAGACCAAGGTACAGCACGCCGACGGCACCACCGGCACCATCAGCGAATACGCTACCGATGAATTTATCACCGGAACTTACGGCCTGCCAAACGGCATCCGGATTCTTGCCAGCAAGACCGGAACCACCAGCGAGGCCGGCAGCTGCCTTGCCCTGGTCGTCCAGAGCCAGTCCGGCGGCACCTATATGGCAATTCTGATGGGCGCCTGGAACACCGAAGATCTCTATACCGAGATGATCAGCCTACTGTCTCTGATAGGCAGTTGATTTTGCATAAAAGCATCTTTTTTTACCTTGCGTATTTTATGCAATTACACTATAATCTTTCTTAACAGAAGAAATTCCCCGGCATACATTCGCGACACGGAAGGATTTCAAATATCATCATCCAGGAGGGAAATTGCTATGGTTCAGTTAATTGTGGGAAAAAAAGGAAAGGGCAAAACAAAGGCTCTGCTTGATCATGTCAATGCTGCCATAAAAGAAGCAAACGGCAATATCGTTTATATCGACAAAAGTTCAAAACATATGTTTGAGCTGAACAATAAAATCCGTCTGATTGACGCATCCATGTTCCCACTGAAAAACAGTGACGAATTTGTCGGATTTCTCTGCGGGATTCTCTCGCAAGACCATGATCTGGAAGATATGTACCTCGACAGTTTCCTGAAAGTAGCAAAACTGGAGGACAGCCACGATAAAATTGATGACTGCCTGACACAGCTGGAGACCATCAGCCAGCAGTTTAACGTGAATTTCATCCTGAGCGTGTCCATGGACAAAGAGGAACTCAGTCCTCTGGCACAGGAAAAAGTCCTGATCGCGCTGTAACAGGTCCTGATAAAGCTTTGGCAGGGGGCTGCTGCTTTTTACCACAAAAGGCAGCGGCCTCCTTTTTCCTGCCTTGCACAGAAACCGGCAAAATGATAAAATGCTAGGAAGTGTCAGGTACACATCCCTTGCCCTGATACGTTTTTTACGGAAGATGGAGAGTTAAGCAGTTTTGAAGGAACGCCGTGGCTTTAATCTGAATATCGGGACGGTTATTTTCGGCGCGCTCGCCGTGTACCTGGTCATCACCCTTTTTCTGTATCTGGCATCCGACCGGATCACACCGTACCTGGTGACATCCGGGACGCTTTCCAGAAATCAGACCTATACCGCGCTGGCACTCCGGACCGAGCATGTGGTAAATTCCACGGCCGACGGATATGTCAGGTATTATGACGCGGAGCTGACGAAGGCCAAAAAAGGCGCCGCCGTCTGCAGCATCACGGACACACAGGAAAGCACAACGTCCGGAACAGTGACCGAACAAAATACCGACGCCCTGCGGGAGCTTGCCTCCAAATATTCCAGATCCTACACGGGAAGTGATTTCCACTCGGTCTACGACTTTAAGTATTCGCTGAACTCGGCTGCTTCCCAGGATGATTCTCAGGCCTCCACAAAGAGCGGAAGCCCCGTATACGCCGACGGGGACGGAATTGTGTGCTATACCTCCGACGGCATGGAGGGGCTGACGGTAGACCAGATTACCGCGGACAGTTTTGATTCCAAATCCTATAAAAAAACATCCCTGCGCACGGAGGACACGGTAAAAGCGGGGGACGGGGTCTACCGTCTGGTAACCGATGAAAACTGGTCCCTGGTTTTCCCGGTGACGGACAGCCAGTATGACACCCTGGCGCAGCTAGACACCGTGAAGGTGCGGTTCGCGAAGGATGAGAACACGGAGAACGGAGACGTCAATCTGTTTGAGACGGACGGGCAGAAATACTGCCAGGTTCTTCTTTACCGCGGAATGATCCGCTACGCCAATGACCGTTACCTGGATATCGAGCTGGTCACAAACACCCAGAGCGGGCTGAAGCTTCCGCTGACATCCATTGTCCATAAGGACTTCTACCTGATTCCGGCCGCCTTCCTGACCTCCGGAGGGGAAAACGGAGAGCAGGGATTCCTGGTGGAAACCACGGACGAAAAGGGAAACAAATCCACCACCTTTGTCGAGACAGAGCTGTACGAGCTGGCCGACGCAGCCATTGACACGGATTCCTCTTCGGCCTCCGCATCCGGAGGGGAGAGTGTTTCTTCCGATTCCGTCTCTTCGTCGTCGGGCGGCACAGTCTCGTGCTACTACGTGGACAAGGCGGATTTCAACAAGGGAGATGTCATTATCCAGCCGGACACTAACGCCACTTATACCATCGGGGAGACTGCTTCCCTGGAAGGCGTATACTGTGTCAACAAGGGGTACGCGGATTTCCGCAAGGTGCAGATCATAGACCAGAATGACGAATACTGCCTGGTAGCGGCAGGAACCGATTACGGGATTTCCCAGTACGATTACATCATCAAGGACGCGGAGAATATAAAGGAAAATACGGTAATCATCGGACAGACAGCCTGACAGAAAGGACAGTGACAGGAATGATTAAGGATGATTATGAAGCAGTAGAGGCAAACATTGAGAAGGCGTGCAGAAAAGCAGGACGCAGCAGAAGCGAGGTCACGCTGATCGCGGTCAGCAAGACAAAACCGGTAGAGATGCTGCGGGAGGTCTACGGCCTTGGACAGCGAGACTTCGGCGAAAACAAGGTACAGGAGATGAAGGACAAAATCCCCCAGCTCCCGGACGACATACGCTGGCACCTGATCGGCCACCTGCAGCGCAACAAGGTGAAATATATTGCCGGAACGGTCGCCATGATCCACTCGGTAGACACCTGGGAGCTGGCTCAGACCATTCAGAAGGAGGCCGCAAAGCATAATCGTGTGATCCCGGTTCTTCTGGAGGTCAATGTGGCCGGAGAGGATTCCAAATTCGGGCTAACCGTTGCGGACACCCCGGCTCTGGTAAGGAAAATCGCGGAACTTCCGAATGTGCGGGTTGAAGGGCTGATGACAGTCGCTCCCTATGTCCCGGATCCGGAAGAGAACCGCCCGGTGTTCCGTACCCTCAGACAATTAAGTGTTGACATCGCAGGAGAAAATATTGATAATGTAAACATGAATGTGCTCAGCATGGGAATGACCAATGACTATGAAGTCGCCATCGAAGAGGGCGCTACACTGGTCCGTGTCGGAACCGGCATCTTCGGGGCGCGAAATTATAATGTGGAGAATTAAACAATGGGTTTATTTGATAAGTTTCTGGATGCGGTACGTCTGAATGATGAGTATGATGAAGACGAGGATGAATTCTTCGATGACGACGACTTCGAGGAAGAAGAACCGGAAAAGAAGCATTTCTTTAAGCGCACTTCTTCCCAGAAGGAAAAGGAGCCCGAAGAAGAACCGGCTGACAGGGACGAGGAAGCTCCTGTTCTGAAAACCAGACCGGAGCCGAAGACAACCAACTACACTTATGTAAAACCGAAAACATCCTCTCAGAAGGTTACTCCCATGCGGAGCAAAAAATCCGCCGCGCCTGCCGCCCAGATGGAGGTCTGTGTGATCAAGCCCACCAAGGTGGAGGATTACCGCGAAATCGCGGACACCCTGCTTTCCAACTGCACGGTTGTGCTGAATCTGGAGGGACTGGATGTGGAACTGGCGCAGAGAATCATTGATTTCTCCTCCGGTTCCTGCTATGCCATAAACGGCGGCCTGCAGAAGGTATCCAGCTTTATCTTCATCCTGACGCCTGCGGATGTGGAGATTACCGGGGACATTCAGGATCTGCTGAACGGGGCCATTCCGTCCATGCGTACCTCCTTCTGAGAATGAAATAATAGGAAATAAAAACAGAAAAACAGAGCATCAGACAGCCGAAAATCTCTCTGGTGCTCTTCTTTTATGAGGTGATAAAAATGACAGATCGGTCGGAAACAGCTTCTATAACAGTAAAAAGAATGAATAAGGGGGACGGTTTTTCTTATCCGATTCTCTGGGAACACAGCTTTGCCGGACTGCAGAAAGCCCTGCGGGAAATACCGGATCTGCATCCTTCCAGGGTCTGTGTTGTGGCGGACAGTACGGTGGCAGATCTGTATCTGGAAGAGGTTCTGGACGCGCTGGACGGATGGGTTCCGACCCTGGAGTCCTTCGTCTTTCCGGCCGGAGAAGAGAGCAAAAATCTGGCCACTGTTTCTGACATCTATCAGGTTCTGGTGGCAAAGCATTTTGACCGGAAAGATCTGCTTGTCGCCCTCGGCGGAGGCGTGACCGGAGATCTGGCCGGGTTTGCGGCGGCCACCTATTTACGGGGGATCGACTTCATCCAGGTGCCGACCACGCTTCTGGCGCAGGTTGACAGCAGCGTCGGCGGCAAGACGGGCGTGGATTTCCAGAAGTATAAAAACATGGTGGGGGCTTTTCATCAGCCGCGGCTGGTCTATATGAACATGTCGGTTTTGCGCACCCTCCCGGAGAACCAGTTTGTTTCCGGCATGGGGGAGGTCATCAAGACGGCTCTGATCCGGGATGCGGAGCTTTTCCGCTATCTGGATGAGAACCGCGCCGCGGTGAAGGCCAGAGAGCCCGCTGCTATGATCCATGTGATACGCGCCTGCTGCGAGGTCAAGGCAGCGGTTGTGGAAGAGGATCCCACCGAAAGGGGAATCCGTGGAATCCTGAATTACGGTCACACGCTCGGCCACGCTGTGGAAAAATGCAGCGGTTTTTCCCTGCTGCACGGACAGTGCGTCGGGATCGGCATGATTGGGGCTTCCTGGCTGTCGCTCCGGCGCGGAGGGATACCTGAGGAGGCGTTTCGGAAGATCTGCGAGGTCTGCCTTTTCTACGGGCTTCCGGATTCGGTAAGCGGCCTTACCCCGGAAGAGATCGTGGAAGCCTCCAAATCGGATAAAAAGATGGAGGGCGGAAAAATAAAGTTTATTCTGCTTCATCAGATCGGAGATGCCTATATCGATAAAAATGTATCGGACAGCGAACTGCTGGATGCCGCCGCTGTCCTCTGCCGGTAACAGTCGGCCTGTGCGTCTGACTGTAATGCCGCCACTGTGCTGTGTAACAGCCGGCCTCTGTGTCTGCCTGCAATGTCTTTGTTGTCTTGCATAACAGCCTGCTTCTTTCTGCGTCTGGCTGCGATACCGCCGGTTTTTAAGCCGGCGGATGATACCTTGAGGGTGAAAATGGAAATGAGTTCTGAACAAAAAAAATATTCCGCTCCGCTTCTGTACGCCGGCATGGTTCTGTTTGTCTTTGCCCTGGTCCTGATCGACCAGTTTACCAAACATCTTGCTGTGATTTATCTGAAAAACCAGCCTCCCGCCGTCCTGATACCGGGCATTCTGCAGCTTCAGTATCTGGAGAACCGGGGAGCGGCCTTCAGCATGCTCCAGAACAGACAGGGGTTTTTCTATGTGCTGACAACGGTCTTTCTGATCCTGATTATTCTCTTTATGAGAAAGGTTCCCAAAACCAGAAGAATGCGTCCGCTGATTCTCACGCTGCTGGTACTGGCTGCCGGAGCCTGCGGGAATCTGATTGACCGGGTGGTCTCCAAATATGTGGTGGATTTTATCTACTTTGTCGTGATAGATTTTCCTGTGTTCAATGTGGCGGACATCTACGTCACCCTGTCGGTGATTTCCCTGATTATCCTGATTCTGTTCCACTACAGGGACAATGATCTGGATTTCCTGAAGAAAAAGAAGGCGGCCTGATTCTATGCGGACCATCAGTCTGAACGTAACGGCAGAAGACGATAACAGCAGAATAGATACATTTCTTACGGACCATCTGGAGGAGCTCTCCCGGTCGTACGTGCAGAAGCTGATCAGGAACGGAGGTGTTCTGGTGGGGCAGAAGCCCGTCCGCGCAAGCTTCCGGGTGAAAGAAGACGACCAGGTTTTCCTTTCCCTTCCGGATGACAGGGAACCGGATATTCAGCCGGAGAATATTCCGCTGGATATTTTATATGAGGATGAGGATCTTCTGGTAGTCAACAAGCCCAAGGGAATGGTTGTCCACCCGGCTCCCGGGCACATGGAGCATACACTTGTCAACGCGCTTCTGTATCACTGCCGCGGCTCTCTCTCCGGTATTAACGGGGTACTCCGGCCGGGTATTGTCCACCGGATTGACCGGGACACGACAGGAGCCCTTGTCGTATGCAAAAATGACCGCACCCACCGCGCATTGGCGGAACAGCTGGCTGTCCACAGCATTCATCGGAAATACCGGGCCATTGTACACGGATGCTTCCGGGAGGACAAACTTCCGCAGGCCGTCAGCCCCAAAGAGCGTCCTTTCCTTACCTGCGAGTGGGAGAGTGCCGGGCAGGACGGAAAAGAGCTGCGGTTCTGTGTGCGCGGCAATATCGGAAGGGATAAAAATGACCGCAAAAAAATGACCGTGGTGGATGCCGCCTTCGGAAAGCCGGCAGTCACACATGTAACGGTTCTGCGGACCATGAAGGAGTATTCCTATATCGAATGTGAACTGGAGACCGGGCGCACGCACCAGATTCGGGTTCATATGGCGCACATCGGCCACCCGGTACTGGGAGATCCGGTTTACGGTCCCGCCAGATGCCCGGTAAAGGGACTGGAGGGACAGACGCTTCATGCCATGACGCTGGGATTTATCCATCCGGGAACCGGAAAATATCTGGAATGCACCGCGGAGCTGCCGGAATATTTTCAAAAACTTCTGAAAATATTGCCCTGACAGAATAATTTATGTGCAAATCTTACAAAAAGTGTGTTATAATGCGTTTATCAGAAGAACATCGTATTTCCTTTAGGTAAGGAGGTTCCCTATGAAAACCATTATTACGATTGGACGTGAATTTGGCAGCGGCGGACATCAGATCGGAAAGAGGCTTGCGTCTGATCTGGGTATTCCCTACTACGACAAAGAACTTCTGGAAAGGGCCGCCAAAGAGAGCGGGCTCTGCAAGGAAATCTTTGAAAATCAGGACGAAAAGCCGACCAGCAGTTTTCTGTATTCCCTGGTCATGGATACCTACAGCTTCGGCTATTCCTCCAATACCTTAA
This sequence comes from Bilifractor porci, assembly GCF_009696005.1. Lineage (GTDB taxonomy): Bacteria > Bacillota > Clostridia > Lachnospirales > Lachnospiraceae > Bilifractor > Bilifractor porci. Next base: position 98,254 of record NZ_VUMV01000001.1, read on the forward strand.
GTGAGATGCCGCTCAGCCAGAAAGTGTTCCTGGCGCAGTACAACACTATCAAAAAAATAGCGAAGGAAGGTCCCTGCGTCATCATCGGAAGATGCGCGGATTATGCTCTTGCGGAGGATCCGAACCTGCTCAGCGTCTTTATCCATGCGGATACGGAGCTTCGGGTAAAGCGTATTTCCAGCCTGTATGATCTGAGTGACAACAAGGCGCGTGACCGGATACGGAAAAATGACAAGAGCCGTTCCAGCTACTACAATTACTACACAAGCCGGGACTGGGGTGCCGCAAACAGCTACAATCTCTGCCTGGACAGCGGAATTCTGGGGTTTGACGGGTGCATCGCGGTTATCAAAGAAGCCATAAAGCTGAAGGAGGAGGGAATCAAGCACCCGATCACGCTGATTGATCCGGACATCAGCTGAATCTGATTATATGTACCTCTTAACGAAGAGCAATTTTATGAATAACTGGCAAAGTCCAACAGAGCAGCAGATGAGGGGAGAATTCGGGATGCTGACGATATGATTGTTGGCATGAGAAAAAAATATGAATTATGATTACGAAAATAAAATGATTTGAACATTAATAATTGGGCAGGGGCAGGAGCCTCTGCTCTGTTTTTTATGTGAGAAAAAACTTTTCTAAGAACAGGATTCCTGATTCGGCATAATGCATGGAACGATGTTTTATGCTAGTATTGGGGTAGAGAAAATCATCCTTGTAATTTGTTTTATAATCAATTCCTGAGGGAGGTGATTCTTCATGAAAAAATTTTTTTTGAAAAAAAGCAGGATTGTATTTTGCATCTGGGCTTTCCTTGGAATTATTCTTTTAATCCTTATATCTCAATTTGAAGGGACCTCTTTGCAAGGGGCAATAGGAAAGATGGTTATCCTGTACACTTCCGGATCCTGCATCATTTCAGGAGTTATTCATCATATGGTTCAGAAAGAAAAGGCAGAATAACATGATAAGGAGATAAAAATATGTTTTTCAAAAGAGAACTTTTTCTAACCTTTGATACCATAGAGCTGCAAAAAATAATCAGAATGCTGGATAGTGCCAACATCAGATACGAAATCAGGAGTAGCGACTTTGGGAGGTCGAATAGAGGTTCCGGACTATTAGGCAGCCTTGGCGAAAACATGAACCAGAAAATCATGTACTATGTTTATGTGAGAAAAAACGACTACGATCTTGCAAAATCGATCATCGATGGCACTGTTCCAGGGGCGTAGCAATCGTCTTGCTCAGGATCCTTCGTATCTTTCTTCTATGATTTCTACTGCTTCCTGGCGCTGCCTCCGGTCTACATCGGCATAGTGAGATGCCGTTACTTCGATACTGGAATGGTTCAGTGCCTTGCTGGTAAGATGAATGTCCCCGGTTGCCTGGTAAAGATTTGTCCCGAAGGTGCTGCGCAGTTTATGCGGCGTAATATGTTTTCCCGGAACAGCCCCCTGTGAATATTTTTTGACAATTCTCTCCACAGAACGCACGGTGATACGGTGTCCGGTATTGGAGAGAAAAAGCGCATGCTCGTCCGGATCGTCGCATTTCCGTTCTATATTGATGTAATCCTGCAGTGACTGAACGGCCAGATCATTCAGATAAACTTCCGGATCATCACCGCCTCCCTTGCGGTGAACATTCAGTTTTTTTTCTTTCCAGTTAATATCCTCCATATCAATTCCGACACATTCCGATACCCGGATACCAGTATTCAGCATGAGCGACAGAAGAGCAGTGTCGCGGTATTTTGTCTTCTCGGCGAATGCTTTCTGCCGATCATTCAGGGTTTCTCCTGTCTCCACACTGTTCATGACAGAGTGAACCTCTTCTACATTCATTGCGGTAATCACCGGTTTTTTCCTTTTCAATTTCAGTTTATAACCGGCAATCGGATTCAGGCTAATTAACTGGTACTGAAAAAGAAACTGGTAGAGAGATTTAAGCGCCGACAATTTCCTGGCTTTTCCGGGCTCACTGTTGGTTGTTGCCAGTGATTTGTTTTTTGAGGATTTTCTCTGATAGGTATCCATATGGAGAAAGTATTCATCAAAATCAAAATTATTCAGTTTTGAAAGATATTCCGCTGTAATCGAAGAAACCTCCATATGGCGGGAATCTGCCAGAAAGGTCAGAAAGCCGCGGATATCGTACACATAGTTTATAATGGTCCGCCGTGATGTGGAACCGGTTGCCATGTAACTGACGTAGTTCCTCATAAATCCGGGAAGAGCCTCCAACAGATCATGAATTCTTTCCATATTGAGAATATCCTGTTCCTGATAATATTTCATAAGAAGCCTCTCAAAATTAAACTGATATAATGATGAAAGAAAAGCAGCCTCCATACCGGCGCTTATGCCGGATATGACAATCAGGCTTGACAGTCAGATAATTACCAAACTGGTATCGAAAATACAGTATCATGTCGTAAAATTATTATTTTACGACATGATATCTTTTCCAATAACTATACCGCTCCTTTCGTCCGTTGTCAATGTGCCTTTTATTATTATGAAAAAGTTTCGGTAAATATAAAAGAAATCATGATGACAGGGACATTCCGATACCGTATACTGTTTTCAAGGAGGTTTTTCATTGGAAAACGATATTCTTTTCAAAACTCCGGAGGAAGGCTCGGAAAAAAACTATTTTTCTGTCTATCTGGATACAAACGGAACCAAATGGATTAAATTCTGGGGATATTTCTGCGGAGATACGCTCTCAAAAAGGCGTCCCTGGAGGCTGATGGAATATTTTGCGGCGGATTTTCTGTTCACAGATTTTCTGCTGATGTCTCCGGAACAGCTTCATGACAACCTGACAGAAATTAAGCAGATTATTGGAAATTTTAACGAGGAGGAAGCCCTTTACGGAATGAACCATTTCTTCCAGGAATTTTGCTATCCGCCCGATAACAGAAGGGTTATGAAGCTTAATCTTTCGCAGATTACCGACATAACCCCCTGGGGCCTTTATGTAGAAGCGTAAAAAAAGTTTAGTTTTTTTGGCTTTTCAGGATCTCTACCTGCTTCCGGATCTCGTCCTTTGCGTCCTCCATCATTTCATCCCAGCCTTCTTTATAATCGAAGGTTACGTCCTCTTCCTCTCCGCTCCGGATTCGATTTACATATCCTTCCAGAAGAGGCAGATCTTTTTCATAGCAATGGAAGGAATTTGCCCGGTGTGTATAAGTACCCATCCCTACGCCCAGCTTGTCTGCAAGCATCTTCTGCAGCTGAATCAGGGCAAACGCATTCATATAGGCAGCCTTGCAGGCATCGTTTGACCGGAACAGCACCTTGCAGCACAGCATACCGCCACGGATAAAATACTGTATATGCTGAAGACATGCGGGATCATCGCTCCCCATATCTGCTTCTTTTTCGCGGATCGTCATAACTGCCCGCCGGCTGCTGGGATTGCGTTTTAATTCTTCAAGAATGAAAGGGATCTGGTCAGCATAACGCTGATGATAGGTGTATGCCCAGTTGCCCCGCTCAACTTCAAAATCCAGAATACCATACAGCATTTCCTGACGGTACTGCTCCAGCTCTTTAGGTCCGCCGATGAAGCATTTTGAGATCATCGGTTCCGCCAGCGGTTCCGATACACAAAAAGTCATGGAAACTTCCTTCTGTGTTGTGTTCCAGTCTGCGCAGTCAGTAACCACGCCCTGGTCTGAAAGGGCAAGAAGTGCCTTGTGATAAGCATCCGGAAGGGTCTGTCCGTAAACGACACATTCCGGCATAATCCGGTTATCCATCATTACTCTCCGTTTCTTTAAGTGCCTCTCAGTATAAAACCGATTCCAACGTGTTAAGGAAACTATGAAATCTCACACGAAAAGTTTTCATCCTAATAGTACTTACGTGCCGCCGCGCTGCTGCGCGGCTTTTGCTCCCAAAAAGGACTTTATGGTGGTAATTATACTTCCGGAGTGTCAGTTCGCGCAACCGTACAAATGTAGGAGAAAAAAGGCCGCCTGTGGGGAGACAGACGGCTTACCAAAAAAGAGTCAGAATATCACTTGTAATAAGGAATGCAGATTGTATTTCCCGATGTCAGATTTTCGCTGTGCAGATGGTTAATATCCATAATTTCCTGCATATAATCGTAAATAGAGGAATACTGCTCTGTGCGGTACTTTTCTGCTATAGACCAGAGAGAATCCCCCGGCTCCACGACTATACTGGTATAATATTTCTGAGCCTGACTGCCCAGGCGCTCTGCTTCCGCCGAGCTGGCAGAGATCTTTATCAGCAGGAAGGCTAAAATACAGGTAATTATAATAAGTGCCAGTACCAGACGACGGTTTGTTCTTTTTTCTTTTCTGTAGGCAGCTCTGTAATGAACAGCTGCAGTGTTCTGTCTATTGTTATCCTGAATTTTTTCCATGATACACATTTCCTCCCCTCGCCGGATTCTCCTGTCTGAGTGCTTCTATTTTCCGGGTATACCAATTTTTCAAATACATAGATATGAAATAACTGCGGAAAACGGAAAAACCAGAACGTATGTTCCGAACATATGTTCTGGTTAAACTATACAGCCTTTCCGGAAATGTGTCAAGAGAAAAAAGAACATATGTTCGGAACGTTTGTTCGGAAACTGATTGCTTTTAAGCACTCCCTATGCTATTATGTAAAACAGATGGACGAGTATTGCGCGGATGCGCGGGTATTTGCCTATGTTTGAAAACGGGAACCGGAGGTTAGGGAATGGCGGAGAAAAAAGGAACACTAAACAAAAAGCAGAGAGAAATTCTCGACTTTTTGAAAAAAGAAATTATCGAAAAGGGCTTTCCTCCTTCGGTCAGGGAAATCAGCATTGCCGTCAATTTGAAGTCCACCTCTTCTGTTCATGCGCATCTGGAAAAGCTGGAGAAGCTGGGCTATATCAGAAAGGACGCAAGCAAACCCAGGGCGATTGAAATTCTGGATGAGGATTTTCAGACGGAGCGTCTTGATACAATCTCCTCTTCCGCCGTTTCGGAACCTGAAGAGTCTGCTCTCCCGGAAAAAGATTACAACGAAGAGATTGCCATGGTTCCGGTTATCGGGGATGTGGCGGCCGGACAGCCCCTCCTGGCTGTGGAACAGATTACTTCTTATTTTCCGGTTCCTGTGAACAGGCTTCCTAATAAGCAGACGTTTCTGCTGCGCGTCAAAGGTGAGAGTATGGTAAATGCCGGGATTCTCGACGGGGATTATGTACTGGTGGAACAGGCGGACACGGCATCCAACGGAGATATGGTCGTTGCCCTTGTAGATGATTCCGCCACCGTAAAGAATTTTTACAAAGAGAATGGTTATTACCGGCTCCAGCCGCAGAATGACTACATGGAACCGATTATTGTCCGCGGAGAACTGCGGATTCTGGGTCTTGTGATCGGTGTGATGCGTTTTTTCAAGTAACAGCTTAAAAATAAGCATCTGAAAATAACTGTATAGGAATAGCTGTATGAAAATAACTGTATGAAAAATCTCCTGCCCCAAAGATGACAGGAGATTGATTAATTCAGCGTTTTCCGCCCCTGTTCTATAGAAGAATCTGGGCATTTTACTCTTCTGCCGCCGCGGCAGCAGCATCCGTCAGGTCATGCGGATCTACTTCTTTTCCGTCTCTCCAAAGCCTGTCAATGGAGAAGAATTCTCTGTTCTCTTCATCAAAAATGTGTATGACAATGTCGCCGAAATCCAGAAGAATCCAGTTTCCATTCCGGTAGCCTTCTACGCCTCTGGCGTGATAACCGGCTCTTCCCAGGATTTCTTCTGCGTTGTCTGCCATTGCCTGAACCTGATTGCGGTTTGCGCCGCTGGCTATAATAAAATAGTCGGCCAGCGTGGATATCTCCGCGATATCAAGCACTTTTACATCGATAGCTTTTTTATCCTCCAGCGCCCGGACGGCAAGCCCGGCCATTTCTTTAGAACGATCCATCTGTTTTTTCTCCTGAAATTCTTCTGTATTCCCTGTATGCTTCAGCAGCATTCATCCGTTTTGGGTCATTTTCTCGACAATGTATGAATGGTACTTATTATTGCCTGCAGCGAATTATCTGTCTGCACATATCGGATTAACCGCGGCTCTCGATCACATTTTTATAGTATTCATAGGCGCTTGTCGTCATGGTGTCCATGGACTTTGGATTCTCACTCAGATACTCCACGGTATCTTTCAGAATCATGTACAGGCAGAGGTCAATATCTGCAAATGCGGTCTTCCGGATCTCCGCCAGATGCGGCTGCTTTGTCCTGTTTGGCTCGATATAATCCGAAATAAAAACGATCTTTTCCAGCAGGGTCATATCCGGCTTTCCGGTTGTGTGCCAGCGTATGGCGTCCAGAATGCCGGTATCGGTAATGCCATACTCATTCTGCGCGACAAAAACCCCCAGTTTTGCGTGAAGAAGCACCGGATGATCCAGCTCAAATTCCGTGACATCCAGCTGTTTCTTTTTGCAAATGCTGATCTTTTCGCTGTTGGGGATACACTTTGCGCAGTCATGAAGCAGTCCGGCTGTCCTGGCGGCATCCAGATCTTCTCCGTACACCATGGCAAGCGCACAGGCGGTGTAGGTAACCCCAAGCGTGTGGCGGTAACGGTTCTCCGTCAGTGCCTTCTGCAGCTTTGCTTCCAGCGTGTCCCATCTAGTCTTGCCGCTTTTCAAATTCGTTCGTCTCCCCTCTGTATAAACCGTTTTTGTTAATGTATTCATAGACAGAATCGGTGACATAATAGCGCACGGATTCATGGTTGGCAATCATATTCCGCAGATGTCTGGAAGAAATATCCAGGTTCGGCGTGTCCAGCTTGTGGATGATGCCCCGGAACTGTTTTTTCCGTGTCTCCAGAAGGGCATCGAAAACGGCCGGATCTATCTGGTTCCTTGTGGCAACCACCAGCTCACAGGCGTCCATAATCCGCTGCGGTTCCTTCCACTGGTCGAAATCAAAAAGCGAATCCGCCCCGATAATAAAATAAAACCGGGTGTCCGGATGCTGTGCGTTCAGCGTTTCGAGCGTACGGTAGGTATAAGAATAGCCGTCCTCGTTCATTTCCAGAAGAGAGATCCGGAAGTGAGGATTTCCGTCAATGGCGGCGCGAACCATGTCGCAGCGCTGCCGGTCTGTGGCCCTGCCCTTTCTGTTCTGTTTGTGCGGAGGATTTCCGGCTGGCATGATATACACCATATCCAGATGAAACTGCCGGTAGGCAGCTTCGCCAAGAATCAGGTGCCCGATGTGAATCGGGTCAAAGGTGCCGCCCAGAATGCCGATTTTTTTCATTTATTCCCTGTCCTTTTTGCCTGCGGAAGGAAGCTGGATCTTCTTTTTCTCATCCTTTCCTTCCTTGTAGAGAACAATTTTCTTTCCGATAATCTGCACAATCTGAGAATGCGTTCTTTCTGAAAGCATTCTGGCGATATCTGAGGGAGTTTCCAGGCAGTTCTGGAGAACACTGAGCTTTATCAGCTCCCTTGCTTCCAGCGCCTCGCTGACAGACTGGGTAAGCGCGGGGGTGACACCCTCTTTACCGATCTGCAGAATCGCGTTTTCTGTCATGGCCAGGCTTTTCAGATACGCGCGTTGTTTGCTTGTCATCATTCTTAACGTCCTTTCAAAAATTCAAATCCGGTTATAGATGCCTGCCGGCATTCCTTAAATGCGGTCTCCGCGAAATCCGGACCCTCTTCCGAGGTGTGGAAGGAAATGTATTTTTCCAGTTTAATGGGACATTCCTCAAATGCGGTGATCGCATACCGGTGTTCGCATTGTTCTCTGCTCTCGCTGACCTTCATGGAAATGGACAGGATCTGGGTTGTCTCGCAGAGCACAGCCTCTCTTCCGTCCGCGCCCGAAAGAAGCCATCCGCAGGCGTTGTTCTCCAGTTCGCGGAAAGCTTTTATGTTCCATTTTTTCCCCGGATCCGGCTCGTCCATCCAGCTTCTCAGGGAAAACTCAATATTCCCGAAAGGCTCTATGGTCTGGCGGAATACGGTCAGATGATCATTCCGGGGAACCCCGAACCATTCCTTTTCAGAGGTAAAGCGGATGCCCTCAAAGCTGTACTCCGCGGATGTTGTGTATATAGAGAATGGCGCTTTTTTTTCCGCAGCCGGGTAGGGAACATCGGTATCTTTATGTCCCTTGTATTCAAATTCGGTTTTCCATACCTCCGGAAGCTCCGCCCAGAGTGTCTCCCATGCCATAGTTCTGTCCGCCCTTTCAGCTTTTATAATAGTCAAAATGAAGGCCGTACATGCGGACGGTATCCCCGTCCTTAATCCCGGCATCCTCCAGATCCTTCAGAATTCCCGAATCCTTCAGGAATTTCTGGAAAAACGCAAAGCCCTTTTCCGAATCCAGATTGGTGTAGCCCAACATTTTCTCGATTTTGGGTCCCTCCACCACATAGGTGTCCGGTTCCTCTTCTGATTTTACTACAGTATAGGGCAGGCTGTCATTGGGAATCATGACCTGGGGATCAAATTCCTGCCGGTAAATCTGCGTGTCCTTCGGAATCTGTTCCAGGCGGTTCTGCACCTCAAACAGAAGCTCGCGGATTCCCTTTCCTGTCGCGCAGGAAACCGGGAATACGGGGATTCCCTTTGGCTCAAATTCCTGCTTCAGACGTTCTACAGGGTTCTCCTGCCCTTCTTCCAGATAAATGGCATCTGTCTTATTGGCAGCGATAATCTGCGGTTTATTTTCCAGGTCTGCGTTATAGGTTTTTAGTTCCTCGTTAATCGCGTAAACATCGGCAACGGGATCTCTTCCATCCAGAGAAGCCGCATCTACCAGATGAATCAGCATACGGCAGCGTTCAATATGGCGGAGAAATTCAAAACCGAGACCGGCGCCGGCGGAGGCTCCCTCGATCAGACCGGGGATATCCGCAATTACAAATCCCCTGCAGCCCTCCACATCCACAACGCCTAGGTTGGGAACCAGCGTCGTGAACGGATAATCCGCGATTTTCGGATCCGCATTGCTTACCCGTGAAAGAAAGGTCGATTTTCCTACACTGGGAAAACCTACCAGTCCAACATCCGCAATCAGCTTCAGCTCCAGTCGGACCTCCAGCTCTCTGGCCGGCTGGCCGGGCTGCGCGTATTTGGGAACCTGCATCGTCGGGGTGGCGTAGTTCATATTTCCCTTTCCGCCCCGTCCTCCTTTCAGAATAACAGCTCTCCGGTTCTCTCCGGACATATCCGCAATGACTTGTCCGGTGGATGCCTCGTAGATAACGGTTCCCTCCGGAACCTTCAGGACAATGTCCTCTCCGTCTTTCCCGTGACAGCGTCTCTTATCGCCTTCCTTGCCGTCTCCGGCGGAGAACTTTCTTCTGTGACGGTAATCCGCAAGCGTATTCAGCCCCGGATCGACCTCAAAAATGACATCTCCGCCGTTTCCGCCGTCGCCCCCGTCCGGGCCGCCCGCAGCCACAAATTTTTCCCGCCGGAAGCTGACATGGCCGTCGCCGCCTTTGCCGGAACGCAGTATGATTTTAGCCCGATCTGCAAACATGTTTCTTCCTCCTGATAAAACTCCGGTGCCGACGGAACCGGTACCGCAGGGTGTATACATCGATACATCCCGAATTTCTGTATATCCGCACGACGGCTGCCACAGAATGTTTTTCCTGGCCGGCAGAGAAACTCTCCGCAGCCAGTTCCCGGCAGCCGGACAAATCCAAGAATGACAGGGAGACAAAAAGGCTGCCGCTTAACTGCAGTAAGCGACAGCCCTTTCAAACTCCGGAAAAATTATTCAGCTGTTTCTGCCGGAATAACGGAGCAGATTTTTCTGTCTCTGCCCTTTCTGGAGAAACGAACCACGCCGTCCACGGTAGCGTACAGCGTATCATCCTTTCCAAGACCTACATTCAGTCCCGGATGGATGTGAGTTCCACGCTGTCTGTACAGGATGTTCCCGGCTTTTACAAACTGTCCGTCTGCTCTTTTCGCGCCCAGTCTCTTGGACTCGGAATCACGGCCGTTTTTGGTAGAACCAACTCCCTTTTTATGAGCGAAGAACTGAAGATTCATGTTCATCATGGCTTTACACCTCCTCAAATACAAGATCAATGAAATCCCTGTAGGACTCCACAGCTTCCAGATCAGACAGTCCCTGGGCCAGCGAGCGCAGAAGAACGTCCGCCTTTTCCGAATGGTCTCTGGAAATCCGGACGGAAACTCTGGCGTTTTTCTCATCCTGCTCTACCTGGACAGGATCCTCTGTCAGCCGCTCCAGCGCGTTAACCGTGGTGGCGGTCAATGCCGAGATAGCCGCGCAGACAATATCGCTGCCCTCCTCCGCGTACCCGGAATGATCATAGATATCGAACCCTACCGGAATCCCTTCCTCTGTCTGAAAAAAAGTAACCTTAGTCATCAGGCGTTAATCTTTTCAATCTTAACCTGTGTGTACTGCTGTCTGTGACCGTTTTTCTTGTGATAACCGGTTTTTCTCTTGTACTTGTAAACGATGACTTTCTTTGCTTTTCCCTGCTCCATAACGGTAGCTGTCACAGTAGCGCCGGCAGCGTCTTTGCCTGCCTTCAGGGAATCATCATCGCGAACGGCAAGTACCTGGTCAAAGGTAACTGTATCTCCAGCCTGCGCGTCGAGCTTCTCCACGCGTACCTCATCACCTTCTGCTACTTTGTACTGTTTTCCGCCAGTTGCAATAATTGCGTACATAGGACACCTCCTAATTAAAAAACTCGCCAGATTTGGTGGCCGGTAAAGCCGACACTTCTACCTCTCTGCGCGGCATACTGGTATATTAAATCATTTTTTCCGGAAGTTGTCAATCCCGAATTCTGTCTGAAGCCCCCTGATACGGAATCTTTGTCAGGTCAGTACATGCTGGCAGGTGATCGCAAGCGCGCCCTCTCCGATATGACAGCCGATGGAGAGCGCCAGGGGTTCTCCGTAAATTTTATATCCTGGAAATTCCGTCTGGATTTCGCCGACCCATTCCTTCACGATATCCGGATTGTTCATGTATGAATAGGAATAGGAAATGCCCATGGTTCCCTCCCTGGTAAAATCGGCGAACCGTGTGTCCAGATCCTTGTGGATGGCATCCAGCATGGTCTTTTTTGCCATTTTTACCCCGCGGCACTTGGCAAAAGCGTCCAGCTTTTCCCCCTGAATCTGAAGAACGGGTTTTAAGTGAAGAACCGTTCCGACAGCCGCTGCGGCCGAGGTGATTCTCCCTCCCTTTTTCAGATACTTCAGGGTATCTACCATAATATAAATGGATGAGTTAAGTGCTTCCTTTTCCAGCGTTTCCTTAATCTCACGTGCTTTTAAGCCCCTTTCGGCAAGCGCGCGGGCATCCAGCATGGACTGATACTGGGTTACGGAGATCCTCTGGTTATTAACAACTTCCACACGTCCGTTGTAATCCTCCGCCAGTGCCGTTGCGGTTGCGCAGGAAGCGGACAGGCCGCTGGACATGGGAATATAGACGATCTGGTCATACTCTCTCAGCACACGGTTCCACAGGTCGGTAACCTCTGTGGGAGTAGGCTGAGAGGTGGACACCTGGGCGTTCGTGGAAAGGGCATGATAAAACTGTTCATGAGTCAGGTCGATTCCCTCATAGCATACCTTATCATTGACCATAAACGACATTGGAAGAATGAAGAAGCCGAGCTTTTTCGCCCTCTCCTGCGTCATTCCGCTGTTGCTGTCTGCAACGATGGCTATTCCGGACATATAACTACCTCCTGTGGTCATCCTGCAATACCTGCAAGAATAAATGCGATTCCTGTAATAATGATAATACCTGTGGGAACCAGAATTTTCAAGAGAGACCTCGTTCCGTCAGGAAGAAAGGCCGTCCTTCTGGGAGCTTCCGCCTTATTGACAAGGTAACAGCCTGTGTAGATCAGAAGCGGGACAAAAAGACCGTAAATCAGTACGCCGATTCCCACCGTCACCGGACTCTGGAAGGCACCGGTCTGGTAGACCTCACCGGAATAATCCTCCGGGACAAGCAGGGATGACAGGCCGGAAAGCAGCGTAAGCGTGCCGTTGTACAGGAAATGATAAAGCGCCGAATAAACGATATTCCCTGTCCTCAGGACAAGCCAGGCCATCAGGCAGCCGGCCAGCGTCTGGGCAATCATTCGGTAGGGGTACAGATGGGACAGCCCGAAGATGGCCCCGGAAATCAGAACCACGGCTGTTTCATTCGGAATGCTGTTTTTCAGGCCGCTCAGAACAACACCCCGGTTCAGTGCCTCCTCGCAGACAGGAGGCAGAATGCTGACCAGGATCAGAAATGCCACAGACTTCCATCCCGTAAGGCTTCCTCCCATGGATTCGGAAAACTGTGTCACCTCGTCCGCCGCGAAGAACATAATCAGATAAGAGACGGACAGGCTGAACAGACAGGTTGCCAGGGAAATCACCACAACTCCCGCAAATCCGCCCGCCTTCGGGCGCCGGATGGGAAATACCTCACGGAAATCCGCCCGCATCAGGAGCACAAAGACAACGCTGCAGGCAAGCAGATAAAGCTGCTCCGCCAGCGTCATGCCCAGCTCGTCCATGCCTGTCAGGTAAAGAAGCCAGGGAAGGACAAGGTAGAAAAAGACCATGACGCAGAAAGCAAACAGGATACTCTGCCATGCCTTCAGCTTTTTCTTTTCCTTTTTTCTCCGGGGCACCACATAGGGTCTTGTAAACTGAATCTGCTCATAGGAGACCGGACCGAAATTTTCTGTATTATATCCCATCCTTTATGTCCTTCTGTCCTTCCGTCAGCAGCCGGAGCTGTTCCGACCAGGAACGAACCCTCTTTTTTCTTGTCATCTCCATGATATACAGCGGTGTCATGTCTATCACATGAGCCGGAACCGGATCCTCCCGGACGGCGCTTTGCATGGCCTCTGTCAGCTCGTTTCCTGCGCCGGGGCGGGAATCGTTGATAAAGTCCACAAGAATGGTGCCGGAAAGCTGCCGGAGCCGGATCTGCCGGGCGATTTCGCGGACAGCCTCCAGATTGGTTCTCCGGATTGTCTCCTCCCTGGACCGTCTGGCGGTGTCACGGCCGGTATTTACATCAATGGCCACAAAAGCTTCCGTCTCTTCGATCACCAGAAAACTGCCGGATTTCAGATGGACGGTTCTGCTGCCCAGTTCCTCCAGCAGCGTGGTAAGATTGTAAAGCCGGTAGAGTTCTACCATCGGATCCTCGTACAGCCGGACAGATACCCCGGTATCCGCCGGCTTCTGCTGCCCGGCCAGCGTGCGCCAGATCTCCGGGTCATCGGTTGTGATCTGCCGCAGACGGGGACCCGCGTACTGCCGGAAAAGATCCATCCAATCCGCGTCTGCCTGATGCAGACAGGAATACAGAGTGCGTGTCATGCCGAACCGGAGCACGGAGTCCAGCTCCGCCAGCAGGCTTCTGTATTCAGCTGTCAGGTCTTCCGGATCCGCTTCCGGGGCGTTGGTGCGGAAAACGATGCCAAACCGGGAGGCGTCCTTGCTGCCGCAGATGTCCGCAGCTGTTGTTTGCAGCCGTTTTTTATCCTCCGAGGACAATTTTTTCGAGTAATAAATGCCGGGGCGGTCTGTTCCGAGAACCAGCCACCGCCCTGTCAGCGTCAGATTCTGTGTCAGCCGGGGAAGCTTCTGCTTTATGGCTTCTTTTTCCACCTGAACCAGAATCAGATCGCCCTCCTTTGCCGGGCTGTTTTCCGGAAGAGGAAGAAATCCGGTACGCTCTTCCTGAAAACGGACAAAAGCCGCGCCGATGTTCTTTTTCCTGTTTTCTATCCTGCCTACGTAAATATTTCCCAGGATGGGAATTCTGTCTGTCGGAGTGATCCGGATCTCAGCCGGCTTCTGTTCCTTCAGATACAGGCTGACAAGGGTCTGCCTGTTCCGGACAGGCATGCGTGCAAATACAAGCGAATCAGACAATCTCTTCCCCCAGTTCTTCCAGCGGCACCAGACGGACTTCCCCATCGGTTCCCCTGTCGGCGTAAAGCTCATTCCGGTGAATCCGGAAGCTGTATTCCGGAAGCTCAAAGGAACCGTAGGAAGCAAGCGCCTCCATAACCAGTTCGGGTTTCAGGTTGTGGACACTTCCGGAGGAGAGAAGCATTTCCAGAGAAGCGTCCTGCGCAGCCAGGGAAAAGATCCACGGACGAATATCTGTCAGTTCCTCTTTTCTCTTAGTTTTCCGCATAACGGTAATTTCCCTCTGCGAGAGAAAGTCCTCCGTCAGACCACCCAGGTTTTCCGGAACAGATATCCGGTCTGGATCCAGGAAGACCGTGTAGGAAGCGGCCGCGGCCAGCGTCATGCATTTGTTCGCCTTGTCGGCGGGAACCTGCTTCGCGCTCAGGACAAGCATTCCATCCACCATCTGTTCATTCATCCGCCTCACCAGTTCTTCCGAGGAAACCGGTTCCTGCAGGTCCACATCGAAATATTCCCCGGAGCTGGTCTTGCCGACTCCCAGGGGAGAAGCAAAGGACATCTGCATATGCGGGCTGAAGCCCTCGGAAAGTACAACCGGGATATCCGCACGGCGCAGAACCTTCTGGAAATACCGCATCACATCCAGATGGCCGATGAATTTCATACAGCCTGTTTTTTCAAATTTAATACGAACTCTTACCATGATTTAACCGCCTGAAACCGATGACTGACTGTTTTTGCGCCCGGACAGCTTTTCCTCCAGGCACACACCTCCCTGAAACTGTGTGCACCCGCAGCCGCTGCACTGCTGTCTGCAGTTTGGCGTTACGATTCCTTTTTTTGCCCTCTCCCACTCGCGCTCCAGGAATTTTCTGGAAACACCGGTATCAATAAAATCCCAGGGAAGAAGCTCTTCCGTGCTGCGCTCCCTTGCCGTATAGAAGTAAGGATCCAGTCCGCAGTAGCGGAAGGCCTCTTCCCAGGCATCCGCCCTGTAGTGCTCGGTCCACGCGTCAAACAGGGCGCCGTTCCTGTATGCCTGAAGGATGACGCCGGATATCCTGCGGTCTCCCCTGGCAAGAACGCCCTCCAGAACGGATACGCCCGCGTCGTGATAGGTGTACCGGATACTTTTCTGGTTCAGCATGCCCCGAACCGTGTCTTTGACCAGATGCGCCTTGTCCAGAAACTCCTGCTCCCGGTTCATGGAGGCCCACTGGAACGGGGTGAAGGGTTTCGGGACAAAGAAAGAAGTGCTGGCCGTAATGGCCACTCTTCCGTTTCTTTCCTCCTTCGGAATATCGTAATAATCTTCCGCCAGGGTCTCGCAGAGCTGCGCGATTCCGCGGATGTCCTCTTCTGTCTCACCGGGAAGACCCAGCATAAAATAGAGCTTGACCTTATTCCATCCGCCCCGGAATGCCTGTCCGGCCCCCTTGCGGATGTCCTCTTCGGTAAGCCCTTTGTTGATCACATCACGCATCCGCTGCGTCCCGGCTTCCGGCGCAAACGTAAGACTGCTTTTTTTGACATCCTGCACCTTGGACATGACAGAAAGAGAAAAGGAATCAATCCGGAGCGACGGCAGCGATATGTTGATTCCGCGCGGCTTGCAGATGTCGATCAAATAGGTCAGGAGCTCATCAAGCTCCAGATAATCACTGCTGGAAAGGGAAGTAAGGGAAATTTCCTCGTACCCGGTATTGGCAAGCATGCGCGCTGCCAGCTTCTTCAGCCGTTCCACTCTTTTTTCGCGGAGCGGACGGTAGACCATCCCCGCCTGGCAGAACCGGCACCCGCGGATGCAGCCTCTCTGGATTTCCATGACGACACGGTCCTGTGTAGCCTTGATAAAGGGTACCACCGGTTTTTCCGGATAAGGAATTCCGTCAAAATCCATGACAATCTGTTTTTTCACCTTTGTCGGCACATTCTCAGCGGCCGGGACAAAGGACGCCAGGGTGCCGTCCTCCTGATAGGATACCCGGTAGAGAGAGGGGACATAAATGCCCGGAACGGCGGCTGCCTGCCGGAGAAAATCTGCCCGGCCGCGGCCGCTCTTTTTCCAGCTCCGGTACAGGTCCAGCAGCCGGGGATAAACCGTCTCCCCCTCCCCGATGTAAAAAAGGTCAAAGAAATCCGCAATCGGCTCCGGATTATAGGTGCAGGGGCCTCCCCCGATTACAATAGGGTCGTCCCGGTCCCTGTCAGATGCCAGAAGAGCAATGCCGCTCAGATCCAGAATCTGAAGAATATTGGTATAGCACATCTCATACTGAAGGGTGATCCCCAGAAAATCCGCTTTTTTTACCGGCTCCTGCGATTCCAGCAGAAACAGGGGAATGTGCCGCTCCCTCATGATTTTATCCAGATCCGGCCAGGGGGAATAAACCCTCTCGCACCACACATCCGGCATCCGGTTGAACATATCATAGAGAATCTGGATTCCCAGATGGGACATGCCGATCTCGTAGACATCCGGAAAGCACATGGCAAAACGGATATCCACAGAAGACGGATCTTTCATCACGGAATTCCATTCGTTGCCGATGTATCGCTCCGGCTTATCCAGTTGAAGGAGGATCTCATCCTCCAGTGCCAATTTACGCATTCTGTTTTACACCTGTATTCTTTGCTTCTGCCGCGGGTGACCTTCTTTGCCTCTGGACGAACCGCCCGCGGAATGTTAGACTTTGCTACGAAGCTTTATTCTAACACAGATCAGCCAAGAGATTCAATGAGGAGGTATCTCCATGAAATTTTATTACCCGGTCATTGTCCGCAGACTTTCCGACGGATCCTATTCCGCGCATTTTCCGGATCTGAAAATGTGCGAGGCATCCGGCGATACCATGGAGGATGTTCTGGAGAACGCCACAGAGGCGGCCTGGAACTGGATTAACCTGGAGCTTCAGGAAGAGGAGCCGGATCTTCCTCCCGCCACCGACCCGGTGGATATGAAGCTCGAAAGCAATGAAGAGGTCCGGGAAATCCTGGTTAATTACCGCATGACCGAGGGATGGGAGGAATAGTTCTTCAGTCCCTTCGGGAACTGATCTGGTACAGCAGCGCGTTGCAGATACATGCCGCGATGTTGCTTCCGCCCTTCCTGCCCCTGGCGACAATCTGCGGGACATCCGTCTGCATGATCAGCTCCTTGGACTGCACGACATTTACAAATCCCACAGGGGCGCCGATAATCAGCTCCGGCCGGAGCGTCCCGTCCTGTATCAGCTCGTAGAGCCGGATCAGGGCGGTCGGCGCGTTTCCGATGGCAAAAATCAGTTTTCTGTCCAGCTTCGCTGCCTTCTCCATGGAGACAGCCGCCCTGGTAATGCCCCGTTCCCGAGCTTCCTCCGCGACATCTTCATCCGAAATAAAGCAGAAGGCTTCTCCGCCCAGGCGGTTCAGCGTCCGCTTATTGATGCCTGACCAGGCCATTTTCGTATCGGTCACGATGCAGGCGCCGTCCCGGAGAGCCTGCTCTGCTTTCTCCACCGCGCCGTCGGAAAACCAGAGGTTGTCCGCGTAATCAAAATCCGCGCTGGTGTGAATGCATCTTTTTACAATCAGCTCTGTTCCGGGGACAAGGCTTTTGTTCTTTTCCCCAAGCTCTTCCGTGATAATCTCAAAGCTTCTTTTTTCAATATCCATCGGCCTGATATTTTCCAGTTCTATTTTCAATTCAGATTCCCTCCTGAAGAATGTTGTAAATTTTCGGCAGATCCAGATTTTTCCGGAGTTCCGCGGCAAGTATGTCATACTGGGTTTCCTTGAAGGTCTGGTAGTCCACCCCCGTCATGCCGGAAGTGTCAATTCCCTTCTTTTTCCCGATCCCCTGGATGATCCGGTCCGCCACCTGCTCCTTATCAAAAATGCCGTGCACATAGGAACCGTAGACGTTCTTCGACTGGGCTCCGTCCGCCTTCCACGCCCCGTCCGGGGAATTGGTGTCGGTGATCTGCGTAAGCGACGCCGCGTTGTCCTTCCGGGTGCTGACGCCCATATGAATTTCATAGCCCTCCAGTTCCACGCCGTCCAGTCCGGAAAGCACTCCCTGTACACCGTGGAACCGGCCGTCTACCCTGGTCCGGGTCTTTTCCCCGGCGAATACCGTGTTCATGGGAAGAAGTCCCATGCCCCGGATGGTTCCGCCAGCCTCCACGCCGAGAGGATCGGACAGCGTCTCTCCAAGCATCTGGAATCCTCCGCATATGCCGAAGATGACGGTTCCTTCCGCCGCTTCCTTCAGGATGGCGGCCTCCAGGCCGTTCTGTCTCATCCAGAGCAGATCTTCCATGGTGTTTTTGGTGCCGGGGAGAAGAATCATATCCGGATGCTTCAGGTCGTGAACATGCTCTACATAGCGCAGAGACACACCCGGCATCTTCTCAAACGGGTTGAAGTCGGTGAAATTGGAAATTCTGGGAATACGGATCACGGCCAGATCAATCAGTCCCGCGGTTTCCTTCCGCTCGAAGCGCTCGGTCAGGCTGTCCTCGTCCTCCACCTCAATATACAGGTACGGCGCGCAGCCCACGACAGGGATGCCCGTCAGTTTTTCCAGCATGGTGATGCCGGGATCTAGAATGGTCTTGTCTCCGCGGAACTTATTGATCACAAGCCCCTTCACCATGGCGCGCTCGTCCGGCTCCAGTAGCTCTGTGGTTCCCAGAAGCTGTGCGAACACGCCGCCCCGGTCAATATCGCCGACCAGCAGGACCGGAGCCTTTGCCAGCTTTGCCATTCCCATGTTGACAAAGCAGTCCGCGTCCTTCAGGTTGATCTCCGCGGGGCTGCCGGCTCCCTCAATAACAATAATATCATTCTCCGACGCCAGAGAGTCATAGGCCTTTTTTACATCCGGGATCAGTTTCTTCTTATAGGCAAAATATTCGCGGGCGCTCATGTTCCCCAGAACCTCTCCGTTCACAATGACCTGGGAGCCCGTGTCGTTGGTCGGCTTCAGAAGGATGGGGTTCATGCGGACCGAGGGAGCTATCCCGGCGCACTCCGCCTGCATGACCTGAGCCCTGCCCATCTCCAGCCCTTCTCTTGTAATAAAAGAATTCAGTGCCATGTTCTGCGCCTTAAAAGGAGCCACCCGATAGCCGTCCTGATGGAAGATTCTGCAGAGCCCCGCCGCCAGCAGGCTTTTGCCAGCATTGGACATGGTTCCCTGTATCATAATCGCCTTTGCCATAATTTGTTCCTCGATTCACTATGTTTTCTCTTATTTTCCGAATGACCTGACAGGGGGTATGAAACGTGCGCTCTGCCGCCTACTGCCGGCTGCGCGCGGCTTCCGACAGGACCTCTAGCAGCTTTTCGTTTTCCGGATGCGTCCGGACGGCGACCCGGAAATATCCCTCCGCGAGGCCGTGATAGTTGGAGCAGCTGCGTATCAGAACGTTTCTCTCCAGGGCGCGCTCCTTAAGGTCCTCGGGTCCCTTGAAGAAAATGTAATTGGCCTCGGAATCAAAGACACGGAATCCGGCTTTTTTCAGCCCTTCCTTCAGGAAATTTCTTTCCTCCCTGACAAGCTTCCTGCTCCACCGCACGTATTCCTCCTCGTCCAGAGCGGCCGCGCCGGCCGCCTGGGCCGGGACGGACACATTCCACGGCTGCACAACACGGTGCATCCTGTCCAGGATCTTTTCGTTTGCGCAGATCCCGTAGCCCAGGCGGAGACCCGGCATGGCGTATCTCTTGGTAAAGGCTTTCAGGATAAAAAGGTTGGGATAGTCCGGAAGCTCTTTTTTTCTGGAAAATTTTTCCGGCTCGTCCAGAAAATCCTGAAAGCACTCATCCAGAAGAACATAGGTCCTGTTTTCCCTGCACCGTTCCAGAATTTCTGTCAGGAGGGCCGGATCGATGGTGATTCCGGTGGGGTTGTTCGGGTTGCACAGACAGACAAGATCCAGATCCGGGGTGAGGGCGTCCAGATATTCCTCCGTCAGACGGAAATCCTGCCCTTCTGTCATCTCGTACCACTGAATCCTGCAGTTGACGGATTCTACGGCCTGCGCGTATTCCGCAAAGGTCGGGGCCGCAATCAGAGCTTTTTCCGGCTCATTGGCCAGGACAAAGGAAAAAATAAGCTCTGCGGCGCCATTTCCACAGATCAGCCATTCCTCCGGCACCTGTTCATACTGCGCCAGCCTGTGAATCAGTTTTTCTTCCAGCACGTCCGGATAGCGGGAAATATTCTGCATGCTCCTGGCCGCCGCCTCCATGACACTGTCCGGCGTCCCCAGGGGATTCGTATTTGTGGAAAAATCCAATACATTCGGATGGCGGTATACATCCCCGCCATGTACCAGTTTTATACTCATAACAGCACCCTTTCTGCAAAAAAGTTACAAGGCAGTCCTCAGGATCAGAAGAAGCAGCAGCCGGACGGCGGCACCCAGAATAAGGGCAAGGACTGCCGCAGCAAGAACCAGGCAGTTAGCCCGCGGAATATCCTCCGCCCCGACCGGCCGGATCGGATCGCCAAGGGTCTGCTTATGGTGCAGCTCCCCGAAATACCAGGCATCACCCGCCAGCTGGATGTCCAGCGCCCCTGCCATGGCAGCCTCTGTATGGGCGGAATTGGGACTGTCGTGCTTCTTTCGGTCTCTCTTGAAGATCTTCCAGGCATTTGCGGCATCCTCGTGCATGAGCCGGGCGGCAGGCACAAAAAGCAGCCCGGAGATCCTGGCCGGAAGG
This sequence comes from Bilifractor porci, assembly GCF_009696005.1. Lineage (GTDB taxonomy): Bacteria > Bacillota > Clostridia > Lachnospirales > Lachnospiraceae > Bilifractor > Bilifractor porci. The sequence goes on from NZ_VUMV01000001.1 coordinate 118,928, forward strand.
AAATTCACCACGTCGTCCATGCGGGCGGCAAAGGTGCCGAAATACCGGTATCTGGAATTTTTATAGCCGATCATAGAGTCCATGGTGTTAATGGACTTATAAAAGAATCCCCCGACAGCACCTCCGACCAGCATGCACAGCAGAGGGGCGATCACCCCGTCCGAAGCGTTTTCCGCGACGGTTTCCACCGCTGCCCGGATAACTCCGGCCAGGTCCAGCTTGTCCACATCTCTTCCCACAATCATAGAGACCGCCCTCCTGGCGGCAGGGAGATCCTTCTTTTTTGCCTGTGCGTAAACCTTCATACTCTCATCCCGGAGGGCACGCGTGGCAATCAGCTGATAGCACCAGAAGGTTTCCACGGCAAAGCCTGCCCAGAAATTCAGCCGGTAGAGCAGCTGGAGAATCAGCCACGGAACAAGCATACTGATGAAAATAACACAGACCGCGGTCTGGATTCCGGCTGTCTGCTCTCCCTTTTTGTCCTCCCTGTTCAGTTTACGGAATGCCTTTTCCAGTGTCTCAATCAGCCTGCCGATCAGCCGGACCGGGTGGTACAGCCACCTGGGATCTCCCAGTAGGAGGTCCAGGAAAAAACCGATGACAACAGCCGGAACAATTCTGTCAAATTGGAATAGGATCATGTTTCTCTTCTCCCCGCAAAAACACCCGCAGCCTGAAGGAGACGGACAGGTATTTCCGGATTCGCGTAATAATACAGGTGCGGAAAACCGGCAGAAACAGAGTCCGAGCTGCGGATGCACCGCCAGCTCCTGGTTCCGGAGGGCTTTTCCGCGCGGAAGGTATCTCCCGGATTCTCCGACTCGTAATAATGAAATTCATGGGAGCGGATCTCGCCCACCGGATGGCCGAACAGCGTTCCTCCCTTCAGCGTCATATAGCCGAAACGGTTCAGATGTCCGGTGTAATAGGAGCTTTCCGGGAACACGCCGGCCATTTTGCGCACCTTTCCTTCCATATCCTTCAGGGATTCGTGCAGGTAGAGAAAGCCTCCGCACTCGGCCATGACCGGAAGCTTCCGGTCCACAGCCGCCTCCCGGACGTCCCGGCGCATGGAGCTGTTCCCTTCCAGCTCTTCGGCGTGGAGCTCCGGATATCCGCCGTGCAGCAGAAGCGCGTCCAGCCCGTCCGGCAGATGCCTGTCGTGCAGCGGCGAAAATTCTTCCAGCTCCGCGCCCAGATCCCGCAAAAGCTGGAGGTTGTCTTCATAGAAAAAGCAGAACGCCTCGTCCCTGGCAAGGCCTATCCGCAGCTTTCCGCCGTCCGGGCGGCGCAGGGTTTCCTCCGGAACCAGAGCCAGCGCCTCCTGCTTCTGCCGGTTCCAGACTTCCGCGTCCGCCGCGGCGTCAAGCTCCGGGGCATTTTCCGCAATCTCCAGAATCTGACGGAGATCCAGTGTTTTCTCCAGAATATCCGCTAGGCTGTCCAGCTTTTTCTGGAGAGACTGGATTTCCTCGGGAAGAATCAGCCCCAGGTGCCTGCTCTCCAGGACACAGTCCTTGACCACGGGGAGATACCCGACGACCGGAATGTGAAGCTCCTTCTCGATCATCTCCTTCAGCCGTGGATAGAGCATGCCGTTTACCCGGTTCAGGATGATGCCGCGGATACAGGGCTTTTTCTGGAAATCCAGAAAGCCCTTGATCATGGGAAGAAGGGACCGGCTGGCTCCCTTAGCGGGAATCAGCAGAAAAACAGGGGTGTCCGTGACAGAAGCCAGGTCACTGGCGCCTGCCCTGGAGGACTCCATGGACAGTCCGTCATAGTATCCCATGACCCCCTCCATCACCGCGGCATCACAGTCTGCGGCATTCTTTTCCAGAAGGTACCTTGTCACGGATTCCCCTGTAAAAAAAGTATCCAGATTTCTGCTTCTGGTTCCCAGCACCTTCGAGTGAAACATGGGGTCGATAAAATCCGGTCCGCACTTGAAGGATGCCGGGCGGATATTTTTCCGGGTCAGCAGGCGCAGCAGGCCGCAGGTCAGCAGGGTCTTTCCGCTTCCGCTTGCCGGAGCGGCTATCATCAGACGGTTAATTTTCATCATCAATCTCTTTCTGTCCGGAAAAGGACTCTGTCCGTGTCCGGAGCGGGTCTTACTCCTGCTGTCCGTCCGGCACTCCGTCGGCAGACAGGATATAGACGGGGTTCTGCCCCATCATCATGTGGTAGGGGCCTGCTTTCTTTGCCCTTGCCACGGAGACGGAGACAATGTCCGTGTGGCCGAGCGGCAGTGTTTTCATCGCATCCAGGGCTTCTCCGACCGTTTCCAGCGTAATGCAGTTGATCACAACACGGATACGGGGATTCTTTTTCAAAAGAAGCCGCAGGATATCCTTCAGGTTTCCGGAGCTTCCCCCTATGAAGGCATGTGTCGGCGCGGGCAGTGCCTCCAGCGCCTCTGGCGCCAGCCCCTCCACAATCTGAAGATTATCCGCACGGAATTTCTTTTTGTTTCGATAAAGAAGCTGAACCGCAACCGGGTTTTTCTCTATGGCAAAAACCTTCCCTTCCCTGGCCCGGAGCGCTGTCTCCACCGAGACCGATCCACTTCCGGCCCCGACATCGTAGACAACAGAGCGGTCTGTCAGGCGGAGCTTGCTGACGGAAATCTCCCGTATCTCCTCCTTGGTCATGGGAACCCTGTCTCTCTCGAAGGATTCGTCGGGGATTCCCGGCGCAACCGAAAAGTCCGGATTCGGATTTTGCACAAGCAGGACGCTGAGAGCGTTCCCCGAATAATTCACAAAATCCTCCGGACTGCCGTGCAGAAGTTTCTCCTCCGGGTAGCTCAGATTCTCCCCGATATCAATCTGCAGATCCGCCATGCCGTAGTCCAGGAGAGTCCTGCACAGATTCCGCACAGCGTCCTCTGTGCCGAGTATACTGAAAACCTTTTCGTTCCGGCAGATTTCGCCGACCAGGTTGCAGGTTCTTCCGTGGCTGCTTGTGATACAGATGTCATCCCAGGACTGGCGCAGCCTTCCGCAGAAATAGATCAGGGAGGAGATACCGGGCATCACCTCTGTCTTCTCCGGGAGGACGCGGAGCAGATTTTTCGCCCCGCTGAAAAACCCGACATCACCGGACAGGAGGATGGCAATCTGTCTGCTTTCCTTGTCCTCCCGGATCAGCCGGGAGACCTCTTCGGCGCGGTATTCCTTCACGGTCCGCTGTCCAGGGACGGCAACAGCCTCCAGCATGCGGCCTGCGCCGATCAGCAGGTCCGCGTGCCGGCAGTAGTCCAGCGCCTCCTGCGTCATGGTCCTGCAGTCCGCGCTGCCCATTCCGATTCCGACCAAAGCGATCCTTCTTGGCGCCCCGACGGAGGTGTTCTCCGCTTCTCCTGCCTTCTCCGGCAGCAAAAGATCCGGGAATCTTCTCTTCAGGGTTTCCAGACACTCCGATTCGGACATCCCATGCTCCTGTGAAGGCCGCCCGATAATCAGCAGATGGCACCCGCATTTGTCGGCCGCCGATTTTTTTTCATCAAAGCCCCCGGCAGCCCCGGTATCCTTGGTGACAAGGACAGACGCCCCTGTCTGGCGGATCAGCGCTATGTTCATCTCCTCCGAAAACGGTCCCTGCATGCAGATCAGGTGAGACGGAGGAAGGGAGAGACGTTCGCAGATTTCCAGATTGGACTTCATGGGAAGAATTCTGGCGTAAAACCTTTCCGGAAAGCCCGGAACGGATGTAAATTCCGGAAGCTCCTTGCTCCCGGTCGTAAGCAGCACCTTTCCTTCCGGATGTTCCTTCAGCCACGCGGCGGCCTCTGCGGTGCTGTGAACCAGCACGTCGGAGGAATCCGGGCGAAGCGTGCTTTCCCGGTAAATCCGCAGGTACGCGCGCCCGGTTTCCCGGCAGGCTTCTCGGATGTTTTCCGATGCCTGAACCGCGTAGGGGTGCGTGGCGTCAACCACCACCGCCTTCTCCGCAGCCCGGCTCCGGATGACGTCCGCCATCTCTTTCTCGTCCAGGCGGCCTTCCTCCACGGTCAGGCTCGCTCCCGGCCCGATGCGGTCCGCGCCGTATCTGGTCGCGGTAAGGACAAGCACCTGCCGCCCGCAGTTCTTCAAAAAACCCGCCAGAGTCCGTCCTTCCTCGGTTCCCGCAAACAGAAGTATGTCAAACATTTTTATATCCTCGCGGCGTTACCATTTTTCCGTCAAGATTCTTCGTCTGCGAATTTCCGATAAACACAGTGGTAAACATATTGACATCGGTGTCCCGGAGTTCCCCAAGCGTCATGACGCGGGCGGTCTCGCCCTCTCTTCCGATATTTTCAACGATACCGCACACATTGTCCGGCTTTCTGTACTTCAGAAGGATGTCACAGGCCTTCTGAAGATAGTCCTTCCTCTTGTGGCTGGAGGGGTTGTAAAGCACAATGCAGAAATCCGCCTCCGCGGCTGCCTGCAGACGCTTTTCGATTTTTTCCATGGGCGTCAGCAGGTCGGAAAGAGAGATCAGGCAGAAATCATGAATCAGGGGCGCTCCCAGCACAGCCCCGCCGCCCAGGGCGGCCGTTACTCCTGGTATAATCCGGAGCTTTACATCCGGGTAGCGCTCTCCCACTTCATACATCAGTCCGGACATGCCGTAAACCCCGGCATCCCCGCTGCAGACCATCGAGACTGTTTTTCCCTTTTCCGCCTCTTCAAATGCCATGACGCACCGCTCCACTTCCTTTTTCATGGGAGTAGAAAGGAATTCCTTTCCGGGAAGATGTTCTTTTACCAGGTCTATATATACGGTGTAGCCGATGATGGTATCGCTGCACTGCAGCGCCTCCGCGGCTTCGATTGTCATTTTATTCCATGCGCCGGGTCCGATCCCGACAACGTTCAGCAGCTTCAAAATTCAATACTCCTTTCCAGCAGCGCCACCGCGCAGGTCACGCCGTTCTCTCCTGTTTTACGGATGATCAGCCTGCCTCCGCCGTCCATAACGGCAGCCCTCTCACAGATATTGTCCACGCCCGTCACCTTTTCCACAAATTCCGAGGAGGTAAAGGATCCCTTCAGGGATTTCAGCTGCTCCGCGGAGAAGGTGTGGAAGGGTACGCCCAGCTCTTTCGCAAAACTTACCAGAGCGGGTTCGTCCGCCTTCAGGTCAACAGAGGCCACAGAGGAGACCGCCTCCAGATACAGGCTGTGCTCCCGGAGAATCTTTTCCGCCAGCTTCTTTACCTCTGCCGCCGGCGTCCCCTTCTTGCAGCCGATTCCCAGTACCAGGCACCGGGGAATCAGCCAGAGCGTGTGGTCAAAATAAGCGCGGTTATAGGAGGGGCTGATGTAGATGCCCAGGGAGGTTCCTCCGTTTTCATTCTCGGCGCTGTCTCTCCTTGCCTCCTCCAGCTTTTCTGACCAGGTAAGTCCCTCCGGAAGCTCGCCTTTGACCGGAAAATGCGTGTAAAAGCCGACCGGATAGCCGGACAGCAGCGCGGCGGACACCTCCTTGGCATAGGTCATGTTGGAGATGACCATGTGGTTCTTTTTCGCGTACTCATCCACGGCAAACAGGGAGTTTACATCGGTGGCCGTGGTAATGACAGGAATGCAGCCGAGCGGCTCGGAAATCTTCCGCACCAGGTCATTGGCGCCGCCGATATGTCCGGAAAGCAGGGAAATACAGAATTTTCCCTGTTCATCCAGGACGATAACGGCCGGATCTGTCCTTTTGTCCCGTACATGGGGAGCAATGGCGCGCACGGCAATCCCGGTCGCCCCGACAAAAATAATCGCGTCGCTGTCCTGGAAGCGCTGCCTGGCCCACTGGGTCATCGGCTCCCGCACCTGCGTAAAAACAGAGTCCTCTGAGGAAAGCTCTTCCGCAAGTGTCTGCCCCTTGAAATACCAGTCTGTCAGGACCTGCTCCCCGGCCTCCTCCCTCAGAAGTTCCCGGTTAATCCTCTGCGCAAGCTGGCTGCCTCTTCGGGTAAAACAAATTCCGGATATTCTCATGGCTGATCCGTCCCCTGTCGAAATTCTGTCGAGAAGCCCGGATCGTACAGCCTGGACCGGTCATAGTGACTGTGTGTCACAATATCTCCGACAATCATCAGCGCCGTCTTTGTTATGTTGTTTTTCTCTGCCGTCTCCGCCAGTGTGCCCACGGTGCAGAGATACGCCTTCTCGTCCGGCCAGGTAGCCTTGTATACAATGGCGGCCGGCGTATCTGCCGTGTAGCCGCCCTCGATCAGCCGCCTGCTTAACTCTTCCAGCATTCCTGTGCTCAGGAAAATCACCATGGTCGCGTGATGAGCCGCAAAGGACTGGATGCTCTCTTTTTCCGGAACCGGCGTCCTTCCTTCCATCCGCGTGATAATAACGCTCTGGGAGACATCCGGAAGGGTGTACTCCAGATTCAGCGCGGAAGCGGCTCCGCAGAACGCGGAAACACCAGGCGTGTAATCGTAGCTGATGCTCTTCTCGTCCAGAACATCCATCTGTTCCCGGATAGCTCCGTACAGACAGGGGTCTCCTGTGTGCAGACGAACCGTGACGAGGCCCTTCTTTTCCGCGTCCATCATGACATCCAGAACCTCTTCCAGTGTCATTCGGGCGGAGTTATAGACCCTGCATCCTTCCCTTTTGTAATCCAGAAGCTGCGGATTTACCAGCGAACCGGCATAAATAATGACGTCAGCCTCTTTCAGCAGCTTTGCTCCCCGGACTGTAATCAGATCCGGAGCCCCCGAACCTGCCCCGACAAAATGTATCAATTTTCTGCCCTCCTTATGTGATCAATCAATCTGTAATCTCTTCCGGCCTTCCGCCTGCCGAGGGGAGCCTCCGCACTCCTTTTCCCGGCATCGGAAAACAGGAAGAGTTCCGCTTTCTCTGTTATGTTCTCTGACCGTTCAGTTTTTCGATCAGATTCGGAACCGCGCCGGTCTGCCCCAGTTTCCCCCGGACAGAGGAAAAAATGACGGCTCCCAGCTCCATGCTGCCCCTGCAGCGCGCATTCAGATAGAATTCAATCTTCCTGCAGATTTCCCGCATGGTTCTATCATACAGCTCTTTTCCATATTCCGCCAGCACAGAAAGAGCGTCTTCTGTTGTGGATGTATCCAGAATCCGTCTGACTGCTTCCAGTTCCGCGCCGGCCCGGACCGCGGCAGCGGCCATAAGCTCCGCGCGGCAGTCCGCCTCATGCGAGTGCGTATTCATGATTCCTCCGGAAACCTTAATGAATTTTCCGATATGGGAGATAAAGAGAATTCCCTTTACGCCCAAGTCCACTGCCATGTCAATCGTCTCGCCGACAAAATTGCTGCACTTCATCTCGTAGGTCAGATCCAGCCCGGGCATTTCTCTGGAAAAGGTCTCCCCGTAATTTCCGGGCGTGATGACCAGGTAATTCCCCCCGTTGGCATGCAGCATTTTCATTTCCGCGCGCATGCTGTCCAGCAGGGCTGTCTCGCTCATAGGCATGACTATTCCGCTGGTTCCGAGGACGGAAATGCCGCCCGTAATGCCTAGTCTGGGATTGAAGGTTTTTGCGGCTGTTTTCTCTCCCTCCGGTATGGTGATCAGGACAGACATGCCGCTTCTGCAGCCGCAGGCCCGGCAGACCTCTTCCACGCCTTCCGCAATCATCCTGCGCGGCGTCGAATTGATCGCGGCATTGCCGACCGGCTGGTCCAGGCCGGGTTTTGTCACCCGTCCGACGCCCTGTCCTCCGTCGATCCGCACACCCGGAGCTTCCGTTTTTTGAACGGTGGCATAGATCAGCAGGCCGTCTGTCGCGTCGATATCGTCCCCGCCGTCCTTCCGGACAGCGCAGGTGACAGACTTGCCGTCCATGGATATATCCTCTACCGCCAGATGAAGAAGGATTCCCTTCGGTGTCTGCAGCGCAATTTCCTCCACCGGTATGCCCGTCAGCAGCATCTGCGCGGCCGCCTTGGCCGCCCCCGCAGCGCAGGAGCCGGTCGTATAGCCGCAGCGCAGTTTCTTGTGCTGAAACATGACGTAAGAGTTTTCCAATCCGTTCTTTCTGCTGTCCTTCATATAATATCCTCCCGATGACCTTTTTTATGATGCCGCGAATTGCTCCGTTTCCATAAAACTCCCGCAATTCCCTGACCATTCGCAACTCGCTGATTTTCCTGACTGTGAATCAGAAAAATCACTGCATCAAAATCATATCCCCTGGCGGTTGCCCGCGCGGTTGCCTGGGTCACCCGGAGATCCAGCTCCGGATTTTCTGTTCACCTGCCTGCAGGTCACGGATCAGATCCGGATCCTCCGGAAATGCCTCGCGGAATGCCCGGAACTCATCTTCCACCCCCTGTCCGTGCAGGACACGGTAAGCGCCCGCATCACTTCCCAGCGCGTACTGCACGCCAAGCCGCCTTCCGATCTGCAGGTTTTCCTGAATCCCCTCCCAGATTCCTCGGATCACGGTGTCGTCAAACCTGCCGTCACCGATCAGGTTGCGGACGGTTACGACTGTCGGCACGTAAACGGCAGAACTTTCTGCCAGACAGGCAAGGCTTTCCTCGTTCTGAAAATTGCCGTGCTCCACCGAATCCACGCCAGCCTCCACCGCGTCTATGACGGCCTGCGCGCCGTTGGTGTGGCTCATCACACGAAAGCCTTCCTCATGGGCAATATGGACCATCTCCCGGATCTCCGCCCTGGGGAGCGCCGTTCCGGTCAGGCCTCCCACCGTCTTGAAATCCATGATGCCGGTGGTCATAATTTTAATAAAATCACCGCCTTCTCTTTTCACGCGACGAACCAGCTCCGCGTATTCCTTCATCGTCCGAAAGGAATTTCCCACGACACGCCCGTAGTCTCCCTCCCGGAAAATGCCGAAAACCGGGGAGATGTAGGTAATGCCGAATTCCGGCGCTAATTTTTTAGCCGCAAGGGAGACCCCGTAATGGTCTCCTCCTTCCCGGACAAAGGTGATGCCGCGCTTTTTATATTCTCCGAACACATGCCGGATCCATCCGATATCCGGATGTCCCTCATTTCTCGACACAGCCAGGCGGTAGTCCGTCCCGTTCATGAAAACGTGGGCGTGACACTCACCGAAAGCATGGCCGGAGGCCTGTTCATCCGAATTCTTTTTTACTTCTGTACCATTTTCCGGGCAGGCCGCTTGTAAATGGTTGATGGTCAAAGCGATACGCTTCCTTTCCTTCTGTACAGCTGCCGGCTTTATTCGCGCTAAGAGCAAACGCAGTGACGAGACAGCCTCCGTATGCCGGGGAAATGCCGATGTGTTCAGCCGCGAAGCAGCTGGTCTTTGATCCGCAGAGAAATTTTTTCATTAGAAGAGAAATTCTTCCCCGCAGAAAAATGCCAGCCTTCTCCGTTTTTTACATGCCAGTCATAATAGCTGCGGACGGGAACCCCGAAGGCCTCCAGAATGCTCATGATCGTTCCTCCGTGGACAAAGAAAAGGACTTCCTGAGTGTCCTGCTTCTTTGCTGCTTGCAGAACAGCAAGAAACGCGTTCCGGCAGCGGTTCCGAAACTCCCCTGCATCCTCTCCGTTCGGAAACGGCAGCGTCCCGCCGCTGTCAATCCACCTCTGATAATCCGGATTTCCGGCAAGCTCCCTGTAATTTTTGTTTTCAAAGTCCCCGAAATCACATTCCCGCAGATCCCGGATCACCTTTTGTTCCGCGTCCGGGTAAAAAAGAGCGGCCGTCTGCCTGCAGCGCAGCAGGGGGCTGACAAAGACAGCCTCCGCCGTCTCCGGTATCCGGCCGCCCTTCTTCCATTTCTCTGCCACCTCCGGGAGGCTCGTGTTCTCTTCCTCTGTCAGCGGCTCATCTGTCGTTCCGATATATCTCTGCCTTGTATTGCCGAATGTAGCCCCGTGACGGATTAGCCATCCATCCATACGTTTTTTCCTCCGGACTATTCAGAATCTGACTGCGTCATTTGTCTGCAGCATCCGAGTCCTTGATCACCTGGCCGATGCCGCAGAGCACACGCACAACAGTTCCGGCGCAGGCAGCCAGTTTCTCCGAAAGCCTGCCGTCCTGTTCCCGGTACTTGCGCTCCGCCGGATCCATGGGAACCACGCCGCAGCCGATTTCATTTTTTACGATAATCAGGGATGGATTCTTTTCCTGCAGGATCTCCGCAAAGTCCGAGAGGTCTCTCCCGGCTTCCACGGACCGTCTGACAAACAGGTGGAAATGATTCACCGCCCGTGCCCGGAACAATTCCTCCTCGGAACAGGAAGCACCGTCCGTCCAGTCGGATTCCTCCAGACGGTACTGCCGCCTGACCCACTCCTTTTTTCCCTGATAAGCGCCTCCGATGACCAGAATCATAGCTCTACTCCCTTTGTTTATGCGTCAAGGTACCACTGCCAGTAAAATCAGCATAACCAGCTCACAGACAGAAACAAAGCATCCCGCCAGATCGCCCGTCATGCCTCCGAAATATTTCATGCTGAGACGGTAATATAGTCCGAAAGCCACCAGCGAAGCCGCCATCATGCACAGCCCGGCAGCGGGCAGGCATACGCCGCAGAGAACCGTCATGGCCACAAGATAGACAGCCATAACTGCCAGCACCGTCTTTTTCACGGCGCGGTCGCCGAACGCCGCAGCCGTTCCGGAGGGATTGGCATGCGGAAAAGAGACGACTGAGATGGCAGAAAAGCTGCGGCTGGTTCCAAACAAAACAGGAAGAAGAAACAGAACCCGGCAGGGATCTTCTCCCGCTCCCGAAAGCCTGGCGGTCAGCTGTGCGGCCGAACCGAAAAACAGGATGAACCAGATGCCTGCGTTGATAATGGCAAAAGCCCCGGTGTGAGAGTCCTTCAGGATTTCCAGTCTTTTTTCCCGTTCCCTCCAGGAGCTCATGGCGTCACTGGTGTCCAGAAAGCCGTCCAGATGGATGCCTCCGGTAACCAAGACCGGCAGGACGGTAAAAACAGCAGCCCGGAAAAAGACAGACAGCCCTGCCAGAGAAGAGAGCCAGAGCCAGAGAGCCTCCAGGATGCCGATCACCCAGCCGATCCAGGGGAAGAAGCACATGGAATATTTCATGGATTGGTCGGTCCATTCTGTCCTGGGCATAGGTATTTTGGAATACATGGAAAACGCGACGAACAGGCTGTCCCGCAGATCCCTGCATGTTTTTGCGATTCTCATTTTCCTGCTCCTCCGGACGCCGGTTTCCATCCGCCTTCCCTAGACAGACCGTGCAAGGGTGCCTTTTTTGCCAGTGGAATTCCGTACACGACCTCCGTGACAAAATCCGCCATCTCCGCCATTTTGCGGTTGACGGTTCCCAGCGCTTCCAGGTATTGAACCGTCAGGGCGTCGTAGGTACCGCCGTCGGAAAAAATCTCATTTGTCACAACGACAAGGTTCCCGCATTGTTTCAGAAGATGACGCACCCCGTCCAGGACCGCGGCGGCGGTATGCGCACCCGCGCCTCCCGGCAAAAACATTTCGTTTGCCGCAAGGTTGGACATACACTCCAAAAGAACATTGACGCCCTCCGGCAGCGCAAGATCTGCAAGGCCGGTGTAGCACTCGACCGTCTCAAAGGACTTTTTTGCCCGCATTTTTCTGTGTCTGGCAATCCTGGCGGCGTTTTCCGGATCTTTTCCCGGATACATGGTCGCGATATAGATTCTCCTGGCCGGTCCGAGATCCAGAATCTTCTGTTCCGCAAACGCGGATTTTCCGGATCCGGAGCCGCCCGTCACCAAATGAAACATGATTCACCTCTGTCCGGCTGCCGTTTATTTCAGATGTACATAAGCTTCGATATCGTTCTGCTCAAAGGTGGCCATCTGCGTATAGACCTCTGCCGCCATATCCAGCAGCGGGAACAGCATGACCGCCCCGGTTCCCTCACCCAGACACATTTCACAGGTAAGGAACGCCTTCTTCCCCAGCGCCTTCAGAAGAAGCTCCGCCGCAGGCTCCCTGGAGACATGAGAGGCAATGATATAATTTTTGATCTCCGGGCAGATCCGGACAGCCGTCAGGGCGGCGACATTAGAGATGAAACCGTCCGTAACGACAGGGATGCCCAGGGCCGCTCCTCCGAGGAATACCCCTGCCATCCCGCCGATATCAAACCCGCCGACTTTCGCAAGCACATCGACCGGGTCGTCCGGATTCGGACGGTTCACTTCGATGGCCTTTTTAATCGCGTTGATTTTTCTTTTCAGCCCCTCGCTGGAAAGCCCTGCGCCCCGGCCGGTCATGGTTTCCACCGGCTGATGGAGAAGGACAGAGGCCATGGCGCTGCTGGTTGTCGTATTCCCGATTCCCATCTCCCCGGTCGCCAGAACCCGGACGCCCTCCGCCGCTTTTTCCGCCGCGGCCTGTATGCCGGTTTCCAGTGCCTGCACCGCCTGTTCTCTGGTCATTGCCGGACCCTTTGTCATATTTTGAGTTCCATAGGCAATTTTCATATTCCGTATGCAGGTATCCCGGTAAATACCGATATCAATGGGAAAGATCTCCGCCCCCGTCTTCCGGCACAGGATGCCGGCCGTCGCCTTTTCCTGAAGAAAATTCTCCGCAACCTGCGCCGTTACTTCCTGTCCGGTCTGCGTCACCCCTTCTTCCACCACACCGTTGTCCGCGCACATGGTTATAAGACATTTTTTCGAGATGTCGATGACCGGCGTCCTCTGAATGGAAGCGATCTGGACAATGACATCTTCCAGCATGCCCAGGCTGTGAAGGGGATGAGCGATTGAATCCCAGTGGCGGATAGCGGCATCCGCGGAAGCCCGGTCAACCGGTTGGATTTTTTTCAAGGTTTCTTCCAGTGTATCTTTCATTTGGAATTCCTTTCTGTTGATACGCCGGTAGGCACACTGAAAAGAAGGCACCTCGTCAGGAGAACACCGGATGTTCCCTCCTTCAGAGATGCCTTTCCTTCAGTTACTGTAATCCCAGCATTCTGCAAACGGTGCTTTTCATTTCCGGAACATCCGCCACGGTTTTATGGCGGACGGGCGCATTTTTAATCTCTTCAATCGCTTCGGGGATTTCCACTCCGGAAACATGATGAAGGGCATCAAACTGCTCTAGGTCGGACATGGAATCATATTTTTCCGCGTCTATGGCGTGAAGGACGCTCCTGGCAAATTTATAGGGACTTGCCGTGGAAGCGATCACCATCGGAGTGTGATCCCCGGTCTTTTCCCTGTACTGCCGGGCAACCGCCGCGGCGACGGCTGTATGCGGATCAATCACATACTGATCCTTTCTGTAGATATCGGAAATGGTTTCCGCAACCGTCTTTTCGTCCGCGAACCCGCCGTAAAAGTCTTCCAGTTTCTTTCTCATTTCCGGTGAGATCTCATATTTTCCGTCTCCGGAGAGGGAAGCCATGAGCTTCGCGGTTTTCTCCGCGTCGCATCCGTCGATCAGATAGATCAGACGCTCCAGGTTGCTGGAGACAAGAATATCCATCGAGGGTGAACTGGTCAGGATAAAGGGACGGTTTCTGTCGTAAACGCCTGTCGAGAAGAAATCAAACAGAACCTTGTTCTCATTGGAGGCACAGATCAGTTTATGAATCGGAAGCCCGATCTGCTTCGCGTAATAAGCGGCGAGAATGTTTCCGAAATTCCCGGTCGGTACGGTTACATTAATGGGATCCCCTGCCTGGATCTCCCCGGCCTTTACCAGACGGGAATACGCGTAAACATAATAGGCCGCCTGCGGCACCAGACGCCCGATATTGATGGAATTGGCGGAGCTGAACTGAATCCCGTGCCTGTCCATCTCCTTTTCCAGCTCCCGGTCTCCGAACAGCTTCTTGACGCCGGTCTGCGCGTCGTCAAAGTTTCCGTTAATCGCAACCACATGCGTATTTTCACCCTTCTGGGTGACCATCTGGCGCTTCTGCACGGGGCTTACGCCGTCCTTCGGGAAAAAGACGATGATCTGCGTCCCCGGTACATTCGCAAAGCCGGCCATGGCGGCCTTCCCGGTATCTCCGGATGTTGCGGTCAGGATACAGATCTCGTTTTTGATATGATTTTTCTTCGCCGCGGTCGTCATGAGATAAGGCAGGATGGACAGCGCCATATCCTTGAAGGCGATCGTTTTTCCGTGAAAAAGCTCCAGGAACCAGGAACCGTCTGCCCTGTGGAGAGGAGCAATTTCCGGAACATCGAATTTATCGTCATATGCATGATTGATACAGTTACGGAGCTCTTCTTCCGTATAATCTGTGAGAAACAGCTTCATGACCTGAAAGGCCAGTTCCCGGTAATCCATCTCCGCAAGGCTTTCCAGGGAGACATCCAGTCTCGGAAAGGAAGAAGGGACATAGAGACCGCCGTCTCTGGCAAGCCCGTTCAGAACCGCCTGCGACGCGAGGATCCCTGTTTCACCGCCCCGTGTGCTGTCATATAAAATCTGCATCTGAGTACCTCCTGAAAATGCTGAAATCGTACCCGCACATTATAGCACACAGGCCCGGAAGTGTGAAATATTTCTTTCTGATGTCCCGCTTTCCGCGTCAGGTGTGCCAGAGCTTCTGATAGGGAATGCCCGTAACCTTTTCGCAGATTTTCTTTTCCTCCTCTGTGGTAACCGAGGAGTCCTCTCCCCGCCTTCTCCTGTTTTCCCTCTGGATAACATTAAATTCTTTCTGTTTCATCGGGAAAAGATAACCGAAGAGAAACAGAAGCGCCACCAGAACCACAGGCATCAGGATGAAGATGACGGAAATGCCGGTGTTGGTCGCCGCGGACTGCCTGGCTCCGGCAGAGGCCAGCTTCTCATCGTAGCCGACAAGGCTGAGCAGAAGCCCGATCACTCCCGCGGAGAGGCCAGAGGAAATCTTTCTGGCAAAGGTCGCCATTCCGGAGACAATTCCGGGACGGTGCACGGAGGTAATCAGCTCGTCCACATCGGCCATATCCGCCATGATGGCAAAAATACTGGTCAGCGTCGCGGCATTGCCGATTCCGATGCCTGCCGCCAGCACGAGGATCGGGATGATGTTCGCGCCCTCATAAGAAAACGGAATCAGCCCCAGGGTGCAGATAATCCGGATCGGGGCGCCGATCAGGATCGTTGTCCGTTTGGATGTTCTGGCCATCACCGGTCCCCAGACCAGCATGCCGGCCAGCTGCGAGACGAGGAGGACAGCCATCAGATAGGTAAAGTAGTGATTGTCGTAGCCGTTCAGGACATCCTGGACATAGTAAACCGCCATGCCGGAGACAAAATCCATGCCGCACTGTCCGGTCAGATATATTCCGATGAAAAGGCGGAAGGACCGGCTGCGGAACACAGAGGCGGACTGTACAAAGCTGTCACGCAGGTTCGTGTGTACAGGTTCCTTCTGGTTCTCCCAGGTTCCGGCAAAGGTGACCAGCGTGGTAATCAGGAAAAGCAGGCCGAAAAGAACGGCGCAGCGCATATAGTTCGATGCCGCCGTCGTATCCGTGATGATAAAGGTGGGAACCAGTCCGCAGACCATAGACCCGATCGTCGACCAGATCATCCGCACATTGGAAAATCTGGACCGCAGCGCGTAATCATCAATCATGTCCGGGAGAAGGCCGTTGTAGGGAACCATCAGAATGGTGGATCCGGTAGAAAACAGACAGTACATCAGGACATAGAAGGCAAACATGGCTCCGCCTGAATGCACCGGAGAAGGAATCCAAAGAACAATAAAGGTAAGCGCCGTGGCAAAAGAACCGATCAGAATATAAAAGCGCTTGGCCCCGAAGCGTGAGGTCGTGCGGTCTGTAATGTTCCCCATGATCGGGTCGGTGACGGCGTCCCAGATATGGCCGATCAGCGGAATCATTCCCGCCAGAGCGGCAGGCATCCCCATGGCCTTAATCAGAAATACCGTAAAAAAAGAATTGATAATGACAAAGGCGCCGCCGTTGAAGAACTCGCCCATGCCGTACATCATCTGCGAGCCGAGCCCGACACTGTGTGTTTTTTTGCTGCTCATAAAGAATCTCCTCCTGTGGTTTCAGTCATAAAAGCATTATACCGCAGAAATCCGGCGGAAGGGAAAAGATTCCTGTAAACTTCGTGTAAACTGTCCGGCTGTTTTGCCCTTTTCTTCCGCACAGTAAAAAGAACCAGGGTTCTGTCTTTCGGTTTTGTCTTTCCGGCAGCGCCGCTTCAGCCGGAGCGGCAGTCTTCGGAATCCTGCTTTACATTCTGCCGCCCCATGGATTAGACTGGAAGGAAAGACCGGAAACCTGAAAACAGGAAGAAAACGAGGACAGATCATGACAGCAAAAGAAGAGATAAAAGTGACAGAAGCCCCGGAACCGGGATGTAGTCTGCCGGTTCCCGAAACAGTGACACTTCTTGGAGAAGACGACTTTGCAGAGGCCATGCAGGGAGTGAATAAACAGTGGAGGGATTCCTGTGTACACAACGGGAAATTCACGACAAAGGACGGAATGGAAATCAATTACTACACAGCCATTCCCAAAAACCGGCGCGCGAATCTCGTTATTATCCACGGCTACTGCGGATTCTGGGCGAAGTACCACGAGATGGCCTGGTATTACTATCAGGCGGGCTATGCCGTATTTTTCATGGAACAGAGGGGACACGGCTATTCCGGAAGAGAGATCCCGGAGACGGATCTGGTGCATGTCCGCTCCTACGAGGATTATGTCCGGGACACCAGAGAATTTTTTGACAGGGTTGTGCGGGAAAAGAGCGGCGGGAAGCCTTGCTATCTCTTTGCCCATTCGATGGGCGGGGCCATCGGGGCGCTGTTCCTTGGCACTTATCCGGAATGCTTCCAAAAAGCAGTCCTCAGCTCTCCGATGATTCAGATGAAGACCGGGAAATACCCCCGCGCCCTGGTCAGCCTGATTGCCGTTCACGCCTCTCTTCATCACATGCAGAAGCAGATGTCCGTGGGACAGGACCACTTCAGCCCGGTACCGGTATTCGAGACCAGCAGCACGCTCTCCCGCCCCAGATATGACTATGTTTTCCAGCACAGGCTGCAGGATTATCACTACCAGACCTATGGAGCGTCCTACGGCTGGGCCATGGCAGGCATGTCCGTGACCGGAAAGATCCTGAAGCGGGCGGCAAACGTAAAAATACCGGTGCTGCTGTTCCAGGCGGGAAATGACCCGCTGGTGGAGCCTTCCGGCCAGATGCGATTTGCGCGGAAGGCGTCCGATGTCCGAATCGTCCGCTACGAAAAATCCAAGCATGAAATTTTCAATGCCACCGAAGATATCCGCAGAGACTATTACGCAAGGATTTTCCGGTTTCTGGAGGAATAGGCCGTCAGCTTATCGGTTGTTGACCGCTGTCACAAGCGCGTCTATGGAGGCCCGGATAATATCCGGGTCTACCGCCGCTCCCCAGGACATGGTTCCGTCCTTCTCCTGAATTCCTACATAGGCGATCGCGTTGGAGCTGGAGCTCTTAGTCAGCGCATGCTCCTGATACGTTGTAAGCGTGTAGTCCAGGCCATGTGCTTTTTTCAGCGCATTGCTCACGGCATCCAGACGGCCGTTGCCCTCCGCCTTTGTGACGGAAAATTCACCGTCCCCGTATCTGGAGTTGACGCTCGCCTCGATTCTCCCGCTGTCCAGCTGACGGAAATGAACGCCGTTGACTGTAAGCGGACTGTCCTTATCCTCAAAGGTCTGCTTGAAGAGGCTGAAAATCTCATCCGGCTTCAGTTCCTTGTGCAGATGATCGGAGAGATCCTTGGCCGCGTAGCCCATGGCCTCCCGCATCTTCTTCGGAAGGATCAGGTCGTAATGTGTCTCCAGAACATAGCCGACGCCTCCCTTTCCGGACTGGCTGTTGATACGGATGACATCCGCGTCGTAGCTTCTGCCGATATCGGTAGGATCGATAGGCAGGTAAGGAACGGTCCAGTGATCCGGATCGTGCTCTTCCCTCCAGTGCATTCCCTTCGCAATGGCATCCTGATGAGAACCGGAGAATGCCGCAAACACAAGCGAGCCGCAGTACGGTGTCCTGGGTCCAACCTGCATGCCGGTGTATTCCTCATACCGGTCAACCAGATCCTTCATATTGTCAAAGTTCATTTCCGGATTCACGCCCTGCATATACAGGTTCATGGCAAGTGTGATAATATCCACATTTCCGGTCCGCTCCCCGTTTCCGAACAGGGTTCCCTCTACGCGGTCCGCTCCGGCCAGAACACCCAGCTCCGCGTCGCTGACTCCGCACCCACGGTCGTTGTGCGGATGCAGGGAAAGAACCACGTTATCCCTGTACTTCAGGTTCTTGCTCATATACTCCACCTGGCTGGCATAGACATGCGGCATGGAAAGTTCCACTGTGCTCGGAAGATTGATAATTGCCTTCCGGTCTGCCGTAGGCTTCCAGACATCCAGAACCGCGTTGCAGACTTCCAGCGCGTATTCCGGCTCCGTCCCGGTAAAGCTTTCCGGGCTGTACTCAAAACGGTAGGATTCGTGTTCCTCCTCCGTCAGCTTCTGCAGAAGCTCCGCGCCCTCGACGGCAATTTTTTTGATTTCCTCCCGGTCCTTCTTAAATACCTGCTGCCGCTGCGCAAAGGAAGTGGAGTTGTACACATGAACGATTGCGTTCTTACATCCCTCCAGCGCCTGGAACGTCTTGCGGATGATATGTTCCCGCGCCTGTGTCAGCACCTGCACGGTAACATCGTCGGGAATCAGGTTTTCCTCAATCAGTCTGCGCAGGAAAACATATTCCGTCTCGGAGGCGGCAGGGAATCCCACCTCGATTTCCTTAAAGCCGACCCTGCAGAGCAGTTTGAAAAACTCAATTTTCGTATCCAGATCCATGGGGATGACCAGCGCCTGGTTGCCGTCCCTAAGATCGACGCTGCACCAGACCGGGGCGTGGTCAATCGAATCCTTCTTCACCCAGTCATAGCAGGGAACCGGCGGCATAAAATACTGTTTCTGATACTTTTTGTAATTCATCATGATCTTTTCCTCCCTGATTCTTTTCTGCGGAGACGTACAAAAAAGCCTTACATCTCCTGCCTGTTCTGCAAGAGACGTAAGGCTGACAGCTCTTACGCGGTACCACTCTTCTTCACGGAAAATTCCGTGCACTCTTTGGATACGGCCGTTCCCGGTAGATATCCTTTCCCCTGTAACGGTGGGATTCCGTCTGCGTCTACTGTAATTTCTTAGTTCGGGCAGCCACTCGAAGGTCAGTTCCACGGGAAACCCTCTGCTGTCTCACACCGGCCGACAGCTCTCTGCGTTCAGATCTCAGGTGTACTATTCCTTGTCATCGTATTTAGAATGCAATAAGTTGATTGACGAAAAAAACAATAGCATTACGCACCGGAAATGTCAAGACCGCGATTTTCCCGTTACATGCTCTGTTTTACCTCATCGTAAACCCTGGTGATCCTGTCCTCCGGCTTCTTTGTCAGCAGGCTGACCACTACATTGATCAGGATTGCAACCAGGAAAGCAGGAAGAAGCTCGTAGATATTCCAGATTCCTCCCAGCGGGCGTACAGCAAACTTCCAGATAAAAATCATGAGTCCTCCGGATATTAACCCGGCAAACGCGCCGTATTTATTCGATCTTCTCCAGAACAGTGCCAGAAGAACCACCGGACCGAAAGTCGCGCCGAAGCCGGCCCAGGCAAAGGAAACAATTCCAAATACGGAGCTGTTCGGATTCCAGGCGATACCGACGCCGATCACAGCAATAATCAGCAGAGAGCCTCTGGCAATCTTCATCAGATTCTCCTCCGAAATATCCAGATGGAAGAATTCGTGAAGGATATTTTCGGACACCGAGCTCGAGGCCGCCAGCAGCTGGGAATCCGCCGTGGACATGGTTGCCGCCAGAATTCCCGAAAGGACAATGCCGGCCAGCACGGCAGCGGCTGTCCCGTGCTTGCTGAGCAGAGATGAAATCTCCACAATAACAGTCTCCGACGCAGAACCCTCCAGCTTCGGAATGGCTCCCGCATTTGTCATTCCCAGGCCGACAATTCCGATCAGGATGGCAATTCCCATGGAAATCACGACCCAGACCGTGGCAACCCTTCTGGATATTTTCAGCTTGCTGTCATCCTCAATGGCCATGAAACGCAGCAGGATGTGCGGCATTCCGAAATATCCCAGCCCCCACGCCAGCGTGGAAATCACCGTGATAAATCCGTAAGGCTTTGCGGTGCCGGTTGTGGGGTCGTAGCTCTGCACCATGCTGAAATAACCCGGCAGCTGTTTCGCGTTCGCAAGAACCGCATCCATTCCTCCGGCCTTGCTGATCCCGAAGAGGAGCACAATCACCAGTGCGGCTGTCATTACTATGGACTGGATAAAGTCCGTCAGGCTGGCCGCAAGGAACCCTCCCATGGTTGTATAAAGGATAATCACCGCAGCGCTGACAAGCATGGCGGCGTGATAATCCACCCCGAAAAGAGAAGCAAACAGCTTTCCGCAGGCGGCAAAGCCGGATCCGGTATACGGGACAAAGAAAACAATGATAATCACCGCGCCGATCAGCATCAGGACACGGCGGCTGTCCCCATAGCGGTCCGAGAGAAAATCCGGCACGGTAATGGAATTTGTACGCGCCGTGTACCGGCGGATTCTTCTGGCCACCAGAAGCCAGTTCAGATACGTTCCGACCGCCAGGCCGATTTCCGTCCAGCCGCAGTCCGCAATGCCGGAGAGATAGGCGAGGCCAGGAAGACCCATCAGCAGGTAGCTGCTCATATCCGAGGCCTCCGCGCTCATCGCGGTAACCAACGGTCCCAGCTTCCTTCCTCCCAGATAAAAGTCACTGACTGTTTCATTTTTTTTGGACACTGCAAATCCGATCAGAAGCATTCCGATCAGATAGACGATCATGGCAATCATGATCCCGACCTGTGCGTTTGTCATAATGTTCCCCCTCAGTAAGCTCCGTGCCTGTCTGCCGGCACATACAAGGATGCCAGGATAAAAGTCCTTTTTCATCCCAACATCATAAAACACAGTTGTTCTATGCCGGTTTTTCCGGCACCACAGCATGTAATGTACTTTACCACAGGAAAGCAGAAAGGGCAACAAAAACGAAACAGAGCGTTGCATCCTGTTCCATAAGAAGGTAAACTGTCCATGGTTTCTGAAATTCTGAATCAGACCGGAGGGTTCAAATGAAACGACTGTTTTCTTATATGAAAGTCCACCTGCTGGAATCCATTCTGGCGCCCCTGTTCAAAATGCTGGAGGCAACTTTCGAGCTGTTTGTCCCCATCGTTGTGGCCAATATGATTGACCGGGGTGTTTCCGGGAAAGATGTGTCCTACCTGATACGGATGAGCATACTGCTTCTTGTGCTGGCCGCCTGCGGACTGGTTTTTTCCATTATCGCCCAGTATTTTTCCGCCAAGGTCGCTACGCATACCGCGCAGATGATGCGGGACGACCTGTTTGCCCATATCCAGACACTCTCCTGGAGACAGATCGACGGGCTTGGAACTTCGACCCTGATCACCCGGATGACCAGTGATATCAATACAGTCCAGAACGGTGTCAACATGTTCCTGCGGCTCTTTCTGCGCTCTCCCTTTGTTGTATTCGGGGCGATGATCATGGCCTTTACCGTGGATCCGCATACCGCCATGACCTTTGTTGTCGCCATTCCTCTTCTGTTTGTGATCGTCTTTGCCATTCTTTTGATTACTATGCCGCTGTACCGGAAAGTCCAGAAGCAGCTGGACGCCATCATGCGCTCGACTCGCGAAAATCTTCTGGGCGTCCGCGTCGTCCGCGCGTTTAACCGGCAGGAAAGCGAAAAAAAGACTTTTGATGAGGAAGCCTCCGGTCTGTATGACAGACAGATCTTTGTCGGGAAAATATCCGCTCTTCTGAATCCCCTCACCTATGTGGTGATCAACCTCGGAATCGTCGCCATCCTCTGGCTCGGCGGGCAGCAGGTTTATGCCGGAGCTCTGACCCAGGGAAAAATCATTGCCCAGGTAAACTACATGTCTCAGATTCTGGTAGAACTGATCAAGCTGGCCAACCTGATCATCCTGCTCTCCCGCGCCATGGCTTCCGCCCGCAGAGTGGACGACGTTTTCCGCGTCGTCAACGGCCGGAAAGATGGAACTGCCGGTTTCCCGGAATCAGAAACAGGAGGCGCTTCCATCGACTTCAGCCATGTGCTCTTCCACTATGAAAAAGACGCGGAGCCCGCACTCTGCGATATCACCTTTCACGCGGATGCCGGTTCCACCCTCGGCATTATCGGGGGAACCGGATCCGGAAAAAGCACGATTGTCAATCTGATTCCCCGGTTTTACGATGCCGATTCCGGCAGTGTCTCCCTGAACGGTACAGATGTACGCACCATCAGGGAAAAGGATTTAAGAAGCCACATCGGCGTTGTTCCGCAAAAAGCCGTCCTGTTCCACGGCACCCTCCGGGAAAATATGAAGTGGGGACAGAAAGACGCTTCCGACCAAGAGATTTATGAGGCGATAGACATCGCGCAGGCCAAAGAATTTGTAGACAGCAAAGGGGACGGTCTGGACCTGATGATCGAACAGGAGGGGCGGAACCTCTCCGGCGGCCAGAAACAGAGGCTTACCATTGCCCGCGCGGTGGTGCGAAGGCCGGATATCCTGATTCTGGACGACAGCGCCTCCGCCCTGGATTTTGCCACAGATGCCGCTCTCCGAAAGGCAATCCGCTCTCAGATGGGAAAAAGAACCGTTATCCTGGTTTCCCAGCGCGTCAGCACCGTCCGAAGCGCGGATCAGATCCTGGTGATGGACGACGGAAAGCTTGTCGGCCATGGTACCCATCGGGAACTTCTGAATACCTGCAGGGAATATCAGGAAATCTGTGAATCACAGATGACAGCGGAAGAAATCCAGGCTGACCGGAAGGGAGATGACTGAATATGAAAGAACAGAATCCCATCGAAAAAAAACAGACCGAAGAATCCCGGAAAAAAGAGCGGAAAAAATCGACCATACACAGAATTCTTCTCTGCATACGTCCGTATCTTCCGATGGTAATTCTCTCGCTTGCGCTGGCCGTTATTTCCGTGGCGCTGCAGCTGCTTGTGCCGATCTATATCGGAGACGGCGTGGATGTGATTGTCGGCAAAGGACAGGTGGACTTCCCCGCCCTCCTGCGGATATTGAAAAAAATTATCTTCTGCATCTGCCTGACGGCTGCCGCGCAGTGGATTATGAATCATGTCAACAATAAAATCACCTACCGTATCGTCCGGGATCTTCGTGTACAGACCTTTCACCATATTCATGACGTACCGCTCTCCTATCTCGACGCGAACTCCGCCGGAGACCTTTTGAGCAGGGTGATTACAGATGTGGAGCAGCTTTCAGACGGACTTCTGCTGGGTTTTACCCAGCTGTTTACCGGTGTCATCACCATTATCGGCACCATTATTTTTATGGCGTCCCTCCAGCCGCTGGCAACCCTGATTGTCGTGGTGTTCACGCCGCTGTCCTTCCTGATCGCCAGGTTTGTCTCTACGCACGCCTTTACCTACTTCAAAAAGCAGTCAGCCGCAAGGGGTGATGTGACCGACCTGACAAACGAAATGCTTGGCAACCTGAAGGTTGTCCAGACCTTCGGGCACGAACAGGAATCTATGGAGGAATTTGCGAAACGAAACAGGGAGCTCTCCGGGTACAGCCTGAAGGCGACCTTTTTCTCCTCTCTGACCAACCCCTCTACCCGGTTTCTGAATGCCCTGATTTACGACGGAGTAGCGCTTGCAGGCTGTCTGCTGTGCTTCCTCTCTCCCTTCGGCGGAGCTGTCATGACAATCGGCGAGCTGACCAGCTTCCTGAGCTACGTCAAGCAGTACAGCCAGCCGTTTAACGATATCACCGGGGTTCTGACGGAATTTCAGAACTCTGTCGCCTCTGCGGCACGTGTATTTGAACTGCTTGATACCGCCGGCGAACCCGCCGACGACAGCGATGCCGTCGTTATCCCACATGCCAGGGGAGAAGTTACACTGGATCATGTCGCCTTTTCCTATGTACCGGATAAGCCGCTGATTGAAAACTTGAACATCCGCGTACAGCCGGGAAAACGAATCGCTATTGTCGGACCTACCGGCTGCGGAAAAACTACGCTGATCAATCTTCTGATGCGCTTTTACGATGTGAACAGCGGCAGCATTTCCGTAGACGGAACCGACATCCGGCATATCAAACGAATGAGCCTCAGGGATAATTATGGAATGGTGCTGCAGGACACCTGGCTGAAGGCCGGAACGGTTAGGGAAAATATCTCCTACGGGAGACCGGATGCCACGGACGAAGAAATTATAGCAGCCGCAAAAAAAGCATACGCACACAGCTTTATCATGCGTATGCCGAAGGGGTATGACACGGAAATCGAAGAAAACGGCGGAAACCTCTCTGCCGGACAGAAACAGCTGCTCTGCATCGCCAGAGTCATGCTGCATCTGCCCCCGATCCTGATTCTGGATGAGGCCACCTCCTCCATCGACACACTGACCGAGATCCGGATTCAGAAGGCCTTTGACGATATGATGAAAGGCAGGACAAGCTTTGTGGTGGCGCACCGTCTTTCCACCATCCGGGAGGCCGACGAGATACTTGTCATGCGGGACGGACACATCATCGAACAGGGAAATCATGAGGAACTGCTGAGAAAGAACGGATTCTACAAAAAACTGTATACAGCACAGTTTGAGCGGAGCTGAAACCGCTGACGGGAGAAAAAACAAATGGAAAAAACAAAAAGCAGGGAAAAAATACAGACAGTAAAAGAAAACCGGGCGTAAAGAAAGAAGCAAGAAAAGCCCAAAAGAACCATTCAAAGGGTAGTGAAAAACCTGCGTGCAGCCCGAAAGCGGCACGCAGGTTTTCTGCACAAAAAATCGGGGTAACAAGATTCGAACTTGCGACCTCACGGCCCCCAGCCGTGCGCTCTAGCCAAACTGAGCCATACCCCGATAAGAAGATATTCATTAATCCTGAGAGAACTTTCTCTCGCGGACACTTGAATATTATACATAGAACGGGGTATGAATGCAAGCTGTTTTTTATGGATACATCCGTTATTTCTGAAATGGCGCGTATTCTGCCGCTATGGCCTCAGCAATCCGTATACCGTCCATGGCCGCGGATGTAATTCCTCCTGCGTATCCGGCGCCCTCTCCGCAGGGATAAAGCCCTTTCAGGCTGCTCTGGAAGTTATGCGGATCCCTGGTAATCCGAATGGGTGAGGAGGTTCTGGATTCCACCCCGGAGAAAAGCGCGTCGTCCATAGAGAACCCATGGATTTTCCGGTCAAATGCCTCTACCCCCTCTTCCAGTGAAGCGGCAAGATAGTCCGGAAGAACCGGGCGTAAATTTGCGCAGTTCCATCCGCCTTTATGGACAGGTCTTACGGTTCCAATCCCGCCGACGCGATTTTTCCTGAAATCCTCCAGCCGCTGGACAGGCA
The DNA here is from genome assembly GCF_009696005.1 of Bilifractor porci. Lineage (GTDB taxonomy): Bacteria > Bacillota > Clostridia > Lachnospirales > Lachnospiraceae > Bilifractor > Bilifractor porci. Next base: position 144,366 of record NZ_VUMV01000001.1, read on the forward strand.
CCACCCCCTGGCCCTGCCGGAACGCAGCTGCTTCCATCGCCCTCTGAAAGGCAATTCCGTCCAGAACAGATGGTTCTCCCGCCTTATGAAAAGCGGAAAAGTCCTCCGGATGAACCGATACCACCAGGGCGCTGTTGGCGTTTTCCGAATCCCGGCCATGATAACTCATCCCATTTACCGCTATCTTTTCCGGTTCGGATGCCGCGTTGACCACATACCCGCCGGGACACATACAGAAAGAATAAACACCTCTTCCATTCGGCAGGGTCTGTGCCAGCTTGTAGGGAGCCGCGCCAAGCTCTTCCGGCGCATCCGGTCCGTACTGGCAGTCATTTATCATTTTTTGTGGATGTTCGATTCTAAGCCCTACCGCGAATGATTTCGGTTCCAGAAGAACCGGAAGAGCTGTCAACATTCGAAAGGTCTCCCTTGCACTGTGTCCGCAGGCCAGAATACAGAGATCCGTCTCGATGATTTCGCCTCCGGACAGTTTGATTCCGGTCAGGACAGACCCTTCTTCTCTTTTTTTCCAGAGGAGCTCCGTCATTCTTGCCCGGAACCGAACCTCACCGCCCCATTCTTCAATCTGCTTCCGCATGGAACTGACAATATTCACAAGATGATCTGTGCCCAGATGCGGCCTGGCATCATAAAGGATTTCTTCCGGACCGCCGCAGCGCACAAAAATATTCAAGACTTCCTGGTTCCTGTTATTTTTATCCTTCACGCCTGTATTCAGTTTTCCATCCGAAAAAGTACCTGCGCCGCCCTCTCCGAACTGCACATTGCAGTCCGGATCCAGCTTTCCGCTCTCCCAGAACTGATTTACCTTTTCTTTCCGGCTTTCTGCACGGTCTCCCTGTTCCAGAATTAAGGGCCTGTAACCATGCTGTGCCAGCATCCATCCACAGAACAGTCCTGCCGGTCCGCTCCCGACAATGACTGGGCGATGAGCGAGTTCTTTTTTGCCCGGTGCCGGAAAGGAATAAGTCTCCGGTCTGGCAAGAGACAGAACAACCCCGTAACTTTTTCTGTTTCTGTCCCTTTTTTCTGCTCCCTCAATCGTTTTTTTCTCATCAGAAACCAGGACTTCAACGGTGTAGATATATTGCAGATGATCTTTTCTTCTGGCATCAATGGATTTTCGGACGATTGTCCACCGGATTTCTTCATTCCCGTGAACAGACAAAATGCGGCGAATCTTATTTTCTAACTGCTGTCTGCTGTGTCCGACCGGCATTTTTATCTGTGAAATCCGAATCATATTTAATGTTCTTCTCCTAATGTTCTGCTATTGTCAATAAACTATTCCGGCTCAGAACACGATTATAAGTCTTTCCATACAAAAACTGCAATACCACCTTGCTGCGGAGCGGTACTGCAGTCTTCATTTTTTGTGCTCGTAATTTCCTTACAGGATTGCCGGCACAAATTTGTTAAGCCTGCTTTCTATCTGTGCGGGCGACATCTTGTTCTCAGCGGAGTCTCATCAGCAGCGCCGGTACCAGCCTTACAACTGTCAAGTCCGTACCCAATGCAATCAGAATTCCGGCCAGGACATCACTGGGATAATGAACCCCCAGATAAATCCGGGAAAAAGCAATCAGCGCAGCCAGAATGATCATGGGAATCCCGATATAAAACGGGAAAAACCACAGATAGATAAAAGCACAGGTAAAAGAAGCGCAGGTGTGTCCGGAAGGAAAGGCCAGATCCTTCTGTGGAGGAAGCAGTGAGATCAGTTCCTCCTGTGCGTCATAGGGACGTGGTCTGTGAACCAGCGGCTTTAATATGACATTTGCGATAAAGGAGCTCAGCCCAAGCGCGACAGCAGCATGCACTCCTGCTGTACGGGTCTGCCGCAGAGATATGCATAAAAGAGTCGCCGCTATCCAGAACCAGCCGAAATTACACAGCGCCGTAATCTTTTTCCAGAATGCAGTCCAGCGGTCTTTTCTAAAAAAATTCTGTATCCAAAGGAGAATACTGGCTTCCCTGTTCATGTCTGAGTCACTCCTTTCTTTCGGATAATCTTACAGGTTAGAAAAAGGATAACCCAGAACAGGTAAAGATCGCAAGTTAATTTATGTAAACATTCTGTAAAACTTCTAAAAAATCACTTTCCTTATCAAAAATCAGCTCCCTTTCAGATAAAATAGGTCGGCCAGGGATTGGGATTGCTGGATTGTTATCCTCTTCTCCCTTATTTTTTTCCATATTTTTATGATATGTCTTTTTGTGGGGTTATGAATTGTGGAGAGAGGCTGCCGCGCTGCAGCCTGCAATACAGCCCGTACTCCAACAGAGCTGGAGACAGTTTCCCCCGCATAGCCCGTCAACGTTCAGCGCTTCACCTGTTACATAGAGTCCGGGGATGCGTCTGCACATAAGATCGTCCGTCAACTCCTTCGTCGATATTCCGCCGGAACACACCTGTGCCTGGCGAATACCCGCGGAACCCGCGATTGTCACGGGAAAGTGGCAGACAAGGACCGCCAGACTGCGAAGAAGATCCGGGGAGCTTCCTCTTTTCTTTTTGCAGATTCCGGTAAGAACAGGGATCAGCTTGTCCGGCAGCAGGCCGGCAAGAAGCTGTTCCTCCGTTTTCCAAGGGCTGTTCTTCCTCACCTCGCGCAGAGTGTCCAAAAGTCCTTCTGTCCCGCCGTCCGGCCAGAAATTCAAAACCGCCTCTGTTTTTTTCTTCTTCGCAAGTCCCAGAACCGCGTCATGGCTGACCTGAAAAACCGGGATACCTGAAATTCCTGACTCCGTCAGCTGAATTTCTCCGCAGTCGGAGGAAACCTCTTTCCCGTCAACCAGCAGGGAAATGGCCGCATGCACCCGGCATCCGCCCCATTTGGAAGAAAATGGCTCCCGGATTTTCAGCGGAACCAGGGAAGGAAGAAAAGGTAACGTCGCAAGCCCCAGGGACTGGCCGATTCTCTGCGCCGTATCGGAAGATCCCCGGACGGCGGAGGCCGGGCTTCCGCAGGAGAGAATCACTCTGTCCGCCGGATAATGCCATGTCTCGGTACTAACCTGAAAGCTTCCGTCCGCCTCCTTTTGAATCCCGGTCACCTCCTCCTGTGTCTTGATCTTCACGTGAAGGTGCTGCGCCTCCATCAGAAGAACCTGAAGAACAGCGGACGACTGGTCGGACGAAGGATAGATCCACCCGTCCCGGTCACGGAACTGCAGCCCCAGTTCCCGGAAAAAACGCAGCGTTTCTGAAACCGGAAAGCGGCTCAGGCATCTGCGGATCAATTCCGGATCTTCCGTGTGATAATTTTCGATTCCCACGCGAAGATTGGTCAGATTGCACTTTCCGTTCCCGGACGCAAGCAGCTTTCTTCCGGGTTTATCGTTGTGTTCCAGAACGGTGACAGAGGCATGCGACCGCGCCGCGCAGATTGCGGCCATAAGTCCGGAAGCCCCCGCACCGATGATAATGACTCTGTTCAAGATACCTCCCGCAGAGAGACCATCCCTGCTTCCTTCAGCTTCTGCAGGCTCATCAGGATTCCAAGCTTCGCGCTGGGCCAGGTAAGTCCTCCCTGGAAATAAACCGCATATGGAGGCTTGATCGGCCCGTCGGCGGAAAGTTCAATGGAGGACCCCTGCACAAAGGCGCCTGCCGCCATGATGACATCGGAGTCATAACCGGGCATCGGCCATGGCTCCGGCTTCACATAACTGTCTACCGGTGCCGCTGCCTGGATCCCCTGACAGAACGCGATGACGCCCTCCGGTTTTCCGAAGGTGATTGCCTGAATAATATCGTGGCGGTCCTCCGATCCGGAAGGAACAACGTCAAAGCCAAGTTTTTCGTACAGGCTGGCGGCAAAGACCGCTCCCTTCAGGGCAGAAGCGGTAACGGTCGGGGCAAGGAAGAAGCCCTGGTAAAAGGCCGGATTCACGCCAAGCGAGGGGCCGACTTCCTTTCCAAGTCCCGGCGTTGTCAGCCGGTAAGCGGCATTTTCCACGTATTCCTTTTTTCCGGCAATATATCCGCCGATCGGCGCAAGCCCGCCGCCCGGATTTTTGATCAGGGATCCGACCATCAGATCCGCGCCGACCTCGGACGGCTCTCTGGTTTCCACAAACTCTCCGTAGCAGTTGTCCACCATGCAGATCACATCCGGGCGGATTCCCTTGATAAAACGGATCAGCTCCCCGATTTCCTGTACGGAGAATGTTTTCCTGGTCTGGTATCCTTTCGACCGCTGGATCGTCACCAGCTTCAGATTTTTATGGCTCAGTGCCTCCCGGATCCCCTCAAAGTCAAATCTGCTCCCCGGAAGCAGATCCACCTGGTTGTAGCTGATTCCGTACTCTGCCAGAGATCCGCGCGACGGACGGATGCCGATGACTTCCTCCAGAGTATCATATGGTTTCCCGACCGGGGAGAGGAGCTCGTCTCCGGGGCGCAGGTTCCCCGCGAGAGCTGTTCCCAGCGCGTGTGTCCCGCAGGCAATCAGCGGACGGACAAGCGCGTCTTCCGTACCGAAAACAGTGGCGTAAACTTTCTCCAGCGTATCTCGCCCCAGATCATTATAGCCGTAGCCGGTAGACGGATACAGGCATGCCTCGCTGACACGGTTCTGTTGCATCCCGCGGATTACCTTTAACTGGTTGAATTCCGCAACCCGGTCGATTTCCGCGAAGCGTGGAGCAAGCTCCTTTGCGACATCTTCCCCGAAGGAAAAAACGTCTCCGGAAATTCCGAGACTTTTATACATATCCAACATTTCTTCTGATCTTTCTTCCATTCCCTTGTGCCTCTTTTATTGCATAGATCCAAGTTCGGAGCAGAATCTTGCGGGCTGCCTGAAGACTGTAAGCTTTCGCTCCGGAAACGATACATGGGTTGAGCGCGGAGTCATAACCCGGTTCAGTCTTCCGGAAGCTCTCTCCATGTCTTCAGCAGATAAGCAAGAATTTTTTCTTCGTCATATCCGAAATCCTTTTTGTTTACCCAGATGGCGTCCTCTTCCCTTTTGAACCAGGTAATCTGCCGCTTGGCAAAATGCCTGGTATCTTTTTTGATATTCTCGACCGCCTGTTCCATGGAGATCTCGCCGCGAAAGTACGGAAAAAGCTCCCGGTAGCCGATTCCCTTCATGGAAATATGGTCCTCGGTAAGTCCGCGTCCGATCAGACCGCGGACTTCTTCGACAAGGCCGTTCTCCATCATCCGGTCAACGCGGCGGTTGATCTGTTCATAAAGCCTCTGCCGTTCATCGGTCAGGACAAAGAGCGCGGAATGATACGCGGATCTTCTGGCTCTCTGTTCCTTATTGTGCTTTGAGATCGGCTTCCCGGTCATCCGGCAGTATTCAATGGCGCGTATCACCCGCTTCACGTTGTTCGGATGAATTTCCGCCGCGGCGTCCGGGTCTGACTTCTGCAGTTCCCGATAGACCGCCTCCGGCCCCTGTTCCTGTGCCATCGCTTCCAACTGCCTTCGTATTTCCTGGTGATCCTCATTTTCCGTAAAGTCGATATCCTTCAGAACCGCCTGAATATAAAAGCCGGTTCCTCCTGTCAGAATGGGAATCATTCCCTTCTCCCGGATTTCCGCTATGGCCTCCCCTGCCATCTGCTGAAACCGGAAAACATTAAAATCCTCTTCCGGTTCCAGAACATCGATCAGATAATGCGGGATGCCTCTTCGTTCCTCCGGCATAATTTTAGCGGAACCGATATCCATGGTCCGGTAGACCTGCATGGAATCCGCGGAAATGACGGCACCGTTTAATTCCTCTGCCAGCCGCAGCGACAGTTCGGTTTTTCCGACCGCGGTCGGACCCGCCAGCACCAGCAGCGGCTGTTTTTTCTCTTGATCGTTCATTTTTCTCTCAGATAATCCGTTTGAATTTTTTATCCATCTCATACCGGCTGATGGATATGATCGTCGGCCTTCCGTGCGGACAGTTGTACGGGTTTTCCAGTGTCAGAAGTTCATCCAGAAGAGCGTCCGCCTCCTGGACAGACAGCTTATGGTCGCCCTTCACGGCAGCCTTGCAGGACATAGACGCCAGCTTCTCCGGAATCAGCCTGGGGGACAGGTCTCCCACCTCTCCCAGCTGTCCCAGAATTTCCGTAAAAAGATCTACGGACGCGACGGAATACAGGTTTGCGGGAACCGCGGAAATTTTGAAGGTGTTTCCCCCGAAGGGCTCTGCCTCAAATCCCATCTCCGCAAAAGCATCCAGATGATTCCGGAGCAGCTCCGCCTCCGCGGCGCTCAGATCCAGGACAATGGCCGGAAACAGCATCTGCGACTGGATTTTTTTCTCCCTGTAATTTTTCATCATCCGCTCATACATGACTTTTTCATGAGCCGCATGCTGATCCATGATGTACAGGGCGTCTTTGAACTCAAAGAGCCAGTAGGTATCAAACACCTGCCCGATCAGGCGGTACATCTTCCTGGACTGTTCGGACAGCACTTTGTCCTCCTGGAAAAGACTCAGCTGTTTTCCCACAGTTCCGGAACTTCCACCGGAAAAGCCGCTCTTCTGGTATTCTGCCGGATTCCGTTTCCCATAGTGCAGAATTTCCTCCGGGGTGAGGTTTCCTGCTAAGGCGGATTTTCCGCTCTGTGTTACGGCTTCCTCGGAATCTCCCGGATTTCTTTCTGTCTGTGCGCGAAAATCAGATGTTATCGGATTCCTTTCGGATCCCGCATGCAAATCAGAAAGATTCTGCGAAAAAGCGGAGGAAACACCGGAGGTGTGTCCGCCAAACTTGTCTGTTTCCCTGTCTGCTTCCGGAAGCTTCGCCGTCTCCGGATTTCCCTGATAGTTTTCCCTCCCGTCTTGTACGGCAGCGGCTGCCAGCCGGGTCCTGCGGACCTGCTCGAAGGGCTCCGGTTCCGGAGTCTTTTTTTCCGGGAAGCCCGGCGTTTTTTCTGCGGTCCGATGCTCCTCCTTCAGCGGAACCTGCGGGATCCGCTCCCTCTGCATCAGCGCGTTCTGAAGCGCCAGGCAGAGGGTATGGTAGATTTCTTCCTGGGAGGAAAAGCGCACCTCCATCTTGGAGGGATGGACGTTCACATCGACCTTTGTCCCGTCAATCCGGATGTACAGGAGTGTAAACGGGAAACGGTGCTGCATCAGAAATCCGTGATAAGCGTCCTCTATGGCCTTTCCCAGAATTCTGTCCTTTACAAAACGGCCGTTTACAAAATAGTTTTCAAAATTCCGGTTTGCTCTTGCCGCGCCCGGATTGCCGATAAACCCGTGAATGGACATAAGCTCTGTCTTTTTATCCACCGGGATCAGCTCCCGTGTCAGGTCCCTGCCGAAGATCTGATAGATGATTTCCTTCAGGTTTCCGTTTCCGCTGGTATACAGCCGGCTCTGGCCGTTGGAGAGAAACTTGAAAGAGATCTCCGGGTGGGAAAGCGCCAGTTCCTCCACCACATGGGCGACATGGTTTCCCTCTGTCATCCCGGATTTCAAAAATTTTGCCCGGGCGGGCGTGTTGAAGAAAAGATTCCTGACAATCATGGTTGTGCCTGAGGGTGCGCCGATCTCCTCGAATTCGATTTCTTTTCCGCCCTCTACCCAATACCGCACGCCTGTCAAAGCCTCCGGCGTCTTGGTAATGCACTCCACACGCGCAACGGCGGATATGCTGGAGAGGGCTTCTCCGCGAAACCCCAGCGTGGCGATCTGCACCAGGTCATCCACCGTCCGGATTTTGCTGGTGGCATGCCTCATGAAAGCCTTCCGGACCTGGTCCGCCGGGATGCCTCCGCCATTGTCCGTGATCCGTATGAAGCTGTTTCCCCCGTCCTTGATTTCTATGGTAATGGCCGTCGAGGATGCGTCAATCGCGTTCTCCGTAAGCTCCTTGACCACAGAGGCCGGGCGCTCCACCACCTCTCCGGCGGCAATTTTATCTATGGTTGTTTTATCCAGTAATTCGATCACCAGCGGTTTTTCACCTCACTCTGCAGATGGTTCAGCATATTCAGAGCCTGCAGGGGCGTCATGGAGGAAATATCCAGCTCCTTCAGCTCGTTGATGATTTTTTCATTGTCATTGGCGTCAAACAGGCTCATCTGCTGCATATCCACAGTATCGTACAGCTTTTTCTTTTCCTTCTTCACTTTTTTGTCCGTCATATTCTTCACGGCTGCCGTGATGTCTGCGTCGGAGAGCTGTCTGACCAGCTCATCTGCCCGCTGAAGCACAGGTTCCGGAACGCCGGCCAGCCGCGCCACCTGAATGCCGTAGCTCTTGTCCGCGCCTCCCCGGACGATTTTGCGCAGGAATACAATGCCGTCACCTTTTTCCTTGACCGCAATGCAGTAATTATTCACGCCCGGAAGCTTGCCCTCCAGCTCGGTCAGCTCGTGGTAATGGGTGGCGAACAGCGTCTTTGCGCCAAGCTTTTTCGGATCGGACACATATTCAATGACCGCCCAGGCAATAGCCAGCCCGTCGAAAGTGCTGGTGCCTCTGCCGATCTCATCCAGAATCAGAAGGCTGTTGGAGGTGGCGTTCCGGAGGATGTTCGCAACCTCAGTCATCTCCACCATAAAGGTACTCTGCCCGCTGGCCAGATCATCCGAGGCTCCTACTCTGGTAAAAATCCGGTCCACGATGCCGATGTCCGCCGATTCAGCCGGGACAAAGGAACCGATCTGCGCCATCAGAACAATCAGCGCGGTCTGGCGCATATAGGTTGATTTACCGGCCATGTTCGGCCCGGTGATAATAGCCACCCGCTTGTCCTTCTGATCCAGATAGGTATTGTTGGAGATGAACATGTCATTTTTCATCATCTGCTCGACAACCGGGTGACGACCCTCTTTAATGTCGATCCTCCCCTTACTGTTCAGCTTTGGCCGGACATACCGGTTATGCTCTGCCACATAGGACAGGGAGCAGAAAACATCCAGCGCCGCAACCGCCTGTGCGGTTTTCTGGATTCTCGCTACATTTTCCGCAATTTTATCACGCACCTCACTGAACAGCTGATACTCCAGGCCGTAAAGATGCTCCTCCGCTCCCAGGATGGACTGTTCAATCTCCTTGAGCCTGTCTGTGGTGTATCTCTCCGCGCCGGCCAGTGTCTGTCTTCTTGTGTAGTAGTTCGGAACCTGATCCTTAAAAGAATTGGTCACCTCGATACAGTAACCGAAAACCTTGTTGTACTTGACCCGCAGGGTGCGGATCCCTGTTTTCTCGCGTTCCTCCTGCTCCAGATCGGACAGCCACTGTTTTCCGTTCTTCCGAGCGGCGCGGTACTGGTCCACCATCTCGTTGTAGCCGTCCCGGATGATCCCGCCTTCCTTCATCGCCAGAGGCGGATCCTCCTGGATGGAATCTTCCACCAGTTGAAACAGATCCTCCAGCGGATCCATGTCCTCTCTGATGTTCTTCAGAAGCGTTCCCTGAAAATCCGAGAGCAGCTGCCGGATAAAAGGAAGCATCTGGAGAGAGGTCTTAAACGCCATCAGATCTCTGGGATTGGCGGACTGGTAGGTAATCCGGCTGGCCAGTCGTTCCAGGTCATAGACCGGCTGCAGGTACTCCCGGATTTCATCCCGGTTCATCGGTGCCTCCGTCAGCTCTTCCACGGCTGTCAGCCTGTCCTCGATGGCTGTCGGCTGGATCAGGGGCTGCTCGATCATGCTGCGCAGCATTCTGGCTCCCATGGCTGTTTTTGTCCGGTCCAGGACGCCCAGAAGGGAGCCCTTTTTCTGCTTTTCCCGCAGGGTTTCCACCAGCTCCAGGTTTCTGCGGCTGGAGCTGTCAATCAGCATGTACCGGTCGGAAAAATAAGGCGTCAGCGCGGTCATCTGGTCCATATTGTTTTTCTGCGTCTCGTACAGATACTGGAACAGCGCCCCGGCGGCGATCACGCCGCAGGAAAAATCCGCGACTCCCAGCCCGGCCAGGGAAGAGGTGTGGAAATGCTTTGTGAGAATCCTGCTGCACGCCTCATCATCGAAATAATAATCATCCAGTGCGGATACGGCGATATGCTGCCTTCCCCGTATGTCGTCCATATCCAGGCCGGAAACCAGAAGCGCCTGGTTGCAGATGATCTCCGACGGCCTGAATTTCTGGATCTCATCCATCAGGCGGGGAACTCCGTCCGTCTCGGACACCAGGCACTGTCCGGTAGAAATGTCCGCGACAGACAGCCCGTACCGGTCCGACAGGTCTACAATACACATCAGGTAATTGTTTCTTGTCTCATCCAGCTCTTCCTGGCTGATAATGGTTCCGGGGGTTACCACGCGGATCACCTCGCGTTTGACAATTCCCTTTGCCAGCTTCGGGTCCTCCATCTGCTCACAGATGGCAACCTTGTGTCCCTTTTCAATCAGCCTGGTAATATAGGTATCCGCGGCATGATAGGGAATCCCGCACATCGGCGCGCGCTCCTCCATCCCGCAGTCTTTTCCGGTAAGCGTAAGCTCCAGTTCCTCCGAGACCGTTTTCGCGTCATCAAAAAACATCTCGTAAAAATCGCCCAGGCGGTAAAAAAGAATACAGTCCTTATATTCCTCCTTTGTCGCAAGGTAATGCTGCATCATCGGTGAAACCGGCATAAAACTCTCCTGTTCTTTCATAAAAACCGGGCAGCTCTCACGCGTGCCCGGACTCTTTGTCATACTCTCGTTCCCATGTAATAAAATCCCTGGCAGACATCCAGGTGTACCGGAACAATCTGCCCGATCAGATCCGCTGTGCCCGGAAAATGGACAACCGTGTTGTTGTCCAGCCGTCCGGTCACCAGGGAGGTGTCGTGCTCATTCACCTGTTCCACCAGCACGTCCATGGTTCTTCCCTCAAAACGCGCCGTCTGCTCCCGGCCGGTTTTCTGGACCAGGGCAAGAAGCCGGTCAAACCGGTCCTTCATCACATTCTCCGGAACCTGCTCCATATCCGCGGCCGGAGTCCCGCTCCTCCTGGAATAGAGGAACGTAAAGGCACTGTCGAACAGCACGCGGCGCACGACATCCATGGTTTCCTGAAAATCCTCCTCCGTCTCTCCCGGAAAGCCGACAATGATATCCGTGGTAAGAGAAATATCCGGCATTGCCTCCCGGATTCTGCCCACCAGGGCAAGATAGCTGTCCTTGGTGTACCGGCGGTTCATTTTCTTCAGGATCTCCGTGGAGCCGGACTGCAGCGGCAGGTGGAGGTGGCGGCAGATATTCGGGTATTTTGCCATGACGGCGATCAGATCATCCGAGAGATCCTTGGGGTGCGAGGTCATAAAGCGCACACGATCCAGTCCCTCAATCTGCGCGATCTGCTCCAAGAGACGCGCAAAACTGCAGGACTTGTCCTCCGGAAGTCCCTTCCCGTAGGAATTGACATTCTGTCCCAGCAGCATAACCTCCCGCACACCGTCCCGGACCAGACTGCGGATCTCACAGAGAATTTCCTCCGGGTCCCGGCTGTGCTCCCGTCCTCTTACATAGGGGACGATGCAGTACGAGCAGAAGTTATTGCAGCCGTACATGATATTGACTCCGGATTTGAAAAAGTATTTCCGGTCCGTGGGAAGTTCTTCAACCACCTGCTCGGTTTTCTGCAGAATATCCACCACCATGCCCTGATCCTCAAAGACATGATACAGCAGCTCCGCCAGCTTATACACGTTGTGGGTTCCGAAAATCAGGTCAACAAAACGAAAGCTCTTCCTGAGGCGGTCTACGACCTGCTGCTCCTGCATCATGCAGCCGCACAGGCCGATAATCATATGCGGATTTTTGTCCTTCAGCGAATGCAGATAGCCCAGACGGCCGTACACCTTTGTATTGGCATTCTCCCGTACCGTGCAGGTATTATAGAGAACCAGGTCGGCCTCCTCCTTGTCCGTGTTCCGGTATCCGATTTCCTCCAGAATCCCCCGGAGCTTTTCCGAGTCCCTGGCATTCATCTGGCAGCCGAACGTAACGCAGCAGGCCGTCAGCGGACGTCCGAGCTCCTCTTCTTTTCTCTTTACAATATTTCTGCATTCCCGGATAAAATAATACTGCCGTTCCGGTTCTGTTTCCGGAACGGCACCCGGATTTTTGTTTTCCCTGATTTCTGAATTCAACATACAACCTCTCGCGTCAACGGATCACTCTTTTTTCGGTTACCAGCATCTTCGGCTTGATATCGTACTCTGTCACCGGCACCCTGTCAACGATCTGGAATTCAAAGCACACAGCGATAGTGTGATGCTCCCTGTGGATTTCCTGATACTTGTCATAGTAGCCTCCGCCGTAGCCGCAGCGGTCCCTGTTCACATCAAAGGCAACGCCCGGCACAATAAACAGGGCGTCCTCCCAGTCATCCGCCAGATGATCCGCCATCCGGTAGCCGATGGCGTCGTTATCCGCCGGCTCATAGATCCCCATACAGCCCGGAGCCGTCTGCCGGAAGTCTGTAATTTTGTAAAAATTGATGACCTTTCCGTTTACCTTGGGAACGGCGGTTTCCTTTCCGTCCTCCCAGCAGCCCCGGATAAATTCCCTGGTCATCACCTCGTGGTTGTAATCCATGTAGACAAAGACCCTCCTGGCGTTTTTGTACAGATCCATCTCCCGAATCTGCCCGAATAACATGCGGCTCCACTCCTCAATTTCCTGGTCCGAGGCTTCCTTTCGCCTGGCAAAAATCAGTTTCCGGAGCTGCTTTTTTTCTTCTGACATGGCTGTTCTCCTTTTTTGTGCGTTCCCGTGTGTCAACCTCATCCGGACATGCCGGAAAAAATAAATTCTCTCTGCAGCAAGTGTTTCCACACCCGATGGGATTTTTCTGTTTCTTCCGGGGAAAGGTCTTTTCTACACCATGTGCTCCAGCTTGTTCAGCACATAGAATTCATCCTTCCGGTCAGCCAGGAAAAGCGTACCTACCTTCTCCCCGTCACAGATCCGGCCGATATTATGAAAGTCATTCCCATTGGCAATCACCATATCACATCCGCTGGATATGGCGATATCCGCGGCGGAAAGCTTGGTCGCCATTCCCCCGGTTCCCACGCTGCTGCCTGTGGAGCTTTTTCCCATCTGCATCAGCTCCCGGTCCAGATGCTCCACACAGTCGATAAAAACCGCATCGTCGGTCTGGTGCGGATCGTCTGTGTAAAGGCCGTCGATATCCGACATCAGGATCAGCAGGTCCGCATTGACAAGGGCGGCCACAACGGCAGACAGACGGTCATTATCCCCAAAGACCGACATGGAATCAATCTCGTAGGTGGCAATCGTGTCATTTTCATTGACAATCGGCACCACGCCGAATTCCAGAAGCTCACGGAAGGTCTTGACCGCGTTATACCGGTTCAGGTCGTCCAGCATGGTGTTTTTTGTCAGAAGGACCTGGCTGCAGATCTGATTGTATTCCGAAAAAAGCTTCTGGTAAATACTCATCAGACGGGCCTGGCCGACAGACGCGCACGCCTGCTTTTCATTGACATCCTCCAGCCTTTTTTTAATTCCCAGGGCGTTTTTCCCCACCATAATCGCTCCGGAAGAGACAAGGATCACATCCTTCCCGCGGTTTTTCAGATCGCAGAGCTGGCGCACCAGCACTTCCATTTTCCGGAGATCCAGCTTGCCCGTCTCCGGATGATGCAGGGAAGAGGAACCGATCTTCACGACGATTTTCTTTTTGTCTTTTAATCTTTGTCTGCTGCCGTCCATGCCGCGGTCCTCACTCCATCTCTCTGGTAATATTCAGTTCCTGCAGCGCATTTTCCTGCTTTTTTTCCATGACAGAGGCTTCTTTCTCCGTCATGTGGTCATATCCCAGGAGATGCAGGACACTGTGCGCAATTAAAAATGCAATTTCTCTCTTCAGCGAGTGGCCGTACTCCTGCGCCTGCTCCTTTGCCCGTTCGACAGAGATCACAATGTCTCCCAGAAGCAGCTGCCCGGAATCCGGGTCAAAATCATCCTCCGCCTCCCGGCTGTTCTCCAGCATGGAGAAGTCCGAGGGGGAATCCCATCCGACCATAGGAAAGGAAAGAACGTCGGTCGCCCTGTCCAGATTGCGGAAGCTGCGGTTCAGACGGCGGATTTCCTCATTGTCCACCAGCGTCAGGGAGAGGACCGCGTCATAGGGACAGTTTTCATCCTCCAGGACCTGTGCGGCAACCTGCTCCGCCAGGGCTTCGGGGTCAAACTCCAATTCTTCCGCCTGCTCGTTACTAAATTCTACTGTCATTTGATCACCTCAGGGCCGTCCTCTCCGGCGCTTCTTTTTCCTGTCAGCCTGGGCCTGTGCCTTTTTTTCATACCCCTCGTAGGCTTCAACAATTTTCTGCACCAGCGGATGACGGACGACATCCCTGCTGGTCAGCTCACAGAACGCAATGCCCTCCACCTTCTTCAGCACCCGGACCGCGACATCCAGACCGGAGACGGTTCCCGCGCCCAGATCCTTCTGCGTCATATCGCCGGTCACAATCACCTTGGACCCAAAGCCGATTCTAGTCAAGAACATTTTCATCTGCGCCGGCGTTGTGTTCTGCGCCTCGTCCAGAATAATGTAGGCATTATCCAGTGTCCGCCCGCGCATATAGGCAAGGGGAGCCACCTCAATCAGTCCTTTTTCCATATTTTTCTGGAAAGCCTCTGCACCCATAATCTGGTGCAGCGCATCGTAAAGAGGACGCAGGTAAGGATCTATCTTGCTCTGCAGGTCACCGGGAAGGAAGCCCAGCTTCTCCCCCGCCTCAATCGCCGGACGGGTCAGAATAATCCGGCTTACCTCGTCATTGCGGAACGCGGTAATCGCCATAGCCATGGCCAGATAGGTTTTACCCGTGCCGGCGGGACCGATGCCGAAGGTAATCATGTGCTGTCGGATCGCGTCTACATACCGCTTCTGTCCCAGGGTCTTAGGCTTGACCGGACGGCCGCTGACGGTATGGCAGATATAATCCCCGTCCAGCTCCACAACTGCCTGTGTATTGTGCTCCATGGCGAGGGACAGGATGTAGTTGACATTCTGCTCTGTGATCTCATTTCCCTTGCGGGAGAGCTCGACCAGCTGTTCCAGGCACTCCTTTGCCTGACGGACATTTCCCTCCGGTCCTGTAATTTTCAGGCTTCCGTCCCGCGAGACAAAAGTAACCTGAAGGGTTCTCTCTATTTTTTTAACGTTCTGGTCAAACTGCCCGAAAACATTTCGTTCGTGCTCTCCAGGCAGCTCGATCTGTTCTTCAATAATTCCAGAATTCATGGCGAAGTTCTTCCCCTACCGTTTTCTGAACAGAATCAGCGAAAACCAGAGCAGAGTCTGTTCTCCAAGATAATAATCCATTTTCAGCTTTTCCACAAGGCTGGACACCACAATGCCGTGGCTCTCGATGCACGGATGCATCCGGTCCGGATGGCGGCACGGCGCTCCGGGGTAGGCACAGGAAGAACAGATGGCGCAGGATTCGCTGGACAGCGTCAGGACATCCAGGCCATTCTTCCGCATTTCACGCTCCACAGAAACCGTGATCTCCTCGTGGGCAAAACGCGTGGAGAGCGTCTCCTGCATGTCCAGAATATTTTTGACTTCCGCAACCGTGGAAAACAGAAGCCCCTCCGGAAATTTTTCAATTTTCTCCCTGCATTCCTCCACCGTCCCGACCGCCGGAGGGCAGGACCAGGAGGTCCCGTACCGCTCACACTCTGTCTGGCAGATCTCACGCACCCTGCTGTTAATATCCAGATCCTTACTCTGAAAAAACCCATACTGATAAACCGGATACGCAGCCAGAAGCTGTTCGATTACTTTCTGTTCGTCCATTTCTGTACTTTCCCGCCCTTTTGCTGTTCTTGAAAATTTTCTGGAGACATAACACAATAACAGAAAAAAAGTAAATAACTCATCGTCTCTGTTTCTCCACGCCCGCAGAACATTTGTATTTACTTGTGATACGGCTCGTGGTTCATAATCTTAAAGCTCCTGTAGATCTGTTCCAGCAGAATCAGGCGCATCAGCTGATGCGGAAAAGTCATCCGGGAAAAGCTGAGGGCGTAATCCGACCGCTTCCGCACCTCCGGAGAAAGTCCCAGAGAACCACCGATCACAAACACAAAATGGCTGACTCCGCCTGTCATCAGCTTCTGCAGCTTCTTCGACAGCGCGACCGAATCCGGCATCTCTCCTTCAATCTCCAGCGTAATGACAAAAGCACGGTCCGGGATTTTGGCAAGAAGCCTCTGCCCCTCCTTCCGCCTGACCGCATCCTCCTCCGCCTCCGGAGCGCCTTCGACCGTCTTCTCGTCCGCAACCTCCACAATATCCAGTGTGCACCAGGCAGACAGACGCTTCGCGTATTCACGGATCCCGTCCGTCAGATAACGCTCCTTGACTTTTCCCACACAGAGAATTGTGACTTTCATAACCCGTTTCTCCTCGTTCCGCCGCGGTCTAAAGACAGCTGCCGCTTTCTACGCGTAAAATAGGAATGTTCTACAAGCGGTTTCCGGAAGAATATTTCATATTACGCACAAAGAAGGCTGCCGCTTTCTACGCGTAAAATATGAATATTCTGAAGGAAACATCCGCAGCGCCGGTCCTTTCTCCCTGCAAGCCTGAGCGCCGCAGGGAGATTAGCACCGCTGCGCGAGGACAGAGCGCAAGCGGTTTCCGGAAGAATATTCATATTACGCACAAAGCAGCAGCCTCTCAGCACTGTACTCAGTTACCTTTGCTGCGAATAAAAGAGTCAATCCCCTTCGCAGCTGCTTTTCCTGCTCCCATGGCAAGGATTACGGTAGCTGCCCCGGTCACGGCATCTCCTCCGGCAAACACACCGGTCTTGGATGTCTGTCCGTCTTCTTCATTGGCGATAATGCACTTCCGCTTGTTTACATCCAGCCCGATGGTTGTGGAGGAAATCAGCGGGTTCGGTGATGTTCCCAGGGACATAATCACGGTGTCCACATCCATGTCAAATTCCGAACCCTCGATCGGTACCGGACGCCTTCTTCCGGATGCATCGGGCTCTCCAAGCTCCATCCGGATGCAGCGGATTCCCTTGACCCAGCCGTTCTCGTCCACATGGATTTCCACAGGATTGCAGAGCAGGTCGAACTGGATTCCTTCTTCCTTCGCGTGGTGAACTTCTTCCTTTCTGGCAGGAAGCTCTTCCTCGCTTCTGCGGTAGATGATATGCACCTCCGCGCCAAGACGCAGGGCGGTCCTGGCGGCGTCCATGGCAACATTTCCGCCTCCGACGACTGCTACCTTTTTTCCGCAGTGAATCGGTGTGTCATAGTCTTCCCGGTACGCCTTCATCAGGTTGTTCCTGGTAAGAAACTCGTTGGCGGAAAATACGCCGTTGGCATTTTCTCCCGGAATATGCATAAACATGGGAAGTCCAGCGCCGGATCCGATGAATACCGCTTCAAACCCTTCCTTTGTGAGAAGCTCATCCACGGTGATGGATTTTCCGATGATGACATTGGTCTCAATTTTTACACCCAGGTTTTTCACGTTCTCCACTTCCTGGTCAACAACTGCGGACTTCGGAAGACGGAATTCGGGAATTCCATAGGAAAGGACTCCGCCTGCTTTGTGCAGGGCTTCAAAAATCGTCACATCATAGCCCATTCTCGCAAGGTCACCCGCACAGGTCAAGCCGGAAGGGCCGGCGCCGATCACGGCAACCTTGTGTCCGTTTTTCTCCTTGGCAGGTTCCGGACGGATCCCCTGTTCCCTTGCCCAGTCCGCCGTAAAGCGCTCCAGTTTTCCGATGGATACCGGCTCACCCTTGATTCCACGGATACACTGTCCCTCGCACTGGCTTTCCTGCGGGCATACACGGCCGCACACCGCCGGGAGCGCACTGGACTCACTGATGACGTTATAAGCCTCCTTAAAGTCTTTTTTCTTGATCGCTGCGATAAATTCAGGAATATTGATGCTAACGGGACATCCCTGGATGCACTTCGCGTTTTTGCAGTGCAGGCATCTTTCGGATTCCTCCATCGCCTCTTCCGCGTTGTATCCGTAGCAAACCTCGTCAAAATTTGTGGCACGGACCTTCGGATCCTGCTCACGAACAGGTACTTTTACTAACATTTTAGGATCTGCCGCCATTACTGATCACCTCCGCACATACCGCAGCCGCCGTGATGCGTCTTGCCCTCCTTTAACGCGAGCAGCGCACGCCCTTCCTCTGTCTTATACATTGTCATGCGTTTCATTGCCTGGTCGAAATCCACCAGGAAACCGTCAAATTCCGGTCCGTCCACGCAGGCAAATTTAATTTCATCTCCCACCTGGAGACGGCACGCGCCGCACATTCCGGTTCCGTCCACCATAATCGGGTTCATGCTGACAACAGTCGGGATGTTGTAGGACTTTGTCATCTTTACGACAAACTTCATCATAATCATTGGTCCGATGGCCACACAGTGATCGTAGGTTTTTCCTTCTTTTTCAATCAGATCCTGCAGGCACTGCGTTACCATGCCCTTTCTCTGGTAGGAGCCGTCGTCAGTCGTGATGTAAAGATTGCAGACCTCCTTGAACTCCTTTTCCATGATGACCAGGTCTTTGGTCTTTGCCCCGATAATGACATCCGCGGTGATGCCCCTCTCATGGAGCCACTTTACCTGCGGATAAACAGGGGCTGTGCCGACGCCTCCGGCAATGAAAATAATTTTTTTCTTTTTCAGCTCTTCCACCGGCGTGTCGATCAAATCCGAAGGCCTTCCCAGCGGGCCGACAAAATCTTCAAAGGCATCCCCGGTCTTCAGTTTCGCCATTTCGATGGTGGAAACGCCGATCGGCTGAAAAACAATCGTGACGGTTCCCTTCTCCCGGTCAAAATCGCAGATCGTAAGAGGAATTCTTTCCCCCTCCTCATACGCCTTCGCGATAATGAACTGGCCCGGTTCGCAGTGCCTTGCGACCATCGGAGCATCCACCACCATGCGGTAGATGTTCTCAGACAATTTGTCCGCATACAAAATCTTGTACATGCTGCTTCTCCTCTCCTTTAGTATATAGTTTTGCCACACTGCCCGGATGCGCAGTGAGAACATACCATCTATGATTTATCCGACTGGCTTTCGGATGCCGCCGCGGTAGGCGTCGGCGTCTCTGTCGGGGTGGGTGTTGCCGTCTCTGTCGGTTCCGGTGTCGGGGTTTCCACTGCCTCTGCGTTCTGCGGGGCGGTATAGGTATAGACCGGCGTCGGGGTCGGGGTATTTGCCGGGGTCGGCGTCACCCTGGTATAGATATAGGTGCAGGACGCGACCTTTCCCAGCTTTCCCTGCTTACTGCAGAGAACCGCGTAAAACACATGATCGCCCAGCTTCATCTCCACCGGGCCCGTGTATTTTTTGCTGCTCTTGTCCGGCTTGGAATCCCAGGAATAGTAACAGGTATAACCGGATGGTACTTTTACGGTAATCATCTGGGCGGTATCTTCCCCGGAAGAGGAAGATACACTCTCCGAACGATAGGAGCCGCTTTCTTCCGTCTCCATTTTTTTATAGGTTCCGGAAACCGGGGAAATCACCGGGGCGTCTGGAACATCGTAGGAGATGGTGTACTCCGCCTCTGCCGGGTCGCTCACCAGCCCGTCCGCGGTAACCAGGATTGCCTGCACGGTGATGGTGCCCTCCTGGCTGAGTTCCAGCTTTCCGGTATAAAGGTTGGAATCCTTTTCCGGAGCCGTACCGTCTGTCGTGTAACGGATTTCCCCCGTGCCGTCCGCGGTAATTTCAACCTTCACCGTATCATTGTAGGTGTTGCCTTCCGGACTGATGACCGGCGGCTGCGGGTTGAAGCGGCTGTATTTTTCCAGAATATCCGTAAGGCTGCATTTTTTCAGCCTGGCCTGTATTTTCTCCGGCCGGCTGTCATCCTGGTAGATCTGGAACAGAAGCTCGTAGGCTTCTTCCAGAGAACCGTTTCTGTCAAGAAGCGCCTCCAGGACCTCCGCGGCCTCGTCGTTCTGATCCAGCTGATATTCCGTTTTGGCAAGAAGCAGATTGGCGTCGTCATTCTCCGGTTCGTAGCCCAGCGCCTTTTTCAGATGCTCCAGCGCGCCGGTGTAATCCTTGTTCTCGTAGCACTCCTGCGCCTGCGCGTACTGGTAGTCAAAGGTATTGACGGTGCGACTCCGAATGGCCGCCACCACGGAAACCGTGACAATAATGACTGCCGCGGCAATCAGGACGAACATAAGCACAAGCTTGTGCATGCGCTTTTTTTTCTGCTGTTCCAGCTGCTCCTGAAAGCGCCGCTCTTCTTCTCTTTTCCGCTCAGCCTCTTCCTTTTCCTTCTCGGACTGCGCTATTTTGCTCTCTATGGTCTCAAAATCCGGTACAAGCTGCACCTCCTGTCCGCAAACAGGACAGAACAGCTCGTCATCTGCAAATTGTGCGCCGCAATTTGTGCAGGTTCTCATCCGTCAGTTTTCCTCCAGATAATTTTCAAACTGCTCCTGGTTCATCAGTACCTTCCTGGGCTTTGTTCCCTCTTCCGCACTGACTACCCCTGCCTCACAAAGCTGATCCATAATTCTGGCAGCCCGGTTAAACCCGATCCGGAATGCCCTCTGAAGCATCCCGATCGACGCCTTGTCCTTGTCAATCAGCAGCCGGGCGGCATCGACAAAATATTCATCCTGATCGGAGGCGTCTGTCCCGTTTCTGCTCTCCGTATGGAGGGCGCCCTGGCTGATCTTTTCCTCGATCTCCCTGTCATACTCATGATTCTGGTGGCGCTCGGAAAGGAACTCAACAACTTTCTGGATCTCCTCATCCGAAACAAATGCGCCCTGCACACGGGCCGGCTTCTGGTACCCCTGCGGGTAAAAGAGCATGTCGCCCTTTCCCAGAAGCTTTTCCGCGCCGACCATATCCAGAATGGTTCTGGAATCCACACCGGATGTAACGGAAAGTGCGATCCTGGACGGCATATTTGCCTTGATCAGCCCCGTGATGACATTGACAGAAGGCCGCTGTGTGGCAATGATCAGGTGGATGCCGGCGGCTCTTGCCAGCTGGGCAAGACGGCAGATGGCGTCCTCCACTTCGTTCTGCGCAACCATCATCAGGTCGGCAAGCTCGTCAACAATAATGACAATCCTCGGAAGCTTCCGGGGTTTCTTTGACCCGTCCGCAGGTTCCGGCATGGCGTCAATTTTGGCGTTGTAGCTCTTAATATCCCTGGATCCGGTTTCCGCGAACCGCTGATAGCGCTCTGTCATCTCCGACACGGCCCAGTTCAAGGCGCCCGCCGCCTTTTTGGGATCCGTTACCACCGGGATAAACAGATGGGGGATTCCGTTATACACGGAAAGCTCCACCACCTTCGGATCAATCATAATAAATTTTACTTCATCCGGAGTAGCCTTGTAAAGAATGCTCATGATTAAAGTATTGATACAGACCGATTTTCCGGAACCTGTCGCGCCCGCAATCAGCAGATGCGGCATCTTCGCGATATCCGTCACCACCGGCTGTCCGGCAATATCCTTGCCGACCGCGAAGGCAAGAACCGATTTCTGTCTTTTGAATGCCTGGGACTCCAGCAGCTCCCGCAGGGGAACCGAAAGATTAGTCTTGTTCGGCACCTCAATGCCGATGGCGGCTTTTCCGGGGATCGGCGCCTCAATACGGATATCCGCGGCGGCCAGGTTCAGCTTGATATCATCCTGAAGGCTCAGAATCCGGCTCACCTTCACGCCCTGCTGCGGAGTCAGCTCATATCTGGTGACCGTAGGTCCGCAGCTGATATGGTTGATGGTAACCTCCACACCGAAGCTTCGCAGCGTCTCCTGAAGTTTCAAGGCGGTAGCCTTCAGATGTTCGTTGGAGTCCCCCACCTGGCCGCTGCCGGCCGGATTCAGCAGGTCAATCGGCGGAAAGACGTAATTCTCCGCTTCCTCCATGGCATCCGCCGGTATCTCTAACTCCGGAATTTCTCCCGCCGGCGTCTTCTTCCGGCGTTTCATTTCGGCGGCGGGTTTATTGTCCTCTCCGGCATCCTCTTCCGTCACACGATTCCGTCCGGCGCCGCCCTTTTTGGCGTCCGCGGCGCCCTCCAGGGGAAGACGGGCTTCCGTTTTTCCGGCTGAAACACCGGTTTCCGGACGGCTTCCGTTGTCGATGATCTCATCCGGAATAACCGCCGGGCTCTCCGGCTCTTTTCTGGGAAGATCGGTAGACATGGCCGTTACCCGGTCGTCGCTGTTGTTCAGTGTTACAATCTTCAGGGGATCCGAATGAAACGCCTCCTGATTTCTGCGGAAATTTTCGTCGAACTCCCGTTTCTCCCGGTTCGCGCGGGCAATTCTCTCCCTGCTGTTTTTCCTTCTTGTTTTCCTGACCTGACCCTGTTCCCTCTCACTGGTGCGGATTTCCTTCCACTCGCCCCTGGAAACAGCCTTTTCCTCTTTTCTCTGCAGGGCGTTCTCATAGGCCTTTTCACTGTGTTCGCGCATGGCTGTCAGCAGCGGCTTCTGCGTCAGCAGTATCGCAAACAGAACCATGCCGGACAGGATCAGGACGTAGGCGCCTATGGTGCCGAACGCAGTTCCGAACAGCTTTACCAGGATTCCGCCTACCAGTCCGCCCCCGGACTTATCCAGCGAGCTCTGCAGAAAGAGCTGTGATATGCCCGTGTTTTTCTCGTTTCCGTACAGAAGCAGCTGGAAAAACGCGCTCACAAAGCAGTACAGCCCGATCAGGCCTGCCGTCCGCTTGACCGCCTGTGCCTCCGCACCGTTGGAAAGATGAAACAGGAACAGATAAAACAGGAGAAAAGGAAAGACATAGGCCGGAATTCCGAACAGGCCGAAAAAAAGGCGTGAGACCGCTCTTCCCACAACGCCCCCAAGCCCGATATTGCCGATAAAAATAAGGATGCAGAAAACAAGCATAAGGAGAACTGCCATATCCCTTTTCATGACAAGCAGCTCTTTCTCACGCTTTTTCTTCACCGCGGCCTGCTTTTTCCCCGACCGGGATGTTTTTCTTTTTCCCCTTGACTGAGCCAAAAAAATATCCCCTTACAAATAAAGCACCATACAGATGATTCCTATGGCAATACAATATCCCGCGAAGCGCCGGCTGTCCCTTGTGGCAACAAGGCCTTCAGCTCTTCGCAGAAACAGGACTCCTGTCAGCGCCGCCGCGGCGATGCCGATCAGGCAGGGAACCGTTCCCACGTCCCCCCGCAGAGACACCCCGGAGCCGGCCTGCTCCAGAATCATACCCCCGACTATCTCCGGAACGCAGAGAAGATACGCGTACCGGACGGAAAATTTTTTTGAGCATCCGCTTAAAGACGCTCCCGCAAAAGCCATGCCCATCCGGGAGACCCCAGGTATCACAGAGAGCCCCTGAAGGACACCTGTCAAAAGAGCCCCTCGCATCTGGATTCCCTTTCTGCTCTTCCCGGATGCTGTCATGAAGGAGGAGACCAGAAGCAGCAGTGCCGTCAGAAAAAAGCCTGTTCCGGTGACAAGCAGGTTCCCCGCGGCCTTTTCCGCCGGTTTTCTGAGCAAGAGACTCAGAAAGGCTGTCGGAATCGTAGAAACCAGCAGCCAGACAAATAGTTTTCTGTAATTCGTTGTCAGGATGCTCCGGTAACGGATCCGGTCCGGGTGACGGGCAAGTCTGACCGCCTGTCCCAGATTATAAAAAGCATCCCGCAGAATATCCACCCCCGCCCGGCAGAGCCGGAGCAGGTCACGGTAGAACACAAAAACAACCGCAATCAGAGTCCCCAGATGCATCGCGGAAAGATATTTCAGCGATACGGAAGAACCGGTTCCAAACAGATGTCCGAGCAAAACCAGGTGTCCCGAACTGCTGACCGGAAGAAAAGAGGTGATACCCTGCAGCACCCCGGATAATAAAGCCTGTATCACAGACATGTTCGTTCCCCTTCCGTGAAGGACAAGGGCAGACCGTTAATCCTCATCCAAATCCCCGTCCAGATTGGTGTAAACGTTCTGCACATCGTCGCTCTCATCCAGAAGATCCAGAATCCTTCTGAGATTTCCTCTTGCCGTCTCGTCCGTAAGCGCTGTTTTGGTAACCGGAAGCATGACCACATCCGCCTGGGCCATAGGAATCCCTTCTTTTTCCAGTGCCTCGCGGACAGCGGAAAAATCATCCGGAGAGGTGATGATCTCGTAGCAGTCATCCTCATCATGGAAATCATCCGCGCCGGCGTCCAGGGCAAGCATCATCAGGTCATCCGCCTCCATGGGCTTCTCGTCGTCCAGTTCCTCTTTATCGACAAGGATCTGGCCTTTTTCCTCGAACATGAAGGACACACAGCCCGGAGTTCCTACATTTCCCTGTCCTTTTGTAAAGGCGCTGCGCACATCCGCCGCCGTCCTGTTCTTGTTGTCCGTAAGCGTCTGCACAATAATAGCGACACCGCCGGGGCCATAGCCCTCGTAGGTGATGTGTTCGTAATTGTCGGCATTCTGATCGCCGGCCGCCTTCTTGATACCCCTGTCGATCGTATCATTCGGCATATTGGCGGCCTTTGCCTTGGCGATTACGTCCCGGAGTTTGCTGTTATTGTCCGGGTCCGGTCCGCCTTCCTTTACCGCTATCACAATCTCTCTTCCGATAATCGTGAAGATTTTTCCTTTTTTCGCGTCGTTTCTTTCTTTTTTATGTTTGATGTTTGCAAATTTAGAATGTCCTGACATCTTTTCGCTACCTTCCTGTCCTGCTTAATTTCCTGCGCATATTGTATAACTATAACATTCCTGAAAATAAGCGTCAAGAAAACCGCTGAATATAATCCAGAAGATCCGCCGCATTGACGGAAGCCTCCGACCGATCCTCTGCCGCAAGAGTCCCGCACCTGCCGTGAATGAACGCCGACAGAGCCGCGGCCGCCAGCGGATGTTCCGGTACGCGGGCAAGAAGTCCCGCCGTAATTCCCGCCAGGACATCCCCGCTCCCCGCAGTCGCAAGCGCGCTGTTTCCGGATGTCGTAAGATAGACTCTTCCGTTAGGCTCTGCCACCACACTTCTGGCATCTTTTGCCAGGAACACAACCCCGCTTTCATCCGCGGACCGGGAGACAATGCTGATAAGGTTTTCCTTCAGATCCTGCACAGACACTTCCAGAAGTCTGCTGAGTTCCCCGATATGAGGAGTAATAATGCAGGGGAAATCCGGCTGCCGCATCAGCTCTCTGTGTTCCGCCAGAAGATTCAGAGCATCCGCGTCCATAACCGCCGGCTTGTGATTATGATCCAGGAAAGTCTTCAGGATTTTCAGCGCTGTTTTTCCTGTCCCCAGCCCGCAGCCGACCAGGATAATATCCGCCCAGTCCATATCGCGCAACAGCTGGTCTTCTTCCCACTGTTTTTCACTGTACACAGATAGCAGCGCCTCCGGAACCAATGTGTTAAGCGGTATCCTGTTATTCTCCGAGGTGTAGATTTTCACCATGCCCACCCCGGTCCGGAGGGCGGCCTTCGCGGACAGGAAGGCGGCGCCGCAGATGTCCGGAGATCCGGTGATACAGAGTACCTTGCGGAAGGTTCCCTTGTTTCCGGATTCGTCCCGTTCCGGCAGGACGCACAGATCCGACTCTTCTACATTATATAGCTTTCTTCTTCTGTCCAGATTTTCCGGAATCCGTATGCCGATCTCGCGGATCACCACCTCTCCCGCGTAAACGGTTCCCGGAAACAGAAAAAGCCCCGGCTTTCCGCAGGTAAACGTTACGGTCAGGCTGGCTTTTATGGCCGCGCCGCAGACAACGCCCGTATCGGTGTTGACGCCGGAGGGAATATCCACCGCAATGACCGGACAGTCCAGATGGTTGACATAGCGTACCGCTTCCGCAAAAAGGCCTGTCAGATCCCGGTGCAGGCCGATTCCGAACAGGGCGTCAATCAGGACCGTCGCAGAATCACAGGCTTTCAGATCCTCCTCTTTGCTGCAGCGGATCACTTCTGCCGGGCAGGAGGAAAGAATGTGCAGCTGCAGCTTCATCTGGTCGCTGTATTTTTCCGGATCCCCGAACAGCAGCACTCTGGGGCGATACCCCATCTCGCTTAAAATTCTGGCTGCCGCGGCCCCGTCTCCTCCGTTGTTCCCTGTCCCGCAGAGAACAACCGGGCAGGAAAGGTCAAACTCTCTCTTCCGGATCTCCTCCACAACAGAGTAGGCCGCCCTCTCCATCAGGACCGGGGAGGGGATTCCCCTCTGCATAGCCTCTTCGTCCGCCTGTTTGCAGGCGGCAGCATCTAAAAACACTCTCATTCCTCTTCCCCCTGCTGTCTGCTTTTCAGCGTGTAGGAAAGACGCATCAGGCTCTCGGAAAGATGGACATTTTCCACCACCACATCTTTGGGCAGGATCAGGTTCAGATCCGTGTGCGCAAAATTCCAGATCGCCTTGATTCCGTTGTCGATCAGAAGCTGAGCGATATCTTTCGCCTTTGCCTTCGGAAGACAGAGCGTCGCGATATCCACCGGATTTTCCCGTAAAAATTCCGGCAGATCGTCAATACTGCGTATCGGAATGTCCCGCACCGTCCTGCCGATCAGATCCGGGTTGATATCGAACAGGCTGATGGTCTTAAAACCGTTCTTTTCAAAATTGTAATTTGCCAGCGCGGTACCCAGATGCCCGGCGCCGATGATAATCATATTATGTTCCGTATTCAGGCCGAGAATTTTCGCGATTTCCTCCCTGAGATAGCGGACATTGTATCCGTAGCCCTGCTGTCCGAAACCGCCGAAATTATTGAGATCCTGCCGGATCTGAGAAGCCGTCACACGCATCTGCTGGCTGAGTTCTCCGGAAGATATTCTCTCCACTCCCATATCCAGCAAGTCTCCCAGATACCGGTAATATCGCGGCAGACGTTTGATGACCGCCCTGGAAATTTTTCTCTGACTCAAGGTAACAGGCCTCCTTTATATAATGCCCTCCGCCCGGAAAGCTGATAATCAGACAAATCTGGTTTTATTATAAAAAATTGTCAAGAAATTGTCAAAATAAATTCAGCCAAATACTTATCTTCCGCCGCCCTTGCAGTTTTCTCCCAGATTCGTTAAACTGAAGCATGCGCGTCCGAGGGACGGCGTATTTCAGCGAACAGAAAGAAGGAATCCCGAATGATTTTATCCTGCAGCAATATATCCCTCTCGTTTCCCTCCGTGACCCTGTTTCAAGATCTCTCTTTTCATCTGGAGAGCCGTGACAAGGCCGCGCTGATCGGCGTAAACGGAGCGGGAAAATCCACGCTGCTGAAAATTATTACCGGAGAAATTGCTCCGGACGGCGGCACCGTTACCATCGGACACGATGTCTCCGTCGGCTACCTGGCACAGTACCAGGACGCGGAAGGAGACGAGACCATTTACGAGGCCGTCCGCAAGGCAAAGCAGCCGGTTTTTGACATGGAAGCCCGGCTGCGGCAGCTGGAATACGAAATGAAAAATACCTCCGGCGAAGAACAGGCTGAAAAAATGAACGAATACACCACGCTGACGCATACCTTTGAGCTGAACAACGGCTATGCCTGCGAGAGCGAGATCCACGGTGTCCTGAACGGCCTGGGGTTTCATGAGGAGGATTACGACAGAAAGCTGAGTTCTCTCTCCGGCGGACAAAAAACCCGCATTGTCCTCGGCCGTCTTCTGCTTACCCGCCCGGACCTTCTGATTCTGGACGAGCCGACCAACCATCTGGATATGGACTCCGTATCCTGGCTGGAAACCTTCCTGACCAATTACAGCGGTGCGGTGCTGGTCGTCTCCCACGACCGCTATTTTCTGAACCGTTTTGTCACCAGGGTGATGGAGATTGAAAACGGAAAGCTGCTGGATTATCCGGGAAATTATGTGGAGTTCAGCCGGAAAAAGGCAGAGCTCCGGCGCGCCATGTACCATGCCTGGGAAAAACAGCAGGCGGAAATCCGTCACCAGGAGGATGTGATTGCGCGGCTGAAGCAGTTTAACAGGGAAAAATCGATCCGCCGGGCAGAAAGCCGGGAAAAGGCGCTGGAAAAAACCGTGCGGCTGGAGAAACCCAGAGAACTGAATAACGACATGCATCTCCGGTTTACCCCTCAGACAGAGAGCGGAAAGGATGTGCTGACGATCCGGAATCTTTCCAAGGCCTTTCCGGGACAGCCGCTGTTTACCGGTCAGGATATTGAGATTAAGCGCGGAGAGCGGGTCGCCGTCATCGGGAAAAACGGAACGGGCAAAACAACCCTGCTCAAAATCATCAACCATCTGATTCCGGCAGACCAGGGAACCGTTACGCTGGGCGCAAAAGTAAAAATCGGATATTACGATCAGGAACAGCAGCTTCTGAATGATGAAAACACGGTATTTGGTGAAATTTCCGATGCCCGGCCGAAAATGACCAATACTGAGATCCGCAGTCTTCTGGCAGCCTTCCTTTTTACCGGTGACGATGTCTTTAAGAAAATCGGTGACTTAAGCGGTGGCGAAAGAGGCAGAGTTTCCCTCGCAAAGCTTATGCTATCTAACGCTAACTTTCTGATTCTGGACGAGCCGACCAACCATCTGGATATAGATTCCAGAGAGATCCTGGAGGATGCCCTTGTCAACTATACAGGGACGGTTCTGTTTGTCAGCCATGACCGCTACTTTATCAACCAGACGGCTACACGGATTCTGGAACTGACCGGGCAGCACTTTGTCAATTATATCGGCAACTATGATTATTATCTGGAGAAAAAAGAAGAACAGAGCCTGTCTGCGTCTGACACAGGAGCAGCAGCTTTCTCAGGACGCAGAACCGCATTCGGGGGAAGCAGTCATGCCGCGGCCGGCTCTTCTGCTGAACCGACTTCGGGAAAAAGTGATAGTTCCCCTGCACCGACCGGGGGAAGCGCCGGCTGGCAGGCGCAGAAAGAAGAAGCGGCCCGGAAAAGGAAACTGGAAAACAGCCTGAAAAAGACAGAGCAGAAAATCGCGGAGCTGGAGAACAGAAATAAAGAGATTGATGAAGAATTCCTGAAGCCGGAAACCGGCACGGATGTGGCGAAATGCAGCGCTCTGTCCAAAGAGCAGACAGAAAACAAAGAACGGCTGGAGCAGTTGTATGAGGAGTGGGAGACGCTGTCGGAACAGGTTGAATGAAGAAAGAAGTGAATATTCTTCCGGAAAACGCTTGCGCTCTGTCCTCGCGCAGCGGTACTAATCTCCCTGCGGCGCTTAAGCTTGCAGGGAGACAGGACCGGCGCTGCGGATGTTTCCTTCAGAATATTCACTTCTTTTCCGTACTTCTTCCGTAAACCGCCTGCGTTCTGTTCTCGCGCAGCGGTACTAATCTCCCTGCGGCGCTTAAGCTTGCAGGGAGACAGGACCGGCGCTGAATTTATAAGCTCTTCTCCAGCGTGCTGCGGATGGCCTTGATGAAGTCCTCGCTGTTCAGGGTGACCGGGTTCGGGAGGGTTGTGATTCTGGCAAGATCTCCTGTCATTTTTCCGGATTCTATCGTATCAATGGTGGCCTTTTCCAGCTTGTCCGCGAATTCGGAAAGCTCCGGAATCTGGTCCAGCTCTCCTCTCTTCCGGAGTGCCCCTGTCCAGGCAAAGATGGTCGCAACGGAATTGGTGGAGGTTTCTTCTCCCTTCAGGTATTTGTAGTAATGTCTCTGTACGGTTCCGTGTGCGGCTTCATACTCGTAATAGCCGTGGGGTGATACCAGAACGGATGTCATCATGGCCAGGGAGCCGAAGGCGGAGGAGATCATGTCGGACATTACGTCTCCGTCGTAGTTCTTGCAGGCCCAGATGAAGCCGCCCTCGGATTTCATGATGCGGGCAACCGCGTCATCGATAAGCGTGTAGAAATAAGTGATCCCGGCTTTCTCAAATTTTTCCTTATACTCTGTGTCGTACATTTCCTGGAAAATATCTTTGAACCTGTGATCATAGATTTTGGAAATGGTGTCTTTTGTGGAGAACCACAAATCCTTTTTCTCGGAGAGGGCGTATTCAAAACAGCTGCGCGCGTAGCTTGTGATGGAATCGTCCAGATTGTGCTGTCCCTGTACAACGCCGGGGCCGTTGAAGGTGTGTACCAGGACGGATTTTACGGCGCTTCCGTCTGCGGCGGTGTAGGTCATCTTTACCGTTCCTGCAGCCGGAATCCGCATCTCCACATTTTTGTAAAGATCCCCGTAGGCATGACGGGCAATGGTGATCGGTTTCTTCCAGTTCTTCACGCAGGGTTCTATCCCTTTTACCACGATTGGAGTGCGGAACACAGTGCCGTCCAGCATGGCGCGGATGGTTCCGTTCGGGCTTTTCCACATTTCTTTCAGGCCGTACTCCTCTACTCTGGCCGCATTCGGCGTGATGGTCGCGCATTTGACGGCGACCCCGTATTTTTTGGTCGCTTCGGCGGAGTCTCTGGTCACCTGGTCGTCAGTCTCATCGCGGTGCTTCAGCCCCAGGTCATAATACTCTGTCTTCAGGTCAATGAACGGGGTCAGAAGCTCCTTTTTGATAATCTCCCAGAGAATCCGGGTCATCTCATCTCCATCCATCTCTACCAGAGGCGTTTTCATCTGAATTTTAGTCATTTTGCTCTCTCCTTCGTTGCTCAGTATTCCTGAATCAGCTTCCCGATCAGCTCGTTTACCTTTGCGGGGTTGGCCTTTCCCTTCATTTCCTTCATCACCTGTCCGACAAGGAAGCCGATGACCTTTGTCTTACCTTCCTTATACTGCTGTACGACGTTCGGGTTGTTCTGCAGGGCTTTCCGTACCGCTTCCTCCAGCGCTCCGGCGTCGTTTACACTGGCCAGGCCGTTCTCCTTCACGTACTGAACCGGATCGATATCGTCCGTAAAAATCTTTTCAAATACGTCCTTGGCCACCTGGTTATTCACAGTTCCGTCTTCCGCCATCTGTATCAGATCCGCCAGATGTTTTGCGGAGAAGCGGATATCCTGCGGATCCATGCTTTTCTCTTTCACCAGGCGCAGGGTTTCCACCATCAGCCAGTTGGATACCTTTTTCGGATTTGCCCCCAGCGCTACTGTTTCCTCAAACAGATCCGCCAGGCGCTTGGATCCGGTCAGGATAGAGGCGTCGTATGCCGGCAGCCCATACGCATCGATATAGCGCTGCCGCTTCTGCGGCTGAAGCTCCGGAAGGGAATCCTTCACGCGCTGCAGCCATTCGTCGCTGATATGGACGGGAGGAAGATCCGGATCCGGAAAATACCGGTAATCCTGGGCATTTTCCTTGGAACGCATGGCATAGGAGGTCTCCTTGTCCTCGTTCCAGTGACGTGTCTCCTGCACCACTGGCTGTCCGGATTCCAGAAGGTCAATCTGTCTTGCCCGTTCGCCGTCTATCATATGGGAGATAGCCCGGAAAGAGCTCAGATTTTTAGTCTCTGTCCTGGTGCCCAGGGATTCGGAACCCTTTTCCCTGACGGAAAGGTTGACATCCGCCCGCATGGAGCCTTCCTGCAGCTTGCAGTCCGAGGCGCCGATGTACTGCGCAATCATCCGGAGCTGTTCCAGATAGGCAATGACCTCGTCCGCGTCTCTCATGTCCGGTTCGGACACAATTTCGATCAGCGGGACACCGCTCCGGTTAAAATCCACATAGGAGGTATCGGACCACGTGTCGTGTACCAGTTTTCCGGCATCTTCTTCCATATGAATTTCGTGAATTCGGATTTTCTTTTTTTCCCCGTCTTTTTTCTCAATCTCAATCCAGCCGTTCCGGCAGATCGGCTCGTACAGCTGGCTGATCTGATAATTCTGGGGATTGTCCGGGTAAAAATAATTTTTCCGGTCAAATTTACAGTTCCGGTTGATCTCGCAGTTCGCGGCGAGACCTACCGCCATGGCGTACTCTACCACCTGCTTGTTCAGCACGGGCAGGGAGCCGGGCATACCGGAGCATACCGGACAGGAATGGGTATTGGGCGCGCCCCCGAAAGCTGTGGAGCATCCGCAGAATATTTTTGTCTTTGTGGCAAGCTCCACATGGACCTCCAGTCCGATGACAGTTTCGTATTCCTTACTCATGCCATCTGCTCCTTTCCGTTTTCTTTCTGCAGACACTCGCAGGTATAAGCGGCCTGCAGGAGCTTCGCCTCTTCGCAGCGGTTTCCGATCAGCTGCATTCCCACCGGAAGCCCATTCCTGTCTTTGCCGACAGGAATGGTGATTCCGGGAAGTCCGCAGAGATTGACGGAAACCGTATAAATATCACTCAGGTACATTTTCAGCGGATCCTCCAGCGAAGATCCCATCCGGGGAGCCGTATCCGGAGCCGCAGGCGCCAGGATCATATCGTATTCCGAGAACACCCGGTCAAACGCCTCTTTGATCAGCGCCTTTACCCGGAGAGCCTTCAGGTAATACGCGTCGTAATATCCGGAGCTTAGGACAAAGCTGCCCAGCATGATCCGGCGCTTGACCTCCGGCCCGAAGCCCTCGGAGCGGCTCTTCTTGTACATATCATCCAGATCTTCATAGTCTGCCGCGCGGTAGCCGTACTTTACACCGTCAAAGCGTTCCAGGTTGGAGCTTGCCTCGGCGCAGGCTATCACATAGTAGGTCGGAATCGCGTAATCAATCAGCCCCAGATGGCACTCCTCCACCTGCGCCCCCGCATTTTTCAGCAGTTCCGCGGCTTCCAGAATCCGGTCCTTCACATCCTTTGCCAGCCCGTCCCCGAAATATTCCTTCGGAATGCCGATTTTCATGCCCTTGACATCTTTTTTCAGGGCATCGGAAAAACCATAGCGGTCTCTCTTCATGGATGTGGAATCCTTTTCATCGTAAGCGGCAATGACGTCCAGCAGGGCGGCGCAGTCTGCGACATTTCCGGCGACCGGCCCGATCTGATCCAGAGAGGAACCGTAGGCAATCAGCCCGTAACGGGAAACCGTGCCGTAGGTCGGCTTCATCCCGGTCACTCCGCAGAAGGAGCTTGGCTGGCGGATGGACCCGCCTGTGTCCGAACCCAGAGCCAGCGGCACCATGCCGGAAGCAACCGCGGCGCAGGAGCCTCCCGAAGATCCCCCCGGCACATGTCCGGGAGCGGCAGGGTTCTGTGTGGGGCCGAAGGCACTGGTCTCTGTTGTGCTTCCCATGGCAAATTCATCCATGTTGGTCTTTCCGATAATCACCATTCCTGCTTTTTCCAGACGATCCGCAGCCTCCGCCTGATACGTCGGGACAAAATTTTCCAGTATTCTGGAGGCACAGGTTGTTCTCAGCCCTTTTGTGCAGATGTTGTCCTTTACGGCAATGGGAACACCAGCCAGAGGACCTGTCAGTTCACCGGCATCTATTTTTTTCTGTATTTCTTCGGCTTTTCTCAGGGCTCCTTCCTCATCCACGGTCAGAAAGGCGTGGATCTCCCCGTCCTTCTCCCGGATTTCCGCCAGAGCCTGTTTTACGGCATCTGCGACCCTGATCTCGCCCCTGCGGATAGCAGCGCTTAATTCTGTTGCAGTCATTCCTGTTTTCCTCATCTCTGCAGCCTACTCAATGGTGATAGGCACAACGTACTGTCCGTCTTTTTCCTCCGGCGCGTTGCGGAGCATATTCTCCCTGTCGTCCCCGTTGGTCACGGTATCTTCCCGGAATACGTTATTCAGGGGGAACAGATGCGACATGGGCTCCACGCCCGAGGTATCCAGATCGTTCAGCTTGTCAATATAATCCAGCATCTGCTGCATGTCTTTTCTGGCCTGTATCTTTTCCTCCGGGGAGGGCTTCAGCTTGGCCAGGATACTGACATAGTCGATGGTCTCGTCTGTTATTTTTTCTGCCATTTCGGACCTCGTTTCTATTTTTTCTACCGCTCGATACCGCCTGCTTATGCCTCGGTAATCCGCTTAATCGCCTCTCGGGTATTTTCATGGGTTCCGAATGCCGTCAGGCGGAAGAACCCTTCTCCGTGGGGACCGAAGCCGGAACCGGGCGTCCCGACGATATGTTTGCTGTCCAGCAGGTGGTCAAAGAAATCCCAGGAGCTCATACCGTCCGGAGTTTTCAGCCAGATGTAGGGAGCGTTGACGCCGCCGTAAACCGTATATCCGGCATCCTTCAATCCTTCATAGATCATCCTGGCGTTTTCCATGTAGTAGCCCACCAGCTGGCGGATCTCCTTCTGTCCTTCCGGCGTATAAACCGCGGCTCCCGCTTTCTGGATAATATAAGGAGCGCCGTTGTACTTGGTTCCGTGCCTTCTGGCCCAGAGCCCGTGGAGGGCGACGCCGTCAGCCTTCAGATCTTTCGGCACAACAGTAAATCCCAGACGGACGCCGGTAAATCCCGCGTTCTTGGAAAAGCTGCGGATCTCGATCGCGCAGGTTCTTGCCCCCTCGCACTCATAGATGGAATGCGGGACATCCGGTTCGGAAATATAAGCCTCATAGGCCGCATCATAGAGAATGACCGCGTGAATCCGGTTGGCGTAATCCACCCACTCCTGCAGCCGTTCCTTTGTTATCGTCATTCCCGTCGGGTTGTTTGGGAAGCACAGGTAAATCAGATCCGGATTTTCCTTCGGAAATTCCGGCATAAAATGATTGGCCTCGGTACAGGGCATGTAAATAAAGTCGGAATATCTCTGCTCCGACTCGATCCACTCCCCGGATCTTCCGGCCATGACATTGGAATCCACATAAACCGGATAAACCGGGTCACAGACGGCCACTTTCGCGTCCGGACTGAAAATCTCCTGGATGTTCGCAGAATCACTCTTGGCGCCGTCCGATATAAAAATCTCATCATCGGAAATCTCGCAGCCTCTAGCGCGGTAATCCTGTTCGGCAATCGCACTCCGCAGGAATTCATATCCCAGATCCGGCGCATAGCCGTGGAAGGTTTTTGCGTCCGCCATATCGTCTACCGCACTGTGGAGCGCGGAAATAACCGCCGGAGAGAGCGGCTGCGTCACATCGCCGATTCCCAGCCGGATAATGCCGGCGTCCGGGTGAGCCTCCGTGTAGGCGGCAACCTTTTTGGCAATCGTCGAAAAAAGATAATTTCCCTGTAATCTTCCGTAATTTGCGTTAGCCTTTACCATTTTGCAACTCCTGTCCTGCATTCAAATATGCAACCAATGAAATCCCTGCCTCTGCCGGAAAATACTTACTTCTGTTCTGCTTTTTCGCTGTAGTCCAGCGCCGCCTTTACAAATCCGCGGAAAAGCGGATGCGGGCGGTTCGGGCGGCTCTTGAATTCCGGATGCGCCTGTGTCGCCACAAAGAAGGGATGCACCTCTCTGGGAAGCTCCACCATCTCTACAATATTTCCGTCCGGGGAAAGGCCGGAAAGAACCAGGCCGGCCTTCACCAGCTCATCCCTGTAGTCATTGTTGACCTCATAGCGGTGGCGGTGTCTCTCGGAGATATCACCGGTTCCGTAGAGATCTCTGGCAATAGTTCCTTCCTTCAGATGGCACGGGTAGGCGCCAAGCCTTAACGTTCCGCCGATATCCGTGATCCCGTTCTGGTCCGGCATCAGCGCGATCACCGGATGCATGGTGTTCGGATCCAGCTCGATGCTGTGTGCGTCATTGTAGCCGACCACATTTCTGGCGTATTCCACAATGGCCAGCTGCATGCCGAGGCAGAGACCGAGATAGGGAATCTTATGTGTTCTTGCGTAGTTAACCGCCAGGATCTTACCGTCTATCCCACGGCTGCCGAACCCTCCCGGAACCAGGATGCCGTCCTCATCCTTCAACATTTCGTCAACATTGTCTTTGTTCAGCTCCTCCGAATCAATCCAGTCGATGACGACCTCTGTCTGATTCGCGATTCCGCCGTGCTTCAGAGCCTCCACCACGCTCAGATAGGCGTCGTGGAGGGAGATGTATTTTCCAACCAGGGCAATCCGTACACTGCGCTTCAGGTTGCGCAGCGTGTTTACCATATCGATCCAGTCTGACAGATCCGGATCCGGGCAGGGCAGCTGCAGGGTTTTCAGGACAACCTGGGCAAGCTTTTCCTTCTCCATCGCCAGCGGAGCCTCGTACAGATAATCCACATCCAGATTCTGAAGGACATTGCCGTTCGGCACATTGCAGAACAGGGCGATCTTATCCTTCAGGTTCTGGTCCAGCGGCATCTCGGAGCGGCACACAATAATGTCCGGCTGAATTCCCATTCCCTGCAGCTGCTTGACGCTCTGCTGGGTCGGCTTGGTTTTCAGCTCTCCGGAAGCCTTCAGATACGGAATCAGGGTGACATGGATCAGCGCGCAGTTGCCCGGTCCCTTGTCATGCATAAACTGCCGGATAGCCTCCAAGAACGGCTGGCTCTCAATATCGCCGACCGTACCGCCGATCTCGATGATGGCAATGCTGTCTTCGTCGACATTTTTGGCGCGGTAAAACCTGCTTTTAATCTCATTTGTGATATGCGGGATAACCTGGACCGTTCCGCCGCCATAATCCCCGTGGCGCTCCTTCTGCAGAACCGACCAGTACACCTTCCCTGTGGTCACATTGGAATTCTTGTCCAGGCTCTCATCAATAAACCTCTCATAGTGTCCCAGATCCAGGTCTGTCTCGGTTCCGTCATCCGTGACATAGACCTCTCCGTGCTGAATCGGATTCATGGTTCCCGGATCAATGTTGATGTAGGGATCAAACTTCTGCATGGTTACCTTGTAGCCTCTGGCCTTGAGCAGACGGCCCAGAGAAGCCGCGGTAATACCCTTTCCGAGCCCGGAGACCACTCCGCCTGTGACAAACACGTATTTTACTGACATATCCTTTCCTCCAGTCGTACTGTTTTGCTGTATGGGCGATGCAAAAACTGCGCTGCAGCGTAGCACCGCGAGGGGCTTTTACAAATTGTGGTGCGGGCAATACCCGCTGTGTCGTTTTTCTTTCTGGATTTATTTCTTTTTTCAGCTCTGTTCCAGCAGATCACGGATTTCTTCTGTCGGTGTTTCCATGGGATACCGGCTGGTAAAGCACCCGGTGCAGATCGGCAGATTCCCAACCATGGACTGAAGCTCCTCCACCGGCATGTAGCCGAGGGAATCCGCACCGATCATCTCGCGTATTTCTTCTGTGGAATGGGCAGAGGCAATCAGCTGCTTGTTGGAAGGCACATCCGTCCCGAAAAAGCAGGGATAGAGAAACGGCGGCGAACTGATCCGCACATGAACCTCCAACGCCCCGCAGCCCTTCAGCATCCGGATCAGGTTGGCAATGGTCGTGCCGCGCACAATGGAATCGTCCACCAGAACAATCCGCTTCCCCTTCACAACAGAGCCGATGACACTCAGCTTGATTTTTACACTGGATTCCCTTTCCTTCTGCGTCGGCTTGATAAAGGTTCTTCCCACATAACTGTTTTTATGGAAAGCCATCCCGAAGGGAATGCCGGATTCCTCGGAGTATCCCTTTGCGGCCGCCAGCCCGGAATCCGGAACGCCGACAACAAGATCCGCTTCTACCGGAAAATTCCTGGCAAGCGCCCTGCCGCCGCGGATTCTGGCGTCATAAACGGGAATCCCGTCTATGCTGCTGTCCAGTCTGGCAAAATAGATATATTCAAAAATACAGTGCGCAGGGCAGGGAGCCTTTGGCAGAAAATCCGAATGGATCTGCCCGTCCCCGCTGATTGTCAGAATCTCTCCGGGCTCCAGATCCCGGATAAACTCCGCGTTTACGGACTGCAGCGCACAGCTCTCGGAAGCCAGGATATAGGCATTGTCCCTCTTTCCCAGGCAGATCGGCTTCAGCCCGTAGGGGTCTCTCACGCCGATCAGCTTTCTGGGGCTCATAAGGACCAGCGCATAAGCGCCCTTGACGGAAAGAAGAGCCTTCCGCACGGCCGTCTCAATATCCGGCGCCTTTACCCGCTCTCTGGCAATACAGTAGGCAATGACCTCCGAATCAATCGATGTATGAAAAATCGCGCCGGTATTCTCCATTTCCTCACGGAGCTCAAGCGCGTTTATCAGATTCCCGTTATGAGCAAGAGCCAGTGATCCCTTGATATAGTTCAGGACCAGCGGCTGCGCGTTGTTTACGTTGGTAGAACCGGATGTCGCGTAGCGCACATGGCCGATTCCGATATTCCCCTTCAGCGGCTCAATCGTTGCCGGGCGGAAAACGTCCCTGAGAAGTCCCAGATCCTTGCGGGAATTCACCCTTCCCTTGGGGCCCTCGGTATCTGAAACCGCAATTCCGCAGGATTCCTGCCCCCTGTGCTGAAGAGCCTCCAGGCCGAAATAGATCGTCTCCGCCACAGAATTGCCGTCCAGATCATAAATCCCGAAAACGCCGCACTCTTCTCCGACACCAGTTACACGTTCGCTCATAGACTTTTCCTCAGAACTCCTCTTCCTGCTCTTCCTCGTGTACCTTTACCATTGCAACGCCAAGCTTCAGCGCCTCCCGAACGGCCTGCCGGCGGACTTCATTTCTGTCTCCGGAAAAAAGGAATTTTCTGGTGACTGCCGCACCGTGGATGGCGCACGCAATATAGACCAGGCCGGCCGGGAATTCCTCTGTTCCCCCGGGACCGGCAATGCCTGTGGAAGAAAGCGCCACGTCAGCTTTCGCTTTTTCCGCGCCCCCAAGCGCCATTTCCTCTGCGGTCTGGCTGCTGACCGCCGTGTATTTCTTTAACGTCCGCAGGCTGACTCCCACAAGGCTGTGTTTCGCTTCGTCGCAGTATGTGACAAAAGCCTCCCGCAGCACATCCGAGGCACCCGGAACATCTACAATCCGGGCGGAAATGGCACCGCCTGTGCAGGACTCCACGGTAGTGACCGTCCATTTTCTTTCTCTCAGCAGTTCAATCAGCTGTTCTTCTTCTCTCATCTTACTTCTTGCTTGAAAGAACCCCTCGGTTCTTTGCGATATAATCCGCCAGCGACACTACCGTAAGCACCGTGGCCGCGGCGATCAGGATAACCTCTAACAGATGCAGGGCGGGAATATCCAGCAGTATGACAATAATCATTGCCATCTGCGTGACCGTCTTTGCCTTTCCCCACATGCTTGCGGCGATGACAATACCGTTATCGGCAGCGATCAGGCGGAAGCCGCTGATAATAAATTCCCTGGAAATAATGATGATGACGACCCATGCCGGAAGCTCCCCGGTACGGACAAGGCAGATCATGGCGGCGCAGACCAGAAGCTTATCCGCCAGCGGATCCATAAATTTTCCGAAATCCGTGATCAGGTGGTCTCTGCGGGCAATATAGCCGTCGGCAGTATCGGTCAGACTTGCCGCGATGAAAATAATCAGGGCAATGTAACGCGCCGCGGGAAACGGCAGATACATGAACAGTACAAAAAACGGGATCATGATCATCCGCAGGCAGGTCAATTTATTTGGAAGATTCATAGCACTTCTCCTGTATATTCTCCGATCAGGTCATACTCCATGGCACCGGTTGCCCTGGCAGAGACAAAATCTCCGGTGTGGAGAGGTTCCTCACTGTGTACGAAAAAATAGCCGTCCACGTTCGGCGCGTCCGCATAGGTGCGTCCCACAAAGGTGTGATCCTCCGGGATCTCCCCTTCGATCTGCACTTCCAGGGTCTTTCCCTGAAAGGACTCGCCGCGTTCCTTCGAGATCTCCTGCTGCATGGTAAGAAGCTCATCCCTGCGGCTCTGCATCGTCCCGCTGTCAACCTGCCCGTCCATCTCCGCAGCCGGCGTCCCTTCCTCTCTGGAGTAGGTAAACACTCCCAGACGGTCAAACCGCATGCGGCTGACAAAATCCATCAGCTCAATATGGTCGGCAGGAGTTTCTCCGGGAAATCCGGTAATCAGTGTTGTCCGAAGGGCAATATCCGGTATTTCCTGCCGAAGATTGCCGATAATTCTCTCCAGGTCGCCTCTGGATGTCTTTCTTCCCATCCGTTTCAGAATCCGGTCACTGGCATGCTGAATCGGAAGATCCAGATAATGGCAGATCTTCGGTTTTTCTTTAATCGTCTGGACCAATTCCGGATAAATTTCCTCCGGATAGCAGTATAAAATACGAATCCAGCGGATACCGGGAATACCGCAGAGCTTTTTCAGAAGAACGTGCAGGGACTTCTGCCCGTACAGGTCTTTCCCGTAGCAGGTTGTCTCCTGCGCAACCAGAATCAGTTCCCGGACGCCGTCTTCGGCAAGCGCGCGAGCCTCCACCAGAAGATCCTCCATCGGCACGCTCCGGTAGGCGCCGCGCAGCGACGGTATGACGCAGTAGGTACAATGCTTGTCGCAGCCCTCGGCAATCTTCAGGTACTCGTAGCATCCGCCGGTTGTCATAATTCTTTTATGTTCACCTTCCGGCATCCGGTTCAGGTCATCAAAAAGAGCTGCCTTCTCTCCGGAACACGCGGAACGTATCGCCTCTTCGATTTTATCATAGCTGCTGGTCCCGACAATGGCGTCCACCTCCGGAATTTCCTTCAGGACTTCTTTCTTATAGCGCTCTGCCATACAGCCGGTGACAATCAGCGCCTTGCAGACGCCCTCCTGCTTCATGCGGGCCAGATCCAGAATGGTCTGAATGCTTTCTTCTTTCGCGGAATCTATAAAACAGCAGGTATTGATGATGATAACATCTGCCTCCGTCTCATCGTCCGTCATGGAAAAGCCCCTGCCGGCCAGTTTTCCCAGCATATGTTCCGAATCCACCAGGTTTTTGTCGCATCCGAGCGACACAAATAAAATCTTCATCACTCCAGATCTTCGTGAGAATCTTCCTCTTCTGTCTCACGGGGAAGAATATGCACTTTACCTTCATACAGCTCTTCCACGGCGATAGAAAGAGGCTTTCTCTCCTTGCCGCTCCTGTCAAACTGATTGACATAGGGCTCCGCTCCGGCAATCAGCTGACGCGCGCGTTTGGCGGTGGCCAGCACAATGGAATAACGGCTGGTAACAAGAGGCGCTTCCTCTCTGTCTCCGTTGTCTCCGTTAATTCTGTCAATCATTTCCACATAGGACGGATGAATCATTTCTTTTCTCCTCTCTTACCGGAAAACTGCAGTTTTCCGACTTCTGTAAGCCATGCCGGCTTCGCCGGCGCTGCTGTTAATATAAGACTTCCAGGAAGAATTTGCAGTAAAAAATTTTGCGGAATATAACTTTGCAGGCCTTACTTCCGCGCAGCTTCCAGTTCCTCCAGCTCCCGGCTGAATTCCCCGACAAATGCCTCCTGTCTGGAGACAAGCATATGCTGCGACTGAATCAGGTTGTGAAGGCGGTCCGTTGTTTCCTCCAGATCATCATTGACAAGAAGATAATCGTAGTGCGGGATTGCCTTTGCCTCTTCCTGCGCACGTTTCATCCGGGAGCGGATAACCTCTCCGGATTCCGTACCACGTCCGACCAGACGGCGCTCCAGTTCCTGTGCACTCGGCGGTGTCACAAAAACAAGCAGCGTGTCCGGACGTTTCTTCTTTACCTTCAGTGCCCCCTGGATTTCAATTTCCAGAATGACATCTCTGCCGCTTTCCAGCTGTTCATCAACGTAAGCCGCGGGCGTTCCGTAGGAATGCTCCACATAGCAGGCATATTCCAGAAAAGCATCCTCCTCAATCATTTTCTTGAATTCATCTTCTGTTTTATAGAAGTAATCCACTCCTTCTCTTTCGCCCGGACGGGGTTTTCTGGTCGTTGCAGACACAGAAAGAGCATAGTTGTCATACTTCTCCAGAAGCCGCTTCATTATTGTTCCCTTGCCGGAACCGGAAAATCCGGAAAGGATGATCAGCAATCCCTGTTTCATGCGCCGTCTCCTGTAATTTAATATCCGGGCAGCTCTGCTGCCTTCTTTTATGCACCTGCATGCCTCTCTGCCGCAGGTACAGTTAAAAGCTGTACGAGTCCGGCAATCAATTCCTCCGCCACCTGCATGCAGGCATGACCGGTTGATGGCCTTGTGTCACTGACACCATCGTACAATAGTAAAAGATTATACACGCTGGCAGAAAGCGAGTCAAATAAAAGTCCTGCCTGATACTTGCTGCCTGCCCTTGTTTGGCATGCCGCGCGGCGGACAAAAACTATTCTGCCTCCTCCGCCGCGTCACAGGGCGCACACGGCTGATTGAACCGATGGGTCAGCGTCTCCGGCTGCAGGGCGGAAAGAACAATCCAGCCGTCGCATAACACAAGGACAGATTTGGTTTTTCTGCCCTGCGTCGCGTCTATGACGGTTCCGCTCTGTCTGGCCTGTGTAACCAGCCGTTTAACCGGAGCTGCCACAGGACTTACCACAGCAAAAATTTTATCCGTGTTCACGGAATTTCCGAATCCTATATTCAACAGCATGACATTCACCTGTCCTACTCTATATTCTGGATCTGTTCTCTGATTTTTTCTATCTCGGTTTTCAGCTCTACGGCAAGCTCTGTGGTATCTTTATCGTTGGATTTGGAAAGAATGGTATTGGCTTCCCGGTTCATTTCCTGCGCCAGAAAATCCAGTTTCCGTCCGACCCCGCCTCCACGCTTCAGTTCGGTTCGCATATTGTTAATGTGGCTCTGCAGACGGACCGTTTCTTCATCGGTGCAGATTTTATCCGCAAACAGAACAACCTCCGCGGCGATCCGGCTCTCATCCACCTGAGCGTCTTCCAGAAGTTCCCTGGTTTTTTCCCGGAGCCTTGCTTTATAATCCTCCAGAATACCGGGAGCACGCCGGATCAGACGGTTCAGATTTTCTTCCATATGATCCAGTTTTCCCAGAAGATCCTGCTGCAAGTGCATTCCTTCCGTATTTCTGGACTGCCGAAATTTTTCCAGTGCGTCCCTGAGCGTTTTTTCCAGCTCTTCCCACAGTTCCGTATCATCCGAGGGTTCTTCTTCCATCGTAAGAACCTCCGGACAGGCCATCAGTTTGGAAACAGTCAGATCATTGGGGAGAAGGAACTTTTTTTCTATTTCAGCGGCATACTCTGCATAGCGAGACGCAAGCTCCTCGTTATACTTCAGATGAAGATTGGAGCAGGTATAATCCTCAAAGGAAACAGAAATATCTATTTTTCCCCTGCAGGCGTATTCTTTTACTATGTTGCGGATATTGTTCTCAAAAGAAGAAAGCCGCCTTGGACAGCGGATAGAAGGCTCAAGATATCTGTGATTAACGGACTTCACCTCAACGGTAAATTTATGCTGCTCATTCTGCAGCTCCGAACGACCGAAACCTGTCATACTGTATATCATAAAATCATTATCTCCTGTGTTTTCACATTCAGAGATATTATAAGACAAATGCGGGAGAAGCGTCAACGGTAATCCTGGATACAAAAATACCGATAGCAGATAGATGTTTTTATTCTCCTGCTTACAGCCCGCCATTTTTATAAGAAAATTTTCTTCTCGGTAAGGATGGTTAGAACATTGCTGCAAACCGTGTTATAGTAGTTCTATTCTTACAATTTAATAGGAAAGAGGAATAAAGAATGGCTTTTGATGGTTTTACGGTCGCCTGTCTGCGGAAGGAATTCTCAGATGCGCTTTCGGGCGGGTATCTATCTAAAATTATTCAGCCGGAGCCGGACGCGCTTCTGCTTACAGTAAAAAATAACGGAAAACAATACCGGCTGCTTCTTTCTGCCAGCGCCGCCCTCCCGCTTGCCTACCTGACAAAAAAGAATCAGACTGCACCTTTGACAGCGCCGAATTTCTGCATGCTGCTGCGCAAATACATCGGGGGCGGAAAAATTCTCTCAGTGGAACAGCCCGGTCTGGAGCGGGTGCTTAATTTTCGCGTGGAGCACCGCGACGAGCTTGGGGACATGAAGCAGTACCGCCTGATTCTGGAGCTAATGGGGAAATACAGCAACCTGATTCTCACCGACGATGCCGACACCATTCTGGATTCTGCCCGGCATGTCAGCTTCCGCACAAGTTCGGTACGGGAAGTCTTGCCGGGAAGAAATTACTTTATCCCGGAAACCCAGAACAAATGCGACCCCCTCTCCATCCCAGAGGAAGATTTTGCCTCCGCGGTTTTTGAAAAGCCCCTGCCTCTGGCAAAGGCCATCGCCGGCGCTTTTACCGGCTTTTCCTATGTTATGGCAGAAGAGGTTTGCGTCCGGGCATCACTGGACGGAGGTTTCTCTGCGGAAGCCCTGGATGCCC
Source organism: Bilifractor porci (assembly GCF_009696005.1). GTDB lineage: Bacteria > Bacillota > Clostridia > Lachnospirales > Lachnospiraceae > Bilifractor > Bilifractor porci. The sequence continues at coordinate 188,432 of NZ_VUMV01000001.1, forward strand.
CGGCCAAGACACATCTGTACCATACTTTTGCGCGGCTCATGGAGGATGTGCGGGAAGGAAATTTTGAACCAGCTGTTTACTATGACAAAAACGACAGTCCCGTTGAATTTTCCGCTTTCCGGATGCTTCAGTTCAAGGATATGAGGGAGGTTTCCTGTCCTTCTATGTCCGCTCTTCTGCAGTCTTATTATGAAGAAAGAGACCGCGTGAACAGAATCCGCCAGAAATCCACAGACCTGCGAAAAGTTGTGAACACCGTCCTGGAGAGGAATGTCCGCACGCTGAATCTTCAGGAAAAGCAGAGGAAGGACACCGAGAAACGGGATAAATACAGAATCTACGGCGAACTGCTGAATACCTATGGCTATACGCTTGCGGAGGGCGCGGATGTCCTGGAGGCGGAGGACTACAACACCGGAAAAATGGTGCGAATCCCCTTGGACCCGACAAAAAGCGCACGCGAGAACGCGCAGCATTATTTTGACCGATACGGGAAGCTGAAGCGCACGGCAGAAGCTCTGGGCAGCAGGATGAAGGAAACACAGGAAACAATTCTTCACCTGGAAAGTATTCTTACCTCACTGGATCTTGCGCGAACAGAAAGTGATCTCGGACAGATCCGCCAGGAACTGGAGGATTCCGGCTACATACGCCGTCATGCACAAGGAAAAAAGAAGGGAAACAGGCCTGTTTCCTCTCCTCTCCACTACATCTCTTCCGACGGATTTGATATGTATGTTGGAAAAAACAATTATCAGAATGAAGAAGTTTCCTTCCATATTGCCTCCGGCGGGGACTGGTGGTTCCACGCCAACGATATGCCGGGCTCCCACGTTATTGTAAAAACCATGGGGAAAGAACTTCCGGACCGTACCTTTGAGGAGGCTGGCAGACTTGCCGCTTACTATTCCAAAGGAAAAAACGCGCCCAAGGTAGAAATTGACTATACCCTTCGCAAAAACCTGAAAAAGCCGACCGGAGGAAAGCCCGGATTTGTCGTGTATTACACCAACTACTCCATGATGAGCAGACCGGATATTTCCGGAATCCGGGAGGCGGATCAATAGCCTCCGATTCTGCATGAAACAGGTATCGGATATTTAATCACATGTAAACCACATGTAAAAGTAACAAATATTTCATCATATTTTTATTTATTTTTATTGCTGATCTGGTATGATTAGGTTTACATACTGCCAGTGTACAATCGCAGTTTTGTCCGATAAAATCGGGCTTTTCATAAAAAATGTCACGAAGGAATACAAAGGGGAGTGTACATTATGCCTTCCAGGCGCAGAAAAAAAGCTATTCTGAATCCGACCATGCCCGAACGGCATCCGGTAGACGAAATTCAGGCGGATTATCACACCGGCCTGACAAAAGAGCAGGTTGTTTATTATCGGAAAAACGGGTGGGGAAACGTTTCGGTTGAAGCGCCCTCCAAATCGACAAAAGATATTATAAAAAGCAATGTCCTGACCTATTTCAACGGAATTTTTCTGCTGATTTCCATCCTGCTGATTCTGGTGAAATCCTTTAAGGATCTCTCTTTTCTCCCGATTATCATCGCAAACTCGCTGATCGGCATTATCCAGGAGCTGCGCGCGAAAAATGTACTGGATAACCTGACGGTCCTGAACGCCCCCAAGGCGACGGTCGTCCGGAATGGAAAAGAAAAAACAATCGCCGCGGAACACCTGGTTCTGAACGACATTGTCGTGTTTCACGCCGGAAACCAGATACCGGCTGACGCCGTTGTAGTGGAGGGCTCTGTCGCCGTCAATGAATCCCTGCTGACCGGTGAGTCGGACGAGATCCGGAAAAATCCGGGAGACCACCTGATGTCCGGTTCCTTTATTGTTTCCGGAACCTGCTATGCCAGACTGGAAAAGGTAGGTGCGGATTCCTATATCAATAAGCTGACCATCCAGGCAAAGGCATCCAGGGAGGGCGAGCAGTCGGAAATGATCCGCTCCCTGAACCATATCGTTATGTTTGCCGGAATTATGATCGTCCCGATTGGCATCCTGCTCTTCTATCAGGGCTATTTTCAGCAGGAAAACACGCTGAAGGACAGCGTGACTTCCATGGTCGCCGCCGTCATCGGGATGATACCGGAAGGGCTTTACCTGCTGTCCAGCGTGACACTGGCGGTGAGCTTTATCCGGCTGTCCACCAAAAACGTTCTGGTTCATGATATGAAATGCATTGAAACCCTTGCAAGGGTCAATGTTCTCTGCGTGGATAAGACCGGAACCATCACGGAAAATAAGATGCTTGTGCAGGAGGTGATCAAGCTTCCGCCCTATGAAACGGACTCTCCTGCCCTTCCGCTGGATGAGCTTCTGGGGGATTTTGCTTCCGCACAGCAGGCGGACAACATTACCATGGAAGCCATGAAGGCGTTTTTTACCAATACTTCCGGTTCTGTCCCCACCGGCGTCACCGGCTTTTCGTCCGCCTATAAATACAGCTCCGTTAGTTTTTCGGGAGGAAGCTATGTGCTGGGCGCGCCGGAATTTATTCTCCGCCAGGATTACGACACCTACCGGGAGGCCATAGAGGAACAGGGAAAAAAGGGCTACCGTGTTCTGGTGTTCGGAAAATACGAGGGAACACCGGACGGAACCGCCCTTACCGGCAGGGTTACCCCCTACGCGCTGATCGTTGTGGCAAATAAAATCCGGAAGGACGCGGACAAAACCTTCCGTTTCTTTGCCAAACAGGGAGTTGCCATCAAGGTGATTTCCGGGGATAACCCGGTTACCGTTTCCGAGGTGGCAACCCAGGCCGGCATTGCCAACGCGGATCAGTACATCGACGCTTCCACCCTGGAAACGCCGGAGGTTCTGCGGGAAGCAGTCAATAAATACACGGTGTTCGGCCGCGTCACACCGGCGCAGAAACGGCAGTTTGTTCACGCGCTGAAAGAGACAGGCCACACCGTCGCCATGACCGGAGACGGCGTCAACGACGTCCTTGCCCTGAAGGACGCAGACTGCTCGGTCGCCATGGCTGCCGGCAGTGATGCCGCGGCCCAGGCCTCACAGCTGGTCCTGCTGGATAATGATTTCGGCCACATGCCGGAAATTGTCATGGAAGGACGCCAGGTTGTCAACAACATGGAGAGATCCGGAAGCCTGTTTCTTACCAAGAACATCTTCTCCCTGCTGCTGGCAATTTTCTCCATAGCCGTAGGCTTCAGCTATCCGCTGAAACCCTCGCAGATTTCACTGATCAGTATGTTTACCATCGGTCTTCCCGGTTTTCTGCTCTCCCAGCTGCCGAACCAGGATCTGATCCGCGGAAAATTTATGAACAACGTGCTTCTGCGCGCCATGCCCGCAGCCCTGACAGACTTTATTGTTGTCGCGTCCCTGGTTGTGTTCGGAGAAGTTTTCGACGTAAGCTCTGTGGATATTTCGACTGCCTGTGCCATCCTGATGGCAATCGTCGGCTTTATGATTCTGCATGAAATTATCAAGCCGATGAATATCTACAAGTACATCATCATCTGGATCTGTATGGCCGGGATGGTCTTCTGTCTGGTATTTCTGCGGGATCTGTTCGGAATTACCGGAATGTCCATGCGTTGCATCATGCTGTTTGTGGTGTTCTCCATCACAACCGAGCCGATTCTGCGCTACCTGATCCGTCTGGTACGCAAGATCAATATCCTCTACAATAAGGCCAAGGACGCGTTCGCGCGAAATGCGCGCAGGAAGATGCGACAGGAGGATGTCTGAATCATGCCGCATGAAAAGATGCTGTATGAATCGGTCCTGTCCGGGCTTGTCAGATGAGAAGCACACATCAGGAATTCTTACATAAACTCATAACAAATACCGACGAAAAAGGCTCCTGAACGTTAACGTTCAGGAGCCCTTCTATTTAAAATCTTCTTATCTCTGTTCAAAAGAACTCAGAATTCAAATCAACTCTAATTCTGATGAACGCAGATCAAAGCCGTTCGTTTACACAGGGTAAGCCTTGTTTTCCTTGTCTGCCTTTGTGGCGTCCACGCCTGTGTCCTGGGCATCTCTGTACTTGAAGTAGTCTACCGCCACCTGCGGGAACAGGGCGTAGGAAAGAACATCCTCATCCTGTTTCTTGTAAGGAGCGGCCTCTTTCTCCATCTCAGGCAGCTGCGGCTTCAGATCGTCCGCCGGTCTGTAGGTAATCGGCTTCTCGTCGCCAAGAGCCTTTTTCTGCAGCTCCGGATTGACCGGATCGGTGGTAGCGCCGTACTTTCCTGCCAGCACATCCTTAGTTTCCTTTGTGATCATCTTGTAACGCTCGCCCATGATAACATTGAACACAGCCTGAGTTCCGACGATCTGTGAGGACGGAGTTACCAGCGGAGGATTTCCAAGGTCTTTTCTTACATTCGGAACTTCTTCCAGAACATCGTAGAACTTATCTTCCGCGTGCTGCTGTTTCAGCTGGCTGGTCAGGTTGGAGAGCATTCCGCCCGGAACCTGGTATACCAGAGTCTTGATATTCACGCCCATGTTCTTCGGGTTCAGAAGTCCATTCTCCAGGCATTCATCGCGGTACGGACGGAAATAATCCGCAATCTTCTCCAGAAGGGTCATGTCCAGTCCGGTATCGTACGGCGTGCCCTTGAAGGTCTGAACCATAACCTCTGTCGCGGGCTGGGAGGTTCCCAGAGCGAACGGGGAAATCGCAGTATCAATAATATCCACACCTGCCTCTACCGCCTTCAGATAGGTCATGGAAGCCACGCCGGAGGTATAGTGTGTGTGCAGCTCGATGGGAAGGCTTGTGGTCTCTTTCAGAGCCTTGACCAGCTCTGTTGCCTGGTAGGGCATCAGAAGGCCGGCCATATCCTTGATGCAGATGGAATCTGCCCCCATTTCCTCAATGGCTTTTGCCTTGGAAGTCCAGTACTCCAGTGTGTAGGAATCTCCCAGGGTATAGGACAGGGCTACCTGCGCCTCCGCGCCCTTCTCCTTCTTTGCGGCATCTACGCAGGTCTGCAGGTTTCGCAGATCGTTCATGCAGTCGAAAATACGGATGATGTCAATCCCGTTGGCAACGGATTTCTGAACAAAATACTCTACGACGTCGTCGGCATAAGGCTTATATCCCAGGATATTCTGGCCGCGGAACAGCATCTGAAGCTTTGTGTGCTTGAAGCCGTCCCTTAATTTGCGAAGACGATCCCACGGATCTTCGTGCAGGAAACGCAGGCAGGAATCAAAGGTAGCTCCTCCCCAGCACTCTACTGCGTGATATCCGACCTGATCCATGGTATCTACAATCGGAAGCATTTCCTCAGTCGGCATACGAGTCGCAATCAGGGACTGGTGTGCATCCCTGAGGATGGTTTCCATAATTTTTACACCCATTTGTTATCTCCCTTCTAAAAATGTCTGACAACTGATGCAGCCGGCAGAGCCGGCAAAGATTCCGCCAAAAGGCAGACCGTTTATTTCACTCCAAACACGGCCATAAAGGTACCTGCCGCTACGGCCGTACCGATAACGCCCGCGACATTCGGTCCCATCGCGTTCATCAGAAGGAAGTTGGTAGGATCAGCCTCCGCGCCGACCTTCTGAGAGACACGGGCTGCCATCGGTACCGCGGAAACACCGGCGGAACCAATCAGCGGATTAATCTTCCCGTGCGTGACAACGCATAACAGCTTGCCAAGCATGACGCCTCCGAAGGTTCCGAACATAAAGGCAACCAGACCGAGAGCGACAATTTTCAGTGTTGTTACATTCAGGAATGCCTCCGCGCTGGTGGTAGCACCAACGGATGTACCCAGAAGGATAACAACAATATACATCAGTGCGTTGGAAGCGGTTTCCGTCAGCTGCTTCACGACGCCGCTCTCACGGAACAGGTTTCCAAGCATCAGCATACCTACCAGCGGAGCGGTTGTCGGCAGAATCAGGCAGACAACAACCGTAATGATGATCGGGAACAGGATCTTCTCCAGCTTGGAAACCGGACGCAGCTGCGCCATCTTGATCTTCCGCTCTTTTTCAGTTGTGCAGAGTTTCATGATCGGGGGCTGGATAATCGGAACCAGGGACATATAGGAATACGCGGCTACCGCAATCGGTCCCATCAGCGCCGTCTGTCCCAGCTTTCCGCAGAGGAAGATAGACGTCGGTCCGTCCGCTCCTCCGATAATAGAAATCGCCGCCGCGGCCTTTCCGTTAAAGCCCATGAGAATGGCAAGGAAATAAGCGACATAGATACCCAGCTGCGCAGCTGCGCCCATCAGGAAGGAAATCGGATTTGCGATCAGCGGGCCGAAATCGGTCATGGCTCCGACGCCCATAAAGATCAGGGACGGAAGAATAGACCACTCATCCAGTGTGTAGAAATAGTAAAGCAATCCGCCGGCATGGGAAATCCCGGCTGCGTCCACGGTGGGAGCTGCGATAATATCCGGATAAATGTTTACAAGAAGCATACCAAAGGCAATCGGAACCAGAAGCAGCGGCTCAAAATCATGTTTGATTGCCAGGTATAAAAACAGGAAAGCAACCGCGATCATGACGAAGTTGCCCCATGTTATGTTAAAGAATGCCGTCTGATGAATCAGATTCGACAATGTCGTTAAAATCATTTTTTTACCTCCGGTTATTGGATTTCAGTGTCGGAGCTCAGTCCATGGTAGCCAGTACGTCGCCGGATTCCACCGCATCCCCTGCGGCAACCTCAATAGAGGCAATGGTTCCGTCCTGCGGAGCAACGACAGGGATTTCCATCTTCATGGCTTCCAGGACAACTACGCTGTCTCCAGCCTTTACAGAGGTTCCGACCGGAGCATCCACACGGATAATCTTTCCGGGTACGGAGGCTGTAATCGCAACGCCGCCCTGATTTCCGGAAGAAGCCGGAGCTGCCGCAGGAGCCGCCGCAGGTGCGGGAGCTGCCGCCGGAGCCGCCACGGGTGCAGGAGCAGGAGCAGGAGCGGCCTGCTGCACAGCGCCTGCAGTCGTTCCTTCTTCAACAGTTACCTGATATACTTTTCCATTCACGGTGATTGTATAGTTTTTCATAATTCCAGTATCCTCCTAAACTCTCTTCCATCCTCTGGTGCCTACACGGCGGATTGAGCGGACCACATAGCCGCCCTCAACGGGTGCTTCCTCCATAGCGGCGGCGATTGCCGCAGCCATAACAGCCACTAGCTCGTCATCTGATTCTCTGCCTGCGGCAGTGGCTGCCGACGCCTTCGCGGCTGCCGGTCTGGATGCCGGAGCAGCAGGCGCCTCTAAATCAGACTGCGCTTTTTTTGATTTGTCACCATGCGGGATAAACCGGAACAGGTAAATAACAAGCGTAAGGAAAATAAGAATCGCAAATACGACAATCAGTCCGACCGCCATATTCTGCGCCGCCTGCTCCAGCTTCTCTCCAAGGGTGTAGCTGATATTCATCTCATAATTGGTTGGCTGCATGGTGCTGCCATCAAAATATACCAGGACTTCCGCGCTCCGCTTTGCAAACTGTACCTCGGAGGTGACTGTGATGGTTCCGTCCTTGGCCTCTTTTACATCCTTTACCTCAACAGACTGTACTTCTCCTACCTCGTCCCTGGACTCCTCCCAGGAGTCATAGAAAACCTCGTAGAATCCGCCGCTGGATTTCATCTGCTGCAGCGTGTCCTCGTCCATCGTATACACCTGCTCCAGGAATTGCTGGACAGAAGACTTCAGGTTGTCCGCTGTGGTCTGGTCCAGATCCGCAAAGACCGGAACGGCCATGCAGAGAGCCAGAATCAGGCTGGCTGCAAGAACCAGTATTCTCTTAAAACTTTTCTTCATTTTGCCACCTCTTTCAGATTGTGCCGTGCTTTTTGTCCGGACCGAACTGTCTCTTGGTAAAGAGCATGTCCAGGGCGCCAATCAGGTACTTTCTGGTTTCTGCCGGATCAATAATGGTATCCACGTACCCGCGGGCAGCCGCAGCATCTGTGCTGTTCTGAAGCGCATCGTAGGCAGCGGCCTGTTTCTGAATCACCTCTCCGCCCTGTCCGTCGTACATAATCTTTGCGGCTTCCTTCGCGTCCATCATGCCGATTTTGGCGCCCTTCCAGGCGTAAACAAGATCAGCCCCGATGGATTTGCTGTTCATGGCAACGCATGCGCTGCCAAATGCCTCGCCGGTAATAACATTAACCTTCGGCGTAGTTGCGCTGGCAAAAGCGTAGACCAGAGAAGAAGCGGCCTTGGCCATGTTCATCTCCGAGCATTTGGTCGCCTTGAAGCCCCTGACATTGGTGAGCGTGACAAGAGGGATTGAGAACGCGTCGCAGAATTTAACAAACTCCGCAGCCTTCTTTGCTCCGCGGACGCTGATGGTCTTATCGAAGGATTCCCTGCTTCCGTCCGCTGCAAGGCGCGCCGCGCGGTTTGCCACGACACCTGCCGTATATCCATTCAGACGGATGAAAGCCGTCACAACATCCGGTCCGTATTCCGGCTGTGTTTCAATAAAGAGGGAATTATCGCTGATCCGGGGCAGCATCAGGGCAGGATCTTCCACGCACGCTGCAAGATCCGGGATCTGACGGTTCAGATCGTCATTGGTTGCCCCATAAGACATATCATCTTCATTATTGGCGGGAAGAACATCAATCAGGGCACGGATTTTAGCAATAACTTCTGCTTCTGTGCCGTCTCCCGCTGTCATGCCGGTCTCATGTGCCTGAAACTCCGCGGAGGATGTATCGCACTTGTCCTCGGAATTGCCCTTCAGGGCATTCGGGGCGTTTACAAACATTTTCGCGGCAGAGGACTCCATATAGGTAAAATCCGCCATACCGGAAACCAGCGCCATTCCGCCGCCGCACAGGCCGAAAACGCCTGCAATCTGCGGAACTACACCGGAAGCATCCGCCTGCGCCTGATAAATCTGTCCGAAGGCGTGCAGTCCGTCCACAGCCTCTTCCAGACGCATTCCGGCACAGTCTATCAGTCCGATGACAGGTGCTCCTGTCCGGATAGCAAGCTGATAGATGTTGACAATCTTCCCGGCATGCATTTCACCGATGGTTCCGTTGAGAACACTGGAATCCTGGCTGTATACATAGACAGGATTTCCGTCAATCTGACCGTATCCGGTAATAACGCCGTCTGAAGGTGCCTTTTTTTCAGCCATGTTAAAATCTGTGCTGCGGGCAGTTACCCCGGCGCCGATCTCAACAAAGCTGTTTGCGTCAAGCAAGGAAGTAATTCTTGCTCTGGCAGGGCTTTGTGTTGTGTTGCTCATTCCATTACCTCCATATCTTTTATTTATGCATGAACTCCGGCCGCAGCCAAAGCCAAATCTACATCTATTGTAATATAGCGTTTTAAGCCGGATTTTTCAACCGATTTTGTAAAGAATTCATAAATCAGGGCAGAAAAATTTTACATGTTTTTACAAATGCACAGTTTCCTTACCATCCCCCGAATTTTGCCTTAGCCCTTACCGATACGGTTATTTCAGTATGTTGCAGAACCGTAAAACATGCTATGATATGCGTGGCCGAAAATGCAAGGCAGAAACCGACATGCCGCCAAAGATACAAGGCCGAAACAGACACCCGCAGACTGATATTTCCTGCCTGCTTCCGGTACAGCACAGAACTGTTCCGGAGGAAAGGCGCCCTTCTTTAAGAAAGGAGCAGCCGGACATTGAAAAACAAATTGATCGACCTTGTCAACATCTCGAAATCCTATGACGGAGTGACGGTTCTGGACGAACTGAATCTCTATATCCGTGAAAACGAGTTTCTGACCCTTCTGGGCCCGTCCGGATGCGGCAAGACGACCACGCTTCGTATCCTTGGCGGATTTGAGCGTCCCGACCACGGGAATGTCTTTTTTAACGGAAATGACATTACCGGGCTTCCCCCAAACAAAAGACAGCTGAATACCGTATTCCAGAAATACGCGCTTTTCCCCCACATGTCTGTGGCGGAGAACATATCCTTCGGACTGAAAATCAAAAACAAGCCCCAGGGCTACATTGATGACAAAATCCGCTATGCCTTAAAGCTTGTCAACATGGACGGGTATGAAAACCGCTATCCTGCCGCCCTTTCCGGCGGCCAGCAGCAGAGGGTCGCGATTGCCCGCGCCATTGTCAACGAGCCGAAGGTTCTTCTTCTGGACGAGCCCCTTGGAGCCCTGGATCTGAAGCTCCGGCAGGACATGCAGTATGAGCTGATGCGCCTGAAAAACGAACTGGGCATCACGTTTGTATACGTCACACATGACCAGGAGGAAGCTCTGACCATGTCCGACACCATTGTCGTCATGAACCAGGGATATATCCAGCAGATCGGCACACCGGAGGACATTTACAATGAGCCCCAGAACGCCTTTGTGGCGGATTTCATCGGCGACAGCAACATTCTGGACGGACGGATGATCCGTGACAAGCTGGTCGAAATCCTGGGTGTGAAGTTTGACTGCGTAGACACCGGATTCGGAGAGAACAAGCCCGTAGACGTAGTAATCCGTCCGGAGGACGTGGAACTTGTCAAACCGGAAAAAGGCATTCTTTCCGGACGCGTCACGAATATTATTTTCAAGGGCGTCCACTATGAGATGGAAGTCCACGCAAACGGATACGACTGGCTGGTACACAGCACACGGCTGCAGGAGGTCGGAAAAGAGGTAGGCATCTATGTCGATCCCTTCAATATACAGATTATGAACAAACCGGAATCCACGGACGAGGAGGCCGTACCAGTTGAAGAGTAACCGCTTAAAATGGCTGGCTGCGCCCTATGGCGTATGGGCGGCCGGCTTTATCATCATCCCCCTTGTTATGATCGTTTTCTACGCCTTTACCTCGCAGGAGACCGGCGGATTTACCCTGGCCAATTTCGGCGACGTTTTTACCGGGGAGGTCATGAAAGCCCTGGGACTTTCGCTCGGCCTGGCACTTGTAAGCACCCTGATCTGTATTCTGCTGGCCTATCCGCTGGCCATGATCCTGGCCGGGATGAAGGTAAGTCAGAAAAGTTTTATCGTTTTTATTTTCATCCTCCCCATGTGGATGAACTTTCTGCTGCGTACCTTTGCCTGGCAGACCCTGCTGGAAAAGAACGGTGTGATCAATACTGTCCTGGGTGCCTTAAATCTGCCGCCGCTCGAAATAATCAATACGCCCTGGGCGATCGTATTCGGCATGGTTTATAATTTCCTGCCGTTTATGATTCTTCCCATTTACAACGTGCTGATCAAACTTGACCAGGATGTGGTGAACGCAGCCAGAGATCTGGGCGCCAGTTCTTTCCAGACCTTCTGGAAGGTAACCTTTCCGCTCTCCCTTCCCGGCGTGATCTCCGGCGTTACGATGGTCTTTATTCCGTCGCTTACTACCTTTGTTATTTCCGACCTTCTTGGCGGAGGAAAGATTCTTCTGATCGGCAATATGATTGAGCAGGAATTCAAGCAGCTGAATAACTGGAACGTGGGCTCCGCCATGTCCATGATTCTTCTTCTGTTCGTCATTGTTTCTATGGTCGTCGAAAATAAATACGACAAGACCGGGGAGGGAACCGCGCTATGAAAAAGATCCTGAAGCGAATCTATATGGTTCTGATTCTGTTTCTGCTGTACGCCCCCATTGCCACGCTGATCGTTCTTTCCTTTAACTCCTCTAAGTCAAGGGCAAAATGGGGCGGTTTTACCCTGTCCTGGTACCGGTCGCTTTTCCAGAATCAGGAGATCATGGAGGCGTTCTATACCACACTGGTGATCGCCCTGCTGGCCAGCGTGCTTGCCACCCTGATCGGGACACTGGCGGCCATCGGCATACACGCCATGAAAAAAAAGATGCGGACGGTCTTTACCGGCATCACCAACATTCCCATGCTGAACAGCGAAATTGTCATGGGCGTCTCCCTAATGCTGCTGTTCATCATTCTGCGGATCCGGCTGGGCTTTTCGACCATCCTGCTGGCGCATATTACCTTTGACATTCCCTATGTCATTTTAAGTGTTCTTCCGAAAATGAAGCAGACGAACCGGAACGTATACGAGGCTGCGCTGGATCTTGGCGCCACGCCCTTCTATGCCTTCCGGAAAACCATCCTTCCGGATATTATGCCGGGAATTTCCTCCGGTTTCCTTCTCTCCTTCACCATGTCCCTGGATGATTTTGTCATCACCTATTTTACCAAGGGACCCGGCGTGGACACGCTCTCCACAAAAATCTATTCCGAAGTGCGAAAGGGAATTAAGCCGGAAATTTACGCGTTGTCAACCATTTTGTTTGTCTCCGTCATGGTGCTTCTCCTGCTGATCAACCTTGCCCCGGCAAAAGAGAGCCGGGAGGAGCTGGAAAAGGATTCCCGCTATCTTGCAAAAACCGGGCGCCGCCGGATCTTCAGCAGACATATGGTTGTCGGCCGTCTGGTACCTGGCCTGTTAATCGCCGCCCTTGCGGCTGGCGGCATCTACTACGGAGGAAGCTCCGTTGCGGCCGGTCAGAATCAGGTCATTGTTTACAACTGGGGGGAATATATCGACCCGGATGTCCTGACCCAGTTTGAAGAGGAAACAGGCATTCACGTCGTCTATGAAGAATACGAGACCAACGAAATCATGTACCCGAAAATCAAGGCTGGCGCTGTCGCCTATGACTGCGTATGCCCTTCCGATTACATGATTAAAAAAATGATCGACAATGGCCTTCTCCAGAAAATTGATTTTGACAATGTTCCGAACATAACGAATATCGGTGAAATCTACCAGGAGACCTCCCGCGCCTTCGACCCGACCAACGAATACTCTATCCCCTACTGTTGGGGAACCATGGGAATTCTCTACAATAAAACTATGGTGGACGAGCCGGTAACAAGCTGGAAAATCCTATGGGACAGCAAATACAAAGACAGCATCCTGATGCAGGATTCCGTCCGGGACGCCTTCTGCGTCGCCCTGAAATATCTGGGCTATTCCGCCAACACCACAAACATGCAGGAGCTGCAGGAAGCCAAGAACCTCCTGATTGCCCAGAAACCCCTGGTGCAGGCCTATGTGATTGACCAGGTGCGGGATAAAATGATCGGAAACGAGGCGGCTCTGGGCGTTATCTATTCCGGCGAGGCCATTTACACCGCCAAGGAAAACCCGAACCTGGAATATGTCGTTCCGGATGAGGGTTCCAATGTCTGGATCGACTCCTGGGTCATCCCCAAAAACGCACCTCACAAGGAAAACGCGGAGAAGTTTCTGAATTTTCTCTGCCGGCCGGATATTGCGCTGAAGAATTTTGAGTACATTACCTACTCCACGCCCAACACGGCCGCGCAGGAACTGATTGAGGATCCGGACATCCGCAACAGCCAGGTGGCCTTCCCGGACAATGCCACTCTGGAGCGCTGCGAGACCTACTCCTACCTGGGAGCTGACGCCGAAGAAATATACAACGATTTGTGGAATGAGGTAAAGTCAAGCTGAAATGGAAACAATGTAAACGAGGAACGCAGCGCGTTCTGAGTCTGGGGTGCTGAATAAATACGTAAATTCATCTAATAAGCGAGGGGCAGCCGCTTTTGTATAAAAGCGTCTGCCCCTCTCACTGTATACAACTCATAAAATCATTTATCCCAATGACCGTAAACAGTTTTTATATAGGAATCTTGTGTTAAAGAATATGCGTTAAACATCAACATGAACATCGAGCTCAGCCTCTGCCTCTGCCTTGAAATCCTCAATCTGCACCTCATCCAGAACCGGAAGCTCGTCGGTGGATTCCACCCCAAAGCAGCGTAGAAATTTCTCGGTAGTTCCGAAGAGGATCGGCCTGCCGGGGATATTCAGCCGTCCCAGCTCCTGGATCAGCTCGTATTCCAGCAGCTTATTGATGGCATGCTCGGAACTGACGCCGCGGATCTTCTCAATCTCCGCCTTGGTCACCGGCTGCTTGTAGGCAATAATGGAGAGCGTCTCCATGACAACATCGGTCAGCTGGGGTTTCTTCGGCTGTTTTGCCAGAATGATCAGATTTCCGTAATACTGCTTCTTGGTACAGAGCTGATAGGAAGAATCCAGTTCCAGCAGCCGGATTCCCGACTCCGGCCGATTGTATTTTTCCTTCAGACGATCCAGTATCTTCTTTGTCTCTGCGGCAGAAAGACCGATGGCGGAAGCCAGGCGGTTCAACTCCACGGAATCCCCCATAGCAAACAGAATAGCTTCTATGGCTCCTTCTTCATTCCAGGAAGGATCTCTCCGCGCCCGATCTGCTACAGGCTCCGTCCCATCCTGCGGCGTGGTTCCCGGAACCTCTTGTACTCCCTGTTCCGACACCTCTGTTTCCGCAGTCTCCTGCTCTTCTTTACCGATGTCCTGCAATTTGCCTTCCTCCCGGTCTGTTCCCGTTTCTGTTCCGTTCTTTCCGTTTATGCGAGTTTAATTATTATTCCCTTGTCCCCAAAGAACACAGCTTTAACACGGAAGCCCTTATAGATCCTCCGTATAGGAATCTCCCACCAGGGTGGTGTCATTTTCGTCCTCCAGGGACTCTATCTCGATGTCGCCAAATGTTTCCGTCTGAACCACCCGGATTTTTCCCAGCTTCATGAGCTCCAGGACAGCAAGAAAGGTGACGATCACCTGCATTTTCCCGTCCTGATCCTCCAGAAGCCCACGGAAAGAAATCTTCCGCTTCCTTCTGGCGGTTATTTCCACATAGTTCAGTTTGTCCGGAAGTGATACAGGATCCTTTTCGATATGCCCGAATTTACTCCGGATCGGGTCAATCTTATCCTCCTGACGCTTCAGGACAAACTCAAAAATGCTGTGAAGCCGGTCTAACGTCATGTCCTTCAGAAGTTCCTGCACATCTGCCTTCGGCCGGAACGCGGCGACCTCACGGGGGAGCTTCTGCTTCCGCGTCACGACATCTCCGGCGTTTTCCATATAATCGCGGAGCTTCATGGAAAGCAGCTTGTATTCCTTATACTCCAGCAGCTGTCTTACCAGCTCATCCCTGGGATCTTCCTCCTCTCCCTCCTCGTTCACCTCGCGGGGTAGAAGCATGCGGCATTTAATATCAATCAGCGTGGCTGCCATCAGCATAAATTCGCTGGTGGTGTCCAGATCCTCATGATCCATCTGCCGTACATAGTCCAGATACTGGTCAGTAATCTCGGCAATCGGAATATCGTAAATATCTATTTTATTCTTTTCTATCAGATGCAGCAGAAGGTCCAGAGGGCCTTCAAATGCCTGCAGTTTTACTTCAATAGCCATATCTTACCTGCTGACTGTGAGATCTGCAACGACAAACTCCCTCGGATTGTGAATGCGTACGGGAATGCTGTGCTCCCCGCACCCGGAGCTGACAATACAGTATTTTCCCTCCTGCTGAAAAAGACCGTATGCGTCGCCGGGAAAAAGGCGGAAATCCGGACTGATCAGCCCGTGATGCGCGCCGAACCGCATCACGCCGCCGTGATAGTGGCCGCAAAGAGTCATATCTGCCTTCCAGCTCAGATACGTCTGCAGCATCAGCGGATTATGTGCCAGCAGAATCGTCACCGCGTGGGAATCCGGACGCCCGAGCGCCTTGTCCAGCTCTCCTTCCGGCAGAATGCTGTGATGAAGCCTTCGGTAATAGTACCTGTCCAGATCAAATCCCAGAATCTGAACCGGGATATCCCGGCAGAGAAAAGAGACCGTAGAGTTTTCCAGAATTGTGACACCGGACTTTCGGAGAGGCTCTGTAAACTCCCGGTACATGTCCTGGTACGTGTCCGGATAAATTCTGGCCCTGTACTCGTGATTTCCTGTCCCGCAGTAGAGAGGAAACCTTCTTCCGACCTCCTGCAGAAACGCAACCGCCGGTGCTGTCGGTCTGTCCGGCTTTGCCACAATAGAATCCCCGCCGCACAGGACAAAATCCGGTTTCCCCGCCTCCAGGGCAGAGAGCAGGCGCTCCGCCTCCTCCCTTCCGCAGCAATTATGCAGATCCGTAAAAAATGCAAACCGAAATTTCCCGGAGGGAACTTCTTCTTTCCGAAGCGGAATCTGATATCTGGTTGTCCGGAGTGTCCTTCTTCTCATAAGCCTGTATCTGTGTTCCGCGCTTCCGGGCGCGGTTTTGCTTCATTCGTTTTTTCATTGAAAAGGCTCCGGCAGATTCCTGTCGGAGCTTTTGTTTTAGTTATATTTACGTTTTCTGGCAGCTTCAGATTTTTTCTTACGACGAACACTTGGTTTCTCGTAATGCTCTCTTTTACGGATTTCCTGCTGGATTCCAGCTTTCGCACAGCTGCGTTTGAATCTACGTAAAGCGCTATCCAATGTCTCGTTTTCTTTTACGATTACATTAGCCATATGCCCAAACCTAACCTCCCTCCGGTTTTGGATTGTGCTAATACAACTGTTTGGGTATTTTTGCACTTTCTTTATGATACCATTTTTTCCGCAAATGTCAATCAAAATGCGGAATTTTTATTGATTTTTACCGGATCATCTCTGCGACAATGCCCGGAACCTTCTGGATCATCTCCGGTATTTTCTCCGGATTCTTGCCCCCGGCCTGTGCCATGTTGGGACGTCCGCCGCCGCCACCGCCGACAATCGCCGCAGCGGCCTTGATAATTTTCCCGGCCTGCGCGCCTCTCTTCTGCGCCTCATCCCCGGCCATGCACATCAGGCTGACCTTCCCGTTTTCTCCGGACGCAAGAAGAATGACTCCGTCGCCAAGCTTCTGTTTCAGCTCGTCTCCAAGGCTGCGCAGCTCGTTCATGTTTACATTCTCCAGAGCAGATGCCAGAACCTTTACGCCGTCCACATCCTGAACCTTGTTCATGATATCTCCCAGCGCATCCCTGGCTGCCTTGCTTTTCAGCGATTCATTCTCGGAGCGCGCCTCCTTCAGTTCCTTCTGAAGTCTGCCGATATGCTCCGGCACCTCCGACGGACTGGTTTTCAGAAGCTCCGCCGCCTCATTCAGTTTTTTCTCCAGCTCCTCATAATAGGCACGGACATTTTCTCCCGTCAGCGCCTCGATCCTTCTGACACCGGCAGCTACGCCGCTCTCGGAAATAATCTTAAAAAAACCGATCTGGCTGGTATTCTTTACATGCGTACCGCCGCACAGCTCTGTGGAGAAATCTCCCATGCGGACAACCCGTACCATGTCGCCGTACTTCTCTCCAAACAGAGCCATCGCGCCTGTCTTGCGGGCTTCTTCCAGCGTCATAACCTCTGTTACGACATCCAACCCTTCCAGAATCTCTTTATTGACCAGATCCTCTGTCTTTTTGATCTCTTCCGAGGTCATCGCCTGGAAGTGGCTGAAATCAAACCTTGTGCGTCCTGCGTCCTGATAGGAACCCGCCTGCTCTACATGGGTACCCAGCACCTCTCGCAGCGCTTTCTGAAGAAGGTGAGTCGCACTGTGGTTCCGGCAGATTGCCATTCGGTTTCCTGCATCCACCTCCAGGTGAACCAGATCTCCCTGTTTCAGCATTCCCTTTTCCACATACCCGATATGCGCGATTTTATTACCCGCCACATGCTCTGTGGCAGTCACACGGAATACGGCAGCTCCCTTCCCAAGGGCAGCACCCTCCGTCCCGCTGTCATCGCCAACCACTATACGGCCGATATCCCCGACCTGTCCGCCCATGGTTCCGTAGAACGGAGTCTCCAGCGTGATCACAGCACCCTTCTGTCCGTCAGAAAGAGCCTGCACAACCGCATCCTCTTCGCCGTCCTCGGACGCAAAGGCCGCAAGTGCCGCAATTTTACTGTCAGAGACGGTTTTATCATACCCGACAAAGGCCGAATTGACAGAAGGATCCATCTCCTCATAAACAGTAGCCGAAGCGCCCATATAGGTGGAGGACTTTCCGGATTTCTTGCGGTCCTCCCGCGCGGTGTCCTTCTGATGCTTCATGGCAGCCTGGAAGCCGGCCTCGTCCACGGAAAAGCCCCGCTCCTCCAGAATCTCCCTCGTATTATCCAGCGGGAAACCATAGGTATCGTACAGCCGGAACGCGTCCTCTCCGGAAAGCTCTTTGCTGCCTTCCTTTTCCAGCCTGTCCTCCATCTCCTGAAGAATATCCATGCCCTGCTCATAGGTCTTTTCAAACTTATCCTCTTCCGCCTGGATGACCTTCAGAATAAAATCTCTCTTTTCCTCCAGCTCCGGATAACCGTCCCTGGATTCCGCAATCACATTCTCCGCCAGTTTTGTCAGGAAGGATCCGCTGATTCCCAGCTTTCTTCCGTGGCGTACCGCACGGCGGATAATACGGCGCAGCACATAGCCCCTTCCGTTATTGGAAGGCATAATACCGTCCGAGATCATAAAGGTCATGGCTCTGGCATGATCGGTACAGATACGGACAGAAACATCTGTCTGCTCAGTTCCCGGCTGCTCGTAGCTGATTCCGCCCGCAAGGGTGCAGACAAGATCACGCAGGGACTTCAAGGTATCCACATCAAAAATAGAACCCGCTTCCTGCACCGCTACAGCAAGACGCTCCAGACCCATTCCGGTATCAATATTCTTCTGCGCAAGATCCGTGTAGTGGTTGTGTCCGTCGTTGTTAAACTGGGAGAACACAATATTCCAGACCTCCATAAAGCGGTCGCCCTCGCCGCCCATGACATCCTCCGGCCCGTTGCCGAATTCCGGTCCGCGGTCATAGTAAATCTCGCTGCACGGCCCGCAGGGACCTGACCCGTGCTCCCAGAAATTATCTTCCTTGCCGAACTTGTAAATCCGCTCCGCCGGAATATGCATGTCGTTCAGCCAGATCTGATAGGCCTCGTCGTCATCCACATAGACAGAAGGATAGAGACGATCCGCATCCAGTCCGACCACTTCCGTCAGAAACTCCCATGCCCAGGGAATCGCCTCCTTTTTGAAATAATCACCAAAGGAGAAATTACCCAGCATCTCAAAATAGGTGCCGTGACGGGCTGTTTTGCCGACATTCTCCAGATCACCGGTGCGGATGCACTTCTGGCAGGTGGTTACCCTTCTTCTGGGGGGTATTTCCTGTCCGGTAAACCACGGCTTCATAGGAGCCATACCGGAATTGATAATAAGAAGAGAATTGTCGTTATGCGGAATCAGCGAAAAACTGTTCAGACGCAGACATCCCTTTGTCTCAAAAAAATGAAGAAACATCTCCCGGAGCTCGTTCACTCCGTACTTTTTCCTTGGTGCCATAATATTTTCCCTTTTTATCCGCCTGAAAACAGGCTGAAATTCTGATGATATAGTAACCACGCCCCACAGGAAAGACTGCCGGAAACGGCAGAAACCCCCGTTCACGCAATGTAAAATAATAACACGAACCCGGACAGTTTGCAATTACCCTGTCAGTTCCGAAAAACCGACAGGGTAATTACAATTTACTTTATTCTGCCTTTCCGTCCCTGCGTTTCTTCCACATAAGAAGCAGAAGAAGCAGTGCAAGTGCGGAAACTCCAGCTATTCCGTACAGGTAAATATTAGAATTATCACCTGTTTTTGGAGAAGAATCTCCTCCTCTGACCGTCAGAGCTGTTTTAACCTTTGTATTTGTCTTTGTATTTGTCAGAGTCCCTCCGTTCTTCACAGTCGATGAACTTTGCACATATCCGGCAATGTTTTTCTCCTGAACAAAGTAAGAAATTTCCTTCCCGTCTTTGTATTTCGGCAGTCCGGAATAGGTGACCGTATAGGTGTTATCCCCATTATCTTTAACAACCGGGGCATAGCCGTTTACCTTTCCATCCCCGTCCATAAGGGAGAGGCTCTGCATAAAGCTCCCAACACCGGGACGTGTTCCATCCTTATTTCCGTCATCTACCCATTTCTTTGTGAAGGTTAACGACGTTGTTTCGGGTGTATAGGTATTTATAACCGTAAACCCGGTTTTCGCATCACCGGTTACCTGTGAAGTATACCCGGGAACCTCCGTGAGCTCCCTTACCGTATAAGTAATTGCCTTCCCGGCTTTCTTCTCTGCCAGATTGTTCCACGTATAGGTCCAGTTCACGCCTTCGCTGAGGGTCACCGGGTCTCCTGTTTCCACACCATCCGCATAAAGCTGTACCTGTACAGATTCCGGCCGCTTTCCATCCTGGTTATTCCGATCCTCCCAGGCCTTGGTGACCGTCACGCTGGTCTCTCCAGGCGTATAGGAATTTGTAATGTTATAATCCTTGATTTCTGTGCTGTATTCTGCTACTGCATCTTCCGTGACGGTATAAGTAATCTCCTGGCCGTCCTCATACTTCGGAAGATTTTCAAAGCTGTATGTCCAGTTGCCATCCGCATCCGCCTTCACTGTCGTGTGGGTCTTTTCTACGTTATTGGCAAACAGCCTGACCGTGATACTCTCCGGACGCTTCCCGTCCTGGTTGTTCCCGTCATTCCAGGTCTTTTTGCCGGACACTGAGGTTGTTTCCGGTGTGTGGGTATTTATGACCGTAAACCCGGTTTTCGCATCCCCGGTTACCTGTGAAGTATACCCGGGAACCTCCGTGAGCTCCCTTACCGTATAAGTAATTGCCTTCCCGGCTTTCTTCTCTGCCAGGTGCTCCCAGGTGTGTGTCCAGTTCACTGCCTCACCCAGGGTTACCGGGGTTCCTTCCTCCACACCATCCGCATATAGCTGCACCTGCACAGGCTGGCGTTTCCCATCCTGGTTGTTCTGATCGTCCCAGGCCTTGGTGACCGTCACGCTGGTCTCTCCCGGCGTATAGGAATTTGTAATGTTATAATCCCTGATTTCTGTGCTGTATTCTGCTACTGCATCCTCCGTGACGGTATAAGTAATCTCCTTGCCGTCCTCATACTTCGGAAGGTTTTCAAAGCTGTATGTCCAGTTGCCATCCGCATCCGCCTTCACTGTCGTGTGGGTCTTTTCTTCGTTATTGGCAAGCAGCCTGACCGTGATACTCTCCGGACGCTTCCCGTCCTGGTTGTTCCCGTCATTCCAGGTCTTTTTGCCGGACACTGAGGTTGTTTCCGGTGTGTGGGTATTTATAACCGTAAACCCGGTTTTCGCATCCCCGGTTACCTGTGAAGTATACCCGGGAACCTCCGTGAGCTCCCTTACCGTATAAGTAATTGCCTTCCCGGCTTTCTTCTCTGCCAGGTGCTCCCAGGTGTGTGTCCAGTTCACTGCCTCACCCAGGGTTACCGGGGTTCCTTCCTCCACACCATCCGCATATAGCTGCACCTGCACAGGCTGGCGTTTCCCATCCTGGTTATTCTGATCGTCCCAGGCCTTGGTGACCGTCACGCTGGTCTCTCCCGGCGTGTAGGAATTTGTAATGTTATAATCCTTGATTTCTGTGCTGTATTCTGCTACTGCATCCTCCGTGACGGTATAAGTAATCTCCTTGCCGTCCTCATACTTCGGAAGGTTTTCAAAGCTGTATGTCCAGTTGCCATCCGCATCCGCCTTCACTGTCGTGCGGGTCTTTTCTTCGTTATTGGCAAGCAGCCTGACCGTGATGCTTCCCGGACGCTTCTTGTCCTGATTGTTATTGTCATTCCAGATCTTTTTACCGGATACAGTAACAGTCTCCGGCGTATAATGATTCTTCAGCTTACCGTCGTTCTTAACCGTATCTGAAACACTGGTATAGGGAGGTATACTGTCCTCAGTTACCGAATAGGTCTTGCCACTAGGAAGGCCTGGTAAATCCTTATACTGAACAGTCCACGTACCATCTCCGTTATCCTTGACGGTCGGCGTATATCCTGTCACCTCGACGCCATCCGCTTTCAGATGAAGTTTGGAAACAAAGGTCGAAGGCACCGGGCGTTTTCCGTCCTGATTGTTCCCATCCTCCCATACCTTAGTAAATGTAAAATTCACAGTAGGCGACACAGCCAGGCTTGCCGTTATTGAAACCGGCGTCTGCCGAATAACTGCGCCGATCATGTTCTGGTACCCTTTTCCATCGCTAGCTTGCGCCTTGCTGTCCGCCACATACACCTTGAGATCCGAATCCATCCAGGGAATCGTGGCTGAAAGCGTAATGGAAGGTGTTTTCTCCGGCTTGTCAGAGGAAACCAGTGAAAAGCCCTCGCCCGCACTAATTTGTGTCTTCCCGGACTCTTCCGTTATGCCATCCGGAAGAGCTAACTTAAACTTTGCGTTATATTTGGCCGGCGCCGTAAGCGTCAGTTTCCCCGTGTGCCACTTCTGATCATCGGTGCTGTAATAAAATGTGGGGTCTCCCGACACGCTGACATTGCTGGCATCCGGCTGATCAGTGAGAATCATATCCCTTGTATCTGCGCCAAGTAAATTTTTAACCAGCTGGGTGTCCATAACATCACTACCATTTTTCGGTAAACCGGCATTCTTTAACACCCACCAAATGGCATCACGCGTACCGTCATAAGCCTGCGATTCTGTTATAAGATAATCAGTCAGATATGCCTCTGTATAGGACTGTACAGGATCATACGTATAAGCCATGCAATATGCCGCTCTAATGAAAGGAAGCTGCATCAGCTGCTGATAATTCAGCCCGGAAGGTGTGGTACCTCCTGTGAAGTAATTTCCCACTTCTATTAAAAAGTTCCTTAACAGTTCCATTTTGCTGCTGTCGGTACGATCAGCATAGCTAAAGGTATTGGTACCGAGAGTATTCGGAAAATCTTCTCGAAGATACTGAGGTGGCGTCAGCAGCTGATCAAATTCTTCCTCCGAAATTACAGGAGCACTGTCCACAATCTGATACAGACCATACCCATTGTATGGGTAACCTGCATACAGAAGATTTTCCAGCTTGGTTTTCAGTGTTTTCTGGTCTTCACCCGTAATGCCATTCGCATTAAAAAAATCTTCAAATGTCGTTTCTGAATAAAGAGGCACATCCGGTGAATCAATAGTTGCATGCGGCCAGTGCAGTTCATTATTCATGCAGTATAAGATTATCTTATTGCCATCACTATCGGTAACTGAATGAATTGCTTTACCGTCATAGTCGATTTTAACAGGAGGTGTATTCTCCGCTGCACTGATGTTAATCTCTGTTCCGTCATCAGCCTTTGTATTAAATGATACCGCCGGGTATGATTCTCCAGGCTCGTTTGCCTTTTCTCCGGGTCTGAAATCTGCACCATAATCAGAAATATCGGTGCTTTCGGAAACGGAAACAGACCCGTTTTCTGTTTCCACACCTTCTCCATCAGACGAAGCGCTTGTTTCTACGGTTGTCTTGTCTGTCCCGCCCTGTTCCTGTGCTGCATCCGTTGTTTCTTCCGTCTGGGCTGCGTCAGTCTGTTCCTCCGTCTGGTAACCAGTCGATGCCTGTTCTGTGGTCCCCTCTGCCAGAGCTGTCTGCGGGAGCATGCTGACAGTCAGAGCCAAAGCCAGAAGCAGTCCACCAATCTTTTTTCGATTTTTCAAAATTAGCCGCCTTTCATGCACATAGAATCGAAATAGTTGCTGAATACTTAACGATAGACAAATCAGTATTAATTCTTATTTTCTTATACCATACGGAAAAAGGAAAGTAAATTCTTTTGCTTGAATTTCTGTTACAAAACCGATTCATGAATTGTATCAACCGGATTTGCACCATAGAAAACTGAAATGATAAGACGGGACATCGTCCAAAAATGACCGAATCCTCCGCATCCGCAGAGTTTCCGGCCATTTTCATTCATTACAGATATCGCGTTTTCAAAATGATTCCGCTTTCTGCGTCCTGGCTGCGCTTATTGTTTTTACCCTTTGCTTCCCAGCACGACCTTGCGGATATTTTTCTTTCCCTTCTTAATCAGCAGTCCCTCTTTCGGGATGTCCTGCTTCTTTACCTCGAAGGTAAAGTCGTCTATTTTGCTGTCTCCCACGCTGATGCTGTGGTCTTTGGTGATGGCTCTTCTTCCCTCAGAGCGAGAGACGGCCTGCCCGGTTTTTACCAGAAGGCTGATGATGTCTATACCATCGTTCTCGTTGAAGTCCTCTGCGGTAAGCTCCACGGAAGGAACGGTGTCCAGACTTCCGGAACCCATGAAGACAGCCTTTGCTCCGGCCTCCGCCTTCTTCGCCTCATCCTCGCCGTGCACCAGAGAGGTCAGCTCATAGGCCAGGATGGACTTTGCCGTGTTCAGCTGGCTTCCCTCCCACTTGTCCATCTCGTCGATCTGTTCCAGCGGAAGGAAGGTCATCATCCGCAGGAATTTCAGCACATCCGCGTCGTCCACGTTTCTCCAGTACTGGTAGAAATCATACGGCGCGTACTTGTCCGGATCCAGCCAGACAGCTCCTCCCGCGGTTTTTCCCATCTTAGTTCCATCGTGCTTCAGAAGAAGGTTGATGGTCAGGGCGTAGGCGTCCTTACTCAGCTTTTTGCGGATCAGGTTGATGCCGCCCAGCATATTGGACCACTGGTCATCACCGCCAAACTGCATCTGGCAGCCGTAATCCTGATACAGACGGTAAAAGTCATAGCTCTGCATCAGCATGTAGGAAAACTCCAGGAAAGAAAGCCCCGTCTGCATACGGTTTACGTAGCAGCGTGCCCGGAGCATCTCGTTTACATTGAACTGGGAACCGATTTCTCTCATAAAATCCAGAAAATTCAGGTCGCGCAGCCAGTCCGCGTTGTTGACAATCTGCGCCTTGCCGGGTCCGAAGTCAATAAAGCGGGACATCTGTTTCCGGAAGCATTCCACGTTGTGGTCGATCATGTCTACGGTCATCATTTTCCGCATATCGGAACGCCCGGAGGGGTCGCCGATCATGGCAGTACCTCCGCCCACCAGTGCAATGGGGCGGTTTCCGGCGTTCTGCAGGCGCTTCATAAGGAGAAGTGCCATAAAATGTCCTACGTGCAGGGAATCTGCGGTCGGGTCGAATCCGATATAAAAGGTTGCCTTGCCGTTGTTAATCAGCTCTGCAATTTCCTTTTCGTCTGTCATCTGTGCCAGCAGACCACGTGCCTGCAGCTCCTCATAGAGTGTCATCGTTTTCCTCCAATTTTTATTTATTATGATGATGCCTGTGCGATAAATCCCGGATCCGGAATCAGACCGTCGCCGTCCGCCGCGGAGGTGGCGAGCCTGTCACAGCGCTCGTTCATCTCATGGCCATTGTGTCCCTTAACCCACACAAAGTTTACCCTGTGCGGCTCCTTTGCCTTTAACAGCCGCTTCCAGAGATCCACGTTCTTGACCGGTTCCTTCTTTCCTCTTGTCCAGCCATTTGCCACCCACCTGTCGATCCAGTGCTCCTGAAAAGGCCGGATCAGGTACTGCGAATCCGAATAAAGCGTCACCTCACAGGGCTTCCGCAGTTCTTCCAGCCCGACGATGGCAGCCATCAGCTCCATCCGGTTATTCGTTGTCTGAATGTACCCCTGGGAGAGTTCTTTCTCGTG
This sequence comes from Bilifractor porci, assembly GCF_009696005.1. Classification (GTDB taxonomy): domain Bacteria; phylum Bacillota; class Clostridia; order Lachnospirales; family Lachnospiraceae; genus Bilifractor; species Bilifractor porci. Next base: position 213,784 of record NZ_VUMV01000001.1, read on the forward strand.
AAGTCCTCCTCTGGAATCCATGTACCGGAGGACACATCCGTAACCGCCCGGTCCGTCCGGGTTGCCGCGGGCCGCCCCGTCTGTGTAAATATCTACATGCTGCATCGTTTCCTCCCATCCTGATTTACGCGGAAACCGATTTACAGTAATCCTCAAACACCTCCAGGGTTTGATCCAGAATCTCATCGGTATGTGCCAGTGACAGGAACATTGCCTCAAACTGGGACGGAGCCAGATGGATACCGTGCTCCAGCATAAATTTATAATATCCGGCGAACGCCTCTGTATCGGAGGTCTTTGCCAGCTCATAGTTTTTCACCTCCGCAGAGGTAAAGAATACACAGCCCAGAGAGCCGATGTGGCTGACCGTACACGGAAGATCATACTGTCGGATCAGATTCTCCATACCTCCGTACAGCTTCTCTCCTGCGGCCTCCAGCTTGCTGTAGATGTCCGGATTTTCGGCCAGAAGCTTCAGCTGTTCCATGCCTGCGGCCATGGCGACCGGGTTTCCGGAAAGTGTTCCTGCCTGATAGACCGGTCCAAGCGGAGCGACAAGCTCCATAATTTCCTTTCTCCCGCCGTAGGCGCCGACCGGCATGCCTCCGCCGATAATCTTTCCGTAGGTCACCAGATCCGGTTTAATCTTAAACCTCTCCGCCGCCCCGCCGAAAGCCAGGCGGAAACCGGTGATCACCTCGTCAAAGATAAGAAGTGCGCCGTTCTGCGTGCAGAGCTCGCGCAGTCCCTTCAGGAATCCTTTCTCCGGCAGGACAACACCCATGTTGGCGGCTACCGGCTCCACAATGACGGCGGCTACCTTTCCTTCGTTCGCCTCGAAGAGCTTCTTTACAGAATCCAGATCATTGTACACAGCGGAAAGGGTGTCCGCCGTACAGCCGGCCGGCACGCCCGCACTTCCGGGAATACCGGCCGTCATCAGACCGCTTCCGGCGTCTACCAGCAGGCAGTCGCTGTGTCCGTGGTAATTTCCCGCAAATTTGATGATCTTGTCCCGTTTTGTATAGCCGCGGGCAAGACGGATGGCGCTCATCACTGCCTCTGTTCCGGAGTTCACCATGCGGATCATCTCCACATGGGGAATTCTGGTGCAGATATATTCCGCGATATCCACCTCTGCCTCTGTGGCTGCGCCGAAGCTCAGTCCGTTCTCGCAGGCGCGGATGACCTTGTCCAGCACTTCCGGGTTGTTGTGACCCAGAATCATGGGTCCCCAGGAACAGATATAATCAATATAGCGGCGGCTGTCTGCGTCTATCACATAGGGTCCTGTGGCGCCCTGGATAAAACGGGGCGCCATTCCCACATTGCCGCAGGCACGCACCGGTGAGTTGACCCCGCCGGGAATAAACTTTACCGCTCGGTCCATCAGTTGCTGTGATCTGTCCATCATATTTCCTCCATCCGGTTCCAGGTTCTGTTCCAGTCAAAAATCTATCCGAAAGCACGCCGCAATGCGCGAAAGAGTGAAGATCCGATTCTGCTTCCGCAGTGGCACATACCAGCGGCACAGGAAAAGCTCCTGCATCATTCAGCCGATTACGCCGTCCCTCATCAGCCTTGCAATCCGCTCCGCGTAGTAGGTGATATAGATCTGCGCACCGGCACGGAACGTGGATGTGGCCATCTCGCCGACAATGCGGTCCTCATCAATCCAGCCTTTGGAAGCCGCGGCTTTTACCATGGCATACTCTCCGCTTACGCTGTAGGCCGCAACCGGGACATCCACCACGTCGTGAACTTTTGTAACCATATCCAGAAAGGACATCGCGGGTTTTACCATAATAATGTCCGCACCCTCTTCCACATCGGCCAGCGCTTCTTTGATTCCCTCCCGGCTGTTGTGGAAATCCATCTGATAGGTCTTTCTGTCTCCGAAGGAGGGGGCGGAATCCGCCGCCTCCCGGAAAGGTCCGTAGAAGGCAGAAGCGTATTTCACGGCATACGACATGACCGGGATTTCCGAAAAGCCGTTCTCATCCAGCTTTGTCCGGATTCCCAGCACACGGCCGTCCATCATATCCGAAGGAGCCACCATGTCCGCCCCTGCCTGTACATGGGACAGCGCGGTCTGGGCAAGCAGTTCCACCGTGGGATCATTATCCACGTCCTTTCCCTTCAGCAGTCCGCAATGACCGTGGGAGGTATACTCGCACATGCAGACATCTGTCACATAGAACAGATCCGGCACCTCTTTCTTTGCGGCGCGCAGCGCCCTCTGTACAATCCCGTCCGGATTGTAGGCCTCGGAACCTTTTTCATCCTTCTTATCCGGAATACCGAAAAGCATGACACTGCTTACCCCGGCATCCGCCAGCTCATTCAGGATTTCCGGCATACGGTCTATGGAATACCGGTACTGCCCCGGCATAGAAGGGATCTCTTCTTTTTTATTTTCTCCCTCCATCACAAACATGGGATACATCAGAGATGAGGGATCCATACGGGTCTCTCTGACCATTTTTCGTAAAACAGCACTTCCGCGCAGGCGGCGCGGTCTGTACAGTAAATCCATAGCGATACCTCCTGAAATTATTATTTTTCTGCAATGCCTATTGTAACTGTCTTTTTCACAAACGTCCAGACGCATTCCACATCCTGAGGATTAACTCCGCCAGATCGTCCATGGTGGCTTTTTCCGCCATCTCCGTCTGCATGCCGAAGCTGTCTGCGGTGGCTTTTGTCTGCTTTCCAATGCAGGCGGCGCGCACCTTCGTAAAATCCAGTCCCTCATTGGCCTGCACGAAAGCGCGGACAATGGAAGAGCTGGTAAAGGCGGCGCAGAAAATCCGTCCTTCTTCAAACTCTCTCTTTACATCTACCACATCCTGTTTCCGGTATATAGTCTGATAGGTGGGTATGTCATCCACCTGCGCACCGGCTTCCCGCAGCTGCTCCGCCAGGCTGCGGTTCCCCTTCTCTGCGCGTGGGAGCAGAATTTTTTCTGTCCCGTCCGGATTTTCTTCTTTTATTTTTTTTGCCAGCTCTGCGCCCAGATGATCCCCGTCATAGACAGACGGCATCAGATCCGGCCGGATGCCTCTCTCCCGCAGCGCCTTTGCCGTTCCCTCGCCGATCACGGCAAACCTGGCAGAAGCCAGACTGCGGATATCCTTACCGGACTCCAGCAGACATTCAAAAAACACTTTAACCCCTGTGGGGCTGGTCAGCACAATCCAGGAATACTCCTGCAGATGACCCAGCGCGTTTTCCAGACTCCTGTTGTCCCGAATCGGCCTGGTCTCTACGGCGGGAATTTCCAGAACCTCCGCCCCCATCACACGAAGGCGATGGGACATAGATGAAACCAGCTCTTTGGGTCTGGTAACCAGAACCTTGCAGCCTGCCAACGGAAGCTTCTCATACCACGCAAAGGTGTCCGCTAACGCACAGACCTTTCCCACCACGATAATAGCCGGCGTCTCCACGCCCTGCCTTTCCACTTCCTCCTGCAGCGTGGAAACCGTGGCGACAATTCGCTTCTGTCCCGCGGTCGTGCCTTTCTGGAGGACAGCGGCGGGCATCTGCGGATCCATCCCCGCATCCGTCAGCCCCCTGCAGATATCCGGAAGCGATGCCACCCCCATCAGGAAAACAAGCGTGCCCTCTGTCTCCACCAGAGCGCGAAAGTTGATATCATATGCCTGCCCCTCTCTCTTGTGCCCGGTAATGATGTGCAGGGAGGACGTATAATCCCGATGCGTCACGGGAATCCCGTTGTAGGCAGGAACGGCCAGCGGGGAGGTGATGCCGGGAACTACCTCAAACGGGATCTGATGCTCCGCAAGCAGCTCCAGCTCCTCTCCGCCGCGGCCAAACAGAAAGGGGTCTCCCCCCTTCAGGCGGACTACCCGGTTTCCCTTCTGCGCCTCCTCCAAAAGCAGCTCGTTCATCTTCCACTGTGGCATGGTATGGTGGGAGGATCGCTTGCCGGCGTTAATCTTCCGCGCATTCTCCGGGATCATGGCAAGTACGCCGTCCCCCACGAGACTGTCATAGACCACCACATCCGCCTGTTGCAGCACCTCGTATCCTTTTCTGGTAAAAAGGCCCGCGTCTCCGGGGCCTGCGCCAACCAGCCAGACTTTTCCAGTATTCATGGTTTCCGCTCCTTTTTGCATCCCGGTTTTTCCGGGAAACTTGAAACTATCTTTCATCTGTTCAGATGTTCTCTTCTCTGTCCTCTGTACCCAGATATTCCCCCTCGTGCCTTTGCAGCATCTGCGCCAGTTTTACACCCAGCTGTTCCGCTTTCTCACGTCCGCCAGAAAGATTTCCCCGAAAGGCTTCTCTGGTATTCTCATCAAAATACAGGCCGTCCAGATGTATCTCCCCTCCGGAGACCTGCGCGTGGGCTGCGATCGGAGAAGAGCAGCCGCCGTTCAGGTACGTCACAAAAGAACGCTCTGCGGTAACCTCGTCCGCTGCGTCCTGGTCTGTAAAATCCAGAAACATCGAAGCGTCCCCGTCTCTTCTTCCCTGTACAGCAAGCACTGCCTGTCCGGCCGACGGAATAACATCCGCCGTATCGAAATAACCGCTGATCCGTCCGGCAAGCCCCATTCGTTTCATTCCAGCGGCAGCCAGGACAATGGCGCCGTACTGTCCCTCGTCCAGCTTCCGGATCCGGGTCTGCAGATTTCCCCGGACGCTTTGGAATTCCGCTTCCGGAAATAGCCTCTTCAGCTGGATGATCCGGCGCAGCGAGGAGGTTCCGATGGGCTTTGTCAGATCCGGTCTTTCCTGACCTTTGGGAAGAACCAGCACATCCCTGGGATCCTCTCTGGAGGAAAACGCCACCAGTGGCAGCTCCTCCGGTATTTCCATCGGAAGATCCTTGGTGCTGTGGACGGAAAAATCGGTCTTATGATCCAGAAGAGCACGGTCCAGCTCCTTTACAAAGAGTCCCTTACCGCCGATCTGGTCCAGCCTGCGGTCCAGTATTTTATCTCCCGTTGTCTTCATAGTCAGAAGCTGTGCCTCCACCTCCGGATGATGCTCCTTCAGCCAGGTGATGACCAGGCGGCTCTGCACAACAGCAAGAGCACTCTCCCTGCTCCCGATTACTATTTTCTTTTTCTGCATATCCTGCTGTCCTTTCCGGCAAAGGCCTCAGATTTTCTCCAGTGCGCTGCTGATTATTTCCCGTACCTGTCTGGCCAGATGATGGTCGCTCCCGCTTGCCGTAATCCCGACCACGACGTTATCCTTCTCCACGATGCCCGGAAAATAAAAGTCACAGCGGGTTCTGTCATTGCAGAGGTTGACCGGGATTCCCAGACATTTACAGGCGGCGTGAATGTCGCTGTTGACCTCCGGATGATCGGTGCAGGCAAGAACGAGATCCGCGTCCGCCAGCCTTTCCCGGCTGTATTTCTCCTTGATCCAACGGATTTTTCCCTCTGCGGCAAGCCCCGCGATCTCCTCCGTGGCTTCCGGCGACACAACCGTAATGTGATCCGCAAAGGATAGCAGGGTGCGCACCCGCCTGGACGCAATGCTGCCCGCGCCGATCACAACAACCTGTTTTTCCGAAAGATCGACAAAAAACGGAAAATATTTATTCTTCATAGATCTTCTCCATGCCGCTGACGGCCTCCTCAAACAGATCCCCGGAAATATTGTCCTGGAGATCGAAGATCAGCTTGCCGATGGTTTTTCCCGCCGCCCGGTTGATCTCCTCCAGCAGCTCCTTCTTTTCCGCATCGGGAAGCTCCAGCCTGCCGATCACCTTGTGCAGACGGAGATCCAGATCCTCCACCGCCAGTCCCTGTACCTTTTTGATTTTCTTCACCAGAAAACGGTTATTCTCCCAGGTCCAGAAATCCTGCATGGCCTGGTTCAGGATTTCATCCGCCTGGTACCACGCGTCCCGGTTCAGGGAACTGTCCCTGGTATAAAAATCATCAATATCAAACAGTGTAAAACCGTCCTCTCCCGCAATCGACGGCTCGATATCCCTGGGAACCGCCAGGTCAATCAGCACCAGCGGATGGTCGATCCGGCAGGCAAGAAGCTCTTCCCTGTGGATGGTGCAGTGCGGACTGCTGGTAGCGCTGACAACCAGATCCACGTAGGCCAGGTATTCGTACCGGGACTCGTAATCCACCTGCCGGCAGCCCTCCGGCACATGCACAAGGCCGTGGTGGTACTGGCGGACCGTCATCATCACATCCGCTCCTTGCTCCCGCAGGACAACGGCGGCCAGACGGCCGTACTCCCCGTTCCCGATCACCAGGCATTTCTTCCCCTGCAGGGCGAAGCCCCGCTGCTTCAGAAGGCTGACCGCCTGCTCGATCGCGGAGGAATCCGCGCGGCTGAACTTCACCTCTGTCTTAACCTTCTTGGCCGCGGTTACCGCCATCCGGAACAAGACCTCCAGACTGCTGTCCGCAAATCCGTTCTCACGGGAAAAGGTAAGCGCGTCCTTCACCTGGGTCAGTATCTGATCCTCCGCCAGAATGGCGGACTTCAGCCCGCAGGTAAGCCAGAACAGGTGCTTTACCGCCTCCTCCTGGCTTCGGTTGACAAAAAAGCTCCGGTAATCCTTCGGAGCCACCCGCCTGTCCTTGCACAGCACACGGAAAAGGCGCTCCGTAAGTCTGGCCTCTCCCCCGTTCTTCTGCCCGCTGACGCTGATCCAGAGTTCAAAACGGTTGCAGGTATTCAGAATCAGAACGCCTTCCGCCTGCAGCTCCTTGCGGACGGTCTCCATCAGCGATACACTCTCCGCCTTTGTGCAGGCAAACACGGACCGCACGCTGACCGGGGCCAGCGAGTAATCCGTACCAATCATATGCAGCATAACAACTCCTAATTGAAATATATTGCGGCTGGACTTATACACTAAAAAAGAGCGGAGAGACACTGTTTCCAGTATTCTCCGCTGTCCAGGCATCCCCGCTGATGCTCTTTCTTTCTGTGTCAGTCAGTCATCCTGACGATATTCCCCATCTGTCCGGACCAGCTGTTTGAAAAAGCAGCTCCTGTGTCCGGTGTGGCAGGCAGCCCCTATCTGCGCTACCCGCGCCAGAATTGTATCATTATCGCAATCCAGCGTCAAGCTCCGCACAAACTGAAAGTGCCCGGAGGTAAGCCCCTTTACCCAGAGCTCCCGGCGGCTTCTGCTCCAGTAGGTCATCCGCCCGGTCCTGCAGGTGGCCTCAAAAGCCTCCTGATTCATATAGGCGACCATCAGGACGTCGTTGTTTTTGTAATCCTGCACCACAACGGGAACCAGCCCGTCGCTGTTTTTCTTGAATTTCTCCCACGGAATGGCGCTCTTGTATACATACGTCGGAACATTGTCCGCGGTGCAGACTGCCCGCTTTTCCTCGTGCAGCAGGACCGGAAGCTTTGTTCTGTCCTTCACACCCGCGGCGGCAGGCTCCAGCAGCAGCATGCTGACCTCCTGCTCCGGCAGCGCCCCGTTTTCGGGAACCTGCTCCGGCGTCTCCATATACCAGCCGAGCTTCCCTCTTCCGAACGCCGCGGCAGCCTCTTCCAGAAGCTTTTCCCCGCAGGAAGAGCGGAAATTCAGGAATACCTTTTCACACCCCAGATCCAGATACGTGCGGATATTCTCAAGATTTTCGATTTTCCCGGCGGCGTAAACCGGAATGGCACCGTCTCTGCAGAGGAGGCGAAGCTTCTCCAGGTTTACGGCCTCTTCCTCGCTGTCCCTGGCAAGATCGAAAACCATCATGGCACGATCCCCGTTATTCTGACACCCCATCATGATGGCATAGGGCTCGTAGCTGCCGACGCAGCACTCCGCCGCCCCGCTCTGGCCGGACAGGCCGGTGGCATTCCTTCCGTCTTTCAGATAAATGCTCACGATCTCGTAGTTCATAACCTCTCCTTCTCTGTGCGCCGATGCTGCCCCGGACAGGCAGAACCGGAACTCCTTTCCGGACGCGCAGGCTTAGATGCTTCCCTTGGTGGACAGGACGCCGTGGATTTTCGGGTCTTTGGCAGCTGCCTCGGACAGCGCGCGGGCAAAGGACTTGAACAGCGCCTCCGCCTTGTGGTGGTCATTGACCCCGTCCAGAATCTTCATATGGAGGTTTATGGCGGCGCTGTAGGAGATTGCATAGAAGAACTCCCGCACCATCTGCGTGGACATATCGCCGCAGCGGTCCGCGTCAAAGTCTCCCTGAAACCGGAAGTAAGGCCTGCCGCCCAGATCCACGGCGGTCATCACAAGTGTCTCGTCCATGGGCAGGATGCTGCTTCCGTACCGGCGGATTCCGGATTTATCGCCCAGCGCCCGGCGGATGGCGGTTCCCAGTACAATTCCCGTGTCCTCAATGGTGTGGTGGTCGTCCACCTCGATGTCTCCTTCCACCTTTACAGTCAGGTCAAAAAGCCCGTGCCGGGCAAAGCCGGAGAGCATGTGGTCAAAAAACTTAACCCCTGTGTCGATCTCATACTTTCCCTCTCCGTCCAGATTCAGGCTGATCTTTATTTTTGTTTCCTTTGTATTCCGCTCCACGGTACTGCAGCGTGTTGTTTCCTCATTCATGGCAAAATCCTTATTTTTCCTCAAAACGGACCGCAATGGAATTGGCATGCGCGGTCAGCTGCTCGCATTTTGCAAACTGCTCGATGTCCCTGTGAATCTCTTCCAGCGCCTCCCTGGAGTAATGGATAATGCTGGACTTCTTGACAAAGTCCTCCACCGACAGCGGGGAGAAGAATCTGGCCGTCCCGCTGGTGGGCAGCACGTGATTCGGTCCCGCGAAGTAATCGCCCAGTGGCTCGCTGCTGTACTCTCCCAGAAAAATGGCCCCCGCGTTGCGGATTTTCGTCATCACCTCGAAGGCGTCCTTCATGACAATCTCCATGTGCTCCGGCGCAAACAGGTTGGCGGCGTCAATCGCTTCCCTGCGGCTGTCCGTCACAAGGATGCATCCGTACCCCTCCAGGGATTTGCGGATGATCTCTTTTCTGGAGAGAACCTGAAGGAATCCCTCGATCTCTTCGTTGACCTTTTCCGCCAGACTGCGGCTTGTGGTGACAAGGACGGCCGAGGCCATTTCATCATGCTCCGCCTGCGAGAGAAGATCCGCCGCCACATACCGGGGATTTGCCGTCTCGTCCGCCAGAACCAGGATTTCACTGGGACCGGCGATCGAATCAATGCTGACATTTCCGAACACGGCCTTCTTTGCCAGGGCGACGTAAATATTTCCGGGACCGACAATCTTGTCCACCTTGGGAACGCTCTCCGTGCCGAACGCCAGAGCGGCAATCGCCTGCGCGCCCCCGATCTTGAACACGCGGTCCGCGCCCGCCTCCTTGGCCGCCACCAGCACGGACGGATTGACCTTTCCGTCTCTGCCGCAGGGCGTCGCCATGATTACCTCGTCCACACCGGCCACCTTCGCCGGCACAATGTTCATCAGGACCGAGGACGGGTAGGCAGCCTTGCCGCCGGGAACATAGACACCGGCCTTCTCCATGGGGGTCACCTTCTGCCCCAGGAGGATTCCCTTCTCTTCGGTGGTAATCCAGCTGTTCTGTTTCTGTTTTTCATGGAAACTCCGGATATTTACCAGCGACTTCCGGATCACCTCTACCAGCGAGGGATCCACCGCCGCGTAGGCTTCCTTTGTCTCTTCCTCCGTTACCTCTATGGTTTCCTTTGTCAGCTTCGCGTGGTCAAATTTCTCCGTGTAGGAAAACAAGGCCTCGTCCCCTCTGGACGCAACGTCCGCGATAATCTGCTTCACGACCGCTTCCTGTTCTCCGAACTGTTTCGGGCTGCGGTTCAGGAACTTCTCCCGCACCTCTGCCTTTGTCTGCTCATTTAATTCCACTATTTTCATGATTCATCCCCGCTTCCTGATTCCGAATCTCCTGCCGCGGCGCACCGTTCCCGACGGAACACGCGCCCGGACCAGGTGCCTTTGTTTTTTTCGTATAACCAGCTTCTCTCAACTCCTGACATCGGGCAGGTTTGCCCGCATGGCCTGAATCAGCTGTGTAATTCTCGCGTTGTCCATTTTCATGCTGACCGGGTTTACCACAACCCGCGCGGACAGCGGACAGATCTCCTCCAAAACCGTCAGCCCGTTTTCCCGCAGGGTGCTTCCCGTCTCCACAATATCCACAATGACCTCGGACAGCCCCACAATGGGCGCAAGCTCGATGGATCCGTTCAGCTTGATCAGCTCTACCGTCTGGTTCTTCTTCTCGTAGAAATAATCCCTGGCTATCCGTGGATATTTAGTCGCCACCCGGATCAGCTGGTTGTGCTGCAGGTAATGCCTGTTGGCCTCCGGCCCGCAGACACACATCCTGCATCTGCCGAAGCCCAGGTCGAGAACCTCGTAGATGTTCCGATTTTCCTCCATGATGGTATCCTTGCCGACAATCCCGATGTCCGCCGCTCCGTATTCCACATAGGTGGGAACATCCGGCCCCTTGGCCAGAAAAAAGCGCAGACCGTACTGCTCATTGGTGAAGATCAGCTTTCTGGTATGCTTGTCCTTCATTTCTTCACAGGAGATTCCCAGCCTTTCCAGAAGCTCCATGGTCTGAACGGCAAGCCGCCCTTTTGTCAGGGCAAATGTCAGATATCTCATCACATGTATCCTTTCACTTCAATCCTTCTCGTCTCGCCCGTCTTCAGGTTGATGGCATAGACCTCCTCCGCGGAGCGGAAATAGATAATGCCGCCGAACTGGTTTCTGGATCCGTAGCGCCGGTAATCATCCAAAACTTTGTCCGCCTGGAAACGGACGCAGGCAGCCTCAATTCCCTTCTTCCGCTGCGCCGCGGAAAAACGGATGGCCAGCGGTTCCAGGGAAACCGGATAGAGCACCATGGTCTTGATATCCTCCACCGGGAGAGCCACATGCTGTCTGTCCAGCGCAATCAGGAGCTGGTCCACCTCTGTGGCAAACCCGACCGCGTCCGCTTTTTTCCCGAAGCGCTCGATCAGCCGGTTGTATCTTCCGCCTTTTATCAGGGCGTCCCCGGAGCCGTAGGTGTACGCCTGGAAAATAATGCCTGTGTAATACTGCAGCTGGGAAGTCATTCCCAGGTCGAAGGTGATGTATCGCTCACATCCGTACAGCTTCAGAAGGTCGTAGATGCGGATCAGCCGTTCTATGGCCTCCCGGCATCTGCGGTTCCCGGCTTTTTCCTGCGCCGCCTGAAGCATCTCGATCCCGCCGAACTGCTCCGGCATGCGGCAGAACGCCTCCTCCAGATCCCGGCGCAGCTGCAGGTGCTGAATGTATTCCTGCACGCCGAACCGGTTCTGGATGGCCATCAGATGGCGGAGCTCCTCCACCTGGGTTTCCGTCAGCTTCGCCTCCTCGGTAAGAGCGCGGAAATAATCCACATGTCCCAGGCTGACCTGAAAATCCGCCAGGCCGGAATTTTTCATGATGGTGACAACCAAAGCCAGAATTTCCGCGTCCGCCTCCGGGCTGTCGTCGTTCAGGTATTCCACGCCCATCTGGGTGGATTCCTTCAGCCTTCCCTGGAGGCTGGAATTATTGATAAATACGCTGCCGTTATAGCAAAGGCGGAGGGGCATATCCTCCTCCTTAAAATACATGGAAACCGCCCTCGCGACAGAAGGCGTAAAATCCGGCCGGAGGACAAGGGTGTTTCCCTCCCGGTCGAAAAATTTGTAAAGACTGGCGGAAGGGATGGTTCCCACCTCTCTGGAAAACACGTCGAAAAATTCAAAGCCGGGGGTCTCGATCGACTGATACCCGTATGAATGAAACAGTTTTTCTATCTTTCTCTCCAGATATCTCTTCTTGTCGCACTCGATCCCGAAAATATCCCTTACTCCCTCCGGAGTATGTATCCGTCTGTCCATCGTTCACTCCTTATCAGCGCTTTAGCACGCTACTATGGTATCATATAAAACAACCCTGTCAAGCCCTTTCTTCCAGATCCTTCTGAATCCCGTCCAGATAGGGGACCAGGATTCCGGGTTTCCGGGGCAGGTAAAAGGACGCATCCAGCTCCTCCCGGTGAATCCGTTTCAGTCCTCCGCGGTCCATCCGGTCCAGGAATTTCCGCAGCTCGCGGAACCGGAGATAATAGAGCTGGTCCCGATCGGAATAAAAGATCAGCAGAAAGGCAACCCCCTGCTGTTTCTCAAAATCCTCCATAAAAGCAGCCTGGTGGGGATGGACATTGGCTAAGGGGAAGGTGTCTGTCCGGCACTCCTTCGCGTCAAAGCACACGGGAATGCCCTGCACGGCGCCGATATAGTCCACGGTGCTTTTCTGTTCAAAATAAGCCAGCGTGATATGCCGGCTCTCCTTGTCAATCGTAATCGGTGTGATGGGCGTGGGAACCTTCTGGATCAGCGCCAGCCCTTTTTCTCTGTACTGCTCGTTGGTCCGGTTGACCATGTCCTCCAGCGTAGAGCCGCGCAGCCCGCGGGAATTCCATGTACTCATCGTTCTCCCTCTTCCTTCTCCCGGCCGTTCTCCCTGTTCCGCTTACGCCCTGACACTTACAGAGACCTGTGCAGACCCGGCACTTACCGTATCTGCGCCAATGGTCTCGCTGCCTCATTGGTTACATGCTGTCTGGCCTGCATCCACTCTGTATCCCTCTGCCTCTGTATCCCGGCGCACGCAGACGTTCTTCGCTGCAGGCAGCCGTTTTATTCTTGTAAATGCCATCCTGCCTACCGGCAAAATGGCGTGCTTACACGCCCTACGGATTGTACCAGCCGGCCTCCGCCCCGTGGATGGGTCCGATCTCCCAGACCGGCCAGTAGCGGAACACAGCGTTCCCAAGGATCTCATCCTTCTGGACAAACGTGTTGGTCCAGAAACGGGAATCGTTGGAATCCATCCGGTTGTCCCCCAGGACAAAGTAGCTGTCGGAGGGCACCACAATCGGATAGACAAGATTCCCATCCAGCGTACTGGAAGGCTCCATGCAGAAGCTGTCCTCCAGCGGTGTTTCCGAGCCGTTGATATAGACGCTGCCGTCACGAATATCCACGGTATCTCCCGGCATGCCTATAATTCTCTTGATCAGCAGTTTCTTCGAGTTGTCCGGATCATGGAAAATGATGATGTCATAGCGCTCCGGATCCCGGAATTTATAGGTCAGGCGGCTTCCGAAAATCTGATTTCCGACGCTGACCGTCGGCTCCATGGAAGCGGACGGGATTCTCGCGTTGATAATGATAAACTCCTGCAGCAGCACAATAACCAGAACGACGACGGCGATCATCCGGATATAGCTGAACAGCTCCTTTTTGAAATTCGCGGATTTCTGCCCCTTTTCCCCGTCTGTCCCTTTTCCTGTGTTTTCTATGTGTTCCCGGTCCCGGTCGTCTCTGTTCTGTGATTGGTTCATGTTATTTCCTCTCCGGAGCCCGAAAGAAGGCGCCTGAGTCTCTGGAAATCATCCGGAAGGCCGGCCGTCAGTGTCCTGCCGGAAATCCCGGACAGCGCCGGCAGTTCCGGCAGCTCCGGGAATACGATTTTCCAGGCGTGCAGAGCCTGCCTCCGGAATCCGGTTTGTTTCTTCAGCTCCGCGTTTACAGAATACCTGCCATATTTTACATCACCGGCAACCGGATGTCCAATATAAGCCAGATGGGCGCGTATCTGGTGCGTTTTTCCCGTAACCAGCCGGACTTTCAGCAGGGTGTAGTCCTGTCCCCGGAAGCGGTAGTGTTCCAGGGGCTCGTAGCCCGTCACAATTTCCGCCGCGCCGGGGAAGTCCCTCCCGGAAACCTCCACCTGATTGGACGCCTCGTCCTTCTTCAGCCAGGCGCGGACCGTCCGCTCCTCCCGCATGCTGCCGCACACGGCCGCCAGATAATATTTCTCCACATTCCGTTCCCGGATCAGCCGGGAAAGAGCCTGCGCGGCGTCCAGGGTTTTTGCCGCAAGCACCAGGCCGCTGGTATTTCTGTCCAGGCGGTTCACGACCCCCGGCCGGTAATTCCGAAAATCCTCCTGCGTCATGCCTCCGTCTGTCAAAAGATAGGCGCGCAGCTCTTCCACCAGGGAGTCCTCCCCGGAAGCCGACGGCTGGGAGAGCAGTCCCGCCGGTTTGTTTACGGCCAGCATCCGGGAATCCTGGTAAAGAATCCATTTCTCCGGCAGGGGCTTCGCCTGCAACGCGTCCTCTTTCTCTCCCATAAATTTTTTCAGCGTTTCTTCCGCAAAAAAAAGCTGAATGACATCCCCCTCCCGCAGCAGTTCTCTGCCGGAGGCCTTCTGTCCGTTCAGCTTTATATTCTTTTTCCGGAGCATCTTGTACAGGAATCCGTTTTCCGCTTCCGGAAGATAACGGCGGAGAAATTTATCCAGGCGCTGTTCTGCGTTTTGTTTCCGAATGGTGATTTCTCTCATGAAAACCTGCCTGTCTTAAAGAGCGATAGCCTGAAGCACGGCTGCCTTCTGGTCATCCTGGTCGGTCTCCAGTTCTTCCCTTTTTGCCCGGATCTGATCCACCCGCTCCAGAAATTTATCTTTTTCGGAGACGGAAAAGATTTTCACCGACTCCTTGAACCGCTCTGTCATCAGTGATTTCCGGATGTGTTCTTCCATAAAGTGAATGTTCTGCGGGGTTGTCTTTTCGGAGGAATACGCGGTTACATAAGGACCACAGACGACCGTCGCGTCCAGAAACAGGTTGATGTCCCTGGTCGTCAGATAGAGCTCGTACAGGATCCGGAGATCGCCCCCGTGACGGGCAATCTCCTCGTGCAGCTCCTCCGATACAGGGTGCCGCATCCACATCATGATGGTGCTGACCAGGGACATGGCGCCGGGAATTGTCCCGACGGCCGCCACGATAGAATAAATGTTTTTCCGGTCCCCGTGGTTCAGGATCATCCCCACGGCGAAGATGCCGAACGCCAGGGCAAAAAGCGCCGCTGTTCTGCCGAGTCTTCTGATTTTCTGGCTTCTGATATATCCGTAATCGCCCTTGCTTATTTTCATTCTGGTCCGCCCCGCCTTTTCTGCTGTCTCCGGTCAGTCGTCAGTTTTCTTCAACCCCTCGCCGCGCTCGTTTACCTGTGCCTTATAGGTCTCGGCGATCAGCTGAATCTGCTCGTAAAACCTGGTCAGAAGATCCAGGTTTCCCGTCTGGTAGATCTGGTAGAATTCATCCTGTATTTTTTCCACCTCGCGCTTCGGGGTGATGCGGTACAGGCGCTCGATCGTCACCGCGATGTCCTTGACCATCTGGTTCCGGATCTGGGAAGAGAGCTGCGCGTCCATGACATCCTCCCGCACGGAGGACATCACTTTGTCCAGGGCGCTCACCGCGTTAGCCGCATTGCTCAGGCGGACATCCGCGTGCTCCGGGATCTCTCCCTTGTATTTGTACTGCAGGGAATGCTCGATGGTCGCCCAGAAATCCATGGCCATGGTACGGATCTGAATCTCAACATTGACCGTCCTCGGCCCGTCCAGGGAATTCACAACATATTTCACGACCATATGAAAGCTGCGGTAGCCGCTCTGCTTTTTGTTCCGGATGTAATCCTTGATCTCCACCACTTCAATGTCGCTGCGTTTGGAGATCACGTCCGCGATCCGGCTGATATCCTCTACAAACTGACAGATAATGCGGATTCCCGCAATATCTTCAATTTCCTGCTCTACCCTTTCCAGAGGAACGTTCTTTCTCTGCAGCTTGTCCAGAATACTGGTAATACTCTTGACCCGCCCGATGACATGCTCAATCGGACAGTATCTGCCGAGAACCTGGTATTCCTTCTTCATATAGTTGAATTTCAGCATAAGCTCGTCCACCGCCTGCTCATAGGGGTAGAGAAGCCTGTGCCACTGTACAATATCCATATCTGTTACCTGAATACTTTCTCCGTTTCCCGTAGCCGGAAAAGTGAGAAAGAAAAAGAGCTGCCGCCTGACGCATACAGAGAATATTCCTCCGGAACATCCATCTACGTATGCGCGGAAAGCGACAGCCCCGATATTACAACTTCTGAATTAGTCCTCGTCTCCGTCATCTATGTCATCGTAATCATCGATGTCATCTTCATCCGTATCGGTCGGCGCGGGTGAAGCTGCCTTGTCCGAAGACGCCGTATTTCTGGAGCCCTCCATGGGCGCAAGCTCATTTCTGTTCTGATTGACCAGATCGTAATAGCTCTGCAGTGACATGGTAAACTCGTTGTATTTATCCCCGACTTCGTGCAGGGTATTTCCCATGATGTCGGAAATATTGGAAAGAAGATCGCTGGTGTAACCGATTGCGCTGGTCCGGATGTTGTTGGCGTCTGTCTGAGCCTCATCCACAATATCCTGCGCCTGCTTGTTGGCAGCATTTACTGTTTCGTTGGCCTGAGCATAGGCCTCCTTCATGATTTCGGTATCGGAAATCAGTTTTTTGGCCTGTTCGTGGGCATCCGCCACGATTTTATCCGCCTTGGACTGGGCGTCCGCAAGAATTGCGTCCTTGTTCCCGATAATTTTCTGATAACGCTTGATCTCATCCGGCGTTTTCAGCCTGAGCTCCCGGAGTAATTCTTCCAGCTCCTCCTTGTTTACAATGATCTTGGTTGTAGACAAAGGCTGGTACCGGCAGTTCTCTACATACTCCTCAATTTCTTCGATGATCTGCTCAATTCTGCTGCTGCTCATTTTTACGCTCTCCTCGTATCCCCTTAAATTCATCCGGACGCCCTTCCGTCCCGATTTTCCGGAGCCCGTACTTCTTTTTGATGGCCTCCGCCACAAAATCCGGTACAAACTCACTGATATCTCCACCGAAAGCGGCAACCTCTTTTACCGTAGTGGAACTGAGATACGAATACTGCAGTGAAGTGAACAGGAATGTCGTGTCCACATCCGGAGCAAGCTTTTTATTTGTCTGCGCCATCTGCAACTCATATTCAAAATCCGTAATAAGCCTCAGACCGCGGACAATGACATTCGCCCCGCAGCTTCTCGCAAATTCTACAGAAAGCCCGTTAAAACAGCGCACTTCCACACCCGGAATGTCCTCTGTCGCTTTCCTAAGTATATTAACACGTTCTTCTACAGAAAACAACGGAGTTTTTGCTGAATTAAACAGGACGCCTATGATTACGTGGTCAAAAAGCCGGGAGGATCTTTTGATAATATCAAGGTGTCCGAAGGTGACCGGATCGAACGTTCCGGGGTATACAGCAATACTCATTTCAGTGCTCTTTCTCCTGATTTTCCTTTCGTTTCAGGAATACATGCTCGTTTGTCTTGTACTTTTTTTCGCGCAGGAGACGGTAGCCCAGACTTTCCAGATAAGAAAAATCCGTTCCCAGCCTGGCCTCTACAATAAACAGCGTATCATCTGTCACGCAGGACGCGTCACGGATGGCCTCCAATGCCTGACGCTCCAGGCCGCAGGAATATGGCGGATCAATAAAGACCACGTCAAACGGCTTTTTCGGGCGCAGATTCCGGACCATGGCAGCCGCATCCCCGGCGGCAACGTCCGCATCCGCATCCAGCTTCGTAAAGGCAAGATTTTCCCTTATTACTTTCAGTGCCTGCCGGTTCTGTTCCACAAAGCAGGCGTATTCTGCTCCGCGGCTCAGCGCCTCGATTCCGACGGCCCCGCTTCCCGCAAAAAGGTCAAGAAAATAACAGCCCGGAATCTCCCCCTGGATGATATTGAACAGGGTTTCCTTGATCCGGTCTGTTGTCGGTCGTATTCCGTTTCCGTCAATCGTCCTCAGCGGCAGACTTCTGCACTTTCCGGCGATAACTCTCATGCTTACATATCCTCTTTGTACTGAATTCTCCAGTCGAGATCTCCTCTGTCCAGACCGAGAATCAGCATTTCCGCCGTGGCAATGTTGGTCGCCACAGGGATGTTGTACTGGTCGCAGGCGCGGACAATCTTCGCGACATCCGGCTCCCTGGGCTCTGTGATGGCGGAGTTATAGAAAAAGATGACCATATCCATGTCGTTTCTTTCAATCATTTCCGTGAACTGCTTATCTCCCCCAAGGCTTCCCGCCAGAAATTTATGTACATGAAGATTGGTTACTTCCTCTATTCTGCGGCCGGTTGTTCCAGTTGCATATATCTCATGCCGTGCAAGGATTCCCTTGTACGCAATACAGAAATCTTCAATAAGGCTCTTTTTACTGTTATGTGCAATTATTCCGATGTTCATGCCCGGTGTCATTTCCTTTCTGCAGCTGAAACGATTGTGATTTTAATGTCATCCATTGCACCACATGATAAATGGCAAATTCATTATAACAAATGCACAAGAAAATGGCAATAATATTTGTAATTTTATAGATTATTACCCTAGTGTTTTGCTAACCCACAAGGAAAAGAACGGGTTTTAACGGTATTTGAACAGTATATCCCGGCCGGACGGATGTGTAAAGGCCGCACAGGCCGCATAAAAAACATAAAAAACATAAAAAACGCATAAAAGAGGGCTGCCGCTTCTGTATGCCTGAAGAAAAATTTCCTGCGGGTCTTTCCCGGGATTTTCCTTTCCACATACAAAGCTGCAGCCCGTCTTCCGTCCGACGGTCCGGATTCTATTTACAGCCCGAAGCTGCCTGCCGGCATCTGACCGCAGCAGTAAATTCACTGCCATTCAGTCCGGATTCTTTTTACAGCTCGAAGCTGCCGATATCCTCTCCGTCGTTGATGACATAGTATACTCTTCCGTCCTCCGGCTTTACGTAAAGCTTTACGTCCGCGGTCTTTCTGCCCTCTCTGTCAAGGACGGTATCTGCCTTTTTCAGAATATCATCGAAAGAGAATTCTCTTCCCATATACTGCAGAACCGCAGTGATCTCTCTCTTGGGCTCCTCCGCCTTCTTAACGGCTGTCTTTCTTCTTCCGGCCGGCTTTCTGCCTACCGCTTTTTTCACTTCCTCTTTCACCGGAGCCGCTTCCTTCTTGATTTCTTCCTTCATTGCTTCAACCTTCTTTTCCGCCTGTTCGATTTTATCCGCTGCTTTCTTTGTCAGAGATTCATCCGCTGCTTTTTTCTCAGTCTTCCGGGCACGTGTTTTCGGAGCAGCTTTCTTGACGCTCTTTACAGCGGTATCTACAGACTTCTTTACTGCATCTGCGGTTTCCCTGGCTTTTCCGGCGGCCTCGCCGATTGCCTTCTCCGCATTTTCCTTTACTGCGGCTATCGTTTTTTTCTCTTCTTCTTTTACAGCTGCAGTCTCTGTTATCTTTTCTTCTTTTGGTGCTGCAGTCTCTGTTTTCTTTAATTCTGCCATTTTTTCTCTCCTCCCGGAATGAAAGATCTGATGGCGCCGAATGCGCCGACAGGAAAATCGCTTCTGGTTAATAATAGTTTATAAAACAATAAGAATCAAGATGTCTGCAAATTTTCGTCATTTGACACACAAGAACTCTCTTCTTTCGGAAAACGGTTGTGATTATGACCAGACCAAAACGGCTTTTTTTGTGTAAAACGCACCTTCTGCGGGAACCTCCGCCGCTTTTTTCAATTTTCTGTTTTCTGTTTTTTCAGCAGTTCTTCCACCCTCTCACACAGCGCCCGGTTCTCCGGAAGCTCCAGCCCCGGGTCTTTTTCCAGCGTCCGGCGCACGGCTTTTCCGGCCTCTTTAAGCAGCTCCGCGTCCCGGTAGATGTCCGCGACTTCAAACAGGGCAATTCCGCTCTGGCGGACGCCCAGAAGGTCTCCGGGTCCCCGCAGCTTCAGATCCTGCTCCGCAATGTAAAATCCGTCGTTGGACTTCTGCAGCACCTTCAGACGCTCTGCGGTTTCTTTTTTTCCGTCCCCCTGCATAAAGATGCAGTAGGACTGCGCGCTGCCTCTTCCCACGCGCCCCCGCAGCTGGTGAAGCTGCGCAAGCCCGAACCGCTCCGCGTTTTCGATCAGCATCACGGTGGCGTTCGGGACATTTACGCCGACCTCCACCACCGTGGTGGAAACCAGGACCTGTATGCTTCCATCCGCAAACGCCTCCATAATCTCCTGCTTCTTCTGCGCCTTCATCTGTCCGTGAAGCATTTCCACCCGCACCGCGCCGCCGAAGACCTTTTTCAGTTTTTCCGTGTAATCCGTGACATTTTCACAGGAGATTTCCTCATTGGGTTCTACCATGGGACAGATCACGTATGCCTGGTGCCCCGCTTCTGTCTCCCTGCGGATAAACCGATAGGCATTCTCTCTCCAGGATGTATCCACCACCGCGTTTTTGACCGGAAGCCTCCGGGCGGGCATCTCATCCAGAATGGAGATATCCAGATCTCCGTACAGAATCATGGCCAGCGTTCTGGGAATGGGCGTGGCACTCATGACCAGGACATGGGGTTCGGCGCCGCCCCCGCCTGTGCCCTGCGTCCCTTTTTCCGCCAGCGTCTCTCTCTGACGGACGCCAAAGCGGTGCTGCTCGTCGGTGATGACCAGGCCCAGTCTTTCAAAATCGACGGATTCCTGAATGAGCGCGTGGGTGCCGATGATCATACGGGTTCTGCCGGAGCGTATCTCTTCCTTTATCTCTTTCTTTTCCTTCGCCGTGCAGCTTCCGCGGAGCAGCACAGGATGAAAATCAGACAGGCTGTTTTTTTCCAGAAGCTCTGTAAGTGCCTTGTAATGCTGCATGGCAAGAACCTCCGTCGGAGCCATCAGCGCGCTCTGGGAACCATTTTGCGCCGCCATGATCATAGCCAGAAAGGCCAGGATCGTTTTGCCGCTTCCCACATCTCCCTGGATCAGGCGGTTCATCAGATGCTGCCCGGACAGATCTTTTTCGAGCTCTCTCCAGACCCGCTGCTGCGCCCCCGTCAAAGGATAGGGAAGACTCTCCGCCGCCTGCTCGGTGACCCAGGTCTTCTTCATAGGAAAATGGTTCGGCGCCGCGTTTTTCCCTGCTTTCATCCTCTCCACACCCAGAAGGAACAGGAAAAACTCACCGAAGGCCAGACGGCTTCTGGCTTTCTGCAGGACTGCCCGGCTTTCCGGAAAATGGATTTGCCGCAGGGCGTCGTTGATTCCGCACAAGTCGTAACTCGCGCGAATCTCTTCCGGAAGATAATCGCGCTCCGCGGGTTTCATCTCCAGCAGCTGCTGCACAGCCTTCCGGACCGTTCGGTTGGAGAGCCCCGCCGTGAGACTGTAGACCGGGAGCAGCTGCCCGCAGATTTTATCGTATTCCTCCGGCCGGAAGAGCTCCGGATGTTCCATGATTCTTCTGCCGCCTTTTTCCGTGACAGACCCGCGGAAGATATACGTTTTTCCCACCTGTAGGGTGCTCCGCAGAAAAGGCATGTGAAACCAGTTCACCTGCAGGGTTTTTCCCCCGTCCCGGAGGGTGACCATGGTAATCGACTGTTTCCCGAAGGTTCGTACCGAGGGCCGAGCCGTCAGAACAGCTCTCACGGCGTTCTTTTCACCCGGAACAGCTTCCCCCGCGGAGACAGGTTCCTCGTAGCAGTCATATTCTCTCGGATAATAATGAAGAAGATCCTCCAGGCTGCGGATTCCGGCCTTTGCAAACAGCAGTTCTGTTTTTTCCCCGATTCCCTTCAGCGCCCGCAGGGGCTGATCCTGTAAATTCATCGCATTCCTTCCTCTTTCCAGGTTTCCGATCTTCACGTTTTCTCTGACGTTTTCTATTCCAAGCAGCGTACCGCTTATCTCTGTCTCCGTCTTTTTAAGCACTGCGGTGTATCACTTGTCTCTGTCTCCGTCTTTTTAAGCGCCGCAGCGTATCACTGGTCTCTGTCTCTGTCTTTTCTAAGCGCCGCAGCGGATCTCTTTGTCCCTACCTGTATTTCAACGCGGCGATTGAAAAATAAAAAAAATACTTGCGCAGTCCGCAACCGGATAAAAAAACAGCCATACCGCGCGGAAAATCCAACCGGAAAACCACGCTGTATGGCCAATATGCATTTTTTGTACGGTGCCGCCGCCAAATCTTCCGAAAAACGCTTTTTATTCCACGGAGATAATACAGTAATAAACCGGCTGGCCTCCGTTATTTACTTCCACATCACAGTCCGGGTAACGGGAGGTAAGCTCTCTCGCCACGCGGTTCGCGTTTTCTTCTGAAAACTCTTTCCCGTAATAGATGCTGATCAGCGCGGCATCATCCGTCATCATGGCTGCAACCGCCTCCAGAGCAGTCTCCTGAATATCCCGGCCCACGGCAAGCATGCCGGAATCTCCCACCGCCATAATGTCGCCCTGATGAATCTCCTTGTCATCGATCGTCGTATCGCGGATCGCATAGGTAATCTCACAGGTCTTTACAGTAGTAATCACATCGTTCATTGCCTTCTGGTTCTCCTCGATCGTCTTATCCGGATCGTAGGAGATGATGGCTGAGATTCCCTGGGGAACGGTCTTGGTCGGAATGACGATGACGTTTTTCTCCTGCACCAGTTCCCGTGCCTGGTTCGCAGCCATAATGATATTAGAATTATCCGGGAAGAGGAAAATATTTTCCGCGTTGACCATGTCCACGGCGTTCAGCACATCCTCTGTGCTGGGATTCATAGTCTGGCCGCCGGAAATCACATAGTCCACATCAAGCCCCTGCAGAATCTCGCGGAAGCCGTCACCGGCTGCTACGGCAATAAATCCCGCCTTTTTCGGAGGGTTCGACTTTTTTGCCTCTGCCTCTTTTTCCAGCTCCAGCTTCTTTGTATCCTTAATCAGCTTTTCCCGGTGCTCCACCCTCATGTTGTCGATCTTCATGTTGGTCAGGTAGCCGTAGGTAAGAGCCTTGCTGATGGCCATTCCCGGATCGTTGGTGTGAACATGTACTTTTACCAGCTCCGGATCCGGTACCAGGACTATCGAGTCTCCGATTTCCGTAAGGAAGCGGCGAAGCTCCTCCACCTGGCTGCCGGAAAGTGCTTTTTCCAGGTTGATGATAAATTCGGTGCAGTAGCCGAATTTAATATCCTCGTCATTGATGGTCTCGACATTCTGCTTTGTGGTCTCCGGCTTGGCAAAATTCAGGTCGATTTCCTTTCCCATCAGCGCGTCATACGCGCCCTCCATGACCACCATCAGCCCCTGGCCGCCGGAGTCCACAACGCCTGCTTCCTTCAGGACAGGAAGCATGTCCGGCGTCTTGGCCAGCGTCTGGTTCCCGTAATCGATAATGGATTTCAGATAGGCGGGAAGATCCATCTGCCCGTCCGCCAGCTTCCGGGCTATTTTCGACATTTCCCTGGCCACCGTGAGGATGGTTCCCTCCTTCGGCTTGATGACTGCCTTGTAGGCGGTCTCCACTGCTTTCTCGCAGGCGTCGGCGATCAGCGGAATATCGATGGTCTCGCTTCCCCGGACAGTTTTGGTAAAGCCGCGGAGCAGCTGGGAGAGAATAACGCCGGAATTTCCTCTGGCGCCGCGCAGGCTTCCGTTGGAAATAGCCTTGCAGAGTTCCTTCATGGTCAGCTTGTCCAGGGACTGTACCTCCCTGGCGGCAGACGTAATGGTCATGGTCATATTGGTACCGGTATCACCGTCCGGAACAGGAAAGACATTTAATTCGTTGATCCATTCCTTCTTTACATCCAGATTCTGTGCGCCGGCCAGAAACATTTTAGCCAGAAGTGCGGCGTCCATTGTTTTCTCAGACACAGCAATATCCTCCTTCATCAGTCAATTACACGCACGCCCTCGACAAGAATGCGTACATGCTCTACCTTCATGCCTGTAAATTCCTCCAGGCGGTATTTCACACTTTCGATCAGGTTATCCGCCACGGTGGATATGCTGACCCCGTAGGCAACGATGACATGAAAATCCAGAGATATCCTGTTGTTCTCGATGCTTACATTGATGCCATGTTTCAGGCTGTCCCTTTTCAGCAGACGGACAAGCCCGTCCTTCATATTTACGGCGGCCATGCCTACAATCCCGAAGCATTCCACCGCAACGCTTCCCGCATAGGTGGCAATCACGTCCGGATTGATGATTACTTCACCCAGGCTGGTTTCAATTTTCCCTTTCATTGTGAGCCTCCTCTCCACGGTATACACCGGATGCAGGTTTTCCAATTCCTAAGTATAACCGAAATCCGGAGTTTTGGAAACTATCATTTCAGGAAGGCATCCAGCGCTTCTCTCTGCGCGTTATAATCCTCCACACCCAGATCATACAGTTTCCTGTTTTCTTCGGCGTCCATCGCAAATGTGCCCATTTCCAGCGGCTTACTGGGGGCGAAAACGAATACCTTCCCCTCTTTTTCCAGGTCATAGACATGCTTCATATGCTTCGGATAAGTGATGTGGCGGTTATTCAGCATATGAACGATGGCCGGATATTTGCGGCAGGCCACCGTGTAGAACAACTTCATCTTTTCCGGTTTTTTTACGAAGCTCCTGGGCTTGGAGAGAATAACGACCACGCGGCTGCAGCCCTGCGAGAACGCCCTGTCCACCGGGATCGGATCCGACATGCCCCCGTCATAATAGGGAATCCCGTCGATGACTCTCGGCCTGCAGGCGGCGGGCAGCGCGCAGGAAGCCTTGACATACTCGTAATCATCCTGCTTCATCTGCTTTCCGGAGAAATACCGGGGCAGCCCGGTATAGGCACTGGTGGCAACCAGCTCGTACTCTGTGGGATTTGCCATGATCGCGGGAAAATCCAGCGGATCCGTCCCGTAGGAGTTGGTACAGTCGGAATAGATGTAATCCAGGCCGAACAGATCTCCTGTCCTGCGGAAGCTCCGAAAGCCGAAATAACCGGGTTCATGGATGTGCTCGGTATAAAAGCGGAGATTTCTTCCCCTCTGGCCGGCCAGATAGGAAGCTACATTGGCGGAACCGGCGGAGACGCCTATGGCATAATCAAAGGTAATCCTGTCATCCAGAAACTTATCCAGCACCCCGGCGCTGTAGGCGCATTTCATACCGCCGCCTTCCACGACCAATCCTGTTTTCTCCATGTGATTCCTCCCGTAAGCTTTTCAAGCCAGTATTCTTTTTATCTCTTAAAAAACAGGGAACCGCAGCCTCCTGCGGGAAAAGAATTTTCTTCCGGAACCTCCGGTATATTCTTCTCCTCATCAATCAAGCTGCAGCTCCCTGATATCGGCGCGCGCACGGCGCGCCGCCACAGAAGCTTTTACGCAAACTTCTTACTTTACAACAATATTCAGAATCCGGCCCGGAACATAAATTTCCTTTACAATCGTTTTTCCTTCCAGGTATTTGGCCACATTCGGCTCTGCTTTTCCCCTGGAAAGAGCCTCTTCTCTCGGACAGTCTACCGCAAGCCGGATGGAGGCACGGACCTTACCGTTCACCTGTACGCCGATCTCCTTTTCCGCGTCGCGGGTCTTGTCCTCGTCATAGGACGGCCATTCGGAAACCGTCAGGAAGGTTTTCCCGTCCGGATTCATGCCGATGTACTGCCACATCTCCTCTGTGATATGGGGAGCAAACGGGGAAAGCAGCTTGATAAAGGTGATCAAATCCGCCTTGGTTATGCTTCCGGCTTTTGTAAATTCGTTCAGCAGTGTCATCAGCGCGGCTATGGCCGTGTTAAACTTCATGTTCTCGATATCATCGGAGACCTTTTTGATGGTCTTGTGCAGGTCTGCCTCGATCTGCGGATCCTCTTTCTCCGCGGTCATGATGTCCGTCAGTCCGGCGACACGGTCCAGGAAACGGCGGCATCCCTTTACCGATTCATCGCTCCAGGGAGCGGCGCTGGCGTAATCGCCCATGAACATGACATAGGTCCGCAGTGTATCTGCGCCGTACTCGTTGACGATGTCCACCGGATCAATCACATTCCCCTTGGATTTGGACATCTTCTCTCCGTCCGCGCCGAGGATCATCCCCTGGTAAGTACGCTTCGCGTAGGGCTCCGGTGTGTTTACCTCGCCGATATCGTAGAGGAAGTGATGCCAGAACCGGGAGTACAGCAGGTGACGGGTCACATGCTCCATTCCCCCGTTGTAGTGGTCCACCGGCATCCAGTATTCCAGCTTCTTTCTGTCGGCAAATACCTTGTCGTTGTGCGGATCGCAGAACCGCAGGAAATACCAGGAAGATCCTGCCCACTGCGGCATGGTGTCTGTCTCCCTTTTGGCCGGTCCTCCGCATTTGGGACAAGTGCAGTTTACAAATTCAGGAATTTTAGCCAGCGGGGACTGTCCGTCCGTACCCGGCTCAAAGTTCTTGACCGGGGGGAGCTCCAGCGGAAGCTCGTTTTCCGGAACCAGCACCGTCCCGCACTTAGGGCAGTGAATCAGCGGAATCGGCTCGCCCCAGTATCTCTGGCGGTTAAATGCCCAGTCCTTCATCTTATACTGGACTCCCTTGCGCCCGATGCCTTTTTCCGTCAGGTATTCCAGCATTTTCTCAATGGAGTCTTTTTTATTTGTCAATCCGTTCAGGAAACCGGAATTGATCATCTCGCCGTCGCCGGTATAAGCTTCCTTTTCAATGTCCCCGCCTTTGATGACCTGGATAATTTCCATTCCGAATTTTTTCGCGAACTCGTAATCACGCTGGTCGTGGGCCGGTACAGCCATTATCGCGCCAGTTCCGTAACCCATCATGACATAATCCGCGATAAACAGCGGGATTTTCTTTCCGGTAATCGGGTTTACTGCCGCCAGTCCGTCTATCTTTACACCGGTCTTGTCTTTCACCAGCTGCGTCCGCTCAAATTCTGTCTTTTTCGCGCACTCCTGCCGGTAGGCCTCCACATCACTCCAGTTTTTGATGCGGTCCTTGTATTTATCCAGCACCGGGTGTTCCGGAGCAACCACCATGAAGGTAACGCCGAAGAGCGTATCACAGCGTGTGGTGTAGATTTCCAATTTTTCATCGGTCCCGTCCAGCGGGAAGTCTACAAACGCGCCCGTGGATTTTCCGATCCAGGAGATTTCCTGCTGCTTGATGCTTTCCGGATAATCCACATGATCCAGTCCCTCCAGCAGCTTATCCGCATACTGGGTGATGCGGAGGAACCAGACGTCCTTGGACAGCTGGACCACATCGTTGTGGCAGATATCACACTTGCCTCCCTGTGAATCTTCATTGGAAAGGACAACCTTGCAGTGCGGGCAGTAATTGACCAGCGTCTTAGACCGGAATACCAGGCCGTGTTCAAACAGTTTTTCAAAGATCCACTGTGTCCAGTGATAGTAATCCTTTCGAGATGTCGCAAATTCTCTGTCCCAGTCGAAGGAGAACCCGACGCTCTTCAGCTGCTCTGTAAAATGCCGGATATTTTTCTCTGTGATGTCGTGCGGATGCGTATTGGTCTTGATGGCATAGTTTTCCGCCGGAAGTCCGAAGGAATCAAAACCGATGGGGAACAGCACGTTATATCCCTGCATTCTCCGCTTTCTGGAGAGAATTTCAATGCTGGAATACGCCTTGATATGTCCGACATGCATTCCCGCTCCTGACGGATAAGGAAATTCTACCAGTCCGTACCATTTCGGCTTCGGAGAAAAATCCACTGCCTGAAAGACCTTGTTTTCTTCCCAGGCTTTCTGCCATTTTGGTTCAATCCGCTTAAAATTGTATTTCATTCTGCAGCCCTTCTTCCGGTAAAAAGTTCCGCCGCCTCCGGCGGCAAATCTAATCTGTTCGCAGCTGAACAATCCTGCTTATTATGACGCAAACGCGGCTTCCGTGTCAACCCTTGCCAGAAGTGTGCCGCGGACATATAAGCCCGAAATGTACCACAGGCATCGCCCGAAGCGTCCGAAGCGTTATCCGAAGTGCCTTTCAGCCTCATTTCGGAAGTCGTTCGGAAGCTCCGTTCGGCTCCTATTTCGGAAATTAAAAATTGTTCTTGACGATAGTAGGGTGAGATGTTAGAATTACCAATGTTGCCGGAGCAATCCGGACAGATGCGGAAGTGTCGGAATTGGTAGACGAGCAAGACTAAGGATCTTGTGGTAGCAATACCGTGAGGGTTCGATTCCCTTCTTCCGCATATTTTTATCCCGCTGTCTTACACAAGACAGCGGGCTTTTTTTGTGTATAAGTCCAGTCGTAATGTCGTTGACCATGGGGAGTTTACTCACCAATGGTCAACGACATTAACGACGACAACAGGAATGAGCATGAAATGACGCAGGGACTTATACACTTACCAGAACGTCCAGTCGTAATGCAATATACTTTCAGATCAGCTTCATCACGTCGTTGATGGTCACATAGACCATGAACACCATCAGTACCATCAGTCCTGCAAAGTTAATCCTGCCTTCCAGCTCCCGGTTTGAGGGCTTTCGCCGTACTGCCTCGATCAGCAGCATCAGCGTTCTTCCGCCGTCAAGCGCCGGCAGGGGAAGAAGGTTCATAATCCCGACGTTCACTGTAATCAGGCAGAGGACGTTCAGGACAGTCATGAGGGTAATCAGGGCTCCTTCCGGCTGCGCCTCCTCATAGGCGTCCCCGACAGTCTTAACAATGCCGACCGGTCCCGACATATCGGCAATCGTGAATGTACCGTTGAACAGACTGGCAAGCGATTTGAATGTCGTGTGAAGCCAGTATTCCATATCTCCGAAGGTATACTGGATGGTCTGGAGGAAGGGAAGTTTTTCCCTGGCCATATTGAAGCTGAAGCCCAGGTCTCCGTTTGTAACCTCCTGAGGCTGCAGGCCGTCCAGCTCTATGGTGCGGTTTCCTCTCCGCAGGGTGATGTTTACCTCTCCCCGGCTGAGCGGGTTTTCCGCAAGATACTGCTGCAGCTCTTCCATGGAAGAAATTTCCGTTCCGTTGATCGCTGTCAGATAATCCCCTGTTTCCGCGCCCGCTTTCCGGAGGACGCCGTTTTTATCCAGTCTTGTAATCTGTACTCCGTCGGACGTCTCGCTGTAGGAAAAGCCCAGCATGTACTTCTTATAGATATCCGGGCTGTAGACTGCCTTGTAGTTCTTCCCGTCTCTGGTATAGGAGATGGTGACAGTATCTGTCGGAACCCCGTCCATAACCAGATCGATATACATCTCTCTTCCGTTTGCGATTCCGTTTCCCTGATAGCGTGTAATCAGATCGCCTTCCCGGAGTCCGGCCGCTTCCGCCGCGGATCCGGCTTCCACCTGCGTAATTCTGGCGGGATCGGAACCGATGCAGGAAATGACAACCAGAGACGCGGCAAAACCGAGAATCAGATTAAAAACCGGTCCTGCCAGAACCACGCTGATCCTTCTCCAGACGGCCGCCTTGTTAAAGCTGCCCTCCTGCTCATTTCCCTCGTCATCCTCGTCCTCTCCGAGCATGGAGCAGGAACCGCCGAACGGAAGAAGTTTCCAGGCATACACCGTTCCGCTTTTTTTACTTTTATGCTTCAGGATAGTGGGACCCATGCCAAGGGCAAATTCCAGCACCACAATATGGTTCAGCCTTGCAAAAAGAAAGTGTCCGAACTCATGAAACAGAATGACAACGCTGAAAATCAGCAGTCCGACTATAATCTTCAATCACTCCACCTGCCTTTAATCCAGTCTCTGGTAGCCTTCTCCGTTTCCAGAATCTGTCCCAGATCCGGATCCGGAATCCGCCTGTGATGATCCATTGCCTGTGCAATGATGTCATAGATATCCAGGAATCCGATTTTTTTCTGCAGGAACAGCGCTACCGCCTGTTCATTTGCCGCGTTAAATACCGTGCGCATGGAACCGCCCTCCCTTGCCGCCCGCAGCGCCAGAGGAATACCCGAAAAGGTCTCCGTATCCGGTTCCTCAAAGGCAATCTGCCGGAGGGTATGAAAATCAACCCGCGGAATAACGGTCTGCCTCCGCTCCGGATAATAGAGTGCGTACTCGATGGGAAGCCGCATATCCGGCTCGCTGATCTGGGCGAGAATCGCGCCGTCGCAGAATTCCACCATGGAATGTACCAGGCTCTGCGGCTGTACCACGACGCCGATTTTATCCAGCGGCATATCGAACAGGAAACCTGCCT
Source organism: Bilifractor porci (assembly GCF_009696005.1). Classification (GTDB taxonomy): domain Bacteria; phylum Bacillota; class Clostridia; order Lachnospirales; family Lachnospiraceae; genus Bilifractor; species Bilifractor porci. The sequence continues at coordinate 243,681 of NZ_VUMV01000001.1, forward strand.
CGATAATCTCCAGTCCCTTGTTTACCAGGGTCGCGGAATCGATGGTGATTTTCGCCCCCATACTCCAGTTCGGATGCTTCAGCGCATCCTCCGGACGCATATTTTTCAGCTCTTCCCTCTTTTTGCCGCGGAAAGGACCGCCCGAAGCGGTAATCCAGAGTTTGTAGACTTCTCCGTGCTTTCCTCCCTGCAGGCACTGAAACAGCGCACAATGCTCGCTGTCAACCGGGAGGATCCGGACCCGGTTCTTCTCTGCCAGCGGCATAATCAGATGCCCGGCAGTGACCAGCGTCTCCTTATTGGCCAGCGCAATATCCTTTCCTGCCTCTATGGCCGCCATGGTCGGGCGGATCCCGATCATGCCGACAATCGCTGTGACCAGGACATCCGATTCCGGCATCTGCGCCAGTTCGATCAGTCCGTCCATGCCGGAGGCCACACGGGTATCGGTATCCGCGATCCGTACCCGCAGATCCGCCGCCGCTTCCTCCGATCCGGCAACCGCCAGAAGCGGATGGAATTCCCTCACCTGTTTTTCCAGCAGCTCCACGTTCCGGTTCGCCGAGAGCCCGGCCACCTGTATATCACCGTTTCTTCTAACCACATCCAGGGTCTGTGTCCCGATGGACCCGGTAGACCCCATAACCGCTATTGTTTTCATAAGCACATTCTCCGCAGATGCTTTTACAGAATCGTAACCCCCAGAAGATAAATGACCGGTGCCGTAAAGATCACGCTGTCAAACCGATCCATGACTCCCCCGTGGCCGGGTATCAGTTTACCGTAATCCTTGATTCCCGCGTTCCGCTTTATGGCAGAGGCGGCCAGATCTCCGATCATGGAAACCAGGGCGCCGAAAAGGCAGATGGCCACATACTCCAGGCGGGGTCCGCGGGTAAGAGACGCGTAGAGCAGGCCGAGAAGCATGGCTCCGGCAATTCCGCCGACTGCGCCCTCGATGGTCTTTTTAGGACTCAGCACAGGCGCCATTTTATGTTTTCCGAACACCCTTCCCGCGCAGTAGGCGCAGGTATCGCATCCCCAGGAGGCGATAAAGGTAAGCCAGACCAGATACCTGCCCGTATCCAGCATGCGTGTCTGATAGACAAAGGAAAGCATCACGCCGCAGTACAGAATTCCGAAGAAAGCCCCCATCACCTGGGGATAACGGTATCTGGGATAGGTAAACACATAGACGAACATGAGCAGGACCAGACCCAGGATCAGGGCCAGGACCTGGAGCCTTCCGTAGAAAAGATGAAGGCTGGCATAATAGAGAACAACACCGGCCATTGCCGCCGCTTCCAGCGGGCCGGTCCTGGTATTTTCTTCCACGACACCGATAGCTTTATCCAACTCCCGCAGGCCGATCAGCGAAAGGATCAGCGTTGTAAAAAACAGAATCCAGCCCCCGTTGATAATCGTCAGAAGGGCAGCCAGAAGAAGGACACCGCCGCTGATTGTCCTGGTGATAAAGGAATTATGGATGTTTCTGGTCAGGAACTGAACTATCAGAACAACAGCCAGCGCCAAAAGCGCGATAATATCCCAAGTCTGCATGTTTCTTACTCCTTACTTTGTCGGTTATTGTTTTACTCCGCCGAACCTGCGGTCCCTGCGGTTATATTTGTCAATCGCCTTTTCCAGCTCTTCTTCATTAAAAGCCGGCCATGGGACATCGGTAAAATAAAACTCCGTGTATGCCAGCTGCCAGAGCAGGAAGTTGGAAATCCGCTCTTCCCCGCTGGTGCGGATCAGAAGGTCCGGATCGGGGATTCCGGCCGTGTCCAGATAAGAGGCAAAGCAGTCCTCGGTCATATCCGCCTCTGTGATTTTTCCCTCTCTGGCATCCGCGATGATTTTTCCGGCCGCCCGGCGGATCTCATCCCTGCCCCCGTAATTCAGCGCAATCTGGAAGAACATCTTGTCATAACCGGCGGACATCCCCTCCAGCTCCCGGATCATATCCTGGATGTCCGGCGCAAGACCGGTCGGATCTCCGATGATTTTCACACGCATCTGCCGCTTAACGGCATTTTTTTCGCACCGCTTGAGATACCTGCGGAACAGGTTCATCAGGACGCCGATCTCCTCGGACGAACGTTTCCAGTTCTCTGTGGAAAACGCATAGACCGTCAGATATTTCACCCCTCTGTCGCAGATGACGTTGCACATCTTTTCCAGATTGTCACACCCCACCACATGTCCGTAGCTTCTGGGCATTCCCCTCTTCTTTGCCCACCGCCCGTTGCCGTCAAGAATAATGGCAATGTGATTCGGTATTTTTTTCTCTTCTTCCATAAAAAATCCCATTCCCCTTCAGATATCCGAAAAAAAGCAAAAGAGTACAGAACCAGGCCCGAAGGTCCGGCGCTGTACTCCCTCTCATTTGTTCTGTTTTTCAGACAGTCATCAGTTCCTTTGTCTTGGTCTCGATCCTGGTGTCTATCTCTTTGATGTATTTATCCGTGAGTTTCTGAATCTCCTCCTGGAGTTCCTTTACGGTGTCCTCGGACACGGACTCGTCTGTTTTTTCCAGTTTTTTGAAGGATTCGTTCGCGTCCCTGCGGATATTCCGGACAGCCACCTTGGCCGCCTCTCCTTTTTTCCGGACATCCTTAACCAGCTCTTTTCTGCGTTCCTCGGTGAGCTCCGGGAAAACAAGGCGGATGACCCTTCCGTCGGTGTTCGGATTGATTCCGAGATCGGAGGTCTGGATTGCCTTCGTAATCTCCTTGATCAGCGATGTCTCCCATGGCTGAATCTGGATCATTCTGGCTTCCGGGACCGTGATGTTGGCCACCTGCTGAAGCGGTGTGGGTGCCCCGTAATAATCTACGGTAATACGGTCAAGCACATGGGGATTTGCCCTTCCGGCTCTTATGGCCGCCAGATCGCTTTCCATGCTGGCAATGGTCTTTGTCATTTTGGAATCGTAGATTTTAATTTTTTCGTCCATTGTAAAACCCTCTCATCATTTTTCTTTCGCCTGCGCGCCGCATCCGGGACGTTCGGAGGTATCTGCCGTAACACCGTTCCGGCTGTCTCTCCGCATCAGGAGGCATCCGCCGTAACGACTGTCCCGGTTGTCTCTCCGTGCGCCGCGTGGATAATACTGTCTTTCTCCTGAAGGGCGAACACAACCATCGGCATTTTATTTTCCATTGCGAGAATGGAAGCGGTCATGTCCACAACCTGAAGCTTTCTGTCAATGACCTCCTGAATGGAAATCCGGTCAAATTTTCTGGCGTCCGGATGATCCTTGGGATCCTTGTCGTACACACCGTCCACTGCCTTTGCCAGCAGGATTTCGTCCGCGTCAATTTCCACCGCCCGCAGTACGGTCGCCGTATCCGTGGAAAAATACGGATGTCCGGTCCCGCCCGCAAAGAACACAACCATGTTTCTGGAGAAATACTTGTTGCTGCGGTCCTTGGAATAAAGCTTGGTGACGTCGCCGCACTCGAAAGGTGTGAGAACCGACGTCATCATCCCCTGTGAGCGGAAAATCTCCGAGACATAGATACAGTTCATCACGGTTGCAAGCATCCCGATCTGGTCTGCTTTTGTCCTGTCGATGTTTTTGCTGGATCTTCCTCTCCAGAAATTCCCTCCGCCGATTACAATGCCTACCTGTACGCCCTCGTCAACAAGCTGTTTGACCTGTTTGGCGACTCCTGTGACTACCTCTTCATCAAATCCGGTTTTCTTCTCTCCTGCCAGTGCCTCACCGCTAAGTTTCAGTAACACTCTTTTCATTTGTTCTGCTTCCTCCAATCGTCAGAAGAAATGTCCTGAAGAAATTATACCACAAAACCTGCTTTTACAGCTGTGAAATGACGAAGATATCGTAAATCGCACGTATCGCGGTCTCAAAATCGCGGTTTTCCACACCGATAATGATGTTCAGCTCGGAGGATCCCTGGTCAATCATTTTTACATTGACATGGGCGTGTGCCAGGGCGGAAAAAATTCTTCCGGCAGTTCCGCGTGTGCGGCGCATGCCGCGTCCCACGACGGCAATCAGGGCCAGGTCGGATTCCAGCTCGATCATATCCGGATGTACCATGCGGTGAAGGCCGGCGATGACCTGCTGCTCGTGAGGCTCAAACTCATGCTGATTGACGTAGACAGAAAAGGTATCAATACCGGACGGCGTATGCTCGAAGGTCATGCCGCAGTCCTCAAAGACCTGCAGAACCTTTCTTCCGAAGCCCACCTCGGAGTTCATCATGGCCTTTTCAATCGTGATAGACGCAAAGCCCTTCTTCCCGCCGATGCCGGTGATGGTGTATTTCGGCTTGTTGCAGGTACTCTCCACAACCATCGTGCCCGGATCCTCCGGACGGTTGGTATTTCTCACGTTGATCGGGATTCCCTCGTTCCGGAGCGGGAATACCGCGTCCTCATGAAGAACGGTAGCGCCCATGTAGGAAAGCTCCCGCATCTCTCGATAGGTGATGGTGGAGATGGTGACAGGGTCCTCCACAATCCTGGGGTCTGTCATCAGGAAACCGGAAACATCGGTCCAGTTCTCATACATGTCGGCATGAATGGCCCTTGCCACGAGGGAACCCGTGATATCCGAGCCGCCTCTGGAAAATGTATGAATGCTGCCGTCCGGCTTGGCGCCGTAGAATCCGGGAACGACCGCGCACTCTGTTCCGGAGAGACGCTCCGACAGAAGGCTGTCCGTCTTTTTCGCGTTAAAAGAACCGTCTTCGTCAAAGGCAATGACGTCTGCCGCATCCACAAATTCATAATCCAGGAAAGCGGCCATTACCAGTCCGTTCAGATACTCTCCGCGGGAAGCCGCGTAGTCCTCTCCGACCAGCGCGTGAAAATTCTTATCGATAATCCGGAATTCCTCGTCCAGAGAAAGCTTGAGATCCAGCCCCCGGATAATGGCGTCGTACCGGTCCTTGATATTGGCAAGCGTCCCGCTGAAGTCCTGCCCCTGCTGCGCCTGATGATAGCAGTCGTACAGCATATCCGTAACCTTTGTATCGCCGGCGAACCTGCGGCCCGGCGCGGAGGGCACCACAAACCTGCGCCCCTCATCCGCGCGGATAATTTTTCCTACCTTCTCAAACTGTTCTGCGCTGGCAAGTGAACTGCCTCCGAATTTAACAACCTTTTTCATCTGTTATCTATTCTCCTGCCTATTGTTGATTCCGGAACATTTCCGCCGGTTCCGGAAAGTCCTCTCCCTCGTGATAAACCTCTGGAACCTGCCGCCCCTTCAGATACTGAAAACGGATATAGCGGATGGTCCGCTCTTCTCCCTTTTCCGAAAGCATTCCCAAAAGGTAAAGCAAGTCATTTTTTACCTGAGGATGAACAAACCAGAGATGGTCCCCTCTTCTGGCAAAATACAGATACGGCTCCCGGTCCGAATAGGCATCTCCCAGGTAAACCCTGGAAGCGCTGATCCGGTCCGCCACCATCTCCGCGATATAGCGGCGCGGAATCGGCACACCTTTGATGATTGTATCACAGTTGATTCCGTAGTCAATCCAGTATTCAAAATGGTGTTTGTTCCGCCCCTTGTGGTGAAGCCAAGCGAGAGAAACGCCCGTGGCCTCGCGCTCCGCGTTATTCGGGCTCCTGGTTCCCTGCCAGTATCTGGCTCCCTCCAGAAATTCCGTTGGAGAATATTTGGACAGGTCATGCATCAGGCCCTGCCGGTACAGTCCCATCCGGAAGCAGTACCCGGCGACCAGCAGTTTGTGTGTTGTTATTGTGTGAAAATGCTCCCGTGCGTAGCTCATTCGTTATTTCTGCTCTTTCTGCAGGGCAAGCTCTCCTGTCCTGGCAACCTCCTGAATCCCCATCGGACGCAAGTTCAGAAGCAGGCTCTGTACCATCTCCGGTTCTCCGAAATATTCGATGACAAGGCTCTGCGTCCCCATGTAAACAATTCTGGCTCCGATGACGGAACAGATTTCCATGATATCCAGACGATTGGACCGGGTGTAATTCACCTTGATGATCACACCCTCTCTCTCGATACTGTGCAGCGCGTTCAGATGGCGGACCTTGATCACGTCAATCTGCTTATTCAGCTGCTTTTCAATCTGCTCCATCGTGCGGTCGTCTCCCTCCGAGACAATCGTAATGCTGGAAACCGTAGGATCATCCGTCTCCCCTACGGTAAGCTGTTCAATATTAAAGCCCCGGCGCGCAAACAGACCTGCAATTTTGGAAAGAACACCAGAGCGGTTTTCTACCGTAACTGAAAAAATTCCTCTCATCTGCCTCACCCCTTTACCTGATCCAGCTCATAGACCCTGCAGACCATTAGCGCCGCGCCTTTTTCCGCGAGAAATTCATCAACCGTCTTCTCGATGTCCTCGTTTTTCTCCAGATAATAGTAAGGCATTCCGTAAGCCTCCGCTATTTTCTCGTAGTCCGGGCTTCCCTCCAGGGAAACCGCCATATAGCGGTCGTGGTAGGTTTTATGCTGGTACTCCCTGACCAGGCCCAGGTAATTATTCTGAATGATGACAATCTTGATCGGGACATGGTGCTGGCGCATGGTTCCGAGCTCCATCATGCTCATCTGGAATCCGCCGTCTCCGCAGACAGCCACTACCTGGCGGTTCTCATCGGAAAGCTTCGCGCCGATCGCCGCCGGAATGGAATAGCCCATGGTTCCCTGCCCGCCGGTGGTCAGGAACCGCCCCCGTTTGGTGATGTAATTGTCGGCGGACCACATCTGGTTCTGCCCAACATCCGCAACATAAACCGCGTTGTCATCCATTTTGTCACTGAGGATCTGGACAAAGCGGCAGGGATTGACATACTCGTCATGGAATACCCGCGGATCCACACAGGATTTTTTGATTTCCTGCAGTTCTTCGATCCACCCCCTGTGGTTTCCCACCTCCGATTTTTCCAGCATCTCTCCGAAAATATATTTCGCGTCGCCGACCAGCGGGATGGTAAATCCCATGTTCTTCCCGATCTCGGCCGTATCGATATCGATATGGATGATAGTGGTGTTTTTTTCCACGTTGTTCGGCGTTGTGATGGCGCGGTCCGCCACCCTTGCGCCCACGATCACCATCACATCACTTTTCAGCACAGCGCGGTTTGCATACGGCTTCCCGTTAGATCCGAGCATACCGAAGTAAAGCGGATGATTTTTCGGCATCACACCGATTCCCATCATCGTGGAGACGACAGGAATATTTGTCTTTTCCGCAAACTGGCGCACCTCGGAAATCGCGTCTCCGAGAATGACACCTCCGCCGACGCAGATCAGCGGATGCTTCGCCTTGTCGAGCAGTTTCAAAATCTTTGCAATCTGAACCGAATTTCCCTTTGTGTATGGCTTGTAACCGCGCAGGTTAATCTCTCCCGGCTCATACTCCTTAAAGCTGCTTTTCTGAATATCGACCGGAACATCAATCAGAACCGGTCCCTTTCTTCCTGAATTGGCGATATAGAATGCCTCTTTGATAATTCTGGGAATATCCGCGGCGTTCTTGACCAGATAGCTGTACTTCACGAATGCCTCCGCGGTTCCTGTGGTATCTACCTCCTGAAAGACATCGTGTCCGAGCAGCTGCGAGGACACCTGACCGGTTATGGCGATCAGAGGCACGCTGTCCGCGTAAGCCGTGGCCAGTGCTGTCATAAGATTAGTCGCGCCCGGACCGGATGTCGTGATGCAGACACCCGGCTTTCCTGTCATTCTCGCGTAACCGCTGGCCGCATGGCCCGCGCTCTGCTCGGTTCTGACCAGAATATGACGGATTTCTGTCTGCTGTGCCAGACAGTCATAAAAAGGAGCAATGGCTACGCCGGGATATCCGAAACACACGGAAACGCCCTGATCCCGTAAACCGTTTACCAATGCCTGTGCACCTGTTATCATGTAGAAACCTCCTGCCAGCAAATTTTCGCTTTGAAAAGGATCATATCACAATGAAGAAAACAATCCAATGTTTTCTTTACTTCCCGATCAGGATGACCACCGTGCGCGGCGGCACCTCAAAAGTCTTTTTGTCCTCCGGCATTTTCAGGGGAATACCGTCTCCCGCGTAAAATCCTTCTTCCGAAGAGGTATCTGCCTTGATATACCACTGCCCGCCCGCCGGAAGAGCCGGTACGGCAAAGGACTGCGCCCGCCAGTACATATTGTAGGCGATATAGATCATATCATCCGGAACACCGGGGGCTTTTTCCGCGTAGCCGCCGCTGTACAGGACGGCGATGCCGGCCTTTGTCTGCCCGGATTCATACATCCAGGCCGTGTGGCTGTGATACGAGATGTCCGGAAATCCCGTTTTTTTATAATCCGACATGCGCAGGGGCTGCCTCTGGCGCAGCACCGGGTGCTCCTCCCGGAAAGTGATGCAGTTTTTCACAAAGGCGAACATTTCCTCTATGTCCCGGCTCTTTTTCCAGGTAACCCATCCGGTCCTGCTGTCCTGGCACCACGCGTTGTTATTGCCGCCCTGGCTGTTCAGGACTTCATCTCCGGAATAGAGCATGGGCGAGCCCTGTCCGGTCATGACCAGAAGGAACGCATTCCGAAGCTGCTGCCTGCGCAGGGCTCTGACCGCCTTCTTTCTGCTGGGGCCTTCCTCCCCGCAGTTCCAGGAATAATTGCAGTCGGAACCGTCGCGGTTATTCTGCCCGTTTTCCTCATTATGCTTTTCTTCGTAGGAAACCATGTCCGCCATGGTAAAGCCGTCCTGATCCGCCATGAAGTTCAGGTACCCGCACCCGCTGTCGTTTCTGCGCAGCAGGCCGGCAATTTCTTCCGGCGCGCAGTCCGGATCCCCTTTCAGGAAGCGCCTCATGGCCTGTTCATAGCCAAGGTTATAAATACCCAGGCTGCGGGAATGCGGCTTTTGGGAGCGAAACTCCCGGATCGAATCCGGGAAGTCCGTGTACAGAAGCAGGCTTTTTTTCAGCAGGGGATCCGTCCTGACCGTGGAGATCCAGTCTCCCCGGCCGACCAGGTGAAAGCCGTCGATCCGGTAGGTAAGAAGCCAGTGGCGGAGCACATCCGTAACCTGCCTGCCGCCGGCTTCCGGAGGAAAATAGAACTCCGGTATCAGCTGGATTCCGGCAAGGTGCAGGGCGTCCGTCATTTCTGCAAACTCCTGCTGCGGGTTTCCCGTGGCGCTGTAGGACAGCTTCGGCGTGAAATAAAGCCCCTCGGCATATCCCCAGTAATTCTTCTTCCGGCTTCCTCCGGCCGGCTTTCTGACCCTTACCGAATCATCCAGCAGATAAAACTGTTCTGTCTTTGCCGGGTCTTCCGTGAACTCGTACAGCGGCATCAGGATCAGGGAATTGATTCCCAGATTTTTCAGATAGGGAATGAATTCCTGCAGTCCAAGAAAGGTACCCGGATGCCTGACGCCCGCCGGCTTTTCCATGGTCAGGCCTCTTACATTTGCCTTATAGAAAACACAGTCCTCATAGGGAATCACCGGCGGGTGTGTTTTTACCCTGCCACTCCTCTGCCAGCTGCAGCGGATTTCCTCCCTGTCCTCCGGCTCCTGCGTCCCCTCTCCCGTACGGACAGAAGAAGGCGCGGCATGATGGAAATGAAGTCTCCGGATTCCGGACGCACAGGGATCACTGACCACATGGCCGTTCACCAGGTAATTATATTCCAGGTTCTCTCCCTCGGGAATTTCCACACAGACAGACGCTGCCAGCCCGATTCTTTTTTCCTCCGGCAGAGGGATTTCCTGACAGGGAAGTTCCTCTCCTTCGCGGTAGAGCAGAAGTTCTGCCTCCGCCCCCTCCGGAAGCTCTACGGTAAAGCCGACCCGGTTTCCCTCCGACCATGCTCCGGGATGCTCCGGCCTTCCCATGGTCACTGCGTAATCTGTCCTGTTCTGCATACGCCTGTCTCCTTTTCCGCCGTCTGCACGCTGGCTTTGTCTTCTCTTGAAAATATCTTTTTTTATCCGGATTTCTTAACGGTACACTTCTTCTGTGTCCTTAAACAGCGCAATTTCTGTGCCGCCCGGGTCTATCCCTTCAAAACAAGCTCCACGGGGCAGTGGTCGGAACCCGTCACATCCGTGTGGATGCACGCGTCTGTGATCCGGTCCCGGATGCTGTCCGAGACAAGGAAATAGTCAATCCGCCACCCCGCGTTTTTCTCTCTGGCATGGAAGCGGTACGACCACCAGGAATATTCCACCCGATCCGGATAGAGGCTGCGGTAGGAATCTGTGAATCCGGACTCCAGCAGCTGTGTAAACTTGTCCCTCTCCTGATCGGAGAATCCGGCATTGGTATGATTAGTTTTCGGATTTTTCAAATCGATTTCTTCATGGGCGACATTCATGTCTCCGCAGACAACAACCGGCTTTTTCCGGGAAAGCCCGCCCAGAAAAGCGCGGAAATCGTCCTCCCATTTCATCCGGTAATCCAGCCGCTTCAGGCCGTCCTGTGAATTCGGCGTGTAGACATTTACCAGATAAAAATCCGGGTATTCCAGCGTGATCACCCGCCCCTCGCGGTCGTGCTCCTCTATACCCATTCCCATGGAAACAGATAGCGGCTCCCTGCGGGCAAAAACCGCGGTTCCGGAGTAGCCCTTTTTTTCCGCGTAGTTCCAGAACTGATAATAGCCCTCTGTCTCCAGATCAATCTGTCCGTCCTGGAGCTTGCTCTCCTGAATGCAGAAAAAATCCGCGTCCGCCTCTGTGAAATAATCCATAAAGCCTTTTTTCAGGCAGGCCCGCAGGCCGTTTACATTCCAGGAAATAAATCGGATATCAGTCAATCTGTCCTCCTTCCTTCCCCGCATAAGCGGTGACCACCTGCAGCGTCCGAAGCGTTGTATCCGCACAGCCGTGCAGATGCAGGCGATGATCCCTGCAGAACCGGACCGCTTCTGCCGCCTCTCTGGTAATTCTTTCCCCCGGATAAAGAATCGGGATTCCAGGTGGATAAGGGATCACACTCTCCGCGCAGACCTGACCCTCCGCCATCTCCAGATAACAGGCCTTGCTCTGGCTCATCCATGCCCGGCGGGGCGTCATGACCTGCTCCGGAATCCGGAACGATAAGTTCTGCCGTTCTTCCTCCGTCTGATAGCTGTTCCCGGTGATGTCCGGCGTCATGCTGACAATGTCGTCTGCCGCCTCCGCCAGCCTCCGGATATCCTCCTCTGTATTTCCCCAGGTGATTACCGCGACAACGTTATTTTCATCTGCCAGCTCCGTGCTGACCAGTTCTTCCGCAAAAAGCCTGTCCTGCAGCTGATAGCCCCGTATTTTCGGGCTTTCGGCACGGAACACCACCCGCAGCGGATCCAGGCTGATTTTCCCGCGGGAATGTGCGTTATCCTCCGTCAGCACAGAGATGCCGGGGACTTCACAGAGAAGCTCCCTGGCTTTCCGCGCCAGGCTTTCCGCCTGCGAAAAGAGCTTTCCTCCCTCCTCCGCCATCTGGTGTCTTGCCCCGTCCAGGGATGCCATCAGAAGGTAAGAAGGGCTGGTGCTCATGACCAGTTTCAGGCTTTCTTCCACCCGGTTTCTGTTTACCAGGCTGCTTTTTAAGTGCAGCATGGAGCTCTGCGTAAAGCTGCCCAGCGTCTTATGTGTACTCTGCGCGCAGAGATCCGCGCCCAGCGCTATTGCGCCTCCGGGGCGGCTCTCCGAAAAATACAGATGTGCGCCGTGCGCCTCGTCCACTAACAGCGGTACGCCGTGCGCGTGGCAGATGTCCGCGATTTTCCGGATATCGCTGCAGATCCCGTAATACGTCGGGCTTACCAGAAATACCGCGCGGATTCCGGAATCCCGGTTCAGTGCCTCTTCCACCGTTTCCGGACGGACCGCCCCCGAAATATTCCAGGATTCCAGATATTCCGGCTGCATCCATACCGGAACCGCCCCGCTGAGAACCAGCCCCATCAGGACGGATTTGTGCGCGTTTCTGGGAACAAGTATTTTTTCCCCCTCCCGGACTGTGGCAAGAATCATCGCCTCGTTGCCGCAGGTTGTTCCATTGACCAGGAACCAGCAGCAGTCGGATCCGAACAGATCCGCCGCCAGCGCCTCTGCCTGGTAAATGACTCCCTCCGGCTGGTGCAGGTCATCCAGACCCTCTGCCTCTGTCAGATCTGCGCAGAAAGCTTTGCGTCCCAGAAGCTTCCGGGCTTTTTCGTCCGTTCCCCTGTCGAACCGGTGGCCGGGAATCCGGAAATAAGCCGGATCCTCCTCCTGGAATTTTTTAATTGCGTCTAATAATGGTGTCCTGGACTGATCCAGCATAATGGAATACTTTCTCCCGTCTTCTCTGAATTTTCTGATTTTTCACTATATTGAACAGGATTCTTCTTTATCCTACCCCACCGAAACCGATCTGGCAAGGTAAAGAAAACAGGAAACTCCCCGGAAGCCGTCTGAATGGCGGGATACTCCGGGGAGTCTGTTTGTCTGTTCTGATTGTTCTGTTTACCTGCTAAAAACGCTATGCAGGCGTGCGCCTCAGAAGGTCAGGACTCAGCACTTGATCTCATGAACCCAGCCTTCCGGTCCGGCAATCCGTCCCATCTGGATTCCGGTGAGAGTGTCGTACAGTTTCTGGAGGGTCGGCCCCATTTTTTCCATACCGCTGGGGATATCAATTTCTTTCCCGTGATCAAAAATCTTTCCGACAGGAGAGATGACAGCTGCTGTCCCGCAGAGTCCCATTTCCTCAAACTCCGGAACCTCGCTGTACATGACCGGTCTGTGCTCCACCTTCATGCCGAGCATATTTTCCGCAATGTAGCAGATAGACCGTCTGGTGATGGACGGAAGGATCGAATCCGACTTCGGGGTGACCAGAGTTTTTCCGCCATCCTTGATAAAGATGATATTGGCTCCGCCCGTCTCCTCTACCTTTGTTCTGGTAGCCGGATCCAGATACATGTTCTCGTTAAAGCCCTCTCTGTGCGCTTCCATGATCGGATGCAGGCTCATGGCATAATTCAGTCCTGCCTTAATTCCGCCTGTGCCATGCGGCGCCGCGCGGTCAAAATCCGGAATCCGTACAACAACCGGCTTTGCCCCGCCCTTGAAATACGGGCCGACCGGAGTAACAAGAATGCGGAACATGTATTCATCCGCCGGCTTTACACCGATGACTGAATTATAGCCGAACATGAAGGGACGGATATAGAGCGTCGCGCCGGATCCGTAGGGTGGAACCCAGTCCTTGTTCGCCGCAACCACCTCGTCAACAGCTTTGAGGAACCTGTCCTCCGGAAAAACCGGCATCTCCAGACGTCTGCAGGAATCTGCCATTCTCTTCGCATTCAAATCCGGTCGGAAGCATACGATTTTTCCGTTCTCTTCTGTATATGCTTTCAGGCCTTCAAAACAAGACTGGGAATACTGTAAAACACCGGCGCATTCGCTCATTGTCACCGTGTGTTCCGCTGTCAGCTTCCCCGCATCCCACTTGCCGTCCTTATACATGGAAACGTAACTGTAATCTGTGGGTCGGTAGCTGAAATCCAGACTTCCCCAATCAATATCCTTTGCCATTGTTCTGTCCTCCTGTCTGACTTCTTACTTCTTTGCTATTATATTTTTCGCCGCTTTTCTTGTCAACAGTCGGGCACTTGTTTCATCCTGCTTATCTGTTCATTGAATTTTATTCATCTTCATTCCAGAGAAGCAGGCATGTGCGTCACACGGAATCTTTCCGCATACGCACATGCCTGGAACAAAAGAAGGATATACAAATAAAAACCTTGTTTTACTCTTCCACCTGGGTAATCTTGCTTGCCCTTTCCTCTACCTGCTGTTTCTGCACATCTGCAGGTGCCTGTTCATAGCGGGCAAACTCGTAGGCAAAGTCTCCCGCGCCGCCGGTCATGGAACGAAGGCTGTTGCAGTAGCCGTAAAGCTCCATCTCCGGAACCTCCGCCTCAACTACTGTCAGTCCGCTCTTGTCCGGCGTCATGCCCAGAACACGGCCGCGCCGTTTATTCAGGTCTCCCATCACATCACCGGTGTACTGGTCCGGAACGGTTACATGGAGAGATACAATGGGCTCCAGAAGAACCGGATCTGCTTCCATAAATCCTTTTTTGAAAGCCATAACAGTAGCGGTCTTGAATGCCATCTCCGAGGAATCTACCGGATGGTAGGAGCCGTCATACAGAACCGCCTTTACCCCTACAACCGGGTATGCGGCAAGCGGGCCGGATTCCACAGACTGGGCCAGTCCCTTTTCTACCGCCGGGAAATAGTTCTTCGGAACCGATCCGCCGACCACCTCTTCTTCAAAGACATACGGCTTATCCAGATCGCCGGAGGGCTCAAAGCGCATTTTTACATGACCGTACTGGCCGTGTCCGCCGGACTGTTTCTTATACTTGGAATCCACGTCGGATTTTTTACGTATGGTCTCCCGGAAAGCGATCTTCGGCTTTGAGAGTTCTACCTGCACCTTATAGCGGTTCAGAAGTTTGGCTACGATGACATCAATATGCATATCACCGATTCCGTAAATCAGCGACTGATGGTTCGCGGAATCATTCACTACACGCATGGTCAGATCCTCGGATGCCAGTCTTGCAAGACCCTGCGCGACCTTGTCCACATCCGCTTTCTGCACAACCTTGTATCTCTTTGCTGTATAGGGCTTAGAGAGGGCAATCGGGCCGTACTCCACCGGATGGGCTTTTGTTGCCAGCGAATCCCCTGTTCTTGCGCTTGCCAGCTTTGCGACAGCTCCGATATCTCCCGCGTGGAGCTCCGGAACCTCCGTCACCTTATTTCCGCACATCACATAGAGCTTTCCGACCTTCGCCTCCACATCCTGTGTGACATTATAGAGGGTGTCATCGCTCTTGATAACGCCGGAGCATACTTTCAGCAGGGAATACTTGCCCAGGAACGGATCGGCGATCGTTTTGAAAATTGTAGCCGACTTCGGCTTCTGGAAGTCGTAATCTGCGTCAAAGGTATCATTGTTGGTCCTGTCCAGTCCGGCGCGCTTGCGCTTGGAGGGATCCGGGAAATAGCCGACAATATCATCCAGGAGAATCTTTACCCCCTGCAGGTTGATCGGCGAGCCCATGCAGACGGGAACGATGCTTCCGTCCTCCACATTGTTTGCCAGAACAGCGCTGATCTCCGCAACAGAAAATTCCTCCCCGGCGAAATAGCGGTCCATGAAGTCCTCACTGGATTCCGCGACAGATTCCAGAAGTACCTCCCTGTATTTGGAGAGATAGGGCTCCTCGTAATCCGGAATCGGGCACTCTTCTTTTTCATTTTTATTGATATAACGGCGTCCCTTGTTTTTCACAATATTGATGTAGCCGTAGAACTTTCCATTTTCACGAAGCGGCATGTGCAGCGGGGCAATTCTCTTGCCGTACATTTCCTGCAGCTTCTCCACGACCTCACGGTAGCTGACATCATCAATGTCCATGTCCGTTACAAAAAAGATGCGCGGGAGACTGTAGCGCTCGCAGAGATCCCATGCCTTCTGCGTTCCTACCTGCACGCCTGCCTTGCCGGAGACTACAATAACCGCAGCATCCGCCGCCGCGGCTGCTTCCTCTGCCTCTCCGACAAAATCAAAGAAACCGGGTGTATCCAGAATATTAACTTTGTGTTTCCCCCACTCAATGGGAACAACTGATGTATTGATTGAGAATTTACGTTTGATTTCTTCTTTATCGTAATCGCTGATGGTGTTTCCGTCGCCGACGCTTCCGAGCCTGCTGGTGATACCGGATAAATAGGCCATAGCTTCTACCAATGTTGTCTTACCGGCGCCGCCGTGCCCTAGAACCGCGACGTTACGGACCCTGTCTGTTCTGTAAACCTCCATAAATTGTAACCTCCCATGCGTAGTTTTTTCGGTATATTCTGAAACGTAAATTTAATTATCAGACACACCATGGGTATATTCTACTAAAAATAAGTTTATTTTTCAATACAAATATGAATTCTGCACAAATTTGCGTAAATTGCGGAGGCTGATGGTACGCATCTCCGGCTGAGGCCGACAAAAACGGAGCAGGGCTGAGGACCAATGCATTTGTCCCAAGAAAAATAGAGTGATGCAAATGAAAATGGCGCAGGACTAAGAACCAATACATTTGTCCCGGGAAAAATAGAGTGATGCAAGGGAAAATGGAACAGGGCTGAGAAAGATGGTCCAGGAAAAGATGGAGCGGAAGAAAAGAGGAAAAGAAAAAATCCGGCCGCTAAGGTCGGATTTTCATTGAACTGAATGTAATAAAACGGACGTCCCTGTCTGCAGGATTCCGTCCAGAGGCGCATGATCACACGCGCTCTACTTTACCGCTTCTCAGGCAGCTGGTACATACATACATTCTCTTGTTTCCCTGCGGAGTCTTAACACGAACAGACTTCACATTTGCTTTCCACGTTTTATTGGATCTTCTATGAGAATGGCTGACGGCATTACCAAAGTAAACGGCCTTATCGCAGATAGCACACTTTGCCATGATCACACCTCCTTAAAAATCAACTTATGTCAGCCTTACGGCTCACGACTAGACTAGTTTAACAGAATAACCGGACATTTGCAAGAGTGTATTTTAATTAATCCTCAAATTCCGGGCTGTCTTTTTCTTCTGCTTTTTTACTTCCGCCTACGGCGTCTTTTATCTTCGTCACGATATCCGGCGCCATATCCAGAATCTTGGCGACAGCGTCCTGATTCTTCAGGCTTACCAGTCTTGTGGTTCCGTCCTTATCGATCATAAGGACCGCTGTCGGGCTTGCCTTTGCGCCCATTCCGCCCCCGCCGTTGTTTTTGGAATTCCCCGCATATGCACCGGCGGCCAGCCCGAAGGAAATATCCGCCAGAGGAATCATGGTGCTCTCGCCAACCTTAATCGGTTCGCCGACTACGGTTTTGGTCGTCAGGAAACCGTCCAGTCCCTTAAACAGTGCCTCTACATTATCAGAAAATTCTGTTTTATCTGCCATTTTCAATCCTCCCTGTTTCTATTTCTGTTTGTGATCCTGTCCGGATGTTTTGTGCCCTGCTGCCGCGTCGGGATTTTTTTTACGGATTACCCGAATCAACGCCTTGACGTTTTTATTCAGTAATATCCTGAGTACTCTGATAAGAACAGGAAACAGAATAATATGTCCGCGGAGCGTCACATCCGCTTCCAGTTTCTTCTGTGTAAAATCCGGAATAATATGAAGCTCCTCCGGAATCAGTGCAAAGAACATGGCGGCTGCCCCTAGAATTTCACCTGTATCAGCCGGATCCTCCATACCGAATTCCACTGTACCTTCCGCTTTTCTGGGAAGTACGTGCCTCAGAAGAGGAATACCCTGTTCCTTTATCACTCTTAATGCATCTCTGAACTGCTCCGAATGCAGATATGCATTCCATTTTTTTATTTTACCACAGGCTTCCGCAAGATTGGAGAAGAATTTCTTTACCGTTCTTTTTACTCTCCCGGTAAAAGCCATGATGTTCGCGGAAAGCCTCTCCAGCAAGCCCGGCTGTTTCCGGTGAAATACCCGGACTTCCGGTCCGCCCTGCGCTTTTTCTGTCCTCTCTCCGGGCCGGACGGTCGGCTTCTTTTTTGCCCCCTCGCGCATCCTGCGCTCGGCTTCTTCCTCTGTACGCGCCTTTTTTCCTGTTTCTTCCCGCGCGGAAACCTTGTCTGTTTCGGTTTTTTTCCTCCCGTCGGCTCCGTCCCTGCGCGGGTGGCTTTTCGGCCTGCTTTTTCCGGATTTACGGCCGGAAATCAGCTTCAGGACGGGTATCCCGAATATCCGCAGATCGGTTGTCCTTGTGTTTTTTTCCTCATGAACAAAATCAAACCGGAACCATATGGCCCGAAACAGCCAGGAAACCTTTGCGTGAACTCCTACGGTATCTCCATGCTTTCTGATATCCGCGCGGTACCGAAAGGGCACCAGCAGCAGGAGAAGCAGCAGGGCAAGAAGAATACACAGAAGAATCAGCAGGATTTTGCCTATGATTCCAAGAACATGCAGCATGATTGCCATCTAATTCTCCTCTTTTGATGTTTCCAGCGATTTCAGGTAATCGCGCACATTACAGTTTCCGACAGCCGCAAAACAGTCCTCAACCATTTTCCGGACCAGCTCCAGCGCCTCACTTCTTCCGCATGCAATGCCTACAATTTCCGGAAGCCGCTTTCTGAGCGCCTCCTGACGGAGATAGACAGAGCAGACAATGTCCAGCATATCCCTGTCACTTGCCGAATAAGTAATCAGGTACAGATCCGGCCGGAATTTTCCGTCCCGAATCTCCCTGATATATTTTTTCTTTTTCCGGGCGGCAGTTTCGCCCACATAAAGATGTTCCGCAAAACGGATCATAACCGACTGAAACCTCCTGAATTTTTCGGTTTTTCCTGTCCTCTTCCGGGATCCGCCGGCACCAGACGGAACCGGACTGCAGCCGCAGCATTATCCCTGTCCTTCTGCCGGAACCCACAGGCCTCCCTGTTTCAGCTTCTGGTACATCCGGTAGCCTTTTTCCAGTATCATCCTCTCATTGGAGAACTTCAGCAGATGATACGCCTCATGGTATTTATAATAACCGGAATCCAGAAAATATTCTTCCTTCTGGGGCTTGCTGTGGTAGCTGTCGGCCATCATCAGAAACCAGTGCACCTCCTTGTGGACCTCTCCCTCCGGCACAAAAAAGGAATACTGGCTTGTCCCGATATATCCCATGATCACAGGGCGGACGCCCGCCTCTTCCGCAACCTCGCGGAGCGCGGTCTGTTCCGGGGTCTCCCCCTTTTCCACCGTCCCCTTGGGAAGCACCCAGCCTTCATAGCGCCCTTTGTAGTTCTTATATAATGTCAGCAATTTTCCGCGAAAAACAACTACTCCTCCGCAACTGGTGGCTTCCATCCGCAGATCCCTTCTCCGTTTCTTTTTATTTTTTTCAGAACTAATATGATACCAGGGTCCCAAGGTCTTAACGCCTTCGTGCTTGCGCGAAAAGGCGTTTGACCTTGGGACCCGCCCCCGACATGAGCAAGAAGCAGAACCCTTGTTTTATAAGGATTCTGCGAGATTGCGAATGGCGGGAGGATTGCGGGAATTGCGAAGCAATGAAGCAATCCGAGGGTATCATTTGGGGCCAAAATACCTTTTGACCCCAGCATCATAATATAAGTGCCAAAAGTGCCTTTGCCAATTTAATAAGTTCCCGTTCCCCAGGCAGAAAACACACTTCTTGCGACCTGTGTGGCCGGAGCCCTGCCGTTTCCGCCGTCTTCCACAACCGCGCAGATCACAATATCATTGTTTCCGGTATTGGTGTACCCGGTAAACCAGGAATGGGCCTTCCCCTCGCTGATATCTCCGTATTCCGCGGTTCCTGTTTTTCCCGCAATCTGGTACGGAAGATCGCTCAGGTCATCCGCTGCCGTCCCCCGCTGCACCACCGCTTCCAGAAGCGGTTCCAGCGCCTGGGTTTCCTCCGTCGTCATCACTTCACCAAACACCTGCGGCTGCACGGTTTTAACATTGCTTCCGGTGGCGCTGTCAACGCTTTTCACAAAGATGGGCGTTATCATCTGGCCGTTGTTTTTCACGGCATCCGCGATCATGCACATCAGCATGGGAGTTGCAAGCGTATCGCCCTGTCCGATAGCCGTCTGCATGGTCAGCTGGTTCGGTGTATTGGCATCCAGTGAAAATTCGCCTCCGTTATACGGCAGCTCCACCGGAATATCCTGATTAAATCCCATCTGATCCGCCGTCTGGCGGAGAAGATCCTTGTCGATCAGATTGACCGCCATATAGGCAAACGCGCAGTTGCAGGAATTCGCCATGGCGTCCTGAAAGCTCTCCTGTCCGTGTACTTCGTTTCCGGCACAGTGGATGGTGTAGCCGTCACTCTCATAGCTTCCGGTACAGGTATAGCTGAAATCATCGAAGGTTCCGTGCTGTCTGTAGTAGGCCAGCGCCGTCACAATCTTAAAGGTGGATCCGGGCGGGTACTGGCCCTGCGTCGCCCGGTTCAGGAACACACCGTCCTCGCTGTTTACCAGAGACTCCCAGTCCTGCTCGATGGTGTTCGGGTTAAAATTCGGGCTGCTGTAATCCACCAGAACTTCCCCCGTGTCCGCGTCCATGGCAAAAACAGCACCCCTGTTGGACCCCAGGGCATCGGATGCCGCCTGCTGCAGCACGGCGGACAGGGTTGTGGTTACGTTATCCCCCTGCTTCTTTTCTTCCTGGATGTCCTGCTGCATCTGCGTCACAATATCCGCGTGAGACTGCAGCATGGTACTGTTCTCCGTGGATTCCAGTCCGCTGCCTCCGTAGACCGAATAGCCGACCGCCTGCGCGAACAGATTTCCGTAGGGATAGTTCCTGCTCTCCGTCCCGTCCTCTGCGGTGACGGTTTCCGCCAGAACGTTTCCGCTCCTGTCCAGCAGAGAGCCCTTGACAATCTGCTCCTGCACAATCTCCTGCCGCTTGTTATACGGACTGTTCAGCAGGTCATCACTCAGAAACACCTGAAAATACACCATGTAGCCGATCAGAGAGGCAAACAGGGCAAGACTGATATAGGAAACAATCCGGTACGGCCTAGTAATGGATTTCAAGTCCGTTTTTTGTCTGTTCTTCGATTTTTTTTGCGAGCTCATCCGTATCTCCGATCTCCTGTCCGTTCTTTTTCTCTCGTCCATCCGCGGGATTCTGCCCGTTCTGCGAGCGGTTCAGCTTACGGATGATTTTTGTCGTCCCGCCGTCCGCATATCCTGCACGGGCATCACCGCCGCCATTCCGGGAATTCTCGCCATAGCGGACATTTTGTACGGGGGTTCCCTGCCCCTGCCCGGAATAACCGTCCCGCCGCGCCGGGCTCCGGTACCCCTTCAGGTACTGCTCCTGATCGGAAATCCGTCGGCGCAGACGCTGCTGCATCCGTTCTTCCTCTCTTGCCTGGCTCTCGTCTGTCCGCATGATATAAAGCCCCTGAATGATAGATATCATGATAATGGTACACATGATGGAGCTTCCGCCATAGCTGATCAGGGGCAGCGTAATTCCCGTCATGGGAATAAATTTTGTAGTTCCGCCGACCGTCAGAAATACCTGGAAGGCGTATTCCGTCCCCAGCCCGACTGCTACCAGCCTGTAGAACGGCTTTTCCAGCTTTGTGGCGATATTGACAATCAGCAGATACATCCCCATACAGAGAAGAATCAGACAGATGGCAAACAGGACGCCGAATTCCTCGCAGATGGCGGCAAAGGTAAAGTCCTCATAGGCAAGCGGAATCATATCGGGATTTCCCTTGAAAAGTCCGGTTCCGAACCAGCCTCCGGCGCAGACACCGAACAGCGCCTGGACAATCTGGTAGCCCGTTCCCTCGTAATCCTGGAACGGATCCTTCCAGACGGCGACACGGACACGCACATGCTCGAAGAGTCGGTACGCGATAATCGAGGCGCCCGCCATTCCTCCCAGTCCGAGGAAAGCATATCCGGGGTTCCGGGTAGCCACAAAGACCATAACGATATATGCCATAAAATAGATGAGCGCCGCGCCCAGATCCGCCGAGAGAGCCAGAATCCCCACATGCACAGCCGCCACCAGCGTGACTACCAGAACAGTCTTGAAATCGTGACGGTTCTGCAGCATGCCGGCCATAAACAGGACTACCGTGATTTTAACAAATTCAGAGAACTGAAACGTAATGCCGCCCAGCGAAACCGAGAGCTGCGCCCCTCCGGTGATGCGTCCGAAAAGAAGCACGACTCCCAGAAGCCCGATGCCGGCCACCGCGTACAGCCAGGTCAGCCGGGACACAATACGGACCTTCCGGATAAACACCGGGATGATAAAGCAGATCAGCGTGGCCAGAGACGTAATGATGAACTGCTTCATGGCCGTATCCATTCCAAGCCTGGACTGGATGACAAAGCCGACCGAAAGCATCATGCACATGGTATTAAGCAGAATCAGGGAGGCGCGCCGGTAGATCAGGCGGTAAAGCACCTGGACGACCAGAATAAAGCAGACGACAGCCAGAAACATCACCAGCATCTGGAAATCCCCGGACAGCAGATACATGGTCGGATAGGCCACCAGATTAAACATGACCATCAGGCCGATCTGCTTCCGCATGATACGGTTTCTGGACTTTTCGTCCCTGCGGCGCAGCACCATATAGGTCTCTATGGTAAACAGCACCATAAGAGCCAGCAGGATATATTTTGATGCCTGTGAAACGATGGTATTCATGTCCTGTTATCTTCCTCGCATAGCATGTCCGCGTTCCGGCCAGACGATACGGTACGTCAGAGAATGCCCCTGTGAAAATGTCCGCGGGTTGTCTGTTCCAGCTCCTCCCCCGGTTCCCCGTCTCCGGCATAAACCCGGAGAAAAGCGTCGGCGACACGGTCTGTCTGGTTTTTGTCCTCTGTCGTAAAACAGAGCCGTACCGAACGGCAGCCGGTCTGCAGTACTTCCTCCTTCAGCCCCAGAAGGCTGGTCGGCAGTGAGTTGTAAATAATATTGGTGCAGGTTCCGCAGTCGCACCGGACCGGAAACCGGATATTCTTTCTGTCCTTCAGGATCAGGTGATTTCTCCCGTGATTGCAGGCATCCATGGTTTTCTGCAGGCACTGCTGTGAAAACATCAGAGGGATTCTGCCGTAGACCGCAAGCTCCGAGCGGCTGTTGTCCCTGCGAAGCATTTCTTTGTGGTTCAGCTCCGGAGAGACAGTATTAACCGGAAACCCGGACAGGGCAAACCATTTTTCCGCCCCGGTATTCATGGTTCCCACCGTGCTGTCCAGTATGGTGCCGCCCGCGGTATCCAGATTTCTTTTCCGGAAAATTTCTGCCGTCAGCCCGACTTCCTCCAGGTTCCGCACCAGAACAGCCGGTGTCCGACCGTCCAGGATGTCCAGATAAGCTTCTGCAGCCCGACCGGCCTCCTTTACCTGGTCTCTTCGCAAAATATAAGGCAGGGCAAGCCCCGGCAGGATGGCATGTTCCCGCATGCTCTGCAGGAGGGTCCGGATTCTGTCCGGCCCCAGAAACAGACGGGCGGGCAGATAAATCCCCTCCAGGCTTTCCTTTCCCGCAAGAGCCGCCGCCTGTTCCGCCGTTTCCACCGCCGCCCAAACCGGCAGGCGCCCGTTTCTGATCTTCGCATCCGCCTCGGGGAAATTCCCCTCAATCACAGATTCCTGATACGGTTTCCTGCCTCCGCGGCGGTATTCGTATACACCAGGGCGGTGCTTTGCGGCGTCAGCTCCTTCCCCGCTTTCGCGCCGGTACGCGTTCCGGCAGGCTTCTTCCAGAAGAGAAAAGCCTTCTCTCCGTATTTCATTCAGCAGCTGAACCGGGACAAAAAGGGAATCTTCCATGTGAATATCCAGGGAAGAAAAATAGAACTGGCTGCCCCCGGTCTTGTTCATCTGCTTTCTGACACGTTCTTCGGTCATCGGCTGATTCTGCGCCCTCTGCACACCAGCTTTATCCAGGGAAACCTCCGGACGGGAACCCGTCCCGGCATTTTCCGCAGAAGGCAGACAGACCGCAAGCTCCAGATGAGCCCTGCCCTCCTGAAGAACGAGCGTTCCCTCCACAGGTGCCTGCAGTTTTTTCTGCCGGTCCGGGGAAGAAAGCTCCCTCCGTATCCGGTCTGTCAGCTCCTGCGCAGCCTGCTGCCGGACATGATCCAGCTTCTCATTTTTCAGGGCGATCATATCGCGCCCGTTTTTTTCAAAATAATAACTTCTATTGAAGCCGTCCCTGTTAAACAGATCCCAGAGGAACCTCAGGTCGTCTTCCTCCACCCGCCAGGATGCCGCGTCAGGATTTTCGGCGTACCTGTCCAGATATTTCCGGTACACAGAGACAACTCCCGCCGTATACTCCGGCTTTTTCATCCGTCCCTCAATCTTCAGGGAGCAGATTCCGGCCCGAAGAAGCTCCGGAAGGATTTCCACCGTACACATATCCTTCATATTAAGCGGGTAATATTCTCTCTGCGGATTGTTCCCGGAATTCCGGGAGCCGTGCCAGTCCCGCCTGTCTGACTGCCGTTTACCCGGCCTGTACCCGGTCCTGCCTTCCGGACGGTATTCCAGTTTTTCTCCGATACGGAATGTTTCATCCGCACGGTAAACCTCAAAGGGAAGCCTGCAGATTCCGGCGCATCTTCCGCGGTTTCCGCTCCTGCCTCCCAGCATACTGCTGAACAGGCACTGTCCGGAATAGGCGTAACACATGGCGCCGTGGATAAACGACTCTATTTCAAGCCCTGTTTTCTGCCGGATCTCCCTGATCTCATCCAGAGAAAGCTCCCTGGCGGGAACAATCCGCGTAAATCCCTGTTTTTGTAAAAATTCCGCACCATGGAGCCCCGTGACTGTCATCTGCGTGCTCGCGTGAAGCGGAAGATCCGGAAACATGTTCTGAAACAGCCTGACAGCGCCGAAATCCTGGATGATAACGCCGTCCAGTCCTTCCCGCACATAGGGCAGCATCCAGGAATACAGCTCCTCCTCCAGCTCCTGGTCCTTCAGGAGCGTGTTGACCGTAAGATAGAGCCGTTTTCCCAGCCTGTGGGAAAGATCAATAGACTCCAGCAGCTGCTGTTCTCCGGGGTTATCCGCGTAGGCGCGCGCACCGAAGCGGTCTCCGCCGATATAGACGGCATCCGCTCCTGCCATAAACGCCGCGCGCAGAGCCTCCACGGAGCCTGCGGGCGCAAGAAGCTCGGCTCCGGCAAAACAACTGCGATGATCCGTTTTCTCTGTCGGGAATTTATTTCTGTTCAACAGACTTACCACTCCTCAGCCGGTCAATCTCTCTCTTCAGACGGGCAATTTCCACCTGGGCAGATACCAGGTCATGTTTCGCGTCATACGTATCCTGATCCTTGTTTTCAATATCCTGCTCCATGACATCCACCTGGGATTTTGCCTTGAAGTAGTCATCCGCGATGTTTAAGGAAAGCAGCGTCGCCTTCGTATCCGCGGTGAGCCTGTTGTAACCCGGCATTGCGGACAGCTCTGCGATTTTTGTATTGATATAATAAGCGACACGCTGCATGTAGTCCTCGGATTCATAACCGCCCAGCGTGATGATTTTTCCGTCAATTAGCACTCTGACCTTTTTTTTCTCTGCCATTGCCTGGTCTCCTGATCTGTTCTGCTCTGAACTGAACTGTTTCCAACAGTGTAACTCCAAAAGAAACTGGTGGCAAGGCGAATTCCTCACTCCGGAATCGCGATGCCCAGATGATGAAAAGCGCGCTCTGTGGCGACTCTTCCCCTGGGTGTCCGGTTCAAAAAACCGTTTTTTATCAGATACGGCTCGTACACATCCTCAATCGTACCGGAATCCTCCCCGATCGCCGCGGCCAGGGTTTCCAGACCGACCGGTCCTCCGGAAAACTTTTCAATGATGGTAAGAAGTATTTTCCGGTCTGTCTGGTCCAGTCCGTACTGATCCACCTCCAGCAGATCCAGTGCCAGCGAGGCCACCTCCTCCGTAATTTTTCCGTCAAACTGCACCATGGCAAAATCGCGGACCCTTTTCAGCAGCCGGTTGGACAGGCGGGGCGTACCGCGGGATCTTCTGGCCAGCTCCTCCGCGCCTTTCTCGTCAATCTCCACATTCAGGATAGCCGCGGAGTGGAGAACAATCTCCGTCAGCTCCTGTACCGTGTAAAATTCCATGTGCTGTACAACGCCGAACCGGTCACGCAGCGGAGCCGTCAGCAGGCCTGCCCTGGTCGTCGCGCCCACAAGCGTAAATCTGGGAAGCTCCAGCCGGACGCTTCTGGCGGAAGAACCTTTCCCGATCATGATGTCAATGGCATAATCCTCCATAGCCGGATACAGCACTTCCTCCACCTGGCGGTTCAGCCGGTGGATCTCATCTACAAAAAGAATATCTCCCTCCTGCAGATTGTTCAGGATGGCCGCCATCTCGCCCGGCTTCTCGATTGCCGGTCCGGAGGTCACCTTCAGGTGCGTTCCCATCTCGTTTGCGATAATTCCCGCCAGCGTTGTTTTTCCAAGGCCGGGTGGGCCGTAGAACAGCACATGGTCCAGGACATCTCCCCTTTGTTTCGCCGCCTCAATATATATTCTCAAATTCTGTTTGGCCTTTTCCTGGCCGATATATTCGTCCAGTGTCTGGGGACGCAGGCTTTTTTCCACCCGCACATCCTCATTCTGAACCTCTGTCTGAATAATCCGTTTCTCCATCTGTATTCTCCGGACAAATGCCTGTCACAGCGTCCGCCTGCGGGACGTAATCTATATAGGATGATTCCTGACCAAAGCCCCGCAGGCCTGCATGCAGGCAGCGAAGGCTCTCTTATCACATGATGTATTTCAGCGCCGCCTTCAGCACGGCTTCCGAATCCATATCGGCGGAAATTTCCACCTTGTGAACCGCCCGGAAGGCTTCCGTATTGGAATATCCCAGGGCGACCAGTGCCTGAATGGCGTCCGCCTCCGCCCCTCCTCCGGGCGCGGCAGTGTCTTTCTTTTCTTCAGACGCCTGCTGATGCTCCAGCTTTTTCTCAAAGGCATCCTCCAGCCGGAGCTTGTCCTTCAGCTCCAGAATCAGCTTCTGCGCCGTTTTCTGTCCGACACCGGGCGCCTTGGCGATCGCCTTCGCGTCATCGGACAAAACGGCAAACCGCAGGTCGTCCGCGGAGAGCACGGAAAGAATTCCAAGCGCGCCCTTTGGTCCCAGACCGCTGACATTCAGCATCATCCGGAACATTTCCAGGTCATCCTGTGACAGAAAACCGAAAAGCGTAAGCGCATCCTCCCGCACGTTCAGGTAGGTATAGAGCCGTGCTTCGTCTCCGACCCGGAGCCCGCTCTCCTGATAACCCGCAGGTATAAAGATACGGTATCCGATTCCGTGATTGTCCAGAAGAATGTAGTTTTCCCCCAGATATGAAACTGTCCCTTTAATGTATCCGATCATATATTATCTCCAAAACCGCTTCCCTATGCAATCCGCGCCCCACCCGAAGAAATCGAATAAGGCCGCGCTGCCTGTGGAAAACGTTTTTTATAACCTGTCTGTCAAGCTTTCGCACACTTGAACAGTATAACATACTTTAGGATTGTGATACAATTCGTATCAGACACTGCACTCGCAGCGAATCTGTCAGGAGAAGCGAAATGAAAATACTGGAAGAACCGGTCAGCAGGGCGCTGACGGAAGAGAAAGAATTATTTTTGCGACATCTGCTTGCAAAAGGAGAGCCAGTCTTTTTTGATATTGAGACAACCGGACTTTCGTGGCGGAACTCCCATATCTATCTGATCGGTGTGATCTTCCGCAAAAACGGCATCTGGACATTCCGGCAGTGGTTTCTGGACTCCCCCGTCGAAGAGGACGTCTGCCTGCGGGATTTTTACCGTTTTCTTGGGGATGCAGAGAAACAGGCTGTTGAAAACGGCAAGACCCTGTTTCTGGTTCACTTTAACGGAGATACCTTTGACATCCCTTATCTGCGCAGCAAGCTGGGATTTTACCGCATCAGCCCTCAGACCGGAGCGGACCGTTCTCTCTCTTTTCCCAGTCTGGATCTGTACCGCTGCGCCAGGCCGCTGAAACGGATTTTCCATCTGGGTTCTCTGCGCCAGAAGGATGTGGAATTATTTCTCGGCGCAGAAAGAGAGGATGTCTGTGACGGGGGAGAACTGATCCCCGTCTATCAGCAGTATCTCCGCACCGGCGACAGCAGCACAGAACGGATCCTTTTGCTGCACAACCACGATGATGTGACAGGGCTTCTCCGGATTCTTCCGGTGCTGGCCTATGATGTGCTTTTCCGGCAGGAGCCGGAATATTTTCAGAAGCCTTTATTCTCCGAACCAGGTGACGAAAACAACGAGGAAAATACAGATTCAGTATTCCTGAACGGCACACTGACGCTTCCTGTTCCGACAGGTTTTCAGGCAGCGTCCGACCTTGCCGTGTTTTCCGCGGAAGACTCCTCCTTTTCGCTGCAGATCCCGGCATACCGGGGAGAATTAAAGCTTTTCTTTCCCGACTATAAAAACTATTATTACCTGCCTGTCGAAGATCAGGCGATCCATAAAAGCGTCGCCGTTTACGTAGATCCGGAGCACAGGGAAAAAGCAAAAGCGTCCAACTGCTATCAGCGGGTGTCCGGACTTTTTCTTCCGCAGCCGGACGAACTGTTTTCTCCCGCCTTCCGCAGCGGATTCCATGACCGTCCGCTCTGGTTCCGCCCGGACGGGGAGTTTGGCAGAAATCCCGAAAAACTGTCGAAATACGCGTCTGTCCTGGCCGCCAGCTGTCTTGCCGCAGGCGGCACATCCAAAACATAAAGTCTGTTGGCCGCACAAGCAAAGGCACAATGTCTATATTGTGCATAAAAGAAAAAAGACGGCAGTGCCGTCTTTTTTCTTTTTCTAATGATGATGAAGCAGATGTCCGAACTGCTGTACTCGAAAGTACGCGTTCTGACAAAACCTGCTTATTCCTCTGTCTCGTACGCTTCGGAATCGCCGTCTTCACTGTCTCTCTCCAGCTGCTTGATGCTGAGGGAGATCTTTCTGTCGTCTCCGTTAAAGTCTGTGACCTTGGCGGTAACTTCCTGTCCCACGCTGAGTACATCGCTCGGTTTGTCAATGTGCTCCTTGGCGATCTGGGAAACATGAAGCAGGGCGTCTACACCGGGCTCCAGCTCTACAAACGCGCCGAAATCTGTCATCCGGGCAATCTTGCCGGTAACAACTGTGCCTACGGAATACTTCTCTCCCGCAGTCAGCCACGGATTCTCATCCGGGAACTTCAGGCTGAGGGCAATTCTGTCTCCCTTGATGTCCTTAATCAGAACCTTCAGCTTCTGTCCTACCTTCAGAATAGAACGCGGATTGTCCACACGTCCCCAGGACATCTCTGAAATATGAAGCAGTCCGTCCGCCCCGCCCAGATCGATAAACGCACCGAAGTCTGTAATATTCTTTACGGTTCCCTCTACAATATCGCCGGGCTGAATTCTCTCCAGGAGTTCCTCCTGCATTGCTTTCTTCTTCTCGACAATCAGCTGCTTGCGGTCACCGATGATGCGGCGGCGTCTGGGATCAAACTCGATGATGACAAATTCGATTTCCTGATCCAGATACTTGCCCAGGTCTTTCTCGTAGGTATCAGATACAAGGCTAGCCGGAATGAACACTCTTGCGCCGTCTACCAGGACGCTCAGTCCGCCGTTCAGGACCCGTACAACCTTTGCCTTCAGAACCTCATGGTTATTGAAAGCCTCCTCCAGCTTCTTGTTGCCCTTCTCTGCAGCCAGTCTCTTATAAGTAAGAATAACCTGGCCGTCTCCGTCGTTCACCTTGAGGACCTTAACCTCCATGGTGTCGCCTTCCTTGGCAACCGTGGTAAGATCAACGGATGAATCATTGGAATACTCATTTCTGGTAAGGATTCCGTCTGCCTTGTAGCCGATGTTCAAAATAATCTGATCCGGCTTTACGTCGATAACGGTTCCCTCTACCACTTCACCGTTTCTTACCGTTTTGAATGAGCTGTCCAGCATCTCCTGAAAAGTTTGTTCTTCTGACATTTTCCTGTGAACCTCCTCAATTATACTTTTTGGGGTAGATGCCCCTGCCGTAATACCTACGTGAGAAAATGATTGAAAAGGCTTCGTGTCCAAATCAACGAGTGTCTCGATAAAGTAAGTATTTTTGCATTCTTCCATGCAAATTTCATACAGCTTGCGGGTATTCGAACTATGCCTGCCGCCAATAACAACCATAGCATCTACCTGCTGCGCGATCTCCCGCGCTTCCGTCTGCCGTTTGTCAGTTGCACTGCAGACAGTGTTATTCACAGAGTTATAATATTCCTTTTTCCTGAAAATATCAACAATATCTTCAAATTTACCTGCATGAAATGTCGTCTGCGCAACAAGCACCGCCTCTGTTCTGGCCGGAAGCTCCAGTCTTTCCATTTCCTCCGCGGACTGCACCGCATAGACAGGGCCTGCCGCCCAGCCCATGATCCCCTGCACCTCCGGATGATCCGGGCTTCCCGCTATGATAACGGTTTTGCCCTCTTCCCCGGCCTTCCGCACGATGGTATGGATTTTTTTCACAAACGGGCAGGTCGCGTCCACCACCTTTACGCCGAGGCTTTCCATCTTTTTCTGTATTCTCTCCGGCACCCCGTGAGAGCGGATGATAATAACGCCACGGTGGACCTGTTCCAGTTCTTCCTCCGAATAAATGACCTGCACGCCTT
The DNA here is from genome assembly GCF_009696005.1 of Bilifractor porci. GTDB lineage: Bacteria > Bacillota > Clostridia > Lachnospirales > Lachnospiraceae > Bilifractor > Bilifractor porci. Next base: position 273,944 of record NZ_VUMV01000001.1, read on the forward strand.
TCCGGTTCAGCTCTTCCACAACCTGATCGTTATGGATGATCGGTCCGAACGTGTAAACCGGCCCGTCTGCATTTTCTATCTGATGAAAGCACTCCTCCACCGCCCGCTTCACGCCGAAGCAGAAGCCTGCGGATTCCGCCACTGTAATCTTCATGCCCTGATTCTCCGTTCTTTCGCAAGACTGACAATGCGCTCCGTTACCTGCGCGGCGTCCAGGCAGGATGAATCCAGCAGCACCGCGTCTTCCGCCTGTCTGAGCGGAGATATTTTTCTGGTCATGTCCTGGCGGTCCCTCTTCCGGATATCTTCCTCGATCTCCCGGAGATCCGCCTCCTGCCCCTTCGTCTTCAGCTCCAGGCACCGCCGCTCTGCGCGCGCTTCCACGCTGGCTGTCAGATACACCTTCAGGGGCGCATCCGGAAGGACAACCGTCCCGATGTCCCTCCCGTCCATCACCACATCATTTTTCCCTGCGATCTCCTGCTGCATGCGAACCAGCTTTTCCCTTACCGGAGCAAGCGCACTGATGCGGGAGGCCATCATGCCTGCTTTTTCTGTGCGTACGCGTTCCGTAACATCTTCACCGTTCAGGAAAACATGCTGTGTGCCGTTGATAATTTGAAGCGTCACATCCGCCCCCTCTGTCCCTTTGCTGACAGTCTCTTCGTTCTCTGTGTCCAAGCTGTGGTCCAGGAAATAAAGCCCTATGGCACGGTACATTGCCCCGGTATCGACATAGAGATACCCCAGCTTCTGTGCCACCGCCTTTGCCACTGTACTTTTTCCGGCTCCCGCCGGTCCGTCTATCGCTATCTGAAAACTCATATTCCTCTCCCGCTCTGTTCCTGCAGCCTTCCATCCGTATTCATACGCAGTATTTTTATATCGAATTGTATATTTTAGCAGTTTGTTTCTACGCTGGCTTCTGTTCCTATATTGTATACTATAATATAACACAGGTGTCAAAAGCACCTGCAGCACGCTGCAAATACACGGCAAGCTGTTAATCGAATAACAATCATCGGAAAAGCGTGTGCGTTGCCCTTCTGCATAGTTTCTCTCATTCTGCTCGAAGATCGAGCAACACATAAATTGAGTCTGGGCGTTTGGAGGTGTTTGGTCTCGATACACTGGCCGCGATACACCCGTGTCAGGAACTGGACTTATATCGGAAATATCTATATAATGAACTGGATCTTTAAGAAGAGACTCATAAAAGGTAAAAACAAATTTTCGGATTCAGGAGAAATAAGATGGATAAGGAAAAGGTAACAGGTTCAGCGCCGGCAGAATATAAAGATAATCTCCACGGCCAGCCGCTGGAGTTTTACGGAGAAAAATTCAGAGAGGCAGACCCGCAGGAGATTGCGGATCGGCTTCATCTTCCCTTTAACCGGGAGACCGGGGAGCTGTGTATCCGCTTCCTGGGTAAAAAATACCATATCAGCCATCCGGATTTTCATATCACCATGGCGGAACCGGGCATGGACGCTCTTTCCGGCAGCGACAGCGCCAGGATTCTGATGCTCCGCTACCTCTGTCTTTCCAGTCCCGCGCCTGCCACGGGAGAGTTTCTGTCCTTCCGGGATATGCCGGGGGGAGACCTGTATTTTAAGCAGTTCCAGGGAAGATGCATTTTCCGGCTGATCGGCAAGTACGGAAAACGGATCAACGTTTTCCGGGAGATCTGCGAAAAATTCGGCGCCAAAAAGGTGGATTACGCGGATGCCTGTTACGATTTTGAGCTGTTTGAGGGGCTGTTTGTCCGCCTGATCCTGTGGGAAGGGGATGAGGAATTCCCTGCCTCTGCCCAGATTCTTTTTTCCTCCAATTTCAGCACTGCATTTGAGACCTATGATCTTGCGGAGATCGGAGGCATTTTAATCGGTGCCATGGGAGGAATGGAAAAGTTTCATGAATAAAGCAAACGCACAGGTTTCCGATAACCTGATCAGCAGAATAAACGACCATTATTCATCTATGAGCAAAGGGCAGAAAAGGCTGGCGGATTACTGCATGGAGCATTACGAAAAGGCAGCCTTTATGACGGCGGCGGAGCTTGGCAGACAGGCAGAAGTCAGCGAATCAACAGCGGTTCGCTTTGCGGCACTGCTCGGCTACAGCGGGTTTCCGGAATTCCATGACAATCTGGAGGAAATGGTCCGCATGAAGCTGAATTCCATCCAGCGCATGGAGGTTACCTACGGCAGAATTCCCAGGGAAAAAATTCTGGACACCGTACTCCGCCATGACGAGAATAATATCCGCATGACGCTGGAGCAGACAGATAAAAAAGCTTTTCAGATGGCTGTGGATGACATTCTTCAGGCCAGAACCATTTACGTGGTGGGAATACGCAGCTGCGCCCCGCTGGCGGAATTCCTCAGTTTTTATCTGAAACAGATTTTTCCGGATGTCAGGCTGGTCAGCACGAACAATGCCAGTGAAATTTTTGAGCAGATGATCCGGATCAGTGAAAAAGATGTAGTGATAGGAATCAGTTTTCCCAGATATTCCATGCGCACCCTGAAGGCCATGGAATTCGCCAACAACAGAAATGCCAGAGTCATTACCATCACAGACAGTGTCCACTCGCCCATGAACCTGTATTCTTCCTGCAATCTGATTGCCAGAAGCGATATGGCTTCGATCGTGGACAGTCTGGTGGCTCCCCTGTCTGTGATCAATGCCCTGATTGTCGCGCTCTGCATGCGCAGGCAGAAGGAAGTTGTTTATACACTGAAAACCATGGAGCAGCTCTGGAAGGAATATCAGGTATATACCGGGGACGAGATTAACCGTCTGGATGATAAGGTAAGTCTATGAAATGTGTGATAATCGGCGGAGGCGCAGCCGGAATGGCGGCCGCCCTGTTTCTTGTGGAGGCAGGGGCAGAGGTCTGTGTGCTGGAACAAAATGAGAAGCTTGGCAAGAAGCTCTTTATAACGGGTAAGGGGCGCTGTAACTTTACGAATGCCTGTGATGTGGATGAGCTGTTTGCTCATATTGTGACAAATCCACGCTTCCTATACAGTTCCTTTTACGGATGGGACAGCAATCAGACCATAGATCTGTTTGAGAAGCTGGGGGTAAGAACGAAAATCGAGAGAGGAAACCGGGCGTTTCCTGCCTCTGACCACTCCTCGGATATCATCCGGGCGCTGGAAAAAAGGCTGCGCGAAAAAAAGGTACACATCTGCCTCCGGACAAAAGTATCGAAGCTTCTGACAGATGCGGGCGCAGACGGGAAAGAAAAAATAACAGGAGTGCTTCTGTCCGACGGAACTGCTGTATCCACGGACGCCGTGGTTCTGGCCACCGGAGGACTTTCCTATCCCTCGACAGGCGCGACCGGGGACGGCTATCACTTTGCGGAAGAAACCGGGCACAGGATAGCCCCATGCAGGCCTGCCCTTGTTCCGCTTGTTGCGGCGGAAGCCTATATTCCGAGAATGCAGGGACTGTCTCTGCGCAATGTAACACTACGTATTCCCTATGAAAAGAAAAAAGAGTTCAAAGAATTCGGAGAACTCCTTTTCACACATTTCGGCATCTCCGGACCGCTGGCACTCTCCGCCAGCTCTTATATCGGCAGTGCTCTGGAGGAAAATCAAAAAAAAGGCGGAGAAGGTCTTTCGGCCTCTCTGGATCTGAAACCGGCGCTGACGGAAAAACAGCTGGACGACAGACTGCTCCGTGAGTTCGGAGAAGCGAAAAATAAAGAATTTAAGAATGTGATACCGGGACTTTTTCCGGCCAGCCTCCGGCCGGTCATGCTGGAGCTGTCCGGAATACCCGGAGAAAAACCTGTCCGTGAGGTCACAAAGGAAGAACGAAAACGCTTCATCGCTCTGATCAAATCCTTTCCTTTTACCATTACAGGAACCAGGAGCTATAATGAGGCGATCATCACACAGGGAGGGGTCTCTGTGAGGGATGTCAACCCGTCCACCATGGAATCCAGACGTGTCAGCGGCCTTTTCTTCGCAGGAGAAGTCCTAGATCTGGATGGCGTGACGGGAGGCTATAACCTGCAGATCGCATGGGCGACCGCACATACCGCGGCGGAGGGGATTCTGAAAAAATAAACGCGGCACAATTAATAGAGCAAACAAAAGAATCCCTGTCCGGAAAACAACAGCAGGTATGGACATCAAGCCATGCGGAGCATGACAAAAATGCGCATCCCTGCTGTTTTCCCTGTATTATTCCTGATAATGGTGCGCGTCCTGCAGCACCATGTCCTTTACCTTCATCAGACGGACCTGTGTGCTCCGCTCGTTTTCGTCCAGTTTGTTGGAGATATAGCGGATGTGTTCTCTTGTCTCCGGAATGATAACGTGTTCCAGCGCGTTGACGCGGCGCCGTGTTTTCTCGATCTCCGAAGCCATCAGCTGACAGGACTTTTCCACCTCCGCCAGCTTGAGCATGTCCGGAAAAACCTCCGACAGTGAATACACAGCCCCGTCCAGATCGCTGGACGTAAAAGCATAGCCATAAGAATAGATGTCGTTTTTATCTGATGTGCGGGTCGTCCAGTCAAAGACCGGTATATCCACGCTCATCACATTTTTCTTCCCGGACTTCAGATAGACCTCCTGCTTGGGGGTCATAAGCGCCGTCCGCAGGGCTTCCTCTGACATTCCGGCTTTCGCCAGGACAAAATTCCGGTTGGCGTTCTGAATGCCTTTTTCCACCTTTTTCCGAAGTTCCATATTCTCCCGGACAAGATCCATGAACTGACGCATCAGTTCGTCGCGCTTATCCTTCAGAAGCCGATGGCCTTTTTCCGCCGTCACCAGTTTTTTCTTCTGTCTGGTGAGCTCCATTCTGGTCGCATTCACCTGTGAAGCCGCCATGTAAAGCCTCCTTTTTTCTGTAACTATTCCATAATTTGAGCCATGTCACGACAGGCGCGGGAAGCCGTAACTACAGCTCCGGCTCTTCTCCCGCCTGCACAATTACGGAATTCACAACCGCGGCACGAATGCCGCCGCGTTATTTCTTATCGTAATACTGATCCAGCATGGCATCCGGGATACGTTTCAGCTCCGATCTGGGAAGAATGCGGAGCAGCTCCCAGCCGAGATCCAGCGTCTCCTGAATGCTGCGGTCCGTGTTGTAGCCCTGAGAGATATACCGGCTCTCAAATTCATCCGCGAACTTCGCGTAGATCAGATCGATGTCGGTAAGAGCCGCCTCTCCCAGAATGACCATCAGCTCCTTGGCATCCTTGCCGCGGGCATAAGCCGCAAACAGCTGGTTCATGGTAGCCGCATGGTCGGCCCTGGTCTTGCCCTCGCCGATTCCCTTATCCTTCAGCCGGGACAGGGAAGGCAGCACGTCGATCGGCGGTGTGACGCCTTTCCGGTACAGCTCCCTGCTCAGGATAACCTGTCCCTCTGTAATATATCCGGTAAGGTCCGGGATGGGGTGCGTCTTATCATCCTCAGGCATGGTCAGAATCGGGATCATGGTGATGGATCCGTCTTTTCCCTTCTGCCGTCCTGCGCGTTCATACATCTGCGCAAGATCGGTGTACATGTAGCCGGGATATCCGCGCCGTCCGGGCACCTCTTTCCGCGCCGCGGAAATCTCACGCAGGGCGTCGGCGTAGTTCGTAATATCGGTCAGGATGACCAGCACGTGCATTCCTTTTTCAAAGGCAAGGTATTCCGCCGCCGTCAGAGCCATACGGGGAGTGGAAATACGCTCAACTGCCGGATCGTTGGCAAGGTTGATAAACAGTACTGTCCGGTCCAGCGCTCCTGTCTCCCGGAAGGACTCCTGGAAGAAGTTCGCCTCCTCGAAGGTAATACCCATAGCCGCAAAAACAACGGCAAACGGTTCGTCAGTCCCGACTACCTTTGCCTGCCGGGCGATCTGCGCGGCAAGCCGGTTATGCGGCAGTCCGGAGGCGGAAAAGATCGGCAGCTTCTGCCCGCGGACCAGTGTATTCAATCCGTCAATCGCGGATACACCGGTCTGAATAAATTCCGCCGGGTACACCCGCGCCGCCGGGTTCATCGGCAGTCCGTTGATATCCATTCTGGCTTCCGGGATGATCTCCGGTCCGCCGTCAATGGTCCGTCCCAGTCCGTCAAACACACGGCCGAGCATATCCTCGGATACTCCAAGCTCCATCACTCTGCCCAGGAAGCGGACCTTGCTGTTGGACAGATTAATTCCTGTGGAGGATTCAAACAGCTGCACCAGCGCGTTGGAGCCGTCAATCTCCAGTACCTTGCAGCGGCGGATCTCCCCGTTCGCCAGCTCGATCTCTCCCAGCTCGTTATATTTTACGTTTTCAACTCCCTTTACCAGCATCAGAGGACCGGCAACTTCCTGAATGGTACGATATTCCTTTGCCATCTTTGATCAGTCCTCCTTTCCTGTAAGCGGCGCAATTTCTTTAATAATTTCTTCCTTCACCTTCGGATACTCCTGTCCGATTTGGTCTTCCTTTACATATTTGAAACGGCCGATGGCCTCGCGGACCGGAAGCTTTACCAGATCGTTAATGTCCGCTCCTTCCTTCAGCGCCTTTGTTCCCTGTTTGTAGTATTCATACACCAGCTTCATCATATCGTACTGCTTCTGAAGAGAGGTGTAGGTATCAATCTCATCGAAGGAGTTCTGGTGCAGGAAATCCTCACGAATAGACCTTGCGGCCTCCATTTTCAGACGGTCCTGCGGTGAAAGCGCGTCCATTCCGACCATCTTGACAATCTCATTGAGCGAAGCCTCATCCTGAAGCAGACTCATCAGATTCTGCCGGGTTTCCATCCAGTCACTCTCGACGTTCTTATTAAACCAGGGCTCCAGGTCATCCAGATACAGGCTGTAGGAAGTCAGCCAGTTGATCGCAGGGAAATGCCGCTGATACGCCAGCTCCGCGTCCAGACCCCAGAACACCTTGACAATACGCAGGGTAGCCTGGGAAACCGGCTCGGAGATATCGCCTCCGGGCGGTGAAACTGCTCCGATTGCGGAGAGCTGTCCTTCCCTGCCGTTTTTACCCAGGGAAATAACACGGCCGGCGCGCTCGTAAAACTGTGCCAGACGGGAACCCAGATAAGCCGGGTATCCTTCCTCGCCGGGCATCTCCTCCAGACGGCCGGACATCTCACGGAGAGCCTCCGCCCAACGGGACGTGGAATCCGCCATCAGCGCGACGGAATATCCCATGTCACGAAAATACTCCGCCATGGTAATTCCTGTATAAATGGATGCCTCTCTGGCAGCTACGGGCATATCGGAGGTATTGGCGATCAGTATGGTCCTCTTCATCAGAGATTCGCCTGTTCGGGGATCCTTCAGCTCCGGAAATTCATTCAGAACATCCGTCATTTCGTTTCCGCGCTCTCCGCAGCCGATATAGACGACAATATCTGCCTCGGACCACTTGGCCAGCTGGTGCTGTGTGACCGTCTTGCCGGAACCGAAAGGTCCGGGAATGGCGGCAACACCGCCCTTGGCAATCGGGAAGAAAGCATCAATAACCCGCTGCCCGGTGATCAGCGGCATATCCGGCGGAAGTTTTTTCGCATAGGGTCTGCCGCGGCGCACCGGCCACTTCTGCATCAGCGTCAGCGGGCGTTCTCCTTTCTCTGTCTGTACAACGGCAATCGTCTCCTCCACCGTGTAGGAACCGGACTGTATGCTCTTCAGCGTGCCCTTCACCCCGTACGGAACCATGATTTTCTGCTCCACCACAGTGGTCTCCTGAACGGTTCCGAGAATGTCTCCGGCCTCTACCTCTTCTCCCGGCTGTGCCGTTGCGTGAAATTCCCATTTTTTCTCCCTGTCCAGGGCAGGCACCTCCACTCCTCTGGACAGCAGATTGCTGTGGGTTTTCTCCATGATTTTGTTCAGGGGTCTCTGAATACCGTCATAGATAGAGCCCATCAGTCCGGGTCCCAGCTCTACAGAAAGCGGACTGTCTGTGGATTCCACGGGCTCGCCCGGTCCCAGGCCGCTGGTCTCCTCGTATACCTGAATCGAAGCCTGATCGCCGTGCATTTCAATAATCTCTCCGATCAGCCTCTGGCTGCTGACGCGGACAACATCACCCATGTTCGCATCCCGCATCCCTGTGGCAATAACCAGCGGTCCGGCTACTTTTTTAATTACGCCTTTGCTCATAATACGTGCCTTTCTTTTGTCAGCCAAACAGTATATCACTGCCGACGGCCTGTTCTACGGATTTTCTGACGGCCCGGACGCCGCTTCCTGTATTTCCGGAGACACCCGGAATCAGAATAATGGCGGGGAGGATACGCTCCTTATACCGGTCAATCTCTTTTCCCAGAGATGCCGCAAGTTTTTCTGTCATATAAATGATCCCGTACTCTCCATCCGCCAGTGTCCGGAGGGTCCTGGCCGCTTTTTCCGTCTCCCCGTCTTTGACCGGAAAGATGGTAAGGCCAAGAGCAGAAAAACCATAGATGCTGTCATAATCTCCCATGACTGCAATCTTAAACATACATGTCCCTTACCCTTTCCCGGATATCTTCTTCCGTAAACCCGTTTGCCTTCGCCGTCAGGATAATACGTGCCATCTTAATTTCATTCTGCCTTGCCAGATAATAGGCCGCAACCGGTCCGGCCGAATCCGTATTGCGTTTCTGAAGCTTCAGATTGGCCATCAGCCGGTTGTCACACCATTTTTCAAACGCGGAAGGAGACTTTTTCAGCGCCTCCGCACCTTCGCGGAATCCGTGTCCCTCCAGATAAGAGAGAAGTCCCTCCTCGCTTCTGGCGGCAGCCTCTCCAAGTGCTTTTACATCCAGCCCGTCGCAGGGCGCAAGCGCCTCTTTCAGAAAATGGACGGATTTTCCGGTCCGTGCAGCCCGCGCCGCAATCTTAATATCTGTTGTAACCGCGTTAGACTCCGCGTAGGATTTCAGCATAGCGTCCCCGGAAGCACGGCCCGCGCTGATCATAGCCTCCAGGCATCCCCTGTCTACAATGATGTCGCAGCGCTGTCCGTCCATGGTCTGCAGCATAATCTCGTATGCTTCCTTCGCGGTGTTCTGCATATGCTCCGGCAGCCGGTAGAAGGTTTTTTCCTGAAGGATTTTTACGACATCCTTCTTGCTGAAATCCTCCAGATCATAGAACACACCCTCGAAATCCTCGCTGGTGCAGATCTCCTTGATCCCGGCCTTCAGATTATGGTAATACTGCGGAAGGGACAGGACATCCTGCACGGCTTTCGGCACCTTCAGTTCCCGGAGAATCCGATGATTCTTTTTCTCCTCCGCCTCCAGCATGCTTTCCGCATCCCGGCCGGTATCTGAGGTACCCCAGCCTTTGTCGGAGAGAAACGCAAGCACCTCTCCTTCACTCTTCATGGCTGTCATCTGTCGGACATCCGCATCGCTTAAAAGCCACTTTTCTCTGGCACGGATACGCGCAACGGCAAAGATATAATCACTGTTACTCATTTGCGCACTCCTTTACCACAATATTTTATTCACAATATCCTGCAGTGTTTCCCGCTTTTCTTCAAACAGGGCGCGAAGGCTGCAGTTTTCGTCAATACCTCCGTAACGCAGAACAAAACCATTTTCGATATCTGCCGGAGTCCGGGAAACCGTCAGGCTTCCGTTCTTTTTCACGGCAGCCCTGTTCGCCTTTTCCTCAAAATCCACCGGAAGACGTTCCAGATCTCTTTTTCCGAACAGAATCTCGCCGGTCTGCCCTTCTTCCGCTTCCCTCTGCAGAATTCCTTCCAGCATGGAGAAATAATCTGCTTCGTCCTGTTCCGCAAGCCTTGCATAAGCCTTTTCGATCGCCTCGCCGATCATCTTCTGCTTCGCGGAAAGAACGGCCTGGCGCCTCCGCATCTCTTTCTGAGACTGCAGGCGCTCGGAGTAAACGGCCAGATCGTGTTCTGTTCGGGAAGCGGCTTTCTGCCTGATCTTTTCCGCGTCCGTCCGGGCGGCATTCCTTATTTCCTCTGCCTGTTCCCTGGCGCTGTCGATGATTTTGTCCGCTTCCTTCTGCGCATCCTGCAGGATTTCCTCCGTAATTGCCTCAATTCCTGCCATAACTGATTCCTTTCCTGTTATGCTTTCCTGCCGGCAGAGCCGGCAGGCAGCAGACTTCCGTTCTTATTTCCTTCTGATATGTTTGTCTCACCGCCCGTTTTTTTTGCCGCAAAGCCGGCTGCGGATCTTCCTGCACCCCGACCCTGACGACTGATCTTTCTTTAGAGGCTGATGTTGGAAATAGCAAGAATAGAAACCAGCAGAGACAGAATCGCATAAGTCTCAACCATTGCCGGGAAAAGCATGGCCTTACCGAACTGATCCGGGTTCTTGGCCACAAGGCCGATGGATGCGACTGAGGTTCTTCCCTGATGATACGCGGAAATCAGACCGACAATGGCAATCGGCAGGCATGCCGCAAAAACAGCCAGACCGGTGCCCAGATCCATGGATGTCGCCGGAGAGCCGGAGAGAAGACCTATTTTGGAAAGTGTAATAAAGGTAACAAGAAGGCCGTAAATACCCTGTGTGCCGGGAAGCAGCTGCAGAATCAGAACCTTGGCAAACTGTCCGGGATCCTCGCTGACAACTCCTGCCGCTGCCTGTCCCGCAACACCGACACCCCAGGCGGAACCGCTTCCGGCAAGAGCCGTTGCCAGTGCCGCGCCGATTAACGCAAGTGCAAATCCTAAACTCATGATACCTTTTCCTCCTTGATTTCAATATATTTGTTTTTGGTAGTGAAAGGCTGGAACGGCTGACCGCCAGCATCGTAAAATTTTCCGAAAAACTCAACAAACTCCAGACGGTTGGAATGCACATAGGCACCCAGCAGGTTGATCAGCAGGTTCATGGTGTGCCCGAATACAAAAATCAGAATAAAGAGGACGGCGCCAACCGGCCCTCCGCCGAACATACTTCCGATCATATTCACCACACTGGCGATGACGCCTGTTGCAAGTCCCAGAGCCAGCAGACGGGAATAAGAAAGCACGTCTGACAGCCAGCTGGTGACCCCATAGATATCATACGCTCCCAGGATAATCCGAAGCGCCCAGTTCTTATGATCCCTGCCGGACATCACAAGAATGATTGCCATTCCGGCAAAGGTCAGGAAAAGGGCGAAGCCGTGCATCCACGACGGGAAATTAAACTCCGTCCCCGCGATAGATTCAAACAGCGAGGTAGGAAGCAGCAGCAGGATCAGCCCCATCAGGAACATATACCAGGCCAGAATGTCACTGACAAAGCCGACGATATCATGATCCCTGAGCATCTGCCAGCCCTTGATTCCAAGTCCCGTAAACAGATGGATCAGACCAAAGAGCATGCAGTACATCAGCAGTCTCATCGGATCTCCCAGCGGCTCAAACCAGAGCGGTTTCAGTATAGGCGTCGCCCCGGTGTAACCGAAGAACGTCTTTGCAATGACATCAATGGCGTCTCCGAAGAAGCTCCCGTACATAAAGCCCCAGAAGGCCGTGGAAAGCCCACAATAGAAAAACAGACGCAGCGTCTTCTGCAGGCCTTTTTCCAGATGCCGGTGTTTTTTCAGCACAATCCCGCAAATGACGGAAATGATAATTCCGTACGCCGCATCCGACAGCATCATGCCGAAGAAGAACACATAGAAAATCGACATGAGAAAAGTCGGATCCACCTTCCCATGCTGCGGCAGTCCGTAGGAAGCCAGAACCCCTTCCACCGACTCTGAAAAATGATTGTTTTTCAGCAGCGTCGGCTCTGTCTCATCCGGTTCCTTCTCTTCGGTCTCCACCACCGCGTGGAATTTACCGGTAAGAATCTCCGTGATCTCCTTTACATTTGCATCCGGAATCCAGCCTTCCAGAAAGAATACCTTCTCCGACTGCGGTATGGTTCCTAGCAGCCTGTACTTCTCCGCCCTGGTCCGGTAATAGTCGGACAGGACAAGAAGCCTGCCGCGCTTGTCGTAATGACGGATAATCTTCTCTTTTTGTTTTGCAATGTTCTCTTCCTGTGCGCGGATATCTTTTTCCGCCCTCTCCGCCTCTTCGGAAGGAATTCCCTTAACCGGCTGCGAGGGTCTTGCAAAGCCGGCCTCCCGGAGATTAGCCTCCATCTGTTCCTGTACCTTTTTGTGGCACAGCACGGAAAGATAGGTTACATTGTGCCCGGTGTCCAGAACATCGACACTGACCGGAATCGGATCCTGCATCCCGGCCGTCACCGCCGCCAGAAGTTCCGCCTCCGGAATTTCCCCTTCAATGGTTCCGACATAAAAAGCGGTATCTCTGGTGCCCCTGTAACTCATCGGTATATCCAGGCGCATCCAGGGCTGAAGGGAATCGATCAGGTTCCGGTCTCTGCTGACAGCGGCTTTACATTCATTGATTGTTTTCTCAGCTTTCAGGATCGCTCTTGCATCTCCGACATAGGTCTGCTGGTCATCCGCGATCGTATCAAATGTTTTTCTCTCCACTTCCTTTTTTTCGGAAAACAGGGAGAGTCCGGACTTTTTCTCCGGATGATACGCTTTCAGAAGACCGGCGGCCTGTTCAAGAGCATCCGCGTTTTTCAGAAAGGTAGAACGGGACGCCTGCGTGTCCATCTTTTTCAGCTCCGGATCATTCAGGTTCTCTGTGTGAACCTCCATGGCTCCCATGGACTGCAGAAATTCCAGAATGGCCTTTCTGTGTTTTTTTGTTGCGCAGATGCTGAGTTTCTGCATTTTTACTATTGCCATGCAAAAATCCCGCCTTTCTCTGTCACGACAAAATTTCCCGGATTACAGCTTCCGCTGCCTGTTCCACTTTGTTTCCGGCAATGGCCTCCAGCCCCTGCCGGTCTTTATCCAGAAGGGCATCCGACTGCTTCAGCTCCTCCGCGCCCTTTTTGCGGGCTTCCTCCATCTTCTCTTCTGCGGCTTTCGCGGCGCCGTTTCCGGCATCTGCCCGTATCTGTTCTGCCTCCGCTTCCGCCTGCTTGATCAACTGATCCGCGGAGGAATGGGCATCCAGAATGATCTGGCTGGCTTTCCTCTCCGCATCCTTTACGGCACGGATAGAATCATCAATCATATCCTCACCACCTTTTTCGCCTTCCTGTATCATACGCCGGCTTATTTTTGCAGGTTTTCGTAAAACCTGAAAAACATTTTAACACATTAACGCGTTTCATTCCATGAAAAAGTCAGAAAAATAAGATTCTTAAGAATCTATTGATACACAGTGCATTTTGTGTACAAATCTTTTCTATAAAGAAACACTCCACCGCCTGAAGCTGGCAGCAGAGTGTGTTATGCTTTATTTATTTTCCGGACGCATGTAGAGAAATTTCCCGCGTTTTATCCTGGTGCGTTAATGGAGAAACCGTATGATTTGCATAAGTGTCCCAGGTCGGTTCGTATGAGGCATCCGCCTGATCTCCCCACATATCCCATCCCTCGCGGTCGCCTCTTGCAAACAGCTCAATCCTGGGGCCGGCACTGCAGGCTTCTATAATCGGAATGATTTCATCAGGTTTACGGCTGTGTTCTCTTTTCATTGTGCGCAGAATATTCACCTGCGATCTTGCAGGCGCCAGGGTTCTGTTCGGCGCACTCTTCTTTTTTATTCCAAACAGAATTATTTCCGTAACATTTCTAAAATAGAATCCCACTCCACGTCCATCCGGCTGTCCATCCTTTCGAATCTTCTCCCAGATAATATTTGTTTTATAATCGAATCCCCACGCGTCCATTACAGCCAACCCCTCAGGAAGCAGCGCATTTGGTACCCAGAGATACAACTGCGCCTTGTCACCGGAAAATTCTGATACAGGAAGCTTTTTGATTTCCTCAACAGTCAATGTCTCATAACGTGTCAATCGTTTATGTTCCGGCGCAACCTTACCGGTTCTGTTCTGGAACTGCCAGGGCGGATCCGCATAAATCGTATTGTATTTTTTACCGCTTGTGAATTTTTTCAAGCTCTGAATTGTAAGCCGCAAGTCTTCCATAATCCTCTACGCATTCCTTTCTGATACCAACTGCAAGTATAGGACATCCCCCATTTCTTCTTGAATCGAGGCGATAGGTTAACTTCCCCATCCATGTAGTACTTGCGCCATATTTCTTCATTAAGATCTGTCCATGTTCATCTCGTATTTCCCGAAATATATCATTTAATTCCTCAGCTCTTGTGACAATCACACCCACATCAATAAGCCCGCAGTCAAAATATGTTCGCATGGCAAGCAGGTCTCGATCAAACGTCTGATCCTTACTGTTCCATTCCAGATCAAACGCAACCCGGTTTTTCAGAAAATCTATATTATGGCCATCTATATAACCGGTAATTGTTTCTACTTCATAAGGTTCATCCGCAAATTTTCCTCTGCGCTGTGCTACCTTTCTCGGATATTTCTTTACAATCAAATCTCCGGATATCCGGATTTCTCTCCAGCCATAAGGATAAAGAATGTCATCAAATTTTTTGGGAATAGGAGACTCGTTCCCGCCGGATTTTTTTATATCGTCGATAGAGAGGCTGAGCTTTCTGAAGCATTCCTGCAGTTCCTTCCATTCTTCCGGAAATGATTCATGCAGGATTTCCAAAGAATGACCATAATTATAAAACTCAAATTTTTCAATAAGATCAGAATCTATATATTTTGAACTATCCATCTCTACGGCCCTCACTTTTGATCCGCTTATCAAACTTGGCTCAAAGCTTCTATTGCAGATACTTATTAAAACCATGACAGGCAATGAATTGTTATTTTAGCCTTTGAAAAAACTTATTTTCAATATCGCAAGTTTATAATTCATAGTTATTGTACCCCTGCTCTCCCTCTGTTTCAATAAAATCTGTTTTCTCCCAAAAGTATTCCAAAAGCCGTAGTAAAAAAGCCGCCTGCCTTTTAAGCAAGCGGTTGTAGAATAGAATGATTATTCGCCCATTTCTTCTGGTGAAATATCCCCAAACAGGACACGCATATAAACCCGACTTGAATAGCGCATACAATCCAAATAGACCTCATGTCCATAAGTTCGGTAAAAACTCAGACAGATTATTTACTCACAATACCAAGGTTCTCCTCCACAGCTTCCAACGTCAACCATCCCTTCTCCTCGCCAGATTTCCTGCCTTTTGCAAGTTCGTTTATCAACCAGAGCGTTGCCTGTGCCTTTTCAAAATCCTGCATATCTAGAATCGCATACCGTCCCCGCCCGTTTTTTGTCAGAAAGACAGGAGCTCCAACTGCTACATCATTCAATACCTCACTGTAATTCCTCAGATCAGAAATCGGTTTGATGTTTGGCATATTGCTCAACTCCTTTCTAACTATAGATTATCTCAGCCGGCTGCCTCCTGTGCAGCGTCTCCGGTGCCCCCGGCGTCCGAAGGTACATCCACCGCAGGTGCCTGTGTCGGAGCCGCCGTTGGCGGTGCTTCCGTCGGGGCAGCCTCTGTGGGAGCGACAGTCGTGCCGCCGGAGGTATTCCCGGTATCTCCTCCTGCGTTAACCGTACCGCCAGCCCCGCCGGCTGTGCCGCTTTCTGTCGGCGCCGCTGTCGGAGTTACCGTCGTTTCCGTATATTCTGTTCCGGAGCTCTGCTCAGAGCTGCTCCCGGTATCGGTATAATACTCATCCTCATCCTGGGACGGAGCAAGTTCTTCCGCCTGCTGATAGTTGGATTTAATGGATTCCTCACTGAGATCCGTGTCGCTCAGCTGTGCCACTTTTGCATTCAGGACTTTTCCATAGATATATTTCTGAATCGCCTCTGCGTTGGCGTCAAAATCCGGAACTAAAACGGACATTCCGCCGATAGACTGACCTTCATATCCGCCGTCAATCGGAACACGAAGCGTCTCGTCATCAACTTCCATATTCTTGGAATACACAGAATAAATATATCCGAGGATCTCACTGTTTGTCAGGTCGGTGGTCAGGCTTGGCACCACTTCCTTTGCGAATTTCAGCATGGTAAAGATGTCGCAGGTCTTTAGTTTTGCAAACGCCACCTTCATCAGTTTACGCTGACGCTCTGTTCTGTCCCAATCAGAATTGCCGACGTACCGCATTCTGGCATATTCCAAGAGTTCTCCGGGCTGCAGAGAATTCACTCCCTCGTGCAGATCCCAAGGAGCATCCCCTTCCTTGATGGTTCCATCCAGCGGATGTGTCATCATGTACTCTGCTTCCTCCTGGGTAAGTTCGATATCCAGAGGAGCCAGTTCGGAAATCGCTGTCAGGAATCCGTCGAAGTCTACTTCTACATTTCCGTCAATTTTGACGCCGAAATCCTGTTCAATGACGGAATCCAGCAGATCCATGCCGCCGAACACATAAGCCGCGTTGATTCTGTTTGCCCCATAACCGGGAATCGGGACATACATGTCACGCATCAGGGATGTCAGATAGATCTTGTTCGTCTTTGTGTTGATGCTGCAGATAATCATCGTGTCCGAACGGGTGCGGCCGGTCTCTCCCTCCCGGCGATCCTGACCGATAATCAGGATGTTTTTGATGTCAGCATCCGAGAGGACGTTCGTATCAATTCCTGTCAGGTCGACGCTGTTCCCGCCTTCTGATGTTGCGTTTACCGCCTGCAGACCGGTTACGTCCGCCGTGTTTTCCGTCCCGTCCACATGATTCACCTGTCCCAGAAGGTTTGTCACATAGAGCATGGCGACGCCACCAACGGCTGCCACAAAAATCACAACGATTGCAATAATTTTCTTGATCATTCTTTTTTCCTCATGAAAAATTAAAAAATCTCATAAGTATGTATTATAGCATTACAGAAAGAAGGCAGGAAACTGTTATTCTGTCTAAATGTGCCGGAAGAATGTTGTTGAATGACAGCAAATTTCACAACTCACTGCCTGCTTCTTCTCCGGCATTTAACATTTTGCGAAAAAATCCGGTCTGTGCGCTTCTGCGGAAATTCAGTTGACGATGAAACCGCAGGGCCGCACGGACCGGATTTAATGTTGTATAAATTTTTTGATTTGACGCTTGCCTGCAAAAAGCCAGACAATGATGGTCAGGCGATTTTTCAGAACTTCCCGGCTTCTGCCGCCTGCTCGACACTGACGGCAACCGCTACGGTCATGCCGACCATCGGGTTGTTTCCTGCGCCGATCAGTCCCATCATCTCTACGTGGGCCGGAACGGAGGAAGATCCTGCGAACTGTGCATCGCTGTGCATACGTCCCATGGTATCAGTCATACCATAGGAAGCAGGGCCGGCCGCCATGTTATCCGGATGAAGGGTACGTCCTGTACCGCCGCCGGAAGCAACGGAGAAGTACTTCTTTCCTGCTTCGATACGCTCTTTCTTGTAGGTACCTGCAACCGGATGCTGGAAACGGGTCGGGTTGGTGGAGTTTCCGGTAATGGAGACATCCACATTCTCATGCCACATGATGGCAACACCTTCCTGCACGTCGTCTGCCCCGTAGCAGTTAACCTTTGCGCGGGCCCCGTTGGGATCCTTGCTGTAGCAGGTGCGGGAAAGCTCTGTCAGCTCGCCGGTCTTATAGTTGTACTCGGTCTCTACATAGGTAAATCCGTTTACACGGGAAATGATCTTGGCGGCGTCCTTGCCAAGTCCGTTCAGGATAACGCGGAGCGGTTTTTTACGAACCTTGTTTGCCTTCTCCGCAATGCCGATAGCGCCCTCTGCCGCCGCAAAGGACTCGTGGCCTGCCAGAAACGCGAAGCACTCGGTATCCTCTTCCAGAAGCATCTTTCCGAGATTGCCGTGGCCAAGTCCGACCTTCCGGCGGTCTGCGACGGAACCGGGGATGCAGAAGGACTGAAGTCCCTCTCCGATGGCCGCGGCTGCCTCGGATGCCTTGCGGCAGTTCTTCTTGATGGCAATGGCGGCGCCTACGGTGTATGCCCATTTTGCGTTTTCAAAACAGATCGGCTGAATATTCTCTACCATATGATAAACATCCAGTCCCGCGGCCTTAGTGATTTCAGCAGCCTCTTCAATAGAACCGATCCCATACTCGGAAAGCTTTGCCAGAATCTGTTTTTCTCTTCTCTCGTATGATTCAAATAAAGCCATTTCTTTCGTCCTCCCCTGTTACTCTTTTCTCGGATCAATGAACTTAACTGCATCTGCGACACGGCCGTACTGACCGGAAGCCTTCTCGAATGCGGTATTGGCATCGTCTCCGGCCTTGATGAAGTCCATCATCTTTCCAAAGTTGATAAACTTGTAACCGATGATCTCGTCATTCTCATCCAGAGCCAGCTCTTTTACATAGCCGTCTGTCATTTCCAGATAACGGGGGCCTTTTTTCAGGGTGCTGTACATGGTTCCGACCTGGGAGCGATGACCCTTTCCAAGATCTTCCAGACCGGCGCCGATCTGAAGTCCGTCCTCGGAGAAGGCGCTCTGGGAACGTCCGTAGGCAATCTGCAGGAACAGCTCTCTCATTGCGGTATTAATGGCATCACATACCAGATCTGTGTTCAGAGCTTCCAGAACCGTCAGGCCGGGAAGAATCTCTGCCGCCATAGCCGCAGAATGGGTCATACCGGAGCAGCCGATAGTCTCGATCAGAGCCTCCTGGATTACGCCCTCCTTTACGTTCAGGGACAGCTTGCAGCAGCCCTGCTGGGGAGCGCACCAGCCTACACCATGAGTGAAACCGGAAATATCCTTTACTTCCCTGCTCTTAACCCATTTTGCTTCTTCGGGAATAGGAGCAGCACCATGATGTACGCCCTGATGCACAACGCACATATCTTCTACTTCCTGTGAATAAATCATCGTATAACTCCTTTCAAAATGTAATCATATAGCCATTAAGCTGCCTGTATTTTCGCATAAAACAGGAGGCAAGTAAAGGGGGAATTCTTATCCGGCCGCCAGACAGACTGCCTTGTGCGGGAATGTCCCTTCTGCCGGACATATGTGTAAAAAACAGGTGTATAAAAAATATACCGGAAAAAATCTGATTTTAACGCTTCGGTACAATCTCCCCTTCGCGTTTGTAAATGGAATTTGGCGGAATGATCCCGCGGATGCTGGAAAGCGGATAGACGTTTGTGTGGGCGCCGATGACGCTTCCCGGATTCAGTACAGAACCGCACCCGATCTCGGTCCAGTCGCCGAGCATTGCGCCGATTTTGCGCATTCCCGTCTCTATGGTTCCGTCCTCTCCCTTTATCACAATGTTTTTCCGATCGGATTTGATGTTGCTGGTGATAGATCCGGCTCCCATGTGGGCATGAAAGCCCAGAATAGAATCTCCGACATAATTATAGTGAGGAGCTTCCACAAAGTTAAACAGAATGACATTTTTCAGCTCGGTAGAGTTTCCGACTACCGCATGCTCGCCGATGATGGCATTTCCGCGGATAAAGGCGCACTGGCGCAGCTCCGCCTCTTTTCCAACAATACAGGGGCCTGTAATGGATACCGTCGGCCATATTTTTGCGGATCTGGCAATCCAGACGCCCTCCTCCCTCTGTTCATATTCCTCCGAAGGGAGAGTCGGACCGATCTGAAGAATATAATCATGAATAAGCGGGAGAACCTCCCAGGGCCAGGTCCGGCTCTCCAGCAGAGGTTTCGCCAGCGTCTCATCCAGATTAAAAAGCTCTTTAATTGTCGCGTACTTTAACATTTTTATCTCCTGTTTCCGAATTCGGATTTCGTTTCCCGCGTGTCTTTGCGGATGTCTTTCTGTAATAGGGAGCGGAAGCATCAAAAAACCGTCTCAGGTAAGCCCGGTGATCCGTCTGTTTCACCTGATTGGTGTGTTTCGCCACAAAGTTCTCCAGTTTTTTCATATATTCCTCTTCCTGTATGGTTCCCTCCGCCACATAGGTGAGGCCCTTTTCCCAGCTTGCGGTCAGTTCCGGATTCAGCAGTGACCGGATGGAGCAGTTCACCACATCAAAAACCATTTCTCCCATCTGGGTCGGTGTGATAATCTGTGTCTTTTTGTTCAGGGAGAGATACCTGATGTGAAAAAGCTTTTTCAGAATCTCTGCCCGTGTCGCGGAGGTTCCGATCCCGCTTCCGCGGATCTGCTCACGGAGCTCCTCGTCCTCGATCAGCTGACCGGCGTTTTCCATAGCCAGAATCATGGAACCGGAGGAATAACGCTTGGGCGGTGATGTCTCACCCTCCTTTACCGCATAGCCCTCCACCGGCAGAGCGCTTCCTTTTTTCAGACCCGAGAGAGCCTCCAGGAGACTGCTGTCGCAGGAGGTCTCTTCCGGATTTCCGTCTTCTTCTCCCGCGGGGGAATTCTCCGCCGCAGCCCCCTTTTTCTTTCCGGCCGTCCCCGTATTTTCCGCCTGTCCTGGGGCTGTGCTTTCTGCGGCTGAAGCGCGGGGGCGGTAGGCAGCTTTCAGATATCCTTCTTCGGTCAGGACGCTGAAATTCGCGAAAAACCGCTCGTCCGACTCCTTCCCCTCCGGAAAGCCTGCCATATGCATGCACGCTGTCAGCGCGATTTTCGTGTAAACCGCAGGCGGATAGAAAATGCACAGGAATCTCCGCACAATGACGTCATAAACCTTCTGTGACACCGGACTTAACTGCTTTAAGCTGTTCAGACCCTGCCCGGTGGGGATAATGGCATAATGGTCTGTAATCTGGCTGTCATTCGTGTAACGGGTCTTTGCGATTCCCTTCCAGCTGCCGCTTTGCAGGATCTCCGAAGCAAAGCCTGCGGCCGGCCCATAGTTTCTCAGTCCGGACAGGTTCCTGTTAATTTCCCTGGCAATGGCCGTGGATAGGACCCTGGCGTCTGTCCTGGGATACGTGACCAGTTTTTTCTCATAAAGCTCCTGAATGATGTTCAAGGTGGCGTCCGGGCTGATCCGGAACATGCGGGAACAGTCGTTCTGGATCTCCGCCAGGTTGTAGAGGAGAGGCGGATTTTTTCTGGTTTTCTTTTTTTCCAGCTTTTCCACCAAAGCATCCTGAGAGGGCTGTCCCTCCAGCAGTCGAATCAGCTCCTGCGCATCCTTTTTTTCGCGGAACCCGTTTTCCTTGTAGAGCTTCGGGCTCTGAAAATACCGGCTGCCCTCCACGGCTCTCCACTCTCCCTCAAAGCTCCTGTCCTGCAGCCGAAGGGTAGCAGCCACCCGGTAAAACGGTGTTTTGACAAAGCTTCGGATTTCTCTCTCCCGCCGTACAACCATTCCCAGCACACAGGTCATAACCCTTCCGACGGAAATGGCCTGGTATTTCTGCCCCAGATAGTCTGTGACAGCAAAGGAATACCGCAGGGAGAGCGCGCGGGAAAAGTTGATTCCCATCAGATAATCCTCTTTTGCCCGGAGGAACGCAGCGGAAGCCAGATGGTCATAGGCGGAAATATCCTTTGCCTCGCGGATCCCGCGGAGAATTTCCTCCTCCGTCTGAGAATCAATCCACACTCTCTTCTGGCTTCTGGAAGCCGGCACCTCTGCCATCATTGCCACAAGGCGGTAGATATATTCTCCCTCCCGCCCGGAGTCCGTGCAGACATAGATGGTGTCTACATCCTCCCGGTTCAGAAGCCCCTTCACAATGTCAAACTGTTTTTTGACACTTCCGATTACCTCATATTTAAATTTCTGCGGCAAAAAAGGCAGTGTATCGAAGGACCACCGCCTGTATTTCTCGTCATATTTTTCCGGATAGCTCATGGTTACCAGGTGCCCCACGCACCAGGTAACCACACTGCTGTCGGATTCCAGATAGCCGTCCATCCGCCGGAGATTTTCATGCAGCGCCTTCCCGAATTCCTGCGCCACGGACGGCTTTTCTGCAATGTATAAGGATTTTCCCATTCCGTATGATTCCTGCCTGTATTTCTGCCCGGCCGGGCCGGATTTTATTTTGCGGTAATGTAGCCCTTGGAAACCAGTGTCTCCGCGCTGAGGACAGCGCCTCCGGCCGCCCCGCGGAGCGTGTTGTGGGAGAGGCCGACAAACTTCCAGTCGAAGATGGTGTCCTTGCGCAGACGCCCGAAGGAAATGCCCATCCCGTTTTCAAAATTCACATCCTTGCTGACCTGCGGACGGTCGTCCTCCCTCAGATACTGGATAAACTGCTTCGGCGCGCTGGGAAGGCTGTGTTCCTGCGGATAGCCCCGGAAGGATTCTGCCGCTTCCACCAGCTCCTCCATGGAAGGATTCTGTCTGAAGTTCAGGCTGACGGTAGCCGTGTGTCCGTTCAGGACAGGCACGCGGATGCACTGGGCGGAAATCTTCATGCAGTCGGATTTTACAATTTCTCCGTTCTGAATGCTTCCCCACAGACGAAGCGGCTCCTGCTCGCTCTTCTCTTCCTCCCCGCTGATGAAGGGAATGATGTTTCCCATCATCTCCGGCCATTCCTTAAAGGTCTTTCCGGCTCCGGAAATAGCCTGGTAGGTAGAGACCACAGCCTCTGTCGGCTCGAACTTTTTCCATGCGCTTAAGATCGGCGCGTAGCTCTGGATAGAACAGTTCGGTTTTACCGCGATAAATCCTCTTGCCGTCCCCAGTCTTTTTCTCTGGAAGGGAATGACATCAAAATGGCTGTCGTTGATTTCCGGAACAACCATGGGAACATCCGGCGTCCAGCGGTGCGCACTGTTGTTGGACACAACCGGAACCTCCGCCTTCGCGTACCGTTCCTCCACCTCGCGGATCTGATCCTTCGGCATGTTCAGGGCGCAGAAGACGAAATCTACCATAGATGCGATTTTATCGATCTCGTCGATGTTCAGCACCTGCATGTTCTTCACATACTCCGGCATGGGCGTTTCCATTTTCCAGCGTCCGCCCACAGCCTCCTCGTAAGTCTGTCCCGCGCTTCTGGCGCTTGCCGCCAGCACAACCGGCTGAAACCAGGGATGATTCTCCATCAGCGTGACAAAACGCTGTCCGACCATTCCTGTTGCTCCCAGAATACCTACTCTCAGTTTCTTCTCCATCTCCATGACCTAGACTCCTGTAATGATGACATATGACTCTCTGCTTGTCTTTCCCAGTCGTACACATGTGCGTCCTTCCGGATCTGCAGGTGAAACTCTCCTCTGCGGTGTCTTTCTCACGCGTACATATGTGCGTCATTTGCGTATTATAGACTTTCTGCACGAGAATTGCAAGAGAAAATTATGCAAAAAGCCGATTCCGACGTCCTTCGGATCAGGTTCGATCCAGATATTCCCTGTCCGCCTCCAGCTCCGCGGCCATGGCGGCCGGTCCCGGCGCACCGGCGGTATTTCTTCTCTCCACGCAGTTTTTCATGCTGATGGCATCGTAAATATCCCGGTCAAAATGGCTGTCAAAGGAACGGAATTCCTCCAGCGACAGATCGTCCAGGGCGCAGCCTCTGTCAATGCAGTGCAGGACCAGCCGGCCGATAATGCCGTGCGCGTCCCGGAAGGGAACACCCTTTCCCACCAGATAATCCGCAGCGTCCGTCGCATTGGTAAATCCGCGGCGGGCGGAGGCTTCCATGACATCCTTCCGGAATTTCATGGTATCAAGCATGCCGGTAAACAAAGCCAGGCAGCCCTTCACCGTGTCGATGGCGTCAAAGGTCAGCTCCTTGTCCTCCTGCATGTCCTTGTTATAGGCCAGCGGAAGCCCCTTCATCGCCGTCAGCATGGTGATCAGCGCACCATAGACCCTTCCCGTTTTTCCCCTGACCAGCTCCGCAATGTCGGGATTTTTCTTCTGCGGCATGATGGAGCTTCCGGTGCTGTAGGCGTCGTCGATCTCTACAAAGCGATACTCATTCGTATTCCAGATACAGATTTCCTCGCTGAACCGGCTCAGGTGCATCATAATCGTGGAGAGCGCGCTAAGCAGCTCGATGACATAGTCCCTGTCCGAGACAGAGTCCATGCTGTTGCGGGTCGGCCCGTCAAAATCCAGCAGACGGGCGGTGTAGTCACGGTCCAGCGGATAGGTGGTCCCGGCAAGCGCCCCCGCGCCCAGGGGACAGGTATTCATCCTCTTCCGGACGTCCAGAAGACGCTCCCGGTCACGGCGGAACATCTCAAAATAGGCGCCGAAATGGTGCGCCAGCGTGACGGGCTGGGCTTTCTGCAGATGGGTGAATCCCGGCATATACGTGTGCACATTTTCCCTCATGATGCGGTCTATGACAGACAGGAGGGTCTTGAGTAGGCTCTCCGTCTCGTCGATCTCGTCCCGCACATACAGCTTCATATCCAGCGCCACCTGGTCATTCCGGCTTCTTCCCGTGTGCAGCTTTTTCCCGGTGTCCCCGATCCGCTCAATCAGATTTGCCTCCACAAAGCTGTGAATATCCTCATACTCGGAGGTGATTTTCAGCGTTCCGTTCTCTACATCCCTCTGAATCCCCTCCAGGCCGCGGATGATGGTATCTCTCTCTTCTTCTGTCAGGATGTTCTGCTTAGCCAGCATTTTCACATGGGCAATGCTGCCCCGGATGTCCTGACGGTAAAATTTCTGATCAAAACCGATGGACGCGTTGAAATTGTATACGAGCCTGTCGGTCTCTTTGGTAAAACGGCCTCCCCATAACTGTGCCATGTCTCCTGTCTCCTTTTCTGAAAAAATACTACTCTGCTGCCATGTATCATTACAGCTGCTGCTGTTTTTTCTTTTCCCTTTCCTGCGCCTCTTTCCTGGAGAAAACGCAGCCGCAGTAATTCTGCCTGTACAGGCCGTAGATCCCGGACAGCTCTACAGACCTCTGATACCCGTTTTTTTTCTTGAAGTCCGAGACCAGATAGCGGACATGATACTCCTTTTCCAGCCGCAGTCCGATCTCATTCAGCTTCTGCGCGTTTTTCAGGGGGCTGATGGAGAGCGTGGTGGTAAAATAGTCACAGGATCGCTTCTGTGCCTCCTCCGCAGCCTCCCGCAGACGCATCTCATAACAGCGGAAGCACCTCTCCCCACCCTCCGGGACATCCTCCAGTCCCATGGACATCTGAAAAAATTTCTCCGGGCAGTAGGTTCCCTCCACAAAGGCCACCGGGTTTTTAAGCGGCATGGACCGGATCAGCCGTTTCAGTTCCTCCGACCGTTTCCTGTACTCGTCCCCCGGGGAGATGTTGGGATTATAAAAGAAGTCTGTGATCTGAAAATATCCGGAAAGATACTCCAGGACATAACTGCTGCAGGGCGCGCAGCAGCTGTGGAGAAGCAGTTTCGGCACACGGCCGGCCGCCGTCTCTTCCGCAAGAATTTGTTCCATTTCACGCTGATAATTGATCTTCTGCATATTACGGTGCATCCTCCGGAACGATAAATGAGGTCTGAAAGAAACCCAGCCGGGACTTGTCCACCCGGAATGCCACACGGGCGGCGATGCTGAAAATGCCGCAGAACAGAAGCTGGGCATAGAAGGTGATTCCTCTGGACAGGCAGAGTCCCGGAATGGTCATAGCCCCGAAGATGTCCCGGAAAAAGACCTGGAACAGTGCCTCTGTGATTCCGACCCCGCCGGGAATCGGAAGCATATCCGCGCAGATACTGATGGCCGCCTGGAGCAGTACAATCGTCCAGTAGGAGACCCCGTGGAGTCCGAAGCTGCGGTAGATAAAATAGGTGGTGGAAAAATAAGCAAGTCTCTGCAGCATGGTAACAGCCAGCAGGAGAACCGACAGCTTTCTCTGATTCCGGAAATATCCCGCCGCCGCGCGGTATTTATCCATCGCCGAGATAAGCTTCTCCACCCGTCCTTCCTTACTGCGGATCAGGTGGTGTTTTTCCAGCTTCCGGAAAAACCAGAGAATCAGTCTCCGGAGCAGGCCGGAATGAAACATGGAGAGATAGATCAGGACCACGATTCCACAGGTAAGTATCGTACCCAGGATAAAGAAAAAAAGCCCCGGCCAGATATACCGGCGCATCAGGTTGTGTCCGAAAAGCAGCATTCCCAGGCTGAGAATGACCAGAACGACCTTAAAAAGAAAAGTCTCCATCAGAATAATCAGCGTTCCGACAGAGATGTGGATTCCCTCCTTCTTCAGATCGTAGATCTGGATCGGGGGGCCGCCGCTCTGCATCGGTGTGATGCTGCAGTAAAAATATCCGTGGAAGGCAATCAGGATGCAGCGCCAGAGGCTTTCCTGCAGCTTCAGGGAGCGGCACTGCAGCCAGATCACGACGCCCTGCAGACAGACAAAAATAAGTACACAAAGAACCGCCAGGACCAGAAAGACCGGACTGGCGTTTTTGATATCCTCGATCAGCTTATCCGGATCTTCCGCGCGTGAAAGACTCCACAGCGTCAGAAGAATGACCGCGGCGATAAACAGAAGGCTGAACAGTGTGCTTTTTTTCTCTCTGATCTTTTTACTCATTCCGTCGTATTCCGGGACAGCGGGTTACCTTGACAGGCCGGCAGCCGGCCTGCCTGTTTTCTTCACAGATTTGTGTGAGCCAGCTTCGGATTAAAGCCGGCATCCTCCAGGGCGGCAAGGATCTCCTTCTTGTGCTCTGTTCCGAATGCTTCCAGCGTAATGCGGAGCTCTACCGCGGCATTGCGGTTTGTGCTGTAGAACTGGTTGTGCTCCAGCTTGATGACATTTCCCTTCTTGTCCGCGATGACGGAAGAAACCCGCACCAGCTCTCCCGGACGGTCCGGGAGCAGGACAGACACCGTGAAGATCCGGTCTCTGGCGATCAGGCCGTTCTGCACCACAGAGGACATGGTGATGACATCCATATTTCCGCCGGACATAACAGCAGCCACCTTCTTATCCCTGCAGTTTAAGTGCTTCAGGGCGGCCACCGTCAGGAGGCCTGAATTTTCCACAATCATCTTATGGTTTTCCACCATATCCAGAAAAGCCACGACCAGTTCTTCATCCGATACGGTAATGACGTCGTCCAGGTTTTTCTGAAGATACGGGAAGATTTTCTCTCCGGGGCGCTTCACAGCGGTGCCGTCCGCGATCGTGTTTACGGAAGGAAGCGTCGTGACCTCCCCCTTCTCCAGAGATACCTGCAGGCAGTTCGCCCCTGCCGGCTCTACGCCGATCACCTTGATCTTCGGGTTCAGCATTTTAGTCAGCGTGGAGATGCCGGTTGCCAGGCCGCCCCCGCCAATCGGAACCAGAATATAATCCACCAGCGGAAGCTCCTTGACGATCTCCATGGCAATTGTCCCCTGCCCCGTCGCGACGGTCAGGTCGTCAAACGGGTGGATGAACGTGTATCCGTTTTCCGCCGCCAGCTCCAGCGCCTTTGCGCAGGCGTCGTCGTAGACATCCCCGTACAGGACGACCTCCGCCCCGTAGTTCCTGGTGCGCTCGACCTTGATCAGCGGTGTGGTGGTAGGCATGACGATGACGGCCTTGCAGCCGTACACCCTTGCGGCGTAGGCGACACCCTGCGCGTGGTTTCCGGCAGAGGCGGTGATCAGCCCGCGCTGCCTCTCTTCCTCGGTGAGCGTGCTGATTTTATAGTAGGCTCCGCGGATCTTATAGGCGCCTGTTACCTGCATATTCTCCGGCTTCAGGTAAACCTTGTTTCCCGTCATACGGCTGAAGTGTTCGCTGTAGATGAGCTTGGTATCTGCGGTGACCCGCTTGACAACTTCCGATGCCTCTTCAAATTTGTCCAGTGTCAGTTCTGTCTGTTCCATTTTTTCACTCTTTCTGTCCCTGTCCGCCGATGCCTGCATCCCCTATCTGTCCGCTGTGTCCAGTAAAGCGTCCACAAAAACGTCGGGATCAAATTTCTGCAGATCGTCGATCTGCTCTCCTACTCCGATATATTTTACGGGTATTTCCAGCTCCGACTGCACGGCTATGGCTATGCCGCCCTTTGCCGTCCCATCCAGCTTCGTCAGGATAATGCCCGTGATGTCCGCAATCTCCTGAAAGCTTTTTGCCTGGGAGATGGCATTCTGCCCGGTCGTCCCGTCCAGGACAAGCAGGGTTTCCAGATGCGCCTCCGCGTATTCCTTGTCCAGAATGCGGTAGATTTTCTGAAGCTCCTGCATCAGATTCTTTTTGTTGTGGAGCCTTCCTGCCGTATCGACCAGAAGGACATCCGTCTTTCTCGCCTTGGCGGCGGCAACCGCGTCGTAGACAACGGCGGCTGGGTCGGAGCCTTCCTGTCCCGTCACAATCTCCACACCTGCCCGGTTGGTCCAGGTCTGCAGCTGCTCGGTCGCCGCCGCGCGGAAGGTGTCCGCGGCAGCCACCAGGACACGCCTTTTCTGTTTCTTCAGCTTGGCGGCCAGCTTGCCGACCGTAGTAGTTTTCCCCACCCCGTTGACGCCGATGACCAGGACGACCGATTTTTCGCGCTCGAACGCGTAATCTGTGGTTCCGACCTTCATCTGGTTTTTCAGGCAGTCCGCCAGCAGCTTTCTGCACTCGGAGGGCTTTGTGATTCCGTAATCATCCACCAGAATCTTCAGGTTTTCGATAACCGTTTCCGTGGTCTCTATGCCGATGTCGCTCATGACCAGCGTTTCTTCCAGGTTATCGTAAAATTCATCGTTTATCTCCGAACATCCGAACGCCTCGTCCAGACCCTCGGACATCTGCTTCCGGCTTTTTGTCAGCCCGTGAAACAGACGGCTGAAAAATCCCTCTGCCATCTCCTTCTTCTCCCGATTCCCGGCACCGCTGCCGTCTTGTCTGCTTTTCTACTTGTCCAGCTGGGACTCGATCAGGTCGACGGAAACCAGCGTGGAAACTCCCTTTTCCTGCATAGTAATTCCGT
Organism: Bilifractor porci; assembly: GCF_009696005.1. Taxonomy (GTDB): domain Bacteria; phylum Bacillota; class Clostridia; order Lachnospirales; family Lachnospiraceae; genus Bilifractor; species Bilifractor porci. Next base: position 302,602 of record NZ_VUMV01000001.1, read on the forward strand.
ACAACCGGTCCGCGGACGCCATCGTCCCGCGCCTATGCGTTATGATAATAAACTGGGTGTGCTTTGTCAACTTGTGCAGGTAGCCGGCAAACCGCCCCACGTTGCTGTCGTCCAGCGCTGCCTCAATCTCATCCAGAAGGCAGAAGGGGGAGGGCTTCAGGTTCTGGATCGCGAACAGAAGGGCAATCGCGGTCAGCGCTTTTTCTCCTCCGGAGAGCTGCATCATATTCTGCAGCTTTTTCCCCGGCGGCTGCGAGATAATGACGATGCCTGACTCCAGAATGTCCTCCTCGTCCGCCAGCTCCAGGGTTCCCTTTCCTCCTCCGAACAGCTCCTTGAAAACCTTGTCGAACTCCGTGCGGATATCCCTGAATTTTTCCCGGAACTGTCTGCGCATGCCTTCGTCCAGCTCCGCAATAATCCCCTGCAGCTGGCCGGCCGCCTTAACCAGGTCCTGCTGCTGGCCGTGAAGGAAATCATACCTCTCCTTCAACTCCCGGTATTCCTCCACCGCGTTTACATTGACGCTTCCCATCTGACGGATGGCGGTTTTCAGCGCCGTGATCTCCTTCCGGAGAGCGCCGCGCTCCGGGATCTCGTCAAACACGAATTTCTCCGCCTGATCAGGCGTCAGCTCATATTCCTCATAGAGATAATTGATCTGGTTTTCTCTTGCCTCGTCCAGCTTTTCTTCCTGCGACTGCAGCCGAAAGCATTCCTGCTCCATCCGGTTTTTCTGCCCGGAAAGCTCGTCCCTCTTCTCGAAAAACTGTCTGTGGGAGCGATTTAACTCTTCCTTCTGCTCCGTCAGCTTTTCCGCCGCGGTTCCGCAGGCTTCGGCGTCCCGGCCAAAGCCTTCCGCTTCCGCCCGGATCTTCTCGATTTCCGCTTCCTTTCCGGAGATGTCCCCCGTCCCGGAATTCAGTACAGATTCCAGGCGGGTCTTTTCTTCCTCCAGTCTCTCCAGTTCCTCTCCGGCTGCCTGCAGGCGCTCGTCGATAAAGGCGCCCATCTGCTGTACCCTGGAAAAGGAAAGCCTGGCCGCGTCCTGTTCCCGGAGTGCCTGCTGTTCCTTCTCCCGCAGGCTCTTCAGCTCTTCCTGCAGATCCCGGATGGATGCCGTCAGCCTGTCCTCCTGTTCTTTGGATTCATCCAGCTCCAGAGAGATTACGGATCTCTTCCGCGCGATTTCCGCCAGCTGTCCCTCGATCTCCCCTCTCTCCTGCTGCAGCTTCTGATAACTGCTGCGGAAGGAGGCCGTTTTTTCCAGTCCCGCGTCCCTGTTTACCCTCGCGGTATTCTGCCGGAGAAACAGCTTCTGCAGCTCTTCATTCTGCGTATTCTGCAGATCCCGCAGACGGTTTCTCTCCGTGCGGTCTGCCTCGATTTTCTTCTGCAGTCCCGCCATCTCGGTTTTCAGCTGACGGACGCTCTTCTCCAGCTCCTCAATCTCTCTTCTCCTGCCGAGAAGATTGCTGTTATAGCGGAAGGAGCCTCCCGTCATAGAGCCTCCGGGGCTGAGAAGCTCGCCCTCCAGGGTCACCATCCGGACCGACTGATGATACCGCCTGCCCACCGCGATGGCGTGATCAATCTGATCCACGACAACGGTTCTGCCCAGCAGCCTCCGGACGACGCCGCGGTAAATCGGGTCACAGCTGACCAGTTCATCCGCCTTGCCCAGAACACCGGGTTCCCGCAGGACAGCGGTGTTTCCGAAAGGCTGTTCCTCCCGCATGGATGTCAGGGGGAGAAAGGTGGCTCTCCCGTAGTGTCCTTTTTTCAGGTAGTTAATCAGATATTTCGCTGTGTTTTCATTGTCTGTGACAATATTCTGGAGACTGCCTCCGAGCGCGGTTTCAATGGCCGTCTCGTATTTCTTTTCTGTCTTGATCAGGTCCGCGACAACGCCATGGATGCCCGGATTGTTTTCCTTCTGCTCCATGACCTTTTTGATGCTGTTTCCGTACCCCTCGTACCGCTCGGTGATATTGCGGAGCGATTCCAGACGGGAAGACTCTCTGTGATAGGCCGTCTGCCCGATTTCCAGCTGCTTGTTCTGCCTGTCCAGGCGGATCTTCAGCTCCTCCAGCTGCTGTTCCGTCTGTTCGATCTCCTGTCTCTTCCGGTTTCCGGCGTCCGTGACATCCTGCAGCTCCCTGTCCAGGGAAGAAAGCTGCTGCTGCACCTGGTCCGCCTCGCCCTTCATCTGCAGCATGCGGGAGGCCAGCTCCGATTTCCGGATCCCGATCTGCTCCGCCATGGTGTCATAGCGCTGCATTTTTTCCCGGATCGAGGAGCGGTTGTTCAGAAGGGAAATGGTGTCGTTTTTTCCCTGGGACTCGTCCCTGGTCTTTCTGTCAATCTCCTCCTGAACGGCGGCGGCCGCTTTTTCCTTCGCTGTTTTTTCCGCAAGGGCAGCCTCCAGCTTCCGGTTCAGTCCATCTCTTTTTGCCTGCTCCTCCTTCTGCTCTGCCAGCCGCCGCTCCCTGTCCTTCCCGACGGCCTCCAGGCGTCTCCGATAGATATCGCTGTTCATCCGGGAGGTATGGATCTGCTCCTTCAGCACATTGACGCGTCCCTCCGCCTCCTGCTTTTTCAGGGCGGCCTGCTGCGCCTGCTCCTTCATGTCCGCGATTTTCCGGTCAATCGTCTCCAGCTGATTTTCCACCTGGTCGTATTCCCGGCGGGTTTCCTCGAATGCCGCGTTGATTTCCGCCAGCTGGTTCCCGGCGATGGTTTTCTTTTCGGAAATCTCCTTCCGCTGCTTCTCCGTGTGCTCGGAATCTGCCAGAAAGAGCTGGATATCCAGGTTTCGCAGCCGGTCTCTCTTCTTCAGATATTCGCCTGCCTTCTCCGCCTGTTTTTCCAGCGGGCCGAGCTGGTGCTCCAGCTCCGCGATGATGTCGTTCACCCTGGTCAGGTTGGACTGCTCTTCCTCCAGCTTCTTCAGCGAGGCCGCCTTTCTTCTCTTAAACTTAACGATTCCCGCCGCCTCATCGAAGAGGGCGCGGCGGTCCTCCGGCTTGCCGCTTAAGATCTGGTCAATCTGTCCCTGGCCGATAATGGAATATCCTTCTTTTCCGATACCGGTGTCATAGAACAATTCGTTGATGTCACGCAGGCGGCAGTTTACCCCGTTCAGCTGATACTCACTCTCGCCGGAGCGATACAGCCTCCGCGTTACCGTCACTTCATCCGCGTCGAATTTCAGTGCTCTGTCCGCGTTATCCAGGGTAATGGCCACAGAGGCAAATCCCAGCGGCTTCCGGTTCTCGGTACCGGAAAAAATAACGTCCTGCATGTTTCCGCCGCGAAGCTGCCGGGCGCTCTGCTCGCCAAGCACCCATCTCACGGCATCCGCCACATTACTCTTTCCGCTGCCGTTCGGTCCCACAATGCCGGTAACACCCTCGTGCAGCTCCAGCCGTATTTTATTGGCAAAGGACTTAAAGCCCTGAATTTCCATATATTTTAAGTACATAGGAATTCCTCTTACGATTTTTTCAGCATGCAGATCGCGTGATATGCCGCCTGCTGTTCCGCGGCCTTTTTGGAGTGGCCGGTGCCGGTTCCCAGCACTTCCGTCCCCAGACGGGCCTCCACCGTAAATTTCTTATTGTGGTCCGGCCCGGACTCCTCTACCAGCTCATAGACCGCGGTTTCTCTTCCTTCGGCCTGCAGCAGCTCCTGCAGCATGGTCTTGCTGTCGTGGAAGAGCCTTTTATTCTCCACATCGTTCATCACATAGCGGAGGATGAATGCCTTTGCCGCGTCAAAGCCCCCGTCCAGAAAAATGGCGCCGATGACCGCCTCCAGGGCATCGGAAACAATCGAAGCTCTTTTTCTGCCCCCGGAGGCCTCTTCCCCCTTGCCCAGGATCAGATATTCTCCCAGATGAATCTGCCCCGCGTCCTCCGCCAGCGTGGGCTCGCAGACCAGGCTGGCGCGCAGCTTCGTCAGCTGTCCCTCCGGCATCTCCGGATAATTCCGGTACAGATACTCGCTGGAAACCACCTCCAGCACCGCGTCTCCCAGAAATTCCAGCCTCTCGTTGCAGCCCAGGTGCCCCAGTCTCTTTTCATTCGCGTAGGAGCTGTGTATCACTGCCTGCTCCAGCAGATGAAAATCCTGAAACCGGTGTCCGGTTTTCTCTTCCAGTTCTTTTAATTTTGATCTCTGATCCATCTCTGTCTCTCCTAAGGTCTCCCGGAACGCAGCAGGTTCCTTTCCAGGCTGCCTGCTCCTGGCTCCCGCAGAATCCGTCATAAGGGGCTGCCGCCTTACGCATGCAGTGCATAATTCTTCCGGAATGACACAACTATGCATGGAAAGCAGCAGCCCCGTTTTCTTTCTTATTGTATTTGTTTATTCCGCGGACTCCTGCCCTCCCGCGGCTTTTTCTTCTTTCTCTTTGCGAAGGAATTCCTGAATCTTCCCGTTTACATCCTCTTCCTTAAACTGGATGCACTGGAGAATCGTGTTCTTGATTTCCTTCGCCTTGGAACTGCCGTGTGTCTTGACCACAAGCCCCTGGAGTCCCAGCAGGGGAGCCCCGCCGTAGCTGCTGATGTCAAAGGAAGTCAGTGTTTTCTTCAGCGCCGGCTTGATCAGAAGACCGCCGAGAGAAGAAACCGGCGTGGATTTGATCCCGCTCTTGACCGCTTTCAGCAGGGTCTTCGCTACGCCCTCGTACATCTTCAGAATGACATTCCCGACAAACGCCTCTGTCACGTAGACATCCGCGGCGCCGGAAGGAATGTCCCTCGCCTCCACATTTCCGATGAAATTGATATCGGTTCTGGCCTTCAGCAGCGGGTAGGTCTCTTTGCAGAGGGCATTGCCTTTTTCCTCCTCTGCGCCGATATTGACCAGTCCGACCCGCGGATTCTCTATGCCGCAGATGCTCTTCATATAGATCGAGCCGATCACGGCAAACTGAACCAGATGCGCCGGACGGGCGTCTACATTTGCCCCGCAGTCAATCAGAAGGGAAGCTCCCTTTTCCGTGGGAATCAGCGGCGCAAGAGGAGCCCTCTGAATACCCCGGATTTTCTTGGCTATCGCCTGTCCCCCGACCAGCACGGCGCCCGTGCTTCCGGAGGAGACCAGCGCGTCCGCCGCTCCCTTATGGACCAGATTCAGCCCGACCACAAGCGAGGAGTCCTTTTTCCCCTGAATCGCCTTAACAGGAGGTTCTCCCGTCTCAATGACCTGGGTTGTAGGGATCACTTCCAGACGGTCCTTTGGCACATCCGGATATTTTTCCAGTTCCCGCGCAATAGCATCCTTGTCTCCTGTCAGGATGACCCGGATCCCGCTGTTTTCCCGAAGCGCTTCCACAGCGCCCTTTACCGGCTCGGCCGGGGCATAGTCTCCGCCCATGGCGTCTACAGCCACCCGCACAAGTTCACTCATTTTTCCCTCCACTCCGGATGCCGCCGCTAAACCGCCGCCCGCTGCGCAGGTACGTTCTCACGCCGGTTTGTCCGTCTTACTGTCCTGAAGTATCGCCGCCCTGGTCTGCCGCCTGGTCCGAAGCCTGATCGGTACTCTGTGACGCGGCCTGGTCTGTACTCTGGGCTGCCGCCTGATCCGTACTCTGCGCTGCCGCCTGCGAAGCGTCGGCAGAAGAGGCCGTGCTTCCGCCGGCCTGCTGCCCTGTGGCATAATCCAGAAGATTGCCGTTGGCATCGACAATATACCCGTCGGCATTAAACGTATATTCCACGCCGTCAATCGTCATGGTCGTATTGGTCGGGAATTTTCCGGTGCTCCGGTTCACATACTGGTAGCCGCCGTTATCCGCGCTCTGCGCCCAGTACATGTTATCCCACACGGTGACGCCGATGGTCTGGCTGGTAGTCATATTCACTTCCCCGTTTACCGTGTTGATGGCAACCGCATAATAATAGGTTGTCTGGGTATTGTCCGCCGTCTGGTCTGCCTGTGTGCCGGAAGATGATACGACTGCTTCTCCTGATGTATCTGCAGAGACAGAGGCAGAGGAAGAAGAAGCGGCAGAAGCCGCGGAAACCGACGCGTCTGCCCCTTTTGCGGGAATGACCGGACTGTAGGATGCTTCGGTGGCTCCCTCGATCAGCGTTCCGCCCCCGTTGGCGTTCACATTATTGGAATACCACTGGTAGCTGACCTCTCCGCCGGAGGCTGTGGCCGCCACCGTCAGCGTCGTCTGGGAACCGGCCTCTACATTCACCGTTCCGCTCAGGTCCTGCGTGAATGTCGGCGCCTCTATGGACTCGTTTACGATGTAATCCGGGAACACCTCCCCCTCCAGGGTGCTGCCGGACACGGTCTGCCCGGAGGCAGAAGGCTCCACAATATTGATCAGCTTCTCGGTAAACTGGGCAAAAGAGCATCCGCTAAGTAAAACGGACATGCTCAGTCCTACAGCGAAAAGCAGCGTTATTTTTTTTCCCTTCATTAAATATTTCCCCTTTTCTGTATACAAAAAACAGCCTGTGTGGTTCCACAAGTGGAGATATTATAGCATTTCACAAGAAATGCTGTCAACGTCACCGCGCCCTGCGCGAAGGAACGCGCGAAGCAATAGCCTCCGGCCGGTCAGCGCAGGAAAATTCCATTCCGCCTCGGGAATTTTCCAGAAAGGCATGAAGAAGCTCCGCCGTAAGTCCCCAGATCCGGTTCTCCAGATAGCGGTAGAAGTAGAGCTTTCGCGGGATGACCGCCCAGGGATAATTTCTCCCTCCGGGAATCTGGTCATAGGGAAAATCATCCGGAAGGCGGATCTCGTAATGCGCCTCGTAGGTCTCCGGCCTCTGCCGGAGCAGCTCTTTCACCGGAACCGTGAAGATCCGCGCCACCTCCGCCTCCGAAAAGGTGTTCTGATATCCCTCCAGCACCCCGGAATAGGAATAAATATCTCTTCCGCCCGGCCCGGTGACCAGGTTCTGTGCCTCGACGCAGCGGATCTGCTCTGTCCTGACAAGCAGTTCCTCCCGCGTCTCGCGGACGGCGGCATCCGACGGCTTCTCGCCCGGCTCTACCTTCCCTCCGGGAAAGCAGATCTCGCCGCCCTGCGCGATTCCAGGATTTCTCACCTCAAAGAGTATGTTCCACTCTCCCTCTACCCGCAGCAGAGGGATCAGCACGGCCGCTCCTTTTCCCGGCGGCGTGATCCGCACCGGAGTATTATATCTGTTCATTTTTCCCTCCTGGTCCGCAGGCGGACTGTCCCACTGCCTGACGGATTCTGATAACTAAAAATCCTCACGCATACTTTCTCTGCCGCGTAAGTCCGCCGCGGCTCTGCATGCCCATACCTGCTGCCGCCGCTAAAGCATACCGGCTCTGCTTGCAGGCGCGCGCCCGGTCCTGCTTTGCGGTTGGACTTATGCAGTAAAAGAAAGGCTGTCGGTTTCCCGACAGCCTGAATTTACGCTGGAATGAGAAGCATTATGCCTCATCCATCTTGATGATCTGCTTCTTGTTGTATGTTCCGCAGTTCTTGCAGACTCTGTGAGGCATCATAAGAGCGCCGCACTTGCTGCATCTTACCAGAGTCGGAGCAGACATTTTCCAGTTCGCTCTTCTCTTATCTCTATGCGATTTCGATGATTTATTCTTTGGGCAGATAGACATTTTAACACCTCCTCGTACTCTGATATGTATGCTGAACCGCCAAAATCCTTACCGGTTCCGGCAGAAAATCGCTCAGACACTTAAAGGATTATACACGGGCAGGCCATCCTTGTCAACGTTTTTTTCAATCGGACAGCGCGGCAGTGATAATGGCCATGGAATAAACCTCCATTGCGTTGCAGCCTCTGGAAAGGTCGTTGATCGGGGCGTTCAGTCCCAGAAGGATGGGTCCGTAGGCATCAAAACCGCCCAGTCTCTGCGCGATCTTGTATCCGATGTTTCCTGCGTTGATATCCGGGAAAATAAAGGTGTTCGCGTGTCCGGCAACTGCGGATCCGGGGCATTTTACCTCCGCAACCCTGGGAGATACGGCAGCGTCAAACTGAATTTCTCCCTCGATCGGAAGATCCGGATATTTCTCCTTAGCCTTCGCCGCGGCGTTACGCATTTTATCTACATCCTCTCCCTTTCCGGAACCGAGTGTAGAATAGCTCAGGAAAGCGACCTTCGGGTCTACGCCGAAAATTCTGCCGCACTTCGCGGATTCCCCAGCGATCTCCACCAGGTCATCCTCGGTAGGATGAATGTTGATCGCGCAGTCTCCCATAACAAGCACTTCGTTGTCCCCGGTAGCCTTCTCACGTACCATAATGAAGCAGGAGGATACGATGCTGTTTCCGGGCTTTGTCTTAATCAGCTGCAGCGCCGGACGAACCGTATCGGCAGTTGAATAGGTAGCGCCTCCCAGAAGGGCATCTGCCACTCCCATCTTGACCAGCATGGTACCGAAATAGTTGGAAGCGGAAAGAATTCCCCTTGCCTGCTCCGGCGTCACGCCTTTTTTCTTTCTCAGCTCGCAGAACAGATCCACCATCTCCTCGAAACGGTCATAGTTCTCCGGATCGATGATCTCTGCCCCGTTGATATTGTATCCGGCCTCCTCTGCCGCCGCCGCGATTTCATCCGGCTTTCCTACCAGAACCGGCTTAAGGAAAGTTCCGGACAGCAGACGGGAGGTTGCCTCGATGATACGGGGATCAGTGCCCTCTGTGAAAACAATCTTTTTCGGATTCTTTTTCAGCTTGTCAATCAGTACTCCAAAACCATTGTTAGCCATTGTTTTTTTCTCCTTTTCATCCTGCGGCGCCGGCAAAGCCGGCCGCCGTTTTATCTGTTCCTCCGGGAGCTTCCCGGAAGCTTCTTACCCTCTCAGAATCAGCCTCTTTCAGACCACCGCGGTCTTCTGCCGGGTGAGTGCCGAAAAAGCAGACCTTTCTTCCGGAATCAGCCCTTCAGGATTGCCACGGTATCCCTGCAGATGGCAAGCTCCTCGTTGGTCGGGATAACGCATACCGCGACCTTGGAGTCGTCGGTGGAGATCTTTACATTTTCTCCGCGGACAGCGTTCTTTTCGTCGTCAATCTGAATTCCCATGTAGGTGAAATTGCTCATGATTTCTTTCCGGATTTCCTTGTCGTTCTCACCGATTCCCGCGGTGAAGGCAATGGCATCCACACCGTTCATGGCCGCGATATAGGCGCCGATGGTGGTAACAACACGGTACGCAAACACCTCCAGGGCAACCTTTGCGTCCTGGTTTCCGTCCGCCGCCGCACTGGCAAGATCGCGGAAATCACTGGAAAGACCGCGGGAAAGACCGTATACGCCGGATTTCTTGTTCAGAATCTGCAGAACACCGGAAGCGTCCAGGTTCAGCTTCTTGCCGAGGAATTCCACCACAGAGGGATCCACATCACCGGAGCGGGTTCCCATGCAAAGGCCGGCCAGAGGCGTAAGTCCCATGGAGGTGTCCACGCATTTTCCGTTTACAACCGCGCTGACAGAGGCGCCGTTGCCCAGGTGGCAGACGATAATTTTGGAATGATTCAGATCCATGCCGAGGAATTTTGCTGTTTCCTTGGAAACAAAGCTGTGGCTGGTTCCGTGGAAGCCGTACTTGCGGATTCCGTACTTTTCGTAATATTCAATCGGGATCGGATAAAGATAAGCCTTTTTCGGCATGGTCTGATGGAAAGCGGTGTCGAAGCAGCCCACCATCGGTACGCCGGGCATCAGCTCCTGGCACACACGGATACCGATCAGGTTCGCCGGATTGTGAAGCGGAGCAAGACCGGAGCACTCCTCCAGAGCCTTGATCATCTCGTCATCAACCTTTGCAGAGCAGGCAAACTTCTCTCCGCCGTGTACGACCCTGTGGCCCACCGCGTCGATTTCCTTCAGGGACTTGATCACACCGGTTTTCTCATTCTGAAGCGCGTCCAGCACCATCTGGATAGCTTCCTTATGCGTCGGCATTGCCGCCTCGGTGATCTCTTTGTCCAGGCCTGCCTTTTGATATACCAGCCGTCCGTCAATTCCGATTCTCTCACAGAGTCCCTTTGCCAGAACTGCTTCGGTATCGGAATCAATCACCTGATACTTTAAGGATGAACTGCCGCAGTTGATTACAAGAACTTTCATGTTAACCTCCCTATACACGTTTTCTGTTCTCCGGTGCCGTCCCGCATGAAATTTCCTGTATTCCGGCGGAAAAACACCTCACCGGGATTTAATTATAGTACCTAATTTCTGACCGTACAAGGGTAAATCCGCATTGTCAGGGGAAATAAAGTGTCCTATAATTGATACAATTTTCGTAACTGTTCAGCGCCCCGGAAAATCGATGCGAAGAGGCGGAAAAAAGGTCGTCAAGGAGGCTCTATGCGCACAGCGGCAGTGATAGCAGAATACAATCCGTTCCACAGCGGGCACGCCTATATGCTGCAGGAGGTGCGCCGTCTCTCCGGCGCCGATTTTCTGCTTGTCGTCATGAGCGGAGACTTTGCGCAGAGGGGAACCCCCGCTGTTTTTGATAAATACACGCGGACGGAGATGGCATTGGCCGGCGGCGCGGATCTTGTCCTGGAGCTTCCTCTTGCCGCCTCCTGCGGCAGCGCGCCGCGGTTTGCGGAGGGTGCCGTCCGGCTTCTGGACGGTCTGGGCACTGTGGACGAGCTCTGGTTCGGCAGCGAATGCGGCAGCATGCGCCTCTTCCACATGCTATCGGACATTCTTTCCCGGGAACCGGAGGAATACCGCGCGCTTCTGCGGAAAAATCTGGCCTCCGGCATGTCTTTTCCCAGGGCAAGGGCAGGTGCGCTCCGGGTCTTTCTTCCGGATTCCGTCCCGGAGGGGGAGCTTTCGGATGTGCTTTCTTCTCCCAATAATATTCTGGGGCTGGAATACTGTATTGCCCTGAAAAAGCTGAAAAGCCCAATCCGTCCCTGTACCGTCCGGCGCAGGGGCGCAGGCTATCACGATACCGATGCCGGAAGCGGAGAGGAATTCCCCTCCGCATCCGCGGTGCGCGCCCTCCTGACCGGAAATCCGTCCGGGGAAGAGCACTCTGCGCCGGATGTCCGGGACATGGAGGCAAAGCTTTCCGCCCTGGTTCCCGCGGCCTGCCTCCCCCTCTACCGCCGGGAGCTCTCCGCAGACAGTATCCTGACGGAAGATGATTTCTCGGAAATGCTGCTGTACCGGCTGTCCGAATTAAAGTCCGGAATGGACGGCAGTCTGTTTTCCGGACCCGCCTTTCTGGATGTCCCCGGTGACCTCCTGCGCCGTGCTTTCCGCCTTCTTCCGGAGTTCCGCTCGTTCTCCCAGTTTGCCGGACTGCTGAAAACCAGAAATACCACCAGAACTCAGATTAACCGCGCGCTCCTGCATCTGCTTCTGCGCCTGACGGAAGAAGATCTGGAGCAGGCTGCGTCCCCCTCTTTTGTCCGGATGCTCGGCATGCGCCGCTGCCTGGAGCTTCTCCCCGAAATCAAAAAAAAGAGCCGCCTGCCCCTGATCGCAAAGGCATCCGCGCTCTCTTCCTTTTCCTATAACCGTGACCTGTTTGCCTCGGAGCTGTACGAATCCGTAAAGTCCCGGAAAACCGGCCTTCCCTTTCAGCCGGAATTCAGCCGGGCCGTCATCATCCGCTGACCGCTCCTGCCTGCCGGATGATCTTCAGCGCCTCCTCATGGACGGCTCCGTTTGTCGCCAGGACGCTTGTCTTTACACAGCAGTCCAGCGGCCTGCCCTCCAGGTCTGTGAGCTTCCCTCCGGCCTCCTCCAGAATCAGGCTGCCGGCAGCATAATCCCACGGCTGAAGAATCCTTTCATACATAACATCCAGTCTCCCCGCGGCAATGTGCGCCAGGGAGAGGGCGGCGGAACCGCCTCTTCGTACATCCTGGCTCTCCAGAAAAAGAGCTTTTGCCACCCGGAAGGTCCAGTCCGCGTACTGGTGGTAGTAGGGAGCCGTCCCCATCTCGACCAGACAGGACTCCAGTTTCTCCGCCCCGCTGACATGGAGCCTCTCCCCGTTCAGGAAAGCCCCCTTTTCTCTCTCCGCCGTGTAAAGCTCCCCGGTGTCCGGGTTATAGATGACGCCAAGCACCGCCCGGTGGCGGTCGGCAAGCGCCAGCGAGATGCAGCTTTCCTTGCTGTCATGCAGAAGATTGGTCGTCCCGTCCACCGGATCCAGAATCCAGACGGCGCCGGACAGATCCAGGCCGGTGTTGTCCTTTTCCTCTCCCATAAAGGGGATGTCCGGATAGTTCTCCGCCAGAACAGACTGCAGATAAGCCTGGACGTGCAGATCCACCTCCGTGACATAGTCGGAGCGTCCCTTGACATGGACAGCGGCGCTGTCCTCTTTGTTCTCAAAAAGATCCCTCGCCGAACAGACGATGCGGGTCATATCCTCCAGCTGTACTTTTCTGCGTTTCAATCTCCTGTCTCCTCCCTGCATCCGGAAATCCGGAACGGCACCGCGTCCGGATCCCGTTTTCTCTGTCAGATGCCCAGCACTTCCCGCAGCCTGAGAATGTTTCCGTCAAACCGGTATCCCTCGATCCCACATTCACGCGCCGCCGCAATGTTTCTCTCCAGATCGTCCACAAAGAAGCAGTCCTCCGCCTCCAGCCGGAACCTATCCAGGAACAGCTCGTAAATTCTGTGCTGAGGCTTGATGTACCCGTAGGAAGCGGAGAAAAATACGCCGTCATACAGTTCCGGGACAGGAAGAATACTTTTCCAGTTGTCATGGTCCGGCAGACGGATGCTGGCGTTGGACAGCACGTACACCCTGTGCCCAGCCTCTTTCAGATCGCGCACCACCTCGTCCATATGCGGAATAGGGATCATGTTGTACTCGTGCCAGTGGAGGAAAGACTCTCTGGCCGCTTCCCAGACCTTCTCCGAGGAACAGCGTCGGTGCATGGTCTCCAGCGCTTCCTCCTCGGAGATCAGCCCGGCATCCAGCATGGTCCACTCCGAGGAGCGGAAAACAACCAGATATACCTCCCGGCTGATTTCCGGGTCATCCGTAAAGCGGCTGATCGACAGATACGCGTCGTAATCCACCAGCACATGGCCCATATCCAGCAGAATATTTCTGTACCGCAAAGAAACACCTCAATTCTTGAAACTGTGCACCGGCGCAGGAATCCGCCCCGGACGGTTTACAAACGCGTCACAGCCGAACCGGTTGACCGGCATGATCGGCGCGCTTCCAAGAAGCCCGCCGAATTCCAGCACGTCTCCCTCTTTTTTCCCAATCGCGGGAATCAGACGGACCGCCGTGGTTTTCTGGTTGACCATTCCGATCGCCATCTCGTCCGCGATGATGCCGGAAATGGTCGTGCTCCTGGTATCCCCCGGAATGGCAATCATATCCAGTCCCACAGAGCAGACACAGGTCATGGCCTCCAGCTTCTCCATGCACAGAGAGCCTCTGTTGACGGCATTGATCATCCCCTGGTCCTCACTGACCGGGATAAACGCGCCGGACAGTCCGCCGACATAAGAAGAAGCCATGACGCCTCCCTTTTTCACCTGGTCGTTCAGCAGGGCGAGAGCCGCTGTTGTCCCCGGCGCGCCGGTGGACTCCACGCCGATTTCCTCCAGGATATCCGACACCGAGTCCCCGATGGCGGGCGTCGGCGCCAGAGAAAGATCGATAATGCCGAACGGGACGCCCAGCCTGCGGGACGCCTCCTGCGCCACCAGCTGACCGACACGGGTCACCTTGAAGGCCGTTTTCTTGATGGTTTCGCAGAGAACCTCAAAGCTCTCCCCGCGCACTTTTTCCAGGGCGTGTTTAACTACCCCGGGGCCGGAAACGCCGACATTGATGATCGCGTCCGCCTCCGTCACTCCGTGGAAGGCGCCGGCCATAAAAGGATTGTCGTCCGGGGCATTGCAGAATACCACCAGCTTGGCGCAGCCGAGACAGTCCTTTTCCTTTGTCGCCGCCGCGGTGCTCTTGATAATTTCTCCCATCAGCTTGACCGCGTCCATGTTGATGCCGGTTTTGGTGGAACCGACATTCACAGAGCTGCACACCAGCTCCGTCTTTGCCATCGCCATGGGGATGGAACGGATCAGCATCTCATCCGCTTTTGTCATGCCCTTGGAGACCAGGGCGCTGTAGCCGCCCAGAAAATTGACGTGGACATCGTGCGCCGCCCTGTCAAGCGTCTGCGCGATAGTCACAAAATCCTCCGGGGTCTTGCATGCCGCTCCCCCGACAAGGGCGATCGGCGTGACCGAAATTCTCTTGTTCACGATCGGCACCCCGAATTCCGCCTCGATCTCTTCTCCGGTAGAGACCAGATTTCTGGCCATCGTGGTGATCTTGTCGTAGATTTTATGGTTCAGACGATCCAGATTGGAATCCACACAGTCCAGAAGGCTGATGCCCATGGTGATGGTCCGCACATCCAGATTCTCATTCTCGATCATCTCATTGGTTTCATTTGCTTCAAAAATATTTATCATGCCTGCTCCTGTCCTGACACAGCCGTAAGGCTGCCTGCGTATACTCCCGTGCCAAAAGCCAACCGTGATCAGATGCGGTGCATCATATCGAAAATATCTTCTCTCTGGCAGTGGATCTTCACACCGATGCTCTCTCCGATTTCATCCAGATCCCTGGAGAGGTCCGCCGTGGTTTTGTCGGAACCGGAGGTGTCGGTAATCATCATCATATGAAAATATCCCTGAAGGATGGTCTGGGAAATGTCCTCAATGTTGACGTTGTTTTCCGCGAGATAATTGCAGACTTTAGCGATAATCCCCACCGTATCCCTGCCTGTTACCGTAATGATTGTCTTTTTCATGGCTTTCCTCCTCTGTGTCGTTTCCCTGTGATCCATTCCCTGTTCCGGCTGTCAGAATTCCAGCAGTTCTCCCACGCTGCTCCGTCCCGCGACAGAGATCGGGAAGTCATCCGCGCGGTAGGGGTTGTCCCCGGCCGTGACCTCGCTGCAGACGGTCTCATACGCCAGCGCGGGATAATTATTCTCCGCGCTGAGATGGCCCAGGACAATATATTTCAGATTGTCATGCAGCACCTGACAGAGCAGACGGCCGGACGCCTCGTTGGAGAGATGTCCCTTGTCACTCATGATTCGCACCTTCAGCGGATAAGGGTAGCGCCCCATCTCCAGCATGCGGATGTCGTGGTTTGCCTCCAGAAGAAGTGTGTCGCAGAACTGCAGATGACGCACGGTATAATCCGTGTACGTTCCCATATCTGTGGCAATCGCCGCGGAGTGGCTGCCGTTTGTGATCCGGTACCCGACCGGTTCCGCCGCGTCGTGCGAGATGGAAAACGGCTCGATCTCCATATCCCCGATCTGTACCGTCCGGTCCGCGTAAACCGGGTGAAACAGGCTGTCCGGTATTTTGCCGACCTGCGAGGTATTTTTTATCGCGCGTATGGTTCCCTCTGTCGCATAGATCGGGACGCCCAGCCTTCTGGCCAGGACGCCCAGCCCGGATATGTGGTCCGCGTGCTCGTGCGTGACAAAGACTGCCTGGATATCCTTCCCTGTATAATCGAAGGAATTCAATCCCTGCTCCACTCTTTTTCCGCTGATTCCGGCGTCAAACAGCAGGCTGGTCTCCTCGCTTCCCGCAAAGATGCAATTTCCGCTGCTTCCGCTGGCAAGACTGCACAACTTCATGAACGATCTCCCTGTCCGTATAAAAGTCCGGAAAACAGCAGGGATTTACTCCCTGCCCGGTAATTCTCCCAGCCTGCTGTCGATCTGTCTGATAGAATCAGCCAGCGGCCCGGAATTATCAATCACAAAATCCGCCGCCTCGCGGAACCTCTGTTCCGGAAGCTGGCTGCGGATCATGGAAGTAATCTTACTGTCCGTGTATCCGCGGGATTCCTTCAGCCGTTTCCGTCGGACGGCCTCATCTGCATAAACATACCACAACTCATCGCATATTTCATTATATTTTTCCTCGATCAGAAGAGCGGCCTCCAGGAAAAACAGCTGGGTTCCCGCTTCCCGCTCGGCGCTGATTTCTTCCATAATATATGCCCTCACCGCGGGATGGACAATCCGGTTCAGCTTCTCCCTCAGCGGATCGCTGTTAAAAATCATCCCCGCGATCCTGCCCCTGTCCAGTTCGCCGTCCGCCCCTACCGCCTCCGGACCGAAGAGACGCACAACCGGCTCAAAGCAACGTTCTCCCCGCCGCATCAGACGGGCGGCCGCCTCGTCCGCAAAAAGCACATAGGCCCCGTACCGCTCCCGCACATAGCGCAGCAGCTCGCTTTTTCCGCTCCCGACTCCCCCTGTCACACCAATCAGATACATCTTATTTTGCCTCATACCAGCTGTTTCCGGTGTGCATGTCGATTTCCAGCCTGACTGCCAGCTTAGCTGCCCCGGTCATCTCCTCCTCCAGAATCCGGCTTACCGTCTCCAGCTCATCCTTCGCCGTCTCCAGAAGCAGCTCATCATGCACCTGCAGGATCAGGCGGGATCTCAGTTTTTCCTGTTTCAGCCTGCGATTGACGCGGATCATGGCGATCTTGATAATGTCCGCCGCGGTGCCCTGAATCGGGGCGTTTTTGGCCACCCGCTCCCCGAACTGCCGCTGCATGAAATTGCTGGATTTCAGCTCCGGCATGGGACGGCGGCGTCCGTACATGGTCTCGGAATATCCCTTCTCCCTGGCGGAAGTCACAAGTCCCTCCAGGAAAGAGCGTATGCCCGGATAGGTCTGATAATACTGCTCGATGTATTCCGCTGCCTCCTTTCTGGAGATCCCCAGATCCTCCGCCAGCCCGAAGGAGCTGATCCCGTAGACAATACCGAAATTGACAGCCTTCGCGTTTCGCCTCTGCAGCGGCGTCACCTGGTCAAACGGGACATGGAACACCTGGGATGCCGTGATCGCGTGGATGTCCTTTTCCATTTTGTAGGCGTCAATCAGCTTCCGGTCCCCGGACAGATGCGCCAGGACACGCAGCTCGATCTGCGAGTAGTCCGCGTCCAGAAAGACAAACCCCTCCGCCGGAAGAAACACTTTGCGGATCTGTCTGCCGAGCTCCATCCGAACCGGAATATTCTGCAGGTTCGGGTCGGTGCTGCTGATCCGTCCCGTCGCCGTGATGGTCTGGTGAAAGACGGAGTGAATCCGTCCGTCATCGGCGATAAAGGACGCAAGGCCGTCCGCATAGGTGGACTTCAGCTTGGTCAGCTGACGGTATTCCAGGATATCCCGGACGATCGGCGCCTCCGGCGCCAGCTTTTCCAGTACATCCGCCGCAGTGGAATACCCTGTCTTTGTCTTTTTTCCTCCCGGAAGCTTCATTTTTTCAAAAAGGATCTCGCCCAGCTGCTTCGGGGAATTGATATTAAAGGTCTCTCCTGCCTGCTCGTAGACAGAAGCCTCCACCTGCCGTATGCCTTCCGTCAGACGGTTTCCGTACTGCTCCAGTTCCTCCGGAAGCACCCGGATTCCGGCGCGCTCCATATCCGCAAGCACATAGACCAGCGGCATCTCCATGCCGCGGAAAAGCGCGAGCATGCCGTTTTCCTCCAGCTTCCGCTCCAGCAACGGCTGCGCCGCCAGCGCCGTAAAGGCGGTTTCTCCCGCGTAAACGGCGGCCTTGTCCTCTTCCATCTGTTCCGGCAGGGGGATCTTTTTCGACTGAAAAATCTCCTCCGCGGAAAGCACACGCTCCGTCCCGCAGTCCTTCGCAATCGTATCGAAACTGTAGTCACTGGTAAGCGGGTCCAGCAGATAGGCCGCGATTTTGATATCAAACACACTGCCCTCTGCGGATTCCGGCAGTTCCGCCGCACGCACCATCTCCTTGAAGCCGAAGGTACACAGAAGCGGGCATTCCCCGGCAATCCGGCGCACCGCGTCCAGAAGAAGATTCTCTGTCACAAAACCGCCCGCGGGAATGTAATAGGTTCCGCCGACGCCGCCCTTCTGATCCGGAAGGGACAGCCCGAGTCCGTAAACACGGCACTTCCCCGATTTCCGGTCGGTCTGCTGAAGGAGGTAAAGACCGGCCCTGTCCGTCCCGGCCGCTTTTTTCAGCAGAGCGTCCGCCTCCTGCAGCCCGGTGACCGTGCGGACCTCCACCACCCTCTTTTCGGCGGCAGGGTCTGCCTCAAAGCGTGTGAGCAGCTTCTTAAAGCCCAGATCCCGGAACATCTCGTAGGCTTCCGGCGTGAAAAGGTTTTCCAGTCTTGCCTTCTCCAGATCCAGCTCTACCGGGCTGTCCGTATTAATTTTTGCCAGCTTCTCCGAGAGAAGCGCGGAATCATAGTGGTCGCGCAGGGCTGTCATGGCCTTCTGGGGTCTGATGTTCTCTACATGCGCGTAGGCATTCTCCACAGTCCCGTATTCCTTCAGGATTTTCGTGGCCGTCTTGATACCGATTCCGGGAACACCCGGAATATTATCCGCGGTATCGCCCATCAGCGCCTTCAGCTCTACAATCTGGGGAGGCGTCAGTCCGTAGGCTTCCTCCACATCCCCGGCGTGATAATCCGTAATTTCCGTCTTTCCGGCCTTTGTCCGGGGAATCCGGATCAGGACCTTTTCTGTCGCCAGCTGCAGCAGATCCCGGTCGCCGGAAACCACGGAGACGTCCAGCCCCTCTCTCTCCGCCTTTACCGAAAGGGTTCCCAGGATATCGTCTGCCTCAAAGCCTTCCTTCATGACGATGGGAACACCCATGGCCTTCAGAACCTCCTGCGTCAGCGGCACCTGCTCCCGGAGTTCCTCCGGCATGGGGTGACGCGTCCCTTTATAAGCCTCATACATTTTATGGCGGAAGGTCGGCGCGTGCGTATCGAAGGCGACCGTCAGGTAATCCGGCTGCTCCTCCTCCAGAATCTTAAAAAGAATATTCAGGAAACCGTAAACCGCGCCCGTATGCCTTCCTCCCGATGCCGTCAGGTCCGGCAGGCCGTAAAAGGCACGGTTCAGGATGCTGTGTCCGTCAATCAAAACAATTTTTCCGCTCACTCTTTTTCTCTCCGTCTGAAAAAATGATTACAGTGATAATATGGATGACAGGAAGACCGTAATCTTGAACACGCCCGTGACATCCAGGACCAGCAGGACGATCAGGAGCAGCGTGATCAGAATAATCAGCAGCCGTACCCGGCCGGAAATCCGTTTCTCCTTCAGCTGCTTCTGTTTTCTTTCCAGATCCTGGCGGAGCATCGGCTTCAGATTAAACGAGGTGTCCCCGCTTCCGGGCTTGTCCAGATACCGGACCGTCCGATCTACCATAAAATTGGTTTCCAGCTCCTCATAGCAGCTGGAACAGTGCTGAATATGTTCCAGAAATTTTTCCAGCTGCCTGTCAGACAGGTTATTATTCAGGTAATCCGGAATCATGGAAATAATCTCCCTGCAGGTCAGGAGCCTGGTCGTCGTCGTGATGGTATGCCGCTCCTTTTTCCTGTTTTTCCTGTACCCGGACGGTTCCGGAATCTCCCTGTCATCTCTGTATTCATCCATGGCCATTAACGATCGCCCCTTCCTGTCCGGATGTCCGGACATGAACTGCCGCATTCCCTCAGAAAGCGTGAAAGATCCGCCTTTTTCTCATACCTTTCCCTTACCGCGTACAGGTGAAGCCGCAGCCTCGCCCTTGTCATCCCCACATAGAGCATGCGCCGCTCTTCCTCCAGATCTGCGTCCAGAACAGCCTTGTGATAAGGAATGACGCCCTCATTGACGTCCAGGATATAGACAGAGTCGTATTCCATCCCCTTGGCGGCGTGCAGCGTGGAAAGGCAGACACCGGAGGCCTCTTTTCCTTTCTGCCCCTGCGCCTGCAGCTTCTCCCGGTATTCCTCTATCCCCTTCTGCCACGCGTCCCAGGTAGGATAGTTTCTTGCGCTCTCGCTGAGCTCATCCAGAACCTGTAACAGCTCTTCCTCCGGAATTCCTCTCTCCCCGGCGTACTCTTTTACGTAGTCGTCCAGGCCGATCTCCCGGCGGATGTAGATCACCTGTCCGTAGGGCGCCAGCCGTCCGAGGACGTGAATGTCGTCCTCCAGCTTGGCGGCTCTCTTCATCATCCACGCCTTGTCCTGATAATAGCGGAACAGGGAATCAAAGGAGATCTCCGGAGCCAGAAAGGCGTCTCTGGAAAAATAGCGGTTCGGCCGGTTGTAGATCCGGAGAAAATCCGTTCTTTTCCTGCTTCCCGCGCCCAGACGCATATAGGCGAAAAGAGTCTGGGCGATCCAGTGGTCGTAGATACAGGGAAGCATCTCCCGGACAGAGAAAGGAATCTGCCATGCCATCATCTGTTCCACCGCCTCCCGGCAGCCGGAATTTGTCCTGACCAGGACCGCGATTTTATCGAAATCGGTTCCGGATTCCTTTTCTCTGCGGATCTCCCGCGCCAGATGGATGCACTCCTTCCGGGGATTGGAAAAGATTTCCAGCCGCACCGGCTCCCCGTGGCCGCGCACGGCATGGATCGTTTTCGGGAACCGCTTCCGGTTCACGGCGATCAGCTTTCCCGCCGTTTCCAGGATTTCCGGGGTACTCCGGTAATTCCGATCCAGGGTGACAGTCTGACAGCCCGGAAACTCCTTCGGGAAACGGAGCATAAGCTCCGGATTAGCTCCCCGGAAGCGGTAGATGCTCTGGTCGTCGTCCCCGACAATAAAGAGATTGTTCCGGGGATGCGCCAGCAGCTTTACAATTTTATACTGCATCGGACTGATGTCCTGAAACTCATCAACCAGCAGATACCGGAATTTGTTCTGCCAGGCGCGGCAGAGCTCCGGACGGCTGGAGAGAAGCCGCCAGCAGCGTACAATGATGTCGTCAAAATCCATTCTCCGGTTTTCCTGCTTCCACTTTTCATAGGAGGCATAGACCTTTCGGAATACCTCCTGGGGAAGAACGCCGGAGTAATAATTTTCCGGAGAGAGCCCGCTTCCCTTGATCTGGCTGATCTCCCTTCCCACCTGCGAGGGAAGATCCGCTTCCTGCTCCGCCCCCGGATAAAGCTGCTGCAGCAGCTCCTTCAGCAACGAGAGCTTCTGCTGTTCTCCGATGACAGTCCCCCCGCTGATGGAATAGGTGTGCCGGAGGATTCCGAAAAACACACCGTGAAAGGTGCCGAAGGTCACTGCCGTGGACGCCTCGCCCCTCTGTCTTAAAAATCTCTCCTTCATCTCCGCGGCGGCGGCTCTGGTAAAAGTCACCACCAGAATGGATGAAGGAGAGATCCCTTCTTCAATCAGACGGCAGGTGCGGCCGGTCACGACCGCTGTCTTGCCGGAACCCGGTCCGGCAAGAACCATCATCGGCCCGTCCCTGTGCTGTACCGCCCTCTGCTGTGCTTCATTAAACTGCATGTTCAATTTTATCCAGTCCTGCCCGCAGCCTTCTGACCGTCTCGTCTCTGCCCAGAACTTCCATAATACCGGTAGCCCCGGCAGGAGTCGCCTGCTTTCCGGAGACAGCCGTGCGCAGAGGCCACATAACCGTGTTCACCTTCATCTCGTTCTGCTTCGCGTACGCGGACAGCAGGCCGAACAGCGCGTCGTTCCCGAAATCCTCCGCCTTCTCCAGCAGCGGTATGGTCTCCGCCAGCACCTTCCTGGAAGTCTCCAGCGTGCTCTTGGATTTTTTATGGACGTACATAGAGACATCGTATGCGGGAACTTCGGAGAAAAAGTCCACCTGTTCCGCAATATCGGGGAAAATCTGGATACGGGTTTTCACCATTTCCCCGACCTTCCTGATATCCATATGTTCCGGAAGGGCTTTTTTCAGATACGGCTCCGCCAGCTTAAAATATTCCTCGCTGTCCATAGCTTTGATGTACTCGCCGTTCATCCACTTCAGCTTGGTCATGTCAAAGACCGCCGGGGATTTGTTGATATGATGATAATCAAACGCCTCCACCAGTTCCGGAAGCGAATAGATTTCCCGCTCTCCGGCAGGGCTCCAGCCGAGGAGCGCCACAAAATTTACCACTGCTTCCTTCACATACCCCTGGTCAATCAGATCCTCAAAGGAGGAGTGGCCGGAGCGCTTGCTCAGCTTCTGCCCCTCTTCGTTTGTGATCAGCGGACAGTGCACATAGGTGGGAACCTCCCATCCGAATGCCTCGTAGATCCGGTTGTATTTCGGTGTGGACGACAGGTATTCGTTTCCGCGGACGACATGGGTAATGCCCATCAGATGGTCGTCCACCACGTTGGCAAAATTATAGGTGGGATATCCGTCGGATTTAATCAGGATCAGGTCGTCCAGCTCTTCATTATTGACTGTTATGTTCCCGTAAATTTCATCATGGAATGTGGTGGTTCCTTCCGTGGGCATATTAAAGCGGATGACATAGGGCTTTCCCGCGTCCAGATTCGCCTGGATTTCCTCTTTGGAGAGATGAAGGCAGTGTTTGTCGTAAGCGGAGATCTCCTTTCCCGCCACCGTGCGTTTCAGCCCCTCCAGCCTCTCCTTTGTGCAGAAGCAGTAGTAGGCATCGCCCTGGTCAATCAGCTGCTTTGCGTATTTCATGTAGATGCCCTGCTTACAGCGCTCGCTCTGCACGTACGGCCCCACTCCACCGTCCTTGTCCGGGCCTTCATCATAGACAAGCCCGGTATCCGCCAGCGTCCGGTTGATCAGCTCCAGCGCCCCGTCCACAAACCGTTCCTGGTCGGTGTCCTCGATCCGGAGCATAAAACTGCCGCCCGCGTGTTTTGCGATCAGATAGGAATACAGTGCTGTCCGAAGGTTGCCTACGTGCATCCGGCCCGTCGGGCTCGGCGCGAATCTTGTTTTAACCATGATGTTTCAATGCTCTCCTTGTTTGTATATAGATTTCCGTCCTTTTATTCACGGGGCGGATAGGCCGTACGCAGAATCTTCCCGATGTCCCCGATGCAGACACAGTCGGCCGCCTGATCCGAGTAATCGGAGACGCGGTTGACCAGGCAGATTTTCTCCCCGTTGAAATAATGCGCCATAGACCCCAGCGTAGACTGGAGGCTGCATCCGAGCACCAGCAGTACCTCCGCCGATGTAATTCTCTCGATGGCCTTCGTCATCACCTGGCTGTCCAGCATCTCTCCGGAAAGCGCGATTCCCGGATGGATCAGCATGCCGCACCGGTCGCAGTACGGAAGCGGCGTGTGGGTCAGGATATAATCCGCGCCGAACACCTTTCCGCAGTGCGGACAGGTGTTGCTGTCGATGTTTCCGTACAGGTGAATGACGTCCCGGCATCCGGCGCGGTGGCTGAGGTCAAAAAAGCCGCGGGTAATAATGCCCTTCAGCCTTCCGTCGTCCTCCATCCGCTTCAGCGTGAAATTCACCTCGTCCGGTTCGCCCCTCCGCCGCAGAATATTGTCCCGGTAAAAGCTGTAGAATTCCTGCGGGCGGTTGTTGTAAAAGGTGCTGGAGCAGATTTCCCCCGGAGTCCTTCCGTATTTTTCCTCCACATGGAAGCTGAAATCGTCCGTGTAGAAGTCACACCCCTGCTCCGCGGCCGGAGCCCTGCCCAGCAGGCAGACAATGTTGAAACTTTTCTGCAGAATTTCCTTCAGGTATCTCTCGCTCATACTTTCACCTCCCAGCACAAATGCTCCTGCCGGCCGCACCGGCAGAGTCCACACCGTTTCGGGTTAAGCTGACACCAGTAAAGAAAAAAAGCAATCAGCCTTCTGGTTTCTGAAGCAGTCTGATTGCCTTTCTGTCTGTTCCGCCGAGGTTTATTCTTCAATCCCTTTTGTTTTCAGATAATCCATAACAGCACCGACCGTTGTCAGCTGTTCCATATCCTCCGCCGGAATTTCTATTTCATACTGCTCCTCAAGCGTTGTCAGCAGCTCAAACAAATCCAGGGAATCCGCCTCCAGATCCTCCTTGAACCTGGACTCCGGGGTAATTTCCGACTCGTCCAGATCCAGCTGCTGAGCCAGAATTTTCTTCATTTTTTCCAGCATAATAACCTCCTTTTCAGGAAGCTTCTGCTTCCCTTCTTCAAGAAAAGTGTACTTGTCCGGCAGTTTTTTGTCAATGCCCTTTGCCCTGCGCGGACTCCGGGATCAACCCTCGTTTCACGCGGACAGGATTGCCTTATGTTTTTTTGACTTCGGCATCCCCCTGTTCATCGTAGGAAATTCGGCGGGAGACGCTGAGCGCCAGCCCGATCTCGCTCATCAGGAACAGAACCGATGTGCCTCCGTAGCTGACAAAGGGCAGGGTTACGCCGGTTGTGGGGATAAGGTTGAGCACCACGCAGATGTTCAGGATAACCTGGAGGGCGACATGCACAAACACGCCCATCACAATCAGCGAGCCGCAGAGATCCTTTGCATTCTGCGCGATGAAAAACAGGCGGTACAGCAGATATCCGAAAAGCAGCAGCACGATGATGGCGCCGAAAAGCCCCAGCTCCTCACAGATGATGGAAAAGATCATATCGTTCTGCGCCTCCGGGATGGTGGACAGCTTCTGCGTGCTGTTGCCCAGGCCTTTTCCGAAAAAGCCTCCCGATCCGATGGCATACAGACCCTGCAGCACCTGATAGCCGCCGGAGTTCAGGTTGTTTTCCGGCTGAAGCCAGGCCAGAATTCTGCGGATTCGGAAGTTGGAGCTGCTGCTTACCGTGCGGTTCAGCACAATAAGTCCCACCACAATTACCCCTGCGCTTCCCGCCATCAGAGCGACAAACGGGCCTGTTCTGGAGTGTGCCAGGAAAATCACGAAGAAGCAGATGCCGAAAATGATGATTGCGGTACTTAAATTCTCGGTAAAGTAATACGCTCCGAAAGCCTGTACGCCGCCGAACAGAAACACCAGCAGCACATTCCGGAACCGCTCCCACTTCTTTCCCATCTTCAGGATCAGAAACGGAATCATGCAGATCACCGCTATCTTGGAGATCTCCGCCGGCTGGAACTGAATGCCCAGATTCAGCCATCTTCTTGCCCCGTTAACGGTAACTCCGAAAGGCGTGTAGCGGACCATGGCCATCAGCCCGAGCGCAATGATATAGAAAACCGGGGCCAGCTTGACCGCAATCCGGTAATTGATTCTGGAAATAATCAGCGCGATGAACACCGACGCAAGACTGATCTCTGCCTGTCTGCGGAAATAGTACATATCATCGTTGATATTCGGGTCATTGGCAGCCTCGTACGCGCTGGCGGAATAAAGCATAACCAGACCGAAGCAGATCAGGATAATGACAACCGCTAAAAGGTTGTAATCAAAATACACATACTTCCTCTGGTTTTTTTTCTGCCCGTCCTTTTCTCTGCGCCTCTTTCCGAGACCCCATTTTCTTTTCGACGCACCGACTGATGCGTTAGCCGAATCTGCCATAGAAAACTCCCCGGCTGTCAAAGCCGTACTGACTGCGCGCCGCCTCCGTGTCTTCCGGACGGTAATCCGGGACACGAAAAAGCAAAGGAAAACTGCGGCTGGTAGTGAAAAAGGACTGTCACCTTATGCATGAAACAAATCTCCGCCCGGAGTATTCATATACCATGCATGGAAAGCGACAGCCCCTCAACAGTCTTTTCTCTGATTAGTCTTCTACGTAGGGAAGAATCGCAAGATGTCTTGCGCGCTTCACCGCCAGAGTAATGGCTCTCTGATGCTTTGCGCAGTTTCCGGTTACTCTTCTCGGCAGAATCTTACCGCGCTCGGAGATGTATTTGCGGAGCTTTGCGGCATCCTTGTAATCAATTACATTGTCCTTTCCGCAGAACACACATACTTTTCTTCTTCTGCGGGGAGCTCTTCTTCTGCTCGGAGCATCTTCTCTTGCACTTCCGTTATTTTCAAATGCCATGGTTTTTTCCTCCTTATGCGAATTTATTCAGCGTCTGTACGAACAATCAGGTAACGAAGAACGTTATCCATGATGCGGGCATGTCTCTCAATCTCGGCGGGAGCGGTTGGCTCTGCCTCGAACGGAATGAAATAATAGAAACCGTCGCGCTCATGATTGATCTCATAAGCCAGTCTCTTTTTGCCCCACTCTTCAACTTCGCCGATGACGCCGTTTACGCGGGTGATGTAGTCTTTTGCTTTCTCTACAACCGCCGCTCTGGCCTCATCATCAATTTTGGCACTGACAA
This sequence comes from Bilifractor porci, assembly GCF_009696005.1. GTDB lineage: Bacteria > Bacillota > Clostridia > Lachnospirales > Lachnospiraceae > Bilifractor > Bilifractor porci. Next base: position 328,680 of record NZ_VUMV01000001.1, read on the forward strand.
CGAGTGCTAATTCATACTTGTTCATGCGTTTTTTCCTCCTTTTGGTCTTTGGCTTCCTGACTGTGCAGGGAACAAGGATGCGGCGCGGACGCGCCTCACGATCTGTTATTCTAACATTATCCGCCCGGATTGTAAAGGCCTTTTCTTCACGCCGGTTTTCCGCCGGTTTTCCGGTTTTTCCGGGTTTTTCCGGTCTCTGTGAGTGATTTCTCCAAACGTGTCTCCCGCCGCGGCGCTCCGTCTGCGGAGAGAGCGGTTTCGATATTATCACACATCGGAAAATCTGACCATGTTCTTTTCCTTAATTTTTTTTATGATAGAAAGTACAGGATGTTTACAGCGTCAGGGTTCCTGCTTCTTCGGGGACTGCATCTTTCTATAAACCGTATCTTTCCGGTGGAAAGCTGTATCATCTCATTAATATAAAGAAGGGAGGCGCGCCCGGCCTGCCGTTTTTTTGCGCCGGACGTTCTGCATATGGCGAAACCGAATCCGATTACAAGAGCAATTATAGATTCCACTGTAGACCGCGGCATCCGCGAGGTAGAGGAAGATCCCAAGCGCAGCATAAGGAAGCTGACGGACATGGGGAGAATGTTTAACCGAGGGCCGTTTCTGGATGAAATTTACGCCATGGTACAGGATCTTCTGCGAAATGACGACAGCACCTACTACACGGTAATTGAAAACCTGCTGAGAAACACGAACCGCCAGAATCTGAAGGATTTCGGCATCAATATCGGCTACAACGGGTTCACAATCGGGAGAAAAACCATTCAGGATCTGGCCGGCGTCAAGCCATTCCATATCCCGTGGTGCATTTCCATGCGGATCAATCCCGCCAGGCGTACCAGCATCACCGTCTCCGAAATTGAGAGCTGCATCCAGCAGGGACGGCCTCTGGGGATTTACTGCTATATCATCCGCTGCGAGGAGTCCATTGCCTGTCTGAATAAGCTGCTGGCGATGTTCCGGAATAACCCGGACTGCTCCTTCTTCTGCATGCTCCCGGATCAGCTTCTGCATCCCGAGCACCTGAAGGCAATCCGCAGCGTGACCAACACCTTGTTCCTGTTTCCGGCTGACACTCCCACCGTCTCCCGGAACATCGAGGCAATGCGCGCCCAGAAATCGTGGTATTCGGTCTACATCTATTATAATGATGAAACTGCAGCAGAATGGATGGACGGAAAACACTGGGCCGGGCTGACCGGCTACAATTCCGGCTTTATCCTGACAGTCGCGACCGATCAATGTTCCGCAAAAATCGCTGCCAGAATGGGGAAATACTGCAGAAACATGAGGACACATCCGGAGTATCCGTTTATCTGCTTTGATTTTTACAGTGACCTGATTATGGTAGACAAGATTATCTCTGCCCGAGGACAGTTCTTTGAGATGTTGGAAAACGGAGACATTCACACCGCGGAGGGCGTACTGACGGATTTCCGGCATACCATTTCGCTGGAGCAGATACTCTCCATCGCGCTTCCCCTGCCCACGCAGGACAGCGCCGGATGAGCGCCGCCGGCGTCCGTCAGAAAGCCGCCGGCTACAGGGAGCCCTCTGTCAGCTTTTTCCCGACCAGAATCATCACATGGCGAAGATACGTGGTAAATTTCTCCGGACCCATGACGCATCCTTCCTTGAGCCACCGGTAGATGATTACCAGAAAAATATCCACGACATAGTGATTGTCCAGCGGTCCCATGCCGTCTACATCCCCTATGGCGGAGGTAAACAGATTAAAAATCGGCTCCGTGGATTCATAAAAATATTCACGGAAGGAATTCTGCCCGTCAATCTCCAGCGCGCAGATATAAAAGGACTGATCCCTGTAAAACAGTTCCACGACAGCCTGCAGCAGATCCCAGCCGTCGGTATAGCTGGAGCTGCTGGCCAGGATAATAAAATCCGTATAGAAAATCCAGTTGACCAGATCGTACTTGTCCTTGAAGTGATAATAAAAGCTTTTGCGGTTCATGCCGCAGCCTTCACAGATATCAATGACACTGATTTTGTCAAAAGGCTTTTCCTCCATAAGCTTCTTCATGGAAGCGGCAAGAGCTTTTTTGGTAATATTGGCATCAGGCACCCTTCACACCGTCCTTTCCGCAGCTGTGGGACAAATGTCTGAATCTGTTCCCATTATACGGGAACAGCAAAAGCTTTGCAAGCAGACGGCTATTTTTTCAGCATCTCTGCCGTCTCTGCATCGGCATGATCCAGCAGATAGTTTTTTCTTCCCGCCTGCTCGTCCTTCCACCCGTTCCCGACCGTTTTCTTCCTGTGCTCGATCTCTGACCGGAGTTCCCGCGCGGACATCCTTACCGCCCCTTCTCCCAGGATGATGACCTGTTCCAGCCCGTCCGAGGAGGCAACCGTCACCCGGTGGCGGCGTCCCAGTTCATGCACCGTCTTTTCGATATAGGCGTCCGCGGTCTCCGCCTCTTTCGTGTATACCACATAAATGTTGTTGTTTTTCTGCACTTCTCCCCTGCCGCCCTTTACCCGGTAGGCGTCAAACACAAGAATCAGTGTTTCCCCCAGATATCCCTGGTAATCCTGCATCAGCTCGATCAGCTTGTCCCTGGCGGCGTCCATATTGACAGAGGCCAGCTCCCGAAGATCGTCCCAGGAAAAGATGATATTATAGCCGTCCACAAGAAAATAGGCTTTTCCCCCGGGCCGCTTCCCCATCTGTCCGCTGCTTCCTTTCCAGTACGCGGTGTACGCGTCAGCATAGCGGGATTCCTGCGGCGGCCGTTCCTCCTGCTCCCCGCGGGTTTTGACGAGGCCGTAGGTTCTCTCGAAAATGGCCTTCAGCTCCTCTTCCCCGGCGGAATGCTCTTTTTCCCTCTCCTGCCAGGTTTTCCTGCTGCGGTTCACAATCTCCTGCCGCGCCTCAAAGGAATCTCCCGCGTATCCTTCCCTGCCGTCTTCCTCCCCGCCGGTGCGGTTCCCGCCCCAGCCTGTCTGCACATGGGCGTACTGCGGAACCTCGTTCCACGGCACAAAGGTACCGGCCCCGTGGCTGCAGAAAACAGAGCCGGAGGGATTTTCCGTATCGGCGTCCGGATCGTAATTTTTTTCCAGAATGACATCCTGCGCGTTGTAACAGGGCTGATATCCGTCCGGCGTGACGGTGATGCTTCCGTTCCCATGGGTATAGGCGATCAATTCCTGCTGGTAGGATCCATAGGAAGACGCCGGGACACTGCCTGTCACGGTCACCTGCGTGCCGCTGCCGGAAACCGTTTCCGTCTCCGTCATCTCCGCGCTCCCATGCCGGTTCCGCATATCATTCATCAGCCGCCCGGCGTTTTCCGCCGGAAGCTCGGCGCGAAACTGGTACACCGGTTCCAGAAGGATGCTCTTTGTCTGCATCAGCCCCTGGCGGACGGCCCTGAAGGCTGCCTGACGGAAATCCCCGCCCTCGGTGTGCTTCTCGTGCGCGCGGCCTCCGATCAGTGTGATCCGCATATCCGTCAGAGGAGCTCCCGTGAGCACGCCGACCGGTGTTCTTTCCTCCAGCGCGGCCAGAACAAGCCTCTGCCAGTTTCCTGCCAGCACGTCCGTGGAGCAGGCGGAGGTAACCTGCATGCCGCTTCCCGGAGCGCCCGGTTCCAGAAGAAGATGCACCTCCGCGTAATGGCGGAGAGGCTCGTAGTGCCCGATTCCCTCTGCCGGAGCCGCGATTGTTTCTCTGTACACCACCTGGCCGGGCCCGAACTCCGCCCGAAGACCGAATCTGCGGAGCAGCAGCTTTTTCAGGATTTCCACCTGGACCCCGCCCATTACCTGGACAAAAATCCGGCCTGTCTGCTCCTCCGCGCGGACATGGAGCATCGGCTCCTCTTCCTCCAGGATTCTCAGCTTCTGAAGCGCGGACATGCGGTCCTCTTCCGGCGGGAGAATCACTTCACTGGAGAAAACCGGCTGCAGAAGTTCACCGCCGCCTTCCGGTTCCGACCCCCAGCCTTCCCCGATCCGGCTGTCCGCAAGCCCGGTCACCGCGCATACCTGCCCCGCCCGGACTTCCTGCACAGGGCGGAAAGCAGTACCGGAATAGATACGGATCTGGTTGACCTTTTTCCCTTCCTCTTCCTGTCCGCCGCGGCTGACCGTCTCCTTCACCCGCAGGGTTCCCCCGGTGATCTTGAGCCAGGTCAGCCTCTCCCTGTTTTCGTCCCGGTTAATTTTGAACACCCTTGCCCCGAATTCATCGGGATATTCCTTTTTCTGTGTAAACCTCTCCAGGCCCGACAGCAGACGGTCCACCCCGTCCATCTTCAGCGCGGAACCGAACCAGACCGGAACCAGCTTTCTCTGCGCCGTCAGCTCCCGTACATCCCGGTCTGTGACCGGGACCCCCTCCAGAAACCGCTCCATCAGCGCGTCGTCACAGACGGCGGCATTTTCCTGTACCGTCTCCTCTTCCAGTCCGTCTGTGACATCTACCAGCGTCGGTCCCAGCGCAGACTGCAGCCTTCGGAAAATTTCTTTCCGGTCGGTTCCCGGCTGATCCATTTTATTAACAAAAATAAAAACAGGAATCCGATAATGCTTCAGCAGCTTCCAGAGATTTCTTACCTGTCCGGTCACCCCGTCCGCGGCGCTGATCACCAGAACCGCCTCATCCAAAATCTGAAGGGTCCGTTCCATCTCCGGCGAAAAATCCCGGTGACCCGGCGTGTCCATCAAGGTAAAGGTAAGGCCTCCCGCCTGAAACTCCGCCTGTTTGGAAAAGATCGTAATGCCGCGCTCTTTTTCCAGAGAATCCGTATCCAGGAAGGTATCCCCATGATCCACACGCCCCTTTTTCCGTATCGCCCCGGACAGATACAGCAGGCTCTCGGACAGCGTCGTCTTGCCGGCGTCTACATGTGCCAGCAGTCCCAGACAGATATTTCCGCTCTGTATGTTTCCCATAACAGTCCCTTTCCCTTTGAAACAGACAGCCCACAGGCAGACCGCGAAAACCGCGGTCTGTCTGTGGGCCTTTTCCTGCAGATTTCCCTGATACCAGAGGCTCAGGGCTATTGTATTGCGGGGTATTATTCCTGTGCAGACTCATCCTCCTGGTCTTCCGGCTCCAGAAAGCCTGCCTGGCTCATCAGATTTTCAAACACATCCGCCGCAAAAGAATACTCATCCTCGTCATCAATGTTCTCCAGCCGCGGATTTCCTCCCTCCTCCTGGAAGAAACGGAACAGATATCCTTCTCCGTCCGTGCTGTCCAGCGGAAGAAGCACAATGTATTTCTGCTCCTTGGCCTGAAAAATATTGATGACCCGGCACTCCAGCTGCGAATCATCATCCAGCGTCAGCGTAATCGTCTGCTTCTCCGAATCAAAAGAGGTGCAGTCGCCGCCGCAGCCGGCACAGTCTCCGCTGCACGCACCGCTGTTACGTAAATCCTCACTCATACGACAATCCTCCCGTCATCTGTTATTGTTTCCCTGTACTTCCGAATCCGCCTTCGCCGCGGGCCGTATCGCTCAATTCCTCCGCCTCGCAGAATTCCACCGGGAGAAACGGGATCACTACCATTTGGGCGATTCTTTCCTGGGGCATGACCGTCCGGGCGGTTTCCCCGTCATTGTGCACAGCGATCATAAAAGGGCCCCGGTAATCCGCGTCCACAACCCCCACACAGTTGGCCGGACGAAGGGATTCCCTGGCCGCCAGTCCGCTTCGCGCAAAGATCGCGCCGAAATACCCTTCCGGTATTTCCATGGAAAGCCCCGTGGAAATCATTACCGTCCGGTGGGGCGGAATTTCCGCAGGTTCCGCGATATCCGCGTACAGGTCATATCCCGCGGCGTACGCGCTGCCCCTTGTGGGCAGCTTCGCCGTAATGCTTAATTTTTTAACCTTAATTTCCATCTGTTTTTTCTTCTGCTGCCGGACAGGGTCTCAGGCGTTGCAGGGCTTTGCGTTTTTCGGGCAGTCCTTGATGCTGAAGCTCATGCGTCCCATGCGGTCTTTGCCAAGGCAGATCACCGTCACCACATCGCCAAGCGTCAGGACGTCCTCCACACGGTTGATCCTCTCCTTCGCGATCTTGGAGATGTGCACCATTCCCTCTTTGCCTGGAGCAAACTCCACAAACGCGCCGAATTCCTTGATGCTGACAACTTTGCCCGTAAGAATCTGTCCTTCCTCGAAATCGGTCACAATCGTCTTAATATAATTCAGAGCCTGGTCCATGGCCTTCGGGTCGGTTCCGCAGACAGATACTGATCCGTCATCCTCAATGTCAATCTTGACCCCGGTGCGGGCGATAATCTCATTGATGACCTTGCCCTGCTTGCCGACGACATCGCCGATCTTATCCGGATCAATGGTAATCTGGACAATCTTCGGCGCATATTCGTTGACGGTCGGACGCGGCTCGGAAATGGTCGGCTCCATCACTTCTGTCAGGATATACTCTCTGGCATCCTTGCAGCGTGAGATAGCCTCCTCGACAATCTTTCTGGTCAGTCCGTGGATTTTAATATCCATCTGGATAGCCGTGATCCCGTCATGGGTTCCGGCAACCTTGAAGTCCATGTCGCCGAAGAAATCCTCCAGACCTTGGATATCGGTCAAGACGATGTAGTCATCATCCGTGTCTCCGGTCACCAGACCGCAGGAAATTCCCGCCACCATCTTCCGGATCGGCACGCCTGCGGCCATGAGTGCCATGCAGGAAGCGCAGACAGAGGCCTGGGAGGTGGAACCGTTGGACTCGAATGTCTCGGAAACCGAGCGGATCGCGTAGGGGAATGTCTCCTTGTCCGGGAGCACCGGAAGAAGCGCACGCTCCGCCAGCGCGCCATGTCCGATCTCGCGGCGACCCGGCCCTCTGGACGGTTTTGTCTCTCCTACCGAGTAGCTGGGGAAATTGTACTGATGCATGTATCTCTTCTCGGTCTTATACGGATCCAGCCCGTCCACCTTCTGAGCCTCGGAAAGCGGCGCCAGGGTAACCACGTTGCAGATCTGTGTCTGTCCTCTGGTAAACATCGCAGAGCCGTGAACACGGGGAATGGTGTCAACCTCCGCGGCCAGCGGACGAATCTGCCGGATGGCACGGCCGTCGGGACGCTTGTGGTCTTTCAGGATCATCTTCCGGATGGTCTTTTTCTGGTACTGATACATCGCGTCATCCAGAACTGCCAGCCAATCCTCCTGATCCGCAAATTTCTCTCTCAGCTTCTCCGTATAGGCGGCGATATTCGCCTCCCTGACGGAACGGTCGTCGGTAAAGACCGCCTGCTCCATCTCCTCCTGCGGAATCTCCTCGCGGATGGCAGCAAAAAGCTCCTCCGGGATCGCGCAGCTTACATAGTCGTGCTTCGGCTTCCCGCACTCTGCCACAATGGTGTCTATAAACGCAATGATTTTCTTGTTCGTCTCATCCGCCAGATAAATGGCCTCGATCATCTTCGCCTCCGGAACCTCGTTGGCTCCGGCCTCGATCATGATGACTTTATCCCTGGTGGACGCAACCGTCAGCTGAAGGTCGGAAACGGAGTTCTGCTCCAGCGTCGGATTGACAATCAGCTTTCCGTCAATCATTCCGATCTGCGTAGCCGCGCAGGGGCCGTCAAACGGAATATCGGAAATCGTTGTCGCAATGGAAGAACCCAGCATGGCAACAACCTCCGGATTGCAGTCCGGATCCACAGACATAACCATGTTGTTCAGTGTCACGTCGTTCCGGTAATCCTTCGGGAAAAGCGGGCGCATGGGACGGTCGATGACACGGGAGGTAAGAACCGCGTGTTCGGAAGCCTTGCCCTCGCGCTTGTTGAAGCCACCGGGGATTTTTCCCACCGCGTACATTTTCTCCTCGTATTCTACCGAGAGCGGAAAGAAATCCACGCCCTCTCTGGGCTGCTTGGATGCCGTTGCCGTGCAGAGCAGCGTTGTATCGCCGTAATGCATGAAGGCTGCCCCGTTTGCCTGCTTTGCCACGCGGCCGATCTCCACCTTCAGCGGTCTCCCCGCCAGATCCATGGTGTAGGTCTTATACGGATTTTCCAGTTTCGTCGAAAAAGTTTTTGTTTCGTCCATCTTTCTGATTTTTCCTCTTTTTCTTCCTCTTCTCGTCTTACCATTCACCCCGCCGGGCAGACGTTACCCGGAGGGCCTGACTGCGCTGAAAAGCCCCTGTCCCAAAGGGCGGGACAAAGCAGCAGCCCGCGGAACGCGCACAGTCCGGTAATTCCGCAGCTCTTCCGCCGCAGAAGCAGCGGTATGCCGGAACACAGAAGGAATTCCCGCCTTCCGGCCATGCACAAGCTTTTTTGTCTGTTCCCGGCTGTCTGCCGCAGAACGTACATCTGCCCTGCGGCTGTTCCTGCTTATGCACGAACACAGGGCGGATAGAACCTCTACCCGCCCTGACATTCTCCTGATTATTTACGAAGTCCCAGCTTCTCAATCAGCGCACGATATCTCTCAATATCCTTGCTCTTCAGATAATCAAGAAGGCCGCGCCTTTTACCTACCATCTTCAGAAGACCACGTCTGGAATGATGATCCTTGTGGTTCTTTTTCAGATGCTCGGTAAGCTCTGAAATTCTCTCTGTCAGAATGGCTACCTGAACCTCCGGGGAACCGGTGTCTCCCTCTGTTCTGGCAAATTCCTTGATAATTTCCTGTTTCTTTTCTGCTGTAATCATGTGATTCCTCCATGTGATTGATGACCGCCGCGAATTAAGAACCGGTTGGAGATTCCGTGATCTGAATCCGGGCTGTTTACAGAGCCCCTTGAACGGGGCAGATTCATACCCGACAACTATAGCATAGCGGGAAATGCATTGCAATATAATTTTCAGCGTGTTTTCGCCGGTCCTGCCGCCGGTTCTGCCGGCAGTTCTTCCGCCGTCCCGCAATCGTCGGCTGTTTTTTCCTGTTTTTTCTGATCCCGGAGTTTCCGGAAAAAGCTGCTCAGCATACTGCTGCACTCCTCTTCGAGCACACCGCGGACAATCCTCACCTGATGATTAAACCGTTCCACCTGAAGGAGATTCATCACGGACCCCGCGCACCCGGCTTTCGGATTCATGCACCCGATAACCACCTCGTCGATCCTTGACTGCACAAGCGCGCCGGCGCACATCTGACAGGGTTCCAGCGTCACATACATGGTGCAGCCCTCCAGCCTCCAGTCTCCCAGCTTTCGGGCCGCCTTCCGGATCGCGTTCAGCTCCGCGTGGGACAGGGTGTTTTTATCTGTATTCCGCCTGTTGTACCCCCTGGCGATAATCTGGTCGTCCCGGACGATCACGCAGCCGATCGGCACCTCCATAAGCGCTTCCGCCTTCCGTGCCTGCCGGATGGCCTCCCGCATATATTTCTCTCTTTTTTTCCGGATCTTTTCTTGCTCGGTCATGCCCTTATCTGCTCCGCCTTCTATCATTCGTCATTTACACTCCATGGTTCCTTTATGGGCTTTATGCTTCATACGCTATTTTTCTTTTTTACTGCGGTATCGGAATGATCAATATAATTACCATAAAACATCTGATTCAAAAAAATACCGGAAGCCCTCGTAAGGATTTCCGGTATATCGTTTATGTGCCGGCGGTGGGAATCGAACCCACACGGCATTGCTGCCAACAGATTTTGAGTCTGCCTCGTCTACCAGTTCCGACACGCCGGCAGGCATTGCTGCGGTAAACGCAAAGAAAATCTTAACATATACAGGAACCAAATGCAAGCGTACCGCATTTTATTCCCCGAACATTTTCCGGTATTCCGGCGAAAAATCCAGCGTGGCGAAATAATCCTTCGGTGTCTCCGGGCGGCGGATCATCTGAAAGCTTCCGTCCTCCTTCAGAAGAACCTCGGCGGACCAGAGCTTTCCGTTGTAGTTATAGCCCATGGAGAAGCCGTGCGCCCCTGTATCATGAATAAACAGGAGATCCCCCTTCTCGATTTCCGGAAGCATGCGGTCAATGGCAAACTTATCATTGTTCTCGCAGAGCGAACCGACCACATCATATTTGTGATCGCAGGGAGCATCCTCTTTCCCCATGACAGTGATGTGGTGATACGCACCGTACATGGCCGGACGCATCAGGTTCACCGCGCAGGCATCTACGCCGATATATTCCTTATAGATGTGCTTTTCATGGATCGCACGGGTGACAAGCGCCCCGTAGGGTCCCATCATAAAGCGTCCCATCTCGGTGTACAGCGCCACATCTCCCATTCCTGCCGGCACCAGAACCTTTTCATACACCTTCCGTACACCTTCCCCGATGACGCGGATGTCGTTCGGCTCCTCCCACGGCTTGTAAGGAATGCCTACGCCCCCCGAAAGATTGATGAATGTGATTTTCGCGCCGGTCACATTCTGAAGCTGGACTGCCAGCTTAAATAAAACCTCTGAAAGCTTCGGGTAATATTCATTTGTGACCGTATTGCTTGCGAGGAAAGCATGAATGCCGAATTCCTCCACTCCTTTTTCCTTTAAGATCCGGAATGCGGAAAAGAGCTGGTCTGTCGTCATGCCATATTTGGAATCTCCCGGATTGTCCATGATTCCGTTGGAGAGCGCGAAGAGTCCGCCCGGATTATAGCGGCAGCAGATGCGCTTCGGGATATAGCCCAGGGACTCCTCCAGGTCTTCAATTCCCGTAAAATCATCCAGATTGATGATCGCTCCCAGTTTGTCCGCCTCCCGGTATTCCTCCAGAGGGGTGTCATTGGACGAAAACATGATGTGATCCCCGTCAAATCCCATTGCCCCGGAGAGCATCAGCTCGGTCATGGAAGAGCAGTCACAGCCGCAGTCATATTCCTTCAGAATGTTAATCAGGTAGGGATTCGGTGTGGCCTTGACCGCGAAATACTCCCGGAAGCCCTTATTCCACGAAAACGCCTCCTTAACCGCCTGCGCATTTTCCCGGATTCCCTTTTCGTCATAAATATGGAACGGCGTCGGAATTTCCCGTGCGATTTCCTCCAGCTTTTCCTTAGTTGTAAATGGTTTTTTCATTTTCTGTCCTTTCTTCTGTCCTGCTGTACGGGAAGCGGCCATTCCTTCCTCTTCCTATTTGTCAGCCCGCGGGCATGACATTTATTTTACATGAACGTGATTATACAAATGATCCTGACAATATTCGTAATTTCCGTTGCACTTGGAGCAGAACCGGAATTCCAGGTTCGGGTCGTCCAGCTCCGTCCTTCCGCAGACCGCACAGCGGTGAACCGCGATTTTCTTTCCCCCGAAGGTTGTGCGGTCTACCTTTTGCCCCTGGCCGCTGTAATCCTGGGTATTTCTCCGACTGTCCCAGGCATTCCCGCCCGCCGTATTCCGGGTGCCGTAGCCGTTCATCTGTCTGTGGAACTCCCTCTGTCTTCTCCTCTCCGCCGGGCTCTTCTGCTTCAGAACCAGAAGAACAATCGTTCCTGCCAGGGAACAGAGAATCATGATCAGCGTAAACAGCTTCAGAGAACTCTGGAACACGGAGTAAACCAGAAACGCCACATCGACCCAGGCAAGATATTTCATCTTGATGGGGATCAGAAACATAAACAGCACCTGCTGATTCGGAAAAGTAAGCGCGAATCCGAGGAAAATGGACAGGCTGACATAGTAGGTGGAAATCAGCGCGATGCCCTGGCTGTCCGCGTAATAAAAGAGCGACGAGCCGTAGATGGCATTGATAATAAAGGCTCCGACGACCGTCATCAGAAGGCCGAAGAAAATATACAGATTATAGAAATAATCTCCCCAGACACGTTCCAGGGCGGTTCCGATCTGGTAATAGAAAATCAGCATGATGATCGTAAAAATATCCAGAGACCCCGGAGGCATCAGCCACCAGGTGACAAGCCGCCAGACCTGTCCGTGCAGGATAGCGTCCGGATTCAGAGACAGATACCCGATGTAATTGGCACCGGTGGCCCGCTGCATGATGGCAAGAAGATATCCGGTCACATAGGTGATAATAATATAAATGGTCAGATGCCGGATGGCATATTTCCCGAATTTTCGCTCCATTTTGTGAAGAAAGTTCATGTACGCAACTCCTTTGATCCGTATGCAGATACTCTGACTGCTGCGCCTGCAGCTTAACCGATTATAGGAAACCTGAACATCTTTGTCAATTCTGTCAAAATTCCCCTGCACCTCCGGATATCTGCGTGAAACGGTTTCCTCTGCCGCATTGCAATTACCCTTTCCGCTGTGGTAGGATACAAAAAACAGAGCAGAATCAGGAAAGGACACACAAATGGCAGGATCATCCATCGGAACTATTTTTCGCGTCACGACATGGGGAGAATCCCACGGGAAAGCTGTCGGAGCTGTTGTGGACGGCTGTCCGGCCGGCCTTTCACTCTCAGAAAAGCGGATTCAGCCGTTTCTGGACCGCCGGAAGCCCGGACAGAGCCGCTACACCACACAGCGCTCCGAGGCGGACAGGGTGGAAATTCTTTCCGGTGTTTTCGAGGGAAAAACCACCGGAACACCGATCTCCCTGCTGATCCGGAATAACGACCAGCATTCCGCCGATTACGGCAATCTGGCGGATGTCTACCGCCCCGGACACGCGGACTTTGGCTTCGACGCCAAGTACGGATTCCGCGACTACAGAGGCGGCGGACGCTCTTCCGGCAGGGAGACCACCGGAAGAGTCGCGGCCGGAGCCATCGCCGTCCTTCTGCTGGAGGAACTGGGCATCCGTCTGACCGCCTATACCAGATCCATCGGGCCGGTAAAGATTTCTTCCTTCGATGAATCACAGATCATGAAAAACAGGCTGTACATGCCGGACGCCGAGGCGGCGGAAAAAGCCTCCCTCTGGCTGGAACAATGCATGAAGGAGCAGAACTCCTCCGGCGGAACCGTGGAGTGCCTGGTTACGGGAATGCCTGCCGGAGCCGGTGAGCCGGTCTTTGACAAGCTGGACGCCTGCCTGGCAAAGGCAATTATGTCGATCGGCGCCGTTAAGGCCGTGGAAATCGGGGACGGGATCGCCGTGGCGGAAGCCACCGGGGCAGAAAATAACGATCCTTTCCTTCCCGGCGGTCGTGATTCCGCCGCCGTCCGCAAGGCATCCAACCATGCCGGAGGCATTCTGGGCGGAATCTCAGACGGAAGTACCATACGGATCCGGGCATCCGTCAAGCCGACCCCTTCTATCTCCCGCGTCCAGAAAACTGTCAGCAGAACCGGAGAAGCGGTGGATCTGTCTATTCACGGAAGACACGATCCCGTCATCGTCCCGCGGGCCGCTGTTGTTGTCGAAGCCATGACTGCCCTCACGCTGGCGGATGCCCTTCTCTGCGGAATGTCCGCCCGTCTGGACAATGTAAAGGCCGTTTGGAAACGCTGAAGAAACCAGCTCCACACGCCTTTATGTATTTGTAGGCACGGCTATAATGATGTGAAACCTCCCCGCTCATTCCGGAGGAACAAAAAACACCGAACCAGGCAGAGCGAATCACAGGACTGCTGTCCACGCTTTTATCGAAGAAAATAAGCCCGACGCATCAGGCTTCCTCAAGGTGTTGTCCGAAGACGACCACCGCAATTCGTATTTATAATATAACACAGAGTGAAATTCAGTGTAAGTTCTTTCAAGACAGCCTTTCTGCGAAAGGCTCCGATGTGGTTATGAAACCGGGTGCTCTCGTTTTCACCTTTCTTTTGTCCTTATGATTTTTTGCTATAGTCCTATGTTCGATGTGAACAAACGATTATTTTTCATTGCTGTTGTACTCCTTGTTGTCTTAATTCGCAATTTTTCGGACAAGTTTTCGTTGAAAATTTGTCATCCACAGCAAACATTTTGGCAGACTGCTGAAATATGCTCTGTCAGGAGCATCGCAAAAAACCGGCAGAAGCACTCCCAATCCGAAGATCGGCGGTGTCTCTGCCGGTTTTTACTATCCGTATGGACGGATAACCTGATTTTCTTTTTTTACAGCGCTGCCTTTGCGGTCTCAGCCAGCTTTGCGAAAGCTTCCTTGTCCGCAACAGCCATATCTGCCAGAACCTTGCGGTTCAGATCGATGCCGGACTTCTTCAGGCCGTACATAAACTTGCTGTAGGACAGGCCGTTCATTCTGGCCGCAGCGTTGATACGTGCGATCCAGAGCTGACGGAACTGGCGTTTTCTCTGTTTTCTTCCCGCATAGGAAGAAGCCATTGCGCGCATTACGGACTGCTTCGCGATACGATACTGTTTGCTTCTTGCGCCTCTGTAGCCCTTTGCCAGCTTCAATACTCTGTTATGTTTCTTTTTTGCGTTCAAACCGCCTTTAACTCTTGCCATAGTTCCTTTTCCTCCTTAACCAGTTAATCGTACGGAAGTATTCTCTTCATGCTGCGTACATTTGTCTGATCCAGCACAGCTGCCTTTCTCAGATTTCTCTTACGCTTTGTCGTTTTCTTGGTTAAGATGTGGCTCTTATATGCTTTATGTCTGATCAGCTTACCTGTACCAGAAACCTTAAAACGCTTAGCCGCTGCTCTTTTTGTTTTCATCTTAGGCATAATTCATTCCTCCTTACTTACGCTTCTCTGCCAGAACCATAGACATTGTTCTTCCCTCCACCTTGGCAGGCTTTTCCACCGACGCGATGTCAGAAAGCTTTTCTGCGAAATCATCCAGAATATGACGGCTGGCATTCATATGCGCCATCTCTCTTCCGCGGAACCGTAAAGTTACCTTTACCTTGTCGCCCTTGGTCAGAAACTTTCTGGCTGCGCCCACCTTGGTATTCAGGTCATTGGTGTCAATGTTGGGCGACATCCGAACTTCCTTAATATCCACGGTATGCTGCTTCTTACGCGCCTCTTTTTCACGGCGGGCCTGTTCATATCTGAACTTGCCGTAGTCCACAATCTTGCACACCGGCGGTTTGGCCATCGGGGCGATCTTAACAAGGTCGAGGCCGGCTTCCTGCGCCTTCATATAGGCCTCTCTCGCTGACATGATTCCCAGCTGATCCCCATTTTCTCCGACCAGACGGACCTCGCGGTCACGGATCTGCTCGTTAATCATTAACTCGCTAATCTTTAATACCTCCCGAATAATCTCTGAACTGATGATCCCCTGCAAAAGAAAAAGTGGATAGACAGACTATCCACTCTCATACGACAGCACAGAACAGGATTTGCCTGTCCCGGTCTGAACATATTAACCCGAGTCACGCGCCGTGCTAAGGTGAGAGCAGATACTCTTCTTTCTTTTCAACATCTGCTACCATAACACGGGTTTCCTATATTTGTCAATGCCCTTTTTCTGATTTGCATGATTCGGCGGGTTCCAGCCAGATTTCCGCCTCTTCTTCTGTACAGACGCAGAGCAGGGCGTCTTTTTCCCTTCCCTGCCTGTCCTCCGCCCGCACAATAAACCAGGAGAGGACTGCCGGAAGGGCGGGATCCAGCACAGAGAAACGGGAAAAATTCTCATCTATCCCCGCTCCGGTATATTTGACATACGCCTCCTTGCCCGTCCAGACCTGGAAAAACCTGTCGGCGACGCCGGAAGAACCATCTTTTCCGAAACTCTCTGCGCTGTCCGGCCGCGGAATTCTCCGCGTATACGGCGTGTTATCCTCCTTAAATTCCTCCGCCCCTGCGATCCAGCGGCTCTCCTCCGGGTGAAACCATCGGCCGGCCAGGAAACGGCACTGTTCCTCTCTTGTCCGTCCCCCTCCTCCACGGGTCTCCGGCAACTGCAGGTCAATCCCCACCGGGCAGCCGCCAAGGGCAATCATCCGGGTTCGTCCGCTGTCTGTGACAGAAAGATATCTGTCCGGCTGATTCACAAAAAACGGTTTCCCTTTTTCCGTTTTCAGCACCTCCCAGGCGGAATCCTCCGGACTGCCGAATCCGTTCTTCCGGCAGTATCTTTCGACCGCCTGACGAAAGACATCGTCCTTTGACTTTTTTCCATCCATCCGGAAAGAATAAATGCTGATCTGATGCAACTGTCTCTCTTCCTCTCCCGTCCGTGCAGAACCCAGCGAATATGCGGATTTCCTTGAAGAAATGGCTGACTCCCTTTCCCGCCCGCACAGAACTCAGAATTTATAGACATGGTCGGAAAGCACATCGTCCGGCTGGAGCTGTGTCCTGTTTACCTCCTGCACCATGCCGTTCAGTTCTTCCTCCCGGTATGTCCCGTCGTCCGGCAGGATCAGGCATTCGTGAATGCTGCAGGGTATCATATAAAATCCGCTGTCCAGCCCCGCACGGATTATTTCGACCTGGTTCGGGTAGGCAATGGCGACAGCGCCTGCCACCCCGTCGCTGTTGGTCAGTACCAGAAGATTGGAATCCGGAAGGTCGCCGTCACGGGCATATTCCGGACTTTCCTTCAAAATGTCGCAGAGTCTGCGCAGAGTGGCCCGCTTTTTTTCCAGAGTGTTCTGCCAGGCGTCTTTTTTCAGCTGTTCCTGCCCGATTCCCCATTTTTCCAGATGCGAAAGGCAGATCTGGATGTGATAATCCGACAGTCTTCCGTCCGGCTGGTAATAATAGCTGATCGCAAGATCCTGCCACGGCTCAAAAGGGATCCCGGCCAGCCGTTCTTCGTTCTTTTTCCTGCTGACAAGCTGACAGTAAACATGCGGGGCTACCGTCTCATAGCGGAGGAAAAAATCTTCCGGAAGCGCGTCCTTCGCGTGTACACACTGAATACAGCTGTCAATGATTTCATCGGCGATTTCCGGGATGCTCATCGAATACCGGGCTCTCCGGTAATAATCCTCCGGATAGGCCGTGGGACTGACGGAACCGTTTTCTCCCTTCAGGATAATGGCACGTTTTTTCAGCCCGTTGTTTTTACTGACCTCGCCGACAGAAACGGAAAACAACCCTTCCGACTGTTTCTGCAGCTCTTTGACAAGCATATCCTCAAATTCCCTGTACTGCATCATAGCAAACTCCTTTCGACAGGACCGCGGAACGCGGCAGATTAGAAATGAAAAAAGAAATGTCCGGTTCTCCGCATCGGAAGAATTTCCGGAAAAAAGAAACTGCCTTGAAAAAGGCAGTTTCAGAATACCATGTTAACCGCCGGATGTCCAGCGGAAGCCCTGTCGGGAGCTGTTCTAATCGGTATGCGGGATTACACGCGCTTCAGATACTCACCGGTACGGGTGTCAATCTGAACCTTGTCGCCCTCATTGACAAAAAGAGGAACGCTGATCTGCGCGCCGGTCTCAACGGTAGCCGGCTTGGATGCCCCCTGCGCGGTATTCCCGGCAAATCCGGGCTCTGTCTCTGTAATAACCAGCTCGACAAACAGAGGAGCCTCTACCGCGAATACATTGCCGTTGTAGGAGCAGATCTTTACCATCTCATTCTCTTTGACAAACTTCAAGGAGTCGCCGACGGTTTCCTTATTGACAGCGATCTGGTCAAAGGTCTCTGTGTTCATGAAGTAATAGAGATCTCCGTCGTTGTACAGATACTGCATCTCCACACGGTCAATTCTGGCCGCCGGGAATTTCTCGGTCGGGCGGAAGGTTTTTTCCACAACACCGCCATTGATGACATCCTTCAGCTTTGTTCTGACAAAAGCCGCGCCCTTACCCGGCTTTACGTGCTGAAACTCCATAACCTGACAAACCTTGCCTTCAATCTCCAGGGTAATGCCGTTCTTAAAATCGCCAGCTGCTACATCTGCCATCGTGATGTTCCTCCTTAAAAACCATGTATATATTAGTGTAAACCGCGCTTCCTGCAGAAATCCGGCCGCAAAACAAAGACGGACGCATGCCCGCATGCAGATCCATCCCGTTATGCTTCAGCGGCGGCAGAAATGCGCCTGAAGCTCACTCTTAAACGTTAAGATGATACCGTATTTCCCTACCTCTGTCAACACGGAATCTGCGGTCAGCCGCGCCTGTCCCGTTCATAGCGGTCCAGCACTTTCTTCTCCAGCTTCCGCTTCAGGACAATCTGGATTTCCTCCTTCGGGTTGATCGGATTGACCAGAATGGTATAGATTCCGGCCTTTCTGGCTCCCCACACATCGGTAAACAGCTGGTCGCCGATAAACAGCGTGTGCCGCTCATCCGTACCCAGAACCGCGCAGCCTCTCCGGTAGCCTCCGGTAAAGGGCTTGTTTGCCATGGAGATGAATTCTGTCCCCAGCGCCTCCGCAAACGGCTCTACCCTGGTTCTCCGGTTGTTGGAGATCAGGCAGGTACGGAAGCCGATGCCGCGCAGCTTCCGGAACAGCTCGACCGACCTGGCGTCCGCCGGCGCCCCGTGGGGCACCAGCGTATTGTCCACATCGAATTCCAGCCCGCGGAACCCTTTCCGGTACCAGGCTTCAAAATCAATTTCATAGACGGATTCCGCCCGTTCATCCGGATAAAAAGCAGATAACAAATGTCCCAAGCGATTACTCTCTTTCTCTGAGCGGTACATAGTCCTGCTCCGGAAGCACGTTCT
The DNA here is from genome assembly GCF_009696005.1 of Bilifractor porci. Lineage (GTDB taxonomy): Bacteria > Bacillota > Clostridia > Lachnospirales > Lachnospiraceae > Bilifractor > Bilifractor porci. The sequence continues at coordinate 347,107 of NZ_VUMV01000001.1, forward strand.
TGTAGGCAGGACGGATAATCTTGTCGGTGTTGATCAGCTCCTCCATGCGGTGGGCGCTCCAGCCGACAATGCGGGCGCACGCGAAAATCGGTGTGTACAGCTCCGTCGGGAGATCCAGCATGCTGTAAACAAAGCCGCTGTAAAAATCTACGTTCGCGCTGACGCCCTTGTAGATGTGTCTCTCCTCCGCGATGACCTTCTTTGCCAGCTCCTCAATCATGCTGTACAGACGGAAGTCTTTCTCCCGTCCCTTCTCTTCCGCCAGTTCCTCCACAAACCGCTTGAAGATTTCCGCCCTCGGATCGGAGATGGAGTACACCGCGTGTCCCATGCCGTAGATCAGCCCCTTCCGGTCAAACGCCTCCTTGTGGAGAAGCATGCGCAGATATTCCTCTACCTGTCCCGGGTCGGTCGTGTCTTTCACGTTTTTTTTCAGATCTGCGATCATTTCCACCACCTTGATGTTGGCGCCGCCGTGCTTCGGTCCCTTCAGGGAGCCCAGAGCCGCGGCAATGGTGGAATAGGTATCGGTTCCGGAAGAAGTCACCACATGGGTGGTAAATGTGGAGTTATTTCCGCCGCCGTGTTCCATATGGAGCACCAGCGCCAGATCCAGCACCTTGGCCTCAAAGTGAGTAAACTTCTTATCCGGGCGGAGCATCCGGAGAATATTTTCCGCTGTGGAGAGGGATCGGGACGGGTTGTGAATATACAGGCTTTTTCCCTTGATGTAATGATTGTAGGCCTGATAGCCGTAAACAGAGAGCATGGGGAAATCCGCGATCAGATTCAGGCACTGCCGCAGAACATTGGACAGGCTGATGTCATCCGGATTACTGTCGTAGTAATACAGGGTCAGCACGCTGCGGGACAGCGTGTTCATCATGTTTTTGCTGGGAGCCTTCATTATCACGTCGCGGACAAAATTTTTGGGAAGTGCCCGCTGGTTCGCCAGCAGCTTTGTGAATTCCTTCAGCTCTGCCTCGTTCGGGAGTCTTCCGAACAGAAGCAGGTAAGCGGTTTCCTCAAATCCGAACCGGTCTTCCTCCAGGAATCCCGCGGTCAGCTTTTTGATGTTGATGCCGCGGTAGTAAAGCTCCCCGTTGCAGGGAGTTTTTACCCCGTCCACATCCTTAAATGCCACGATATTGGAAATCTGTGTCAGGCCGGCAAGAACGCCGGTCCCGTTGAGATCGCGCAGGCCGCGCTTCACATCATATTTTTTGTACAGTGAAGTATCCAGGGTGGAATGGCTCACACACTCGCTGGTAAGCATTTCTATCTGGGGTGTTGTTTTCATCTGAAAACTCATCGGATTCTTTTCCTCTCTTTCCCTGTTCTGTTTCAGCAGCCTCTGACAGCGGTTCCCTTACTGATGATAGGTCTCCAGGAAATCAGAAAGCTTCTGCATTGCCTGTGACAGTGTTCTGCGGTGAGGCAGATACACAATTCTGAAATGGTCCGGCGCAATCCAGTTAAACCCGGTTCCCTGCACAACAAGCACCTGCTTCTGATGAAGGAAGTCGTAGGCGAACTGCATGTCGTCCGTAATATGGAATTTTTCGGTGTCCAGCTTCGGGAAGATATAAAATGCAGCCTTCGGCTTGACAACGCTGATTCCCGGAATATCCTTCAGGGCATTGTAGATAAACTCTCTCTGCTCGTAAATTCTTCCGCCCGGGACAATGTATTCATTGACGCTCTGGTAGCCGCCCAGCGCCGTCTGGACAATGGACTGTGCCGGAACATTGGAACACAGCCGCATGTTGGAAAGCATGTTCAGACCTTCCATATAATCTTTTCCTTTGGACAGGTCGCCGGACAGAACCATCCAGCCGATCCGGAACCCGGCAATCATATGCGATTTGGAGAGACCGGAGAAGGTCACGCAGAACAGATCCGGAGCCAGAGAGGCAATGGAGGTATGCTGATACCCGTCCATAATCAGGCGGTCGTATATCTCATCGCAGAAGATCATCAGCTCGTGTTCCCTGGCCACCTGCACAATCTGCTCCAGCACATCCTTTTCATACACCGCCCCGGTCGGGTTGTTCGGGTTGATAACGACAATCGCCTTCGTTTTGTCGGTAATCTTCGACTTGATGTCTTCGATGTCCGGATTCCAGTCCGCCTGCTCATCGCAGATATAATGAACCACATGTCCGCCGGAAAGCGTCGCGCAGGCTGTCCAGAGCGGATAGTCCGGCGCCGGAATCAGGATTTCATCCCCGTCGTCCAGCAGCGCCTGCATGGCCAGATTGATCAGCTCGCTGACACCGTTGCCCGTGTAGATGTTCTGAATGTGCAGATTCGGGAGCTTCTTCAGCTGATAATACTGCATGATGGCTTTTCTGGCGGAGAACAGTCCACGGGAATCCGAGTACCCCTCGCAGTCTGCCGCATTCTGAATCAGATCCGCAATGACCTCATCCGGCGCTGAAAAACCGAAAGGAGCCGGATTTCCGATGTTCAGCTTTAATATTTTGCGTCCTTCCTCTTCCATCCTGGCGGCTTCTGTAACCACCGGACCCCGCACATCATACAAAACATTGTCCAGTTTAGAGGATTTCTTAAAAGTTCGCATAACCAGGCCTCCTTGGCTGTTTTTGTTGATAACGATTGATTTATCATATCATTTTTATGCACAATTTACAATACAATGATTACGGAGTCAAAAGTCTTGCCCCCCCGCGGAGAGTTTGCCTGCCGGTAGGGTGATAACTTTATGGCGCACCCGTACAGGGGCATGCATGGTTGCTCCTTCCCCACGGGAATGCAAATGGACACAGGATTTTGGAATCCTGCCCGTCGGCGGAATAATCTGTAAGACACGAATCCCGGCCGGGAGATGCAGAAACTGCATTCCCGTCCGGGATTCTGGCGGCCGGACCGCTCTGCTCAGCCGAGCATCATCCGGTCGTTGGAAAACTCCTCTCCGGCTGCCTCCTCAAATTTTTCCAGCAGCTGGGAAACCTTCAGGTTTTTCTTATCTTCTCCGGATACATCAAAAATAATGTGTCCCTCATGCATCATGATCAGACGGTTTCCGTGCGCGATGGCGTCCCTCATATTGTGGGTGATCATCAGCGCCGTCAGATGCTCCTCGTCGATGATGCGCTCTGTAGCGTTGAGAACCTTTTCCGCGGTCTTGGGATCCAGCGCGGCCGTATGCTCGTCCAGAAGCAGAAGCTTCGGCTTCTGGAGGGTTGCCATGAGCAGTGTCAGAGCCTGCCGCTGTCCGCCGGAAAGAAGGCCGACCTTGGATGTCATCCTGTCCTCCAGCCCGAGGTTCAGAAGTTTCAGCCGCTCCCTGTATTCCCCGCGCTCCGCCTGGGTCACGCCCCACCGGAGTCCTCTTTTTCGTCCCCTGCGCTTTGCCAGCGCCAGGTTTTCGTCGATCTGCATGGTGGCTGCCGTCCCGGTCATCGGATCCTGGAAGACCCGCCCGATCAGCTTCGCCCTCCGGTAATCCGGCAGTCCCGTCACGTCCTGCCCGTCTATGGCAATCGACCCGCTGTCCACCGGCCATACACCCGCAATCGCGTTCAGCAGCGTGGATTTTCCGGCTCCGTTGCCCCCGATGACCGTGACAAAATCCCCGTCATTCAGCGTCAGGCTGACATTGGTAAGAGCCCGTTTTTCATTGATGGTGCCGGGATTAAAGGTTTTACTGATATTTTTAATTTCCAGCATTTACTTTCCCTCCCCTCTCGCGTTTCTTGCCGCACGGGAGAAGGAGCTCTTCCGCTGTCCCTTCAGATACGGTACTGCAAGGAAGATTGCAACGATAATCGCGGTGAACATCTTCATCAGATTGGAATCGATCTTCAGCCACAGCACCAGCGTGTAAACCAGATAATAGATGATTCCGCCGATGACGACAAAAATCAGGCGTCCCAGGAAATTCAGCCGTTTTCCCATAATGGCTTCGCCAAGCACCTCGCCGATGATGACGGCGGCCAGTCCGATGACGATGGAGCCTCTTCCGCTGTTGACATCGGCAAATCCCGAATACTGCGCGGCAAGGCCTCCCGCCATTGCGACAATGGCGTTGGAAAGCGCCAGGCCGACAACCTTCATCAGGCTGATGTTAATTCCCTGCGCCTTCGCCATCTGTTCGTTGCAGCCGGTAGCACGGATCGCCGATCCGACCTCGGTCCCGAAAAAGATATAGAGGATGATGATCAGGACAGCCGCCATGATCCCGCCCACCCAGATGGCAAGCGGAACCGTTCTTCCGGACAGAATCAGGACATACTTGTCAACACTGACCGCCTGGTTGGCCTTCATCGCCATGATCAGAAGGTTCACGGAATACAGCGCGTACTGTGTCAGAATTCCCGCAAGGATTGCCGGGATGCCCAGAAGCGTGTGAAGCATTCCCGTGACCGCCCCGGCGAGCATTCCCGCAAGAAAGGCCATGGCCAGCGCGGCCCATGGATTCCAGCCGGCCAGGATCAGCATAACTGTAACCGCCCCGCCGGTGGAAAAAGTTCCGTCCACGGAAAGATCGGCAATGTCCAGAAGCCGGAATGTAATGTAGACACCCAGAGCCATCATGCCCCAGATCAGACCCTGTGCGATTCCCGCCGGAAACCTGCCCAGCAGGTCCAGCGGATTCAGTGACGCAAAGTATGCCGCCATAGTTCAGTCATCCCCCTGTCCGTTATGATTCAGAATCCTCTTCCGGAGTGTAAGCCGTGTAGCCGTCCGGAACGGTAATGCCAAGAGCTTCGCAGATGGTCGGGTTGTATTCCTTGACCGGATTCTGATAATACTCGATCGGCATGGTGGAGATATCGGACTCTCCCTTCAGAATCTTAATGGCCATATCGCCGGTGGTTTTGCCAAGCTCATAGTAGTCAATGGAAAGTGTGGCGACGCCGCAGCCTGCCATGATCCCCTCCTCGCCGCAGACGATCGGAACCCCTGCCGGCTGAGCCACGTTGTTGATGGCTTCTGTGCAGGAAGCAGCCGTGTTGTCCGTCGGAATATAGAGGACATCGTTATTGCTGCAAGCCTCTCCGACCACAGACGCAACATCGTTGGAATCGGAGAATGTGTAGGTGTTAACCGTCAGTCCGGCCTGCTCCAGATACTCCTGAACCTTATCTGCCTGGTATTTGGAGTTCGGCTCTGCGGAGCAGTATACGATGCCGACGTTTTTCGCGTCCGGGAACAGCTCGGTAACCATATCCGCCTGCTGGTCCAGCGGAGCCAGGTCGGAAGTACCGGAGATGTTTCCTCCTACCGTTCCGTCAAAGTCACTGATATCCAGCGCCACGCCGTATTCGGTGATGGACGTTCCGAGAATCGGGATTGTGCTGGTCGCGGCCGCCGCGGACTGCAGGGAAGCGGTGGCGTTGGCAAGAATCAGGTCGCAGTTCTCGGAAACCAGGTTCTGGCAGATCTGTGTTGCCGTGGAGGCGTCTCCCGCCGCGTTCTGCTCGTCAAATGTCACCTTGTCCCCGAATTCCGCTTTCAGCTCGTCCTCGAAGCCCTTGGTTGCCGCGTCCAGAGCCGGGTGCTGAACCAGCTGGCAGATGCCGACAAGATAGGTCGCGTCGGAATTCGCGGATCCCGAAGAGGCTGTGACGCCCTCGGAAGAGGCGGAAGAACCCGCAGACGATGAAACGGAGGAAGCCGCAGAAGAGGCCGAGGAGGCCGAGGAGGCCGTATCCGCAGAGGAAGCCGCAGACGATGCCGCGGAAGAAGTGCCGCCGGTACATCCGGCAAGCATAGCTGCTGCCATAAGGGCAGCGCTACAAACCGATACTGTTTTTTTCATTTTCATAGATTGATCCCTCCCTGATAAGATCTTTAGCACATGAATGCGTAACGCATTGGTGTGCTAAAGTACTCTGACAACTATATCATACCTCCCGGAACACGTCAACGGCACGGTTTTACGGAAAAAAGCCGCCGGATCACTCCAGCAGCTTTTTCAGCTCATCCATAAATGTATTGACGTCCTTAAACTCCCGGTAGACGGAGGCAAATCTTACATAGGCGACCGGATCCAGATCCTTCAGGCGGTTCATGACGATCTCCCCGATTTCCGTGCTGGGGATCTCCCTATCCTCCCGGTTGAAGATTTCAATCTCGACCTTGTTGACCAGCTCGTTGATCTGCTGGATCGAGACCTTCCTCTTGTGGCAGGCACGCAGCACGCCGTTAAAGATCTTGTCCCGGTTGTACTGCTCCCTGCTCTGATCCTTTTTGATGACGATCAGCGGAATCATCTCTATTTTTTCATAGGTGGTAAACCGTTTGCCGCAGTTGTCACACACCCTTCTTCTTCTGATTGAGTTATTTTCTTCTACCGGTCTGGAGTCTACCACGCGGGTATTCTCACTGCTGCAGTAAGGACATTTCATAATACTTTCAACCTCTGACAATTAAAATTCAACAAAGCCTGGTTCCACAGTTCGGACAGAACTTTGCTCCGTTTACCCTGGTTCCGCAGTTCGGGCAGAAATTTACGGTTTTCCCGCCCGCACCCTGCTCCGGGGCAGGCGGCGTGTCGGAAGTCTGCTGAAACCCGATGGACTGCGGCCCGGCTTCTGCCGCCGACGGTTCCGTCTGCATATTCTGGGAAGCCTGCCTGAACTGGCTGGCCATCTGCTGACCCATAGCCATTCCCATACCGATTCCCGCCATCGCCCCGGCGGTGTTTCCGGCAGCGGAATTGCCGGAGCTTAATGCATCCGCCATTGCCATCTGCTGGTATTTATTCATATCCCCGACCATGCTCTGAGAAGCTGCCTTCTCCGCCATGCGCTGAATTTCTTCCGGATAGGAAACGCTGGAGATGGAGAAGTCTGTGATGCCGATGCCGATTTTGCACAGCTCGTAATCCAGATCCGTCTGAATCCCCCTGCCGATCTCGCCCGCGAAGGCCTGCAGGTGGAACATGTCCCTTCCTTCCTGGACAATATGCTTCATCAGAAGCTGATCCAGCTTGGAGACAATTCTTTCCTTCACATCTGCCACCGTGAACACGGACTTGACGCCGGCCACTTTTTCAATCAGCACCTGGTCGTCCGAAACCTTACAGGTGAAGGTTCCGAATGCCCGCACCGGCATGCCCCCCGGCAGTCCCTGCGCCGGGATCAGAATGGCGTTTTTCGTCCCCCATTTCCCGGTGATTTCCTTTGTGTTGACAAACAGCACCTCTGCGCGCAGACCGCTGTTAAAGCCGAACCGGAAACCTCTGAGCGTGGAAAGAAAAGGAATGATCTGGGACTCGATGTCAAAGCTTCCCTCGTCCCGGAAGATGCCCTCTGTCTTTCCGTTGTACATAAAAATCGCGTCCTGACCGGGGCGGATGATCAGTCTGCTTCCCTTCTTGATCTCGCTGTTCGGCCATTTCCAGAAAAGCATTTCCTCGTCGAAATCCGACCACTCCACCACATTTGCGAACTGACTGCCTAAGCCCATTGCCTTTCCTCCCGCTGCGCTTTACATACCGAGTTTCTTCTTCAGTGCCTCCAGCTCCGCGTCCACGTCCCGGTCTGTGCCGTCATCGTACTTCTCCGCAAGCTTTTCCACAGAGGTGTCCTCGGAGGACCGGTTCAGCTCTGCCCTGGCATTCGCCTCGTCCAGCATCCGCTGCGCCTTTGTCTCCATGCGGTCAAACGCGGCATTTCCGTCTGTGAGGTTCATGCTTCCGACCTTTTCGTTCAGATCATTGATCTTCTGCTGCGCCTTTGCCGCCGCGACCGTCGCCTTGACAGACGCCTTCCGCTCGTTCAGCGAGGCGATGTCTTTGGTCAGCTTGTCGTGCATCTGACGCATCTTGTCGGCGTTTTCCGCCGTGGCGTCCGCCGTTTTCTGAAGAGTCTCCCGGCTTTTTGCCAGCTCAGTCTTTTTCGCGAGGAACGCCCTGGCGTCCTCCTCGTTTCCGGCAAGAAGAGCCTTCTCCGCGTAAGCCTGCATCTTCGAGATCTGGGCGTCGCACTCCGCGAGATCCCTTTTCGCCTTTTCCGCGTCGGCCATAACGGCCGCCGTCTCTGCCTTCACCTTGCCCAGATCGCTTTCCATATCCCGGAGATACTGGTCAATCATTTTTTCCGGGTCTTCCGCCTTGTCCAGAAGAGCATTGATGTTTGCGGACATAATGTCCTTAAAACGTTTCAGGATTCCCATATCGGTGTCCTCCATCCAATCAGGCCAACAAGAACCATCTGCTTTGTGTCCTTCTTATCCGTCGTCCCCCGCCGGTACGCGGGGTTCTCCGAATCCGGAGCTTCCAGGGCTTTCCTGATCCGGAGCTGTTATTACCATTATATACAAATCCGGTTCTGTTGAAAAGCAAAACCGGACAAAGCTCACCCCGTATTCTATTTCAGGAAGACCGCCCCGATCGCCCCGAAGAGCCCCATGGAAGCCAGTGCCATAATGACGCCGGCGATGCAGACGCCGCACATGACGGCAATCACGCTTTTACGGAAATTCATGTCCAGGAGGCTGGCAGCCAGCGTCCCGGTCCATGCCCCGGTCCCGGGAAGGGGAATCCCGACAAAAAGCATCAGCGCCACGAACAGGCCGTTCCCAGCTCCCTTCTGCAGCTTTTCCCCTCCGCGTTTTCCTTTTTCCAGAATCCAGCGGAACGGTTTCCCGATCACCTTTTTATCCGCCCCCCACTCCAGAATTCTTCTGGCAAACAGGTAGATAAAGGGAACCGGGACCATGTTTCCGATCACGCAGAGAATATAGGTGGGAACCAGCGGCAGGCCCAGGCCAACCCCGATCGGAATCGCGCCGCGGAGCTCTACGACCGGCACCATAGATACCAGAAAAGTAATCAGATATTTTGTAAACATAAATGATTGATACCCCCATGGGAAAAACCGAAACGTGAAAGCGCGGCGTTTCAGGCGCCGCGTATCAATGATTTCTGTAAAAGTACCCCGCATACAGGGCAGACCGTCAGTTTCTTAAAGGATGCCGGCGGCAGCAAGCACAAGGACAAGGGCGCCCAGCACAATTCTGTACCAGCCGAACACCTTAAAGTCGTGTTTCCTGATATACTCCATCAGGAACCGGATGACGAAGATGGAGACCACAAACGCCACAACCATGCCTGTCAGAAGGATGACCGCCTCCGCGGCCGAGAAATGCAGGCCGAATTTTGCCAGCTTCAGGACGGAAGCACCGAACATGGTCGGAATGGCCAGGTAAAAGGTGAATTCCGCCGCCACGGTTCTGGACATGCCAAGAAGAAGGCCTCCGACGATGGTAGCCCCGGAACGGGAGGTTCCTGGAATGACGGCAAGCGCCTGAAAACAGCCGATCAGGAAGGCGTTTTTCCAGCTGATCTGCCGGATGCGGGAAATCCGCGGCTTTCTTCCCCTGTTCCAGTTCTCAATGACAATAAAGAGAACGCCATACAGGATCAGCATGACCGCAACCGGAACCGGCTTGTACAGATGCGCCTCCAGCCAGTTATCAAAAAGGGCTCCCACGAGTACGGCCGGAATCAGTGCCACGGCGATTTTCAGCCAGAGCACAATCTTATCCATGTACAGATATTTATCCGCGAAATCCTGGAACTTCCTTGTGAACCCGCCCGATGCCCGGTAGCTGAACTGTGTTTTCTCCGCCGCGTTCTTTGCGGTGTGAAACGGCCACAGCCTCCAGAAATAGATCACGACGACAGCCAGGATCGCGCCCAGCTGGATGACCACGTTGAACATCTCCGTGAAGGCTTCGCTCTGCCCCAGATCCAGAAGATTTCCTACCAGGATCAGGTGACCGGTACTGCTGATGGGAAGCCACTCCGTGACCCCCTCCACAATACCCAGGATAATCGTTTTCAGCAATGTCAGCAGCATGGCTTATACCCTTCCCCTTCTGTCTATCCTGGCAATATCGATCAGATGCAGATTGCGGCTGTCTGTGTTCTCCAGGGAGGTTACCAGGGCCTCCGCCGTATCAATGGCTGTTATGACATTCACCCCGGTCTCTATGGCGGCGCGGCGGATAACAAATCCGTCGTGGGCGTGCTCGACGCCCTGCTCCGGGATATCGATAACAAGGTCAATCTTATGTCCCAGAATCAGATCCATCAGATTGGGGCTCTGCTCCTCGATCTTATTGATCGGAAGCGCACGGACGCCGCAGGCATTCAGATCCGCCGCGGTTCCCCTGGTGGAGTAAATCTTGTAGCCGAGAGCCGCAAACCTGCGGGCAATCGGCACCATGGCCTCCTTGTCGCGGTCGCGCACGGTGATGATCATATTCCGGTACTTCGGCAGGCGGATGCCCGCCCCCAGGAACGCCTTGTAAAGAGCCTCGTTAAAGGTGTCCGCAATGCCGAGACATTCTCCGGTAGATTTCATTTCCGGTCCGAGGCTGATATCCGCGTCCCGGATCTTCTCGAAGGAGAACACCGGCATCTTGATCGCCAGATAGTCCGCCTCCGGCTGCAGACCGGGCTCGAAGCCCAGTTCCCGGATCGTATGCCCCAGGATGACCTGGGCGGCAAGCGGCACAATGGGGATTCCCGTGACCTTGCTGATGTAGGGAACCGTCCGCGAGGACCTGGGATTTACCTCGATGACATACACCTCGTCCTGATAGACGATGAACTGGATATTGATCATGCCAAGGACATGCAGCGCCCTTGCCAGCTTTGTCGTGTCCTCCTCGATCTTCTTTTTGATTTTGTCTGAGAGGCTTCTGGCCGGATAAACGGAAATACTGTCTCCGGAATGGATGCCCGCCCTCTCAATATGCTCCATGATGCCGGGGATCAGGATATCCCGGCCGTCGCAGACGGCGTCAACCTCGATTTCCTTTCCCTCCAGATACTTGTCTACCAGAATCGGGTGATCCTGCGTGTAGCGGTTGATCACGCCGATGTATTTCACGATATCCTCGTCGTTAATGGCAATCTGCATGCCCTGTCCGCCGAGGACGTAGGACGGGCGGACAAGAACCGGATAGCCCAGCTCGTTGGCGACTCTTACCGCCTCTTCCGCCGTGTACACGGTGTGTCCCGCGGCTCTGGGAATCTGTGTCTGCTGAAGGATCTCGTCAAAGAGCTCCCTGTCCTCCGCGGCATCCACATCCTTCGCGGATGTACCCAGGATCGGGACTCCCATCTCCATAAGCGCCTGCGTCAGCTTGATAGCCGTCTGGCCTCCAAACTGCACCACCGCGCCGTCCGGATGCTCCAGCCTGACGACATTTTCCACATCCTCCGGGGTAAGCGGCTCGAAATACAGGCGGTCCGCGATATCAAAGTCGGTGGAGACGGTTTCCGGGTTATTGTTGATGATAACGGTCTCCCATCCCTCCTTGGAGAACGCCCAGGTCGCGTGTACGGAGCAGAAGTCAAACTCGATGCCCTGTCCGATACGGATCGGCCCCGATCCGAGGACGAGGACCTTCTTGCGGGCATGTCCCGGCAGCGACTCGTTCTCTCCGCCGTACACGGAGTAATAATACGGCGTAGTCGCGGCAAACTCCGCCGCGCAGGTATCCACCATTTTATAGGAAGCGGTAATTCCGTATTTTTCGCGCAGCGCCTTCACATCCGCCTCGGACAGCTTTCCGTTCAGCTTTGCAATCAGGTAATCCGGGAATTCCATGCGCTTTGCCTCGCGCAGCAGATCCTCGGTCAGCTCCTGCGTCTTCAGCGACTGCTCCATTTCCACCAGGATGGCGATTTTATCGATAAACCACTCGTCAATCATGGTGATCTCGTGAATCTTTTTGTAGGAGATGTTGCGGCGGACCGCCTCCGCGATCCTCCAGATCCGCATATCATCCACGACTGCCAGCTGGTCCAACAGCTGTTCCGCGGTAAGTCCCGTGAAATCATAGGACATCAGGGAGTCTACATGCTGCTCCAGCGAGCGGATCGCCTTCATTAAGGCGCCCTCAAAATTCGTGCAGATGCTCATCACCTCGCCGGTCGCCTTCATCTGCGTTGTCAGGGTTCTCTTCGCGCTGATGAACTTGTCAAAGGGCAGGCGGGGGATCTTTACGACGCAGTAGTCCAGCATGGGCTCAAAGCTTGCGTAGGTTTTTTTCGTGATGGCATTGGGAATCTCGTCCAGGGTGTATCCGAGGGCGATCTTCGCGGCGACCTTGGCAATCGGGTAGCCGGTCGCCTTGGACGCAAGTGCGGAGGACCGGCTGACACGGGGGTTCACCTCGATGACGCAGTACTCGAAGCTCTCCGGGTTCAGCGCGTACTGGACATTGCAGCCTCCGGTAATTCCCAGCTCTGAAATAATGTTCAGTGCGGAGGTCCGGAGCATCTGGTATTCCTTATCTCCCAGCGTCTGGCTGGGCGCCACGACAATGGAGTCACCGGTGTGCACGCCGACCGGATCGATATTCTCCATGTTGCAGACGGTGATCACATTTCCGGCGGAATCCCGCATCACCTCGTACTCGATTTCCTTCCAGCCGGAGATACAGCGCTCCACCAGCACCTCTCCCACACGGGAGAGGCGGAGTCCGTTGGAAAGAATCTCCACCAGCTCCTCCCGGTTCCCGGCGATTCCTCCGCCGGAGCCTCCCAGCGTGTAAGCAGGGCGCAGGACAACCGGGTAGCCGATCTGCTCCGCAAACGCAATGCCGTCCTCCACATTGTGGACGACAAGCGAAGCCGCCACCGGCTCGCCGATTTTTTCCATCGTATCCTTGAAGGTCTGGCGGTCCTCCGCCTTTTTAATGGTCAGGGCGGTGGTCCCGATCAGGCGCACGTTCTGCTCCTTCAGGAATCCGCGCTCCTCCAGCTCCATGGCAAGATTCAGCCCTGCCTGTCCGCCCAGCGTGGGCAGAACACTGTCCGGCTTCTCCTTCCGGATCAGCTGCTCCACAACCTCTACCGTCAGGGGCTCAATATAAACCCTGTCCGCGATATCCTTGTCCGTCATGATGGTCGCCGGGTTGGAATTCAGCAGGACGACCTCGACTCCCTCTTCCTTCAGGGAACGGCATGCCTGCGTGCCGGCGTAATCAAATTCGGCTGCCTGTCCGATGACGATGGGGCCGGAACCGATAACCAGAACCTTCTTTATACTCAGATCTCTTGGCATTACTTGTTTCCTCCCATCATCTCAATAAAACGGTCAAACAGATACCCGGAATCCCTCGGTCCCGGAGAAGCCTCCGGATGGAACTGCACGGTAAAGATGTTCTTGTTCAGATATTTCAGTCCCTCGTTTGTCTGATCGTTGACATTAACATAGGCAGGAACCGCCACACTGGGGTCTACCGTGTCTGTGTCCACCATATAGCCGTGGTTCTGGCTGGTAATATACACCCGCCCGGTGGAAAGGTCACGGACCGGATGGTTGCCTCCCCGGTGCCCGTATTTCATCTTTTTGGTGTCGGAGCCTGTCGCCAGCGCCATCAGCTGATGTCCCAGGCAGATCGCGAAAATCGGCGTATCGGATTCATAGAGCTTCCGGATCTCCCGGATCTCGTTCGGGCAGTCCTTCGGGTCTCCCGGCCCGTTTGTCAGCATGATGCCGTCCGGATGCGTTCCCAGTATCTCCTCCGCGGAAGTCCACGCCGGATAGACCGTCACGTCACAGCCTCTCTTCTGAAGGGAGCGGATGATATTCTCCTTTACGCCGAGATCCAGAAGGGCGACACGCAGCTTTTTCCCCTGCCGGCCCTGGCCGTTTCCTTCCCAGTCGGCAGGCACCTCCCTGACCGCCATGGCGTGTCCGTCCGGAATACAGCTCTCCTGCATGCCAGCCGGATAAAATTCCGGCTCGGAGCGGGTTACCAGCTCTACCTCATTTCCGGTCCGGTAGCTTTTAATTTTCGGAAGAACCTCCTCCAGACGGAAATTTTCGTCCGTGGTGATCATTCCGTTCATGGTGCCGCTCTCCCGGAGCTTACGGGTAAGCGCTCTTGTATCAATACCGGCTATTCCCGGAATGTCATATCGTTTCAGAAATCTCTGAATGGTATCCTGACTGCGGAAATTGCTGGGCATACGGGAGAGTTCCCGCACAATGTAGCCGTCCAGCCACGGGCGGAGAGACTCCTGGTCGTCCCCGCAGACACCGTAGTTTCCGATCAGTGGATAGGTCATGCAGACCGCCTGCCCCGAATAGGAAGGGTCGGTGAGAACCTCCAGGTATCCGGTCATGGATGTATTAAATACTACCTCGCTGATTACCTCCCTGCGGGAGCCGATGCTTGTTCCGGTGAAAACCGTACCGTCCTCCAAGATCAAAAAAGCCTTCATATTTTCATCCTTTCCTCAAAGCTGCAGTGCATACCTTCACATTCCCGTGCCTACATCTGTCGTCGCTAAAGCCGAACCGGGCCTGCTTTGCGACTGGACTGCCTGGTTATCTCGCATAAGTCCCACGCGCTGCTCCGCTGCCTAAGGCAGCTCTCGCACCGCTAACAGGTATTCGCATTCCCGTGCCGCTTGCGCGTCACTCCATGCTCATACCTGTTGTCGTCGCTAAAGCATGGCCGGTCCTGCATGCAAGCATGCGTCCGGGCCTGCTTTGCGACTGGACTTATGCAGTAAAAAGGGAATGGAACCCCGTCAGGATTTCATTCCCTCATTATACAAGTTTTCTGTTCAGTTGGCACTACCCATATTCCGGTATTCTTCATAGATCATTCCTAAAAAAAGACCGAACCTCAGTCTGAGTTCCGGTTTTTGAAAAGGCTGCAGGAAGCGGGACTTGAACCCGCACAGTATTGCTACCACAGGCACCTGAAGCCTGCGCGTCTGCCAATTCCGCCATTCCTGCATATGTTCTGTTCGTGGGCTGTTTCGCTCACAACGGATATACTACCAGAAAGCCGTTTTCTTGTCAACGGAATTTTTTCCGATTGCCTGAATTCGCATACTTCCTCATTTTTTCGGAAAATTATCAGAATCCGGCGCGACCGGCTGCGTTACTGGTGCTGAACTTACAGGGGCAGAGCCGGAGCTGCGCCCGGCCGGCGCTTCACACAGGAGAAATACGGGGGAAAACCCCTTCGCTTTTTCCTGTGTGCGGCGCAATTCGAAAACAACCTTGCACCAATAATCCAATCATTCTTATCATGCAGGAGGAACTGCCCTGTTCTCTCCGCAGAATCAGCAGCGGTTGACCGCCTCCGCGAACCGCAGGAACGCCTGTCTGCCCTCCGGCGTGCGTTTGTAGACTCCGGCATCCTCCAGAACCCTCGCAAAGACTCTGCCGATCTCGTCCTGCAGGATTCCGTCTATATTGGAAGCGCTGATCTCCGGGTAAGACGGCAGAAATTGCTCCACCCAGTCCGCGTGTTTCTCCAGATCCGGATTTCTGCGGATATCCGCCCCCGTCAGAATCGCTTCTTTCAGTTCCTCTATCTCCTTCTTCAGACGCGAGGGAAGAACCGCAAGCCCCATCACTTCTATCAGGCCGATGTTTTCCTTCTTAATATGATGCAGTTCCGCGTGCGGGTGGAAAACGCCGAGCGGATATTGGTCTGTCGTGATGTTATTGCGGAGCACCAGGTCCAGCTCGTAATTGTCTCCGCGCTTTCTTGCAATGGGTGTGATGGTGTTGTGCGGCACTCCGTCTGTCCGGGCAAAGATAAACGCGGATTCATCCGTATACCCCCGCCACGCGACGAGGATCTTGTCCGCCAGCTCCACCACTCTCTCCGAATCCGGTCCGTCCAGGCGGATGACAGACATCGGCCACCTTACAATACCGGCCGAGACGTCCTCAAACCCGGAAAAGACCAGTTCCTGTTCTGTTTCCGCCCTGGCCATGGCAAAGGAATAATTTCCGCCCTGAAAATGGTCATGGCTTAAGATTGAGCCTCCCACAATCGGCAGATCCGCGTTCGACCCGACAAAATAATGCGGAAACAGCTTCACAAAATCAAAGAGCTTCCGGAACGTGTCCTTCTCTATTTTCATCGGCACATGCTGTGAGTTAAAAACAATGCAGTGCTCATTGTAATAGACATACGGCGAGTACTGGAACCCCCACCGGCTTCCGCGGATTGTCACAGGGATCACCCTGTGGTTCTCCCTTGCCGGATGATCCGGCCTGCCCGCGTAGCCCTCGTTCTCCCGGCACAGCTGGCACTTGGGATAGCCGCCCTGCTTTGCCTTTCCCGCGGCCGCGATCGCCCTCGGATCCTTCTCCGGCTTGGAGAGGTTTATCGTAATATCCAGGTCGCCGTACTCTGTCGGTGTTTTCCACTTCAAATCCTTTAATACCCGGTATCTGCGGATGTAATTGGTATGGCAGGAAAAGGCGTAATAAGCATCGGTCGCTTTTTTCGGGCTTTCCCTGTAAAGCTCCCGGAAACGGCGGATGACCTCGCCCGGCCGCGGCGTCAGCACGCCCATCAGGCGGGTGTCAAAGAGATCCCGGAAGACCACACTGTCTCCGCCTGTCAGCCCGCGGGAAACGGCATCCTCCGTCAGGGTGTCCAGAATCCTCTCCAGTACAGAACCGTCTGCTATTTTTTCCGCATTCAGGGTTTCCGCAAAGGAAAGCGCATCCTCCTCCGTACCCTCGTAGACATCCAGCTCCATCTCCTTCAAAATACAGTTGATGCTGTATATCACATCTTCTCTTTCGATCAGTCCCGCCGCAAGAGCGTAACCTGCCAGATCCGCAATGGCCTGCTGTACCTGATTCATTTCACACCCCTTTTTTCGTGCTGCTCCCCGCGAAGCGGGGCGCCCCGACATGTACCCTTTTTCTGTAAAACACCGTTCTCACCGCGTAAGCATCCGTCTACTTTCACGCGTAAAGCCTCACACGACTGTCGCGAATGTGCGCCGCTTCACAAACGAAAAGTATCCATCAAACGGACAGCGGTCAAAATGCCGCGGCGGCATTGCCGCCCTGACCGCAGCCGTTTCAGAGTTTTTCCGGGCCGCCTCCGACCTCTACAATATAAAAGTCCGCGTCATATCCGATTTTCTTTTTGTACGCGGCGCCGACCTTTTCTCTGAATTCATCCAGGGCGGAATCCTCGACGATGGAAACCGTGCAGCCGCCGAAGCCGCCTCCGGTCATACGTGATCCGATCACGCCGGGGATTTTCAGTGCCTCCTCCTGAAGCGTATCCAGCTCAATACCTGTCACCTCGTAATCCCTGCTGATGGAGAGATGTGCCTCATTCATCAGTTCTCCGAACCGGCGTACGTTACCTTCTTTGAGAACCTTCACTGCCTCCACGCAGCGGGCATTCTCGTAGACCGCGTGCTTCGCCCTCTTCTGCCGCACCGGATCTTTGATGGCATCCTTATAAACCTCAAAGCGCTCCGGGGTCAGGTCGCACAGATGCTCGATATTCACCACTTTCTGAAGTTCCTCCAGCGCCTGCTCACACTCGCAGCGCCTCTCATTGTACTTGGAATCCGTCAGCTTATGCTTTTTATTGGTATTGCTGATCACAATCTTCGCGTGATCCAGCTTCAGCGGGACATATTCATATTCCAAATCCGAGGTGTGAAGGAAAATCGCGTGATCCTTTTTCCCCATGGCAACCGCAAACTGATCCATAATCCCGCAGTTCATCCCGCAGTAATTATTCTCCGCGTCCTGCCCGTAGATGGCCAGCATCTGATTGCTCATCTCAAAGCCGTAGAGATCCCGCAGGGCAAATCCCGTCAGAACCTCCAGCGACGCGGAAGAAGAGAGTCCGGAGCCGTTGGGAAGATTGCCGTAAACGGCCATGTCAAACCCGGTCTCCACCGGGTACCCCTCCTTGATGAAGGTATACACAACCCCCTTCGGGTAGTTGGTCCAGCCGAATCTGTCGTCCGGCTGGAGCTCGTCCAGTGAGGTCTCGATCACACCCTTCCCGGACGCATTTACGGAATAAAACCGGAGAATGCGGTCGTCTCTTCTGCGCATGGCGCCGTAGGTTCCCAGCGTAAGCGCGCAGGGGAACACATGGCCGCCGTTATAATCCGTGTGCTCCCCGATCAGGTTGACGCGGCCGGGCGCGAAGTAGACCCGCCCGTCTCCCAGCTCCCCGAATTTCTCCTCAAAACCGCGGATTACGGCCGCCTTCATCTTTTCCTGCGTACTCTCTGTCATTGTCATCTTTTTTGTCCTCCGGACTGTCTCCTGTTTCCTGAATTCTTTTTTATTTTTCCTAAGTCATGACAGGTGCGTCAAAAGCGCCCTCTGCCACCTGTTCATGGTGACGGATTGCTCCCGCTTCGCGCTCCCACAATCCTCATTTCTTTCTTATTGTAACAAGCCGCGGCCTGTTCTACAAGAATCCGTCAGGTGTCCTGCACCTCTTCCATCGTATACAGGCGGGCGTCAAAATCCTGATAGCACCTCACCTCTTCGTTCCATCCGTTTCCCGTATAGGAGCCGGTCAGCCTGACTCCGCCGTTCATCAGCACGGCTCCGGAGAGGGACTCATACCGCTCCTTCTCTCCGTCCAGCTTTACAAATCTGGCCGCCACCCGCTGTCCCAGGGAATCCTGACGGATATGCACCGGGGTTTGGGTATTGATCATGTCCCCGAACCGGCGGATATCCTCCTTATGTTCCGGATTCCGGAAGGAATACCGTTTTTCCGGTTCCAGGCCGTCCGCCCGGTAGCAGTGGTATGGGGCATTCGCCCTGACAAGCGTCTGGAGTGTAAAGCCGACCGCCTTTTTCCTGTCCGCGGAAACACAAGTCCAGCTGTAATTCCGGGCAGCTCCGTCCCCACACGGCGCATCCCCGGTTCCCCGGTAAAAATTCCCGGTCTGCAGGACATCTCTCCACTGCTTATACCACGCAATCTGACGGCGGATCTCGTCCAGTTCCTCCTTTTTCAAATCGTTTAGGTTCAGCTCGTACCCGGAGATCCCGAAGGCCGACACGGCAAACCGGGTATAGAGGGTCGTTTTCCGAAGGGTCTGATGATTGGGGCTGGCGGAAACATGGGAGGAAAGGACAGAGTGCGGATAGCCGTAGCTGTACCCCTCCTGAATCTCCGCCCGGCAGACCGGATCCGTATTGTCACTCGCCCAAATCTGCGGGAAAAAGCACAGCATACCGAGATCAAACCGGCCGCCTCCGGAGGCGCATCCTTCAAACAGGATATGCGGAAACCTCTCCGTCAGCCGGTTCAGGAGCCTGTACAGGCCGCAGATATACCGGTGGCAGACCTCTCCCTGCTGTTCCGGCGGCAGGTTCGGAGAAAAGGCATCCGAAAAGATCCGGTTCATATCCCATTTCACATAGTCTGTCCCGGAAGTGGAGAAGACCCGGCTCATTTCTTCGGTCAGATAATCCACCACATCCGGATTGGACAGATCCAGAATTCTCTGGTTTCTTCCCTCTGCATGCGGTTTTCCCGGTATGGAGAGAGCCCAGTCCGGATGCTGCCGATAAAGGCTGCTGTCCGTGTTGACCATCTCCGGCTCCACCCAGATGCCGAATTTCATTCCCATCGCGTGAATTTTTCTGCAGAGGCCGTCCAGCCCGTCCGGCAGCTTCTTCCGGTTTTCCGTCCAGTCCCCCAGAGAGCTGGTGTCGTCATTCCGGTTCCCGAACCACCCGTCGTCCAGGACAAACAGCTCGATTCCTACATCCCTGGCCGCCCTTGCCAGACGCAGAAGCCTGCCTTCGTCAAACCGGAAATACGCCGCCTCCCAGCTGTTCAGGAGAACCGGCCGCGGCTGGTTCTTCCACTCGCCGCGCAGAATATGACCGCGCACGAAGGCGTGCATCTGCAGGCTGAGCCCGGTCCATCCGCGCGCGGAAAAAGAAAGCACCGCCTCCGGCGCGTCAAAGCTTTCTCCCGGATGCAGCAGCCAGGAAAAGCCTCTGGGATGGATTCCGCAGAGAATCCTGGTCTTTCCGTACGCGTTGACCTCCGCCGCCTCAAAATGGTTTCCGCTGTAAATCAGGTTGACGCCGATGCAGCGGCCATTCTTCTCGCCTGTTTCCGGCCAGCTGAACATGACAAAGGGATTGGCCCGGTTGGAGGACGATCCGGCAGCCGATCCCACCGCACAGCTCCCCGCCGTCACCGTCCTGTCCGTCCGGCACATCTCCCTGGCCCATGCTCCCGTAAAGGAAGTCATCCGCAGGCCGCTTTCCGGAAGATCCAGCTGCGCGCTCAGCAGTCTTTCCAGCCTCACCGTCTCTTCGCCGGTGTTCACCAGACGGCTGCTCCTGCCGATTACATCCTCTTCCTCATAGACATAGTAATGCAGCTCCAAAAGGAGCCGGTACTGCCTGTCCCGCAGTGTCACACAGAGATGATTCCCCTCCTTCAGCCCGTAAGAGGAAGGCAGTTCCCCGAAGCATTCCTTTTCCTCCGAAATTTCCGCGTGGTCAAACAGAAAGTCCGACGTCCTGCTTCCGTCCGCGTGAATCATCTCCACAAAGGGCTCCCGGATGTCTCCCTTTCCCTCCGCGGACATCTCCAGACAGGTATCCTCCAGGAGAAGTGTTTTCTGATCCTGGCTGTAGCAGATCATGTTGCCTGTCTCGCATCCCCGCTTTTCCGAAAGGGCGCGGGCGTCCTCCTCTGTGACCGTTCCCAGCGATTCCCCGTAGTACAGGTGTTCCAGATGCCCGGAGGGCATTTTCCGGAACAGATAGGTGGTATGCAGCGTCTGCAGGCAGAAAACGGTGTCATTCAATATGGTAATCAAATCCTGTCCTCCTGATTTCCCGGCGCCGCGGTCTTTCGTTCCGGTTTTGCGGACTTTCAGCCGCGGCTGCCGTCAGCTGTTATGCAGATCGGACTTTCAGCCGCTCACGTTTTTTATATCTGCCGGTTCCTGTGCAGTTCTTCCGCCTGTGCGGTGAGCTCCTCCACCTTCGCGTCTGTAAGGCGGTATTTTCTGCGGAACCAGAAAAAAGCGGCAGCCAGTCCGGCAATGGGGAGCAGGGTCATGACGAGGCGAAGCCCCATCTTCTGTGAGAGGGCGACGCCGGAGGCAAAATCCACCGTCTGTTCCGAGGCCGTCGTCGCCTTATCGGACAGCCGCAGAAGCCCCAGCGTGACAGAAGCGATAAACGCGGCAAGCCCGGAAGCCAGTTTCACCACAAAGGTCTGCATGGAGAAGATGACCGATTCATCCCTCCTGTGATTCTTCAGTTCCCCGTAATCCACCGTGTTGGCCAGAAAGATGGTCGTCAGGACGTTATTGATGCCGGAGGCGGCCATAATCAGGACTCCGGGAATCAGGAACACAGTGATCGTCTTTGCCCCGGAGACCGAGCACCCGAGCAGGATGCCGTATCCTGCGGCGGACATCAGCAGTCCCAGATAGAAAATGCCGGTATTGGAAACCTTGAACAGCCGGCGGAGCAGGGGGTACAGGACCATCATGGCAAGGATCTGCGCCGCGCCTGCCACCGTGTTAAAAAGCGTGTAGTCCTTGTACCATCCGCTCCCTCCCAGATCATATTTAAAGAAATAAATCACCAGATTGGATGTGATGTACATGGCCGTATTTACCAGGACAATGGTAACGACAACCGCCATTGCCTGGTCGTTGCGCACCAGTGAGCGGAACATATCGCGGACGGAGGCCGTCGGCACCGATACCGTGGATTTTTCCTTTACGTTCAGGCAGGTGATAAGGATAAACACGGAAAAAAGGACGGCGATAATCAGCGAATACCAGCGGAAGCCGATCCTCTCGATCTCCATGGCGTCCCTTCCCCCGAACCTGGTGCCCAGGGCGTGTACGGCAACCATCGTCAGGATGGTCACAACTGCCGCCCCGACGCCGGAACAGGACCGGGCCAGCGCCGTCAGATTCTCCCTTTCCTTTCCTCCTCTGGTAAATGCCGGTATCATAGACCAGAACGGGATGTCCATCATGGTATACGTGACTCCCCAGAGGACGTAGGACACCGCCGCATAAGCCACAAGACCCGGACCGTCCAGAGACGGCGGGCAGGCAAACATGGCGTACAGCACCACCGAGTTGGTCAGCGTCCCGATCAGCAGCCAGGGGCGGAATTTTCCCATCCTGGTTCTGGTCTTGGCCACAATCACGCCCATCACCGGATCGTTAAACGCGTCAAAGATACGCGCCGCCAGCAGGATGACCGCCATGGCATAGGCGCTGACTCCCATAATATCCTGAAAATAGTAAAGCACGTAGCTGGCGGAAAGCATGTAGACCATGTCCTTTCCGACAGCTCCCAGTCCGTAGGAAGCCTTTTCCCTACCTGTCAGCTGTTTTTTCTCCTCCATGTTATTTTCCCCCATCATCTGATCGTTACAGCGCCAAAAGTCATACTGTGACTTCTATATTTCCGCCCTGCTGTCCTGCTCCACGGTGAATCTGCACTCCGTCTCTCCCGCCTGTTCATTCCGCAGGAGAAGGGAAACCTGTCCCGTTTTTCCGGAAGTCCGGAGATAGACGCCTCCGCAGCCTCCCCGCAGCGTAAGCTCCGACGGACCGATGATCTCGGCCGGTCCCTCTGTCCGCGCGGATACGGTGCCCATATAAAACGGCAGGCGGTTGTCATTCTGATCCCGCATCTCGACGCGCACGGAAGCAACATCATAGCAGGCGCCGTCATGCAGGACGGTGTGATCGGGTTCTGCGTGCAGATGCACGGACTGAACCGGCGCTTTGACCAGTGTTTTCAGCCGTCTGCCCTTCCAGAATCCCTCAAAGCGGTATCCGGAGGCCTCTCCGCCCCAGTTCCCGATATATCTGCTGTATAACTCATACGCGGTCTCAAACTTCATATGATACCGGACTGCCAGCTCCGCTCCCAGGGCAAGAACCCGTGGCGGCAGATGCAGGAATCCGTGCAGGGCGACATAATTTAAGATCGTCTTCACTGTTTTTTCCTGCTCCGGCGCAAAGTTTTCCTGCTTGATACTGTCCCCGATATAGTCATCGATCAGGATCGGGCCATGGGAAAGGTTTTTCCAGGAAGAATCCTTCGGGAAGAAGCTCTTGACAAAGACTCCGCCCCGGTACATCCGAACCTCATCCGCATTTGTTACCAGATACACACAGCCCGGGTTTCCTGTCGGATGCTCGCCGATATCCATGGACGAAGTCACCTCCAGCACCGGAAAATCCTCCTGCTGCGCCGCGTACAGGGCTGCCGCCGGCTTCGGGTTCCGGAACATATCCGTCACGCCGTGGTAGCAGATCCGATCCCCGCTCCCAAAGTCCCGGTGCGTGTTGTAATCGAACATGCACCAGCCGAAGGTGCCGGCAATATCGCCCTCCCCCGCGGCCGCGTCCAGCACACGGGCATGACGGAGCATATGCTCGGTGCGGCGCTCCTCGCTGTCAAAGATTTTGGTCGGGAACATGTGCCCGTTGCACTCACTGATCAGGTAGGGCTTCCGCCGGTCGGGTGTGACCTTTTTCTTTTTTTCACATCCCGGCGTCCTGCCGTCATGCGAAAAATCATTATAGGTGTAGACATCCTCCAGAAGATGGCTCTTCCGGAGATAGCGGACGCCTCCCGTCTGCCTGGTGCCATCCAGGCTGTGTGCCACCTCGTTCGTCCTGGTATACAGGGTGTCGTCGTCCAGCGACTCATTGATCCGGACGCCCCAGAGGATCACCGAAGGGTGGCTGCGGTACTGGAGAACCATTTCCTCCGTGTTCCGCACGGCCTGATTTTTCCACTCCTCATCCCCGATGTGCTGCCATCCGGGGATTTCGGTAAAGACCAGAAGTCCCAGTTCGTCACACTTGCTGTAAAAATAGGGCGACTGCGGATAGTGGGAAGTCCGCACCGCGTTGACGCCCAGCTCGTTCTTCAGGATGTCCGCGTCCTTTTCCTGCTGCGAGCCAGGCATGGCATAGCCGACATACGGCCAGCTCTGGTGACGGTTCAGCCCGACCAGCTGAAGCCTCCTGCCGTTGAGATAGTACCCGTCTTCCCGGAATACGGAGCGACGGAATCCGACTCTCTCTGTCTGTTCATCCAGCAGTACCTCCTCACCGTTCCCGCCTTTTTTGTAAAGCCGCGTGACAACCCGGAAGAGCGTCGGCGAAAGAACGTCCCAGAGCCTGGCGCCGTCCACCTCCGTCCGGAAGGAATACGCGGTCCGGCTCCCCTGTGCATAGTTTCTGCGGACGGGCTGGCACTCTGCCAGGGAGAGATCGTTTTCCGCCAGTAGCACATCTCCTGCGTCCTTCCCGCAGGAAAAAACCCTCTGGGAGATCCGCAGTTTTTCTCCGTCAGGCTCCTGCCCGTCCGGAACAAATTCCGTGCGTATCTGTCCGTGAAACTGTATGCTGTCCAGGACGTCCCTGCACTCTTCCAGGCTCATACCGCTGTGAAGGAGGCTCGCCTTTTCCGGAATGCGGGGTGAAACAAACAGATCCCCCATACGGACGCTTCCGGAAGTCTCCAGGTAGGCCTCCCGGTACAGACCTCCATAGGTCATATAATCAATGACATGGCCGAAGGGCGGAATGTTCTGCTGCTCCCTGGTATCCACCTTTACGGCAAGCAGATTTTCGCCCGGCTGCAGAAGCTCCGTGAGTTCTGTCCGGAAGGAAGTATAGCCGCAGTGATGCTCCCCGGCCTTCTTCCCATTGAGAAAGACCTCCGCGGAATGCCCCGCCGCCCCGATGACAAGAAAGACCCTGTCCTTCTTCCAGCTCTCCGGCAGGCGCAGGATTCTCCGGTACCCGCAGACCATCTGATAGATACTTTCATCAAAATAGTTATACGGGGTGATTTTACAGGTGTGGGGGAGCCTTACCTGCCGCCAGGCGCCGCTGCCGGCTTCCCGCTGCCCCGCCGCACCATCCGGCACGCCGGACACCGGCTTACCGCCTTCTTCCCGCGACTCCTGACGCAGAAAGGCATCCGACCAGTGTTCTGTGAATTCCCATCCGTTATTGATATAAAACCGTTTTCCCATCGCTCCGACGCTCCTCCGGATTTTCTTTTACTGTCTTTTAGTTTACTCTGCAAAGCACAGAGCCGCAAGGGCAGAAAAGCCGCCTCCACACTGCCGGAAAGCAGAGCGGAAACGGCTTGCGAAATGTCGTATCAACTTGCGGAAGCATCCGCAGACAGACAGAGACGGGATTACTGTTCTCCCTCCTCCTTCTGCATCAGGATCTTTTCTTTTTTCCGATGCAGGGCGCTGGATGTGACCATTCCGGTAAGGGCAAACAGCGCGATGACGTTGGGGATAACCATCAGCTGGTTAAACATATCGGACAGCTCCCATACCAGGTCGTTGGAGGCCAGCGTCCCAAGGAAGATGAATACCAGCGCGATAATATTGTAGAATTTTACGGACTTCTCGCCAAACAGATAAATCACATTGATTTTTCCGAACATGTTCCATCCGAGAATGGTGGAAAACGCGAAGAAAAACAGGCAGACCGCGACAAAAACATTGCCTGCCTCCGCCCCGAACACAGTTCCGAAGGCGGTCTGTGCCAGATTAGCCTTTCCGAGCGTCTCTGTCACCGCTCCCGTATATCCTTCTGCAAGAGGGCCTCCGGGTGTATAAAGGGTGGAAATGATGACCAGGGCGTTCAGCGTCAGAACGACAAAGGTATCAATAAATACACCGATCATGGCAACCGTGCCCTGCTCGTGCGGATCCTTGACGTTTGCCTGCGCGTGCGCGTGCGGGGTAGAGCCCATGCCGGCTTCATTGGAGAACAGTCCTCTTTTTGCCCCCTGGGAGATGGCCGTCTTTAACGCCATGCCGAAGCCGCCGCCGATGATCGCCTGGGGCTTAAACGCATAGGTAAAGATCATGGCAAAGGTGTCCGGAATATATTTGGCGCGGGCAATCAGGACAATCACACCGCCCACGATGAAAAGCAGCGCCATGATCGGCACAATTTTTTCCGTTACAGACGCCAGCCGCTTGATTCCGCCGATAAAGATGATGCCGCAGAAGATAACAAGGCAGATTCCGATGACCCAGGAGGGAATATGGAACGCGTTGGCGCAGGTGGAGCCGATGGAATTGGACTGGACCATGCAGCCGAAGAAGCCAAGGGCAATCGTGATGGCAACCGCGAAGAAGCCTGCCAGGAACTTTCCGCCCTTTCCCTTAAAAGCTGTCGTGATGTAATAAACAGGGCCGCCCTGTACATGGCCGGTTTTTGTTTTCTTTCTTGTCTTCTGGGCCAGGATCGCTTCCGCATAGATGGTCGCCATCCCGAAGAAGGCAATGATCCACATCCAGAAAATGGCTCCGGGGCCTCCGGTGAGAATAGCTCCGGACGCGCCGACAATATTTCCGGTGCCGACCTGTGCCGCGATCGCCGTGGCAAGTGCCTGGAACGAGCTCATTCCGCTTTCATGCTTTTTTCCGTTCAGGCTGAGATTCCCGAAGGTCCGCTTCATGCCCTCGCCAAAATAGCGTACCTGGACAAAATGGGTCCGGATGGTAAACCAGAGTCCGACCGCCACAAGCAGGATGACCAGGATATAATCGGAAAGATAAGAGTTGATAGTCTGAACGACTGTCAGTAAAACAGACTGCAGTGACATAACTTCCTCCTCAAGCTTGCACGCAGAAGAAAAAATCATGCCGGAACACGAAAAAAACTGCCGTTAAGCAGATCAAAAACCCTGTCCTTTTGCCTGAGAGATTGGCGCCGCATCTGCATCCTTACAGACCGGCGTTTGCACCTTCGGCACCCTATTGGGATTCTCCAGAGCTACTCCGTTTTCAGTCGTCAACCGCATCCGGTACCTGAGAGTTTTACTCCTTCGGCAGAAATCGCTTTCACGACATTCTTTTTCTGAAAACTTCTACGTAACAGATATGTAATTGAAAATAAGAACTTGTTTATCGTACCATGAACCGCATGGCGCGTCAACCCGGTCAGCGCGGTTTCACGGCTTTTCTCCTACTTTTTCGGTCTTGTCAGGAAATGTCTGACGACCAGGAAACACACAATGGCCCCCGCGGCGGCATATCCCAGAAAGCCCAGCCACGGAATCCGGAAGATCTTCGGCGTCATATCCGTGGTGCAGATAATACTGGAAGAGATCAGGAGCGCCATGACCCACATGCCGATCACCAGGTTCTGGACCAGCTTCCGGAGCAGCCAGGCAAGATCCTTGGAGGTTTTCAGCTCCAGGTTGACGCGGCTCTGCCCGTTCAGATATTCCTGCATAATCTGCGAGACCAGAGAGGGAATCCTGGCGGACGCGCTGGCCGCTTTGTAGAAATCCTTTCCGCCGTGCAGCAAGGTGTTCTTCAGATCCAGGTGCTCGATGCGGCTTTCCGCCATACGCTTTTCCGCGATTTCCTCCATATTGATGTCCGGACAGATTTCCGCGAGAACGCCCTCCATGTGCGTCAGCCCCCTTGCCAGCATGGTAAGGCCGTGCGGCATGGTGATCTTGTTTTTTTTCATGGCATCCATGACGTCCATGAAAAATTCCGCAATATCAATTCCCAGAATATCTGTCTCCGAGTACCGCTGCAGAATCTCACGAAGATCCTGATAGAGCTGTTCCCGGTCCGGTTTTCCCTTGCGGAAGTCCGCCAGGGAGAGGACCGCGTTTTCGACTCTTGCCACATCGCGGTCGGCAATGCCCTGCACCGCTTCCTCCAGAAGCCGGCGGTCCTTATCCGTCAGCCGCCCCATCATTCCCATATCAATCCAGACAATTTTGCCTCCGCGGATCCGAAGATTGCCCGGATGAGGGTCCGCGTGGAAAAAGCCGTCCTCTATGACCTGCTTGATGAAATTATCTACCAGCTTTTCGCCGATTTCATTCAGATCATACCCATGTTCCTCCAGGGTCTTTTTATCCACGATAGAATAGCCGTCGATGTACTCCATGACAAGGACATGCGAGGTGGTGTACTGCCGGTAGAGGCGCGGAACACCCACGAAAGCGACGTTCCGGTTATTGCGGGCAAATTCCTCCATGTTGTCCGCTTCCTGGAGAAAGTCCATCTCCTCCTGCGCCACTTTCCAGAGTTCATCCAGGATCTGATCCAGATCCACGACATTTTTCAGACCGCCGACCGGAGGAATCAACCGGACCGCCTTATGAAGAAGCCGGATGTCCCTTGCCATCAGTTCCCGGATTCCCTTTCGCTGAACCTTGACAATGACTTCTTCCCCGGACACCAGCCTGGCACGGTGGACCTGCGCCACAGATGCCGAGCCCAGTGTCGTCTCTTCAATATAGGAAAAAGTAGTAGACCAGTCGTCCCCGTAGGATTCGCTGATGACCGAGAGCACATCCGAAAAGGGCATGGGCGTCACCTCGGAATTCAGCTTCATCAGCTCCTCGCAGTATTCCTTGGGAAGAATATCGGAGTGCAGGGACATAATCTGTCCGAGCTTGATGTAGGTCGGTCCGAGTTCCTCTAAAACAACACGGAGCTTCTGCGGCGTCACCCCTCTCAGGACTTTATTCCGGCGCAGAATCTCCGTGATTTCTTTCAGACGGGAAGTGCTCTCGCCCTTCCCGTCCCTCTTATTTTCCTGTCCTATTCCCCTGCTCTCTGTCATAAACGGACCTTCACTCGTTTTCGCTCTTCTCTTCCTTTGCCGTCAGCTGTTCCTTCAGGGCTGCCAGCTGTTCTGGAGTCAGCTTATCCAGCATACCGGAAAAATCCGTTCCCTCCGGCGCCGCGTTCTTTTTGGAAGCGGCTTCCTTCGCCTTTGCCTTTACGGACTCCGTCGTCTCGTCTATTTTATGTTTCAGCTCCTGGTTCAGAACTTTTCCCTGCTCGACCGTCAGCTCTCCTTTTTCCACCAGCGTGTCTATTAACGCCTTGGATTTCTCCGCTCCGGCGGCGACAGCGCCCACACCGGTCAGGAAAATCGTTCTTATTGCCTTAGAAAAATGCAGATCATCACTCATGATATTTCCTCCTTCCGAACGGGATGGCATATTTTTCTGCTCCTATACGGCTATTTTACCATGAATGAGCCAAATTGTCAGTCATTTTTCTGGGGAACACGCCAATGCCGACGCCCCCGCCTGTGATTTCGTGGGATCCGTAGGGCAGCAGCATCGCGGCGGCAGAAAAGAAAATCCATGCTGCCCGCGCAGGCAGCAGCCGGATGCAGGTACCTGCCGGCCAACCCAAAGGCAGCTTGAATTCCGGATTTGCAGGGATGTCACAGGATGGCGGCAAATCTGGGAATAAAAATCAGCAGCCCGATCAGGGCGGCAAAAATCGCCGCGATCAGAACCGCTCCCGCCGCCGTATCTTTTGCGAGCTTCGCCAGCGGTTTTTTCTCTTCTGTGACAAGATCCACACATGCTTCCACCGCCGTGTTTACCAGCTCCAGGCTCAGGACAAGGGCAAAGAGGATCAGGCAGACCAGCCACTCCGTCCTGCTGATCTTCAGGATGATTCCCGCCAGAATAACAAGCGTCATCATGGTCAGATGAATCTTAATGTTGCGTTCCTTTTTTATGCAGGCAAAAATGCCCTGGAAAGCATAACCAAAGCTTTTGTACAGCGGATTTTTCTTCAATGTTCCTCTCCCCCTGCCGTATCTGCCCTATCTGCCGTTTTTGCCGGCTCCTCCGTTTCCGCCATTTTTTTATCCGTAGATAATCCGGATGTCTCCTGCCGCTCCCCGTCCAGAAATTTTCCGATAAAAGTCCTCCGGTGCAGCGTGCAGGCGCCGTTTTTTTTCAGAGCCTCGATATGGGCAGCCGTGCCGTAACCCTTATTGGAGGCAAAATGGTATTCCGGAAAAAGAGGATCGTACGCTTCCATCAGGCGGTCCCTTGTCACCTTGGCGATGACGCTGGCCGCCGCAATGCTCTGGCTTTTGGCGTCTCCCTTGATGATTCCGACCTGCGGGATGTCCAGTCCCGGAATATGAACGGCGTCCACCAGAAGAAGAGACGGCTGTACCGAAAGCTCCGCAACTGCCTTCCGCATTGCCTCATAGGTGGCCTGCAGAATGTTGATTTCATCAATTCGATTCTGATCCGCGCTGCCGATGCCGATAGCGACAGCTTCCTCCTGAATCACCTGGAACAGCTCTTCCCTGCGCTTCGGCGTCAGCTTTTTAGAATCATTGATGTAGAGGATTCTGCTGTCACGGGGAAGTATGACGGCAGCAGCTACAACCGGTCCCGCAAGCGGTCCCCTCCCCACCTCGTCGATGCCGCAGATAAACGGATAATCGCTGTACTTTTTCTCAAAGAAGCACATCTGCTCCACCCGTTCTTTTTCCTTTATCAGCCTGGCTTCCCGCCGTTCCGCCCTGGCCTTTTCGGCCTCTTCTTTCTTACTCATCCTCTCGCACCTTCTCCGGTGGTTCCTTCTCTAATTACCGCCGCCCTGCTTACCGATGTTTTCCGCGTCCGCGCCGCTTTCCGGTGAAAAAGTCTCCCCGCCCGCGGGACGCTCCAGGGATATTCTTCCCAGAACGCCCTTCCGGAACTCATCCAGAAGAATGGCTGACGCTTTGTCATAGGAAATTTCCCCGCCTCCTGCCAGGCAGTTTCTGTTTCTGGCTATCTGCTCCAGAATCCGGACATCGTTCCCGGTCTCTTCCAGATGATAGCGTCCCGCCAGAACCTGTGGATACGCCTCCCGCAGAAAACCGATCAGCCGGAGGGAAAGCTCCGCCGCATTCAGAAGTTCATCCTTTACCGAGCCGATCAGCGCCAGCCGGACGCCGGCCTCCGGATCATCAAACTTCGGCCAGAGAATTCCCGGTGTATCCAGCAGGTCCAGACCCCTGCCGAGATGGATCCACTGCTTTCCCTTTGTCACTCCGGGCTTGTTTCCGGTTTTTGCGGATGCCCTTCCCGCGACAGAATTGATAAAGGTCGATTTCCCTACGTTCGGAATTCCCGCCACCATAGCCCTTACCGGACGGTTTTTGATTCCCCTCCGGGCATCCCTGGCAATCTTCTCCCTGCATGCCTCCTGCACAAGAGCCTGCACCTGCTTCAGATCCGTCTTTTTTCTTGAATCCGCCGCGAGCACCTGCGCCCCCTGCCCGGTGTAAAACTGTTTCCACTCACGATTGACGCGTTCGTCCGCCAGATCTGCCTTATTCAGAATGATCAGACGGGCTTTTCCCTCTCCCATGTGACGGATGTCCGGATTCCGGCTGGATTCCGGCGCCCTGGCGTCAATCAGCTCGATGATCAGGTCGATCAGCTTCAGATCCTCCTGCATCTGCCGCTTCGCCTTTGTCATATGTCCGGGATACCACTGTATTTCCATAAACACTCCTGTCCGAATAACTCTATGAAGTCTACCGAATACTTCCTATTCTCTGAAAAGGCCAGACGCGGAACCAGACGGTTCCTATAATATTTTCCCGCTTGACATTTCCGATATCCGTGTAACGGCTGTCCCCGCTTCCGTTCCGGTTATCCCCCAGCACAAAATATTCATCGTCATCCAGGACGATCTGTTCCTCCGCCAGTCCCCCGCTCAGGATGGCGTCAAAACCATATGCCGACTCGTCCAGCTTCTCCCCGTTGATATAAACCGCTCCGTCCGTGATCTGCACGGTCTCGCCCGGAAGAGCGATAACCCGCTTGATATGCACGGACGCGCCAGTCTCGTTCCTCGTCCGGAAAGCGATGATGTCAAACCGCCGTGGCGAAGAGAGTTTTGGAAAAAGCTCATTGACCAGAAGCGTGTCCCCGGTGGAAAGCGTCGGCTCCATGGAGCCCTCCTGCACCTGGACGGTCTGGCAGAAAAAACGCGAGAAGCCGTAGGCAAGAAGGATGACGCAGACAACCGGGACGACCCATGACAGGACAATCCGGACCAAAGCGCGGAAGGGATGTGCCTTCCGCCATTCCGCCAGCTGTCTCTTTTTCTCCTCCATGAATTCCCGGCGTCTTCTCTTTTTCTTTTCTTTTTCCGAAATTTCGGGTTCTTTCCTCTCCGTCTCCCGGACAGACGGATCTATAATCAGAATTTTTTTATCCTCTGACATAACAGCCCCTGCGCACCCCTGATAGAACGGGAGCCCGTACATCCGTACGGGCTCCCAGACAGCATCTGACTGATTTTATTTTACAACAGCTTTTACCTTTGCCGCTTTGCCGACACGGTTTCTCAGGTAATTCAGCTTTGCCCGTCTTGCCTTGCCGCGGCGGACAACTTCGATTTTCTCCACGTTCGGAGAATGAAGCGGCCAGCTCTTCTCTACGCCGATACCGTTGGAAGTCTTGCGGACCGTAAAGGTCTCACGGCTGCTTCCGCCCTGGCGCTTAATGACGATACCCTCAAACACCTGGATTCTCTCACGGTTTCCCTCTTTGATCTTTCCGTATACCCGGACGGTATCGCCGACGCGGAACTCCGCAACATCCTTCTTCAGCTGCTCTTCTTCAATCTTTTTGATAATTTCCTGCATTTTCTGTCTCCTTATCTTTCTGAACAGGCGCCGCAAACGCGCCGTAACCGGACGTTCTTACCACCGATAAACGTGACAGCGGACCGTCTCTGCAGCATTCCGCCACAGACCCAAAAATTATATCCTATCTCCCGGCAAGATGCAAGGCTTTTTTTCTGATGTCCAGGGCAAGCAGATCAACCTGTTCCGCGGTTTCGGTCCCGGAATACCGGGAAGAACCCAGAAGCCGGAATCCTCTGTCGGCCAGAAACGCCATTTTCTTCTCCGTCAGACTGCCGCCCGAACAGATCCAGGCAAGGGTTTTTCCGGTTCCGTACAGATTGCGGAACCGTTCTTCAAACGGGACATCCCCGTCCGCCCCGGCTCCCTCGACAAAGAGCAGGAGCTCCTGATCCCCCAGCACATGACGGGACCGGATCAGCTTGTTTCTGTTGTAGTTCTGAATCTCCCCGTATCTGGAAATTCTTCCGTGAAGGCAGACCGCGTACTCCTCCGCCGCCTGCGGCCCGTACCAGAAGGTATGAAGCGTAAAACTGTTTTTCAGAAGGTCCGGACGTCTTTCCTGTGTCCGCGCCACCGCCTGCTGATACCGCCATTCCTCTATTTTTCCGTGGTCTCCGGTAAGAAGCACCGGGGGAACCTTCCGCCCGTGCCATTCCTCCGGCCTGGTAAAATGCGGATACTCCAGAAGATTGTCCTGCATCGATTCAAACTGGGAGGATTCGTCGTTGTGAAGAACCCCCGGTACAAACCGTGAGACCGCGTCCATCAGGACAGCCGCGCCCAGCTCGCCGCCCGTAAGGACATAATCGCCGATGGACACGTAATCGGTTACCGTCTCCTGGAGGACCCGTTCATCAATTCCCTCGTAATGGCCGCAGAGAAGAACCAGTTCTTCTTCTCTGGCCAGTTCTTCCACCAGGGTCTGATCCAGCACTTTGGCCTGGGGGGTCAAATAGATGACCCTGGTTCTTCTGCCGCTCGGCGTGCTTTTCTCCTCCCGGGATTCTTCCGTCTGCGCAGGCTCCGCTGCTCGCCGGTCAAGCTCAGCTCTCTGCTCAGCCCCGGCGCTCCGGCCGTCCGCCGCCCTCCGACTGGCCTCTGCCCTCCGGTCGGCCTCAGCCCTTTGAAGCGCCGCCTGAACCGCCTGATAAACCGGCTCCGGCTCCATGACCATCCCGGCTCCGCCCCCGTAAGGGTAGTCGTCTACACGCATGGAGTTTTTCCGGGAAAAATCCCGGATATTGACGGTGTTTACAGAGATATACCCGTTTTTCTCCGCGCGGCCCAGGATGCTGGTTCCCATAATCTGATGAATCATATCCGGAAACAAGGTGCAAACATAGTATCTCATCAGACGCCGGAACCACCTTCCAGCTGTTTGTAGAGCTCCTGGAACATCCTGGAGAATTCCGAATCGGTGCTGATCAGCCAGACAGCCAGGATCGTCAGGACAATCGTCAGAATCAGAAATACAATTCCCAGGACAAGGCCTGCGACCGCCATTCCCTTTCCCTTCTGATCCGGGTTCTGCTTCAGCTGGGAAAGACTGATGCACCCGAACACAATGGCCATAACGGACGGGATAAAGAAAAGAACGCTGTTCAGAAACACAGAGAGGATTCCCTGCACAAGAGCCACAATGGCAAACGTATTCGTTTTCTGCTGCAGCGGAGGCTGGTTTCCGTACCCCTGCGTATTTCCTCCGGGATACTGCCCATAAGAGTTCTGGCCGTAAGGGTTCTGTCCGTAGGGATTCTGCCCGTTCTGTGTGTTCCAGCTGTTCTGGTTTTCCCAGGCGCTGTTTCCGCTGTTCTGACCGCCGCGTCCGCTCCAGGTTTCAGTGCTGTCGTTATCCCGGCCTCCCCAGCCATTATTACTGTCATTATTCCGGCTGTTCCAGGCGCTGTCCTGCCCGTTCCGGCTGTCCTGGTTTTTCCCGGAGTCATCCGTCTTTTTTTCCTCCGGCCACTCCTCCCTGGGAAGAATCCGTCCGCAATTGCTGCAGGCCTTCGCATCATCATTCAGTTCCGCACCGCAATAAACGCATTTTTTCACGGCCGCACCTCCATCATTTTTTCTCTTCCGCCAGCCCGGGAAGAAGATGAACTTTCATCCTGTTGTTATTCACATCCACCTGTATAATACAATCACGGATGGCAGGAATCAACACGTCTCCGTAACGTTCCGTGCTGACGACATAAACATCATTCGCTCCCGTCTGCAGGATATCTGTCAGCGTCCCAAGGGCTTCCCCCTCGTCTGTTGTGACATCCATGCCGATCAGATCCGCCGTGTAATACTCATTTTCTCCCAGCGGGACCGCCTGATCCCTGGTGACCAGGACCTCCCAGTCGCGGTATTTCTGGGCGGTATCCATATCGTCAATCCCGGAAAAGTGAATGATCGCCATGTTCTTAAAAAATTTCACGCTTTCAAGCCCGTGCCGCTCCGACTTTGCGCCGCTCTTCAGCACGGCGGTTTTCAGTTCCCTGAACCTGGCAGGATCATCCGTTGTCGGATATACCTTCACCTCTCCGTGTATTCCGTGCGGAGAGGTAATAATCCCTGCCTGCAGAAGCTGTTTCATAGACTTTGGTTCCTCCGGATATAACAAGGGCGGGATTTTCTCCCGCCATGTCTGTTACTGCACAATATCAACGATGACCCGTTTATCCTCACGAGAAGCAGCCGCCTTCACAACGGAACGGATTGCTTTTGCAATTC
This sequence comes from Bilifractor porci, assembly GCF_009696005.1. Classification (GTDB taxonomy): domain Bacteria; phylum Bacillota; class Clostridia; order Lachnospirales; family Lachnospiraceae; genus Bilifractor; species Bilifractor porci. The sequence goes on from NZ_VUMV01000001.1 coordinate 382,094, forward strand.
TGCCCTGCCTGCCGATGACCTTTCCCATATCGGACGGAGCAACCTTCAGCTCTATTTTCATGCTGCTGCTGCTCTCGGTCTGCGTGACGACCACTTCATCGGGATGTTCCACCAATGCCCTGGCAATCACTTCAACCAGCTCTTTCATCACAAGGCACCTCCGTACTTCGATTATTTCTCGATTCCAGCCAGCTTGAAGATTTTTCCAACTACCGCGGTAGGCTGTGCCCCGTTATTCAGCCACTTTTTGGCTTCTTCCTCGTTTACCTTGAAGGTACTGGGATCAGTGTTCGGATCATAGGTTCCGATTTCCTCAATAAATCTTCCATCTCTGGGAGAAGCGGAATCCGCAACGACGATTCTGTAGATCGGTGCCTTTTTCTGTCCCATTCTTCTCAGACGAATTTTAACTGCCATTTTTCTCTACCTCCATGAATCTAAATGATTTCTTTGTTTTTTGATTACGTGTGGAGTCAGACTTCTGACACCGTAATCTGTTTATGAGAACAACAATCCGTCAGAACGGAAGGTTGAAGCCTCCAAAACCTCCGCGTCTCTTTCCGCGGCCCTTCATCATGCCGGGCATCTGTTTCATCATTTTCCGCGTCTGGTCAAACTGCTTGACAAAGCGGTTGACCTCCGCGATGTTGACGCCTGCCCCTTTTGCGATCCTCTGTTTTCTGGAAAGATTCAGCAGATCCGGATTTGCCCGCTCCGCCTTTGTCATGGAGTGGACAATCGCCTCTTTTCTGGCAAGATCCTTTTCATCCACCATGCTCTCCAGCTCCTGCGCTTTTCCCCCGGTCATGCCCGGCATCATGCTGAGGATGCTGCCGATGCCGCCCATTTTGCGCATCTGCTCCATGCTGTCCAGGTAATCGTCAAAGGTAAACTGCGCCTTGCGGACACGCTTCTCCAGATCCCTTGCCTTCTCTTCATCGATATTGGCCTGCGCCTTTTCAATCAGGCTGAGAACATCCCCCATGCCGAGAATCCGGTTGGCCATCCGGTCCGGATAGAACTGCTCCAGATCCTCCAGCTTTTCTCCCATGCCGACATAGAAAATCGGCTTTCCGCAGATTGCCTTAATGGAGAGCGCGGCACCGCCTCTGGTATCGCCGTCCAGCTTCGTCAGGATGACGCCGTCGATACCGACCTTTTCCTGGAAGGTCTGCGCCACATGGACAGCTTCCTGCCCGGTCATCGCGTCCACAACCAGGACAGACGCGTCTACCGTCACAGCCTGCCGGATGGCGACCAGCTCATCCATCATCTGTTCATCAATCTGCAGACGGCCGGCAGTATCCAGAAGGACAACATTGTAACCGGAAGCTTTCGCGTGTTCCACCGCCGCCTTTGCGATATCCACAGGGTTTTTCCTGTCGCCCATGGAAAATACATCAACACCGACTTTTGCCCCGTTGACCTCCAGCTGTTTTACCGCAGCCGGACGATAAACATCACAGGCAGCCAGAAGCGGCTTCCTTCCCTTTGCCTTCAGCTTGCCGGCCAGCTTGGCAGCCGTTGTCGTCTTACCTGCGCCCTGGAGACCGATCATCATGTAAACGGTGATCTCATTTCCCGGTTTCAGCGGAAGCTCTGCCTTATCGTTTCCCATCAGGGAGACCAGCTCGTCGTGAACAATCTTAATGACCATCTGTCCGGGATTCAGGCCGTTCATCACATCCTGCCCGATGGCCTTCTCCTGAACCGTTTTGGTAAACTGCCTGACGACCTTGAAATTGACATCCGCTTCCAGCAGGGCCATTTTCACTTCTTTCAGGGCTGCCCTGACATCCGCTTCCGTAAGGGAGCCTTTGCTGCGGAGCTGTTTGAATACATTCTGCAGTTTTTCACTTAAATTATCAAATGCCACGCCCTATAATTCCTCCAGAATGTCTGATGAAATGGATCGGATCTGCCTCAGTGCCTCCTCCGCGGAATCTCCGGGATTCTCTGTCAGCTCCTGAATTTTTCTTACCCTGCCGCGAATGGCGAGGAACCGCTGAACCATGTGGAGACGGTTCTCGTAATCCTCCAGCGTTTTCTCAATACGCTTCATCAGGTCATGAACCCCCTGGCGGCTGATGCCCTCGTCACGGGCAACCTCCGCGGCGGAATAATCGTTAAAGACTATTTCCTGGAAAATCCGCCTCTGATGTTCGGTAAGCAGTTCTCCGTAAAAATCAAACAGTAAAGATTTTTCTACAAAAGATTCCATAGCATGAAAAAAGCAGGCGCCACGCGGGTACCTGCAAATCATATCTCATGAGAAAGCGCGTGTCAAGTGTTTTTGCTTGACATGCTGCTTACGCGCGATCCTCCAGCTGCTTGTAATGGCGGTGGCGTCCGACATATTTATAGGCAGGACGGATAATCTTTCCGCCGTTATCCAGTTCCTCGATGCGGTGCGCGGACCAGCCGGAAATTCTGGCGATGGCGAACAGCGGGGTGAACAGTTCCCTGGGGAAATCCAGCATCGAGTAGACAAAACCGCTGTAGAAATCTACGTTGGCGCAGACCGGCTTTACCAGGCGGAGCTTCTTTTCCATACACTCCCTGCCGATCCGCTCCACATTCTCATAGAGCCTGAATTCCTCTTCCGCGTCCTTTTCGACCGCAAGCCTGTGCGCATAGTCCTTCAGAATAACCGCGCGCGCATCCGACAGGGTGTAGACCGCATGACCCATTCCGTAAATCAGGCCGGAATGATCGAAAACCTCTTTATCGAGCATCCGGTTCAGATAATCCCGGATCTCGTCTTCGTTGTCCCAGTTATGCACATGTTCCTCGATGTCCTCAAACATCTGCAGGACCTTCAGGTTGGCTCCTCCGTGCTTGGGGCCTTTCAGGGAGCCCAGGGAAGCAGCCACGGCCGAGTAGGTATCTGTCCCGGTCGAAGAAACCACATGGGTGGTAAAGGTGGAGTTGTTTCCACCGCCGTGCTCCGCGTGCAGGATAAGCGCGATATCCAGTACCTTTGCCTCAAGCTGTGTATACTGCCCGTCCGGATGAAGCATCTGAAGAAGATTTTCCGCCAGAGAGAGCTCCGGCTTGGGATTCCGGATAATCAGGTTATGTCCCAGGTGATAATGCCGGTGCGTATGATAGCTGTAGACGGCCAGAAGGGGCATTTTGGCGATCAGGCCGAGCGCCTGCCGAAGAACATTGGATATGCTGATATCCTCCGGATTATCATCATAGGAGTACAGCGTCAGCACACATTTCTGAAGCATATTCATCATGTTTGTGCTGGGCGCCTTCATGATAACGTCCCTGGTGAACTCTTCCGGCAGGGAGCGGAACTCGCTGAGAATGTCGACAAACTTGCCCAGCTGCTCCTCCGTCGGCAGATCCCCGAACAGGAGCAGATAGGTGATCTCCTCGAACCCGAATCTGCGGTTCCGCATTCCCCCGATCAGGTCATTGATATTATAGCCCTGATAGTAAAGCCGCCCCTCGGACGGAACACGGTTGCCGTCCGGCGTATTCCGGAAGCCATCGACATCCGAGATCTCCGTCAGGCCCGTCAGGACACCCTTGCCGTTGGAATCACGCAGGCCTCTTTTTACATCGTATTCCTGATACAGAGTCAGATCAATTTTCCCGGATTTCCGGCTGTATTCAATCAGCTGCTGCAGTTCTCTGTCTCTGGTCTCCGGATCCATGGTCATAGGAACACCTCCGTTTTTATAAAAAGAAAGCGATTAACCCGCGCGCCGCCATTGGCACAAGGTTAATCGCAGAAGCCGGAAATCAGACTCGAACTGACGACCCCCTCATTACGAGTGAGGTGCTCTACCAACTGAGCTATTCCGGCACGCGCGGATACGCACATGAACTATTATACAGACTCCGCGCAAAAGTGCAAGAAAAAATTTTTATGCATTATCTTCCGAGTTTCTCCGCCAGCATACGGACGTTTTCGTACTCCACGGAATTCAGCATGGAAGAACTGAACTGATCCGCCGGAATACTCTCCGTGTACCAGGAGAACTGACGGTAGTAGTTCAGCCACCAGTTACTCCGGAAAATATAGCCGTGGCGGGCATAAATATCGTTGATGGCAAGCTGTGCCTGTCCGTCTGAGAGATCATCCACATCCGCCTGTGTAAGCAGCACGGTGCTGCTGTTCGGGAAAATCTGTCCCTCTGTGGAGGACGAAGGTGCCTGCGTCGGAGCAGCCGTAACCGCTGTGGGCGCGGGCGTCGCCGCGGCCTGCTGTGTCGGGGCAGGTGTCGCCGGTGCGGCTGTTGGCGTCGATGTCGCTTCCGCCGTCGGCTCCGGTGTCGGTGTCTCTGTCGGCGTGGGCGTCGGTGTCTCCGTTGGTGTGGGCGTCGCGGTGGGGGTAGGCGTTGCCGTCGGTGTGGGCGTCGCCGTTACCGTGGGCGTCACCGTGGTTTTGCCGGCAGCGGTTTTGCTGCTGTTTCCCTGCACGGCCGTGACAGAACTGGTATCCACTGCTGCCGTCGCATCGGTTCCCCGCTGCTGGCGCAGAAGCATGAAAGCCATGATGGCGACCACACAGGCGGCAGCCACACAGACACAGGCCAGGGTGACAATCAGCTGTCTCTGCCTTTTTACCTCCTGCTGTCTTTTTAATCTTGCTTCTGCCCTCCGCTGCTTATAGGGATCTTCCTCAAACACAAAATCCCTGCCGCGAAGCTCCTCTGCCTCGCTCTCCAGCTCCTCGCTGCTGTAAGGTTCCGGATTTTCCTGACTGTCTTCCCAGCTTCCGGAACCGGTGTCCTCTTCCGCGGTGCTTTTCGGATTGCTTTCCCTGCCGGCCTCGCTGCTCCAGATATCCTCCGGCGCCGCGGCAGAGGTATTTTCCAGATCTGTCAGGGAATCCCCGGACGGTTCCTTAGTCTCCGGACCGCCGTCCGCATCCGCCTCCGGAGCGGCCTCTCCCGATGCTTCCGGATCGGAAACCGTTTCTTCTGCCGTGTCTTCTCCGGCACTCTCGCCGCCGTTTTCCTGTTCCGCACCGGACTCCCCGGAGATACTGCCTTCCGAAGAACCATCCGGCTCTCCGGCATTGCTGTCTTCCGGAGAATCACCCGGCTCTCCGGCCTCAGCAGAATCTTCTGCCCTGTCCGACGAGGCAGGTTCTTCCCTGCCCGGCATGCCGGAAGAAGCAGCCTTCAAAACCTCCTGCGAAAGCTCCTTTTCCGCCGCCTGTGTCTCCTGCAGTTCTTTTTCTTCTCCGCTTTCCGAAGCCGTCAGATCTTCCCTGACATCCTGGTCCGTTACGGGCTTTTCTGCGGAAACAGCCGTTACATCTGCCGCGTTTCGGCTGTTTCCACTCCTGTTTCTCCTGTTTCTGTGAGAGCGTCTGCTCCCGGTGTTATCAGCCATACTAAAAACTTCTCCTTCGCTTTTTGTATCTGTTCCTTTGCAAAGCAGCGCCGCAAAACCGGCAGCTTTACGGATTATTATACCTTACATCAGGAGTCAATTTCAATAATATACCCGATTCTGCCGGACTGATCGGGATTGGAGGACAGATAATTGTCGTCTCCGTCATGCAGGCCGTCGCTGCCGATCAGCACGACCGTGCCGTTTGACGCTGTCTCTTCCTCCGTCGCGTCCGGTTCGCCGGCCGCCCAGAATGTTTCGATCGCCTCCCCGGACGTCTGATTGGACGCGTTCACCCAGTAATATTTCATGTCCGACGGGGATCTGCGGCCTCCGACATAGAACAAAGTGCCGGTCAGCCCCTGGCTTTTGATTTGGCTGACGATCTGCTGATACTTTTCCTCGCTGTCAACCACCGCCAGCCTTCCTCCGGCGTTTTTCGCCTCCTGAAAGGCCTGTTCCCAGGTACAGTCCCCGGTCACCAGGCGATAGGTGGCTGTTGTCTCCGCCTCTTCCGTGGGGGTGGGAGTGGCCGTCGGCGTGGGCGTCGGCGTAGATGTGGGTTCTGCCGTTACCGCCGATGTCTTATCCGGTGTCAGCGGAGAGACGGTCGGCGTGGGCGTCGGGGTATCGGTCACTTCCGGTGTGGGAGTTGCGGTTACCACCGCGGCATCCGTCGGCGCGGCCGTCGTCTCCAGCGGTATCACTTGGAACAGGGTCAGACAGGGTTCCTGGCTCTCGTTAATGCTCAGCACTCCTGTCACTTCGATCTTCTGCCCGCTGTACTCGCTGACAGAAGAGACCGTCGTACTGCCCGAAGGCAGCAGGCGCAGCGAGCGCACCGTGGACAGGTATGCCTGTTTCCCGTCCGCCGTATCCGCAAAAACAGAAACTGCCGGATTCATCTGCAGGAAGCCCTGGCCGTCCGAAGTAATCAGCAGCGTGCCGTCCGCCGTGACGGTCTGATTATCCACCCCGTTCAGGTCCGCGCTCTGATACAGGGACATATCGGTGTTATCCTCCGAGGAAGAACTGACCACTACAGGCGTACTGTTGCCCGTGTGTGTCAGTTTCCACCAGAGGACCAGAATGACGATCAGAACCGCCGCAATGCAGAGAAGGCAGGCCACCAGCTTGCCCTTCCCGCTTTTTTTCCGTTTTCCGGAAGCACGGCTCCTGTTTTTGTCCCCGTTTCCATAGTTCCCGTTTCTGTTCCCGTTTCTGTAATTCCTGCTGCCGTCTCTGCCGGTGTCCGGGCTGCGCCGGGCGCTTTCTCTTCTGTCATAAGAATAAGAATCCTCTGCGTCTGTTCCCGCGTAAGGATCGTCCGCGTAGCCGGTCACATCATAATCTGTTCCGTCCTCCGGTATCTGGCCTCCCCTGCGGCCGGTCCCGCCATCCCGCGCGGAGGCCGGGTCCGCCCCGTAACCGGAGCCGGCTTCCGGAATAATTTTCGTCCGATCCTGCACGCCGGTTCCGGATAACCCGCCGTCCAGCTCTATACTGATCTCCGCAATCGGATGTCCGCAGTATCTGCATAGTTTTGAATTATCAGGTATTTCTCTTCCGCATTTCGGACAGCGCATATTCTTCCGCTCCTTTCCCCTTATCAAACCTTTCTCCTGCGGGCCGCCCCCTTCTCTTTACGGCGCCGCAGAATATACTCCCTGTCCCGCCCCGGCGGGACTTATCAGACACGGACCTTCGTTCCCTTTCCGTCTCTTTTGCTCAGCCTGATCTTATTCAGGATGAGCTTCTTCTCCTTATAGGATACGGCAAATTCCATCCGGGAGGCAATCAGCCATGCCTTTTCCACCCGGTCGTCCGCGCCCAGGCGGATTCCCCGCACACCGACGGCGGTCTTTTTTTTCTCCGGTATCTCTGACACCGCAAAGCGGATAAAGTATCCGTCCACGGTCTGCATGACCAGAAACTCTCCCTGGTCGGCCGGAGAAGCCATGACAAGCCTGTCCTCTTCCACGGACAGCCTGGTAGCGGAAATAGTCCGTTTGGAAGCGTTGAACTCCCCTCCGTCTACCACTTTGACCATCCCGGCAGATGTAACAAAGACCAGCTTCTTATCCAGGATGTCCGCCAGGGGAGTGACGCTGACAATCTCTTCCTCTGCGGAAGAATAATTGCAAAGGTTGTCCACCGGCGTGCCCTTGTCACGGAATTTTCCGAAAGGAAGATCCTTCACGCGAACCGTGTGCATGGTCCCCCGGTCGGTAAAAATGCAGATCTTGCCGCTGCTCATGCATCGGAAGACATATTTATTTTCCTTGTCGGCCGCTTCCTGGTTTCTCTCATAGACAGAGGGCTCCACCGTTCTGGCGTACCCGAACCGGTCCATCAGGAATACCAGCTCTGCATCTTCTTCCTCCGGTTCTTCCGGCTCCGCCGTCTGCGCATTCATCAGCTGTGTGCGCCGGGGGCGGGCAAACTCCTTTTTGGTATGCTCCAGATCCTTCAGGATGACATCCGCCATGGCGTCATAGTTGTTCAGGATATTCTCGTAGAGATCAATTTTCTTTTTTGTCTCCTCATTCTCCTTGTACAGCGCGTCCAGCTCCAGTCCGATCAGCTTTACCAGGCGCATGTCCAGAATCGCCTGCGCCTGCCGGTTGGTAAAGCAGAGCTCCTTCGCCTGCTTTTCGCTGGTTTTGTGCCGGAAGCGGATGCCGTCCGTCACGCCCATCGTCAGGCAGTCCTTTGCCTGCTGCTGGTTTCTGCTTCCCCGGAGAATTTCAATAATCAAGTCGATCACATCGACCGCCCGGATCAGCCCCTCCTGAATTTCCTCCTTCTCCATCTCCTTCGCCAGAAGTCTCTGATACTTTCTGGTGGTGATGTCAAACTGAAAATCCACAAACTGATCCAGAATCTGTTTCAGTCCGAGCGTCTCCGGCCGGCCGTTCACAACCGCCAGCATGTTGACGCCGAAGGTGTCCTCCAGACGGGTCTTCCTGTAGAGAAGGTTTTTCAGCCTCTCCACATCCGCCCCGCGGCGCAGCTCCAGAACAATCCGGATTCCCTCTTTGGAGGACTGATTGGAGATGTCTGTGATCTCCGGCGCCTGCCTGCTTTCCACCAGTTCCGCCACATCGCAGAGGAACTTCCCGATATTCGCCCCGATCATCGGGTACGGAATCTCGGTAATAACCAGATACTGTTTTCCGTTTTTCCCCTGCTCGACCTCCACCTTGCCGCGGATCCGGATTTTCCCGGTTCCGGTCTCGTAGATCTCCGGCAGTTCATCCATGTTTACGACGATGCCGCCCGTGGGGAAATCCGGACCCTTGATATATTTCATCAGCTGGCGGCTGGTCAGGCTGCTGTTCCGGATATAAGCCCTTGCCGCGTCCGCCACTTCTCCAAGATTATGCGGGGGGATACTGGTTGCCATACCGACCGCAATACCGTCCGACCCGTTTACCAGGAGATTGGGAATACGGACGGGAAGTACCTCCGGCTCCTTCTCTGTCTCATCAAAATTCGGAACCCAGTTGACAACATCCTTATCAAGATCCTGCAGGTAAACCTCCTGCGTGATCTTCATCAGCCGGGCCTCCGTATAACGCATGGCAGCGGCCCCGTCTCCCTCTATGGAGCCGAAATTCCCGTGCCCGTCCACCAGTGGCTGGCCCTTCTTGAAATCCTGTGCCATAACGACAAGCGCGTCGTAGATCGAACTGTCGCCGTGCGGGTGATATTTACCCATGGTATCGCCCACGATACGGGCGGATTTCCGGTAGGGTCTGTCCCAGTAGGTACCAAGCTCCAGCATGTCATACAGCGTCCGCCTCTGTACCGGCTTCAGCCCGTCCCGGACATCCGGAAGCGCGCGTGACACAATGACGCTCATCGCGTAATCGATATATGCCTTCTGCATAAGCTCCGAGTATTCGGTTCTTATGATTTCTTCCATACTGCTCTCCTGCTCTGATTCTTCTCTGCTTCTTTATGCTTCCCGGATCGGACCGGCTGTTTTCTACACATCCAGCTCCGCGTCCGCCGCATGCTCATAGATAAATTCCTTTCTGGGCGGAACGCTGGTTCCCATCAGAATCTCCGTCATCTCTGACGCAAGACGTGCGTCCTCGATTTCCACCAGCCGCATACGCCTGGTTTCCGGATTCAGCGTCGTGTCCCAAAGCTGCTGCGGATCCATCTCTCCCAGTCCTTTGTAGCGCTGCAGGGTAAACTTCTGCCCCTGATGCTTTTTCCGGTACCTTTCCAACGCCTTGTCATCGTACAGGTATTCCCCCTTTCCCTTTGCGGGAATGGTCTTGTAGAGAGGAGGCATGGCGATATACACATGCCCCTGATAGATCAGCTCCGGCATAAACCGGTAGAACAGGGTCAGCAGCAGCGTGGAAATATGCGCCCCGTCTACATCCGCATCCGCCATGATAATAATCTTGTTATAACGGAGCTTTGTGATATCAAAATCGTTTCCATAGCCCTCGGAGAAGCCGCAGCCGAAGGCGTTGATCATTCCCTTGATCTCCGCATTGGCAAGCACCTTGTCGATCGTCGCCTTCTCCACGTTCAGGATTTTCCCGCGGATCGGGAAGATCGCCTGATAATTTCTGTCCCGCGCCATCTTGGCCGAGCCGCCGGCGGAGTCTCCCTCCACGATAAAGATCTCGCATTTCTCCGGATCCTTCTTCTCGCAGTTGGCCAGCTTTCCGTTGGAATCAAAGGAGTATTTCGGCTTTACCAGCATATTGGTTTTTGCCTTTTCCTCCGACCGGCGTATTTTTGCCGACCGCTCCGCGCACTCCAGCACCGTTTTCAGCACCGGAAGATTGCGGTCAAAATAGTGCGTCACCTCCTCGCCGGTAACCTTTGCCACCGCCCTGGACGCATCCGGGTTGTCCAGCTTTGTCTTGGTCTGTCCCTCGAACCGGGGGTCCGGGTGCTTGATGGAAATAACCGCCGTCATCCCGTTCCGGATGTCCGCGCCGGTAAAGTTGGAGTCCTTCTCCTTCAGAACGCCGAGTTCCCTGGCGTAATTATTCATCACCATGGTAAACTGCGTCTTGAAACCGGTGATGTGCGTGCCTCCCTCGGAATTATAGATGTTGTTGCAGAAGCCCAGAACATTTTCCTGGAACTCCCGGATATACTGGAAGGCCACCTCCACGGTAATATTTTCCGATTCTCCCTTGAAATAAACCGGGTCGTGCAGCACTTCCCGGTTCCGGTTCAGATCCCGCACAAACCCGACAATGCCTTCCGGTTCGTGAAAAACAACCGTCTCGTCCCTTCCGTCCCGGCGGTCGCTGAACTGGATCGTCAGGTTCGGATTCAGATAGGCGGTCTCGTGCAGGCGGCTTTTCAGATCCGACGAGGAAAATCTTGTCGTCTCGAAGATCTCACTGTCCGGCAGAAAGTTAATGGATGTTCCGGTTTCTTTTGTTTTCCCCAGCACAGGGAGCTTTCCGTTTTCCAGTTCAATGACCGGAACCCCTCTCTCGAACCGGTCATGATGGATATAGCCGTCCCTGCTGATCCGGACATCCATATAGGAGGAAAGGGCGTTCACGACCGAGGATCCGACTCCGTGCAGTCCGCCGCTGGTTTTGTAGACATTATTGTCGAACTTTCCGCCGGCATGGAGGGTGGTAAACACCAGGCGCTCCGCCGGCATTCCCTTTTCATGCAGGCCGACGGGAATTCCGCGGCCGTTGTCCGAAACCGTACAGGAACCGTCCGGCTCCAGAACGACGATAATCTTGTCGCAGCATCCCGCAAGATGCTCGTCCACCGAATTATCCACGATTTCATAGATCAGGTGGTTCAGTCCCTTCCTCCCGGTGCTGCCGATATACATGCCGGGACGCATCCGCACCGCTTCCAGTCCTTCCAGCACGCGGATGCTTTTTTCACTGTAATCAATCTTCTTAGTCATGCAAGTTCCTTCTGAATCTGCTGTCGATAAATGGAAAAAGCGTCCGGTGTAAAACCACCGGACGCTGCGCAGTTGATAAGGGAATCGAACCCTTGTTTCCGCCGTGAGAGGGCGGCGTCTTAACCGCTTGACCAATCAACCAAGTAGTACCTTACCATAGGGTCAGGGAAAAAGCAAGCTTTTTTTACAAAACTTTTTTTGCTATACTAGGATTGGTTTTTGTGCCCTGCGCGGCGGACGCGTATTTTTCGCGCCGCAGGGCTGAATTTATGGGATTTACAGGAAATAAGATACAGGAGATCCTGAAGAAATGAATAAAAAAGAAGTACTTGAAATTCAAAAACAGCTGAAAAAAGACAACTGCCACGTAAACCGGATCTGCGGATGCTATGTGGACGGCCACAAGGAAACAATAGCCACCATGAAAGAGGCCTTCCTCTCCCTTCCGGAAGAGGAAATGTTTAAGTATTCCGATATCCTGAAGAAAACACTTTCCGGCTCCGTGGGAAAAAATCTCCTGAACCTGGAGTTTCCGCTGAAGGAAGAAGTTCCCGGAGGCCGTCAGCAGCAGCTGCTTGCCCTGCGGGATTCGGAGCTGAAGGATGAGGACATGGTGACCGCCTTCTATGACAAGGTGATCGAGACCTATCTGGATGCGGAGAATTATCTGATCCTCCTGGTGTACGGGACCTACGACGTACCGGGGCACACCAGCGACGGCCTGGAGCTGGAGGATGCCTCGGACTACGTCTACAGCTTCCTTCTGTGCAGCATCTGCCCGGTCTCCCTGTCCAAAGCCGGGCTCTGCTATGACCCTTCCGCCGGAACCTTTATTGACAAGACGCAGGACCGGATGGTCCAGATGCCGGCAGCCGGATTTCTTTTTCCCGCCTTTAACGACAGGAATACAGACATCCACAGCCTTCTCTACTACAGCAAAAATCCGGATCTGCTTCACCCGGAGCTGATCACCGATCTTCTGGGGTGCGTCACCCCGCTCCCGGCAGACGACCAGAAAAGCACCTTCAACGAAGTAATTGAAGAAACCTTCGGGGAAAACTGTGACTTTGAGACGGCAAAATCTGTTCACGAGAACATCAACGCGCTGCTGGAGGGAAAAAAAGAGGAGCCGGAACCGACTCCTCTGGAAAAAAATGAAATCCGCCATCTGCTGGAGCACTGCGGTGCCCGTCCGGAACAGCTGGAGCGCTTTGACGCGGCCTACCAGGACGACCCGGAGAACGGAAACTGCCTGCTGGCCAGCAACCTCGCAAACACCCGGAAATTCGAGGTCAGCTCCGATGACGTAAAAATATCTGTCAGTTCCTCCCGCACAGATCTGATTGAGTCCAGAATCATAGACGGAACCGAGTATATCCTGATCCCGGTAACCGGCAATGTCGAGGTAAACGGAATTAAAATCCGTTCCGGCTCCGGGAAAGCAGAAACTCCGGAAGACTGACCCGGTCTACCTGTCCTTTACGAGAAACAGGGAGGTATAGGTCACCGTGTTCGGGCCGTAGTAGTATTTCATCTGATTGTCCTTGCAGACCTGGCTGACCAGAAGGCCGTACCCCTCCATGGCGGAGGTAGCTTTCTCCGGAAATCTGCAGGGGGCGTCCGGGAACGTGCATTTTTTGCAGATGTCGCAGCTGGCAGAGGTAAGCGCCAGAATATCCGGATAAACGCCCTGCAGCTCTTTCAGGAACTTCGCGCAGTTCTCCTTCTGGCGGTTCACGCCGTCCATCATTCCCTCGTAATCCATAGAATCTTCCAGCTCCGCTGTCGTCTGAACCAGGATGCCCCAGTCATATTTTTTCATGCGTTCCCCGCACTCCGCGACGGTGCCGCAGCCGGGAGGGCATGTCCAGGTTTTATTATAGGCGTGGCACTTGTCCACCGCGCACATGTCCCGCACCTCTTCCATCGGCTTGAGCGTATCAATGCTGGCAAAGCCGGCGTGGGAAAATCCCAGCTTCAATGCATCCTCAATCAGTGTTTCCTTCTCAAACGCCATGACAAATCCTCCTGTGATATAACGGCAAAAACCGGCATTTTTCAGCCCTGTCCGACCGGTTTCGCCTTTTTTCTGATTTCCTCACTGAACTCCCGCTTCTCGTTCTCTTTTTTGATCCAGTTGATGATCACATCGTAACTTTCCGGACGGTGAGGAAAGGTGCAGTTGGTACAGTCCTTGATAATTTTCCCGTCCTTCTGCCAGAATTCCGGTCTGCCGGGACATTTTTCCTTCAGATAGAACGGACAGTAGCAGAACAGACAGTTAAAATCCTCCTGCCCCTTGTGGCAGGGATAGTATTTACAGTCCTTATTCGCAAAGAAGCGATATGAATTCTCCATGTGTCTCCCTCCGGTCGTTAAAATGCTTGTCTTCATAGTACATCCGGCATCTGTAATTGTCAAAACAAGACAAAAAAAGGTAAAAAAAGAACCATCGGCCCCGTAAGAGCCATGGTTCCGCCGTTCAGGCATTCTGTTCCGCCGCGTCCGTCAGAGTGTCTGCCAGCATCTTGCGGACCGTGTCCCTGTCTTCGCCCAGGGCAAGACAGAGTTCCGAATCCAGAAGATCTTCCGCCTCCTTCAGGTATCGCTCGTCAATCGATGTGAATTTTCTCCCCTGTGACTCCCGTATTTTTCTCCGGGAGAGCAGCATCTTGATCATTCCCACCCATTTGCTCAGGTCGCTTTCCTTCATGATACTCTTGTAGGTGGCCTCCCGCAGCTTTTCATTTTCCACGGAAGCCTCCGCGATGGAGGGAATCTCCCTCAGTAATTCTGCCGCCTCTTCCCTGGTGGCCACTTTGCGCATAACCACCTTTTCATTGTCCACAGGAGAATAGATCACGCTCTTATTTGTTGTCACCGGGCGGAGCACATAGTATTTTCTGCGCGCGTCACAGCCGGGCATCTTCAGCTTCGTGATCTCTTCTACCAGACAGGGCCCGTTGGTCCCGTAAACCACATATTCTCCCTTCTCAAACATTTTTTTACTTCCTCTCTCCAAAAAACGTAAACCTGCGGCAATCCATAAAAGTCTTAGAGGAACTCTGATTCTTCTGTCGTCCGTATTTCTACTTAATTATAACAAAAAAACGCATTTTTTGTAAGTAGTGAATTTACATGTGAATTCTACGTATATTCTGATTATTATTTCCAATGCACCAATGATTTTACATTTGTCTGTATTGCATGTGGAATACGCTTATGTTAGGCTTTTTACAGGTTTGGGCGTCAGGAGAAAAAATGAGTATAAAGGGAAAACTGCTGGAAGAACTGAATAAAAGAGAGGGAAAGCCGGTGTCCGGGCAGCAGCTGGCAGACGCTCTGGGAGTTTCCCGAAACGCTGTATGGAAAGCCATCCATGCCTTGATACAGGAGGGCTATCCTGTTGCATCTGCAGGAAACCGGGGCTACTTTCTGACGGATTCCTCCGATCTCCTGTCCGCCTCTGTGATCCGTTCCTGGCTGCCCGAAAGCTGCCGAAGCCTGAAGCTTAAGGTATACCGGGAGGTAGACTCCACAAACCGGGAGGCGGCGCGTCTTCTTAGCGCCGGAGAGACCGGAGAGCTTCTGCTGGTCAGCGACACCCAGACCGCCGGGCGCGGCCACAACGGAAGCAGCTTTCCTTCCCCCGCCAACAAGGGCATTTACTGCAGCTTCCTGCTGCACGCCGGTCTCCGCCCCGACCAGCTTGAAAATGTTTTTTCCGGTACCGCAGTGGCCGTTCTCCGGGCATTTTCCGCCCTGCAGCTGCCCCCGCTCTCCATCCGCGGAACCGACGAATTCTATCTGGAACGGAAAAAAACCGGCGGCATTCTGTGCGAGGCAAACTCCTCCGATCTGGAATCCGGCCTGTTTGACCGTCTGATCATCGGAATCGGCCTCTATCTTTCCCTGACAACCGCAGACGGAAAAAAGATGTGCGGCAGAAACCGCCTGATTGCCGAGATTGCCTCGCAGGTCAGGCAGATCAATTACACCGATCCGAAAGCATTCCTGCGGGAATACAACGCCGCGCGCGAACCGTAACTTCCGACACCAGTCTTCTCTCCCCTGCCGACGGAAGCATGGCATATACTTCCCCGGAAGGCGGGAATACCACAGCAACCCCACAGCAGCAGGAAACTGCCGTTCGACCTCCGTCTTTTACAGTTCTACTTTACTCTCCAGCGTAAAATAGAAGGCCACACCGTTCTCCTTATTCTCCGCCCAGCATTTCTGATGATGTCCGTCCATGATCGCCTTGACAATGGACAGACCGATGCCGCTTCCGCCGTAGGCCCTGGTGCGGGCTTTATCCACTTTATAGAATTTGATCCAGATCTTATCCAGAGAATCCTCCGGGATCGGGCTGCCGGTGTTAAAGACGCAGGTTGTCACGACACCATTCATCTCCTGGCAGTGGACCGAGATTATCTTCTCTCCCTCCGCGTGATGGATGGCGTTCGTCAGATAATTTGTGACAACCTCCTCGATCTTAAACTCATCGCCCCAGACCCAGACCGGATCCTCCTGCTCAAACTCCACGCGAACCTGCGCCTGCTGAATCATCACCTTCGCGGACTGTATAACGCCGTTGATCAGCTCCGTCAGATTAAATCTGGCCATAGAAACCAGATCATTCCCGAATTCCAGCTGGTTCAGCGTCAGCAGCTGCTTCACCATTGTATTCATCTTTCCGGACTCGTCGATAATGACGTCGCAGTAGAAATCCCTGCTCTCCGGATCATCATTGATGCAGTCCTTCAGTCCCTCTGCGTATCCCTGTATCAGCGCGATCGGTGTTTTCAGCTCATGCGAAACATTAGAAAGAAACTCCTTGCGCATATCGTCAATCTGCGTTTTCTGCTCGATATCCTTCTGCAGCTTTGTATTGGCAGTTTTCAGATCCTCCACGGCATGTTCCAGATTATCAGACATCTGATTAAAGTTCTCTCCGAGTTCTCCGATTTCATCCTGTCCCCCGCTGGTGTAGCGCGCATCGAAGTCCAGATCTGCCATCCGCTTGGAGAGCGTCGTCAGCTCCTGAATCGGCTGCACAATCTTTCTGGTAATCAGCCACATGGCAAGTGCCCCGGCAATGACGGCGACCACGCTGATATAGACAAAAAACCTCGTGGAAACCTGTGCCGCGTCAGAAATGCTCTGAACCGGGCACATCACCATGTAGTAGCCGCCGTCCTCCATCCCGGCATACAGCTCCAGGTACTGCATATTGGTAAAGCGGTCCTTCAGCTGGATAATTTTATAGGATCCGGAAGACTGTATGATATGCGCGTGATCATCCTCCATCCCCATGATAAAGCCGAAGAGCCGGCCTGCCATGGCATCATCATTCTGCGCGTTCGTCTGCGTGGCATTCATCTGCGAGTCTGTGACACAGTAGGTGAGGCCGTTCACGCTGCAGTAATTGTTAAACGCGTCCCAGTCCGTGTCATTCCCCTGATCCGCAATCTTCTCATAGCTCTCCACCAGCTTTTTCTGCTTCTGGGAAGCATAAAAGGTTCCCGCAAAAGACCACTGGAACACCCCTACAGCTGCCAGAACAAGCACCATGATAATAATAAAAGTAAACGCGATTTTTTTTCGGATTGATTTCTTCATAATTTATTTTCCTGTTCACAAAACGCATAAAACATATATTTCATTATAACAGTAAACGGAACATCATAGGAACATTTTCAGGCGTTTCTTCTTCCCATTCCCTTCATGAAAGGCCGGCTGAATCAGCCGGCCTGTGTAAAATCTCAAAATTTAATTATTGTCATCGGTTGTAAATTTGTACCCCATCCCCCAGATGGTTTTGATGTAGGAACCTTTCTCCCCCATCTTGCTCCGAAGTTTCTTTACATGGGTGTCGATCGTCCTGGCGTCGCCGAAATAGTCATAATTCCATACGTTATTCAGTATTTTTTCCCTAGACAGCGCAATCCCCTTATTTTCCAGAAAATAAGTGAGCAGCTCAAACTCCTTAAAGCTCAGATCCATCTCTTTTCCGTCCACAGAGGCAATATGCGCCGATTTGTCAATCCGAACGCCCCCTGCCTCCAGAATATCATTGCCTCCGATCTGGCTGGTTCTGCGGAGGATGGCTTCCACCCTTGCTACAAGAACCTTCGGACTGAATGGCTTGGAAATATACTCATCCACGCCGAGATCGAAACCCATCAGTTCATCCCTCTCATCCCCGCGGGCCGTCAGCATGATGATCGGCACCTTTGACTCTCTCCGAATCTCCCGGCAGACTTCCCATCCGTCCATTTTGGGCATCATAACGTCCAGAATAATCAGTTTAATATCTTTATCCGAATAAAAAAGATTCAGCGCTTCTTCCCCGTCTCCGGCCTCCAGCACCGTAAAGTCTTTTTTCACAAGAAAATCCCGAACAAGCTTGCGCATACGGGCTTCGTCATCCACAACCAGTATTTTTAATCCGTCCATATGATTTCCTCTTACCTTCTATTATGCTTCCTGCAGTACCCCCGGCAGGGTGTACTTGTTTACGAAAAACCCCGCAGGCATTCCTTATTTCCGCCTGTGTCTAAAGTTATCCTGGTTTCGCAGAAACAACAGACTGCTCCTGCTGAACTGCCGCGTATAAAGCTATCCTAGCTTTTAATTGTGTCCGCGCTGTGAAGAACAGAATGAAGAGAAGAAATTTCTTACACCTCCAGGTTCCTTCCCTGCTTACAAAAAAAGCATGAATAAGGGAGAAGCAAGAGTGTCCCATATTCACGCTTTTTGAGAAGAGTGGATCTGACGGGGGTCGAACCCGTGTCCAAACCGCCTTTGCCGGTTCCTCTACACGCTTAGTCCGTCTTCCTGCCTTCTCTGCCATCCTCACGGACAGACTGTACAGAGTGGTCTGGCAAGATTATCTTGGCACAGTCTCTTGACAGCTTGATTAACTGTGTGCAGCCGCTTCCTTTGGACCCTGCGGAATACAGCGGCGATATCCGCAGAGCTTTGATCCCACGAGGGGATGCACTGCTTAGGCGGCCAGTGCTACCGGTTCTTCGTTGTTAGCGAATATTGTTTGGTGTCGGATTTACGAGGTGTCCACCATCCTCGGCGTGCTGCTACCGTCTCCAACGACCTGTCGAAACCAGTACAGACCCAGATATATTATAGTAAATCCCTGCGTCAGGCGCAAGAATTAACTGACACAAATACTCCATGCTCCACGCAGCTGATCATAAATCTATAACCGGCTGTCCCTGGCATGTACCATAAAAGCAGAGCAGACAGAAGTCTGTCTCAATACAGATTTTTTACCTTAAAGCTGCGTTCCGCCTCCCGCCGCATATCCTTTTTCGCTATGTCGTCCCTCTTGTCATAGAGTTTCTTTCCGCGGGCCAGGCCGATCTGCACCTTGACCAGCGGTCCCTTGAAATAGACCTGCAGAGGCACAATCGTAACTCCTTTTTCGCGGACTTTGCCGTCCAGCTTCCGGATCTCATCCTTATGCATCAGCAGCTTCCGCACCCGGACAGAATCCCGGTTGAAGATATTCCCCTTCTCATAAGGGCTGATATGCATTCCGTAGATGTAGACCTGTCCGTCCTCAATCCTGACAAACGCTTCCTTGATGGAGCATTTTCCCATACGACAGGATTTTACCTCTGTTCCTGCCAGAGAGATTCCCGCCTCATATTTTTCATCAATAAAATATTCATGATATGCCTTTTTATTATTGGCAATCAGTTTATAGCTGTCCCCGGACATTCTGATTTCTCCAGAAATACAAAAGCTGCTGCAGAAATATGCAACAGCCAGTCTTCAACCATTTTTATGCAGATACGGATCAGATGAACTTAGTATTCAGAAGCACCGCAAGGCCGATAAAAACAATCGACATGATGCGGGTTGCCAGAATCATCCGTCCTTCCTCCGAACGTCCCTTATTCTTGCTCCAGTACGTATCCGCGGATGTCATACCGCCGATTGCGCCAAGGCCGTTGTCCTTGCCCTGCTGCCGAAGGATGATAATAATAAGGGCAACACAGTCAATGGTAAAGATTACTGTTAAAATTGTACGGATAACCGCAGTCAATGCAATTTCCTCCTGCTGCAAAAAGACTCACAACGGGTATCTTATCATACCGTCCGGCAAATGGCAAGCCACCGCTTAAAGATTTTCCAGAATTACCGTAAACGGCCCGTCATTCACCAGAGAGACCTTCATGTCCGCGCCAAAGCTTCCGGTCTGGACAGAGGGCACTGCCTTCTGAGCCTCCGCGACGATGTATTCATAGAGTTCTTTTGCCATTCCCGGTTCACCGGCATTGATAAAGCTCGGCCGGTTCCCTTTTCTGCAGTCGGCATAGAGCGTAAACTGCGAAATCAGAAGGAGTTCCCCGTTCACGTCCGCGAGAGAAAGATTGGTCTTCCCGTTTTCATCATCAAAAATACGGAGGCCGATCAACTTCCGGAGATACCTGTCGGCAGTTTCCTTTGTGTCGTCCGGGCCGACGCCGATCAGGACGACAAATCCTTTTCCGATCTTTCCGATTACTTTTCCATCCACCTGGACGTCTGCCCGCGTTACACGCTGGATTACAAATTTCATGTTTGTGCCCGCCCTTTATGTCTCAGCTACAACCCGTAAGGATACATTCATCCATTAAATCATCGTATAAATTACTTTCTAAACAAGTCACAGACAGGCCAAAGCGTCTGCGTATCAGAAATCTTTGCTCCACAATAGACGCAAAGCTCAGGCGCTTCCGCGCAGGATGTTCACAGAACCTTGGACAGGAAATCCTGCAGCCTGGGATTTTTCGGATGGCTGAAAATCTCCTCCGGGGTTCCTTCTTCCTGTACCTTGCCCTCATTGATGAAGAGCACGCGGCTTCCGACCTCTCTGGCGAAGCCCATCTCGTGGGTGACAATGGCCATTGTCATACCGTCTTCCGCAAGCTCCCGCATGACCTCCAGAACCTCCCCGACCATTTCCGGATCGAGCGCGGATGTCGGCTCGTCAAAAAGCAGCACCCTGGGATTCATCGCCATGGCACGAACAATGGCTATCCTCTGTTTCTGCCCTCCAGACAGGGACGCGGGATAGACGTCTGCCTTATCCTCCAGGCCGACCCGGTGCAGAAGCTCCATGGCTCTCTGATCCGCCTGTTCCTGTGTCATCAGTCCGGTGCGGACGGGCGCCAGTGTGATATTCCGTTTCACTGTTTTATTGGGAAACAGGTTGAAATGCTGGAACACCATCCCCATCTGGCAGCGGATTTTATTGATGTCTGTATTCTGGGAAGTAATCTCCTGGTTATTAAACCAGACCCTTCCCGATGTGGGAATCTCCAGAAGGTTCAGGCAGCGGAGAAAGGTTGATTTTCCGGAACCGGATGGCCCGATAATGACGACCTTCTCTCCTTCGTCAATATGCTCTGAAATATCATCCAGAACAAGGGTATCTCCGAATTTTTTGGTCAGATGCTCGACACGGATCAAAGCTCTGCCCTGGCTGTTAACGTCTGTCACTTCTGCGCAGCCTCCTTTCCAGAATTCCAAGAAGCTTGGTAAGAATCATGACCACTATCAGGTACATGGCTGCTATCCCGAAGAACGGCATAAAGGCCTGATAGGTTTTCGCCTGAATCTGAATGGCCACTTTTGTCAGATCCGCAAGCCCGATTACCGTAACCAGAGAAGTATCCTTGAAAAGGGTAATCAGCTCGTTGCCCAGCGCCGGAAGAATGTTTTTAATCGCCTGGGGAATGATGATCTCTCTCATGACGACCGGATAGCCCATGCCGAGAGAGCGTCCTGCTTCCATCTGCCCCGGATCAATGGACATAATGCCGCTTCGTATGATTTCCGAGACATAGGCGCCGGAGTTGATGCCCAGGGAAAGGATGGCAATGCCGATCAGGTTCCGGCTGGACGCAAAGATAACCAGCCCCATGATCAGAAGCTGAACCATCATAGGAGTACCGCGGATAACGGTAACGTAGATCTCGCAGATGACATTCAGGACCGAAATCAGCCGGTTCGGCTTCTGCCCTGTTTTCTGCTGGTCGTGCTGTGTCCTTGCAATCGCCACCAGCACACCGAGTACAATACCAATGGCCAGGGCTCCCAGCGTGACGGTGAACGAAACACCCAGTCCGCTCAGGTAACGCTTCCAGCGGTCCGCCTCAATAAAGCTCTGATAAAACGCATGTCCGATTTTTAGCATCCATGCAGGCAAAGATCTGTTCCCCCTATAAAATATGATGTCGGGGGCAAAAGGTCTTTTGCCCCCAAACGATATCACGAATTGCTCCGTTTCTTTGAAACTCCCGCAATTTTCCGGTCAGGCGCCGGAGCCGACAAGAGCCGGCCCCGGAAGAACGATGCGGCAGTCTCCGCGTTATTCCGCCTTGATGTATTTATCCAGGATTTCCTGAACAGTTCCATCGTCCTTCAGTTTCTTCAGCTCCGCGTTAAGCGCGTCCCGCAGTCCGGTGTTGGATTTGCTGACGCCGATCGCGTAGTCCTCCGATACATATTCGGTATCAAGAATCTTCAGTCCCGGATTTGCCTTGACAAATTCCTGAGCCGGCTGGGAATCAATGACAACCGCGTCTACCTTTCCTGCCAGCAGCGCCTGAATGGCCGTTGCTCCGTTCGTGTAGGCAACAACGTGATCCTCCCCGTATCCGCCGTTCTCCGGCGTATCGGAGCAGTAAATGTAGCCGGTGGTTCCCTCCTGGCACCCGATCATCTTATCATTGGCCAGGTCGTCCACGGTCTTAATGTCGGAATCCTCCGGTACAATAATAACCTGCACGCCGGTTGCGTAGGTGTCTGTGAAATCTACGTTCTGCTTTCTTTCATCTGTGACGGTAAGGCCGGCCATGGCGATATCTTCCTTGCCGGACTGTACCGAAGTGATGACGGAAGAGAAATCCATATCATCGACAACCAGCTCCAGGCCCAGGTCATCCGCAATCTTCTGCGCCAGATCAATATCGATACCCTC
Source organism: Bilifractor porci (assembly GCF_009696005.1). Classification (GTDB taxonomy): domain Bacteria; phylum Bacillota; class Clostridia; order Lachnospirales; family Lachnospiraceae; genus Bilifractor; species Bilifractor porci. Next base: position 404,362 of record NZ_VUMV01000001.1, read on the forward strand.
AAAGCCCCCGTCATCGGATGTGCTCTCATAAGGAGGAAATGCCGCGTTGGTAGCCATGTGGAGCTTGCCCGCCTCTACCGTCGTAAAATCCCCGGTAACCGCGGCAGAGCTGGATACAGCTGCAGATCCGGAATTGGTAACGGATTCTTCCGTTCCGGCAGTGCCGGAGGAAGATGCTTCCGCGGAAGACGCGGATGCGGAAGATGCCGAGGAAGCGGCTGCAGAAGAAGCGGAAGAAGAAGCGCTCCCGCCGCACGCAGCCAGCCCGGCCGTCATAAGAACTGTCAGGGCAAGTGCCAATTTCTTTTTCATAATAAATTCCCTCTTTCCTTTTTGAATGAACCTTTTGCCGGATTTTACCGGCGCTGCCGCAGATAAAATTCCGCGCGCTGCAGCCTTCCGCCCTCAGGCGGCCGCCTGCATAAGTATGCAGCAGAATGTATATCTGATTTCAGAATAGTAGCACCGCGCAATCCTCTTGTCAAATCCCGCGGTGTCGGCAAGTATTAAGCAGTATTAAGGAATAATTAGTAAATAATTACATGCTGATGCCTGTGTCAAAAGCCATGCCCCGATTATACCTGCAGGACTGCAGGAACCGGGATAAGACCTTCTTCTTATTTCCTGATAAGAAGAGACTCTCCTGTCATCTCTTCCGGCTTCTGCATTCCCATCATCTCAATCAGGGTCGGAACAATGTCGCAGAGACGTCCGCCCTCGCGCAGTCCGTATGCCGGGTCATAATTGACCAGAATAAACGGAACCGGGTTGGTGGTATGGGCCGTCCAGGGTTCTCCTGTTTTCTCGTCCACCATCACCTCTGCATTTCCGTGATCCGCACAGATAAACATCTGGCCGTCCACTTCCTTCAGAGCCTCTACCGCCCTGCCGACGCACTGATCCACCACTTCAATCGCCTTGATCGCGGCGGCCTCTACCCCGGTGTGTCCGACCATGTCGGGATTCGCGAAGTTAATGACGATAACATCGTATTTCTCGGAACGGATTGCCTCGCAGAGCCTGTCGCAGACCTCCGGAGCGCTCATCTCCGGTTTCAGGTCATAGGTGGCCACTTTGGGGGAATGTACCAGGATTCTGTCCTCTCCCTTATTGGGCTCCTCGACCCCTCCGTTAAAGAAGAAGGTGACATGGGCGTACTTTTCCGTCTCGGCGATTCTGGCCTGTGTCATTCCGTGGTTTGCCAGCCACTCCCCGAAGGTGTTGACCAGATGCTCCTTCTTAAAGGCAACCAGCTTATTGGGGATTGTCTCATCGTAATCCTTGAAGCAGACATAGGTCAGCTTCAGAAGCTTTTCTCTTTCAAAGCCCTTGAATTCCGGATCGCAGAACGCACGGGTAATCTGTCTCGCGCGGTCCGGACGGAAATTGAAGAAGATCACGGAATCTCCGTCTTTGATCACCGTAACCGGGGTTCCGTCGGCCTTCTTCATGACCGTAGGAACAACAAACTCGTCTGTGACCCCCTGGTCATAGGACGCCTGAAGCGCCTTCAGCGGATCGGTTCCTCCGTCAACGCCTTCCCCTTTGGTCAGGGCAGTATACGCTTTTTCCTCTCTGTCCCAGCGATTATCGCGGTCCATGGCATAGTAGCGGCCGGAAATCACGCCGATTTCCCCCACGCCGATTTCTTTCATCTTATTCATCAGCTGCTCCACATACTCGATGCCGGAAGTAGGCGGCGTATCTCTTCCGTCCAGGAAGCAGTGTACATAAACTTTTTTCAGTCCGTGCTGTTTTGCCATCTCCAGAAGCGCGTACAGATGTGTAATATGGCTGTGCACCCCGCCGTCGGAAAGAAGTCCGAACAGATGCAGGGAGCTGCCGTTCTTCTTCGCGTTTTCCATTGCCAGGATCAGCTCTTCATTCTTAAAGAAATCGCCGTCCTGGATGGCCTTTGTGATACGGGTCAGATCCTGATAGACAATCCGTCCGGCGCCCATGTTCATATGGCCGACCTCCGAATTTCCCATCTGTCCTTCCGGCAGGCCGACTGCCAGGCCGCTGGCCTGTCCCTGTACATAAGGGCACTCTGCTTTCAGCTTATCCATAACCGGCGTATCCGCCTCCGCGATCGCGTTATGTTCTCTCTTCGGATTCTCTCCGTATCCGTCTAAAATCATCAGTACAGTAGGTTTTTTACTCATTCTTCTCTCCTTCTGCCTATCGATTCTGACAAAATGCGCCAGAACAAAAGCTTCTTTTCATCCTCTGTCAGACGTATCATACCCAGTCCGTTCTGAAATTTCAAGTACAGGTTTCCAACAGGAGTCTGTTCTGTGCTATACTGTTGAACAGATTCGCAACAGACAGACACGACGGACGCAGGATTCGGCTGTCCCGCGCACATGCAGCACCCAAACCTGCGGGGAGGCAGATCACCCATGCTGGATACCACAACGACCCTTTATAAGCTGATTATTCTCTACACTCTGGGAAAAGTAAATTTTCCCATGACCAATTCGCAGATCACCAACCTGATGCTCAGCGAGGACTACACACGATATTTTCAGCTTCAGGAAATACTGCAGAATATGATTGATTCCGGACTGATCAAAACAGAGGTTCACAACCACACCACCTATTACAGCCGGACCGAAAAGGGCGCCAAGACACTGGAATATTTCAAGGGGGAAATTTCTCCGGAAATCCGCCGGGACATCTCAAACTACCTGGTCCTCCATTCCTATGAGATGCGCAGCGAATCCTCCTGCATCGCGGACTATTACCGCTCCGCGGACATGGATTACACGGTCAGCTGCAGCGTCCGGGAGGGAAACACCACGCTGATTGAGATGAAGCTCAGCGTCCCGACGGAAAAAGCCGCACAGACGCTGGCGGAAAACTGGAAAGCCAAAAGCCAGGAGGTCTATGCGGCCGTTATGAAACTATTGGTATGATCATTACAGTGCCGACAGCCCGACGCCGCGTATGCCTGTATACATGTGGCGGTTGGACTGATTGACACGTAATTATACTTTTGTTAACTCTTTATCCTTCCGGGTGTATTTTTCTGAAATACTCCCGGATTTTCTGTTCGTATCCGTTTTCCGTGGGCTCATAGAACTTTGAGCCCAGAATCTCGTCCGGAAGGTACTGTTGTTCGACATAGTGATTGGGAAAATCATGCGCGTACTTGTAGCCCGTGCCGTGTCCCAGCTTTTCATGGCCGCTGTAATGGGCGTCCTGCAGATGGGCGGGAACAGTTGTCTGCACGGACCGGACCGAGCGCAGGGCGGCAAATACCGCCTCAGTACAGGCGTTGCTCTTCGGCGCGCTGGCCACATAGATCGCCGCCTGGGAGAGAATCAGCTTTGCCTCCGGCATTCCGATCCTCTCTACCGCCTGCGCCGCGGATACAGCTACCACCAGGGCCATCGGATCGGCATTGCCCACGTCCTCTGCCGCGCAGATCATAATCCTGCGGGAAATAAACTTGATATCCTCTCCCGCATAGAGCATTTTCGCGAGATAATACACCGCTGCATCCGGATCGGAGCCACGCATGCTCTTGATAAAGGCGGAAATCGTATCGTAATGCTGGTCTCCCGTCTTGTCATAGCGCACGACCCGCTTCTGGATGCACTCGGAGGCCGTATCCAGGTCGATGTGGATCCGTCCGTCCTCCGACGGCTCTGTCGTCAGGACACCCAGCTCCAGCGCGTTCAGCGCCTCCCTGGCATCGCCTCCGGCTATATCCGCCAGAAAATCCGCCGCGTCCGGTTCCAGAACCGGGTGAAGGCTTCCCAGCCCCCGCTCCTCATCCTTCACGGCGCGTTCCAGAAGCGTCCGGATATTGTCCTTCGACAGCGGACGCAGCTCAAAAATAACTGACCGGGAGATCAGGGCGGAATTCACCTCAAAATACGGATTCTCCGTAGTGGCGCCGATCAGGATAACGGTGCCGTCCTCCACAAACGGAAGCAGGTAATCCTGCTGGCTCTTGTTGAAGCGGTGAATCTCGTCGATAAACAGGATCGTCTTCTTCCCGTACATTCCCATCCGGTCACGGGCGCCATTGACCGCGGTTTCCATCTCTTTTTTCCCGGAGGTCGTCGCGTTCAGCTGCGTAAATTCCGCGCTTGTGGTATTGGCGATGACCCTGGCCAGTGTGGTTTTCCCGGTTCCGGGAGGCCCGTAAAAGATAATCGAGCTGAGCTTGTCAGCCTTGATCGCGCGGTAGAGCATCTTATCCTTCCCGATAATATGCTCCTGTCCCACCACTTCATCCAGCGTCCGCGGACGCATCCTGGCAGCCAGGGGCGCTTCCTTTTCTTTTTTTCTGGAGCTGGCATACTCAAATAAATCCATGCTACTGTCCGATCTCTACAATATAGGTATTGCCCTGCCGGAACACAACGGAGCCGAGACTCTCCAGCAGGCTGTCGTTAATATTGGAATAATGCGCTCTCTCGCGGCTTCCCACAAAAATATACCGGATTCCGTACTTCCTGACCAGCGTTTCCACCTCCTGCGCGTCCTGCGATGTGTAGATGGTATCTATTTCCTGTCTCTTTGCGGTCAGATCCTCCGGGTTGCTTCTCCAGAGCCATTCATGCACGTACCAGCCTTCCACCGTAGGCAGCCCCGTCATGGCGGAGACACGGCAGTCGTCGCTGTAGCTGTCCCCGTACGCCTCCAGGATCATAGGCTGTCCGTCCGCGTTCAGATTCAGCCAGCGGATCGCGGCGGCATCCTCCGGATAGGTGCTTTCCAGGAACATGGTTGCGTCTATCCCCTGAAACCGGTCTGTCTGAAACACATTCCCGAACCAGCAGGAAACCGAGTACGGGAAATAGCCGCATGTCAGGAGGAACAGGCCCAGAAGAGCAATCACTATCCCGCGGACCCATTTTCTGACATTCTCTGAAATCAGGCGTACAAAGACATACCCCATCATCATGCCGAAAAGGATAAATGCCTGATAGGTCAGCTTGAACATCGTGTTGGACCTTGCGTAGCCGTTTTCGTAGATGTCCCGCACATACACAAGCTCCGGGATCAGAATCAGTCCGAATCCGCAGAATCCCAGCATCCAGATAAAGACATCGGAAAGCTCCATTTTTCTGCAGAAGGCGGTGAAACGGTTCCCGTCCCTTCTTTTTCTGTACCGTTTTCCGAAGCTCCCGATCAGATAAACCGTAAAAACGACCAGGACAGCCACCGGCAGCCCCCACAGAACAACCAGCTGATAGAAGGCTGTGTGGCTGGTGCATAATGCCACGCCCGATACCATGGTCTCAAAGGTCAGGGTAAACGGGAGGGCTGCTGCCGTCGCAAATCCGAAGACCTCCAGCGCATGGAGGATGATGCAGCCCGCCGCCTGAAGCGGCGATTCCCCGTAGCGGTAAAACGCCACAAGAATAATACAGAAAAAGGTCACCGTAAAATAGATGACAAAATCCCAGTAATTTGTCCATTTGAACAGGCCGACGAAAAAAGCGGCAAGCAGGAGCCTGGGTTCCCAGATGTTTTTCCAGGCAAACCGGAGAATTCTGCGCGGCAAAGGATCTTTTACATACTTTTTCGGGCGCTTCAGCTGCTCCTTCTCCTCCAGTGCCTCCCGCCGCAGCCGTTCCTGCCTCTGCTCCCTGACCCGCACCGCCCAGGAATACAGAATGGCGACCAGCGTAACCACAAACATGATGTTTACCATATGCGCGTGCAGATCCCCAAGCACAAAGGAATAACACGGGAATTCATGGATACACTGGTCATTTGTCTGAGGATTGTGGCCGATATACCTGGTGGAAGCCGGAAACCAGTAATCCTCGTAGCCGGACAGGCGGAACACCTTCCCGAACAGGCCGTACAGGACATAATGCATATTTCCCGCCAGAGAAACCGCTGTCCCGGCGAGAATCCCTCCCAGAAAAGACCTCCCGGTTCCCAGACGGCGTCCCGCAAAGGTTTTTCTTCCGTAATGCGAAAGCAGCATCTGACGAACCAGCGAAAACGGAAGCACGAAGCCAAAGGAAGAGATCATGGTTCGCATCAGGTTGTATGCGTCACTGGCATCCGTGTAGGAAATCTTGGCAAGATAGGCAGCGTAATACTGTCCGCCGTAGTAATAGTTGATATTCTTCAGACCATACCAGATGTCTTTGGCCGGAAGGGCGGAGCTCCGCATCATGGCTGCCAGAAAACCGTAGTCCATATACTTCTCCGTCCCCTTTGCCTGGGGATTAAAGCACACGAACCATGTCCACATCAGAAAAAAGCCGAAAAAAAGGATCTCGTCGAGAAGGACGGTATTCCAGTCCGGAAAGGTCTTTCCCTGTTTCCGCAGCGCGGCTGTCCACAGAATCCCCGCCAGGATCAGCGTCTCCACCAGAGCCCTGCGGTTGGTAAACTGTACAAGCCCGATCACGGCCATCAGCCATACAAAATACCCGCCGAAAAGCAGGCCGATCACCTTGGAAAAAAGCCAGCCGTGATCGTCAAATCCCCCGAAAACCCTGTCCGCAACCGGAGCCGCGAGAATCCCCAGTAGGGTGATAAAAAAATACCACTTCAGAAAAACCCACGCATCCCGCCGCAGCAGAACAACAGACGCCAGGATAAGTGCCGCCAGGATTCCGGCATAACAGATTTTTTTACGATGCATTGCCAGCATAGTTCTCTACCACCCTGTTTTTCCAGCAGCAGTTCCGGATCTTCAGTCCAGAAGTTCTTCCGGGTAAATCCCTTTCTCCCTCATGGCCGCCAGAGCCCGGACCACCTGCTCCTTATCTTCTTTATACGTCACCCCGTACCACTTGTCCGCATTGGGAAGCACCTGTACCTCCGCCCTGCCTTCCCTTAAAAGCTTTTCTACGACAGAAGGCAGATAATACTCACATTTCAGCGGGTTTTTATCCAGATTTTCCTCCAGAAAGGCACGGAATCCGGTAAGAAGCTCATTCATGATGCTGTTGGAGAATCCCCAGAAATTCATGGACACCGGGGTGTCAGGCGCAAGCTCTGTCCAGCTTTTCCCCTCATCCTCCGTAAAGGCGATTCTGTCCCCCTTTGTCTCGATCCGTGTTCTCTCGGTAATCTTCTTCAGGTATCCCTTTTCATCCAGGTCACAGATTCCCCTGGAAACAGAGCCGTTCTCCGTCACCGTATTTTTCAGCTGATAGCCGACCATTGCGTAGCGGTACTTTCCCTCCAGATCCCTCTGGTTTTCCAGAAAGCGGTACATCCTGCAGAAAGCATCTCTTCCGTAAAAATCATCCGCGTTGATGACGGCAAAAGGAGCCCCTTCCGTGGCAAAGTACGCGGAGAGAACCGCATGCCCGGTTCCCCAGGGCTTTGTCCTCCCCTTCGGAACAGAAAATTCCGCCGGTATGTCAGAGAGCCGCTGGTACACATAGCCGACCTTCATGTGCCTGGCGACGCGGTTTCCGATCTTTTCCCTGAAAAGCTCCGCGTTTTCCTCCCGGATCACAAACAGGACCTGCTGAAACCCCGCCTGCAGGGCATCATAAATCGAATAATCAATAATCAGGTGTCCCCTTTTGTCCATCGGATCCATCTGCTTCAGGCCGCCGTAGCGGCTGCCCATGCCGGCTGCCATAATAACAAGGACCGGCTTGTTCTCCATTCCCATAATATCCCTCTTTTCCAGCTCTTACGGTACGCTTCCGCGCCCCCACGGGTACAGACGTGCCGCAGCAGTCCGCCGCCATATATCATACTGTGCGGACAGACCCGTCTCAGTTATCTTCCTCATCCAGTGTGTAGACATGCTTCTTGCGCGCCTCTTCGTTCCCGGCAAGATACTCGTCATAGGTTGTGACCTTATCCAGCAGTCTGCCGTCTTCCGTGATCTCCATGATCCGGTTCGCCGTTGTCTGTACAAACTGGTGGTCATGGCAGGTAAAGAGCAGCACGCCCGGAAACTTGATCAGTCCGTTGTTCAGGGCGGTAATAGACTCCATGTCCAGATGGTTGGTAGGCTGATCCAGAATCAGCACATTTGCCCCGGAGATCATCATCTTGGAAAGAAGGCAGCGCACCTTCTCGCCCCCGGAGAGTACCCGCACACGCTTGACGCCGTCCTCTCCGGCAAAAAGCATGCGTCCCAGGAAGCCGCGCACGTAGGTCGTGTCCTTGTTTTCCGAATACTGCGTCAGCCATTCGGCAATCGTCAGATCCGAATCAAATTCCTTCGTGTAATCCTTCGGGAACCAGGCCTGGCTGGTTGTAATTCCCCACTTGTAGTAGCCTGAATCCGGCTCCTCCGCTCCCGCGATAATCTTGAAAAGCTCGGAGACAGCCTGTTCATTGGAGCCGACAAATGCCACCTTGTCCTCCCTGCGGAGTGTGAACGAGATGTTGTCCAGCAGCTTCACCCCGTCTACGGTTTTGGAAAGCCCGTTCACCTCCAGAACCTCATTTCCGATTTCGCGATCCGGGCGGAAATCGATGTATGGATATTTTCTGCTGGAGGGCTTAATGTCATCCAGCTGGATTTTCTCCAGCGCTTTCTTTCGGGAAGTCGCCTGTTTGGATTTGGAGGCATTCGCGGCAAACCGGGAGATAAACTCCTGCAGCTCCTTGATCTTCTCCTCTTTCTTTTTGTTTGCTTCCTTTTTCTGCTTCATGAGCAGCGTGCTGGATTCAAACCAGAAATCATAATTTCCGGCATACAGCTGGATTTTTCCATAATCAATATCCGCAATCTGCGTACAGACCTTATTCAGAAAATAGCGGTCATGCGAGACGACAATTACGGTATTTTCAAAATTGATCAGAAATTCCTCCAGCCAGTCAATGGCGTCCAGATCCAGGTGGTTGGTCGGCTCATCCAGGAGCAGAATATCCGGGTTTCCGAACAGGGCGCGGGCCAGAAGCACCTTCACCTTCTGTGGTCCGGTCAGCGTGCTCATCTGGGCGTAGTGCAGCTCCGTGGGGATGCCCAGTCCGTTCAGGAGGGTCTCCGCGTCTGTCTCCGCGTCCCAGCCGTTCATCTCCGCGAACTCCGCCTCCAGCTCGCTGGCTCGGATTCCGTCCTCATCCGTAAAGTCCTCCTTGGCATAGAGGGCGTCCTTCTCCTGACGCACCTCGTAGAGCCTCTGGTTTCCCATGATAACCGTGTCCAGGACGACATTCTGGTCATATTTGAAATGATCCTGTTCCAGAAAGGAAAGTCTCTGTCCGGGTGTAATGGTGATCTCCCCGCTTGTGGGCTCCAGCTGTCCGGAGAGTATCTTCAGAAACGTAGATTTTCCGGCTCCGTTCGCGCCGATTACACCATAGCAGTTGCCCTCGGTGAATTTGATATTTACATTTTCAAACAGTGCTTTTTTCCCGACTCTCAGGCTGATATTACTGGCTGCGATCATGGTTTGCGTTCCTTTCTCTTTGTGCCGGCAGAGCCGGCATAGTGTTTTACAGTTCTTACCGTCAGCTGCGGTTTATCCGCCGCTGATCTTCCTGGATTTGCCCGAATCCTCCGTCAAAGCAAAGAACCAGTCAATCCGTCTGCCCTTCGGCCCCAGGTTGTTGTACTGCAGGCATTCATATTCCCACTCGGCCTGCAGGCTCTCCGTGTCTCCGTCCTGCCATGCGGTATATACTCCGTCCGCGTTCACATATCCCATGTGGTTCAGTGCCGGAATTGTCTCCTGCAGATCCTTCAGATAATAATTATAATCGGTCATCTGGAGCCCGGTATTTTCCAGAAGCATGGTGCTCAGGAAATTTGTGCTGGTCAGAACATTTTCCTCCTCCGGGATATCATAGTTCGCCCAGATGAAGAACGGCGTCGCGTAGTACCACATCTGATCCTGCAGGGAGAGGTCATCATAGCTGGACCCGGAAATATACTCCGTAAAGGAATCCGGCAGGGTCGGATAATGGTCGCCGAACATACAGATAATGGTAGGCTGATCATAATTCTTAAAATATTCGATCAGCTCCTCCAGCGCCTGATCGCTCAGATGCTCCAGGGACAGATAACGATTGACGGAATCATCGGTGTAGCCGTCCACCGTGATATCCCCGGTATAATCAGCGGAGGTATAGCCGCCGTGATTCTGCATGGTGACGTCAAACAGGAAATACGGCTGCGTCGGATCCTCCTTGCTGTTGACAAGGTCAATGATCTTTTTATAGTTCGCCTTATCCGTGATCAGACCCCTTACCTTTTCCGTATCCGCGTCGTAGTCGTCCTCGGTGTAATAATGATCAAAGCCCAGCAGGCGGTAGGCCGTGTAGCGGTTCCAGTTGCTCCCCTTGTACGGATGCATGGCAGCCGTCTCGTACCCCTGCGCGGACAGCGTCCTGGCCAGCCCGTACTCATCATGGGTAAAATAACTGACGTAGGGAACCATCCCCGGAAATCTCTTTACAGAATTGCCGGTCAGGAATTCATATTCTGTCTTTGCCGTGCCGCCTCCGCGGATGCACACCAGCGTATGTCCCTTGATGGTGTTTTCTTCCATAGAATCATAATAAGGCATCACCGGCTGGTTTGTCTCCAGATCTCCCACCATACGGTAATCGGCCCAGGACTCGTTCATAATGCAGATGATATTTACGGGCTTTGTGGCTGTCGTCGTATTGGGAGATTCCTCCTCGCAGGAATCCTCCGCTATTTTCTCGGTTTTAGAAACGGAATATCCGTCCGGGGGCGTCAGCCGCATGTACTTGGCGACGCAGAAAAACCCGACGGTTGTCCCGTACTCCTGATAGGTTTTCATCGGCGCGAACAGATCCGTCAGAATGCCCAGGCCGCCGTTCCAGTTCACGTTCAGATAGAAGAAATACATGCCGAACATGAATACGGCTATCCCGGCGCGCATCAGGAGCTTTCCCCAGAGCTTCTTCGCGATGACATGGCAGCGCATGTTCAGCCACACGGCCATCAGACAGGCGCTGACCACAATATCCACCACAATCGCCCTGGTAAGCGTAAAGGTATAGCTCCCGGCAACCGTCGCCGCCGTCGTGATACTGAAAAAATCGATCAGCTGCAGCGGCTCTCCCCGGAACAGGTAAACATAGTAAAAAGCGATGCTCATGCAGCCCCAGATGGCCGTGACCGCCATCAGGGAACGCCTGACCGAATTCAGCCAGAACAGCAGAATCATGTTCATGATAAAAATGCCGAGTACATTCAGTGCCATGTACCGGAATTCCATCTGGTCAAAAATATCATTATTGACATATTCGATCACCAGAAAGGCGCAGATATCCGCCGCCAGAATAATGGCAAAATCCCAGGGCCGTATCCGCTGCTTCAGTTCTTTGCCGTTCTTTCCTCTCAGTTTTTTCGGCTGCATGACAAACATCGTCATCACTGCCGTGACCGCGACCGAGCCCGCCAGAAGAATAAAAATCAGGTTTCCGTATTTTCTGTCATTCAGATCCGTTCCCACAACCTGGCGGTACTGGGTAATGAGAAAAACCAGGACGGCGGCAAAATAGCAGGACCAGAAAACCAGGTATTTCCTTGTTCTCGGAAAATGTCCCGCGGTTCTGACGGCCTCTGCGACAGGTTCTGTGCTGTCTGGTTCACTGCTGTCTGCTTCTCCGCCGGGTTCGGAACCATCCGCCTCACTGTTACCTGCCTCTTCAAACGGCAGATTTTCGTCGCGCTCCAGGTCAGAAGCCGGAGCTTCTGCCTTCCTCTCATGTTTGGACTTCTTCTCCTGCGTACTTCCCTCTAGCGTGTCTGTCTCGTCCTCTGTTTTAAAATGCATCTGGGCAGTTCCTCCGAAATCTTTCAGACCGCATTTCCGGGCACTCCAAAAAAGACTGCCCTGCGGCCAGTTGAACGACGCCATTATACACCATGGAGAAAAAATTGGAAAGGGAAAGCGGCAGGGACAAAATAAGAAAAGCGGGGCCGTGCACGCTCCGCTTCCCTTATGTGTATAGAGTAGTAATGGGTTACTTGTTAAGTATGACTGAATTATAATCTGCTCCCGCTCATCCGTACATCCGTTAAAACAAAGGAGATTTCAACCTGTTCATACTACAGAATGTAGTCTGTTTTTTTGTCATTTAAATTGCGATTTTCTTAAAAATATGGTATTTTTAGAAAGAGCACAGGCAAAACGGACTACATTTTGGCGGCCTGGCATCATGATATAAAGGATCGAATGGATATTTTGTATGAAGCTTTATCTTGATATTATCTCAGACATGCTCTCCCCTTCTTTCTTTCTTACTTACCGCGCGAATCCGTCCGGCGAGCGAGAACTGGGACGGCCCCGTTACTATGAAGGGCCGGACTCCCCGGAGGGCTATCTCTATTTTCTTACCAACCACGGGGACAGCCCGGTCGGCCCCGGCTCCTATATCTGCTGGGAAGCTCCCAACATGAGCCGCCCCAGAAATACCTCCTATATCATTCTGCCGAGAGAATTGAATCTTTTCCGGATCTACAATCAGCTGCAGTCTATCTATGATCTTTTTGACGAGTGGGAGAACGAATGTCTGCAGGTCATCGACAGATACCAGGATTACCGGACCCTGATCCGGAAAACATGGTCGTTTTTCCAGCTTCCGATTCTTTTGATAGACAACCAGTTCAAAATTATCGCGATTGCACACGATCCAGGAACCAATCTTTCTCTCTTTGAAAATGACGACAACCTGCTTCCTGAAGTGATGGAAGACATGATCTCCAATCCCAGGCACCGGGATCTGGAGACAAAAAAAGGCGTCTGCACCCTGGAGATGGACAGCACTTACCTGGTATACAACCTGATTGACAACGGCGAATATCACGGGAGGCTGATCCTGGGTCAGCCCCGGCAGAACTATCTGGCAAGAAACAGCCGGATCCTGGAAAAGCTTGCTTATTTCACCACGATTCTGCTCCACCGGTACGGGTCTCTCCGGGTCGGCTCCGCCGCCCAGAATACCCTTCACTCCTTTTTTTCCGAATCTCTAAAAGGCACGGTTCCCGGTCCTCAGGAAATCGGCGAACTGGAGCAGAGTACCGGATGGACAGAGGATCAGAACTACTTGATTGCTGTTTTTCTTCCGGAACACCGCCTGAAAAAAGAACTGTATCCTCCGTACCTGATCTCCCAGATTGAAGAACGCTGGAAAGGCGCCTGCGCGGTGGACAATCAGGGAACTGTTGTTCTTCTGGAAAACCTTTCTGTTTACGGAGGATTGAAAAAGCTGGATGATTTTTATCAGTCTCTGGCGTATCTGGTCCGGGACGGCCTGATGATCGCCGGGTGCAGCAGACCCTTTACCGGTCTGCAGGAGCTTCCTCAGTATTTCCGCCAGGCACAGTTCTCCATCGAATTCGGCCAGAAAAAGGATTCCACCCGCTGGTATTTCCGCTTTGATGATTACGGGCTGGACTATCTGATTCAATACGGACTTGGCTCCTTTAAGCCGGAACAGGTGTGCCACCCCGCGCTTTTGAAGCTGCGCACCCACGACCAGGAAAAAAACACCAGTTATTACCTGACTCTCTACACTTTTTTCCGGGAACGCTTTAATATGTCACGGGCGGCAGAAAAACTGTACATACACCGCAGCACCTTTATCAACCGCATGGAACGGATTGAGGAGATCACCAGTCTGGATCTGGATAATTTTGATACCCGCCTGTACCTGGGCATTTCCTTCCATCTCCTGAAAGAACCGGAAAGTGGCATGCAGTTCCAGTTTTACCTGTAAATCAGGGCTCAATTTTTACAGCCGTATTGTAAAACAAGAGGACAGTAAACGTCCTCTTGTTTTCAATAACGGTCTTGTCAGGCATCAATGAAGCGTGCCCGCTTTGGCCACATGCTCCCACAATCTGCTGAGATCCCTATCTGTATAGCCGACCACATTTGTAAAGCTGCCGCCTGGGTAGTCACATTGGGCAGAATAGAAATCTGTCTCTTCCGGATTGGGCTGTTCAAAATAGATGGTAATATATTCTGATCCGTTCTTCTTTCTTTTCAGATCTGAAAAAGTAATCTCTAACCCATCGTCAAAGGATAAAAAAGGATGATGTTCCATATGATCACCTCCCAGAAAAAGCAAGGTTATGAGGATAAAGAAGCCTGAATGTAATCCCGGCTCATTCCGGAAATCACATTCTCACTTTGATCCATTATAACATGCTGCAGCCCCCAAAAGCATACTTATGTATATCTTAAATCAGGGCTCAATTTTGTGGATGAACAGCCCGCTCCGCAGTTTCGGCTCAAACCAGGTGGACTTGGGAGGCATCAGCATACCCGCGTCTGCGGCGGCAAACAGCTCTCCGATGGAAGTCGGAAACATCGAAAAAGCGGCAGAACAATCCGTGCGGCATCTCCTCTCCAGTTCCTCCAGGCCGCGGATGCCCCCGACGAAATCAATTCTGTCGTCTGTGCGGGGATCCGAAATTCCCCAGATCGGCTGAAGCGCCTCCCGCTGCAGATAAGAGACATCAAGAATGCCGATCGGATCTGTCTGAATGCGCTCCGTTCTTACCTGCAGCCGGTACCAGAAGGCATCCAGATACAATCCCATTTCTCCCTTTTTCCCCGGATGAAACGGCTCCCTGCCGAATTCTTCTATCTCAAACTGTTTCTCCAGTTTTTCCAGCAGTTCCTTCGGTGTATTGCCTGCCAGATCCTTCAGAACGCGGTTATAGTCCAGGATTTTCAGCTCGTCATCCGGAAACAGGACGGACAGAAAGCTGTTAAACTCTTCCTTTCCTGTGTAGTTCGGATATTTTTTTCTGCGCTCCAGCGAAACGGAGACGGCGGAAGCTGCGCGGTGATGTCCGTCCGCGATATAGGTATGTTCCAGCTTCGCAAAGGCATCGGTGAGCCTGCCCGCCATGCCCCTGTCCTCTACTCTCCAGACGCGGTGCCGGACTCCGTCCTCCTCTGTATAATCAAAATACGGAAGGCCGGTGCAGGCGTCCTGCACCGCGCTCCGTATCTCCGAATTATTGCGGTACGCAAGAAAAATCGGCCCGGTCTGCGCACTTGTCACCGACACATGCCGGGTGCGGTCAGCCTCTTTTTCTTTTCTGGTATTTTCATGCCGTAAAATAACACCGTTCAGATAGTCATCAACCGAAGAGCAGGCAACCAGCCCGGTCTGGGTTCTTCCATCCATGGTCAGTTCCCAGATATAGTAATACGGCTCTTCGTCCTGCACAAAGATCCCCTTTTCTTCCCAGTCCCGCAGCATTTCGGCCGCCTTCTTGTAAACCTCCGGCGCATACATATCCTGGTTCTCCGGGAACTGGGTCTCCGGGCGGTCGATTGCCAGAAAAGACCGCGGATGCCTTGCCACCTCCGCCCTGGCCTCCTCTCTGCTGTATACGTCATAAGGAAGAGCGGCCACCTCCGCTGCTTTTTCTCTGGTCGGGTGAAGCGCCCGGAATGGTTTTATCGCTGCCATTTGAACTTCTCCTTTTCTCTTACCGATAAACAGACAAATATGCAGACACAGCTTCCTGTTCTGTCTGCCATTTCCCCGCCGACGGAAATACAGAAGAGGCCGCCAGTTCCGCGCCCGCATTTGCAGACGCAGAACTGACGGCCGGTCTTTCTTTTCTGTTTTCCGCCATATACAGGCAGAATCAATCCTTCTTATCTTTAATGATCTTCTGCTGCGGTGCCGTTATTTACTGCACAACCCCGGCTGTACAACAAAAGCTTACAATCCAATTTTCTGACACAGAGGATTATTTCACAATCCGCGCGCGGAGCACTCCCTCAACCGAGGCGATCTTGGTAATAATCTGCTCGCTGGCCCGTGTCTCCATGTCAATCATGGTGTATGCATAGCTGCCGCGGCTCTTATTGGTAAGATCCGTGATGTTGACACCTGCGTCACTGAGAATTCTGGTGAACTGCCGGATCATGTCCGGAACATTTTTATGGCAGATGGTAATTCTGCTTGCGGAGGTGCAGACGCCCATATCGCATGCCGGATAATTCACAGAGTTTTTGATATTTCCGTTTTCAAGGAAGTTTTTCAGTTCCTTGACGGCCGCAACCGCGCAGTTGTCCTCTGACTCCCTGGTAGAAGCTCCCAGATGCGGCGTAATAATGACATTTTTTACTCCCGCAACCGTCGGGTTGGCAAAATCTGTCATATAGCGTTTTACCTTGCCCGCGTTCAGTGCCTCGACCATAGCTTCTTCGTCAACCAGCACGTCCCTCGCGTAGTTCAGCACCACTACTCCGTCTTTCATCATCTGAATGGCTTCCCGGCTGATCATTCCCCTGGTGCCGTCTGTCAGCGGGACATGGATGGTTATAAAATCGCAGTTCCGATAGATATCATTGACATCCTGAATATGATGAATGGTACGGGAAAGATTCCAGGCCGCGTCTACGGAGATAAACGGATCATAGCCGTAAACGTCCATGCCCAGATGCGTCGCCGCGTTGGCTACCTTCTGTCCGATAGCGCCAAGACCGATAATTCCCAGCTTTTTCCCGCTGATTTCGCTGCCGGCAAACTGCTTCTTCTGCTTTTCCGCCAGTTTTCCCACATCCGGATTATCCTTCTGGCTGTTTACCCACTCGATACCTCCGACAATATCTCTGGAAGCCAGAAGCATCCCGGCCAGAACCAGCTCCTTGACCCCGTTGGAATTCGCGCCTGGCGTATTAAAAACAACAATTCCCTGATCCGCGCAGCGGTCAAGAGGAATATTATTGACTCCCGCGCCGGCGCGGCCGACTGCCAGAAGCTTGCCCGGCAGTTCCATATCCAGCATTTTTGCGCTGCGGACCAGTACCGCGTCCGCCTCCTTAAAATCATCCGTCTGTCTGTAATTATCTCCGAAGCCGTCCAACCCGACAGAAGCAATCGGGTTCAGGCAATGATACTGAAACATAATCAGCTGTTCTCCTTTTCAAACTTATCCATAAACTCTACCAGCTTCTGAACGCCTGCGTAAGGCATGGCGTTGTAAATGCTGGCGCGCATGCCGCCCACCGTGCGGTGTCCCTTCAGGTTCTCCAGTCCTGCTGCCTTTGCCTCCGCGACAAACTTCGCGTCCATATCCTTATCACCGGTAACAAACGGAACATTCATCAGAGAGCGATCCTCTTTGCGTACCGTTCCCTTGAACAGTTTCGACTGATCCAGATAATCATAGAGAAGAGCAGCTTTCTTCTCGTTTCTTTTGTTCATTTCCTCCAGACCGCCCATGTTCTTCAGCCATTTGAACACCAGTCCGCAGATGTAAATGCACCAGCAGTTCGGCGTGTTGTAGAGAGAATCCTTGTCGGCCTGTGTTTTATACTTCATCATGGTCGGTGTTCCCGGAAGGACATCATCCGTGACAAGATCCTCGCGGATTACGGTAATAACCATGCCGGCCGGTCCCACATTTTTCTGCACGCCGCCGAAAAACAGGCCGTACTTCTCTACATCAATCGGGCGAGACAGGAAGTTGGAAGAGACATCGGCCACAAGCAGCTTGCCCTTTGTGTTCGGAAGCTTTTTATACTCTGTTCCGTAGATGGTGTTATTCTCGCAGATATAGACATAATCTGCGTTTTCACGGATCGGAAGGTCGGAGCAGTCGGGAATGTAGGTGAAATTCTTGTCGGCGGAAGAGGCAACCGCTTTCGCGTCTCCGTAAATCTCTGCCTCCGCAAGCGCCTTCTTAGCCCAGTTGCCTGTTACAATATAATCTGCGACACGGTTTTTCATGAGATTCATGGGAATCTGCGCAAACTGAAGAGAACCGCCGCCCTGTAAAAACAGAACCTTGTAATTGTCCGGAACGCCGACCAGCTCCCGGAAATCCTTTTCCGCTTCCTTGATGATGTTGTCGAACATCGCGGAGCGGTGGCTCATTTCCATGACAGACATCCCGCATCCCTTGTAATCCAGCATGTCCGCCTGCGCTTCCTTCAGAACCTCTTCCGGCAGAACCGCCGGGCCGGCCGAAAAGTTATATACTCTTCCCACTTTTGTTTCCTCCTGTCTCATTTTGGGTTTTCTTGTACAAGTGTAGTCTCTTGATATAATTTTGTCAATCCGCTGCTGTCCCTTTCAACGCGTCCTATGCATACAGAATTCCTTTCCTCGTCTCCGGCAAAAACAGGCTTCTGCCGGAAAAAAGGCCGCAAAGCGCCATGGCAGCTTTTACTGTTCCACGTCCGTCTGGTCAAAGACCTCGGAATTGGGTTTCCCCGCAGGGATCATCGGAAAGACCTTGTCATCGTCATCAATCAGGCAGTCCAGGACAACCGGCTGATTCAGTTCGATCGCCTTCTGCAGCGCCGGGGCAAAATCCTCCGGCTTCGTCACGCGGATTCCGACCGCGCCCATGGCCTCCGCCACCTTTACATAGTCTACCTTGTCCCGCAGAATGGTCTGGGAATAACGTTTGCCGTAGAACAAGGTCTGCCACTGCCTTACCATCCCCAGTACATGGTTGTTAAATACAATTTCTATGACGGGTATATCACTGCGCACAGCAGTGGCCAGCTCGTTCATATTCATCCGGAAGCAGCCGTCCCCGGTCATATTGATAACTGTCTTGTCCGGCCTTCCGGTCTTTGCTCCCAGCGCGGCTCCCAGGCCGTAGCCCATGGTTCCCAGGCCGCCGGAAGAAAGGAACGTGCGAGGCTCCGTGTACTTGTAGTACTGGGCGGCCCACATCTGGTGCTGTCCGACATCTGTGGTGATGATGGCCTTCCCCTCTGTCACCAGATAGGTCTGCTCTACCATGTATGGCCCGGTCAGCCGGTCCTGCGGCACAGGAACGGTTGTTTCCTTCTTCAGCTCCTCCATCTGGTTCAGCCAGTCCGCACCGTTCTTCTGTTCCAGCCGGGGAAGAATCCGATTCAGAACCAGCTTCAGATCGCCGTTCACACTGGCGTCCACCACCACATTTTTGTTGACCTCGGCCGAATCCACATCGATCTGGAGAATCTTTGCCTGCCTGGCAAAATTCTTCGGACTTCCGACATCACGGTCGGAGAATCTGGCTCCCAGCACGATCAGCAGATCACACTTGTACATGCCGAGATTGGAAGCCTTTGTCCCGTGCATGCCAAGCATGCCCATGTACTGCGGGTCCGTACCTGGAAACGCGCCCTTCCCCATCAGGGTATCACAGACCGGTGCCTGCAGCCTCCTTGCCAGCTCACGAACCTCCTGGGAAGCGTCTGAGATGATCGCTCCGCCCCCGACAAAGAGGAAGGGACGTTTAGATGCGTTGATCATCTGAACCGCCCTGTCCAGGCTTTCCTCCGTCATTCCCTCTGCAGAAGGCTTCACGGGAGCCGGGTCTTTACGCGTAAACTCGCAGGACGCGGCCGTCACATCCTTGGTGACATCCACAAGAACCGGGCCGGGTCTGCCGCTCTTCGCGATTCGGAAGGCGCGGCGTATGGAGTCCGCCAGCTTCGTAACATCCTTGACAATCAGGCTGTACTTTGTGATGGGCATGGTAATGCCCACGATGTCCACCTCCTGGAAGCTGTCCTTCCCAAGAAGCGTCCTCCCCACATTGCAGGTGATCGCCACAATCGGCACAGAATCCATGTAAGCGGTGGCAATGCCGGTCACCAGGTTTGTCGCCCCCGGACCGCTGGTGGCAAAACATACGCCTACCCTTCCGGTCGCCCTGGCATAGCCGTCCGCCGCATGAGAAGCTCCCTGCTCATGGGAGGTAAGGATATGATGAATCTCCGGATGCCGGTAGAGCTCATCATATACATTCAGAATAGAACCACCCGGATATCCGAAAACAGTATCGACCTTCTGTTCCTTCAGACATTCCATGATGATCTGTGAACCATTCAGCTGCATCTTTTTCCCTCTTACTCTTCTATTTCTATCAATCTTCCTGCCGGCCGCGACGCAAAGCGCAGGCGTTCTCCGCCGCGTTTGCTGCCGCGCGGATTTCACTCCACTGGCAAATCTGACCGGATGTACGGATTCGCGTCCTGTCCGAAAAACAGATCCGGATGTCAGTCCGCCTGATCCGCGGAAAGAATCGCACCCCTGTTTGCGCTGGTAACCAGCTTTGCGTATCTTGCCAGATACCCTGTGGTAATATTGGGCTTTCTGGGAACCCAGGCCGCCTTCCGCCTTGCCAGTTCCTCATCGCTGACCTTCAGCTCCAGCTTGTACTCCGGGATATTGATCGAAATGATGTCGCCTTCTTCCACAAGGGCAATCGGTCCCCCGACGGCTGCCTCCGGACTGACATGGCCGATGGACGCGCCGCGGGACGCGCCGGAGAACCGTCCGTCCGTAATCAGCGCAACGGAATTATCCAGCCCCATTCCTGCTATGGCCGATGTCGGATTGAGCATCTCTCTCATTCCGGGTCCGCCCTTTGGTCCCTCGTAGCGGATAACTACAACGTCTCCGGGAACAATCTTCCCGCCCTTGATGGCGGCAATGGCATCCTCTTCACAGTCGAAGACGCGGGCCGGCCCCTCGTGAACCATCATTTCCGGAAGAACCGCCGAGCGTTTTACAACAGCCGTGTCCGGAGCCAGATTTCCCTTCAGCACCGCAAGTCCTCCGGTCTTCATATAAGGATTGTCCACAGGACGGATGACTTCCGGATTCCTGTTGACCGCATGCTTGATATTTTCCCCTACGGTTTTTCCGGTTACGGTCATGCAGTCCAGATTCAGAAGTCCCAGACCTGCAATTTCCTTCATCACCGCGTAGATGCCCCCTGCCTCGTACAGATCCTCCATATAGGTCGGGCCGGCCGGCGCAAGGTGACAGATATTCGGCGTTTTCTCGCTGATCTCATTGGCAAGCTCCACTTCAAAATCGAATCCGGCTTCATGTGCGATGGCCGGGATATGGAGCATGGTGTTTGTCGAGCAGCCGAGAGCCATATCCATGGTCAGCGCGTTGATAAACGCCTCTTTCGTCATAATATCCCTGGGACGGATATTCTTTCTGAGCATATCCATGACAGCCATGCCGGCGTGTTTGGCAAGCTTGATTCTCTCCGAGTAAACGGCAGGAATTGTGCCGTTTCCTTCCAGCCCCATGCCCAGAATCTCTGTCAGGCAGTTCATGCTGTTCGCTGTGTACATACCGGAGCAGGAACCGCACGTCGGACAAACATGCTCCTCATAATTGCGGACATCACTCTCCGTCATCGTCCCTGCCGCATAAGAGCCGACAGCCTCGAACATGGAGGAAAGGCTTCTCTTCCTTCCGTTGACATGTCCGGCCAGCATCGGACCGCCGCTGACAAAAACAGTCGGGATATTCACTCTTGCCGCTGCCATCAGAAGTCCCGGAACATTTTTGTCGCAGTTCGGGATCATAACAAGGGCGTCAAACTGGTGGGCGATCGCCATACATTCTGTAGAATCCGCGATCAGATCCCTGGTTACCAGCGAATACTTCATTCCGATATGGCCCATGGCAATGCCGTCACACACCGCGATGGCCGGGAACATGACCGGCATACCGCCTGCCTCCGCCACGCCAAGCTTTACCGCCTGCGCGATTTTATCCAGATTCATATGGCCGGGAACAATCTCGTTATAGGAGCACACGATACCGACAAGCGGCTTCTCCATCTCCTCCTTCGTCATCCCCAGCGCGTTAAACAGGCTGCGGTGCGGCGCCTGCTGCATTCCTTTTTTTACATGATCACTCTTCATTTATCTGTCTCCTTTTTCTGCGGTACTCCGTCATCTGTATTTTTCTGATGGCCGGGCATTTTTTGTTTTTCCGTCCTGTTCCGGCTGTTTTCTTCAACGGCTGTGGATTCCCGGAAGCAGCGGTATTCCTGCCCTTCTCTCTTTCGGCCTGTTTTTCGCTTCAGCCACGGACATTCTCTGCTATAACATCTCCCATTTCTGTGGTGGATGTCTTTTTCATTCCCTCTGAATAAATATCCGCCGTGCGGAAGCCGTCCGAGAGAGCCTTCTGCACAGCCGCCTCCACCGCGTCTGCCTCCTGATCCAGATTCAGGGAATACCGGAGCATCATGGCAGCCGAAAGAATTGTCGCGATCGGGTTGGCGATATTCTTCCCTGTAATATCCGGAGCAGAACCGTGGCTCGGCTCATAAAGGCCGAAGCTGCTCTCATTCAGACTGGCAGAGGAAAGCATACCGATGGAACCGGTAACCATGCTCGCCTCGTCGGACAGGATATCGCCGAACATATTCTCTGTCAGAATAACGTCAAACTGCTTCGGATCACGGACCAGCTGCATCGCGCAGTTATCCACCAGCATATTCTCCAGCTCCACATCCGGATATTCTTTGGCCACCTCCGCGGTGACCTTTCTCCAGAGCCGGGAGGAATCCAGAACATTGGCCTTGTCTACTTCTGTTACCTTTTTTCTCCTCTTCCGGGCAATCTCAAACGCGCGTCTGGCGATTCTGCGGATCTCGTTTTCATTGTAGCTGAGAGTGTCCACGGCGGTTGTCACACCGTTGACCTCCTCAGTCTTTCTCTCCCCGAAATAAAGACCGCCGGTAAGCTCCCGCACAATAATCAGATTAAAGCCCTGGTCCCCGATGATGTCGTCACGGAGGGGACATGCCGCGCGAAGCTCGTTATACAGGTAAGCCGGCCGGAGATTGGCAAAAAGCCCCAGCGCCTTCCGGATTCCCAGCAGGCCTGCCTCCGGGCGTTTGGAGGGCTCCAGCTTATACCACGGTGATGTTTTGGCGTCTCCTCCGATCGAACCCATCAGCACGGCGTCGCAGGATTTTGCCTTTTCTACCGTTTCCTCTGTCAGCGGAAGACCTGTCGCGTCAATAGACGCTCCCCCAAGCAGAAGATTTTCATAGGTGAAGGTATGTCCGTACTTTTCACAGACAGAATCCAGAACCTTCTTTGCCTCATTCACAATCTCCGGGCCGATACCGTCCCCGTGAATCAAACCGATTTTATATTCCATCCCGTTTTCCTCCTGTAATCTGTTAAGGCCAAAGTCAGACGGCCGGAAACCGACCATACCTGCCCGTAAAATGAAACACGCCTGTCCGCAGGAGCTTCCCGCAGCAGGCGCATAAAAATCATTCTCTCTTCTTACTTTTTCTCGTTGTCTGCTTTGGCTGTCGTTGTTTTCTCTGTCTTATCGGTTTTTTCTTCTTTTTCAGCCTTTGCCGCGACTGCCTGCTCCGGTTTCTCAATCTGGGCAATCGCTTCTTTCTTCATGGGAATTCTGCAGTTCTTGTTATTGCCGAATTCTACGATGACATCTGTATCGGTAATATCAATGATAATACCGTAAAAGCCCCCGGTGGTAACAACAGCATCGCCGATCTCCATACTGTCCAGCATTGCCTGCATTCTCTTCTGTTCCTTCCTCTGCGGACGAATCATCATAAAATACAGCAGGGCAATCATCGCGACCATGAGAATAATCATACTGAGGCCGCCGCTGGAACTACCAGAACTTACAAATAACATTTTTCATCCTCCAATCAATCCGGCAGTATACCGTTATTCGTTTTCGCACGGAGCGGATAATTGATGTACAAAAATACATCAAATGTCTCACCAGCGCGTCTTTTCATATGATACACAATCGTTTCCCGATGCGCAAGCATTTCCGGAAGAAATCTGCCGTCATGCCGGAATACCGCAGCAGGGAATTCCCCTTTCCATCAGGCGCAGTTAATCCTTTCTCCCATCATTTTCCGCCATGGAATCCAGCGTCTGTCTCTTGAATTCGGCATATCTTCCCTGTTCGATTGCGTTGCGGATATCCTCCATCAGATGGTTATAGAAATACAGGTTGTGCTGGACGCAGAGCCGCATGCCGAGCATTTCCTTTGCTTTCAGCAGATGGCGGATATATCCCCTGCTGTAGCGCCGGCAGGTCGGGCACTGGCAGCCTTCTTCAATCGGCCGCTGATCCAGCTCATACTGCGCGTTAAAAAGATTCAGATGGCCGTGCCTGGTATAGACATGGCCGTGCCTTCCGTTCCGACTGGGATAGACGCAGTCAAAGAAATCCACTCCCCTGTCCACGGCCTCCAGAATATTGGCCGGGGTGCCTACCCCCATCAGATAGGTAGGTTTGTCCTTCGGAAGATAAGGAACCACCTGGTCCAGAATATCATACATCTGTTCGTGCGTCTCACCGACCGCAAGACCGCCGACCGCGTAACCGTCCAGCTCCATCTCTGTGATCCGTTTTGCGTGGTCAATCCGGATATCCGGATAGATGGCTCCCTGGTTGATGCCAAACAAAAGCTGTTCCTTATTTATGGTGTCCTCCCGGCTGTTCAGCTCCTCCATTTTCCGCTTGCACCGCTCCAGCCACCTGGCAGTCCGGGATACGGACTGTTCTACATAAGACCGCTCCGCCACGGAGGAGGGGCACTCGTCAAACGCCATGGCGATGGTAGACGCCAGGTTGGACTGGATCTGCATGCTTTCCTCCGGCCCCATAAAAATTTTACGGCCGTCAATATGCGAGCGGAAGGTCACCCCCTCCTCCCGGATTTTTCTCAGATCTGCCAGCGAGAAAACCTGGAAGCCGCCGGAATCCGTCAGAATCGGCCGGTTCCAGGACATAAATTTATGCAGGCCTCCCATCTTTTTTACAACCTCGTCGCCGGGACGCACATGCAGATGGTACGTGTTGGAAAGCTCTATCTGTGTCCCGATTCTTTCCAGATCCTCCGTGGAAACCGCTCCCTTGATCGCGGCAGCCGTACCGACATTCATAAAAACCGGCGTATGGACAACCCCGTGCACCGTCTCAAAATCCGCCCGCTTCGCGCGGCCTTCTTCTGCAATTATTTTATAAACAGCCAATTTTCCCTCTCCTCTTCCTTGTTTATGTCTTTTATGTCGAAATATGAGTACAGCACCAAACGTCATGACACACGGACAGCATGCCAGCCGGCGCATTTCTGCCTCTACGGCGCACCCCCTATACCGTCATGTTTTTCCAATTAAGCCGAAAATATCCCTCCCGCATCCCGCGTTTCACATATTTTCGCGTTCCAAGTATACGAAAGAACCGTCTGCAATTCAAGTTTCCCTGTTTTTACCAAAAAACCGAATCCGTTACCTTTTTATCTTTTTTTTAGAATTCACCGATCTGCCCTCGGTTGTTTTTGCAGAACCGTTGTCGTATAATCCATTACGTTAAAAGGAGAGTTGTATACTATGACAGATATTACCAATACCCTGGGAATTGATATTGGCTCGACCACAGTCAAGATTGTTATTCTGGACCAGGAACGTCACATTCTTTTTTCCGATTATAAGAGACATTTTGCGCGGATACAGGAAACCCTTGCGGATCTTCTGGATGAAGCTTCCGAAAAGCTGGGGGATCTGCAGCTGCGGCCGGTGATCACCGGAAGCGGCGGCCTCACTCTTGCGCAGAATATCAGCATACCCTTTGTCCAGGAGGTTATTGCCGTCTCCTCCGCCCTGCAGTTCCAGGCTCCCCAGACAGATGTTGCCATTGAGCTTGGCGGCGAGGACGCAAAAATCATCTATTTTGAGAACGGCAATATCGAGCAGCGGATGAACGGCGTCTGCGCCGGAGGAACCGGATCTTTTATTGATCAGATGGCTTCTCTTCTTCAGACCGACGCCACGGGCATGAACGAGTACGCGAAAAACTACCAGGCTGTCTATCCCATTGCCGCGCGCTGCGGCGTGTTCGCCAAGACCGATATCCAGCCGCTGATCAATGAGGGTGCGACAAAAGAAGATCTGTCTGTCTCTATTTTTCAGGCGGTTGTCAACCAGACCATCTCCGGACTGGCGTGCGGGAAACCGATCCGAGGCCATGTTGCCTTTCTGGGCGGCCCGCTTCATTTCCTTTCCGAGCTGCGGAACTGCTTTATCCGTACCCTGAATCTGGATGAGGAACACGCGATTATTCCGGAAAACTCGCATCTTTTTGCCGCCATGGGCTCCGCGCTGAACGCAAAAGAGGAAAACCCGGAGTTTTCCCTTGATTTTCTGCGCGACAAGCTCCGCCACGGCGTAAAGATGAAATTTGAGGTTGCCCGTATGGATCCTCTGTTCGCCACAAAGGAGGACTATGAGGATTTTCTGAAGAGGCAGAGCCGTTACAAGGTAAAAACAGCGGACTTCTCCACCTATTCCGGAAACTGCTTTCTGGGAATCGACGCCGGATCCACCACGACAAAGGCAGCCGTCGTAAGCGAAAACGGGGATCTGCTTTACTCCTTCTATGACAATAACCACGGAGATCCGCTGGGGACCTCCATCCGCGCGATCAAAGACATCTATTCCAAAATGCCGCAGACTGCCCGGATTGTCCGTTCCTGCTCCACCGGTTACGGAGAACAGCTGATCAAGGCCGCCCTCATTCTGGATGAGGGAGAGGTGGAAACCATCGCCCATTACACGGCCGCCGCCTTCTTTGATCCGGATGTGGACTGCATACTGGACATCGGCGGCCAGGATATGAAATGCATCAAAATCCGCGATCATGCGGTCGAGAGCGTACAGCTGAACGAGGCCTGCTCCTCCGGCTGCGGCTCCTTTATCGAAAACTTTGCCCAGTCGCTGGATTACAGCGTCCAGGATTTCGCAAAGGAAGCCCTGTTTGCGGAGCATCCCATCGACCTGGGCACCCGCTGCACGGTCTTTATGAACTCCCGTGTCAAACAGGCGCAAAAGGAAGGCGCGTCCGTGGCGGACATTTCTGCCGGACTGGCCTACTCTGTGATTAAAAACGCGCTCTATAAGGTTATCAAGGTTTCCGACGCCAAAGAGCTGGGCAATCATATTGTTGTCCAGGGCGGAACCTTCTACAACGATGCCGTGCTGCGCAGCTTCGAGAGGATTGCGGACTGCGAGGCCATCCGTCCGGATATTGCCGGCATTATGGGAGCTTTCGGGGCGGCGCTGATCGCCAGGGACCGCTACGAGGGGCAGGAGACCACCATGCTCCCGATCCAGAAGATCAACGCCCTGCAGTATTCCACCAAAATGGCGTACTGCAAAGGCTGTACGAACCACTGCCGCCTGACCGTCAACCATTTTTCCGGCGGAAGGCAGTACATCAGCGGCAACCGCTGCGAGCGCGGAATCGGTAAGCCGAAGAACGCAAACCATATTCCGAACCTGTTCGAGTATAAATACAACCGGATTTTCGGCTATGAGCCTCTGACTGAGGAAGAAGCCATCAGGGGAAAGGTCGGGATTCCCCGTGTCCTGAATATGTATGAGAATTACCCTCTCTGGTTTACCTTCTTTACCAGACTGGGCTATCAGGTTGTGCTCTCTCCCACCTCGACCCGGAAAATTTACGAGATGGGTATTGAGTCTATTCCCAGTGATACTGCCTGCTACCCCGCAAAAATTTCTCACGGACACATTGAGTGGCTGATCCGTCACGGGCTGACATTTATCTGGTATCCCTGCATCCCGTTTGAGAGAAAGGAATTCAGCGGAGCGGTAAACCATTACAACTGCCCGATTGTAACCTCTTACGCGGAAAATATTAAAAACAACGTGGATGAGCTGCGCGACCCGTCCATCCGGTTTATGAATCCTTTCCTGGCTCTTTCAGACGAGGAAGCAATGACCGGCGAGCTGGTGAAAATTTTCCATGACATACCCGAATCCGAGGTTCGGGAGGCGGCTCATGCCGGATGGCTGGAGATGGCAAAAACCAGAGAGGATATTCGGAAAAAGGGGGAAGAAACCCTTCGGTGGATGGAGGAGACCGGGCACCGCGGCATTGTGCTGGCCGGACGTCCTTATCACATCGATCCGGAAATTCACCATGGCATTCCGGATATGATTGTTTCCTATGACGTCGCTGTGCTGACGGAGGATTCCGTCTCTCATCTGGCGCCGGTGGAGCGCCCCCTGCGCGTCAACGACCAGTGGATGTACCACACCCGTCTGTACGCAGCGGCAAATTACGTGAAAACCAGAGACGACCTGGATCTGATCCAGCTGAATTCCTTCGGCTGCGGCCTGGATGCCGTGACGACCGACCAGGTTTATGAGATTCTGTCCGGAAGCGAAAAAATCTACACGGTTCTGAAGATCGATGAGGTAAATAACCTGGGAGCCGCACGAATCCGCGTCCGCTCTCTTCTGGCCGCCCTTCGCGCGCGCGACCGTTCGGGGATGAAGCGCGAGGTTCACAGCTCCGCGCAGCCCAGGGTTATTTTTACCAAGGAGATGAAGGAGGAGGGATACACAATCCTCTGCCCGCAGCTTTCCCCGATTCATTTCAACCTTATCGAAAAGGCATTTAATACGGGCGGCTATCATCTGGTTATTCTTCCGAACGATAACCGCCACGCGGTGGATGTCGGATTAAAATACGTAAACAACGACGCCTGCTACCCTTCCCTTCTGGTGGTAGGACAGATTATGGACGCCCTGCAGTCCGGAAAATATGACTTGAACCGCACAGCGGTCATTATGAGCCAGACCGGAGGCGGATGCCGCGCATCCAACTACATCGCGTTTATCCGCCGTGCCTTGAAAAAGGCAGGGATGGAACAGGTTCCGGTTATCTCCCTGAATCTGGTCGGACTGGAGAGCAATCCTGGTCTGAAAATTTCTCCGGGAATGGGAATCCGTGTGGTTTATGCGGCTCTCTTCGGGGATATCTTCATGCGCTGTCTGTACCGCATGCGTCCCTATGAAAAGGTGAAGGGGTCTGCAAACCGGCTGCATAAGAAATGGGAGGAAATTGTCATTCATTTCCTGACCGGAAAATCCGTTTCCCTCCCCAAATTCAACCGGCTGTGCAGGAGCATTATCCGGGATTTCGACCGGCTTCCGATTACCAACGTAAAGAAACCGAGGGTCGGTATCGTCGGAGAGATTCTGGTGAAGTACGCGCCCGCGGCAAACAATCATCTGGTGGAGCTTCTGGAATCCGAAGGGGCGGAGGCTGTTGTCCCGGACTTTGTAGACTTCTTCATGTACAGCTTCTACAATACTAATTTCAAGGCGGAACATCTGGGAACCTCGAAAAAATCCCGCATGATGTGCAACGCCGCGATAAAGGCTGTCAACGTGCTCCGCACCGCGATGAACGAAGAATTTATTCACAGCATGCACTTTACGCCGACCGCCAAGGTTGAGGATCTGGCAAAATATGCCTCCCCCATCGTCTCTGTCGGCAACCAGACCGGGGAAGGCTGGTTCCTGACCGGTGAGATGATGGAGCTGATCCACGGCGGGGTTATGAATATTGTCTGCATCCAGCCGTTTGGCTGCCTGCCCAATCACATTGTCGGAAAGGGTGTCATCAAGCACATCCGGGCGGATTACCCGAAGGCTAATATTGTCGCCATCGATTATGATCCGGGAGCTTCGGAAGTGAACCAGCTGAACCGTATCAAGCTGATGCTCAGTACCGCCAACCGGAACCTGAGCGGGACGGTGTGAAGAGGCTGACAGCGGAATGCAATAAGATACTATACGAAACAAAATACAATACGAAAAGGGTTACCATATAAAAAGGTTTACCATACGAAAAGGAATACTCTTCCAGAAACCGCTTGCGCTCTGTCCTCGCGCAGCGGTACTAATCTTCCTGCTGCGCTGGCGCTTGCAGGGAGAAAGTACCGGCGCTGCGGATGTTTCTTTCAGAGTATTCCTTTTCTTTTTTCTGTGCGGATGCTCAGTTTTTTCTGGTTTTTGCCAGCAGACTGTATAAACACCCGGCGAACAGGTTTGCGGTAATATCCCAATACCTCGGCCATACCAGAGACGTACGGAAGCAATCTATCTAAACCTGTCCCGGACGTTTACAGCGATATCCTAACATCTAGGCCATACCAGGGCGGATGGTTAGCGAATCAGGAGACAAATCGAAAGGTATCTCGCCTTGCCATAACAGGGAAGGTATGTTACAGCAGCTGATGTATCATCTCCGCGTCGTAGATGACCTGGGTTTTATGGCCGGTTTCAATCTGGTACAGGGCGTTTGCGGCGATATGTTCTGCCGCCTGTTCCAGATCGCGGATTCCTGTCGTATCGCGGTAGCGCCCGATGACTGCGTCCAGTGCTTCCGGCGTGAGGATGCATTCCTCTTCTCTCATGCGCATGCGGCGCAGAATTTTCGGCAGGGCAAAGCGGGAGAAGATCACTTTTTTCTCCTCCGGTGTATAGTCCGGAATGTCAATCACCGCGAACCGGGACATCAGCGGCGCGCTGATTTTACTCTTATCATTGGCGGTTGCTATGGGGTAGACTCCGCCTGTCGGAATCATGCATTCCATATAATTATCCGTAAATCCCAGGTTGTCCAGGAGTGTCAGCAGGACATCGGCGGGATTTCCGCTGCCTTTTCCCGCGCTGGCTTTGTCCAGCTCATTGATGATAAAGACCAGGTTGGACTCTCCCGCCGCGGCAAACGCCTCCATGATGATGCCCGGCTTGGCATTGGAATACACGCGTGAGCTTCCCGTAAGCTGTTCCGGATCGTTGATAGAGCTCATGTCCAGAGTGGTCCAGGGAAGCTTCAGGATTCTTGCCACGGCATAGGCGATCTGTGATTTTCCCGTTCCGGCCGGACCGGCCAGCAGGATGCCATAGGCGGGCAGCGTGTGAGTCCGGTTGATCTGGATAATTGTCTCGATGACTCTCTGCTTTACTTTTTCCATTCCGTAAAGCTCTTCATCCAGAATCCTCCTGGCCTCTGCCGGATCGATGGAATCAAAATAATTACTCTTCCAGCGGATGTTCAGCATGGTGGACAGCGCCCGCTGCGCGTGCCGCTTTTCCTCCGGGGAAACCTCCGCGGATTTTGCCACCGCAAGGTTTCTTCTTGCCCAGACCTGGATATTTTCAGGCAGAGTGCTTCCGGCGCATGTCAGAAAATCTGTGATTGTCTGAATGCTTGTAATTTTCATATCATCTCCGGAAATCTCCGCATCCTGGTTTTCCTCCGTGTTTTTCGGAGCCGGACTGGAGAACAGCCTCTCGATCATGTACTGCAGAAAGCCGTCCTCCGCAGAGAGTTTAGAACCGCCTCCAAAGGCCTTTTCACGGATCCGGTAAACCGCATACCCGCCTTCTCTGTTTTCACCGGAAAGTCTGACCGGAATCCGGTTGGCTCCAAGCCATTTCAGAAGACTTACAAAACGGGCGTCTATTTTCAGGATGTCCGCGCTCTCTATTCCGTTTTCCCCGTCAAACTCGAACGATGTCCTGTGGGACGGGTTGGTAAAAATTCCATGGGCATGATGCGGCCACTGGTGGGTACTGTTGTTTAATATCAGGATCGGCTGATCCGGGGATGCCTCCGACGCGTCAGAGGAAAATACAGTGTAAGTCAGAACTGCCCTGGTCTTATCCGCGGGAGCCCCCTTAAAATCAAAAACCGGCATATGATCCTTCTCCCTTCGCAAACATTTTTTATCTTATTCATTATGCACATCTTCCCCGGAAAACTCAATCCCGGAGTAGAGCCTGCAGGGCAAATATGCAAGAAAAGACAGCCAGATGAATAACCTGGTGAAAAATGTGCAGGAGAATGACAGCCGGCTGAATAACCTGATGAAAAACATGCAGGAGAATGACAGCCGGCTGAGTAACCTGTTGAAAAACAGCAGTTCAGAAGAACACTTTGGAAGCAGAAATCATCCTTTCATCATTTTGAAAAAGGAGCCCCGGCAGGTACCAATCTGCCGAAGCTCCTTTGTCTTTCTCTTACTTAAATGTATTTATTTCATCCTGCCTTTCTAACCTGTTTTTTGAAGCGTCTTGATGACCGGTTTTTCCTATCATCTGGTAAGATCGCCCGTTA
The DNA here is from genome assembly GCF_009696005.1 of Bilifractor porci. GTDB lineage: Bacteria > Bacillota > Clostridia > Lachnospirales > Lachnospiraceae > Bilifractor > Bilifractor porci. Next base: position 436,036 of record NZ_VUMV01000001.1, read on the forward strand.
ATCGGTTAGTTTTTCCGCATTTGTTGTTTTCCGCCTGTTTCCCGAATTCCAATTAATGATAATAACTGATGATGGGCCTCAGGATTCCTGATAGATAACGATAGCGGTTCCCGCATCTATGTTCTCGTAGATGGTCTTTGCCACCGCCGGCGGACAGTTGACACATCCGTTGGAACCGTCGGCCTGATAGATGGTTCCGCCGAAGGAAGAACGCCAGGAGGCATCATGGAGTCCCTGCCCCTCGAAGAAAGGCATCCAGTACTGAACCTCTACCGAATAATCACTTCCGTCTACATGCTGGCCCTTCAGCGTAGACGGGCTTTCCTTGTAGGCAAGAGGGAATACACCGCATTCTGTGTTCTGATTGGTGGCGACATCTCCTGTCACAACATCGCTTTCCACCACCAGCTGTCCGTCCTTGTAGAACCAGAGATGCTGTTTTGTGATATTTACCTCCACGTAGGTTCCGGCCAGGTCGTCCGTTCCGCTGCGCTTATAGTACAGCGGATTGCCGTAGCTGTTTTCCGATACATAGCATGGCTCTCTGGTCACAGCCTGTTTGGAAAGAATATCCTGCTTCAGCTGTTTGCACTCTGCGTCCTGATCAATGGTATAGCCATATTCATTGGATGCTCCGGAAATGGTTATCGTCTGTCCGGTACTGGTTGTAAACTGTCTGTCCAGATACCTGGTATTGTATTTGGACGCCAGGCCTGATACGTAATCCGCGATTTTGCTGTCATCCACGGTTACAGTCCCGTCATCCGCCAGGGTAATCCAGCCGATGATGGTACTGCTGTCCAGCACCTCTGTCTGGTCTCCGAAGGTGTATGTGACCGAAACATTTTTATAGGCATCCAGCTGCAGAGCCTTGTTTTTCTCGTCGCACTCTTTCTGAAGCTCCGTGGTATCCGTGGACACTGTCTGAGAGGTATAAACATCCGAAGGAATCTCATAGGAGATAACGTCTCCCAGCTCTCCGGAAGATGTCTGCTCGTCCAGATACTGCTTCAGATCCGCCTGCAGTGCCGCATCATTGATCATATTGCCCTGCACCGCAGGGATAACCTCATATTTCTCCTCTTCCGTGTTCAGCTGCAGGGAAGCCTCGGAGGACTCCACCCTGGGAACCGAAAAAGACTGGCTGACGCAATAAGCCTGAAGCTTCGTCTCATCAAAATCGTAGCCTGTCTCTATGTGCAGATAATCGCCCATAAGCAGCGTTTTCCAGACCTGGACCAGCCCGCTCTTCTGCTGCTGCAGATCCTGCTCCAGTTCCTTCTGCACGGCGTCCTGGTTAAAGGTGTAGCCGAAATCAGAAAGGCTTCCCTCCAGAACCACGGTTCCGTTCTCCACCAGCTGTACCTTGCTGTTCCCGTACTGAGAAGCAATCGTCTGTGCGACCTCCTCCGGCGTTTTTCCCTCAATACTTGTGCCATTCATCCAGGTCTTTTTCAAAAATCCGTCACTGTTTTTATTGATAAAGTATCCGATTCCCAGGACTGCCGCCCCCGCGGCAAACAGTGCAATCAGAATACCAATCAGTATCTTTACTCCTTTGCTCAAAAAAATCATCCCTTCTGTAAATTTTTTGAGTTTCTGCCAGTCCCCTTAAAAAATTTCTGCAGCTTCCGCTGCATGAAACAGCCGTTTCCGGAATCCGTCCCCGGTCTTTCACCTGAATTTCAACGCATCCCGCCGGATTTTCCCCCTCTTCCGTCGGCTGTAATAAAGATTGTATCATGTAATTGTAAACATTCTGTGTACATCTTAATAAAAAAAGATTATTCACAAATTACAAGATATGATACCAGGGTCAAAAGGTCTTAACGCCTTCGTGCTTGCACGAAAAGGCGTTTGACCTTGGAACCCGTCCTGACATGATTTTGAAACCGCAGTCTTATGATTAATAGGTGACAACCTCACAGCCGTCTTCCGTAATCAGCACTTGTACTTCCCACTGTGCGGAAGGCTTATCATCATCCGTGTAGATAGTCCACCCGTTATACTCGTCCTCAAAGATTTCATCCGTCCCCATATTTACCATCGGCTCGATGGTGAAGCACATGCCGGGAACCAGAAGCATTCCTGTCCCCGGAAGGGAAACATAGCTGACAAACGGATCCTCGTGAAACTCCACGCCGCATCCGTGGCCGCCGATCTCCCGGACAACAGAATAGCCGTTGTCTACGGCATGTTTGTGAACCGCAGCCCCAAGATCGCCCAGCAGCGTCCAGGGTTTTGCGTGTTCGATACCGATCTGCACACATTCCTTTGTGACGTCAACCAGCCGCTTCCATGCCGGATCCACGTCCCCCATGCAGAACATACGCGAGGAATCAGAGAAATATCCGTTGTAAATCGTAGAGACATCTACATTGATGATGTCCCCGTCCAGCAGTTTTTCCTGATCCGTGGGAATTCCGTGGCAGACGACGTTGTTCAGGGACGTACAGACGCTTTTCGGAAACCCCTCATAGTTCAAAGGCGCCGGAATACCGCCCATTTTTGTTGTCGTGTCATAGACAATTTTATCAATATCTTCGGTTGTCATGCCGATCCGGATTTTATCCGCGACCTCGTCCAGAACGGCAATGTTAATCTTTGCGCTCTCCCGGATCCCCTCGATCTGCGCTGGCGTCTTGATGATTTTTCGCGGCGGAATTTCAATCCCCTTTATCTCGTACTGTTTTAACTTCTCATCAAATGCCTCGTGGCAGTTTTTGTATTTTTTTCCGCTTCCGCACCAGCAGGGGTCGTTACGGTTGATCTTTTTTTCTGTAAAATGCATGTTCCGTTCTCTCCTTTCCCGGCCGTACCAATATCTCCGCCTCTTTGCCCGCCGCTGCGCAATCTCAGCCGCCACTCATTACTTTCGTCATATCCTATGACCGCACATTAGGCAAAAAATTATTTTTCGGAAATTCCCAATACAACCGACCGGTCTTTATCTTACTCTTTCCGTCCGGGAAAAGAAAGAGGGAAAACGCAGATGAAACCGCCGGGACATCTGCGTTTTGATAATAAAGTCTGGGGAAACATTTACCCGGCATCTGTTTCCTCTGTCAGCATGACTCCTTTTTCAATAACAACGACAGCCTCAGACAGGCTTCTATTGCCGAGCCGTTACATCTGTCATGAGAATACCGTACAAATACGGCTGATCCTGGGCTTCTTCCTCAGACAGGAATTCCGGTATGATGTGTCCTTCCCCGCCCTCATAGCTGTATTTTATTTTTCCGGTATCCAGCCGGTAGGAATAATTTTCTTCTGTTCCGTCCGAAAATGATACTTTCAGAGAAAGAACTGCCCCGTTCAGGTAATCCAGAGATTTGTGTGCGGCCTGCCGCAGATCGACAGCCTCATCCTCATCCGAAAACGCCTCGTCCGGCAGATAAAAGCCGACTCTCTCCTGCATTTCTTCTCTGCCCTCCAAGGTAAGGGTTTGTCCGACATATGTTTTGGTATAAAATGTTACGACAGAATCATCCTCTGAGGCATTGGTTTCATCGATCTCATAATCCGTAATCTTATAGTTTTCCGCGATGTAATCGGCATTTTGTGTCAACTCTTTACGCTTTTCCCGTGCTTCCAAGTCAGTCATCGTCTCTGCGGCAACAGTATACAGTCCTCCTCTATCTATCTGCAGGGACACGGACCGGATATTGTCTCCGCCCACCAGGAACTCACATCCGGGGAAATACTGTGTGCCTGCGTAAGTATCTACAGGAGTAAGTGCTATTCTCTTCACCACATCACTGCCAGCCTGTCCGGTCTGTGCAGAAGACCCCTGATAGTCCTCCACGTTTTCACCTTCTGACGTTCCGGATTCTCCATCTGCATTTTCCTCTGTCTTTGGTTCCTCTGTCTCTGAAGGATCCTTCACCGTCCCACTCTCTCCCTGCATGGAAGAGGCAGTTACATCCCCGGCTTCTTCCTCCGGTCCGGCCAGATAAAATTTGTTTCTGTTATCCACTTTCCCGCTTACTTCTCCATTGGAACTGCCGTCAGGTACTGCTGTTGTTCCCGCCTGCTGGTCTGCGCCCGCATTTCCGGTCATGGAAGCTGTCTTCCCCGGAAGAAAATTCTGATACGCAAGCACGCCTGTCAGAAGAGCGCAGACGCAGGCTGCCGCCGCCACGCCCTTCGTTACTCTTTGTATTTTTCTCCTGCTTCCCGCAAATTTAATTCTTTTACCTCTGTCCTGCCCCTTCTTTCCAGTCAACTGCTTTTCCGTTTCATCTGCCGCTTTCCTCCCAACCTGAAATTCTTTGATTCTGTCGGAGGCCTCTTTTTTCTTCCTGTTCTCCGCCTGCAGCAGCAGATCTCGTTTAAGTTCTTCCGGCACATGAATGTTTTTCACGATATTCCGATATTTCCTGTATTCGTCCATGCCTTCTCCTTTCCGCGGTTTCTCTCCCGGCCAGCTCTTCTCTCAGCTTTTTACGTGCCCGGTGCAGAATCACCCTGCAGTTTCCATAGGTAATACCCAGCATCTGTGCGATTTCCTTCAGCGAATAACCTTCTCCGTAATGAAGGTACACGATACTTCTGTCCGGCTCGTCAAGGTCTGCGACCTGATCCCAGACCTCTGTCTGATCTGCCGGCACAGGTTCTTCCGTCAGCCTTGCCAGATCATCCTCTGTCAGAAAAGACTGCCTTCCCCTGCGTCTCCCCACATCCGCGCACTCGCTCATGGCAATGCGCACAAGCCATGCCCGGACATGATCTTTCTCCCAGTGTTCCCATTCTGTGTACTCCAGCAGCTTGAGAAAGGTATTTTGAAACACATCCTCCGCATCCTCTCTGTTCTGCAGACGGGTCAGCGCAAACCGGTAGACCAGGTCTCCCCAGGCATCCACTGCGTCTTCAAATGTATTATGCTCCATGCATCCTCCTTTCCTCCGGCTTCTACTAGCAGAACGTTCAGAAAATAAACAGACCTGAGATTTTGCAAAATGGCACTGGGCAAAGTCAACTTCGGTGTATCAACTAGTCCAGACAACTGGTGAACGCTCTACTAGATACACGCAGAAAGGAACCCGATTGTTACAGTTCATCTGAAAAAGAATAAAAAATAAGCGCCGGAGGTTCCTGCCTCCGACGCCTGAACTTTAATCCGATATTCGGAACATCTTTTTTAGAATGTCTGTCCCTGCCGCTGTACGGAAAATTTTCTCCCCCGCCGTCCTCACGGCTTTTTCGGAAGCTCCGTCCTCATACAGATTGACAAGGAAATCCGCTTCCACCAGGATCTGATAATCCTGTCCGTCGATTCCCTGATAGGTATGATGGTGAGCGATCAGATACTGTACACGGCTGATGACTTCTTCCTCAAAGCCGCATTCCCGCATCAGTTTTCCGGCCGGTTCCGGCCCCTCCTGTTCCTGAAGCTTCCCGTCGTTTCTTCCGAACTTTTCCTCTGCAATCCGAATACCGATATCATGCAGATAAGCCGCAGCCTCCAGCGTGTACAGGGTACGCGCGTCCAGCTTTTCCAGCTCCCCGATCAGTTTCGCAAAGCTGTGCACCTTGACAAAATGCTGGATTCGTTTCGGATCTCCTTCATCAAAGGCAATCATTTTCAAAAATAAAGTATTCAGTCTTTCCTGCTTTTCGCTGTTTTCCATAAACGATGTCTGGCTCCTTACTTTTGCAGCGCATGTATGATTTTTTCTACTTCATCCGGATAAATACAGAATTCTCTGTGTTCCGGCTCCGTCCTGGCTTTTTGCAGAACATACTCCGCCGGAAACCAGCGTACTTCATCAACCTCTCCCTTCTGCAGCCGCAGTTCATCCGTATCCACCGGTTTCCGGAAAAGATACAGATCCGCCAGCTCTCTGTCTCGGAATGGTTTTTTGTAAAATACCTTTTCATAGGAGATCTTCTGGACGCCGACAGGTTCCAGATTCGATTCTTCAGCAGTTATTCCCAGTTCCTCCTTCAGTTCCCGCAGAGCAGCCGGTATTCTTTCTTCCCCCGCGGAGATGTGCCCCGCGGCCGAAATATCATATTTTCCAGGATTGGAATCCTTCTCCATGCTTCTTTTCTGCAGAAGAAATTCCCAGTCCCCGCCTGCTTCCTTTCTTCTGGCAATCCAGATATGCGCGGTTCTGTGCCAGTCGCCTTCTCTGTGCACCACACCGCGCTCCTGTACTTTCCCGGTCTTGTTTCCGTCCTCATCCAGAACATCAAACAATTCCATCGGCTTTCCGTTCAGGCTGGCCGTTTTCAGAACATCCGCCGCATCATAGACCAGCTTCAGGGAGAAAAACGGCTCCTGCTCATCCAGAAGGCGGAAAAAGATTTTGTCTCCTGCCCACAGGTTCAGCTTCCAGACTTTCTCAATGTCAACCCATTCCAGCTCTCCCTCATCGCAGGGAGCCTCCGTTCCCTCAAAACCGTCCGCCGTAAAAAGAGACATATATTCCATGCTTCCCTTGCCGGAAACAAACGTAACGATTCCCCGGTATCTCCAGGATGTAAGCGTATAGCCGGTTTCTTCCTTTACCTCCCGGAGCACGCATTCCTCCGGACTCTCATCCTGTTCAAAATGCCCGCCGACGCCAATCCACTTGTCGTGATTGACGTCGTTTTTCTTCACTGTCCGATGCAGCATCAGATACTGTCCGTTCTTTTCCAGATAGCACAGCGTACTGAGCTCCGCGTTTATTTGATGATGAGCCATGTTTACAGCCCCGACAGGTATTCTTCTGCAGACACGGAAGACTGCTCCTGACTGCCACCGGTCTGTTCTTCCGCATACACCGAAGATTTCCCCTGGCTGTCACCGGTCTGTTGGGAAGAAACCGGTTTCTTTACGTCTGCCTGTGCTTCATCCTTCGGAGATGCCGCTGAGGATGTTACTTCTTCTACTGTTTCCGCTTCTTTTTCTATCACAGGCTCCAGGTTTTTCTCCGACTCCCTGGATGGGCAGAGCCTTTCCCCTGCTTTCAGCGCAAAGCTTCCGTAGCTGCACTCCAGACGGATGTCCTTTTTCCCCGCGTTCAGGAAGAACACAGGCTCCCAGGAATCCTCCCACTCATAGAAGGTAAGGCGGTTGTCCGCAAACGGGAAATACTTCATAACCTGACCCTTTACGCCGTTTCCGATCAGAACACTGTCCTGAACAGAACCCTCCCGGATTGCCACGCCGTTCTGCGGCACCAGATATTTTTTCCCGTCACGAATCTGGAGCATCCAGCGGAAATAGTAGTCTGCGTCGGTATCAAACAGGATCAGTGTATAATCTCCGCTGACGTCCTGCATAAAGGACTGCAGCCTGTCCGCCACCGCGTTCAGACCGGCAGATACCGCGTCCAGGATTTTCTTTTTCACTATTTTTCTGTCACAGGCAAACAGTTCATCCGGAAGCTGGTCAAACGCCTGCACGTCTTTCACATTGACGGCATGCGCAGAAAACGCACAGCTGTAAACGGAATTTTTTGTGGAAAACAGCACATGTCTGTCATCCATATCCACCGCCTGAATCATAGAAGTATGAAGGGACAGACCATCCTGATACTTTTCGTGCCCGTATACCTCTCCCCAGACAATCATCTTGCCGTGATGTGCTTCTACTTTCCAGTTTTTTAATGTATACATGTTTCCCCCTTCAACCCGTGCTCTAATGTTTTCCTGTGTACGAACCTGATTTCAGTATATCACGAACCGGCCTGTTCGTATGCATCCATTCTACAATCCCCGAAGAATAATGATATAATCCTGCCTCTGATCCACAACGGCATAAGCAATGGCCGTTTTTCTTTCCTCATTCGCCTTGCAAAGCCCTTGTAAAACACGAGATTTTCTTCCAAGATCAAAACTTGAAAGTCTTGCCGCCTCAAAATATAATACCTGGGACGCATGCCTAAATCCGCATGACTTCCCAGACCCAGAATATTTTTTCCAACTCTTCCAGTTTCTGAAACGCTGCTTCCGGATCAAAGGTTTATAACACTGTTTATCTTCCGGCTGATAAACACAAAGAGTTTTTCTGCCCCGCTCCTGGATCATCAGAAGTTCTTTAAAAATCTTTTTTATTCCACACCCAGCATCTTCAGCATCTCGCTCCGGTATGGGTTGCAGAGATATTCTTTCCGCTTTTTCCTGATTTCCACATACATTTTTTCTATCCGGGACGCGGATTCTCCCGGATGAAGGAAGGCAATTCTCTCCAGAACAGACCATGGATAAATTTCCTCCAGTGTTTCCAGACAGATCGCACAGAGCATGCAGACATATCTTTTTCCAAACTCCGGGTTGTAGGAAAACACGCAGCCGCCATCCACATTGATCGCGTGACGTCGGTAGCCGATCATTCCCGGAACCAGTCTGCCGTTGTCATAGTCCGAAATGGTAGGGGTATGTCCGTGGATATAGATGTCATCGTTGGCAAAATTCCCCACATATTCATCTTCCCTGTTCCAGATATTACAGTTTCTTCTTTCCTCCTCGTCCGAGGACTGCGCGGAAGGCCAGGCGTGGGCAATCCGATAAGTAACATTCCTGTTTTTTCCGGGAACCGTAACAGAAATTTCCGAGGGCCACTCCCGGATCAGATTCATCACTGACTCTACAAAAGACAGATCTGCCTTCTTTTCTTCCTGAATCATCCGGCTGAAATTATACTGCGTCTGTGGAATTCCGCGTCGCAGCTCCGCCTTCCTGTCCTGGTTTTCCCACCAGTCCCGAAATCCGGGGAACCACTGAAGAAGCAGATCCTCATGGTTTCCAATCACTGTCCGGTACTTTCCGGTCGGCCGGATATGTTCTTTACACCAGCGTATCGTATCCAGATAGCGCGGTCCCCTGTCCGCAAAATCACCGACAAAAATGAATTCCGCCGCCGGATCTTTTTCTTCGATTCTACCCAGAAGCGTATTCAATTCGTCAAGACAGCTGTGTACATCTCCAATTACATAGTGCATGACTGATCTTTTTTTACCAGTTCTTCTTCCTTCGCCCAGACAACGGCGCCATCCTCTTTGATGAGGCGGTACATTTTCTGTCCATCCCTCGGAGCACGGACAACTGTCGCCCTGACATAAACCTGGTCTCCCTCCTTGAACTTCATATTACGCCTCTTTTCTGCATACTCCTGTGTCTGTTATGATTCCTGATCTTTCTCGAAGATGATATGCGCATCCTTCTTCAATGCAAGATGGCACTCCGCTTCGATACATTTGATGATACCGTTGATCACCGGACATGCCACGTGAACCGGAAAATGTTCCTGCGCATATTCGTAAAAAGGCCCTTCTCCGGGTTTTACCAGACAAACCTCATAGGAATCGAATGTGTCTCCTAATTCATCCATCATCCCTTTGACGCTCTTGCAGCCAGTCCGCACTCTGACTTTTACCTCCATCCCGTCTTCGGATGAAGCATCAACCGCCGTAATAAAACCGCAGATACCCGGATCAACCTTAACCTTTGTCATATCAAACCCTCCAAACAATAATTTCTTTCAGGACTTCCCGGTTCCCTCCCGACACCCCAAGCAAACTTGCCGCGCCACGGCCGCTGCTTTACTGCTGCCGTGCCAATGTTGCAACATCACGGCTGACGCACCAAAACATTCTGACGTGGTGACAAGTGAAACTTTGAAATTCAATTCATGTGCTGCACCACGGCACTTCAGGTATGTGAATACGCTCTTGCGGAGCCCTGCTGCTTGTATTATAATATCTTTGTCCGTGTTAATAAAGCGCTAATCAATACAGATAGGGGATTGGTCAAATGGTATGATAGGGGTCTCCAAAACCTTTGGTGGGAGTTCGATTCTCTCATCCCCTGCTTCTGAAAAAGCTGGATGCCTTGTAGTTTCAGGGTTTCAGCTTTTTTTATTATAGAATTTCTTGTAAATTCCGAATCTCCCATCGTCCTAAAATGTTTCCCATATACTCTCTTCCAAAACAGGCGACGATTCTGTAAATTTCTTGATTTGCGTCGCCCGGCTGACGCTTATATGACCTGTGACGGGCGGCGATTTTGTGAAATTCTCAATTTGCGTCGCCCAGCCGCCTCTCATATAGCCTGCGGCGGGCGGCGATTTTGGGATATTCTCAATTTGCGTCGCCTGCTCGCCGCTTGAATACCTTGCGGCGGGCGGCGATTTTGTGAATTTCTTGATTTGCGTCGCCTGCACGCCGCTTGAATACCTTGCGGCGGGCGGCGATTTTGTGAGTTTCTTGATTTGCGTCGCCTGCACGCCGCTTGAATACCTTGCGGCGGGCGGCGATTTTGTGAATTTCTTGATTTGCGTCGCCTGACCGCCTCTTGAATAACATACGGCGAGCGGCGATTTTGTGAGTTTCTTGATTTGCGCCGCCTGCACGCCGCTTGAATACCTTGCGGCGGGCGGCGATTTTGTGAGTTTCTTGATTTGCGTCGCTCAAGTGCAAAAATCGTGCCGACCGGAAGGGTCTGCACGATTTTATCAGTGATTATATTATTTAGCCCACTATGAATTACAATGTCTGCAGCAGATGTCGGCAGTACGCCTGAATGCTGACATTTTCCGCATCACCACTGTAAATTGCAATGTCTGCAGCAGATGTCGGCAGTATGCCTGAATGCTGACATTTTTCCGCATCACCACTGTAGATTGCAATGTCTGCAGCAAATGTCGACAGTACACCTGATTGCTGACATTTTCCGCATCCAGTCAGTTGCTTATTTTTAGTTGCTTATTTTAGTTGCTTATTTTTTCTTCAAATGCTTCAGCGCGGCTATTCCGGCTGCAACGGCTGCTGCTGTCCCGACCGCTTTTGTGACGCCGCTGCTCTTTACGGTTTCCGCCACGTCCGCCACTTTTTTCTTGTCTATCACCGGCTCAAAGTCTTTTTCTTCCGCTGCGCCCAGCCGGATCAGAAGCGTTTCCAGATCCGTGTTGTGAGCAAGCTTCAGCGCTCCCATGATCGCCGCTTTTTCCGCTGCGCCTATGGGCCAGTCCTTAATCATTTTTCCGTCGTTCATCTTGACTCCGGCGGTAATTAAATCCCGGATATCATAGATAGATCCCCACACTTCCGGGACACCTCGGTCTACCTTGCAGAGAGTATAGACAGCTTCCATTCCGGTACGGATAGAATACTCTGTGGTGAAGACGGTGTCTCTGGGAGTCTCCGCGTACTGCCCCAGGAATGCCAGATTCACAGAGCCTTCCGGAACGACCAGCGGGCGGTCGCCGTACTTTCTAGGCTCGAAGAACGACGTTACATAAGGCATCATGCAGGGAGTTGTGTTACACTCCTTCTCCGCAAGCTCGTCAATATGATCCATCGGAATTCCGATGTGGTACAGCCACTCTGCGCACAGCTCCTGGCCGCTGCAAAGGAACATGGGCTTCTGAATATAATCTCCGCAGTCATCCCAGCAGTTCAGGCCGTACACCCAGATCAGGCAGTGGTCATCCGGCTGATCCTGGAACTGCCCCTGCCGGTTGATGGTCCAGCTGATCAGCCAGCTGGAATCCTTCGCCGTAATAATTCCTCCGGTCACTACCTTTCCGGAGAGAGGATCTCTGTGACAGATTTTCTCTATTGCCTCCAGAATTTCTTTATTGGCGGTATCAATCGTCCAGGACTCCCAGCTGGTCTCCCTGATATCACGGAAAAATACGTCCGGATGGCCGAATGCCTCATCCTGGGCAGCCATCTTTTTCCACAGCTCCACAGAAGGTCCCTGGCCGTTCACGATATCAATTTCCGGAGCATGAGTCTGATCACCATAGGCTGTGCCGTCGCCCTGCGCACCGTTTGTCACAAAAACCAGGTCATTCTCCGTCAGATCAATGGCTTTTTCCTCTCCGTCCTGTGTATATTCCAGCCGGACAGCCGTTTTTCTTGCCGGTGTGCAGTCGCAGACCACATTGGTCACCTGGGTATTAAACTGAATAACTGCGCCGGCGTCCTGAATATATTTCACCATCGGCAGAATCATAGATTCGTACTGGTTGTACCTGGTAAAACGCAGGGCGCTCAGATCGGGAAGACCGTCAATGTGATGCACATAACGCTGCATATATTTTTTCATCTCCAGCGCACTGTGCCATTTTTCAAAAGCAAACATCGTCTGCCAGTAGATCCAGAAATTTGTCCGGTAAAAATCATCGTCAAAAAAGTCATCTATTGTTTTGTCTTCCAGCTCTTTGTCGCTGGCAAACATCAGCTTCATCAGCTGCTTTTCCGCGTTTTTATTCAGATCATACTTCCTGTCTGTATGCGCGTCTTTACCCTGTTTCTCCGTCACACGGCAGAGAGAGTAATTCGGATCCTCCTTGTTCAGCTTGTAATATTCCGAAAAAATAGTTTCTCCGGGGTTAACGATAGATGGAACAGAACGAAACAGATCCCACATGCACTCGAAGTGGTTATCCATCTCTCGGCCGCCGCGCATGATATAGCCCTTCTGCGGATCATGCAGGCCGTCACAGGAACCTCCCGCAAGAGGAAGTGACTCAAATAACGTGATGTTTTCTCCAGGCATCTGCGCATCGCGGATCAGGTAACAGGCCGCAGACAGTCCGCCCAACCCTGTTCCGACAATATACGCATGCTTCTTCTCTATTCCCTCCGGCTTTTCAGGTGTTGCAAATGCCTCATAATTACCGCTGCTGTAATACATCATATACCTCCCGATATTTTATGACCGTTAGTCATTTTAATGGGATAAGCATACTCTCCCGCTCTTTTTTCGTCAAGAGAATCCGCAGCGGCAGCAAAAATTTTATAATTCGTTTATGATTTTATCTCCGCCATTTTTTATTTGATGCCGAATTTCCGGAATGCCTCCTCGTAGGGTGCGCTGCAGAGTCCCTTTTCCGTTATGATTCCTGTAATCAGCCGATGGTCCGCCACATCAAAGGCAGGATTGAAGGAAGCGTCCACGCCTGCCGGAGCCATAGGCTCCTTGTACCACATGCTCTTAATCTCTTCCGGGTCACGCATCTCAATCGGAATATCATCCCCGGTCGGCGTTGCCATGTCAATGGTAGAGCTTGGCGCGCAGATATACATGGGCACTCCGTAGTGGTGCGCCAGCACGGCAAGCGCGGATGTTCCGATCTTGTTTGCCGCATCGCCGTTTGCCGCGACACGGTCGCATCCGACGAAAATGATTTTGATCTTTCCGGTTTTCATCAGAAGCGCTGCCATGTTGTCGCACTGCACAGACGTCGTGATGCCCGCGTTGTAAAGTTCAAAAGATGTCAGCCTGGCTCCCTGCAGAAGCGGACGGGTCTCGTCGCAGTATACATGCATATCCGTGCCCTTCCAGCCATGCTCCAGAGCCATGTACATCGGCGCGGTTGCCGTGCCGTATTTTGCAGAACAAAGGGTTCCGGCGTTGCAGTGGGTAAGAATTCCCAGCTCTTTTCCGTCCTCCTTCAGCTCTTCCATCAGACGGAAACCTGTTTCCCCGATATTTCTGCTGATCTGCACATCTTCCTCGCGGATTTTTTCCGCCTCCGCGTAAAGCAGACGCCGAATCTCCGATACCGGTTTCTCCCGGTTTGCCTTGACCGTGTCTTCCATGCGGTTCAGCGCCCAGAAGAGGTTGACAGCCGTAGGCCTGGATGTAGCAAGATATTCCTTGGAAGCCTTGAATTTTGTATAGAAGCCCTCGTAGTCCTCATCCGGTATATCATTGGCAATCACCGCCATTCCATAGGCAGCGGATACGCCGATTGCCGGCGCCCCTCTGACACGGAGCTTTTTGATTGCCTCCCAGATTTCCTCCTGCGTGCGGATCTGGATTCTTTTTATGGTATTCGGAAGCAGCGTCTGATCAATAATATCCACGCTCTTTTTTTCCGGTCCCCATTTTACCGTAATAACCTTCTCGAAAAAATCATTCAGTGACGACATTTTTTCCTCCCTGTCATATATATTTTCATTTCTACCTGTCTGGTATTTTATGATCCGGTGTTCTGTTATCCGGTGCTTTATTATACGATATTTTATTATCCGGTGTTTTATGATCCAGTGTTCTGTTATCCGGTGTTCTGTTATCCGGTCTTCTGTTTCTCTGCTGACCCATTCCTTTTTTGCCACCGGATCACATTTTGCCGGTCCTCGGCTCCGAGCGGCCATGTCCCGGCCGCAACGCCAAATTCCTGTGTACAAACAGGGTTTTTCCCACGTTGGAAATTATCAGCACGCCCCGGGCGCAAATCTCCATGTACAAACAGGATTTTCACAAGCCGAAAATTATCAGCACACCTCGGGTCACAAATCACCGTATACATTCTTGGTTTTTTGGCACATCCGGTGTTCAGTCGTGAAAGACACGGACATCGTAATGAACCTGGTGTTCCTCGTCAATTCTCATGAGAATATAAGTAGGATCCCGGCTGATCTGCCGGGGATAGGACAGCGACCCCGGATTCAGCATGGTCAGGCTTCCCTTCGTCTCCACCAGCGGCTTATGTGTATGTCCGAACATGCAGATGTCCACCTCCCGGCTGAGCGCCTCTTCCCGAAGCATCTCCTTGTCCAGAGATACCCCGTACCGGTTCCCATGGGTAATCATCACCTTATAATCATCAATGGTTGTGACAATCTCCCTGGGCAGCCGGGAACTCCAGTCATTATTTCCCGCCACCATCAGGCAGGGACAGTCCGCCCACTCCTGAATTTCGGCCTCCTGCCCTTCGACATCGCCGCAGTGAATCAGCATGTCAAACGGACCGATACGATCCAGAATGAGCCTGACCCGGTCATCAAAGCCATGCGTATCACTGATTATCAGAATATTCATAAGCACATCTCCTTGCTGCTTCCTGTTATGCCATGCGGAACCGTTACAGGATCCCCCTCAGCTTTTCCTCCATCAGACGCAGGGCCTTTCCCCTGTGGCTGATCCTGTTTTTTTCTTCCGGCGGCAGCTCTGCCGTGGTACAGCTCATATCCGGCAGCATAAAAATCGGATCATAGCCAAAGCCGTTGCTCCCCCGCTCCTCGTAACCGATTCTGCCCTCGATGGTTCCGCGGACAGTCAGACAGGTTCTGTCCGGAAGAACGGCGGCAACTGCACAGACAAACCGTGCGGTTCTTTTTTCCACCGGAACCCCCTCCAGCCGACGGATCAGCTCCGCGTTTTTAATATGATAGGAGATATCCTCTCCCATATAGCGGGCAGAATAAATACCGGGTTCCCCGTTCAGGGCATCAATCTCCAGTCCCGAATCATCGGCCAGTACAATCGCCTCTTTGTCCTTTTCCGGAAGCAGATCGGCCACCGCCTTCGCTTTAATTACGGCATTTTCCTCAAAGGTCGTTCCATCCTCCTCGATGTCCGCCTTGATTCCGGCTTCCTTCATGGAAAGAATCTCCATCGGAAGATTCCCCATAATCTCCCGGATTTCCCTCATTTTATTCTGATTGCCCGTGGCAAATATGATTTTTTTAATCATTCCGGCTATTTTCCTTTCCGTATTCCAGTAACTGTCCCCGGACAGCCCTGTCCGAAGCATCCGGCCTGAACAGTCCCGATCATTACAACTCCCTGTTCACGCCTTCCTGTTATTTGCTGCCTCGCGGACAGCAGGACGTTTGGGCGGTTTCGGTCCCGGCCACTGATAAAAATAGGTTTTCATCATGCCGTTATAGATTTTCCGGTTTTTATCCGCTTTTCTTCCAATGTAACGTTCGGTGTCCGGCCATGCGGAGATTACATAAAGGGACCACGAATCCAGTCTTTCAAACCGTTCCCCCAGTGTGCGGTAGAGTTCCGGAAGATTCTCCTTTTCCTCCAGCCGCTCCCCGTAGGGAGGATTGGTGATGATGAAGCCGTATTTTCCGGAGTGGGAAAACTCCGATACCGGCCTGCGCTGGAAATGAATCAGATGATCCACACCCGCCCTTTCCGCATTTTCCCTGGCTGCGGCTATAACATCTGCGTCAATATCAAAGCCCTGGATATCCGTCTGCACACCAGGATCCAGCATGTCATCCGCCTCTTCCCTGGCATTCTTCCAACAGGTTCCGGGGATCAGGTTCGTCCACTGCTCCGCAAGAAATGTGCGGTTCCGTCCGGGCGCCATATGGGCAGCCATCATAGCCGCCTCGATACAGAAGGTTCCGCTTCCACAAAACGGATCTGCCAGAATCCTACCTCCCTTCCAGGGCGTCAGCATGATAAGGGCAGACGCCAGCGTTTCTGTGATAGGCGCCTTCACCGTCGCCTTGCGGTAGCCTCTCTTATGCAGAGAAACACCGGTCGTATCCAGACAGACCGTGACCACATCCTTCATCAGCGTCACCCGGACCGGAAAATCCGCTCCGTCCTCCGGAAACCAGTCACAGTGATATTTCTCCTTCAGCCGCTCTACCATTGCCTTTTTCATTATCGACTGGATATCCGAGGGACTGAACAGACGGCTTTTGATCGAATTTGCCTTTGCCACCCAGAATTTTCCGTTCTTCGGGATATACCTCTCCCATGGAATCGCCCTGGTGGCTTCAAACAGTTCATCAAAGGTGACCGCACGGAACTGCCCCACCCGGAGAAGAATTCTCTCCGTTGTCCGGAGAAAGAGATTGGAACAAGCTACCGCCTCCGCGTCTCCGGCAAAAGTTACCTTTCCGTCCTCCACATGGGTGACCTCGTAACCCAGGTCTGTAATCTCTCTCTTTGTCTGTGCTTCCAAGCCGAAATGGCAGGGAGCGATTAAATCATATTTTTCCATTCTGTTCCCACTAACTGACTGTGCTTCTAATGCATAACTCCGGACTAATACCATCATCTTATCCGTCCGGCTCTGAACTGTAAAGTCTTTCCCTTCACTTCTCCCTCTTCCGCTGCCCGCCTGCAGGCATCTTCGCCGAAAAAAAGACAGCGACAGCCAGATGGCAGAAAACAATTCTGTAAAGGCGCCAAGGCGGAAGGATGGCGGAAAAAATCCCGGCTAAAACCCGAAAACCTCGTAGCTGTCCGCCTCTCAAGAGAAATGCCCCGGTAGGAGAGCTACCGAGGCATTTCGAGGGGAGTATAAATAATTAATAAGGGGTTATTAATTGTAAAAAAAATTTTTTGAAGGGTAAATTCTTTTTACAAAGGTGATAATAGCATACCGCAAGATAAAATGCAAGAAAAAATCCGTTAAAAGTGGAGGATTGTGACCATTTTTAAGGGTTTTTCAGACCTTAAGTGGAATTTTCTACAATTCTATGCGGCTATTTTTGTCAGGTTTTTATGTTTTGCGCAAAACTATATGCACTGACCCGGAAGCGCGAAAGTGCCGGAACTCCCTGCAGAAGCAGAAAATCCCGGCACTCAGACACGGCTGAACGGTTATGTACTTTTGCTTAAAAATGTTTTCAAGTCTCAGATAGTCTTCTCCGTGCGGAAATATCTTCTGTAATAATCATACAGAATCTCCTCCAGCGGGATTGTCTGATAGGAAGCAGGTTTTCCGTCTCCGTTTTCTTTTAGAAAGACCGCATTGCCTGTGTCTGTCCAGAAAATGTTCTTATAAGCCGGGGACTGCGTCACCTTGGCACCCTGCATCAGCTTTTTTACAAGCTTCTTTCTGTCGGTTTTCCTGTCCTCGTCTACAGAAAACCCGATTTCCTTCCATCCGGCGTCTTTCCGCTTTTCTTCTGCTGCTTCCTCCTGCTCACCCCTGCCGGACTGCCCGTGAATGCTGTCCGCCTCCTGCGCTTCTTTTCCGTGGTCTGTACGCTTCTGTTCCAGTTCTTTCATATTATACAGATACTGATCTGCGGCTGCCTGTGCCTGCTCAAATACTTTGTTCAGCTTCAGCGCCGCCTCCGCGATCGAACCGGACTCCGCAATCTTAATATTTTTATCCGCTAACTGCTGACGGGTTTCCTCCAGCTTCTGTTCCAGCTCTTCCTTTTCTTTTACCACATCATACAGCATATCCAGCAGCTGTGCCCTGTTCAGCCGCCTTAATGTATTATCCTTCTGCATTGTCTCTCCCGTCTGTCCGCACACAGCGTATGGTATATCTGGACTGCCCTCCGATGGTGCAGGTAAACAGCGTAAGATCCCAGTCCTTACTGTCCTGCGTCATTTCGCGGATGGAAGTCGGATTCAGGATTTCAATATCTGATATTTCATATGGATAAAGAATTCCCTCTGCGTCTATAAAATTTATTTCCGTGCCGATTTTCTGCCAGCGAAGCGGACTGAAATGCCTGGCATAGTTATGTCCGGCAATGACCATGTCATTTTTATACACAGAACCGGAATACCGGCAGGGAGCTGTTTTCAGCCTGGTGTAATCCCACTCCTCCATCACCGGAAGCTTCAGATGGATGGAAGGACACTCCAGATAGCCGATATAGCGATAGCCGTCAATCTCAATCGTCGGCATCTCCCGGTTCTCGGACGCAGCATCCTCTCCGCCGGAAGAAGCCCTATTTTCTTCCGCGTCCGAACCGGCCGGAGCCGGCTCCGGAATTTGTTCTTCCAGAGCAGCAATCACCTCCGCCGAACGTTCTCCCGCCAAACGGGATTCCCAGTTATTATACAGCACAAGAAGAAGGGCTGCCACTAAAAGCAGCAGCCCCGCGAAAGACCAGATCTTCCAGCCTTTTCTGTTTATTTTCGTTCTTTTTTCCGATTTTCGAGCATTCAATGCCTGTCCCCTGTCTTCTTCTCATTTCCGGTCTTTTTCCAGAACCCGACCAGCAGGCACAGCAGTCCGGCAGCCACCAGAACAGGAACCGGCCACCAGAGCTGTCCTGTCTGCGGAAGTTTCCCGGATGCAACCGCCGTCAGCGTATTTTTCCCGGAAGGCCTGGTGTTTGTAATGATGGTTTTTGCCCTTCCGCGGATAACGGTCTGCGTATAACCCTGCGGAACCTTGTTCTCTATTGCCTTATATATATAGCCGGAAGGGAGATTCTTCCAGGTATAAGTCCAGTTGTTGTTTTTGTCCAGAACACGGGTATCGTAAACCGTACTTCCGGAAGCATCCTGCTGAATCAGGCTGACCTCCACACTGTCCGGCCTGCCGGCACCGGTTTCGTCTTTCCATACTTTATAGACACTGTACTGGGTATTTTCCGGCACAGCAGCCGGCGGTTTTACCTCACTGTCCAGATCACGCATCTTTGTCCCGTTGTCCGTGTACGGAAGATAGGCGACCACCGGAGAAAACTCCAGCAGCTTCCCGTCCCGGCTGATCAGGGAGCCGACCGCCAGATATAATCCATCCTGCAGTCCCGTCCACTGGCAGGTTCCATCTGTTATTTTCATGGTGGAAACCGGCTGCGGATGATTCTTTTCAATATAAGCAGATAACACAGCGCCTAAATTCGCCAGTCCGTCTGTGGTAAGGTCGTTTACCTCTGTCCCCGCGGCAGCAAAATCCTTAGTAAGAACAAAGGTTCCGTCGTCCTGCTTATCCGCTGCTTTATACAGGGTAAAGGCCGCCCCCTCTTCTTCCGATTTCAGCCGGATGCTGTTCTGTCCTGCTTCTTCCGCCTCCACAGGTTTTCCGGAAAAGAGCAGCGCCGCCGTGCACAGAAAGGCCAGCAGCAGAGTCAGCACTCTTTCCGACATTTTTTTCCTTTGTACGGTTCCCATTTTTTTCATGTGCAGATCACCTGTTTTTTCCTTTCTGAACATGTTCTCCGGTGAAACGCGCTGCGCTTTCCGGGCGATTCTTTTTTGACCGGGTGCTGAGAAAGAGCCAGAGCATCAGAATCAGAAGAATGACCGCGGCAATCGCCGGAGCCACCATCAACGGACTGATCTGAACCGCATCCGCCACAATATGTACATCATCTGAGGCATTTGCAATCCGGTGCCCCCGTACCAGAAGCCTGTGCGTATTCACGCCGTAAGGCGTGCAGGTTACCAGCGTGCAGTAATCCTGTCCCTCCTGGATAGCAAGATCCTGCAGCTCGTCGGGAAGGACGGTGCGAATCTGATCCACCTCGTAGGTCAGCGTCTCATCCAGCACATTCAGCGTAAAGGTATCTCCCTCCCGAAGCTGGTCAATATCCGTAAAAAGCCTGGCCGACGGAAGTCCCCGGTGCCCGGAGATGACCGTATGCGTATTCGGCCCGCCCACCGGAAGCGAGCTTCCAGGGATATGACCCACGGCGACCTCCAGAACCGCTTCGTCTGTGCCGTGATAAATAGGAAGCTGGACGTTGATTTTCGGTATGTCAACGTAACCCATGATTCCATCTTCCGTGATATTCAGGAGGCTGTTGTATTCTTTTTCTTCTTCCTCTGTCAGATTATGCAGACCTTCGCCCGACTGGTACAGTCTTTGATTGTAAGCCTCCGCTTCTTCCCGAAGCTTCTGGTTTTCCTCCGCCGAATGATCTGCAACACTCTCCACATATCCGGCAACCGCGTATGTCTGATGGAGACTGTTCCACCAGTCACTGACGGTCGGGTACAGCAATAAGGACAGACCTGCAAAAAAAGCAGCCACCAGCAGAATTGTTGTTAATTTTTTCTTCATGTTCTCTGCAGGTTTCTCCTTGCTGCTGCGTCATGGAATTTCCGGGCAGGTGCACTCCGCTTCCTGTTTCTTTCGATTACTTCTGAAAATGCCTGCCACCCGGAAACGGCTTCCGGAGAGGACGCATGTCCCCTCCGTCCGCCTGATTCCAAAAGAATTAAGATTTCTTATTCATTCTCCGTCTTGTAATCAGAAGCACACCTGCGCCGATCACCAGGACAGAACCGATCACATAGAAAATCGTCGTGCCGATACCACCGGTGGTAGGAAGAGAAGAGCCCTTCTGGTCGATGATGTCGGTGGAAATTTTCCCGGAGGTAGCATCTTCAGTTATATCATCTGAACTTTGTCCTGTCTTTGAAGCCATTATACTTGTAAGTTTCGGAGGCATCCCATCTTCTTTCTCAGTCTCTATCTGAAACTCAAACGCATTATCATAGGATTTTTCACCAAAATTAACGCTTCCCTCCATCCTGTTATAGCCATTTGGCGCTTCTGTCTCCTGTAAAATATATGTACCATCATCCAGCCCTTTTGCCGTGTACGTCTTATCGTCTATCCCTGCTGCTATAGAAATTTCTTTCACATTTCCATCTGACAGTTCCTTATAAAGCTTAAAGTTTGCTTCATTTGTCTTGTTTTCATCACTATTGTTGTCTTTGAATTTGTTCACGTCTAATTCATAAGTAAATACAATATTTGTATCGTCCGGCGTTTTTCCCTTCTCCCCGCTGCCGCCCTGGTTCGGATTGTTGGAATACTGAAGATTCACAGTGTTAGGATTGCCTGTAGCACCAATTATGGCTTTCTCATTCAACTTCGCATTATAATACACCACAATTTTATCACTTGAATTTTTTGTGATGTTCTTCATATCCTTATCCGATTTCAGCGCCACTGTAAGAGTCTGCCCACTGACAGTTATGTCAAAATTTTCTGTAATATCCATACTCTGGATCTGATTAGCGCTATCATTAGATTCCAAGCGAACCGTGACCAGATCCCTGGTCGGTGGTGTTAATCCCTCAGAAAATGTATCCGTAATGGTATATGTCTTATATGTCTTATAATCGCCATAATTTGACGGAAGTGTTCCGGTAATCCGGTAAGGAATCGAATCTCCTATATCATAATCTGCGGCATCTTTCCACGCACCCTTATCAACCTGCAACGGATCGGTTACCGCTGCTTCGATGGAATTATTGGCATCCGCCACTTTCTTTTCAATCTCCGGCACCTGTATTTTGGTTTTAGATTCAATCTTTCCGCCAACCACCTGTATGATATAAGATGTAGAAGCTCCGTTAACCTGGTTGTTTTTTTCAGGATCATAATTCTGCGATTTAGCTTTATCTATTACCAAATAATATCCTGCAGCCAGATTCTCAAAGGTATAAGTACCAGATGAAGCAACAACCTTCGATGTAGTCGGTGTGGTAAGGTAACCTTTATCTATCAGCTCATCCGCAAAAGCTTTTGCATCCGCCTCATTCACCAACGATTTTGCCTTATCTGCGGCCTCATAAGCTGCCTGACCTTTAGTCGTAACTCCACTTCCCCACTCAATATTACCAAGGGTTCCGTCACCATACGTTCCTGTAAAGATCTGATACAGCTCAAAGGTATGCTCCGTAGCACCTGTATTGGTTATGGTTAATGAGTTTCCGGTAGTTGTTGATGCAGTATCTTCCGCCCGGACTGCTGTTCCTGTGCCAAGAAGTGTGACCAGCGCCAGTGCCAGTGCCAGAAGCACTCCCGCAGCTTTTTTCAGTTTCTTCATAGACTTCTCCTTTTCATTTTGAATGACTATGTTATTTAACGACTGTTCCTTTAAATTCTTAGATTCCAGTAATAATTTCCGGTTCTCCAGGGGTTTCTGACAACATGAAGCAATGCTTCCCTCCCTTCCTGTTCAGACCGCATCCGGAGAAACGTTTATGCACCATGAATAAGCAACTCTTCCTTTAGCCGCCTCTCCTGCGCCGTTTCCTGGTCAGGAAACCAAGGGCAGATACCGACAGCAGCGCCAGTCCGGGACCCGCAAAGCGGAAGGTTCCGCCGCCTCCGGTTGACGGCAGGACGTAGCCGTTGGTTTTGTCCTTTTTATTGGTGACTGTGATCACTCCCGTCTGAATTCCTGTCGTGTTGTTTTCGGAATAGGTGGTGGTGAATCCGCTGACCGGATCTTCCTTTATGTAATAGTAGTAGATATTGCCGTTGCCGTCTGATTCCGGAATTTTGACAGTATTACCGTCTGCATCCATTGTGGTTCCATCCCAGACATATTGCCAGTTGTTGGAACTACTCAGCGTCTGTGTGTCCAGCAGCTTCTCTTCAGCCCTTACGAAAGTGGTCGGCTTTGTATAATCAAACTGCACCGTTTTCATATTTAGCTCATAATCTGCCAGCACATTGATTGTCTGGTCACTGCTGACAGTTCCAAGATCAATCGGGTAATAATTCATTCCTACAGAACTGTCCCACTGTCTTGTCAACTGGTGTCCATCGTAATACAGCCACACTCCGTTGTAATAAATCTTCATGGAAACAATAGTGCCAGGTTCCGCTTCCACCTGATACGTCCCCGTCCGGCTGCTGCTGTCGGAAACAACTACCGTCACTTTACAGGAGTTATAGCTTCCCGATGCGCGATACAGATGTACCACAGCCGTTTTGCCCGGATCAGTAAGATCGGTATTATCTGCATTCAGCCATACCTTCTGGACACGGATCGCCCTGTACTCGTTTGGAACATACATGACACCGCCGGAATTCTGGAAGAATGTAACTTCACTCATTGGAACCTTGGCACCATTTTCAAAGGTATTATATCCTCCCATATCATTATACGTGGTATCCTTGGTTGCGGCCTTTCCGTCACTGCTCTTTTCCGGCATCACCACAAAATACCTGACAACATCCGGGTCATCCGTTCCATTGCGATAGCCTTCCAGCGCCTCCGTCTCCTTCAGACGGTAGATTGTGCTGAGATCCAGGTCCCCTTCTCCAATATCAAATACAATCGTTCCGCTGTTGCCTACTGTCAGCTCAGAATTTTTCACCTTCCATTCCTTTGCGCTGCTGTTCCAGTAATCCAGCTTGAATTTTGTACCAGGCAGTATTTTTTTGTAATCATTGCTGTCAACCTTATAGATCACTACTTTCCTCGTTGTAACAGTTGCGGAGGAAGAAGTTTCTCTTAACGCGGTCTTATTTTCCGAATCCCAAGTACCTTTTAAGGTTGCTGTATTATCCAGCTGGAATTTATCAGTAAAATCCCCGTCCAGGACATATTCATATTCTAGAACCGCTCCCACCTTATCCGGAAGAACCAGAGTCATCTTTAAGGAAGTCTGATCATACATAATCTTGTAACGGTTCGGATCAATCAGACTTCCCTTGTGATCTTCCGCAGTTCCATCATAGAAGTACAATTTTACTTTATTCAAATCCAAAGCCGGATGGAATGCCGCTGCATTCGATGAAAGAAAATCTACCAGCGTAAGATTGTCCGAATTCGGATCCAGATCCTCCGCAGCCGGATTAATCGCAATATCGTACCGGATCGTCCCGCTGGGTTCTGAGCCACTGACGGGATTTCCATCCGTACCGATCTCCAACGGCTTTCCTTTTTTGTCCAACTGCACTCCCTGCTTATCCAGCTTCTTTACCTGCCTGGTCACCGTCGTATTTTGCGTAGATGTATGGTTTCCCCATGTCGCAGTATTGCCGTAAGTCTTGCCCGGAGCCGCTGCATTCTGCCAATGTAAATCATCCGCAACAGACGCCGAATAATAAACCGCCACCATCGGATAGCCGCTGATGTATTTGTAATCACTGATTGTGATGGTCAAATCCGTAGAGCCATCAGTATTCTTCACCGCATGAAACGCAGGATTGGTTCCCTTTGAAAAAGTACATCCCGCATAGTTTGAATCATGTTGGTCATAGTCGTTCTTATAGAACTTTGCATACCCTGAACCTTCGACATAGCTCTCGCCCGCCGGAATGTGGTCTTTTATAGTGATGATTCCTTCATCACTTTCCTTTGTGTTCAGCATCAACCGATAGGTAAGGACGCCTTTTACGTCTTCATACGCAACCTGGACATCACCGGAAGAGTACGTGATACCTTTCCCGGTATAAACCATTTTTTCAAATGTCTTAGGCTTTGTATGATCATGTGAAGCTTCTGATAAATGATCTCCTGTTACGCCCTTATTTTTGGCTGTCCATGTCACTCCCTCAGCGGCATCCTTCATATTCAGATAAGTGGGATAATTTTCCAGTGTTAATTTCTGAGCCAGCATGGAGATACCTTCTTTCGGCGTAACGGTAACCCGAAAACTCTTCACATGGCTTGCTGCATCCGTGCTTGTTATCACGTTTCCATTGGCATCATAATAGGTCACTGTTATAGAAACCTTATCCGTATATCCGCTCTCTTTCTCATAATAGGAATGCCAGTAAGTTTTTTCCCCTGCTCCTTTATATTCATACCAGGAGTAATTATCAACCATAAGTTTAAGATGTTCTGTGAGTGCAGCGTCTATTTCCGAAGCGATTCCATAATGGCTGTCCGCCCCCTGATCTTTGCCTTCAGAATTCACAGCATTTTCAATGGTATCTGTATAGGTAAACGTACCAAGTGCCGTGTCGGGAGTAGTTACCTCTGCATTCCATGTCAGCTTATACGGCTCACTTTCGGTCTGCGTCTCTGAGGAAAAGTGTTTCTTTACATCAAAGGTTCTGTGTTCCACCGGTACAACATCAGTATCTGTGACAGTGGTTTCATCCTTCTCCGTTACCTTTGCCTTGTTGCTCACTTCACTATTATCCGCAGGTGCATCTGTCCAGTAGTCAATATAATATTTGTCCTTTTTCTGAGAATCCGTAAGATCCTCTGGGAACGTGAACAAAAGCTTTTTATCCCCTGTCTGACCGCCGGACACCTTATACGTGTTTGCTTCGTTCCAGACCGTATACTGTCCATACAAGGAATAGGGAAGGGTGTCCTCTATCTTCCATCCGGAAATATCCTTGCCGCTTGGATTTACTGTAATTCTCCAGCTTATCTTTCCCGTCGTCTTATCATACGTTCCGGTCTTTTTCAGATCTTTCTCCCAGGAGACGCTGTTCCAGCCCCATTCTTTATGATTTCCGCTGGCAGCTGAGGCATTATTCGCCAGTTTTCCATCCTGACCTGCGGCGGTTCCCGAAACAGCAGCTTTATAGTCCACCACATATTTCTGACCCGCCTCCAGAGCCGGAAGATCTGTAATGGTAAAGCCGGGTGTTCCTGCGCTGTCCGTTGTCCAGCTCAGACTATAGCCGCTCACTTCGTTTTTACTGCCGTCTGTTCCGACACAATAGACTTTCAACGAATCCTGTTTATATTGGAAAACGGCTCCTGAGGAACTGTTGTCCTTCTGATACTGGTCGCTCACCGTAACCTTTTCACCGGTGCCTTTTTCTGTAGATACCGTAACTTCATAGGATGCTTCTGTCCGGCTGTCATTCACGCTGCCGGTCTTCTTAACACTGATGTCGTGATTATCAACGACCGGCTTATAAACTTTTATGGATCCGCCTTTCCCGCCAAAACTGATAGTACCCGGATTATCCGAACCGGTATTTGTAACAGTTCCCTTAAAAGTAATGCTGCCGATGATATGATCGGTGTACGTAAAATCCGGATCATATTTTATGGTTATTTTTCCATCTGTGCCGATGGTATAGTCTCCCACTTCATTATCGCCGATTGTCACCCTTCCGGTTTCTGCCATTAGAGGCCTTACGCCATCCGGAAGCTGATAATAGATCGTATCATCACTGCTCTGCAGAGTGGACTTTGGAATTTCATATGAAATGTCGATTTTTACCTGATCTCCATCCTGAAAAGTATCTGATGCTGTCCACTGACCATTCTCATTTTTTTTCACAGTGACACTGCTAATATATGGTGCAAAATCCACACTTTGGGAGGCTGGTGCGCGCAGCGCTCTAAATCCGGAAATTTTCTTCACGTCTGCGGGCGCTGAGTCACCTTCCGTAGAAGCTGACTCTGCATCAGTGTTCTCGGTTCCTCTCCCCTCTTCGATGGTTTCCTTCTCTGCTGTACTTTCGGAAGATGCACTGCTTTCTGCTTCTGACGGGCTGTTTCCGGTTGTCTGTGTGTTTTCCGCTGATTTCTGGCTGTTTGATGCCGCTGAAACCTTCTCTGTTGAGACAGCATCCGCCTCTTCTGTCTTGTCACTGAGCGCAGCCAGCACATAGGGGCTGAAGGAAGAAGCCCGGAACGCCGCCTTTGTTACCGCATGGTTTTCGACACTGATATTCAGATCCGCCTTCATGCCGGCGCTCCCCATATCCTCTGCCGTCTGACCGTCCGCGATATGATAGAGCTTCCACGTTACCTCTTCGGTTCCGGCAGACTTCGGCTGCGGAAATGTCAGCGTGACATCTACTTTCCCGTCCGGCTCCGTTTTCTGGCCGTTTTTATCCGCAAAACTCAGGTCATAGGGATAGAAAGCCGCAACCTGTTTGCCCGACTTTTCCTGATCCAGGGCAGACTGAATCTGTGCCTGGACCGCCTGTGCATCTGCCCCTGTCAGGAGCTGTGCTTTCATAACCGTTCCATTGTGCAGGACACCGGCATCATACGCCGTCTCCGCCGTCATACCGTCCGATGCAGAAGCGCTCAGCTTTCCGGCCTGCTCATAACAGGATTCCGAATGGACGTGTTCTTCCTTTCCGCAGGTCAGGGTTTTTACCTCTTCGTAGCAGGGTTCTCCCTCCGAATGGGTATGTTCTTTTTTTCCGCAGATCAGGTTTCCGTTTTCGTCGTAGCAGTCCGCGGTGTGCGTATGCTCTTCCTTCGTGCAGACCAGCTTCTTCTCTACCTTATAACATGCGTCGGTATGGGTGTGTTCTTCCTTCCCGCAGATCACCGCCGCGGTCGCCGTATTGGCGGGAAGAACCAATCCCACGGTTGTAGCTGCCAGTACAAATACACACAGAAGACTGGTAAAACGCCGGCGTTTCTTCCTCTGCCGGTTTCCAACTGCCGCTTTCTTTGCTTTTTCCTCGATTGAATTCTTCATTCAGCCGGTACCCCCTCTTTTCTGATCCTGACTGACCTAATCTGTACTTTTTGCCGGATGCCTTACCGGACCGCCCCGAACTGCTTCAGCGGCCAGATCCGTATCCATAGTTTTCCAATCATCTCATCCCCGGAGATGCACCCCATGGCCTTTGTTCTGGAGTCAATCGACACATCCCGGTGATCTCCCATGACAAAAACCGTTCCATCCGGAACCTGGTAGGGAAAATCCAGATCGCAGCTTCCCAGACTTTTTTCTTTCAGATAGGGTTCGTCCAGAAGCTGATCGTTTACATAGACATTTCCGTTGGCGTCAATGCTCACCCATTCCCCAGATGTCGCGATAACGCGTTTTACCAGCACTCTGTTGTTATAATAAAAAGCGACCAGGTCTCCCTGATGCACATTCTTGTCCTTCAGCGCCAGTACAACATTTCCCTCATCCAAAGTCGGGGACATGGAAGTCCCGACAATGCGGAAGATAGGGAGAATAAGCGTCGCGATCAGTACCGCTGCCGCCGCCACTGTAATTAAAATAAAGATTGTGCTTCGAAGCGTATCGCGAAATTTCCGCTGATACGCGACCCGGTCTATTTCAGACTGCAGCTCTTCTGTCGTAACAGAGAGCTTCTCCGCCGGAGCATCCTGCCCGGCTGTTCCATTTATTTTTTCTTCCGAACAATAATCAGACATTTTCTGTCCGCCCCGCCCTGCGTTATGGAAACGAAAAGCAACAGCAATCAACCTGTCTCATAAGTAAGCAATTTAAGCAAACGTTCACTTATATTTGGATTAAGAATAACATTTTTTATCTGAATATTCGACTACCCCCCCCCAAGAATTTTCAGATTATATTCAGAATATACCCCGTTTTCTTGCAGTATTTTATGCAACAGGTATTATTTTATTTATTATTTATAACCGTTTTTTTATCAGGAAAGAGTGTTTTTACAAAATGGAAGTTGTTCAAATTATTTTTCAAAGAAAAAAGGACAGCGGTAAAGCTGTCCTCCCATACCCCTTATTCTTTTTTCTGGCGCTTATTCACGCTGAAATCATTTCATCCGGTGCCTTTTGCAGCACTTCCGAACAACTATTTCACCCAAGATTTAATCGTTGTACTAATGCATCCTGAAGTACTTGAGAAAAATTGATATTCTCTCTCATCGCTGCCTCGTTCATCCATTCTGGTATAGACAAGGTTTTTTTCACAGCTTTGTTGTTAAACATTTTCCTGTACTTCAATGTGTCTGCTGAAACGTAACTGACAATTTCCCCTTCGTTTGATTTGATTTTTTGAAGATCGGATGGTTTTGGCATTTCTTTGTTACCTTCCTCATATTCGTAAAGCATCAATTCCAATGCATCTTCTGCCATAAAAATCGCATCCGCCATATTATCGCCCTGCGTGTAACACCCTGCTATATCCGGAAAATAAACAGAGTATCCCCCATCTTTTTCCGGAGTAAACACTGCTGGATATGCGTACTTTGCCATTTTCTTTTCCTCCCGTTCTGTAGAAAGGAACTTATTTCAGTCCTGCGTCCTTTAAAATATTGTTTGCCGTTCCGGTTGCAATCTCTTTCTTGTGTCTTGGCACTGCGAATGTTTTACCAGTGATTTCGCTGTACCATATTTCGTGATTTGTACCTTCCCGAATCTTTCTGCTTTTCCCTTGAGATAGTTGTTTAACAAGTTCAGCTCGTTTCATCTCTCCTCCCTTCATTTTGAATATCATTATTGTATCACGTATTGATACGTATTGCAATATTGTTTATGTAAAAATACGTATTTTAAATAAGAACGCATAACTGTTATTATCCGATAAAATTAAGATTGATGAGAACGCAGCCGAAAAATTAAAGACAGGGAATATGCTCTGAAAGCAAGTGCAGATAGCAACATTTTTTATAAAAATGCTGTAGTCTGCCGCATCTTAGACAAGAAGAATATAGAAGTTCCCGGAAACTCAGAGTCTCCGGGAATAAAATCTGGAGCATAAGGGATTCTATTTTAGCTATACCATAGCGCAAATAGGCGTTTTTACTAGGTTTTTGGTTCCGCCATGTTGTACCGTAGCATGTTATTTTGCTAGATATTTGCTAGATATTCCTCACGGAATCATTTATATAAATACATGCAAAAACATTTTATTATTTAATTTCATTTTACTGAAGCAAATAGGGGCGGATAAACCGCCCCGTTTTTTCATACCAGTTTTGCACGAATTCCGATGATGGGATCGCCAAAAATTCCCGCTGTGGTATTTCCGTCCCCATTGGAAAAATCGGTATCGTAAATTTCTCCCAGCCAACCATGATGCTGGGTTTTTACCTGGTATTTGACCCGGTAATATTTTCCACCGGTCAGTTTGGGATCTGTGTGGAAATATATCTGCACGCCGTCGATCATGCTGTGAAGATCACCGGCGTATGCATCAGGAGTTCCCCAATCACATTTTGTGATTCTGGAAAACCATCCACCGCCCATTTTATGCACGCGATATTCTACCCATCCGCCCGTCACACCGATGGACAGGCCTGTGATTGCATCATCATACATGCACAATTCTCCACCGCCCACCTTTTTGCCGCTCCGGCCACGATTCAGGCACTGGATTTCCAGATCCAGCCGCGGGGAGCTGCTGGCGGCAGGAACCGGAACCGGGTTTGAGATAGGCGCAGAACCTAAAAAATCCTTATAGAAATAATTCGTGTCCACGCGTCCAGAAATTCCGGGAAAACTACCATCAGATTTAAACTGCCACGCATCATATATCCAGTTCCCTGTTAGTGGTTTTTTCATACCGTTTGTGCCATTGTACCACGCCAGCCACCATGTATCGGGATTTACAGCGGGCATGCAGTCACGCCGGAAGTAATACCCGGAATACAGTCCGGTTTTATATCCCGCTGCCTTTACTGCCGCGTCCCATGCCGGGAATGATGCATGGCAGTATGCCCGGATGCTGACATCTTCAGCGTCAAAATAAACTGGCAACTGTGGTTTTTTCCCCTTCAGCAGTCGCAATGTATGCTGAATCTCGCTCTGCGCTTTTTGCGGGGTATTGGCGTAACTGTAAATATACGCGCCCCAAGGAATACCCAACCGGGTGCATTCACTAACATTCCGCTCCCACTGCGCATCATCCTGATTTACCTGATCAGAACCGAATCCCATGCGCAGGATTGCTCCGTCAATGTGCGGTTTTACCGTCTCCCAGTTAATCACACCCTGCCACTGGGAAACATCAATGATTAGTTTTGGCATAGGTTTCAGGTTTCACCATCCTTCCGCGGTGCATCATATGTCAATGCCTGTTTACTATCAGATACTCCGGATGTTGTGGGGTCAACCACAATTCCGACAATAGCCAGAACGGTGAATATAGCATTAACCACAGCAATTAGTTTTCCCTGTAAATCCGAAAAATCTACAGCGTAGCCAAAAACTGACGCAATGGCCTGAACCAGCAGTAAAACGGCTGGCACAATGGCCAGCCAAAAGTTTTTATTCTTCAGTCGGATTTTCCAGTTGATCATTTAATAAATTCCTCCGTTTCACGATTTCATCAATTCTATGGTGTGCCGATCGGGTAGACTGCTCCACAATTACCAGCCTTTTAGACATGTCCTGCACATCATTTTTCATTGAACGCATTTCAGATTTTATATCGGATGTATCCGACTGAATCGCCGTCAATGATGTTTCTATCCGTGCCTGTCTGGATGCCTCTGCTCTGGCATCGTCAATCTGGGCTTTTACATCCCCATTTGACTGGTGATTGGCATTCAAAACCCCAAGAACCAGCGATACCGCCAGTGCCGCCAGTGCAATCCATGTGCTTGGGTCGATCATAATTTTCTCCTTACTCTGTCAGTTCCGGATGCCCCAGCTCAATCAACGACTGCTTCACTTCTTCCAGATAGGTGGGATATTTTTCCGACACCTCCGTCAGTGTCATCCTTCCCTTGATGATTAGCCGCGCATAAATCCTTGCCCTCATGCTGTTTTACCTCCCTCTAATGCTGCTATCCTGGTTTCATGGTTCTTGATTTCCTGCCCCTGCTGATCTATCAGCGTATAAATTTCCTCCAGTGCCTCCTGCATCTCTGTTACCTGGTCGGCATTGGATTTTATTTTTTCTTCTGCACTGGCCTCCGTTTGGCACAGCTCCACCTCAAAAATCTGACCAGTATAAACCGAAATTCGGTTCAACTTCGTATAATTTTCATACGTCACATCCTCCTTTCCATCTTCCTGCACAATCATAGTTTTGGTGCCCAAATCATCCGAAAATAATTTCTGAAGATCGTCCAAGTTCTGTTGCAGCATCCGGATAGTCAAAATTCCGGATCCCGCTGCGGCTGATGTGATTGTCAGCTTTTGTCCATTGTTAAAATTCAGTTCCATTTTTTCTTCCTTTCTTTTGTATAAAAAATAATGATCATTGATCACGCGGTTGCCTTTTTATTAAAATACCGATCTTCCAGCAAAATCTATTAAATCATTTACTGTTGATTCTATTGCAGCAGGTGTAACGAAAACCTTTCAAATCACCTTGCCAACCCAAAATTATATAGCCATTGGCGCATGCGCAGATTGGAGCGATGTACTTCAATGCAGCGTTGCTGTTATGGATACAAAGGGAATCATTCGTGTGTATGTACATAACATATCCTCTAACACGTATACAAACAGAACTATCTATATAAATGCTTCTTGGGTTTGAAAAGCGATATTTAGCTGAATTACGCCCATTCAAAATCCACCTCTTTATTTACCTGTTTTTAGGCATGAAAATTAAGCCGTCCATCGGCGGCCTTTTTTTCAAGATTGCTTTTAATTTTAGAAATTAGCGCACCTCTTGAAATCCCTGATCACCGACTGCTCCGAAACCTCCACATATATCATTGTCGTGCTTATATCCTTATGACCCGCATATCGTTGCACTTCTTGTATCGCCATTCCATGTTCCGCCAGATTGGTTAACATAGTTCTTCCGAAATTTATGTGGATGAGCGTGTATGTTATTTTCTTCACCTAATTTTCGCAACATCGCCTGAACTCCGGCATTCGTCAGCCGTGCACACCCCCTTCTACTGACGAATAGGGCAGGATTTTTATCCTTTCTTTGCGCTAGGTACCACCTTAGATGTAATGCTGCCGACTCCTTTAGGTATACCCTTCTTTCTGCTTTCCCCTTCTGCCCATAAACGACAACTTCTGCATCTCTTCCATGCCACTCAATATCACTGATATTCAGTGCTGTTATCTCTCCTATTCTACATGCAGTACTGTACAGTACCTCTATCAGTGCCTTATCCCTCTGCGTTTTTGCGCTATTCTTCAGTTTCTCAAATTCTTCTCCTGTGTATGGATGCTTAATTTTTCTCGGAACCTTAACCTTTAACAGTCTTTTAGCAGGATTATATGGTATCATTCCCTCATCCGATGCCCATCCAAAGAATGATAAAAAATAATGACGCAGTGTATCTATATATGATAATGATCTCTGTTTTCCATCTTTCCCTTCTC
Organism: Bilifractor porci; assembly: GCF_009696005.1. Classification (GTDB taxonomy): domain Bacteria; phylum Bacillota; class Clostridia; order Lachnospirales; family Lachnospiraceae; genus Bilifractor; species Bilifractor porci. The sequence goes on from NZ_VUMV01000001.1 coordinate 469,134, forward strand.
GATACACCGATAAAAAATACCTCAGGTCATTTGTTGTAACTTCCTTTATTGGTTTATTCAAACTATCCTTTAATATATTAACAACCCGAATATATTGGCATAACGTACTATCGGCACAATTCTCCAACCTTTTTTGTTGCCACAAACCGTTTAATCACCTTCTCCCAACTGTCATCTGAAATGGCAATTTCTGTACACTCCTTCTTGACAATTAATCCATGAAACTTTCTTACCAGCACCCCTTCCAAATCCTTCAACTGCTCATACGTGATTCGTCCTTGCATTTCCGTCAAAATTTCATCAATAATTCTGTCTATCATAGTTGTTTCCTCCTTGTGATAGGATTATCACATGGATCCTCAGAATTTTGACGTAATTTATAAAATATCGCTTTCAATGCTTCACGAAGAATACTGCATATAAATCTCTGGACCCCCAATCCGAATTTGCTGTTAGAATCAAACCTTCGGGGACTAACGTTACTGATATGGCATATGAATTATCTATTTCACCATTAGTTGGATTTAGTGCTGGGGATGGAAGCATGTACCAACCAAGTTCTACAATTACGCTGCAAATGTTTGCGTATGGCACATTGGCGGGCAACTCAAACGTATTTTGGCCTTTAACCACAAGACGTTGTCCATAGTTTTTATAAATAATCCCTATCCCATTGAGATCGGTATTTTACGATTTACTTTGAAGCACAAACCTAAATTTTACTTTTCCATTATTTGAATTAGAGTTTGTGGTCATTATCAAATAATCATCATTCAGATTTACAGACCTGATTACTCCAACGCCGGAGGATGAAACTACGTTATAGCTGATAATTTTTTTAGAAATAATTGAGGTTGGAATGTGTACGTAATATAAAAATTCACCATAATAATTACTATTATCAGCTGAACCAATTGAAAATTCCTGTGTAACGATCTCGGTATTTAATTTATTTACAGCCGTCTGTAATTCCGCCATTGTCTGCAATTTCGTGAACATTCTGTCAACACTGGACACATTGATTCCATTATATGTAACCTTATACAGGGGAAAGTCCACAGTATTCTTCCCTTTCAGGATCTCACCGGAATTATATGCTGGCACAGCTGGCGTACTGGAAGATTCTGTCCCCTTGATTACAACCAGGGAAACATTTTCTATTCCCGTTGATGAATCCTTGGTGTATCTGGCCACAACCAGATCAATGCGTTTCATTCCGGATGTTCCGTTCTGCAGCTTCGCCGCATCCACCTCGCCGGGTTCAATCCGGAAATGGACGCCTTGCATCACGCCTTCTCCGTCTGCTATGTCCAGTTCATTGGCATTTACTAGGGTAGCCGCAAACTGCTGCCCTACGCTGGTCACATAGGAATCCGTCCCGAAAATCCCCTGGTTTCTTCCCTGATCATCATTACTGGTGATATGTGCCTTCCCCTGATATCCTGTTACGATCTTCATTTATTTTTCTCCTTCCAGTTGATATTCAATGCTTACCTGTCCGCTTTCTGATTTTAAAATCTTATGTGCGATTGGCTGTGAAACAATAATTCCTGTGATGTAGTCCTGACCTGATATGATGTCACCAATGTCTACATTCAGATCATCCACATCATTCATGGACACCTTAAATGTTGACCGGCTGATCTCCTGCTGCAGATGCTCTGTCCCATTCTTTATCAGATCGTCCTCGTTTGCATTGTTGAAATCATAAACCTCTGTTCGCTCATCCAGCCCGAAAAATGTCTGCGTCTGGGAAATATTTCCACTTGCATCTGCATACAGGTTTACAACAATCCGGTCTTTTAGCTCTCCGGATCCCAGGCAGATCAAATGGTTTATTCCATTCTGTTTTTTATCGGATATAAAATTCATCCTGCTATCCTGAGATATGCTAATGTCATCGGCATAATTCTGCTGTGGTTCCGCTGCCAGTTCTACATATCCGCCTGTATCTGTCTGGATATACCGGATTACCAGTTTATAACCTGCAGACTCACACATTTTAGTTATCCCGTCTACCAGCGTGCAGTATCGGTCAAACTGATAATTGGTTATGCTGACTGTCGTTTTATCCGATGCCTGGAACAGCGCGCCGAATCTTCCGCTGATCAGCGTGGCAATGCAGCTGTTCAGGTCTCCGGATATTGTGTAATAGTCCTGTCCGGAAGGCGGGACTATGATTTTCTTCTGCAGCAGCCCCCTCCAGGTGTAGCCACGCACATAGATCACGGATTCATCGGTATTACTCTCAATATCCCCGATCAGCCCGCCGTATTCTGTTCCGGGTACATACATCCTCTTTCCGTTGGAATAATCATATTCTGACCAGTCTGCAACGCTGACGGTCATTTCAAAATCATTCGTGTCCCCGATGTCTATGTCTATGTCATTACTGACATATCCTTCCTCCCGGCCGTCTGCCGTTGCCAGAATCAGCTCCATGCAGGCTCACTCCTTTCATACATCAGGATGATATCCAGGGCGAAAGCACCTGACCATACAACAGACATTTTCCCAGGCTTTATCTTCTCAAAAACACTTTCCCGTTTATACCTATTGTTGAATTCATTAATCTTTGTCCCGTACATCAGAACCCGCTGGATGGTATGGTTTTTACTGTCGATCACCAGATATTCATTTTCTCCCACTGTCGTGTTTACCTGGTAGGTGTGCCCGCCGATCTGGATCATTGGATTGCTGCATTTCCCATATATGATCATTTTGAAATTCACTGGATTCTGTGAATCATTGATCAGGTATTTTGCGATAGAATTATTCGACGTAAATTCATACGGGAAATCCATTTTGTAATCCAGGTAATCCGACTGTACGCTGGATCCGGATAGTATTTCATATCTCCAGTCCTGCTCTTTTATCCAAAACGGATAGGGGCAGTAAATCAGGATGTCGTTGTCCGTCCATCGGTCTATATTTTCGTCTGGATAGGTAGACGATGATGTAATATAACAGTTGATATAATAATCGCCCCAGATGATCACACCTGGGGTCATATTAGTAATATCGCTGTCAAAATCATCATGCAGTTTTTCCCGCAGTTCTTTATCCTGCTCCTGGAAAACCAGCGTCGTTTCATACGATACCGGTTCTTTTGTGAATCCGTTGATTTTACTGCCTAATGTCAGTGTTTTTTCTATGGCTTTCCATTCATATTTATGGAAATTTCCCTTTTTAATCCTCAGTTTTCGTTTTGCCTGCAAATTATATTCATTTCCGGATGATGCCCGGTATATCACGTTTACGATATGGGTCATTGATATGCAACCCCCATTCCCTTTAATGCCCGGTTCAACTGTCGGCCATTCAGGACAGTTTTGCTGGATGATGCCCCATCAGCGGTTCCTGCCTTGCAAGCCTCATAAATCTGCTCCGGGGTAATGGTCTTCTGCGCGGCTAACATCGATGCAATTTTTCTCAGCAGTGCGGAATCACTATTTCCTCCCTGCTCTATACTTCCATGCGCCGTGAATGCCGCTGCCCTCGCCATGCTATATGCGGCACTTTCTATTTTGGGTACCCCCGCCAGCATTCCGGATGCAAAATTCTCGGCCATCTCATAGCCCCATTTATCATCACCTTTTAGTGGTCCTTCATCTGGTGTCGAATGATGGATTTTCTTCGCTGCCGCATTGGCTACCGCATTGGCTGCGTTTGAAACTGCCCCTACGGTTGCGGATAATCCCCTGGCAAACTGATTTCCCATGTCAGCGCCCCAATTATATGCCTCGTTGTGTTTGTTCAGGTTCGCAACCGCTGCTGCAGCAATGCTCTGCGCCGCACTTCCGGCTGATCCGCGTGTGGATGTGATTCCGCGATAATAGTCCATGCCCAGCGACCACCCGGCTGTGGATCCGCCGCTGGTGTTCAATCCTTCCAGCGCTGATTTGGCAACGCTCTGCGCCGCTGCCCGTGAGTTGGAAGATGTCTGCCCCAGCCTGTTGCTGTACTGCGTCCCGGTTTCCTTTCCATAATTCCCCGCCTTGTTTGACGTGTCCTTGAAGGTATCCGAAACCGTGTTCTGGATATTCTTAGACCCCTGCGCCGCATTCGCGTTAGCGCTGGACATTCCGGATTGTGTGTCAGATGCAATCGCATTCATGGAACCGTCTACTGTGGTCTGCATGTCTGTCAGGTGTGTGGCCATGTTCTGCTGCGCGCTGTCCAGGTTCCCGAATGTCTGCATGATCTGATCAGCCGTAACGCTTCCATTCGCCAGCCCATCAACTAATGCCTGTACTTCCTGGATGCTTTTCTCGGAACCGTCCGCCATTCGGGATAGGAAAACATCAGAACCATTCATTCCGGCCAGCTGGTCAGACAGGCTCTGCAGGTTTGACGTGTACTGCGTATAGGCATCTGCCTGTCCCTGCATATTCGCCAGCATGGTAGATGCACTGACATCAGATTTCGTTGTCAGCTCGTCGAACATCCCGATCTGCCCCTGGATGGACTGCAGATTGGAATTATATGTTTTCACGTACTCGCTCTGCAGGTTCGCCTGGTCTTCCGTCATCAGCTGCACAGATTCTGCGGATGATGCTACCAGTTCGTCATTATCATCCAGCACCTGGCCGGTTGTATCTACATGGACCTGCTTTACCTCGCCTGTTGCATCTACAATGTACTGCGCGGATTCTGTCACGGTTTCCGCCGTTTCCTGCGCAGCCTCACCGGTCTGCTGAATAGACGATGTTACAGAATCCATGCTTACGCCATTGGCTTCTGCGGTCTCGTTAAGCAGATCCAGTTTTTTGTTCATTTCATCGGTGGAATTCTTCGCCGTCTCTGCCGCATCGTCGTAATCATCTGTTGCCTTTTTGGATTTACTAAGCGCATCGCTGTATTCCTGGTTCAGCTTAGCAGCGTCTTCCCATTTCCCGTTGACTTTTACCTGTCCGTCCCGTACTTCTTCGGAAAGAGAATTATATTCTTTCAGTTCACTATTAGTCAGGGTCTGCCCACTGTTCAGCTTATCCTGCAGCTGTGTCTGCCGCGCTATCTTGGTATTTGCATCCTCTATGATAGAGCCCAGATTTTCCGCCGTATCACTGGCTTCCTCCTGCACCTGTTTCGCATCCATCTGCGCCTGAATCTGCTTTTCCAGCGCATCTGTGGAAGAATTGACAATATCCTCATATGCCTTCTGGTACGCGGAGACCATTGCGGTCTGCTTTGCCTGCTCGACAAAATCGCTCATGGCCTGTGTGGACATGTTCAGCTTTCCGGTTGTATCGTCGATCGCGACGCCCATTTCCGGATACAGGGTGTTCAGGGTGGCCACGTCCCGCGCCATCTGCTGTTGTTCATCGCTGGTCAGGTTCTGCTTCTGGTTCAGCGCATCCAGATCATCAATAATGGTTCCGGCCATCTGCGCCGATGCCACAGCCCCGCTGATGCTCTGGTTTGCGATATTGAAGGATTCCGACACACTGCTGTTCATATCGTTGGCAGCGTCCTTCAAGGCAGCCGTGGATTCCTCTGACTTTGCCACGGCCTCGTCCAGCGAAGAAGTAAAATCATTAGTCGTATCATTGGCTGAACCTGTGGCAGTGGCATAGATAGTCAGTCCTGTTACCAGTCCGCCTATGGCCAGCGCAAGCAGTCCGACGGGGTTCGCATCCATTGCAATATTTAATCCGGTCTGCGCAACAGTTGCCGCCTCGGTCGCTGTTGTCTGGGCGGTTGTTGCCGCGGTTTCCGCTGCTGTTGCAATCGCCGTTGTTTCCTTCATGGTTTTCAGCACGCCATAGGTACGTGTTATTGACGCAATCACAGGGGCAACTTTTGCCGCTCCTGTAACTGCCAGACCGGTAACCCCGATTATGGCCTTAATCGGGGTCGGCATTTTTTCTAATTTTTTAACCGCATCGGATGAAACATCAGCCACCTTTTCGATTGCCGGCGTTAATGTTCCCAGTGCATCCTTCGTCAGATCGCTTCCGGCAATCTGTAGGGAATGCATTGCTATTTTTGCCTTATCCCACGGTTTTTCAGTTTCCTCAAACGTTCGTGATACACTATCTCCATAACCAGCAACAGATTTTGCGAGATTGCTGAAATCCAACGTCCCTGACTGCACAGCGCCATAGATCTGATCACCTGATTTTCCAAAGAGATCATATGCTGCTGTCAATCCATCTACAGAACTGGTACCATTTTTTATTGTATTCTGTAAATTAGATAGTGCCTCGTCGAGCGGAATTCCTTCACTGGTCGCATTTTTTAGGGCTTTTCTTAATCCCTGCATGACCGTTTCGGAATTTGCCCCGGACTTCTCCATCTGCCCCATGAATACCGTTGACTGCTCAATAGAAAGCCCCATTTCCTGGAAGGCTGTCCCGTTCTGCACTAGCCCTTCCGTGAGCGTATCTACGGAAGCCCCCGTATCCTGCCCTACCTTATTCAAAAGATCCAGTAAGTCTGATGCATTTTCAGCTGAGAGGCCGAATGCGGAAAGTGCCTTCTGGACGCTATCGATAGAGCCCGACACATCCGTACCGTTCAGCTCCGCATATTTTAGAAATTGTTCGGATAAATCCTGTAGCTGATCCCCCTGTAATCCGAATCGTGTATTCACCTCTCCGACAGCTGCACCGACATCATCCATTGAAACTGACATAGAGGAATACAGGTTATCGGCAATTCCTGCCATTTTCTGCATGGCTTCTCCGGTTGCTCCGGTTTTTGCCGTAATTGTGTTATAACCTTCCTCCAATTCTTGAGCCGCATCATAGGATTTTGATGCCAGTTCCGTCACTCCCTGGGAAACACGATCCAATGTATCCATAACAGCAGACCAGTTGAACATCTTGGATGTGGTTGTTCCGATTTCTTCTATTTTCGTTGTCGCCTGTGCGGTCTTTTTCCCGAATTCGTCAATGGATGTGGCGCACTTATCCGTGCTATGCTCCGCCTCCGCCATGTACTGGTCGTTTTCGTCCAGCGCCCGGTTGGCCTTAACAACTTCTGTCTCGGCTGTGTTCAGCTTAATCTGCCAGTCCTGTACCCGATTCCCGGCCTTTTCATAGGCCTTTTCTCCGTTGGTAACAGTCGCGGCCAGTTCATCCACCTTGGCCTGCTGCTTGTCCATCTCTTCCTGGGATGCCGTACCAGATACTTTCATGTCATCCAGCTTTTTCTGTGCCTCAGTCAGCTGGGTTTTATAATTTTCCAGCGTCTTTCCGACACGTTCATAATCAGATTGGGCATGCTCCAGCCCGGATGCAACGGCAGTCTGCTTTTCCTTGTACTTATCCAGGGATTTGGCCAGTACATCATGTTTCTGTTTTAATGTTGATAGGGAATTCGCCTGCCCGGATGTCTTTTCCTTGACCAGTTCCATCTCGGATCGCATTTCTTTCAGCGATTTATTACAATTAGAAACCGCTGATTTGAATTTTGCCTCACCATCCAGGGCAATGGTTGCCCCTATTTTTCTAGCTGCCATACACACCTCCATTGCGCGGGCGCAAATGGTTTATAAATCCAGGGAAGATGTTACAGGTTCCTGTTCCTCAAAAATCATCCGTTTAACTCTCATGTTCCATACCTTCCGGTATTGCCGGTATAGAACAGTCCATTTCCCATACGTCAGATGCCCGATCTCCCTCTCCCGCAGTCCAAATTGCAGTCCCAAATACAAAATCTCAGCAAAATCGAAGGTTAGCGGATCATCGGTTATTTCCTGCTGCTCTCCGTTTTCTTCGTCCTGCTGGTTTTCGATAAAAAACAGGATTGATACCCCTCGAATACAATTTGTGCCAACTCGGTGATGGTGTAATCCTCCTGCCGCATGATGTCTTTTTCGTCTGGTACCGGTTCTTCCGAACCAGCAATATCCAGTCCTTCCTGAATCATCCAGACAATCCCGCTGCATGTCATCCTGATGTCAGGAACCGTCCATCGGGTTTCCTTCTTGTCCAGTACCCCTTCTTTAAATACCGGAATCATGCCACGGATTCCGTACTCAAATTTCAGGACATCTTCATATTTCTGCTGTACCTTCTCGAGCACGCATATATCAAACTTATACGGGTACTCCGTCCCGTTTATTTTCAATTTCTGCAATTCTTTTTCAAACATTCTGGTCCCCTATAAAATTAGCGGGAGGAATCCCTCCCGCTGCCATATCGTTAATGATTTTATTTTAGCCTGATGTAACACCAAACTGCGTGTTAATCCAGCTCAGCGCATCCGCCTCTGTGTCGCAGATTTTATCTTTCTTCCAATCGCCTGTGCTGTCCGGTTTTACTGTCCCGCTCAGGGACGGGGTTTTGTATGAAATGGATCCGGATTTGGTGTCATACTCAGAATCCGGCTCCGAGAATTTGGTTCTGGGGAAAAAATTAGCAACAAATTTTCGTTTTCCATCCACCTTCTCTACACCGATGATCGCAAAACCTCCTTCTTTTGCCTCATCATTCACGTTATAGGTGGTTTCCTGCTCCGTAACCGTGTGCCCGAACATGCTCTGGTGGAACTCAATCGGGACAGTGGTTACTCCCAGATCAATGGTTGCGCTGGAAAACTCGGAATCGCTTTCATCCAGCGCATCATCCCCATACAGCTCTCCCTCTGCCTTGTTGATGGATACCTTTACGTTTACCGCCTTCCCCAGTGCGGCCGGCGCATCATATCCGCTCCCGGTCGATTTGAACGGGGCAAAAAACGGTTTTCTCAGTCCAATGTTCGCCATGATTTATTCCTCTCTTTCTTCGTCAATTTCGCATTCAAAAATTATGTGTCTGTAGCTATCTTCGCGGTTTACTGTGATTTCAGGGTACGTAAATCCCGCCTCAAACAATGCCTTCTGGATCTTCTTCTGCAGCTTTGTGGTCCCGATGGATATTTTTGAATATAAATGCACCTGGACAGACGCGGTATCCTCCTGCGGCGCATCGTCCGCGAATTCATCGCCGCCTTGATAGGCGTAGTTATACGCAATCCACTGTTTTGGCAATTCCTCATAGTGTGTTAACACATCCGGCTCATTTGGCAGCCCCAAAGAATCCGCAATCATTTTGATTTTTTCCAATGCCGTCATAGTTTCATTCCCTCTGTCTCCTCGTCAAATGCCTTCTGCATTGCTTCCAAAACAGCATTTTCGGATTCCTTAACTGCAGGGGTTAATGTCGGGGTCGCTGCCTGCTTGTATGTCCCAAACTCCAGATAGGCCATTTTCTCCATGTTCCGGACTCCCTTTTTGTCCTTCCCAGTAGGCCGCACTACCAGGTATTTTCCGTCTCCCTGTTTCTTTACGCCTGTACTTTTGATCGATGCTGCCATAGCCCCGGTTTTTACATGTGCGGCCGCGTGTGATTTAACGCTTCTCTCCAGGATTTGCTCCCCTGCCTTCAGCATTTTTTCTTCTACCTCGCCCCGATCCAGAAGATCCAGATTTTCCAGCAGATCATCAAACCCGCCCATATCCACATCAAATTTTGCCATCCTTGCTCCTCCGCTGGCAGGTCAGGTCAATGTACATCTTTTTGTCTCCCTTGAAGGTGCGCTGCACATCATACAATTCCCCGTCTGCCTCGTCTTTCAGGCATTTCTGCCCGGAATAACAGATGGCCGCTACACGGTATACAGCGTCTGCGATATACCCATCCTGTGCCGCAATGATCTCATCCGTCCGGGTGACATCCCTCCGGCTGGCAGGGATTCCGGAAATCCATGTGATATTTTCTGTTACATATCCTTCCGAATCGCGTACTAACTCCGTTTTTCCCTGTAGGGAAATTGTCCTGTCCCACATCTCAGCTCTCCAATGACAACTTAAACACTTTCTTCCTGTACATTCTCATGTACAGGTCAGTATCGCTCCTGTCCTGCCCGTGATGGGCAAGGACATACAGGCTGATGGCCGTAACAACCCGTGGATCCGGGTTTTCATCTTCCACCGATTCCGGAAGAATGGACACCGGAAGCCCGCTGGACTGCAGGTCAATCATGCAGTCCTTAATCAGCGGTTTTATTTCCGTCTCATCATAGGCCGTAATGGATTCCGGAATCCCGCAGCGCATTTTTACCAGTGTTAGTAAATTCATCTCACGCCTCCTGTGCCAGAATTTCCGCTATGATGTCAGCCTTCTTTGTTTTTGTTATCGTCCAGCCTTTTTCCGCCGCCACCGCCTTGATCTGGCTGATCGTCAGGGCGGATAGTTCCGACTCCGACAATGTACCGTCAGAGTCGGTGTCAGCTTCAGCGGCGGATATTATTCCCCCGTGACAGAGATATATCCGTTTACGATGGCCTTGTCGTCCAGAACCTCGCAGTCCAGCCTGTCAATGGCACGGAACAGGGTCATGTCCTGTTCAAATGCGTTGAAATCTGTGACAGCTGCCTCGTTAGAAACAGCAATGCTCATCTGCTGGCGGTCAAAAATTCTGACATAATCCGTAAGGGAACCGATCTTAAACGGGATTTTCTTCGCGGTATCCGCTGCCGTGCTGGCAAGAACCTCATTCGGAATTACCACAACCGGAATATTTCCGGTTCCTACTGCCAGAACATTTTTAATCGGATCCGCCGCATTCGCATTCGCGGAAAGCAGGTATTTTCCGGAACTGTCTTTCAGGGTGTCCAGATACTGCAGGCCATCGTCATTGGTCACGATTTTGATCAGCCCGGCGAATTTGGAACCCAGCGTCACATTGACAGCCTTTTTGATTCCGTCCAGATTTTTCAGGTCAACCTCTGCCGCCTTCGCAATTTCCGCCAGGATGAGGGAGTTTCTTGTTGCCAGGTCTTCATCTGCCAGCCACTGTGTCAGCATGGATGTTATCGCCTGATCGGAATCGGCCAGTAACTCATTCGTAACCGGCAGATAGCCTGCATATTTGTCAATGGTGTAATTCACAACACCGAACTGCGGACCGTCTTTCTTCCCGATCTTTCCACCTTCTCCCACCTTTACGAAACCAGTGTGCTGCGCACGGGTTTTGTAGGTTCTGCGTCCAGAAGATGTGGTGACGATTTCCTTGGACACCAGTGATGCAAGGGAAAAACTCGCCTCTCGGAGGGTGTTCACCTGTGTCTGGATGTCCTGCGGAACTGTATAACCGCCATCTGCTCCGGTTCCCTCGTTGTTGTAGTTGCGGAATCCGTGGCGCGCGGCGTCGGCAAAGTCCTTCACAGGGTCTTTTCCCTGCGTATTTGCGCCCGGTACCGGCGTTGCATGGTTCACGATCGGATCCTCATCCATATCCTTCAGGATGTCGAACGTCTCCTGCATCTTCACCAGTTCTTCTTTTTCCGCCTTTGCCTCTTCCAGCTTCCCCGCGTCAACCAGGGATTTTACCTTCTTCTTCTGCTCGTTGATGCTGTTCAGCATTTCCAGTAATTTTTTCTTGTTCATTTTCATACCTCCATTTTTGCTATCATTCAGATGCCAAACGCATCCAAATCACGTAAAATTGCATCCGCCTCTTCTTTTTTTGCGGCTTCTGCCTCCTTTTCGGCTTTTTCTTCCATAACCTTTTTGCGGATTTCGTCGGTCAGGCGGATTCCGCCCACCGCATTGATCATCGTTCCGGAAGGTTCTGCCGGACTTGAAATTTCATCAATAAATCCCATTTCCACACACTGGTTTGCGGTCAGCCACGTCTCGTTTTCCATCGCTTTCAGGATTTCTTCCTGTGACCGTCCGGTTTTTTCCTCATAGGCCGCTGCCAGCGCACTGTTGAATGTTTTCAGGACGTCAGACATTTTTTTCATATCGTGATAATCGCCCTGCCCGGATCCCTGCACATTGTGGATCATCAGCATGCCTACCGGCGAAATGTCCGAATGTCCGGCCATTGCTATGATGGATGCGGCAGAACAGGCCTGCCCTTCTACGTGGATCCGTGTCCGCGAATCATTCCGCAGCATAGAATAGATTTCCTGACCGGCACTGACATATCCGCCCGGACTGTTGATGTAGACATCAATGGTCTCGTCCGGTTTAGTCGCGTCAATCGTTGCCTTTACTGCTTTGGGATAGGTGCATTCCCATTTCAGCCAGTTATAAATCCATGCATCATCATTTGTGATGATATCGCCTTTTATATCAATCCTTGCCATTGTCTCCCTCCTTTCCGTACTGTTTTCCAACCTGGGTAATCGGTATATAGTTACCGTTGCACATCAGGATGTCCCCGCCTTCCTTGTCTGGAAGCTGTAGCATCCGTCTTCCCTCATTTGGCGTATATATGCCATTGTTTACATATCCGGTAACAATTTCCTCCTGTGTCTTCGCGTCTGTCCTCAAAAGCGCGTTTGTATTCAGGGCATAGAAAAAGCCTGCATCCTGTTCTTTGGGGAGCAGACCTTTGTAATTAATTTCCTCTTCATACATTTTTACGCGGGGCAACATCGTATTCACTAAAAACTGTATGTTCTGCGCCTCGGAGTTGCTGTATGATGCCTTTTCATAGTCATTCAGGAATGTGGGTGATATTCCGAATGCTGCGGCAATCTGAAGGGCAGTGTACTTTTTCAGTTCATAGAACTGTGAGTCTACAAAACTGGAATCCAGCTTTTGAAGCTGCATACCCTGCGGAATCGGGATAACCTTTCCGGCATTTTCCGGCTTTGTCAGCCGCTCCGCAAATTTCTGCTGCAATGCCCGGATCCGCGTTTCGTCCAAAACATCCGTATACTGCATCACCATAGATGCCGTCATGCCGTACTTGTACTTATTGGCAATAACTTTCTGGGACATCCCCAGGGAATCAATGGTATCCTTCAATATCACCTTAACAGGCTCCCCGGTATATCCTCCGTCCCTGGAATACCAGGTCTTGAAATGCCATACCTCCGAGCTGTCAAACAGCATCGTCTCCCCAGTCTTCGGATCCGTGTACTGGTAATGAATACCGTTCGGTTTCCCAAATACCCCTGCATTGTCAAACCATATGGTTACATCCTGCGGCCGCATAATCCACAGCCCCCGCCAGTGCCAGGTCCCGCCATAGTTTCCTTTCCGTTCCAGTCCTGACTGGACATAAACGAATGCATTCCCATATTCCTGGCACAGCTGTTCTGTGGTCTGCCAGAAACATGACGGCGTCATGTATGGGTTCGGGCGCAATGTCAGCAGCCGCGTCATTTCCGTCGGGTCTGCCCTGATCCTCCCGGAACTGGTATCCTGGTAATATTTCCAGGGCAATTTCCCCATTGTTTCGGAAAGCAATTTTATGCATGCGAAATAGGTGGCCTCCTGAATTGCTTCTGTCCGGTCTGAATCAATTCCCAGCCACTCCAGCAGCTTGGAATCGTTCAGCCCGACGGATTCCACATAATTTCTTATTCTTCGTCTTTTCCATCTGTCAATAATTCCCATTTACCAATCCTCTTCCAGAAAACGGTCTATATCGCTCAAAATGCTTTTCTGGTTATTCTGCTCTGTTATCCAATACATAGCCAGTTTGAATGCGCATAGAACCGCATCCACAGGGTCAATCCGCTGCCGGCTGGCATCTTTATCAATCTTGATCATCCCGTTGGCCGTTCGCGTGACCGCATTTGATATACAAAAATTTAGCAGCGCATCCGGAAGATACAGCACCTTCCCGGAATATACTGCTTCACGGAATCCCAGTGTTGCCTCATTCAGGCTCCGCTGGGACTGGTATACCTCCTTCAGGTCGTATCCTTCCGCTGCCATATCCATTGCGAACTTAGATGCTCCGGAAGGGTCATAGCAGACAGATACAATATCCCACCTATTTTCCTTTGCGGTCGTTTTGATGTACTCCATGACAGCGGACTGGTCTACAATCGGCGTGTCTGTCACCGTGATCAGCCCTGCCCGCTCTGCTGCATCGTAGGGAAAATGATCCACTGCGATGTGCTCCATCAGCTTATCCCGGTTTGGGATAAAACTGTGTTCTGATACGATATAATTAACCTCTTCCCCGTTTTTGTATGGGAATACCCACGCCACGGATGTCAGGTCTGTTTTCTTTGATAAATCAACCCCGCAGTACACATCCATGCCAGTCAGGTCGATCGGCAGTTTTTTCACCTCGCATGCCTTCCATTTTGCCATATCCATATAGCCGTTATGCTTTGCTTGTACCCATACATCCCCCATCTTGGTCAGCCAGGCGGTCATCTTATCCGGAATCTGGCAGGCGATTTCATATTCCTGCCGGATTTTCTTTCTGCCTTCCGGATAGGTCATGCGGATAGGATTTGCTTTAATCCAAACCTCTTCCGGGATATGGTACGGGTCCGCATAATCTTCCGGATCCAGCTCCATGATGTCGATCAGATATTCATCATTCCAGACATCAATATTCGGGTTAATGACATTGGAGCAGTATGCATATTCCTGCTGGTAGCATGGCACGTTCAGGTCTTTTCCGGCGGTTGTAATAATTGTCAGCAGGGACTCCTTCGTGTTAGAACCCAATGCTAAATCATAGAAATCTGTGTTCTGGTGCTGGTGATACTCGTCCAGGATATACACAGCCCCGTTTGTTCCATCACCGCTCTTACCGTCATCCTTTGACAGCGGCTTCAGGAATGATCCGGATTTTATATGCACAATTTCATTCCGGTTGAACTTAAACCTTGTCTGCAGGATGGAACCGCGTGACATCAAACCGCACTCATCAAATACAATCTTTGACTGGTCTCTTTTTACTCCGGCAGTATACTCTTCGTATACCTCCCCATGCCGTGTGCTCTCCACGCTTAGTTCAAACAGGGCAATTCCTCCCAGTGTCTGGGATTTTGCGTTCTTTCTGGCCACCTCTTCAAATAGCTTTGTAAACCGCTTGCCTCCGGTTTTCCTGTTCCTCCATCCGTATAACTGGCAGATTACAAATTTCTGCCAAGTCGTTAGAATAATCGGTGTGCCAGCCAACACACCTTTGCTATGCTTAAACAGGGCGAACCAGTCAACAATCTCTTTTGCCTTCTGCTCATTCCATTCGTAGGGATATTCCGGATCCTCCGATTTTATACAATCGCTCAGTAACCGCTGGCATGCGTGCTTATGCTTTTCACAGGCAACAATTTCGCCTTTGATACAGTCCTCTGCGTACTTTTTTATTTCTTCTAGGATGGTCACATAAACATTCCTCAGATTGCTCCAAATTCCTGTTCAATCTTATCTTCCTTCTTGCTGGCTTTTTCTGCAGCCGCCTTCATCCGGCTGGATACGGAAATCCCGCACATATCCGAAAAACGACGTAGTTCCTGTGCATACTTAATCTGCAGATTGGATGCCGCAGAAAGAAATTGTATTCTTTCCGCTTCATCTTCGATCTTCTCTGCCTCTTTGATCTGTTCCGTATAATACCGGTACTGTGCATAGGCATTGCAGTATCCGGCTATATTTGCCAGATCCAGATTCCCGATAATATCAATACTCTTCAGCTGCGGGACAATCCGCTTCCACTCTTTTTTTGCATCATTATTCACCAGCCATACCGGCGGTTTGGTCAGTTCGTCCTTCCCGGTCTGTACGGATTTTTCCTCATACTCCAGCCGGATGATCTTCTCCCTGTTCAGGTTTCCTTTCTGGGATGACAGGGGTTTTCTAGCTCTACCTTTCATCCTGATTCCCCCTCTGTTTTTTTATCAGATTTCAGCGTTTTTTTATCTCAATTACGTACTTATTAAAAATGCTGTGCTGTTTTCTGATAATTTGGCCTATTTTTCTCGTTTTAGAAAATGTTCCATTTAGAAAATTGCGTACGATTCAGAGGGACGTGCGGTCTGGAAGTCAAAAACGCAAACTTTTTTGACGCCCCCTAGGGCTATTCCAATGCCTGTTGTCGGTATTGTTTCAACATTTCTGACAACTTTTTCTGCATTTCCCGCTTACCTACCCTCCTATACTCTCTCTCGATCTGACTGTGCGTCGAACTGCATACGCTCATCAGATTGCTGGTATCCAGTCTCCTGCCCCAGTCATCGCGCAGTGGGATGATGTGATGCACCGTATCCGCTGCCCGGATTTCACCAGTAGTCATGTACCTGTATACGTCAATCCCCTGGTCAAGGTTCAGTACAGCATTGCGCGTTGTTATCCATTCCGGTGAAGAATAGAACGCCGCTGCATCCTTATTCCTTCTGTTTGTATCATAGTCATGGTTCCGCTGCCGGGTGTCCTGTTTCCTTGCCGCTGCATGACAGCTGCAGGTCTGGTCAACTGGTATCCACTTGCCGCAATACTTACACTGCTTTGATATCATGGCTCTCCCCCACGAAAAAGGACAAAAGTTTTATACCATCATATTTTCCAAATACCACTTCTTTATCAGCTTTTCATTATTGATTTGGTTTTTAAGCATATCAATCATGTCCTGTACATCCTTGTAACATTTGGTGATATACTTTTGTGCATCCTTATCGTTATGCCAGTCTACTTCGAAATGTTTCAGCGTATCGGCCTGAAGGTTAATTGTTGTCCTGTATCTCCTGAGGAATTCCGGAAAGCCCCGCTCGACCGCGATCAAAAGATAATCTGTGTTGATATTGCCATTTGGTTCAATGGCAGCGTATCGTCCATCAATTGTTCCAGGCTTGTGTATCTGTCTGACCTCTTCATCCGTAGCACTCAGTTTTATATAGCATGTGCCAGCTTTATATATTTTACCGGCAACCGCTCTTTCAAGAGTACATATCTCATTGAGATTGATTCGTTTCGTATGAAAATCCATTTCCATAGTCAAACAGCGAAAGCTGCTGCATCTCCTTTTTATTCTCCTGCTTCAATATTTTCCGATGCTTTTCAATTATCTTCATGTCTTCCGGATCAGCCGTAAGTTTTCCAAGCATATCGAATAACTGAACCCGAGTTATTTGTTCTTTCTTCTCAATTTCCTCAAGTTCGTCCAGCAGTATGCCCATGTCAGGTAGCTTCTCAGGGACGAATGTATCTACATATCTGGGAATATTCAGGTTATAATCGTTTCCGGTTATTTCATTCAATGCAGCTACGTGACAATATCTCTCTTCATCCGTTCTGCTGTTGAATGCATTGATCACATGCCTGATGTGATCTTCCGTCATGTAGTTCGTTTTACCTCGTTTATTAAATTCCTTCGATGCATCGATGAATAGCGTTTCCTTTGATCCCTTTTGCAAAACCAGGATAAAAACCGGAATACTGGTATTCATAAACATATTGTCAGCGAGGCCAATGACAGCGTATATCAACTGCTTATCAACAAGATATTTTCTGATAACCGCCTCTTTTTGCCCCCTGAACAACACACCGTGCGGAAGAACGGCAATCAGTCTGCCTCCGTCTTCCATATGCCGCAACCCCTGAAGAACAAACCCATAATCCGCTTTGCTTTTGGGAACATGCATACCATAAAACTCATACGAATCAGTATCTGGGAAGTCCATACTGTAAGGCGGATTCATAATGACATTCTGAAATTTCCCGACAGGTTTACTTTCACATATCCGGACCCTTCCATCGTGTACTTCATAGCTTTTTGTTACCGTCCCACGCAGACAATCCGCTTCGTCTAGTATCTCATCTGTTCCATTCAATGCCGCATCAAGAAGATTGAAAGGTATTGTTCTCTCTGAAAACTCCTGCGCATGTACCGTATGCCCATGTCTTGCCGCAGCTTTCCCTAAGCTTCCCGTTCCCGCACACATATCCAGACAGCCACCAGAAACCATAAGGCGAGACACAATCTCACACACGCAGTCCGGCGTAAAATCCTGTTTCAGCTTCGCGCGGTCGCCGGCATCGCTCTGATAATAATCGCGTAAATCCGTATACCCGCTGCCACGTACAGAGTTTATATATTCAACAGCATTATCGGACAGCAGCGCGCACATAATCTTGTCTGGAAGCTGATAGCTTTCCTTTGCCCCAAATATTTCATTCAATGTCATTTGCGCACCAAAAAGACAGCCAATCAGGCTGCCATCAATCAATCATATTTAAATTGCAGGGTGCCAATTATGGGAGTCAATGGTTGTTATCATTGGAGGAACAAGCATGAAAGACTATGTGTAGCGGCACCCTGCGCAATCGTGAAACCCTTTGCCCCATCTTGCCATGCTATCAATATAGCGCATTTACATGTCCCCTGATTACGGCAGTTTGTGAGACAACATATAGTAAAATCTTCGCCGCCTGAGATAGTAGTAGTCCTTCCCGCACGGAATCGGTTTTTCCAATCCGGATAGATATTTGTATGTCACGCCTTCGGTTGTCACCGCCAGAAGTAACCACGGATAAATTTCCGGAGCCGCCGCCTTTACAGTATCCTCAACAGTCCGGATTTTGTCGTGCAGCTCGCTGCTGCGGATCGCCGCATTCTCTACACCATCCGGAACCGGACTGGTCTGAACCTTTTCTCTGCTGTTGTCTATCCCCTTTGATGTGTCTGTGGCATCCTCATATTTTTTAACCCATTCGCTGTATTGCAGGGCATAGTGATAGGCTGTATAGAATTCGTGCTTCGACAGTGTGTATTTTCCGTTCCATCCGGCTCTAACCTTTGGCATGATCTGTCCCCTTTGCAACCTTCTTCCAATATCCAAACCGGCATCCGCTCGACAGCTTCAATGGCGGCACCCAGATATATCCCTCTTTTCTCCGTCTTAATTTCTCAGTTACCCAATCTTCTTTTCTTTCTTCCATCTCCACTCCCCAGTGCAACCTGTATATCATGGCATTCCGGATACGGCCCGTGATCATTGATGCAATCCTCAAATGGGCATTGAAAGCAATCTGTTCTTTTACATGCATCGTCAATTTCTTCCCGCCGTATAATCTGCGAATATGTACGTGATACCTGGATCAATGCCTTTCCTCTCCAACCTCTGTTATACCTTCCACGTATTGTATCGGGATTTACGCCTGATATATCTGACCACTCTTTTAGCGTACGGCTTTTTCCGTTAATTTCTATTTTTAGTATATTCACTCCCTATCGTCTCCTCCCGTTCTATCCTTCGGTATTTCCGAATAGTTCAACCTGTCAGAATTCCCGACAAGTTCAACCTGTTAGAATATCCGACAAGTTAGTTTAATTTCGTGTCGGAATTTGAACTAATTCCATACGGTTCTACATCCTCCCGTGTTTCAGTTGTCATCGCATCCATTTTTGCGCCACATTCTATGCAAGACTTCCACCTCTTTTTTGCATACGGATACGATACTTCTTTTCCGCAGCGTGAACATATATAATGCATATTTCCGTTGTCGGCTCTGTGTTCTATCCAGTGTGCGTGTACTGTAGGATTGGTATCAATAGTCCTTGCATGTTCTATCATGTCTGCAAACTCTGAACCGGCATCATCACCAGTAAAAGCATCTGTCCAGTGATCTCTAATCCAATCTCCTAACGTTTTCTCCAATGCATCTGCATCAATCGGTCTCATTCGTCTCCCTCGCTTTCTGCCTTGTATGGCTCTGGTAACGGCATCCACGCATTGACAGTGTTGTTATATGCTCTCATTTTGTCGAGTGACGAATACCATTGGTTAATACTGTTGTCCATGTGAAACCGCCCTTGATGCACCCGGCCAGTTGTTGTGCTGAAAAGTATCGGCTGTTCATCTTCCGGGAGCCTCTCACTGCAAGGAATCCACCGCTGTTCTGGCTGTGCGGATGGCAACTGTTTAAGCATTTCATAAACATCTATTGCCTTGACCTTCAAGCACGGGTCACCGTCTATTTTATATGTGTCAATCATTCTAAGTTTGCTCAATCCATCCAGCGCCGCTGCCCGGCTGATAATATCGTCGCTCATTCTTCTGCCCTCCTGTTCCATGCATCCGTCATCTTCCCGATTGCAACCTCAAACTTCTCGCCACCCTTTACCTTGATGTGAGGAAACCTCACCACGATATGGCAGACCGGACATGTGATGC
Source organism: Bilifractor porci (assembly GCF_009696005.1). Lineage (GTDB taxonomy): Bacteria > Bacillota > Clostridia > Lachnospirales > Lachnospiraceae > Bilifractor > Bilifractor porci. The sequence continues at coordinate 489,001 of NZ_VUMV01000001.1, forward strand.
CGTCTGGTTCCATTTCGATGTTGTATACGATGTATTCTTTGCTTTCACCGCAGAATGGGCAAGGTTTTAATCCCTCTGTCATTCTTCCCGCCTTTCTTCCCTGTATGGTTCGGGTAATGGCATCCATGCGACAACCTTAAAATCAGGAAATGCATATTTCATGTTCCAGTCCCACTTGCCATCATACGTACAAGCTGTCACGGTCATTCTTTCGCCCTTGACCTCTACTGTAGCGAGAACATACTCTGACCTTTTTTCAGTCCCCAACTTCTTTAAAATTCCTGCGTCTTTTTCTTCTGGCAACCTCTCACTACAAGGAATCCATGTTTTATTGTTCATATTGTCTCCTTTACTTCCGTCAATCCTGCTGAAAAGTCATGTATGTAGGAACAGTTGCCTCGTTGCCTTCCATCTTCGCACCGCAATGTGGACAGTATTTCCAGCCGTTTTCTTTTGGTGTCCCGCTGATAATCATTTGTATTTCGCCGCAGGCAGAACATTTGTAAGTGTTACTTTCTTCTCCGGTTTCACTCTCACAGGGAATCCAGTGCGCATGTATTACTGGTTTCTCAATCCACGACAACGGGATTGACGGTTCGGGCTGTACGGTCGGCAACGAATTTAATAAATCTAACGCTTGATCGTAGTCAATGTATTCATTGCCGTTTGTGTATGTGACAGTTTCTGTGTCATAACACGTTCTAAGCGCATCAATCGCCGCTTGTCTGCTGATTAGATCATCCATTCGTCCTGTTCACCTCTCATCATGCTTTCTGCCATTGCCGCATAGTATTCATCTCGCTCTGCGTCTGCTTTTTCGATAAAGTGTCTATCAAGATAACACCCTACTGTTGTTCCGTCTTTATCTTCATACTGAAATGGGCTATCCCACCCATCTCCAAATATCGCACACGCCTCGCCACTATCGCTTTCATTGCTCCAGTAGTGGTATAGAGGACATCTAACACATTTCATCCTGTTCACCTCTCATATCTTCCCCGACCTTCTCGTAAAGTAGATGATTCGCAACAGCATTAACCGCCTCGTCTGTAGCATTGATTTTATCGTCTGCCATGATATTATTTTTAAGCTTTCTCGCTATATAAATATTTCCAAATATGCCGCATAAAATGTGCAAGTTCTTCATCATTCCATCCTCTCAATCATATTCATAATCACCCAATTCGATATCTTTTTTGCATTCCGGACAAATGCACCACCCTCCGTCTCCCCAGTAATCTGATTCAAAGTCAACCTGATCGAACGGGATTCTTACGTTTTCACCGCAGTGTGGGCACTCCACGTTAATATAGTCCGGTTTGCTTACAATGGTATAATCCGTCCTCATTTTTTATTCCTCACAATCTATTCAATGGACATCTGTCGCACTTCTCTCCAAACATCCTATCGTAATCTTCGCCACTGTCCTCTCGTGTATCGTAGATAGCCTGGTATTTACAGTAGTTGTCACATATCTCGATTTTCACTTCTTCGATGATTTCATTAACGCTTTTCTCGCCCATCTTCCCTCCCCCAGACCTCCGGGCAGCGGAATCCCTTTATCGTCATCCATCCCCCGGAGCATCTGTCTGTGTGCCGCTGCCCCGTCCGGCAATCAATATGTGCCATCACAATTTCGTTGCGTCCTGTTTTTATTTTTCCGTTTAACCTGTAGGGAACCGTCGGTTCCGTTGTTGTGGGCAGTATATAAACCATTTGGTTTATGTCAGTATGTAATGCCCAGTTCTTCCAGTTTGTATTTCTTTTCCGGTTCCATTCCGGAATACATTTTCCCTGAATCAAAACTAGGAAAGGAAAAATCCCCGTCATAAAATTTTATAAACAAAAATTCTTTGCTACAGGAGCCTTTATAAATACGTCCATCTCTAGATTTTATAACATAGTCCACTTTATCGCTGAGTGGTTTAAGCACCGCCTTGAGATATTCTCTCAACGTCATTAAGGATCTGTGGATTGTAAATGTCACTTATTCTTGTCGGTTCGTCATCTGCCCATTTAATTGATTCAAACATTCCACACCCCAAAATATAGCTAATGCAAAAATGGTCAATAGTTATGTTTACCCAAATATTTGTTCTCTTAATTGGCTTAGCCTGGTAGACATATAGTGATCCGCTTTTATCTCTTGCCATCCACTCGAATTTTTTATCTATGTTCCTTGCAATTGTTTTTTCGTCTTCGGTAAACATTACTTTTTTCTCCTCTTCAGTGCCTTTTCAACGGCTGCTGTTCCTGGATATTTTCTTTATCTTTCTTTTCCTTCCAGGTCTTGTATCTTTCACATGATGCATGGCATTTTTCCTGCCTGTCTTTGCAATTTATACAGGGTGCATTGGTTAACACAATCCCTCCTCCCGACTCCGGCAGTCCCTTTCCCGCTGCCGGAGTCCGCTTTTCTAGCTCCCCACCCAAGAGCATCAATGAGTTGCTTGCATGAAAAAGTGTTTCCTGTTTCTGGGCGGTTATATGGCTCAGTCCAGATAGTTCTTGCCGATCAGGCTCATAAACTCTTCTCTGGAATGCGTCATTTCATATTTTTCTTGTGCGTCGCGCTGTAAAATCCGCATATTCTCTGCGTTGTTATGCACAGCATCTTTCCCCTCCCTGTGGTGTTTCAGGCACAGGCGGACGGTTAAGCCCTGTTCCTCACTGATATGCCGGTTCGGACCATCGAAGATGTGATGCACCTCTGTGTATTTTCGGCTGTAATCCCCTTGCCGCATGCACAAGTAGCAGGTTCCCGCTGCCTGTGGGAAAATGCTCTTCCCGTGCTGCTTCCGTTTCTTCTTACGCTGTGGCTTCGGGTAGATCATGCTTCCGCCTCCTGTACCAATACCGTCTTGGCCTTGATCTTCAATTTTCCGGTAGCTGTCCGGCGGATCGAAAAGGCCACCCCGTCCTCGGTGATAATCTGCAGGCTTTGATAATCCTTGTTCTGGATATATTCTATCTGATCTTTCAGGATTCCGTTTACCGCTGCATTTGCGCAGCATTCATCAATCTTTTTTTCGGCAAATGTTTTCTGGTCCTGCTTAAACTGCCAGTCTTTTGCTGCCTCGCAGGTGCAGGCATCCGTGGCCAGCCTGTCCAGTTCCCTTTCATTCGCATCTGCGGGAGCCTTAACCATAATTGTCTGCCCGCAGAACATACAGGAACCTACCCTGTCCCGTAATGCTCCGCCCCACTCTTTTCCTCCCATACGCGCCGCATACTCTTCTGTTTTTTCGGTCAGCTCTTTTAATTCTTCTTTTTTACTTTCCATATTTTCCGTCCTCCACTGCATATTTATCCAGATCCGGCCATGTGAATGTTTCCACATACCCTTTTCTAGAAATAAATGCTGCAAAATGCCGGTATCTCTTGATCATCTGCATGACCACAATCTGTGTCCTTACATCTGTCTCCGGCTCTCCGCTTACATAGGCGGATGTCCTCCGGATTCTGTACCAGCTTCCGATCTTCATGTTTTCCCTGGCATTTACCATCAGACCTTCTCCCCCAATCTTTTTACAATTTTCTCTGCCGTAAACAGCGCAAGATTCCAGTGTCTATTCTCAACATGTTCTTTTAATCTTCCGATCAGGTTCTCCAGCTCATCTTCCCGGTCTACAACTTCTCCGGAAACCGGTTCTTTATCCAGTGTTTCCGCGGTTTTTTCCGGTTCCTCGGCCTCTGCCGCTTCGTTTTCTTCCGGTGGGTTCATGTTTTCTGCCAAATCTGGCTTCGTATCCAGTATTTCTGCGGGTTTTTCCACCTTTTGCGCGGGCGCAATTTCCTCTTTCTCCGCCGTTTCCGGGTCTTTTGGTTTTTCTTCCTCCTGTCCTTGTTCTTTCTCTTCCGGATCTGGTGTTTTATTCAGTCTTTCTGCGGATTTTCCCGATTTTTGCGCCGGCGCAACCTCTTCTTCCTCTTCCTCTTGGCCCTGTTCCGTGGATCCTGCATCTTTCTCCTTCCGGATCATCCCTATGAGTTCTTCTGTGTGTTCTTGTACCCATTCCGCTAGATTCCCCCAGGACAGGGACGTCGGCTCCGCCCCGAACCGCTTAATCTTGATGTCAGCGTCGTAGAAGGCCATGAAATACTTCCCCTTACGGTATACCCGACTACCAGAGGGATTCAGAGCCTCTTTCAGGCTCTTCTCTGTCGGCTCCGCGCTCTTCCAGTCTCCCACACAGCAGGAAAAGAATTCCAGGAGGAAGACATCCAGATCGGAGCTGCCTTCCTGCTCCTGTTTGTTGAAGTCTTTCAATTCCCGGATGGTGTCCCTTGGCGTTTCCGGGGTGATCATGGATAAATCTGAATCCGGAAGTGCCAGCATTTCCGACAATTTACTGCTTCCCAGCCCTGCATATTCCGGTGCCAGTTTTTCCGAATATCCGCCAATCGAATACCTCTTATTTATCGCCATAAACCTGCTGACTGTTGATGCAGACAGGCCGTATTCCTTCCTGGCGAATTCCGCCACAGAAGAATAACCGTCCCGCTCGTATAGCCTCTCATCTTCGATTCTCCGCAATGTGTACCCGATCCGGATGAATGACGCTGTTACACCAGTCAGATCGGCCTCCAGCTTCTTCTTCATCTCCAGCCAATCCGTTAATGTCATCTGAACGTATTCCATGCTTTCCCCCTTATATGGCTATTCTCTGTGTTTCCCGCTGCATTTTTCTCTTCCGCACTTCTTTAATCCACGCCTGCAGCAATTTGTTTACGGTATCCCAGTCCGGCTTGCGATCGTAGGCTCCATACGCCTGTATAATCCGGTAGCCATCGGTTTCGATGGTATAATATGGAACCTTCGGTTCTTCCGCTTTCCGTAGGAATATGATGAAACTTTCCCGCCGGTTCATCTTTTCAATGTAGCCGGCTCGGCCGACGCAGTGGTGCTGTAGATTTCCTTCCACGCGGATGTCGGCGGCGCTTCTCGGCACCAGGAACAGGTAACCGTCCGTGCAAGCCTGGAAGACCTCGCAGTTTACTCTATAGTCTGTGCTAATATTGCTGTTCTTCCGGTTCAGTTCTGCATCCTCTTTTTGCTCTTTCTCCTCGACGTATTGCGCGTGGAAGTATTTCCACCTCTTGTTCCGGTAGACAATTTCATCGGTAACCGTCATCCCCCTGGCCCTTGCCATGTGAAGATAATCCTGGTATTCCCTCATGCTGTCCATGCTGCAGGAATTCGTTTTTTTCAACAGCGTCAATACATGATTGATGTTCAGTCCTTCGGACACATCTTTGATGATTTCCCGGCGGTCGCCACCCCGGAAGGCCTGTAGCATCTTCAGGCTTTCTCTGGTCATTTCTGGGTGTGCCTCCAGCATTTCCGCCTCGTAGATTCCTCCGTCTATCTCTGCTAATTTCTGCAGCTGGCTCTTGGTCAGTTTCCGTACGATCTTCCATTTCTGTTCCCTGGTGTATTTATTCATGCAAGTATCGCAGACCAGCTGCTGTAGGCCTCCCTTTGCCAATTTCTCCAGTTCCGGATTTTCTTCTGCCGCCACCGCCAATGTTCCGTAGTCCATTCGCTTGTGCATCGCCTTAAGGGTTTCTACCACATTGGTCGGCAATCCCAGTTCATTCAGGTTTTTACTGTATAAAATCATTTTTTGGGGACAGTTATTTACCTGCGTTCCACCTTTTCGATCCCACCAGCGCTGTTCTTTCCCGCCGGCGCCATCAATTACTCCGTAATACCAACGATCCCAACTACCTATTGGAACCCGACTGAATCCCCGGACTAGCTCCGTTGTCCGGTGCCAGTGTTTCTCCCTGGTTATGTCATACTCCACCCTGAACATACGTTCGACATAGCACCCTGTCCGGCATTTCTGGAATAGCTGGATATATTCTTTTCCGTGGACATGCCGCTGCCGCTTTCCCAGTTTCTGAGGAATTTGTTTTTCACACCATTTCAGGAATCCTTTTGGCAGTGCTGGTGCTTCCGCTGCCCATTTATTTATCCGCGCCTGCCTGTTATCCATCCTGTGCTCCCATTTTTTATAATCTATGGATTCTTCAAATTTCCTGATTCCATAGCCGACATTCGCATCTATTCCTGTGAAACTTTCAACATCCTCATGTGATTTTTCATCAAATCCGCTAACTTCCAGATATGTATTTGCGTCTATATTCCGGAAGGCCCTCCTTACCCACATCCCGATTTCCGTGTAATACGTCAAATATCCATTCTTCCAGGTGAAATGCACGCATCCATGAACATCCCTGTAATCAATCAGGAATATATTTTCCGGCAGGATAACCATCAGCGCCTTCCCCTCGGACGTTTTGATTACCCTGGCCATATTTTGTTTTGGGAGTTCCTTAGGGATGGCTGCCAGTAATTCTTTCTTTTTCATTCCTTGCCTCCCAGATAGTACTCCCGGATGATTTTCTTTGCCTCCCGCATACCCGGAACCCCGAATTCCACGCGGCTCGGCTTCGGGGTTAATTTCACTTTATCCATAATTTCTTTATCGACAGCCTGACGGGTCTTAAATGCCGCCTCCAGCAGGGAGGCCATACAGCCTTTCAGGCTTTTCCCTTCCTTCCGGACGGCCTTTGCCAACGCTTCATCTTCCAAGACTTCTGCCTCGATGTAGGAGATCCAGTCCTCCATCAGTCCTTTTGGCTTCAGATCGTCTGTTTCTACGCTGATCTTCCCTACCGCTGCCGTCACTGCGTCCACAAACTGTTCGGAATTCCCATTGGCGAAATCTTCAGCAAATTCTTCGTCAATTCCGTTTTCCTCTGCCAGTGCCTTCAGGGAATCCGTGTCTCCCTCGTTCAGAATGTTTTCGGCCAACTCATTTAGCTGCTCTGCGCTTCCGATTTCCCCAAAATGCTCAAACATTCTTTTCTCCTTTCATCTGCTCTTCCATCCATCTGCTAAATGAATGCCTTCCGGCTACTGTCTGGATTTCATGCTTTTTGGATATCAACCATATCTGCATCCACTCTTTCTGCAGCTGGATTGGTGCGCCTTTCTTGTTGCGGAAACCTGTTTTTTCCCACTCCTCCATCTGTTTTTTATTTATCATGTTCAGCACCCAGGCATCTTCCGCATAGATGGTTACCATGCACGGTCCGGTTATCCTCTTCAGCGCCCGGCTGATTGCTATGATGGTTGCACCATGACACGTTTCCGTTACCGTCTCCGGATCCCCTCCGCGGGTTTCTTCCCGTCGATGTATCTGGCATCCCAGGATGTAGCAGATTTTTCTTTCCGCTTTCCGCGGGGATTTACTGGATAACCCGATATAAATATTCACATTCACTTTTAGATCCTCCTGCATCTGAGCACCGTATAACTTCGGTATTCAAACCCCATCCGGTTAATCCCTTCATAGATGCTGTCCTCGTCAATGTAGAACCCCTTTGGGCACCACGGCTTTTTCGGCCAGGTTTTTCTCTTAAAGTCTTTTTTCACCGGCGGGGGAACTGGAAGATTCCGGGATGTTGAATAGCTGGCTTCTTTCAGCCGCGGATCTGATTTCTCGTCTTTTGTGATATATTCCGCCAGATCACGGAATTCTCCACGGTCATGCAGCAGCTCGTGCCACACCCTCCCATGATCCCAGCAGGCGGATAAGATCACATCCGTGTCCGGTATCCTGTTTATAATCAGGTGGATATGCCAGGCTCCCTTGCTGCCCAGTTCGATGTTCCGGATCCATTTCAGCTCACTGTCCCTCTTCCGATATTCCCTTCTTAGTTTCTTTATGAACTTCTGCCAGTCCTTTTTCGCGCCCTCCATGTCCCCCGGCCTTTCATCCTTCCGGTAGGACAGACACACGAAATAATCGTTGATGTCAAAATTCTGTCGGAGCTTATGCCGGCAGGTTCTTATCTTGTTTTTGTGATTGATCTTTTCCATTTGCTCCGGTGTCGGCTTTTCTCTCGGACCCCTGATTCCGGACGGTCCGTATCTGGGACTGTGATACTGCTCGATCTCCATCGCATTTTTGAATATGAATTTTTTCTGTCGGTACGGCATGTATCTAACTTTAATCTCCTAATCAAGCTCTAAAAGGGTCTTAAGCCCTTGATTCCATTGACTTTTTCGGGGAAATGTCATACAATAAAATTGCTTTTTGAAGTGATACACTTCCCCCTGGGGCACCGCACGGCAAGGCGGTGTCCCTATTTTATTTCCCAGCCTTCCGGCTCCCTCCCCCATCGCACTGATTCAGGGCGGATGCTTCCGCGGATCCCAAACGCATACGTCAGGTAATCATCCCCGCTGTAATAAACAGTGAAGGAATATTCTCCTACAACCGCCTGGCTGGTAGCCTGTCCCTCCGTATTGACTGTTGTTTTTATTTCGACCGATCTTCCTATCCTGGCGGACAGGTCTCGCAGTCGCCTTGTGATGTCTTTCAATTCCTCAATCTCCGTCATTTTTTTCCCTTCCATCTGCAACCGCACAGATGGTCAAGTAGCACAGCGACACCATCGCGACCAACAAAACACCCCTTGACCTTCCCATTGTTCCTGCTATTGGCATCAGGAACATCCATGTTGCCGCTGCCCGGCTGATCAGCCTTAGATGATTTTTCCATCCAATCCGCATATTCATTGCTCCCCTCCAAATTGATTAATTCTGTTAGGCCGTTGCCTCGGTAAATCTCAACAATCATCCCAACAACCCTCGAATTGTTCTGCTCCGAAGCAATCAGCAAGCTTTTTGCGGATTTTCTGATCGGGAACCTTTTCTCCTCCCTCGATCTTCCGGAGCGTTGCCGGGTCAATCCCAAGATATGCCGCCAAGGCCAGTTGGGATATATGCCTCTTGCACCTTTCGTAGGTGATCAATGCTCCTGTTTTTTCTGCATTCATGGCTAATCCCTCCCTCCAAATTCCGGCGCTACCCCGGCGGCAATCCTGTCTCCGTATATCATGATGTCATCGAAAACATCACTCCGGATTCTATGAATCCTTCCATTGTCCAGGAATGCTTCTTCCGGGTATCTCTTCCCGATCAGCTTCTTTATTTCCTTCTGGCGGTTATCCACAGTAGATACGCTGACGGCGTATCTCTTGGAAAGCTGCTTTCTGGTTTCGTATGTATACAACATACTTTTCACCTCCGCTCTTGTTGTCAGCATTCTTACTGCCATTTTTTAATTACTCACAGCAATAATTTCTTAATCATTACCGCAATAGATATTGCCAAGGAAATAATTGAAATTACTTTCGATACCTTATAATCATGCCGAAGCATATCCCAAGGATCCTGGTCATCGAACGCATACTTCCTTTTCATGTGATTGCCTCCTTTCTCGTTTTGATGATGTATAATTTGAGTAATGAGTCTATACAAAGGAGTGATGATATGATTCGCTGCGATCGTGCTGTCGCCAAGGCGGCGCTAAAATTGACAAACCGGAAGCTCGACACTGAGCTGTACCATTCCAACGAGACCTCTGAAATCCACGTCGTTCGCGACGCGAACGAGCTCGATCGGTCTGTCTTTCTCAAGTACCCGCCGGAAGATATTCGTGAATCTATCGAACGTCTTGCCGAGCAGGGAAAACTCAATATTGTCAGCATGGATCCCTACGACAGTTATTTCACCATTACTCTGGATCTCAAACACTGGTTTGAGGTATGGCTCGATGCATACACAAAGAAATTCTGGACCGGTGTCCTTACCGGCATCGCAAGTGACATCATTCTTTCACTGTGCATGGGCATCAAACCAGCACTAGCCGCAGCAGTAGATACCCTATTACGATTCCTAGCAGGAATCCTACAATGAATTTTGCATGTGAATCTTCTTCCACGTGTGGTTACCTCCTTTCGTTTTGATGGTGTATAATTTGAATAATTTCAATTTTTGAAAAGGACATTTCGTATGAAACTAAACTTGGATACGATACGCACACTCCTTCTTTATCTCGAAGAAAACCTGACTGTTTCTGAAGATGGATTCGATGAAATCGACTACACACAAATTTCCGAAGATACCAATATTGCTATTCCAGAAACAATAAATACACTTAAAGTTCTTGACGAAGCTGGATTTATTCAAACGATCGGTAATTATGGTGATAATTCTATTGATGAACTCAGCGTTTTCCGTATCACGTATGATGGGTATCAGTTCATTGATAGCATTCGCCCTATGCCTCGATGGAAAAAAATTTTGAAAGTTATCGCGATCGTTGGATCCTCTTCATTGAATGTGGTTTCTCCAATAGCCTCACAGTTACTTTCTTCCGAAATTTCCGAGGCTATTGGAAGACTTTCCAAAAACAACTGAAGCTAATTCATTGTGATTTATAGACGCTATATATCCGTCTATCTCTTCCTGCGTTGGCTTAGCATACTTGTGATGTTCAATGTATGCTGTAAAAACCATGATTGCCTGATGCATTGCCACTTTGTAAATAAATGCACGTATCTCAAAAATGACTGCTAATGCCGCGAATAATACTGCGCATATTATTGGAATCACTTCTTTCCCTCCTTTCTGTTTGAATATTAACTTTTAGTTTACTTTTGGACAAAAAAATAGCCATTCCACAGAAACGTTATAATGTCTTGCCAGCTTTACTTTCGTATCGTCGCTTGGAACCGATAACCCACTTTCATACTTAGATACTGCCATTGGAGTGACACCTATTGCATTTCCGAGGTCTGCCTGTGTCTCTTTGTGTTCGAGTCTTAGAGCTTTTATCCGCTCAGCTGTATTACTCATCCTTTGTGTTCGTCCTCCTTTCATAAACTATTGGTTTACGTTGATTATGATAAACCAGTAGTTTATAATTGTCAATAACAAATCCCAAAGTTTTCATTATTTAATCGAGGGTTTAAACATGGGTGAATATGCAGATATAAAAGATAGGATAAAACAGTTACGTTTATCAAAAGGTTGGTCTCAGCAAGTTTTAGCTGAAAAATTAGGAGTCACAAATGTTGCCGTATCTCAATGGGAACGCGGCGTAAAACAGCCCAAAATGGAAATGAGAGAAGCTTTGTGCGACCTTTTTAATGTAAACATGGAATATCTAAATGGAAATTGGAACAAAATTTCAAGGCTTTTATCAGAAGATGAAGCTAAATTCTTAGATGCAAAAAGAAATATCTCTGATGCCCTCCGCACTGATATCCCGATCGGCCACTACCGCATCCCTGTCCTGACTACTGTGGCAGCAGGAAAGCCGATCTTTGCTGAAGAGGATGTCCTGCAGTGGATTGACTATGACAAGGAGCCCGGAGATCACGTCCGCGCCTGCCGGATCGAGGGCAACAGCATGATTCCGCGGATCCAAAACGGAGACACCGTGATATTTGATAGTGAATTGGGGTGGGAAGATGGGGATGTGGTGATCGCCACCGTAAACGGGGATCACGCCACCTGCAAGAGGATTAAGAGATATGCCGATGGAATCGCCCTCCTGTCAGACAATGCCAATATTGCACCTATGTATTTTTCTAAAAAGGAAGTCGAGGAGCTGCCGGTGAAGGTTATTGGAAGGGTTACGGAGGTGAGGGGAAAGCTGTAACAACCCAACACCATAACACATCATGGCGCATATACACGTATTTAAGCGTTATACCATATTGACAAATTTGACCTTGGGTGCTATCTTAAAATCATAAACAAGCCCTAGGTGCTAGGCATCCCACTGATACGGGAATCGCCGATACCTAGGGCTTTACTCGTTTTTGGGGGGATATTATGAAAACAGCTATTTTAGTCGATGGAGGCTTTTACAGAAAGCGGGCCTCTTACTTGTGGGGGAAAAAGGATCCAGACAAGAGAGCAAGTGAGCTCATCGCATATTGCAACGCTCACCTAAAGCATGAGCAACGATTTGAGCCGCTAAGAACTCTCTATCGTATTTTTTACTATGACTGTCCTCCATTAGATAAGACCATTTATCATCCTTTGCTACAACGCGGAATTGACTTTCGTCATTCCGAAACTTTTGGTTGGACGAACAGTTTCTTTGATGAATTAAAAAAGCAACGCAAAGTGGCGTTGCGGCTCGGTGAGCTCTCGGAAGAAAATGCAAGTTACAGACTAAACAGTGAAAAGCTTAAACGCCTATTGTCCGGGGAAATAGGCATTGCAGATCTTACCGAAAAGGATTTCCAAGTGAACTTTCAGCAAAAAGGCGTTGATATGAAAATCGGTTTAGATATTGCGTCGCTGTCTTACAAGCGTCAAGTTGATCAGATTATTTTGATTGCGGGAGACAGCGACTTTGTACCCGCTTCCAAATTGGCGCGTCGAGAAGGGATTGATTTTATTCTTGATCCAATGCAGGCGAATATCAAAGATAGCTTATTTGAACATATTGACGGCCTGCATTCTCCCTGGGGAAAGAGTAGTAAAAACTCTGATCGAACAACCCCGGGCAAGCCCAGGGAAAATAGCGTTTCATAATGGCTACCAAGGGGAAAGCTGTAAAGGAAAATGTCAAATTTTAACAATTGACAAGGCCTATTTTTGTGATACAATGAGTTCAATTAGCGAATGGCTGCTGAGCGGCCGCTAGAGGTCTTGATACGTAAAGTTTCAAGGCCTCTTTGCTTTATAGGGAGACGTTATGGGCGACGCAATTAATTATTCAACTGTCGAACCCTAATTGTAAAAATATTAGAGAAAACTAAAAAGTCCCAGACTGCTGGAACAGCCTAGGACAGAAGTCTCCGGAACAAGTCCGGCTACCCGCATAGTCAGTATACAGTCCCGGAGGCGCTGTTGCAAGCAACGGCGCTATTTTTGCGCCCATTTTTCAGGAGGTATGCTATGTGGAGCCAAAAGCTAAAATCAGGAAATGTCTGCTATTACGAACGATATAAAGACCCTTTGACCGGGAAAGCCAAAACCGCAACCATCACCATAAAGCCATCCGGAAGAAAGAAAACAGATGAAAGAATTGCTGAAGACGCACTCAGAGAGAAAATTAAGAAGAACATCTCTAATATTATGCCGGATTCTGAAACGCTCACTCTGGACGAGCTGATGGAAAAGTATATTATACGGCAGAGACAGGAATATAAAGCGCAGACAGCTGCAAGCTCTAAAATGCACTTGAGTACCGTTAAAAAGCTTTTAGGGGGAGATACACTGGTATGCAGATTAAATGCGCCACTTGTGCGTGAAAAACTCTGGGATGATGACCCTGTGACGTATAACGGAAGATTAAAAATATTCAAATCTATGATGAACTGGGCGTATAAGGCGGATTTGGTGCCTGATATTTCATATATTAGCAAATTGACCAGGAGAAAAACCGCACCAGTGCGCTACAAAGATGCGGAAAAGTATCTGGAGCACGAAGAGATCACAAAACTACTGTCAGGGATGAAGATTGAAAGGTGGAGAAATCTTACGGAATTTCTTTTACTTTCCGGCATGCGTATAGGTGAGGCGATAGGGCTGGATGATTCTGATGTTGACATTCCTAACCGTGTAATACATGTAACAAAAACCTATGCGGTTGTTATCCGCAAGATTACCAACAGCGCAAAAACAGACACATCGGTCCGGGACATTTATATGCAGGATGAGCTTTTGTCCCTATGCAAGAAAATCAAAAAATTTGAAAAGCAAAGACAGATTCAGTTTGTTTATCGTACAAAATTATTTATTTCTGATGATAATGGCGATTATATAAATTATAGTGTGTTTTCAAAATATTTCAGGGAGAATACAGAGAATCTTTTAGGGAGGAGGCTCACGCCACACAGCCTCCGGCATACTCACACTGCACTGCTGGCAGAGGCGGAAATACCGCTGGAAGAAATCAGTAGAAGGTTGGGACATGTTGACAGCAAGATCACAAAAGACGTGTACATGCATGTGACAGAAAAAATGAAGCAGCGTTCAGACGAACGGATTAAAAATGTAAAAATGCTAGATATTTGCTAGATGCTAGCATAGAAGAAGCCCTGAACCCCTTATAAATAAAGGAAAGTTCCGGGCTTATCCGATGGAGCATAAGGGGTTTGAACCCTTGACCTCCTCCATGCCATGGAGGCGCGCTCCCAGCTGCGCCAATGCCCCGTCTGTGAAAAAGAATACCAGATTACGGTTCACAGCACAAGCTTTTTTTATCTGGCATTTCTTTTCTTCTTTTAACTATTTTTCATTCATTGATCCGCGACAATAAAACTGGAGATCCCGTTTGCGATCATCTCCCATATTTTATCCCTGCTCTTTTCTGTGTCCGGAAGTTCCCCGCGAATAATTCTGACGGCAAAAAGCATGGAGACATGAATAAAATAAAGCCAGAAATAAGGTATATCCTCTTCACTTACACGGGTGAACTGCAGGTTTGCCGCCCCAAGTCTTTCTGCCAGCATCCGGGTAAAATCCGTGATTTGGAATTTTCCCTCCCTGGTCAGCTTCATCATACTGGCGGAATTTGCATATTCATGGAAAAACAGTGTTTCGGAGACATGCTCCAGCAGGACGGAAAAGAATACATTCCAGCGCGTCCTTACTTCCTGTTTGTATTCTGTCACGGTTTCCGCCTGAATTTCCATGAATCCGTGCAGAGCCCCGGTGAACTCGTCCGTAATCTGATACAGACAGGAAATCAGCAGCTCTTCCTTGGATTTAAAAAAGCGGTACATCAGACCATCTGATACACCCGCTCTTCTTGCCACATGTCTCGTTGTAACCGCACTGATACCATCTTCAGCGACCAGCTCTATGGCTGCCCTCATGATATCCGCTCTGTGATTGTTGTTTTTTCCCATACTTCCCCCGCCCTACTGCCTCTCTGATTAGTCTCTCTTCGGGTTCTGAATCCGCCTGGCTGTGTTCGATTGCTGAAAGCATCACGAATAATTGATTCCTGTGTATTAACATCAGGGCATCAGGAAAACCTAATCTATAACTCCGTCATGTATTGCGTTCAGTCATGCGCATATTCAGGCGCATGTCTGAATCCCCTAAACTCTCTAAAGCTAAACAGGGAAACTTATGCGCAGATTTAAGTATATGCTTCTGTTAAAATTCCGTCAATCAAATCGCGCCATTTCACCGAAATTTCACTAAAAAGTTTCGCTGAGTTTTTATTTCTCTTTTGGAAAGCAAAATGTTGGCTCTTTACCTGTAGTTTTTCAGCGCCTCCACAATTCTGCCGAAATTCATAAAGTGAGAGGCTTTTACCAGGACTGTGTCATTTTTCTGAAGAAGGGGCTGTTCCGCAGTCTGGTCTTGCAGGACATCCAGGAGTTCCTCCACCCGGTCATAGGAGCGGACGGACAGCTCCGGATTTTCCTCTGCGGCTGCCTCCGCAAGCTTTCGGGAAAGGGTGCCGACGGTGCAGAGCAGATCCAGGCGGAGTTTCCCCGCGTATGAGCCGACCTCCCGGTGAAGGGCTTCTGTGTTCTCTCCCAGTTCTCCCATGTCGCCCAGGATGGCAACTCTCCTGCCGGGGAGGGTTCCCAGAATCCCCAGCGATGCTTTCATGGAACCTGGGTTTGCGTTGTAGCAGTCATCCACGATGGTCAGGTAATCGGTGCGGATTACCTGGAACCGCCCGCTGAGGGACGGAGCCGCGGCAATGCCGTCGCGCACCTGCTCCAGAGTCAGCCCGTAGGTTATTCCTGCCGCAGCGGCGGCGAGTGCGTTATAAACCATATGAATTCCCGGCGCCGGAACGGTCACGGGAATTTCTCCTGCCGGCGTGACAAGTACAAAGGAGCTGCCGGAAAAGCCGAGAGACCGGATCTCCCTGGCGCGGAACGTGCACTCCTGATTCTTAATCCCGTAGAAAACCGGGCGGATGCCGTGTACATCCTGAACTGTAATCAGCTTGTCGTCGTCACCGTTTAAGATGATATGGCCTCCGGGGCGGATAAAGTCAAAGACTTCCGATTTGGCCTTCAGGATTCCGTCGCGGCTTCCCAGGAATTCCAGATGGCTGTACCCGATATTGGTAAAGACAACCGTCTCCGGGCAGGTGATCTCCGCAAGGCGGTGCATCTCTCCGAAGTGGTTGATTCCCATCTCCAGGACGGCAAGCTGATCCTCCGGTGTCAGACGGAAGATGGTCAGCGGCACACCCAGCTCGTTATTGAAGTTTCCTTCTGTTTTCAGGACACGATACCCGCGGGAAAGCACGGAGGCCGTAAGCTCCTTGGTGCTGGTTTTTCCGACGCTTCCCACAATCCCCACGACGGGAATGGCCAGCTGGCGCAGGTAAAACGCCGCAATTTTCTTGATAGCATCCAGCGTGGACGACACAAGAACCGCCTCCGCTCCGGGAAAATCCAGGCATTCCCGGTTTTCCACCAAGGCAATTCCGCCCGCCTGGCAGACCTGCCGCACAAAATGATGGCCGTCCGCGCGCTCTCCTTTGATCGCGGCAAACAGGCAGTCCTTCTGCGCCTTCCTGCTGTCGGTGACAACCGCGGACACCTCCAGATTCTGTTTTTCTTCCAGACCGTAACAAATGCCGCCTGTTACAGCGGCAATATTTTTTATCGTCAGATTTTTCATTTTCACAGCCCTATCTCTGTTCGTATTTTCTCAGGGAAACGTCAATCATCAGCTGGCAAAGGTGCGCGTAGTCGATTCCGACGGCAAGCGCCTCCTGCGGCACCAGGCTGGTGGGTGTCATGCCCGGCAGCGTGTTGGCCTCCAGGCAATAAACGCGTCCGTCTGCGCGCATCCGGAAATCCATGCGGCTGTATACCGTCACGCCCAGCGCCTCCGCGGCGCGTACCGCTTCCTTCTGCAGCTCCTGTGTCTTTTCCGGGGAGATGGGCGCGGGACAGATTTCCTCCGTCGCTCCCGCCGCGTATTTGTTTTTATAATCGTAGAAGCCCTGCTTCGGCGCGATCTGCACGACCGGATAGGCTTTTCCGTCAATCACCGCCACCGTGTACTCCGAGCCTTCGATATATTCTTCCACTACCGCTCCGGGTTCCAGTGCAAAGGATTTTTCCAGTCCCTCTTTCAGTTCCCCGTCATTGTGGCAGATGGTGACTCCAACACTGGATCCGCCACAGCACGGCTTTACGATCAGCGGGAATTCCAGCCCGTACTCCGCCGCCGTGCGGATCTCCTGTCCCCGATACACGGTGCAGCCGTGGGGCGCGGGGATGTGCTCCGCCTCGAACACCTGCTTGGTTCTTGCCTTGTCCATGGATATGGCGCTGCTGATATAGTCCGGACCGCTGTATTTTATCCCCAGCAGGTCAAAGGCTGCCTGCACTCTGCCGTCCTCTCCGTTGGAGCCGTGCAGAGCCATGAACACAAAATCCGCCGCCTGACAGATTTCCAGCACCTTCGGCCCGAAAAATACCCGGCGTTCCTTCTTCAACTCCGGAATCCGGCTGTTCCAGCTGCTGATCTGCTCCGCGGCCTGATCGACATCGTACTCGCCTTCAAAAACAGCTGCGGGATCTGCCCCCTCCAGCCCGGTAAAGACATCCAGCAGAACCGCTTTGTGCCCCAGCCCGCGAAGGGCTTTGCACACGCCGGTTCCTGAAATAATGGAAATTTCTCTTTCCGTGCTTGTTCCCGCACAGAGTACAACGATCTTCATGTCTTTTTCTCCTGCCTCTTTTTTTTATGAAAGATTTTTTCTATTTTTTATCGGGCACCTGTTGTTATGCGTACACTGCAAATCGGCGGCTGTACTGCCAGAGGACGCCCCATCTTACGCGCCACTGTCTGGCTTCTGCTCCGCCTATACAATACAATAACGTTGCAGCGTCATCCGTTCCGCCCGGAAATAGCGCTGACTTCATCCGTCTGCCTCTGCTAAACAGCAAAAGCTGAAGGAGAGCCGCGCTGTCCCTGTTTGGCATCTGTCAGCCCGGTAATATCTCGTTGACCGGCTGCGTGCCGACCGGCTGATCCTCACTGTAGTAAACAATGACCGGATAGCCGACATCCATCACGTCAAAGATTTCTCCGGCGGCCTCGGTCGGTGTATTGACACAGCCGTCAGAGCCGTTGGTTTTCCAGAGTTCCTTGTTCTGGAACATGGCCTCTGTCCGCCAGGACGCATCGTGGATTCCACAGGAATCCACAAACGGAAGCCAGTATTTGACTTTCACACCTCCATTGTCGGTAAAGACGGCGTCCGCCTTCTTTCCGTCGATCGCCCAGACGCAGCCGGAAGGCGTGTCCAGCCCTGCCGCGTGGTTTCCGGTGATTACCGGGGTATCCACAACCAAAACCCCGTCCTTATAGCACCACATCTCCTGCTTCTCGATGCAGACCTCCACATAGGTATCACCGATGTCGTTGGTGGAGCGATCCTTGGCCGTGTAGGTGTAGATCGGCTTGACCGTGTCCTGCGTGCCGTTCTGAATGTACTTCAGAAGGGTCTGGACCGTAGCCTCCTGATTGATGCACCATCCGTAGTCGCCGCCCTTTTCCAGCGTGATGGTCTTGCCGGAGGTGGTGGTAAACTGATGCGCCAGGCCGTAGGTATCGGTATCGTAAGCCATATCCGCAACCCAGTCGCGGACCTTCTGCGTATCCAGGGAATAACTGCCGTTTCCGTCTCTGGTCAGGAAATTCCGGACTACTTCCGCGTCCACCGTGTAGGTGCGGTCGGAGAAATCGTAGACGATATTCGTCTCCAGCATCTTGTTCAGCGCCTGCGCGTCTCCCTGCAGGGTGGCGCTGTCCGAATTCAGGCTGGGCGTCTCGTACAGATTCAGCTGGTCAAAGTTGATGGTTGTCTGACAGTTCTCAATCGCGCTGATGATCGCCATTTTGGTTGCTTCCCGGTCCAGGGTGTCCCCCTGCGTACTCTCGGAAACCTCGAAGCTTGTCCCGTTATCCACAACGGCGGAATCCGTGGGCGCCTCCGCGTTTCCCGCGTCCATGCACTTCATATCGTCCAGTACGGAATCAATGGAATTTTTGTCGTAGGTAAAGCCCATGGGAACTTTGTAGTTTTTCCCGATCCCCATATACAGCAGCCAGAGTCCTGTTTTCTGCCCGTCCATGATCTTCTGCAGGGAGCCGTCGTCTACGTACTGCATATAGATCTCGTCCCCGGTGATCGTCTCGGTGCTTCCGTCCCGCTCCTCGCAGGTAAGGGTATAATTGCGCAGCTCATTCTGAAGGAGATACTTTGCGTCGTCCACCGTAAGCTCCCCGACACTGACACCGTTGATTTTTGTCCCTCCGAAGAAATGCGTCTTGAAATGCCACATGCCGAACATATATACGCCGGCCAGCAGCAGCACCAGCAGGACAAGGAGCATGACCATGCCCACCAGATTTTTGGATAATTTTTTCATAAAATCAGATGTTTCCCCTTAAAAATCACGTCTTGTTGTAACAACGCACATTATAATCGAAGCCCTGTGTCCCGTCAAGAAGAACAAGCCCCACCCTTCCGGAACCATCTGCCCGCGGAACCGCACGGAAGCACCAGCCCGGTAGATGTGACGGGAAGGCCGACTTCCGATGCCTGTACCTCATAAGTTCCCTTCAGCTGTTTCTCCCTGTCACGCAAGGCAAGATGAAGCATGTAGGTAAGGACGGAGGGAGCCAACCCCGTTGTATAGGAATTGACCAGGAAGAACACAGCTCTGTCGCTCAGAAGTTTCGCACAGAGCCGGATAAACGGATAGATCTGCTCTTCCATTTTCCAGATCTCCCCCTTGGGTCCTCTGCCGTAGGAGGGCGGATCCATAATGACCGCGTCGTAGGTGTTCCCCCGGCGGATTTCCCTCTCCACAAACCGTGTGCAGTCATCCACCAGCCACCGGATGGGCGCGTCCGCCAGGCCGGAGGAAACGGCATTCTCTCTTGCCCAGGTAACCATGCCTTTGGAAGCGTCCACATGTGTGACATGGGCGCCCGCGGCGGCGGCGGAAACCGTGGCTCCGCCTGTGTAGGCAAAAAGGTTCAGCACCTTTACCGGGCGCTGATCCAGAATGCCTTCCCGCCTCCTGCTTTCCCTTTCCTTCCGAATCTGTTCCGCGCACCAGTCCCAGTTGACCGCCTGCTCCGGGAATAGGCCGGTATGCTTGAAGCTGAACGGTTTCAGGTGGAAGGTCAGGTTCCTGTAGTGAATGCTCCACTGCCGGGGAAGATCGAAGAATTCCCATTCGCCGCCTCCCTTGCTGCTCCTGTGGTAATGGGCGCTGGGATGCCTCCATCTCTTATCCTTATTTTCGGCGGTCCAGATCACCTGCGGATCCGGACGGATCAGGAGATAGCTGCCCCACCGTTCCAGCTTTTCCCCCTCCGATGTATCCAGAACCTCATAATCCTTCCACTGATCCGCAAGCCACATAACCGGAATCCTTTCTATACGTATCTGCCCATCCTTCTTTATTTACACAGCTCGTCAAACAGCCGGCAGAAGGGATCGTTGTCCAGATCTCTTACCTTCCGCCTGCGGTCTTCCCTGGCCGCTTCCGCCGCCTGCCCCGCGTCCTGTTCCGGCGCCACGCACCCTGACGCGCATCCGCACTGACCGGAATCTTTTTTGCTGCCGGTTTCCGTCTCCGGGCTTTCCTCCTTGCGGAAATCTCCGGTGATGTCCTCTTCTTTCTCCTTTTTCATCTTTCTGAAAGTCTCTGCCACTCCAACTGCCGCAAGAAGAGCCATGCCGGCAAGAACAAATTTTCCAAATTTCTTCATGACACTTACCTCCGTATCTCTTTTATAAAACCGCCTTGTCCCGCAGGCATACCAGGTGTCCGCCTGCGCCGGCGTATGTTTATTCTAGCACATCTTTCCTAAAATGGAAGGAGAAACAAAAACACGGCTGCCGTCCGGAACCCTGTGCTGAGGGTTTTCTCGGATGGCAGCCGCCGGCTTCAGCCTTTGTCTGCCCCGCGGCAGCTGCCGCGGGTGTGCCGGTCCGCCCGGCGATTCATGGTTTACCTGTTATCCTTTTTTGCGGATTTTTATTTTCTGCGTTCCTTCTTTTTCTTCCTGGCCAGGACAAGGATTCCTCCTGCCGCCACAAACAGCATTGCCAGATAAGCGCCTGTCTGCGTGGGATCTCCGGTCTGAACCGTATTGGAGACCGTCACCGACGCTGCTGCCTTCGGCAGTACCGGATCGGACGTCTTTCCGGGAACTACGATAAGCTCCGAGCTGCCCGGCGTCTTTCCTTTTGCTGTCGCCTCGTTGACGACCTTGCCGGCATTCTGGTCTTTTTCGGTTACCGTGTATTTCGTCTCAAATGTCTGCTTCTCTCCCGGCGCCAGCTTTTCCACCTTCCAGGTCTCTCCTGTCAGCGGGTCTTTCACTTCCACGTCTGTCAGCGTCAGATTTCCGTCATTTACTGCCTCGATCCGGTAGCGGATGGTCTCTCCCGCCGCGTAGCCGGAGCGGTTCTTCGGGCTGCTTGTGGTCGTCTTTGTCAACGTCAGATGTGAATTTTCAGGAACTGTCTTGTCCTCCTTCTCTCCCGGCGTGACATCCGGCTTGTCTCCATTCGGATCTTTGCCGTCCGCCAGAGCTACGTTCTTCACGCTTCCGGCCAGGATGTCTTTCTCCGTTACCACATATTCCGTCCGGAAGGTCTTGTCCTCTCCCGGCTTCAGTGTTCCGGCATCCCAGCTGTCCCCGGTCATTTCATCGGTTACAACGATGTCTGAAACCGGCGTATTGCCGTTGTTCACCACGCGGATGATGTAGTGAATCGTCTCGCCCAGTTCCACTGCTTTGTCCTTATCCGATGTCTTTTCCACATACAGGCTCGATTTTGCCTTCTGCACCGGAACCTGCACCGAAGCCGGCTGCGGTCTTACATAGTTATCATTGGCATCCTTCGCGTTGCCGACTGCCTGGTTGCGTACATAGCCATTTTCTACATCTTTATCTGTCACCTTCCAGGAGGTCTCAAACGTCAGCTTCTCGCCGGGCGCCAGTGATTGTATATTGTTCCACTCGTCTCCGGTCATAACATCTGCGATATTCAGGCTGTACAGCTTTGCGGTTCCGTCGTTAGTCACCGTGATCCGGTAATTGACGGTCTCGCCATTGACATAGGCAGTTCCGTTAGCCGGAGCATTGGTCACTTCCTTTGCCAAGGTAAGGTGCGCAAACTGATCCTCTTCGTCCGTTCCCTCCCAGGTCTTTTCGGCCTCCTTAAAGGCCGCCTTTACCGTGTTGGTGTAGCTTCCCTTTGCCAGATCCTCTTCATTGACCACATGGTACGCACTCGTTGTCACACTCTCTCCGGGCTGCACGTCAGTAAAGGTGTCCGGTCCGGTAAATACCACGCCATCCTGCTCGGTCAGCGTAATGGTCTGCGCGGTGTCGTAAATATTGGTCACTTTAATTTCAAAGACAATCTGTTCGCCCAGCTGGTACGCTTTTTCTTCGTGATTTTTGGTCACCACAACGCCCGGCTCCACTTTATCTGTTACCGTCAGCGTGCCGTACACAACTGTGATGTTATAATTGCCTTTCTGTACGCTATCCTGTACGGCCGCCCGGCTGCTCTTTTTGGAAGCCGCCGTCACTTCCGACGCCGGAATGACATTGCCCTCTTTATCCTTTATGAGATAGGTAAAGGTGTTGAGGCTGGAGCCCACATAGGTCTGCGACCCGGTGAACGTGTACTCTATGGTATGCGTATCCGCCAGTCCGTGTGTTCCGGTGACCGTAACCTCTTTCTTTTCCAGCGGGGTGCCGTCGTAGGGTTTCTTAGCATCGGCGCTGGTCAGCGTAATTTCTCTTGGTGTGATGGTCAGCGTTCCGGCCGTCTTTGTAACATTTTTGAACCAGTCAGTGACGTTCTTCCCGTCTTTATCCAGAATAATGGCTTTGACAACCGGGTTGTTTCCTTCCGCGGTCTGCGCGACATTGGTAATGCTTCCTCCTGCTTCCGCCTGGGCTGTAAACCCATCAGGAAGTCCTTTCACCTCCACGCCTGGTTCCGTAAGCGGTGTTCCGTCGTACGTCTTTGCTGCGTCTTTCGCCGTAAAGACAATCTCTGCCTTGGTATTCTTTGTGACGGTAAGTGTTCCCTCCTTCATTATAATCACGTAGTTATCCCGAATGAAATCCTCCGAGGTGTCATAGGCGATCGTATTCGGAATCGGGTCGGTTGTCACACCGGTGACGCTTCCGGTCGCCCGGATGTTGGTAATCTGCGCCTTGTCATTCGTTTTGATGATGCTTCCTTCCACCTTCACCTTCGGAAGCTCCAACGGCGTTCCGTCGTACTCCTTCGTTCCGGAATCCGATGTCAGCGTAAGTTTCACCGGGCTGATCTGCAGCTCACCGTCCACCAGAATCATATCATCTATGTCGAACTGCCCTGTTACGTCCTTCGAGAGAAGACCGTCCTTCTCCTTCACGGTTACGTTCGTGATTTTATTTGCCACCGGTTTTTTCGTTACATTCGTCACGGAGCCTTCCACAACAGCTTCCACCGTAAATTTTCCATAAGTCTCTTTGTAGTTATCCGGAATGGTCACTGTGTATCCGCTGTCCGTATGTGCCTTCCCGTCATAAGGCCAGGTATGGTTGTTCGCCGTAACACGGAACGCGATCTCCGCCTTGCTGATGGAAAGGGTTCCCTCCTCCTTTGTAATCACGTAATTGTCTTCATCAAAGTTTCCAAGAAGCTTCGGGCTGTAAGTAATGCTGTTTGTTACCGACCCGACCTCTGTTATCGAACCGGTCGCCTTTATGCTTCCCTCTGCGATTTCTCCGTCCACAAAGCCGTCTCCGGTGATTGTTACCTTCGGCAGTTCCAGCGCGGTGCCGTCATAGGGCTTTGAACCGGATTCCGACTTCAGGGTAACCGGACGTTTCGTAATGGTCAGGGTTCCGTCCTTCTTTGTAATGTTCGCAAACTGATTGGTGACATCCTTCTCGTCTTTGGTAATTTTAACTGCTGCCACCTTATTGTTTCCGGTTGTTGTATCTGACACTTTTTTAGCAGAGCCTTCCACCGTAACCGTCGCTGTGAACCCTTTCGGCAGCCCGGTGACTGTCGCCGCGCTATTAGTCAGCACTTTTCCGTCATAGACCTTGGTTGCGCTTCCTGCCGTTACCGTGATGACCGCCTGATTCTGCGTGATTTTCAGCTTGCCCTCATGCTTTACGATCGTATAGTTCCTGGAATCGAAGTTCTTTCCTGCAGTCCACTCAATAGTGTTTATAACCTCTCCGTCATCTGTCGTAAGGGCAGAACCGGTCGCCTTCAGGTTCGATACTTCTCCCTTTACAAAGCCGCTGCCGCTGACCGTCACATCCGGCGCGGTAAGGGCGGTTCCGTCATAGGGCTTCTCCGCACTCTCGGATGTCAGCGTTACCTGGCGCGCATAGACGCTCAGCGTTCCGTTTACTGTTTTGATCTTAGACGTATCAAAATTACCGGTTACATCCTTGCCGGTGCTATCCGTAATTTTAATGCTGCTCGTATCAATCACATTGGCTACCGTTCCGTCTGCGACATCCTTCACCGAGCCGGACACCGTTGCGAAAACCGTATACTTCGCCGCGTCATCTGCGGAAGGCCATGTAGTCGTCACGTTATTTCCTGTGGAATGCACTGTTCCGTCGTACTCCCAGGTTCCGGAAGGAGCCGTAAGAACCAGCTCTGTGTCGGCGGCGTAGACGGTCAGCGTCCCGATAACCTCCTCAATCTCATAGTTTTCAGCCCTAAATTTACCCGTTACCGTGTTGTAGGAAATCGGGTTATTGGAAGTACCTTTTTCTGTCTGGCTTCCAGTTGCCTTCAGATCTATTACTTCTCCTGATACAAACTTGTCGCCGCCCTCTGTGACCGTGCTGTTGGTAAGAGGAACTCCATCGTATTTCTTGCTGTCCGTCGCGGAGGTAAGCTTTACCTGGCGCGGAAGGATTTTCAGCGTGCCGTTGATCCGTGTGATATTGGCAAAATACTCGGTTACATCCTTGCCTTCAGCATTCAGGATTTTCCCGCCAGTCACTACATTGTTTCCGGATTTGGTGTCGGTTACATTGGTAGCCGAACCGGTGACCGTTACGTCGCTGACGCTAAAGCCATCCGGCAGACCGTCTACCTCATATTTGTTGTTTGTCAATGCTGTCCCGTCATAGGTTTTTTCCGCGCTTTCCGCTGTAACCGTAATTTTCTTCGAGCTCTTGCTTACCGTCAGCTTTCCTTCATCCAGCTTAATGTCGTAGTTAGCCGCCTTGAATTTTTCCGTTCCCGTATAGGAAATGGTGTTTGTAACAGAGCCGACATCCGTGATAGTTCCGATCGCCTTGATGTCCGTTACCTCTCCGTCCACAAATGCGGGGTCACTGGTCGTCACCGCCGGAGCCGTGAGCGCTGTGCCGTCGTACTCTTTTTCCTTCGACTCCGAGTGCAGCGTCACCTCTCTGCATTTGACCGTCAGGGTTCCTTTTACTGTTGTTACATTTGTGAAATTTCTGGTAACGTCTTTTCCGGACGGATCTTTAATCGTGTAGGAATCAACGATATTATACGCAGTTCCGGCATCCGTAATGGTTCCGCTGACAACTGCAGTCACCTCGAATTTCTCGAATCCCTGCGGTTTGGTTACGGTATAGCCGTTTTCGGTAAGAGCCGTCCCGTCATAGGTCTTTTCCGCGCCTTTCGCCGTGATGGTAAAGGCAGCTGTGGATTGCGTCACTGTCAACGTGCCGTAATCTTCTGTAATCTCATAGTTGCTGTCTTTGTAATTTGTTCCCTTTACAATTTCTATCGGTTTATTATCTGATGTTCCTACCGCTGTCTGCGAACCTGTCGCCGTAATGGATGTTACTTCTCCATTGACAAAGCCAAGGCTTCCGATTGTCACATTCGGCGCCGTGAGAGCGGTTCCGTCATACTGTTTTTTCGCGCTTGCGGACGTCAGGGTGACGGTTCTTGGCAGAATTGCCAGGCTGCCGTCTGTCACCTGCACAGTTACGCTGTATCTCTCCAGATCGCTTCCGGTTATGGAGAAATCTCCCTCCACAAGTCCGATCGAATATGTACCTGCGTCTGTACCGGATGCTGCCTTGTCTTTCGCTTTTGTCTCATCCAGCTGCAGATTTCCCGGAAGAGTGGTGGCCGCCACCCCGTCCACGGTGATGGCAGTGGTATACCCTTTGACCGAATGTTCCTTTCCGTCATAGGGAACGCTTGCTGTCTTTCCTGTCACCGTCAGGACAACCGCCTGCTTTTTCTCCCACTGTGCGTAGAGTGTATTGGTTCCTTTCGCGTCCACCAGGATTTTCGTGCCCGCTGCCACGGAGGTTCCGCTGCCGCTCTCCTCGGTATTCCACCCGGTGAAATAATATCCTTCCGGCACCGGAAATCCCGCGTCCGTAAGCGTAAGTGCCTGGAAAGAGGCGTTATTCTGCAGTGTCTCCGACTCGTTTACAGACTGCAGCTTATCCGCATCCTCCAGACCGGAGCCCGCCGGATAGTTGGTTTTGTAGGTAAGGCTGGTGGTCTCGGCCGGATCGCCGTAAACCGCGTAAAGTGTTACCTTGTCGGTTACCTGAAGCTTATCGCCCGGATAGTAGGAAATTCCGTTGCCTTCTTTATCTGTATTCCAGTACAGGAAAGCCTTTCCTTCCGGCGCCGTGACACCATCCCCGGACTGGATGTCCGCGTAAGCGCCGCTCGCGTAATTCTTGCTGTCTGCGACCGTTCCGCTTCCGCCGTTCACATCGTATGTCACCGTATATTTGGTTTTGCTCACGTAATACGGGTACAGCGTAATATCACTGTAAATCCGCGTCGCGAAATGGAAGGCGGTGTACTGTGTGCCGTCCTTTGTCGCCCAGCCGATCCAGTCCACATCTTTGGGAAGGGTCACCGTATTCTTGTCATTTCCCTGGAACACGGTTTTGTCGTCTGCATCCACTACGGTAGGCATATCTGCCTCGCTGATGGTCGCGCCGTAACCGATGGTAAGGCCGGTAGATGTTCCGCTTCCATCGATGGTCAGATGCACTGTCCCGTTGTAGGTCGGCTCCGCCCACTTCGCGTAGAGCGTGATACCGCCCGCCGGCATGGTCTGATTAAAATCAAATTTCTGTGTAAGCTCCGGATCCTTGTACCAGCCCTCGAAAGTAAACTCATCCGAAAGATCCGACGGTCTCTCCGGCACATAGGATTCGTAGGACTTCAGGGAAGCCTCATAAAGCACTGATTCCGTTTTCGCCGTTCTGTTATAATTATAGAAAGAAAGAGGATACGAGTTTCTTCTATAAAGGATATACAGGTTCGAGTTATACTCTGTGCTTTCTCCGGCAGATGCAGGCTCCCATCTGTCCATACCGTACGTGTAATAGCTGTCTATAGTAAAGCCATTATATTTATTGCTGAAGTAAAAAGTTCCAGTCCTTGTATTGGTAGAGTTCGTTGGAGTGTTGCTGTAAGTTCCGTCCAAGTTCTGCTTATAATGGTTGATGGTATACAAGCCACTGCTGTCGTATCTGTACAAGCTGATGCTGGTTGCATCCCCATAAGGTTCAAGATTATCAAAGATAAAAGCATCCAGAAATGTCAGCCGATTACTTTCGCTTCTATTGTACCAATCGTATTCCGACGGCCAGGTATATCCGTTCTGAGCCAGTGTCTGTCCGTAGAGACCGGTAAACGTATCATCCTTCGTCCATGTCCCTCCTATCCAGTTCCTGCTGTACTTATAAAAATCAATCGTCAGCGTATTCCTGTCGTAGTAGACATTCAGGATAGTGGTGCCGTCTCCGTTGATGGTGACAGCTACCGATTTGGACGAATTATAATGAAATCCTGTATAGCCTTTGTTCTGGTCACTTCTCATTGGAGAAACCGTCTGCCCGCTGGTTCCAGTTCTGGTATCGGAACCCGCGTAATCGTAGGTCTTCTGGCTGTCGTCAGCATTCTTATTCTTATCGTCGTTGACCGACTGCTTCCAGTAAATAACCGTGTACTTCGTATCTGCCTTTGCTTCCCATACCGCGTAGACCGTTGTGTTCTCGGTGAGGTTTCCGCCGAATGTGTAATCCGCCGTGGCAGGATTCTGGGAGGCGGACCAGCCCACAAAAGTGTAGCCGCTTCTGGTCGGATCTGCCGGTTTCGCTGTTACGGCATTCGCGGAGACAAACTGCGGAGCCACATAGGAGGCGCCTTCCCCGGAGGAGAAGAACAGGTAATGTCCAGACTCCACCTTCGGATAAAGTTTGACGTCAGAATTATCCAGCGTGACCTCTGTAACTGCCTCACCTGCAAGAGCGCTGTCCGTATACCATCCGGTGACGGACTTCTCCGAGCCAAGCGGAAGGGTGACGTCAGAGGTGGAAATCTTATCTCCTTCCTTTCCTTCCTTTGTCTGCCATACCCGCCCGTAGGTATCCGTAAAGAATACATACAGCTTCTGGCTGAACACAGGGTACAGATTGATCGTCTGCGGAATGGATACGTCCACCGTCCTGGTTGTAAAGGCGGTTACATCCACCATACCGGATGCTGCGCTTTCCACAGAATACGCCCAGCCCTGGAAGAGATAGCCGTCCTTCTCCGGCGTCTCCGGAGATACGATCGTCTCTCCGTTTTTCACGCTCTGTGTGGAGAGAAGCGTCGTGTTGTCCGCTCCGTAGAAGTTCCATGTCTCTACCGCCGGAGTCTGCTGTGCGGTTCCGGCACCGGTGATGACATAGATGGAGAACGCGTCCGCCGTGAACACTGCGCCGTCCGCGGAGGCTTCCTGTGTGACGGTCTCCACCGCTCCGGTGTCCTCCTGATGTACGACGGAGAAGCTGTCGCCGGAGAGGGCGCTGCCCGCTTCCACGCTCATGCTGACCTGCACGCTCTGTCCGTCCTTCGGCTCGATCTCCTGGCCGGAGGCATCCCGGAAAGTGATGTCCACGCCGATGGCGTCCACCACTTCCGTGCCGCTGTCCGCCGCCTCGCCGGCAATACTCATGGCCGTCTCACTGGAAACTCCGGTGACGGACATGGTTGTGCCTTCCGGGAATACGCCCTCCGGGGCATAGACGTTGACCGTCACGTTATTGGCTGTTCCGGTAAAGCTCTGCTCCGGATAGGACACTGCTTCTTCCTGTCCTTCCTCCACAGGTGTTTCCTCTGCGGCATTTGCCGCCGGTTCTTCTGCCGTGGCAGCTTCCGTGCCGTCGGCCGCGGAAGAGGTGTCTTCCCCGGATGCCGCTGCATCGGTGGAACTGCCTGCCGCAGCAGCCTGCTGCTGTGTTTCTTCAGCCGCTGCCGGACTTACGGACTGCTGTCCGTCCTGCGGCGCCGCCGTTTCCTCTGTAACCGCCGCTGTTTCTTCTGTCTCCGACGCGGCTTCTTGTGTACCCGCAGAGGAAACCTCCGCAGCCGGGGAGACAGAAGCTTCTGCTGTCTGTTCCTGCGATGCCTCTTCTGTAACAGGCGCGCTGTCCACAGACTCCGCGCCTGTATGCAGCGGTGAAATTACGCCTGTCGTCGCAATGACGCAAAGTGCAAGCAGGATACTGAGAAACCTTGTTCCTTTTCTTTTCTTCATACCCGTTTACCCTCCGTATGTTGACTTTTTCCGCACGCCCACGCAATTTCGATAATTATTTGATTATTCTGAAATATCATGAGCATACGTGTACTACTTTGAATACATTATAAATTACAGGCAATATCCCAAACAACATTTTGGCGTGAATGACCGAAAACCGGGTGTGAATTTCTAGAAAATTTACATTGTGTCAACATAAAAGGTCAAAAAGAATCTTTGTCTTACTATTAACATTTATTTCGTTATTTTTCGCTCATTCTCGAACAAGTGTTTATTTTTATGTTTTATTTTCTGTCTATTTTGCTATAATAGGGATTAAGAAGAAGGAGGCGGTGCAATGAGAAGGCAGATAGCAGAGAAAACCGTTCACTTGACTTCGGAATTTATGGAAGCTTTTTACAGCGGAAACCCGGAACCGGTTTTCGCCGTTGCCAGTCCGGACATCACCTGGATCGGGGCGCAGAAGGAGCAGTTTGATATCGGCTTTGAAAAATTCCGGGCGGATATCGAGAAGGTCCTGCTTGACCTTCCGCCCTGCTATCTTTCCAACCAGCGCTATCTGCTTGCCCAAAATAACGGCTGTATCTGCACGGTCATCGGCTCCTACTATGTCATGAGCCGGGACAATGCCGAGCACGCAATCGCCGGGGAGCAGCGGTGTGTGGCTATCTGGCGGCTGAGCGGGGAGCAGCTCTCTCTGGTGCATCTTTCCAATTCCAGCCCGATCGGGGAATGGATGGTCACCGAAGGCGAGCATTTTCCCTCCAAGATGAGCGCTTATATTAAGAACTATATCCGGCACCAGGTGAGGGAAAAGCTGACCCCGCGGCAGCTGGTGATCACCGACACCGTCCACGTGATGCACTTTATCAGCGAAAGCGAAATCTACTATCTGGAATCCGATGACAAATATACCGAAATCTACCTGGCGGATTCCACCATTCGGACAAGAATGCAGCTGAAGGAATTCCTGCCGAAGCTGAGCCCCGTCTTTCTGAAAATCAGCCGGATTAATATTGTGAACATGAGTAAGATTGCCCGGTTTTCCGAGCGGGACGCCATTCTGCTGGACGGACGCAGTCTGCCTGTGCCCGCGAAGAAAATGACGGAGATAAAAAAGACGGTATCGGATTTTTTCAATTTCAATTCATAAATTTGCCTTCGCGCCCTTGCGCGGAAGATGAATTTATGTTAAACTAACTTCGTTGTGCAGGCGTAGTTCATCGGTAGAACACGAGCTTCCCAAGCTCGGGAGGCGGGTTCGATTCCCGTCGCTTGCTGAGAAAGAGCTCCGGAATTCTTTCATATGAGAATTCCGGAGTTCTTTTTACGCTTGCTGCTGAACCGTCACCCGTGTGCCGACCGCTCTGCTTACGGCTCTGACGCCGCCTCCGGCATGGCAACAGTAAAATTGGTGAGATTCAGGAGAAAAACATACTTCCCATTCTCTGTATCCTCCGCCAGAAACGAAAGCTGCCCATGGAGTTTCCGGTGTTTTACCTCCACCTCGAAATCCCGCAGTTTCTTCTCTTCCTTTACCTTTGCCGCACCCTTCTTTTTACGGAAAAGTCACTTCAAAGGGGACTCCCATGGAAGCAGTGGCTCTGGCCAGGGCACAGAAGCTGATCCTCACTGCGTTTCAAAAATGCCTGTTTTGGAAATTTCCAGCCGATGCCGCCGCTGGAGTATTACATACGACTGACCAAAGGATTTCATGAGATCAGAAAAAGCTATGGACTTGTGGCTGTGGATGATAATTACAAACTTTGTGGCAATCATCCTGCAAAGCTCTTATTGATATGTGGGCAGGAACTCTTTTGGAGCGAGGTCGATGTCTATAAATGCCATATTGCAGGTCCTCTGTTTACGGACAACATGCTGCATATCCGAAAAAAGAATCCGGGAGACGATATCGCTTCTTCTTGGTTCGTGATGCAGCTCATCCATTGTTCCGATGATCTCCGTTTCGGCTCATTTTTCTTCTTATCGCACCAAGTACATCCACTTTTTCCGTTGTCCCTTTGGAGATGCCAAGAACCGACGGCAGGTGTTTCAGGAGCATCAGTACCGCAAAAATCACAGCGATGATACCCGCTTCTGCCCCGTATATTCCAAAGGAAAACGGAACAAATGCCGCGGCAATAATAATTGCCCCCAGCCCCAGATATCCGGTTGCAAATACCACAAGCATTCCCGCAATCATCGAAAGAAGCCCGGCTGCAGGGCTGCAGAGGAAATAGCCTGCGCAGGAGGTTGCAACACCTTTACCGCCATGAAAATGCTGCCAGAATGGATAGTTGTGCCCCAGCGTTGTACCAAGTGCCACATAGTATATAATAACATGTCCTGCCTTATGAAATAGAAGCAAAGACACCAATACCGCAACCACAGTTTTAGCCAGATCGCCCGCCAGGACAAGGATGCCCGGCCTAAAGCCCAGATGTGCCATTACATTTGCCATTCCCGGATTTCCGGTTGTTCCCAGCTTCTTACACGGCTTTCCGGTCAGCCGACGCGTCACGATCTCGGCGGTAAGCACACACCCACACAAATATCCTATCAACAGACTTATAATTCTGGAAAACAACATCATTTCATGCACCCGCTGCCCGCGCTTCGCCTCCCTATTGCCCTCGAAACCTTGCAATCCATCCCAGGAGCCACTGTGACTGTTTTTCTTGGCAGTTTCTTCCTTCCGGCAGCATCATCAGCCACTTCTTGAAGACCACGCATGATACTTTCGTATATCTCGCTCATTATTTCCGCCTCCGTTGCGATGACAGACTTCTCCAAAAGAAAATTTATAACCGTCTGGTTTTCCCGTTCTTCCTTTGTCTGGTTTGCCTCTTCACTAGTTTTAACATCCCCTATTTAATAGGAATAGTCAAGGCATAAAGGAAATACCGCTCAACAGACTTTGTTAAATTGAACATGATCAAATAAAGTCTGATGCATCTCAGGATGAAGAAAGCAGAAAGAAAAGCGATGCAGGAATGGATCCCGCACCGCTTGTAATAATCAGTTATAGGCAGTCGTTCTCGCGGATTCAAGTCTGGTATACAAATTATTGTGTACAAAGTTAAGAGCATTTTGGCTCGATTTTTCAGGCTTTTTCCCATATTTCCGTCAGCGTTTCTGTCCGGAACAGCAAAACAGAATCCCTCACTTTCTGCATCCGCACCCTCTGCCTTCAGTTTTTTTCCGGGATTCCGTACAGGTTGTACGGTGTTACCTGGTAGACGTAGAAGTTCAGCCAGTTGAAATACAGGTTGGTGGATGTGGCTCTCCAGGTAAGCAGGGGTTTTTGGGAGGGATCATTTCCCGGATAATAGTTTCTGGGGATCATGACATTCTCCATTCCCTTGTCCACATCCCTGTGGTATTCCTTGTCCAGCGTCATGCGGTCATATTCCGGATGCCCCTGTACGAACACCTTCCGCCCGTTATCCGCCATTGCCAGGAAGAAGCCTGCTTCGTCCGACTCTGCCAATACGGTAATCTCCGGATTTTTTCTTAAATCCTCGAGTGCCACGTCGGTATGTCTGGAATGCGGGCAGAGAAAGATATCATCAAAGCCGCGGACCAGCGGGATTTTTCTGTTCAGAACCCTGTGCCAGTAAAGGCCGGACAGCTTTTCCGAAAGAACATGCTTCTGAATGCCGTAAAAATAGTACAGAGCAGCCTGGGCGCCCCAGCACTGGAACATAGTGGAGGTGACATGCTTTTCTGTCCAGCTGAAAATCTGCTTCAGTTCATCCCAGTAATCCACTTCTTCAAACTCCATCATCTCTATGGGCGCGCCTGTGATGATCATGCCGTCGTAGTAGTTTTCTTTTATTTCCTCAAAGCATTGATAAAACTTGTTCAGATGGCTGATGGAGCCGTTTTTTACATGATGGGTTTTTACCATCATGAATGTAATGTCCAGCTGCAGCGGTGAATTGGAAAGAAGCCGGAGAATCTGGAGTTCTGTATCCTCCTTCAGCGGCATCAGATTCAGAATCAGGATCTGCAGAGGGCGGATGTCCTGGGACAGTGCTCTCCTCTCGTCCATGACAAAAATATTTTCTTCCTCCAGAATTCCTTTCACCGGAAGGTCGTTCTGTACTCGGATTGGCATTTCGATACACCTCGTTTCAATGATAGCTGTTTGCTGCGTTTCGTGTTTCTGCTATATTTCATCTTTCTTCGGTATTCCGGAATACTCTTCCGTTATACCGGAGGCCGGTTTTTCCATCAATCTCAGGAAATCCTCTTCGGACAGAATGGGGATTCCCAGCTCTCTGGCCTTTTTGTTTTTTGCGGATGTGGACTGTACATCATTGTTAATCAGATAGTCTGTTTTGGAGCTTACGCTTCCCGTCACCTTTCCTCCCTGTTTTTCAATGAATTCCTTCAGGGCGTTCCGGTTGGAAAAATGCTCCAGGCTGCCGGTTATCACGAATACTTTTCCCTGCAGACGGTTTTCGGTCTGCTGATCGTATTCACGGGTCAGTTCCAGCTCGCGCAGCACGCTGTCAAACATTTCTCTATGCCGGGGCTCTGTCCACCACTGCACATAGCCCTCTGCGATTACCGTTCCGATCCCGTCGATGGCGCTGAGCTCTTCCACATCTGCGTTCCGCACCTTGTCCGGGTCCTCCTGAAAGGCACGGCAGATTAACTTTGCCGTGGCAAGCCCTATGTTCGGAATGCCGCAGCCGTACAAAAAGCGGGAAAGCGTGGTATGCTTTGCCTTCTCCACGCTGGCCTGCAGATTTTCATAGGACTTCAGGCCAAAACCGTCCATGGCCACAATGACATTTTTATGCTGATCCAGATGAAAAATATCCACGAAAGAATGAATCAGCCCGTGCGCCATGAATTTTTCCAGGGTCGCCTCTGAAAGTCCCTCGATGTTCAGCGCATCCCGGCTGACAAACAGCGTATAGGACTTCATGGCTTTTGCCGGGCAGTCCGGATTTTCACAGTAAAGGGACTGCGCCTCGTTTACCGCGCGGATTTCCGCATGTCCTCCGCAGACCGGGCACTTGTCCGGAATGGGAAGTGTCCCGCTTCTGGTCAGGTTTTCCGCAATCTGGGGGATGATCATGTTGGCCTTGTAGACCTCCAGCTCGTCTCCGATCCCGAGCTGCAGTTCCTTTACGATGCTCACGTTATGCACGCTGGCGCGGGTAACGGTGGTTCCCTCCAGCTCCACCGGTTCAAAGACCGCCACCGGATTCAGCAGTCCGGTGCGGGAAGGGCTCCACTCTACCTCCAGCAGATGGGTCGTTCTTTTTTCGTCCGCCCACTTGAATGCATAGGCATTCCGGGGATATTTCGCCGTAGTGCCGAGGCTGTCCCCGTAGGCGATATCATCATACAGGGCGACAAGGCCGTCAGAAGGGAATTCATTTTCCGCCACCTGCGTGGAAAAATAGTGCATCGCATCGTCCAGCGTGTCTGCTGTTACAGCTCTCCACTCCACTGTGGTAAAGCCCTGTTTCTGCAGCCAGAGGAACTGCTGTTCTCTGGAATTTTTGAAATCCGGTTCCGGAATGGCGCGTACCAGGGAGAACGCGTACAGATACACATGCCTCTGTGCGGTCACTTTGTTATTCAGCTGCCGCACGGAACCGCTGCAGAGGTTGCGGGGATTTTTGTATTTTGCGTCTACATCATCAATTTCCTCGTTGATCTTTTCAAAATCCGGATAATTGATAATCGCCTCTCCGCGAATGATCAGCTCTCCCTGGTACGGAATCTGAAGGGGAAGATTGACAAAGGTTCTCGCGTTATTGGTAACCACCTCGCCGATGATGCCGTTTCCACGGGTTACGGCTTTCTCCAGGACTCCGTTCCGGTAAGTCAGAACAATGGTCAGCCCGTCCATTTTCCAGGACAGAAGTGTCCGGTGCCTGCCGATGAAGCTCCGCAGCTGCTCCACGTCCTTGGTCTTGTCCAGGGAGAGCATGGGCGATTCATGTCTCTCCTTGGGCAGAGAATCCACCGCCTCATACCCGACCCGGTGGGTCGGCGAATTGGCAAGAACCATTCCTGTTTCCTTTTCCAGACCGAGAAGCTCATCATAGAGGGCATCATATTCATAATTGCTCATGATCTCCCTGTCCTCGGCATAATATGCCTTTGCCGCCTGGTTCAGGGTGTCCACAAGCTCCCGCATTCTTTTTTTCTTATCTTCCAAAGTTCTCTCCTGCTTTCCGCGTCAGGTATCCTCAGGTATTCCTATGCCGCTGCTTCTTTTCGGTTCTGTCATGGTTTTCCAATCAGCTATTACTTTTTCAACTTTCATTCTCCGGTATTCTACTTCTCCGCTGAATTTGCGGTGCTGTCCTGCTGCCGACCGGTTATCCGAAGCAATGTTTCCAGTTCCTTCCCTGTCAGTGGACAGCTTTCGCCCGGCTGCAGATCCCCCAGCAGCACATTTACCACGCGGAAACGTTTTAATTCTACCACACGAAAGCCCAGTGCGCCGCACATTCTCCGAATTTGACGGTTTAAACCCTGTGTTAAGACAATCCGGAACTTCCGTTCCCCTGTTTTCCATGCCCGGCACGGCCGTGTTTTTATTTTCAGTTCCGGAAGATAAACGCCATTCCTCATCTGTTCCAGGAATTCATCCGTAACCGGACTGCCGACAGTCACCTCGTATTCCTTCTCATGGGCATTTCTGGCCGCCATCATGTTTTGGATCAGGTCTCCGTCATCCGTTAAAATCAGCAGCCCCTCTGAATTTTTATCCAGCCTGCCGGCATAAGTTACTCTTTTCCGGTCAGGCAGGAAACCGGTCAGGTTGTTTTTCTCCTTCTTCTCGAAAGTGCAGACAACACCTGTTGGTTTATAGAATTTCAGATAGGTCTTTGTCTCCGGCAGGGAAACTACCGTCCCGTCCACCGTAACAACATCCCCTGCCTCCACCCGGCTGCCCGGCTCCGCAGGGCTGCCGTTTATCCGGACTCTTCCCCCTGCGGCCAGACTGTCCGCCATTCTCCGGGAGCAGACCCCGCAGGAGCTAAGGTATTTGTTGATCCGCAAAGCAATCCCTCCCTGAAGCCATTATAGCTGCTGTTATTATAACTGCTGTAATTATTGTTACCGTTATGATTGTTTCGTTATTATTGCAGCCGTTATTATTGTTCTATTATTATTGCGGCTGTTATAATGGCTGCCATTATATAAGAAAAGCCGGGTGAATAGGATTCATCCGACTGAGTAAAATTCCCATAAGGTTAGAAGCGCGTCTGGAGGGAATCGAACCCCCGCCACACGGTACCGGAAACCGTTGCTCTATCCGCTGAGCTACAGACGCATAGCATTACATTGTCCGGAGAGACAACATGAGTATATTAGCACATGACTTTTTACTTGTCAAACGCTGAAAAAAAGCCCCGGAAAACCGGGGCTTATGCTTTAACAACAATCTGATTTCTGTGCGCCAAACAGATGACCGCCTGCAAAAAATTTCTTAATATTTTCCCTGTCACCGGCAAAGAATCTTCAGCCGGATCAGGCTGCTGTGGCATCTGTATTTTCTGTGGCAGTCTGCCCTTCTGTGCTCTGTGTCGTATCGGAAGAGCTTTCTGCCGGTGCAGTCGCGTTGGCATCCAGATATCCCAGATCGGACAGTTTCTGATAAATAGCCTGTGCCATCTGCTCATGTCCGGCCTCGGAATAAGCTGCCTCATCAATATGGAGCGAGAGGTTGATGTAGTGATCACCGAAAGCGGAAATCTGCGCATTGTCATAATCATCGGTATTGATGGAAACAACGCTGCTGTCCGGATAGAACCCGCAGATAATATACTTATCCTGGTTGGTGTAGGTTGCAAGGATCTTCTTTTCCTGCTCTACCAGCTCCGATACATCGTAGCCCCAGCCGCCGTAATAGCCGATGCAGATAACCGGAATATAGTTCAGATCATCGCGGTCTTTTTTGTACTGATCCAGATCATCCCTGACCGTCGTTTCCGTGGCGCTTCCCTCTACGCCGAGAGCAGCCATCTTATCCGCGTGTCCGCTGATAAAATTCTGGATATCCTCGTCGCTGACTCCTGCCAGCGCCATCTGTGAGAGGGAACCGGACATATTCCAGGTGTTGTCCTCCACCGTGTAGTCATATCCGTTATCCTTCAGAATCGTCTGCAGCTTGGCCGGATAACCGATGGATTGGTCTGCGTCATCTGTATCAAAGCTGTCCCCGCGGATGCTGATTCCCGCCGCAACTGCCTCCGGTGTAGGAGTCGGTGTCTCGGTAGGAGTGGGTGTCGGTGTCTCCGTCACAGAAGAGGCAGAAGTTACAGCCTCTGTAGGTGTGGGTGTCGGTGTAGACGTCACCGCCGCTTCCTGCTGCGCCTCCGCCTGTGCCTGCGCGTTCAGCTGATCCTGCGTATTCTGCATCTTGTGAACCTTCAGTCCGACAAACGTTCCCATCCCGGCAATTAAAACCAGGCTGATGATAAACAACAGTACTCTCTTAGCCATATTTATACCCCCATACGAGTTTTTTCTGACTTCTGAATAACAGTTCTATTGTACGGGAAATATCTGTCTTTTTCAAGGCGTACGGAAAATTATTCCACCGAAGCAATCAGCTCTTTGGAGTGCTCCCGGTTCATGGTTCTGCACATCTCCACCAGTTTTTCCAGCGGAACCCCGTGCAGCTGCTGTTTCTGTCCGCGCACGGTGATCGATACCGTTCCTTCCGCCGCTTCCTTGTCTCCGACAACAACAATATAGGGATCGCGGAATGTCTTGAAGGTTTTAATCTTCTCGTTCATGTTCTTGTCATCGTAATCCACCTCTGTGCGGACACTGGCTTCACGAAGAGCGGACACTACTTTTTCCGCATACTCGTTGTGCTCGGTGCGGATCGGAACGACGCCTACCTGATACGGGCTGAGCCAGAACGGGAACGCCCCCTTGTAGTTCTCGATCAGGATTCCGATAAAGCGCTCCATGGATCCGAAGATGGCGCGGTGGATCATAACCGGCTGCTTTACGCTGCCGTCCTGTGCCGCGTATTTCATATGGAAGTTAAGCGGAAGCTGGAAATCCAGCTGAATGGTTCCCATCTGCCACTCCCTTCCGAGAGCGTCCTTCATCTTCAGATCAATCTTCGGTCCGTAGAAGGCTCCGTCTCCCTCGTTTACCTCGTAGTTGCCTTCTCCGTAGACATCATTCAGGATATCCTTCAGCTCGGCCTCTGCCTTGTTCCAGACGTTGATGTCTCCCATGTAATCATCCGGTCTGGTAGAAAGCTCCGCCCGGTAGGTCAGTCCGAAGGTTCCGTAGATTTCCGTCGCGATTTCCATGATGTCTTTGATCTCATCGGCGATCTGTTCTTCGGAAACCAGAATATGAGCGTCATCCTGACGGAACATCTGCACACGGAACAGCCCGTTCAGCTCTCCGGATTTTTCCTTTCTGTGAATCACATCCACCTGATTGATACGGAACGGCAGATCTCTGTAGGAACGCAGACGGTTCTGATAAACCAGGATGGCGTTCGGGCAGTTCATCGGCTTGCAGGCGTAGTAATCGCTCTCATCCTCTTTTACTCCGGGGATGATAAACATGTTCTGCTTATAGTGTCCCCAGTGTCCGGATGTCTGCCACAGCCTGGAATTGCTCAGGACAGGTCCGGAAATTTCCTGATAGCCGTGCTTCTCGTGGATTCCTCTCCAGAAATCCAGAAGAGCGTTAAACAGCTTCCATCCTCTGGGAAGCCAGTAAGGCATGCCCGGTGCGGTCTCGTCAAACATAAACAGTTCCTGCTGCGGTCCGATCTTTTTGTGATCTCTCTCAGCAGCTTCTTTCAGGAACTTCTTGAATTCCTTCAGCTGGGCTTTATCCGGAAACGCATAGACATAAATTCTCTGCAGCTGATCTCTCTTCTCGTCTCCTCTCCAGTAAGCACCGGACACGGAACGGATTTCAAAGGCAGCATTCATCAGTTCCTGGGAATTGTCCACATGAGGTCCCCGGCAGAGATCAACATAATCATCACCGGTGTAATAGATGGTGATTGTCTCGTCCTCCGGAAGATCCTGGATCAGCTCTGTTTTGAATTTCTGTCCCTGAAAAAGCTCCAGCGCCTCCTGACGGGAAACTTCCTTTCTTGTCCACGGCTCACGGCGTTTGATGATCTCGTGCATCTTGTCCTCAATCATCTTGAAATCATCCGTGGTAAGCGTCCTGGGCAGGACAAAATCATAGTACAGACCGTTTTCAATCTGCGGTCCGATCGCATACTGCACTTTGTCTTTCCCGAAAATCTCAATAACCGCCTTTGCCAGAATATGGGCAAGGGAATGACGGTAAACCTGTAAATACTCTTCGCGCTCCATTTGAACTCCTTTCTCTGTCAGTTCTGGAGAATCAGAACTGAAACCCTGAACAACGTACAGCCTCATTGTTGGCAATGTGCATGTCACGAACGGAATCAGACTGTAACCCCGATCAACATGCAGTCTTCTGTAGGGGCGGACAGATGCTGCAGAGACGTCTCTGTGCCGCTTCCGCGCCACTTCCCGTTTCTGCCTGCTGCCAGATCCGGAATGAGAAAAAGCTTCCTGTTCCCAGGCCTTTTTCGAAAATCCGTCCTGTATGCAAAAATCCCTCACAGACTTCTAAACAAAGTCTGTGAGGGACGAATACTCTGATCCGCGGTTCCACCCTGCTTGCTGCTTCGTCCTGTCCATAAAAGGACATTCCGGCAGCCTCTTTTTTCATGACGATAACGGAATCACCGGGCCGTATTGGGGCCGCTCGGAGGTGGTCTTCAGCTGCATCTGTCCGGGTTCTTTCACCAGCCGAACCTGTCTCTTGGGAATTCCACAGCCTACTCTTCTCTTCATCGCTTTACTGACGCAATTATAGGCAGCGCCTCCAAAAAAGTCAAGGGAATACTTGCATCTGTGATGTAATAGTTAATTGCAAAACTAAATTCCACCTTGGGATAGAATTTAACCCTTCCGCTATGTTATGATGTACATGGACGTTCGTCCGTTCTCTGCGCACCGGTCGGTGCATCTTTCAAGATGATTAAAATCTGTATAACTTACACACATGGAAAAGGAGGTTTTCTGATCTGTAATACAATGTCCCTGCAGATGTCAATATCTGCACTTTTCCGGCATTCTCTGTAAAGACAGCAGCGGAAAACAAGACTGCCGGAAAACATTTTCAAAACGGATGAACGTACCAGAGAAAGGGCTGCCGTGCAGCATGCACAAAACGAATTTCTTGTAAAGAAATTCTTGTCATGTATAACACGTCAGCCCTTCCTGTGCTTTCCAGCAATCCGGCTGTATACCATAAAAAATGAATATTCCGATTCTAATTCTGCTTCTCCAGCTCCTCTACGAGCTCCTGCAGCTCGATGTACCGGTTCAGCCGCTCGTCCAGCCTGGCATCTGTCTCTTCTTTTTCTCTGGAAATCTCCGCCAGTCTGCCGTAATCGGTTGCTGCTTCCTCCATCTGCTTTTCCAGCTCCGCGCTCTTCTGCTCCAGCTCTTCTATTTCCTCTTCGATATGCTCGTATTCCCTCTGGTCGGAAAAGCTCAGTTTTTTCTTTCTGACCCTATTTTGCCTGTTCTGTTTTCCGCTGCCGTTTCCGCCTTCCGGCACGCCGCTTTTCCCTGTGCCTGCGGAATTTTCCTGCGCGGAGCTGTCTCTTCCTTCCTCCCGGAACAGCAGGTCTCTGCCCGTCTCTCCGCAGTGTTCCCGGTATTCCGTGTAGCCGCCCTCACTCTGCCAGAGCGTCCCGTCCGACTGAAACGCAAAAATGCGGGTAACGACCCTGTCAAGAAAATACCGGTCATGGGAGACCACAAGCACGATTCCCGCAAAACGATCCAGATAATCCTCCAGAATCTGAAGGGTCTGAATATCCAGATCGTTTGTCGGCTCATCCAGAATCAGCACGTTGGGCGCCCCCATCAGCACCTTCAGCAGTGCGAGTCTGCGCTTTTCCCCTCCCGAAAGCTTTTCGATCAGGGAGTACTGCATCTCCCCGTCAAAAAGGAATCGCTCGCACATGGATGAAGCGGTAACCAGCCCGTCGCTGGTCTGCACATATTCCGCCGTATCCCGGATGAAGTCTATAACGCGCTCGTCCGGAATAAGCGCCTCATTTTCCTGTCCGAAATAGCCGATCTTGATGGTCTGGCCGATTTCTACCGTTCCGGAATCCGGCTGCACCGCTCCGATGATACATTTCAGCAGAGTGGATTTTCCGCAGCCGTTCGGGCCGACAATTCCCACCCTGTCTGTTTTCCGGAACAGGTAAGTAAAGTCGCGGAACAGGGTTTTTCCGTGATAGCTCTTGCTGATTCCGTCCAGAATGATGGTTTTATTGCCCATGCGCCCGGACAGGGAATCCAGCTGGATCTGCCGCTCCTCTACGATTTTTTCCCGGTTCGCCAGGGCTTCAAAGCGCTGGATATGAGCCTTCTGCTTGGTGGACCGCGCTCTTGCGCCCCGCATCATCCAGGCCAGATCTTTTTTGTATAGAGCGGCCATTTTGCGCTCCGCGGCGACAGCACTGTTCAATCTTTCTTCCTTCAGCTCCAGATATCCGGAATAATTGGTGTGATAGCGGTATGCCTTTCCTCTGTCCAGTTCCAGAATCTGATTCGTCACCCGGTCAAGAAAATAGCGGTCGTGCGTGACCATGAGCAGGGCTCCCCGCCATTTCCGGAGATAATCCTCCAGCCACTCGATCATTCTTCCGTCCAGATGGTTGGTGGGCTCGTCCAGGATCAGAAGATCGCAGGGTGTAAGTATGGCAGAGACCAGGGCTGCCCGTTTTTTCTGGCCGCCGGAAAGTTTGTCCGGTGTCATGTCCGGATTATCAATCCCGAATTCCAGCAGTCTGGCACGTACCTCCCCCGTCACATCCCAGTGATCGGCTTTCCCGGAAACACGCGAGACGGCATTCTCCAGAACCGTTCTGTCTGCATCAAACGCCGGTGTCTGCGGCAGATAGGAGATCCGCAGGCCCTTGCGGGTGATAACCTGGCCGCTGTCCGGCTCCATCGTTCCGGAGGCAATTTCCAGAAAGGTGGATTTCCCCGTTCCGTTCACCCCGACCACTCCTATTTTATCGGTGTCCTCAATTCCCGCCGTGACGTCCGTCAGAATCGGACGGGAGACATATGCTTTGCTGATATGCTCCAGATTCATCAGATTCATTCTGTTTCTCCTTGTCTGCCTGCCAGAAGCCCTAAAGGCATTTCTTCAATCTTTTGTCCATCTTCATGCAGCGGAACAGAATGTTCAGTCCTCCTGCCAGAAGCTCTGAAGGCTGTCCTTCACATTACTCAGGCTGCAGAGTCTTGCGTCCTCCCGCCAGTCGGCGGGAAACAGCCTCCGGTTTTCCTGCATGTCAAATCTGCTGTCCAGAAGAAGGATGACTCCCCTGTCATGAGCCGTGCGGATGACTCTTCCTGCAGACTGCAGCACTTTATTCATTCCGGGAATCCGGTAGGCATAATCAAAGCCGCTCCCGTTTTTCCGGTCATAATAATTTTTCAGCAGCTCCCGTTCCTCCCCGATCTGGGGGATCCCTGTGCCTGCGATGATCACGCCGATCAGGCGTTCCCCGGTCAGGTCAATTCCCTCCGAAAAGATTCCTCCCATGACGCAGAAACCGATTCTTCCTGTTCCCTCCGGCGGCGCGGACTGGAACATCCGAAGAAACTCTTCCCGCTGCTTTTCTTCCATGCAGGGCTCCTGAACAGCGGTTTTTTCCTCCGGGTATTTTTCCGAAAAAATCTCCGAGACATCCTGCAGCATCTGATAGGAGGGAAAGAAAGCCAGATAGTTGCCTCTCCGGGCGGACGCGGCCGCGTAAATATAATCCGCGATTTTCTCAAACTCCCCTGCCGTCCTCCGGCTGTACAGCGTGCTGACATCCTGTCCGATCAGAAGCAGACGGTTATTCCTGTCAAAGGGAGAGGGTATGGCGACCGCGTAATTGTCCGTCCGGCTGCTTAAAAGGCTCATATAGTAACGGACGGGAAGCAGCGTTGCGGAGAGGAAGACCGCTGATACGCCCCGGTTCAGGCAGTTCTGGAGATTCCGCGCGGGATTGACACAGAACAGGCGGAGCAGAAAACGATCCTGACGGGTAACGGCGGAATAGACCACATAATTCTCATCCAGCAGGTCGCCGATATTCAAAAAGTCACTGATCTGAAAATAAAAATTCAGAAGCGATTTCCGATGTTCTCCTTCCCCCATGTCGGAAAGAACCTCCTCCGTCTGCCCGGCCAGATTGACCAGCTGCGTGAAGAGTTCTTCCACGGAATTTCTCTTGAAATATTTTCTGCGGAGACCGTTCCGGCCCCTGCCTGCCCCGGATTCGTCAAACGGATTTTTCCAAACCGCCTCCACGCAGGCCTCCGATTCCTCCTGGGCTTCCTGTTCCTTTCGGTAGGCAAGCATGATCCGGCTGCACTTCTGCAGTGTTTTCCGCATCCGGGTCAAATTATAACGGAGATTCTGCCTTCGTTTTCTTTCCTTCTCGTCCGCCCTGCTTTTCCGGCGGACTGTCGTCGCTGCAGATAATTCTCCTGTTTCCGCTGCTGCCGCAGGAATTACAGCTCTCTCTGTCACTGCTGCGGGTTGTTCTCCTGTTTCTGCTGCTTCCGCAGGAATTCCTGATCTCTCTGCAGCCGCTTCGGCCCCGGCCTTCCTTCCTTCCCCGGTTCCTGCCTGCAGAACCCCTGTTTCAGAGAATAATGACGCCCCACTATCGTCGGGAAAGCCTGTTGTCTCCGTCTGATCGAGGTGAGCCAGAACTTCCTTTGCCAGTTTTCCCGCGTCCTGAAAATCCTCCCGGAAAATCTGCGCGCTGTACATCTCCCTGCCCCGGTCTACAAGGTTATGCGCCTCATCAATCAGGAAAAGGTAATCTCCGGTCTTTCCCGTCT
The DNA here is from genome assembly GCF_009696005.1 of Bilifractor porci. Lineage (GTDB taxonomy): Bacteria > Bacillota > Clostridia > Lachnospirales > Lachnospiraceae > Bilifractor > Bilifractor porci. The sequence goes on from NZ_VUMV01000001.1 coordinate 533,376, forward strand.
CGCCGAAATAGCGTTTCAGCTTCGCGTTCGGGTCGAACACATAGTTATAGTCGCAGATAACCGCGTCCATAAAATAAGAGAGATCCAGCTGCATTTCAAACGGACAGACATTCCATTTCTCCGCCTGCTGCTGCAGGGTCTCCCGTGTGTAGTCCCGGCCTTCGGTCAGCATCTCGAAGATGGCCGCATTCACCCGGTCAAAATGTCCCTTTGCGCGGGGACAGGACGCCGGATTGCAGTCCGGTTCGTCCAGAATACACATTTTTTCTTTAGCTGTGATGGTGATGGATTTGCAGGAGACTCCCTTCGCGCGGAGGATCAGAAACGCTTCCTCGGCTACCGTTCTGGTGATGGTTCTGGCTGTCAGATAAAAAATCTTGTCCGCTTTTCTCTCTCCCAGCGCATGAACCGCCGGGAAAACAGCGGACATTGTTTTTCCGATCCCGGTAGGTGCCTGTACGAAAAGCTGTTTCTTTCTCAGGATGGTGCGGTAAATATCGACAACCAGCTCGTGCTGCCCTTTCCGGTAGGGGAAGGGAAATTCCAGGCCGTGGACAGAGGCATTCCTCTTCTCCGTCCAGTGCACCTGAAAATCGGACCACCTCTCATATTCCGCGATCAGATTCATGAACCAGTCCCGGAGTTCCTCCAGCGTGTACTCCTCCATGAATTTCTTCTCGGCTTCGGTTTCCAGGTTGACATAGGTCATGCAGATCCTGATCTTCTTCAGATTATTCTGTGAGCCGTAGATCCAGGCATAGCACATCGCCTGCGCCAGATGGACATTGACCGGCTCCGTGATCCGTTCCAGATCGGCATAGACGCCCTTAATTTCTTCGATCATGGCATTTTTGCCTGCCGTCAGGATTCCGTCTGCCCTTCCCTCCACCACAAGGGTGTAGGTTTTCTCTTTCTTCTGCCAGCGAAGAGGCACCTCCGCCTGATAACCGGTTCCCCGGCGTCCCTGCACCTTGCGGTGCACGCGGCTTCCGGCGGCCATTGCCTCCCGCTCGGCCCACCCTCCCCGGCGGTTGTCCAGATCTCCGCTCCGGAGAATAAATTCTACCAGCGCCCGGACGGATGTCCGTATGATAATTTCTTCGTCTTTCATCCGTCTTTCCCTGCCTGGTTCCTCCTGATTCACTGCAGCCTTGTTTCCGCCGTTATTCCCGGTTCCGCCGGATCTTTTCCCGCACGGTTATCCGCAAAACTTTAGCTCTTATTCTCATTCATCGCCCGCAGGACTTCTGCCGCCCGGTCAAGGCCGTCGTTGGCGACCCCGGCAAAATCGCCGGCGTCCGCTTTTTGGGCATACTCCGGATTGATGGGAAGCCTGCCCAGAACCGGAAGCTTCTCCGCCTCCGCCGCCTCTTCCAGATGACTTTCGCCGAATACCGAAATCTTTTCTCCGCAGTGGGGACAGATCATGTAACTGTAATTTTCCACCACACCCAGAACAGGGACATCCATTTTCTCCGCCATGTGGACGGCCTTGGAGACAATCATCCGCACGAGATCCTGCGGAGAGGTGACAATGATAATACCATCCAGGGGAAGCGATTGGAATACCGTGAGGGGAACATCACCGGTTCCCGGAGGCATGTCCACCAGAAGATAATCCAGCTCTCCCCAGATGACGTCGGTATAAAACTGCTTCACCATGTTGGCAATGACGGGTCCCCGCCAGATGACCGGGTCTTCCTCATTCGGCAGAAGAAGGTTTGTGGAGATGATCTTGATGCCGTTATCGGCTTCCAGCGGATAGAGCCCGTTGTCGTCTCCCACGGCCGGGCCGTGAATGCCGTACATCCTGGGTATGGACGGTCCGGTGATATCCGCGTCCATAATGCCGACGCGGTATCCCTGCAGCGCCATCAGATTGGCCAGAGACGCTGTAACCAGGGATTTTCCGACTCCTCCCTTCCCGCTTACCACACCGATCATATGCCGGATGTTGGAATAAGGATTTTCTTCCACTTGAAATTCTGATTTATCCATTTTTAATTTCCTCCCCGCCCAATTCCCGCCGACGGCGGCACAGGCGCTGAATTTCATATATTTTTCTGATGCATGGATATGGGCAGACGTACTGATTGCCGCCCATTCATGATTACACGATCTTTTTCCTTCTGCTCTCAGATTTCCGTAAAGGTATATCTCTGCTTAATGCCGGATGTAACAATATCAAACACGATGGTCCCGTCCGGCTGAACCGTCTTGTCATACTGAAGAACCTTATCCGCAAATTTCTGACGGATATAAGCCTCCGGATCCTCGCACTGAATCTCTTCAATAAACACGTCCCGCATCTGATTGTTCGGGCACTTGTTGAAAATTTCCCAGACTGTCTCGTATTCTTTCATTTCAGCTTTCTCCGTGTTCTTTTAATGCTTCCTGAACTTCCGGTATTTTTATAATTAGTCTGACGCCAAATATGCCTTTTTCAATCCTGCTCCGCGTATACCCGGCACACTTTCCAGGCATCCACCAGCCTCTCCAGGCTCCAGGCCGCATTGGCCGGACTGGTGGAAGGCATTTTTTCCGCCTCTCTGCCTGTCACAGGAAGAATGTATTTCCGGTACAGGTTCCAGGATGTGGCGCCGTTGCAGAAAATACGGCGGATATCGGCAGTTCTCAGTATTTCACTGATATCATTCGGAACCACATCCCGCACACTGCTGTCACTGGATCCGGTGATGGTGCATGCCGCTATGGTGTCCCACATGGCGATATGATGACGCCGCAGGAATTCCTTTTTCTGCGGTATGGTCTCTGGCACCGCCGTTTTCTGACCGTCTCCGAAGATTTCCGCCATCATTTTCCAGTAGCGGTTCTGCGGATGTCCGTAGAAAAAGCCGGTTTCCCTGGATTTCACTGAAGGAAAGCTCCCCAGCACCAGAATTCTGGAATTCTCGTCATAGAACGGCGGGATGGGATGCACCTGATGCTCCGCCTGCATTTTTCCCTTCGTTGTTTTCTGCCTCATTTCGGTTCTTCTTCGTCAAATTCCACGACCACATAAAAGCCCCTGGGTGTGTCCTTGACTTCCCTGACAATTCCTTTTCGTGACTTCAGCCTCTCATACGGCTGATAATTTTTGCTCATGGCAACAGCCGGGATAATCGTGTAATAGTAGGAGGCAGGAAGCGAGCTCTCTGTCACATCCACCTCCTGTCCCTCCTGTACAAGTCCCGGCCGCTCCATCTTAAATTCCATCTTTCTCATCTGTTCCTGTACACCGCTTTTCTGTCGGCTGTCCCTGCGCGCAGGCAAGACATGACAGCTCTGTATTTCGCCATTCCATTAAAAACGAAAGCCCCGCGCGGAAACTTGGCAGGACAGTTCCTGCATCGGCAATACCAGCAGGGTATTTTCCCGCACGCTGCCTGTCTGGGACTTTCTGCCGAATCAGTGATGGAACAGGCGAATTCCGGTAAACGCCATGGCTATGCCATATCTGTCGCAGCAGTCAATGACTTCCTTGTCCCGGATGGACCCGCCCGGCTCCGCGATATATTTGACGCCGCTTCTTACCGCCCGCTCGATGTTGTCGGAGAACGGGAAGAACGCATCGGAACCGAGTGATACACCGGTCATTTTGTCCAGCCACTCCCGCTTCTGCTCCGCAGTAAACGGATCCGGCTTCACTTTGAACACCTTCTGCCATTCGCCGTCCCGCAGCACATCTTCCGAATCGTTTCCAATGTACACATCGATCGCGTTGTCCCTGTTCGGACGCGCGATCTCCTCCAGGAACGGAAGCTCCAGAACTCTGGGACTCTGGCGCAGCCACCAGTTGTCCGCCTTTCCTCCCGCAAGTCTTGTGCAGTGCACGCGGGACTGCTGCCCTGCTCCCACGCCGATGGCCTGCCCGTCCTTCACATAGCAGACGGAGTTGGACTGCGTGTACTTCAGGGTGATCAGGGAGATTTTCAGATCTCTCATGGCCTCCGCGGGAATTGTCTTGTTTTCGGTGACAATATTGGAGAGCAGCTGATCATCAATCGCTAACTCCTGCCTTCCCTGCTCGAAGGTAATGCCGAAAATCTGCCTGTGCTCCAGCGGCTCCGGTACATATTCCGGATCCATCTGAATGACGACATAGCCGCCCTTCTTTTTTTCCTTCAGGATTTCCAGCGCTTTTTCCGTGTACCCCGGAGCAATGACGCCGTCCGATACCTCATGCCGGATGAGCATGGCTGTGTCCTCGTCGCAGACATCCGAGAGAGATATAAAATCCCCGAAGGACGACATACGGTCCGCCCCTCTTGCCCTGGCATAGGCGCACGCCAGCGGGGACAGATCGCCGTACTCCTCCACCCAGTAGATTTTTTTCAGGACATCCGGGAGCGGAAGTCCGACTGCCGCCCCTGCCGGCGAGACATGCTTAAAGGACGCCGCCGCCGGAAGCCCTGTAGCCTGCTTCAAATTTGTCACCAGCTGCCAGCCGTTTAACGCATCCATAAAATTGATATAGCCGGGACGGCCGTTCAGAATCTGAATCGGGAGATCCCTGCCGTCCGCCATATAAATGCGTGACGGCTTCTGATTCGGGTTGCATCCGTATTTTAACTGCAGTTCATTCATCGCTTGCTTCCTTTCTTCCCGGCGCCGGAAAGGGTCTGCCAATCCCGGGCGTTCCGGTCTTGATGTCCTGTCTGCTCTTATTTGTTCTTGTTGACAATTCTCGACTCATACGTCCCGGTTTGAATATCAATATAACGGGTAAACAGGGAAACCTTATTTTCGCTGTTCAGGCTGTTCCAGAGCGCCCCGGTAAACGCGTCAATGTCATCCGGGATGTCCACTTTTTTCGGCTCTCCCTCGAAGCTGTGAAGAGGACTGCCGTCGTGCCTGTAGGTCGAGATAAAGTGTCCCTCTCCGGCAGGAGCCGCGCTGTAGTCAAACGTATAGCGAAGGCACTGGGAAGGATCCCCGTCGTTGCTCTTCAGGATGGACATCTGATAGCCGAAGGTTCCGTTTTCCACGGTAAGGAGGCCGGAAATCCTGGGGGTATAATTCGGTCTGTCCGGCTCAAACTCTCTGCTGCGCAGGGATTCCTCAAAGGTTTTCCCCTCCTTCAGGCCGTCGAAAACCGTATCGGTCTGGTCGCCGTTTGTGACTATCGTGTGCACAGCGTCCGGAACCCGAACCGGCGCGTAGATAATCAGGCTGGGATCCTCCATTTTGGAAGGATCAAAAGCCTGTGTGCGGATTCCTTCCCCGTCCTCCACAAACACACGGTTTCTGCTGTTCTCGCTGCGTCCCATGATAAAATATCCGATTACTGCGTGTTTGCCGTCCGCGGAGCGTCCGATCACAATTCCTCTTCCGGGATATGCGTTGTTCTTCAGCTCCTGAAACAGATCAGTCTTTTCCATCGGTTCCCTGCTCCTTTCCCTCCGCGTTCTTTTTTATGTTTCGTCTCTATCGTACCATGTTTTGCCGGAAACTTCTGCCCCTTTTCTGCTGCCTCTGCAAACCCGTCCGTTACAGCTGACGCAGAAACAACCGCTGAAACAGCGGATTTCTGCTGTCTTTCACGAATCCGGCAGTGAAAACCGGGGCTCAATCCGCTGCCCCGGAAGATGCGGACACACCTTGTGGGCTGCCGGGTCCGGAAAGAGAGACTGTTTACAGCTCAATCAGCCCCTTAGGTGAAGATGTCAGGTTCCGGATTCCGTTTTCTGTAATAATCACCATATCCTCGATCCGCACCCCGCCGAATCCCGGAATATAGATTCCAGGCTCCACGGTCTCTACCATCCCCGGCTCCAGCACAGTGTGGTCCGCCGGAGAAAGGGCCGGCTTTTCATGGATATAAAGCCCCACGCTGTGACCCAGCGCATGGCCGAAACAGGAGCCGTAGCCGGCCTTTGTAATCACGTCCCTGGCAATCGCGTCCGCTTCCCGTCCGGTCATCCCTGCATGAAGTCCGTCCAGCGCCGCCGTCTGCGCCTCCAGAACAATGCCGTAAATTTCCTTCTGCTTCTCATTCGCTTTTCCAACGACAACCGTTCTGGTCATGTCGGAGCAGTAGCCCTTCCAGATGCAGCCGAAATCCATGGTGATAAAATCTCCGTTCTCAATCACCTTTTCCCCCGGCACGGCATGAGGCATGGAGGAGTTCAGCCCGGAAGCCGCGATGGTGCTGAAGGAAAAGCCTGTGGCTCCGTGCATTTTCATCTGATACTCCAGCTTTGCCGCCAGCTGCAGCTCTGTCATGCCCGGCCGTATTTCCTTTAATATATCCGCAAAGGCAGCGTCTCCGATCGCCTCCGCGTGCGCCATGATTTCCTGCTCTTCCGGCGTCTTGATCTGACGGATTGCGGTGATCTGGTCTTCCAGCGGAAGCCACTGCTGAACCGCGGGAAGCCAGTTGACAAAGCGGCTGAAATCATAGCAGTGCATGAAACGGTCTTCGTACCCGACAATGCTAACCCCGTCTTCCTCTATCAGATCCTGCAGGATCTTCTTGCGCTTGTGCGCCGCGTTTTCCTCTGTCACATGAAATCCCCGCCCGGCGGAGACTTTTTCCGCCGCCTCCGTATAACGGGAGTCGGTGATGATGATTTTCTGCTTTTTGGAGATATAAAGCATGCCCTCCCCGTTAAAGCCCGAAATATAGCCCATGTTGTGCGGGTCTGTGATAAAAAGGGCCTGCACGCCGCTTCTGCTGAATACATCCGCAATTTTCTGCATTTCAATCAACCTCCTGTAGTCTTCCGTACAGATCCTCCGGAACATAGGCACGGATCCGGATTCCGTCTGCAAGATATTCCTCCTCCAGAATCTGTCCTGTCTGCCTGATCTGCGCGATGATTCCGGCGTTCTGATAGGGCAGAACCCGCTCCACCAGAATCTGACCTTCTCTTACCACCTGTTCCAATATTTCCAGAAACCGATCCAGTCCTTCCCTGTGCCGGATTGAGACCGGAATCGCGTAATCCGCTTGAAAATCGTGCAGATGTTTTTCCTCTGTCACCAGATCCTGCTTGTTAAACAGGGTAATGACCGGCTTGCCCTCCGCGCCCAGTTCCCTCAAAGTCTGGTATACAATCTCCATCTGCTGTTCCGCATAGGGGCTGGAGGCATCCACGACATGGATCAGAATATCCGCCAGGGCCGCTTCCTCCAGCGTACTGTGAAACGCGTCTATCAGAAGATGCGGAAGCTTGCGGATAAAACCGACCGTATCGGTAAGCAGCACCTCGCTCCCTCCGGGGAGTGTCAGCGCGCGGGTGGTCGGATCCAGCGTCGCGAAAAGCGCGTCCTCCTCCAGTACACCGGCATCCGTCAGCACATTCAGGAGCGTGGATTTTCCAGCGTTGGTATACCCGACAATCGCCGCGGTTTTTCTTCCGCTTTTCAGCCGTCCTTTCCGCAGCACATCCCGATGCCGTTTTACCAGCTCCAGCTCTTTTTTCAGTGCGCTGATCCTGTCCGCGATCAGCCGCCTGTCCATCTCCAGCTTTTTTTCGCCGGGACCCCTGGTGCCGATCCCTCCTCCCAGACGGGAGAGGGATTTTCCCAGTCCCGCAAGCCGGGACTGACGGTAACGGAGCTGTGCCAGCTCCACCTGGATTTTTCCCTCGCTGGTTCTTGCCCGCCCCGCGAAGATATCCAGAATCAGCAGCGTCCGGTCGCAGACCTTGCAGCCCAGCTCTTCCTCCAGATTTTTCATCTGCGCGGGAGAGAGCTCATCGTCGCAGATCACCGTCGTGGCGTCCATCAGCACGGTCATCTCCCGCAGCTCTTCCAGCTTTCCGCGTCCCAGGTATGTGCCGGGATCGGGAAACTCACGGGGCTGCACCAGGCTGGTTACGGTCTCTGCCCCGGCAGTTTCCGCCAGCGCGCGCAGCTCCCGCAGGCTGATCTGCGTCTCTTCTTCTTTTCCCCAGGTGATGGCGAATAAAATAGCTCTCTCCCGGAATGCCTTGTTTTCAAACATGCTTTCTGCTTTCTCCCCTGCTGTCTGCGGACCGGACACCGCTGTCCGTGTCAGTTTCCGCTGTATGTCCCGTCCCCGTATGCGCCGTCCGTCCCGGCGTACGTTCCGTCGCTGTACGTCCCGTCCGTCCCGGCATACGTTCCGTCGCTGTACGTCCCGTCCGTCCCGGCATACGTTCCGTCGCTGTACGTCCCGTCTGTCCCGGCATACGTTCCCAAAGTATCTGTACTTCCGTCTCCATAGCCGCTTTCTGTCGTTCCGTCTGATGTACCGATGCCGCTGCCCGCTTCTGTGTCTGTTCCGGTGCTGTCCGTGCCGCCTGCACTTCCCGTGTCCCCTGAGGATTCAGAAGAAGATGCGGGAGGCGTGGCCTCTGTCCGGTTCTGCAGAAATTTCAGTTCTCTGGCGGCATCGGTGTTCTGCGGATAAGACTCCGCAAAGGCCTGCGCTTTTTCCAGTGCCGTTGTGAAATCCAGCTTCTTCTCGTAAACAATGATTTCGTTAAATAAAAGCTCTTCCTGAACCTTTCCGTCACCGGAGGAAAGTCCGCTGGAAATATTGTTCAGGGCGCTGTCGTAGTCCCCGTCCGCGATATCACAGAGAGCAAGCCCGTTATAGCAGACCGATGCCTGCCCCTCCGTGGAAAGACCGGACTGAAAAAGTTCCCTGGCACTGTCTGTATCGCCGTTCAGCAGATAGATCCTGCCAAGCAGCATAATGGCGCCGTCCACATTTCCCTCCACCGCCGTTTTCAGGTCGCTGATGGCTGCGTCGTAATCCTTCAGCTCGAAATTGATCCGGCCCATCTCGTAGTATTCCTCAGGGGTCTGGGGAATTTTCTCCTGCGCTTCTTTCAGGTAAGCCGCGCCGTCCGCCTCCCGGTTGTTCCTGGCATAGCAGGTGTAAATCTGCAGATAGACCTCATAGCTGTCGTCCCTGTCCACGGCCTTCCGGAAATCCTGCCCGGCCTGTCCGAACTTTCCGTCGTCCGCGTACAGAATGCCCCGGAGAAGGTAGGCTCTCCCCGCGTGTTTCCCCGTGAGCAGCTGGTTGTAGATATTCATGGCCTTATCGGTATCGCCGTTCTTGGTATAGGCATTGGCCTGATAAAACAGAACGTCCTCGGTAAAGTCCATATAATTCCGGTTCTCCGGAATGGCGTCCAGACACTTCTGGAACCAGGAAATGGCCGTCGCGTAATCCTTCTGGCGGACCGCCGCAATTCCCAGTCCCCGGTATGCCTCTGCCTCCATCCCCGTCTCGTTATCTAACATATCCTGGAAATAGGACACGGCCTCTGTGTAGCTCCCCTTCTCCAGAGCCTCCATTCCCAGCTCATACGTGGTAGGCTGCTTCTCGGTCCCGCACCCCGTCAGGGATCCGGAAAGAACCGCCGCAATACCCAGCGCGCATATTGTTTTTCTGAAACCTTTTCCTGTCATAATCCCCTTATCGTTTTCGATACAAAATCACCTGCCGGCTTCGTGTCTCTCCATGTTTCCGCCGGTTTCCATTCACGGAACGAATCTTTCTGCCCTTTACGCGGCCTGTAGCTTTTACTGCGCAGCCGGACTCCCGTCTTGCCGTCGTGAAAAGGCAGACGCCCCGTGCCACTTCGCTGCTGTGCTGCTTTCGCGCCGTGCCGCTGCTGATGACGGGAAAATTACTCCACCGCCAGCCCCTGGGCGCGGATCACATCTATCACCTGGTCCACATAGGTCTCGCAGAGTTCTTCCGTCTCTGCCTCCACCATAACACGGATCAGCGGCTCTGTTCCGCTCTCTCTGACCAGAATGCGGCCGTCAGAGCCCAGCGCCGCGGCAACCTTCTCCACTTCCGCGCGGACTGCCTTGTTTTCCTGCGCCTGCTTCTTGTCCGCCACCCGTACGTTTTTCAGAAGCTGCGGATACAGGGTAATCTCTCCCGCAAGGCTACCCAGGCTGCGTTTTTTCTCCAGCATGACTCCCATCAGCATCAGCGAGGTCAGAATCCCGTCTCCGGTCGTCGCATGCTTCATAAAAATGATGTGGCCGGACTGTTCCCCGCCGACATCATAGCCGTTCTCCATCATGTTTTCGCAGACGTATTTGTCTCCGACCTGCGTCTGTACCGTTTTCATGCCATCCCGTTCGCAGGCTTTCTTCAGTCCCAGATTGGACATGACGGTAGAGACAATCGTGTGGTCGGAAAGTTTTCCGCACTCATTCCTGTATTTTCCGCAGATAAACATGATTTTATCTCCGTCTACCAGCTCTCCATCCTCGTCCACGGCAAGACAGCGGTCCGCATCCCCATCGTAGGCGAAGCCGCAGTCCAGATGTTTTTCTTTTACAAATTTCTGCAGAGACTCGATGTGGGTAGAACCGCACTCCCTGTTGATATTGGTTCCGTCCGGCTCATTGTGGATCACAAAGGTCTCGGCTCCGAGGGCGTCAAACACGCTCTTGGCCACCGAAGAGGCGCTGCCGTTGGCGCAGTCCAGACCTACACGCATATTCTTGAAGGAGCGTGTGGGGATGGAAATCAGATGGCCGATATAGCGGTTCCTGCCCGCCGCGAAATCAATGGTGCGGCCGATGTTTTCCCGGAGGGCAAACGGGATTTCCGGAACCCCCTCGTCAATATAGGCTTCGATCTGCTCCTCCACCGCCGCGTCCATTTTCCTTCCGGATCCGGCGATGATTTTGATTCCGTTATCGTAGAAGGGATTGTGGCTGGCGGATATCATGATCCCGCAGTCAAACTGCTCGGTACGAACGACATAGGAAACGCTTGGCGTCGTCGTTACGTGGAGCAGATACGCGTCCGCTCCGGAGGCCGTAAGACCTGCCGCCAGAGAATATTCAAACATATAGCTGGACCGGCGGGTGTCCTTCCCGATTACAATCTGCGCCCGGTGCTCTTTTCCGTAGTACCAGCCCAGAAACCGTCCTACTTTATAGGCATGTTCTACCGTCAGTCCGACATTTGCCTCTCCCCGAAAACCGTCTGTTCCAAAATATTTTCCCATGTTTTTCCCTCGTATAATGATGCTGCAGCTTTACTTTTACTTCTGAAGAGTCTGCGGTTCCGGTTACAGATATTTCGGGTAAACACCCTTTTCCGTAAGATCGGCAAAAGCCTTCTTAACGGCATCCTTATCCTGCTGATAGGTGACGCCGAACCAAGTCTCACTGGTCTCCAGCACCTGTACGACAGCCCTGTTTTCTTTCAGCAGGCGGTCGATATAAACAGGAAGCAGGAACTCGCTCTTGATATCTCCTTCCTTTACATTCTGCAGGAAGTCCACAAATCCTTCTTCCAGCAAGTCGATAAATTCCGGCTGCAGTCCCCAGAAATTCATGGAGACACGGCTGGCGGCGTCAATCGGTTCCAGACCGTTTTCTGTCTGGACAGCCGCCCCGTCCGGAGTCCGCACAATATTGGAGGTCTCCGTCACGCCGATCAGGCGGTTCCGGTCGTCCATGCTGCAGACCCCTCGGGTCACTCCCCCGTTGTCGCTGAGCGTGTTTCCGAGAATAAACCCGGCCATGGCAATCTGCTGAATGCCCGGTTCTCCCTCATGCTCCCCGACCAGCCAGTCATGAAGGCGGACAAACGGCTCTTTTCCGTAGTAATCATCGGCATTGATGACGGCAAAAGGCTCATGGATCACATTCTTGGCGGCGATAATTGCCTGTCCGGTGCCCCAGGGCTTTGTGCGGTCTGCCGGTCTGGTGAAATTCCCCGGAAGATCATCCAGTTCCTGAAACGCGTATGCCACCTCAATCTTCTTTTCCATGCGGTTCCCGATAATCGCCCTGAAATCCTTTTCCAGATCCTTCCGGATAATGAACACAACCCGGTCAAAGCCCGCCTCGATGGCGTCATGAACCGAATAATCCATGATGATCTCCCCGCCGGGTCCCATCGGCTCCAGCTGCTTGATTCCCTTGCCGAACCTGCTTCCTATTCCCGCTGCCATAACGGCCAGTGTTGTTTTTTTCATATCCCTCTCCTTACATAATATGTTGTGGGCGTCGAAATACCTTTTGCCACCCCTTCACGACGCGTGGAGACAGTGCTTCAAAGCTTCCGCCACACGTCCGCGTTCAGCACTCCCGTGCCGCTTACACGCATATTCTATTTTTGCGCCGTTGTCTCGTCCCTGCTGCTTCAGGATGCCTGCTTTGCGCTTTCTGCCAGCTTTGCGGACTGATCCGCCGCCGTCAGCGCGTCTATCAGCTCATCCAGATCCCCGTTCATGATATTGTCTATTTTATGCAGGGTCAGATGAATCCGGTGATCCGTCACCCTCCCCTGCGGAAAATTATAGGTGCGGATTTTCTCGGAGCGGTCGCCGGTTCCAATCTGGCTCCTGCGTTCCTCCGCCTCTCTGTCATGCCGCTCCTGCATCTCCATAAAATACAGCTTGGCACGCAGAAGCGCCCAGGCCTTCGCCTTGTTCTGAATCTGGGACTTTTCCGTCTGGGAATAAATAACGATGCCCGTCGGATAATGGGTCAGCCGGACCGCCGAATCGGTCGTATTGACGCACTGCCCGCCGTTTCCGGAAGCACGCATCACGTCGATGCGGACGTCTTTTTCCGGGATCTCAATTTCTATGTCATCCGTTACCTCCGGCATGACAGCCACTGTCATGGTAGAGGTGTGAATTCTTCCGCCGGATTCCGTCTCCGGAACCCGCTGCACCCGGTGCACGCCGCTCTCGTATTTCATCCGGGAGTACGCGCCTCTGCCGATGATCTTGAAGGTACATTCCTTAAAACCGCCGAGCCCGTTTTCATTCAGGCTGACCAGATCCGTCCGCCATCCTCTCCGCTCCGCATACCGGACGTACATGCGGTAGATTTCCGAGGCGAACAGGGCGGCCTCATCCCCTCCGGCTCCGGCCCGAAGCTCCACAATGACATTCTTTTCATCATTGGGATCCCTGGGCAGCAGCAGAATCTGAAGCTGTTTCTCCAGCTCCGGCTCCCTGTCCTTTGCCTCATTCAGCTCCTCTTTCAGGAGCTCCCGCATTTCCGGGTCTTCCTCTTCCTCCAGCATCTCTGTGCTGTCCGCTATTGTCTGCCGGTTTTCCTTCCATTTCTGATACATCTCTACAACCGGCTGAAGCTCTGCCTGCTCCTTCAGCAACTTCTGCATTTTCCCGGCATCCCCTGCCGTTGCAGGATCCCCGATCATTCTTACAATTTCTTCCAGCCGGATCTGAACATCCTCCAGCTTTTCAAACATGTTCTGTCCTCCCTGCCGCAACCCGGTCATTACCGCCGAGATCTTTGACAATTTCCACTTCTTGATAGCCTGCTTCGGCCAGGTACTGCTTCATCTCTTTTCCCTGCCCGCATCCGATTTCCAGCAGCAGCCACCCGCCTGGTTTCAGATGTTTCCGCGCCTCTTCCGCTATTTTTTTCTCAAAATACAAGCCGTCTGCCCGTCCATCCAGAGCCTGTCTGGGTTCATAATCCCGCACTTCCGGAGAAAGCGTTTCTATTTCCGCCGAAGCGATATACGGCGGATTCGATATAATCATAGAGAAGGTGCCGCCGATATTCTGGAAGAGGTCGCTCCTGATCCAGGACGCCCCGCGTACCCCGATGCGTTTCTGGTTGCTCCTTGCCACATCCAGCGCCCGCTCCGACAGATCCGCCCCGACGCCGGAAACGGAATGCCGTTTCAAAATCGACAGGAGGATGCAGCCGCTTCCCGTACACATGTCCAGGATGTTCATGCCGGGCTCTATCCGCAGCTCCGCCTGTTCCACCAGAACCTCTGTGTCCAGCCTGGGAATCAGCACATCCGGCGTTACCCGGAAGGAATAGCCGTAAAACCAGGCCTCGCCCATGATATACTGCACAGGAATATGGGCTGCTCTTTTTTTTAACAGTCCTTCATAGGTCTGCGCCTCCGCTTCATCCATCTTCTCACGGCCATGCATGGCATAATACACTCTTGTAATAGCGCTGACATATTCCATCAGCAGCCAGGCGTCCGTCTCCGCGTCCGCAATGCCCTGCTCCTGCAGCAGCGTTTTTCCGTAATGAAGCCACTCCTGATAGGTGTGTGGAGTTTTCGCACGCTGTCCGTTTTCTGTTTTATTTTCTATTTTATTTTCTGCTTTAGTTTCTGTATGACGGTCCGGCATTCTTCCGCCTGCCTTTCCTGCTTTTGCGCTCTAAAGATTTTCCGCCTGCCAGGCCTTCCAGTCAAACACAGCCTCTACCGCGGAAATGGCCACCTCCGCCTCGCTTTCGTCCGGTTCCTTTGTCGTAAGCCGCTGAAGCGCGAGACCCGGCATGCTGAGAAGATTTACAAAGAAGTTGTCACTCTTCCCCGCCAGCCTGATAATCTCGTAGGAAACTCCCGCGATCACCGGAACCAGCAGAATCCGGTAAACGATACGAAGCACATGGCTGTCTGTCTGGATAAACATCAGAAAAACAGCACTGACGATGATCACAAAGAACAGAAAGCTGGTGCCGCAGCGCTTATGCTCCCTGGAGCTCTTCAGCACATTTTCCACATTCAGCTCCAGTCCGTGTTCGATACAGTTAATACATTTATGCTCCGCACCGTGGTACTCGAAGGTGCGCTGAATATCCTTCGCCCTGGAAACCAGAAACAGGTATCCCAGAAAAATGACGACGCGGATCACCGATTCAAACAGGTTCAGCACCCAGCGGGTACTGACCGCCCTCTCCAGGAGCGTGGTCAGGAAATAAGGAAGCACCATAAACACGGCAACCGCCAGCACAATGGAAAAAAACAGCGTGCCGGTCAGAAAAGCCTTATCCTCTCTGGCTTTTTTGGCGTCATACGCCTCCTTTTCCTCCCTGGTCATGGATTCCGCCTTCCTTTTTTCCTCTTCCTCATCATCATAAAAAGTGGCGGAATACATCAGGCTGCGGATTCCGATGACAAGGGAATCTACAAACGCGGCCACTCCCCGGATAATCGGGATTTTCATCAGTGTCTGATTGGTAAGAACGCCTCTGTAAGGTTCCACCTTTACTTCTATTTCTCCGTCCGGCCTGCGCACACCGACCGAATACCGGTCCCCGTTGCGCATCATGATGCCTTCCATGACTGCCTGTCCGCCAATTCCGGAATATTTCATCAGCTCCTTCGCCTTTCTGCTGTTCTTATCTGCCGTTTTACCTGCCTGGTGCTCTTTTCTGCCGTTCTTCCTGTCCGGTGTCCTTCTCTGCCCTTCTTCTTATCTGCTGCTCCGGCGCAGACAAGTCTATTTGTATCATTGTCTAATACAAGGATCTGTTTGCGGCCGCTTATATCCCCATGCCTGAAGGCAGGGATTTTATGCTCTTAATGATAATGGAAAGAGCGAGTACTTGCAAACACTATCGAGATATCCCACGCCGCTGATATACAAAAAGGGCTGAGAAATAATTCTCAACCCTCCTGTTCATCATTCTCGTTCCACGGCAAACGAAATTACTTATTAAGACCGTATTTTCTGTTGAATTTCTCGATGCGGCCGCGTGCGTTGCTTGCCTTCTGCTGTCCGGTGTAGAACGGATGGCATTTGGAGCAAGTCTCGACATGGATCTCTTTCTTTGTGGATCCGACGGTAAATGTATTGCCGCAGTTACAGGTCACTGTAGCCTGATAATACTCCGGATGAATTCCCTCTTTCACTGTTCTCACCTCTTCCAATGCTTAATTTTTTCTAACAGCTTGACTATAATATCACACCGCCATGTGAAATGCAAGATGTTATTTTACACTCAGAATATCCCCTCAGAATATCCTCTGTCTGCGGATCATCTGGACCAGCTCCGCGTTTGTGCGGGTGTGGGCGAACAGGTTGATAATGGTTTCTCCTGCCTCGTCCGCCTTCATGCCATTCAGCGCGCGCCTCATCTGTGTGACGGCGGCTATTTCATCTGGACTGAGCAGCAGATCTTCCCTCCTGGTTCCGGAGCGGGCCAGATCAATGGCCGGGAACACCCTTCTCTCCTGAAGCTTTCTGTCCAGAATCAGCTCCATGTTTCCGGTTCCCTTAAACTCCTCATAGACCACATCGTCCATCTTGCTTCCGGTTTCCACCAGCGCAGTCGCCAGAATGGTCAGGCTTCCGCCCTCCCGGATGTTCCGCGCCGCTCCGAAAAACCGCTTCGGCATATGCAGCGCCGCCGGATCCAGACCGCCGGAAAGCGTCCTTCCGCTTGGCGGGACTACCTGGTTATAGGCGCGGGCCAGGCGGGTGATGGAATCGATAAAGATAATTACATCCTGACCCAGCTCCACCAGTCTCTTGGCTCTCTCTATCACCATTTCCGACACACGCTTGTGATGCTCCGGCAGCTCATCAAAGGTAGAATAGATGACCTCCACATTCGGTCCCTTTACCGTCTCCTTCATGTCAGTCACTTCCTCCGGACGCTCGTCAATCAGGAGAATAATGATATGCATTTCCGGATTATTCTGAAGAATGGATTTGGCCGCATCTTTGAGCAGGGTAGTTTTTCCTGCCTTCGGCGGGGAGACAATCATGCCTCGCTGCCCTTTTCCGATCGGGCTGACCAGATCCACAATACGCATGGCCGTGCTCCCGCCCGGTCTTTCCAGATGGATTCTCTCGTTCGGGAAAATCGGGGTCATATCCTCGAAATTCCTGCGGCGCGTATTCATGGACGGGGGCATTCCATTGATGCTCTTTACAAACAGAAGCGCGGAGAATTTCTCTGTCTGGCTCTTATTCCGGGTGTTTCCGCAGACAATGTCTCCCGTCTTCAGGCCGAACTTCCGGATCTGTGACGGAGAAACATAAACATCATCTTCTCCGGGAAGGAAATTATCGGAGCGGATGAAGCCGTATCCGTCCGCCATGACCTCAAGAATTCCAGCCGCCTCATTGCCGCTGTCCAGCGCGCGGATGTCCTTCTTGAAATCCAAGTCTGTCTCGTCTTCGCCCTGTCCGTACCGCCGCTCGTTTCGCGGCTCCTCCTCGGTTCTGGAGAAGGTTCTGCGCTCGCTGTGCTGCTCTTCCGACGTCCTGGCCGTACTTCTTCTCTCGCTGCGGGATTCCTCCTCTGCCCTGGCAGAGTTTCTTCTCTCGCCGTGCGGCTCTTCTCCCGCCCTTGTACTGTTCTTTCTTTCCCTGCGGGTTTCCGATTCTTCTTTCAGCCCGTTATGCCTTTCGCCGCGAACCGCTGTTTCTTCTCCGCGGGCAGTCCTCGGATTCTCATTTCTTCTGTTCTCCACAGTGTCCTTCTGCCGGATGCCGCGTCTGGTTCTTCCGTTCCGTTTCTGTTTTTCCCGGGCTGTTTTCTCAGGGGCGTTTTCCTTTTCTGCGCCCTCCGTTTCTGTTTTCATTTCTGTTTTCGCTTCTGCTGTTGTTTCTGTTTCCGCCTTTGTTTCCGTTTCCGCTTCTGCTGTTTCTTCTTTTGCTGCTTTCTTAATTTTCTTCTTGTCTTCCTTTTTCTCTTCCTGCCGCTGGTCTGTATCGTTCCGGGCCGCAGCGGTCTCTGTTTTTTCCTGCTCTTCCTGATTCGCTTCCTTTTTATCCTCCTCCAGCATCCGGATAATCAGGTCTTCCTTCCGAAGAGCGGAAATCCCCCTCATTCCTCTTGCCTTGGCCACTGCGCGAAGTTCTACAACCGGAAGTGACTCGTAGCGTTCCTTCATAATATCTAAATTCATCTTATACCTCTGTGTAAAATAGGAAATGCTCCCCTGCCGGACAGGAGCTTAGAACAAATAAATTGGGAAATATTCTGAGAATTTTGCGAATATGCAGGGCCGCCAGAACTGCCGGCCAGGTTTCCAATTCATCCTATCATGCTATGATTTTGTAAAATTGGCTGTTCATGCGTCAGGCTGACTCCTGACATGTTTTCAGTATACAAATTCCCGGTAAAAATGTAAATACCGAAAAAGCCCCGGAAAAGCCGGGACGGATGCGGCGGAGGCGTGAAGATGTAAAAAAATCCGGCGGGAGAATGTACAGATCCATTCTCCCGCCGGAACACTGAACTCATCATTACTTTTCGTATGCGGTTAACAGGACTTGAACCTGCACTCCATCGCTGGAAACGGGACCTAAACCCGTCGCGTCTGCCAATTCCGCCATAACCGCGGACAAAAAAAACTGAAGCATCGGGGACTCGAACCCCGGACAACTTGATTAAAAGTCAAGTGCTCTACCACCTGAGCTAATGCTCCAGAACTGGGCTAGCCGGATTCGAACCAGCGCATGCAGCAGTCAAAGTGCTGTGCCTTACCGCTTGGCGATAGCCCACTATCTCTTTTCGCCATCACGGCAGGGTGGATGAAGGGACTCGAACCCCCGATCTCCAGAGCCACAATCTGGCGCGTTAACCAACTACGCTACATCCACCATATGTATAAAATTAGAAAACAGCCCATCTGCTGTCCGCGTGCTTGAAGGGATTCGAACCCCCGACCCACGGCTTAGAAGGCCGTTGCTCTATCCAGCTGAGCTACAAACACGTACATGCCCCGCGGCATGTAAGAGCAGGTGATGGGAATCGAACCCACGTATCCAGCTTGGAAGGCTGGTGTTCTACCATTGAACTACACCTGCACACATCGGGGTGACAAGATTCGAACTTGCGGCCTCCTGGTCCCAAACCAGGCGCTCTAGCCAAACTGAGCCACACCCCGGATAAAGGGTAGGCAGCACAGGTTCGCATGACCCCTGCGCCTGACGCACAACCTAGTATATTATACTGGTTTTCAGATGTCAACCGGATTTTTTCATATATGCTTAACATTCAAATATGATATAATAATATCAGATTTAGGGATATTTTTAAAGAATTTGATACTATTTAAGCAGAAAGGAGACTGCAATGCTTCTAAAAACGATAAGTGAAATTGATAAAGATCTGGCAAAACGAGTCCGATATCAGCGAAAAAAAAGAGGTTATACACAAATTCAGTTTGCAGACAAATGCAATATCCCCTACGGGACCTATAAAAAGTTTGAACAGACCGGTGAAATTTCTCTGTCAGGACTGACGAAAATCGCCGCGGCGCTGGATATGGCGAAAGAAATCGACGCTCTCTTTTCCCGGAAGGCATATGCTTCGATTGATGAGGTAGTGAAGGATTATGAGAAATACGAAAAGACTGGATGTATCTATTGACGGGATCAAAGTTGGTGATCTGGCCATGATGCCTGACCATCGCGCCGCATTTCAATACAGCCCTGTGTGGCTTAGAAACGGATTCTCTATTTCCCCTTTTTCGCTTCCGCTTGACACAGAGGTGCATATTCCCGCGAATATGAACTGCAGCGGACTTTTCGGTGTGTTCGAGGATTCCCTGCCGGATGCCTGGGGACGTCTGCTGGTTGACCGCGCGCTCGGAAAAAGAGGAATTCGCCCCGACAGCCTCAATGTGCTGGACCGGCTCGCGATTGTAGGCGAAAACGGCATCGGCGACCTGGAGTACCGCCCCGCGGAACATTTTGAGGAAGAAATCGGAACAGCCCTGTCACTGGATGAAATTCAGGAACAATGCAGCCGTGTCCTGAAGTCTGAGGATGCGGAAAATCTTGACACATTATTCCGGCTTGGCGGGAGTACCGGTGGAACAAGACCTAAGATTTATCTCTCCTTGGAAGGGAAAGAATGGATGATAAAATTCCAGACCCGTCATGATATACCGGACAGCGGCCTGATGGAGTACCGGTACGCGCAGTGTGCGGTAAAATGCGGCATTCCGATGAGCCGCACCCGTCTGTTTCCTTCTGATACATGCAGGGGTTATTTCGGAAGCGAACGGTTTGACCGGAAAGGCGGATTAAAGGAGCACATAGTAACGGTGAAGGGGCTTCTTGAACTGGCGTTTGACCAGCCGTCTCTCGATTATTCTTCCCTGCTGAGGATGACGGATATCCTGACCTGCCACAGCGAAGAACAAATTCTGCAGATGTTTCGCATTGCCTGTTTCAACGTTTTCAGTCACAACCAGGATGACCATTCCAAAAACTTTTCGTTTCTGTATGATAAAAAGAAGCGCGTCTGGAAATTAGCTCCGGCATATGATCTGACCTTCAGCACAACCGCCTATAACGAACACACAACATCTGTGAACTATAACGGAAGAAATCCCGGAAAAAAAGAGTTTCTGGAAATTGCCTCAGAAAATGGCATTTTGAAGGCAAAGGCCGCTGAAATTATTGACCAGATACACGATTTTGTGAAAGCAGATCTGAACGAATATGTAAATGACCTCTGAAGTTTCCTGATGCCCTGACTGCATGGGACTGACTGCATGGGAGTGTCCCTGCCGATGATCCGGGGATAGGCATAATATCAGCCTCCGGCTATTGCGTTTCCTTCTCCGGCTCCGGCTTCTCTTCCGGCTTTGTCAGATAGTGATCCTTCTCGAATCCCTCCACGGGATTTTCCGGCGGCGCTTTCTGCTCCTGCGCTTCATTCATGGCCATCTGCATCTGCGTCGACTGTACGATGGCATCCTGCGCGTCAATGGTCACGGTGTTGTAGGGGATCAGAATCTCTGCCTTGTCAAATTCACTTACAATTCTCTGACGGACATTGCTGCAGGCAAGATAGCTCTCCATAATATCCCTGGTGTATACGGCAAATTTCAGCAGCATGCCGTTTGCCGTCAGGGCGCTGACAAGAATCGAGGTTTTTTCCGCCTCCACAACCAGAGGTTCCGTCTTCAGAATCTCCATGATGATTTTTCTTGCCTTCTCAATATCCGTGGCGTAGTCCACCTCTACCTCAACAAAGGTGGCAACGGTATCGGGATTGCTCATATTGACGATGACGGAACTGTCCACAACACTGTTTGGTATGATGCAGGTCTGCCCGTCCGCCTGCTCGACCACCACATGCCGCACGGTCATATCGCGGACGATCCCTTCTGCAATGACCGTCCCCCCGTTTTTAATCTGTATTTTCTGTCCGATATCACATGGCTTGGAGGAAGAAAGTGAAAAACCGGAAATGACATTACCAAGGGTCTGCTGTGCCGCAAAGGTGGCAACCGCGATCAGCAGGGCACTGCTCTGCAGAACGGTAGTGCTGATTTCCTTGGCAATCTCGAAGGAGCCAAGCGCGGAATAGACGCCGATAATAGTGATCCCCGCCGTTAGAATACTCTGAAAAAATTTATTATACAGGCTCTGTTTCTGTGTCCGCTTATTCAGTCCTCTGAAAAAACGGCGGACAAAATACACCGTTAAAAAAGTAATTCCCAGAATGATTGCAGTCCTGAGCAGCAGCTGCCAGTCAACACCCATTTGTTTTACCTCCGGCACCGGATTGACATTGCAAACGCTTGAACCTGCTTTTCTCCAGACCGCCTTTTGTTTTATCCACATCCGGGAGGTCTGGAAGAAAACAGGCTGTCTGAAAAAACAGCCCTGATTTACAGTCGTTTACCTGGTTTCTATAATCCGGACGATGAAGTCCCACATCCTCTGCACCGAAGGAATCGACAGATGCTCCTTTGGTGTATGGATGTCCAGGATATCCGGTCCCATGGAGATGGCATCCATCCCCGGAATCTTCTTGGAGAGCAGCCCGCACTCCACGCCTGCGTGGATCGTCTGGATGACCAGCTCTTTCCCGAACATCTCTTTGTAAATCTTTGCCATTTTATCCCTGAGAACCGATTTTTCCACCCACTCCCAGGCAGGATATTCCCCTGTGATCTTCATGGACGCGCCCAGGCTCTCCGCGATCCAGCGAAGCTTCTCAAAAAGCGCCTCCTTCGCCGTCCCGACAGAGCTGCGGACAGCGGCGCGCATTTCCAGCTTTTCCCCGTCCAGCGTCGCCACGCCCCAGTTCAGAGACGTCTCCACCATCCCGGGGATGTTGTCATCCATACGCTGGATTCCCTGGGGAAGATCCGTAAACAGTGAGACGACGGCTCTGCTGCATTCCCCGGTCAGAGGGTTCAGCCCGTCCGCTTCAGCCGGATAAGCAGATACCTCTTCGGATGTGATCCGGATACCGGGATCCGCCACATGGTATTCGCCGCGGACAGCTGCTTCGATTTCCTGCAGTTTTTTCTCCGCCGCATCCTTATCGCGAACGGCCAGAAGAATCCGTCCCTCACGGGAGATTGCGTTATCCTTTGTTCCGTTTACACAGGCAATGACACGAAGCTCAGTTACCGAGGAAAGTCCCCGCAGGACACGTCCGGTCAGCTCCGCGGAGCTGGCGCGCCCCTTGTTGATCTCACTTCCGGAATGGCCGCCTGTCAGCCCGTGAATATGTACATGCATACGGCTCCAGTCCGACTTCTCTCTTTCTGCCGGGAGTGTGACTGCCGCGGTTCCTCCGCCGGCACAGCCGGCAAGAACAACGCCTTCCTCCTCGGAATCCATATTCAGAAGGAGATGGCCCTTCAGCGGGGATACGTCAATCGCGTGAGCCCCGTCCATACCGACCTCCTCCGAGACCGTGCATACAAACTCCAGCCGGGGATGCCGGAGGGTCTTGGAATCCAGAAGAGCAAGCGCGTAGGCAACGGCAATTCCGTCATCCCCTCCCAGGGTGGTTCCCTTTGCGCGGATATAATCTCCGTCTATTTCCAGATCCAGTCCCTCTTTCTCCATATCTTTGGCAACGCCCGGATCTTTTTCGCACACCATATCCATATGGCCCTGCAGAATGATCGGCTCCGCATCCTCGTATCCTTCCGATGCTTCCTTAATGATGATCACATTATACAGGTCATCCTGGTGCACCTCCAGATTGCGATCCTTCGCGAACTGAACGAGATAGTCACTGACCACCTTTTCATGATAGGACGGACGGGGAATTTTCGTCAGTTCCTCAAAGAAATAAAACACGCTCTTCGGTTCAAGATTTTCCAGTACTCCCATTTTGCTGCCTTTCCTGTTCTGCTTCTCTGCTTTTTCCGGTCAGCTTGTTCTCGTATACAATATAGTGCTGATCATGCAGAACCCTGATGAATTTGGAGAGCCGCTCATACAGCGGCTCTGCCTTTTCTCCAAAATGCTCCCTTACCTTTGTTCCGATCTGGTATATACTCCTCTCTCCGTCCATCTGATTCCAGACAAACGTCCCGAAATCATCCAGCTCAATGTGGGAAAACCGCGGTTTTTTGAAGATTTTCTGCGCAATCACATGATAAAAGCCACGATGTTCCGTCAGAATTTCCACGTGTCCGGCTTTATTGACAGATGTCTCAAAAAGACGATTCGGCCGTGGGATATAATCCAGAAAATTCTCTTTTTTCCCTTTTGCCATCTCTGCAGTCCCTCACAGACCGGTCTCAGGCCTCTGATTTACTCGTTTTTCCGGGCTTACGGTTAATTGCCATGACAAACAGGGCAATCAGAGCCGCAAAAAATACAATAGACCCGATCTGATTCAGCCCCGCCGGAAGTCCTATATCAATGCCCGCAAACGCGAACACCGCAAGCAGGACGCCAACCAGTCCTTCTCCGGCAATCATACCGGACGCAAACAGTATACCACGATTTGTCTTTGCTTTCTTCTTTTCCGCATCCTCTTTCTTTTTATCCACAATCAGACGGATTACGCCTCCGACCATAATACCCGAAGTAGAGAAGATCGGCAGATACATACCCACCGCAAAGGGCAGGACTGGAATGCCGAACATCTCTGCAATCAGAGCGATAAATACCCCGACAAATACCAGCGACCAGGGCAGGTTTCCGCTCATAACGCCTTCCACGATCATCTTCATCATGCCCGCCTGGGGAGCAGGGAGCTCCTGTGACCCAAAGCCGTACCCGGCATCCAGAAGATACATAACAAAACCGATGGCAACGGCAGACGCAAGGACACCCAGTATCTCACCGGCCTGCTGCTTCCAGGGAGTAGCGCCGACAATGTAACCTGTTTTCAGATCCTGTGAGACATCTCCGGCGATTGCAGCCGCGATACAGATGACTGACCCGATGGAAATTGCCGTGATCATACCACCGGTTCCGATATTTCCGGTTACCTTCAGCACAATCGTGGTAATCAGAAGAGTCGCGATTGTCATTCCGGAAACCGGGTTATTGGAACTTCCGACAATTCCCACCATCCGGGCAGATACCGTGACAAAGAAGAAACCGAAGATAACAATCAGAATGGCGCCCAGGAGACTTACCGGAACAGCCGGAATCAGCCAGAGCAGCAGAATGATCACCACCGACAAAATCAGCACAAAGGTCATCGGCAGGTCTTTGGTTGTCCTTGTGTAGACCGTCTGTTTGTTTTTCAGGCTGACCATGGATTTACGGAAGGCGCGGATGATCATGGGAAACGACTTGATCAGCGAAATCATTCCTCCGCAGGCAACAGCCCCTGCGCCGATATAACGGATATAGCTGCTCCAGATTCCGGTTGTCCCAAGTTCCGCAATGGTCATGGAAGCCGGATAGACAGCATCCGGAAGCGACGAACCAAATACAAAGATCAGCGGCATCAGGACAAACCAGGCCATAATACCGCCGCCAAACATATAGGCGGAAATTTTCGGTCCGCAGATATAGCCGACGCCGACCAGGGACGGCAGCACATCCATCCCGCAGCCTGCGCCCTTGTAGTTCTTGAAATCATAGGCGATTTCGGACGGGAAGAGTTTCAGTCCGTCCGCGAGGAATTTGTATACCGCCGCAATACCCAGTCCGGTGAACACACCCTTCGCGCTGGCGCCTCCCTCTTCTCCTGCCAGCAGGACCTCGGAGCAGGCCGTGCCTTCCGGATAAGGAAGGGTTCCGTGCTCCTCTACAATCAGGGCATTACGCAGCGGGATCATAAACAGGACGCCCAGCGTACCGCCGAGCATGGCAATGATGGCAATGGTGGAGACAGTGGGGACGTCCATGGCTCCCTCTTTCGCCCACATAAACAGAGCCGGCATGGTAAAGATAGCGCCCGCCGCGAGAGATTCTCCCGCCGACCCGATTGTCTGCACCATATTGTTTTCCAGAATATTATCTCTGCGCAGCAATCCCCGGCAGATTCCCATTGAAATAACAGCCGCCGGGATCGACGCGGAAATAGTCAGGCCTACGCGAAGTCCCAGATAAGCATTCGCGGCGCCGAATACAATGGCAAGAATGATACCCAGAATAATTGATGTTGCTGTCAGCTCCGGCAGATTTTTATCCGCGGAAATGTAAGGTTTGAATTCTTCTTTCTTGTTTTCCATTTTTCCCTCTCTTTTCTGAAGATTTTCTGTATAAGCCCGGCCGCAGCGGACGTGGCCGCAGTGCTTGACCCTATGGTGCGCCGGAACAGGGGCGGCACAAGCGGACATGGCCCGGCACGATGTGCAGGACTCATACAAATTCCGGTATTCTTGTGTACCGGAATAATAATTTATTATAGAATTTAAGTATATTTTCGTCAATATGATTACTGCAATCCCTGTTTTTTACCTGAAAATAACTATATTGCCGAATTGTTTTCTGTTCTGTCTGTGTCCTGTCCGCTCCCCCTGCCAAACGCATCCAGCCGGTTTTGGTTTTCTGCGGGCATAACGCGTGAACATGGGTACGACGATCCGCTCTTTTCCTCTTGACATACTTCGTCTGTCGTAGTACATTCAGTCTGTCAGATATACTACGTCTGTCGTAATATGTTTGTCGTAGTACGACAGACGATTGTTTCAAGCCTGACAGAAAGGAGATGCCATGGGGATCAGCAGTGATGTCATCCGCGGGTGTAACGACACCATCATTCTGTGCCTGCTGCTGGACGGTCCGTCTTACGGATATGAAATATCCAGAAGAATACGGGTGATGACGGAAGATGCCTATATCATAAAGGAAACCACCCTGTATTCGGCCTTCACCCGTCTGGAAAAAGCAGGGTGCATCGAATCGTTCCCGGAATTTGCCGAAAACGGCAAGCGGCGCACTTATTACCGGATCACCGAACCCGGACGCCGCTACTATCGCGAAAAATGTGAGGAATGGAAACTAACGAAAACTGTTGTGGAGAAATTTATTAAGGAGGAGAATCCATGAACACCATACGCAGTTATCTGGAATCAATGTTTGCAAAGCTCCCGAACACGCCGGATGTCATCAAGGCAAAATGTGAGCTTGGACAGATGATGGAGGACAAATATACCGAGCTGATCAGCGAAGGAAAATCGGAGAATGAAGCCGTCGGGCAGGTGATATCGGAATTCGGAAACCTGGATGAGCTGGGCGATGTTCTCGGAATCAGCAGCATCCTGAATAGTGAATCCGAAAGATACGCCGCCGGACGCCAGGTAACCTTTCAGGAGGCGCAGAGCTATCTGGATGATAAAGCACACTATGCCCTGTTCCACGGTCTGGGAACCTTTTTTGCCATCATCTGTTCCTGCGGTGTCATTCTTGCAAGTACACTGGAATACGCCTCACAGAGAACTATTGTGGCCGGACTGATTTTTCTGTTTGTCTCCATCGCGGCCTGCGTGGCATTCCATACCTACAGCAGTCTGCAGATGAACAAGTGGGACTTTCTGAAAAAGGAACCCTGCAGTATCGATTACGGCACTGCCGGCATGATCAATGACCTGAGACGAAGCACTCACGATACCTCCATACTGCAGCGGACGATTGCCATACTGCTTTTCTGCACCTGCTACATTCCTCTGATCGTCCTGACTATGCTGAATGACCAGGGCGTATCTGCGGGGCTGGGCGTTGACATTCTGCTTTTTATGGTGGGGCTGGGCGTCCTGATTCTGACTGTCAGTTCTTCCCGTGAAGACGGCTGCCGCACGCTTCTGAACCTGAACAGCAGCCCGTATTCTGCCAATTATTACAGCCAGAACGCCGGAGAGTTCCGCTATGAAAACAAAACCGTGCGCATTATCATGTCTGTTTTCTGGCCGACGGTAACCTGTATTTATCTGATCTGGAGCTTTTTGTCCTTTGCCTGGTACATCACCTGGATTATCTGGCCGCTGGCCGCCGTCGCCGATACCCTGATAAAAGCCATTTTCGGAATAAGAAAAGAGGATGAGCGATCATGAAGAAACGAAACATCTACCTGATCCTGCTGTCATCGGCCACTGCGGCCGCCATTATCCTGGGAACGCTGTGGCATGTGGGAAAACCTGTCTTTTTGCATTCGGACGGAAACTTTTCTTTTTACTTTCCGGGCAAAAACAACACACAGACAACCCAAAAGCTGGAATCCTTTACCGGACTCCGAATCTCTCTGCAGAATAACGACATTGAGCTTAAAACAGGGAATGGATATGAAATGACCTATGTGGGTCCGAAAGACGCCGTTCCCACCGCAAAGACCGCAGACGGCACACTGACCGTCAGCGACAGCGGAAACATCTCTACCAGAACCGGCGGAATACTGACGATTACTTTTCCGTCCGACCTGGAAGCGCTGCAGGACGTTACCCTGGATACCGCCAATGGCGATATTTGTATTGAGCCAAACGATATCATCACGGTGAAAAATCTGTCACTGACAAGTGAAAACGGAGATCTCTCGCTGCTCAAATGCCATGGTTCCGTCCTGAAAGCCTCTGCGGACAACGGAGATATCGGCATGGAACACGTCAGCTTTGATCAGTCCGACCTGAGCAGCGAAAACGGAGACCTTATTGTCAATTTGGATGACAGCATAAAAAACTACACCGTATCGCCTTCTACCACGTCCGGCGACATCACCATCGGAGAAACCACGTACAGCACAACGGACGGCGAAGAAAACAAGATCACCATCGGCAGCGGAGCAAAAGTGCTGAAGCTCCGGACACAGTCCGGCGATATTGATGTAGAGGACTAACTGCACTTGGTTTTTGCCGTGCCGGTATGCCGGAAGGGAACCAGCCCCGCCTTGTGCAGAGCAAGCATGCAGACAGGGATCAGGATCAGCTGAAGGATAATCCCCGGCACCGCGTTCCCAAAGGCTCCGGCCAGAAACAGACTGAGCGAAAATTCACTCCCGACAGCGGCCATCAGGGCAAACATGACCATTCCCCAGACCGCCCTGCCTGCGAGCATCGCCGCAATCAAACACTTTTCCACAGCTGCCACACACTGCCACCGGGAGCGGCTGTACAGAAATCCGGAAACAAATCCGTAGGTTCCCAATTCAAATGCCATGGCGACAGCATTGGGAAACAGGGCAGGCATTCCGAAAAGGACAGACCGGAGCAGCGGGCAGATCAGACCGACGATCAGCCCGTATCCGCTTCCGCAGACCATCCCGCAGAGCAGCACCGGTATGTGCATCGGCAGGAGCATTTTCCCCACCTGGGGAATCTGCCCGGCCGCAAAGGGCAGAACAAGCCCGAGCGCCAGAAAAACAGAAGCCTGAACCATCTTCTTAGTTTTCTCACGTGATGATTCCGCGTTTTCCTGTTTCTTCACAGCGAATCACTCTCCCTTCCGCATCCAGTTCTATCCTGAAATCCGCGTTTTTCTTCGGATCCAGTTCCTGAAAATAATGCTTTTCCATCGGTATCCAAAGATCCAGAAAGTTCTGGTAATTTGTCCCCTCCCTGGCCTCCAGCCGACTCTTCTGCAGCCGGTCCGCGACGGAAAGAAAAAAGGTCAGATCAAAATAAGACCGGACCCGGGGATGCAGGCTGTACGTTCCCTCTACAATGGCAAACGAAGCAGCTTCTCTGTTGTCTTTTACCATTTTATCTTGCCGGCAGTTATAGCGAAAAGTCCTCACGGCCTGTCCGCGCGACAGCGGCAGCAGCACCTCTCTCTCCAGGCGGCAGAGATCCATGTTCCCCGCGCAGATATTTTTCCAGTCCGCCTCTCTCTGCGAGAAGGGCAGATAATAGTCATCCATATGGAAAACAGGAATTTCCAGAATCTGTCCCAGCCGGTTCGCCAGTGTCGTCTTCCCGCTGCCGCACATGCCGTCCATTCCAACCAACCCTCTCCGGCAGCCCTTCATCCATATTCGGATGACAGAAGCCAGAAAATCGGCGCCGGCCACTTCCCCGGTATTTATATTCTCTAAATCGTATAAATCTGTAATTTTGTCTTTTTCCTTCTCCATTCTGGCTACAGTATACAAAATCTCACCGATTTCGTCCAGACAGAAGAGCTGCTATTAAATTTATGAGTAAAAACACGTTACTGTTCAAACGTCGTCTTTTTCCTTGTTATTATGATAAAATAATGATATTATATTGATAATAAAGGAGGAATAACTATGATCAACATCCGTCCCGTATCTGATCTCAGAAACAAGTTCCCTGAACTTGAAGAAGCTGTCATGGAATCAAATGAACCTGTCTTTCTCACGAAAAACGGTTATGGTACCATGGTCCTGTTAAGCATCGAACAGTACTCCGCGCTCACCGACGATACAGAACGTAAGCTTGACGAAGCCGATGCAGCAGCAGTGAAATCGGACAGGCGATACTCCGAAGCGGAAGTCTTCGGCAGAGTAAGGACCCGCATCCGTGAAAAAGTATAAGCTGTCATTTCTTCCCCTTTTTGAAGAAGATCTGAATGAGATTGTGGATTATATCACAACAGATCTCCAGAACCCAAGCGCCGCAGATCGTCTGGTTGATGACATCGAATCTGCAATTCGGAATCGTCTTGAAGCACCGCTGTCATTTGCGCCGTTTCACTCATCCAAGAAACGACCACATCCATATTACAGAATCAACGTGAGAAATTTCTCCGTTTTTTATGTCGTCATCGATGACACCATGGAAGTGCGACGTGTTCTATATTCCAAGCGTGATCTGGAAAAACTGCTGAATGACTGATTTCCATAATGGCAAACCAGACCGACTTTCACATTTTCCCAGCCAGAAAAAGCGGCACCCGCCTCTCTTTTCAGAAAGACTGATGCCGCAGAAATGGCTTAAACGGGCTTTTCCGGCTCATTTCTAGTTCTGCCGAACTAGCAGAGCGACTGTCTCGATGTGCTGGCTGTCGGGGAA
Organism: Bilifractor porci; assembly: GCF_009696005.1. Lineage (GTDB taxonomy): Bacteria > Bacillota > Clostridia > Lachnospirales > Lachnospiraceae > Bilifractor > Bilifractor porci. The sequence goes on from NZ_VUMV01000001.1 coordinate 563,224, forward strand.
CAAATCTACGCAGGTGTACCGCTTCATCCTGTACCCTTGTTCCGTAAAAGCAGAAAGATCTCTGGCAAGACTGGTTGCCTTGCAGGAAATGTAGATAATCTCCGGAACCTGGTAGGCCAGAATCTTTGGAAGAGCCTTTGGATGTATGCCGTCCCTGGGCGGATCCAGCACAATCAGATCCGGTTTCTCCCGAATCTCATCCAGCACCTTCAGCACATCCCCCGCAAGGAAACTGCAGTTATCCAGACCGTTCCGGACAGCATTTTCGGCGGCGGCCTCTACTGCCTCCTCCACAATTTCCACCCCGATTACTTTTCCGGCTGCCGGGGCAAGAACCTGTGCGATTGTTCCTGTTCCACTGTAAAGATCGAAAACGGTTTTTCCCTCCGCATCCTCCAGGTAATCGCGAACGACCGAATATAAAATTTCTGCCCCGCGCGAATTGGTCTGGAAGAAAGAAAACGGGGTGATCTTAAACTGAAGTCCAAGCAGGGATTCTGTCAGATAATCCTTGCCGTACAGAAGATCGGTTCTGTCACTTTTAACCGCATCTGCGACAGAATCATTTACCGTATGGAGAATGCCTGTTATGTTTCCGTCAAGCTTCAGCTCCAGAAGCATTTCGCAGAACTTCTGCAAGTCCCGTGCCTCCTGTGTCCCCGCTTCTCCGTTCCCGGATCCCACTCTCTTCTGCCCTTCCTGGGGCAACGGTCTCTCCGCGCCGTCGGAGGACAGGTACTGAGAGCTGGTCACCAGATCAACAAGGATGCTTCCGTCCGCCTCGGAGCGCCGCAGGAGCAGATGCCGCAGATATCCTTCATGTGATATTTTGTGATAATACCCCCATTCCATCTGCCTGCAGAACCCCAGGACAGCTTCCAGAATCCGGTTAAAGTCCTGGGCCACAATCTGGCAGTCGGAAGCCGTCAGGATATCATAGGTACTGTTCCGTTTATGCAGTCCCAGAGTCAGCGGTCCCCCTTTGGTGCTGTCTCCAAAAGAGTACTCCATTTTATTCCGATATCCGCATCTGGATGGGCTGGGATGCACCGGCTCAAACAAAACCGAGGCCGGATCCTGTCCGGCGTCCCGCAGGGCTCCCTCCATCAGACGGCGGATCTGCTGTTCCTTCATCTGCAGCTGAGAGGAATACTCCATGGTCCGGTAAAGACAGCCGCCGCAGTCCGGAAAAAGACTGCATCCGGCGGCGCTGGTCTCCATGGGGGAGTGCCGCAGCACCTCCAGGAGAGCCGCTTCGACCCTCCCGGCCTTCTTTTTATTCACTCTGCAGCGCACCTCCTGTCCGGGGATTGCGTTTTTGACGATAATCTCTTTCCCGTCCGCTTTCAGAATTCCTTTATTCGGGAAATCGACTCTCTCGATGGTTCCTTCGACCATATCTCCTTTTTTCATAGACAACCTTTCATTCTACTGTTTGGTATACCTGCAGCTCTCCCAGAATCTATGCATTCCTCACAATCCCGGCCATATCCGCCGACAATGCACGTCTGCCGGAAATGCTTACATGATTTTCGCCCTTCCTGGAGAAATAATACGCACCTTTTCGGAATCTGCTGACCGAAAAAAATCCGATGCGGAAAGGCACCGGATTTGCATTCTGATAAAAACGTATGGATCATTATTTTTCTGGAGAGACGCTGCTTTTTACCTTTTCAACGGTATCGGTAAAAACATCCTTAACTGCCTCTGCCTTATCTGAAACAACGCCCTTTACTTCCTCTACCTTGGCGGCGGCAGCCTCCCGGACGTCATTCACACGCTGGGAAACCGACTTTTTTTCTTTTTCCTCTTTCATGTCTTCGTCTTCAAAGTAATCATCAAAATCATCCTTGAAGTCTTCGTCGTCATAATCCTCCAGGTAATTCGGAGTGAAATAACGGTAAATGGCATAAACTGCCCCTGCTGCCGCGGCAATCGACACCAGTACGGTCAGCACCAGCTGGAACGGGTGAAATGTTTTCTCTTCTTTTTTATTCTGCTGATTCAGAAGATCGATTAATTCCTGTATTTTATCCATGTTGTATGCCACCTTTCTGTCAAATTCCGATCAAATGAAGTATAACACATTTACCAGTTATTCGCCAATATCTGTTTTGTATTTGTGCAATTATTCTTCTCTGCCCGGCGGACTCCCGTGCCGCAAACCTCCGCTGCCTTCGGACTTCTGCTCTATGTCCTCTCACCGGCCGGAGTGAAATATATAGATAGCGATAAAAAGCCTGTTGCATTACCCGGCCTTGCATGACCGGCATTCGTATCACAGCTAAGTATCCATCCGATAAAATCTGCGGTATACGGCAAGTTCTCCCGCGGTTTTCCTGCTGGAATCGAATACCACCGTCCCGTCTGTCCCATCCCGCAGCAGGCCGCCCGCGGCGAGAACCCGGCGCAGCTCCCTGGCTGTGCCGTCCGCGCTGTCAAACATCGGTATATCTCCCAGCACATCTCTGATCTGTTTCCGTATAAACGGATAATGGGTGCATCCCAGCACAAGGGCGTCTGCCTTTCCCTGATAGGGATCGAGAAAGCGATGCAGGAGAGAATAGATCTCCGGGCTGTCCGGTTCTCCCTTCTCGATGGCCGCCGCCAGTCCGGGACACTCGACCGGAAGGAATTCTGTTTTTCCGGCAAGCCGCTCGGAGAGGCTTCTGAATTTTTCCAGATGGAGCGTCACCGGCGTCGCCATGACCAGCACTCGGCTGTCCGGATATTGCTCCGCCGCGGGTTTAATGGCCGGCTCCACGCCGATAATCGGCAGCTGCGGATACCTCTTGCGCAATAAAGCGCCGGCAGCGCTGGTAGCCGTATTGCACGCGATGACCAGCGCTTTCACGCCTCCCCAGAGCATTTTTTCCGCGATGAAAAGGCTGAGCTGCCGGACTTCCTCCACCGTTTTTTCCCCGTAGGGCGCATGGGCAGAGTCGCCGTAGTAGACAAACTTTTCTCCCGGAAGCAGTTCTGTCATCCGCTTCAGAATGCTCACGCCCCCTACGCCGGAGTCAAATACGCCGATATATTTTTCTCTCATTACGCTATTGCTGATTCCAGACAAATTTTTCTCCCGTTCTCCCGATCGGATCCTTAGTGATACAGTCCTTGATATTCTTTTGTCAGCTTTACCACCACCGGAGAAAGCAGCAGGATGGCAATCAGGTTCGGAAAGGCCATCAGTGCGTTGGACGCGTCCGCGATCGTCCAGGCCAGCCCGAGCTTGACATTTGCTCCTACAACAACAAAAATCACATAAATTGCCTGATAAACCTTTGCTCCGGTTGTCCCGAACATAAATTCAAAGCACCGGCTTCCGTAAAGGCTCCAGGACAGCAGCGTCGAATAGGCAAACATGGCGATACAAACCGCAATGACGATGGAGGCGATTTTTGTCCCAAGCACACTTCCGAATGCAAGAATCGTGAGATCCGTGCCGGCGGTCTGTCCGTAGAACGGCTCCGCCTGTCCGGAGATCAGAATGGCAAGGGCTGTCAGCGTACAGATGACGACTGTGTCCGCAAACACTTCAAAGACACCGTACATACCCTGCTGTACCGGGTGTTCCACATCCGCTGCAGCATGAGCAATCGGGGCAGTACCCAAGCCTGCTTCATTGGAGAATATTCCTCTCCCGAATCCGGCCTTTACCGCCTGCTGCACAGCCACGCCGGCCAGTCCTCCGCTGATCGCTTCCGGGTCAAACGCGCCTTGGAAAATCTGGGCAAAAACGCCGCCGATCCTGTCAACATTTCCGAAAACAACAACCAGGGCAGCCACAATGTACACCAGTGCCATGACCGGAACCAGCCGCTCCGTCACATTTCCGATTCTCTGCATACCTCCGAACAAAACCAGTATCGTCAGAACCGCTCCCACGATACCGATAACCATATACAGCGCCTGCAGATCCCCCTGCGGGATGTCAGGATGAAAGGAAGTAAAAACCGCGCCAATCGACGTGGCAATCGTATTGATCTGTGTCATGTTTCCGGTGCCGATGGCGGCGACAGAACCGAAAATACAGAACAGAACGGCCAGCCAATGCCATTTGGGTCCCAACCCGTTCTGAATATAGTACATCGGGCCTCCTACAAAGTCGCCGGAGGTATTTTTCTTGCGGAAATGCACGGCAAGAAGAATCTCCGAATACTTTGTACACATGCCGAACAAGGCAGCAATCCACATCCAGAAAATGGCTCCCGGTCCGCCTAGCGCTATGGCTCCCGCTACGCCGGCAATGTTTCCCGTTCCGACCGTCCCTGCCAGGGCAGTGCTGAGCGCCTGCACCGGAGTCAGGCTGCCCTCCTGGTTTTTCTTATGGGTAAAAAGCTGCCCGACCGTTTTTTTCATAATAAATCCGAATTTCCGGAACTGCATGAACCGAAGACGGATACTGAGGAAAACACCGGTCCCAAGCAGCAGAACCAGCATGGGAATCCCCCATACCAGAGAATCAAACTGGTTAATCAGTTCTGTTATATTTTTCATTTTTCCCCCTCAGCTGTCTGCTTATTCCAGGCCGACGGTCTCATCCAGACCGAGCATGATATTCATATTCTGGACGGCCGCCCCGGAAGCCCCTTTTCCCAGGTTATCAAAAAGCGCTGTGACGCAGGTCTGGTCCTCGTGTCCGTGAACCAGAATTTCCAGGCGATTGGTTCCCGCAAGCGTATTGGCGTAAATGGTTTTCCTGCCTTCCCCAAACGGGAGAACGCGCACAAAATGCTCCTTCTGATAATATTCCTGCAGGCGCGCGCAGATCTGCTCCGCTGTCGGCGTATTTTTAAGCAGGCGGTTCTGAAGAAGAATGGTTGTCGCCATCCCTTTATAATAGTCATCAACCACCGGAAGAAACACAGGCGGAAAGGCCAGCCCCGTCATTTTCTGCATCTCCGGGACATGCTTGTGTTTCAGACTCAGTCCGTAAATGCCCGGAGACGCCAGCCGCGGACCCCGGTCCGTCTGTTCATACTCCGCGATCATTTTCTTCCCCCCGCCGGAATAACCGGTAAGAGAATAGCAGGTGACCGGGTAATCCTCCGGCAGAATCCCCATGCGGACCAAGGGTGCTGTGACAGAAATAAATCCGGTCGCATGACATCCCGGATTTGCCACCCTCCTGCTGTTTGCAATGGCAGTTCTCTGCTCCGGGGAATATTCCGGGAAACCGTAGGTCCAGCCTTCCGCCGTCCTGTGCGCTGTGGAAGCATCTATGACACGGACATGCGGATTTTCAATCATGGAGACAGCCTCTCTTGCCCCGTCATCCGGCAGGCAGAGAAAGACAATATCCGCCGCGTTCAGATACTTCTTCCTTTCCTCCGGGTCATGTCTTTTCTCTTCCGCAATGCGCAGCAGCTCCAGATCCTCTCTGGCGCCGATCCGATCATAAATCTGCAGACCGGTCGTTCCGCTCTGCCCGTCAATATATACCTTTGTCTTCATAAAAGATCTCTCCCCTGCAGGATGTATAAAACCTTCAAACCAAACTTATGCAGTATAGAAAAAAGGCAGCCGCCGAGATTCTGCGTCTGAAACAGAAATCTTCGTATAACGACTGCCCTCCCTCTTGACTCAATTTTTGTACTTTCCTATAGTAACAAATTTGAATAAGAATGAAAAGAGTGAACTGCTCCGGATTACATATGCATGACTTCCAGCAGCAGGATCCATGCAAGGCCGTAATAAGTAACTACGCCGACAAGGTCTGTGATTGTTGTGATCAGCGGACCGGAAGCAGCCGCGGGATCAACACCAATCTGTTTGAAAAACAGCGGGACAACGGTTCCGACCGCGCTGGAGATCAGCATGGCAACCACCAGGGAAATGCCGATGCATCCGGAAATGGCAAATGCGGAAGCAACCGGCATGTGCCGGAAGACCATAATATAAAACCCTATGGCAACAAGGGACAATGCTCCCAGTATTAATCCGTTAAAGGTACCGCAGGTGATTTCCTTACCGATCAGGTGGAGTTTTTCCTTTCCTGTCAGCTTTTCGTCACACAGAACCCGGATGGTCACCGCCAAAGACTGGGTGCCGACATTTCCGGACATATCCAGGATAAGGGACTGGAAGGTCATGACGATCGTGAGCTGGGCAACCACCTTTTCAAAAACACTGACGACGCTGGAAACTCCCATGCCGAGAAACAGCAGAAGAATCAGCCATGGCATTCTCTTCTTGATGCTTTCTCTCAGTGGCTCGTTCAGATCTTCCTCTGCTGTCAGACCACCCAGCTTTGCGTAATCCTCTCCCATCTCGTCATCAATCACTTCCGCGACATCCTGCGCGGTGATCACGCCGAGGATGTGATTGTCATCCGACAGAACAGGAATAGATTCCTCCGAATAGTCCTTGATCGTCTCCAGACAGTCCTCAATCCGCTCGCTCCCGTACACATACGGATAAGCGGTGACGATGATGTCCTCCAGCTTTGAGTCCTGCCTGGCAATAATCAGCTCCTTCAGGTCGATGGCCCCGTAATAGACCCCTTCCTCATCCAGAACGTACAGAACAGAAATATTATCATGATCGGCAGCCTGATCCACCAGGGAATGCATGGCCTCCTTGATGGTCAGATTGCTGGTAAGGGTTACATAATTGGTAGTCATCCGGCTGGCGATCAGATCCTCGTCATAGGACGCCAGCTTCTTGATCTCCGCACGGGAGGAGTCGTCCATCAGCTCCAGCCAGGCAGTCTTTTTTACCGAATCACTCTCCTTCAGCAGATCCGCCGCATCATCGGGCTCCATCCGCTCCAGAACCCAGGCTGCCTTCCGGAGATCCATCTCTTCCAGATACTGGTCCGCGCCGTCTGCGTACTCCATGACCTCTGCCAGTGTATCCATAGGAAGCAGCCGGTAAAGATTTTCCCTCTCCTTCAGCTGCAGATCCGGCAAAACCTGCGCGATATCATTGGAATGATAATCCTCCAGCTTTTCCCGCATAACCTTTGGGGAATTCCTGCTCCGGATAATGTCCAGTATCTCCTGTTTGTAATCTTTATTTACTTTTTCTTCCATTCTCAACCTCCCTCTTTCTACTGAACCGGAAAAGACTGCGTTGTCCAGTCCGATCCGCGCACAAAAACAGACCTGTTTTCACAGGTTTGCGGTAAAAAGTTCTCGGTTGGGGGAAATTCAAATCACTTTACAGTTATCCATGCCGTTTCCGAACGAAAAAAAATCTGCTGCTCCGGTAATCCGAAATACCAGCCGATACCAGAACAGACTGACGGAGAAAACAAACGGCATATATCCGATTATCTTTCATTCAGAAAACCCGGCACCAAATGCCGGAATGCGCAGAAAACTGCTATAAGAAATGCACACAGAACAAAAGATCAGCAGACAGTAACCTCCGTCAAAAGAAAAGCGGATCCGGCTGCCGAAAAGCGAAGTATCTGTGGCATCTTACGTATGTGATAAGGACTTCGACCCGCACCATCACTGCCTTCCATTCAACTTTCACTTCCCTTCTGTCTGCTGTTTATTTTTTCACGGACGGAGAAAATAAGACATATTTTCTCCGTTCTTGATACCTGCCTAACTATAACATTCGTTTTCCAATTTGTAAATATGAAAACAGAGCAAGGCGCCTTATGCTTTACGCACTACGCTCTGCCGTACCGCCTCTTCTCCCACTGCCTTTGCCACGGTCGGCACGACTCTCGGATCCAGCGGAGAGGCAATAATATGATCCGGCGACAGATCTTTTTCATCGATTAACGAAGCCAGTCCTCTGGCCGCCGCAATCTGCATCTCTTCTGTAATTTTTGTCGCGCGATAATCCAGCGCGCCGCGGAACAGTCCCGGAAAGACAAGGAGATTGTTCACCTGGTTGGGATTGTCTGATCTCCCGGTGCCGACAATGAACGCGCCGCCGGCCTTTGCCTCGTCATACGTGATTTCCGGCTCCGGATTTGCCATCGGGAATACAATAGCTTCCGGATTCATGGAGGCGATCATCTCTCTGCTCACAAGACGAGGCGCGCTGACGCCGATAAAGATATCCGCCCCCTTCATCCCCTCCGCAAGACTTGCGTAGTGCTGATGATCCAGATTGACAAACTCCAGAAGTTCCTTCTTCAGGGGATCATATTTCTCGCTGTCATCCGGATCAATGCACCCGTCAATATCAAAGGCGTAAATTTTGTGGAATCCGCTCTTATAAAGCATGCGGATAATGGAAGAACCCGCTGCACCGGCGCCGCTTATCACAACCTTCATGTCCTCCGGCTTTGCTTTTTTTACTTTCATCGCATTGATAAGAGCCGCCAGAACCGCAATGGCCGTCCCATGCTGGTCGTCATGGAATACAGGAATGCTGCACTCCTTGATCAGTTTTCTTTCTATATAAACACATCGGGGTGCGCTGATGTCCTCCAGATTGACAGCACCGAAGGAGGGAGCCAGCTTCTTAACAATATCCACAATTTCATCCGGATCCGTGGTGTCCAGACAGATTGGCCAGGCATCCAGGCCTGCGAATTTTTTCATCAGAAGCGCCTTGCCCTCCATGACAGGAAGCCCGGCGGCTGGTCCGATATTGCCCAATCCAAGCACCGCTGTTCCGTCTGTGATAACGGCTACGGTGTTCCCCTTCCCGGTATACCGGTAGGCATTTTCAGGATTTTTCTGAATTTCCAGACAAGGCTGCGCCACCCCGGGCGTATAGGCCAGCGAGAGATCCCTGGGAGATTCACAAGGTACCTTTGGCGTAACCTCCAGTTTCCCTCTGTACTTTTCATGCAGCTTTAACGACTCCTCATAAATATCCATGATTTTTCCCTTCCCGGCCTGCTGTCCCGCCGTTTTCCCATTTTTCCGTCCCGCCATATACCATATCACAAACTCAGATATTTCGGAACTGCTTCCATCGGGAAACCTGCGTTTTCAGCCATCCTTCCCATTCTTCCATCCCTTCCCCGGTTCTGGCAGAAACCGGAAAGATCCGGATGCCCGGGTTCAACCTCCGGACTCTTTCCTGACAGGCTGTCAGATCAAAATCAAAATAGGATATGGTATCCATTTTGGTGATAATCAGCACGTCGCTCTTTGTAAACATCAGAGGATACTTCAGAGGCTTGTCGTCCCCTTCGGGAACCGACAGAAGCATGACATTTGCGCCAGCTCCTGTATCGAACTCCGCCGGACAGATCAGATTACCCACGTTCTCCAGAAAAACCAGGTCAATGCCGGAATATCCCATGGCGGAGAGGGCTCTTCCTGTCATCCCTGCGTCCATATGGCACATGCCGTCGGTGTGTGCCTGGATGGATCTGGCGCCCAGGTTTTCAATCCGGACAGCATCCACATCGGAGGCAATATCCGCCTCCATGACGGCCATTTCAAGCTCTCCTTTCAAATCCAGGATCGTCCCGGAAAGCAGGCTCGTCTTGCCGGAACCCGGTGAACTCATCAGGTTGACCAGCAGTGTCCCCTCCTGTCTCATTTCTTTTCTCAGCACATCCGCGTCTCTGTCATTGGAGGCTGTCACCGATTCATTTAATTCGATCACCTTCATGAATTCTCCCCCTCCTCATGCATGCCGCGTGTCTGCTTCCTGCATCCCTTTCGGCTCATTCCTTTTGAATTTCTCAATTTCTCCTTCCAGATAATGAATCCAGTCCTCGAAACCTTCCCCTGTTTTAGAGGAGATTTCCATGCAGACTGCCTCCGGGTTCAGACTGCGCACCCGCTCCCGGCAGACGCTGCTGTTAAAATCAAAGACCGGTTTTACATCAATTTTATTGATCAGAAGGCAGTCGCTGACAGAAAACATAAGGGGATATTTCAGCGGTTTGTCATCCCCCTCCGGTACAGAGAGGATCATAACCTTCAGATTAGCGCCAACATCAAATTCCGCGGGACAGACCAGGTTTCCGATATTTTCCAGAAAAACCAGATCCAGATCGTCGGTTCCAAGGCCCTCCAGTCCGCGTCTGGTCATATCCGCATCCATGTGACAGGAGCCGCCGGTATGGAGCTGAATGGCCCTTGCCCCGGCCTCAATTACCGCCCTCGCATCCACATCACTGTCCACATCCGCTTCCATAACGCCAATCCGATAACGATCCTTCAGCATCCGGATCGTCCGGATCAGGGTGGTGGTCTTGCCCGAACCCGGTGAACTCATCAGATTCACGAGAAAAATACCCTTTTTCTGAAGCAGCTTCCTTACGGCATCTGCCGCTTTGCCGTTATCTGCCAGAACATGTTCTTTGGTTTCAAGAATTCTGATCTCCTCGCTGTTCATCTGTTCTCCTCATTTTCCTAAAGCATCCTGCCTGTTCATGCGCAGGCTTCCTATTTGAAAGCCGGAAAACTTCTACCGGTTGTAGATGGAAGTCTCCCCTTCGAGGGCATCCTGCATGATATGATCCAGCCACCTGACAGCGCCCTCATAGTCCCTCTTTCTGATGTATTCCAGCGACTTCAGGGTGTGTTCATAGAGCAGCTGTGAACCATATCTGCTGCAGAAACGTGTCCAGAGCGCAACCACCGGTTTACGAAAGGAGGTGATGATCATGGCAAGAATTTCATTATCCCCGACCATGGCAAGCTTCTTCTGAAAACAGAAGGCCTCCTCCGCGGCGGCCCGAAAATCAGCCGCGCCTCGTATGGCTTCCACGATCTTATGCATCTCACACAAATCCTCGTCCCGCGATCTCTCGATAGCATTTTTCAGAGTCAGATGCTCCAATGCCCAGCGGATCTCAAGGATAGACCGGATCTCTCTGTCGCTGAAAATATCCCCCTTCAGATCCAGAATCGCATTTAATGTCTCGAGAGAGCCCTCATGCCGGTAGTCGGCAACAAATGTTCCCTGCCTGGGCTGAACCTCCAGAAATCCCTGGCTGACCAGAGCGATAATTCCCGCATTGATGACCGCCCGCGACACTCCCATCTTTTCAGCAAGCTCCCGCTCCGGCGGAATCCTGGTGCCGGCAGCCAGTTCCCCGGACAGTATGGCCTCCTGCATCCTTTTGATAAAAAGCTCTTTGTGCGTAGGAACGGTAAGTTTTTTCATCTCCATAGGAGCCCTCCCCTGAGATCATCTTCTTCGTTAATCTTCCAGTATAAGTATTCGGGACAGTCTTCTGAGATAATCCTCAGGACCGGGCATCCTCCGGCTCCGGAACTTCCACCTCTTTGATCAGGAACTCGTTTCCCTGCACCAGAAAAGTACGCTCGCTTCCACAATGCGGACAGATCCTGGCATACTTTACGGTCGGATAGGTTTTCCCGCAATCTTCACAGAAAGTGATTGCCGGAACCGGTTCGATAAGCATCTCTGCTTCCGCAAGCAGAGGTTCCTTCTTCCGCATCCAGTCCCAGCAGTCGGTAAGGTACTCCGGAATAACTGTGGACACTTCTCCCAATGCAACCGTAACGGAATTGATCCTGCTGAATCCGTTTTCCGACGCCAGCATCTTCAGCCTATCTCTGATTTTGAAAACAACACCTAACTCATGCATCGTTTACTTCTTACCAAATTTAATGTGAATGTTTTGTTTGACAGCATAGGGAAGGATATACTTCAGTTTATCCTCACTTCTTCTCATCACGGAACATTCCGGGTTATCCCGGAAAAGATGGATCGCGTCAAATTCGCACTTGGTGGTACATATGCCGCAGCCCACACAATGATTCGTATCAACGACGGACGCGCCGCAGGAAAGACATCTGGCCGTCTCTTTCTTAACCTGGGTCTCTGTAAAGGCCTCCTGATAATCACGGAAGGATCTGTGATCTCCTTCTTTCTTTCCGGGAATCTGCCGGCTGGAATTATCGTAGTTCTCTATCCGGATATCATTCTTGTCCAACGCAATATAATCATTCTGGTTTCGTCCGATAGTTAGACTGGTATGCGGCTGGACATACCGGTGGATCGACACAGCGCCCTCTTTTCCTGCCGCAATCGCGTCGATGGCGAACTTCGGACCGGTGTAGACATCGCCGCCGACAAAAATGTCCGGCTCCGCTGTCTGATAAGTGACCGGATCCGCCTTGGCTCCGTTTCCCCTTCCCAGCTGCACCCTGCTTCCGGCGAGAAGGTTTCCCCATACAATGCTCTGCCCCACCGCGAGAACAATGTGGGCCGCGCTTACCGTCATCGTCTCCTCTTCGTTATAAGTCGGATGGAAACGGCCTTCTGCATCCTTTACGGACAGACACCTTTTGAAAACGATGGACTTTACCCGTCCTTTTTCATCCTTCCGGATCTCTTTCGGTCCCCATCCGCCAACGAGCTTCACACCGTCTTCCTCCGCCTCATGAATTTCCTCCTCTGAGGCAGGCATGATGTCCCGGATCTCCAGACTGACCATGGTCACCTTCGGCGCACCGACTCTGACCGCGTCTCTAGAGCAGTCAATCGCAACATTTCCGCCTCCGACCACGACAACATCGCCCCGGATGTCATACGTTTCTTTCTCATTAACCTCGCGAAGGAATTCCACAGCGCTCGTCACGCCGTCCGCGTCTTCGCCTTCAACACCAATGCTCCTGCCGCCCTGACAGCCGATCGCGATATAAAAGGCCTTATAACCCTGGGCACGAAGCTCATCCAGCGTAATATCCTTTCCAACTTCCACACCGGTTTTAATTTCCACGCCCATCGCGCGGATTACATCGATCTCCGCCTCTACGATATTTTTTTCCAGCTTATAGGAAGGGATTCCATACACCAGCATTCCGCCTGCGCGGCTGTTCTTCTCAAATACAGTCGGCGCATATCCCTTCTCTGCCAGATAGAACGCGCAGGAAAGCCCTGCCGGTCCCGCCCCGATAATAGCGACCTTGTCGCCGGAAAAATCCCCGTCAACTCTCGGAATGACCTTCTTCGGAATATAACGGGTCTCCGCATTCAGATCCTGCATGGCAATAAATTTTTTCACCTCATCGATCGCGATTGCTTCGTCGATGCTTCCTCTGGTGCAGGCGTCCTCACAACGGCGGTTGCAGATATGTCCGCAGACAGCCGGAAGCGGGTTATTTTTCTTGATCAGGGCAAGCGCTTCCTGATACCGGCCCTGGGACGCCATCTTCAGGTATCCCTGCACGGCAATGTGGGCAGGGCATGCCGTCTTGCATGGGGCAGTTCCGCTGCGGTATGCTTCTATACGGTTGTGATCCCGGTAATCCCAGTCCCAGTCCTCTTCCGACCACTTCTTGTTCCACGGGAGCTCGTGCTTCGGATAAGTCACCTCGGAGCCATCCTTACGGCAAAGCTTCTGGCCAAGCTTTACGGCTCCGGCAGGACAATATTCCACGCAGCGGCCGCATGCCACACATTTCTGCTTATCCACCTTCGCCACATAAGCTGATCTGGAAAGATTCGGCGTATTGAATAAAAGAGACGTGCGCAGCGCATAGCATACATTCACATTGCAGTTGCAGATCGCAAAAATCTTATCCTCGCCGTCGATATTGGTGATCTGGTGGACAAAGCCGTTTTCCTCACCCCGCTTAAAGATATCCAGCGCTTCCTCGCGGGTGATATACTGACCGCCCTTATTGGTCTCCACGACATAATCCGCCATGTCTCCCACCGCGATGCACCAGCCGTCCTCCACATCGCCGCATCCCTCTTCATAGGTCTTGCGGCTGCGGCGGCACGAACAGGGGGACTTGGCGTACTTGCCATCGTATTTCTCCAGCCAGTAGGAAATCTTCTCGATCCCAATAGCCTCATTGTTCATTTCAATCGCGGCCTCTACCGGAATGACGTGCATGCCGATCCCCGCACCGCCCGGCGGGACAATCTTTGTCACCTTCTCCAGCGGAAGCCTGGTCATATGCTCGAAAAACATACCCAGTTCCGGATGCTCATCAATCAGGTCCTTGTTCATATTCGAGAACTCACCGGATCCCGGAACAAACATCGGCAGAACATATTGCTTCTCGTGCTGCGGATTCTCATAATTCCACTCTATCAGTCCTGTCCAGGACATATGATCCAGCATTTCCTGAAGCTTTTCATCCTCTATCCCGGACAGCTTCTTCAACTGCGCAAAGGTCTTCGGCTTGCGGATGCCTCCGAATTTCAGCGCCAGTTCCGCCTCCTCATCGGTGCAGAGGCGGGAAACCGCCCAGTACTCCGGGTCATCTCTCGTGATTTTCTGCAGTCCGAGCTTGATCGGTATCCGGTCTGTAATCATTTTTCCAAGCTTCGCCACCGGTTTACGGAACGGCCCGTCCACATTCGCAATCTCCGGGCGCAGCGGATATCCTGGGTCATTCTTCGCTGTCATATTCTTCCCTCCAAACGTTTTCATGCGTTTTCATGCTTGTGGTCATACCACGTATGTCAATAATTTAACATGCATTCTTCGGGATAGCAATCAGCGTTTTTCACATTAATTGCTATAATTTTTGCGCGAAATGCACTACTGGTCATACCACAGTCAAAACAGGGGAATGCCGCAAGGCACCGACACCGGCCCGAAGGCGTCTCCATTGTAGAGACCGGCAATATTGGCAATACTGGTAAGTCCGATCCCCATCTCGGCGCGCTTACTGGAGACAAAGAAGCGTCCCCACTTTTTCGGTTTTCCGCTCATGCTGTTTTCCATATGGATGACCAGATTTCCCATATGAACGACTGCGGACAGACTGATGTCCTTTTCTTCCTCGCCGCTGTGATCTTTGCCGCTCTTAATTCTTCCGATCGCCTCAGCGGCATTTTCCAGAAGATTTCCGAAGACCACGCACAAATTCTGCTCCATGCTGTGGGAGATATTCCTCGGCAGCGCGAGGTCAACCCTCACCTTAGCTCCCATATTTTCCGCCATCTGTGTGTAGTACGAAATCACGGCATTCACAGCGATATTTTCCGTATATCTTATATGTTTGCTGGAGGGAATCGAGCGGCCCAGATCCTCCAGGTACTCCTTCAGCTCCTCCAGCTTTCCCTCGTTGGCATACTCCTGCAGAACCGTCAGCTGATGGCGATAATCATGCCGCTGCCGCCGCAGCTCCTTCTCATGCTCCAGAAGGGTGTCCTGGTACTTCTTCTGCTCGCCGATCTCCCGGTTCATCAGCGAGAGCTGATATTCCTGCTCTCTCCCGCCGGGAAGTCTCAATCGATTTCCGGATCTGCACGCCGCCGATCATACACATAAAAAAGCAGAAAATCATCGTTCCGATCAGGAAATACCGGGATGAGGCGTAGACCACATTCCTGACGTAATAGACGAGTTCCATGATACACGACGCTGTCAGAATCAGCATCGGCGTGCTCCACAGGGCGCCTGCCTTGTTCTTGTCCCAGACAGCCTCAAACATGACCATGCCCGTATAGAAAAAGATGGAAACCGGAAGCAGGACCTGGAAAAACCGGGTACTCTGTATAAACATCACACTCCCTGTCATCTGCAGAATCAAGGCAGCCAATATGGCTGCCATTAAAATGCCCTTTAGAATAGCTCCCGGTTTCTTATAGTGAAATTTCACACTCTCATCCAGCAGAAACTCCAGCGGGAGAAACAGGCTGAAAAGCTGAGATAACTCACCATGTACCAGAGGTTTGGAACGTTTGTGTAAAAATATATAATATCCGAACTGGAACATCCCCAGAGCCCCGTGAGCGCCATAAATGCGCCCAGCCATAGCAGAATGGTCCCGCTGCGGTCCAATTGAACAACCATGAACGAGACAAGCATCAGCAGAAAGCCAAGAAGAAACATTATAAGGTTTCGAAACTGGAGAAACTGAAGAATAAGTGAGACGAACTCCGGAAAAAGGAGCTCATGAATGTGATGTGTTGGATGTAATCAAAAAGACTCCCTGCCATAATAACAGGGAGCCCTTGCAACAGATTCCGCAGGGAGTCTGTTTGATTATCTCTTGCTGAACTGTACGAGCGATCAGAGCATGTGCAGGTGGCACATGCTCCGCGAGTACCTGCGAGTCCAAAGTGACGAGCAGGCCGCAGCAAAGCTGCGGTAATCAAAAAGACTCCCTGCCATAATAACAGGGAGTTCTTGCAACAGATTCCGCAGGGAGTCTGTTTGATTATCTCTTGCTGAACTGTACGAGCGATCAGAGCATGTGCAGGTGGCACATGCTCCGCGAGTACCTGCGAGTCCAAAGTGACGAGCAGGCCGCAGCAAAGCTGCGGTAATCAAAAAGACTCCCTGCCATAATAACAGGGAGTTCTTGCAACAGATTCCGCAGGGAGTCTGTTTGATTATCTCTTGCTGAACTGCGGTGCGCGGCGAGCTTTCTTGAGACCATATTTCTTACGCTCTTTCATACGCGGATCTCTGGTAAGATATCCCGCGCTCTTAAGAGCCGGTCTGTACTCTGCATCTGCTTCCAGCAGGGCACGCGCAATACCATGACGAATCGCGCCGGCCTGGCCGGTGAAACCGCCGCCGATAACGTTAACCAGAACGTCAAACTTGTCGGCGTTATCGGTCGCTGTGAGAGGCTGACGAACGATGGTTTTCAGCGTCTCCAGACCGAAATACTCATCAATATCTCTCTTGTTGATCGTGATTTTTCCGGTACCGGGAACCAGATATACTCTTGCTACAGATTTTTTTCTTCTTCCTGTTCCATAGTATTTTACGCTAGCCAATGTTCTTTACCTCCCTTTCAAAATGTGAGTACTTCCGGCTTCTGAGCTGCATGCTTATGCTCTGCGCCGGTGTACACATGAAGCTTCTTGATCATTTCTCTTCCGAGAGGTCCCTTGGGAAGCATTCCCTGAACAGCAAACTCGATTACTCTTTCCGGATGCTTGTCCATCATCTCCTTGAGGGTGGTCTGCTTCAGTCCGCCGACATAATCGGAATGTCTGTAGTAAATCTTCTGCTGAAGTTTCTTTCCTGTAACTTTGATTTTCTCTGCATTGATGACAATAACATAGTCACCGGTATCTACAAAAGGTGTGAACTCCGGTTTGTTTTTCCCTCTTAACACTCCGGCTATACCAGAAGCCAGACGTCCGAGAGTCTGTCCGGATGCATCTACCACATACCATTTTTTTTCTAACTTATCCGGATTTGCCATATAAGTCTTCATGGATAAAACCTCCTGATTGAAGAACCGACTGCGGTTCGTTTTCTGTATTGAATTGCCGCTGTCCATATGCGCAGGCGATAAGACCTGCATGAACCGCTGCCGCAGAAACCGCCACTGTCCGGATGGTCAGAATCTGCAATATCAGAGACATCATCACCAGGGCTTTTGGCTCCGTCTCCTCCTGCGGCGTCCGCACACCCGACTGTATTGGGAATTACAGAAGAGCGCACTTTCCCTGCGTCGCACTTAGTTATAGTAGTATATGCCGACAGACGTGTCAAGATGTAATTTTACTTTTCCGCCCACAGTTTCTCCCACTCCGGGTATCGGATTCCGATCAGCGTCAGTCCGTGTGCCGGCGCGGTAGGCCCCGCGGCCGCCCGGTTCCGTGCTTCCAGAATCCGACGCATAGAGCCGGACGGAAGATTGCCGCGGCCGATTTCCAGGATTGTGCCTGCAAGAATTCTTACCATATTGTAAAGGAAGCCATTTCCGACAATCCGGAACGTAAGAAGTTCGCCTTCCTTACGTATTTCCGAAGAATAGATACGGCGTACCGTGCTTTTCTCCGCGGAAGCACCGGAAGCCTGAAAACTCCGGAAATCATGTTCCCCGATGACGCATTCCGCTGCTTCCTGCATAGCGGCAAGGTTCAGATCTGAATAGACGAACAGCGTATCCAGCCTTCTGGTCGGATCCGGCAGCTTACGGTTCAGAATTCTGTACTCATAGGTTTTTACTGTACTGGTATAACGCGGATGAAAACGAAGCGGTACCTCTCTGGAGGCCTGCACCTTGATATCCTCCGGGAGCCTGGTGTTCAGCGCGTAGCAGAACCGGTCTGCCGGCATCCGCATCTCTGTATCAAAAACCGCCACATTTCCTTTTGCGTGCACGCCGGCATCTGTCCGGCTTGCACCGATGGTCTGAATGCTGCTGCCGCAAAGTTCGGAAAGAGCCCGGTTCAGTGTTTCCTGAACAGTCATGCCGTTTGGCTGAACCTGCCAGCCGCAGTAATTTGTTCCGTCATAAGCGACAACAAGCATAATTCTGCGCAAGCCATGTCCTCCTCACTGCTGCTCTCTGCTGCTGCACCCTGTTAGTAAGATTTTTTAAGATAATCCCCGCAAATGAATACATTCATTTTTTCTCTGCAGCCAGCTAAATACAGGCGATTTACCAATGAAACACTGCCCGAAGAATAATAGCGGCGGCCAGATACCCTGCCAGCACACCGTAAGCGATAAAATCTCTGCTTTCGTAGCGAAGCGGCTTCATCTGTGTGCGGCCTTCTCCGCCGTGGTAACATCTTGCCTCCATCGCCATGGCCAGATCGCCGGCGCGGCGGAAAGCGGACACAAAGAGAGGAACCAGCAGCGGCACCATTGCCTTTACTTTCTGAACCATTCCGCCGGATTCAAAATCCGCCCCTCTGGCCGTCTGCGCTTTCATAATCTTATCTGTCTCTTCCAGCAGGATCGGGATAAAACGAAGCGCAATCGACATCATCATGGCAATTTCATGGACAGGAACATGAACCGCTTTCAGCGGCTGTCCCAGGGCTTCCAACCCGTCTGTCAGCTTATTCGGCGTTGTGGTAAGCGTCATAACCGAACAGCCGATGATCAGATAAATCAGCCGGATGGCCATCCGGACCGCGATCACGACGCCTTCCCTGCTGATGTGGAAAAACTTCCACTGGAACAGATAAGTACCCGGCGTCAGAAAAATATTCAAAGCCATCGTAATAATCAGAAGAATCACGATAGCCTTTAATCCACGCACCATAAAGGTAAACGGCACCCTGGAGAGAAGGATGATGGAAACCAGGAAAACGGTTCCCAGAATATATCCCCAGGTATGAAAAACAAAAAGGGAGATAATATATACAATCGTGCCTATCAGCTTTACTCGCGGGTCCAGTCTGTGCAGAACGGAATCTGCCGGATAGTACTGGCCTATCGTTATATCTCGTAACATATTTTTCCTGTCTCCGTTTCTCAGGCAGTCTTTTCTTTCAGAGCCTGTAAAACGGCTCTGCGGGCCTCATCCAAAGTAGATGCATTCACATCGACATGCAGCCCGTGTTCCCGCAGCGCATGCATGATGTATGTCATCTGAGGCGCAGCCAGTCCCATCGTCTCCAGCTCTTTATAGTGGGAAAACACCTGACGGGGCGTTCCGTCAAAAGCGACCTCTCCCTTGTTCATGGCAATGATCCGATCCACATGCTGGGCTACATCCTCCATACTGTGGGAAACAAGGATAACCGTAATCCCTCTCTCCTTCTGGAGCTGGTCCAGCTCACTGAGAATTTCCTCCCGCCCTCTGGGATCCAGTCCTGCGGTCGGCTCGTCCAGAACCAGAATATCCGGGTTCATGGCAAGAACTCCGGCGATTGCTACCCGCCTCTTCTGTCCGCCGGAAAGCTCAAAGGGAGATTTTTCATACAGCCCCTCCGGGATTCCTACCTGGCGGAGAGCTTCCCTGGCTCTTTCCATCTGCTCTTCCTCGGAAAGCCCCTGGTTTTTCGGGCCGAAGCAGACATCTTTGATGACATCCGTCTCAAACAGCTGGTACTCCGGGTACTGGAATACCAGTCCGACGTGGAACCGGAGTTCCCGGAGCGGATACCCCTCTTCCCAGATATCCCTGCCGTTAAAATACACATGCCCGGAGGTCGGGCGGATCAATCCGTTAAAATGCTGCACCAGAGTGGATTTACCGCTTCCCGTGTGGCCGATGATGCCGACAAACTGTCCTTTCGGGATCTCCAGGGAGACATCCTTTAAGGCTGTAATTTCATACGCGGTCCCGGTGCTGTAAACGTAGCTGACATGTTCCAGACGAAGTGATTCCTGACCGCCAGTTTCAGCCGTTTTCCCTTCTCGCGGCATATTCAGCGGTTCTTCGTTTCCGGCAGTTTTACCTTCCAGTGCCATAGTACCAGGTTCTCCGCTTTCAGCGGTTTTATCTTCCTGCTGAGGCTGTGCCTGGTTTTCGCTCTCTTTGGCTGTATCTTCCTGCAGCGAATCCTCCAGCTTCCGGGAATCTGCAATCGGGTGTTCCTTTTCGCAGAGATTGTGAACCAGCTCGTCTGTCGTGAGGATTCCGTCCGGAAGGTCTACGCCGGAATTCTTCAGCTCGTAGGCAAGTTCTGTTACCTGGGGAACATCCAGGCGAAGCTTCCGCAGCTTTTCAACCTGGGAAAAGATTTCAACAGGTGTCCCTTCCATGACAAGCTCGCCGGCATCCATAACAAAAATGCGGTCTGCGTCGGTTACTTCCTCCATGTAATGTGTGATCAGGATAACCGTCACGTGCTCCGACTGATTCAGATCACGGACCGCCTTAATGACTTCCTTCCGTCCGTTCGGATCCAGCATGGCAGTCGGTTCATCCAGGACAATGCATTTCGGCTTCATGGCCATGACACCGGCAATCGCGACCCGCTGCTTCTGTCCGCCGGAAAGTTTATTCGGCGAATGTTTCCGGTAAGCGATCATTCCGGTTTTCGCCAGGCTGTCATCCACCCGTCTCCAGATTTCATCGGTCGGAACACCCAGATTTTCCGGGCCGAACCCCACATCTTCCTCCACCACAGACGCAACGATCTGGTTATCCGGATTCTGAAAGACCATACCGGCTTCCTGACGGATTTTCCAGAGGGAATCATCATCTCTGGTATCCATATGATCGATATAAATGGTTCCCTCCGTTGGAACCAGAAGCGCATTGATATGCTTGGCCAGTGTGGACTTTCCGCTTCCGTTATGGCCGAGAATGGCAATAAACTGTCCGCGCTCCACCTTCAGGTCCACGTCACGGACAGCATGCACAATCTCCGGCTCTTTGCCTTCGTCCTCATCATACTGAACATAATCGTAGCCCAGTTTTTCCGCGTGTATGATAGACATTCCTTTTTCCTTTACTGCAGAACCAGTGTATCGATACAATTCCAGACATCATCCCGCCCAAGCCTGCTTGTGGCGGAAAACGGAAAAATCACGCTTCCCGGCTTCATGTCCAGGCCTGCACGGATCAGCCGGACCTGCTTCTGAATCTGACTGCGTTTCAGTTTATCCGCTTTCGTGGCAATTACAATGGGCTGGTATCCCTGGCTCAAGATCCACTCATACATCATCCGGTCATTTCCGGAAGGTTCATGCCGGATATCAATCAGCAGAAATACCGCCCGCAGATTCTTTGAGCTCCGAAGATAGCGCTCGATCATTCTGCCCCAGGATTCTTTTACCGTTTCCGAGACGCTGGCATAGCCATACCCCGGAAGATCTACCAGATACATGGACGCGTCTGTCAGACTTCCGTCCGGATTATTTTCGTCCCCGGCCGGCTGGTCCGTGGAAACAGCCCCGTTCACCAGATAGAAATTGATGGTCTGCGTCTTACCCGGCGAAGAGCTGGTTCTGGCAAGCGCCTTCCGGTTCATCAGCGTATTGATCAGCGAGGATTTTCCCACATTCGATTTCCCGGCGAACGCGATCTCCGGTTTGCCGGTGTCCGGAAGCCTGCTGGTCACGCCGCACACAATATCCAGTTTCACATTTCTGATAATCATTGGGCGAACCCTCCCCGCAGTTAATCCCAACCGCCGATTTTTAATATTTATACGCGAAGTACCCGGAGACTTTAACCGCTGCTTTATCCGTACTGGCGCCGCAGGGTTATTATACACACATGCCTGAGCTACCGGCAGCTTTACCCATACTGACAGCCGCAAGGTTATTATACTCAGGCGCCGGATCTTCCGGTAGAACCGCCAGAAAGTCACAACCGCCCGGTAGTTTCACCTGGAAATATTCCTTCACTTCCGCACCAGGGCGTAGTCCAGCACCTGGTCCATGCTGCTGACAAAACGGATATCCAGCTGCTGTGTGATTTCCGCATCCAGTTCCTCTACGTCCGGGCGGTTTTTGTCCGGCACCAGAACCATCCGGATGCCTGCTTTCCTGGCCGCCAGGAGCTTTTCTTTTAATCCGCCGATAGGAAGCACACGGCCCCGGAGAGTGATTTCCCCGGTCATGGCCAGATCCGACCTCACGGGGATTCCCGTCAGTGCGGAGAGCATCGCTGTCGCCATGGTAATTCCCGCAGAAGGACCGTCTTTGGGAACTGCCCCTTCCGGAATATGGATATGGATATCATGTTTTCCGAAGAAGTCCTCCGGAATCTTCCACTTTCCTGCTGCCGAGCGCAGATAGCTGATTCCCGTCTGCGCAGACTCTTTCATGACATCCCCCAGCTGTCCGGTCAGAAGGAATTCCCCCTTTCCGGGCATGACATTTACTTCGATCTCCAGCGTATCACCGCCGACACTGGTCCAGGCCAGGCCACGGACAATCCCGGTCTCCGGCTCCGGATTGGCAGGATTAACGTGATATTTCGGTTTGCCCAGATAGTCCTTCAGCGTTTCTTTTGTAACACGGACAACCGTCTCCTTTGTCCCCTTCTCTTCCGCCTTCTGAAGAGCCGCCTTCCGGCAGATCCGGCCGATCTGGCGCTCCAGGGAACGGACTCCGGCCTCCTTCGTGTAAGCACTGATAATCTCTTCCAGCGCCTCGTCCTCCAGAACCATCTTATCTTTCTTCAGCCCGTTGGCAGAAATCTGTCTCGGAACCAGATGCTCCTTTGCGATATGAAACTTCTCATTATCCGTATAGCTGTTGATCTCGATCAGCTCCATGCGGTCCAGCAGGGGCCGCGGAATATTCTGCACGTCATTTGCCGTGGCAATAAAGAGCACATCCGAGAGATCAATCGGAACCTCCACGTAATGATCCTCAAACGCATAATTTTCCGCCGAATCCAGGACTTCCAGCAGGGCGGAAGCAATATCCCCCTTGTAATCGCTGCTTGTCTTATCGATTTCATCCAGCAGCATCAGGGGGTTCCTCACCTTTGCCTGATGCAGTCCCTGCGCAATGCGTCCGGGCATGGCGCCGACGTAGGTTCTCCGGTGTCCCCGTATTTCCGCCTCGTCCCGGACCCCTCCCAGTGAAATACGGACAAAGGTCTTATTCAGTGCCTTGGCCACAGACTTGGAAACAGAAGTCTTTCCCGTTCCCGGAGGCCCGACCAGGCAGAGGATGGGTGCCTCTCCCTTCTTTGTCGCCAGACGGACGGCCAGATATTCCAGAATCCGCTCTTTTACCTGCTCTAGCCCGTAATGATCCGCCTCCAGAACCGCGCGGGCCTTCTTCAGATCCCGGTTGTCCCTGGATTTTCTGTCCCAGGGAAGGCCGAGAAGCGTCTCAATATACCCGCGTATCACACCGCTCTCAGAAGGATTTCCCACAACATTTTCCAGGCGTCTGATTTCATCCCGCAGGGTATCCTTTACCACAGCCGGAGCCTTCAGCGCATCCGTCTGCTCCCGGTACCGCTGAAGCTCCGACTGGGTATTATCCTCTCCCAGCTCTTCCCGGATCAGCTTCAGCTCTTCCCGCAGGATATATTCCTTCTGGTTTTTGTCAATCCTTGCCTTTACATCCGCCTGCAGCTGCGCACGGATTTTCTGTACCGCTGCTTCATTGGCCAGCATCGCGGATAAAAGGTCATACCGCTCTGACAGACTGACGGCCTCCAGCAGACGCTGCTGCTTCTCGTACGGCACAGAGAGATTGACGCAGATCTGGTCCACCAGCTTCTTCAGATCCCTGATTTCCAGAATCTGACGCTGGAGGTCTTTGCTCACCTGACGGTTCCCGCTGCAGAAATCCTCAAAAAACTCCTTCAGATTCCGGATCATCGCCTCCTGCTGAAGCGGATCCTCCACGGTATCGTCCGTTTCCTCCAGCACAGCCACCTCTGCCATCAGCAGCCGTTCTGTCTCTGTCAGATCCAGAAGCTCTGCCCTGGACTGGCTCTCCGCGACAATGCGCAGCGAGCCCGGATTCAGGCGGACCACCTGCCGGATCAGCGCTACCGTCCCGATCTGGTAAAGGTCATCCTGCGTCGGCTCCTCCACGGAAGCGTCCCTCTGTGTAACCAGAAAAACCTTCTGGTCC
Organism: Bilifractor porci; assembly: GCF_009696005.1. Taxonomy (GTDB): domain Bacteria; phylum Bacillota; class Clostridia; order Lachnospirales; family Lachnospiraceae; genus Bilifractor; species Bilifractor porci. The sequence goes on from NZ_VUMV01000001.1 coordinate 587,300, forward strand.
TTCAGCATGGCATTTTCTACGGCGCGGACGCTCCGCACACGGTTAATATCAAAATGTATGACTGTCGATGGCAGCACTGTCCGCCCCCGCAGGGCGACGGCAGGCAGCACTGCTCTCGTCTCTTCTTCCATTCTCTTCCCTCTCAGGCTGTCTCCGGGTTGGTGTTCCGAAGATGCCTGGTTTTCATATTTCTCCGGAGAACCGGGCGCGGCTCCCCGTGAATCACAACCGGATCTCCGGAAGCTTCTACAGAATCCTTTGTAATCTCGCAGGAACGGATGGTGTTATCCGACGGAATTTTGTACATAACATCCATCATCGTTTTTTCCATAATGGAGCGCAGTCCTCTGGCTCCAGTCTTTCTTGTCAGCGCTTCTTCCGCCATTGCCGTCAGCGCGTCCTCATCAAAGGTCAGATCCACCCCGTCCAGCTCCAAAAGCTTGGTATACTGTCTGACCAGAGAGTTTTTCGGCTCCTTCAGAATCCGCACCAGAGCCTCCCGGTTCAGGCCGTCCAGCGTCACCACGATCGGCACACGCCCGACGAACTCCGGAATCAGACCGAATTTCACCAGATCTTCCGGCAGAACTTCCCGCAGGACTTGTCCCACATCTTCTCTTTTCCTGACGCCAAGATCCGCGTCGAATCCGATGCTCTTTGTGTCCATACGGGTCTCGATAATAGATTCCAGACCCTCAAAGGCTCCGCCGCAGATAAACAGAATGTTGGTCGTGTCAATCTGAATAAAATCCTGATGCGGATGTTTTCTTCCCCCCTGCGGCGGTACATTGGCAACCGTACCTTCCAGCATTTTCAGTAGTGCCTGCTGGACGCCTTCGCCGGAGACATCGCGGGTAATGGACGGATTTTCTGATTTTCTGGTGATTTTATCAATCTCATCCAGATAGATAATGCCGTGCTCCGCCCGCTCAATATCATAATCCGCAGCCTGGATCAGCTTCAGCAGGATATTTTCAACATCCTCTCCCACATAACCGGCTTCGGTCAGTGTCGTCGCATCCGCAATGGCGAACGGCACATTCAGCATGCGGGCCAGCGTCTGCGCCAGAAGAGTTTTACCGGATCCGGTCGGCCCAAGCATCAGGATATTGCTCTTCTGCAGCTCCACATCGCTTTTTTTAGCCGAGAGAATTCTTTTATAGTGATTATAGACAGAAACTGCCAGAACCTTTTTCGCTTCCTCCTGCCCGATCACATACTGATCCAGAAACTCCTTGATCTCCACAGGCTTCATGAGGTTAATCTCCCCGCCGCCCGATACGCTTTCCTCTCCAAATTCCTCATCAATTATTTCCGCGCAGATTCGCACGCAGTCGTCACAGATATAAGCTCCTCCGGGCCCGTAAATCAGTTTTTTTACCTGATCCTCGCTTTTTCCGCAAAAGGAGCAGTGAAGCTTCATATCATTTCCCTTGTTTGCCATATTTCTCCTTATTCTGACCACGGCACATTCGCAGTGCCAAAACAGCGCAAAAGCGCTTTTATATCTCCTCGTCCCATGGACAATAACCACAGCACATTCGCAGTGCCGTAATAGCGCAAAAGCGCTTTTGTATCTCCTCGTCTCCTGACAATGACCACGGCACATTCGCAGTGCCATAATAGCGCAAAAGGGTATTACAAAAAGGCCATCCGGCGGTTTTGAAACACCCTCGCTTCTTAGTTTAACGATTTGTGATGACGCTGTCTACAAGTCCGTAGGCGCACGCCTCATCAGCTGTCATGTAGTTGTCACGCTCTGTGTCCAGCGTGATTTTTTCCAGCGGCTGTCCGGTATTCTCGGAGAGAATCTGGTTCATTCTCTTTTTAATCCGGATGATCTGATCCGCCACAATCTGGATTTCCGTCGCCTGACCCTGTGCGCCGCCGGACGGCTGATGGATCATGATTTCCGCGTTCGGAAGTGCCATCCGCTTTCCCTTCGCGCCTCCGGCCAGAAGGAACGCTCCCATGCTGGCGGCAAGTCCCACACAGATGGTAGAAACATCGCACTTGATGTACTGCATGGTATCGTAGATGGCCATCCCGGCTGTAACGGAACCGCCGGGGCTGTTAATATAGAGATGGATATCCTTGGACGGATCCTCTGACTCCAGGAACAGAAGCTGCGCGACGATCAGGTTCGCGGAATCATCCGTAACCTCCTCGCCCAGAAAAATAATCCTGTCCTTCAGCAGCCGGGAATAAATATCATAGCTGCGCTCGCCCCGTCCTGTCTGCTCTATGACATATGGAACCAATGGCATTCCTATTATTCCTCCGTTTTTGCTTCCCCGGCATCCTCTGCAGCTTCCTCTGCCTTTGCCGGCTCTTCCTTCTTCTCCACTTCTACGGCAGCATCGGCAACCAGATCCATGGCTTTCTGTTCCGCAAGATCCTTACGGATGTTCTCCTTCTCCTCGTCGCCGATGATCTCTTTCATCTTGTCGGGCTCCAGGTTGTAAGCCTTTGCCATCTTCTCGATTTCCTGATCCAGCTCTTCATCGGACACCTGAATATTCTCCGTCTCCGCAATTTTCTCCAGTGTCAGCTGGTTGCGAATCTGGATCTCTGCCTGCGGCTTTACCTGCTCCCGCATCATGTTCTCGTCCGATCCGGTAAACTGCATGTACTGCTGCATGCTCATTCCCTGCGCCTGCAGTCTTCTGGCGAAGTTGTCAATCATGCGGTCTGCCTGTGTGTCGATCATGGGCGCCGGAATCTCAATGGTGGAGTTCTGCGCAGCCTTAGACACGGCATTGTCCTTAATCTCCTGACGGGCAGCCTCTTCCTTCTTTGTCTCCAGGTTCTTTCTGACATCCGCCTTGTACGCGTCCAGCGTATCAAACTCGGAAACCTCCTGCGCGAATTCATCATCCAGCTCAGGCAGCTCTTTGCGGGTAACCTTCTCTACCTTGCAGGTAAAGACAGCTTTTTTGCCCTTCAGCTCCTCTGCGTGATAATCCTCCGGGAAGGTAACCTCGACATCTCTGGTTTCTCCGCCCTTCACACCGAGCAGTCCGTCCTCAAATCCGGGGATGAAACTTCCGGATCCAAGTACCAGTGTATGGTTCTTTGCGGATCCTCCCTCAAATGGCTCTCCGTCGATTTTTCCCTCGTAATCCATGACAACGCTGTCGCCGTTTTCGGCTCCGCCGTCCTCGACGGTAATCTGGCGCGCGTTCTTCTCCTGCTCCTCCTTCAGAGCTTTCTCCACATCCTCATCCGTGACGGTTCTGTCAGGCTTTGGAACCTCTACGCCCTTGTACTGTCCCAGGACCACATCTGGTTTCAGCGCTACTGTCGCGGTAAAGATAAAATCTTTGCCCTTCTCAATCTGTGTCACATCGATCTGCGGGGTGGATGTGATGTCCAGTCCGCTCTCTTTGGCAGCATCCGCATATGCGCCTGGAAGAATGCTGTTCGCGGCGTCCTCGTAAAATACGCCTGCGCCGTACATTTTTTCGATTACCTGTCTGGGAACCTTGCCCTTCCGGAATCCGGGAATGCTGATGTTCTTCTTCTGCTTCTGATACGCGCGCTGAAGAGCTTTCTCAAAATCCTCCGCGGAAACGGTAATCGTCAGTTTTGCCATGCTTTTTTCCAGGTTTTCAACTTGGACACTCATTTTGATTCTTCCTCCTGCTTCCATCTATCTTTTCTGTTGTACACGATGTTTTGGGTGTCAAACATACTTTTTGCCGCCCACTTATGATTACGCGTGGCTTCAACCATCAAAATCTTGCCGCAGGCACTGCCGGGAAGAACTTTCTTCTCCGCAGACCCGACCTTTCGCGCGGGAAGTTCCATCCGTCCGCGCCGGAAGCATCCGCTTCCCGGCAGGGCTGACAGAAACCGGCACATCAATATGCCGGAAACGGACACAATCTGTCCCGCGGCCAGCGTCGTACAAGTATATCACACCGTTTTGTAAAACGCAACTATTTCAGCCTGATCAGCTCCATATCCTTATCGGTAACGGCAACATAGCGGTATGTCCCTATCGCAAACAGTTCCTGCACCGTCTCCGCATAATCCCCGCTGAATTTGCAGACGCCGGATGTAGTGTAAACATGCAGCGAGCGCGCGCCGTAAAAGCTGATGCGTCCGTCCACCAGATCCACCGTATTATAGGTGAAATCCAGCTCCTGCTGCATGACCACTCTCCCACTGGTATTATAGAGCTGCAGCAAAAAGCTGTTATCGCTCTCTCCGGAAAGGACAAGGCCGATATACGTATCATCGTGAAAGACACTGACAATATCCCCGTCAACGGCCACATCCGCTTTCTGGCTGGGAATCATGCCGCCGGAGTAAACCGTAAAGCCGTTGTCACGGAACGCCACACAGACCGTATTGCTCATATAATCAATTTCCGGAAGAACTCTTCCGCTGAAGGTAAACTCCGCCACCCGGTTATCCATCTGATTCTGGCCGGAGCTTCCGAAATTATAAAAATCCACGGAGCCGGTCTGCACCCCGTTCTGATAACTGATATAGGTCACCCCGAGCAATGTCCCGTCCCCGGATACACAAAGGTCCATGGGATATCCCGGATCGTCCAGGGCCGTGCGCATCTCCGCGATTTTAGTTCCGTCCCCGGAGTAATACTCAATCCACGTAACCGAACCGGATTCCTGGATGGTCGCGACCATTCCTTCCGGGTTTACTGCAGCCTTCAGCACAGGATAGCTGGTGCTGATGGTTCCGATCTGCCCGGACTTGCTGCACACTTCTATGGTCGTGCCCGCCTGGTCGAAAATCGCGAACACATCGCCGTTCACCACGGCCACAGGGGAATCCATGGAATAGCTGATTCCCCAGAGTTCCTGGTTCTGCCTGTCATACAGGGTCGCTCCCTCTGCCCCGTACCGCAGAATGGTTCCGTCCACATTGCAGTAGGAAAAAGAAGCCGTATCCTCCTGCGCATGGGTGGAAATCACCTCGTAGCCGGAATATTTCCAGAAATGATTGACCGCCGTCGCCAGAACAGCCGTCAGAAGGACGATCCCGATAACCAGAAGATAGGATTTTGTTTTCAGCGAGACAGGGATTCTCTCCCGCAGCAGGCGCAGGCGGACAGAAAGAGGAATCCGCTCCTGCTCTTCCTCATCCTCATACGCGTCCTCCTCGTCCGGATCTCCGTCCTCAACCTCCTCGTCTCTGTCGTCTTCCTCTCCGGCCTTTTTCTTTTTCCGGAAGAAGCTGATTCCCGGAAAGGCTTTTCCTACCGTTTTCAGTTTCCGTCCGGCATCTCCAACGTCCTGATCCGCCGCCTTCTCTGTGCTGTCCTCCGGAAGATCTGCCGTTTTTTCCCCGTTCTCCCCGGTTTCCAAAGAGCCGTCGTCCCTGGCCTCTTCCTGCTTCTCCCTGCCGGGAACAGAGGTCGCGTATTCTACCGGGGGCACCCGGATCTCTACGTCCGAATAATCCAGATCCGGCGCGGGTTTTCCGGTTTTCTCCCAATCCGCGGAAAGAATCTCGTCCTCCGAGATTTCCCTGGAATCCGCATCATGACCGGAATCCGCATCCGGTTCCGGAGCCATGATCTCCTCCTCGGCGCGTTTGTCTTCCGCCGGTTCCTTTCCGGCAGTTTTATCAGAAGAATCAGCCGGGGGTTCCCGGTCATAGAGCCAGGAATCCTCCGCAAAAGGTATTTTTTTATCGCTCATAGTTTCTTTCCAAAAATAGCGGCGCGTTCGGTTTTCCCTGCACCGGCGGTTGACCGGGACTTCATAAAAACAAGAAAGCTGCCGCAACTCCGGCCTGCGCCGGTTGCGGCAGCCTGCTGTCTGTCACTGTACAATGCCTACAGCCATGCCTTGATGTCCTGATAAATTCCCTTCGCGTCCAGCCTGTACTTCTCCAGCAGCTTCACTGCCGGGCCGGATTCACCGAAAACATCCTGCACACCCAGTTTTTTCACCGGAGTCGGACATTTTTCGCAGAGTACATCGCAGATGGCGCTTCCAAGGCCTCCGATGACCGAATGTTCCTCGACGGTAACCACTTTTCCGGTCTCCTTCGCGGCGGCAACGACCAGTTCCTCGTCCAGCGGCTTAATGGTGTGAATATTGACCACCTTTGCCTGAATGCCGTCCGCGGCAAGCAGCTCCGCAGCCGCCAGGGATTCGGATACTTCAAGGCCTGTGGCAAAAATCGTCAGGTCCTTCCCCTCCCGGAGAACGATACCCTTTCCAAGCTCAAACCGATAGTCCGGACGGTCATTGATCACCGGAACCGCCAGCCTGCCGAACCGCAGATAGACCGGTCCCTGATATTCATACGCAGCCCGGACAGCCGCCCTGGCCTCTACATCGTCAGAGGGGTTAATGACAACCATTCCGGGAATGGTGCGCATCAGGGCGATATCTTCGTTGCACTGATGCGTCGCGCCATCCTCTCCGACCGAAATGCCGGCGTGCGTCGCGCCTATCTTCACATTCAGGTGCGGATAGCCGACGGAATTGCGCACCTGCTCAAAGGCACGCCCCGCGGCAAACATGGCAAAGCTGCTGGCAAACGGCACTCTTCCTGTCGCGGCGATGCCCGCCGCGATACCGATCATATTGCATTCTGCAATTCCGCAGTCCACATGGCGCTCCGGAAACTCCCTCTTAAACATCGCCGTCTTGGTTGCTGCCGCAAGATCCGCGTCCAGCACCACCAGATCCTCATGCTCTTTCCCGAGCTCCACCAGAGCGTGTCCATAGCTCTCGCGGGTGGCGATCTTTTTTACTTCCTTTGTCTCAGCCAAGTTCCTCACCCGCCTTTCTCAGTTCTTCCATGGCAGTCTCGTACTCCTCATCATTCGGAGCCTTGCCGTGCCAGCCGACGGAGTTCTCCATATAAGATACGCCCTTGCCCTTCACTGTCCTGGCAATAATGGCGGTCGGCATTCCCTTTGTCCCGCGGGCTTCCGCAAACGCGGCCCGGAGCTGGTCAAAATCATTTCCATCTTCGACATTGATGACATGGAAATTAAAAGCTTCAAATTTCTTGTCAATCGGATACGGGTCATTGACATCCGTTACCGCACCGTCAATCTGAAGGTTATTGTTATCCACAATCACACAGAGATTGTCCAGTTTCTTCGCGCCGGCAAACATGGAAGCTTCCCAGACCTGTCCCTCATCCAGTTCTCCGTCTCCCAGCAGGGTATAGACGCGGAAACTGTCGTGGAAAATTTTTGCGGAAAGCGCCATTCCGACGGCCGCCGAAATTCCCTGTCCCAGGGAGCCGCTGGACATATCCACGCCCGGAATATGCTTCATATCCGGATGGCCCTGCAGGTAAGAGCCGATGTGCCGGAGAGTCTTCAGATCTTCCTTCGGGAAATACCCCTTCTGCGCCAGCGTGGCATAAAGCCCGGGCGCGGTATGCCCCTTTGAGAGAACAAATCTGTCCCGGTCCGCCTTCTTCGGATCCTTCGGATCCAGGTTCTTCATTTCTTCAAAATAGAGAAAGGTAAAAATTTCCGCTGCGGAGAGCGAGCCGCCCGGATGGCCGGATTTAGCCGCATGCACGGCAGTAATAATCCCTTTCCGGATCTCCACCGCGGTTTTCTTTAACTCAAGATCAGTCATGATAATTTCCTTTCCGCATCCCTTATTCACCGAAGACCGCCTTGTAGTCCTCCTGGAACTTCACAATTCCGGCATCTGTCAGCGGGTGCTTCGTCATCTGCATGATAACCTTATAAGGAACCGTGGCGATATCCGCTCCGGCAAGCGCACAGTCTGTAACATGGATCGGATTCCGGATGGATGCCGCGATAATCTGTGTATCCAGCCCCGCAACATCAAACATATCTGCAATGGTCTGGATCAGGTCAATGCCGGGAGTGCTGATGTCGTCCAGTCTGCCCAGGAACGGAGATACGTAAGTAGCGCCGGCGCGTGCGGCCAGAAGAGCCTGGTTCGCGGTAAAGATAAGGGTGCAGTTTGTCTTGATTCCCTCTGCGTGAAGAGCCTTGATGGCCTTCAGTCCTTCCGCTGTCATCGGGATTTTTACGACCATGTTCGGATGGATCGCGGCGATCTCGCGGCCTTCCCGGATCATGCCCTCGGCATCTGTGGTGGTGGCCTTTACTTCTCCGGAAATCGGTCCGTCCACAATACTGGTGATTTCCTTGATGACCTCCTTAAAATCACGGCCTTCCTTCGCGATCAGCGACGGGTTCGTTGTCACTCCGCAAATGACTCCCATGTCATTCGCTTCCCTGATTTCATCCACATTTGCTGTGTCAATAAAAAAACGCATTTTCCTTCCTCCTGTTACATTTTTCCAGTATGCTGTCCCAGGGCATGTTCTGCCATGCCCAACTGTATGTACCTCTCCACCGCCGGCATCCGGCCCGGCATCCCCAAAAACATCTGGCGCGCCCTGAACGCGGCAAGTGCCTGTACGTATCCGGATCCGCGGAATCCGTTCCCGAAAGACGGCTCCGCAGACCACTACCATAATATTTCAACCGCAATCCCTTGTCAATGAATCCAAGCCGGGAAACCGCAGTTACCCACAGTTACCGCAGTTACAATTCCACCCGTCCTTCCAGCGCGCGCAGAAGCGTAACCTCGTCAATATACTCCAGATCACCCCCGACCGGCACGCCGCTGGCGATTCTTGTGACCTTGATCCCGGTCGGCTTAATCAGCTTGCTGATATACATAGCCGTGGTCTCCCCCTCCAGGCTGGAATTTGTGGCGATAATGACCTCGTCCACATCTCCCTGGAGGCGCTGCATCAGCTCCTTCATCCGAATATCATCCGGACCTATGCCGAGCATCGGGGAAATCGCTCCATTCAGCACATGATATACCCCTTCATACTTCTGTGTTTTTTCATATGCCGCCAGATCCCTGGAATTCTCCACCACCATAATCTGGCGGTGGTTTCTCCTGGGATTGGCACAGATCGGGCAGAGTTCCTGATCCGTCAGGGTTCCGCATTCCCTGCAGTAGTGTACGTTTTCCTTTGCCTCCGTGATGGACGACGCCAATTCCTGTACCTGCGCCTCCGGAAGCCCGATAATATGAAACGCCAGCCTCTGCGCGGACTTGGGGCCGATTCCCGGAAGCCTCCCCAGCTGTTCGATCAGCTTGCTGATATGTTTGCTGTATAATTCCATTTCCGCAATTCCACGTTAAAACTCATTAAAAATTCAGGCCGCCGAGATTTCCTATGCCTCCGGTCATCTTGCTCATGGAAGCGGTCACTTCCTCATCCACCTTCCGGAGCGCCTCATTGACAGCCGCCACAATCAGGTCCTGCAGCATTTCTATATCATCCGGGTCGACTGCCTCCGGCTGCAGGACAACCTTTGTCACCTGCCGGTTTCCCGTCACCGTAACTTCCACGGCGCCGCCTCCGGCGGTGGCCGTAAATTCCTTTTCCTCCAGCGCTTTCTGCTGCTCCGCCATCTGTCTCTGCATGCGCTGCGCCTGCTTCATCAGGTTATTCATGTTTCCGGGCATGCCGCCCTGGAATCCGCCTTTTCTGGCCATACTGTTATCCTCCGTAAATCCACATGTCCCGCAGGGCGGGGCACGAAACTGCTGTCAATAAAAAAAATGAATCCATCTGCCAGGTTTCCTCTGGACACGAAACTGCCAGCAATAATGAAAATGGATCCGTCTGCTAGGTATCTTCCTCGGAAAGATCCACAAACTCCACCGGCATCTGGATCTCGTTTTCAAGAATCTCCTCCAGAGGGATGTCATTCAGATGATGTTCTCCGGAACCTCCGGGCAGCACTGTCTTGACTTCTACATCCTTTCCCGTCACCTTCCGGATGATGCCCCGCAACTCCTCTATCTTACCGGTATCCGGCCTGTCCATCGCTTCCTGCACCGTGGGATCGGAAAGCTCCAGAAACAGTGTGGAACCGCCGTTTTTACTGTCGTATTTCGGGACACACTGATCCAGGAAAGCGCGGAGCGGCTGCGCCGCCGATCCTTTTATCTGTCCCCACTTTTCACGGATTTTTTTCAGATCCTCCGGGGCAGCCATGACCGCTTTCTGCTCCTTCTCAGGAACTTCCGCCACGCCCGGCAAAACCGCCCGGCCGTCCGCCTGCGGAAAGGAACCCGGAGAACCGGTGCCTGCACTCCCGGCGGGAGCGGTTCCCGGCACCCAGCCCGCTTCCTGAAGAGCGGATATCCTGCTGTCCGTTTTCTCTGTTTTTTCTTCCAGAACCCGGATCCGGTCCAGAACCCCGGAAAGATCCGTGTCCATCTGCGGCCTGCACAGACGAATCAGCTCGGTCTCCACCATGATCTGCTTCTGCGTCGCAAACCGTATCCGGCCGGAGAGATCCGAAAAGATCCGGATATAGCGGAAAAGCGTGTCATCATCAATCAGCCGGCTTTCCTCCTTCAGCTGCTTCAGATTTTCCGTGGAGACATCCAGAACATCCTCCAGATCCTCCGAGCTTTTCAGCAGCATCAGGTTCCGCAGATACCAGGTGAAATCACTGACAAACTGCCCCATCTCCTTGCCGTCCCGGACCAGATCGCCCAGAAGCCGGATACAGGCTGCCGCGTCTCCCTTGATAATCTCCCGAAGCATACGGCTGAAGACATCCGTGTCCACCGTCCCCAGGACATCCAGCACCCTGTCGTATGTCAGCTCCTGGCCGAGATAAAAGGCAATACACTGATCTGTCAGACTGAGCGCGTCACGCATGGATCCGTCCGCCGCCTTCGCAATATAACGGATGGCCCTGTCCTCCGCCTGCACGCCTTCCTTGTCCAGAAGCTCCCGTACCCTGGCCGCAATCGTATCAATCGAAATCCTGTGAAAATTATACCGCTGGCATCTGGAGAGAATCGTCACCGGGATTTTGTTGACTTCCGTTGTCGCAAGGATAAAAATCACATACTCCGGAGGTTCCTCCAGCGTCTTCAGGAGCGCGTTAAACGCTCCTGTCGAGAGCATGTGTACCTCGTCGATAATATAGACCTTGTACTTTCCCTGTGTGGGGCGGTAGGAAACCTCCTCCCGGATCTCACGGATGTTGTCTACACCGTTATTGGACGCCGCGTCAATCTCTATGACATTTGTCGATGTTCCGCCCAGAATCCCCCTGCAGGTATCACATTCGTTGCAGGGGCTTCCGTCTTTCGGATGTTCGCAATTCACCGCACGCGCCAGAATCTTTGCGACCGTCGTCTTTCCCGTCCCCCGCGTCCCGCAGAACAGATAGGCGTGGCCGATTCTTCCGGCCTTCAGCTGGTTTTTCAGCGTTGTGACAATGTGATCCTGCCCCTTCACATCCTCAAACGAGATGGGACGGAATTTTCTGTAAAGAGCCGTATAGCTCATAATGCTTTAATCTCCAAAAGATATTCCGATCCGTTTTGCATCCTGGATTTCCTGGCACTTCGGGTCCACCGTTTTCAGCTTTCCGGCCACATCGCCCAACGGAACGCGTTTTACCTTGCCGTTTACCATGGCAATCATATTGCCGAAATCCCGGTCCAGAATGGCCTTTGCCGCTTCCGACCCGAGGCGGGTAGAAAGAATCCTGTCATACGGGCAGGGGCTGCCGCCTCTCTGCATATGTCCGGGAACGGTAACACGGATCTCCATCCCTGTCTCTTTCTGAATGTCATCCGCAATTTTATAGGAGATAGAGGGATACTGCTTGGCAATGTCCTCCAGCGCCTTCTTCTGCTCCTTTTTCCCCAGCGCGGCAATCTCCTTCGGAATGGCTCCCTCCGCGACTGCAAGAATGGTAAATCCGCTGCCGCGCTGTTTCCGCTTATTGATTGCCTCGATGACCTTTGCAATATCATACGGAACCTCAGGTATCAGGATAATGTCCGCACCGCTGGCAATTCCGGAATACAGGGTCAGCCATCCGACCTTATGCCCCATCACTTCAACAATAAATACCCTCTGGTGTGACGACGCCGTCGTATGGATGCAGTCAATCGCGTTGCTTGCAATATCCACCGCGCTGTAAAAGCCGAAAGTAATATCCGTCCCGTAGATATCATTGTCGATCGTTTTCGGCAGATGAATGATATTCAGCCCTTCCTCGCGCAGCAGGTTCGCTGTCTTCTGCGTTCCGTTTCCGCCGAGAATGACCAGGCAGTCCAAGCGAAGCTTATAGTAATTCTGCTTCATGGCTTCCACCTTGTCCAGTCCGTTCTCATCCAGAACACGCATCAGCTTGAACGGCTGGCGAGAGGTTCCCAGAATCGTACCGCCTCTTGTAAGAATACCGGAAAAATCCTTTGCCGTAAGCATCCGGTAGTCTCCGTAAATCAATCCCTTGTAACCATTCATAAAGCCATATACTTCAAGATCTTCCGCGTTATTGGCAAGCCCCTTCACAACTCCGCGCATGGTGGCATTTAACGCCTGACAGTCTCCGCCACTGGTTAAAATTCCTATTCTCAACATGGCTGTACGATCCTTTCTTGTGCTGCTGTTTTCAAGTCCTATGGGATTTCCCTCCGCAGAAAATCCCAGATACAGTATAGCGGAAAATTTTTTTCAGTACAACCCGCCGCGAACCCGGAATCTCAGCCGGAGTACAGCTGCACGCAGAACAGTCATGCGGGACAGGGGCATCTTCCCGGAATTGACAAGTGCTGTTAAAAACGATATACTGCGCTTATCCGCGCAGCCGGGGAGATAGCGGTGCCCTGTACCTGCAATCCGCTATAGCAGGGGTGATGCCGAACCGAGGACTTTTTCATGATGCAGCTGCCTTTGGAAAGTGGCGCTGACGTCTGGGTCTCACGCAGCGGAAATCTGTGAACCGTGTCAGGACAGGAATGTAGCAGCACTAAGCAGAACCTTTCGTGTGCCGTGAGGGCGCCTGGGCTGAGCTAACTGCCGAAGTAACGTGCATGGTGTCGGTCCGAAGCAAGGCGCGCGGCTTTTTTATTGTATAAGTCCAGTTTCGTTCATATTTTATTCATGGTTTGTTCCGTATTTTTTTTCATCCCGCACATTCTTTGCACACTTTTCCCCCGTATACTTAAAACCATCAGATACAGAAAACATCTGAGAATTAAGATTAAGGCTTACAACACATTTAATTGTTTCTTTTTCATACACCGGCCGACAGGGTCGGTTCTCCTTCCTTTTTTAGAAAGAGCGGATCAGACGATCCGCTCTTTTTACGTTTTTTACGATTTAGATATAAAAGAATCTCTCTACTCGTTTTTACAATTTTCCGATACAATTCTGTCCGGGTTCTGCCGTCTGTTCCTGCAGTTGTTCCTGCAGCTGACCCTACAGAATATACTGACGGAGATACTTCTCCACCTCTGTCAGATCCTGGAATTCACGGGCATACAGGCCGTCCGCCTCATGCGTTCCCTTCTGTAGATCCGGGACAAAAAAAGTAGGGATACCGGCTCTGCTCCCCGCAAGAACTCCATTGACAGAATCTTCCAGTACCAGTCCGTCCTGCGGCAGAATTCCCTGTTTCCTGCAGCAGAGCGTATAGATATACGGGTCCGGTTTGGCATATTTTACCATATCCCCCGTAATGATAAAGGCAAACCAGTCCTTCGGGGTCCCGGTCAGTCTCAGATTTTCCATCGTGCTCTCTTCTCTGGATCCGGTCGCCAGAATCATCGGAACCTGCTTCTCATGCAGGAATTTCATCAGTTCAAAAAGGCCCTTCTGGACAGGTATCCCCTCGGTCTCCTTGATCCTCTCCACCTCTGCCCGGTAGCTCTGCTCAAATTTCTCAAACGGGAAATCCGGTCCGCAGGCTTTCTGAAAATATTCCATTCGGGATGTTCTGTTCATTCCCATGGTGTTTTTCAGATGATATCCCATCGGCTCCCCGGTGAAAGACGGTCCCACCAAATCCCAGGCGCGCTGAATCTGCTGCTCCGTCTGGAACATCAGTCCGTCCATATCAAAAATGACAGCCGAGGGCCACCCGGTCTTTCGGTTTTCAAAAGGCTCCAGAAGCCGGAGAAGCTGTTCCTCATAATCACCGTGAAGTTCTTCCATATGCCCGGCATGCATCAGATTTGTCTCCGCGCCGAAAGAACCGTCATCATCCTGAAATTCCCAGACATGATATTCCAGTCCCCGGTCCTCAAAATCAATGCTCCCGATACCGTCCTCTTCCTCATAGTCAAAGGAATAGGCCTTTTCCCGAAGGGCGCTCTGCACTTTTGTCAGTCTCATGATTTGTAATCCTTTCTTTCCCCCTGCTTTTCAAAGGACAGCGGCTTCTTATGCAGACAAGTTAATCCCGCCGCTGTCATGGAACTTGAGCCGCTTTTGTAAAGAACGACTATTCCTGGTACAGACGGGGTAATTCCGGCGTAAAACAGCGGCGTTTCCTCATCCGGTTCCCGCGTCAGGTCTCAGGCTCTCTGAAGAATCTCCAGCTCCACGCCATTGGGGTCTTCAATAAGGAAGTTGCGGAACCGCAGTTTTTCTACATAACCGGGCTCGCAGTTCACCTTTACTCCTGCCTTTTTTGCCCTCTCCCAGATCTCATCCAGATGGCTGGTGCGGATGGCAAGATGGCGCAAAATACCTTTGGTCTTGACAGACGGGTGCGCCTCTCCTTCCGGCTCCTCATACTGAATCAGTTCCAGCATGGCATCACCGCCCAGGGAAAAATAATGGATCTGATGATCTCCCATATCCACGTTGTACAGCTTTTGAAGCCCTATGACATCAGCGTAAAACTCTTCCGTTTTCCGCATATCCTTCACATTGATCGTAATGTGATCCAGCTTTCTCTGGAATACCAGCTGTTCCCTGAGTTTTTCCTCCGCCGCCTCGCCGTTCAGCAGCCGGACCAGCTCCAGCGCGAATTCCATGGCGGCTCCCGGCCCATGGCCGGTTGTCACCGTCCCATCTGTAACCACGGCAAGATCCACAGGCTCGGCACCAGCCAGCGTATCCTCCATCCCCGGATAGACCGTGGCTTTCTTCCCGTTCACAAACCCAAGAGCTCCAAAAACAGACGGGGCAGCGCAGATGGCCGCGACTCTTTTTCCTTCTGTGTAGGCCTGATTCAGAAGTTCTCTAAGCCCCTTATGCTCCGAGAGGTTCCTGGTTCCCAGTCCTCCTCCGGGAAGGATAAAAAGCTCGCCGTCCTTAAAGTCCAGTTCCTCAAACACCGCGTCTGCCGCAAGATAAATATTGTGTGAGCCCAGAATTTTCTTCTGCCCCATAACAGAGACCGTTGTCACGTCATTGCCTGCGCGCCGCAGAAAATCCACAGGCGTAATTGCCTCGACCTCTTCCAGTCCGTCCGCAAGAAACTCATAAACCTTAGCCATTTCCGACCTCCTTTTCTTTCATACACAAAAAGTCCTGGCAGTGCTCCGCGTTTCCGCCATTATCCGCAAAGGGGGACGTTCCAAGCAAGCAGCATTTTCCCGCATCCCCTTATATGCCGCGCCCCTTATCCACACAGGCACTCACCGCATCCATTACCGCTCCGCGGAAGCCTTTCTCTTCCAGAACCTTTACTGCCTCGATCGTGGTCCCGGCCGGAGAACAGACCATATCTTTCAGCTCTCCGGGATGCTTCCCGGTCTCCAGAACCATTTTCGCACTTCCCAGCACTGCCTGAGAAGCAAAAACATACGCCTGTTTTCTGGGCATTCCCTTTAAAACAGCCGCATCGGCCATCGCCTCTATAAAAAGAAATACATAGGCCGGCGAACTTCCGCTGATTCCTGTAACAACATCAATCATAGATTCTGCTGTAATTTCTGTTTTTCCAAAGCTCTGGAAAATATTCTCAACAAGCTGTATATCCTCTTCCGAAAGATTTCCATTCGGACAGATCGCCGTCATTCCCTCCCCCACAAGGGCAGGCGTATTCGGCATGGTACGCACAATTTTCCGATCCGGCCCCAGCTTTTTCGCAAACCAGTCCAGCGTTTTTCCGGGAGCAAGCGACACGACAATCGAATCCGGCTTTAGAGCGTCCGCTATTTCATCCAGAACTTCCTCCATGTACACCGGTTTTACCGCCAGAACAAGGACATCCGCAAACGACGCGGCCTCCCGATTATCGGGAGTAACCCCAATGCTATATTCCTTTTTTGCTCTTTCTATGGAATTTCTCGTTTTTGCCGTAGCTATGATCTGATCCGGAGCAACCAGCTTCTTCCGAAGAATTCCCCCTATCATAGCTCCTGCCATATTCCCGCATCCGATAAATCCTATTTTCAACCGTCTACCTCCTGTAAAATCTTCAGGTTTTATCCGCACGCTCCTCCGAATGATACGCCGAAGAATCCTCTCACCGCAAAAACATAGTTTTCTTTTTTACGGAATCTGTTTTTGTCTGCCCTGCATGCATCAATTTTCCACAGGAATTGTACCACACTTTTGCACACCCTGTCCGTCAAACCTTGGAATAAAACTCTCCTTTGCTGTCCCGCCCTCCTGGATGTAGGCGTTTTTCACTCCCAGCCCCAGAGCAAAATTCACAAGTCTTTCGTAAGATCTTTTTGTAATTTTCCTGCCGATTTCCGGGTATTTCTCTTCTGTATCAGCGAACGGCGTATACTGACTCATCAGACTTAAGAATACCGAATCGCCATAGGTATTGTAAACATAAGAGACGATCCGCTCCGCATTTTTCACCTGACCGGGAAGCAGCAGATGCCGTACAATGACTCCCTTCTTCATGATTTTTCCGGATGTATTTCCGGCTTCCGGACCGAACACCGGCTCCGGACACTGGCGAACCATCTCTTTCAAAGCACGCTTCGCCCAAAAGGAATAATCCCCGGCTGAAGAATAACGCATTGCCGGAGCCTGATCCATATACTTAAAATCCGTAAGATAAATATCTATGAGCCCGTCCAGAAGCCGGAGGGTCTCCGGATCCTCATAACCTCCGCAGTTACAGACAAACGGAATCTTAAGACCCTGCTTTTTTGCCTCGGCGGCGGCAAAGGCAATCTGCGGAAAATAGGGAGTCGGAGTGACAAGGTTGATATTATTGGCGTTTTGAGCCTCCAGCTCAAAAAAGATCTCAATCAGCCTGTCCAAAGTGATCGGCATGCCTGCATGCGCTGCCGCGACTTCCCTGTTCTGGCAATAGACACAGCGCAAATTGCATCCGCTGAAGAATACTGTTCCTGACCCGTTCCTGCCGGATATGCAGGGTTCTTCCCAAAAATGCAGCGCGGCTCTCGCAGCATAAAGCTGAGAGGGAACACCACAAAATCCTTTTCTTCCGCTCTGTCTGTCGGTTCCGCAGCGCCTGGGGCAGATCGTACAGCGACTCATTTTTTCATTGATAAAATCTCTGGTAATTTCCATATGGAGTAATTATATCATGATGTCTCCCCTATCCGAAAATAAAAATCTTATGCTCTCTTGTCCAAACCAAAAAACAGGCGGTCAATTCTATACGAAAAGAAAATATTTTTCCGAAATATTTCTTTCCGTACAGAAACAAACCGCCCAACATGCATGCATTTATAAATTAAGGATCACATTATGCCATATATTTATGAATGGTAGCTCGTACTGCTCCGGGACCCTGAATCATCTCACGGAACATCTCTTCTACCTTGTCCCCTACGCCGTCTTTGTATAAATCTGTAAAAAACAACCGCTCATTGGAAAGAATCGGTTTCAGCTGATTTGTAAAAGTCTCCGGTTTTCCCACTTCTATATCCTTAAACGCTTCCGTCAATTCCTCATCCATCGGATCAGGAGCCAGTTCAAATTTATGACCGGCATCATCTACAGCCAGCATATACCGCAGCCAGCCCGCTATTCCTAATGGAATAGCTACCAACTGATTTGCGCTTCCATATTTTGCCACATAAGCTTTAATGGTCTCCCCAAAACGAATCCCTTCCATCTGAGAAACATCTACAGCTAAACGCATATTTGTGTCTCCAAGATATTCATTTGGAAATCTGTCGTTAAAAAGCTCATCCGCAAAAGCCTTAGGTGAAAGGATCTTCGGATCCTTTACCATGGGAAGGCCTTCATCCTCGACCATATGTGCCATTTTCAACAGATCCGGATTATGGTTAAGCATGGAGGCAAACAATTCTTCTCCCAAAACCACTCCGATCGGCCCCATGGCGGTATGCACAGGATTGAGACAGGCAGTTACTTTCATACGTTCCGTAAGATTGACCGTATCTCTGTCTGCCATATAAACTCCATATCCTTTTTCCAACTCCGGACGGCCATTGGGAAAACTATCTTCAATAACAAGATACTGGACTTTTTCTGCATTCGCAAAAGGTGCTATATAGGTTTTCTTTGATGTGATGACCGGCTGCATGTTCTCAATTCCCATTTTTTCCAGATCATCTGCAATCTTCTCACTTGGTCTGGGTGTAATTTTATCAATCATAGTCCAGGGGAACGTAACACATTTCTCATCCTCGACGTAAGAAACAAACCCATCATCTACGAAACCTCTCTTATACCACTCCGAAATTATAGTGAGTACAGAATCCTTTAGTTTCGCTCCGTTTTGCGAACAATTATCCATAGATACCAGGGCAATCGGGGTCTTCCCATTTTGATAGCGCGTGTATAACATTGATGCAACAATCGCCATTGCGCTGGTTGCTTTATCCGGTCCATTCTCAATATCAGCCTGAATAAATGGAAAATATCCGCCATCAGTCTTTTTTAAGGCATATCCTTTTTCCGTAATTGTGAAAGAAACCATCTGTAAATCTCTGCTGGAGAAGACCGCTTTCATCCTCGCCCATGCTTTGGGATCGTCGGATTTTGCCTTAATTGCTTCCGCCAGAGATCCAATGACACGATACTCTCTGGTGCCATCTCCATTAAGAATGACACTAATCCCCAAATTGTCAAATGGTGCATATATTTTATCAACTACATCGTAATCAAATGTTTCTACACATGTAATACCACGGTCAAGCAAACCCTTTTCCATCAGATCATCCGCGATACCTCCGATAAAAATACGGAAAATATTGCCAATCCCAAAATGCACCCATCTAGGAGATTTTCTTGCCTTTTCAGTCGCCTGTTCAATATCATAGTCCGGCAGAGTGAATCCTATTTTCTCCCATTGCGCTTTGTCCTTAATTCCTTCCAGTGATAATTTCATGCGTAAAACCCTCCTTTAGATTTAGAAACAGACAATTTATATGTCGGAATTTTTATCACGTTCTTAATAACTGCCAGGATGTTTCCTCCCCTGTTTACGTATAGTTATTCGTACTACAATCCTGACTTAACTCTTTGTTGCTCCGACATACTAAAAACTGTTAGGACACGAAATATATTATATAACATGGACTAAAAAAATGCATATTTATTTAAGCAACGCATACTCACGAGGAAAGAATCTAGTTTAACAATCGTAAAAAATAAAGTCCTATTATTTTCCTTATTGACCAATAAGCTTCCCTTCATTTTTCTTTTTTCAAATTATTGATTCACAAAGGCTGCGATATAATTCAAAGCCTCAAATGATTTTTCATAGGTACTATTCAAGAACCCATGAATCATGCCCTTCATAATGTGATACTCAACAGATATGCCACTATCAAACAACCTGGCTGCATACTGAAGGCCTTGATCCAATAACGGATCACATTCCGCCGAGATAAAGCACGCTGGTGGAAGATTTGTTAAATCCTCTTCCAGTAACGGTGAAGCAAGTGGATTCTTCATGTCTTCTAATTCATTGAAATATTCCTTAATCCCTTCACATCCATTGATTTCCAGAAAATATCCGTGACCGTAGCGGATTTCCGAAGTACTAAGATGATCCGCTTTTTGTATTACACAAGGATACACCAATATTTGCTTAGCAATCTCTGGGGTTCCCTCATTTCGCGCTTTAAGAGTTAATGCTGCCGTAAAATTACCTCCTGCACTATCCCCGCCTACACAAATATTGTTAGTTAATCCATGAATACTATCCGCATGTTGACAAACCCATTTTAAAACTGCATAACAATCATTCAAACCAATAGGAAATTTATATTCCGGAGCAAGCCTATAATCCGGCGAAACTACGACCATCTTCCCTTTTAAAGAGAGATATCTGTTTACATACTCATAGACATCTATGTTATTATATTCAAATCCACCGCCATGAATAAAAATCAACACTGGGTGTTGTTTTTTATCATCTGGGTAATATATTCTAACCGGTACGCGATAATTTCCATTTAATACTGTAATATCTTCCGCATCTAATGCCATCATATCTTCATAGCAATTACACCTCATTATTGCATCTGTCATAGCTGCTACTGATTCCAGATTGGATCTTCTTCTCCATCTATCCGGATGCTCCAGATCCAATACTTGCGGTTTTCCAATATTTACTTCTGGTGAAACCTCCCCATATTCCGGTTCAATAAACTTACGATATTCTTTCATTACACCGCCGCCTTTCTTTTGTTTTTTGAAGAAATTATCTTCTGTATACCATCAGCACACACCGCAATAAGGAGAATTGCACCACGAATTACTTGTTGATAGTATTCACTTATATTTAAAATTGTCATCCCATTAGTCAATACTCCAATAATTACAACTCCGCAAACCGCCTTAGAAATTTTTCCTTCTCCACCAGCAAGGCTAACACCACCAAGAACAACCGCGGTAAGTGCATCCATTTCCATGTTCTTACCGGCTGTTGGCTGACCAGAATTGATACGGCCAAGCATTATAATACCTGCCAGACCCGCAAGAAAGCCAGAAATCCCATATGAAATTATCTGTAACTTCTGAGTATTAATACCAGAAAGTCGTGCTGCTTCAGCGTTACTACCAACTGCATAAAAATGACGACCAATATATGTACGATTCAGAACCAGTGCTGCAAGCAAAATAACAACTGCGAAAATAATAATCGGAACTGGAATAAAACCAACTTTCCCCTGAGCTATGACAGTTGCATATGGAGAAATATCGTATATAGGCATGCCTCCACAAATGAGATACGCGACACCTTGTAAGATAATCTGCATTGCTAGTGTGCCAATCATTGCAAAGATACCAGTTTTTACAATAATAAAACCAGTAACAAGATCAATGGCCGTTGTAAGCACAATCGCAAATATATACGCTGCTATGAGCGGCATATGCTGATTCGCCATAAATGCTGCTGCCATGATGCATCCCATAGATAGCAGAGAACTAATACCTAAATCAATCCCCCCAGCTATCAGTACAAAAACCATACCAATAGAAGCGATACCCATAATAGAGGACTGCCTTAATATTGTTAGAAAATTCTGGCCGGTAAAAAATGCACTAGGCTTCATTATTCCAAAAAAGGCGACCAAAATAATCAATATATAAACTATAAAATATTGTTTTGAAAAATTCTTAAAAGATTTCATGTATATATTCTTCCCTCTCATTCCACAATATTCGAAGCATATCTCAGTATTTTTTCCTGATTGAACTCAAATTTACTAAGTTCGCCAGTAATTCTGCCTTCAGAGAGAACTATCATTCGATCCGACATTTTCATAATTTCTTCCATCTCAGAAGAAATCATTATAATCGCCAGCCCCTGATCAGTTAAGTGATTGATCAATTCATAAATTTCTTCCTTTGCGCCAACATCAATACCACGAGTCGGCTCATCTAAAATTAAAATTTTAGAATGGCTAGCCAACCATTTAGCTACTGCAACCTTTTGTTGATTACCGCCAGATAAATTATTAACCAACTGATTAACGGAAGGTGTTTTTATCCTCAATGCATCTTTATATTGGCAAACATATTCGTCTTCTTTTTTTAAATCAATAAACCCAAAATGTGAGATACTTTTCAGGATTGGGAGTGTTATATTCCAACTAACAGGGAATTTGAGGATGACTCCTAAATTTTTACGATCTTCTGACACATAAGCAATTCCATTACTGATGGCATCCTTGGGAGAATTAATCTCTACCTTTTGTCCATTTATATATATATCCCCGCCACTTTTCTTATCGGCTCCAAAAATTAATCTCGCTAATTCTGTCCGCCCAGCGCCAACTAAACCCGCTAATCCTAAAATTTCACCAGCCCTCACATAAAATGAGCTAGGTTGGTTATCCTGTCCTTCCAAATCTTTAATCTCAAGAACTTTGTTTCCAAAATGCGGATTTCTCTGAGGATATTTTTCAGACATTGTATGTCCAACCATATAGTAAATCATCTGGTCCTTATCGATTTCATTTACCCCACAATTTTTAACAACTTTCCCATCTCGCATAATTGTTACTGTATCGCAAACATGAAAAATCTCATCTAATCTGTGAGAAATATAAATGATAGATACCCCTTTTTCCTTTAGTGTTTTAATCAAGTCATAGAGAATCTCTACTTCATTATCTGTTAATGGCGCCGTTGGTTCATCCATTATTAATAGTTTACATTTCTTTGCTAATGCTTTTGCGATTTCAACAAGCTGCATGTAAGCAACGCTTAAACTTCCTACAGGCACAAGAGGATCTATTTCAACATTAAAATTATCTAATACTTCTTTGCTTTTTTTTAGCAATGCTTTTGTGTCAATAAATATACCTTTATTAATCCTTGTTCCCATAAATATATTTTCTTGTACAGAAAGGGAAGGCGCTAAGTTAAATTCCTGATAAATTGCTTCAATTCCAAGGTCTCCGGATAATCTTGGAGTCATAAACGGATATTCCTTACCTTCAAAAATAATCTTCCCAGAATCAGGTTTACTTGCACCAGTTATAGTTTTTATCAGAGTAGATTTTCCTGCGCCATTTTCTCCTACAAGTGCATGCACCTCACCTTTTTTTATATTGATAGAAACATTGTCAAGAGCAATAACGCCAGGATAAGTTTTTGTTAAATCATGAATTTCAAGAATATTTCCCATTATACTACCTCATCCTTGATATAATCAGTGGTACAGGATTTTCCTGTACCACTGAATCATACCTGTGTATCACTGATTATTTTCAATATACTCATCCACATTAGATATATCTACTTTTGTCAGCGGAAACAGGATTTCTCTGTTTTCAAGTTTCCCATTAATCGCAAGCGTACAAGCAGCATCCAGAAAATATTCATAATGCAAAAGCATATTTGTACTAACAGTAGCCTTAAAAGCTCCTCCTTCTTTAATAGCACTTAACGCTTCATCCACAGCATCTCCACCAAAGAAGCCAATCTTATCATTATTTGTAAGGCCTGCAGCCTTGAATGCCTGATACACACCGAGGACTCCAGAATCATTAATACCGACAACTACATTAAGATCAGGATTAGATTGAACCCATGCATCACCTACATCAACACCTCCAGGTGTTTCTCCCGCTTTTGCACTGACTACTACTTTTGCATTTGGAGAAATATCATTTAACGCATCTTCAATTCCTTGCTCTCTAACCACGAGGAATGGAAAATCTGGATATGTGCAGACACCAACCTTTACTTCTTCCGAGGGATCAAAAGTTTCATTTATCCATTCTGCAGCATTCTTGCCAATTGCATAACCATATTCATGATTATCAATTCCAACAAAGGCTGATGTTCCTTCAATATCAGTATCATAAGAAATTACTCTTACCCCCTGTTTTTCAGCATTTAGTGCCGCATTTTTTAATGCATCAGCATTAGAAACATGAACGATAATAACATCTGTTCCAGATGATGTAAAATTCTCAATAGCATCTATCTTATCTGAATCCTCAATACACTCCTGCGCTGTAAACTGAAAGCCTTTTTCATCTGCGTAAGCCTTCATTTTATCAACAAGTTTGGCAAAAAAAGGATTAGAAAGATCACTCACAACAAATGCAATCGAAATATCGCTAAGATCCGTACCTTCAGGTAACTGATCTTCTTTTGCAAGACCTGTTCCTGTATTTGCATCTGTGCTGCTACCAGTGGTCACCGACTCTGATATCACATTATCAAGCTTCGATGAAGAGGTGTCTGAAAGCTGTGCTTCTTCTCCGGGAGTTGATGCGGTTGTTGTTGCCGAAACTGTTGATGATTCTGCTGTACCGTTTTCAGATGCACTGCTCGCTACGGAGGTGCTACCGCCGCATGCGCCTAGCCCAAGCGCCATGCCCAAAGATAAAATACTTATTACAATATTACGACCTATCCTATTCATGATTTTCCCCCTTTCAAGATTCAAGATCGGTCTGTTATTAACTAATTAGTATAATAAAAAAAACAGTCTCAGATTCCAATGAGACTGTCTTTCAAAAAAGTGTAATATTTTTAGATACCAAATAATACATTTTAATCTTCGTCTGTTTCAAGAATTTTTCTATGTCTGATAACTATAATCCGATTACATATCTTATTCAAACTGTTTTTTTCGGCACTTATAATTATTACCGCTATCTTCTTGTTTGTCATTGAACGAATCATAGTCATAAGCTGCTCTTGTTCATTTACATCCAACCCTAAAAATGGTTGAAAACAAAATAGAACCTTAACACCCGCGATCATATAGCGTAAAAAAATTATTTTTATAGCATCATCCCGATCCAATTCCTCTCCGGTAATTGATCTACTATATTCCTTTATAAATCTTTTTCTTGTTTTTTCAGCGTAAGATTTGATACGAAAATTGAGAAACATCTTTAGAATTGAGCTTTTTTTCTCTGCCGCAATAGAAATATTTTCTACAATGGTCATTTTGCCAAAAATTTGATTTCTATAGGTCTTTCCGTTTATAATACCTATTTTATTCTTAACAAGGTCGCTTTTTTTCTTGATTTTGATTGCCTTTCCGTTCATATATATGATACCACTATATTTTTGAACACCCAGCAATATATTCAACAATTCAGAACTAAAATTATTTGCCAAATCATATATTCCTAAAATCTCCCCTTCCATACACTCTAACTGAAATGGTGGAAGTTGTTTCGTGCAAACGTTTGTTATCTGTAAAATTTTCTTTCCTTTTAATGGATGCTCAAACACTTTCCTTGTATATGATTCCGTATCGTCAGACATAACATTCAATAATCTCTGTTCATCGTACTGATCTGAATACATTACGCAAGCCGTACAGCCATTTTTAATCACCACAGTTTTATCAGCAACAGCATTAAATGCATCAGGATAACTATTAATCCATAAAACTGACATTCCTTGTTTCGCAATACTTTTCAACAGCTTCAACAAAACCATGACATCTTTCTGAATGGCATTTTCCATAATATCATTTAAAATTAGCAACCGTGCATGTTTTATATAAGCTCTAATAATTTGAACAACTTTTATTTCTATATCTGACAAATCAGACATCCGTGCTTTAGGAGAGATCATAATTCCAAATTTATTAAATATCTTTTCAGCTTCTAATTCCATAGTTTTTTTTGATACCATTCTGCTAAGATAGTTAACATCTTCTAAAATAAACAAAGTTTCAGCTACTGTGTATTCACGTACAATCTCTGGCATTCTACTAATAACAAAAATACCTCCAGCTTTTTCAAAATAATCCTTAGCATAAAAGGTATCCACCGTATCACAAAACTTTATTTTTCCTCTTTTTAACGGAGTATCCTCCGTCAAAATCTCAAAAATTGCATGTTTTCCACTACCTTCGGTTCCAATCAAACCTACCAGCTCACCTGACATTATATGTAGAAAAAAATCATGTATCGGATAATTCCCTCTATCTATCGCAACATCCAACATCAACAGTGTATTTTTTCTCATAGTTTTTCTAACTTCTCAAACTCAATTGGAAATGCCAAATGTATTTCTGTTCCAAATCCTAAAACACTTGTGATCGCCATATATGCAGAATCCCCCCAATATAATTTCAACCGCTTATAAATATTCGCTAATGCAGTACCTGTATGCTCCGTTCTATTGCCAAAAGTTTGATCTGGAGCGGTTCCCCTGATATAATCCTTTAAATTCTGCAGTTTTTTGGGATCCATCCCAACCCCATCGTCAGAAACACTGATAAGCACATGGTTATCAACAGCTGAAATTCTAATAATCAAGGTTCCCTTTCCTACTTTCAATTCTAACCCATGATAAATTGAATTTTCAGCAATTGGCTGAATAATAAGCTTAGGTACAAAGCAATTCTCCAGCATTTCGCGTTCTCCATCTTGAAATACAATCTGAAAGTTCATCTTATCGCCAAATCTATACTTTTGGATAGTAAAATAGCTTTGAATATTTTTTAATTCATCTTTTAGCAACACAAACGACTCTGTACGACTAATATTGTAGCGAAAATAGTTAGCAAAAGCATTTGTCATCTCGGCCACTTTCATATCCCCTTGGATAAGTGCTTGTCCACGAATAACTTCCAAAGTATTGTACAAAAAATGGGGATTCATCTGATCTTGAAGATTATTGATTTCTGCCGTCTTCATGAGGATTTCAGCATTTTTTTCTTTCATCAAAAGACTTTGTTTCTCATCAAAAAAATTATCAATCGCTTCATCTATATCTAAAAAATCATCAAAACTGAATTTCTTATAATTTTTTTCTCCCCACAATGTTATCTTTTCCTGTACATGCAATACCACATGTATTAAGGGTTTATAAATACAGCGAATTATAACAACACACATAGCGAGCAATAATAGAAGTATGCTGAGAAGCATAAAAGTTACTATGGATTGTGCATTTGTCACCTCACTATTTTCTATCATAATTCCTGTGAATATCACAATAAAATTTATTGCAATTAGTAATATAAAAATTTTTACCCAATCCATTGGAGTGTATCTCTTTAAATGTTTCATGAATATAACTTCCTATATTCAGTGGGTTTCAACCCAACCTCTTTCAAAAAAAGTTTACTGAAGTATTTTGAATCATGGTATCCAACTGACACTGCAATAGCTGCTATTTTTTCTTTGGTTGTTGACAAATGCTCCTTTGCTTCTTCGATTCTGCACTTCATAATATAATCAGAGAAAGAAATTCCAAACTCTTTTTTAAACATAGAACTAAGATACGCCGGATTTAACTCTACAATATCAGCCACTTTATTTAAAGATATCTCCTCCCTAAAATGATGATCAATGTATTCCTTGGCTTCTCTAACCGGACGCACAGTTTTCTGTTTTAATACAGACTGTACAAGCGGTATCAGCTCTCTAAATAATTTCTTTGTATCAATAATAAGTTTTAGCTCAGTTCTATCGTTTTCTGTTATCACTTTCCAGTTATGCAAACACATTTCAATGGTATCTTCCAATATTTTAATATTGTCAATATAATTTTTCAGCTCTTCATAATATCTTATGCAAAGATCGTATATCATGAGAGGGGAATAATTAGAATCTACAATTCTTATCCTTCCGATATCATCATCAATCATATACAGAATCTCTTCAAGATTTCCGGCCTCTATTTTACTCTTCAAATTTTGAAAATGCTGTATCCCTAATATATCCTCTAACTTTCTGTATTCAAATTTATATTCAGAAAAATAAATAATACGTACATTCGTAAAACGCAACCTGTATTTTATTGCATCAATTGCGGTTTCCAGACAATTCCATGTTCTTGAAATGTTGTTTTCCTTAACTCCTACACCTATTGTAAGCATCACCCCTTTAAAGCGCTTAATGTAATCCAAAACATCATTATAAAGCACTTCAATTGCATTAACAATTTCTTGCTCTCGCTCTTCTCGATAATTGATCAACAATATTAAACCGGAACTCATTTCCGTCTTAATATATTCATCGCAGTGATTACCAAAATTATCAATATAATCCATAACTTGTGTCAGAATAAAAGAAATATCAATTTGTTCTGGATCAGTAGTATCTATTTTTATAAACACGCCCTGAAAAACGCCTTCAGTGAATTGTGTTTCATATTTCTGATTTATCCTGTATAAGTTCCCAGAATCTGACTCTTTTTTCTTATTACCTGCAAAAAAATTTGATATTAAAAAATGTTCTTTAACTTTACTTCTTATTTCAGTATATTTTCCAGAAATTATGCTAGTCCTTCTCTCGGAACTAATCTCTTCATTTACCTTTTGAACAGCCTTCTCCAGTTCATCTTTATCTAATGGTTTTAAAAGATAATATTTCACCCCATATTTCATTGCGCCTTGTGCATATTCAAATTGACGAAAACCGCTTATCATAATAAATTTCACGTTTAAGCCAGCTTCTGCAACTTCTTTTATTATTTGTATACCATCTAATCCAGGCATACGAATATCACTTATTACCAAATCTGGTATTTTTTCTTTTATGCAGTTTAAAGCATCAATACCAGTGTTTACAGCACCAATGCATCTAAAGCCTAATTTTTCCCAGTCTACTATTTTCTCTATCATAGAACAGATAATCTTTTCATCATCAGCTATTAAGAAGGTAAACAATCCATTTCCTCCATTTTAAAGAGTAAAAGACACTAGAGTTCTCAACCATTATACTATTTTTTATAATAAGTTTCATTTCCAAGTAGCATATAGTTTGATTATGCGCATTCTTTATTTTTTATTTTGTGAGAATAATTTGTAAACAAATAAGCTATAGCACTATCATTAAATATGCTATGCTAAAAGAAGATACGCTTTATAGTAATGAAAAAGGAGTGAGATATATGTTGAATAAAACATCATCAAGCGAATGTGAAAGCTGCGCCTACTATCTCTATGATGACGAATACGAAGAACAGTACTGTGATATCGACATGGAAGAAGATGATGCCTGCCGGCTGATGGAGCACCCGGAATCCCATTGTCCTTATTATCGGAACAATGATGAATATGCAGTCGTCCGACACCAGATGTAGTTCAGGCCTAAAACGAGATTCCAGACAGTTTATTCCCCAACTTTCCGCATGGAAGAAATCGTTGAATTTTTGATGTTGATTTTATATTTATCCTATAAAGAAGAAACCCGGCTCATAAGAACCGGGCACCTCACTGTTTCCAGCTATATAAAGGCCTCGAGATTATGTCGATGCCGGAAACAATCTATAGTCATTCTTTCATTTTTATAAAAATGCAAAAGCAGGAGAATTCCCCTGCTGCTCTTAAAAAACTCCCCGAGTTGGGCTCGAACCAACAACCCTTCGGTTAACAGCCGAATGCTCTACCATTGAGCTATCGAGGATTATTCCGCGCTTCCGTTTCCCTTCCGCGCTCCCGGTACTTCCTGCGGCCTTCCGGCCGTCTTCCGTACCTTCAAAACTGCATATACTCTTTCCAAACATCCCGCAATTCCATGAACCGCTCCACGCCTCCGCCTCGCTTCTTCTGCTCCGCTTCCGCGCTTCCCTGATCTAGCCCTCGACCGATTAGTAACAGTCAGCTCCATGCATTGCTGCACTTCCACCTCTGCCCTATCTACCTCGTCGTCTTCAAGGGGTCTTACTTCTTTCGAA
>NZ_VUMV01000010.1 GCF_009696005.1 Bilifractor porci
TTCGAAAGAAGTAAGACCCCTTGAAGACGACGAGGTAGATAGGGCAGAGGTGGAAGTGCAGCAATGCATGGAGCTGACTGTTACTAATCGGTCGAGGGCTAGATCAGGGAAGCGCGGAAGCGGAGCAAAAGAAGCGAAGCGGAGGCGTGGAGCGGTTCATGGAATTGCGGGACGTTTGGAAAGAGTATATGCAGTTTTGAAGGTACGGAAGACGGCCGGAAGGCCGCAGGAAGTACCGGGAGCGCGGAAGGGAAACGGAAGCGTGGAATAATCCTCGATAGCTCAATGGTAGAGCATTCGGCTGTTAACCGAAGGGTTGTTGGTTCGAGCCCAACTCGGGGAGCTTTTTAAGTCCGGGAGATATTCTCTTCGGATTTAATATAAAATATGGCTCCGTGGTCAAGCGGTCAAGACATCGCCCTTTCACGGCGGTAACACGGGTTCAATTCCCGTCGGAGTCATTATATGGCGTGGTAGCCAAGTGGTAAGGCAATGGTCTGCAACACCAGTATGCGCCGGTTCAAATCCGGCCCACGCCTCTGATAAAGTCTCTTATATTTATAAGGGACTTTTTGTTTTAATATTTTATGCTTTTAAAGTTTCATAACCTGCGGAACGAAGCTTTTTATCAGCAATTCCTTTCTTTTTTGGTCATTTCTGAATATCCTACAGGATATTTCTGTTTCCTATGGCATCCCACCCTGAATTGTTTTAAAATAAATACATCCGGAATCTTTTCAGGTCAGCCAGGGGAGGGAAAGGTGGCTTTATGGTGAACAGTCGGGAATGGGACAGGATGATAGAGGGAAAACTCTACAGTCCGGAGAAGCTTGGCGATCCGTCCTTTCATAAAATAAAAAAGGCACAGAAACGCTTTAATGAGTGCGAATACTGGAAAGACAGCAAAGAGCTGAAAAAATTAAAAAAGCATTTTATGCGTGCTCCGGACGATATGGTGCTTATTCCGCCGGTCTATTTTGACCATGGCAACCGAGTCTCCTTTGGCCGCCAGTTCTATGCCAATGCCGGGCTGACCATTCTGGATGAGAACCGGGTGACGTTTGGCGACAGAGTTTTTCTGGGACCTCATGTGTCCATTTTTACCGCCGG
Organism: Bilifractor porci; assembly: GCF_009696005.1. Classification (GTDB taxonomy): domain Bacteria; phylum Bacillota; class Clostridia; order Lachnospirales; family Lachnospiraceae; genus Bilifractor; species Bilifractor porci. Next base: position 1,111 of record NZ_VUMV01000010.1, read on the forward strand.
TCATCCCATAGATTCCGGCGTGCGGGCCAGAAATGTAGAATTTTCCAAACCAGTCAGCATCGGATCTGATGTCTGGATCGGAGGAAATGCGGTTATCAATCCGGGTATTACCATCGGAAACGATGTAGTTATCGGATCCGGGTCTGTAGTCACGCGTGACATTCCGGATCATGTGGTTGCGGCAGGAAATCCCTGTCGAGTCCTGCGGCAGATTACAGAGGAGGACAGGCGGATCTGGGAAAAAGAATATAGAGATTACCTGGGAATGAATCCAAAAAACACTCCGGATTGCGGCAATCAGGAAAATGTTCATACGGATAACAGAAATTTGAACATCCACACTTCGGATAGTGGAAATTTGAATACCGAAAATCCGGTAAACTACATTCTGGAAAATGAAAATCCTGTAAACCGCACTTCGGAGAATGAAAATCCGGTAAACTACACTCCGGAGAATGAAAATCTGGTAAACTACACCCCGGAAAATGAAAATGCGGATAACTGCACTCCGGATAACGGAGATTCGGACATCGAAGAACAGACGAAGAAACATAAGAAAAAGAAACCGGAGGAAATGACCGATCACGAGCTGCTGGCCGCCCTTCTAAAATCGCAGAAATCAGATACCAGATTCCAAAAAGCGGCAGCCGTCGGCACGTTTCTTCTGGCGGCAGTGTTTGCGATTGCTTTTGCCATTCTGATTCCGCAGGTAACACTCACCCTGCAGAATGCGGACAAAGCGCTGGACCAGGTGCAGGTTCTTGCGGGTCAGGCACAGGATTCCCTTGACAATGTAAACGGTCTGGTGGACTCGGCGCAGCATTCGCTGTCCGGAATTGATCAGGTTGTCTCGGACAACACGGAAACGATCACAGAGGTCACACAGAGACTCGGAAAAATAGATTTTGACAAACTAGATCAGTCTATCGACGATCTTGCGGAAGTTGTCAAAACCCTGTCGGAGGTGACAAGCCTGTTCCGATAAAAGCTCTTGCGCAGCAGGGGCTTTTTATGCTATACTTTTCAAGCTGTTTAGAAAACACGTACGGCAATTCGCGGAATGGTGCCTTCTTAAGAAGGTTCTCCGTGAGCGGAACCGTGCGGAAGAACAAAACCAAAAAGGAGAAACAAAATGAGCGTACTTTCTATGAAGCAGTTACTTGAGGCCGGTGTGCATTTCGGACACCTTACAAGAAGATGGAACCCCAAGATGGCTCCGTATATCTATACAGAGCGCAACGGGATCTATATTATTGATCTGCAGAAATCTGTAGGAATGGTAGACGATGCCTATAACGCGATCGGCGACATTGTCGCAAACGGCGGCAGAATCCTGTTCGTAGGAACAAAGAAACAGGCGCAGGACACCATCAAGAACGAAGCAGAGCGTTGCGGAGAATTCTATGTAAACGAGAGATGGCTCGGCGGAATGCTGACCAACTTCAAGACAGTCCAGACCCGTATTGAGAGACTGAAAGAAATCGAGAGAATGGAAGAGGACGGTACTTTCGACGTTCTTCCGAAGAAAGAGGTTATCGGTCTCCGGAAAGAGATGGATAAGCTGCAGAGAAACATCGGCGGTATCAAGGAAATGAAGAACCTGCCGGATGCGATCTTTGTCGTAGATCCGAAGAAGGAAAGAATCTGCGTGTCCGAAGCGCATGCCCTTGGTATTCCGCTGATCGGTATCTGCGATACAAACTGCGATCCGGAAGAGCTTGATTATGTAATTCCGGGAAATGATGACGCGATTCGTGCCGTAAAACTGCTGGTTTCCAAGATGGCAGACGCCGTAATCGAGGCAAAGCAGGGCATGATGAACGAGGTTTCCGATGAGGAAGCAGAAGCTGCGGCTGTGGCGGCAGAAGGTGCTGCAGAGGATGCGGAATAAAAAGATAACAGTAAACGGAACGGATAGGAGATAAAAGCAATGGCAATCAAAGCTTCCCAGGTAAAAGAGTTAAGAGAGTTGACCGGCGCAGGCATGATGGACTGCAAGAAGGCCCTTACCGAGACAGACGGAGATATGGACAAGGCAGTCGAGTGGCTGCGTGAGAACGGCATGGCCAAAGCTCAGAAAAAGGCCGGCCGTATCGCGGCAGAAGGAATTGTTATGTTCAAAAGCACCGACGACGGAAAGAAAGCAGCTGTGGTCGAGGTTAATTCCGAGACCGATTTCGCGTCCAAGAATGAGACTTTCCGTGAGTATGTGGCACAGGTTGCAGATCAGGCGCTTACAACTTCCGCAAAGGATATCGATGCGTTCCTGGCAGAGCCCTGGAAATTCGATACCGCCAAGACCGTAAAAGAAGCGCTGGACGCAGAGATCGCTGTCATCAGCGAGAATATGCATATCCGTCGTTTCGCCCAGGTAGAGGAGCAGAACGGATTCGTTGCCACCTACAATCATGCAGATGGAAAAATCGGTGTCCTGGTCGATGTTGAGACCGATGTGGTTAATGATGCGGTGAAGGAAATGGCCAAAAACGTGGCAATGCAGATCGCAGCCATGAGACCGCAGTACACCGATAACAGCGAGGTTCCTGCCGATTACATTCAGAAGGAGACAGAAATTCTCCGCGCTGCAATCATGAACGACCCGAAGGAGTCCCAGAAACCGGAGAAGGTTATCGAGGGCATGCTGAAGGGACGTGTCAACAAAGAGCTGAAGGAAATCGTTCTGCTGGATCAGGTCTATGTTAAGGCCGAGGACGGCAAGCAGTCTGTCGCAAAATATGTTGAGCAGGTTGCCAAGGCAAACAGCGCCAAGATTACCATCAAAGGCTTTGTACGTTTTGAGACCGGCGAGGGACTGGAGAAGAAGAACGAGGATTTTGCCGCAGAAGTTGCCGCACAGGCAGCAGGCAAATAATCTGCTTTCCGAATGGAAGAAAGAAAAAGTTCATCAAGGGGTTTGCACATGCCAGTGCAGACCCCTTTTAAGTTCACGCGCGGGACAGTAACTTTGTATCTTTCCGTCACTTTGTCGGTTGTAATTTACTTATAATCCGTTATAATAAAGAAATTGAGCAGATGTTTATCAGTGCCGTCTATGACGGATAATAGGGAATCAGGTGTAAAACCTGAGCGATCCGGTCACTGTAAGCAGCGAGCTAACCGCGGAATGCCATTGCATTGCACAAAGGAATGTGAGAAGGCGCGGGGCGCGTCCGAGCTGCAAGCCAGGAAACCTGCTGATAATCCATAGAACCCGATTGTGCTTCCAGGGAAAGCAGAATCCTGAGAGAAATTTTCCGGGCAGGCAGAATGCCTGTCCGCTGGATATTTCTATCTGGCATGTGCTTTTCCGGCGCATGCCTTTTTTCGGGCAAAAAAGCGGCTGGGTGCTGCTTTTGGAATGATCTGTTAAATATTTGGAAGTCGGTAAAACTGCATCTAAGGGGGAAGCCATCTATGAAGAAAAAAAATGGAAAACAATATCTGGCAGTGCTGCTTTCTGCAGGAATGGCTCTGTCCGGGGCTGTGCCTGCATGGGGCGAGGAAAGCCAGCCGGTACAGCCCCGGACAGAGCAAACTGCAGAGGGACAGGAAAGCGGTTCTGTGGAAGTCGGGAATACCGTACAGGAGCAGCCTGGAAATGCACAGACAGTGGAGAATTCTGTGACAGACACACCTTCTTCTTCAGCAGAGACTCCTGCTTCATCAGCAGCGGGAAGTTCTGATATGGCTGCTGCAGACAGCGCGGCAACAGGAACTGATGCGCAGGATGAGGAAAAGAAAACAGAAGCAGCTGAAAATACGGCGGATTCTGGTCAGAATGCGGGCAGAATTTCCGTGACCGCTGTTGCCATTAAGGACAGCCGGAATAAGATTGCTAAAAATACAGAGGGACAAGATACACTTCTTCTGAACACTGGAGATACCGAGCAGGATCGGCTGATCGCTGAAATCACGCCAGCGGATGCAGCCGACCATACGGTTACTTGGAAATCTGAGGATGAATCCATAGTCAAAGTGGATGCGGACGGAAAACTGACGGCAGTCAGGGAAGGTACTGCAGAGATTACTGTGAAAGCCGCAGACGGCGGGTACAGTGCGTCTCTGCTCGTAACGGTGCAGGCTGCCAAAGAAAATTCTTCTGCGAAAGATAGCGGAAAACAGGGATCTGCATCAGCGAAAACAGAGGAAACGCAGCCAGCGGGAGATGACGCCGGAAACGACACAGAGGATTCGGACAATAAGAAACAGGAAAATTCCGCCTCTGTGATCTCGGTTTCTGCGGCAGAAGGAGTGGAAGCGCTTTTGCAGGAAGAACCGAAGATTCTGGCGCTGAGAAGTTTTATGATGGCCGCTCCGGAAACGGCCGATGCAGCTGGAGAAAGCAGTTTTGAGCCGGCTGGTTATGATAACAGTACAACGCTTGCAGACGGGACGTATCAGCCTACGGATCAGAAAATGCCGACGAACCGCAAAGGAAAGCAAATTCTCTCCTGCGATAAGATTCTGGTGAATAACGGAAAGGCATTTGCGGTTCTGACTGCCAATTCCGGATTTACTACTTACTATGAGGGGACTGCGCCTGAGAAAGCCGACGATCAGCCGGAAAATGCTTCAGCAGGATTCTATAAATTCAGTAGTGGAAGACAAGTAACAGTTCCGGTTGCGCTGAATTCGGAAATGAAATTTTCCGCTTATAACCCCTCGATGGGAAAGTGGTTTCCTTATAGCTTTACAGTTTATCTGGAAAATACGGAACAGCCGGAATTTGATAATACCACAACGCTGCAGGACGGAGAGTATCCGGGAAGTGATGAACCGATATCTGCATCGGCGCACGGAAAAGTTTATTGTGATCAGATTGTTGTAAAGGATGGAAAGGCAAAAGCGCATATTTACTTTACCAGCTCGAAATATACTCACGTATATATCGGCGCGGCGGCCGGTTATGAGCAAAATACAATAGATCCTGGGAAAGTGAAGAAGGAGCTTGCCAATCTCCTGAATGACAAGGAAAGGACAATTCCGACAAGCCTGGAGGTAATCGATGGTTCCACTGTAAGTGCGGCCTGGATTCCGGTAAAGCTTAATACGCCCATGACATTTTCCGGCAGAAACACCGGTATGGAAGGGAGGGTTCTTTGGAAAACTTATAACGATATTACTTTCCGCGCTGAAGATAAAAAGATGAATCTCTCCGTCTCCGTGCAGGATGAGAATGGTAACGCCATTCCCGCGGATGTTACTGTTGCGGAAGGAAGCCAGACATTCTCTGCGAAGGAGGGAAAATATTCGTTGACCGTAGGAGCTGCTTACACCATTTCCGCATCCGCGGACGGGTATGAATCATCCAGTGTTTCCTACACGGCGGCGGACACTGCGGAAGATTCGATTACCCTTACCTTGAAGAAAAAAACGCAGGAAAGCGGCTTTCGGACAGGAGCGCTGACAATTAAAAAGACCCCCGCAATGTTTAAGATCGTTTCTGCTTCGATGGAAGGAACGGAGAATAACCGGAAGCTCAGAATTGCGCTGAACGGAATATCCTATACGCAGTTGTTCAGGGGATCTCAGGCGGATGCGGCAAAATCAGACAGCGCAGCCAGAATCGGTTATTCTGTGAATCAGAGCGGAAAATACGAGTTTGTGATTCCTGTGACAGAAAAAGACGGAACATTTTCTCTGGCAGCGCTTTCCAAAAACAGAAACGCATGGTATGCGCGGACGATTACACTGGATCAGTCGAATATGACTATTTCCTGTGAGGCTATGGACTGGCAGTCGGATCCTTATAAGCCGGTAGCAGATGGAACCGGAAAGCAGCAGGGAGAAAGCGGCGGCCAGGGCGGCAGTCAGAGCAGCTCAGGCAGTGGAAAAAATACTTCATCCGGCAGTACAACAAACACAGCAGAAAGCACAAAGGGTGCAACCAGCGGCGGAAATGCAGTGGGTAAGTACCGCTTCTCTTATTCCGGAGGTTCTGGCAGAGCAGTTATCTCCTGCAGTAAAGTGGAAATTGTAAATGGGCAGGCCTACGCGACAATTACATTCTCCAGGGCAAAAGGAGGTACATCCAGCTACACGGCGGTCCGTGTGGGAGGAAGAACCTATAACGGATTCAACACCTTTACCATACCGGTGACTCTGAACGGAAATACAGCAATCAGCGCTCTGACATCAGCCATGTCGGCGGAGCACTGGATTGATTATACCCTGTATATCGGAGAATCCGGCAGCAGCGAGACCGGGACTTCTGTTAAGGATTCCACGAAAGTGCTGGATGAGAAAGCACCTGAGATAACGGGAATCAAGAGTACCGGGGAGACAGAAATTACTTATTCCGACAAACTGAAAATTTTTAACTATGAAAACGGCATCCATCTGATTGAGGTAAATCTGCTTGCGGACACCGCGAGAACTGATACCTCCGACGATACAGAACAGACAGATGAGAGCACTTCTGAGAGTGGGAAGACAAAATCAGCAGATTCCTCAGAAGAATCTGCCGCCGCAGAGACAGATAACGTGGAAGAAGCCGGAAGTTCCACCGCTTCTGCGGTGAGTCCGGAAGAGAAAGAAGAGAAGCTTTACACCAATGCTATTGTGAAGTATCTTGTCGTTCCTGAGAATCAGGAAATTCCTGCCGGGCTGGAGAAGGATGTAATCATCATCCGTCAGCCTGCGGACAAGACCTTTGTCACGTCTCCAGAGGCGTTAAAAATACTGTCAGAGCTTGGAAAAACTGAGGATATTAAAGCCCTGGGTGTGGAGGATAACGATATTGAAGATGAATCTGTCCGCACTGCGTTAGAAAAAGAAGATGGCGAGGATGGCAAAATCTATCAGGCGGGTTCCTATGATAAATGGGATCTGAAGACGCTGATTAAGCAGGAAGCGAATTTCGCGATAGAGTCCTCGGAGATTCTTCCGCAGGAAGAGAAGACTGCGGATGAGGATATGAAATCCTTTGAAAAGCTTGCCTCCCAGGCGGTTCAGATGGATATGGCCATGTTTGTGGACAGAAGCGCCGATGAGAAGAACGATCTGGCAAAGGCGGAATGGTACAAGGTATACGGAATTATTTTCGATGCACAAGATAAGGCAGAAGAGCTGTATAAGAAAGTAACGGACAGCGCATCGGAGCAGGAGAAAAAAGAAGCTGTTGAAGAATTAACAGCGGAGAAGAGCGTGAAAAAATGAAAAAGAGAAAAATATTCTGGAAACAATGGATCCCAGCCCTGCTGTCGGCTGCAGTATTGATGACCGGATGTGGCGCATCCTCCGGGACTGCCGTGTCCGCATCTTCCGGAACAGCGCAGAGCAGTTCCGTTACTGAAACGGCGGGAAATTCAGAAAATATCACTTCTGGATCCGCAGTGGAGAAAGGAGAAACGGTTCCGGCCGCTTCTTCCTCCGAGTCTGTCAATACGTCCTCAGGAGGAGCCGCTTCTTCAAAAGCGTCGGAAGCAGAGGCGGAAACTACCCTGCAGACGGTAAATGACCCGGACAATGCTCCTAAAATAGACGGCCTGACGTATACCGGGACTATGGTCCTTCAGTATGCGACCTGTTTTAACGTGTACTACTACGAGGATGGCTATAAACTGCTGTCCGTTCCGAAAAGCGGGGATTACCTTCTGGTTCCAGACGGAAAAGAAGCTCCAGACGGGCTGTCCGACGATATTACAGTAATCAAGCAGCCGCATAATATCTATCTGGCGGCGACCTCGGCCATGTCTCTGTTCTGTGCGTTGGACAGCCTGGATGTTATTACGATGTGCGGGATCGAGGCAGACAACTGGACCATTGACGCGGCAAAGAAGGCTATGGAGGACGGCTCCATTGTCTTTGCAGGAAAATACAGCGAGCCGGATTATGAGACCATGGTCGGAAAAAACTGCGATCTGGCTATTGAATCTACAATGATTCTGCACAACCCGGAGGTGCAGGAGATGATTGAAAGCATTGGAATTCCGGTGTTTATCGACCGTTCCAGCTATGAATCAGAGGCGCTCGGCCGAACAGAATGGATCAAGCTCTACGGAGCAATGGTAAACAAAGAGGATGCCGCGTTCGCTCATTTTGCAGAGCAGACAAAAGTTATTTCGGATTTGGCAGGAGAACAGAGCACAGGGAAAACCGTTGCCTTCTTCTCGGTAGGGACGGATGGAACCGTAACCGTCCGATCCGGCAAGGATTATATCGCCAACATGATCAAAGAGGGCGGCGGCGTCTATATCTTTGAGGATCTGGACAATGGAGAGGGATCCAGCGTTTCCGTCAGCCTATCTATGGAAGAGTTCTACAACAAAGCCAACAGCGCGGATTATCTGATTTACAACGGAGCCATCGAAAACGGACTGAGCTCGGTGCAGGATCTTGTCGAAAAGAGCGATACCTTTGCCGATTTCAAGGCAGTTAAGGACGATAATGTATGGCAGGTGGGAAAATCCATGTACCAGGCTACGGATACCGTCGGGCAGTTTATTACTGATGTTCATCTGATGCTGACCGGAGGCGATGAGTCGCAGATGACATTTCTCTCCAAAGTAGCGTCATAGTCATCTTGAAAGCTCTGACATGAAATGTGTCACAAGTATATATCGAAAGTAGATTTTATTTAAGGAGGATAAGTCTATGAAAAAGCGAATGAAGATACTGTTGACCATTTTTCTGTCTGCATCCATGGCAGTAACTCCAGTTACCGTCATGGCTGACGACGGACAGGCACAGACACAAAATACGTATGAAGCATCTGTGCAGGGGACGGAGGTAAATACCTCATCATCTGGTGCAGAAACCAACGAGCCGGAGACAGGAACATCCGTACAGAAAGAAGAAGCTTCTGACAATCAAACTCCAAGCGCAGGGACTGAAGAGGAAACCCCGGCGTCCGGTGGATCATCTGATTCAGATGAGGGACAGGGGACATCTGGTTTGGGAGAACCTGAAGAGATTTCTACCGGTGTGCAGTCTCAAAACACAGAAAATACAGATTCTAATTCAGAAGGAATTGAGCATGTCAAGGAACTGATCGCTGCTCTTCCTGATATTAAAGATGTAACGGCAGATAATGAAGCGCAAATTAAAGAAGCCGAGTCTGCCTATAATGCTCTTAGTGATGCGGATAAAACGACGCTGGATGATCCGACAAATATACCGGCAGGAAAAGAACAATCCTATGGCCGGGTTCTGGAGAGCGCCTTATGGGGACTGGAAGTCTTAAAAAAAGTGGATAACAGCACGACTCTGCCTCAGGGAACGTATAGTGCGAGTACGACTCCAGCTCTTACGTCTTCATCATCCAAGGGAAAAAGTTCTTCTAGTAGAATCAGAACCTGGACAGTTACTGAAGTAACGGTTGACGGTCAGGGAAAAGCCGCAGCTACCATTCAGGTAGACAGCGGAACATACACAACCCTTCGGACAAATGGGGAAACTTATCAAGGAACGGCATCTGGTACAGGGAAACATAAAGTAACTACATTTCAGAATGTGCCGATTGATTTGAACAGCACCTTTTATATCGCTGCATATTCTTCATTAATGGGAACGGAGATCGGTTATTCTGTTACAACAGCGATTGACGAGTCCGAAGCAACTGCTTTGAACATAAAAAATAACACAGGTATGTTTAAGGCGGTTAATGCAAAGCTGGAGAAGCAGGGAGATCAGACATACCTGGTTATGGATTTAAGCGGAAGCGGCTACCATGAGCTGTACAAAGGAACTTATGAGGAAGCTGTTTCCAATGGCGATGGATCGAAGGACAAAGGAAACGATAGCTGGGTACACGGGTATAAGAACAGCGAAGGAAGATGGGAGTTTGCCATTCCTCTGACAGAGGGGGAGCTGAACGGAACAGATATTCCGCTGGTAGCGGTGTCAAACACCTATTACAGCAAATACCTGAAGAGGGAAAATGATCTTAAACGTGCCTTTTATCCCCGCAAGATTCAGGTAAATGAAAGCGCGAAGACACTGGTTACGGGTGATTTTACCGGCGAGACCAGCCTGACGGTTACCCTTGCAGACGGAATCATGATGAAAAAACCGGACGCAAAGCTGGAGACGGTCGGAGGACCAAACAGTAACGGGTATAGCGAAACCCTGAAACTGATTATGCAGAATGGGAGCTACGACCGACTCTATATCGGGTCAAAGGAAGATGCGGCGGAAGCGGAAACAAAGGGTGAGACAACCCGTCTGGATGATGCGAATACCTTTACCGTAGCCGTGAGAGAAGGATCCTTTGGCGGAAACATTACAAAGGATTATCTGGAACAGCCCGTTATTGTTTCCTTCCGCGGAACAAGCAGCGGCAAATGGGTTGAAAGAAAAGTAACCATCAGCAAAATAGCGAAAACATTGAAGATTGATCCTGTAACGGCGCAGGTCAGATTCCGTGCGGTGGATGAAGATGGAAATGCTGTACCAGGCGCATCCTTCACAGTAAAACGCAAAGACACACAGATTAATCCGGACAGTGATTCAACTTATACACTGGTAAAGGATACCGCTTATACAGTTGAAGCAGGTGCTGAGGGGTTCAAGGCACAGACGTTTAATTACACGCCGGATGGAACAGAAGCAGAACATACGGTAACGCTGAAAAAAGAGAAAAAAGAAGAGCTGAAAACTGTCGGATTGTCTTATTCCGCGCATGTGCAGAATATCGGTTGGCAGACAAATGTGACAGATGGAACAGAAGCCGGAACGGTTGGAAGATCCCTGCAGATGGAAGCGATTAAGCTTAGTACCACAGGCGATGCAGACGTACAGGCAGAATACCGGAGCCACATCCAGAACAGCGGATGGGAAAACGGCTGGACTAAAGAAGGACAGATCTCAGGAACAACTGGGAAGAAGCTCCGTATGGAGGCTGTTCAGATCCGTCTTACAGGCAGCGATGCTGACAAGTATGACATCTGGTATCAGGCACATGTACAGAATTATGGATGGCTTGGATGGACGAAAAACGGTGCTTCTGCCGGAACAACCGGAAAAGGCCTTCGCATGGAAGCAATTCGTGTCAGGATACTTCCGAAAGGTTCAGCGGCACCTGGAAGCACGGATGAATCCTATGTAGAACCACTGGTTTATTATCAGGCTCATGTGCAGAATAAAGGCTGGATGTCTTCTGCCAGCGATGGAGAAATTGCCGGGACAGCCGGAGAGAAGCTGCGGATGGAGGCTGTTAAGCTTACATTAAATCTGCCACAGAGTGAAGGTGGTATTGCATATCAGAGCCATCTTCAGAATATCGGATGGGAACAATCATGGAAGGCAAATGGACAGATTTCCGGGACTACCGGCCAGAAAAGAAGGCTGGAGGCAGTCAGGATCAAGCTGACAGGAAAAATAGCCGAAAAGTATGATATTTATTACAGGGTTCATGTCCAGAACAAGGGCTGGACTGGCTGGGCAAAGAATGGAGAAGATTGTGGTTCTACCGGGCTCAGTCTTAGAGGAGAAGCACTGGAAACTGTGCTGGTTTCAAAAGGAGCATCAGCACCTGGAAGTACAGCAAATACTTGTTGGAGATGAAATGAATAATAGCGAGTCGGCAATTTCCGTTTAAGAATGCACTGCCGACGGCCCGCAAAGCCTCTGTCTGACTGAGCATAAGCCAGACAGGGGCTTTTTAACGCGGCGCTTTAGAAGTGTGCCCTGCCGTTTCAGCTTTATCAGAACTGCAGACAGCAGAATTTTGGCTGTCAGGAGCCATCAGAAAAATTGATGGCTGGACATCAATATAATCAGCTTTTTTCCTGGAGGTTTCTATGGTACTCTTTCAAAGGCGGATTTTTATCTGTATGAAAAGAGGATGTCCTGCAAAGAGGACAAAGAGGCATGCCTTGTACAGAAGAGACATCTGTCCATCGAAATTAGAATATCTGCGGATTGGATGATATGGAAATCAGTAGAAGCTGATGCGGTACCGCCACTGTAGAAGGGAGCGCTGTGCAGAATGCCACTGGGAGACCGGGAAGGCTGCGCGGCGCGGGGATCTTGAGCCAGGATACTTTCTCCTCTCCGACATCTGACTTAACGACTTATTGAGCGGATGTGCAGGATAAGATGTCCTGTCAAAAGACAAAACACAGAGATCAGTCTGGCTTGTAATAAGTCAGGCTGTTTTTGTTTTTATAAGCTGAAATATGGTAGTAAGAAACTTTTTTGAGTAGAAATGTGGAGGGATATGAAAAAAATCGCGATTTACGGAAAAGGTGGAATCGGAAAGTCATCCATTGCGGCAAATATTACAGCGGCAATGGCACGTTCCGGGAAAAAGGTCTTGCAGATTGGGTGTGATCCGAAAGCGGATTCTACCAGGCTTCTCACCAATAAAAAAATCCCTACGGTATTGGATAAGCTGAACGAATCAGAAAAGGAGCTGACGATTGACGATATTGTCTTTCCGTCCAGGCTGCCGGGAGTAACCTGCATCGAAGCGGGGGGACCGCATGCAGGTGTCGGCTGTGCAGGAATGGGGATAACAGCCATGGAAAATGAATTGCAGCGGCTTCATGTTTTTCAGATGGACTGGGATGTGGTTATTTACGATGTCTTGGGCGATGTCGTCTGCGGCGGTTTTGCCGTACCTATGCGGAATCATTTTGCGGATCAGGTCTATATCATTACGTCTTCGGATTATATGTCACTTTATGCGGCCAACAATATTCTCCGGGCTGTGGAGTATTATTTCTATGGCGGTGCCCGGCTGGCAGGAGGCCTGATCTGGAATCACGTCCGCGGTGCGCAGGACAGGGAGATCGCGGAAAGCTTTGCAAAAAGAACGGAAACACAGATAGCCAGCTGGATTCCAGAAAGTGAAATGTTCCGAAAGCAGGATTTTTCGGGCCGTCTGATAGGCGAATCAGAACCGGATAGTGAAATTGGCCTTATCTTCCGCGGATTGGCGGAACAGATGCTGCGGGATGCGGAGGAGGACAAGAGAGCCAGGCCGATGTCAGATGATGAACTGGAGGAATGGAGGAGAATGCTGCTGCAGAGCGCATCCATCTGCGGGAGAGAGGGGACGTAATGATCACTGAAGAAATTACTTTATTTTATGATGACCAGAATTGTGTTGTTCTTCCGGGGAAAATTTTTGCGGCGGAGGATATTGTGCTGGCAGCCGCCGGATCGCTGACATGCATCCGGGCTTTGTACAAAAATGCTGTCAGGGCGAATGCCCTGGAAAGATTTGCGTACTGTGTGGTATCGGATACGGAATACGCGGCAGGGACAGCGGAAAAAAAGATCGTACAGATGCTGAATAAGGTGCTGCGCGAAAGAAAACCGGGAGGAATTATTCTGTATACGTCCTGTACCGAGATTATCACAAAAATGGATTATGACAGAATCAAAGAAGCACTGAGCAATCCGGGAAAGATACCGGTGGAGGTATTATATCGCGGACCGATGGTCAAACGCTTCCGGAATGTAAGAAAGGATTTGAACGATATTCTTCTTAGAATCGCTTATTCCGGCCGCACAGTAAGGGCTGTCCGAAAGGTCTTGCCTCCGGTGACACCGGATTTTGAAGGGATTGCGTCGGCACTTCAGGTATGGGACACTTATAATTTCCTTCTCAGCGCGGGCGGGTGCGACGGATGCTTTTCGGCGCCTGCCGGGCTGAAAAAACCGTATCAGCTGACGAAAACACGGTTTAACAATCTGGAGGCAGCTGTCGGGTGTGAGGACAGGCTTTCTGTTCTTCTGGAAAAAGATCTTCAGGAGCGTGCGGACGGGAGGCTGTGCTGTCTGCTGTCATCAGCGGTTCCCCATCTTCTTGGCGTTGACAGTGTACATCTGGCCTCGCAGATGAGTGAGAAAGGACTTCCGACTGTGTATCTGGAGTCTGACGGTTTTCACAGCGGAAATGAAGGGATTTCGCGGATGTACCTGACATTTGTCAGGAAGTTCGCGGGGGAGACAGAAGCAGATGCGCCCGGGTCGGGAAAACAGCACTGCGGTGTCGGGATTTTAGGCTCTCATCTTCTTGCTTCCGCAGCGGAGGGGAAAATCTCGCATGGAATAGAGCACCTTCACCGGGATGGTTACGACGTGTTTCTGCCGGAGGAACATCCGCTGGGTGAAATAGGGAAACTGGCCGGAACCCGGTTTAACTGGGTCGTTTCGGCAGAAGGGCTGGAAGCGGCTTACTGGATAAAGGAGAAGTTTCAGATTCCGGTTCTGGCAGCACTCCCGGTCGGGAAACGGTCTATGCTGCAATGGCGTAATCGTGTTGCCGGGATGATGAAGAAGAGAAATCCGGAAGAGCTGAAAAAAGAAGGCGTCTGGCTGGAAGTTCCGGAAGTATCTGCAGATAACGACAGCCGGAGCGCGCTTTTAATCGGAGACCCGGTTCTGACACATGGGATCGCCCTGTACCTGAAAGAAATGAGGGGATTCCACAGGGTAACACGCGCCGTCTATGCCCCAGTACAGACAATGGAAAACTGGTACAGAAGAGTGCTGAAGATGGCGGACGGAGATACGCTGGCGGAATCCGGCATACAGGAGGAAAAGCTTTCAGACGTTGTTTATTTTCGCTCCGGCAGCCATGCGGACAAGCTTTTCAGAGAACATGACCTGATTATCGGTGACAGGATTTTTAAGACATCGGCAGAAGAGGAGGAAGTGGAAAGAAAATGGCTGGATCTTCCGGATCCGCTGCTGTCACATGGAATAATTACCGAGCACAAGGATTACACGATTTTTGGGAAAAAGGGCGCCGCATGGCTGGACACATTCTTAGATTGCAGCTCCTGAAGGGGAGTTCAATAATAGCGGGATAATCTGTCTGGTATGAAGTGCAGCAGAAATCCCGGAAAATTTTAAAGATACAAGCAAAGAGGAACAAGGAGGGAACAATGAAAAAGAGTAAATTGCTGACGTTGATATTAAGCACCGCGATGGCATTTTCCGCCTTAGCGGGCTGTGGGGCTTCAGAAAAAACGGACAGCGCTTCAGCAGCTGTCAGTGCGGCCGCATCAGAGTCTTCTGCGTCGGATGCAGGGGCAGGAACAAGTTTGCAAACAGAAAGTGCGGCCGGGAGCCAGGCTTCTTCCGGAAACCAGGAGGTTTCATCGGCATCGGTAAAAACAGAGGATGAGGAGACACGCACGGTGACAGACGCGACAGGACGCCAGGTAGAGGTGCCGGTGCATCCGCAGAGAATTGCTGTTGCCGCCATGGTGCTTCCTAACATGGTCTATGCCCTGCAGGGAACTGCCGACAACATTGTTTCCATGCCTCCGGCAGCCTACTCAGGTTGGGAAATGTCCACGCTGAAGTATCTGGCTCCGGAATTGGAGAATGTCGATACGACCATGGTCAATGACGATTTTTCCGTTAATGTGGAAGCTCTTGCCGCGGCGGACGTCGATCTTGTATTGAACTGGGATACTCAGACCGATCAGGCGGAGCAACTGGAGGCGGTGGGAATTCCCTGTTTTCTGGTTACATCCGCGACAGATATGGATTCCCTGAAGTCACTGGTTACTATGCTGGGAGACGCGCTGAACTGCCAGGACAAGGCAAAACAGGCGACGGACTGGTATGATGAAACCATGAGCTATTTTGATTCCAAGGCAGATCAGGTTTCCGCACTAACCGATGACCAGAAGCCCAGAGTGCTTCATTTCCAGAATGTCAACCAGATGACTTGCTATACAAAAGGCATCAATCCAAGCATTACGGATCTGGAAGGCGGGCAGAATTTTACACTTCCGGAGGAAGTCACAGAGGTTACCATGGAGAGGATTCTTGCCTTTGATCCGGAAATTATTTTCATCAGCAACTTTGATAATGTAACGCCTCAGGACTTCTACGAAAACAAGCTGGAGGGACAGGACTGGAGCCAGGTCAGCGCGGTAAAGAATCACAAGGTTTATAAGGTACCCTGCGGGCTGTATCGCTGGGCGCCGCCCAACGCGTTTGAGAAGCCTCTCTATATGTACTGGACAGCGCAGATTGTGCAGCCGGAAATTTTTAATGATTATAATATCGGTGATACCATCCGCAGCTTTTATGCGGACTTCTATGGATATGATCTTTCCGATGAAGAATTGAGTGCACTGCTCAGGGAAGAGATGAACAGCTGACAGGATGTCCGGAAAAGGAATTTCAGGAATGAAGACAGAAAAGAACAGGGGCAGAAAAAAACAGGCGGAATACAAAGGATTATTTACCGCGCTTCTGGTGCTTACCATTGTGCTTGTGCTGCTTGCGCTGTGTATCGGGCAGTACCGTGTATCTGCTCTGGATGTAATTAAAATATTTGTGTCCAGAGTCAGGAGTATTCCCGCGACATGGGATGTACAGGCAGAAAATGTTGTTCTGAACCTCCGGCTTCCCAGGGTAATCGGGGCGCTGCTTGTCGGTGCGGCCCTGTCTGTTTCCGGATCGGTTTATCAGGGGGTTTTTAAGAACCCCCTGGTGGCGCCCGATCTGCTTGGCGTAACATCCGGGGCCTGTGTCGGCGCTGCTGCGGCAATTCTGATGCATATGAACTCCTGGGGCATACAGATTTTTGCTTTTCTGGCGGGCATACTGGCCGTAAGCATTACACTGCTGATCCCAAAGCTGCTGAAAAACACAAACATCACCATGCTGGTGCTGTCGGGCATTATTGTGAAAGGAATTATGGATTCTGTCCTGGGTCTGATGAAGTATGTGGCTGACCCGGAGACAGAACTCCAGTCCATTACCTATTGGCAGCTGGGAAGTCTTACCAAGGTGCTCCCGTCTGATTTAATGGCCACAGCCCCTGTTATTCTGACGGGGATGATGGTGATTCTGCTGCTTCGATGGAGAATCAATATTCTGTCGCTGGGCGACCGTGAGGCAAGATCCCTCGGTGTGTCTGTAAAGAAAATGAGGAATGTGCTGATTACGTGCGCAACGCTGCTTACGGCGTCGGCGGTCTGCCTGTGCGGTACCATCGGATGGGTGGGGCTTGTCATTCCGCATCTTTCCAGGATTCTGACAGGACCTGACAATAAAAAATCCGTCCCGGTCACCATTCTTCTGGGGGCATCCTTCATGGTTGTTATTGATACACTGGCAAGAGCCATGACCAGCATGGAGATTCCGTTGGGAATTCTGACGGGCTTGATCGGCGCACCGTTCTACATTATTGTGCTTATGAGGCAGAGGATGAAATTATCATGATACTGGAAGTGGAGAATTTATCATACAGGTACCGGAAAGCTTCGTCTCCCATTCTGCGGGATGTCAGCTTTCAGCTGGATTCCGGTGAGATCATGACAATTCTCGGGTGCAACGGTGCCGGAAAATCTACCCTTCTGAATTGCCTGGGAAATGTTTTTGAACCGATATCCGGAAGAATTTTTCTGGGCGGAGAAGACCTGAGAACCATGGATCTGCGCAAGGCGGCCAGAATGATCAGCTATGTTCCTCAGAATCACACAGCTGTTTACAGCTACACGGTCAGAGATTTCATTGTTATGGGGAGAGCCCCTCACCTTGGCATTCTGCAGTCGCCGGGAGAAAAGGATTATGAAATTGCCGATCAGGTGATGAAAGAACTGGGAATCTCGCGGCTGGCGGACAAGGCTTATACAGAAATATCCGGAGGGGAACGGCAGCAGGCCCTAATTGGAAGAGCGATTGTCCAGCAGCCGAAGATCATCCTTTTTGACGAGCCGACCAACCATCTCGACTATGGAAATCAGCTCAGGATGATTCGGCTGGTAAGAGAGCTGGCGGAAAAAGGATATGCGGTGCTGATGACCACGCATATGCCGGATCACGCCATGCTGCTGGGAGGAAAAACGGCAATTCTGGACCGGGAGGGAAGGCTCCGCGTGGGAAAAGCCGAAGAGGTTATTAATGAGAAAACCATGGATGAAATCTACCGGATTAAGGTAAAAATCGTCTATGTGCCGGAAATCGAAAGAAAAGTCTGCGTGTTTGATGAAAACGCCGCTGTCGGTAAAGAGAAATAACCGGATGCGCTAGGGCACGGAAGGAATTCCGAACTGCTGTATTTCCGCGTTCAGACAGCCCAGATATTGTCTGGCAAGGCTGCTTTGTTCTCTGTTTTTTTGAAAAATATATCCGACGTGGAGTGGCTCCAACGGTTCCTTCAGAGGGACGGCAATCACAGCGTTTTCCCTGGAACGGAAAAAAGAATCCGCATTGCTGTTAGGCAGATCCACGGCGATACTGAAGGCGTCGCTGTTCCGGATCAGATTCAGCTTGCTGCTCCGGTCAGTCACATGCACATTCTTTTCCAGCAGCTCATAGAAAAGAGGCTCCTCCGTAAACTGATCGGGGTCGCTGGAGCTGTCATACGTGACAAACGGATAGTTCTTCAGATCTTCAATAGAAATCGCCTCTTCCCCGGCCAGGGGATGATTTTTCCGTACAAACACATAACACGGCATCTGTGTCAGTTCCGTAAAAGAAAGCTCATGTAGAAACAGCGATTTTCGTATCATAAGAATATGGGAGTCATGGAAGGCGCAGATGCCGAGCTCGCTTTTTCCTGTTGTAACGTCTCGGAATACCGTGGCGGTATCGGTCTCGCGGATAGAGACATCGAAGCAGGGTGCCTGAAAGGTATTCAGAAATTTCCGGAAAGCACGGACAGCAAAGGGGAGATGCTGGGCGGAGACGGAGAAGTACATGTGCAGATAATTTCTGCTCTGATACTTGGTCGCAAGGAATTCTGTCTTGGAGACAATCTCCTTGCAGTATTTCAGAAAATCTTCCCCGTCATAGGTCAGAAGCACCCCTCTGCTGGTTCTCTCAAAAATCCGGATGCCGACTTCTTTTTCTGTTTCCTTTACCGCGTTAGAGACCGCGGACTGGGTCATATACAGGTTTTTTGCCGCCTGTGATATGGAGTGGCAGTTGGCGATCTCTATAATATATTTCAGATTCTGAAAAGTCATGTCAGATGGTAACCCGTCCTTTTCCTATTCATCGTAAATTTCTGTTATTATGCGGAAAGCCCGGACGGATCGAGTGTCCGTCTCCACGGCTTTTACTTATACAGTACAACAAATTGCTGCAGACGGAAAGACGGAAGCTTTATGACAAAGTCATCTCCATCCCCTTCTCTCCAGGGCTATCTGTGATATACTGACTCTTGGAAAGGGTGTACGGGAAAAACTGAGACAGGGAATATGGGGATGAACTCCGGAATGTGCTGTGGAATAACTGCCGCACTGTGATGAATGTATGCACAGTCATTTTACCGGGGTGTACGCCGCTATGCCGCAGGGAACCTATATGATTTTTCTTGACTGCACGGAATACTGCAGGCGCAGCGGGTTTGACCGATTTCTGAATGCTGCCTGCGGCTCATAAACAAAAACAGATTGACTTCAGACTCCTGCTCGGAAACGCAAAAAGACCGGAGGAAAATATGAACATTTTTAATATCATCGGACCGGTTATGGTCGGGCCTTCCAGCTCGCACACGGCCGGTGCCGTGCGCATCGGGAATGCATGCAGAAAGCTGCTGGGAGAAAAGGTCCGGAAAGCGGATATTTATCTTCACGGCTCTTTCCGGAGAACCGGCAGGGGGCACGGCACAGACCGGGCGCTGCTCGCCGGGCTGATGGGCTTTGCCGTGGACGATCCCAGGATTCCGGACAGCTTCTCTTACGCGGAAAAGGCCGGGCTTCTTTTTTCGTTCCACGGCATTGATCTGGGGGAGGAAGCCCATCCGAATTCTGTAAAGCTGGAGCTGGAATCGGTTTCCGGCAGAAAGCTGTCTATTGTCGCGTCCTCGGTAGGAGGCGGCAGCATCCTGATCAACGAGATCGACGGGCTTTCCGCAAATTTCAGCGGAGAGCTGCCCACGCTGATCGTCCACAACCTGGACCAGCCCGGCCATGTGGCGGAGGTGACATCCATGCTGCAGCATAAATCGGTCAATATCGCGACCATGCAGCTGTACCGGTCCGGGAGAGGCGGGCACGCGGTCATGGTAATTGAGTGCGACCAGGAGGTTCCGAAGGAATCTCTGGACTGGCTGGAGCATCTGGAAGGCGTGGAAAAGGTAACGTATTACAGTCTGGCGGAAGACTGACCGGCAAAGGGAGGTAGAAGCATGTTTCAGTCTCTGGAAGAAATCCTGCAGACCTGCAGCAGAGAGAAGAAGCTTTTCTGGGAGGTCGTTCTGGAGGATGACTGCAAGGAAGAGGGAATCACCAGGGAGGAATCGCTGGAGAAGATGAACCAAACCTGGAAGGCTATGGCGGATTCCGACCGCGCCTACGATCCGGGACTTCTATCCGCCAGCGGCCTTTCCGGCGGGGATGCCGCGAAAATGGATGCCTGGAGGAAGAAGGGAACAACGATCTGCGGTGATTTTCTGAACCGCATGATGGTGCGGGCGCTTCGCGTGGCGGAGTCCAATGCCTGTATGAAGAGAATTGTGGCGGCACCGACGGCCGGGGCCTGCGGCGTCATACCGGCGGTTCTTCTGACCATTCAGGAGGAGAAAAAGCTGGAGGACTCCTCCATGGTCCGTGCGCTCTATGTGGCGGGAGGAATCGGCGGTGTTATCGCGGGCCGGTTCTGCATCTCCGGCGCGGAGGGAGGCTGTCAGGCGGAGATCGGCTCCGCGGCGGCCATGGCATCGGGAGCGGCTGTTTACCTGATGGGCGGAACGAACGAGGAGATTGCAAACGCCTGTGCATTGACTATATCATCCATGCTCGGACTGGTCTGCGATCCGGTTGCCGGTCTGGTGGAAGTACCCTGCGTCAAAAGAAATGTTACCGGAACCATGAACGCTGTGGCGGCGGCGGAAATGACGTTAGCCGGGATACAGACCCGGATTCCGCCGGACGAGGTGATAGACGCCATGAAAAGCGTGGGACGGTCCATTGTGCCGGAACTGCGGGAAACCGGCCTGGGAGGCCTTGCGGCAACCCAGACCGGCCAAAAGATACGCGAAGCCCTGGAAAGAGAGCAGTAAGCTCCCTTTCCGGGGCTTTTTTCTTTCGTCGGGAGCAGGCAGGGCAGCATAACCTCGCTGGTTTTGCCACAGCCGAGAAGGAAGCGGCAAGGTTCCCTGACCCGCTTCATGACATGATTGGATATGGGCGCGATTTTCTGTCCAGTCAAAAACGGAGCAGTATTGCTCTGCCGACGTTTCCTGTTCAGTCGAGAACAGCAATTGCCTCGATTTCAACCAGCGCGCCCTTGGGAATATCGGCTGCCTGGAAAGCGGAGCGTGCAGGATAGGGAGCCGTAAAGAAGGTGGCGTAAACTTCATTCATCGCGGCAAAATCCTGGATATTCTTCAGAAGCACCGTCGTTTTTACCACATGGCTCATGTCGGTTCCCGCAGCCTTCAGAATATTGCTGATGTTGGTCAGGCTCTGCTTTGCCTGCTCTTCAATCGTTGCTCCCGCAAATTCGCCGGTTGCCGGATTAATCGGAATCTGACCGGAGACATAGACGGTATGCCCGTCTGTAACTGCCTGGGAATACGGGCCGATGGCGGCCGGAGCGTTATCGGTGTGAATGCTTTTTATACTCATGTTTTGTTCCTCCTGTCGTTATACTGTACGGTAGAGAATTTGCGTATCCGGCAGACGGCCGGAAACAGACGCAAATCTCATGGCTCATTATAGAAGGCAGAGGAATCATCCGTCAATCCCGAAGAACGGAACTGTCCACTCTGCCCGCTCTTGAGCACTCTTGACTTCTCCTGCACGTATACATGCCACAGCAGCTAATGCCTGTAGGGAGCGCTTATGGGCAGTATTAATTAATCAGAGAACGCTTATGCCTGCAGCGAATATCTATGGCACAGGAGAAAGAATTTTTAGTGCCTATAGGGAGCGTCTGCGCTGCCGGGAAGAGGAACTTGCACAGTTTGAAAAAAATCACTATACTGAGTGGGCACGATAAAAACAGAGCAGAGAGGGGCGAGAGCAATGAGTAAGTTCGGTGGAAAAAATAAAGACAGCAAGGCTGCGGCAGAGAAAAAAATGAAGGCCCAGCTGGCAGCGCTGAAGAGGAAAAATGCGAAGAAGAAAAAGTAATAGAAAAAGCAGAGGATTCCGATCGGCAGCAGTCCTGCTTGTTCTGGCACTTTCTTTCTGCTTTCAGGGCTGCTCCGGCAGCCCTTTTTTCGGAACCGGAAATGAGCAGAAGGTTTCGAACCAGATACAGGTTTCGGATGCTTTTTCTGTGGACCAGGTGCCTGCTTACAGTCAGCAGGCATCCGTTACTGTTCATGAAAACAAGCCGTATTTCCGTCTGGAAGATTTTTCGGCAGCGGCGTTTGAATCGTACAGCAGTCTGGACAGTCTGGGCCGCTGCGGAACAGCGTTCGCGTGCATCGGGCAGGAACTGATGCCAACCGAAAAACGCGGCGCGATCGGGGACATAAAACCCACAGGATGGCATCTGGTCAAATATGCGGGGATAGACGGGAATTACCTCTATAACCGCTGTCATCTGATCGCCTATTCGCTAACCGCGGAAAACGCGAATGAGAAGAATCTGATCACGGGAACCCGTTATCTCAATGTGCAGGGAATGCTGCCGTATGAAACTACGGTGGCTGATTACATAAAAGCCACAGGCAATCATGTGCTTTACCGGGTGACACCGGTTTTTGAAGGAAACAATCTTCTGGCCTCCGGGGTGCTGATGGAGGCGGAGTCGGTGGAAGACGAAGGCTCCGGGGTACAGTTCTGTGTCTACTGCTACAATGTCCAGCCGGGCATTGCCATTGATTATGCGGACGGAACAAGCAGCGGGCCGGGATACACGGGAGAAGGCCAGGCGGATCAGGAGGGGCAGGCCGGAACAACGGACTCTAAGACAGAGGATTCGCAGAATCAGGGCAGCGCGCCGAAATCTAAAACAGAGGATCTGCAGGAGCAGGGCAGTACTATGGTGTATGTTGGAAATTCCAATACCATGAAGTTTCACAGGCCGGACTGTTCCAGTGTTGCGGAGATGGCAGAATCTAACAAGGTGGGATTTTCCAGCCGGGAAGAGGCACTGCAGCAGGGATACGAACCCTGTAAACGCTGTAATCCGTGAATCCCACACGACCGTCATGAGTGTTAGCGTTCATAGGCAAAAAATCCGCAGAAGAATCCCCTCCCCCGGCTTCTTCCCGACAAGAAACCGTGATACGATACAGATGCATCAGGTAAAGAGAATAAAAAAAGATCTGCTTCCTCCGATTCCGCAGATCTTTTTTTATATTTACCGGCATACGTGATTTATGCCCTGTATGGACAGCTGCCGGATTATCCTTCCGGGATTGTCTTTTACAAAAACAGACGGTATGATGATGGCATGCGGACTGAAAAGAATGGAGAAAAATCGGAAATGGCAGAGGAAAAAGAGTACAGGGATCCAAACAGAAGGGCTGTGGTTAACAGACTTGCCAGAGCATCCGGCCATCTGGAAATGGTCAGGAGAATGGTAGAAGAAGGCCGGAGCTACAATGATGTACTGATACAGCTTGCGGCCGTGAAAGCCGCCATTAACAATACAGGAAAGGTAATTCTGAAGGACTATATAAAACAGTGCCTGGAAGAACTTGCAGAGGGCGGAGACAAAGAGGCGCTGGACGAGCTGAACAGGGCTGTTGACCAGTTTATTAAGTAACACGACATACCCGCAGGCGGGGCGCTCAGGATGTATATGCTTTATCTTTTATATCTGGAGGCGGGGCATGGCGGCAGGAACATTTTTTTAGATTGAAAAACGCAGAAGCGAGGACAGGCAGACAGATGGAAAGAGCAGAAAGCCCGAAAATACAGGAGCAGAAACTCTGCGAATATTACATCAGCGAATATCAGAAAGCAGACCCGTTCCGGATTGCGAACAGGGTAGGCGTTCCTTATCATTATACGGAACAGGAATTCCAAATGTCGGTTATGGGACGGGCATATGCGGTAAAATTCCCGGAGTTTTCCATCCGCTGTCTGGAGGGAGAAGATATCTATGACCTGTCGGAATCCCGAAAGTTCCGGGTTTTGCTTCTTCGGTTTCTGCTGTACGGGACGGTTTTCGAGGCGAACGGGGACTTCCGGCTTTTCCGGGAACTTCCGTCCGGAGACAGGCTTTCCCGGCAGTTTGAAGAGCAGTGCGTAAAAAAAATGGAAAACCGTTATGGAAGGGTTCTCCAGGTATTTGAAGCCATTATGGAAAAAATGAATGCCGTGCGGATTTACGGCGCGGATATTGCCTACGAGATGGAGTTTCTGGAAGGACTCTACATCCGGTTCCTCTTCCTGGCAGGAAGCGAAAGCCTCCTGCCAAAGCTCCGGATACTCTTTTCCAGCAATTTCCCGGCAGCATTTTCCGCGGAGGAACTGTCAGATATCATAGAAATCTGTATGGATGCCTTTGACGCGGCAGAGCCGCTGCTGGCTGTCGCCAACCCCTACAGCCGGTAAAAAAGCCGCTGCCGCTTATGGCCGTGTGTTCGGAATTCGGAAGAATCTGCCGGTTTTTCCCTTGTACCAGTATTATGGAAAAGGCGGTAGATTCACCGCACATCGGGAATTTCATACTTCCAGATCTTACGAATCCGATCCAGTATTTTCATCACCGCTATTGTCTCGGAATGCGGGATCTCCGGGCATTCCAGTTTGTGAGAGGCAATGGCGTCGGCACAGGAAAGCACTTCATACTCATAGCCGGTAATCTGTTCGGGAACCGGGTGAACGGCAGTCAGCCGGTGATTTTCATCATAGACACGGATTTCCTCCGGATTGTTGATGTTCTGGATCTCCATATATCCCCTGGTGCCCATCAGAATGCCGATCCGGTCAGAGGCGCAGGTTGCGTCAAACTGCATGCTGACCAGAATGTTTCCGGGATATTTCATCGTGATTGTTTCCGCCATATCCACACCGTGATCGAACACGGCAGATGTCTCGATTTCGGGCTCTGCGTCTCCCAGGATCATCCGGGTAAAATGGACGCCGTAAACGCCCAGGTCAAGAAGGGCGCCTCCCGCCAGATTCGGATCTGTGATCCTCTCAACCTGATCAATTTTATAGCAGAGATTGCAGTAGATAGACCGCAGATCACCGATAGCCCCGTTCTGGATAAGTTCCTGGATGATCTGCCTGGAAGGCATGTACCGGGTCCAGATAGCTTCTGTGATCAGGACACCCTTTTCTTCTGCCATCCGGATCAGTTCTTCCGCCTGACTGGCATTTACCGTAAAAGATTTTTCACAGAGCACATTCCTCCCGGCTTCGATGGCCAGTCGGGCGGCTCGGAAATGGTGGGAATGCGGAACGGCAACATAAACCAGGTCGATGTTTTGATCTGCGGCCAGTTCCTCATAACTGCCGTAGGCCTTTCTAAAACCATAGGTGTCTGCAAATTTCTGCGCTCTTTCCAGATCTCTTGCGCCGACGGCATACGCTTCCACCGAGTCCATCTTCGCGATGGTAGATGCCATCTTCCCGGCAATATTTCCGGCTCCCATGATTGCCATTTTCAGCATGTGGTTTTCTCCTTTTTAGATTCTGTCTGCTGATTTTATACTGTAAACATCCTCATATTACGTTGTCAGACGTTTTCCCGCAAGGGAAAAACGGCGGAAGAATCAGTCCTTGCTTCCGCCTTTGTTTTCGGAAATAACCTTCCTTCCGTCAAACAGAATGGAGAGCAGCACAAAGATCAGCAGCAAAAACGGATAGAACAGCCAGGGAATAATGCTCACACTGGACAGATTACTCAGCTTTGCCGCGATCAGAAGCTGTGCCCCGTAGGGAATAATCCCCTGGAAAATGCAGGAGCAGGTGTCCAGCAGAGAGGCGGTTTTCTGCGGCGGAATTCGGTACTCGGCGCTGACGGTTCTGGCTATGGGCGCCGCCACCACAATCGCGACGGTATTGTTGGCAGTGGCAATATCCATCAGGGCGGTCAGAAAGGCAATGCCCATCATGCCGCCGCGCCTGCTGTGTGAAAATTTCCGTATAAAGGCCAGAATCGCTTCAAAACCGCCGTATTCTTCCATCAGGGCGCTGATGGAGGCAACCAGAATGGTCACGATCATGGTCTCAAACATGCCTGTTGTGCCGGATCCCATGGAAGAAAAGGCGCTTGCGAAGGTAAGGCTTCCGCAAAGACCTCCCATAATCAGGAACAGGATAATGCCGACACCCAGGACCACAAAGACATTTGTGCCGAGAAGAGCCATAATCAGAACGGCAAAATAGGGAATGGCCAGCCCGATATTAAAAGGATAATCCCCCAGTCTGGCGGGACCGCCGGAAAGCGCGATGCCAAGCAGGATACCCAGGGTGATCAGAGCCGCGGGCAGGGCGATTTTAATGTTGGTCCGGAACTTATCTTTCATGGCAACGCCCTGTGTTTTGGTAGCGGCAATCGTTGTGTCGGAAATAAAAGAAAGGTTGTCGCCGAACATGGCTCCGCCGACCACGGTGCCCACACAGAGAGGGAGATTAAAACCGGCGGTCTGCGCCACCGATGCCGCAATCGGAACCAGGACGGTAATGGTTCCCACGCTGGTGCCCATGGCCATGGAGATCAGGCAGGAGATCACAAAAAGACCGGGAATAGCGAAACGGCCGGGAATAATGTTCAGCAGCATATTCGCCGTGCTCTCCACACCTCCGGCCTCCTGCGCAATGCCGCTGAAGGCGCCGGCCATCAGAAAAATAAACAGCATAATGGTAATGTTGTCGTCCCCGATTCCCTTTGCGCAGATGTGGATTTTCTCGTCAAAGGAGAGAGAAGGATTCTGCAAAAAGGCGACAATCAGGGCAAGCCCGAAAGCTACGACAACAGACATCACATAAAAGCCCATCTGACCGTCCTGCGGGTGTATGTACTCAAAATAAATACCGGTGCCCAGATAAAGAATCAGAAAAACCAGAATCGGCGTCAGCGCCTTCGGGTTTGGCTTCTTGCCGGAACCCTGCGGATTCTCCGCTAAATTGCTCATTTCATGTTACCCCCTTCAAAATAAAATACTATATGTTATCTTATCATACAAAGCTGCCGAGGCATACCTGATTTTAAGCAGATAAATGGAATG
Organism: Bilifractor porci; assembly: GCF_009696005.1. Taxonomy (GTDB): domain Bacteria; phylum Bacillota; class Clostridia; order Lachnospirales; family Lachnospiraceae; genus Bilifractor; species Bilifractor porci. The sequence goes on from NZ_VUMV01000010.1 coordinate 28,121, forward strand.
GCGCCGCCATCAGCATGTTTCCGGAGGCACATCCACTCTAAAAAACCGCGCGCTTCAAAAATCGGCGCGATCACGAAACGCGTAAGTTTTCTCTGCCCGGAAGTTGTGTTATGATACTCGGTAAGCGTTCCTTTCCCGGGACGGGCAGAGGATGCTTCTTCCGGAGAGAAGGGACACAGCACTGATTACAGAAAACATATCAGCGGATAATGCTATATAAAAACAGAAAAGAACACTCCGACGGATAGTGCTTTATAAAAGCAGCCGGAAAAAATAAGCCAGCGGTCAGCATCTCATGAAAACAGCAGCGGCAGGGCAGCCGTTCTGCGGAAAACGGCTGGAGGAGAGGCAGTTTCATGAACAGTGAAAAAATGCGGGTAGAGCAGAAAACAGCAACAAAAAACAGCATCGTCCGTCTGTTTTTTGTGGTCCTTCTGATTGCGCTTCAGTTTGTGTGGATCTACTATCTGATCACATTTCTGGAGTCCCATGTGCCCTGGCTTTCTACGGTCATTACGTCCGGCGCTCTGGTGCTTGCGCTGACGATCAGCGCACGGCACATGAATGCGTCCTACCGGATGTTCTGGATCATCATGGTTCTGGTGTTTCCGGTTCTGGGAATTCCTTTCTACGCGATTATGGGGAGAAGAAATTCCACAAAACGGATGAGAGTCCGCTTTGAAAAGGTGGATCATATGCTGTTTGGCAGGCTCAAACAGCAGCAGGAGGTGATGGAACGCCTGGAAAAGGAGGACCTGAGGGCAGCGGGAACGTCTAATTACCTGCTGAAAACCTGTCGGTTTCCGGTGTATCAGAATACAGACGTCCAGTTCTTCCCGGATGCCGCGCTTGCTTTCGAGGCGCAGCTGAAGGATCTGGAATCGGCGGAGCAGTTTATCTTTATGGAGTATTTCGCTATAGAGAGAAACGGGGCGTTTCAGCGTGTTTTGGAGATCCTGAAAAGAAAAGCGGCTCAGGGGGTGGAGATCCGTATCACCTACGATGATATCGGCAGCATAACATTTCTGGATTCCCGCTTTACACGGGAAATGGAGAGTTACGGCATCCACTGCCAGCGTTTTAATCCGGTGCTTCCTTTCCTGAATATTTTCATGAACAACCGGGATCACCGGAAAATTATGGTGATAGACGGAAAAATCGGTTACACCGGCGGCTACAACATGGCAAATGAGTATTTCCATCTTACGCAGCCCTATGGGTTCTGGAAGGACACCGGCGTCCGGCTGCAGGGAGACGCAGTCAGGACACTGACGGTGATCTGCATGGAAATGTGGGGACTTATGTCGGAAAATATCAATATCGAGCGCGGTGAGCGCTTTCTGACAGCCGTCCCTTACCACGCGAAGGAGACAGGCTACGTTCAGCCCTATGCGGACAGTCCTCTGGATGATGAGCCGACCGGGGAAGAGGTTTACATGAATATCCTGCGTACAGCAAAGAATTACGCATGGTTTGTTACGCCTTATCTGCTCATCACAGACGAGATGAAGCGGGAATTTGTCGGCGCGGCAAAAAGAGGGGTGGACGTCCGCATCATCACACCGGGAATACCGGATAAAAAAATGGTCTATCAGGAGACGCGTTCCTATTACGCGGGACTGGTGCGCGGAGGTGTCCGTATTTATGAGTACACACCGGGCTTCTGTCATGCCAAAATGAGCATTGCGGATGATGTTTCCGCCACGGTCGGCACGATCAACCTGGACTACCGGAGCCTGTACCTTCATTTCGAGAACGGAGTGCTGTTTCATCACTGTAAAATTGTGGAAGAGATTCATCAGGATTTTGAGACGATGTTCTCCGAATCCAGGGAGGTTACCGACCACTACAGAAAGGGAGCGCAGAATATTGTTCAGCGAAGCGTGCGCGCCATGCTCCGGTTTGTCGCACCGCTTCTGTAATATCCCGGAGAACGGACAGAAAAAGAGAACGCCGGAACTGCACCGTTTTGCCGCTCCACTCCTGCAACATCTCGGAGGACGGACAGAAAGAGGGAGCGCCGGAGCTGCACCGGCTTGCCGCCCCGCTTCTGTCATCTGCGCAGACAGGAAACAGATAGGTGTTTGATAAGTTAACACGGATTCTCAATCAGATATTTATTTCAAAAAAATAGGACAAAAGAACAGAAAGAGGACAGAAAGGGAAGACCATGACAGACAATGACTATATAGACGGAGACTACCGGGAAGTCACGGAGGAAGAAAAAGAGGAAGAAAGCACAGAAGGAGGACGTATGGAATCCGGAGAGACGGCAGACGAAGATTCTTCCGGAGAGAGCAGGGATAACAGCAAGCAGGATCGGGATGCGGAAGATGAGGAAAAGACAAGGCAGAAGGAGCGGTTTTGTATGATGTGCCGCCGCCCGGAGAGCAAGACCGGCAGGCTGATCGAAATGCCAGGCGGCATGTGCATCTGCAGAGACTGCATGCAGAAGGGCATGGACAGTGTTCAGAACAGCATGCAGAGCGGGAACCTCCAGAACCTTCTGCAGAATATGCCCGGCAATATCCAGATGATCGACCTTTCCAGCCTTGGTCTGGGTGTTCCGCAGAATCGCAGAAAGAAAAAGGAAGAGACGGAGAAATCTTCTGCACCGAAAAAGAAGATGACCATGAAAGACATTCCGGCTCCGCATCTGATAAAGGCCAAGCTGGACGAGTATGTAATCGGGCAGGAACACGCAAAGAAGGTCATGGCTGTCGGCGTCTATAATCACTATAAGAGGATTCTCCAGGATCCGGAGGAAGAGAAAAAAGACGGCGTGGAGATCCAGAAATCCAATATGCTGATGATCGGACCCACCGGTTCCGGCAAGACCTACCTGGTGCAGACACTGGCAAAACTTCTGGATGTTCCGCTGGCACTTACAGACGCAACCAGCCTGACAGAAGCCGGATATATCGGAGATGATATCGAGAGCGTTGTTTCCAAGCTTCTGGCCGCGGCGGACAACGATGTGGAGCGGGCAGAGCACGGTATTATCTTTATCGATGAAATTGATAAAATTGCGAAGAAAAGAAATACAAACCAGAGGGATGTCAGCGGAGAAGCGGTTCAGCAGGGCCTTCTGAAACTGCTGGAGGGAAGTGAGATAGAAGTCCCGGTCGGGGCAACCAGCAAGAATGCCATGGTGCCGCTGGAAACCGTGAATACGAAAAACATTCTGTTTATCTGCGGCGGTGCTTTTCCGAACCTGGAAGACATCATCCGTGAAAGACTGACCAAAAGCGCCTCCATGGGATTCCAGGCGGAGCTGCGGGACGCCGCGGACAAAGACCCGGATATTCTGCAGAAGGTAACGATGGATGATCTGCGGGAATTCGGTATGATTCCGGAATTCCTGGGGAGACTCCCGGTTGTATTTGCGCTTCAGAGTCTGACCGAGGATATGCTGGTCAAGATCCTGAAAGAGCCGAAGAATGCCATCCTCCGGCAGTATCAGAAGCTGATGGAACTGGATGAGGTGAAGCTGACCTTTGAGGATGACGCTCTGCATGCCATCGCGAAAAAGGCGCTGGAGAAGGACACAGGAGCCCGCGCCCTGCGGTCCATCATAGAGGATTTTATGCTTGATATCATGTATGAAATCCCCAAGGATCCGGACATCGGAGAAGTCGTCATCACAAAAGAATATGTGGAACACACCGGCGGACCCAGGATTATCATGCGCAGCGAGAACGTGCCGCAGAAGTCCGGAGATTAAAAAAACTGGCGAAAGTACTTGATTTCTTTTGCAGTTAATATTATTATATTTGTGTTAAGAGAATCTAATTTCAATATCAAAGGTTTAATTATGAGGATTGGTTTCGCCAATTATTCAGATCAGAGAGGAGGAAGCTTATGGCAGTAAACGTTATTATTGTTACGATTATCGTCGCACTGGTTATTCTGGCCATCCGCGGTGCAATAAAAAATCCGAATCCCTGTGATACCTGTGGAGGGAACAGCTCTTCCTGTCATAAAGCACACTGCAGCCACACCGGAGAAATCCGGGAAGGTTATTATCGGGATCAGAAGCTGAATCAGCTCTGGGAAGAGACAAGAGGGTCAAACAGCAAAGCCGGGACACATTCCTGATTTCACGACAGGTACCGCACAAACCGCAGCCGGTTCCTGATCGCAGAGCGGATTTTCAAAAAAGGGGCTCCTGCATTCCTCCGGGAAGAGCAGATGAGCCTTTTCTTGAGAATAATGGTTAGTTAAAATTAACAATTATTTAGCTTGACATATATTATGCTTGCGTATCTGACATTGGTATCATGCAGATAGCTGCAGTAGGATCCCGCTTATGGCGTTATATGGAAGGGCAGGATAGGAAAGGAGATCGCATATGTTTCCACTTACATTTGGCGAAGCCGGAGACAATCTGATGATTCAGCAGGTTGGCGGATCGGAAGAGGTAAAAAAGCATCTGGGAGATCTGGGGTTTGTTCCCGGCGCTTCGCTCAGGGTCATCTCTTCCCACAACGGAGATATGATCATTGATCTAAAAGGAACCAAGCTGGCCATCACCAGGGAAATGGCTTCCAAGGTCAGGACGGATAAGTTGAATTCCAAGTTCTGAGACAAAAGAAAGACGTCCCCTGCAAGCAATATCAACAAATAAAGAGGGGAGCAGATTCCGCAGGCATTCTACCCTGCGCGGCAGAGAGGTTTTGCTTCTGCCTGCCGGACAGGAAAAGAAAATACATGAGGATAAAGGAGAAAAGAGAAATGGCAACATTAAAGGATGCACCGATGAAGAGTACGGTGAATGTCGTAAAGATTCATGGCACAGACAAAGTGAAACGCCGGATCATGGATATGGGCATCACCAAGGGAACAGAAATTTATGTCCGCAAAGTTGCACCTCTGGGAGATCCTATCGAGGTAACCGTGAGAGGGTTCGAGCTCTCGCTTCGAAAAGATGAAGCTTCCAATATTGAAGTAGAGTAACCTGAGGGGAAATACTTCATATTGTTAGTGAATACAAAAGAACCATTGATGAGGAGGCTGTTATGGCATTGAAAATCGCACTTGCCGGGAACCCGAACTGCGGAAAATCAACGCTGTTTAACGATCTGACCGGAAGTACTCAGTACGTCGGCAACTGGCCCGGCGTAACCGTTGAGAAGAAGGAAGGAAAACTGAAGGGGCATAAGGATGTGATCATCGAGGATCTTCCCGGTATCTATTCTCTTTCCCCGTACTCCCCGGAGGAGGTCGTTTCCCGGAATTATCTGATCGATGAGAAGCCGGATATCATCCTGGATATTGTGGATGGCTCAAATCTGGAGAGGAATCTGTATCTTACCACCCAGCTTCTGGAGATCGGAATTCCCGTCGTCGTCGCCGTCAACATGATGGACGTGGTAGAGAAGACCGGAACAAAGATTGATCTGCAGGCACTCAGTAAAGAAATCGGGTGCGAGATCGTTCCTATTACCGCACTCCATGGGCAGGGAACGATGGAGGCTGTGGAGAAATGCCTGAAGGTGGCAGAAAAATCGAAAGAGAGAGACCCAAGAGTTCCGTATGTTTACGATGGGCCGGTAGAGCACGCGCTGGCGCATATTGAGGAATCCATCGAGAACAAGGTGGAGGACAATCAGGTCCGCTGGTATGCTGTGAAGCTTTTTGAGAGGGATTCCCTGATTGCCCAAAAACTGAACATGGACAAACAGACTATGGCTCATATTGAGGGGCATATCAAGGACTGCGAAAAAGAGCTGGATGACGACACGGAGTCGATCATCACCAACGCGCGGTATGATTACATTCAGCGGATCGTGGACAGGATGGTAAAGAAAAAACAGTCGAAAGACCAGCTGACCGTTTCCGATAAAATCGACAAAGTGGTCACGAACCGGATCGCTGCTCTGCCGATCTTCGCGGGGATTATGTTCCTGATCTACTATATTTCCGTAACGACCATTGGTACCATCGTGACAGACTGGACCAATGACGTGCTGTTCGGAACCTGGATCTCCGGATGGGCATCCGCGGGACTGGAAGCGGCAGGAGCGGCTCCCTGGCTGGAAGGACTGCTGGTTGACGGCGTGATCGGCGGTGTCGGCACAGTCATCGGATTCGTGCCGCAGATGCTGATCCTGTTCTTCTTCCTGAGTCTGCTGGAGGACTCCGGCTACATGGCCCGTGTCGCGTTTATCATGGACCGCCTGTTCCGTCATTTCGGACTGTCCGGAAAATCCTTTATCCCCATGCTGATCGGAACCGGCTGCGGTGTTCCGGCTATCATGGCTTCCCGTACCATTGAGAACGAGAAAGACCGCCGCATGACCATCATGCTGGCAACTTATCTGCCCTGTTCCGCAAAGATGGAAATTATTGCCATGATGGCGATCACCTTCTTCCACGGCAGCGCATGGTTCGCGCCGGCTATGTATTTCATTGGCCTTGGCGTCATTGTTCTGGCTGGTATCGCCCTGAAAAAGACCGGCTATTTCGCCGGAGATCCGGCTCCCTTTGTCATGGAGCTGCCGGCTTACCATGTACCCACTGCCAAGGGCGTGCTGATCCACGTATGGGAGAGAGGCAAAGCCTTCATTATCAAAGCCGGAACCATTATTTTCCCGGTTACGGTCGTCCTGTGGTTCCTGATGCACTTCGGTCCGTCCATGCAGATCCTGGCGGATGAAAACATGGATCAGAGCTTTATGTACTATATCGGACAGTTCTTTGCAGTGCTGTTCGCGCCGATCGGCCTTGGTACCTGGCAGGGTGCTGTGGCTTCCATCTCCGCGGAACTGGCAAAGGAACAGGCAGTCGGCACCCTGGGCATGCTTGCGCATGCCACCAGTGACGCAGAGACAGCGGTTTCTTCCGCCATTTACAGTATGTTCGGAGGAAGCGCAGTCGTGGGCCTTGCCTTCACCATGTTCAACGTATTTGATGCTCCCTGCCTGGTAGCCATTGCCACAGCCTTTCGTGAGCAGGGCTCCCGGAAATGGGGCTGGATCACCTTCGGCTTCCAGATGGCAGTCGGTTATGGTCTGGCGCTCATTGTTTACCAGATGGGAAGCTTCTTCACCGGCGGCGGATTTAATATGGGCACCCTTGTGGCCATTCTGCTGATCGTCTTCGTTGTCTGGGCAGTATGCAGACCCGCACCGAAGAAAACAGCGGAAAATGTAGCAAGAGCAGGCGCCTGACCACACACAGACGACGAAATTTCAGAACGGCCGGAAATCGCAGGATTCCGGCCATTTTCTGTACACGTCCGATTTCATATCATCGAATGGAAATAGCATTGTTTAGAGAAAGAGATATCAATTATGTATGAATATCAGGTCGGAATAGAAGGAATGATGTGCGGGATGTGTGAGACGCACATCGCAGATACGATTCGGAAGGCAGTTCCGGATGCCAAAAAGGTGAAAGCCTCCCGCCGGAAAAAACTGGCTGCCTTCCGTACCGAGCAGAAGCTGAATGAGACCGCGCTCCGGCAGAGTATCACAAACATCGGCTATACAATGACCAATGTAGTAGAAAAACAGGTATAGGAACATGTTCTTCAGAAAGAAAAAAGAAAAGCAAATGCTGCTTCCCAAGACCCCGCAGACAAAATTCGTGGCAGTGGCCTATGAGGGGAACGGACAGGTGCCGTACTTTGAAAAGACCATGTATTTTGAGTTCTATACGGTCATCAACGGGAAAAAGGTTCGTAAAAACATGCTCTCGCTGCCCGATGGAAAATTGGCCACAGCAGTGGATACCCTGCGGAAACTGAAGACGGATTATGTGGTCAGCCGCGGATTCGGCCCGAAAGCCCTGCATGAGTTAAAGCGGTATCAAATAAAATGCTGTATCTTCGACGGAGGACCGGGAGCGGCCTTCCATGCCTGGCTTGCAGGAAAAACAGAAACTGTTTAACAGCATAGCACAAAGGCTTGATTTCAAAAGCCCGGCAATAAAACAGAGAATTCGGGCTGTTCTTTTGTGAAAAATAATTGGCATGGATATGTTATGATTACATAGAACTGTCAACACAGCAGAAAAATTCCATCAAACGGAGGAAATGTGTATGTGGACGAGAGCAGGCCTGAAGAACCGGGCAAAGGAAGTGGTGCGCGCAAACTACTGGAAAACGGTGCTTGCCGCGCTGATTCTCAGCCTGATTGCAGGAGGATTGTACGGCGCCGGCGGCGCACGTAACAGCAGCTCATTTATGGAGGGGACGGGGGACTACGGCTCCTATCACTTTTTCAGTGAAATGGGGATTTCTCCCATGTTTGCGGCAATGGCCGTCGGTGTGATTCTGGTGGTCGTACTTATTATTATCGCGGTTGCGCTGGTTGTGAATATATTCCTGATCAATCCGCTGGTTGTGGGAATCCGGAGATTCTTTTACACCAACCTGCATGAAAAGGCAGAAATCCGGGAACTGGCATTTTCGTTTGACCACTCCTATAAAAACGCGGTGAAAACCATGTTTTTTCGTGATCTTTATACGTTTCTGTGGTCACTCCTCTTTGTCATTCCGGGAATTGTAAAATCCTATGAATACAGAATGATCCCGTACCTGCTTGCGCAGTACCCGGATATGCCTATGGAGCAGGCGTTTGAGACAAGCAGACGTCTGATGGACGGAAATAAATGGAAGGCGTTTGTTCTGGATCTTTCCTTTATTTTATGGTTCTTCCTGTCCGGCATAACAGGCGGTCTGGTCGGACTCTTTTATGTACAGCCGTATTTTGAACAGACAGCAGCGGCGCTCTATGATGCGATTACCATAGAGAGACCTGTTTTCGGCGGCATGGGACCGGGCAGCGGCAGTTCCTTCCAGACATGGAACGGTCAGCAGGCATCCCAAGGATATCAAGGATATCAAGGATATGGGCAGAACCCAGGTTCACAGGCTATGGACGCAGGATACACACCGGTCGGAAACGACCCGCAGCAGAACAATGTTCAGGGAAACGATGTCCAGGAGAATAATATTCAGGGAAGCAATACCCAGGAGAACAATACGCAGGAAAGCAATATCCAGTAAAGGGCGCTGGCAGAGATAATTAAATCATTTTCCAGTAAAAAAACGTCTATACCGGTACAGATCAAATGTACCGGCATGGGCGTTTTTTTGCTTAAATGACGTAAAACGGAATGCCTTGAAATCCTTTCTTGCTGGTGCAGAACAGTATATTGATGAGCATAAAAGAAATGGCCGTTACTATATTGAGAATCCGAGCTTAGCCGGAGAAAACGGAAAGAGGGTATTTGCAGCGATAGGAACGGCTACCGCTACAGGCGTCGCAACTGGAGCGACGAAAGTAAACGCGTCAACAGGGACTCTTTCAAAAGTCGGAACTATTGCGGTAGCTGCAAATCATCATTATCATGGCGAAGTTTCAAAGAATTAATCCGCTGATGATTGCCCAGCAGAAAGCGGGTCTTATATTCACGATCATGATAGAATCACTTATATCAGCAGGCGACAGGATGCGGTTGACTGCCAAATTAGACTTCAGCCTTCAGAGTATAGTAGAGAGTATGTAGTTCGCGTTTTTTATCAGATATATGATTCCCCGAAAGTATGGCTGGTTGATCCTGATCTTGAGTTATATGAAGGGAACAAACCTCATCATATCTACGGGGACAAGGATGAAAAGGGTCATACAAGATTATGCGTGTATGATCCTGCACAAGATAAGTGGAATTCGCAAAAATCGTTAGCACATGTATTTGTCCCATGGATTATTACATGGCTTTATGCTTATGAAATTTGGTTAATCTGTGGAAAATGGACATATCCAGAAACCACAGCTTCGGACAATGCAGATAAACCCGGAAAACAGCAATAAGAATTGTAAGGCAAGAACTTTACTGTTATAGATATTGTCTTTTCGGAATCTTTGGCGACAAGATTGTCGCCAACCGTAATGATCTTGCCCATCCTTCGGATTGATCCGGCGGATTATTTATGAAGGATTTCAGCCCAAGAGGCATATTTGGGATACATAGATACGTTTTTGTTTTGGACGGATCGCTATACAGCACGACAATTTCTTTGAATATTGTTTTTTCGGGAGGAAGCGCTTGCAAAATTGTTTCGTGTACATGCACCTCCAGGTTTGCAGCAGAAAAAATAATACTATCCATTCAATGACGGAGATTATGAGAATTTGCGGGTATTTTCAATAAACGATAGAAGTAGTCAGGCTTCTTTGCTACAATGAATTCATATAAAAAGAAATCGCTGTCTTTTTGCAGTTCTGGAACAATATTGATTAGATGATTACAGCGTGGTGCAGGCGCCTGCTTTAAAATCAAGAAAATCTTTATCATACCGCTTTGGAGGTGTCCATGGAACTGATCTGCTTTGAACACGTATACAAGACCTATGGACAGGGAGCGGGAGCGGTTCATGCCCTCGATGATGTATCTTTTTCCGTGAAGGAGGGTGAATTCTGTGTTCTTCTGGGTGCCTCCGGCGCCGGCAAGACGACACTTCTGAACCTGTTGGGAGGCATGGATCGGGCAAGCTCCGGAACCATTCTTTTTGACGGGAGAGAGGTTTCTGCCATGAAGGAGAGGGAGCTTGTGAATTATCGGCGCAGGGATGTGGGTTTTGTCTTTCAGTTCTACAATCTGATCCCCAGCCTGACGGCTCTCGAAAATGTGGAGATTGCGGCGATGCTCTGCGACCATCCGATCCCGGCGGAAAAGGCCATGGATATGGTCGGCCTTTCTGAACGGATGGAAAATTTTCCTGCCCAGCTCTCCGGAGGGGAGCAGCAGCGGGTTGCGATTGCCAGGGCTCTCGCCAAGAATCCGAGGATGCTTCTGTGCGATGAGCCTACGGGTGCGCTGGATTTTGTGACCGGTAAGGCAGTGCTGAAGATGCTGTACGATCTAGGCAGGGAGAACGGGACTACCGTGCTTATGATCACCCACAACTCCGCGATTGCCCAGATGGCAGACCGGATTCTCCGGATTCAGTCCGGGCGGATTGTGGCGGACGGAGTGAATGAGCATCCGAAGAAAGCTGAGGAACTTGAATGGTGAGGCAGGGGAAAACAGCAGGGAAACTGGCGCGCCGCAGCATTCTTGCTCAGAAAAAGAGGTATTTTGCGATTCTTCTGATTGTGCTGCTGTCCGTAGGCTTTCTGTCGGGGCTCAAGGTGACAAAGGGGCAGATGTGGGATGCGGCAGGCCGGTATCTCGCGGCTGCGAACATGTATGACTACAGGATATATTCCACCCTTGGTTTTTCTCAGGAAGACATCAATAAGCTGGGAGAGGTTTCCGGGATCTATGATGCGGAAGGGGAAAAGACGGCGGATGTGATCTTAGATTTTGCAGGGACAGTAAAGGACTATCAGGTTCTGTCTCTTCCGGAGAAAATCAACATTCCGAGTCTGTATGCGGGACGTCTGCCCGAAAAGGATACGGAATGTCTTGCGGATCACCGCGCCTTCTCGGAGGGCGATATCGGAAAGAACATAACGGTTTCAACGGATAATGATGCGGACACAAGGGATCTTCTCGCAAATGAAGAATATACGATTGTCGGCCTTGTCAATTCGCCGCTGTTTCTCTCTTCCGACAGAGGGAGTGCTTCCGACGGTACGGGAGAGCGTGGGGGTTATCTCTATCTTCCTGCGGATAATTTCACTTCCGATTATTATACCGGGGCAGATCTGGTGCTGAACCCTGACAGTACAGGGAAGGCGCCGGCTGAAATTTTCGGGGAGAAATATGAGGATCTGATAGAAAAATATCAGGGCAATGTAGAGCAGGAGGCGAAGACTCTTTCGCAGAGCAGGTACGAGGACATACTTTCTGAGATCAAAGAAGCGGCTGCAGCGGCGGCATCCCAGGCATCCGGCACAGGCTCAGCGACGTCGGAAGGGGCATCAACGGCGGCATCCTCTGCATACGCAGAAGAAATGGCGGCGGCTGGGGATGAAGAAAATGTCGTAGAGGAACCGAAGGTATACGTGCTTACTCGTAGCAAAAACGCGGGGTATGTGAGCTTTGAGAGCGACACCTCAATCATTCACTCGATTGCGAATATTTTCCCGCTGTTTTTTATCATGATTGCTCTGCTGGTGTGTGTGACGACCATGCTTCGGATGGTGGAGGAGGAACGCGGCCAGATCGGAACGCTCAAGGCTCTCGGATACTCGGAAACTGCCATCACGGGCAAGTACCTGCGGTATGCATTAAGCGCAGCGATTCTCGGGTGGACGGGAGGCTTTTTCTTCGGAACCTATTTCCTGCCACGGGGATTCTGGGCGGCATATTCCACACTTTACGACTTTATCGGACTCCGGTATATATTTGACGGAAAACTGGCCATTGTGACACTTCTCGTCACGGTTCTTTCCATTGGTCTCGGAACTCTGGCGGCCTGCGCGCGGGTGATGCGGGAGACTCCGGCATCTCTGATTCGTCCCAGGTCGGCGAGGCCCGGAAAGCGGATCCTTCTTGAGTACTGCGCTCCGATCTGGAGGAAGCTGTCATTTCTCCGTAAGGCGACGCTCCGGAATATGCTTCGGTATAAGATCCGGATGCTCATGATGCTGGCGGGCATCGGCTGTTCCGGTGCCCTGGTGGTTACGGCGTTTGGCGTCCGGGACTCCATGGCCCATATCGGAAGTCAGCAGTACGATGGTGTGCAGACTTATCAGCTTGAGTGTACGATTGATACAGACCAGATACCCTTGGCGGACATTGTGAAGGCGGTAAGAGAAGAGGAGGACGTCACAAAGGTTCTGCCTTCCTTCAGCAAGATCGTGGATGTTTCCTCCAAAGAGGCGGCTATGAACTCCGTCAGCCTCTATGCCTTTGAGAACGACGCGGATCTGTCCGGTTTCTGGAACCTTTCGGATGTATCGGGCGGCGCAAAGCTGTCTCTTCCGGAAGGTGGGGCGGCGCTGGTATCCAAGCGCCTGTCGGAGAAGCTCGGACTGTCGGAAGGAACGAAGTTCACAATTTCGGAAGATTCGCTGACGCTTCAGGCAGGGCATACCTTTGTCAACTATATCGGAAATTTCATCCTGACATCGCAAAAGACCGCGGAGGATCTCTTCGGGGAGGCAAATCCGAACACGCTTCTGGTGTGTACGAAGAATCTCTCTGCCGAACAGGAACAGTCTCTGGCGGAGAAGCTGGGAAAGCTTAGCTGCGTGACCGGTATTACAAGGCTGTCCGAGAGCCGGGTTAAAGTGGACCGGTCCGTGGCCTGCCTGAATTATATCATCTGGCTGATCATTGCTTTTGCCGGGGCACTTTCCTTTATTGTGATCTTCAATCTGACTAACATCAACCTGGAAGAACGAAGCCGCGAGATCGCAACAGTGGAGGTGCTTGGTTTTACTCCGGGGGAGGTGCGCTTTTATGTTCTTCGGGAAAACCTGGTGCTGTCCTTTTTTGCGGGGTTGCTTGGCATTCCGCTGGGAATTCTCTGCACTCATGCAGTAATGAACCGGATTCTTCTTGATACCATGACTTACCACATCGAGGTGCGGCCGCTCAGCTGTGTGCTGTCACTCCTTATCACCGTGTTGTTCGCGGTGATTGTGAATTTTCTGATGCGCCGTCAGATCCGCCGCATCAATATGGCTGAGTCCCTCAAGGCTGTGGAATAATGACAAGGATTCCTTTTACCATTGCGGCTCCGCAGGATCTGTTTTATTCCGAGGAGAATCAGAAGCGGCTGAAAGAATCCCTGGCTCAGGCGAAGCAGGGGAAAATTGTAACAAAGTCTTTGGAAGACCTGGAGGCTATGGCAAATGATTGACCTGCATTTTACCGATGATGGCTGGGAGGATTACCTGTATTGGCAGATGCAGGACAAGAAGAAATATTAGCTTCAGTTTGTTCTCTCTATGACCATATCTGTGAGGGCGTTGTTTATAATTTCTTCCGGATTAGAACCGGGGAGGAGCCAGTCGTCAATGACTGATTCGGGCAGGATTACCGGCATGCGGTTGTGGAGCTTCCGGAGCTCTGCGGAGGGCTCTCTGGTGAGAACCGTAAATACCGGGTAATGCAGCCCGTTTTTTTCTTCCATCCGGTACAGTCCGGCAATCCAGGTTACGGAGGAGCCTTTGGGCTGAATGGCGTATTTTTGCCCCGTTTTTACTTTTCCGTCCGGCCGTTTCAAATGTTCCCATTCAAAGTAGTAAGAGGCGGGGATGATGCAGCGGTGTTTTCGCCAGTCCTCTGCAAATGATTTTTTCTCTTTTGCGCTTTCTGCCCTGGCGTTCACGACAGGCCGGTCCACGCCGGGAATGTGGTAGCCCCAGACCATCGGGAAGGCTGTCTTCCCGCCGGTGGCGGAAGGCGCAATAACGGTGACCATATCCGTGGGCCGTATTTCCCCGTTTTCCCGGAATTCTTTTCCCAGACTGCTGACCATCCTGGTTTTCAGCCGCGAATGTTTTGCCCTTTCCACGTATGGCCTCAGTTCAGGGGACAGTTCCACGTAGTATCTTGTACACATTTTTATCTCTCCGATCCGGAATCTTCTGTGATTTCGCCAATATCCTCGAAGCTGACCAGGGTCTCGTTTATCCGCAGTGTCTCCGTCACGGGATTGATGTCCCGGACTGTTCCGCTGACGGTTTTGTACAGACCGAGGCCTTTTTCAAATGCTTCGCTGTTTTCATCTGTGCACGGCACGAAGAAGCGGATCGTCACCGGCCGGGACAGTTCCTGCAGCCGCCGCAGTTTTTCGTTCAGGTCTGCCGGAATGCTCCGCTCCACATACCGGATGTTTTTCGATTCGACTGCCTCGTCGAAGCCCCGCAGGGCATCAAACGGGGAGAAGAGTTTTGCCCGGCGCACGTGGTCCATTGGTGTATGCCTGCGCCAGAAGTCGCTGTATTTTTCGTGCCTGGGACGTCCCAGATGATGTGCTTTTTTGTACTTGAAATCAACCGGCATGGTCATGAATCCTATGGTGCGCATGGCTTGTCCTTTCCCTGCTCAGGCCCGGTGGCCGCCTATTTGTCTGTTCCGCTCCAGCTGATTGGCTCCTTTCCGCAGGTTGTTTCCCTTGAAAACCGCGTTCATGCCGTATTTTCGGCGTACCCCGGCAACAGCGCCCTGCAGTCTTCTTTCTTTCTCCAGCGAGCCGTAGTCGGTAAATAAGTCCATCTGGCAGATTCCGTCGTCCCGGTCTGTCTTGTCCGCGCAGACGCCCAGCCGCCGGAAGAGCAGGCGCCGGTCGGTATTCCGGTCGAAGGAGGCAAGGATACCGGCGGAGACGGTATGGAAGCTGTTGGTTTTTTCCCGCATTCTCACAGTTCCGCCGCTGTGCTTCGGGTGAATCCGTCCGTAAAAGTCCGGGACGGTCGGACCATCGTATTCCGGACATATCTCCAGACTTTTGTAGTCATAGGACACCCACCAGGTGTAGGTTCTTGCCGTGATCCCGCCGGAGAACATATTCATGCAGAGCATCTCGATCATTTCCAGAAGGACGTTGCGGGCCTCGGAGAACGGATAAGGCCGTGGCAGAACCTGCCCCTGGGAGAGCGAGGAGAAGTCGGGATGATAGGATTTGATATCCTTCATCGTGACCGGCTCTATGCCGAAGGCGTGATCGATCAGGATTTCTCCGTCAATCCCGAAGGCGCGGTAGAAAAATTCTTCGTCCCACTCTGCCCGTTCTGCAATTTCGCCCATGGTGTACAGGTAATTTTTTGCCAGCGTCCTTGCCTTTCCCGGTCCGATCATCCAGAAGTCGGTCAGCGGCTGGTGATCCCACAGGAGATACTGGTAGCTGTCCTCGTTTAACTCGGCGATCCGCGCACCGTCCCGGTCGGCGGGAGAGCGCTTGGCCACAATGTCCATGGCCACTTTTGCAAGGTAGAGATTGGTCCCGATTCCGACGGTTGCGGTGATGCCGGTTGTTTTCTGAATATCCCGGATGATGGTGATGGCCATGGCGTGTGCCGGATGGACGCCGGAGACGCCGGCCTGTTTTTCGTAGAAGCACAGGTAGGGAGTGGCGTCGATAAAACATTCGTCGATGGAGTAGATGTGGATGTCCTCCGGTGCGGCGTACCGCAGGATGACGGCGTAGATCCGGGCGGAGACCTTTTCGTACAGGGCCATCCGGGGAACGGCGATCTCGTAGTCCAGGCGGGTGTGATGCCGGCGCTCGTATCTGGCAATCGCCCGTTTCGCCTCGAAAAGCCGCGGCCTGGCCGGCACGCCCTTTGCCTTGAGAGCCGGTGACACGGCAAGGCAGATAGTCTGGTCGGAGCGGGATTCGTCTGCCACAAGCAGGAGAGCCTTCAGGGGATCGTAGCCGCGGGCTCTGCATTCTACGGAAGCGTAGAAGGATTTCATGTCAATGGCAATGTATATTCTGTCCGTCGTGCCCGCCTCCTTCTGTCTCGATGCGGTGGTTTTCCCTGGTAAAGCGGATTTTCCCCATAAAGCTGCTGTTTACTGTGATGGGGACGTCGGCGGAAATCAGGTGGTAGTGCTTCAGCATACGTGCCTTGAAGGCCAGGATTTCCGGCGGCACCTGCAGGGATGCGGCGGCGGAGAAGATATCCTGATACTGTCTGAGGTGCCGGATTGCCGTTTCGTCGTCCAGAAGATATTCAGCCACAAAGGTATTGGCTTCATTTTCTTTTTCGGATCTGCCGTCAAACAGGCTGAATTCCTGAAAGCGGAAGAAACTCTGACTTTCATAGTGCCTCAGAACAATGTGGCCGATTTCATGGTATTCGACAATGGCCTGCAGTTCTTCCGGAAGGTCGGAGTTCACAACGACCGTGCAGACACGGCTGCACCTCTGCACAAATCCTTTTATACTGTTCGGGTCTTTTCCCATGGGCACCGGACACAGGCATGCGTCAATGATTTCGCACAGCTGCTCCGGGGAGACGATGCCGTTGTCATCCCGCAGCCTCCGGGCGGCCCTGGTGATTGCTTCTCTGGTCATATGCAAACCCTCAATGGAATTCTTTTGGAAACTCTTTTTCCGGTGTTTTCTTTTTTCCGAATTTTTCACGCGCGCGTTTTTTGCTCATGAAATAGGCTTTTGTAACTGCCTCGTAGAACATGTCCTTCTGATCCTCGGAAAGCGTGCCGCCTGCAAAAAGTGCCTCGTTCCGGGAGAGGACAGCGGCCATTTCTTCCGCGCCTTTTTTTCCGAACGCATCCCTTGCTTCCTGGATAAAAGGCTCCTCGTTAATGCCGGCGGAAGGGTCCGTTTCCTCATCATTCATCAGATACCGCTCTGTTACACCCAAGGCGGATGCGAGCTTGCGCAGAGTTGCCTCGCGGGGGTATTTGCCCTGTGTCTCGTAGGAGACGATGGTGCGCCTGGATACGCCGCACAGGTCTGCCAGCCGGTCCTGGTCGATCCGGAGCTCGGCCCTCCGGTTTTTTACTTTTTCGCCAAATACAGTCATGGTTTCTGCCTTTCTTTTCTGTCCCGCAGGATGGAAAGTTCTCATGTGAAGTATGAGAAAAGAATAGAGCATAAACTTCACAATGTCAATAAAAACTTCGCAAATTAAAGAGAAGTTTTGAAGAGGGGCGATACAGCAATACATTTGCATGTGAAAGTGCTATAATAGCGGCATCAGGGGAGATGGCATGAGTAAGAAGCGTATGCGTATGCGGCACAAAAACAACGGACCTTTTAGAATATTCAAACAATTTTTACTGAAAATAAATCTCTTGTCCTTCGTAAGACCGGATGACAGGGCATCTCATCTATTGAAAAGGAGCAGCGGGAGTAGAACTATCCTACTGCCTCGGCATTTCTTTTATGCTCTGCATTTTTTCTCTTATCGGGCTGATCGGGACGTTTGCCCCGCAGACATCCGGAAGCATTTTCCCGCAGGTGAATGCTACCATGGTGTATGCTGTCCTGCTGGGTGTGAGTATCGTTTTTCTTCTCCTTTTACGGGTATGAAGATCCGGGGAGATTTGTTTGGCAGCCGTGAAAAAAACAAAAAGTACAGGACGCTGAATCACATCCTGCTGAGAGCCGGGCGTGAGCTGGGTCTCCGTGTCATTGCGGAAGGAATTGAGAATGAGGAGCAGCTGTGGACCGTCAGGCAGGCAGGCGTGGACTGGGCGCAGGGAAGCTTCTTTGCGGAACCGATGTCCTTTGAACAGCTTACCGGGAGCCGCTTTGCGGAGGAGTATCTTTCCCCTCTGGCGGAACAGTATTACCGCGAGATTAAGAAAACGGATCTGGAAACACCGGCCGATCCGGAGGGATATTTTGGACAAAGCGGGCATCCCCTGCTGTTTGCCAGGGGCATTCTGGAGAAAAAAGGCGGACGGCTTGTGCTTCTCCGCATGAATGAAGAAATGAAAGCGATTCTGGAGCCGCATCTGACTGCCGGGGATCAGACGGTCAGCGGTTCCGGAAATTCCGGAGAATTCCGGCGGCTGGTTCTGGAAAATCTGAAAAAGGCGGAGCGGCAGCAGGCTCCGCAGAACTTTTCCGTTGTCCTGGACGGCGAAGAATACCTGGCCGCGGCAGCGCCGCTGGCCGAAAACCAGGAAGAAGAGAAGAAAGCCTATCTGTTCGCCCTTTTTGGAGGCGAATCCTCTCGTGTTGGAAGAGGGGCGTTTGGACAGGCAAACAGAAAGAAGAAAAAATCCTGACTTTTTTACGGAATTCAAAGGAATGCATCTGTCAGTGCGGAAAGAGAGGGAAAAGCGGATGAGTGGGATTATGGATCGGAGCAGGGAGCTGCGGATGGATCAGACAGTACATTATAATTGTGCGCAGGGGGTACTTGTTCCCTTTGCAGAAAAGAAAGGACTGTCTGTAGAGCAGGCGCGTGGCCTTGCGGCCAATTTCGGTTCGGGGATGCGTATGGGAGAGGTCTGCGGAGCGATTACCGGCGGGCTGATGGCGCTGGGACTTTACGGCGCGGATCAGGAAGCAGACACAAAAGAATTTCTGACCCGGATGAAAAACATGCATGAGGGCCGCGTCCGGTGCAAAGAACTTCTGGCGCAAGAGGTACACAGCAGAGAGCAGAAAAAGCCGCACTGCGATAACATGGTTTTTGAGGCGGTGGAAATTGTGGAGGATATGCTGCAGGCAAGAGGACTGCTGAAGGAGGAAATAGCCGCGCGGCAGTGAAATGTCTTCCGCAGGACTGCACGCCAGCTGCCGCGTCCGTGATACCGGAATCCGTATTCTGTATTTGATGCAGAAAAGGCGGACTCCGGTTTTATCATGATTCGCTTTTTATATTCGCTTTTTATAGATTTATTTCATGGTAACAAGCTCGTAGCTGCGTGTTCCCAGCCCGATTTTTTCCGCGTGTTCCAGGGTTTCCCGCCAGCTTACATTCGGATTGGAATCCAGAAAATGATCGTGATGGCAGTGCCAGTCCGGCTTTGCCAGATTATCTCCCAGCTGGCTGTTGCGGATGGGTTCTGCTTTCTGGCAGAGATCCACGCAGGCCTGGTCTAAGGCAACCGGATCAAAAGAGGCCAGCATGCCGATGTCCGGAAGAATGGGCGCGTCATTTTCCGGATGGCAGTCGCAGTTGGGAGAGACGTCTGTAATCAGGCTGATGTGGAAACAGGGTCTCCCGTCGCAGACAGCCTGGCTGTACTCTGCTATTTTTTCGCCCAGAATGGCGTTCGCGTTCTCCGTATCGTTCTCAATGGCGTCAAAGGAACACGCCCCGATGCACCTGCCGCAGCCCTTGCAGAGATCATGGTCAATGTAGGCTTTTCCTGTATCATAGGAGATGGCATCGGAACCGCACTCTCTGGCACAGCGCCGGCAGCATCGGCAGTTTTCTTCGACGACATGGGGCTTTCCGGAGTTATGCTGCTGCATCTTGCCTCCCCGGCTGCCGCAGCCCATGCCGATATTCTTCAGTGTTCCGCCGAAGCCGGTGGCCTCGTGTCCCTTGAAATGGGTCAGGGACAGAAAAACATCCGCGTCCATGATGGCGTGGCCGATATAGGCCTCCTTAAAATGCACGCCGTTGCGGACGGGCACTTCAATGTCGTCTGTTCCGCGCAGACCGTCGCCGATAATCACCTCGCACCCTGTCGTCATGTAGTTGAATCCGTTTACCTCCGCGCAGTACAGATGATCCGGCGCGTTTTTCCGGGAACCCGGATACAGGGTATTGCAGTCGGTCAGGAAAGGGGTTCCCCCGTTTTCTTTGACAACATCCGCCACAGCCTTGACATAGTTCGGGCGCAGATAGGAAATATTGCCCAACTCACCGAAATGCATTTTTATGGCGACCAGCTTTCCGTCCATATCAATGTTTCCTATTCCGGCTTTCCGGATCAGCTTCTGCAGCTTCATGGGAAGGGACACCGCATTTGCCGTACGGAAATCCGTAAAATACACCTTTGATTTTTTTTCAGTTTCGCTCATAACAAATCCTCCAGTCTGAAACCATCCAACGATTCTAGTGTATCATTTCAGAAGAACGAAGTGCACAGAAATCTTTGAAATAGGAAAAATTATCGAAGAAGGTGGCTTTTCTATTCAAAATTCACTATAATGAGATACGCAGACAGAAATTGATATGTTTCCGGCAGGTAGGCCGGGGAGAGGAGACTGTCATGTTAGACAAAAAGGTAAAAGAATTAATCAACACTCAGATAAACAAGGAGTTCTATTCTGCTTATCTGTATCTGGATTTTTCCAATTATTACAATGATCTCGGACTGGACGGCTTTGCCCACTGGTACGATGTCCAGGCGCAGGAGGAGAGGGATCACGCCATGCTGATGCGCCAGTATCTGCACAATAATGGCGAGCACGTGACCTTTAACGAGGTTGCGAAGCCGGACGCAAAGTATGAAAACGCGGAGGATCCGATCCGGCTCGGCCTGCAGCATGAGCAGTATGTGACTTCGCTGATCAACACCATCTACACGGCGGCCAACGAGGTTCATGATTACCGCACCATGCAGTGTTTTGACTGGTTTGTAAAGGAGCAGGGCGAAGAGGAGAAGAACGCGGAGGATCTGATCAAGAAATTCGAGCTGTACGGGACGGATCCGAAGGGGCTGTACGCGCTGAACCAGGAGCTTCTTGCCAGAGTATACGCTGCTCCCAGTCTGGTTCTTTAATTCTAGCAGGATATTTTCAGCATCAGGAAATAAGCTTTCGTGAGCAAAATGCCTTCCGGTTCATATGAGTGTGTGAGAACTGCCGTGATGACCGGAGGGCTTTTTTGTCGGCTTTCCAGGGAGACATAGAATATGAGAAATTTACTGGTGGCTCAGTCCGGTGGACCTACTTCAGCTATTAATGCGACACTTGCCGGAATTGTGATGTACGCGCAGATCTCGGAGAAAGTGGACAGGATCCTTGGGGCGGTGAATGGAATCGAAGGCGTTCTGGAAGAACGGTTTCTGGATCTGGGGAGCAGAATCCGCAATGCGGAGGAGCTGCAGTATCTCTGCCAGACACCGGCGGCCGCACTGGGTTCCTGCAGGATGAAGCTGAGCGGCGAAGAACAGATGGAAAAGATCGTCGGGATTCTGAAGCAAAATGAGATTTCGTGGTTTGTGTATATCGGCGGCAATGACTCTATGGATACGGTGGCGCAGCTTTCTGCCTACTGCGTGGAAAAACATATAGAAGGACTTTCGGTTATGGGAGCGCCCAAGACGATTGATAATGATCTGATGGGAACAGACCACTGCCCGGGATTTGGCTCCGCGGCAAAATATATCGGGATTACCTTTGCGGAGCTGGAGCGGGACTGCCATGTGTATGACAAAAAGGCTGTTACCATTGTAGAGGTTATGGGCAGAAACGCGGGCTGGCTGACTGCCGCATCGGCTCTCTCCCGGGTGAATGGAGGAAATGGGCCGGATCTGATTTATCTCTGCGAGGCGCCGCTTTCCACGGAGCGTTTTCTGCAGGACATACGGCGGGAGCTGGGCAGGAAGGATGCAGTTTTAGTTGCTGTCAGCGAAGGAGTAAAAACGCCGGACGGGAAATACCTGTCAGAAAGCGTGCAGGCAAATGCCGAAGATGGGTTCGGACATGCGTACATTGCAGGAGCCGCAAGAATTCTGGAGGAGCTGGTCAGAAAGAAGATCGGCTGCAAGGCGCGCGCGATTGAGCTGAACCTGATGCAGCGCTGCGCCGCCCATATCCGCAGTTCTACGGATATTTCCGAGTCCCGGATGCTGGGGATGAAGGCTGCGGAGGCTGCTGTTGCGGGATATTCCGGAAAGATGTCATCCATTATCCGCCTTTCAGATGAGCCCTATGAGGTTAGATATGGACTGACGGAAATCTCCAGAGTGGCAAATCTGGAGAAAAAGGTTCCCGATGACTGGATGAATGCCGAAAAAAATGATGTAAATGAAAAGATGATGGCATACCTCAGACCTTTGATTCTGGGAGAGGGTGGTGTGGTTTACCGGAATGGGATTCCTGCCCAGATGGTTCTTTATTAAAAAACCTGAAAAGGTTCTGTGCCGATGGGAGCAGGATAGAGGGGGACAGAATCTGTTTGTAGACCGGACAGGTGTGTGGTAAACTTGATGAGGCCGTGCAGGCCGGACAGGTTCCGGAAGCAGGGAATTATATATCTTACGGTGCCTCGTCTGCGGGGGATGGCGGTTTGGTGTGAAAGCACAGGAGGACAGCATTATGCCGGAAATAATAATAGCCACGGAGAGCGGATCAGATCTTCCGGAGGAAATAGTCAGGCAGTATCAGATTGAGGTTGCCCCGATGCATGTCATCATGAATAATGTCAGCTATGATGACGGGCATTTCCCCATTGACATGGTCTTTGACTATTTTGAGGAAACGGGTAAGATTCCGACCACTTCTGCCGTCAATGTGCAGGAATACGTGGATTTCTGGAATGATATCCGGAGCAGGCATCCGGGCTGTATTATTTATCATTTCACCTATTCCTCCAATGCCTCCAGTACCCACCAGCATGCTGTGGCGGCAAGAGATCAGGAGAACTTCAGGGATCTGTATATCATTGATACTAAAAGCGTCTCCGGCGGATGTACGGCGCACATTGAGGCGTGCTGCCGCATACTGGAGAAGAAAAGGGACAGGATTACGGACGCGGCTGCCGCCGGGGCTCTGGCGGAGGAGTTTCAGGCTCTGGCTGACCGGATTGAATGCAATTTTATTCCTGCTACGCTGGATTATCTGCGGGCGGGCGGCCGGGTTTCCAATGGCGCCTATATTGCGGCGAATGTCCTCCGCCTGAAGCCGCTGATCGAGATTAACCGGGAGGGATTTCTGGTTGCCACAAAAAAATTTCGCGGCTCCATGGATAAAATTACGGATAAATTTATGCAAATGTTTCTGCAGAGACATCATCTGAATCACGATACGCTGTATCTGATGTACGGACCGGGGCTTTCCCAGAGTATTCTGGACAGGATGCGGGAGATCGCGCTGGAAAACGGATTTCAGAGGACAGTCTATGTAATGACAGGCTGCACCATTTCGTGTCACGGCGGAAAAGGTGCCATTGGGCTTGCGGGAGTGACAGAATGAGCCATAAAATCGTATTTCTGGATATTGACGGGACACTGACAACTTTTCAGGGGGTTCTTCCGGATTCTGGCAGGGAAGCGCTGCAGAAGGCAAATGAAAATGGCCATCATATGATCATCTGCACCGGGCGCAGCGGAACGCAGCTTTATCCGCAGCTGCTGGAAAAAGAGCTTTTTGCTGGTTACATTACATCTGCGGGGGCCGATATCCGTCTGGGAGGGCTTTCCCTTGTGCAGTACAGCATCCCGGCGGAGCCGCTGCATCATGCCATGGATGTGTTGGATTCCCTGCACGCGTATTATTTCCTTCAGTGCCCGGACGGGGTATTTGCGGATCCGGAGACAGCGCTGGCAGCGCCGGAGCTGATCAGCGCCGGAACGATGGACCCGAAGGACGCGGAGCGCATGTTCGGGAAGGTGAGTGTCCGGGAGGACATCCGCGCCACAAAAAACTGTCAGAAACTCTGCTTTTATCAGGCGCACAGCACGATAGAGGAGATACAGAAGCGGCTGGGCGGCTTTTTTGAAACCCTTACTTCCAGTTTTGCGGTTTCGGATTCCTGTGACGGCGAGATCATGGTCCGGGGCTATGACAAGGGAACGGCCATGCAGAAGGTGCTGGACGCCACGGGAACGGACAGAAGGGATACGATTGCCTTCGGCGACGGACCCAATGATAAGGTGATGCTGGAGTTTGCGCAGACCGGAGTGGCTATGGGGAATGCGTCTGACGATTTGAAACGGGCGGCGGATCTGGTGACGGACCGCGTGGACCGGGACGGTCTTTACAAGGGCTTCCGGATGACGGGACTGATTGACTGAAAAAGATGAACCATCGGGAGGTTTCAGATGAAATATGATTTTCTGATTGTGGGCGCAGGGCTTTTCGGCGCCGTTTTCGCGGAGCAGGCGGTTAAGAAGGGTTACCGGTGTCTGGTGATTGACAGACGGGACCACATCGCCGGAAATATTTACACGGAGGAGATCGAGGGAATCCAGGTGCACCGGTACGGAGCCCACATTTTTCATACCTCCGATAGGAAAATCTGGAATTACATCAACCAGTTTGCGGAATTTAATAATTATATCAACTCCCCGATTGCGGTTTATAAGAACGAGACCTACAATCTTCCGTTTAACATGAATACCTTCAGCCGCATGTGGAATATCCGCACGCCGCAGGAGGCAAAGGACATCATCGCGTCCCAGATTGCGGAGCTGCACATCACAGATCCGAAGAACCTGGAGGAACAGGCGCTTTCTCTGGCCGGGCGTGATGTTTACGAGAAGCTGATCAAAGGCTATACGGAGAAGCAGTGGGGGCGGCCCTGTACGGAACTTCCGAGCTTTATCATCAAGAGGCTTCCGTTCCGTTTTACTTATAATAACAATTATTTTAATGACCGCTATCAGGGAATCCCGATCGGCGGCTATACGGCGATTGCCGCGAAGATGCTTCAGGGCTGCGAGATCCGGACAAATACAGACTATTTTACGTTCATCCGGGAAAATCCGGATGTGGCGGACAGAATTGTGTTTACCGGCATGATTGATGAATACTTCGGCTATCGCCTGGGGGCGCTTCAGTACCGCAGCGTCCGTTTTGAGACGGAGGTTCTGGATACGGACAATTATCAGGGCAATGCGGTTGTCAATTATACGGACCGGGACGTTCTCTACACCCGTATCATCGAGCATAAGCATTTTGAATTCGGCACGCAGCCGAAGACGGTGATCTCCAGGGAATATTCCTCGGAGTGGAGGGTTGGCATGGAGCCGTACTATCCGGTGAATAATGAGGAGAACAATGCGCTGTACCGGAAGTACAGGGAGCTGGCCGACAGGGAGAAAAACGTCATCTTCGGCGGACGTCTGGGACAGTACCGGTATTATGACATGGACAAGGTGATTGCCGCGGCCATGGAAGCGGCGGATGCGGCGCTGTAGGACAGCCGGAACAGGAAAATCGGCAGATAAGGGAACAGACAGGAATGGAGTATCTGGAGAAACTGAATCCACAGCAGCGGGAGGCCGTGGAGCATACGGAAGGACCGCTGCTTATTCTGGCAGGCGCAGGCTCGGGCAAGACCCGGGTACTGACCTGCCGGATTGCGTATTTAATTGAACACTGCGGGGTGCGGCCATGGAATATCATGGCTATCACCTTTACGAATAAGGCTGCCGGAGAGATGCGGGAGAGAGTGGATGGTCTGGTCGGAATGGGGTCGGAAGCCATCTGGGTTTCCACCTTTCACTCCAGCTGCTGCAGGATTCTCCGCAGGTATATTGACCGGATCGGCTATGATAACAGCTTTACCATCTACGATACCGACGACAGCCGGCAGGTGATGAAGGCTGTCATTAAAGAGCTGGAGCTGAATCCGAAGATCTATAAGGAAAAGGCGCTGCTGGGGAAGATATCCGCCGCTAAAAACAACCTGGTTTCTCCGGATGAGATGGAGGCGGACGCCTCCCGCTGGGAGGAAAAACAGACTGCGCGGGCGTATCGGGCTTATCAGAAGCGGCTGAAGAAAAATAATGCCCTGGATTTTGATGATCTTCTGGTGCTTGCCGTGGAGCTTTTTGAAAAGGCTCCGGACGTGCTGGAAAACTATCAGGAGAGGTTCCGCTATATCCTGATCGACGAGTATCAGGATACCAATACCGTACAGTTTCGTTTTGTAAAGCTTCTGGCGGAAAAATACAGAAATATCTGCGTCGTGGGAGACGACGATCAGTCGATCTATAAATTCCGCGGCGCGAACATTATGAATATTCTGAACTTCGAGAAGTCTTTTCCCGGCGCGAAGGTGATTAAGCTGGAGCAGAATTACCGTTCTACCCAGAGCATTCTGGACGCGGCCAACGAGGTGATTTCCAACAACAGCGGCAGGAAAGAGAAGAAGCTCTGGACAGATAACGGACGGGGAACCAGGGTTCGATTCCGGGAATTTCAGACCGGCTATGACGAGGCGGAGTTTGTTGCGGGGGAAATCGCCCGAAAGGTACGGGAGGAGAACCGGTCTTACCGGGATTACGCGGTCCTGTACCGGACCAATGCCCAGTCCCGTCTGTTCGAGGAGAAGATGATCGCCGCGGATATTCCCTATAAGCTTGTGGGCGGCGTGAATTTTTATGCCCGCAGAGAGATCAAGGATATGCTGGCCTACCTGAAAACCGTGGACAACGCCCTGGATGATCTGGCCGTGCAGCGCATTGTCAATGTTCCGAAAAGAGGGGTGGGGGCCACGTCTCTGGCCAGGGTTCAGAATTACGCGTTGGAAAACGGCATCAGCTTTTACGAAGCCCTGCAGGAAGCGGAGAAGATTCCGGGTCTGGGACGCTCGCTTGGCGGAATACGGAAATTTACCGCCCTGATCGGCAGGCTCCGCGCAGCCGGGAGGGAGTACCTGAATGTCCGCGAAATTCTGGAAATGATCATCAGAGAGACCGGCTACGTGGAGGAGCTGGAGGCAGAAGGAACCGACGAGGACAAGGCAAGGATCGAGAACATCAACGAGCTGGTGTCCAAGACGGCGGATTACATGGAGCAGGCAGAGAATCCGTCGCTCTCTGAGTTTCTGCAGCAGGTTTCCCTGGTCGCGGATATAGATTCCGTGGATCCGGACGGCGACTACGTCCTCCTGATGACGCTTCACAGCGCGAAGGGACTGGAGTTTGACTATGTCTATATGACGGGTATGGAGGAAAATACCTTCCCCAGTTACATGGCGGTCAGCGGGGAGGACTCGGAAGAGCTGGAGGAGGAGCGCCGGCTTTGCTATGTGGGAATTACCAGGGCCAGAAAGGAATTGACCATGACTGCGGCGCAGATGCGTATGGTTCGGGGGGAACCTCAGTTTCTGCGGGCGTCGCGTTTTGTCCGGGAGATCCCCAGAGAGCTGATCGAGCTGGAGGGCGAGACGACGGATACCAGAAACTTCATGAAGCCGCCGGAGGTGTCCATGGACCGGATCATGAAGTTCGGCACCGGAGGGGCGGAGAGAGGTTACGGAAGCTTCGGAAGCAGCCGCGCCCGTTCCGCGCACGGACCGTCCGGAAATCATTATTCCCTGAACCAGTTCCGGGTGCAGAAGGCAGATCACCTGGATTACAAAGAGGGCGACCGGGTCCGCCATGTCAAATTCGGCGACGGAACCGTACAGGACATCAAGGACGGAGGCAAGGATTACGAGGTGACCGTGGATTTTGACACCTGCGGGGTAAAACGGATGTTCGCTTCCTTTGCGAAGCTGAAGAAGATCTGATTCCATAAGTCCGCTGCGGCCGGCTTATCTCTAAAATGTATATTAAATATCGCTCCCGGCTCTTTACGAATCTGCTCCGCGGGATTACACTGTTCCTGGTTTAAGAGGGACCGGAGCTATGTTATTTCCCGCATTGTTGACAATTTTGATTATGGCAGGGCTTGCAGGACTTTATTTCTGGGCGATTCATCCGAATGCTTCCCGGCGGAGGCAGTGCCAGGAGTACGCGGCCTGGAGGTTCGCCCACAGGGGGCTTTGGAGCAGGGAGGAAGGAATTCCGGAGAATTCTGTTCCGGCGTACCGGGAGGCCGTCCGGAATCACTACGCGATTGAGCTGGATGTGCATTTGACCAGGGACGGAAGGCTTGCGGTGTTCCATGATGATACGCTTTCGCGTATGTGCGGCGCTCCGGGTTCTGTAGAGAGCTACAGCTGGGAAGAACTGCAGGAAATGCGCCTGGACGGGACAGACCAGAAGATTCCTCTTCTGGAGGATGTCCTGGAGCTGGTGGACGGCAGGGTTCCCCTGCTGATTGAGTTAAAGGTTCCCAACAGTTCCCTGGCGCTCTGCCCGGTGGCTGCCAGGGCGCTGGACCGGTACAGCGGTCCTTATATCATAGAATCCTTTCAGCCGTTTGCCCTCCGGTGGTTCCGGAAAAACCGGCCGGATGTCCTGGTCGGACAGCTTGCCAGCCGCTACGGCAGGGCGCTGAAGGTGAACTCTCTGTTTAAGCTGCTTTCCTCGAGCCTGATGGTCCATGTGGTCAGCAGGCCGGATTTTGTGGCATACAATTTCCGCACGGCGGACGGGCTTGGCATTGATCTGAATCAGCATTTATTCCGGATCCCTGTATTTGCCTGGACGGTCAGAAGCGAAGAGGAATATGAGACGTGCAGGGAAAAGCAGTTCAGCACAGTGATTTTTGAGGGCTTTCATCCGGAAGTAAAAGAGATCCCTGCCCTGCCGGAGAAGATTTCCGACCGGATGCCGGGACAGAGAAAACAGGCAGCGGGCAGGACTGCGCCGGGGCTGCCCGGACAGGGAGCGTGAGTCTGCGTATCCGCTCCGGAAAACGGGGCAAAGCGCAGAAAAAATATTTTCCGCAAAGGAAGGAGAATTCATGCAGGCGATTGTGGATATGTTCAGAAAGAGGAAACAGCTCTGGGTTGTGCCTCTCTACGGTATTTTTTATATGCTGACATTCCGGGTGCTGGAGAATGCCATCCGGATTCCGGGCACCTACCATATCATCAGCTGTCCTCTGGATCAGTACATTCCATTCTGTGAGTATTTTGTCATATTTTACTACAGCTGGTTTGCCTATGTGGCCGTCGCGGAGGTTTATTTCTGCCTGATTGACAGGGATGTCGCGGAGTTCAATAAGTTTATCTTCTATCTCGGAACGGGCATGACGATTTTCCTGATTTTTTCCGCCGTCTATCCCAACGGACTGAATCTCCGCCCCCGCACCTTTGACCACGACAATATTTTTGTGCAGATGTGTAAAGCAATGTACCGTACCGATACGCCTACAAATGTGTTCCCCAGCATTCATGTTTTCAATTCCCTGGCTGTTTTTCTGGCCGCCTGTGACTCGAAAAAGCTGAAGAAGCACAAAGGAATCCTAACCTTTACCGGGATCTGGACGGTGCTGATTATTTTGTCCACGGCATTCATCAAGCAGCATTCCTGCTATGATATTGCGGCCGGAATTGTGATGGGAATTGTACTCTTCCGCCTGTACTATGTGTTCATTCCCGACAGAATCCGGGCGGCGGCTTCTGTCCGGGTGGAAATCTGAGAGAATGCCGGAAGAGCAGAAGCATAGGGAAGCAAAATATTTTTCTCTTCCGGAAATAGTTAAAACCCCGGCTTTTACCGGGGTTTTTGCGTACTCTTTTGTACTCTTTTTCGGGGAGGCCCTCCCTGCTGAAGATTATTTTTACATGGTGCCTCCTGTATTCGGTCGGATGCTGCATGATACAGGGCAACCGGCGCCAAAGGAGCGGACGCTGAGGAGTCTGCCATGACACAGCCTCCATGACCAGCCGCAGGTAAAAGCAGATAAATGGCAGGAACGGATTATTCACAAGGACGGGATTCTATGTTATCTTAATGAAAGAGACCCGGTTTTCCTGGGGCCCCACAATGCGTACAGGTACCTGCATTTCCTGATTCTGCCGACTGTCCGGCGTGGAAATCGGGAACAGACAAGGAGAAGAAAATGAGCAAAGTCAGACGAGTTTATGTGGAGAAGAAGCCGGAATTTGCCGTGGCAGCAAAAGAGCTCAGCCACGAGATCCGGCATTACATGGGCATTCCTGCCGTCAGCGGAGTGCGGATACTGATTCGTTACGATATAGAAGGAATCAGTGACGAGGTCTTTGAGAAAGCCTGCCATGTCGTTTTTGCCGAGCCTCCGGTGGACATTCTGTATCACGAGGAATTTCCACTGGATGACCATTCTCATGTCTTTTCCGTGGAGTATCTGCCGGGACAGTTCGATCAGCGGGCGGATTCCGCGGTCCAGTGCATTTCCTTTCTGAAAGAGGATGAAAAGCCGCTGATCCGCACGGCAACAACCTATGTCATTGAAGGGGACGTGACAGAAGAGCAGATGGAGACTATCCGTTCCCACTGCATCAATCCGGTGGATTCCCGTGAGGCCGGATCAGAGAAGCCGGAGACACTGGTCATGGATTTTCCGGAACCGGCGGATGTAAAGACATTTGACGGCTTCCAGGGGATGGGGGAGGTGCAGCTGAAGGAGTTGTACGATTCTCTGAATCTTGCCATGACCTTCCGGGATTTTCAGTTTATCCAGAATTATTTCAGAGACGAAGAAAAGCGGGATCCTACCGTGACAGAAATCCGGGTTCTGGACACGTACTGGTCCGATCACTGCCGTCACACGACCTTTGCCACAGAACTGAAAGACATTGAGCTGGGAGAAGGGGATCTGAAAGACCCGATCCAGAAATCGCTGGAAAGATATATCAACGATCACCGGGTCCTCTACAAGGGAAGAGAGGATAAATACCTCTGCCTGATGGATCTGGCCTGCCTGGCCGCGAAAAAGCTGAAGGCCGACGGGAAGCTGACCGATCAGGAGGAGTCTGACGAAATCAATGCCTGCAGTATTGTTGTCCCGGTCGATGTGGACGGCAGTTACGAGGAGTGGCTGATTAATTTCAAAAATGAGACGCATAACCATCCGACCGAAATTGAGCCCTTCGGAGGCGCGGCCACCTGTCTGGGCGGCGCTATCCGGGACCCGCTTTCCGGGCGTACGTATGTATATCAGGCAATGCGCGTGACCGGGGCGGCGGATCCGACGGCCCCTGCCTCCCAGACGCTGGAGGGCAAGCTTCCCCAGAAGACACTGACCAGGGGAGCGGCAAAGGGCTACAGTTCTTATGGAAACCAGGTGGGTCTGGCTACCGGATATGTCAAGGAAATTTATCATCCGCAGTATGTGGCAAAGCGTATGGAGATCGGCGCTGTCATGGGCGCCGCGCCCAGAAAGGCAGTGATCCGGGAAAATTCGGATCCGGGCGATGTGATCATTCTTCTTGGGGGACGGACCGGACGCGACGGAATCGGAGGTGCCACCGGCTCCTCCAAGGCTCACAAGACATCTTCTCTTGAAACCTGCGGGGCAGAGGTACAGAAGGGAAACGCGCCTACCGAGCGTAAGATCCAGCGCATGTTCCGCCGCCCGGAGGTCAGCTCCATCATCAAAAAGTGCAATGATTTCGGCGCCGGTGGTGTATCTGTGGCGATCGGCGAGCTGGCACCCGGCCTTCAGGTGGATCTGGACAAGGTTCCGAAAAAATATGAAGGACTGGACGGGACGGAACTTGCTATTTCCGAGTCGCAGGAGAGAATGGCTGTTGTGGTGGACCCGAAGGACGCAGACCGGTTCCTGGCCTATGCGCATGAGGAAAATCTGGAAGCGGTCAAGGTCGCGGTTGTGACAGAGGAGCCCAGGCTGGTCCTGAACTGGAGGGGGAAGGCTGTCGTCAACCTGTCCCGCGCTTTCCTGGATACCAACGGCGCGCATCAGGAGACGGGGGTTTTTGTTGATATTCCGAATAAGAAGGACAGTGCCCTGAAGCGCTGCCCGGATGTCCCTGATGTGAAGAAGGCATGGCTGGATGCCCTGTCGGATCTGAACTGCTGCTCCCAGAAGGGGCTGGTGGAGATGTTTGACTCTTCCATCGGCGCGGCCAGTACGCTGATGCCTTACGGCGGAAAGTATCAGCTGACGGAGACCCAGTCCATGGTGGCAAAGGTCCCTGTCCCGGACGGAAAAACCAATACGGTTACCATGATGTCCTACGGCTTCGACCCGTACCTTTCCAGCTGGAGTCCGTATCATGGAGCTGTTTACGCGGTGACGGAGTCTATGGCGAAGATCGTTGCCGGAGGCGGTGATTTCCGGAAGCTTCATTTTACCTTCCAGGAATATTTCCGCAGGATGGATGAGCGCCCTGAGAGATGGAGCCAGCCGCTTGCCGCGCTTCTTGGCGCCTATGAGGCGCAGATCGAGTACGGGCTTGCGTCCATCGGAGGTAAGGACAGTATGTCCGGTACCTTTAATGATATTGATGTGCCTCCGACGCTGGTGTCCTTTGCGGTGGATGTCGCGCAGATTAAGGATATTATCACGCCGGAAATGAAGAATCCGGGAGACAGGCTGGTATGGGTCCGCATTCCGCGTGACGGGAATGAGCTGCCGGATTACGGCGGGGTTATGGATCTGTATGACAGGGTGCATCAGGACATGCAGGCAGGGCGTGTGAAGGCGGCGTATGCCCTGGACCGTTTCGGCATTGCGCCGGCGCTCAGCAAGATGGCATTCGGCAACCGTCTCGGGTTTAAGATTGAGCACAGCGTAGACGCGAGGGATCTGTTCAGCCCCGCCTTTGGCGATCTGGTAATGGAGGTTCCGGCGGATCAGGTCGGAAGTCTGGCCTGCACCTACACGCTGATCGGGGAAGTCCTTTCCGAGCCGGAGTTCCAGTACGGCCCGGCTGTGCTGAAAGAGGAGGAGGCGCTGAAAGCCTGGAACGGCAAGCTTTCCAGTGTGTTCCGTATGGTTTCGGACGCCGCCCATGTGGATCTGGATGTGCCGGATCAGGGAGTTTACCATGCGCCGGATGTCGCCGTATGCTCTCATAAGCTGGGACAGCCGACTGCCTTTATTCCGGTATTCCCCGGCACAAACTGTGAATATGACAGCGCCCGTGCCTTCGAGCGGGCCGGAGCTAAAACCATCACCCGTGTGTTCCGGAATCTGACCGCGCAGGATATTACGGATTCGGTTGAGATGTTCCGTGATGCCATCCGGCAGTCACAGATTATTATGTTCCCGGGCGGCTTCTCTGCCGGCGACGAGCCGGACGGTTCCGCGAAGTTTTTTGCGACCGCTTTTCAGAATCAGGTGATTAAGGATGAGGTGATGGAGCTTCTGAACGGAAGAGACGGCCTTGTGCTTGGCATCTGCAATGGGTTCCAGGCTCTGATCAAGCTCGGACTGGTACCCTATGGGGAAATTACCGGCCAGAAGGAGGATTCTCCGACCCTGACATTTAATACTATCGGCAGACATATTTCCAAGATGGCCTATATCCGGGTGGTTTCCGACAAGTCGCCGTGGCTGCAGGAGGCCAGTCTGGGCGGGGTTTACACCAATCCCGCATCCCACGGAGAGGGACGGTTTGTGTGCAGCCGGGAGTGGCTGGAGAAGCTGCAGGACAACGGGCAGATTGCCACCAGGTACTGTGACGCGGACGGAAACTTTACCGGGGATGAATACTGGAACATCAATGGATCCTACTTCAATATTGAGGGAATCACAAGCCCGGACGGACGGGTGTTGGGAAAAATGACACATTCCGAGCGCCGCGGCGACGGAGTAGCCATCAATATATACGGGGAGCAGGATCTCAAAATCTTCGAGTCCGGCGTCCGTTACTTTACTGTATAAGTCCAGTCGCAAAGCAGGGGCGGGCGCATGCTTGCATGCAAGACCGGGCGTGCTTTAGCGACGACAACAAGTATGAGCATGGAGTGACGCGTCAGCGGCACGGAAATGCGAATACTTGTTAGCGGTGCGAGAGCTGCCGGAGGCAGCGAAGCAGCGCGGAGGGACTTATACAGGCAGATCATAAAACGACAACAGGTATTTATAAGGATTCACATTGTATGCAGAATTGTGCCGGCGAAGCCGGCACAGCTTATCTAATTGAAGGAGGTCAGGAGGTTTTTCATGGAAGGCTCTCTAGCAGGGCGAATAGTACTGCAGCTTGTCTTAATTGCGGTTAATGCGGTTTTCGCCTGCGCAGAAATTGCAGTGGTTTCTACTAACGGTATGGAGCTGGAAAAAAAGGAAGAAGAGGGGGACAGCCGCGCAAAGGTATTGCGTAAGCTGACCAAAGTGCCTGCGCGGTTTCTTGCGACGATTCAGGTTGCCATCACACTTTCCGGTTTTCTGGGAAGCGCGTTTGCGGCGGACGGGTTTGCTCCGCTGATTGTTTCTGCGTTTGCGTCCATTCACATCAACATTTCGCCGTCTGTGGCGATTATCCTGGTAACCGTGCTGATTTCCTATCTGACGTTGATTTTCGGCGAACTGGTACCCAAACGGCTGGCCATGAAAAATCCGGAGAAGGTCTCTCTTGGGATGGCAAAGATGCTTTACGGCGTCTATATCATCTTTTATCCGCTGGTGGCGCTGTGCACCGTTTCGACAAATGGAGTTCTGCGCCTTCTGGGGGTAGATCCCAATGAAGATGAGAATCAGGTCACGGAGGAGCAGATCCGTATGCTGGTGGATGCCGGCAATGAGAAGGGAACCATTGACACCGATGAGAGGGAAATGATTCAGAACGTCTTTGAGTTTGATGACATTTCCGCGGATGAAATCTGCACACACAGGAAGGATGTGACCATCCTGTACACGGATGACTCCATGGAGGAATGGAAGAAGCTGATTCACAAGAGCAGGCACACGCATTTTCCGGTGTGCCGCGACACGGCGGATCATGTGATCGGCGTTCTGGACGCGAAAGATTTCTTCCGCCTGTATGGAACCTGTTCTAAGGATGAAATGCTGGCAAGGGCCGTGGATCCTGCGTATTTTGTGCCGGGGACGGTCCGGGCGGACATTTTGTTCCAGCACATGAAAAAATCCGGCCATTATTTTGCGGTGGTTCTGGATGAGTACGGCGGCATGGACGGTATTATTTCCCTGAAAGACCTGATGGAACAGCTGGTCGGCGATCTGGTGGAGGATGATGAGGTAGCCCGTCCGGAGGATATTGTGAAAATATCGGATACCATGTGGCGTATTCAGGGAAGCGCCTCACTGGATGATGTCGCGGATGAGCTGGATGTCGATCTGCCGGTGGACGAGTACGATACCTTCAGCGGCTATATTTTCGGCGTGCTCGGTTCGGTTCCCGATGACGGGAGCCGCTTTGAGCTGGATTCCGACGGCCTTCACATCCGTGTTTTCAAGGTGAAGGATCACATGGTGGAGGGAGCCATTGTCACAAAGGTTGTGAAAAAGACAGAGGATGAGCAGATTCTTGCAAAATAATTTTCTGTATACTATACTTTATCCGTTCTGCCCGATCTCTGAAGGATTTTCGGGCAGTCATTGGTGTTACCAAAATTCAGTGAAAAAGAGGGAAGCGTAAGATGGCTTTATTACAGGACTGGCAGGCGATTGCCTACAACAAGGACGAGGATAAAAACAAGCTTCAGAAGTTCTGGCAGGATTATTTCCTTCTGGAGAAGGGGATCTACGAGAAACTTCTGGAAAATCCGGACGAAGCAGTTACCGGTACCGTTAAGGAACTCGCGGACAGATACGGGATAGACGTCATGTCCATGACCGGTTTCCTGGACGGGATCAACGACAGCCTGAAGGTGAAGAATCCGATTGAGACCATGAATGAGGATACGGAGGTAAACCTTAATTTCGACAAGGAGCTTCTTTACAGAAACATGGTGGATGCCCGCGCGGACTGGCTGTATAATCTTCCGGCATGGGACAACATTTTTACGCCGGAGCGGAAAAAAGAACTCTATCAGGAGGCAAAAAAGGCCGGAACCATCGTCAAACCGAAGAAAATCGGCAGGAATGATCCCTGTCCCTGCGGCAGCGGAAAGAAATATAAGTATTGCTGCGGACGGAATAAATAAAATACATGATGAAAATGAATTTTACTTCCCAGGCGCGGGTTGCCATTTCGCTGGCAAAGAAAACGGCTGTGGACAGAAACCATTCTTATATCGGGACAGAACATCTTCTGGTAGGGCTGCTGCGCGAAAAAAACGGGACAGCCGGTGTTGTTCTGCGACAGTTCGGGGTGGAGGAAACAAAACTGCTGGGGCTGATTGACCGGCTGATCGCGCCGGAAAACCCGGCAGATACCATGCTGAAGCCGGAACTTACGGTTCATGCGCGCCAGGTTCTGGATCACGCGGTGGCGGAAGCAGACAGAGACGGGCTCCGGCAGGCAGGTACGGAACACATTCTTATTTCCATTCTTAAAATTAACAGCTGTGTGGGGGCAAGGCTTCTGTATACCATGGGCGTTCCGCTCCCGCGACTGTATGATGCCTTGCTGCAGGCGGAAGGCGTTCCGGAGAATGCCAGGAAGGAACGGGCGTCAGAGCTTTCCGGGGCCAGGGATGCCTCGGTTACGGAAACGCCTTTCCTGGATCAGTTCAGCAGGGATCTGACGGAGATGGCCAGAGCACATCGGCTGGATCCTGTCATCGGCCGGGATCAGGAGATCGAGAGGATTATAGAGATCCTCAGCAGGAGAAAAAAGAACAATCCCTGTTTGGTCGGGGAACCCGGTGTGGGAAAAACAGCGATCGTGGAAGGTCTGGCGCAGCGCATTGTTTCCGGACAGGTGCCGGAAAGCGTCAGCGGAAAACGCCTTGTCATGCTGGATCTCACCGGTATGGTGGCCGGTACCAAATACCGCGGAGAATTCGAGGAGCGTATCCGCCGGATCATCCAGGAAGTGACGGAAAGCCGGAGCGTCCTGCTGTTTATTGATGAGATCCACACCATCATCGGCGCGGGAGGGGCGGAAGGCGCCCTGGATGCGTCCAATATCCTGAAGCCTTCCCTGGCCAGAGGGGAGCTCCAGCTGATCGGCGCGACCACACTGGAAGAATACCGCAAGCACATCGAGAAGGATGCGGCGCTGGAGAGAAGAATCCAGCCGGTTACGGTAGAGGAACCCGGAGAGACGGAGAGCGTGGAGATCCTGAAGGGACTGCGCCCTTATTACGAGAAGCATCACAAGGTGACGATTACGGACGGCGCGCTGGAGGCCGCTGTGCGGATGAGCGCGCGCTATATCAATGACCGTTTTCTGCCGGACAAGGCAGTAGATTTGATTGACGAGGCATCGTCCAGGGTCTGTCTGAAGCGGTTTTCCGGAAAGAAGGAACCGGAGCAGGCGGAGAAGGAGATGCAGAGCCTGATTGCGGGAAGGGAGGACGCCCTGAAAAGAGGCGATCTGGAAGAGGCAAGAAGGCTGAACAAGGAGCAGCACGCCCTTCAGGAAAAGCTGGGGCAGGAAGAAAAACGCAGAAATTCCGCGAGAGGTCGGGCTGGTCAGACGGTTACCGAGGAGGATATCGCAGCGACGGTTTCTTCCTGGACCAAAATTCCGCTCACCAGGCTTCGCCAGTCAGAGTCCCGCCGGCTGGCAAATCTGGAGAAGGTTCTGCACAAAAGAGTCGTCGGTCAGGATGAGGCGGTCTGCGCAGTCGCGCAGGCTGTCCGCAGGGGAAGGGCCGGCCTGAAGGATCCGGGGCGGCCGATCGGTTCGTTCCTGTTCCTGGGTCCCACGGGTGTGGGAAAAACCGAGCTTTCCAAGGCCTTGGCGGAGGCTGTATTCGGGACAGAAGACGCCATGATCCGTGTGGACATGTCGGAATATATGGAAAAACACAGCGTTTCCAAGATGATCGGTTCGCCGCCCGGCTATGTAGGCTATGAAGAGGGCGGACAGCTCTCGGAGAAAATCCGGAGACATCCCTACAGCGTGGTGCTTTTTGATGAAATCGAAAAGGCGCATCCGGATGTTTTTAACATTCTTTTGCAGGTGCTGGATGACGGCCATATTACCGACGCCCAGGGCAGAAAAGTCAGCTTCCGGGAGTGTATCATCATCATGACCAGCAACACGGGAGCGGAGCAGATCGTCCAGCCGAAAAAACTCGGGTTCCTGTCTGTGGATGACGAAAAGCAGGACTATCAGCGGATGAAGGGGCTGGTGATGGATGAGCTCAGCCGCAATTTCCGGCCGGAGTTCCTGAACAGAATCGATGAGACGATTGTTTTCCATGCCCTGACAAAAGAAGATATGAAGAGCATCATAAGTATTCTTCTGGAGGATCTGAAGAGGCGCTGCAAGGAGCAGCTGAACCTGAAGCTGTCTGTTACCGGAGCGGCCAGGGAACTGCTGATTGCGAAGAGCTATGACAGCAAATACGGAGCCCGTCCGCTGAAAAGGGCGATTCAGAAGCAAATCGAAGACCCCCTGGCAGAAGAAATTCTGCTGGGAAAGGTTCACAGGAACAGCACGGTAACCGTCAGCGAAAAAGAGGGTAAGCTGGTTTTCCGGGAGAGAAAGTAAAAAGACTTAGAATACAGCCTTCTCCGTTTTCCTGTTCAGAGAATCGGAAGAGGGCTGTATTTTCATGCATCAATGTCGATCAGCAATCTCAGCTAAGATAAATACAAGGAACAGGTTTACATAACAAACAAAAATGCCGTTGCGAATCGAAAGGCCGGATGCTATACTAAGAACATCAAAAAGACCGGGTTCCGTGTCAGAAGAGCATCGGGAATACCGGCCGGGGAACCTGTAGGGCGGAATACCGGTATCAACCGGTACGTTCCGGAATGACAAAACAGAAAAAGAGGTTAAAAGAGATGGCTGTGGTGAAAGAACTGCTTCGTGCGGAGAATGACGGAACAATCAGTTTTGGAGATTACACTCTGCAGACGAAGAAGAAACTTTCGGATTTTGCTTTTCAGGGGGATCTTTACAAGGTTAAGACATACGATGAAATTACCCGACTGGAAAGAAATGACACACTGATTTATGAATCTGTACCGGGTACTGCTGTAAGCGGGATGAAGATTACGGACAGCGGCGTTTCCTTTACGGTCGAGGGGGATCATGACGTGCAGATTACTCTCGGCATGGAAGAGGGAGCCACATACGATGTCAAGCTGGACGGCAGAAACATCGGGTGTATGGAAACCAGCATGGGCGGGAAGCTTGCGTTCGGGATAGAGCTGGAAAACGCAGAGCAGGTCCGGGTAGAGGTAATAAGAGTCTGAATCCGGACTTTTTCCGGAACAACCGAAACAGCAGACAGCAGGAAAATGAATGCCAGGAATGATCCGGGAGCGTATCTGGTTCCGGACCGGAATTCCTGGCTTTTACTGTATTCGTCCGGCCGTGGGAGCTGCTGAAAGCAACGGAGCAGCGGGGGTTATATGGTATCAGTAAATTATGAAAGTCCAGCCGTAAAGCGGAATCGGATGCATGCCTGCATGTAAATTTGTCTGCTCTTTGGTGTCGACAGCAGGTACGAGCATGGAGTGAGGGAAAAAAACGAACAGGAGAACTTCCGGCATGGCAAAGGATAAAAAAAGCATATATTTCTGTCAGAACTGCGGGTATGAATCCTCTAAATGGATGGGACAGTGCCCGGCTTGTCACCAGTGGAACACTTTTGTGGAGGAGGTTGTTTCTGTAAAACCGGCGGCACCGTCGGCCGGGAGGGCATCGGGATCGGGCCGGGCAAGGCTGACGCCGCAGAGTCTTTCGGAAATTTCGCTGGATCAGGGAAACCGGATCACGACAGGCATCGGGGAGTTGGACAGGGTTCTCGGGGGCGGCATTGTAAAGGGCTCGCTGATTTTAATCGGCGGTGACCCCGGCATCGGAAAATCTACCCTTCTGCTTCAGGTATGCCGTCATATTTCGGATCGGGGCATCCATGTGCTGTATGTCTCCGGAGAGGAATCCTTGCAGCAGATAAAAATGCGCGCTGTCCGGATCGGTCAGTTCCGGGATGAGCTGAAGCTTCTGGCGGAAACTGATCTGGGGGATATCGAGTCGGTAATCGAACAGACCAGGCCGGAACTTGTGATTATTGATTCCATCCAGACCATGTATAATGAGTCGGTCAGTTCTTCACCGGGCAGCGTCTCACAGGTCAGAGAATCGACCGGAGTTCTGCTGCGGATTGCCAAGTCTATGCAAATCCCTATTTTTATTGTCGGTCATATGACTAAGGACGGGACGGTGGCCGGCCCAAGGGTTCTGGAGCATATGGTAGATACGGTTCTGTATTTTGAAGGAGAAAAAAGAGAGAGTTACCGCATTCTTCGGGCGGCAAAAAACAGGTTTGGCTCCACAAATGAAATAGGAGTTTTTGAGATGCGTGCAGAGGGACTGGCGGAAGTAACAAATCCCTCCGAGTATATGCTGGAAGGAAGGCCGGAAGGCGCTTCCGGGTCTGTGGTTGCCTGCTCCATGGAGGGAACAAGGCCGATCATGATTGAAATACAGGCCCTCGTCAGCAGCTCTAATTTTAATTATCCGCGCAGGACGGCAAATGGGACAGATTTTAACAGGGTGAATCTGCTGATGGCGGTACTGGAAAAACGGGCTCACGTTAACCTTTCCAGAGATGACGCTTATATCAATATAACAGGGGGAGTGCGGATGTCGGAGCCGGCAGTGGATCTGGGAATCGTTTTGGCGATTGCCTCGTGTAAGAGAGATGTGCCGGTAGATCCTTCGGCAGTTGTTTTTGGCGAGGTGGGACTGAGCGGCGAGATCCGTTCGGTTTCCATGGCAGAGCAGAGAGTCCGGGAAGCAAAGAAGCTGGGATTCCGGAAAGTAATCCTTCCCAGAGCAAGCATGCGCAGTTTGTCAAGAATGAAGGAAGATTCCGAGATGGAGCTTCTGCCTGTCAGCACTGTTTCGGAAGCGATTGCCGCAGCGCTGAAAAGATGAATATAATTCATTTATAAATAGATAATTTCGGAAATTGCATATAATTTTACAAATATTAATAAAACAGAAAAAATTTCAAAAAAGGTGTTGACTTTCCCTTTTAGGGGTGATATTCTAAATGAGCTGTCGGGGACGACAGTTAAGAAAAAAGCTTCTGAGGCAACAAAGAAGCAGCTAAGTTCCTTGACAACTGAACAGTAAAACACATCCTCGAAAGTTCAAAAAATTTTTGAGTTTGTCGAAAGACAATCCTTTAAACAGTAAACGGGATGAATTAGCCAAGAGTTGATTCTGATCGGATTCAATCTTTTTTATGAGAGTTTGATCCTGGCTCAGGATGAACGCTGGCGGCGTGCTTAACACATGCAAGTCGAGCGAAGCGCATAACCGGATTTCTTCGGATTGAAGGTTTTGTGACTGAGC
>NZ_VUMV01000011.1 GCF_009696005.1 Bilifractor porci
CATCGCTAACAAGCATTCGCATTTCCGCCGTGTTTCTCACGGCTTCATGCTCATTCTTGTTGTCGTCGCTATTGTCTTTGCCCTACGGTGAGTAAACTCCCCGCGGGCAAATCCATTGCGACTGGACTTATACATTAAAGTAGCGCTCGGAGGCGGATTTGAAATCGCGCCACCGAAAGATCAGGATTCCCAGGAAAAACAATATTTCCGCGACGATGCTGCAGACCGCAAATACGGGATTGGTATTCCATCCCAGGCAGAGGAACAGGATCTGGACTGCGGAGAGCAGGGTATCCAGCAGAATATACAGTACAAAATCCTGCAGCGCTGCCCGAAGGATCAGTCCTGTCAGGATCGTCCCCGCGATCAGACCGAGGAATATCGCCGGCACGGCCCAGGTGACGGACCAGCGGTGCCACCCGGTAAATTTATCCACGATCAGGCAGACAAAA
The DNA here is from genome assembly GCF_009696005.1 of Bilifractor porci. GTDB lineage: Bacteria > Bacillota > Clostridia > Lachnospirales > Lachnospiraceae > Bilifractor > Bilifractor porci. The sequence continues at coordinate 453 of NZ_VUMV01000011.1, forward strand.
ATTCCGAGATAAAGCTGGACATGAATCGTCTTTAACGCATTGTTTCTGTAATACAAGGTAAAACTGATATCCGCAAAGCCGATCACCGCGCTTATCATGGCCAGCGGAACCCAGGGCAGAGGCCGTCCGGCAAAATATTGCATGACCGGCAGAATAATCAGAACCGCAATCATCAAAAAAAGAGCAGTGCGCAGGATCAGCAGCCTTGTAAATATTCTTTTTTTCAGAATCGGGAACGGACTCTTTTCCGGCGTCCCGGAGAGCGGGCTTCCGCAGAGCGGGCACACCCGTTTGTCGCCCCGGATCTGAACGTGGCATCTCTTGCAAGTCTGCATTTATTCCGCCTCCCTGTCCCAGTCATTGGTCGCGATTTCCACCCGGACACCGAGCTCCGTCAGTCTCCGGAAAAAACTGCAGGCAGTCGGGTGCCTTTCAAAACAGGAGGTTATCCCGAATACCATGTGATCATGAAAGGTACTGATGCATACAAAAATAGTCTTGCACGCCATGAAGCTGCAGAATTTTTCCACATACGGATCCAGCTCTTCCGGGAGAACCACCTTGCCCACATTGGAAACCGAGGTTGTCACCCCGCGGTTCATCATATGAGTGATTCCCATGAGTCCGATTTCCTTCAGCGGAAGAGGTATCAGCTTCACCGCATAATTGTGCTCCAGCTCCGCATAGGAATTCATGGTTGCCTGCACCTTTTCGGGCGTCAGTTCCTTCTGAAACGCAGTATCGATAACGCTCAGAATGCTTTCGAGATTCCCGTCATACTGCCTGGGGTCATACGCAACATTGATGACTCCGAAGAAATTTCTGGCGGTCTCTGACGGGAAAAACTGGCGCAGATTGACCGGAACACTGACAACAACCGGCTTCTCGTACTCTGAATGACGCATCTGTTTCAGAATTGCTTCCACCCAGAGAGAGGTAACCAGGACTCCCACCGTCACATGAAAACGATGCGCAAGCTCCACGACCTGTGCCGCAGAAACCGTTCCCTCAATCAGATGCTCCTGCAGGTTATCGTCCTCTCTCCCGCGCAGGCGGTATGCCGTTACCGGAAACATCTCCTTGAGAAAATTCCGTTTTTTCGATTTTCCCTTCTCATAAAACTGGCTGAAGGCATCCTGCTGCCTTTCCTCCACGGAGGAGCTTCCTGCCTTGATTCGGGACGGGTCGATATGATGCTTCCGTATCAGATAACATGACACGATATGTTCAAAGAACATAAACCCGCCGGTTCCGTCGGAAAGAACATGAAACATTTCCAGGACAATCCTTCTGTCCAGATAGCACAGCCTGTACAGAAGATTCTTTCTCCCGGACCGGTAGAGCGCCTGCAGCGCCGGCTGGGAATCCTTCTGGACAACAGCCTTCGTCTTCAGCTCGTCCAGGTAATACCAGAATACGCCCTTTCTCATGCAGCAGTTCATATAAGGGTACTCCCGGAGAGAATCCTCCAGCGCCTCCTGAAGAACGTCAGGATCGACTTCCTCCTTCAGCTCACATACCAGACGAAACACGCGGGTATCTGCGCCAGTCATTGTGGCCGGAATAATTTTCGCCGCATTATCCAGCCTGTACCACTCTTTTTCCTCTGCCATGAAAATCCCCTCTAAAATACTGATAAAAAAAGACACATAAGCGACCATCTGACCACCTATGTGCCTACAAAAGCGACCCGGATCGGGATCGAACCGACGACCTCCGCCGTGACAGGGCGGCGCTCTAACCAGCTGAGCCACCGGGCCATTAGTCAGCAGATCCCTGACCTGCTGACTCGTCAAGTATAAAGCATTTTCCCCAAATGCGCAAGTTTTTTAGGCTATGTAAAATAAGTGGTTGAAAAGACCGCAAACAGAGGTTTTGTAACAAAACCATCAGGAATGCCATTTGGTTGAAAAATAAAATCCGTTCAGAATATTTTGTAAAATATTTGGTTGAAAATTCCTGGCTACATGCTATAATGTAGTCAGGGATTTTTTGTATAATTTTTGGTTGAAAGCCTGACCGTTACGGCAGCCAAAAAATACCGAAGGAGAACTGAAATGTCTGACGCAACCAACAATAATTCATTCGACTATGTAAATGAGATCTGGAACATTGCTGACTATGTTCGCGATGTTATTAAGCGTTCTGAATACAATAGGGTTATCCTGCCGTTCACACTGCTCCGCAGACTGGAATGTGCTCTGGAGCCAACAAGAGATGCCGTACTTGACGCATTTGCCCAGCATGAGGCCGAGTGGGGCCGCGAAAGCGATAACTACTGCCAATCTTCCCGAAAAGCGTTTTACAATATTACAAATTTCCGTCTGAACAATCTTGGGGCGTCCAATACACTCGATGCTCTTACTGAATACATCAACGGTTTCAGTCCAAATGCCCGGGAGATCCTTGTTAAGTTCAAGATGGAAGAAACTTGCAAGACACTTCAGGAACACGGAATGCTTTACATGGTCTGCCAGAAGTTCAGTGCCTTTGATCTCTCACCGGAAACGGTCTCTGACCGAATGATGTCTGATATCTACGAACATTTGATCCAGCGATATGGTGAAGAGATCGCGGAGGACGCGGAGGATTTCATGACTCCGAAGGATATTGTCCGCCTGGCAGTGGGCTGTGTGTTCGCTAATGATGATGAGTTAATGAACAGCGACAAAGGCATTATCCGCACCTTGTACGACGGCTGCGCCGGAACGGGTGGGTTCATTACTGATGCTCTGGAACAGTTGGACGAATGGCATGCCGACAAGAAAATGAAAGCTCCCGCCCTTATCGTTCCGTATGGTCAGGAGATTGAAGCTGAGTCATGGGCACTCTGTAAAGCATCTTTGCTTCTGCGAAATATCGACAATGCTGACTCTGACATTTATGACTCCATCAAAGACTTATCAGCACATATTGCATACGGGGATACTCTTTCTGACGATAAGTACCCGTCCTCAACGTTCAACTTTCAGCTAACTAATCCGCCATACGGTAAAAAATTCGAGAAAGAAAAGGAGGATGTTGAGGAAGAAAGCAATCGTCTTGGGTTTAATGGACGCTTTGGCGCAGGGCTGCCTCCTATCAGTGACGGCTCTATGCTCTTCCTTCAGAATGTCTGCAGCAAGTTCGCACCTGTATCTGAAGGCGGTGGACGTGCAGGTATCGTACTGTCGGCCTCTCCTCTCTTCACAGGAGACGCTGGGTCCGGATGTTCCAATATCCGCCGTTGGCTCTTTGAAAAAGATTACATCGACTGCATCATCAAGCTCGGGACGCAAGAATTTTTCCGGACCGGCATCAACACGTATCTGTGGGTACTAACGAACAATAAGCCGGAGAACCGCAAAGGCTATATTCAGCTGATCGACGCTTCAGAGATGAAAGTACCGATGCGGAAAAGCCTCGGAAACAAACGTTACGAGATCTCAGAGGAACAGCGGGACTGGATCATCGATACTTACGTCAATGGAAAGGTCAACGAACACAGCGTGATCGTTCCGTATACCGACTTTATGTACCGTAAGGTGACTACACAGCAGCCTCTTCATATGAAGATTGTGCTGACATCAGACAAGATCGACGCATTTCTGAAAAACCTGCCAAAGGGTCTGGCAAAGCTGTCTGATGACAACAAACGAGTTCTGGAGAGTGAACTGACAGCAGCAATGTCTCAGCATTCCGAGAACGCCTATGGATGGCAGGATAAGTTCGCGAAGGACGCCCGCAAAGCTATGACCTCTCCGAATGTAACCGCCGGTGTGCTGTCAAAAGCCATCGTTGATGCCTTCGGTGTAAGAGATCCGAAATTCCCGGCAGTAAAAGACAGGAACGGCAATTATATCCCTGATCCTGAACTGAAGGATACAGAGAATATTCCATTCCTGCAGTCGTTTGATAACTATATGCAGACGGAAGTCCTGCCGTATGCCCCTGAGACCTGGATAGATGAGTCTGTACGTGACAGTGGTCCGTTGCAAGATGGCAAGATTGGAGTTGTAGGAACGAACATTTCCTTCAATAACTACTTCTATCATTATGAAGAGCCTCGTAAGCCGGAAGAAATTGCAAAAGAGATCATCGAGCTGGAAAAAGGGCTTGGATCATTTGAGGAGGAATTTCTTAAATGACGAGAAAAATGAAAAACAGTCGTTTAGGATGGGCGGGCATGATCCCCAAAGAGTGGATATGTAACAAAGCGAAATTTCATGTTCGTATAAACAATGGATCTGACCCTAAAGCAGAAGGGGATGTGCCAGTGTATGGAAGTGGAAATAAAAGTTTCCGAACATGTGGCGAATATAAACTTGGGCCTGCCGTTCTTTTAGGTAGAAAAGGAAGTATTTCAAATCCACGTTACATTGAAGGGAAGTTTTGGAACGTCGATACCGCATTCGATGCATCTGTAATTTCAAACGATTTGCTTCCAAAATATTATTATTACTTGGCTCAAAATTTCGACTATGCACGATATGTTACACAAACAACTCTGCCAAGCATGACACAAACTGATTATCGCAATATGAAAATACCGGTTCCTCCTGTTGAGGAACAACAAAACATCATTGCATTTATTGATAAAATCAGCACTAATATTGATGCTACCATTTCCCTCCATCAGCAGATTATTGAAAAACTGGAAGAATACAGGAAATCCGTGATTACGCAGGCGGTGACGAAGGGGTTAAATCCAAATGTGGAGATGGCAATGACTGGAAATAACAGATTGCCGATTATTCCTAAAGAATGGAAATTAATAAGATTGCCACATATTGTCGACACTCGCCATCCTTATGCTTTGGGCGATGGCGACCACGGTATTATAAAAACAGATATGTATAAAAATCATGGTATTCCTTATATTCGAGTGCAAAATCTGGGATGGGGTACTCCACTAAGTATCGATAATGTCGTTTATATTTCTGAGAACGACAATATGAAAATAGTGAATAGCACTTTACAACCAAATGATGTTTTATTCGCAAAAACTGGAGCAACGATTGGTAAGACAGCTATTGTGCCAGAGACAATTCCTATGTCTAATACAACATCCCATGTGGGCAAAATTACAGTATCACCAAGATATAATCCAAAATATATTTTCTATGTTTTGAGTTCTGAATATGGCTATCATCAGATGTGGATTTATGCTTCACAGAAGGCAACTAGACCCGAATTATCTCTGGATGATATTAAAAATTTTGTACTGCCTATTCCTAAAGAGAGGCAAGAACAAAATAATATTGTACAATACCTTGATAATGTATGCGAAAAGATTTTAGAAAGTATTGCACAACATAAAGTTATTATTGAAAAACTTCAGGAATACAAACAATCTCTTATTTACAATGCAGTTACAGGAAAGATCGACTGCAGAACTGAAGGAGGTGAAGTACAATGAGTAAAGGTGGCATATCCGGATACACACACACGCAGGCACAGCTTGATGATTATGCGAACCAGAATAACCCGAACAATGATGCTTATCAGGCTAATCTGAACAATCACGCCGACCAGTGCAATCCGAACAATGACGAGTACGCAGGCAACAAGGACGATAAATAACTTTGTGGTTGCCGTCTGAGTAGCGGAGCCGGTATCCCGGCTCCCTTGCTGAAACGGTAACCGCCGAAAACCATTAGATTATTGGAGCTAGATCATGAAAGAGACAATTCATCTTGAAGCAAACTTCGAAGATTATATTGCAAGAAAACTGCAGGAACTGGGTAGCACGGACGGCTGGCGTGTCAGCAAAGACGATACAGGCTTCGACCCGAACACAGCCCTGTATATGTCAGATTTCATCGAATACCTTACTGCTACTGCCCCCGATAAGGTGTCAAAGATGCAGAAAAACATGGGAGCCAATTGGGAGAATAACCTTCGGCTTGCCCTTGTCAAATCCCTGGAAAACGACGGAACGGTACTGACGCTGCGTGACGGATTTCCGATGGCAGGATATCAGACCATCGTCTGTTCCGGTCATTATCCGGATGATCCGCGCCTTCCGAAACAGAAGGAACTGTATGATAAGAACATCCTTCGTGTGATGCACCAGGTCCACTATCAGACCGCAGGAAACAAGTCTCTTGACCTTGTATTCTTTATCAACGGCATCCCTGTCGCTACGGCAGAGATCAAGACAGACTTCACGCAGAGCGTGCAGGATGCCATTCTGGAGTATCAGAAGGAACGCCGCCCCATCGAGCCGGGAACAAACCGCAGGAATTATTTGCTGATGTACAAGCGCGGCGCTGTGGTCCACTTCGCCATTTCTGAGAGCGAGATCTACATGTGTACCAATCTGGAACCACAGACTCCGAAGTTTCTTCCGTTTAACAAAGGAAACGACGGACATGCAGGAAACCCGCCGATGCAGAAAGATGATACGGATTATCCGACCGGATACTTCTGGAATGAGATCTGCAGGAAAGAACACTGGATCCGCATCTTCCATAACTTCGTATTTGAGGAAGTTTCCAAAAAAGAAGACCTTTCAGGAAGAATCAGGGAAGTTCGCACACAGATCTTCCCTCGTTTCCACCAGTGGGACTGTGTGACAAAGTGCATCGATGATGTGAAGAAGAATGGTCCCGGACAGCGGTATCTCATTGAGCATTCCGCAGGTTCCGGAAAAACTGAGACGATCACATGGATCGCCCACGAGCTGATCCGTCTGATGACAGATAAGGGAGACCGTGAGTTTTCCTCTGTTATTGTAGTAACTGACCGTGTCGGTCTGGATACAAATATCAAAAAGACCATCAAGCAGCTGAAAAAGACTGTCGGCCTTATTGAAATGGTGGGCGGTGACGGTACGAAGAAGACCGATGGGGCAAAGTCTAAGCAGCTTATGCAGGCAATGCATGAGAAACGCGAGATCATCGTCGTGACCCTTCAGACGTTCCCGTTTGCGATGGACGCGATCGCCAATGACAAGGATCTGATCGGTTCCAATTTCGCCGTACTGATCGACGAGGCGCACTCTTCCCAGGGAGGGACATTCTCTGCAAAGATGCGCGCAGCACTGAAGTTCGCGGCTGATGCCGACAAACAGAAACTCACCAAGGATACCCTTGAAGAGATGACGGATGAAGATGCCATTGACGCGTACTTCCGTCAGATGCAGTCCGGCAGAGAGATGCCTGCCAATGTATCCTTCTTCGCCTTTACAGCCACTCCGAAAGCTGAAACAAAGACGATCTTCGGACGTCCTGGTGACCAGATGGATGACAAGACCGGGCTTCCTATCCCGGAGAGCTTCCATCTTTATCCGATGCGGCAGGCTATTGAAGAGGGATATATCGTTGACGTACTGCGTGGATATATGCCTTACAAGACCGCTTACAGGCTCAAGGAAGAGGTCGTGCCGGACACCCTTGTAGATGAACGTGCGGCTGTCAGGACCATCGCCAGATGGCAGTCTCTGCACCCCACCAACGTCATGAGTAAGGCTGAATTTATCGTGGAGCACTTCATCAAAAATGTGGCAGCTATGCTTGACGGACAGGCAAAGGCAATGGTCGTGACCTCTTCCAGGGCCTCTGTTATTCGTTACAAATATGCTATTGAGGCGTATCTGAATACCCATCCGGAATATGACCGCGACAAGATCGAACCACATCTTCAGTTCAAGGTTCCAGGTGAACCGCTCGTAGCCTTTTCCGGTAAGGTAAAAGGTGAAAAGGCCATCACGAAAGACGATGAGTCTGTCGTAGATGAATTTGACTATCTGAAAGAGAACCCGTTTGCGCTGATCAAACGGGATTATGACTACACAGAAGACAACATGAATGACCTCGGCTATCAGACAGTCGAGAATGCTTTTGATGAAGCGAAGAACCGTATCCTTATCGTCGCGAACAAGTTCCAGACGGGCTTCAACCAGCCAAAGCTGTGCGCCATGTACATCGATAAGAAGATCGCCAACGATATCGAGATCGTGCAAACCTACAGCCGTCTGAACCGCACTTTCCCGGGAAAGGATCACGTATATATCATCGACTTTGTCAACGACCCTGAGACCGTCCTGCGTGCATTTAAGAAGTACGACAACGGGGCGACTATGGAGCACGCTCAGAGCCTCGAAGTCATCTACGAGATCAAGAAGAAACTGGATAATGCGGGTATTTATACGGACAGTGAGTTTCAGGATTATAAGACAGAGCGTGTTAAAGCCGTGGTGTCCATCAGCAAAAATCAGGACAGTTACAGAAAAACTCTTCTCAGCGTTGTATCCGCCCCGGCTGACAGATGGAACGACAGCGTAAAGGCACAGCAGGCGGCTTATTCTACATGGAGCAGCGTCAGAAAGAAAGCTGAACAGGATGGGAACGCCGAACTTTTCAAGCAGGCTGATGTAAAGCTGAAAGATATCGGTGAAGCGCTTGATGAGCTGATGGGCTTCCGCAAAGACCTTCGGAAGTATTGCTCCGCGTATAATTACATCTCTCAGATCGTTGACCTTGATGATCCGGATCTGGAGGCATTTGAGGGCTTTGCAAAGCTCCTGCGCCATCGTATTGCAGGAACTCCGCTCGGTGACATCGACGTAAGCAGCCTTGTCCTTTCTGATTACCGTATCAATGCGCTGGATGTACAGAAAGACGATCCTGAAGGTGCAGCCCTGAAACCGATGCGGGCAGGCGGTACGGGACACAGTTCAAAACAGGAGTCTCTGAAAGAGATCGTATCCCGTATCAACGAAGTATGGGGCGAGGATGTCTCTCCTGTCACCGGAGCGCGTACCATCAACGCCATTGCCGACTATGTATCAGCTGATGACGTCAGCCGTATACAGATCCGCAACAGCACGAATTCAAAGGAAGCCATCATTGCTGACGGCCGTCTTGAAAGTATTATCAAACTGGCGGCCATTGCCCTGAAACAGAACGATATGGGTGCGCTTGCCGATAAGATCGTCAAGGATCCGCAGGCATGGAAACCTCTTGCAGACATCATTTATGACCTTGTGGATACGAACAGGAGACTGGATTTGCCGGATCTCTTAAAGTATCTGGAAGCTCATCCAAAGAAAAAATAAGTCCGTTGCAGAGTACATATACATTGAGAAAAGGGCTTGAAATACAGCCTTTTTCTTGACTGGAGGAAAAGTAATGGCAAGTATGACAACGCCTTTCCAGTTGGAGAACACGAACATCATAGCGATGGAACCCAAGTTCAAAGACGGCATAGAATACAACCAGATAACATGCGGATACACAGGGCCGCTCCAACAGGTCTGTCCGAAATGCGGCGGGAAGATGTATAAACATGGGAGCCGGAAACTGAACATTACGGATACGCCAGTGATCGGAAAGCCTGCCAAATGGACGATCATTCTTCCGAGAATGCGCTGTTCCCAATGCAAGGAAATATGGCAGCCGGAACTGTCCGATATAGATGAAAACCACAAAATGACCAAGCGGGCTTATCTTGATATAGCACAGAGGTCTCTGAAGACAACATTCAGTTCCGTCGCAGAGGATTACCTGCTGACCAAGATGACCATACGGAACATTTTTACCGATTTCATGCAGGAAAAGGAAGGCACGATGCACTTCCGAACTCCTACATTCATTGGTATCGATGAGATCAAGATCAAGAAGATCGGTGAAGTGACCGTCATCACAGACCTTGAACACCATACCCTTTACGACATGCTGAACGGCAGAAATCAGAAGACACTTACCGAATATTTCATGAATATGCCAGACAGAGACAAAGTCCTGTGGGTGTGCTCCGATATGTACCGCCCATTCCAGAAAACTATAGGAGACGCGATGCCGAACGCCAGATGGGCGATCGACCACTTCCATGTAGTCATGAAGGCAAATGAGGCAGTCGATGAAGTGCGTAAACGTGTGCAGGACAGCATGAGTAAGCGCGAACGCATCGATACCAAGAAAGGCCTTGCATACACGCTGAAAATGCGTGAAAGAGACCTGGCGCCGGAAGACGCATCAAAGCTGCGTGCATGCCGAAAGGCCGAGCGCTATAAGCCTATGATGCAGGCTTATGACCTGAAGGAAGAGTTTTTTGAGATCTATGACGAAAATCCAACATCTAAGGAGAACGCTCAGAAAGCGTTCGCAGAATGGGAAAAAAAAGTCCCTGACGATGAATTATTCCATAAATTCAAGGAACTTGCGGGGACGGTACATCACTTCTACGAGCAGATATTCAACTATTGGGATTGTCCTATTGCGATCAGCAACGGTTTTACAGAATGTACGAACCGGCTGATACGTGAGAACAATCTGTCTGGACGAGGCTACTCATTCGATGTCCTTCGGGCGCGTACATTGTATCGAAAAGCTAACCTGAATGCGCTGATGAAGAGTGGAAACCTGCTGATTGGACCTGTCATTCCGGAGAACGGCCCTGTATTCCATATGGACAGCGCCGACGGTACAGAAGGTACTGCGTTCGATCCGGAAACCGGAGAAATCTTAGATTGATACGCGGAGAAGCGAATGGATGATTTCGAGATCTGTTTGAATAAACTGAACAAAGAACAACGGTCTGCCTATGCTATGGCAATGTCAGGAAAGCCGCTGTTCATTACAGGCGGGGCAGGGACAGGTAAAAGCCATACTCTTCGTATGATTGTCGAAGGCTTAAAAAGAAACGGGAAAGCCGTTATCGTCTGCTCGTATACCGGGACAGCTGCGTCTCTAATAGGCGGCTCTACGATACACAAAGTCTTCCGCTTCCCTACCAGTGCATGTATTACCCCGAAAAACAGGAGTATCGTCAAGCGTGCTCCAGCTGAAGTCCAGCTTGCTGACGTGATCATTATTGACGAAGTGTCCATGTGCAGGATGGATCTGTTTGACTCTGTCGTTGCCTCGATCCACAAGGCTGAAGAAAAATCCGGCAGGAAGAAACAGCTTATCGTCTGCGGAGATTTCGGACAGCTGCCTCCGATCCTGAATAACGACCATGGAGAGCGCGATGTGCTGGAGGATTACTATAAAAAGACGATCCGTATCCCATTCGCTTTTATGGGAGAATACTGGTATAAATGCAATTTCCAGACAGCAAAGCTGACTGAAATCGTCCGGCAGGGGGACACAGACTTTCAGGAACACCTGAATGAGTGCAGAATGGGCGATACATCCTGCCTCGCTTATTTTAACAGTAAATCAGCAAGGCAGCACTTCCCGAATGCCGTGCATCTGTACTGCACAAATAAAGCTGTCGATGAAGAGAATATGCGTCATCTCGAGCAGCTCTCGGGCGATATGTACAGATTTGATACCCTCTTTGATGACTCGCTCAGGCGCATGGATATCAAAGACGTACCAAAATCCCTGTATCTCAAGGAACAGGCCAGGGTCATCATCACCATTAACGACAATGACACTGACGTTTCCGAGGATCCGGAGTCGTTCCGAAGGTTTATCACTGACCGAAGGCCGCAATATCACAACGGAAGTACGGGAACGATTGTGTCTATTCAACACGATGAGGAACATCCGGAAAAGGACTATGTTGCTGTCAAGCTCGATGAAGGAGGTTCCCAGATCTTCTACCGGCAGACCTACAATATCTATGAATATGTCGTAGAGAACGACGTTCTGAAACGTCACATCCTGGGAACTTATCGGCAGTTTCCTGTTCGACCTGCATATGCGGTGACTATTCACAAGAGTCAGGGACAGACATACGACTATGTAAACCTCGATCCATACTGCAAGGCCTCCGGGCAGCTTTACGTTGCTCTGTCCCGCGTAAGGAGCATTGATCACTTATATCTTGACCATCGTATTCAGAAATTCAATCTGATGGTGGACCCGTTGGTCATCGAGTTCTATGACCGTCTGGACCATCCCGAAAAGTATCTTCCGGAAACAGAACCGGAGAAATCGGAAAAGACTGCCGAAAAACCTGTCACTGAGGCAAACCTGGTAGTTCCAGAAGCGGAACAGCGACAGCCACAAAAGGTCGTTAAAGTAAAGGCTGCCAAGAAGGAAAAACAGCCGTCAAGAGCTCCGACACCGAAGGGCGGCAGACCGCCGCGCTTTCCATCCGGCAGTCGAAGCATGCGGGTCCCAAATGAGATCAGCGATGTGCTCAATGGTGTGATTGACACACTGTATCCGAAAATCGGTCAGGGGCAGGCTGAGATCGAAAAAGTGAAACAGCTGAAAGAATATCTACAATCACTCATCAATGATGAATAAAGGAGGCGCCATGAGCAGAGTTCACAGTGACCAAAAGTTTGTAAATATGCCAAAACGTGACAGCTCCGTTACAGGCCCATCAAAAATGGTGCGGATCCACTGTGAGGGAGAAGACTACCATAAGGCCGGGACACTGTCATCCTGGCTGTTCATGAAGTACGACATGTCCTATAAGACGTATTCCAGAAAATCCAAGAACAGGAGGGCCGAGCTCCGAAAGGAATATATGCAGGATACGGGTAATAGAGATCCGAGAAATATCGCATTGCCAAATGATGATTTTGATGAAACCGATGCGATGGCATTATTGGCGGAGATCGGCGTCCCGTTCTCCCCGGATGGAACACCGATCGGAATAGGATGGGATGATTAAAAATCGGTATCCGGGCATCATTAAGGCTTCTGCTATGCGGCAGGAGCCTTGTTATTAAGTTGCTTGAGTGTTGGTGTTAGTGCCCGAAATGGGTGTAATGACAAGACCGCCATTGCTGACAGTGATTTTATAATGGTCTCCGGCATGGAAACCGAGCTGCTCTAACCATTTGCCTTGCATATGCAGTACAGGAACTTCGCTGGTGACAGTCCAGCCTGGAGAACGGTATATTTTGAGAATTTTGTCTTTCATCGGTGTGCCCTCCATGATAAAGGACCCGGATACCGATGAAACTATTATATCCTGTCAGCGCGGCAGGCTCAATACTGCGATTATTTTCAACCATATTTTATACAAAAAACAGCGCCGAGATCAGTTCTTGCCAACCTCAGCGCTTGTGAAATTTCAACCAGTTATTTTACAAAAATCACTGAATGAATTTTGACTTTCAACCAATAATTTTACAAAGGCTGTTTTGGCTAGGTTTTGTTACAAAACCATTTTCAACCAGTAAATTTACATAGCCGTTTTTTAAGCCGATTTTATAACGCGTTTCCGATTCCGATTTCCGATTTTTCTTCCACTTCCATTCACAGCCGGGGGATTGCTGTCCGGGCGCTGTCGGATATTATCTGTTCCGGTGTGACCGTGCTTTCCTCCGGACCCATTAAAGATCCTAGTTGGAGAGAATCTTTTTCTTTAAGCCAGTCATTTACTGCCACCTCCCTGTAAGCAGGATAACAATCCGGGGAGATTTTCAGAAGCAAGGGTATGCAAAAGAAAAATCAATCCTTCGTAAACAGCAGATGATTCCGATAAGATTCAGGATTCTCTGTGACATGGAACGAGAGTCAGAAACCGCCTGCCATGCCCCGGATGCCGGCCCAGACAAACAGAGCCAGCAGCAGCGCCGTAAGTATTCTTCCTGCAGTTTTTCCCGGCTTCTTCCTCATTCGCCCTCCTTTTTTATCCGTTCTCTGTTTTCTTTCTTTTCTTATAAAGTATCAGGAATGCCGCAGCAGATGCAGAGAGCATCAGGACATACAGCGGGGGTGCCGACATATCGCCGGTCTTCGGGGCTGAGCCCGGCCCGGATGACGGATTTGCCTTCTTCTCCACAATCGTTACCGACTGATCCGCGGAATTCAGATCCGCATGCGAAGCGACAAGAACATCCTCCTGATACAGATCTTCAAACACGACGACCGTCTGTCCTCCCAGCGCCAGAGAATCAAAGGAAAATGCCATGTCCACCACGCACTCTTCCGCTGAGGCGGTAAAGGTCTTTTCCGCGGTAACCTCCTTGCCGTTCTCCTTCAGTACGGTTCCGTCCGTCTTTTTGTACAGGTGTCCCGTCAGGCGGTAAGTATTTCCGGGAACAAGATTCCTGCAGGTAATATGATCGGTCAGCGTCGTCTTTCCGGAGGCTTCCGCCTGCTTTTTCCCGCCGATATCAGCCTTCGTGCTGACAGACGGATACGATACGGTCTGATCCGCATCATTCAGATCCGCATGCGTGTTCACCTCTGTCTGCTCCAGATAAAGCGTCTCAAATGCGACCACAGATTTTCCCGCCAGCAGTTTTGATGAGAAGGAAAAGACAAGATCCACCTCCATCTCTTTTTTATCTGCCCGGAAGGATGTCTGTGCCGTCACCTCTGTTCCGTCCTCATTCTGCAGCGGCTTCCCCGTATCTTTCCGCACAAGTGTTCCCTTTACCGTGTAGTCTTTCCCTTCCAGAAGATTGCTGCAGACGACATGATCTCTGACGGCCGCCTTTTCTGCCACCATGCCTGTGTGCGTATCCGTCTGGCCGTCTGCCGCTGTAGTCTTGACCCCGGGCAGCCGGACGGTCTGCGCTTCCTCCTCGATATTTTCGTGGGAAACGACCTCCCTTCCGGACTGATAGAGCTTTTCAAATACAACAAGACTCTTTCCCTCCAGCGCTGCCGCGGAAAACGTGAAGGACATCTCCTCCGTTCCCTCCGGCGAAGCCGGTGTAAACGTTTTTTCCGCGGATACAGACCTGCCGTTTACCTTAACCGGTTTTCCGGTTTCCCTGTCGACCAGGGTTCCTTTCAAGGTATATGCGGTATCCGCAACAAGATTGCGATAGCGCACCCGGTCGACGATCTCCGTCTTTTCACTTACCGCCGCCAGCTTTCCTCCCGTTGTACGGTCCGCCGCTTCGGTCCGGATATCCGGGTAGTGCACCGTCTGTTTCTCGTCCTTTATATCTGCGTGAACAGCTGCCGTAATTTCTCCGTCCTTCACGGTTTCAAAGGCAACCGCCGACTTTCCCGCAAACAGGGAGGAATCCAGCGAGAAGGAAAGAACCACCTCTCCGTCCGGTGCCTCCGGCCGGAATACCCGCTTTGCGGTGACCGGTTTCCCCGCGCTGTCCTTCAGTGCTTCGCCCGTCTCTTTGTCCATCAGAGTTCCTGTCAGCGTGTATTTTCTATGCGGATCCAGCCCCCGGTATACAACCCGGTCTGCGACCGTTGTCTTTTCCGCTACAGTTCCCGTGTGTGTACCTGTCCCGCCGTCCGCTGCTACGGTTTTTAGCTCCGGAACACGGATTGTCTGGGATTCATCCGTAAGGTCCGCGTGTTCCGCAACTTCCAGCCCGTCCCAGTACAGTTTTTCCACAACAGCCAGCTCCGTGCCTTCCAGACCGGCGGTATCCAGTGCGAAATTTACCGTTACCGTCCCTTTGGATTTTTCAGGCCGGAACGTTTTTATAGCTGACGCGACAACCTGATCCCTGTCGTCCTTTCTGACCAGTTTTCCCTGCAGCGTATAGGTTCTTCCCGGTGTCAGCCTGCTGTAAGAGACGGAATCCTCAATCGTAACCGAGGCGTCCGCAGGTGCCGTATGTGAGCCTGTGGTTTTTTCCAATGCCGTGGTTTTCAGCACAATGTCCGGATTCATAGCCGGATCCAGCCACACGGTCCCGTTGTTGTCCCGGATATCTGCAGTGGCAAGAACCAGCTCTTTTCCTTTATTTGCCCGGCACTGCAGCTCCCGGATCTCATAACTGTCATACAGAAGCGCTCCTCTCTGGTCATCCAGCGCCTTTTCGCTTCCGAACCAGATTCCCGCTGTGCCGTCGAGCTTTGCTTCCTCGGTAAATGTTTTTCCGTCTGTGTACTTGTCCATGCTGTTCGTGCGGAAGGAGTGCTTCCGGTACCGGGAACTGGTGCTGACCACCCCGTTTTCATCCGAAACAACCACATGGCGCTCCCCGGTCGTCCGGGAGGTAATCAGGAACGGGATTCCCGCCATCAGCTTTCCGTTTTCATCAATCTTCTTAAACTGCAGATCTCCCCGTATAACATCGTCCGCTGCCGTAATTCCGTTTTCGCTGATGGCCTGGTTTTCATAGGTAAGGATGCCCGACAAAGCCCCGCCTCCATCCGTACCCGGCCGGATCTGTGCCAGACATTTCCCGTCTGCCTGTACTTCCCGGCCGCCCTGCCCGGAGCTGCTGAGCGTATAATGATTTCCTAACAGATACCCTTTTGCCGCCCTGGTCTCCTCTACCGTAATGGTTCCCAGCGGAAGCACCACCCGGCCGTCCAGGATAAAAAATCCGTCGCCGGACAGCCTGTAGTTTCTTTGATCGGAGATGGCTGTACGATAGGTTCCGTCCGGCTGCCGCAATGTCTGCAGCACCCAGGTCCTGTCCGGACTCTGCGGCAGATCCTTCTTTGTAAACCAGCCCTTGTAATAGCAGACGGTAAAAAGAGTGCCCTCCAGGGAAGCGCCGCCCTGCGCGTCCTTCCCCTCGCTGTCCTTTTTTTTCACTTCGACCGCCGCCGTATCACTGCAGGGAATTTCCCGCGCCTGCAGGACATACGGATTCTTCTCGGTATACTCCGCCGACAGCTTTACCGGATAAATGGTATCATCCAAAAGGTAACCCGGCGATGCCTGAAGCTCTTTTACATAATACGTTCCAATAGAAGGAACCCTGCAGGAACCTGTATTTCCCTCCTGATCCGTGGTGAGCCTCCCCACCTCCTGTGTGCACTTTTCATCTGAAAAGACTCCGTAAACAGCTCCTTTCAGGGAGTAGCAGGGATTGGACTCCGTCAGATCAGGCCCGGAACTCTGTTTTTTCAGACGAATCCAGGACGGCGGAACAATTTTTACATCCGCCCTGGCCGGATTCGGGTTGGTGATGTCCGCTCCAAGCGCGTGGGAAAATGCCTGCAGCCCGGATGACAGGCGGTACAGCTTTGCCGTGTACTGCGTCTGCCCGGCTCCGGCCTGTACCTGGAAGGAATAGCCTCTGGCCAGCGCTTTGGCGGCAGCCGCGGGAAGAACAATGCGGAAGGTATAGCCGGATCCGTTCTCCTGAAGCTTCTGCACCGTGGCCCCGGCAGGAACATCCCCTGTCAGGGTGACATCGGGCGCCGCCCCGTATCTGGCTGTCAATGTATAGGCATCCGTTGCGTAAAAATTTCCGCTCCCGTCCGCCTTCATGGAGATATCCGCCGGAGAAGCCAGAGTTACCTCCGGCGTGACATAAGACGCCGCGTCCGGATGCGCGTCCGCGTACGCGATGGCGTCCTGAAACAGCTGCATCGCCTTATCCTTTACCCCGTGTCCCGTGGTCAGCTCACGATAATTGATGCTGAAGCCGGCATTGCGGTCGCCGGCGATTCCCTCGGTGTCTACCAGCACCCCGTACTTGTCCAGAACACCCCAGACAGCCATCTGCGTCACGGCGTAATCATAATTTCCATCCCCTGTAGAATAAGCGGCATTCCGTGTTTTTTGCCCCAGCCTGTACTGGCCGTTTCCCAGAACATAGGAACAGGCTGCTTCCGCCCGGCTGTTCCCCCAGTAGTTGGAGGCAAGCGTGTATGTGCCGTCCCTGGAGCTCTTTACCCTTTCCATACAGTAGACAGAGTCCCCGTCTGTCGTTGCGTGTTTTTTCAGATAGCCTCCGTAATACCGGTAGTATGAGGGATCATCCGTGATCCGCACACGAATGGTCCGGTCTCCCGCCGCTATCCTGCGGATGCCCGGAAGCTTCGCCCCGGCAGACGGATCCCGCATTTCCACAAGATCCGTTTCCTCTGTCGTTATTTCCGCGGTTTCTTCTTCCGGGACGCCTGCGGGTGCCTGTTCAACAGAAGAGGATTCTGCCTGCTGCACCTCCGCTTCCGGTCTGGCCACGGTTCCGCTCTCCGCTCCGCCTTCGTCTTCCGGATTCTCTCCGGAAGTCTCTTCTCCGGCTCCGCCCTGTTCTACGGACATTTCTTCCGTATTGACCTGTTCCTCCGCCTCGTCCGTACCGGATGAGGAACGGATGTCCTCTGTCTGCTCCCCTGCAGACGACATGGTACGGACCGGCTCTTCCGCCGCCCATACCGGCGCCGGTGAAACGGTCGTCAGACAGATCACCGCCGCCGCCAGGAAAGCAATTACTTTGTTTCTCATAAATTCTCCTTTCCGCTGCTTAAAATCCAGCCGTTTTTGTACCCACAGAGGCAGTCAGGGGCCTGCCCTCTGCAGGGGAAATTTCGTTTTCCGCATGTCTCCTCCCCTCTGTCTGACATTCCGGACAGCACGACAGGACCCCGCAGACGGGCTCTGTCCCTGTGTGTCATTCCACCGCACTTACGCCGTGCCCGGTATGTATCTTTGGTAACTTTCCGCAGAACTGCGGATCGGATTCAGAAATGACCGCCTTTTGCAGAGAGTGGCGGAGTTCCGCACTCGTCTGCAAACCAAAAAGAAATGCTGCAAGAGCAGTAAAAAATGCGCCTGAATATCCCGGCCGATACCGGAAAAAATAGTAAGTAAAGAGAACCCGAAAAAAACAGGTCAAGAAAAAATAAGAACTAAAAAGAAAAAACAAGAAAAGAAAATAAAAGAAACGACAGGAAACAATTCTCCAGACAGAATCCCGATTTAAGAATTATGTCACCTGCATCTACATCATACCGCTATCCCGCCTGGGATTGCAAGACCGGAGCTGAAAAAAACTAACAATTTGCTAACCACCGGCATAGAAAAATCCCCGGAACCCGCATAAATAAAGGGTATTCCGGGGATATTCCAATGGATCTTCGGGGACTCGAACCCAGGACCGATCGGTTATGAGCCGACTGCTCTAACCAACTGAGCTAAAGATCCGTAGAGCCGATGATCGGACTCGAACCGATAACCTGCTGATTACAAATCAGCTGCTCTGCCAATTGAGCCACATCGGCGTGCAGCACGCCTATTCGCAGCAAACAAAATCTTAACACACATTTTTTTCAAAGGCAAGCAGATTGTATTCCCTCTTTGAAAATGCTATACTTTTGAGAAACGCGGCACGCAGTTTAGATGCCCCGCAACCCTGTCTGTCACAGTGTCTGGGACTGCCTTTGTTACCGCCGGGTTAACGCTTTGCCGGCCGGCCAGTCCGGAATGGAGAATTTAATGTCAAACCCTAATATTACTTTGATGACTGACCTCTATGAGCTTACCATGATGCAGGGCTACTATAAGAACCCTACGGATCAGATCGTGGTTTTCGACGCCTTTTACCGGGTGAACCCCTGCGACGGCGGCTATGCGATATGCGCCGGACTGGAGCAGGTTATAGACTATATCCGGGATCTGCATTTTGATCCGGACGATATTGATTACCTGCGCAGCCTCCATCTCTTTGAGGATGATTTTCTGGAATATCTCCGAGGATTTCATTTTACAGGCGATATTTACGCCATTCCCGAAGGAACGGTTGTCTTTCCGCGGGAACCGCTGGTAAAGGTAATCGCCCCGCTGATGGAAGCCCAGCTGATCGAACCGGCCCTCCTGAATCTGATCAACCACCAGTCCCTGATCGCCACCCGTGCGTCCCGTGTCGTACACGCCGCAAAGGGCGACGGAATCATGGAATTCGGCCTGCGCCGCGCGCAGGGTCCGGATGCGGGAACTCTGGGAGCCAGGGCCGCTGTCATCGGCGGCTGTATCGGGACCTCTAACGTGCTGACCGGAAAGCTGTTCCATGTACCGGTCAAGGGAACCCATGCGCACAGCTGGATTATGAGCTTTCCGGATGAGCTGACCGCTTTCCGCACCTACGCAAAGCTGTATCCCAATGCCTGTATTCTTCTGGTGGACACCTATGACGTGCTGAAATCCGGTGTGCCGAATGCCATCCGGGTATTTCAGGAAATGCGTGACGCAGGCATCCCGTTAAAGGGATACGGCATTCGCATTGATTCCGGAGATCTGGCTTATTTGTCCAAAATGGCCTACCGCATGCTGGACGAAGCCGGGTTCGGAGACGCCATCATATCCGCCTCCAGCGACCTGGATGAATACCTGATTAACTCCCTGAAGGAGCAGGGGGCGAAGATCAATTCCTGGGGCGTGGGAACCAATCTGATTACCTCGAACGGGTGGTCCGCCTTCGGCGGCGTCTATAAGATGGCGGCCATAAAAAATAAAAACGACCGGGAATTCACGCCGAAGATCAAGCTCTCGGAAAACACGGAAAAGGTGACGAATCCCGGCAATAAAACGGTCTTCCGGCTCTATTCCAAAACCACCGGAAAGATCAAGGCGGATCTGATCGCCCTGGAGGGCGAATCCTTTGATCCGGAAAAGGATCTGACCATTTTTGACCCTATCAGCACCTGGAAAAAAACAACGCTCCGCGGCGGCAGCTATTCCGTCCGGGAGCTTCTGGTTCCGGTCTTCAAAAACGGGCTCTGTGTGTACCACTCCCCGGAGGTCATGGAGATCCAGAAGGTCTGCAAAAGAGAACTGGACACCCTATGGGAAGAATCCAGGCGCCTGATGAATCCTCACCAGGTCTATGTGGATCTGTCTGACAAGCTGTATGATATGAAGAAACAGCTTTTTGAGGAAATGAGCCTGAAGGAGCAGCAGGCACACAGAGCTTCTGAAGATTCTGCAGAAAAGCAGAAATAGAGACGTCTGTGTGCCGCGGCTCCCGGCGGTTGCAGGGAGTTACTGTCCGACCGAGAAGGAATCCGTCGCGACGCTCTCCACAATGCTTTCAAAGAACATACTGGATTTTCCCGCCGCACTGCGAATCTGGTGTACGCTGGTCCTGATTTCCGGACGCCCGGAGGCTCCCTGCCTCCGGGCTTTTTCCAGCACCTTCTCTGCCGTCAGCCGTCTGGCAAAGGCTTCCGCCTCGTCGTAATCCTCGAACATCCGGCGGACTTCCCCTTCATAGACCGAATAGCCCTTCAGCTCCGCGCCCTCATATTCCGCCTTCACTCGGGACTGCACGCTGGTTACAATCCGGCTGGCAATGGCTCCCAGGGCGTTCGCCACCGGCGCGTAATTGCCGATCACCGCCCGTGTTCCAAGCAATTCGGCTACCTTCGGAAGAAAAATGTGCACCGGAGCCCCCACACCGATGATG
The DNA here is from genome assembly GCF_009696005.1 of Bilifractor porci. GTDB lineage: Bacteria > Bacillota > Clostridia > Lachnospirales > Lachnospiraceae > Bilifractor > Bilifractor porci. The sequence goes on from NZ_VUMV01000011.1 coordinate 21,418, forward strand.
GGAAGATCTGTCCGAATCTGAAAATCCATCCAATCCGGCTTCCTTCCGGCGTAAACCTCCTCAAAGGTACTCTCAATCAGCTTCCGTACTCCCTCCTGCCGGAGCAGACGTTTCTGCTTCGGGTATTTTTGCTCCAGAAGAATTCTGGCAAGGTTGCAGTACATGCGCCGGATTACCATTTTATAGATGGCGTCCGGAATTTCCTCCGCGATTTCCTTTACATTTTCCGCCAGAAAACGGATGGACTCCAGCGCCGCCCGCGGATCATAAACAGGGAAATCCCCCTTGATGACCATCATATCTGTCGGGGTCAGGCCGCTTCTCATCACAATTCCCTCGTCCTCCAGACGTTCTGTCTTCAGGGTGTACATATCCATTCCGAGAACCGACGCCAGTTCCTCCGGCATAAGCGGGCCTTTCTGCAGGGCGCCGCAGATCTGCATCTCCTCGTCCGAATAATTGTCCGGATGTTCCGGATACTTCTGCAGCACATAAAACTCATTCAGCATGCGGGTATGTCTCCGCTCCGCCTCGGCAAGCGTATGGAGCCGGTCCGCAATTCCCGGGTACACCGATGCAAGGACAGAGACCGGAATAACGCGCCGCCCGTCCAGGATCAGTTTTTCATCCCGAAAACGGACCGCAGAATCCCCCCCGAGAAGGAAAGTGTCGATATACATTCCCTGCACCGTCGTCTGCCACTGTCCGATGGAAATCCCGCGCTTATCGGTCACAGGATGCCCGTCACGGATCAGGGCGACATCGGTAGTCGTTCCTCCCATATCCACAATCAACGCGTCGCTTTCCCCCGCCAGGACACTTCCGCCGATCGCGCTTGCCGCCGGTCCGGAGAGAAGGGTTTCCACCGGCACATCCCTTGTCATGACTTCCGACATCAGGCTGCCGTCGCTTCTTACAATGGCAATCGGGATATCCAGATCTCTTTCCTTCAGGACGTTCTTAACCGCCTCCAGGAACTGTGCGATCAGCGGGACAAGCCTGGCATTGAGCAGCGTCCCGGCTCCTCTGCGGAGGACATCCACCTCGTCAAACAGCTCATACGCGGTTGTCACGGAAAAATGCATGGTATCCCTGATGATCTCAGCCGCTTTATTCTCCAGACTTCCCCCGTCTGCCTGCGGGAATACCTGTGTCACACCGACTGCCCCGCAGTCCCGGAACCAGTCCCGGCAGTGTTTGGAGAGCAGATTCCAATCCGGTTCTTTTTCATCCGGAAACATCTGTCTTGGCTTTCCGTCCAGAAAAACCAGCTGGTCCAGATCCCGGAATCCATAGGATGCATAGACCTGTTCCAGATTCCGCATGCGGTCGGGATCCATGCCAATCATCAGGCATCTGGCCCGGCTCCCCTTGTTTTCCAGGCACGCATTGGTAGCCAGAGTGGTGGAAAGCGCCAGAAGCTTCGCCTGCTTCACCAGGTTCTGATCCATCGCGTCCAGCACTCTTGCGATGCAGAGCTCCAGATTGTCCCTTGTTGTCAGTGTCTTGCCGGAGCAGAGCACCTTCCTTGCGTCGCAGTCGTAGACAACTGCGTCTGTATAGGTTCCTCCGGTATCAATACCTATTCCGATCATCGTACACTCCATTCCGCCGCCTTTGGCAGACGGCATAAACTTTGATTAAACTGTGAGAAAAGCCTGCTCTCTTTTTTCTGTTTTCAGAGTAATACACAGACGGCCACAGATCCATTGCTGACGCAACAAATCTGTGACCGTCTGTAAACCCCGGGCCGCCTGAAACCGGCAGACCGGGCGGAAATGCCGCTATTCAGGCCGCCGCATTTTTCTGCCTTTTCTTCATCATCAGCAGAACCGCCAGCAGAATGACAAGGCCGCAGGGAAGGGAAATCCACGCGGACTTCGTCAGCCCGGCAATAATATAAGTGACAAAGGAAACCGCGGCACAGGTCATGGCATAGGGAAGCTGCGTCGTCACATGATTCAGGTGATTACACTGCGCTCCCGCCGAGGACATGATGGTGGTATCGGAAATGGGCGAGCAGTGGTCGCCGCAGACCGCGCCTGCCATGCAGGCAGACATGGCGATAATCATCATGCGGTAGTCCCCGTTTTCAAACACATGGACTACAATCGGAATCAGGATGCCGAAGGTTCCCCAGGAAGTCCCTGTCGCAAAAGACAGGAAAACAGCAATCAGGAAAATAATGCAGGGCAGGAAGTTCATGAAACCGGAAGCGGAGTGCTGCACCAGTCCCGCCACATATTCCTTGGCACCCAGGCTGTCCGTCATTGCCTTCAGCGACCAGGCAAAGGTCAGAATCAGAATCGGGGAAACCATCGCCTTAAAGCCCTCCGGAACGCAATCCATGCAGTCCTTAAAGGAAAGCACCCCGCGGACCAGGTAAATGACAATCGTAATCACAAGTCCGAAAAAGGAACCGAACACCAGGCCGACAGAGGCGTCGCTGCCCGCAAACGCGTCGACAAAATCGGTCCCGGAGAAAAATCCTCCGGTGTAGATCATCCCGATGACGCAGCAGACCACAAGGGCGGCAACCGGAATAACCAGGTCAAAAACCGTGCCCTTTGCGCTTACCTTTTTTTCTGATTCATTTGCATAAGGGCGGTCCGGCGTTGTGTACAGATCTCCGCGTATAGCATTCTTCTCATGCAGCGCCATAGGACCGTAGTCCACATTCAGAGCTACCAGCATAATCATCATAGCAATGGTTAAAAGGGCATAAAAATTGTACGGGATCGTCTGCACAAACAATGCAATTCCGTTTTTTCCCTCCACAAAGCCGGAGACAGCGGCAGCCCACGAGGAGATCGGCGCAATGATGCAGACCGGGGCCGCCGTGGCGTCGATCAGATAGGCCAGCTTCGCGCGGGACACCTGATGCTTGTCCGTCACCGGACGCATGACACTTCCCACTGTCAGGCAGTTAAAATAATCGTCAATAAAAATCAGGATTCCCAGAACAATCGTCGCAAACTGCGCGCCCGCCCTTGTCTTAATATGTCTGGAAGCCCACTGGCCAAACGCCGCGGAACCTCCGGCGCGGTTCATCATGGCGACCATGATACCCAGAATAACCAGAAATACCAGAATACCGACATTGTAAGAATCCGAAAGAACAGAGATCACGCCGTCCTGAAACGTATGGGTCAGCGTACCCTCAAAGCTGAAGCCGGAATACAGCATCGCGCCGGAAAGGATTCCGATAAACAGGGAACTGTAAACCTCCTTGGTCACAAGCGCCAGCGCAATGGCAATAATCGGCGGGACCAGCGCCCAGAAAGATTCCTGGACCGTATCCTGATTGGTGGTCACCGCCCCGGTTACAAGGACAGCGATCACACAGACGACAGCAATCAGCAGGGCGATTCTGTCTCTTTTCACCCGTTTGGCTTCTTTTTCATTCATTTTTCCATCTTCTCCCTCATTTTTTCAGGCTGCAGTGAACATCTGTCTGCCCGGAATTGTAAAAAACATATAAAGTGATTTTATGGCAGACACCCCGGCATGTCAACAAACCCTTCCCTATTTATCCGAAAGTCCGAGCTTTTTCCTCTCTCGTTTCGAGTACATGAAGGCCGGAAGCGGTTTGCCCTCCTTCTGCCAGGCACAGAACTCCGCGGTCGCCGCAAACATGACATCACCGGAAGAATTCAGCATAGTCTCCACACTGTCCTGGACAACGCCGATAATAAAGCCTACTCCCACCACCTGCATGGCAATATCATTGGAGATCCCAAACAGCGAACATGCCATCGGAATCAGCAGCAGCGATCCGCCTGCCACACCGGAAGCGCCGCAGGCGGCAAGCGTAGACAGCACACTCAGGACCAGTGCCGTCGGAATATCCACGGAAATTCCCAGGGTATGTGCCGCCGCCAGGGTCATAACCGTTATGGTTACCGCGGCGCCGTCCATATTGATGGTGGCTCCCAGCGGTATGGAAACGGAATACATATCCTTATCCAGACCCATTCTTTCACACAGCGCCATATTGATCGGAATATTTGCCGCGGAGCTTCTGGTAAAGAAGGCAGTGAGCCCGCTTTCCCGCAGGCATTTGAAAACCAGCGGATAAGGATTCCGCCGCAGATGCAGCGCCGCGATCAGCGGGTCCACAGCCAGAGAGACGACCATCATACATCCCACCAGAAGAAGCAGAAGTTTCCCGTAGACGGTAAAGACAGACAGGCCGTTTGTGGAGACCGTATTGAACACCAGTCCCATGATCCCGAACGGAGCCAGATTGATAATCCACCGTACCACCTGGGAGATGGCATCCGACACATTTGCCATAAAAGTCCTGCTGTTATCCGAGGCGAATTTTTTCATGCCGAGCCCGAACATAACAGCCCAGAACAAAATGCCGATGTAATTGGCATTGATAAACGCGGAAAACGGATTGGCGATGATGTTCATCAGGACATTCTGGAGTACCTCGCCGATTCCCTGCGGTATGGCATCCGCCTGCGCCGCCTCGGTAAAAACAAGGGTCTGCGGAAACGTAAAACTCCCGATCACCGCAACGACTGCGGCCAAAAACGTGCTGAGCATGTACAGCCAGAGAACCATCCCGAAACGCCTGTCCAGACGGCTGCCGCCCTGCGCCAGCGCGCCGGCTACCAGAACGAAGACAAGAACCGGGGCGATCGCCTTCAGCGCGCCGACAAACAGATCTCCGAATACGGCAATCCAGGCCGCTCCTGGAACCAGAAGAGCCAGCACGATTCCGATGCCCATGCCGATAACAATTCGCAGAATGAGACTCATGGAATTGTATTTTTTAACTACACTTTTGAAAAAAATAAGAACAGCCATACCTTTCTCCTCCCTCTGCGGACATTTGTCCGTATATGGAAATATCCTACCACACACGGGAGAAAGAATACAGCATTTCTGTTTGTTTAATCTTCTTTTTGTTCCAGAAGATACGCCAGAATGCCTGCCACCGTCTTGGAATCCTGGATCTCTCCGCTCTCAATCCTCCGTTTCAGTTCCTCCGGCGAATAGCTCTCCAGGCTGATTTCCTCCGCCTCATCCAGTTGCTGCGCACCCTTTTTTTCTACCGGTTTTGCCAGATAAACCGCCGTACTTTCATCACACCAGGCAGTGGCGGTCTGCAGCTTCAGCAGCGGGGTCAGCTGGTCGCAGGTATAGCCGGTTTCCTCCTCCAGTTCGCGCAGAGCCGTTACCTCCGTATCCTCTTCATAGGAATTCTTCGCCCCGGCGGGAAGCTCCAGCGTTTCCCTGCCGATGGCGGGGCGGAACTGGCGGATCAGAAGGATTTTTTCATCCGGCAGAACCGGGACAACGCAGGCTCCGCCCTTTTTCCTGTGCGCGACAAAATCCCAGATCTCCTTTTTTCCGTCCGGAAGCTCCATGACATCATGATAAAAGTCCAGAACATGTCCGCTGGAGACCAGCTTCCTGTCCAGACGGCGCAGATGCCCCTTCCTGTCCTTTTGTTCTTCCTCAACAGGTGCCGGGCACTGTTCTTCCTTTTTTTCCGTGCCTTTGTCCTCTGTTTTTCCGCCCTGTCCGGATTCCTTGTCCTGTTCTGACAAATTCTCTGTTTCCGTTTTTTCTTCGGGAAGCGGAGCATCCTCTTCCACCGGTACGGTCTTCACAGGTTTCCCGTTCTTATCTACGGCACGTACAATCAGGTTTTCGGCAATCTTTGCGTAACGGGCAGGATTTCTTCCCGCTTTCTTCAGGTACCGGTAGCCGAACAGGCTGAAGACCAGCGCGCCGATAAAATTCACCATGAGATCCTTCATGGTATCCAGAATTCCGATATCCAGATAGCCGCCGGAAATGGTGTAGGTTTTCCCGGAGGCTGTGTAAATCACCGTTTTTTCGATGTCTTTTACCGCGATCGGAATCTGGGAATGGGTGGGATCCAGGGTGACAGACTGAAACTGCCTGACAATAAAGTCCTTCTGCATATCCTGTCCGAAGAAAAGATCTCCCGCGCACTCGATGAACTCCCAGCAGACCCCGACTGTCATAGAGAAACAGAAGGCCACCAGACACAGATAGAGCGGGGAGAGCTGAATCCTTTTGCTGTGCCGGTTCAGCAGATCGATCAGGGAAAATCCTACCGCTGCGCAGAGAAACCCGTTAATCGTATGCAGCATGGTGTCCCATCCCGGAAGATTAATGTAAAAGTTATCCACCTCTCCCAGAATTTCCGCGGCGAAAATAAAAAGATAGATGATTCCCTCAAACAGCGGGGGGATTTCTATTTCCAGATTGTCCTCCATGAAGCTTGGAGCAAGAAAAAGGAGCAGGGATAGCAGACAGATCCCCACTCCCTCATAATTCCGCACAAAAATCTGCCGGATCATGCAGAAAAGAACCAGCGCGCGCAGAACCGTATACAGAATAAATGTCCGCCTGTCCAGACGGATCCGGTTTTTCAGATACCTGATATATCTGGCCATTGTTTTACCCCTCTGAAAAATTTATGTGCAGGACCATCTCCTCAAACGCGCAGATCTTATCCGCCAGTGTCACAATCCATGCCTCTTTGCATCTCGGAAGATGCGTAAGGTTCAGCGGCCACATATGGCTGTAGATGATATTCTTCTCCGTCTCGTTCAGATTGAATTTTTCCTCCGCGTTTTTAAGCGCCGTGCCGGCGTGGGAGGTTCCGTGCCGGTAAGCGCCCATGGGATGATCCCGGAAATCGTACAGATAATAATCGTGCAGGACAGCTCCCCGCAGCAGGGATTTCTCATCGACCTTAACGTGAAGCCTTTTTTCTATTTTGTGGCTCATCCTGGCCACATGGCACACATGATTAAAGGTATTGCTGACCGTGTGCTGCCTGAACTGCCTCATGACCCGGATATCCGGATCGTTCTTCATAGCCTCCAGGGCTTCTGTATAGGTATCGTTTTCTTCTTCTTTTTCGTTTTTAACAGATATCGTCATAATCGAAAGCCTTCCTTCTGTTATCTCCGGAACTTTCTGCCGCACATCACCCGGAGGCTGCCGGCAGACTGTTCCGAAAACATATTATACTATGCTTTTTCAGGAAAAACCACATTTCCGGCATTTTCAGCCCGGTTGTCCTGAGGCGGACGTTGTGTTAGACTAACCGGTAGAAAATAAACATTGGAATAGAGCCTTCGGAGAAATGGCATATTCTCCCCAAAACGGCTCTGATCTTCTTCAATGGAGGGATTTGCAGCAGTGATACAACAGAATAATACCCTGACCGGCCTTGACATCGGGGAATCCGGCATTATTACAGCAGTTGGCGGGGAGGGTGCTTTGCGGCAGCACTTTCTGGACATGGGTCTGATCCCCGGTGTAGAAGTCTCGCTTGAAAAATATGCCCCCATGGGCGATCCCATGCAGCTGAAGGTGGCAGGCTATGAACTGACCCTGCGGGTCGCGGACGGCGAAAAAATATCCGTCCGTCCCCTGACCGCGGACGAAAAAAAGGCATCCGCCGCCAGGACGGCGGCGGGAATTCTTTCCTCCGAAGGAACATCCCCAAAAGGGGAGAATCCGGCCGAACCGGGTTCCGCACTGCTGGAGCATCCCGGTCTTGGCGAGGGTGGCCGGTATCATGTAAAAAAAGGGGAGCATCCGCTTCCGGACGACGCCCGGCTGACCTTTGCCCTTGCAGGCAACCAAAACTGCGGAAAAACAACCCTGTTTAACCAGCTGACAGGCGCCAACCAGCACGTCGGCAATTTCCCCGGCGTGACGGTTGACCGGAAGAGCGGAGCCATCAAGGGACATCCCAACACGGAGATCACCGACCTGCCCGGCATCTATTCCATGTCCCCCTACACGGATGAGGAAATCGTCACCCGTCAGTTTATCATCGGAGAAAAACCGACAGCCATTATCAATATCGTGGACGCCACGAATATCGAGCGCAACCTTTACCTGACGATGCAGCTGATGGAGCTGGACCGCCCGGTTGTCCTTGCCCTGAATATGATGGACGAACTGCGCGGGAACGGCGGCTCTGTCCGGGTAAACCTGATGGAGTCCATGCTGGGAATCCCTGTCGTCCCGATTTCCGCGGTAAAGGGGGAAGGGGTCGAGGAGCTGGTCAAGCATGCCCTGCATATCGCGCACTACCAGGAGTGCCCCGGCCGCACCGATTTCTGCGATAAAAATGACCACGGAGGGGCTGTACACCGCTGTCTGCACGCGATTATGCACCTGATTGAAGACCATGCGCTGGCAGCTGACATACCGGTCCGCTTTGCGGCGACCAAGCTGTGTGAAAACGACAAGCTTGTCATGGACGCGCTGAAGCTGGACCAGAATGAAAAAGAGATGATTGAGCACATTATCGTGCAGATGGAGGAAGAGCGCGGGCTGGACCGCACCGCAGCCATTGCCGACATGCGCTTCCAATTTATAAAGAAACTGGTCGCCGCAACCGTTGTAAGGCCGCATGAGAGCAAAGAACATCTCCGGAGCCTGAAGATCGACAAAATCCTGACGGGGAAATATACGGCCATACCGTCCTTTATTCTGATTATGGGACTGGTTTTCTGGCTTACCTTCGGCGTGATCGGCCTTGCCCTGCAGAATCTGATGGCCGCGGGCATCAGCGCTTTGACCGCGCTTACCGACCAGGCGCTGACTGCCGCGAATGTCAATACCGTCCTGCACTCGCTGATTATTGACGGCATTTTTACCGGGGTGGGCTCCGTCCTGTCCTTCCTGCCGATTATTGTAACGCTGTTCTTCTTCCTCTCGCTGCTGGAGGATACCGGCTATATGGCACGGATTGCCTTTGTCATGGACAAGCTTCTCCGGAGAATCGGCCTTTCCGGAAGATCCATTGTGCCCATGCTGATCGGCTTCGGATGCTCCGTGCCGAGCATTATGGCTTCGCGCACGCTTCCCTCGGAGCGTGACCGGAAAATGACGATCATGCTGACTCCTTTTATGAGCTGCACCGCAAAATATCCGATTTACGGCTTCTTTGTCGCCGCCTTTTTCCCGAAATACGCATGGCAGATTGTCATCGGCCTCTACGCACTGGGCGTTCTGGTCGGCATTCTGGTGGCGCGGATTTCCAAGGATACGGTATTCAAGGGAGAGGCTGTCCCCTTTGTCATGGAGCTTCCGAACTACCGGCTGCCCAGCCCGAAAAATGTCGCCCAGCTGCTGTGGGAGAAGGCAAAGGACTTTCTTCAGCGGGCATTTACCATCATCTTTCTGGCATCCATCGTCATCTGGTTCCTGGAAACCTTTGATTTCCATCTGACCATGGTGACCGATTCCCAGAAGTCCATGCTGGCCGTCATCGCAAGCGTCATCGCACCTGTTTTCCGGCCGCTCGGCTTCGGGGACTGGAGAATTTCCACCTCGCTGATCACAGGATTTCTTGCGAAGGAGAGTGTTGTCTCCACCCTGAACGTACTCTTTGGCTCCACCGCCGCCCTCATGGCGTCCCTGGAACCTTCCGCCGCCGTGGCGCTCCTTGTCTTCTGCCTGCTTTACACCCCCTGTGTGGCAGCCATCTCCTCCGTCCGCAATGAGCTCGGAGGAAAATGGGCGGCAGGCATGGTGCTCTTCCAGTGTGTCATTGCCTGGATCTGTTCCTTTGTGGTCCATCTGATCGTCATGGCGGTCATGTAACCTCTTCTGGGGCAGAAAAGAAAAAGCCTGCCGGACACCTTGACGGGCCGGCAGGCAGCAGAAGCGCAGCACTGCTTTATTCTTCCCATTTTTTCCAGGGCGCGTTTCCGGACGCCAAAAGCTTTTCCAGCATATCCATCTCCCGCTTGTTGTCCATGCACTGCCAGAATCCCTTGTGCATGTAGGACATCAGCTCCCCCTCTTCCGCCAGCCGCTCCAGCGGTTCCTTCTCGAAAACTGTATCATCCCCCTCAATATAGTCAAAGATCTCCGGATTCAGGACCATGTATCCCGCGTTGATCGGGGAACTGTCCTGGATATTCTTCTCCCGGAAGGACTTCACCGCGTTGTCTCCCCCGATATTCAGAATCCCCTTCTGCTGTTCCATGATGACAGCGGTAAGCGTCGCGATTTTTCCGTGCTGCTGATGAAATTTCAGAAGATCCCGGATGTTGACATCGCAGACCCCGTCTCCATAGGTCATAAAAAAAGGCTCGTCTCCCACATATTTCCGGATTCGACAGATTCTTCCCCCAGTCATGGTGTGCAGTCCTGTATCCACCACCGTGACCTTCCAGGGCTCACAGTGGGACTCCAGCACCCGCATCTCATTCCTTCCGTTTGTAAAATCAAACTGTACATCCGAACTGTTCAGATAGTAATCCGCGAACCATTTTTTAATAACCTGCTGCTTATAGCCCGCGCAGATAATGAAGTCATTAAATCCATAGTAGAGGTATTCCTTCATGATATGCCAGAGAATCGGTTTTCCTCCGATCTCTACCATCGGCTTCGGCTTAAACTGGGACTCCTCGGATATCCTTGTTCCGAAGCCTCCTGCCAGCAAAACAACCTTCATTTTCCCGTTCCGCCTCCCTGCAAATGCTGATTCCGTCCGAACTTCCGCCTTTTACAGATCCGTCTGCCTGTGATACTCCCGCACCCACAGGTTCAGTGCGGCATCCATATCCTCCGGCACAGACGGCTCCGGAAGAGACCGGATCTGACGCTCCATCTCCTCCCGGTCCGGTTCCCCGACACCCAATTCCTCACATTTCCGCTGAAACGCCTCTTCGCCGTCCTTCATGCGGACGCAGAAAAGATAGCCGTTCCGGGCGGCGGATGTCTGAAGCAGGTCAAACGCCTTTTTCATGCACTCGCACGCTTCCTCCATCTGAAAGAGCCGCGCAAAGACCGCTCCCGCGTTGTAGTACACCGTGCCCCGGAACTGCGCCCCCGTGGAATGCTCCGCGCCTTCCGACAGCTTCAGCGCCTTTTGGTAACAGCTGACCGCCCTGGTGTACTTTTCATATCCGGCAAGCACATCCCCCTTCTGCTTCAGCCGGACCTCCCCCGGCAGTTTTTCCATCTCCTGTATCTTTTCCGACCATGTGTTTTTTTCCGCAGGACTGAGCCAGCCGATTTCCTGAAAAACCGGCAGGATCAGATCCGCAAGCCCCGCGCCTCCGGCTCTCTGCTTTTCCAGCGTCTCCGCCAGGCGGTGCAGACGCAGTTCCCCTCCAAGCCAGTCCGTCATAGCCGGTCCGAAAAAATCACGATCAAGGAGGGCCGGATGTCCCTGCATAAAATAGCAGAGTTCCTCGATGGAATACAGCTTCAGATCGATATCCTCCGCGTAAAAAGGCTGTTCCGCGCGGGGCACCTGACAAAGTATCACTTCACTCATGATTCATGCTCTCCTTTACGGGAATCCTCCCGGATTTTCAGGCTTTCAGTTCCTCTCTCCAGATCTGCCCCGTTCCCGGATACATCTCCCCAAAACCGATATCCTGCACCTCGATCATCATCCGGTGGGCGGACTCAAAGCTGAACCGCAGGTGAAGCCGGTTGGTCTTAGGCGGCCTCTGGGGCAGTCCCGGAAGCTCCATACGTACTTCCCTCCGGTTCCCCCCGTCCATCCCGGTCAGCGTGAAGGTAAGCTCCGGATCCCCGACCAGCAGGATCTCACAGTCCCGTTCCGCCTCATACCAGTTTACGCCGGCACTGATCAGCGGGTAAAACGTCTTTGTCCCCTGCACCGTCATCTGCATGCCGACGTTGTTCCGGATCAGTTCATCTCCCAGGTACAGATAGCCGGCCAGCCGTCTCTCCACCGTCTTTTCTCTTGCGCCGCAGCAGGCTCCCCTGGCAAAAAGGTTGTCTACCACAAAAACCTTCCTGCCTCCCTTGCAGAGCAGGGCGGTGGAGCGGCTCATAGCCGTCTTGTCGAAGGTTTCCCCCATCAGGAAAACAGAGGAGTACAGATTCTGCCGCAGGGAGTCATCCACCATCCGGCAGAACTGGCTGTCCCAGACCGAGGGGTCTCCATTCAGATGAACCGTCATGCCGCTTTCCACGGTTACCGTAACCGGTCTGGTCATGTGGTTGGACGAAAGCGAACAGAAGCTCACATCCCTGTCTTGAAACAGGAAAAAGCCCACATTTCTGGACCAGAGTTCCTTTTTCTGGTAAAGGGTGTGATAGTAAAAGCTCTCCTTGTAATCCTGCAGGAATGCCCGGCTACTGTCCAGCTCCAAGCGCTCATAGACGCCTTGGATCAGATTGACCAGCGCCCGGGACAGAACCGGAACCGTAATCATCATGCCGGATACCTGGCTTCCGGGATCCTCCAGCCCAAGAGTGGCAAGAGCCTGCCGCAGCATTCCGGCCGTTTTATCCGCCAGGATCTCCTGCTCCTGCCGCACGCTCTCTGCGTCCTCGTAAAGATTATCCCCTACCTGCTTCTCACAGGCATCCAGAACTTCCCGGAAGGAGATTTCCTCATTTCCGGCTTTCAGGGGAGCCGTACCGGAATCTCCACGCTCCGTGTCAAAGTAACACAGCTGGGGAGCCGTCCTGTTCAAGTCAATCCCGACTATGAGATTGTGTACACGCATACTCTGCCTCCTGCTTCCTCTCCGGCGCGCCCGGAACAATCATTCCATCAGTGGGAGCAGCTTCCGGACGTATGCATCCTGACTCTGATACTGCCGCAGTGTCCTTGTAAGCTCCGCCTGGTTTCCTTCTGCTCTTGCCTCCAGCATGTGGTTCAGCAGCTTGTACCGGGTAATGCCCCCGGTATCCATCCCGACCAGGGAAACCTGATAGCTATCCGTCTTACGGATTTCTCCGTGTTCCAGAATACTGAGGTAATAGGTCAGCGTCTCTCCGTAGAAAAGAAGAAACTCCCGAACAAAAATCCCTCTGTAGACATTTCGCATCGGCTCTGAGATCCAGCCGCTGTCCCCGCCGTTCTGTTCCTGCAGGCGGTAATGCAGAATCACCCGGCTGTCCGGACGAAACTGTTCCTCTACAAAAACCTTATCCTCGATCTGATAGGCCTGGATCAGCTTCTGGGGCAGTCTGCCGAAAAACTCAAAGCGCATCCCGTTCTCATCCATTTCACGAAGCAGCTGCTCCGCAATTTTTTCCTGTGTCTCTGTCAGAGGGTTTTTCTGACCCGCTGCCGTATTCCCGGTTCCCGGCAGCTCTTCCGCATGCCCTGCTGTTCCGCCCGCATCTTCCGGGGATTCTTTCTCCTTGTCCGGCGCATCTGCCGTTCCGTCCGCAGCCGCGGCAGAACCGGCTGCACCTTGCGGGGATTCTTTCTCCTTGTCCGGCGCATCTGCCATTCCGTCCGCGCAGAGCTCCGAATAGTGCCGGAGCAGCGCAAGCCTGCAGACAATGTCCAGCTGTTCTCCCTGCAGAATCTGCTGCTCGATCCCGGAGAAAGCAAGCTCCGGCGTTTTTCTTCCGCCCAGAAAATACCAGGATGCCAGATAGGTCAGAAAAGCCTGGATAACCCTGCGGCTTCCCTGCTGTCGGATATAAGCCCCCAGGATTTCTTCCCCGCACTCCGGAAACTGCCGGGATGCCATAGAGCGGAGCAGGATTCTCTCTTCCAGGGTATAGGTATCCAGCTGGAAGCCCTCCGCGCGCCTCCACAAACGGCAGAGATGCCGGATGGAACCATCGTAATAATCCCGGAGATAAATCAGAATGACGTCATCATATTTATCCTTGGAAAAGACCTGCCAGGCCAGACTGACCAGAACCGGATTTTCTTCAAAATCATTCTGAAGAATCAGCCGGCTGGTGAGTTTCAGAAGCTGATCCGCGGGAATGCCCTCCGCCCCGTATTTTTCTACAATCCGGAAGGCGTCCTGATACCTTCCGTCACGGATCAGAATGGAAACGGTTCCCGCTTTATCCGCGGAGGCATAGGCTTCCACTTCCTTCGTCGGAACCGCCGACCTGCTGTCCTCCGTGGGGTGATGCAGATAAAACTCCACCAGCTTTCTGCGGATAATATTCCGGTACTCATCCGTGAAGGCCTCGTTTTGGACTGCTTTTCTGTAATCCTCCACACTGGCGCTGTTCACATCCATTTGAAAGGCCTTTTCCCTGCACAGATAAAGCTCCAGGCCGGCGTTCTCCGCGCCCATGGAAAGACATTGCCTGGCACTTTCCCTCTCATCCATCAGGGGCTCCGCCGAATACCGGACCGTTGTGCCGAAACGGCGGTGTCTGTCATCCTCCAGAAGAATGCAGGCGTCTTCCGAATAGATTCTGGGATATGCCACGCCGTCGCGGCAGGGATAGCACTGTTCTTCCTTCAGGGCATTATGGGTGACCACAACCTGGCGGATCCTCCGGTCCGCTGTTATCAGCCTCCTGGCAAACATCACATCCACCAGCTGTTCCGCCTGTTCTCTGGAATCCGGCGTCCGGAAAAATTCCCGGTACAGGACCGCATAATCCCGGTTAATCCGTCCCCTGGCCAGGGACATCTCCGCGAATTCCTTCATATTTCTGCTGTAATTCTCATAACTGGTGAAATCCTCCTCCTTGTGGAGAATGACACTGGCATACAGCCTCGCCCGTTTTTTCTCTCCGAGCGTATTGTTGGTGGCAAAATACATAAGAACCGGAAGCGGCAGCGAAACAGAGGCCGGTTTGTCACAGGTCTCCATGTAATATTCATACAGCCGGGTAATGCGGATCTCCGCTTCCACTGCCCTGGCAAACCACGGAAAGCATTCCTTCCGGAGAGGATCACCCTTAATCAGCTGCTTGCAGATTGCTTCCAGAACGTCCGGGGAAGGATATTTCTCATAACCACTGGTAAGAATCCTCGTTACCGGAGCACTGAAATGCTTGCTGTTTCCGCTGAGAAACGCTGTCCGGAGAAGAAGTCCCTCCGTCAGCATCTGATACCTCTGTGCAAAGCAGAGCACCTGCAGCATAAAGGGCGACAGCCGCCGCAGCAGGGACTCTTCCTGCTTCAGAATATTCCAGGCCTCCAGATACAGGAACGGGCTGGTGCAGCCGGCATTAAAACACGCCTCCAGCTGGGCCAACTGGTCCGCGCGGGAAAACTCCTCGGCATGAATCTCCTTCTGCAACAGATGCAGAATGACATAGCTGTTCGGCTGACGCTCCAGATACCGCTGCAGCGTGCCGGTGATATTGTTTTTTTCCGCAGGAAGCAGGCCTGCCGCCTTTGCGAGAGAGAGGTAAATCGCTCTCTCCTCCCGGTTTTTCAGCTTGATCTTCCCGTCCTTCACCGGCCAGAGGTTTTCCAGCACCCCGGTATTATCTTCCCTGGAAAGATCCAGGTAGGCCGCGTAGAGCAAGGCAAGAGAATCCTCCGGATCCGCCTCCCGCATGTCGTGAACCGTCATCGCGGCGCTTTCCTGCCAGGTGTGGTAATCCAGCCGGTGGAGCAGAAGCCCCAGATAATCCCGCAGCAGCCAGGATATCCTGCGGTTTCTGACCGCGTCCGGGCGGATCTGCGCCTCCCCGTGGCGGGAGACCTCCACCTGATACTCCAGCGTCTGATGAACACTGCGGAGCACAATTTTTCCGAACTGCCTGCCTTCCCCGATTTTATCCGCATGTACGATGTATTCCAGCCCGTATACACGGCCGATAAAATCCTCGGTGGTAATAGTTTTCTTTTCCACCTCCAGGAAATCGCACTCCGTCTCCACCTCGATGCGCACATATCCCCAGGTACTCCGGTACAGATAGAGCGTGTCCTTCTGAGATGCCTCCAGATGAAACACACCCTTCTGCTGCTTATCCAACGAGAGAACAACCGGCTCCTTTTTTCCGGTAGAAACCAGAAATTCCTCCAGATGCTGATACGTGACCGGATTGTGGGACATTCCCTTGTAGAATGCGGTATACGGCCTGTTTTTTCCGTTCAGGATACGGGAAAACTCCGGATTGGTAAACAGGCGGAAGCCTTCCCTGAGGCTCTTCTGGCAGACCTTCGCGAAATCTTCCAGCGTCTGCACCTCCGGATCAAAGCTGTCCTGCCCTTCCACAGAAATTTCCGCGCAGACAGAGACCACCTTTTCCCCCAGGCAGGAAATGATCGTCACCGCCCCCTCAAAGCTCTCCCCCGGCTTCCATCCGGTCAGATCCACGGTTCCGGAGAGCCTGCAGTTTTCCCCTTCAAAATCCGCGGAATCCAGTCGGATTCTTGGCTCATCCGAGGCGGCAAGACCATGAATCCTGCTTCCGTCCGAAGCCGAGACAAAAAACGTAAACGTCCCTGTCTCTCCCTCCGGAACCGTAAGCCGGATTCTCTCCTCCGAAAGCACAAGCTCCGGAAGGTCGTAAACAAACCCAATAGTTGTCCCCTCTTGCTTCGCCATGTATAACCCCTCTTGACTGAAAACCACAGCCGAATTAGACTGAAAATAATTATACCCCACAAGTTAGGCGGATGCAAACAAGGGAAAAGAGGTAATCCAAATGCAGCTGGTATTAAAACACAAAGACCATTTTCACGGCAGCGACCTGGAAAAAATAGAAGAGATCTACGGGATCAAAAAGGAAAAAATTGTCAGCTTCTCGGCCAACATCAACCCGCTTGGTATATCCGGAAAACTGCGCCGCTCTCTCAGTGAGCAGCTGGACGCCATTACCACCTATCCGGACAGGGAATACAAGGAGCTTCGGAAGTGCATCGCCGCCTACGCGGGTACACAGCCGGAAAACGTCGTGGTCGGCAACGGATCCACCGAGCTGATCTCCCTGGTTATCCAGTCCGAACAGCCGAAAAAAGCAATGATTCTCGGCCCGTCCTATTCAGAGTACGAGCGGGAAATCACTCTCACGGGGGGACACACGCTTTACTACCCTCTGCAGGAAAGCAGGGATTTTCAGATGGATGTTTCGGACTTCTGCTCCCATCTGACCGATGACCTGGATCTCCTGATCCTGTGCAATCCGAACAACCCCACCTCCACTTCCATCTGCCGCGACGATATGCGCGTCATCCTGGACGCCTGTCTGCAGCACGGGATTTTTCTGATGGTAGACGAAACCTACGTGGAATTTACGCATCCGGAGGCAAAAATCTCCTCCGTCCCGCTGACCGGCTACTACTCCAACCTTGCCGTACTGCGCGGCACATCCAAATTCTTCGCGGCGCCCGGTCTGCGGCTGGGCTATGCCATCACAGGGAATACCGACCTGATCCGCTCCATCAGTGCCAGACAGAATCCCTGGACCATCAGTTCCCTGGCCGAAATTGCCGGACGGCTGATGTTTACGGATCAGGAGTATATTGACAAAACCAGGGAGCTGATCAATACCGAGCGGGAACGGATCTGCCGCCGGCTGAAAGAATGGCCGTCCGTAAAAGTCTACGATCCTACCGCCAATTTTGTCCTGGTAAAAATTCTGCGCGAGGACACAGACGCGGATCTTCTATTCGACCGCTGCATCCGGAAAGGGCTGATGATCCGCAACTGCTCCACCTTCCCCTTCCTGAGCAGCAAATTTTTCCGCTTCTGTTTCATGACCCCCGAAGAAAATGACCGGCTCCTGGAGGAACTGGACAGCCAGCTGAATCGTCCGGAATCCTGAAACAGTCCTTTTGGTCTATTCACATCCGCAGGGGAGAGCTGCTCCGCATGGCAAAACCGTCCAATAAGGCTCTTGTCATTTTTTCTGGCAGGCCCTGCGGATTTCCTCTGTGACAATCTTCAGCGCTTTGATCCTGGCATATTTCTTATCATTGGATTCCAGAATATGCCAGGGCGCAAAGGCTGTGCTGGTTTTCTGCAGCATCTCATTGACCGCCGTCTCATACTGATCCCACTTCTCCCGGTTTCTCCAGTCCTCGTCCGTGATCTTCCACTGTTTTTCCGGCGTATTCTGCCTCTCGGTGAACCGTTCCAGCTGCGTCTGCTTATCAATCTGCACCCAGAACTTAATGACGACAGCGCCCCATTCGGTCAGCTCCCGCTCAAACTCATTGATCTCGTTATAGGCTCTCTGCCAGTCATTTTCACTGCAGAAGCCTTCCAGGCGTTCCACCATCACCCGGCCGTACCAGGTCCGGTCGAAAATTGCGATATGCCCTGTTTTCGGAAGCCTTGTCCAGAAACGCCAAAGAAAATGGCGTGCCTTTTCATGCGGTTCCGGACTGGCAATCGGATGCACCTCATACCCTCTCGGATCCAGGGCGCCCGCGATTCTTTTAATATTTCCTCCCTTTCCGGCCGCGTCCCAGCCTTCGTAAGCGATAATAACAGGAATCTTCTTCCGGTAGAGCCTGTAGTGCAGCTCCAGAAGTTCCGCCTGCAGGCGGTCCAGTTCCTTTTTGTACGCTTCCTCCGCCATGGTCTTGTCATCCAGCGTGACATCCGCAAGCTTCGGCATGGGAACCAGCGGAAACGTATTCTGAAGCACGGGAACCGCCAGCGCCTGATTTTTCAGGGCCGTCTCGATTCCCTGGTTCAGAAATCTCAGGACCTGCAGCTCCGCCCATTTTCTGTTCTTCGCGTCAATGATATACCAGGGCGATGTAGACCGGTTGGTATCTGTCAGATACCGGTCATACGCATCCAGATATTTATCATAATATTTATTTTCGTGGAGATCCTTCTCCGCTACGCGCCAGCTGGTATTCTCGTCGGCCTTAAGCGCTTCCAGCCGCTTTTTCTGCTCCTTTCTTCCAATCTGGAAAAAGAATTTCATAATCAGATATCCGTTGTCTGTCAGGGAACGCTCTGCTGTCGTAATGCTGCGTATTCTGCGGCGGTACATCTCTTCGTCCAGCGTTCCGTTCATTCTGCCGCAGACAATCTCTTCCATCCAGTAGCTGTCGAAAAAGGTGAACTTTCCCGCTTCCGGAATATCCAGCAGATACCGGTACAGGAAAGGATATCTTTTTTCTTCCGCCGTAGGCTCCGCAGTCGTCTTGACCCGGAAAAACCGCGGATCGATATTCTTAATGACCCGCCCGATCGTACCGCCTTTGCCTGCCGCGCCCCAGCCCTCAAAAATAACCATGACCGGAAGTTTTTTCTCTTTAATCTTCAGCTGATAAACGCCCAGCTTATCCTGTGCGGCCGCCAGCTCCTCTTTCAGCTGCTCTTCCTCCGGCGGAACGGCCTTGACAAAATCCTTCAGCATAGCAACCCCTCCCTTCTTGTCGCTGTACACTGCCGCTGCCTGCTCTGACTGACAGCAGACGCATCCGCTGCTGTCGGATCTGTCCTGTTAAAAATCAATTCGCAGACATGCAATATTTTGTTTATACAATTCAGACTTATTATAACCGATGTGTGAAAAAAGAGAAACACAGATTTAACGTGTCGTAAGCAGGAAATCCTCTGCCTCTATTTCTCATCCATACAAAGTCCTGCCTTTTTTGCAGAATGTGTTGCAAAAGTCCTATGACTTTTGCAGTATTTTTCGCAAATGTCATAGGACTTTTGAAGAGATTCCCAAGCGCCAGATAAGCGCTAAATTTATTTATGATTCCTTGACGATCTTTCCGGTCATCCGCTCTATGGTCATTGCCAGAAGGTTTACCCGGTTTCCGTCTCTCGCTATTTCTTTTTCGATTGCTTCCTCTGTCGGATAGAATTTTCCGGCAAGCTTCCTGCACTGCTCCAAAACTATACCGTGGTCTGTCACGGTTTCAATCCGGCCAAGGCAGACCACACTGCATATATTCAGCGCCCATTCCCCTTCTTTTACAAAACCTTCATCCATCACGGTAAAGCAGGCTTTATTGTTCTGTTTCAGCAGGTCTGCTTTCAGTCCTTCTTTTGCGCCATGAAAATAGAGCTTCCCGTCTTCCGGGTCATAATACTGGTTTAACGGGATGGCATAGGGAAATCCGTTTTCCCCGTGGAGCGCCAGCACCCCTCTGGGCGCGGACTGAAGGATTTCCAAGCACCTTTCTCTGGATAATTCCTGTTTAAATCTTCTCATTTTGCGAAATTCACTCATTCTTTGCCTTCTCTTTCTGATCGGACCAGAAATCTACCGGTTCATAGTCCTGAAGCTGTGCGAGAAATCCGTGTGCGGCAAGCTCCTGCTGAATAATGTCCAGCGTTTCCGCACTGTCCGCCGTAACCGTATGATAGTGATATCCTGCTGTGATGTTGGAAAGAGGGGAGCTCTTGCCTCCGGAAATTTCTGTCTGATAGTGTTTTACGTCCAGACGGGAGCGGATATGCATCGGTGCCCGGATGATCCCGTATACCCTGTGATAGACAAATACATCTTCGATCCTGCCTCCACAGTCCACAATAAGGTTCATCTCTTCACATGCCTGCTCCGGTGTATGTCTGACCTTAAACACGCGGCTGACCGCTGCCTGTCCGTTCTGCGACAGAACATAGCCACGGGCAGCCGAAAGAATCGGACTTCCCTCGGCTCTCAGAAGGGCAATGTCCTGGACGATCACCTGCCTGCTGACCGAGAACTGTCTGGCAAGCGCCCCGCCCGAAATCTGCCGGTCGCTTTTTTTCAGCATATTCAGAATGGCCTCGCGGCGTTCCTTTCCTGTCAACAACTCTTCACCTGCCTTACAGACGAACGGCCTCCCATGCTTATCCTGTTCAGAGCGCATGGAGATGCTTCATCGAAATGTCCAGAATCGGCGCGGAATGTGTCAGCGCCCCGCTTGAGATATAGTTTACACCAAGATCCGTCAGAGCCGCAATCTTTTCACAGGTCACATTTCCGGAAACTTCAACCTTTGCCCTTCCGCCGATAATCTTTATTGCCTCCGCCATGGCAGCATGGTCCATGTTGTCCAGCATGATGATATCTGCTCCGGCATCTGCCGCTTCGCGGACCTCGTCCAGCGTCTCCGTCTCGATTTCTATCTTCCGCACAAACGGAGCATAGTCACGTGCCATCTGCACCGCCTGCCTGACGCCTCCCGCAGCGCCGATATGATTGTCCTTCAGAAGTACCCCGTCTGACAGATTAAAACGGTGATTGTGACCGCCTCCGACACGGACCGCATACTTCTCAAAAATACGATTGTTCGGCGTGGTCTTCCGTGTGTCGAGGAGCCAGATATCTGTTCCCTCCAGCAGTTTCGCCGCCTGATGTGTACAGGTGGCAATTCCGCTCATACGCTGAAGATAGTTCAGCGCGGTGCGCTCTCCGGAGAGAAGGACGCGGATATCGCCGCGCACCACTGCCATCCGCTCGCCTTCGTGCACTTCCTCTCCGTCCTTTACCTCAAAACGCACCTCTGTTTCCGGATCGAGAAGAGTAAAAACTCTCTCAAAAATCTGAAGTCCGCAGATAATCCCCTTTTCTTTTGCAATCAGCTCCACCTCTCCCGCTTTTGCCTCCGGCATCACGCAGTTGGTGCTGACGTCCTCTTCTGTGATATCTTCGCGCAGGGCGCTTTCGATAAGCGGATCGACCTGCAGTTTCATGGTAACAGGATCAAACATAGTGTCTCCTTTCCTCCTCAGACGGCCTGGGCGGCTCCTTCTTCTGTAAATTTACTACGATAGGCAATCCTGGTCGAAGATGGTCCTCCCTCGGCCTCAATCTTATTCCGAATCATCGCCGCGTAATCTTTTTCCAGCGCATCGGCATCCCTGTACCCCGAGAGAGCGGTCTTCGGCATCGGGCTGTGTTCTTCCTGATAGCCGTCAAGCATATCCCGGGCAGCGCGTTTTGCGAACACCAGCGCCTCCAGGAGAGAATTGGAAGCCAGCCGGTTTCTGCCGTGCACGCCGTTGCAGGCACACTCCCCGACCGCATAGAGACGGGGCATAGAAGTTCTGGACTCGTGATTCACCTTTACGCCGCCCATAAAATAATGCTGCGCCGGCACCACCGGTATGCATTCTTTTGTCACATCATATCCGTTTTCGGCGCAGTGCCTGATAATATTCGGAAAGTGACGGACAAGCTCTTCATGGGGAATGGTCCGCAGGTCTTCCCAGACATATTTTGTACCGTCTTTTTTCATCTGTTTCAGGATTTCCATGGTAAGCAGGTCGCGCGGCAGAAGTTCATTGGTAAACCGCTTCATATCTTTTCCGTACAGCTTTGCCCCCTCCCCGCGGACAGATTCCGAAATAAGGAAACTGCGGTCTTCCTCTTGTCCGGAATAGAACGTGGTCGGATGCACCTGGATGTAATTGACATGCTCTGTCTCCACACCGTGTTTCAGGGCAACCGCGACGGCATCCCCGGTCAGCTGCCGGAAATTCGTCGAATGCCGGAACAGGCCGCCGATCCCGCCGGTGGCAAGCACCGTGTAATCCGCCTGAACCGTCCCAAGGCTCCCGTCCCGGAAGCGCAGAACCGCTCCCCGGCAGACCTTTCTTCCCCCGGAGAAACCACTTTGGAGCGCCCGGCTTCTTTTGCCTGCTGTCCCTGCGTCCGAAGCAGAATCGGTTATGATATCCAGCATGGATGTGTATTCCATGATTTTTACGTTCGGAAGGCGTCTCACTGCCTCAAGAAGATGGCTGGTGATCTCCTTTCCGGTGATATCCTCGTGGAATAAGATCCGCTTGCTGCTGTGCGCGCCTTCTCTTGTGAATGCCAGCGCCCCGTTTTCATCCTTCGCAAAACGCACGCCGCAGGCAATCAGATCACGGATCACATCCTGCGAGGACCGGATCATAATATCAACGGAAACCGGATCGTTTTCATTGTGTCCGGCCCGCATAGTGTCCTCATAATAAGACTGGTAGTCGGACTCATCGCGCAGCATGCAGATGCCGCCCTGCGCAAGAAAAGAATCGCTGCTCTCACAATCGGCCTTTGTGATTAAAAGTACCTTCCTGTCCTTTGGGATCTGGAGGGCGAAATACAGGGCAGCACAGCCGCTGCCGACAACCAGTATATCCGTTTTTATCATTTTCCGCTTCCTTTCACGGCCAGCGCCGCACGTATCAATACACAACCATACCAGAAACCGCCAACCTCTTGCATGCAGAGCGCTGCCCATGGCATAAGCTCCACGGCAGGACACAGCAAACTGAAAAATCCCCTGCAGATCATAATTAGCTGTCCCCACACAAAAGGCTTGCTTAAACCAAAAAATGAATCAGTCTGACGAGGAGTATATCACGGGTTTCTCATACTGACAAGACAATATATTTACATATGTCTTGACAGATACAGGATTCGTGCTATACTTTGCCGAAAAGAGCAGAAAAGAAAGGGAGTTTGCGATGAACACCAGAGAAATGCAGGATGAAATTATGCGTCTGAAGCGGGAAAAGAACATCTGTATTCTTGCCCATGCCTATCAGAGCCACGATATCTGGGATGTGGCGGATTATGTCGGGGATTCCTACGGGCTGAGTGTACAGGCTGCAGACGCACCCGCGGACACTCTTCTTATGTGCGGCGTCCGCTTTATGGCGGAAACCTGTAAAATCCTCTCTCCTGAAAAGAAGGTGCTGCTGGCGAATCCGGCGGCCGGCTGCCCGATGGCCATGCAGATGGACCGGGAAAAGGCTCTGGAACTGAAGGAAAAATATCCGGGTCTGCCACTTGTGGCTTACATTAACACCACTGCCAGCTTAAAAACGGTATGTGACGTCGTTGTAACCTCTTCCTCCTCGGTAAAGATTATCCACCGCATGCCGGAAAAAGAAATACTCTTCGTCCCGGACTGCAACCTGGGCGGCTGGATCAGCGATCAGCTCCCGGAAAAAACGCTTCATCTGGTCAAGGGCGGATGCCCGACACACATGCGAATGACTGCCCGCGACGTGCAGGCAGCCAAAGCCATGCATCCCGAAGCCCTTGTCCTGGTCCACCCGGAATGTCTGAAGGAAGTCGTCAGTCTTGCGGACTACGTGGGCAGTACAACAGGTATCCTGCGGTATGCCGAAGAATCTGACGCAAAAGAATTTATTATAGGAACCGAAAGCAGCATCGTTTCACATCTTCAGTTTGCCTGTCCGGAAAAGCGGTTCTACCTGCTTTCCAGGGAATGTGTCTGCCACAATATGAAAATGACAACACTCCCCGATGTTCTCCTGGCTGTCCGCGGCATCGGAGGAGAAGAAATCCATCTCTCCGCTCAGACAATCCGCGACGCCCGCCGGTGCATCGACCGGATGATCGAGCTGGGCGGCTGAACCCGGGGCGAGCAGAACAGCGCTGGCAGACATGCAGGTGCATTGACCGGATAATCAAGTCGGGGCGGCTTAAAAACAGGCTGCCCCGGCAGATAAGATTATTTATGACTGCTTTCACACTTGCGTGGAAAACTCAAAGATGATACTCGGCCAGCTTTGTCAGCTGCTCATCCTTTGCCCGCACAAGAACCGCGAAGTGTTCCCCAGACGGATTGACAAACCGCCATGCCTGCTCTCCAAACGGCGAAGATATCCCTTCCTCGTTTTTATTCAGGCTCATTCCATCTTCCGGCTGGACGATTGTCCCATCTTCCAGAACAAGATTTACGGCATAACCGCAATTCTCCAAATCTATCCCGCCGCAGTTCTGCGGAACCGTCAGATCCACCCACACGCTGGCTGGTGTTCTGGTAACTGTGTTCAGCATCACGTCTCCGCTGGCCTGATTTTCTGCAATAACATGATTTCCGTCGGCTCTGCAGGTTCCCGAAAACGAGACCGCCCAATCTCCCAGGATTTTCCGGCTCTGCAATTCGTTTCCCTCTTCCAAAGGGCCCGCCATTCCGGCTTCCAGCTCAGGAATGGATATACTGACGTCCAGACTGCTGCCGTCCGGGAAGGAACAGCCGTCCCATACCTCATGGTAACGAAGATTGATTTCCTTCAGCGTAACAAAGTTTCCGTCCGCATCCTTCTGGAAATAGAAATCTCCGGGGACGCCCAGTTCCTGACCGTTGATCGTAAGAGATGGATTTCTGCTGCTGTCTTCTCCCATAGCAGCATGAACGTAATCGTAACCCGACAGGACACCATCCTTGTCCTCAATCTCCATGGTAACCGCCAGAATCTTACCGTCGCAGTAATACTCCTTTGCCTGAAGGCTAATATTTTTGGCGTCCGCAGATGTTTGTCTGTTTGCCGTCTGTGCGTCTGCAGGAATCTTCCCAGATTCAGAAGAAGAGACGATCCCGGAGGTCTCCGAACTGCTTCCGGCTGTTATTTCTTCTGCGTTCTCCGCAATGGTCTCTATTTTTCTCTGATTGTAGTCTTTGTTCCCTCCTGTTGCCTCAACAATCCGGGCAAAGGATCTGCTGAACAGATTGTCCGCTCCCACCGCATAGCTCGCTCCTGAAAACGCGATCACTGCCGCGCAGGCGCAGGCCGCAAGGCCGGCAATCCGTGCATAAAGAGAATATCCCGGCCGGTGATGCCTCTTCTGCCCGTCCCGGATTTTCCGGAAAGCCTCTTCCCTTTTCTCCAGGAGTTCTTCGGGAATCTTCACATCCTTCTGCATGGCCGCCCGGACTTCCGGGTCGGCGCTCTCATCTTCAAACAACCCGTATGTAATCTTATCATTCTTCATGGATTAAACTCCTCCTAACCATTTCCCGTCCTCTTTTCAGACGGGTTTTGACCGTATTCTGGTTCAGTCCTGTCAGTTCTGCAATCTCACAGACAGTAAGCTCATCCGCATAGTATAAGGTAAGAATCGTGCTGTATTTTTCTTCCACATCCTGAAGCAGCTCCTGAAAGGAATCCGGCTCCGCTTCCCACATTGAACCGGGAAAATCCGGCACCTCGCCGCTCCTGTCAAAATGCGCCTGGTCCCTCAGAATGTTATAGCAATGATTCAACAGGATTCGGATCATCCAGGTGCGGAAGGCACCCGGTTTTCTCAGCGTGTTTATTTTCTCAAAGCATGTCAGAATCGTTTCCGATACAGCGTCCGCAGCGTCCTCGTTATTCCGGAGAACAGACCATGCTGTCTTGTACAGAATCTGTGTATTCTGCGTCATCAGTTCCAAAAACGCATCTGTATCTCCTTTCATCGCTCTTTTCACAAGATGTTCCAATATGAAGCTCCTTTTTTCTATTCGTTCCTGCCGCAAAACGTCATGTTCCGAAAGCCAAACGGTTCCACGCAAATAAACCGTCACCATATGTATCAATCTCACGCGTGATTCCTTTGAATGTCCATTCATTTATTAGATGCAGATCCGGCGCAAAAAGTTTCATAAAAAGTAGTTTGCCCGTTGACGGTTGTCGCGGCAAGAGTAGGATTCCCGATTAACATCCTAATCATAAAAAATATAGAAATCTACGCAAAAACAGATTATAGGCATTGCTTTTATAAGGTTCACACATTATAATAATCATGAAAGCTGTAGAATACTACAAAAAAGAAGAATATATAATGAAACGGGATAAATACTTAAACAAGCTAATTTCCAATAAGGACAACGGATTCCCAAAGGTCATTACCGGAATCAGACGATGTGGGAAATCCTATTTGCTAAAAGAAATATATAAAGCTTATCTCTTGGAACAAGGTGTAACAGAACAACAAATCCTTTTGCTGGAACTGGATGATGACAGAAATTTCAGGTATCGTGATCCTCTGTATTTGGGCGAATATGTGCGGACATATAGCAAGAATATAGCACGTTGCTACGTTTTTCTGGATGAAATTCAAATGGTTTATTCCATTGTGAACCCAAATCTGACAGAAGGAAGGCATATACCGGCGAAAAAAGGCGATACACAGGTTGTCACATTCGTCGACGTCATACTTGGACTTGCCCGCGAAAAAAATATTGATCTGTATGTCACCGGATCAAACTCAAAAATGTTGTCATCTGATATTATTACAGAATTTAGAGATAAAGCAGTGAATATTCATCTGGCACCGCTTTCCTTTGATGAATTTTATACATATAAAGGCGGCAATGAAACAGAAGCTCTTTATGAATACATGCAATTTGGCGGTATGCCGCAGGCGGTGTTGAAAAATGAGAACGATAAAAAAGAATATCTGAAAGGGTTATTTGACACAACATATTTTAGAGACATCATTGAGAGAAATAAGTTGCGAAAGAGCAGCTCCCTGGATGAGTTATGCAATATCATAAGCACGGCAACAGGAGAGTTATTAAATGCTGAAAAAATCTCTAATACGTTTCGCAGTGTTAGGCATGAAAAAATCGATCCCCTGACAGTAGAAAAATACATTGGGTATTTTGAAGATGCTTTTCTCATCCGGGCGGCCAGACGCTATGATTTAAAAGGACGTGCTGAAATCGGCGCATTAAGGAAGTATTATTTTACTGATCCTGGGCTCAGGAATGCGCGTTTAAATTTTGCATTCCCAGATGAAGGGCAGATGCTGGAAAATATTATTTATAATGAAATGATTTATCAGGGATTTACTGTAAACGTCGGAACATTCGATACAGTAGAAAAGAATCAAAACGGAAAATCTGTAAGAAAAACCAATGAGGTTGATTTTTTTGCACGAAAGGGAATCCGGCAATATTATATTCAAGTTTCAGCCGATATGTCAAATGCCAAAACCAGGATGCGTGAGGTAAGACCGTATTTCATGCTTAAGGATCAGATTCGTAAAATCATTGTGATCAATAAACCTATCAGGGAATGTCTTGACAACAATGGGTTCACGATTATCGGGGCACCTGATTTCTTATTACGCTTTATTAAAGAGTAACAACACTGTAACCTTAAGCCTTACATCGATTAATTCCTTCATCACTAAAAAGGAGAGAAAAGCAAGTCATCCGTGCTTCTCTCCCCTTTTTTGATTTATTCATCCCTGGCCCAGTCGAAGGAGTACCGGACTGCCTTTTTCCAGCCGCGAATCCGGCTGTTTCGGTTTTCCTCTGTGATGCCGGGATTAAACATGGCATCTACACCGTTTTTGCTCTTCAGTTCTCCGGTGCTGTCCCAGAAGCCGACTGCCAGACCGGCAAGATAAGAGGCGCCCTTTGCCGTCGTCTCCACGCAGGTGGGTCGGATGACGCACAGGCCGCTGATATCCGACTGTGTCTGCATCAGGAAGTCGTTCCGGCTGGCCCCGCCGTCCACCATCAGCTTATTGACGCCCTGGCCGGTCTCCTGCTTCATGGTTTCCAGGACATCGTTGACCTCATAGGCAATGGATTCCAGTGTAGCCCGGATAATGTGATACTTATTCACGCCGCGGGTGATGCCCACAATAATCCCCCTCGCGTATTTATTCCAGTAAGGCGCCCCCAGGCCGGTAAACGCCGGCACAACATAGCAGCCGTTCGTGTCCTTTACCTTTTTTGCCATGTACTCGGAATCCTCCGCCGAATCAATCAGACGGAGTTCATCCCGCAGCCATTGGATCGCCGCACCGGCGACAAACACCGAACCTTCCAGCGCATAGGTAACTTTTCCGTCCAGTCCCCATGCGATGGTCGTCAGTAGTCCCTTGTCGGAATACACCGGCTCCTCCCCGGTATTAACCAGAAGGAATCCTCCGGTTCCGTAAGTGTTCTTGACATCTCCCGGATCGAAGCAGATCTGCCCGAACAGTGCGCTCTGCTGATCGCCCGCCGCTCCCGCGATAGGGATCTCTCCCCCGAAAAAAGACGGATCTGTCATTCCCACAATACCACTGGACGGGACAGGCTTTGGCAGAAGGCTGGCCGGTATATTCAGGATTTTAAGAAGCTCCTCGTCCCATTCCAGAGTGTTGATGTTAAACAGCATGGTCCGTGAGGCATTGGAGTAGTCAGTCACATGTACCCGACCCTTAGTCAGTTTCCAAATCAGCCAGGTTTCGATAGTTCCGAAGGCCAGTTCTCCCCTCTCAGCACGCTCCCGGACTCCGGGCACGTTGTCCAGAATCCAGCGGATTTTTGTTCCGGAGAAGTACGGATCAATCAGCAACCCTGTTTTTTTATGGAAAACCTCTCCATATCCCTTCTCCAGAAGCTGATCCGCAAAGGCGGAGGTGCGGCGGCACTGCCACACAATGGCGTGATACACCGGCTCCCCTGTTTTTCTGTCCCAGATAACAGTGGTCTCCCTCTGATTCGTGATGCCGATGGCGGCAATTTCCTCCGCAGAAGCGCCGATCTTACTGAACGCTTCTATGGCGACACCGATCTGGCTGGCCCAGATTTCATCTGCGTCGTGCTCTACCCAGCCCGGATTAGGATAATACTGCCTGAATTCCTTCTGCGCGGAGCTGACAATGTTCCCGTCACGGTCAAAAAGTATACAGCGGTTGCTTGTCGTTCCCGCGTCCAGCGCCATCACATATTTTTTTACTGCCATAACCTGTCTGCTGCCTCCTTCGCCGTTCTCCGGCTAAAATTGATTTTCCATCAGCCGCTCACCATTCTTGCCCGGTATTCCCGGTTGATTTCCGCAATTTCCTTTTCTCCGTCAATATAGGCCTGATACATTCCCCAGGGTTCGCCCCCGCCCAGTCCGCACGCGGAGCAATTTTCACAACCGCCTGCCCCGCAGTCCAGCGAACGGCGGACAATCTCTTCCCTCTCTTCTCTTGTTGTATCCTGAATTAAGATCGATTTCATGATTTCTTCCCGTCCTCTAAAAAATGCAGGAAATAAGCGTCAGTATGGCCAGGCCTCCCTGCATCAGAATGATTTTCGGATTGCTGGTAAAGCTCCCGTAAAGCGCTACAGCCACAATGTAAACCATCAGGCAGATAACCGCCGCCTTGCTGGCAAAGGCAAAAACAGCCAGTAAAATCAGAACGGCAAGGAGCCCGTTATAAACCCCCTGATTTTTGAACAGCGTGTTGACAGAGCTTCGCTTCAGCTCTTCCACGTCCATTCCAAAGACCTTAGACGTCCTCTCGGAAGCGGTTGCCACTGTCTCCAGATAAAAAATAAAGAAAAATTCCGCCGCGACCAGCACAGCCAGTATCTTTGTTATCAGATTCATAATAATCACCCCGCAATCTTCTTCGCAAACGCCGCGGCTGCTTCCAGCTGCTCCTGTCCGGCCTTGTTCTTCACATAAAAGGTTTCCTTCTCCACAGGAATCCCCTTTGCCTCCAGTGCTTTCCGGATCAGGTCAATACTGTGCTTTGAGATCCATGAGGTAGAAAAGATCACAGCTTTTCCGACCTGTCCGGCAGAAAGATTTGCCAGATAGTCCTTCAGGTGCCTGTCCAGCCCATAAGCGTACAGCGCCCCGCCCACAAAAAGGACATCTGCCTTTTCCTTCAGTTCTGCCTCCGGCGCGTCCACGGAAACCGCGGATATTCCCAGCGCTCCGGCAATGGCATCTGCCACCAGCTTTGTATTGCCGGATCTTGAGTAAAACCTTACTGCTGCTTTCATTTTTCCATCCTTTCTCTGGGCATCCGCTCCAGATACCCATATACTTTAAATTAATTTAGAAGAATATTATAACCTTTTCCTTAGAGTAATTCTATCTGTGCTTCCCTTCCGGCAATTCTTTCAGCGTCATAGAAATGAAAGAAAAGCACAATAACATAAGCCTCCGCTTACATTATTGTGCTTTTCTCTGAAATCTCCGCACAAAATATATGAAACATGTATCTATTTTAAGATTATTTTCCCCGGATTTCAACCGGATTTTCCAAAAATCCAAAAAACGGGTTTTCAACAGTTGTAACTGAATAATACGTAACACCAAATGCCTTCCAAGCCGCAGAAATGCGACTTTTTTTGTGCTTAAAACTTGTCAAGCATTGAAAAAAAATGTTGTATATGTTGTGTCGT
>NZ_VUMV01000012.1 GCF_009696005.1 Bilifractor porci
ATTTCATTTGTCTTCCGGTTGCTGTATTCTTCTTCCTGGCAGACGGGCAGTTCTGGTTATTGATACCTTTGATATTTTTGAAAACAGAAAATATGGGGTACAAAATAATGGGTAAATATGATAAAATACATTCGTTGTGTGAGTTTTCTTATCGAACTCCACGCAGAATGAATAGTTGTTTCCGTAGCTCAGCAGGATAGAGCGACCGCCTCCTAAGAAAATATCGAACATGCGGCAGAAAAAATTTGTCCGCTCGATTTTCAGAGGGTAAAATGACAGAGGAAAAATCTAATAAAGTCGCGTGTTCCATAACACTACAAACGACAATATTAGAAATTTCTAAAAAACGTCTAAAACGTCTAATGAAAAATGGACGATTTAGAGCCGGGAAGCCCGAACCCGAAAGGCCGGAAAGCCTTGAAAATACGGGAAAAAACCACATACGTTTCTGTAGCTCAGCAGGATAGAGCGTCCGCCTCCTAAGCGGAAGGTCGGCGGTTCGAATCCGCCCAGGAACGTTGAAAATACGCCATTTTCGGGTATTCCCGAGGGCGTATTTTTTATGCAAAAATGGGTGGCAGAACAGTTTGCCACCCAAAGGCGAAAGGCAGGTATTTCATGCGCCGGCGAAGGTTTTGCCACCCATTCGGTGGCAAAAATGTGCAACTTTGCCACCCAAAATGGCATTTTGCCACCCAAGGCCCTGAAATCGGCAAGATTTCACGGTTTTTTCCAGGTGATTGATTCAAATTTCGTCGCCGCGGTTCAGAAAAGCAAAATTAAACAGACAAGACATTTCAGGCGTTGTCATTGTGACAGCGCCTTTTTTTGTGCGGGCAGTGAGCCGCATCCGTACGCGCGGAGCGTGATGCGGTCGGCTTGTAAACTCGCAAGCTCGTTAACTGCGCCGACAGGCGTCGCACGTAAGCTTCGAGCTTACCTTCGGTCGCTCTCAGCAAGTGCTCATCGCTCTGAGGCGAACGCCGCAGCAACCCGACGAAGTCGGTATATGCCCGAAAGCCAGTGAAAGGAGGAAGCAGAGGGGCGACATAGATCAGTAAAGCAGAAATAATGAAAAAGGAGGATTTATGAGTAATTCAGATTTTTCTTCAGGTGCGGGTGCACAGAGGAGCCAGGGTGAATTCAGAGATGACAGGAACATGGATTCAATCATGAAAGAACTGTTTGAGATTGCAAAAGGTGAAATGACCGATCGCAGCATTCCGGATGTCTATAACCGGATGCTCAACAAGGTGAGAGTCCAGATGGTCACGAGAGACGGCAATGCAGAAAGACTTGCGGAGGTTCCGCATATCGACATGCTCGATATGGCGGCTGTGTTCCGTGTCGTGGTGCCCGGTGATGAAAGCACAGTGTCGACGGCAGTTACCAACAGCCTGCTTCGAAGATTTAATGTTACGCCGGAGAAATTCCGGCAGGATGCTCTGCTGGCAGCAGAAACAAATAATCCGGTCCGGATCGAAGGTCTCGGGAACGTATTGAGTGGACTGGAGAACCGGGAAGACGATCCTTATGATTCACCGCTTGTCTTTGCGGGAACCAGAGATCAGATGTGGGGCGCAGGCGTTATGGCTTACCCGAAGTTCATGGAAGAAGCGGCACAGAAGATCGGCGGTGACTTTTTCCTGCTTCCGTCTTCTGTTCATGAAGTGCTGCTTCTGCCGGATGACGGGACGATCGAGGCGGATTATCTGAAAGAGCTTGTGACGACAGTCAATATGACAGAGGTAGCGCCGGAGGAGCGACTGACAAATAATGCATATCACTATGATGCGAGGGAGCGTGTCTTTGATACGGTCGATCACTACCGCGAAGAACAGAAGAAACATTCTGTCCTGAAGGTTCTGGATGAGAGCAGAAAGGCTTCTGAAAAGGAAAATTCTGTTCATGATTCCTTTCACAGCAGTTTCCGCCAGCCGCCGAGCCTCTGAGTATAAGATCCGGCGGCGCAGTACAGCATCGCCGGTGTTTTTGTAAAGGCAGGTGGTTTCCATGGAATTTGATTACCTGCATGCGTCAGAGCCGGATCCGTTTACTTTTTACCGCATCCCGAAGGAACTGTTCGATGATCCTGTCTTTTCCGATGTTTCCACACTGGCCAAGGTCCTGTACGGGATCTTTCTGGACCGCACTTCACTGTCCCGGAAAAAGGGCTGGATCGACGGGAAGGGTAATCTGTACATCATTTTTACCATCCGTCAGATACAGGACTGTCTGAGGATCGGCAACAAATACGCGGAAAAACTGCTGGATGAACTGGAGAACAAGGCGCATCTGATCGAGCGTGTGAGACAGGGATTCGGAAAGCCGAACCTGATCTATGTGAAGAACTTTTCTGTCCGGGTAGATGCAGTGGGACATTTCAAGACGTGTCCGAAAGACATTTCAGGAAATGTCCGGAAGACACTTCATGACGTGTCCGATGGACAATCAACTAATACTGATAATAGTGAGACTGATATAAGTGAGACTGATCTTCTTCTTCGGACGGAGGGAAGGAAGGTGCAGATAGTAGCAGAAAGTTCTGTCTCTGATGAACACTATACAGATCATGCCAATAGTGAAGCGGGAAGGAATGGTGAAGAAAGTGCACTGAGAAAAGCGTATCAGGAACATTTTGATGAAACGGCAGGATTTCCCTGGCTGATGAGTGAAGATCCCGCAGGGCGGGATCAGCTGAAGGAGATTCGGGAACTTCTGATCGACACATGCTGCAGCAGAAGAAAGGAAATCATGATCGGCGGCGAGCTGATCAGAGCGGAGCAGGTGAGAAGCCGGTTCATGAAACTGGGGCCGGATCATATCCGTTATGTCATGAAGGCACTCAGGGATAATACAGAAATGATCCGGAACATGAAGGCCTATCTCCTGACGCTGCTCTATAATGCGCCGCTGACGATACAGAGTTATTACCAGGCGTGGTACAACCATGACCGCGCGGAGGGAATGGAATGAATGACAGACGGAAGGAACAATAAGAATGAGCAGAACAAAAATCATGGCCTGTATCAACCAGAAAGGCGGGACGGGAAAATCAACTACCTGTGAGAATCTGGGGATCGGCCTGGCAAATGAAGGAAAAAAGGTACTGCTGGTTGATATGGATCCGCAGGCTTCCCTGACGATCGCGCTCGGGTGGCAGCGGCCGGATGACCTTGAGACAACCATATCGGACCTGATGATCCACACGGTCAGGGAGGATCCGCTTCCTTACGGAGCGGGGATCCTGCATCACGGAGAAGGGGTAGATCTTATCCCGGCCAATATCTCACTTGCGGGACTGGAAGTATCCCTGGTGAATGTGATGAGCCGGGAATCTGTGCTGAAGGAAACCCTGTCAGGGATCCGCGACTCCTACGATTATATTCTGCTGGACGGAATGCCGTCACTCGGCATGCTGACGATCAACACGCTGGCGGCTTCCGACAGCATTGTAATTCCGGTGCAGCCGCAGTACCTGTCGGCAAAAGGACTGGAACAGCTCCTGCAGACTGTTCACCGCGTGAAACGGCAGATCAATCCCGGCCTGAAGATTGACGGAATTCTTCTTACCATGACGGATTCCAGAACTAATTACACAAAGGAGATCACGGGGCTTATCCGTGAACAGTACGGCAGGAAGATCCGCGTGTATGACACGGAGATCCCGCGTTCCGTGCGGGCGGCGGAGATCAGCGCGGAAGGAAAGAGCATTTATCTGCATGATCCGAAAGGAAAGGTGGCGGATGCCTATAAGAGACTCACAAAAGAAGTACTGAACAATGAAGCGAGAAACAGACAGCGGGCGGCGGAATGCCTGTAAGCCTGCAGTAAACAAAACAGAGAAAACTGAGATCACAGCAAATAAGGTCTGAAAAACAGCAGAAAGGACGCAATATTGATGAGAGAAATGAACAGAAAAGAAGACAGAGCAGATAACAGAAGTCTTGAAAATATCCTTGAGGCAATCTTCAGTGTTTTGTCGGATAGAGAGGAGATGCCGGAGAGTGGCGGAGAAAAGGAACACGGATCAGATACAGACCGTGACAGACGGCCTGAAAAGGTTGCTGTCTGTCATGATCCCTCGGAGCGCATTCTCGTGTTTACTCCGGGTAAGCAGAGCATGATTCTCACGCACGAAGAAGTTTATCCCGTCATCGAAGAAAATGGTGAAAATCAGGTAACGTATGATATCTGCGACGGTGAATATCTGATCAGTTATGATAAGCGGGAAACAATCAGCGCAGATGGTTTCAGGCTTGTGAAAGGGCCGGTTTTCATCATCGCTCTTGATGGAGAAGAGGGAAACACAACGGATATGATGCTGGAAGATATCTGCTATCTTCTCTATCGGCTGGAATCCAGAGTGTGGGTGTGCTCAGGTACAGGTGAGTGTCTGCTCCGGCTGGAAGATATCCCGGACGATGTTACCGGGATTGAAGAGGACGGGTGCGAATGACAAGAGGGTGTGAATAACAAATGAAAGACCAGTAAGGCGGCATCGTAAAAGATGCCGTTTTTTTTATGCGATACCCAAAGCAGAGACAGAAATGCTTCATCCGCCCTGGAAGGGAGGGATGCCGGATGAACTGATCACCCAGATGCTTTTGTATATCAGTCAATAAATCAGGAAAGGAAAAGGTAATCATATGAGTGCGAAAAAATATAATTGTTATTCGCTCCGGGAGAGGATCTTTGCCGGAATTCTCTGTGCTGCGACGGCTGTTACCGGTGCGTGCAGCACAAGCACGGTAATGGCAGCAGGGAACACTGTGTCAGCGTCCTCTGCGTCAGCGGTTTCTTCGGCACCTGCTGAAACTGACAGCACAGCCGGATCTGTCGATTCGGTCGGATCAGACGGTACGGCGGTAGAAAAAACGGTTACATCAGATACTGCGGCTGCATTCGATGTGAGTACTTCAGAAGATACCGGCACAGCATCAGCTGCCGGGACAGTCACGGACGGCATGGATTTTTCTTCCGCCAGGCTGATCCTCGGAACAGCCGATGAAGGAATCATCGAAGATATGGACAATGTCGTGTCCAGTTATGACGGAGTCTATCTGCTGCAGTATGCTTCGGAAAAAGATGCAGAAAACGCATATGCCTACTACGCCGACAAAGCGGATTTTGTATCACCGGATGCCGGAATTCAGGCAGCGGATGATGCCAGTGTGGTCGAAGGCGGCGAGGTGAAAGAGGATACCGATGCTTTTACGGCGCTGGATGCTGCACTGGATGATACAGGGGATGAAAAGGAAGAGAAGGATGCGACGGCAGCAGGAAAAACAATCGCCGTGCTCGATTCCGGTATCAGCAAAAAGGACTTTGACAACGTCATCGATGCCGTATCCATGCTCGGTGAAAATACAGATGATGATAACGGACACGGGACGGGTTCGATGGAATACATCCTGTCGAAAAATCCGGATGCCCGTGTGATCTCTGTCAAGGTGCTTGATAAGAACGGCATAGGTACTGCTTCTGCTGTCTATGCGGGCATCCGCTATGCGGAAGAACAGAAGGCGGATATCATTCTGATGCCGCTCTATGCCTACTGCGATGCAGGCAATGCCGCGATCAGTGAGGCTGTCCGTGAAGCGGAGTCCGCAGGAATTACTGTGGTTGGTGCGGCCGGCAATGACGGGAACAATGCCAGCTATTATATCCCCGGCAGTATTACGGAAGCCATGATCGTCGGTGCCTGTGATGAAAAAGGAAACAGGATCACAAAGAGTAACTACGGGGATACCGTGGATTATTACGTGAAAGCTGGATCAACTTCGGAAGCATCCGCGCTGATGGCCGGATTCCTCAGCAGTATCAGCGGAAACACGGATGATGCCCTGACAGCAGCACTTCAGGAAAAAAGCTGGCTCTTTGCAAACGGCGTGGAAGCGGCGGATGGTTCCGGTGCCGATGTGCCTGACGCTAGCAGCGGTTTCATCGCAGCCGATGATCTCGCATCTTATGTAACGGATGGAACCCATCCGGAAGATCAGTACATCACACAGTGGCTTGGCGTCAGTAAGGAGAAAATTCTGGCGGAGCTGAACAGTCATACCGCTGACAACTATTATCTGACGACGCCTTATTTGTCTCTCGGCCTGACCGGTAATCTGCCCCGTCCGAACGGTGATACCGGCGGTTATACAGCAGGGATGCAGTGCACCGGTTTTGTTGTCTATGTGCTGAACAAGGCAGCCGGGTATGCCAACACCGTCTCCACCATGTCGAATCAGAACATGTATTTCAAGATCTCTGATGGAAAATACTGGGGTCTTTACGGTTCCTGGCTGAATGCCTTCAAAGCGCATCACATCATCGGTTACTATTTTAACAGCAAGGAAGACATGCTGAAATCCGGGAAACTTCAGAAGGGCGATATTCTGATCATTGACCCGTCAGGCAGCGGGCTTGTCAATAACAAGGATGCCGACGGAAACGTTCGTGACGGCCATACCGGTTTCTTCTGGGGCGACAGCTCTTCCGAAGACAAGTTCTGGCATTCTGATCATCACATGGTCAACGGCCAGACAGTCATCATGAGCAATGTCATCAGTGAGATTACCGGAAAGCTGAGTGCGCCGTACAACAACTATCTGGTCATTCCGCTCGGTGAACCCGGGGAAGGCGATCCGGGCCTTGTAAGGGTGAAAAAACTTGACGCGGAGACAAACCAGCCGGTTGCCGGGGCAGTCTTCCAGTTCGCTTTCAAGTCTGATGACGGAAAGCATGATTTTACCTGCGAGTTTAAGTCGGACAGTGACGGCATCGCATCGATCGATAACAATCATCTGGCATCCGGATCGATCCCGGCGGACCTTATGTCCGGCAACATCGTGAAGCTGCCACATGGAACAATGACCGTAACAGAGACAAAAGCACCTGACGGGTATACAACCGACGGCTGTGTCGTGTCAAAGGAAGGACAGACGCTCAGCAATACAACGACCGTCTCCTTTAAACTCGGAGAGAAGGGCTGGACATTCCAGAACAATGCCGTCGATGTGGACGGCGTCATCGTGAAAGATGAGGAGATCCCTCCGAAGGGCGGCGTGGAGATCGAGAAGTTCGATATCGAAGATCTCGGCAATGCTTCTACCGGTGTTTCCGGCGGATGCGGAACCGGACATGTCCAGGGCAATGCGACACTGGAAGGCGCAAAGATCGCCATCGTGAAAGACGACGGAAAGACGGTTGTCACCACACTTACGACCGATGCGAACGGCCTTGCGAAGACGGCAAGCGACGCGCTGGACGTCGGAAAGTATTATGCCG
The DNA here is from genome assembly GCF_009696005.1 of Bilifractor porci. GTDB lineage: Bacteria > Bacillota > Clostridia > Lachnospirales > Lachnospiraceae > Bilifractor > Bilifractor porci. The sequence goes on from NZ_VUMV01000012.1 coordinate 7,282, forward strand.
TGGAGATCACACCCCCGAAGGGATATCTGGGGCAGGGTGACAGTACAGCAGCGATCGATCTGAACAGTATCGATATCAGCAAACTGGATCCGAACCTGTACTGCTCTTTTGAGCTCACGAAAGAAAAAACGAGAAGCAGTGATCCGGTTGTGCATCTGAAAGGGAAGAAGACCGGAGAATCCATCCAGAACGATGTCATCCGCGGCGGCGTTCTTGTCGTCAAGGCAGACAGCGAATGGAAGAAATCAGAATCCCAGGGAGATGCAAGCCTGGATGGCGTTACCTATACGATCTACAATGAATCGGCTCATCCGGTCATTGTGGATAATAAGGAATGTCAGCCGGGTGAAGAGGTGGAATCCATCGTGACGGAATGGGACGATTCCAGAAAGGCTTATGTAGCCACGACAGGAACGACCGACCGTGCAAAGATGCTCCCGTATGGTTCCTATAAGATCGTTGAGACTTCTGTCACAACGACAAACGGATATAAGAAAGACGGATGGGAGAAACATTTCACGATCGACTCCGAAGGCCAGATGGTGGAGTTTAGGGATGAGGGATCGGGATGGAATACCGATACCGTGTACAGAGGAAAGGTCATTATCGGAAAAGTTGACCGTGAGACCGGACTCTATACCTCCCTCGGCGCAGCCCATCTGGACGGCACATGGTTTGAGATCATCAACCGTTCGGACTATATCCATCCCTCCAATGGCACAATTCATTTCAAAGGCAGGGATTATAAGACCGGAGAAGTGATCTGCAGAGAGAAGGCCAGGTGGGATGATGACCTGAAAGCGTATGTGCTGAAGGTTGATGAGATCCCGTTCGGAACCTATGAGATCCGTGAGGCACAGAAGGATCCTGACAGTAAGGCTGCTTCCCCGCTGAGCCATGCAGGAACACTTTATTCGTCTGACAATGTGGCAGGTTCCGGCCTCGACAGCATTCTTTCTGCTGTCGGCAATCTCGGAAAGAATCTGATCTCAAAATTCAGCATCCCGCAGGAGAGGGCATCGGGAACCGGCTACATCTATGACAGCACTTCCCGGAACTGGTATCAGTATTTCCAGATCCGAAAGGACGGAGAGGAAGTCTATATCGATTACGACTTCGGCGGTGATGAAGGAAACTACGATGGGACAAGGACGGCTGAGCAGAAAGCCAACAATGACGGTGACCGCTCTGACGCGCACCCAAATCAGCAGCTGACTTACAATCAGACGAAGGATACGAAGAACCAGCAGCTCAGCGTGACATACCATAACGGAAACATTTCGAATAATCAGAAGGCATCCGTGCAGAGCGCTGCCGACAATCAGGTCATGCGTGATGATATCCATTTCAACAAAGTGGATAACGAATCGAAGACCATGCCGAATACCATTTTCAAAGTCACATCAAAGACAACCGGTGAGTCTCACATCATTGTGACCGGAGGCAACGGCTCTTATGATTCCGCTTCCTATAATGACAGTGAGACAGAGGGCAGAAGAAAGCACACGTACCTCACCAACCTGCTCGATCCGGAGATCGACGGAAATGATCCTTCAAAAGACCGGTATTCCGGAAATCTCGCCAGGACGATCCAGATCGATAAGTACGGCGACTGGTATGTGGCAAATGATGACCTCACCAAAAAGGATACAGATTACTCGACGTATTTTTACGCGAATGATTATCAGAACAATTTTGGAACCTGGTTCACCGGCCTTTCCCCTCTTTCAGAGGCAGGCTGGAAGGCAAAGCAGAAACTGACGCAGAAGCATATCGATGATCTGACTGCACAACTTGAAAACGCGAAGGCAGATGAGAAGAAGGCGATTCAGAATGAGATCGAAGACCTTCATGAGGAATATGAGCTGGAAGTTCAGTGGGCGGAGCATGCTGCGAAGGACGGCTATGCGGTCTGGAATAGATATTTTACCTCCTCCAATACTGACGGCACGAAGACGTATGACGGAACAACCTATACCGTGTATGCGGCAAACGGCCACACCAATACGGTAAAGGTAAACGACACCCTTTGTGCGCTTCCGTTTGACACTTACCTCATTGAGGAGCTGCCGTGCAAAGAGAACAAAGGTAAGAACCTGATCAGCTTCACATTCACGACAGCAGAGACAGCTGATATGGATATGAATGACTGGTCCTCCTACCATGACGACGGCATAGAAAACGCCGGCGGCGACGGAAAGATCACGGGCATCAACATTGATCTCGGAACAAGGGTCAACTACAACGTCGGTATCTATACGACGCTGAATTTCGTCAACAATGCAAATGTTGGAACAAAGACAGCGCCGGCGGGAAAGAACGTCTCCCTTGTTGATACCGTGCACTATGACAACCTGCTGCTCGGCAATAAGACAGATGAAACAGGTGACAGCAAGCCGGAGGACAGTGACCGATATTATAAGCTGGTCGGTGAACTGCACAGGGTGCGCCGCACGGAGAACGCGGACGGAACTTACACCTGCACCGCGGATACCGATGTTCTGGCATCCGGATCAACGACATTTCATCCGACGACGACCAATGGTGATGTAAAGGTAAGCTTTGACAGCGTGGATATCAGCAGCCTCGGCTCTGACAGCCTCGTGGCCTACGAGTACCTTTATTATTACTACAACGGTCAGTTGCAGCTGATTGCAGACCATGCGGACGATTCAGATGCAGACCAGATCGTATCTGTTCCTGCCATCCATACCACTGCCAGAGGTGATATCGGTCACGAGGCGGACGGCGATGCGACGGAGCATAAGGGAAAGGTCACGATCACGGATACCATAGCGTATTCCAATCTGACACCGGACACGAAGTATGAGATGACCGCAGTGCTGAAGGATAAGTTCATTACGGTTCAGGAAAAGGATGCGGACGGAAAAGAAATCTCCGTTCCGGCAACTCTCCTGTATAAAGACTTCCTGGGAAACTACAAGCCGGTAACGAATACAGTATTCTTTACGCCTGACAAAGCAGACGGATCCGTAGATGTACCGGTAAAGATCAGCCTGAACAACCTTTACCTCGGAACTTCCGATGGTGAGGATGAAGATCAGATCACAAAGCTGGAAAGCCTTGCTGGGAGAACGGTTGTTGCCTTCGAGACACTTTCGGTTAACGGTGAGACCTATGCCGTGCATGAGGACATCAATGATAACGGGCAGACGCTTACCTTCCCGGAGATTCATACAACAGCGACGTTAAACGATACCGGAGATCACACGGTGATTGCGAATGATCAGAAGAATACAGTTGTCTATGATGAGGTCCGTTACAGCAACCTGATCCCGGGAAAGACGTACACCATCTACGGCGTACTCCACAGGAAGACTTATGATCTTCTCGGAAACGCAAAGGACGGCGGTGTTCTGACCGATGAGGATGGAAATGATGTGACCGGCGTTCTGGTGGACAGCAGGACAAAGAAGGATCTTGGTACGACGGAATTTACGCCGGAAAAAGCTTCCGGTTCCGTGCTGCTGAAGTTCACCTTTGCCACGAAGCTTCTCACCAATGAGAATATCGGTGAAGCGGACAGCGAACTCGTGGCGTTTGAGACGCTGAAGAGGGAGAAGACGACGGTCGCGGTGCATGCCGACATTACGGATGCAGAACAGACCGTTGCTGTTTCCAGCATGAAGACCATGGCCGTCGATGCTGAGACGGGGACACATCAGATGACCGCACCGGTCGATGAGAACGGGAAACCGGTCCGGATCACGATCAATGATACCGTATCGTATATCGGGCTCATACCGGGAAAGACGTATGACATCAAAGGAAAGCTGGTGGATAAAAAGACAGGTCAGACGGCGCAGGATGCGGAAGGAAATGATATCACTTCTTCCGTGACATTCAAGGCGGAAAAAGCAGACGGCAGCCAGGTGATTCCGTTTACTTTTACAGGGATGAACCTGACAGAAGAAGACCGCTATGCGGGATTTACCCTTGTTGCCTTCGAGACACTTTATGACCATGAGACTGAGAAAACAGTTTATAAACATGAAAACGTAAGTGATGCTGACCAGACGATCTATATCGCCGGTGTGAAGACAACCGCGACTGACAGCGATACGGATTCCCATACCATGTCGATGAACCACGAGATCCACATCACGGACCGGGTGGAGTATAAGAACCTGATCCCGGGAAAGAAATACACCGTGACGGGTACACTTCATTATCAGGAGAAACGCTCCGGCGGCAGGATCACCGACGGCGGTACTGTGACGGACAACAGCGGCGAGGCAGTTCAGGCATCGCAGGAATTCACGCCGACAGCAGCTGACGGCTATGTGAATCTGAAGTTCACGTTCGTTCCGGATGTGGATGAGATCGCGGGAAAGACGGTCGTGGCATTTGAGAGCCTGACCCAGGAAGGAAAACTGATCGGCGTTCACGCGGACATCTCCGATGAGGCACAGTCCGTTATGAAGCCTTCCATCCACACCACCGTGAAAGGCAATGTGGATGGCGATACCCATAAGCTGGAACTCAAAGAAGATACAACGTTCACGGATACCGTCACGTATCAGAACCTGATCCCGGGTGAGGAGTATACGCTCATCGGAACCCTGATGGATAAGGGAACGAACGCGCCGGTAACGGTGAACAACGAAAATGTGACTGCTGAAAAGACCTTTACCGCTAAAGGCAGTGATGGAACCGTGGATGTGAAGTTTGAGGGCTTTGATCTCCGGGAGATCTCTTCGCAGTATCTCGTCGTATTCGAGAAACTTTACAAAGACGGCGAACTCGTGGCGGAGCATGAGGATTTCAATGATGCGGATCAGAACCTGACACCGGAAAAGGAGACACCTCCGGAAACAAAGGCGGAAATTCATACGACAGCTGATCTGAAGGATGTAGATGATGACGGTACAGCTACGGTTGTGGATACGGTGAAGTATTACGACCTGACACCTGGAAAGACCTATGTACTCAAGGGAATCCTGATGGATAAGGCGGATGACACTGAGGTAATTGTGGATGGTTCCAAAGTGACGGCAGATATGGAATTTACGCCGACCGAAGCTGACGGAACCGTTGATGTGACCTTTACCTTCAACGCGGAGAAGCTTAGTGCCAGAAAGCTTGTCGTCTTCGAGGAACTGTATCTCAATGATGAGCTTGTCGCAGACCATAAGGATATAAATGATGAGGACCAGACGGTCGAAATCCCTGATAAGACGGATGATACGGTGACACCTACCCCGACACCTAAGCAGACAAAAACTGCATCCGAAACAAAGACGGCCACACCGGTATCGACAGGAACGTCTGCATCGCAAAATGCGCCGCAGACAGGTGTAAGAACGATCATTCCGGAACTGCTTATACTTCTGGCAGCGATCGGTGCAGGCATTGCGGGAACTGTTATTTACAGGAAACGCAGGACGCACAGGAACAGTCAGAACTGACGGAATTCTGTGACAGCTGTTACAGATAATCGGTGTTTTGTATGGGAGAGACATGTAACAATGCCTCTCCTTTTTACGCGAACGTCGCGATAACGAGATGAAACTCGCGAAGCGTGTTTTATCTCGTTCGAGGAGAAATGTCAGTTATGAAGAAGAAGGGAAAAAGAAAAATACGTGAAGAACCGGGCAGTCTGCTGCTGGCTGTGCTGATCATCGCGGCTGTTACCGTAGGCTGTCTGATCATCATGGAAGCTCTGCCATACGCGGAATCAGCGCATTATCAGAAAGCACTTGCGGAGGAGTTGATCACGGAACCGGATGAACAGGAAACAGGGGATGGAAAAACCATTTCGACAGAAGCCGATGACCAATCGGGTAAACTCAGATCAGATGACAATATCCGGTCAGAAGCTTCAACAGTTATGACGGAAGTTTATCCGGAGAAGATGTATCGAATGGTTGACTGGGATGCATTGAAAAAGAGGAATAAGGATATCTGCGGCTGGATCTGTATCCCGGCGATCGGTGCAGATTATCCCGTTCTCAAAAGCAAGGATCAGGAATATCTTCATCTGGATGCGGATGGAAACTATCGTTTCTCAGGGAGCATCTTCACCTGGTCAAAATCGGATGCGGAGATCGGCGCAGCGCATTGTGTACTGTATGGCCACAACATGGCAGACAATTCGATGTTCGGTGCACTCGATCAGCTGCAGTCGGGAGATCAGGCATATGTGTACACGCCGGACGGCTGCTGCCGGGAATATACCGTCTATGAGAACTCCGTGGTCAGCAAATCGGATAAGATTTTTCAGAAAGGATGGAGGGATGAGAACAGAAAACAGGTGCTTACACTGGCAACCTGCCCGTCCAGATGGTCAGATATCAACAGGCGGATCGTGAATGCAGAACTCACACTGCTTAAACGATAACAGCCGGATTTTCGCCGGAAAAATTGCAGATCGATAACATTGCGGCAATTAAAAACCTGTCATACAACATAATCAGAAGGCGGAGGATTCCTTTAAATAAGGCCAACAGATAGCCTGCGTGAATGGAAAGAGGTAAAAGGATTATGAAGAGAACAGGTTTGTTTTTAGCATTGGTTATGGCGGTAACATTGGGTTTTTCCGGCTGCAGTCAGATGACAGGCACACAGGCGAAGGCAGATATTAAGACGGAAAAGAGGGAAGTCCCTGTATCTGAGGAAAAAGTGCAGAAGGCAGCAGAAGAAAATGTGAAGAAAGAAAAGACGGAGGAAGCAATCAAATCCGATCCTATCGCGACATCTTCAGTATCAGGAGAAAGCTGCAATGAGACAGAGACTGTTGCTGCGGAGAAAGGAAACGATTCTGCTGAAAAAGAAGAGACCGGCACATCCGGGGAGAATGCACGGGCCGACAGTGACATGACACAGACGCAGGTGACAAAAACAGAGATGGTTCCGCAGGAAAACAGGAAAGCGGAAAATATCTCTGCCAATACAACCGGAGCTGTGTCTGGCAATGTTCAGACCACCGGAAGTACACCCTGCCAGAAATCGGATCCTTCCTGTCAGGCGCCGAAAGTCAGTGAGACCGCGGCTGCAGTGACGGAAAACAATGTTCCGATACCAACGCCGGCGCCATCCGGTCACTATGTGCATCACGAGGCTGTGACACACGAGGAACCGGTTTATGAAACCGTCACACAGCAGGTGGAAAAATGTATCTGCAATGACTGTGGGGAAGATGTCACCGATCTGATCAACAACACAGGATCTTTTTCCGGACATGCGGCAACACATCCGGACTGCTGGGGATATCACACGGAGCATGTGACAGTCAGCCAGCAGGTCCAGACGGGCACAAGAACCGTTGTAGATCAGGAGGCCTGGGATGAATGGGTAGCCAACTGAATGATGAAATCAGAAAAATAATGTGACGGGAGTCCGCAGAAATGCGGGCTCCTTTTATATGGAGGAAACACATGAAAAAGAGAATAAAGAACTATCTGAAAGCAATCCGCAGGATGATGAAAAAACAGGAGAAGCGCAGAAGAAAGGGATCTGATCATGGCAGAGAAAAGAAAGAAGCCGGAGCTTGAAAGCTTTGATGATATCTTTACGACGGAGATGTTTCGTGAAGAGCTCAAACTGGAGAAGGTCAGGGATGTTTCATTATCTGAGCTGCATGACTTCAAAGATCATCCTTTTCACGTAGCGGATGATGAAGATATGCGGAAGATGGTAGAAAGCATCAAAGAATTTGGTGTTCTCACGCCTGCGATTGCGAGACCGAAGGAAGGAGGTGGATATGAACTGATTTCCGGACACCGGAGAAAACGAGCCTGTGAGCTTGCGGGTATCGACAGAATGCCGGTTCTCATACGAGATATGGATGATGACAGAGCAACGATCCTGATGGTGGATTCCAACCTGCAGCGAGAGAACATTCTTCCAAGTGAAAGAGCAAAGGCATATCAGATGAAGATGGAAGCTTTGAGGCATCAAGGACAAAAAAGAGAACTTCAGACAGGAGAAAAATTAACTTCCCGACAAGTTGTCGGGAAGTTGGAGGCTTCCGATATCGTTGGAGATAAATCAGGTGAAAGTGGAAGACAGGTTCAACGATATCTTCGATTGAATAATCTTAATTCAAATCTTCTGGAGAAGGTAGACAGCAGGGAAATTGCTTTTAATCCGGCTGTTGAACTTTCTTTTCTGAAGCCTGAAGAACAGGATTATTTGTTGGAGGCAATGAATTCCTGGCAGGCGACACCTTCACTTTCACAGGCGCAACGCCTGAAGAAATTCAGTCAGGAAGGCAAGTGCAGTCATGATGTCATCGATGCTGTTCTCTCAGAGGAAAAGAAGAAGGATGTTGATCGCGTGGTCCTGAAGACAACGGAGATCAGCAAGTATTTTCCCAAGTCCTATACGCCAAAGCAGATGGAAGATACCATTCTCAAACTGCTTCAGAAATGGCAGAGACAGCATCAGCACGACGTAAGTCTGTAGAATATATGCATTCAGAAGAAAGCACGGGATTGACGGACTTATTGAAAAATTTTACTGAGATCTGAAACGGTAATAATTTCACAGCGCATATTGAGAAAAGTCGGATGACCATTGGGTTTCCGGCTTTTCTTTTTTGTCCGGAAATCAATCATCCGGATAAGCAGGACGTGTAAATAGCAGAAAGGAGTTGATGATCATGTCCGATGAAGCGGCAAGGAGAGCACTGGATGACGGCAAACAGATCTGTGTGGTCGTCTCCCGGCTGACTGTCCGTGCGATGCTCTGGGCGATGCAGGAGAGCATGAGGGAAGATGCCCTTGTTCCGCAGGGAAAACAGTCAGTGAAAAGCCTGATCGGTCAGGGTGACAGTGTGAAGAACATTGAGGTGAACGATCCGAAGTTCAAAGAGTTTGAACGGATTCTGAAAAAATACGGCATCGATTATGCCGTCACAAAAAAAGAAGGCAAATATCTGGTCTTCTTCAAGGCAAAAGATGACGACGTGCTGAAACAGGTCCTTGCAGAGTGTACGAAAAGTCAGGTGAATGCAAGGAAGCCCAGTATACACAGGCAGCTGCAGAAGATCATGCAGAGGCTTGCGGCGATGACGAAAAGGAGGAAAGTGCGGGAGAAGATACCGGACCGAGAACTATGAAACAGGAGACAAAGAAACGGCTGATCAGAATTCTTCCATATGTTTTTCTGGCCCTCTTATTTTCCCATATCGGTTTGGCATGGAGAAATGCGGAAGGATGGAATGCGTCAGAGAAAATCCTTGATTTTATCAGGGAACTGCCGGTGGCTTTTTCTGATCCGCTTCCGTCGTTTTATCCATCAGATCTCTGTATTGGAGGAATGGCGGCGTTGCTGCTGAGGGCAGCTGTCTATATGAAATCAAAAAACCAGAAAAAGCTGAGACAGGGTGTGGAATACGGATCCGCCAGGTGGGGTACGGCAAAAGATATTGCGCCGTTCATCGATCCGGATTTCCGGAACAATGTCATTCTTACTAAGACGGAGAGGCTTACGATGAACAGCCGGCCGAAAAATCCAAAGTATGCGAGAAACAAGAACGTGCTGATCGTCGGCGGATCCGGATCAGGAAAAACAAGGTTCTGGCTGAAACCGAATCTGCTCCAGATGCACAGTTCCTATGTGGTGACAGACCCGAACGGAAAAGAAGTTTTAGGATATATATTGCAAGCAGTCCATTGAATACGGCTGCGAATAAAAGACGGAAAGGAGGTCAGAAAGTGCCTAAAATCAGGGATTTTAACAGAGTTACAGCCCTTTATGAAAGGCTATCCAAGGATGATGAGCAGCAGGGCGAATCGAACTCAATACTGAATCAAAAGAGATTTCTCGAAGATTTTGCTCGCAAAAGCGGTATGACGAACATCAAGCATTTTACCGATGACGGCTATACAGGGCGTAACTTTAACCGTCCCGGATTTCAGGCAATGCTTGCAGAAGCCGAAGCCGGGAAAATCGGCACAATTATCGTCAAGGATATGAGCCGTTTCGGCAGAAACTATCTTGAGGTCGGCTTTTATACCGAGATTTTGTTCCCCAAGAAGCAGATACGCTTTGTTGCAATCAATAACAGCGTGGACAGCGACAAACCGCAGGATAACGACTTTACTCCGTTCCTCAACATAATGAACGAGTGGTACGCCAAGGACACCAGCAACAAGATAAAGTCCATCTTCCTGTCCCGTATGAGCGATGGAAAACGCTGCTCCGGCAGCATTCCCTACGGCTACAATCGACTGCCCGAAGATAAGCAGACCTTAGTGGTCGATCCTGTTGCTTCTCAGGTGGTAAAACACATCTTTGAGCTTGCGGCAGAAGGCTTGACACCTCCGGCAATCGCAAGACAGCTAACGGAGGAAAAGGTGCTTATCCCATCGGCGTACACCCTCCAATATCACCCCGAACAATGCAACCGAAAAGCAGAGTACGGCTGTACAAACTGGAACGCAAATACGGTTAGGGAGATATTAAGCCGACAGGAATATCTCGGTCATACTGTGCTGAGAAAAACCATCGGAACGAACTTTAAGACCGATGAACGCCGCTTTGCCACCGATGAGGAACGCCTTGTGTTTGAGGACACCCACGAGCCTATCGTTGACAGCGAGCTTTGGGAGCAGGCGCACAGAAGATTGAAACACGCTACACGCCGTATAAAGGAAGGGACGCACCAAGAGGAATGCTTACTGCCTGGTCTTGTGTATTGCGCTGATTGCGGCAGTAAGATGTCCTATCAGACGAATTACTACAAAAGCGGAGAACCCTATCACTCGTTCCGATGCAGCAGCTACGGGAACAGAACCGTGAACTGCACCATCCATCATATCAGCGACAAAGTCCTCTATCAGTTGGTGCTGCGCTCTATCCAGCGCCTTTCAAGCCACATTATCGCAGATGAGCGTGGCTTTGCGGAAGAATTGAAAAGCAAATGGGAAGCAAAGGCGAATGGCAAACCGCAAAAGCAAAAAGAGGAACTTCAGACAATCAACCGCAGACTGAACGAGCTTGACCGCCTGATTGGAAGCCTTTATGAGAATTTCATTTCAGGTCTGCTGCCCGAAAAGCAGTACAAGTCCCTGATGAAGAAATACTCGACTGAACAGGATAGCCTTGAGAGCCAAGTGTCGGAAATTCAGGAGAAGCTGGAGCAAACCAAAGCGTCCTCTGCTCATATCGGACGGTTTATCAAGCTCATCAAGAAGTATAAGCAGCCCACAGAGCTGACGAAAGAGATGGCGTGTGAGCTGATTGATAAAATCGTTGTTCACGAAGCCGAGGGCAAGAAGCCCAACCGACAGCAGCAGGTGGATATTTACTATAACTTCATCGGGCAGTTTGACCTCCCACTTTCCGAAAAGGAAATTGCCGAAGCAAGACGGAAAGCCGAGCAAGAAACGGCGGAAAAAGCCAAGCGCAAGAAGAACCGGCAGCGTGAGAGCAATGTTGCACATCAAGCCAAAGCAAAGGCGGAACGCTGGGCGGCGAATGACGGTCATAAGTACCCGAAGCGTGTGTGCGAACAATGCGGCAAAGAGTTTTATCCGAACAGCACAAGGCAGAGGTTTTGCAACACCGACTGTACAAAAGCCCATCAGCAGGCAGAAAAAGAGAAGAAACGCTATGCCGAAAAGGGGGAGCACACCTTCCGTCAAAAGGTCTGCAAGATTTGCGGCAAGCCCTTCTGGCCGTCCAACGGTCAGGAGGTACTGTGCTCCGAGGAATGCAAAACCATCAACCGCAGGCAGAAACAACTTGCCTATTATCATCGTAAGCAATCCGGGCAGAAAGCCGGAGAAGCAATATAATTCAAGGAGGACGACACAATGGAGAAATTCATCACGGACGAAAGGACAGGCTTGCGCTATGAGCTTGTCGGGAACTACTATCTGATTGCCGGAGAGGACGAGCCGGAGGGCAGACCCATCGGCATTTGGGGACAGCGACACCTGCGGTATATCCGCAAGCACAAGGTCAGTCTGTATGCCGAGCTGCTGACCACCGGCAAGCTGAACGATTATCTTGCAGACCTTAACGAGCAGGCAGAAGCAATGTTTTCTCGGCTGGTAAAGCAACTTTCCGAAAAAGAGGGCGTTACGGAAGCCCTCAAAGCGGAAAATCAAATGCTGTGGGTGCAGAGGATGAACAACATCCGCAGTGCTGCTATGGAAAGCGTTGCAAACGATTTGATTTACTGTTAGGAGGACGGCTATGAAGGTCAAGCTGGACGATTATGAGGTGCGGGTGCTGATAAACGGCTTAATACAGCAGCACAGGAGCTATGACGCAGAAACCAACGGTCGGATTGACGACCTCGCCCTTCGCCTGTGCGACATTGCAGAAGCAATGAAGCCGGGACGAAAGAAGAAAATCCCCTTTGAGCCGGTAGAAACCAGAGTGATTCGGCATTGCCTTGTTGACTGGAGAAATCGAGAAATCAACCAAGGAAATGATGTTGCTTCGGAAGTGATAGGAGAACTGCTATGTTTATTGTGAGATTTGTTCGTAAGGATGGAAAGCCTGACGAGGAGTATTACTACCATACGCTTCAGGAAGCGGAAGCACACAAGAAACTCTTTGATGACGATGATTCTGACCTTTATGAGCGTATAGAAATCATTCCTGACTAACCGCATATTTCTGCTGGGAAAGGCTGCTGTGATGAACAGCGGCTTTCCTTTTTCGGGTAGTATTCAAGAAGTCATAAAGTTCCGTGAGTAATGGAAGAAGCTGAAGTGGTTCTTGCGACTTGAAAACATTTCGTTGAGAAATTGCAAATAATTTGGTACAAAACGGTGAAACCTCAAAATAGCCCTTGCTTTTATTCGCCCCGTAGAATATAATATAACTGTATTACTTTGTTTTGAGGTGAGAAAATGGAGTTTATGACGGCAAGCAAGGCAGCCGAATTATGGCATATATCACAAAGGCGTGTTCAAGTTCTCTGTGCGGAAGGTCGTATTCCCGGTGTTTTCAAACTCGGTGATGCTTGGGCGATACCTTCAGATTCATCAAAGCCAAGTGATTCGAGATTAAAGAAAACAAAAAAGGAGCAAACAGAGAATGAATGTGATTGACCTGTTTTGCGGTTGCGGAGGCTTCTCCAAAGGCTTTGAACAAGCAGGGTTTAATGTCCGACTTGGCATTGATATTTGGCAAGATGCTGTAACAACATATAAAGAGAACTTTCCAAATGCTGCAACAATCGTTGGAGATATATCCGGCTTAACAGGAGAGGATTTACTTTCTGCTGCCGGAATAACTGCCGACGAAGTAGATGTTATCATAGGTGGACCGCCCTGTCAGGGCTTTTCATTGTCTGGAAAGCGAATGTTAGATGATCCACGAAATGTCCTATATAAGTCTTTTGTCCGAATGGTAGCGACTATACAGCCGAAAGCATTTGTTATGGAAAATGTCCCCGGGTTGGTAAGACTATTTAATGGACAAGTGAAAGAACAAGTAATTGAAGACTTTACCAATATAGGATATAAGGTGAAAATGAATCAGTTGACAGCTTGCGATTTTGGTGTTCCACAAGCAAGAACACGAGTATTCTTTGTTGGTATCAACACCAAAAAAGTTGAAAATAGTGACTATATTTTCCCTGAACCAACCCACGGCAATGGCAAGAAGCCTTATATTACTTGTAAGGACGCCTTATCCGATTTAGACTTTATTGGGGACACTCGATTGCTTGCAGAAGAAGCTGAATATGAATTGCCAGCGACTAATGAGTATCAGAAGTTTATGCGAAAGAACGCTAATATATTGCTTAATCACGTTACTACAATTCACACTGAAAAAACACGAAATATTATTGCAATGGTTCCAGATGGAGGAAATTACAAAGATTTGCCGCAAGAATTGTGGTCAACCCGAAAAGTACACATTGCGTGGACTCGTATGGATAGTAGTAGACCTTGCTTTACAATAGATACAGGACATAATCATCACTTCCATTACAGAGCAAATAGAGTACCTACGGTTCGAGAATCGGCTCGTATTCAGTCGTTTCCAGATGACTTTAGATTTATTGGCATTAAGACAAGCCAGCTAAAGCAAGTTGGTAATGCTGTACCTCCGCTTTTAGCTCAAGCTGTTGCCAAAAGCGTTATTATAGCATTGGAGGAAAAGGAAAATGTATGATTGTACACGGCAGTATCGCTGCACAATAATCCGTGGCAAGTCACAAAAAGAAATGGATGACCTGCTTCCGGCATACGCAAAGGTTATAGATGAGGTCTGCCCTTGTGAGGCAAGTGAATTTGAGATGAAATTTAATAACGCCTTTATGCGTTATCTCCCTGCGGCCGAACGAGTGAAGAAAACACTTGATAATCACCGAACGGAAATATCCGGGAAACTATTCGGAATGTATTTCTTCTCTGAGGACGGAAAGGTATATGAGTCAGAGAGAACACAAAAATTTCTTGAGGATAATGACCAGCCTGCATTTTTCAAGGATATTTGCTATAAAATGCAGTTTCCAAATGGTTCTCAAAAAACCAGCCCTACTGTTCTTGAAAGAGTTTCAGATGGCATTTGCATACGCCCGAATGCTTTTCTGCTTAAACTTCTTCTTGTAGCTCGAACCGCAAATGTTGATATTACCAAAAGAGAAGTTGGATACTATGTCTTGAATTCGTTAGATGTATTGCAAGGAAAAGCAAATCCTTATGAGGTTTTAGAGGTAATTTCTCAAGATCAAAAAGCCGGTGTAGAAAGAACAATTTATGTTCCGGGCAAACAAAGCTCCTATAACTGGCAGCATATCAATGAGCAGATGAACTATCTTGAACTCGCTAATCTTATAAGATTTACGGATGATAAAAGAGTTGTCCTCAATCCAAATGAAATGCCGACCATCGAGTTGTTTGCGGAAGATTGGGATAAGAAACCTGAGTTTGATGTGTATAGCTACGATTTGAATACGGCTGAAAATCGCAAGCTATTTCAATATGCGTGGGATGCTTATTTTGCTCGCATCTCGTCGTGTGCAGGTAAGTTCGCAACCTCTGCGGCTTCACTGATTGTTGATACAACAGAGCCTCAAAAGCCCACTATATCCCATACTCAAACAACTAATCTTACTGAGTTTGGCGATGAAGGAGAGCAAATCGTTTATGAATATGAGAAAAAGCGTGTTGCTTCGTTTAACCAACGACTTGCCAATAAAGTTTTGTCGCTTGGGAAAACAAGAGGTCTTGGTTATGATATTCAATCAGTAATAGCTGAGCCGGGAGATATGGCTGAATTCGTTAAGTATATTGAAGTAAAATCCACAAAACGATTGACCTGTCCTGATGTTAACGATGAACTTTGGATTGACACTCTGAATATTACGAGAAATGAATGGGTAGCGGCGCAGCAGCACCGAGATTTTTACTCCATATTTCGTGTGTATTTTACTCGTGATGGCATTCATATGTTCATCCTTAAGAACCCAATGCAAAAGTTCCAAGATGGTAAGATACAAGCAACGCCAATGACATATAGAATAGACTTTTCAAATGTTGCTGTTGATGATGTAGTATATGGACTTCAAAGGGAGGGGGCATAAATGAATAGCGTTGTATCCCTCTTTTGCGGATGTGGTGGTGTTGATTTAGGGACACTCGGCGGTTTTAATTTCAACAAAAGGAAATACGAACCCCACCCTTGTAAATTAGTATATGCTTGCGATATAGACCAAAAAGCGGTAGATTCACATAAGTTGAATTTCGGCTCAGAAGGTGCTGTATGTGCTGATATTTGTGAAGTTGATGAAAGGGATATTCCAGAGTGTGACATTCTGACAGGTGGCTTCCCTTGTCAGTCATTTAGCACTGTCAATCCAACAAAAGACCCATTTGATGACAGAGCAAATCTTTATAAGCAAATGGTTCGTATCGTCAAAGCAAAGCAACCGAAAGTTTTTGTAGCTGAAAATGTAAAGGGGATGATGACACTCCACAAAGGCACAATATTCAAGCGAGTAATTACATCGTTTGAAGAAGCTGGTTACAAAACTTTTTATTCTTTGCTGAATGCTGCTGACTATGGCGTTCCGCAAAAAAGAGAGAGAGTTATTATTGTAGGAATAAGGAAAGATATTTGGGAACAAAGAGGTGATTTTATATTTCCTGCAAAAACCAATGATGGAAATTGGGTTCCTCTTTCTGTAGCTGTCCCCGAACTTGCAATTAAAGAAAAGAAATATTACTTTTCAGAACGAGCAGTTCAAGGAATGAAGAATGCAAAGAACAATATGAAGCGAGGACTTGCTCAAAACCTCGATGAGCCTTGTCTTACTGTTACGAGCCATTTGGCAAAAGTTAGTCTGAATTCACGAGACCCAGTTTTACTTGTTGACCCCAAGAAAGAACTTTATCGCAGATTCACGCCATTGGAGGCTGCTCGTATCCAATCATTCCCTGATGATTTTGTGTTTGCAGGAACGGAAACAACTGCATACAAACAGATAGGAAATGCTATTCCTCCAGTGCTGTTTTGGCATATTACAGATGCTATCGTCAAGTATCTTGGCGAATAGCTACCAAATTTCGGTCCTATTTACGCATTGAAAATCAACTTTCCGAGCAAGACAAAAGCGTCGTAGCAATACGGCGCTTTTTTGTTGCCCGGAAGCGACAAACAGCGGCTTTTGAACGGTTGGCGGTAAAGAATACCGACCCCAAAACAAAGCCGCTCACATCGAAAGGAAACGCCCAAAATCGCCCCGAAACTATACAGCGGGAAACGGTTTTGGGCGTTTCTGCGTTTCGGGAGCAAATCGGCAATTAGGCAGCGATAAGGAGGTGTCCATTATGCCCCGTATGCCGAAATACCTCAAGAGAGAATGGGCGTTCTTTCTTGATGAGCGTGGCAGGAAGAAATACAACGAGCTTTGCAGGAAATGCGAAAGGAGCTGCAAGCAGAGCTTCCGTGCCACCGTTATCCAATGCCCGCACTATCTATCGAAAAGGAGAACAAGACAATGACAGACTATCCAAACAACATTCCCGCAAAGCTGGAAATCATCAAGGCCAGCGAGATCACCCCGAAAGAGGTGCGCTGGCTGTGGTATCCCTATATTCCCTTCGGCAAGGTCACACTGCTGCAAGGCGACCCCGGTGACGGCAAGAGTAAGCTGATGCTTTCTCTTGCCGCTTTGCTTTCCAAGGGAGCGCCGCTTCCCTTTGCAGATGAGGAGGAACATACCGAGCCGATGACCGTCATCTACCAGACCACCGAGGACGATGCAGACGATACCGTTGTGCCGAGATTTAATGCGGCGGGCGGTGACGGCGACCGACTCATCTTCATCAAGGAGGACGAAAAGAGCCTGACCTTCGGGGATGACCGTATCCGTGAAGCCGTGGAGAAGTACAACGCCAAGCTGCTGATTCTCGACCCGATGAGTTCGTATATCGGTGACACTTGCTCGATGAACAATGCCAACGAAACGAGAGCCGAGTTCAACCACCTGATTGCCGTTGCCAAGGACACCGGCTGCGCCATCGTTATCATCGCCCATATGAACAAGGCGAAGGACACAAGCCCCCTCTATCGCACCAACGGCTCTATCGACATTGCCGGTGCGGCGAGAAGCATTCTTGCCGTCACACGCACGGCCAATAAGCAGAACCCCGCCGAGCGTTATCTGGTGCAGGTCAAGAGCAATCTTGCGCCGATGGGCTCGGCTATTCTCTTTGAGGTAGCCGACAAGGGCGTGAACTTTCTTGATGAGCTGGAGCTGAGTGCGGAGGACGCTTTCTCTGCTTCTGCGCCGAGGATGGGCAGACCGAATGCCCGTGAGGAAGCGGCAACGGATTTTATCCGTTCCCTGCTGGCGGGCGGTAGGCGGCTGGCTTCCGATTGCGAAGCAAAGCTTGAAGCCGCAGGCTTCAAGAAATCAACCTACAAGAAGTCCAAAAAGAAAGCCGGAGTTCGCTCTGTGAAGGACGGCTTTCTTTGGTACTGGACTTTGCCGGAGGTTGAAAAACCGATTGAGAATGGGCAGGAAGTCACGGACGAGGACGACCTGCCTATTTGATTGAGGTTTTGAGGGAGGTCAAGGGAGGAAAGCCCTTGCCCACGACATCTTTGCAGCGAAGCTGAAAGTGTCATAGTGGGTTACGCACTTTGAAAAAGTTGCGTAACTCGCACCCCCGCCCTTTCCGCTGACTGGAGGTGATGAGAATGGCGGAAGGAAACTGGAGCGTTGTCCGAGTGGAGAAAATCTCCGCAGAGGGAGCGCAGAAAACCGAGCGACACAATGAGCGCAAGAATGAAAGCTACGCAAATCTTAATGTAGACACCGAGCAAATTGCCCGCAATGTTCACTTCAAGGACACGGGTGGTTTGACCTACAACGAGTATTTCCAGCGGCTCATTGACGAGGGCAAAATCTCCACAAGAGGACAGAAAGCCGGTGCAACCATTTTTAATGAGTTGGTCATTGATGTGAACACAAGGTACTTTGAGGAACACGGCGGCTACGAATACGCCAAGCAGTTCTACGAGGAAGCCTACCGTTTCGGCTGTGAGATTTACGGCGAGGAGAACATCGTGTCGGCGGTTATGCACGCCGATGAAATCAACAAGGCGGTGTCCGAAGAACTGGGCAAGCCGGTCTATCACTACCACCTGCACATTGTGGCAATCCCCACCGTCCGAAAAGAAATCCTGTGGTCGAAACGCTGCAAGGACGAAGCCCTGAGAGGAACGGTCAAGGAGGTCATCAACCAAGTTTCCCACTCGAAGAAATGGAAGAACACGGTCCCTCTGCTGGACGAAAATGGGCAGCAGGTTATCAGCAAATACGGAAAGCCGATGTTCCGCAAGTCCTACTCCGTTCTGCAAGACAAGCTCTTTGCGCATATGACCGAAGCGGGTTTCACCGGCTTTGAGCGTGGCGTATTGGGCAGCACAGCGGAGAATTTGAGCAGCCTGGATTATCAAATTCAGAAGGACAAGGAACGGCTTGCCGACATTCAGGAACGTATTGAAGCCGAGCAGGTACGCTATGAGCCTGCTCACGAAGTCCACAAGACGATGGCAGAGATTGAGGGAATGGGGCAGAAAACCCTCACCGGCAAGATTGCCGTTTCCAAGGACGATTATCAGCAGCTCACGGCACTTGCGAAGGAGGGTATCACAAGCCGCAGCGAAATCCAAGATTTGAAAAGCAGCGTTTCCTACTATCAAAGGCAGTATTTCAATGCGTCCTCTGCCGTAGAGCGATTGCAGGAACGGTATGACCGGCTCAAAGAAAAATGCCAGCCGTTCTTGCAGGCACTGGAGCACTTCCCAAAGCTGGTGGAAGTCTTTGTAGAGAAGGTCAAGGAGCTTTTCAGCATCAAGGAAGCGCAGGAGCGCAAGGAACGGGAGGACAGAGCCGCCGCCCGAAAAGAACAATCCAAACACCGTCGGGGCAGAAATGATTGGGAAAGATAATCCCTTCCATTACTATCCCGACTTTTTAACTTCTTCAACACTTGAATTACGGAGGTACGGAAATGAAAGACATTACAAGTACGATTACCAAGCCCCTCGCCGTCCTCGGAGAGAATGGCAAAGGCTACACAAAGGAAGCAAACTTCATTTCGTGGAACGGCAATGCCGCCAAGCTGGACATCCGAGAGTGGCATCCGAACCACGAACGCTGCGGCAAGGGCATTACGCTCACGGAGGACGAGGGCAGAAATCTTTACGCAGCACTCAAGGCAATCTATGAAAAGGAATAATCCTTTTTCGGCTGGTAACGGGGCGTTCGGAAACGGACGCCCCTATTTTTACGGAGGGAGGTGATGACCGTGGAGAATATGAAAACCGGCTTTGTGGAGAGAATCGGCGGCACGATTTTCGTTGTCAACGCAATGCCCGCAGAGAACGCAAAGCACACGCAGGAAGAGCTTGTAAAGGCTCTGATTGCAAGAGAAGCAATGGCTTTGCAGGAAGCGGAGGTTGCCTGATTGACTTTATGCACAGCTATGCACTTTGGAGATTTTTCAAAAAATATCTCAAAACCACTTGGCAGAAAGGCGAGATCGTTACAAGCTGTGGAAAAGCGCTGCTCAGACACGGCTATCGGCTGAAGATTTTTAACACGATCGATTTTCACAAATCCATGCACTACAACCCTTTTGCCTATATCCACAGTGATAAGGACATCCTGAAGATGGTCAACGCGCTGATCGCAAATACAAAGGGCGAAGGAAAGACCGGTGAGGATTTCTGGGTGAAGGCGGAAACTCTTCTTTACTGTGCACTCATTGGGTATATCCATTATGAAGCCCTGCCGGAGGAACAGAACTTTTCAACACTTCTGGAGATGCTGGACTGCATGGAAGTCAGGGAAGACGACGAGGATTTCAAAAATCCGGTAGATATCATGTTTGATACGCTGGCGGAAAGGGCTCCGAAACACTTCGCGGTAAGACAGTATAAAAAATACAAACTGGCTGCGGGAAAGACTGCGAAATCGATTCTCATTTCCTGCGGCGCGAGGCTGGCACCGTTTGACATCTCAGAGCTTCGGGAGATCACATCATATGACGACCTTGAACTGGATACGCTCGGTGACAGGAAGACGGCACTGTTTCTGATCATGTCGGATACAGACAGCACCTTTAACTTCCTGATCTCCATGATCTACACGCAGATGTTCAATCTTCTCTGCGAAAAGGCGGACAACGTGTACAAGGGACGGCTGCCGGTGCATGTAAGGTGCCTGATCGATGAAGCAGCCAATATCGGGCAGATCCCGAATCTGGAAAAGCTGGTGGCGACGATCCGCAGCCGTGAGATCTCCGCCTGTCTGGTGCTGCAGACGCAGAGCCAGCTGAAGGCGATCTATAAAGATCATGCGGATACGATCATCGGCAACATGGATTCGAGGATCTTTCTCGGCGGCAGTGAACCGACGACACTGAAGGAACTGAACACAGCGCTCGGTAAAGAGACGATCGATCTGTACAACACCGGTGAGAACCGTGGCAGGGAGGAATCGCACAGCCTGAACTACCAGAAGACAGGGAAGGATCTCATGAGTATCGATGAGCTTTCGGTTATGGACAACAGCAAATGCATCCTGCAGCTTCGGGGCGTCCGTCCGTTTCTGTCTGACAAATATGATATCATACAGCATCCGAACTACAGGGAGACCTCTGATTATGATGAAAGAAACTATCTGGATATCGGGAAGTATCTGCAGCACCGGCTGAAACTGAAACCGAATGATGAATATCTGGTCATTGAACCGGAGAAAGAAGGATTTGAATGAACGAAGAAAGAATGAATGAAGACTATGCAACAGAAAATGGCAGCGGATCCGGGGCGGTGGTGGAAGCTCCGGAAGAAAAGAGCATTGAAGCGCCGGCAGGAAGCACAGATGGCAGTCGGAACTTTCCTGAAATTACGATCAAGTTCGGAAAAGGTCTCTGCGGTGACCCGTTCACCGCAAAGGATGGGAAGGCGTATGTGGAGATCAAGATTCCCAACGTGGATCCGGGCGATCACAGACCCTGGGAATCCTTTATTCTCCCTGCAAAGCGTGTTCATGAGAACAAGTTTGGCAAGGGACTGTGGGCAAAAATTCCTGAGAACGGAAGTACGACCTTAAGCCGGCCGCAGTATCAGGGAAAAAATGAGCAGGGTGTGCCGGTCTGGCACTATGAGAAACGGAATGTGACCAATCAGGAACTGAAGGCGCTGGTTGAATCCTACAAGACAAAAAATCGCAGCAGAGAATCTGTGACCGGAAGCCTGAAAAAAGGGAAAGAAATCGCGGAGAAGGAAGAAGAAGCAAAGAGCGATGAATTTCACAAAGTGATCGGGGATGAGCTTCCCTTCCGCTGATAAGGAGAAAGCGTTTAATGAATAAGTTGACTTTGCAGAGGGCCACAGTAACCGTGGCCCTCTGTTTTTCTGAAAAAACAAGCGGCCTGAGACGCTGCAGATATCCGCCGGATTTCCATGAATCTTTGAAGTCACAGATTGTGACATCAAACATGGAACGATGCGGAAGACAGGATATGTCACCTGTTTTACAGGACTGTTTTTACGGAACTCAGATAACCACGGTTTCCAATGGATAACCGATATTTAAAGAAAGAGAGGATCAGATATGAGCTTTTTTTCAACAGCAGTAACTACGTTACAGACGATCGTCATCGCACTCGGCGCGGGCCTCGGCATCTGGGGCGGCATCAACCTGATGGAAGGTTACGGAAATGATAATCCCGGCGCGAATGCTCATGTACGGTAAGGAAGCAAGCAACCGAAAACAAGAGATAGACCGCCAGCACTACACTATTCCGAACCAAAGACCAAAAGATAAGCATTGTGGGAAAATCTAAACTTTTGGATTTTCCTACAATGCCAACTACGGCGGAATCCCTCCCACTCCTTATATCTTTCTGTATACATTGAATTTGTATTTAGTAAAATGCAGACAACACCACGGATCGGCTTTTGGTTGGACAATTCCAACCAAACACCACAGCAGACAGCAGAAAACATTCTGAACGCTAGGAAGCCGGTATGATTGTTACATATAAGGGGAAGAAAAATTTCTTTTAGGTACTTGCTTTCCTAAA
>NZ_VUMV01000013.1 GCF_009696005.1 Bilifractor porci
ACGCCGCCAGCGTTCATCCTGAGCCAGGATCAAACTCTCATAAAAAAGATTGAATCCGGTCAGAATCAACTCTTGGCTAATTCATCCCGTTTACTGTTTAAAGGATTGTCTTTCGACAAACTCAAAAATTTTTTGAACTTTCGAGGATGTGTTTTACTGTTCAGTTGTCAAGGAACTGTTTTATCTTCTTCCGAAGATTTTGTCTGCTGTTTTGTGACAGCTTGTTTATATTACTACTCATTTTCTTTCTTGTCAATACTTTTTTTTAAGTTTTTCAAAAAAGAAAACGGAGAAGGAGGGATTTGAACCCTCGCGCCGGTTTCCCGACCTACACCCTTAGCAGGGGCGCCTCTTCGGCCTCTTGAGTACTTCTCCTCAAGCCACACTGTCAAGCATGCACAAAATTTAACCTTTACACAAAAAAGTGAAAAAATTAAAGCCCCACTTGCGTGACGCATGGCTTATTATATGAAATATGCTTGCTTTTGTCAATTATTTTTTTCTTTTAATTTTCAACAATTTTTACCCTGTTTTTTTAGTCCGGATTTTTCCAGTGCGATATCATAGATATTGTGTCCTCTTGAATCAATCGCCACAATAACCGGGAAATCCCGCACCTCTAATTTCCGGATGGCCTCTGTTCCCAGATCTTCATAAGCAATGATCTCTGATGAAACTATTCTTTTAGACAGCAGGGCTCCGGCTCCTCCGACCGCGGCAAAATAAACACAGCCGTTTCTGATGATCGCGTCTGTGACTGCCTGTGTCCTTCTTCCCTTCCCGATCATTCCCTTCATTCCGAGATCCATCAGCTCCGGGGCATACTGATCCATTCTGCCTGCGGTCGTAGGACCGGCAGAACCAATGACCCTTCCCTCTCTGGCCGGAGATGGTCCCATATAATAAATAATACTGTCCCTGATCGGAAACGGAAGAGAATCTCCCCGCCGCAATGCCTCTATCATACGCTTATGGGCCGCATCTCTTGCCGTATACACAACTCCGGTAAGATACACATAGTCCCCTGCCTGTAATTTTCTGATATCATTTTCACTCAAAGGAAGCTGAATTTTATTTTCCACTTCTTTCCACCTCTGAAAAAAACTGCTGTGTCTCCGGAACATATCACTATAACTATCACCGGAAAAAGAGAAATGAATCTTCCGGATTAAAGTACTCTTACCGCATGCCGGTTCACATGACAGCACATATTAACAGCCACAGGAAGGCCTGCAATATGCGTTGCATAAACATTAATATTGACTCCGAGGGCCGTGACCGTTCCTCCAAGCCCTCCCGGCCCGATTCCTAAACGGTTAATGCGTTCCAGCAGTTCTTCTTCCATCTCACGCACATAGGGAATCTCCGAGTGCTGCCCCGCAGGCCTGGTCAGTGCCCTTTTCGCCATGACCGCAGCTTTCTCAAAGGTTCCTCCTATTCCTACCCCTACATAAACCGGGGGACAGGAATTCGGACCTGCTTCTTCCACGGTACGGACAATTGCCTCTTTTACCCCTTCGATTCCCTGCGCAGGCTTCAGCATATAAATACGGCTCATATTTTCACTGCCGAATCCCTTTGCTGTCACCGTCAGTTTTACCTGATCTCCGGGAACAATGGAATAATATACAACAGCCGGGGTATTATCTCCTGTATTCCTGCGGATCAGAGGATCCTCTACGACAGACTTTCTTAAATATCCCTCCTGATATCCTCTCCTTACCCCTTCTTGAATGGCTTCTTCCACATAGCCGCCTTCTATATGCACATCCTGGCCGATATCAGCAAAAACAACAGCCATGCCCGTATCCTGGCATATGGGAATCCTGTCCTCCCTGGCAATATTAAGATTCTCCTCCAGCTGCCCCAGAATCTGTTTTCCAAGAGCCGATTTTTCCTTATGAACCGCCTGATCCATACAGGATTTCATATCATCCGATAACTGATAATTCACAGAGATACACATCTCTTTTACCGCATTTGTGATATCTTCCGCCTGAACTGTACGCATTGAAAACCTCATATCTGACTCAGTATTCAAAAATCCTGATTTTCCTTTTCTTCCGGGACATCATCTCCGGTAACCTCTTCCTCTGAATCTGTTTCCTCTTCCGAAGATTGATCCTCTCTTACCTTAGCAATTCCTGCCACCGAATCCTTCACATTCATCAGCTTGACACCGGTTGCCGAGCGGCTGAGCAAGGAAATCCCGTCTACCGGAGTACGAATAATAATTCCTCCGGAAGTAATCAGCATCACCTCATTATCCCGGTTTACGGCCTTAACTCCGACCAGATCTCCTGTCTTTTCCCGCAGACCGATGCATTTTACACCATATCCGCCCCGTCCCTGAACATGGAAATCATCAAATGCCGTGATCTTCCCGATTCCGTTTTCCGTCGCAAAAAGCAGAAAATCACCCTGCGAACGAAGCTGCATGCCAATGACTTCATCGTTTTCTCTAAGACGGATTCCGAGGACTCCCATAGAACCTCTTCCGGTTGCACGAACCTCTGATTCCTTAAAGCGGATTGCCATTCCTTTTTTCGTCGCAAAGAAGATGTCCTGGTTTCCGTCCGTGTACTTCACTTCTATCAGATCGTCACCATCTCTGAGGGTAATGGCAGCCAGTCCGCTTTTCCTCATATTCCGGAAAGCCGGTACCGGCGTTTTTTTCACCAGTCCCTGCTTTGTCGACATGACAATGTACTGATCTTCCCTGAATTCCCGAATCGGTATTACAGCCGTGACCTTTTCTTCCGGCATCAGCTGCAGAAGATTGACAATAGCAGTACCTCTTGATGTCCGGGAAGCCTCCGGAATCTCATAGGCCTTCATGGTATAGGCACGGCCCAGGTTCGTAAAAAACATCAGAAAATCATGAGACATGGTCATAAACAGGTCTTCGATGCAGTCATTATCCAGTGTCTGCATGCCCTTAATTCCCTTGCCTCCACGGTTCTGGCTGTGGAAATTATCCGGTGACATTCGTTTGATATATCCCAGATGGGAAAGCGTAATCACCGTATTTTCTTTCGGAATCAGATCCTCGGTGGAAATATCATATTTATCCACACCGATTCTAGTTCTGCGGTCGTCTCCGTACTTATCCGCAATTTCCTGTATTTCATCCCGGATAACACCGAGGAGAAGCTTTCTGTCTGAAAGAATTGCCTTGTACTCCGTTATTTTTTTCTGCAGATCATCATATTCTGCCTGGAGCTTTTCTCTTTCCAGGCCTGTCAGTGTGCGCAGACGCATATCCACAATCGCTTGTGCCTGCGGCTCCGTAAAATCAAATTTAGAGATCAGATTTGTTTTGGCCTCCGCAGTATTTGCGGAAGCGCGGATGGTGTGAATGACCTCATCAATAATATCCAGGGCTTTCAGAAGTCCTTCCAGAATATGTGCTCTTTCCTGTGCTTTGTTCAGGTCATACTGCGTTCTTCTGGTGATAACTTCTTCCTGGTGCTTCAGATAATATCTGAGCATATCCAGAATATTGAGGATCTTCGGCTGATTATCCACAAGGGCAAGCATAATGACGCCAAAGGTATCCTGCAGCTGTGTATGCTTATACAGCTGATTCAGAATCACATTGGCATTCGCGTCCCTGCGAAGTTCAATCACCACTCGCATTCCCTCTCTGCTGGAGTGATCATTGACAGCGGTTATCCCATCGATTTTTTTGTCACGGACAAGCTCTGCTATTTTTTCAATCAGACGGGCTTTATTTACCATATAGGGAAGCTCGGTAATGATAATCTGGCTCTTTCCGTTTGGCAGAGTTTCAATATCCGTAATACCGCGCACACGGATTTTTCCCCGCCCTGTACGGTATGCTTCTTCAATCCCCCGGGTTCCCAGAATTTCCGCCCCTGTAGGAAAATCCGGTCCTTTAATGATGGAGAGAATTTCATTGATATCAGTGTCTCTGTCTTCCTCTACCTGGTTATCAATAATTTTAACAACAGCAGCGACTACCTCCCTGAGATTATGTGTAGGAATATTGGTAGCCATTCCGACCGCGATTCCCGACGCGCCGTTAACCAGAAGATTCGGAATTCTTGCGGGAAGAACCGTGGGCTCCTTCTCCGTGTCATCGAAATTCGGCACAAAATCCACGGTATCTTTGTTCAGGTCTCTTACCATTTCCATGGATATTTTCGACAGCCTGGCCTCTGTATACCGCATGGCAGCCGCACCGTCTCCGTCTACCGATCCGAAATTTCCGTGTCCGTCCACCAGCGGATAACGCATATTCCAGTCCTGAGCCATGGTAACCAGGGCACCGTAAATAGAACTGTCCCCGTGCGGATGATATTTTCCCATTGTATCACCGACGATACGCGCACATTTTCGATGAGGCTTATCCGGTCCGTTATTCAGCTCTATCATAGAATAAAGAATTCTTCGCTGGACGGGCTTCAACCCGTCCCGGACATCCGGCAGCGCCCGTGAGGCAATGACACTCATGGCATAATCGATATAGGAATCCTCCATTTTCTTTTTCAGATCTACTTCTTCTATGTTGTCAAAGACTTTATCGTCTGCCATTTTTATCTCCTTATCTTACGTACGCTGCTTAACCATTGCTATTTTCCTGCCGGGAACGGCGGGCAGTAATTAAATGTCCAGATTTTTAACATCCTTGGCCCGTTCTTCAATAAATTCCCGGCGCGGCTCTACCTTGTCACCCATCAGTGTGGTAAAGGTAAGATCTACCTCCGATGCGTCATCATTATCCATGTTGACGCGAAGAAGAACCCTGTTTTCGGGATCCATGGTTGTTTCCCACAGCTGATCGGCATCCATCTCTCCCAATCCCTTATACCGCTGAATTTTGTTGGAGGAATCCCTGCCGATTTCAGACATGATTTTATTCAGCTCTTCATCGCTGTAAGCATACCAGACCTTTTTATTTTTTTCGATTTTATACAGAGGCGGTTTTGCAAGATAGACATGTCCCTGCTTAATCAGCTCCGGCATAAACCGATAGAGGAACGTAAGCATCAGCGTGGCAATATGGGCTCCGTCCACATCGGCATCTGTCATAATAATAATTTTGTCATAGCGAAGCTTCGAGATGTCAAAATCCTCATGAATGCCCGTCCCAAATGCGGTAATCATGGAGCGAATCTCCGCATTGCTGTAGATTCTGTCCAGTCTGGCCTTCTCTACATTCAGAATTTTACCCCGAAGCGGAAGGATCGCCTGCGTCCTTCTGTTTCGGGCGGTTTTGGCGGAGCCTCCTGCGGAGTCTCCCTCTACGATAAATATTTCGCAGTTTGCCGGATTTTTATCTGAACAGTCTGCCAGTTTTCCGGGCAGCGAAAGACCATCCAGCGCTGTTTTTCTTCTGGTCAGTTCTCTGGCTTTCCGTGCCGCTTCTCTGGCTCTCTGGGAAACGACGGATTTTTCAATAATTATTTTGCCGACATCCGGATGCTGTTCCAGATAAACCGCAAGCTGCTGGCTGACAATGTTATCTACAGCTCCCCGTGCCTCGCTGTTTCCAAGCTTCTGCTTGGTCTGTCCCTCAAACTGTGGATCTTCGATTTTAACACTGACAATCGCCGTCAGTCCTTCCCGGATATCTTCTCCGGAAAGATTTTCCTCGCTGTCCTTCAGCAGCTTCATTTTTCTTCCGTAATCATTAAAAGTTCTTGTAATGGCCTGCCGGAATCCTACAATGTGCGTGCCGCCTTCCGGTGTAAGAATATTATTGACAAATCCATATACCGTCTCATTATAGGAGTCATTATGCTGCATGGCGACTTCCACCATGACGCCGTTCTGCATTCCCTCAAAGTACATAATATCCGGATACAAGGCCTCGTTGCTTCGGTTCAGGTACTGAACAAATTCCCGGATTCCTCCCTCATAGTGGAAAACCTTTTCTTTTTCCCTTCCCTCCCGGACGTCCCGGAGTGTAATTTTCAGACCGCGGGTAAGAAAAGCAGTTTCTCTGAGACGGGTTTTTAATACATCAAAATCGTAGACCGTATCCTCAAAGATAGTCTCATCCGGCTTAAAATCCACACGGGTTCCTGACAAATCCGGACTGCAGTCTCCGACAACCTTCAGCGGATACATGGTTTTCCCACGTTCATACCTCTGTTTATAAATTTTTCCCTCATGAAAAATCTGAACTTCCAGCCAGTCTGAGAGAGCATTCACAACAGAAGCTCCTACGCCGTGAAGTCCGCCGGATACCTTATATCCGCCGCCGCCGAATTTTCCGCCGGCATGAAGAACCGTAAAAACAACCTCCACAGCAGGTTTTCCTGCTTTATGGTTCATCCCCACCGGAATTCCCCTGCCGTTATCAATAACCGTAATGGAATTATCCTGATTGATCTGTACCTCAATTTCCGTACAATATCCCGCAAGAGCCTCATCGACAGAATTGTCTACAATTTCATAGACAAGATGATGGAGACCTCTGGAAGACGTCGTTCCGATATACATACCTGGTCTTTTTCTGACGGCCTCCAGACCTTCCAGAATCTGAATCTGGTCTGCGCCGTATTCATTTGTTACCGCTGTCAGTTTATCGTTCATTCCGTCCTCCTGTTTCTGCCTGCCCTGTCTCTACATTTGAACTATCTATTTGTTTCGTTTCATCCGGGTTTTCCCCACAGAGATCTCTCTCCCGTCTGAAAATCTCTGCAGATCCATTTTCCACATAAAAAACCCGGTTCATCGGGAAATGATTGCCTACCAGTTCATCCACCCCTGTACAGGTAATAAATGTCTGAACATGATTCATATTCTGTAAAAGCATTTTCTGACGGCTGCTGTCCAATTCCGAAAGAACGTCATCCAGAAGAAGAACCGGCATCTCCCCTGTTTTCTGCCTGATCAGATAGATTTCAGAAAGCTTCAGGGATAAGGCTGCGCTTCTCTGCTGTCCCTGTGAACCAAAATGCCGGATATCAACCTGATTGATTTCCACACGGAAATCATCTCTGTGGGGTCCTTCAGAAGATGTCCGGCATTTCAGATCTTTTTCCCTGTTCTGTTTTAATCTCTCCGAAAAATAATCCGGTCCGGAATCCGGCTCATAAAACAATCGGATTTCTTCCTTCCCGCAGGTAAGCTGGGAATGGATCTCCCTCACTGTTTCGTTCAGCTCTCCGATAAACTGCTCCCTCTGCCGGATAATCGGAATTCCGTAACGAAGCAGCTGTTCATCCCAGACATCCAGCGTTGGTTCCAGAGAAGGCTGAAAAGCCAGATCCTTCAGCAGTTTGTTCCTCTGCATCAGAATTTTGTTATAATCCGAAAGTCTGGAAAAATACAATCTGTCCAGCTGGCACAGCTGACTGTCCATAAATCTTCTTCTTTCTCTCGGACCGCTTTTAATAATATTCAGATCTTCCGGGGAAAAGAGGACAAGCTTAATCAGACCAAAAAGCTCCGAAGCTTTGCGGATAGGCATACCGTCTATCGCTGCGCCTTTTGCCTTGTTTTTTTTCAGATGCATATCTATTTTATGCGGCACTCCGTCCTTACTGACATGCATCCGGATATGCGCCTCGTCCTCGCCAAAACGGATCAATTCCGAGTCGCACGCAGAACGGTGGGATTTTGTTGTCCCGCAGACATAAATGGCCTCCAGGATATTGGTCTTTCCCTGCGCATTATCACCGAAAAAAATATTGGTTTCTCTGTCAAAAGAGATGGAGAGACGATTATAATTTCTGAAATTTTTTAATTCTACAGACTCAATATACATCTATTCACTTCGTGACTTTTACGGTCTTTCCCTGAAATGTAAAAACATCTCCTTCAAAAAGCTTTCTCCCTCTTCTGTTTTCCGTCTGACCGTTCACCTCTACTTCCCCGCTCTGGATCACCTGTTTTGCCTCAGAGCCTTCCTCTGCCAGCCCGGCAAGCTTCATCGCCTGCCCCAGCTTGATATATTCATCTTTTATTTTGATTGTCTCCACTTTGATTTCATCTCCATTATCTGCTGATATTAACCGGAAGAATCAGGTAAATATAGGTGTTTTTGTCATCCCTGATAAAGCAGGGCGCCTTTGCGTTGACAAAATACAGCGTAACTGATTCATCATCAATGACCCGGAGCGCGTCCAGAAGAAGACGGGGATTGAAGCCGATCACAATATCTTTTCCCGTCTTAATGACTCCCATAGATTCATTCATGGAGCCGAGAGGAGTGGTAATCTGAATGTTCATCCCGTTATCTGTAATATCCATGATAACCGGCATTTTATCACTTTCTCTGACAAGAAGAGTTGCCCTGTCTATGCAGGAGATAAACTCCTGCCTGTTAAGTTCTATCTTTGTGTCGTAATCACTGGAGAGCATCTGGTCAATCTGAAAATATTCTCCCTCAATGAGGCGGGAGAGAACGACCGTCTGATCAAATTCAAACAAAATATAATTGCTGGAGAAATTGATGGTTACCAGTTCGGATCCCTCTCCGGAAATGATTTTGCTTATTTCACTGAGCGTTTTTCCAGGCACAACCACTTTCAGATCCGGGCAGCTGTCTTTCAGTTCCAGATTACGGATGGCAATTCTGTGCCCGTCAAGAGAAACAACACGCAGCACATTATTTTTGATCTCAAAAAGTTCTCCTGTCATCAACTTGTTGTTTTCATTTACCGCGATAGAGAAAATAGTCTGCCTGATCAGCTCTTTCAGGGAGAACTGCGAAATTGTAACAGATGCCCTGGTTTCGATCGTCGGAAGATAGGCAAAATCCTCTCCGGATTTTCCGGGAATAACAAATTTTGCTTTTTCACAGGTAATGGTTGCAGTATATTTATCATCTGTTACGATTGTCACTTCATTGTTTGGAAGCTTTCTTACAATATCAGACAAAATTTTCGCGTCCAGGGCTATTTTACCGCTCTCGATAATGGTTCCCTTTACTTCTGTTTCTATTCCAAGCTCCATATCATTTCCGGTAAACAGAATTCTGGAACGGGACGCGTCAATCATAATGCACTGCAGGATCGGCATTGTTGTTTTTCCCGGAATAGCCTTCATAACAATATTGACACTATTCATCAGATCTGTCTGGTTAAAAACAAGCTTCATAACAGAAAGTCCTTTCTATAAAAATCAGAAATTGCCATAGTGATATAAAAGAATAAATTCATCATCTTATTCTTCATAGGGGTTGATTTGTTGAAATCCCTTAGAATTCCCTTTCCCACGTGAAAAAACGGCTTGGATAACTGTGTTGAAAGAACCGAAAAAAGCTGTAGATAAAACGTGCAGACATTTTTTCTGCACATTCCTTACACGGGACATTCAACAGAGTTATGCACATCGGGAGCCGGTTTTCAGGAAGGGGGATTCAGCTTTTTTTTCAAAAGATCCACGACTTCCTTTGTTTCCGGATTATTTTTATATTCTTTTTCTATCTTTTCAATCCCATACATAATGGTGGTATGGTTTTTGATTCCCACGGCGTCTGCAATGGCCTGCTGCTTATAGTTCAGAAGAGTCCGGCAGAGATACATGACAATCTGGCGTGGAAAAGCAACCTTCCTGGATTTGTCCTGGCTTTTGATCTCTTCCGGCGTAAGATCGAACTGTTCGGCTACGACATCTATAATATAGTCCGGTGTCAGAGATTTCTGGTCATTGGGAGAAATCAGGTCGGCAAGGACCTGTTTGGCCAGATCCAGCGTGATTTCCTTGTTTTCCAGATTGGCCATGGCGATGACCCTGTTCAGTGAGCCCTCCAGTTCCCGGATGTTGGATTTAACATTCGCGGCGATATATTCCAGTACATCATTATTAATGGTATAGCCGTCTTCCTCTTCCTTTTTTTTCAGGATGGCCATTCTGGTCTCATAGACAGGAATCTGAATGTCTGCCATCAAACCCCATTCAAACCGGGAACGGATCCTTTCTTCCAGAATATTCATGTCCTTGGGAGGACGGTCCGAGGAAAGAACAATCTGTTTTCCTGCCGAATGGAGGGTATTAAAGGTATGGAAAAATTCCTCCTGTGTCGATTCCTTTCCTATAATAAACTGAATATCGTCGATAAGAAGGACGTCAATATTTCTGTATTTTTCTCTTAATTTATTGATTGCTACGGTACCGGTACGGATTGCGTCAATTACTTCATTGGTAAACTCTTCGCTGGTCACATATAAAATCTTGGCCGAAGGATTGTGTTCAATGATAAAGTGGGCGATGGAATTCATCAGATGTGTTTTTCCAAGTCCCACACCTCCGTAAAGGAAAAGAGGGTTGTACATCTTTCCGGGGGACTCAGCCACAGCCAGAGATGCCGCATGGGCAAACTGGTTATTGCTTCCAACGACAAAGGTATCAAAGGTATATTTGGGATTTAAACCGGCAAGCTGGGAGCTTTTCTGGATCTGCTCCTCTTCTGTCCTTTTTTCTACATCCTCCGGAAGAACAAAATGAATGTCGCAATCCATTCCGGTTACTTCGGCTATTGCGACTTTTATGGGAAGAAGATATCTTTTGGATACATAATCCAACCCGACCTGCTGGGAGGGAACAAGAATGGTGACATTATTTCCGTCCACTTTGTAAACCTCCAGAGGTTTTATCCACGTTTTGAACGAAACATCCCCCAGCTCATGTTCCACTTTTACACGTTCCAGAATTTCATCCCACTTTTGCTCTATAATATTCATGTTTAACTCCTGCAGAGAACCAGTTTCTTCTTATTTATATATCAGATTTTTTTTAAGTCTCTTCTATATTAAACGAAACACATGCATTTATCAACAAAAGAAATCTTTCAACAGGATTTTTACACAAAAACCGGAGTTATCCACAAATATATCCACAAAATGTTGATAATATTACGTAAACTCCGAAGTACATAATCTGATTTTGTGGATAAAATTCAGATTATTTTTTCCTTGACGGGTTATACCTTTCTGATTATAATTTATACGATGTTTTCTCGGCATACATGACAGGCGGTTCGACCTTTGTATTGACGAACCTGCCTTATAAAAGAATCGACTCGCCACAGCAAGGTGGTATGTATGAGAAAAAAGGAGGTGTACTGACCATGAAAATGACATTTCAGCCGAAAAAGATTTCCAGATCCAGAGTTCATGGATTTCGCAGCAGAATGAGCACAAAGGGCGGAAGAAAAGTTTTAGCTGCCAGACGTGCAAAAGGCAGAAAAGTATTATCTGCATAAAACAGATGAATTTAGCCGAAGGAGGGCTGTCGTACATGTTCTATGCGACAGCCCTTTTTCAGTCTCCGGGAGAGGAATCTGCATGAAGTTTTCTGATAGCCTGAAAAAAAACCGGGATTTCCAGAACGTTTACAGAAGAGGAACATCAACTGCAGACAAATATTTTGTCATGTATGCTCTGAAAAACGGAACGGAATGCAACAGAATCGGTATTTCCGCAAGTAAAAAGGTAGGGAACAGTGTTGTGCGCCATACCATTGCGAGGCGTATCAGAGAGGCTTACAGGCTCCAGGAGGAGCTTTTTTGCAGGGGATATGATGTTGTTTTTATAGCCAGATCTGCGGCAAAAGACTGTACGCAGAAGCAGGCGGAAGAATCGGTACGTGTTCTTGCCGGAAAACAGCATATTCTGGAGGGTAAGAAATGAAACACAAATCAGGGTTTATTATGATCCAGGGGATTCGTCTGTACCAGAAATACCTTTCCCCGCTGAAGGGTGTAAGATGCCCGTATATCCCTTCCTGCTCTCAGTATGCGGTAGAAGCGATCGAAAAATACGGAGCGGTAAAGGGCGGACTGCTGGCATCCTGGAGAATTCTCAGATGCAATCCTTTTTCAAAGGGTGGTTTTGATCCGGTACCCTGAAATCGTTGGTTATGTTCTGGAGGAAAACTCATTTGGAACTATTATTAAGCAAATCCTCTATGCCACTGATCAAGTATGTTGCACAGCTGCTTGGATGGCTGATAGAAGGAATTTATGAGGTGCTCTACAGACTGAATATTCCTAATATCGGCGTGGCAATTATCTTTTTTACAATTATCATTTATATCTGTCTGACCCCTATTCAGGTAAAGCAGCAGAAGATGTCCAAGGTTATGAATATCATTAACCCTGAACTGCAGAAGATTCAGAAAAAATACCAGGGGAAAAAAGATACAGTGTCTCAGCAGAAAATGCAGGAGGAGACCATGGCCCTGTACAGCAAGTACGGAGTTTCTCCTACCGGAAGCTGTCTTCCTCTTTTAATTCAGCTTCCTATCCTGTTTGCGCTGTATCAGGTTATTCTTTATATACCCGGATATATCAGCAGGGTAGCGGACATTTTTAACGGTCTTGCGTCTAAGATTGTCAGCGTAAACGGTTATGGAGATATTCTTGCGCAGTTTGTGAAAGACAACAGTGTGAGAAATGTTTCGATTACTGCCGAGGCCACACAGAAGCAGGTGGTTGATTTTCTTTATGTCCTGAAGCAGTCCCAGTGGTCAAAGCTTGCGGATATCAGTCAGTTTTCTTCATTTTCGGGAAATATTACTGCCACCGCGGAGCAGAGCAGGAGAATTAACACATTCCTGACAATTAATATCTCGGACTCTCCCTGGGATGCCATCCGTACCGGATTTTCCAGTATTTTCAGCGGTCATGCCACGGTAATCATTGTGGTTTCTCTGCTTATCGGCATTATGATTCCTGTTCTCGCGTGGTTTACGCAGTGGCTGAATATGAAGCTGATGCCTCAGCAGGCGCCCGCCGGCAATGATTCCGGGAACAGCATGGCAAACCAGATGAATACCATGAATAACATCATGCCGATTATTTCTGCTGTGATGTGCGTTACCTTTAACATGGGTATCGGTATCTACTGGATTGTCGGTGCTATTGTCCGCTGCGTGCAGCAGGTAGTCATTAACCGCCGGATTGCCAATCTGGATCCGCAGGCGATGATTGAAAAGGCAAAGAAGAAAAACGAAAAGAAAGAGCAGAAGAGAAAAGATTATACGGCCAATATATCACAGAATGCCCGCACAAATGTGAAAAAGATCAGTCCTAAATTTGATACTTCAAATCTGTCAGATGTTGAGACCGCGTGGGATTCCGAGAAGGTAGATCCGAACAGTATCACTGCTAAGGCAAATATGGTTCGTAGTTATGATGAAAAAAAGAATAATCGCAAGAAAAGGTGACAGGAGGCGAGAACATGGATTTTGTTGAAGTATCCGCAAAAACTGTGGATGAAGCCATAACAAAAGCATGTATAGAAATGGGACTGTCCAGCGATCAGCTTGAAATACAGGTAGTGAGCGAGGGAAGTTCCGGCTTTCTAGGAATTGGAAGCAAGCCTGCGGTAATTCAGGTACGTGCAAAACAGACACAGGCTGCTTCTTCATTAAAAAAAGAAGAGAAAGCTGAAAAAAAGCCGGCAGCAGAAGTACCGCAGAAGGAAGAAAAGAAAAATTCTGTGGTTTCTGATGAGGCAGAAAAAGATAAAAAGGCTGCCGACGCAGAACCCTCGGTGAAAACGGAAGACAGACCGGAAAAAGACGTCAAAAACAGCGGAAAAAAAGCCGAAGAGAAAAAAAACAGACCTTCTCATGAAGAAAAAGAAGAAGAAGTCGTTCCGCGTTCAGAAGAAGAAGTTGCGGCAATTAAAAAGTCCGCGTCGGATTTCCTTACCGAGGTATTTAAGGCCATGGATCTGCCGGTAAATATTACCATGGACTATGAGCAGGAAACGGGAAGTCTTTCTATTGATTTCGAGGGACCCGATATGGGAATTCTGATCGGAAAGAGAGGACAGACACTGGATTCCCTGCAGTATCTGGTCAGCCTTGTTGTAAATAAAAACCAGGAGCATTATGTTCGGGTAAAGCTGGATACTGAAAATTACAGAAAGAGAAGAAAAGAAACGCTGGAAAATCTTGCCAAGAACATAGCCTACAAAGTGCGCCGCACCAGAAGGCCTGTTTCTCTTGAGGCTATGAATCCTTATGAGAGAAGAATCATTCATTCCGCTCTTCAGGGGAACAAGTACGTGGAAACCTACAGTGAGGGGAACGAGCCCTACCGGCATGTTATTGTAGCGCCAAAGAAATCAAGCGAAAGCTGAATCCTTTGATCGATATTGATTTATTAAACAAAAAGCCTGATAATATACAGAATCCGAAAAGAATATCGGCGGCTGCAGTCTTTACCGACTGCGGTCTGAATTGGATTAAACTGCCTTTCAGATTCTGTAAATCAGGCTTTTTTGTGTATACGTTAAGTCGAAAAACGGAGACGCAAATATCTGTAAGTTGTACAGAAGCTGTGAAGCAGCGCAGAAATGCCGAAACTTATGTATGCTGCAGCAGGCCGCGGGGGATTAAATTTTCGTTTCCAGACATTAACAGGTATGCGTGTGGATTAGAAATATGATTCAGTTCGGAAAATTTACTGCAGGAGTAAAAAATCAGGGGTAATACCGGTATGATGGCAAATGAAGATACGATTGCCGCAATTTCTACCGCTATGGCGCCTTCCGGGATCGGAATTATCCGGATCAGCGGTCCGTCGGCACTGGAAATTGCGGACAGAGTTTTTATCAATCCCAAAGGAAAGAAGCTTGCGGAACAAAAAGCCTATACGGTTCATTACGGACATGTGGTGGAAGAGGGAGAATGTCTGGATGAGGTTCTTGCAGTTGTTATGCGTGCTCCTCATTCTTATACCGGAGAAGATACGGTTGAATTGGACTGTCATGGCGGTGTTCTTGCGACCAAAAAGGTATTAGAGGCCGTTCTCAGAAACGGCGCTCGGACAGCCGAACCGGGAGAATTCTCAAAACGGGCATTTTTAAACGGACGTATGGATCTGTCACAGGCAGAGGCTGTCATGAAGGTGATTTCTGCAAAGAATGAATATGCTTTGAAAAGCTCTGTACGCCAGTTAAGTGGTTCTGTCTCGGAAAAAATCAGAACAATAAGAAAAAATCTGCTGCATGAGACGGCAAGGATAGAGGCTGCGCTGGATGATCCGGAGCATATGAGCCTGGAAGGATATGAAAGCCAGTTCCGTTCTGTGATATCCGATCAGAGGGATCAGATAGACCGGCTCCTGAAGCATGCAGACTCCGGTATTCTGATGCAGGAGGGCTTAAAAACAGTTATTATCGGAAAGCCTAACGCCGGAAAATCCTCACTGCTGAACCTTTTATCCGGCGAGGATAAGGCCATTGTTACCGATATTGCCGGAACAACGCGGGACATTCTGGAAGAGCAGATCAATATCCGGGGAGTTACCCTGCGCATTCTGGATACGGCTGGTATCCGGAATTCTGATGATATCATAGAGCAGATTGGGGTAAAAAAAGCTGTGGAACAGGTTCAGGATGCCGATCTGATCTTATGTGTCTTTGACAGCTCGGTGCCTCTTGATGAGAATGACCGGAAGATTTTGAACCTGATTCGTGGAAAAAAGGCAATCATTCTTCTTAATAAGAGTGATCTGGATTCTGTTGTATCGGAAAATGAGATTAGAGAACTTACGGAATCACCGGTTATTACCTTTTCTACCAGAAATAAGGCAGGACTTGACCTTCTGGAGAGCACGATTGAAAAAATGTTTTTTCATGGCCAGCTGCAGTTTAATGATGAGGTTTGTATCACCAGCATCCGACATAAGCAGGCGTTGGAAGAGGCGGACCGACAGTTGGGGTATGTCCTGAAAAGTGTTGATGATGGTATGCCGGAGGATTTCTGGTCCATAGACCTGATGGGGGCCTGCGACGCGCTGGGTAAAATTACCGGGGAGTCTGCAGGAGAGGATCTGGTAAATGAAATATTCAGCAGCTTCTGTATGGGAAAATAGTTTACATAATACATAAATCAGGTATCAATATGCAGGTTGTAGAAGAAAATTATGATGTTGTAGTTGTAGGTGCCGGGCATGCCGGCTGTGAAGCGGCTCTTGCCTGTGCGAGACTGGGACTGGAAACTATCGTTTTTACGGTCAGTGTGGACAGTATTGCAATGATGCCCTGCAATCCGAATGTAGGCGGTACTTCCAAGGGACATCTTGTCAGGGAATTGGATGCTCTGGGCGGAGAGATGGGAAAAAATATTGACAGGACCTTTATTCAGTCAAAAATGCTGAATAAGTCAAAGGGTCCTGCGGTACATTCTTTACGTGCGCAGGCGGATAAGAGCGAGTACAGCAGAAGCATGAGAAAGGTTTTGGAAAGTCAGGATCATCTGACTATCAGACAGGCGGAAGTAGCCGAGTTGATGGTAGAAGATCATGTGTGCCGGGGAGTTAAGACCTTTTCCGGAGCGATCTATCACAGCAAGGCTGTTGTGCTCTGTACAGGAGTCTATCTGAACGCCAGGTGCCTTTACGGAGATACGGTGAATTACACAGGACCGAATGGTCTGCAGTCTGCAACACACCTGACTGATTCCTTGAAAAAAAACGGAATTGAAATGTTTCGTTTTAAGACCGGAACCCCTGCCAGAATTGACCGGAGAAGCATAGATTTTTCCAAAATGGAAGAGCAGAAAGGCGATACTCCTGTTATACCTTTTTCCTTTTCTACGAATCCGGAAGATGTACAGATTGATCAGGTATCCTGCTGGCTGACGCACACAAATGAAGAGACGCATAAAATAATCCGGGATAACATCGACCGGTCTCCGCTTTACTCCGGAAAAATTCATGCGACCGGACCCAGATACTGTCCATCCATTGAAGATAAAGTTGTAAAATTTGCAGATAAGAAGAGCCATCAGGTTTTTATAGAGCCTGAGGGGAGATATACGCAGGAAATGTATATTGACGGAATGTCGAGTTCCATGCCTGAAGATGTCCAGTTTGCCATGTATCGGACGGTACCCGGGCTGGAACATGCACGGATTGTTCGTAATGCATACGCGATCGAGTATGACTGCATCAATCCGATCCAGCTGAAAGCTACTCTTGGTTTTAAGAAAATCAAAGGACTGTACTCCGGCGGCCAGTTTAACGGCAGTTCCGGATATGAGGAGGCTGCCGCACAGGGTCTGATTGCCGGGATCAACGCGGCCATGGAGATCCTTGGGAAGGAACCATTGGTTCTGGACAGGTCGGAAGCTTACATCGGCGTTTTAATTGATGATCTTGTCACAAAACCTACGTTGGAACCGTACCGGATGATGACAAGCCGCGCAGAATATCGGCTTCTTCTCCGCCAGGACAATGCAGACCTGAGACTTCGGAAGTACGGATACCGCGTGGGACTTGTGGATGAGAATACCTGGAAAAAAACGCAGGAAAAAGAAAAGCAGATTCAGGATGAGATTGAGCGGACAGAACACACTTTTGTAAAAGGCAATGAAGAAACCAAGGCGTTTTTAACTTCCTTCCATTCCGCGGATGTAAAAGGAAGCTGTACGATTGCCGATTTAATCAGACGTCCGGAGTTAAGCTATGAATGCCTGTCTGTACTGGATCCGGAAAGGCCGGATTTACCTGTATCTGTCGGTGAGCAGGTAAACATACAGCTGAAATATGAAGGATACATCAAACGGCAGATGGCGCAGGTTGCCCAGTTCAAGAAAAAAGAAGCCAGAAAAATTCCTGATGATATCGATTATACAAAGGTAAACAGTCTGCGGACAGAAGCGGTTCAAAAGCTGGAAAAATACAGGCCTGCAAATATCGGACAGGCTTCCCGTATTTCGGGTGTCTCCCCTGCGGATATCTCTGTACTGCTTGTTTATCTGAGTACGGTTGAACAAAAAAACAGAGAAGATCTTTTATGATAAAGATTCTTTCATATAGTTCGGCAGAAACTTAGAATTGGAAAAGAAGGATATGAGTGATACAAGATTAAAATCTCCGGAATTTGTTTCATTTCTTCATGAGGCAGAATCCTTTCATATTTCATTAACGGAAGAACAGCAGGTAAAGTTTCTTCATTATATGGACTTGATGCTCGAATGGAATCAGAAAATAAATCTGACTGCTATTACAGATTTTCATGATATCCTGACGCTGCATTTCCTCGACAGCCTTGCCCTTGCAAAATACGAAAATCTTTCTCAAAAAAGTAAAATTGCTGATATCGGAACAGGGGCCGGATTTCCCGGAATTCCTCTGGCAATAGCTTTTCCGGAACTGCAGATCTTGCTGCTTGATTCTCTGAATAAAAGAGTGAACTTTTTGAATGAAGTAATCAACCGTCTCGGGCTGCAGAATTGCACAGCAGTGCAGTCTCGTGCGGAAGATGGGGCAAGGCAGACAACGTATAGGGAGAAATTTGATCTGGTTACATCCAGAGCCGTTGCGTCACTTTCTCCTCTTTGCGAATACTGCCTCCCGTATGCCAAAATAGGCGGGAAGTTCTACGCTTACAAATCCTTAAAAACAGAGGAGGAATGCAGCAATTCTTCGGCTGCCATTCAGATACTGGGAGGTAAAATACAGCACATCTACTCCGTATATCCGCAGGACTCTGAAAGAAAACGAACGCTGGTTTGTATTGAAAAGATAAAACCAACCCCAAATAAATATCCGAGAAAAGCAGGAACACCGGTAAAAAAACCTTTGTAAAAAGATAAACTCATAAAAAATGCTTATACCTTTCGACAATATATTTCGAAATAGGTATAAGCATTTTTTTTATAATGACTCTGCATTTCAAGATGTTTCACGTGAAACATGGTAATTCAAAATATAATGGAAGAAAAATATTATTACTAAAGGAAAGGCACATTGTATTTTACAAAGTATAGAATGTTTCACGTGAAACATAGCCGAATACATAGACGCAGAAAAAGAAAAATGCTATAATCAAAAAGCCTGTAAATTAGGAAGATGGTTTTGTCTATGGTGAGATTTATACAAAAAATTATGCTGATTTTTTGATAGATTGCCGGACGAATGAATGAAAAAAAAGGAGGTTCAAGTGGCCACTGTTTTTGCAATCGCAAATCAAAAGGGTGGTGTCGGGAAGTCTACAACAGCTGTCAATTTGTCTGCTTGTATTGCGGAACAGGGTTATTCTGTTCTGGTTATTGATATTGATCCACAGGGAAATGCTACAAGCGGATTGGGAGTAGAAAAAGATAAAATGCAGAATTCGATTTATCAGGTTATGCTTGGTGAATGTTCAATAAGTGACTGTATTCTGCATCTCAGATATAAGAAACATGAGGATATGAAAACCTTTGATCTGGTTCCTTCCGATGTAAATCTTTCTGCTGTGGAAGTAGAGCTAGTTAATCAGGAGGATAAGGAATATCTTCTGAAAAAGCGGTTGGAGCCGATAAAGGACAAATACGATTATATTATTATAGACTGTCCTCCTTCCCTGAATCTGCTTACTATCAATGCATTAACAACAGCTGACAGTGTACTGATTCCGATTCAATGCGAATTTTATGCATTGGAGGGACTGGCACAGCTGCTCTATACAATACAGCTTGTGCATGAAAGACTGAACAGCAGGCTGTTTGTGGAAGGCGTTATATTTACCATGTATGATTCTCATACAAAACTTTCCAGACAAGTTGTGGATGATGTGAAAGAAAATTTGAATCAGTATATTTTCAAAACAGTTATCCCAAGAAATGTTCGTCTTGCAGAAGCGCCAAGCTACGGACTGCCTGTTAATATTTATGATAAAAAATCAGAGGGCGCAAAGAGCTATAAAAAGCTCGCGAAGGAAATCATAAAAAGGAGGAAGGCATTATGGCAGCCAGGGGAGGCTTGAACAAAGGAAGAGGTCTGGGTGCTTTGATACCGAATAAGCTTCAGGAAGCTGAAATTGAGGCTCCGGACAGATCCTCAAAACGTACGTCCGGGAATCTTGCAGGAACGGTCAATTCCGGAAGTTCCCAATTAAATTCAGCCGGAACTTCGGAGACTGGAGAGGACAAAAAAACAGCTGCGGGAGCCGAAAAAAAGACAGAAGCACTGGCCGGAAGCAAAATGGTCAGAATTACAGAAGTAGTTCCAAATCAATCACAGCCGCGCAAGGTATTTGAAGAAGAATCTATTCATGATCTGGCTGCGTCGATTCAGAAATATGGTATACTTCAGCCGCTCCTGGTTCAGAAAAAAGGAAAATATTACGAGATCATAGCCGGTGAGAGAAGGTGGCGTGCGGCAAAGGAGGCCGGAATCAAGGAAGTTCCGGTGATTGTACGGGAGTTCAAAGAGCAGGATGCAGTGGCAATTTCCCTGATTGAGAACATTCAGCGGGAAAACCTGAATCCGATTGAAGAAGCAAGAGCTTATGAGAGACTGATTAATGAATTCGGGCTTACTCAGAATGAAGTTGCCAACCGCGTTTCCAAAAGCAGAACGGCTGTTACCAATATCATGAGGCTTCTGAAACTGACAGAAGAAGTGCGGAAGTATGTAACAGACGGTGCGCTTTCCATGGGACATGCGAGGGCGCTCCTTGCGCTGGAAGATTCGGAGATGCAGAAGGCTGCGGCGGACCAAATTATTCAGAGAGGATTCAGCGTACGCGAGGCGGAGGCTCTTGTAAAAAGGCTGATGAGTCCTGCACAACAAGAAAAAAAAGTGCAGAAAGATCCACAGAGAGAAATCGTATACCGCCAGCTGGAAGAACAGATGAAGAAAAAAACCGGAACCAAGGTCAGCATTCACCAGAAAAGCGGGCAGAAGGGAAAAATTGAAATAGAATATTATTCGGATGAAGATCTTGACCGGATAGCAGCGTTAATCGGAGGCGGAAGCCTATGAGCAGTTTATTTGGAAGTGCCGCGGCAGGAGTTATGATTATTCTTCTGTTTATT
Source organism: Bilifractor porci (assembly GCF_009696005.1). Lineage (GTDB taxonomy): Bacteria > Bacillota > Clostridia > Lachnospirales > Lachnospiraceae > Bilifractor > Bilifractor porci. The sequence goes on from NZ_VUMV01000013.1 coordinate 20,743, forward strand.
ATGGTTATTGTTCTGGCTGTCATTGTTTTTCGACAGTCGCTCCGGATTAACCGACTTAGCAGAAAATACCGGCTGTTTATGAAAGGCGCAGACGGTCAGTCCATAGAAAAGGCTCTGGCAGTCCGTTTTCACAATATGGACAGGCAGGAGGCAAAAACAGAGAGCAACAGCCGGGATATTCAGGAGCTGCTGGAGCAGCAGAGCAAGGTGCTGAATAAATATGGAATCGTAAAGTATGATGCCTTTGAAGATGTCGGGGGAAAGATGAGCTTTGCCCTGGCTATGCTTGACAAGGATAATACAGGATTTGTGCTGAATGCTATACACAGCAGAGACAACTGCTTTCTTTATCTCAAAGAGGTGGTGAAAGGGGAATCCTATATCATGCTCAGTAAGGAAGAGATAGAGGCTCTTCAAAAAGCAGTCAGCAAAGAGGAAGAAATAGCATCGGATACACAGGTTAAAGACGCCGTATAGGCGGAACAGAAGTATTTTTATTTTTCGTCACTGCTGGAAATGTTACTGAAAATATAACAGGCTGATGAAAATCCGACAAAGGTATCGGCTGAAAAAAATCAGAAGAAAAAATTTAAGCAAGACAGGGAGGAGACAGAAATGATAGATATTAAATTTTTAAGAGAAAACCCGGAGGCTGTAAAACAGAATATCCGCAACAAGTTTCAGGATGAGAAGCTTCCGCTGGTAGACGAGGTTATTGCGCTGGACAAAGAAAGACGTGAGATTCTTCAGGAGCTGGAGAGCCTCAGGGCGGAAAAAAACCGGAGCGCAAAAGAGATCGGACAGCTGATGAAGCAGGGAAAAAAAGAAGAAGCGGAGGAAGCAAAGAAGAAAGTTGCGGCATCCGGATCAAGAATTGATGAGCTGAGCGAGCGCAGCAAGACCGTAGATGAAGAAATTAAAAAACGGATGATGGTGATTCCGCAGATCATTGATCCTTCGGTTCCGATTGGAAAGGACGACTCGGAAAATGTGGAAATTGAGCGCTTTGGAGAACCTGTCGTACCTGATTTTGAAGTGCCCTATCATATGGATATTATGGAATCGTTCGATGGCATTGATCTGGACAGCGCACACCGGGTTGCAGGAAACGGATTCTACTATCTGAAAGGCGATATTGCACGCCTTCATTCTGCCGTCCTTTCTTATGCAAGAGATTTCATGATCGACAGAGGATTTACCTATTATATTCCCCCGTTTATGATCCGCAGCAATGTGGTAAATGGCGTTATGAGCTTCGCCGAGATGGACGCTATGATGTATAAGATTGAAGGAGAGGATCTCTACCTGATCGGCACCAGCGAGCATTCCATGATCGGTAAATTTATCGACCAGATTATCCCGGAGGAAGAGCTTCCCCAGACACTGACCAGTTATTCTCCCTGTTTCAGAAAAGAAAAAGGTGCCCATGGTCTGGAAGAAAGAGGCGTATACCGTATCCATCAGTTCGAGAAGCAGGAAATGATTGTTGTCTGCAAACCGGAAGAAAGTAAAAAATGGTACGATGTTCTCTGGAAAAATACGGTAGACCTTTTCCGCTCCATGGATATTCCGGTTCGTACACTGGAATGCTGTTCCGGCGATCTGGCCGATCTGAAGGTAAAATCCTGTGATGTAGAGGCATGGTCTCCGCGTCAGAAAAAATATTTTGAAGTAGGAAGCTGCTCCAACCTGGGGGATGCCCAGGCAAGAAGACTGAAGATCCGTGTTCAGGCAAAGGATGGAACGAAATACCTTGCCAATACGCTGAACAATACGGTGGTTGCTCCTCCAAGGATGCTGATCGCATTTCTGGAGAACAATCTTCAGGCAGACGGAACCGTCAGGATTCCGGAAGTGCTTCGTCCCTACATGGGAGGAAAAGAAAAGCTGGTTCCTAAAAAGTAAGTTGACATAAGTAGATAACATGCATAGTTTTTTAGGATCCATAGGATTCAGTAAACTATCAGATCTGGAAGACCAGGATAAGCTTATCCAGGATGTTCTGACTCATTTTGATTTCAAAAATGTTTCGGTAAATGAATATGGTCATACCTTTGTCGAGATATCAAAGGAATTTGCCGAAGACTGTGGAATTACCGTGTGCGGCGAATATGACAGAAGTAATCTGTTTCATTTTGACTATTATTATCCTTATTATTGGGGGTCTCAGATTACTTCTTATGAGAGCGTCTCTGTCAATAAACATCTGTCGGATGAATCTTATGCGGCGGCGTGTGATGATCTCCGGACAGGCACGACACTGATCTTCTATCTTACCAATACGGCGGAATATTTCAGAATAAGCAAGGATCGAGGGACTGGTGATATGCAGACCTCTGTTACCGTTTCCGCACTTGCGAAGAGCGGATCGGTGCTGCTTCCTGTTGCGCCGGAACAAAAGCCGCATGCGCTGGATCCCAGAGAGCTGGAAGAAAAAAATGATCTGGTCGAGGCCGCGCAAAACGGAGATGAAGATGCTATCGAGAGCCTTACCATGGAAGACATGGACACCTATACCATGCTTTCCAGAAGAATCAGACATGAGGATGTGTATACGATTGTGAATACCTATCTCATGCCTTATGGGATGGAATGCGATCTTTACAATATTATGGGAGAGATCACCGGTTTCAGGACTACCAGAAATCGGGCTACAAATGAAAAACTTTATCAGATTTCCCTGTTATGCAACGAGATACCGATGGATGTCTGTATCAATGAGAAAGATCTGGAAGGAGAACCGGAAGTCGGGCGAAGATTCAAAGCCATTGTATGGCTTCAGGGAAGAATTAACGCGGGCTGAATATCACGCAGAATAAATGAAAAGGGACTGGTGTTTCCTGCCGTCCTGCCAAAAGGCAGGCAGCATAGAACACCAGTCCTGTTTTTTTATGCGCCGAGAAGAAGCGGAAGAAAGATATTTGCCAGTCCCAAAAAGATAAAGAAGCCAAGAACATCGGTCGCTGTTGTGACAAAGATGGAGGAGGCCACAGCCGGGTCTGCGTGAATTTTATCCAGCATTAACGGCACCAGAAAACCAAAGATTCCGGCAACAAGCATATTGCCGATCATGGCGATAAATACAATGACGCCAAGGTACAGATTTCCGTAAACCCAGTAAACAATGATTCCGGTGACAACACCGTTCACAGCTCCGTCAATCAGTCCTAGAAGGAGTTCCTTAAAAAGTCCCTTTGCGGCTTCCGCGCCGGTAATTTTATTTTTGGAAAGTTCCCGGACAAGAACTGACATGGTCTGCGTACCCGCATTTCCGCCCATTCCTGAAACAATCGTCATAATTGCGGAAAGAGCCACAACCTGGTTGATGGTGCTTTCAAATAATTTAACCGTGAAAGATGCCAGAAAGGCAGTAGCAAGATTAACCAGAAGCCAGGGCAGACGGAAACGGACGGACTGTCCCAGAGAAGTATTCAGCCGCTCTTCCGAACTGACGCCGGCCAGCTGGAGCATATCTTCATCATGCTCCTGAATAATGACATCGATAACATCATCTACGGTAACAATACCAAGAAGCTGCTTTCTGGCACTTACAACAGGAATCGCATTTAAGTCGTATCGGGATACCAGTTTGGCAACTTCCTCCTGGTCTACTTCGGGAGTGACAAAAATGACATTCCCGTGCATGATATTCACGATTTTTTCCGCACCCGGAGAAGAAAGAAGATCCCTCAGGTCCAGTGTGCCGGTCAGCCGGTGCTGCCTGTCAGTCACATAAATTGTTTCGATGACTTCTGTTTTAGGTCCTATTTCGTGAATTTTCTGGATTCCCTCTGTAACCGTCAGGTCTTCGTTCAGAGCCAGATAGGCGGTACTCATCAGACCTCCGGCAGATTCCTCCGGATACTGAAGGAGATCGGTGATTATTTTCCTGTCTCCGGATTTCATCAGGTTCAAGACTTCTTTCCGTCTTCCGGTCGGAAAATCACCCAGGATATCTACAATATCATCCTTCTGCATGTGAGAAAACAGCGTCAGCAGACTGTCATTATCAATGGTCTTTGCAAGGCGGAGCCGGAGCTCATCATCTGCTTCTTCCATCAGTGCAGTCTGGTTATCTTTGGACAGCATTTCAAAGACCTGCCGGAGATCTTCGTCTTCCAGATCTTCCGCTGCCTGGGCAAAATCAATAGCCTCCATGTTTTCAAAGAGGTTGTTCAGTGCAGCCGTATCCTTTGAAGTAATGGATTCGTATATTTTCTCTCTTACGTCATTTTCTTCCATGGCTTTTCCCTCCGGATGCGCTCATTCTGCTGCGGGCAGTCTTTGGCAGGAAAATTTATGTCTGTCAAAGACTACTGTACCACGAATAGAAGTAGATTGTTTGTTAATTTGTTACGGAATGTGCGTTTTACCGGCCTTTTACCGGATTTTAGAAATGTAGCGCCGATATGTAGAATTGCTTTTACCATATGGTATTACTTTTATTATGTGAAACCGCATTTATTAAGAAGAACAAGGATAAAATTTCATTTGTCTTCCGGTTGCTGTATTCTTCTTCCTGGCAGACGGGCAGTTCTGGTTATTGATACCTTTGATATTTTTGAAAACAGAAAATATGGGGTACAAAATAATGGGTAAATATGATAAAATCCCGTTTTCAACAGTTTCGAGATAAAAAGAGCCCAGGAATGGTTGTGTTTAAGCCATTTTCTGAGCTTTTTTACTCCCTGCAAATGTTGTATTGGTACACTGACCTGATATAAAATATTTC
>NZ_VUMV01000014.1 GCF_009696005.1 Bilifractor porci
TTGCTGAAAGCAACGGAGCAGCGCGTTGGACTTATACATGACCCGGAGGTCCAGTCGCAAAGCAGGGCCGGGCGCATGCTAGCATGCGAGACCGGAGATGCTTTAGCGACGACAACAAGAATGAGCAGGAGGCAGAAGCAATGAACCAGATGACATTGGACGAGGTGAAGAGGATTGCGGCGTCGGGGGACTACCGCCGTGTTCCGGTGACCAGGGAGATCCTGGCGGATATCCGCACGCCGGTGGAGACGCTGCGGGCGCTGCAGAAGGTCAGCGGACACTGCTTTCTGCTGGAAAGCGTGGAGGATTCCAGACAGTGGGGACGTTATACATTTCTGGGCTACGATCCGTCCATGGAGATTTCCTGCAAGGATCATCTGCTGACGGTCATCTCCGGAAGGGGAGAGAAAAAGCAGATGCAGATCGATCATCCGGGGATTTTCATCAAGAAGGTGATCCGGGATAACCGTTCTCCCAGGCTGGGAAATCTGCCGACTCTTACGGGAGGGCTGGTCGGTTACTTTTCTTATGAATATATCCAGTATGGGGAGCCAGCGCTTAAATTGGACGCTCCGGACGAGGACCGTTTCGATGATGTGAACCTGATGCTTTTTGACAAGCTGATCTGTTATGACAATTTCCGTCAGAAGATTATCCTGATCGTCAATGCGTATACGGATCATCTGGACGAGAGCTACAGCAGGGCAGTGATGGCGCTGGATGAGATGGAGAACATCATCCGGCACGGGGAGCCGAAGAAAAATGAGCGGGGGCGGCTTCTGGAAGAGTTGAAACCGGCTCTCTCCAAAGAGGAATACTGCGAGAAGGTTGAAAAAATCCGGCATTACATCCACGAGGGAGATATTTTCCAGCTGGTGTTTTCCAATCCTATGAAGGCGCGTTATGAGGGAAGCCTTCTGGACACCTATCGGATTCTGCGCACTACCAATCCTTCTCCGTATATGTTTTATTTTTCCGGTGATGATGTGGAAATCGCAGGGGCTTCTCCGGAAACACTGGTTAAGGTGGAGGACGGAGTGATACGGACCTTTCCGCTGGCGGGAACCAGGCCGAGGGGAAAGACGGATGAGGAAGACCGGGAGCTGGAAGAAGGGCTTCTGAAGGATCCGAAGGAGCGTGCGGAGCATAACATGCTGGTGGATCTTGGCAGAAATGATCTGGGGCGTCTCTGCAAGTTTGGAACGGTAGAGGTGGAAAAATACATGTGCGTCGAGAAATACTCTCATGTAATGCACATCGGTTCCGAGGTGAAGGGGCAGCTGCGGGAGGATAAACAGGCGATTGACGCCGTGGATTCCGTGCTGCCGGCCGGAACGCTCTCCGGAGCGCCCAAGTTCAGGGCGTGCCAGCTGATCAGCGAGCTGGAACACGATAAGAGGGGAATTTACGGCGGGGCTGTCGGCTATGTGGATTTTACAGGAAACCTGGATGTCTGCATTGCGATTCGTCTGGCTTATAAGAGGAACGGAAAGCTTTTTGTGCGGTCCGGAGCCGGAATTGTTGCCGACAGTGTGCCGGAAAAAGAGTATCAGGAGTGTATCAATAAGGCAAAAGCAGTAGTAGAGGCAGTTCATGCTGCGGAGGAGGTGGGAAGATGATTCTTCTGATTGATAATTATGACAGTTTTTCCTATAACCTCTATCAGTTAATCGGCTCCCTGAACCCGGACATTACGGTGATCCGGAATGATGAAAAGACCACAGAGGAAATTGCGGACATGAAGCCGGACTGCATTATTCTTTCTCCGGGGCCGGGAAGGCCGGCGGACGCAGGGGTCTGCGAGGATGTTGTCCGGAAGCTTGGCGGTAAAATCCCCCTGTTGGGGGTCTGCCTGGGGCATCAGGCGATCTGCGAAGTCTATGGCGCGGAAATTACCTACGCCAGAGAACTGATGCACGGGAAACAGTCGGAGGTGGAGCTGGATACATCCAGTGCCATTTTCAAGAACCTGGACAGGAAGGTTCTGGTCGGCAGATATCATTCTCTTGCGGCGGCGGAGGACACGCTTCCCGCCAGCCTGAAGGAAATCGCCAGGGCGGAGGACGGGGAGGTCATGGCCGTGGCGGACGAAGAGAGAAAAATCTACGGGCTGCAGTTCCATCCGGAATCCATTATGACGCCGTCAGGCCCGCAGATGCTCCAGAATTTTCTGGAGATCAGCCTGTCCGGTGGAGCGCCGGTTTTATGACCGGGGCTTGACGGCAGCCCGAAAGAAATCAATATTTGCAGAGAAAGAAGGGATCAGAAATGATTAAAGAAGCCATTGAGAAAATTGTAGGAAAAGGGGATCTGACATACCAGGAAGCGTATGCGGTTATGAAGGAAATAATGACGGGACAGACAACGCCGACGCAGAATGCCGCTTTTCTGGCCGCCCTGTCCACCAAGTCCACGAAGGCGGAGACGATTGACGAGATTTCCGGCTGCGCTCAGGCAATGCGGGAGCAGGCGACGCCGGTGCCGCATCCCGGCATGGAGGTGCTGGAGATTGTAGGAACCGGCGGGGATAAATCCTCCACTTTCAATATTTCTACGACCAGTGCAATGGTGATTGCTGCAGCGGGAATCAAAGTGGCCAAGCACGGCAACCGGGCGGCTTCTTCCAAATCCGGAACGGCGGACTGCCAGGAAGCGCTTGGCGTGAATATTCAGCAGGATCCGGAAAAAGCGTACAAGATGCTGCAGGATGTCGGAATCTGCTTCCTGTTTGCGCAGAAATATCATGCCGCAATGAAGTATGTCGGGGCAATCCGCAGGGAGCTCGGATTCCGGACGGTATTCAATATCCTCGGACCGCTGACAAATCCGGCGAATCCGGAGTATTTTCTTCTTGGTGTCTATGATGAATATCTGGTGGAGCCGATCACCAAGGTTCTGGACAAACTGGGAGTAAAGCGTGCGCTTGTGGTTTACGGAGATGATCGGCTGGATGAAATTTCTGCTTCTTCTTCCACAACGGTCTGCGAGCTGAAAAACGGATATTACAGGACATACAAGATACAGCCGGAGGATTTCGGTCTGGTGCGGGGAACCAAGGAAGAGCTGACAGGCGGTACGCCGGAGGAAAACGCGGAAATCACCCGCGGAATTCTTTCCGGAAAAATTCAGGGGACAAAGAGAAACGCTGTTCTTCTGAATGCCGGCTCGGCTATTTATATAGGAGGAAAAGCAGATTCTGTTGCGCAGGGAGTGCAGATGGCAGCAGAGCTGATTGACAGCGGCGCGGCGCAGAAGAAGCTGGAGGCGTACATCGCCGCTTCCAATCAGTAAGAGGGACAGTAAGGGAGAAACCTCAGAAGAAACTGGAGGCATACAACGCCGCCTCCAATCAGTAAGAGGGGCAGTAAGTGAAGAATCGCAGGAGAAAGATGGAGGAGCAGCAAGATGACAATTCTGGATGAGCTGGCCAAATATGCCAGATACCGCACCAAAGAGGCGGCAAAGAAAATCCCGGCGGCGGAGCTTCGGCGGCAGGCCGAAAGCCTGAATGCGGAGACCGGTTTTCCGTTTCGGCGGGCACTGGCCGCAGAGGGAATGTCCTTTATCTGCGAGGTAAAGAAGGCATCCCCGTCAAAAGGACTGATCGCGGAGGATTTTCCGTATCTGCAGATTGCGCGGGAATATGAACAGGCCGGCGCCTCCGCCATCTCCTGTCTGACGGAGCCGAAATGGTTCCTTGGCAGTGACCGGTATCTGCAGGAAATCGCGGATGCGGTGACGGTGCCGGTTCTCCGGAAGGATTTCACGGTGGATCCCTATATGATCTGGCAGGCAAAGCTGCTGGGGGCATCCGCGGTTCTGCTGATCTGCGCTATTCTGGAGGAAGGAGAGCTGCGGGAATACCGGGAGATTGCGCTTTCCCTGGGGCTTTCAGCTCTGGTGGAGGCTCACGACGCTGCAGAGGTGGAGAAGGCGCTGCGTGCCGGGGCGGATATTGTCGGGATTAACAACCGGAATCTGAAGAATTTTACAGTGGATATCCACAATTCCGCAAATCTTCGGCATCTGATTCCCGAAAATGTTCTGTGTGTGTCAGAGAGCGGGATTCGCACGGCGGAAGATGTCGGTGTTCTCTGGAAAAACGGCACGGACGCGGTACTGATCGGGGAGACGCTGATGCGCAGCCGCGATAAGAAGCGGGAACTGGAGGTTCTGCGGAGCAAGTGTCACGACTGAATCCGGAGAAGAAGGAACGAAAGCCTCTTCGGAGCAGGCAGGGTGATGGAATTCCTGCGTGAGACAGAAAGATGGAGAGAGGAGGCGCCTGTGGCGGGGAAAACAAAAATCAAGCTGTGCGGAATGCGCCGTCCGGAGGACATACAGGCAGTCAATAAGGCAGGTCCGGATTATATCGGCTTTATCTGCAGCAGGAGGTTCTGGCGGCATATTTCCCTGGAAGAAGCGGCGGTACTGAAAAAAATGCTGGATCCCGGTATTCGGTCGGTCGGGGTTTTTGTGGATGAACCTTATGAGGAAATAGCCGGATGGCTGAAAAAAGGCGTGATCGACCTGGTACAGCTGCACGGAGAAGAGGATGAATACTATATCCGCCAGCTGCGGAAGGTCATGCTGTTTCAGAATACGCTGGTACCGGTTATTCAGGCATTTCGTGTAAAAACCGAAGAGGACATCTGGCGGGCCGGGCACAGCATTGCGGATTATATTCTGCTGGACAGCGGCGCCGGGAGCGGCGCGGCGTTTGACTGGTCGCTGATTAAAAAAATCAACCGCCCGTATTTTCTGGCGGGCGGGCTGGGACCGGATAATGTGGCGGAGGCAATCCGCAGGTTTCACCCGTATGCGGTGGATATGAGCAGCAGCCTGGAGACGGACAGGAAAAAGGATCCGGAGAAGATCCAAAGAGCTGTCCGGGAGGCGAGAAACGCCGCCAGATGCAAGTAGACCGGCAGGATCTTCTGCAGTTTTCTGCAGGAGCAAACAGATAAAGGAGGACATTATGACAAACCCGAAAGGCAGATTTGGAGAATTTGGAGGACAGTATGTGCCGGAAACCCTGATGAATGAGCTGATTCATCTGGAAGAGGCTTATGAGCATTATAAAAACGATCCGGAGTTTGTAGCAGAACTGGACGATCTGATGAAGAATTATGCGGGAAGGCCTTCTCTTCTTTATGAGGCGAAGAAGATGACTGCCGACCTGGGCGGGGCAAAAATTTATCTGAAAAGAGAAGATCTGAATCACACCGGCGCCCACAAGATTAATAACTGTCTCGGCCAGGTTCTTCTGGCCAAAAAGATGGGAAAGACCCGTGTAATCGCCGAGACCGGAGCCGGACAGCACGGGGTTGCTACGGCGACCGTTGCCGCTCTTCTGGGTATGGAGTGCGAGATTTTTATGGGGGAGCTGGACTGCCAGCGCCAGAAGCTGAATGTCTACCGCATGGAGCTGCTGGGAGCAAAGGTACATCATGTAAAAAGCGGCTCTATGGTCTTGAAGGACGCGGTGAACGAGGCCATGCGGGAGTGGGCCGGAAGGGTGAATGATACGCACTATGTGCTGGGCTCTGTCATGGGGCCGCATCCGTTTCCGACGATTGTAAGAGATTTCCAGGCGGTTATTTCTAAAGAAGCAAGGGAACAGATTCTGGAAAAAGAGGGGAAGCTTCCGGCAGCGGTGATCGCCTGTGTAGGAGGCGGCTCCAACGCTATTGGCGCCTTTTATCACTTTATTCCGGACAAGGAAGTGCGGCTGATCGGCTGCGAGGCTGCCGGGCGAGGCGTCGATACCAGCGAAACGGCTGCGACCATAGCCACAGGAAAGATGGGCGTGTTCCATGGGATGAAATCGCTGTTCTGCCAGAATGAGTACGGGCAGATTGACAAGGTTTACTCCATCTCGGCAGGTCTGGACTATCCGGGGATCGGTCCGGAGCATGCGTATCTGAACAGCATCGGGCGCGCGCAGTATGTCCCGGTTACGGATGACGAGGCGGTAGACGCCTTTGAATATCTTTCCAGAACAGAGGGCATTATTCCGGCGGTGGAAAGCGCTCATGCTGTCGCTTACGCAAGAAAGCTGGCGCCGACTATGAGCAGGGATCAGAGTATCATTATCTGCCTGTCCGGACGTGGGGATAAGGACGTGGCTTCAATCGCAAAATACAGAGGAGTGGAAATCGATGAGTAAGAAAATAGCGGATGCATTCAAAAACGGTAAGGCATTTATTCCATTCATAACAGCAGGAGATCCCAGTCTGGATAAAACAAAGGAATTTGTTCTGGCGATGGAAAAGGCGGGAGCAGATCTTGTGGAAATCGGAATTCCGTTTTCCGATCCGATTGCAGAAGGAGTGGTCATTCAGGAGGCGGATCTCCGTTCGCTGGAGGCCGGGACCACGACAGACGGGGTGTTTGACATGGTGGCGGAACTCCGGGAAGAGACGGATATGCCGCTGGTGTTTATGACGTATCTGAACATTGTTTTTTACTATGGGTACGAAAAATTCTTTTCCAACTGTGAAAAAGTCGGAATATCGGGTATTATAATACCTGACATGCCTTACGAGGAAAAAGGAGAGTGTGAGGCAATCGCCGCCGGACATGGTGTGGAGCTTGTTTCCATGGTTGCGCCGACCTCCGAGGAGAGAATCCGGATGATCGCCTCCGAAGCGCGCGGCTTCCTCTATGTGGTATCTTCCATGGGGGTAACAGGCGTCCGCGCGGAAATCCGGACCGATCTGGATTCCATGCTGAAGGCGATTCGCCAGGCAACGGATCTTCCGGCGGCCATCGGCTTTGGCATCAATACGCCGGAGCAGGCGAAAAAAATGTCGGGAATTGCGGACGGAGTCATTGTAGGAAGCGCTATTGTAAAACTGGTGGCAAAGTACGGAGAAAATGCCGCGCCTTATATCGCCGAGTATGTGAAGAGCATGAAGGATGCCATTCGCTGAATGCGGAAAATCTGCGGAGGCCGGGAAGAAGGATGCCCTTTTTCGGTGCGGGAAGAACGCGTATGGAGCACCGCATTCGTTAACGAAATCCGGGCGAGGATGATCTTCGGCATGCCGGAAGGGAAAACGACGGTCGGAGTACAGCATCCGTCAGGCGCAGAAAAGGGCAGGGCATGAAAAACGTCATCCGCCAGGCGCAGAAAGGGGCTTACGGTGAAACTTGAAAAATATATGGGATGCTCGAAAGCGGCAAGAAAGCTTGTGCCGGCGGATCTGGTTCTGAAAAACGCGAAAATCGTCAATGTATTTACGGACCGCGTGGAGGAGGGGAACATTGCCGTCACCAACGGAATGATTGTCGGCATCGGCGATTTTTCCGGTAAGGAAGAGATAGACCTGAAGGGGCAGTATGTGACCTCCGGGTTTATCGACGCGCATCTTCATCTGGAGTCAACCCTTGTCAATCCGCAGGTGCTGATTAATAAGGCGGAGGAGCATGGAACAACAACTTTTATTGTGGATCCGCACGAGGTGGCAAATGTCTCCGGCACAGACGGCATAGACTATCTGCTCTCCCAGACGGAAAATCTGCCGGCGCACGTCTATGTGATGATTGCCTCCTGTGTTCCTGCCACTCCGATCGACGACAACGGCTGTACGCTGCACGCGGAGCAGATGAAGAAGTATCTGGACAACCGCCGGGTTCTCGGTCTGGGTGAGGTGATGGACTGCATGTCCGTGATCAACGGGGATCCGTCCATGAACGAAAAGATTGAGCTTTTTGACGGCAAAGTCAAGGACGGGCATGCGCCGAATCTTTCGGATGAGGAGCTGGCTGCCTATGTCATTGCCGGGGTCACCACGGATCACGAGGGAACCACTTACGAGTATGTGATGAAGGAACGCTCCATGGGCATGACCTGCCATATCCGGGAGGGCAGCGCCGCCCGTAATCTGGAGATGATCGTCAAGGGTATTGTAGAGAACAATACCAATACGGAAGGGTTCTGCTTCTGTACGGATGATAAACACATTGAAGATATCACCCGCGAGGGAGATATAGACCATAATGTCCGGAAAGCTGTGAGCATGGGGATCAGTCCGATTGCGGCCGTTAAAATGGCGACCATCCAGCCGGCCAGATGCTACGGGCTGCGCCGGACCGGAGCCGTTGCTCCCGGCTTTGACGCGGATCTGGTTGTGTGGGATTCGCTGAAGGAATTTCATGCGCAGATGGTATTCTACAAGGGACAGCTGGTGCGCCCGCACCACAGAAAGGAACCTGCCTGCCCGCCGGAACTGATGGATACCATCCATGTGGGACCGGTGGATCCGGAAAAACTGAAACTGCGGGCGGACGGGACGCCCTTCCCGGTGATCGAGATGATACCGGGGCAGATTCTGACAAAAAGAAGAGATCTCGTTCTCCCCGCAGATTCGGACACCGGAATGTTTGCTCCCGATGGGAAGATCGATAAAATTGCGGTGTTTGAGCGCCATCACGCCACCGGAAAAATCGGCGTCGGGGCAGTTGCCGGGTTCTGCCTGAAGGGCGGGGCTATCGCCTCCAGTGTTTCGCACGACAGTCACAATATTATTGTCATCGGTGATAACGATGCGGATATTCTGGCTGCTGTCCGTGAAATCGAGCGGACGCACGGCGGCTACACCATTGTCCGGAATGGAGAAGTTTTTGACACGCTGGAGCTTCCGGTGATGGGGCTGATCTCGGACAAGAGCTATACCTATGTGAATAAAAAACTGAGGCGGATGATTGCCTGCGCTCACAAGATGGGCGTTCCCAAAGACATGGATCCGTTTATTACGCTGTCCTTTATGGCTCTTCCGGTCATACCGTCGATCCGCTGCACCCCGCGAGGCGTGTACAGCGTTACTGAATCCCGGTTTCTTACCTGATTTTTTCGGCTTCAAATGACAGTCCCCGGAAGACAGGGTAGAAATATGCCGGCAGGCAATATTTTGACGGATACATGCCCTTGCGGGTAAAGAAGTCTCCGGATGCCAATAACAAGGCCAAGAACACCGGGCGTAAGAGAAAAGTTTGCAGAATCACACAGAATTGCTATAATGTGACTGACTCAGCAGTGAGCCAGTCTTTTTGGTTTTCCTTACCCATACAGAGGAAATGTCGTTTTTTATTCTTGCTTTCGGTTAAATGAAAAAGGCGGCGGAAGGGAGCTTTTATGTTAGATGTATGTTTATTGGGAACCGGCGGTATGATGCCGCTTCCGGGCAGGTGGCTTACTTCCCTGCTTACGCGGTTTAACGGAAGCTCCCTTTTGATTGACTGCGGGGAGGGGACGCAGATTGCCATGAAAGAGCAGGGGCATACCTTTAAGGCGATAGATACCATCTGCTTTACGCATTTTCATGCGGATCATATCAGCGGCCTGCCGGGAATCCTTCTGGCCATGGCAAATTCCGAGCGGACGGAGCCATTAGTACTGATCGGCCCGAAGGGGCTGGAGCGCGTGGTGTCCGGCCTGCGCGTCATTGCGCCGGAGCTGCCGTTCCCGGTCCAGTGCATAGAGCTGAAGGACAGGGAACAGGTCATCGAGAGAAAGGGCTACCGGATCACCGCTTTCCGGGTTCAGCATAACATGGTCTGTTACGGATATTCCCTGGAGATTCTGCGTGCCGGAAAATTTGACGCGGAGCGGGCGAAAGCCGCCGGAATACCGCTGAAATACTGGAATCCTCTGCAGAAGGGGAATGTCATTGAAGCGGAGGATGGAAGAATGTTCACGCCGGACATGGTTCTTGGCGGTGCGAGAAAGGGACTGAAGGTGACGTACTGCACAGACAGCCGTCCGGTTTCTCAGATCTCAGCGCACGCCTCCGGATCAGATCTTTTTATCTGCGAGGGAATGTACGGAGAGCCGGATAAAGAGGAGAAGGCCAGAGAGCACAAGCACATGACGATGTATGAGGCTGCGCACCTGGCAGCGGCCGCGGATCCTCAGCCGCAGGAACTTTGGCTGACGCATTATTCGCCGTCTATGGTATATCCGAAACAGTACATGGATGAGGTCAGGAAAATCTTTCCCGGAGCCTTAGCCGGAAAGGACGGGCGGAAGGTGGAACTGAATTTCCAGGATGAGGAATCCTGAACGGATTCCGGGAAGCGGCTTTGCCGACTTGGCCGACAAGGGTTTGAGGCTCGCGGGTATTCGAACCCTCAGATTTAGGCTTTGAAAAAGAATCTAGATAATCAAGTTTGAAAGAAGATCTTATGAAGGATACACTAATACTGGGAATTGAAAGTTCCTGTGATGAAACGGCAGCGTCGGTGGTGAAAAACGGACGCACGGTGCTTTCCAATATCATTTCCTCGCAGATTGATCTGCACACGCTTTATGGAGGGGTGGTTCCGGAGCTTGCATCCAGAAAGCATATAGAGAAGATAAACCAGGTGATCCGGCTGGCGCTGGAGGAAGCGGGGGTCACGCTGGACGATCTGGACGCGATCGGCGTTACCTATGGTCCGGGGCTGGTGGGGGCTCTGCTGGTGGGAGTCTCCGAGGCAAAAGCGATTGCCTGGGCAAAGGATATTCCGCTGGTGGGCGTGCATCATATCGAGGGGCATGTCTCTGCCAATTATATCGAGCATCCGGATCTGGAGCCTCCGTTTATGTGCGAGATTATTTCCGGCGGTCACACGCATCTGGTGCTGGTGAAGGATTACGGGGAGTTTGAAATCCTCGGACGAAGCCGGGATGATGCGGCGGGAGAGGCCTTTGACAAGGTGGCAAGAGCGATTGGTCTGGGCTATCCCGGAGGACCGAAAATTGATAAGGCCGCCAGGGAGGGAAACCCTCACGCGGTGGAGCTGCCGCGGCCGCATATCACGAATGAGATCCGGGAGGGCTCCGGCGTTTCTAAAAGAGCCCGCGACGGATCGGAAGGAAAGTATGATTTCAGCTTCAGCGGATTAAAATCCGCAACGCTGAATTATCTGAATAAGTGTGCCATGACAGGGCAGACGGTGTCACAGGCGGATGTTGCGGCTTCTTTTCAGCAGGCCGTTGTGGATGAGCTGGTAGAAAACGCCATGCGCGCGGCGGAGGATTATCAGACAGAGACCTTTGCCATTGCCGGCGGTGTGGCGGCAAATTCCGCCCTGCGCAGGGCCATGAAGGAAGCATGCGGGAAACGGGGAATCCGGTTCTGCTATCCGTCGCCAATATTCTGCACAGATAATGCGGCAATGATCGGTGTGGCAGCTTACTACGATTACATCAAAGGGATACGGAGCGGCTGGGACTTAAACGCGGTTCCGAATCTGAAACTTGGAGAGAGATAATCGGTTCTGATTCAGACGAGGGGAATAGCGTTGCCCTCCTGCAAATACAAGGGGCTTTGCAATTCCTGACGGGCGGACGAAAGGAACAGAGTGGTAAAGGCGTATGGATGGAAAAGTCCATATCGTCTGGGCTTTTGAGGAAAATCGTATGAAAGCAAGATGTACGGCCGTCATCATGGCTGCCGGAACCGGCACCCGGATGGGAACGGCTGTCAGCAAACAATATCTGGAGCTGGAAGGAAAGCCGATTCTGGTTCATACCCTGGAGACATTCCAGAAATCGGATCTGATTGCGGATATTGTTCTGGTAGCCGGAGAAGATAAGGTGGCGTACTGCCGGCAGGAGATTGCGGAAAAATACGGCATTACGAAGGTATCGGCTGTTGTGCCGGGAGGAAAAGAAAGGTTTCAGTCTGTCTACTGCGGCCTTCAGGCCTGCTGGGGGACGGACTATGTTTTTATCCAGGACGGGGTACGCCCCTTCGTGACGGAAGAAATTCTGCAGAGAGGCTATGCGTGCGCGAGGGAGCATGGCAGCGGCATCTGCGCGGTGCCGTCCAAAGACACGGTTAAGATTGCGGACGAATCCGGAAAAGTTCTTTCCACACCGCTTCGAAAAAATGTGTGGTCGGTGCAGACCCCCCAGGTATTCCGATACAGCCTGATCCGCAGTGCCTATGATAAATTATTTTCCGCAGAGGGAGCCGGGAAGCAGGCTGGCATTACAGATGATGCCATGGTTCTGGAAACCATGACGGAAACCCCGGCTTTTCTTTTTATGGGGGATTACAGGAACATCAAGATCACGACCCCGGAGGATCTGAATGTGGCAGAAGAATTTCTGCGGGAAAATATGCAGAACCAATAGAAAAATGGTTCAAACAGGCGGCTGTTGTGTGGCAGAAAAATTTTTCCGGGAAAAACAGGCAGGGCGAAAAGGCGTAACCACGGTTTGGGCAAAAAATGGGGCACCGCAAACTGCCTCAGTGCCCCGCGTTGTTTTGTACACGTATTTTTTTGCTGTCAATGTTCTGCTTATCAATAGGCAGATATACAGCGTCCCGATCTTTGCGCTTTTTATAAAGTGGCTTTCCACAGTCCGTGCAGGTTGCAGTTTTCATATACGGCAACCGGCTCGTCGCCGTCTGCCAGCAGGAATACTGCTTCCGGTTTGTCTCCGGGCTTCAGATCTTTTTTCTGATATCCGTTTTTGGTTTCCAGAATAATGAACTGAATATAGTGCTCCTCCTGCATGGGATGTTCCACGGAACCGACACGGACGGTAATCTTATTTCCCTCGACTTCACATACCGGGACATGTTTCTCTACGGCCGCATCTGTTGTATTGGGAGTCACTTCCTCCATCGGAATGCCGCAGCATACCGGGGTGGCTGCCGTTTTCTCTGTTAAAAAAGTAATAAAGTTGCCGCATCTGCTGCACTTATAAAATAACATGGCCTCAGCCTCCTTCGTTGTTTGTCCGGATAAGCAGGCGCCTTCTGTGCGGATGCCTATCCGGTTGTTATCTTTTAACTACGTTTTTCTTTTCTGGTTCTCGAAAATTTTTCTTTAATAATTCTCTGCGTGTACCTCAAAATATGCCTGCGGATGTTTGCAGACCGGGCAGACCTCCGGAGCTTCTGTACCAATGACAATGTGTCCGCAGTTCCGGCATTCCCAGATTTTTACTTCACTCTTTTTGAATACTTCCTTCAGCTCTACATTCTGGAGAAGCTTCCGGTATCTTTCCTCGTGTGTTTTTTCAATGGCGGCAACACCGCGGAACTGTTCTGCCAGGTCATGGAAGCCCTCTGCGTCGGCATCCTTTGCCATCCGGTCATACATATCGGTCCATTCGTAATTTTCACCGTCGGCGGCGGCCTTCAGGTTCTCTTCGGTATCCCCCAGCAGGCCGAGAGCCTTGAACCAGAGCTTGGCATGCTCTTTCTCGTTCTCCGCGGTCTTCAAAAACAGGGCTGCAATCTGTTCGTATCCGGCTTTTTTCGCGACAGAGGCAAAATAGGTATATTTGTTTCTCGCCTGAGATTCTCCCGCGAAGGCTTCCAGAAGATTTTTTTCTGTTTTTGTGCCTGCGTAGGGATTTTTCTTATCCTCACTCATCGCCTTGAAAACTCCTTTCTGATGGCATTTAGGGCATTCCTCCGGGGGAACGTCTCCTTCATAGACATAGCCACATACACTGCATACGTATTTCATTTTCCGTCTCCTTTTCTGCAAAAACTGCCGAATGCAAGTACAACCTGTAATGATTGGTCTGATAAATCGCGTTATAAGAATGGGAAAACCATAAATATAAATAAGTAATACGAATATATCAGATCAAACAAATTACAGATATAAATTATTATACATGAAGCTTGTGTATACAACAAGTGTCGGAAAAAGAGAGGGCTGAAAACAGGGTAGAAAAAGAAGAGGCGTTCCTATTGCCTAATCTTTTTACAGTAAGCGGTTATAAAATATATTTTTTTGTTGTCAGCTGCGCTCTGCATCCACCTTCAGCATGCGGTACCCGATTCCCACGTGCGTCTGGATATATTGCGGGGAATTGGCAGAGGGTTCCAGCTTCTTGCGCAGCGCTGCCATAAATACCCGCAGCGAGGCCATTTCACTTCCGGACGAGCTGCCCCATATTTCTTTTGTGATATAAGTATACGTCAATACCTTTCCTTCGTTGCGGGCGAGCAGAGTAAGCAGCTTATACTCGATGGGCGTCAGGTGCAGTTCCTGACCGGAAAGTGTGGCTGTCTCTGCGGCGAAATCAATAACAATTTCTCCATTGCGGAAAACAGGAGAGGGATCTGTCCTGTTTTTCAGGAGGGAAAGACGGCGCAGAGATACGCGCAGTCTGGCCAGCAGCTCTTCTACTGAAAATGGTTTGGTAAGATAGTCGTCTGCCCCGGCGTCCAGGGCTTCAATCTTGTCTGTCTCGTCGCTTCGGGCGCTTATCACGATAATCGGAAGCTCTGACCAGGTACGAACCTTCCTTATTACATTAATTCCGTCCATATCAGGAAGCCCCAAATCCAGAAAGATTACGTCCGGATTGTGTGTGGCAGCCTGCATGATAGCGGTTTCTCCGTTGCCGGCCGTAAGGAAACTGTAATCGTGAGCTTTCAGTGTGGTTGCCATCAGATTTCGGACGGATGGATCGTCCTCAACGATCAGAATTGTCGCTTTGCTGCTCATAGTCATAGTTCGGGAACCTCCTCTGCCGGAATGGTAAATGTAAAAATGCATCCGTGTGGTTTGTTGTCGGTCAGACGGATTGTGCCGCCATGTGCTTCTGCGATGGATTTGCAGAGAGCCAGTCCAAGTCCCATGCTCCTCCTGCTGTCTGCCACCGTCTTTTTGCCGCAGTAGAACATGTCAAAAATATGCTCTTTATCCTGTTCGTCAATTCCCGGTCCGTCATCTGTCACGGAGGTATGGATCAGTGCCCCCTTTTTCTCACAGTGTACCGTAATGTGTGATCCGGGCGGAGTATATTTGACAGCATTATTGATCAGATTGACAAGCAGCTGCACAATCAGCCGGGCATCCATCTTCCCCATCAGCAGATCGGAGGACAGTTCGGTTTGAAAAATGTGCTCGCTGATTTTTCTGCTGCAGTGCCTTCTGGCTTCCTGAATAACTTCGCCCATCAGTTCCGCGGAGGTATGAAGTTCCATTTTTCCATCACTCAGCCGCGTAATGGAAAGAAGGTTTTCCACCAGATCCTCCAGCCACATGGAATCGTCATAAATGTTCTGGAAAAGCCCGCTTTTTGTATCTGTATCCAGCTTGTCACTGTCAGACAGAAGAATGCTGGCTGCCCCGGAGATGGAAGTCAGGGGAGTCCTGAGATCGTGAGAGATGGAGCGAAGCAGATTGGCGCGCAGCTGTTCGTTCTTTGCAAGAAGTCTGGACTGTTCCATTTCCTGTTTGCTGTGATAATTCTCCAGGGCCAGCGCGGTTTCGCTGAGCATGGAAACCACAATGCCTGCAGTATAAGGGTTCAGGCTTTTTTTAGAGACATCTATGCCGATGACGCCGTAGCCCACATGATTCAGGCGTACAGAGTAATAGATGCAGTTGGAGTCTGCATACTGGGCGGTGCCGTGTCCGGTTTTCTCCATGGAAGAGAAGGCGGCCTCTGCTGCGGCCTCTTCCTGTGCCGGATCAAAGGTAAGCATGCGGGAGGCATCGGACAGATACACGGATGGCTGCTGCAGTTTGTTGTGGGAAGCGGGATAGACAATGATGTTTCTCTGGAGCAGACGGATCATCTGTCTGGCTGTCACGTCCATAATTTCCTGCGGCTTTGTGCTTTTTTCCAACAGCTGGTTCATATCATACAGAATCCGGATGCGAAATGCCATTCTGGCAGAATTTCTTGCCTGAATTTTCAGCCTTGCCGCGTTTATTCCGGTTAAAAAAGCGATCACAAACATAACAGCGAACGAGAGCGTATATCGTGTATCATAAGCCCTTAAGGAAAAGTGCGGACTTGTGAAGAGATAATTAAAGATAAAAACACTCACCGCAGAGGCACACAGGCTGCAGATCCAGCTGGCCGTCCGTATGGAGATCAGAAAAACGAAAAAGATATAAAAAACAATAATATTCGATTCTGCTCCGTTAACAGATTGAAAAAACCATCCGATCAGAGAACAGACGGCCAGCATGGCTGCGGAGAACAGAAAGTTTTTCAGAGTGCTGCCGGCCTCGAAGTGCAGATGCAGAGGAAGCCCGGAGGATATGGTGTGCCGCTGGTCCGGGATGATGTAGACGTCTGCCTCCGGAGCCAGCAGGATCAGAGTATCTATAAGTTTACGGTTTTTGCTGCCGATATGCATTCTGTTCGAGAAACCGAGGGAACGGCCGATCACTATTTTTGTGACGCCGGATGCACGGGCGTACTCTGCGATCATTCCGGCTACATTGCTGCCCTGAATAATTTCCAGCTGCGCGCCCAGCTTTTGGGCAAGCTTTTCGTTGCTTTCCAGCCGCTGTCTGTCTTCGGGGGACAGGAACCTGTCATCCGGAGTCTCAATATACAGAGCTGTAAAATAACCGTGAAAAGCTTCGGAAAGCTGTGCTGCCCTGCGGATCAGCCTTTCATTTGCAGGGGAGGAGGACAGACATACCAGCACATGTTCATTCTGTTTTTTTTCTGAAGACATCGGGTGTTTTCCTCCTGTTTGATAGAAAATGATTTCCGGGCAAAAGCTGACTTCATCAAAGCCAATGGTAATGCTTCTCGCTGATATC
Source organism: Bilifractor porci (assembly GCF_009696005.1). GTDB lineage: Bacteria > Bacillota > Clostridia > Lachnospirales > Lachnospiraceae > Bilifractor > Bilifractor porci. Next base: position 16,534 of record NZ_VUMV01000014.1, read on the forward strand.
GTCAAATTTTACAATCTGATGATCCAGGTAACATGCCAGAAAAACTAAATATAGAATCAGAAGCAGATACGCCATAAATCACACCCCCCTGTCATTCCTGCTTTTCCGAAGGACTTTTGGGTCATATTCGGAAACATTTTTGCATATCTTTGGTTTTCCCCAGAACCAGGATGGTTTCTCCTGCCTCAAGAGACGTTTCGGAACTGATATCCATATTACTTTGTCCGCCTCTTTTCACAGCCAGAATATTTACTTTGTAGCGCTGCCGGACATCCAGCTCGCCTACGGTTTTTCCGGCCCATTGTTCTGGAACTGAAATTTCAAAGATTGCGTAATCATCATTCATGGCAATATAGTCAAAAATGTGATCCGTGCTGTAACGGATGGCGGCCCATTCCGCCACCTGCTTTTCCGGAAAAACAACTTTGTCTGCACCGTTCCGGAGCAGAAATTTAGAATGAACCTCGCCGGAGGATCGGGCTACAACCATTTTTGCGCCCAAATCTTTCAGAAGGGAGGTGGTCTCCAGAGAATCCTGGAAGCTGTCTCCGATTGTTACATAGCAGAGGTCAAAATTCCGTACGCCGAGGGACTTCAGAAATTCTTCATTCGTGCTGTCTCCAATGATTCCGTTTGTTACAAAGGGCATAACGGCATTGACGCATTTTTCGTCTTTGTCTACAGCCATTACCTCATGGTTCAGTTCACTTAATTTCAGGGCAATGGTTCTGCCGAATTTTCCCAGCCCGATGATTAGTACCGATTTCATTTTTCGTTTCCTCCTCGTTTATTTATCCTACGGTTATTTTTTCTTCGGGAAGTATCCCTTTTCCCGGATTACCGGCCGATACGGCTGCAAAGATCAGGGTTAGTCCGCCCACTCTTCCTACGTACATTAGAAAAACAAGTATGCCGCGGGAGAGCAGGGACAGTCCGGGGGTGATCCCGGTGGTCAGTCCTACGGTTCCTATCGCGGAAGCTGTTTCAAACAAGCATCGGATCAGGGGGAGCCCCTCGATCCGGCTGATCAACATCCCGCCGAAGGAAAACAATGTGATGTACAATAGCAGAATGGCTCCGGCATTCTGGATGCTGTCAGAGGGAATTCTTCTTCCGAACATACTGGAAAATTTTTTCCTTTTAAAGACAGCGGCGGAAGAGGCAAACAGTACAGCGACGGTCGTTGTTTTCATGCCGCCTGCCGTGGATGCAGGCGAACCGCCGATCAGCATCAGTATGATCATAATAAACAGGCCTGTGTCACTCAGCTTTGTCAGATCCGCGGTATTGAAACCGGCTGTTCTGGGGGTCACAGCCTGGAACAGAGACAGGAGCAGTCTGTCGGATGGGGCATCGGAGAATTCGCCAAAATAAAAATAGAGCGCGGGGACTGCTATCAGGATTGCCGTCATACATAAAATGACTTTTGTCTGCATCCGGTACTTGCGAAAATGAAATTTATGGGCGGCAAGATCCATCCAGGTAAGAAATCCGATTCCGCCGAAAATAATCAAAACCATTATCGTAATATTAACAACAGGGTTCCCGGCAAAGGCCGTCAGGGAAGAATATTTCTGCTCCCCGCCCATCAGATCAAATCCGGCATTGCAGAAGGCCGAAACAGAATGAAAAACCGAGAACCAGATACCTTTCAGGAGACCGAATTTTCGGATGAAAACCGGCATCATCACCAGTGCGCCGATGCCTTCTGCCCCGAACGTGGTCAAAAGGATAAATTTTGTGAATTTTACAATTCCGCTTATCTGGGGCGCGGAAATAGACTCCTGCATGATGTTACGCTGGATCAGCCCGATCTTCTTCCCGGAGAGCATGGCAATGGAAAGCGCGACTGTAATGACTCCCAGCCCGCCGATCTGAATCAGAGAAAGAATGACGGCCTGTCCGAAAGGCGTCCAGAAAGAGAAGGTGTCCTGGACAATAAGACCTGTCACACAGGTTGCCGATGTCGCGGTAAAAAGCGCATCCGCGAACCCCGCGGACCCGGCTTCCCTGGAGGCGGCCGGGAGCATCAGCAGCAGCGTTCCCGCCAGAATAACGCATAAAAAACCTAGTATAATAATCTGAACTGGTTTGAGATGTTCAAAGTTGAAAATAATTCTTTTCATGGCAGCCTTGTCTTTTTCTTCTATTTCTCTTGAAAAGAAATGGTATCTCCGTGTTGCAAGGCTATTATCAGACGATTCCTGTAAAGAGGCTGTTAAGGTTGCCGGAAAGCTATTAAGATTGTATAAAGATGGGAGGCTGCTATTGAAAATTCGTGTTGCATTTCGTGTTGCTTTTTATTTGAAAATACAACAAAATCTGAAAAGATAATCGAAAAACGAAAAGAATAATATAAAGAAAAAATCCAGCAACTACGCGGCTTCTTGCCGTTTAATCGTAGTTGCTGGATTTTATGGAGAGCGCAGAGGATGGGATTCGAACCCATGCGCCCTTGCGGACAAACGGTTTTCAAGACCGCCTCGTTATGACCACTTCGATACCTCTGCAAATGCGGATAATATTGGAAGAAAATCCGCGTTTATGATAATACCATAGCGGATATTTCTTTGCAAGCTGAATCTGAATGTAACATTTATTTAATATTTATGGTTGATTATTTGTAACAAACGTGATAGAGTTGTAACTAGTTTGAAGCTGGTTTTTCATTTTTACAGCTTGTGCTTCAAATGGAAATACGGGAAAGGGGTTAAGCAATGTTAAACAGAAAAAGACGACACGCCTTATCTGCAAGCCTCTCGGTTGCGCTTGTTATTGCAATGGCCGTTCCGGCGTTTGCTGATGAAACATCTCAGGATCTGCGGAATCAACAGCAGGATCTTCAGAATCAGCAGGCGGCGGTAGAGGCTGAGCAGGCAGATACTTCAGCCAAGCTGGATGATATTAAGAGCAATATCAATGATCTGGAAGCAAAGAAAAATGATCTTCTCGGACAGATTGATTCTCTTGATGCGCAGCTGGTTACTACGATTGCTTCGATCAATACGATTAATTCTCAGATATCCGAAAAAGAAAAGGATCTGGAGCAGACGGCAGCGGATCTGCAGAAAGCCCGGGAAAATGCGGATACAGAGTATGAAGCAATGAAGGCAAGAATCCAGTATCTCTATGAGAAGGGTGGGGAGACCGGATGGCCGGCACTGCTTTTGTCGCAGGGAGCGGACAACAGTGATGTCCTTTCTGATGTTCTGGACAAGGCGGATTTTACCGGAGATATGTATAAGTATGACCGCCAGTGTCTGGAAGAGTATGCAAATGATATTCAAACCGTAAGTGATCTTCAGACACAGCAGCAGCAGGAAGAAGCTGCTCTTGTGGAAATGAAGAATGAGCAGGAGTCTCAGGAAGCAAATCTGCAGACCTTAAAAGAGCAGGCGCAGGCTTCCTCCGAGGATGCGCAGAGCCAGATCAATCAGGCGGAGGAGCTGGCATCCCAGTATACGGATCTGATCAATCAGCAGAATGCGAAGATCTCCGAGCTGTCAGCTGCGGCTGCGGCCAAGGGTCAGGAAGCGGATCAGAAAGCTGCAGAAGAGCAGGCGGCTGCGGAAGAGGCACAGAGACAGGCGGAAGCACAGGCTGCGGCAGAAGCTGCGGCTCAGGCGGAGGCGGCTGCTGCGCAGGCCTCCACGGAAACGACCACTTCCGGAAGCAGTAGTTCTGCGGATACCGGATACACCGGTTCTGACAGCAGTTCCGATACCACATATACGGACAGCAGCTCGGGAACTTCTTATACAGATACTTCTGCTTCGTCCTCGGCATCCGGTTCTTCCTCATCGGGAAGTACTGCGTCCAGCAGTTCGTCTTCCAGTGCTACCGGAGCGGCGATTGCCGCTTATGCCTGCCAGTTTGTAGGGAACCCGTATGTCTGGGGAGGAACTTCTCTTACAAATGGCTGTGACTGTTCCGGATTTGTTCAGTCTGTCTATGCGCATTTCGGAATCAGCCTTTCCAGGACGACCTACACACAGGCAAATGAAGGTGTAGCTGTTTCCTATTCGGATATGCAGCCGGGAGATGTCATCAATTACGGCTTCCATACCGCTATCTATATTGGAAATAATCAGATCGTGCATGCGGCGGATTCCAGTCTGGGTATTATTATTCAGAGCAATCCTGCCTTCCAGCCGATTGTGACTATCCGCAGATTTGTGTAAGCTGACTGCTTTCCGTCAGGGAGTATTTTTTATAAAGTCCGGGTCTGAAGACCCGGACTTGTTGTTTGTAAAAGGAACAAATGGTATACTCGCCTCAGACCCGCGTGTTCTGTTTTAAGGTGAGAAGGATGAAAAATCATAAGATTTGGCGGAGACGTTTTCTTCCTATGGCAATGGCCTTTGCTTTCGCTGTGGGAATGGCAGGAATAACAGGAGCAGTACCTGTCCGCCTTTATGCGGATGATGAGCCGGTATTGTCCGAGGCACCGGCGGGAGAAGGAAATCCGGGTGTCGGGAATCCGGCAGAAAACACTGGAAACAAGACTGCGGGAGGCGGTACAGAGACCGGGGCCGGCAATGAAGCCGGAGCTGCGGGGGAAGGAGCATCCGGAGGAGAAGGAAGCACGGTTTCCGGGGGCGGCGATGTTTCCGGGGAATCCGGAGCGGGCGCAGAATCCGGTGCGACATCGGGGAATGTGTCGGAAGAAGGGGAAGGCGGCGGTCCGGCAGAAAGCGGTTCGTCTGTGTCAGGCAGCAGTCAGAATCCGGCTGCCGGTTCGGAATCGGAGATTCCCGGAAGTGCAGGATCTTCTTCCGGGTCTTACGGAGATGTTTCCGGAAGTGCGGAAGATGCGGCCGTTTACCCGCAGGCATCCTCTCAGGAGATGGAGCAGATGCAGAAAGCTGCGGAAGAATATTATGCGCAGACAGAGGGAGCTTCCATTGGCGCGGTTTTTACGCCGCAGACGGCGGAAAAAATGGGAAAAAAGAAGAGAACCTGGCTGTTTATCGGGGACTCCAGAACCGTTGGCATGTATCAGACGATTGGGGATAATGGGGTCCTCTGGGACTGCAAGGGAGGCATGGGGTATTCCTGGATGACGGAAACGGCAGTTCCTCAGGCGGAGCCCTATATTGACGGAAATACAGATGTTGTTATTCTGATGGGGGTAAATGATGCCTGGGACCGCCTGGGGCCTACTTACGCACCCATGTATATCTCCTATTTGAATAAGAAGGCGGCCCAGTGGGCAAAGCTGGGAGCGAGGACGTTTTATGTTTCTGTTAATCCGGTTCGGGGGACGTTCGAGCTGAACGGCTATTATCTGAATAATTCCTTTGTGGAGAGATGGAACAACCGGATGAAGAAAGGGCTTTCCGGGGATATTACTTATATTGATACCTGTAGCGGCCTGGAAAAGAATCCGATCGCCTGGGCGGATGATATTCATTACCTGGGAGAGACGAATCAGCAGATCTATGATCAGATTGCGGGGGCGCTTCAGTCAGATCAGGAGGCTTTGAAAGCAACAGCTCTCAGAAACTCGGAACTGGATCATAAAATCGTCCGCGCAGCGGCGGTGAAACCGTTTCTGCGCGCCCTGTATCGGAGCGGATATCACAGGGAGGCATCGGCGGAGGAGATGGACTACTGGTCGGATACAGTTGCAGAGGGAAAAAGCGTATCACAGGTGGCTGCGGCGCTGCTGGTTAGCGGTGAATGCGGCTGTATGGGTTGGGGCAGGATGAATTACCTGACATGGATGGCCTGAACCTGTAGATTTGTAAAACCATATGTGGTAGAAAATGGAAACCGATCTCCAAAATCTGGACGTCGGTTTTCAGCTTTTTGACAAAAAATATAAAAATTGAGCCTGTAAATTAAGCATAATGCTATTTTTTCGGTTACAAGAAATGGTGGTTGGAGGATTCAGACAAACCAGATGTTGTGTCGAAAAAGTTACATAAGAAGCCGGAACGTTTCAAAAGTATTACAGAAAGAATACAGAAATTTGCATTTTCTCGAAAAATGGTCTATGGTAGGGTTACTTAGGGGTGTAAAAAGGGGAGGGAATACTGTGTTTTTTGGAGGGGCCACAGAAAGGAAGCTTATCTGGTGACTTTATGAAAAAGAAATGTATTCTTTCCATGATCTTATCTGTTTTCCTGGTCGGAACGGCTGCAGTGCCATGCTTTGCGGGAACAGTGGAGGATTTGGAGAATAAAATCTCAGACAGCCAGAATAATCTGCAGACTCTGCAGGCACAGCTGAATGATCTGGAAGGGCAGTATACGGCGCTTCAGACACAGGCGGCCGACAAGCAGTATGAGCTGCAGCAGCTGGAGACGGATCTGGAGGACGCAAAAAGCGAAAAAACAGAGCAGCATGAAGGGATGAAAACCCGGATCAGGTATATCTATGAGGCCCTGGGCGGAAACGGGGAGGCATTTGAACTCTGCGCAACTATTCTTGGCGGCGCCACTGTTACGGCGGATGACGAAAATATTGCGGAGCTTACCCGCTACGATCGTGAAATGCTGAGCCAGTACCAGGACACCTGCCACAAGATAGAGGATAAAACCGAGAAAGTAAAATCGGAAAAACAGGAGCTTCAGGATCTGGAGGCAGAATGCCGGGATAAACAGCAGGAGATCACAAGCCTTATCGCACAGACCACAGAAAACATCAGTACCTATCAGCAGCAGCTGACAGATGCGAAAGACGCGGAGCTTCTGGAACAGATCCGGCAGCAGGAGGCAAATCTGCAGGCGGTTTTTCTAAGTGATGCGGAGGAAAACACAGCCGGAAGCGTGACACAGGTTGCCGAGAGCAGCGCTGTCAATGCGGCAGCCGGAAACAGCAGCACGGTTGTTACGGCGGTAACCGAAGAAAGTGGCTCTTCCACCGGACAGGCAGCTCCTTCTGTAAGGGAAAACTCCGGAAACGCCGGATGGAGCGGCACTGTGCTTAACAGAAGCAATGGCGTTGTATATGGGCCGACCGGGAAAGAAACCTATTATAACTTGGATATGTCAGGCGTTGTGAGCCTGATGCGGCAGCAGGGTAATACTGACAGCTACTGGGTTCGTGATGACGGAGTCAAGATGCTGGGAGATTATGTCATTGTCGCTGCGAATACAGACAAATACCCGAAGGGAACAATTTTAGACAGTTCCCTGGGAAAAGCGATTGTCTGCGATACCGGAGATTTTGCGTACAGCAATGCCGACCAGCTTGACGTCGCAGTTGCGTGGTAGAGACTCCGTGCTCATACTACACCGGGTATTCGCATTCTCGTTCCGTTTCGCTGCTGTGCAGCTTCCGCATCGCTAACAGGTATTCGCATTCTCGTGCCGCTTTGCGTCACTTCATGCTCATACCTGTTGTCGTCGCTAAAGCATAGCCGGATCCGCATGCAAGCATGCGTCCGTCTCTGCTTTGCGACTGGACTTGCCATATTTTTGGGGTACTGTATAAGTCCTACGCGCTGCTTCGCTGCTGTGCAGCTTCCGCATCGCTAACAGGTATTCGTATTCTCGTGCCGCTTTGCGTCACTTCATGCTCATACCTGTTGTCGTCGCTAAAGCATAGCCGGAGCCGCATGCAAGCATGCGCCCGTCTCTGCTTTACGGCTGGACTTGCCATATTTTTGGGGTACTGTATAAGTCCTACGTGCTGCTTCGCTGCTGCGCAGCTTCCGCATCGCTAACAGGTATTCGCATTCTCGTGCCGCTTCGCGTCACTTCATGCTCATACCTGTTGTCGTCGCTAAAGCATAGCCGGAGCCGCATGCAAGCATGCGTCCGTCTCTGCTTTGCGACTGGACTTATACAGTAAATTGTGTCGGAATTGTTTGAATTTTTTTAAATGAGAAAAAATTAAAAAAATTAAAAAAAGGTGTTGCATTTGAGATACTGCTATGTTAATATAACATTCGTTCGCCGCGGAAGTTAACGACAAGTTAAATTGTCTGCGAGTGAGAAATAATTTAACAGAATTTAAGGATTCTGCCGCATGGAGATGTACCCAAGCTGGCCGAAGGGGCTCCCCTGGAAAGGGAGTAGGTCGTTAACGCGGCGCAAGAGTTCAAATCTCTTCATCTCCGCTTGAATCTGCGATGCAGATTCAATGTTCCTTGACAACTGAACAGTAAAACACATCCTCGAAAGTTCAAAAAAATTTTGAGTTTGTCGAAAGACAATCCTTTAAACAGTAAACGGGATGAATTAGCCAAGAGTTGATTCTGACCGGATTCAATCTTTTTTATGAGAGTTTGATCCTGGCTCAGGATGAACGCTGGCGGCGTGCTTAACACATGCAAGTCGAGCGAAGCGCATAACCGGATTTCTTCGGATTGAAGGTTTTGTGACTGAGCGGCGGACGGGTGAGTAACGCGTGGGGAACCTGCCCTGTACCGGGGGATAACAGACAGAAATGTCTGCTAATACCGCATAAGCGCACGA
>NZ_VUMV01000015.1 GCF_009696005.1 Bilifractor porci
CTTGTGAAATATTTTATATCAGGTCAGTGTACCAATACAACATTTGCAGGGAGTAAAAAAGCTCAGAAAATGGCTTAAACACAACCATTCCTGGGCTCTTTTTATCTCGAAACTGTTGAAAACGGGACTAAAGCGAAAAAAACAATAGAAAGAGCGCTGTGTTACTCCGATGCGGATAACACAGCGCTTGTCAATCATGTGCAAATAATAAAGTAATTTACACGGCGCTTTTTTGCGGAGCCGGTATAGATTTCTCATCTTTGGAATAAATAGCCTTCAGGACAATCGGGGTGACAATGGAGCTGACAATGATAAGCAGAATCACGGAGGTGAAAAACTGACTCTCGACCATTCCGGCCTTCAGTCCCCGCTGTGCGACGATCAGCGCAACCTCTCCGCGGGTCATCATACCGCAGCCGATTTTCAGGGAGTCCCGGTTGTTAAACCCGAGGGCACGGGCAGTCAGACCGCATCCGATGATCTTTCCCAGCATGCCGACGATCACAAAAGCGGCCGAGAACAGAAGAATGGTTGTGTCCAGCTGGCGCAGATTGGTCTGCAGTCCTATGCTGGCAAAAAAGACAGGCCCGAAAAGCATATAGGAATTGATGTCGATCTTTCGCCCGATATAGCCGGAGTCGTCAAGGTTGCAGAGGATTACGCCGGCGCAGTAAGCCCCGGTTATGTCGGCCACGCCGAAATATTTGTCCGCGATGTAGGCCAGGGCAAAGGCCAGCGCCAGGCCGATAATAGGAATCCGGCGGGTGTGCTTCCACCGGGTGTCTGCCTTTTTCATCAGTTGGTAGATCAGTGTCCCGCAGCCGACGGCAAGAACAAAGAAGAGAATCGTTTTTACAGTTACGGCGCCGATACTGCTGGAGGGATCCTTCAGACTGAGAACTGCCGTCAGAACCAGAATCCCGATTACGTCATCAATAATAGCGGCGCTTAAAATGGTTGTGCCGACTTCATCCGAGAGCTTTCCAAGTTCCCGAAGTGCCTGTACCGTGATGCTTACGGAAGTGGCCGTCAGAATGGTGCCGATGAACAAAGCTTTGGCAAACTGTTCGGTTCCCGGAGCGGCGAATCCGTAAAAAGCCATAAAAAGCAGCGTTCCTAAAACCATCGGGACAGCCACGCCAGCGCAGGCAATCAGCGTTGCTTTGATTCCGGATTTTTTCAGCTGTTTCAGATCGGTATCCAGGCCTGCGCCGAACATCAGAAGGATAACGCCGATTTCCGCAAAGCCCGAAATAAAATCATTGGTCTGAACGATGTTCAAGGCGCTGGGGCCGATCAGAAGCCCGGCGACAATTTCCCCCGCCACCTGGGGCGCCTTCAGCTTTCGCGCAATTAGTCCGAAAAACTTCGCGAAAATAATGATAATGGCAAGAGAGCGCAAAATATCCAGTGTATCCAATTTTCAATCCCCCTTATGATTGGAACAACATGTGCAGTATCCGTTTCGATTTTGTGACAAAAGATTTATAAGCCATCTGCGGCTTTTGCGCCGGAAACGCCAGCAGGCAGAAGCGGCAGACGCGCAGGACAATGGCGGTCCGCCGCACAGACCTGCAGGCAGGCCCGGGTTATGACTGCTCCGCGGCGCCGACGGTTTGCGCGGAACGGATGTCCTTCCGCCTGTCTGTTCCGTCGGATGCCTTCTTTTTTTCGGGAAGCTGGGCCAGAATGATGGCACAGAACATCAGAACACAGCCGAACAGCTCCCGTCCGCTCATGGTATCTCCCAGAATCAGCCAGCTGGAGATCACCGCGATGCATGATTCCAGGCTCATCAGGAGTGAGGCGACGGTCGGATTCAGATCCCTTTGTCCGATAATCTGAAGCGTATAGGCTACGCCGCAGGAAAAAATCCCGGCATAGAGAATAGGACCCCATGCGTGACTGACAGCCACCCAGGAGGGAGACTCAAACAGAAGCATGGGAATAACGGAAACCAGGCCGCCGATCAGAAACTGGAAGGCGCTCAGCTGTACGCCGTTTACCTCCGGAGACACACGGTCAACCACAAGAATATGCACGGCGAAAACGGCAGCCGAGCAAAGGGTAATGACATCTCCTTTATTTATAGAAACATTTTCTGTGATACAGAGAAAATACAGACCCACAACAGCGATTGCCGATGCAATCCAGACCGTAACCGGGCATTTACGGTGCAGAAAAAGACCGAAAACCGGAACCAGCAGGATATACATGGCGGTCAGAAAACCGGATTTTCCCGCTGTGGTATAGACCAGTCCGATCTGCTGCAGGCTTCCGGACAGGAAAATACAGATTCCGCAGGCAATCCCGCCCAGAAGCAGGCTTCTGCGCCTCTGCGACGCAGATTCTTTCGTGTGATTTTTGTAGTTGACCGCATGCGGGTCCCTGCGTCCGGACCAGATTCCCAGGGGAAGCAGCACGGCAAAACCGACCAGAAACCGGCAGACATTATAGGTATAAGGACCCAGCGAGTTCATAGCCACGCTCTGCGCGACAAACGTGGTTCCCCAGAACAGAGTGGCCAGAAGAAGATAAAAAGAATGACGGATCCGGACGGACTTCATAGACAGCTCCTAACTTGTTTTATAGAAAAAAATCGTGTAAACTAAGAGTCCTGATGATGCGCACATTGATGCGCACACTGAGGCACACACCGATGCGCTCGCAGACTCGACAAGCATTCTAGCATCATTTACTGTATAAGTCCAGTTTCGGAGCAAAGCTTACGGGACGCTTGCGTCCCAGGAAGCATTTGCTCCAGAAACGACAACAGGTAAGAGCGGGCAGTGACGCGAAAGCGGCACGAGAACGCTCTTACCTGTAGCGATGCGAGAGCTGCGGAGCAGCGAAGCAGCGCGTAGGACTTATACAGTACTCAGAGGTCCAGTTTCGGAGCAAAGCTTACGGGACGCTTGCGTCCCAGGAAGCATTTGCTCCAGAAACGACAACAGGTATGAGGAAACCGAAAATGATAGCCATTATAGATTATGACGCAGGAAACATAAAAAGTGTGGAAAAAGCGCTTATTTCTCTCGGCCAGGATGTCTGCCTGACCAGAGACCCGAAAGTGCTGGAGCGGGCGGACAAGCTGGTTTTGCCTGGCGTCGGGAATTTCGGCGTCTGTATGGAAAACCTGAAAAAATACGGCCTGGTTCCTGTGATCCGGGAACTGACCGGGCAGAATAAGCCGCTTCTGGGCATCTGTGTCGGCCTGCAGCTGCTGTTTGAGGGCAGCGAGGAGAGCGAAGGCGCAGAGGGGCTTGGCATCCTGAAGGGGAAGATACTGCGGATTCCTCCCGCTCCCGGACTGAAAATCCCGCATATGGGATGGAACTCCATTCATCTGCAGAACAACGGAAGACTGTTCCGGGGAATTCCGGATCAAGCGTATGTGTATTTCGTGCATTCCTACTATCTGAAAGCGGAGGATCCTTCCATCGTAACGGCGACAGCGGAATACGGAGTGACCATAGATGCTTCGGTGGAAAAAGAAAATGTGTTTGCCACCCAGTTTCATCCGGAAAAAAGTTCATCCGTAGGGCTTCGTATCCTGAAAAACTACTGTGAGCTTTAGTTGTGGGCTTCCATTGCGTCAGGCTGTGCGAAAAGGAGCGGAAAGCAATGTTTACAAAAAGAATCATTCCCTGTCTGGATGTGAATAACGGACGGGTGGTAAAGGGAGTAAATTTTGTCAATCTCCGGGATGCCGGAGACCCGGTGGAGGTGGCGAAAGCCTATGACCGGGAAGGCGCGGACGAGCTTGTTTTTCTTGACATTACCGCATCCAGCGACAACCGGGGGACGGTAGTAGACATGGTCCGTCGTGTGGCGGAAAATGTATTTATCCCGTTTACAGTAGGGGGCGGGATCCGCACCGTTGATGATTTCCGCATGCTCCTGCGGGAAGGGGCGGACAAAATATCCATCAATTCTTCCGCGATTAACAATCCCCGTCTGATCACAGATGCGGCGGAAATTTTCGGAAGCCAGTGCGTCGTGGTAGCCATTGATGCCAGGAAAAGAGAAAACGGAGAGGGATGGACGGTTTATAAAAACGGAGGAAGAATTGATGTCGGCCTTGATGCCGTGGAATGGGCGGCAAAAGCGGAAAAACTCGGAGCAGGGGAAATCCTTCTTACCAGCATGGACTGCGACGGCACAAAAGCCGGGTATGACCTGGAGCTGACCCGTGCCATCGCGGACGAGGTAAAGATTCCCGTGATCGCCTCCGGCGGAGCGGGAAATATGGAGCACTTCTACGATGCCTTGACAGAAGGCGGCGCGGACGCGGCGCTGGCAGCCTCTCTGTTTCATTACAGGGAACTGGAAATCCGGACACTGAAGGAATATCTGAGAGGCAGAGGTGTACCTGTCCGTCTGTAACCGGAGGCGTGCAGACACCGCGGTGTTTTCGGGGATTTTTCTGATACAGAGGAGATGATCGTATGCCGGCAATATCCGGAGAGTGGGAAAAGGCGCTTCAGGGAGAGTTCCGAAAGCCCTATTACAGAAAATTATTTGAGACCGTGGGCAGGGAGTACCGGACCACAACAGTCTATCCGCCTGCGGATGATATCTTTAATGCGTTTCATCTGACGCCTCTTCCGGACGTCAAAGTCGTTATTCTCGGCCAGGATCCCTATCATGAGCCGGGACAGGCACACGGGCTCAGCTTCTCTGTCATGCCGGGAGTGGAGATACCGCCTTCCCTTGTAAATATCTACCAGGAACTTCATGATGATCTGGGATGCAAAATTCCCAACAACGGATGCCTGACCAAATGGGCGGAGCAGGGAGTCCTGCTGCTCAACACTGTCCTGACGGTGCGTGCGCACAGGGCATTTTCCCACAAGGATATCGGATGGCAGGAGTTTACAGACGCCGCGATCCGCGTTCTCGCCGGACAGGACAGACCCCTAGTATTTATTCTGTGGGGAAAGCCGGCGCAGCAGAAGGCGTCCATGATTACCAATCCCAGGCATCTGATTCTGAAAAGCCCGCATCCCAGTCCGCTCTCGGCTTACCGCGGATTCTTCGGAAGCAGACCTTTCTCCAAAACAAATGCCTACCTGGAAGCAAACGGACTGACACCGATTGACTGGCAGATCGAGGACGTCTAGCTGGTGTTTCATCTGTGTACAGGCAGAACATGACGGAAAAAAGTCATCACTATTTTTATCCGTATAGGGAAAGAACCGTGCGAAGTGAAGCGGCAGATTGAAACCTCGTATCTTATGTTGTAGCGCCGGCGCTGCCGGCCCGGAAGTTGATTATGGCAGATAAAAACAGTAATTCACTTGTAAAAAACGCGTCCATCCTGATGGCCGCTTCTATTATTTCCCGTATCATCGGCCTTCTTTACCGCAGGCCGCTGGGGCAGATTCTCGGCGGGGTAGGGCTGGGCTATTACGGGTTCGCCAGCAATCTGTATTCCATTCTGCTGCTGATCTCATCCTACAGTATACCGATGGCTGTGTCCAAGATCGTCTCGGAGAAGCTGGCGCTGAAACAGTATAAAAGCGCGAACAAGTTCTTCCGCGGCGCCTTGCTTTACGCCGTCATTGTAGGAGGAATTACGGCGCTGATCTGCTGGTTCGGAGGGCAGTTCCTGCTTCCGGCCAACCAGCAGAATGCACTTCCTGCCCTGCGTGTTCTTGCACCGACGGTCTTTCTTTCCGCAATCCTCGGCGTGCTGCGTGGATATTTTCAGGCGCACCGGACCATGACGCCGACATCTGTTTCCCAGATTCTGGAACAGATCATGAATGCGGTCGTCAGTGTTCTGGCAGCCTGGATTCTGGTCCGCAGCGTAGCCGGACAGGGAGATACCGCGGCAGCGGTGTACGGCGCCATGGGCGGTACGCTGGGCACCGGCGCCGGCGTACTGGTGGGGCTGCTTTTTATGCTGTTCGTTTACGGGATCAACCGGAATTATTTCAGGAGAAGGGTTGAGCGGGACCGCAGCAGTCAGGAGGAAAGCTACGGCGAAATTCTTCGGATGATGCTCTGGATGATTACGCCCATTATTTTCACATCCTTTATCTATAACTGCAGCGCTTATCTGGACAGCTATCTGTACTCCAGCCTGCAGGGATGGCACGGCTTCGACGCGGATGCCATTTCTTCCGCCTACGGGGAATACAGCAATTATTTTGTGCCGATGGCAGGTATTCCCCTGGCATTGGCATCCGCCAGTACTTCCGCCATGATGCCGGAGGTGTCGGGCAAATTCGCGGTGGGAAATCTTTCCGGCGCCAACCGCCAGGTCAGTCAGACGCTGCGGCTGAGCATGTTTATCTGCATTCCGTCTGCGGTTGGCATGATGGTTCTTGCCTATCCGCTGATGGGAGTTTTATTCCCGTCCAGCACAGCTCTGGCGGCGCGGCTGATGATTTTCGGTTCGGTTTACATTCTCACGGATGCGTTTTCTATTATCTCAGGAGGCGTGCTGCAGGCGATCGGCCACCAGAGGACGGCGCTGGTAAATGCCGGAATTTCTCTCGGCGCGAACCTGGTCAGTCTGGCTCTCATGCTGCTTGCAGCGCCGCAGCTGGACATCTACGCGGTACTGATTTCCAATATTATTTTCTCATTTGTCTGCTGCATCGCGAATATTATTTCCATGCGCAAGCTTCTGGGCTACCGGCAGGACATCCGGAGAATTTATGTGGAGCCTGCCGCGGCGTCCGCAGTCATGGGTATCCTGGTTATGCTGGTGTACTACCTGCTGTTCCGCCTTACCCGGAGACCGTTTATCGGGCTGCTTGTGGCAATTCTGGCGGGCATGCTTGTTTACCTGGTGATGTATGTGATTTTCTCCCATACAACCGAGGAGGAAATGTACAGCTACCCCATGGGGGGAAGGCTGGTAAAGATCCTGCGGCTGCTGCACGTTTATCGATAACGGAACAGGCCGGTCTCAGACAGGCCAGATTTCCCGGCACATGTTTGCTATTTCATATCCCTGCGGAGATGGAATCCGGTCTGCGGCTTTCTTTACTTCCGGAAGAGAGTGGTTCATGGCATAGCTCAGGCCCGCGGCCTTCAGCATGCCGATGTCGTTGAAGCCGTCCCCGGCAGCGGCGGCAGAAGCAGTGGGAATATGGAGATAGCGGCACAGAAAATCCAGGGCGTTTGCCTTGTCCTGGTCGGGTCGGAGAATATCGCAGCCCACCCTTCCGTCATCTGTCTGAACATTGAAATAAGCGAAGCGCAGTCCGAGATCCCTGTGCTTACTGGTGAAGAATTGAATATCCTCCTGCGTGGGAAACGCTACCGCGGAAAATGGCATCCCCTTCCGGTGCCGGTCCCGGTTCGGGCAGTCCCGGTCTGTGCTGGGTATGCCGAATGTCCGGTTCCTCGCTTCAATATAGGAAAAGCCGCGGTAGAAATAGAGCCCGTCGTCAAAGGAAAAGCCGAGAGGAAAGTCCCTCTGGTCGGCAAAGCAGAGAAGGGCTTCCATACAGGTTTGGGACATCCGGCTGGCAAAAAGCTCTTTTCCGTCCTGCGTCAGTATCTGAGCCCCTGCGGCGCAGATCCAGAAATCCGGAGAAAGCCCGTTCAGCATGGCATCGGGAACAGAATTCCGTCCCCTTCCGGTGGCAATTGCTGTCTGCACGCCCAGGCTGCGGATCCGCCGTACCTCTTCGACATTTTCCTCCGGAATGCGGGTGCATTTCTGCGGACGCAGGGTGCCGTCGATATCCAGAAGAAGAAGCCTGTATTTCTGTTCGTGGCTGCGGGATTGTGCTTTATTCATAGATTCCATCCTGTCATAGTATGAGTTGGGAACAAAAGGTCTTTTTCCCCGAATGGTGCAGATTCCGGAAAAGGAATCCTTTCCGCTGATTTTCTTCTCCTACTATATACCAGGCGGAGGAATTTGTGTAAGGAACTTTGTAAAATCGTGTGTCCGATGATCTGTCGGGAGGAAATAAAATTTTGAATGCACTGGGAAGAAAAATCTATCTGGAAATGCCTGCCCCCTCAGAGGAGGACAATCTGCCCGCAGAGGAGCGGATCTTCCGGTCGCTGCGTGAAACCGTCCCGGATCTGCGGGGACAGGATCTCCACATGTCGATCGGCGCCCTGCGCAGTCTGAATCCGCTCTGTGAGAACGCGGACTGGAAAATCACCGTCTCGCTGTCCTGGAACGGCTCCGGCTGGGAGGTCGTCGGAGCGGAGAGAGGAAAATCCAAGATACCTGCCGTCGGTCTTGCCGTCGATCTGGGAAG
This sequence comes from Bilifractor porci, assembly GCF_009696005.1. GTDB lineage: Bacteria > Bacillota > Clostridia > Lachnospirales > Lachnospiraceae > Bilifractor > Bilifractor porci. The sequence continues at coordinate 8,238 of NZ_VUMV01000015.1, forward strand.
TACATCGGTCATTATGAGAATGCTGGATCTGGAAACCGGGGAATGCATGTCGGAGGCCGGCGTTTACAATCATCAGATCCGATTCGGCGAGGATATCCTCACCAGGATTTTCTACAGCAGGGATCAGCCGGAACATCTGGAGGAGATACGCAGGGCGACGGTTGATACCTTCCTGGAGCTGATGCGGATGCTTCAGCGGAAAACAGGCATTGATCCGCAGAACGCGCTCTCCGTTGTTGTGGCAGGAAATACGGCGATGACACATTTCCTGCTGGGTCTGGATGCGTTTTCGGTATTCGCGTCGCCCTATGCGGTGGAGACGCTTCAGCCGGGCTTTTACCGGGGAACGGATCTGGAGCTTCCGGTAAGAGGCTGGGTGTACTGCTATCCGGGGCTGGCCAACTATCTGGGAGGAGACATTGTCAGCGGCCTGGTCGCGGTCGGATTATACAGAAGCGAGAAGATTTCCCTGTTTTTCGATGTGGGAACGAACGGAGAGCTGGTCGTCGGAAACAGCCAGTTCCTTCTCTGCGGAGCCGGCGCGGCAGGGCCGGCGCTGGAGGGAGGCGTGGTCAAGACAGGGATGCGCGCCGCCGAGGGCGCGGTTGAGGCCGTGCGTATGACCCCGGATCAGGAGAAGAAAACAGAGGAAAACGGGATTCTGCCCGGATCGGTATTTCATCTGAAAACGATTGGAGGAAGCAGTCCTGTCGGGATATGCGGATCGGGAATCGTAGACATGATTTCCGAGCTGTTTTTGCACGGATGGATCAATATCCAGGGCACGCTGCAGCCGGAAAAAAGCGGACTGATCCAGAGACAGAAGGTACAGGAAACCGGTGAAGAGGAGCTGGCGGTCTGCTATTATCCGGGACTCTGGTTCTATCAGAGTGATATTCTGGAATTTATCCGCACAAAAGCGGCCGCAGCCACCATGATGGAATACATGCTGGATGTGTCCGGCATAGAAATACAGGATGTTGCCCGCTTTTATATGGCCGGCTCGTTCGGAGCGCATGTAGACGTAGAATCTGCCGTGAACATCGGCATGTATCCGGACGTGGAGCGCGGCCGGATTGTCCCCGCAGGAAATACCTCTCTGGAAGGGGCGCAGAAGCTCCTGCTGGACCGTTCACTGCTTCAGGATATCCGTCAGATTCTGGGTCTGATGAGCTATGTGCAGTTTGGGGCGGTCGATGATTTCCTGACCCGGATGCGGGCAGCGGAAGCGCTTCCCCACACCGATGCCGAACGCTATCCGTCGGTGATGGAGAAGCTGAAGGCTCTTTCGGCTCAGAAGGAACGCACAACCTGAAAAATATAGAACTTCAGGTAATAGGAGTCATCCGCGGCCCAGACAATCGGGTGATCCGGAGCCTGGGTCCGGAATTCTACCTGGCGGAGACGCACATGGGCATCATGGGCGGCCTGGGCAATCGTGCGGGCAAACAGATCCTGATCCATAAAGTGGGAGCAGGAGCAGGTGGCAAGAAAGCCCCCGCTTCTGGTCAGCCTCATTCCCCGGAGATTGATTTCCCGATAGCCTCTTGCGGCGGCCCGGATGGAGCTTCGGGATTTGGTAAACGCCGGCGGATCCAGAATGACAACGTCAAACTGCTTTTTCTCTGCCTCCAGACGCGGAAGCAGCTCAAAAACATCGGCGGTGAGATAATCAATGGTATCGGCATATCCGTTCAGCTGTGCGTTTTTTTTCGCCTGCCGGATGGCTGTGTCTGATGCATCGACGGACAGGACATGGCGGGCGCCTCCCGCCGCCGCGTTCAGGCCGAAGGAACCTGTGTGCGTGAAGCAGTCCAGCACATCAGCGTTTCTGCACATGGGGCGGATCGCCAGCCGGTTCAGCTTCTGGTCCAGAAAGAATCCGGTTTTCTGCCCGTTTTCCACATCGACCAGATAACGGATTCCGTTTTCCGCGATCGGAACCTGTGTGTCAAAGGGAGCGGAAAGAAAGCCTTTTTTTCGTTCCATACCTTCCTTCTCCCGGACCTTCGCGTCGCTTCGTTCATAAATCCCGCTTATACGTATGCCGTCCTCCTCCAGAACTTCCGTAAGCGCCTGCAGGATCACCGGCTTCAGCAGGTCGGTTCCCAGAGCCAGAGATTCGACAACCAGAATATCCTCATATTTGTCCACGGTCAGGCCGGGCAGCAGATCCGCGTCGCCGAAGATGATCCGGCAGCTGGAAGTGTCGATGACATGGCGGCGGTAATCCCAGGCGTCCCGGACGCGTTGTTTCAGAAACGCAGGAGTGACGTACTCCGTCTCTTTCCTGGACAGTATGCGGATTCGGATCTTAGACCGGGTATTGATAAACCCGTAGCCCAGAAAAAATCCGTCAAAATCACGGACGGAGAGAATGTCCCCATCCTTAAAATCCCCCATGACAGAAGCAATCTCGTTATCATAGACCCAGAGGCCGCCTGCTTTCAAAATGCGGCCCTCACCCTTCCGGAGATTGGCGGTGGCTGACACAGCCAGGTTTTTGGAAGAAGAAGTGTCCGGGCAGATTCCCGTAAGTACAGATGCCATTTGATAGATTCCTCATCTTTCTTTTAGAACTGTAATAACTTCATTATCTCCATACGCCGGGAACTGTCAAATGAAAACTTTGACAAACAGCTCTTTCTGTGCCAGAATAGGAGAAACAGCAAAGGTAAACAAACCGTTGAGGCGGAGATAAAGCGAGAAGGGCACTCTCAGAGAGTCCGGGAAGGTGGGAGCCGGACAGAACGCTGTTTCGCAAATGGACCGCGGAGGGCATGGGGAAAGCAGACGCAAGTATTCCATGACGCAGGGCAGGCGTTAACTGCCGGGAATATGCAGGTATTCCATAAGTGTGTGGAGACACAAAGCAGGGTGGCACCACGGGATAGAAAATCACTCCCGCCCCTGACAGACTTTTTTTGAAGAGTCTGTCAGGGGCGGTTTGTTATCTTCTTTATTCCGCACTCTGCAAAAAAGATTGCGCAAAACACATCAACATTTCACGTATCCGCGCAGTGGGAGAAGGAAAAGGGCATTTTTCATCATCATAAGCTGTCATCAGCCGGGTAATGCGGAAAAGCATACCGGAGAAGAAAAGGAGGTGTTTGCAGTGAAAATCAGAAGGGCAGAACAGAAAGATATTCCGGAAATCGATAAGCTTCTCAATGAAGTAAATCTGGTGCATCACAAGATCAGGCCGGATTTATTCAAAATCGGACGGAAATATTCCGACAGCCAGCTGAAAGAGCTGCTGGCAGATGACAGAAGACCCGTTTTTGCGGCGGTAGACGAGAAGGACAGACTGATCGGCTACTGCATGTGCGCGGAGGAACAGATTCTGGGAGACAGCATCCGGACAGAGGTAAAAACCCTCTATATCGATGATCTTTGTGTCGATCAGGAAATCCGCGGACAGCATATCGGACAGAAGCTTTTTGAGCATGTAAAGCAATATGCGGAAGAAAATCATTTCTATAACATCACGCTTCATGTCTGGCAGGGAAACGACGGGGCGGAAAAATTCTATGAGGCAATGGGAATGAAACCGCAGTTTATCTGTATGGAACAGGTTTTATAAGAGCTCAGAAAAAGGAGGAAAAAAGATGACGAAGACAGAAGTTATGGAGACCGTAAAGGCAATGAAGGACGCTCCGTCCTGCTATGAGGGATTAAAGAAAGTGGCGGAGGCATATCTGGAAAATCCGGGAAAAGAGCAGGCGGCAGCGCTGATCCAGGAGATGAAGCAGGACATTACAACCATTGACAGCCTGATCGGTCTTTGCGAGTCCGAGAACGGAAAGAAGTTATTTGGTGCGGAGCAGGCAGCCGCCATGGCAAAACAGGCGAAAGAGCATAAGGAAAAAGGCGGAAAATACTGCATCTGTCCCGCCTGTCAGAATGCGGCAAAGCTGCTGGAGAATGAGAAAGACATCTGAGGGAGAGAAATGGAAGCTAAGAAAATTATTCTGACGGGAGACAGGCCGACAGGAAAACTGCATATCGGCCATTATGTGGGTTCTCTCAGGAATCGTGTGGAACTTCAGAATTCCGGAGAATTTGATGAAATCTATATCATGATTGCGGACGCGCAGGCGCTGACCGACAACTTCGATAACCCGGAAAAAGTCAGGCAGAACATTATCGAGGTGGCGCTGGATTATCTTTCGGCCGGACTGGATCCGGAAAAGTCTACCATCTTAATTCAGTCACAGATCCCGGAACTGACCGAGATGACGTTCTATTATATGAACCTCGTGACGGTAGCCAGAGTACAGCGCAATCCAACCGTAAAGGCGGAAATACAGCAGAAAAATTTTGAGAACAGCATCCCCATGGGATTCTTCAGCTACCCCATCAGCCAGGCGGCGGATATTACCGCCTTCAAGGGAACCGTAGTTCCTGCCGGCGAGGATCAGGAACCAATGCTGGAGCAGACACGTGAAATCGTGCGGAAATTCAATTCCATTTACGGCGATGTCCTGGTAGAACCGCAGATTCTTCTTCCGAAAAAACAGTCCCAGCTCCGCCTTCCGGGAACCGATGGAAAGGCGAAAATGAGCAAATCCCTGGGGAACTGCATTTATCTCTCGGATCCGGAGGAAACCGTCAGGAAAAAGGTCATGTCGATGTTCACGGATCCCAACCATCTCCGCGTGGAAGATCCCGGAAAAGTAGAAGGAAATCCGGTCTTTATTTATCTGGAGGCGTTTGCCACCGACGATTCCTTTGCGGAATTCTGGCCGGAGTATCACAATCTCCAGGAACTGGAAGAGCATTACCAAAAGGGAGGCCTTGGCGATGTAAAAGTCAAGAAATTCCTGAACAAAGTTCTTCAGGCGGAGCTGTCCCCCATACGGGAGAGAAGAGCACGTTATGAAAAAGATATTCCGGGCGTCTTTGCCATGCTAGAAGAGGGAAGCAGAAAAGCAGAAAAGAAAGCGGCCCAGACATTGGCAGAAATGAAACACGCCATGCAGATCGATTACTTCCAGGACAAAAACCTCATCGCCCAACTCACACAGAAATATACTGTATAAGTCCAGTTTCGGAGCAAAAGCTAACGGGCCGCTTGCGGACCAGGGAGCTTTCGCTCCAGAAACGACAACAGGTAAGAGCGAGAAGTGACGCGAAGGCGGCACGAGAGCGCTCTTACCTGTAGCGAAGCAGCGCGTAGGACTTATACAGTACTGTTATATGAACTTCTTCATAAGAAAAGCCATCACCTCGTCGGGAATTAACCCGGCGAAAATACGGTCCAGTGTACAGATGAATCCCGGCGTTGACAGGGCATGATTGTGCCGGAGATCCCACAGGGAAAGCCGTATAATAGAATCACTGCGGGACGCAAGAGGAAGATTCCGCTTTTTACCGGCAGCGACCTCAATAAATTCCGTGTCTTTGATCCAGTAAGGACAGACAGCTGTGACGCTAATGCCTTGTTTCAGCAGCTCCACTCGAAGAGCCCGGCTGTAGGAATAAAGAAGAGCCTTGGAGGCGGCGTAGGCGTTAAAACCAGGAATGGGCTGGAAGGCTGCCACAGAACAAATCTGTCCGATACGGCTTCCGGGACGCATATAGGGAATCAGAAGATCCGTCATATTGATGGCGGCCTTGTCATTCACATCAATCATCCGCCCCTCTTCTGCGCGGCCGATTTCCGATGAAGTTCCGAACTTACCGAAACCTGCGCAGTTCAGCAGAACAGAGACAGAAAACGAACTGCTTCTGTCGCTTTCCTTTTTCAGTGTTTCCACAAACCATTTCAGATTTCCCTGATCGGTCAGATCCATGGGAACCACATAGACGGGAAGATGCAGCTGCCGGGCAAGCGCGTCCAGACGGTCTTTTCTGCGGGCAATCAGCCAGATTTCATTTACGTCATAGGCTTTTGGAGTTTTATCGATGGCTTTGGCATATCCGGAGCCAAGCCCACTGGAGGCGCCGGTGATCACAGCGATTTTCCGGGCATCCGAATGAGGATCCTTCCGCATAACGGCATCCTCTCCGGCAGCTGCGCTGCCTTTTCCGTCCGGGGACAGTCCGGGGGCAGCCTTGCGGGTTGCATAGTGATAACGCTCAATCAGCCCGATGATAAAAGAAATAAGCGCGGTTACCAGGACAACCGTCCCGAAAATCCCGGTAAGATGACTCCATATGCTTGCAATGATGTGCATAAAAATTCCTTTCTTCTCCTTTTCAGGTGACAGTTCTTTGCGTTCAATACCTTTATATTATACGTCTCAAAAAAGAGAGTTTCCAGATTATATAATACAAGTTCATCACGGCATGGCTTTATAGCGTAAAGGTACTTTGACATCCAGGCCATAACGGCGGGAAGAAGAAAGGGGAGGAAGGAAAAAGACATACAGGAAAAAGGCATACGGGGGAAGATCATATAGGGAAAAGAAAAATGGCATAAAGAAAGAGGATACAGACTTTCTCGTCATCTGCATCCTCTCTTAAGAAACAGCCCGTATTGTTATTACAGCTCTAATACTGTTCATCTTTTCCTCCTTTTTTATCTATTTTATTATCGACCTGAAAGACATCCTCGTTCAATAATTACAACTGATCGTGATCGTTTCGCTCCTCCTTAGAGGATTCTTCATTAAGCTGTAGACTTTATCTGTACATTGGACTGTCCTCCAGTTCGTTATCTGCTTATTTCTTGTTTCTGATTAAAGAATACAGCAAAATATGTGAAAAGTCAAATAAATATCAGAAAATAAATCGACAATTATTCGGATTCCCATTTGTGCAGTTTTCCAGATACGTCCGTCCCGGAATGCCCTGTGCCCGGAAATTGTTTATGCGGAATTAGCGGAAAATTAACAGCAAAGTTAACGTGACCGGCAGAAAATCCAGTGTTTCAGCGGAAAAATCGGGATTGAATCTGATTTGGCGATGTGGTAGCATGTACACCAAACCGGAAAATCTTCTGCCGGAGCACTGCCGTAAGGCTGCTTCGTTGGCTGTTTATTTGGAGGATTCAGAATGTTAACAACTGTGGTCGGAGCTATTTTTATTTTATCGGTCAGCCTGATGATCGCTTATGAAATCTACGCTTTTGCTGCCTTCCGCACAAGAAAGGAAGCAGAGTGTACAGAGGTGCAGGCGCTTACAACAGGAAAAGGAAAACATCAGAAAACCACCTATCGGGCAGTGTTCAGCTTCCTGCAGGGGGAAGAGAAAAAACAGTCCTCTCTGAACAGGGAAGTGGGACAGAAGGAATTTCAGGTCGGAAGCCGGTATAATATCTGGATTCGCAGAAGCCATCCGGCCATCTGCGTGGAGAGCAGAAAAAAGATCGGCGTAACATTGGCGGTCCTGTGCCTGGTAGAGATTGGAATGATTGCGTTTGTGATGCACATGTACAGTGCGGCGGATCTTGCCAACACATTGATGCAGCTCAGCTGACAGACAGCGGGGGCTGCCTGCGCGGCGTTCTTTGTCTTTTATCTTTTTTCAGCACAGAGAAAAAAGAAGGCAGGGCAGCATGCAAAAAGCATAAAAACATACAAGGAACATACCATTAGAGAAAGGCGGGCATTCCATAAGGAAGAGCCCGCCTTTGCGCCTTTTTGCAGTGGGAGGGGAAGCGTTTCTTAATCCCCGCTCACGCCCTTTTTATCGTTTTCATAATCACGTCCGCGTGCAAAGCCTTCACAGTAAATATAGAAGACATCCGCGTCCGTGGCGTCCGTCTGTTTGGACAGCCTCTCGATTACCTCCATATCCCGGATCGTCAGATCGTAAACCATGTCTTTGCTGAGACGGTCGGCGCTGTCCCGGATTCTTTCAATAATCTTTTTCGCGTGGTCCAGATCCTCTCCCTGATAATGAGCATAGATTTCATCATCAACATGTACCTGCATCGTGATACCCCCTTCCTGTTTTTCCTTCTGATATTAGTATAAGCCGACAGGAAACATGTGGCAATCAGAATGCGGCGGATTTCTTCGGCGCACTTCACAAAATGCCTGGATTTTTTTATACTGGAAGAAAAGTAAACAGAAACCGTCAAACCGGCATTTTGCAGCCGCATTGCAGAAGCAGAAAAGGACAGCAGACCGATGACATATTTCACACGATTCTACCTGGATAATGAAAAAGACATGATTGTCAATCTGTATTGGGATCTGGACAGGCTTTTTTATGAGCTGGAGACACCCAATCATCATACCGGCAATCTGATCCGGAATCTGGCAAAAATATGCGGACTTCCGCTGACGGAGAGCGGCAGCGGGCTGCTTGTCATCCGGGGCGAGATCCCCTGTTATATCGATGGAACAAACCAGGAAATTTATATCTTCCGGCTGGGAGGAACAAAGGTAGCGAATATCTATCCGGATGGAAGAATAGAGATGAAGGCGTTTGTCCCCTCGGTAGCCAAAACCCTGATGAGCCAGACCAAGGATTACCGCCTGGACATTTCCAAGACGATATTCAAGGCCTATATACGAAAGGAATACAAATTTCGCAGCGATCTTCACACGCATATGAACGGAAACCTAGCTCCGGATATTCTTATCGCGCTGGGAATTTATCATCAGATCCGCTATCCGCTTTACTATGTGCGGAAGCTGGAACTCTCCCTGTCCGATGGGCAGGAGGCAGCCCTCGCCGCTCAGCGGGAAAAGGTCGCCCGCCAGTTTATCAGCTCAGACCTGAAAGGAAAATATCTGGACCGGAAAATCAATGATAACACCTTTATCAATTTTGCCGATCTGATTCTGAATAATCTGGAACATGCTGACGAAAATATCGTAAAAATACGAGCTTCCCTGGCTATATTAAAAGACGGACAGGCGGTATTTACCAATCTGGAAAAGGTATATCTGTACCGCTATGTATTCTGTAAAGGAAAGGAGAGCGAAAAGAAAATCGCCTTGACACGGGCGGATCGGATTCCGGATGCGGATGTACGGCAGGCGTTAATGCAGATGCTCAAGGACGGAGAAACCAGGGCTTATCATGGCAACACGATCTTTCAGGACAAACTTCTCTGGATCGCAAGAACGTATCAGAGGCAGGGGATCTGCTATGCGGAAATCAGCGATACCACACTGCTGAAAAAGTATGAATCCCTGCAGATGCTGACAGAGGTGCACGAGGTGATGCCCCGGATCTACCGTGAGACGGGGGTTATGATCCGCTTTCTGGCGGCTTTCCGCCGGATTCCGCTAACCATTATCAAGGATGCGATAACCCCGGAGGACTATCTTGCCCGGAATCTGGAAGTCCTTCAGGCTGTCGCGGAAGATCCCTATGTGGCGGGATGCGACTTCGTGGGAGAGGAAATTAACGATATCATCACATTAAAACCGGTTTTCCGGGGGATCGCGAAAATAGCCGCCAGAGATCCTTTTTTTGTCATACGCATTCATGCGGGAGAAAACGACAGCATGAAGGATAATGTCTCTCACAGCATCGAGTGTGTAAAGGATTCCTTGGCGCCGGGACAGAAAATGCCCCATGTCCGTCTGGGCCACGGGCTGTACACCTATAGCCTGAAATCCAGAAAAGGCAGAAAAACACTGGAGGAACTGAAGGAGAACCATGTGGTTCTGGAATTCCAGCTGACATCCAATGTCCGCCTGAACAATCTGAATGGCCTGGAAAATCATCCGCTCCGACAGTATCTGGCGGAGGGAATTCACTGTGTGCAGGGGACAGACGGCGCAGCTCTGTATGGAACCAATTCGATTGATGAGCAGCTCTCGCTGGAAAAACTTCTGGGGCTGACGCCGGAAGAAATTATGAGCATGAAAAATACGGAATCTGACATCATCAGGGAAAGCCAGGCAGCTTACTCCAGAAAGAAAAAGACGTTTGCACAGCTTTTGGACGGCCGGGAACTGTCGGATGTGCTTCTTCAGAGGATGGAGAAAGGGCAGCATGTGGCAGGAAGCCTGAAGCTTCGCAGAAATCAGCGCCATGACGCAAATCAGGAGCTGAAGGATCAGATTCATGAGCTTCCCTGGGACCGCACGCCGGTTGTGCTGATGGGAGGGAGCTTTAACTCGGAAAAACGCGCAACCCGGATCACGGAAGAGGGAACCCGTCAGATCGACGGACTGCTGGAGACCTTAAGCCCGGATGAATATTTCTTTGTAATAGGAAACAAATTGAGAGGGTATGAAAAATATCTTCTGGAGCACAACAGAAAAGGGTTCCTTGTCTTTGCTTTTGTGCCGACAATGATCAGCAGAGAGGAGCAGAGAAAACTTACGGCAGCAGGCGTACAGATCCGGGTGTCCACGGAAAGTGAGGGTATGGGAATCTATAAAAGCTTTAATTATGAAATATTCGAGAGGAGGCCGTCTGTCCTGCTTGCCTTTGACGGGAACTCCTCGGCGGAGAACATGATCCAGGAGGCGAGAAACGGAAAAGGAAGGGCGGCTATTTATGTCTGGGAAAAATCCAGTGTGCTGAGAGAAAAAGCACTGTCCCTGGAGGGGTATGTTCACTTTTTCGACGCAGAACATCCGCTGGCGGAGCAGATCGGCAGC
>NZ_VUMV01000016.1 GCF_009696005.1 Bilifractor porci
TGAATCCGGTCAGAATCAACTCTTGGCTAATTCATCCCGTTTACTGTTTAAAGGATTGTCTTTCGACAAACTCAAAAATTTTTTGAACTTTCGAGGATGTGTTTTACTGTTCAGTTGTCAAGGAACTTGGCCGCTTCTCTCGAAGCGAGCTTGTTTATAATACCATCGGGAATTGCTCCTGTCAACAGTTTTTTTCGTTTTTTGCGCCATTTTTTCGAGTCATTAGCGATGCGTTTTGTCCTGTCTTTCGTTTTGCAAAAAAGAGCAAGGCCAAAATTGGACTCACTCCCTTCTCACAACAAAAACTTTGCCGGCTATCTGCCAGATAACGGACTACGCTGCGGAAAAGCCATCAAAACAACGTTTTTTTGTAGCCGTACTTCTCCAGCCATTCCTTCATTATTTTGTGCGTCTTGGCTGTATTGGATTCTGCCGTCTGGACGCCAAGGCCGCCATCCGGGTTATTCTTGTTTTTGCCGAAATATACGTTCTTGTTAAACGATACGGATTTCCCGGCAAATTCCGATTTGGAAAGGCTGATACCATTCACCCCGATGCTGGCATGGCCGGAATCAAGCACGTCATGCCATTTGTATTTGCTGTTATCCTTGATCGTGTAGATGGTTGTTGCCGTTTCCCGCATGCTTTCCACGCCACCGGCACCGACGACGGTACCATTCAGCCATTTCGATGTCACGACAATGTTATCGTCCTTTACCGACACATCAAAAGAATCACTTACGCCATTGAGTTCGGCTACCGCCTTTTGCAGCAGCTCTGCTTTTGGAATATAGTTTGCCATGATTTTCTCCTCCTTGTTAACAAAATCAAGCCGCTGCAAGCCAGTAAGCCTGCAAAAGCCTTACACATGTTATATGGCTGATTTTGGGTGAAAAATTGTGCAAAACCAGCATCTCCATTTGTGAGGCTCCACATCCAAGCCTCGTATTGGAGTATGGGGCTTCAGTAAATGTAGCAGAATGTAGTTCAAAAACGCAAATGTATTTGAATGTAGTCGGATGTAGCTCAAAAACACAAATGTAGTTCTTTGATATGGAGAAAAATCCTTTTGTGATAACGTTTGGAAAGAAACCCATCGAATACATTTTCCGGCCGCACCAGACAGGAGTAATTCTCAATATATTTTTAACAGATCCGATCACGAACCAGGTGTATATCATCCGTGGGCCACGCGGAAGCGGAAAAACGGTACTGCTTTCCGATATAGCCAACAAACTTGAAGAAGAGAATCAATGGGTTGTAATCAGCTGCGCGCCCAGCTTTTAGGTGGTACCCTTCTGCAGTTTCTCATAAGATACCTCGTCAATAATGTAGTCCTTCCCGTCTACCACGCCATTATGGTTTCCGGTTACGGAATCCGTGGCGTTTGTATGGATCGACGGGATGTAGTCAGTCTGCGGTTTTTCCGTGATGTCGTGATGAGCCATCACATCCTGTCCCTGGTCATCATCAATATCGTGATGGACCGCCGTATGGTTGTCTTCCGATGTCTCGCCGTCTTCCGGTACCTGGTACAGGTCCTCGAAGACTATGATGGATTTGCTGTCCAGGATGCATCTGCCATCCTTGTCGATGAAGTCCGCCACATTCATCGTGAAGGTCAAATCAACAGTCCCATTTCCCGCATCCGGTACAAAGTGTACAGAAGTCTCATAATCATTGCCGTTTACATCTGTAAGCGCTTTTCCTGTAGCCTTGTCCATCAGCTTTCCGGTCATGGTATACTCGCCGGTCTCGTTGATGTCGTATACAGGCGCGTGGTCGGACGCGATGACATTCCCGTTGTCCGTGATGGTCAGGCCTTCCTCTTGGAGCTTGCCCAGGAGTCCCTTTGTCCACAGGTTCTCATAAGACACGGTATCGGTAATCGTGATCTCCTTCGGGGTTCCGTCCTCGTTATAAAAGGCGGTCTCGTCCAGTTCACCGGCTTTCGCCGTCGTACCAATCTTCGGGATCTTAATGGTCTGCAGGAGGTCCTCCAGGTCCTCATGCACGAAGATTTCCCTGCCCTCGTTCGTGAACTTTTCAAACGCTACCAGTGTCTGGCCTGCCAGTTCGCTTGCGTCCACGGTAAAGGTTACCTTCCGTCCCGATATGCAGTCATTTTGTCCGCAGTCTGCCGACAGCCTTCCGTCTGGCCCCTGCCAGGTATTTTTGGGGTTCGTTTCCCTTCCCGTCTTTTTCGGGAGGATGCGGCATGGTTCTGCCGTATGGATGTCCCCCTCCCTTTTACCGCTGTCCTGCCAGAAGCTGGAAAGTCCCCTGTTCGCAGCTTTTTTGCGGAATGGATGGACAAATTGGCCGCGTCCGGGGGCAGGCAAGAGGACGCGGCGGAAGACGCCGGCCCTGCCGGTGAATGACAGGGGGATGTGCGGACAAATATACTTACTCCCGTCACAGTCCATTGGTAAGTCCAGGACAAAAAGACTTCCCATACGGACAGAAATACCGGATATACAGGACAAATATACTTGCAAGGCGGACAAATATACTTGTTGTGTATCTGCGGAAGCCTTTCCAGCATGGGTGCCAAGCATTGCCGCGGATACGGAAGGGACTTGGCAGGTTACAGGGAAACAGCCATTTCCCATGGCCCGGCTATCTGGTATGGTAAAGGCCGGGACAAAATCGCATTCCGGTACGGACAAACCTACTTATTGCCGCGGACAAAGTTACTTGCCGGTTACGGATTTTTTCGGACAGGAATACTTGTGTTTCCTTCTCGGTACTTGCAAAAAACAGGTTTCCTTGTCCGCAAAAATGGCGGTTCAAGCCCTTATTGGGTTTCGTTTTTCCCAAAGGAAGTTCGGGACAAATTTACTGGTCCGGAGGGTAAGGACGGACAAACTTGCTTGCAAAAACCACGAGTGGCGGACAAAACGACTTGTCTTTCCGGACAAAAATACTGGTTCCCGACAATATCCCTCCAGCCTTCCCCTTCCCTTTACGGAGCCACTGATATCCCCTTATTTTCTCTGGAAGCTGAGGACAAATATACTTTTTCCTCTCACTTCCCTCCGCCGGGAACGGACAAAAAGACTTACCTGTCCCCTTTCATCGCCGCATCCCTCTTCCTGTCCATACCTCCCGGTATTTTTGTCCCGTTCTTCCTTCCTTTCGCCCCTTTCTTCCCGTCTTTTTGTCTCACGGACGGATTCCCCGCGGGAAGTACACCTGTCCCCGGCCTGCTGTCATTTTGTCCTTTTCTTAGCGCGCTTCTTTCCCCTCCTTGCCATACATCCGTCCGTACCTTCCAGTCCTTTTGTCCCTGCCAGGTACCGGAAAACCCCGTTATTACGGGATTTTCCAGGAATACTAATAGAATCTAATCAAATAATGTTGTTGTTACACATAAATAAAAAGAAAAAAATGAATACAACAACCTGTTGCCGCTTATTCTTCATCACCTTTTTCTTTTTTTGCAATACGTGTTGTGCAGGTGACTGTGACGGGAATATAGGAACAAATTTAGAAAATGTGTGCCGAAAATGACACCGAATGATATAACGAATTCCGGCAGGTAATATACACTGCAGGATGAGGAGGGAAAAAGATGGAGAATAACACTTCTGACAAAATGACTCAGGCCGCGCCGGCTAATGCTTCCGGATCCGGAAATGACCTGCCCGTCATGTCCCCGCAGAAAAAGGCGGAACTATACGCGAAGCTGGCGCTGATATTTGGAATCCTTGCATGAATCCCGTATCTGATAATCGCCGCCACCCGTAAAACGGGTGGTTCGGTCCGGGCTATAAGCCCGTGTTGCTAGGCTAGCTTCTCAAGGCGCTGGCTTTCACTTTATGGCTACGGGAAGTTTTTTAATCACTTCCCGCAGCTCCGTTCAAGCCACTTTGCTTTTGACTCGTCGCTACCCCTGAAGGGGCATTCGTATTACTTACCCTGACCCTTAAAAGGGTCTTCGTATTCCTTTACACTGAGCTTGTCCTGTATGATATCCGCACGCTCTTGGTCTTGGATATATTTTTTAATGGTAGCTTCATTTAACCCTACTGTACTAGCATAATATCCTTCTGACCAGAAATGCCGGTTTCCGAACTTATATTTCAAATTTGCGTGCCTGTCAAACATCATAAGGGCACTTTTTCCCTTCAAATATCCCATAAATGATGCCACACTGATCTTCGGTGGTATACTGACCAGTATATGTACATGATCCGGCATCAGATGTCCTTCGATGATTGTGACACCTTTATATGCACATAGCTGATGAAGGATTTCAGCAAGATCCTGCTTGTACGATAAGTCTGCAATGCTGGCCGCAATGGAAAATATATGGTATGATGCGTGTGGGTACTACCATACACGGTAGGCGGTTGGCCCTTTTCACTGTTGTGACGAGGGTGTATCTTGCCCTCGATCTTCACAGAAAGGGGGCGTTGCAGATGGTAGGATGGTCGAATCTTATTGATTTGCTTCTTCTGCTTACAGCGATAGCCACATTGTTCTATACAATTGGCAAAAGAAAATGACCGCCCCGGCCTGAGAAACTGAGCGGTCATCCGTAAAATGTTGATCGGGCCAACCGTCTATCGGTAGTGCCCTTTTGTAGTTTCAATATACCACCTTACTGCACATTTGTCAAAACAGGATTCCCGCCTGATTTTCGAGCCATTTTTCCCGACGCTTTTTTGAACCATTTTTCGAGCGTCCCTCCTGCGTGATCCGGACGGCAGGTTTACA
>NZ_VUMV01000017.1 GCF_009696005.1 Bilifractor porci
TCCCGTTTTCAACAGTTTCGAGATAAAAAGAGCCCAGGAATGGTTGTGTTTAAGCCATTTTCTGAGCTTTTTTACTCCCTGCAAATGTTGTATTGGTACACTGACCTGATATAAAATATTTCACAAGATTTGCTTTAGCTTTTTGTTTAATTCTTTCGGCTGGTAGTATTTTCTGTCCAGCCTTAGATCATATATGGCATTCAGGGCGTTCAGTGTCTGAGACCCCCTATAAGTCGACAGGTAGTAAAGATCCTGGACATTGGCCACTTCCATGTTCTGTAGTGTTTCAATGATGTTCTCCGTAGTGAAGCGTACCGCGCCTCCCTTCAGCGTTTTTCCGTAATCTTCAAGTTTTGCTTCCAGAAGCCGGTAAACCAGGAGCGCTGTGTAACAGATCATGAAGTGGGCAGTAATCCGCTCTTTTGTATGGTGGAAGACCGGGCGGGCACTAAAATTTGTCTTCATTACCCGGAAACAGTCTTCAATCCGGTATCTTCTTTCGTTTATCGAAAGAATACCCCTCACAAAATCCTGGCCTGATTCATTATCCTCCGGGCTCAGGTTTGTAGCGATGGCGTAATAGCCATCGTATTTCTCCTCTTCAGCAATCCTTTCGCTGTCCAGAACATAGCTGTTTTTGTCTTTGGATTCCTTTCGGATAAAACGGGTGATGTCATTGGGTCCTTTCTTATATGTCTCCGGGTTCAGATTGGCCAGCAGCTTTTCTGCCCGACTGATCTGCGCGTTCCGGATTTTTCTTTGATATTCCATCATCTTGCGGGAAAAAGTGACGATGATTGTCTGCTTCAGAAGGGCTTTGGACCGGATCTTTTTCTTTTTTCCGTTCTGCAGCATTGCAGTTTCCATAAGCCCTGTGTCTACAGCTTTGTCAGCATTCAGAATCTTGAAAGCTTTATCTTCATAACGACTGCGGTTTTCTTCATGAAAACGGTCGAATTCTTTCATTGCGGCAATGGTTGTTTTCTCTCCATTGGAGACAAGACGATAATCATAGTCGTTGAAAACGGCCGTCTGCAGGGTATCAGAAAGTTTCTTTACTGATTGGGTGACGACGAAAGCGCGGTCGCCCATGCTGTTGAACTTCCGGATATCAATAGAATTCAGCCCGGCGTCAGCGCAGTAGATGAATTTCTTGCCCTTGAACATTTCAGTTATTTTTTTCTCCAGCGGCACAGCAAGCGTTTGTTCACTGTCTGATCCGGATGCCATGCACATCGAGATAGGGATCCCACGGGAATCAATAAAAAGCCCCATCTCCACGAGCGGGTTCGGACGATGTTCCTTGGAAGGCCCATAGCGGCGGAAACCCTTCAGAATCTCGCCGGTTGCATCGTCGATGATGTTGTCCTCGTATTCAGTTTCAAAGTAATAGTTCGTGCAGTCAAAGTAACAGACGGAGTTATCCCGCTTTACGACACTGCAGCTCTGCTCATACAGATGGGAAATGTATTCGTCATAATGGGCATTCAGGATGTCCATCGTCCGCAGAATGTGCTGGTACCCGAAGGAAGGCCGCTCGTAGTAGTACTCCAGATGATCATACGTTCCGAGTTTGGAATCGGGATCCAGGATCCTTGCGTAAGTCAGGAAGCGATTGACCTCATTGGGATCAAATGTGATCTTCGATGTCTGGGTGACTTTCTTGAAAAATTCGTCCAGTTTCAGTTGATGATAGACCGCCTGCAGGAAGAAATATCCGATCCCCAGAGAAGTGGAAACAGAAGTCATGGATTCCGAGGAAAGAACTTTCTCGTCAAAGTCTATCTTTACCTCCATAGAGACTTTGCCTTTTTTTAATTCCTCGTTTGCTTCTGCAACCTTTTGTCTGGCGTAAGCGAGCGGATCTTTAATTCCCTGGGCCAGCAGTTCGGAATGTTTGCCGATACGTGCGACATTTCTGGTGGAAGTTTTCTTTCCGTTCCGGAAGCCCATCTGGATGAAATAAGTTGGATTTTTTGATTTTTTATTGTACCAAAGTTTCATATCCAGATTATACCAAACAACACAACACGACACAACATATACAACATTTTTTTTCAATGCTTGACAAGTTTTAAGCACAAAAAAAGTCGCATTTCTGCGGCTTGGAAGGCATTTGGTGTTACGTATTATTCAGTTACAACTGTTGAAAACCCG
>NZ_VUMV01000018.1 GCF_009696005.1 Bilifractor porci
ATACATTGGTAGAGGAGCATTGGGGCGGCGGCGAAGCGGTACCGAAAGGGGCCGTGGAGCCTCCCCAAGAGAGAATGCCGGAATGAGTAGCGAGAGAGAGGTGGGAATCCTCTCGGCCGAATATCCAAGGTTTCCAGGGTAAAGCTGATCTTCCCTGGGTAAGTCGGGACCTAAGGCGAGGGCGCGAGCCGTAGCCGATGGACAACAGGTTGAGATTCCTGTACTGCATGGCAGCAGAACTGTGGGGACGCATGTGGAGAGCACAGGCGCGGAAAGGAAAGCCGCGCGCAAGCGGGGGAGGGGACGCCCAGGCAAAACCGGGCGCCAACCCAAAGACGTGAAGCGGAGCGAAGTATAGTAGCGAAGTGTGTGAGCCATGTGCCGAGAAAAGCCGCTATAGCCTGCCATGTACCCGTACCGTAAACCGACACAGGTGGGTGAGGAGAGAATCCTAAGGCCGACGGAAGAAGCATTGTTAAGGAACTCGGCAAAATGACCCCGTAACTTCGGGAGAAGGGGTGCCCTTGAAAGAGGGCCGCAGTGAACAGGCTCAAGCAACTGTTTAGCAAAAACACAGGTCTATGCGAAACCGGAAGGTGAGGTATATGGGCTGACGCCTGCCCGGTGCTGGAAGGTTACGAGGAGGGGTCAGCGCAAGCGAAGCCCTGAATCCAAGCCCCAGTAAACGGCGGCCGTAACTATAACGGTCCTAAGGTAGCGAAATTCCTTGTCGGGTAAGTTCCGACCCGCACGAAAGGCGTAATGATTTGAGCACTGTCTCGACAATGCATCCGGTGAAATTGAAGTACCAGTGAAGATGCTGGTTACCCGCGCCAGGACGGAAAGACCCCATGGAGCTTTACTCTAGTTTGGTACTGGGATCTTGTATTGCATGTACAGGATAGGTGGGAGACGGAGATGGCGTGGCGCCAGCCGCGCCGGAGTCGGTGTTGGGATACCACCCTTGCATTATGAGGTTTCTAACCTGCGCCCGTAAGCCGGGCGGGGGACAATGCCAGATGGGGAGTTTGACTGGGGCGGTCGCCTCCGAAAGGGTATCGGAGGCGCCCAAAGGTTCCCTCAGGATGGTTGGAAACCATCCGCAGAGTGCAAAGGCAGAAGGGAGCCTGACTGCGACACCGACGGGTGGAGCAGGTACGAAAGTAGGGCTTAGTGATCCGGTGGTATTAAGTGGGAATGCCATCGCTCAACGGATAAAAGCTACCCTGGGGATAACAGGCTTATCACTCCCAAGAGTTCACATCGACGGAGTGGTTTGGCACCTCGATGTCGGCTCATCGCATCCTGGGGCTGTAGTAGGTCCCAAGGGTTGGGCTGTTCGCCCATTAAAGCGGTACGCGAGCTGGGTTCAGAACGTCGTGAGACAGTTCGGTCCCTATCCGGCGTGGGCGCAGGAGTTTTGAAAGGAGCTGTCCTTAGTACGAGAGGACCGGGATGGACGGACCGCTGGTGGACCTGTTGCACTGCCAGGTGCAGGGCAGGGTAGCCAAGTCCGGAAGGGATAAACGCTGAAGGCATCTAAGCGTGAAGCCCCCCTTGAGATAAGAACTCCCATTCGAAAGAAGTAAGACCCCTTGAAGACGACGAGGTAGATAGGGCAGAGGTGGAAGTGCAGCAATGCATGGAGCTGACTGTTACTAATCGGTCGAGGGCTAGATCAGGGAAGCGCGGAAGCGGAGCA
>NZ_VUMV01000019.1 GCF_009696005.1 Bilifractor porci
AAATTACAATAATAAGGACGCAAAGAAGTGCACTCTTGTGCAGTTCTTTGCGTCCTTTTCTTGTTTTCGTCATTGGGGCACCCAAGCTACAAGACTGGAGACCATATCGACCCAATCATATATTTTGCGGGGTTAGGGTGGGGATAAACCCCACCCCTACGCTGGATGTACATGGTGAGTTCGTGGGGGTGGGGTTCATCCCCGCCCTAACCCTCTTGTCTGTAATATTCTCACACAAAGGACACAGAGATCTCTACCCGTGGCGCACTGGATATTTTCCGTGGAATCATAGTGAGAGGAAATATAAATCTTTATACTGCCATTATCGCTTTGGCATTTTCAAACGGAAAAGAGAAAAGAAAATCATGGTCATGCTTATGCTCCCCAAGGAGCAATGAGTCTAAAGCTATGGGGTAGTCTTGCGAGCAAGCTCGCCGCCTACCCCCATAGCTTTAGCCCCACACCTTTGGTGTCAAGCCTGCCCATGACGAAAATCGCTAACGCGTAAAATTGCCCCTTGGGCATAAAATCCTGCGGCCGAAAGATAGTCCATAGCGTCTTGAAAGTCTCCTGTTTTCCACGTTAATAGCCGTTAACGGCCGTAAATCATTAAAAATCAATAAAGTGACACTTTGTATTTGGATTTTTGGGTGGCGCAAGCTATCTTTGCATCATGTTCGTACACAAGAAACGCCACAGATCAGGTGCTTATAGCATCGAGGTTCTGAGAAAGGACAGGTACTCCCGCAAGAATGTGACTGTAAAGATTATCGGGACAAGTTCCAATGCGCAAGAATTGCTTGCCTTGGAACGCAAGGCTCGTGAGTTTATAGACTCGCAGCTTGGCCAGCCTATTCCGATGGACTATCATTATCCTTTCGAAGACGATCTTGAGAGCTTCCTCTCTGGTATTTCCAACACGCAGATTCAAGTGATTGGTCCCGAACTTATCTATGGACGGCTTTACGACAAGATAGGATATGGAGGGATAGACAATGAGATGTTCCGTCATTTGGTAATTTGTCGTCTATTCAATCCGGGCAGCAAACTCCGCACGGTGGAGTATCTCCGACAATATCTGAACAAAGACTACGACGTGGATGCCATATACAAGTTCCTTGACAACCTTTGCTTCCGAAAAGACAAGGACTGCAAGAAGGACGCTTCCGGCAAAGTTATCAAGCCTGTTGGTAATGATATGAAGCACGATGTGGAACGCATATCCTATGCCTACACAAAGAAAATATGTGGCGGCGAAATAAACGTAGTGTTCTATGATATGACTACTCTTTACTTCGAGGCTGCGCAGGAAGACGACCTCCGCAAGACCGGTTTCTCTAAGGACGGCAAGCATTCGTGTCCTCAGATTTTCCTTGGCCTGCTTGTCACCACGGGCGGCAATCCAATAGGCTACGGAATTTACGAAGGGAATATACACGAGGGCAAGACGCTTGTACCGATGATAAAGGACCTGGCCGGGCGACACGGCTTCGACCATCCCGTAGTTATAGCCGATGCAGGTCTGCTTTCCAAGAAAAATATAGAAGACTTGGAGGCTGAGAAATACGAGTACATACTTGGTGCGAGGGTTAAGAGCGAGACTGCAGAGGTAAAGGAAGCAATACTTGGAATGAATCTAGAAAATGGCGATGTGAGGTGCATAGACAAGGCGAATGGC
>NZ_VUMV01000002.1 GCF_009696005.1 Bilifractor porci
GTAAGACCCCTTGAAGACGACGAGGTAGATAGGGCAGAGGTGGAAGTGCAGCAATGCATGGAGCTGACTGTTACTAATCGGTCGAGGGCTAGATCAGGGAAGCGCGGAAGCGGAGCAGAAGAAGCGAAGCGGAGGCGTGGAGCGGTTCATAGAATTGCGGGACGTTTGGAAAGAGTATATGCAGTTTTGAAGGTATGAAGTACCTTATGGCCCGGTGGCTCAGCTGGTTAGAGCGCCGCCCTGTCACGGCGGAGGTCGTCGGTTCGATCCCGATCCGGGTCGCGCGGACAAAGCTTTCAGAGTTTTGTTCTTTGATAATGATATGATGGGGTCTTAGCTCAGCTGGGAGAGCATCTGCCTTACAAGCAGAGGGTCACAGGTTCGAGCCCTGTAGGCCCCATTTGTGGATGGTTTCCCGAGTGGCCAAAGGGGACAGACTGTAAATCTGCTGGCACTGCCTTCGGTGGTTCGAATCCACCACCATCCATTACAGCATGATGATAGGATTGCTGGTATATGCCGATGTGGCTCAATTGGCAGAGCAGCTGATTTGTAATCAGCAGGTTATCGGTTCGAGTCCGATCATCGGCTTGTAAAAATTTTATATATCGCGGGATGGAGCAGTCAGGAAGCTCGTCGGGCTCATAACCCGAAGGTCGTAGGTTCAAATCCTACTCCCGCAACTTTTGTGCCTAGTTAGCTCAGTTGGTAGAGCAGAGGACTGAAAATCCTCGTGTCTCTGGTTCGATTCCGGAACTAGGCACTATTTTAAGGAGCATTAGCTCAGGTGGTAGAGCACTTGACTTTTAATCAAGTTGTCCGGGGTTCGAGTCCCCGATGCTTCAGAGAAGCCCGGTAAGATGTTTACCGGGTTATTTTTTAATTCGGAAAAATTGCTTTTGTGTATTTCACCCGGTATACTGAATCAGAGATGGGGAAGCACTGACGGCCTCCGTGCGTCAGGAGAAAAAAGGGTCTTTTGAAGATGAAGTAGAAGACAGGAGGAAATTATGTCTTTTGAAGATGAAGTAGAAGAAACAAGAGAGGAACGCAAGGCTCGAAGGGCCAGGGAAAAAAAGATAAAGAAAAAAATTCTCATGGTTGTTTCTATCCTTGTACTTGTAGTGGCTCTGCTTATTGTCCTGTTTTTATTTCTTCTGGTAAAGGGGCGGATGGATGCCAGCAATAAGCTTTACTCGGAAGCGGATAACAGCGTATCAGGTTTTTCTCTGGTTTACGCAGGTGAGAAAACTGATACAACGATTCCGGAAGAAAACAGTTCATCTGAAAATGTTCAATCCTCTTCTCAGA
Organism: Bilifractor porci; assembly: GCF_009696005.1. Lineage (GTDB taxonomy): Bacteria > Bacillota > Clostridia > Lachnospirales > Lachnospiraceae > Bilifractor > Bilifractor porci. Next base: position 1,312 of record NZ_VUMV01000002.1, read on the forward strand.
CCGGAAATACCGACGTACCTGTCATTGACCAGTCCGGCATTGTAAGCCCGGAGGCTCTGATGATCCGGTTAAGCGATCAGGCAGTGGTATTTGATAAAAATGGAGAGACAACCATCTATCCGGCGTCTCTGACCAAGATGATGACCTGTATCATCGGGATAGAAAACGAGAGTGATCTGAACAAATCCTTCATGGTTACAGACAATGAAATTGATCCCGCCTGGAACGAAGGCGCTACGGTGGCCGGATTCGGATACGGAGAAACCGTTACCATCAGTGACCTTCTTTACGGCATTATGCTTCCTTCCGGAGCAGATGCCTGTTATGCGCTGGCAGACGCGGTTTCCGGTTCCGAGGCAGATTTTGTTACCCTCATGAATCAGAAGGCGCAGGAACTAGGCATGACCGGTACCAATTTCACAAACTGCACAGGTCTGCATGATGCCAATCAGTATACAACCTGTGCGGATCTTGCGAAGCTTCTGGAATATTGCCTGCAGAATTCCACATTCCGGGATATTTTTACTTCTTATGTGTATACGACAACCTCTACCGATCAGCATCCGGACGGTATTACACTCAGCAGCAGGCTTTTTACCTATCTGACAGAATCCTTGCTGGATAATGGAACGGTTATTGAGGGAGGAAAGACAGGATATACCGATGAAGCGGGAAACTGTCTGGCAAGTCTGGCGAAGGCAAAGGACGGGACAGAATATATCCTGATTACAGCCGGCGCGGCAAGCCAGGATACGGATGACAGTGACGGTTCGGTTGATCATCCGAATATTACGGACGCTGTTTATGTTTACGGTCAGCTTCCGTGACCGCAGAGTCGGATGCTATGCAGCGCGGCGGAACAGAAAAAAGTATGGACGCGGACTTGGAAATCAGAACGTCGTGTGATAGCGGCGGAAATTATACTTATATTCTGCTGTGTGCAGATCATACCCTGTATACCGGCTGGACCAACGATCTGGAAAACCGGGTCCGCACGCATAACCGCGGAGCCGGAGCAAAGTATACCAGGAGCCGTCTTCCGGTCAAACTGGTGTACTGGGAAGTTTTTCCGACGAAGAAAGAGGCGATGGCAAGAGAATATGCCATCAAACAGCTTTCCAGGAAGCAGAAAGAGACGTTAATATTCGGATGGAAAGCCCCCGGTCCGGAAAATAAAGAGCATTCCCGCAGCGTCGGCAGAGCCGACGCAGTGAGATCTGCCGATACAAAAGGTAATAGAACAGCCGCTTTATAGACATTGCAGCTGAATATTCCCGTGAATATCCGGCTGCTGCATAAAGCGGCTGTTTCTGTATTTATCACATATATATTACGATTCTTTAATCAGACCTTGATATTTTTCAAGAGAGATCCGAGATTTGTGGTGAGATCCTCAGATTTTGGCAGTTTAATGTTGCGTACCTCCTGCCGGTCTTCTTCCTCTGCGTTCTTTTCCAGGGCTTTCATGGACAGGCTGAGCTTTCCATCTTTGATAGCTATTACCTTTACCTTAACTTCCTGTCCTGTTTTCAGCACAACATCCGGAGATTTAATTCTGTTTCTGGAGATCTGAGATACATGAACAAGACCGGACAGACCGTTTTCCAGACGGACAAAGGCACCATAAGGCTGTATGGTTTCCACGACGCCGGACATAACGGTGCCGACAGCCATTTCATTCATTTTTTCTTTTTTCTCTTCATTTGCCTTGGCGCGCAGAAGTTCAACGCAGGAAAGAATCAGACGTTTCTTTTCCGGATCTGCCTCGCGGACAATTACTTCTACAGTTTTTCCAAGATATTCATTTAAGTCATTGACATGACCAAGGGCAAGACGGGAAGCGGGGATGAAACCGCGAATACCTTCTATGTTGGAAACAACACCTTTATTCACCACTCCGTCTACAGTAACCGTAAGGGGAGTCTTATCCGCCTGGTATTGTTTCAGCTTTTCCCAGTTTTCTTCACCCTCATCCTTAAAATTGACGAAAGAGCTGTCAATAGCGTTGGAAAAGTCTTCCATGCTCATGTTTTCTTCAGACATTTTTTTCACCTCAACTAAACTTTTATGCCGGTAGATGGCATTTATGATATACACAGCTTTATTAGTATAACATAGATAGAATCCTTTCGGAAGAAAGAAATAGGGAGGAGTTTTTATTCCTTATGCGCGGAGCCGGATGTCAAAACTGCATGGCGGCGTAAAGAATCCTTCAGTAATACTTAAAAATAAGTAAATTTTGCAGAGATAAATGCTTATTATGCAGGATTCAAAAAATTGATTGCATCCATAAGTAGTACATGATATAGTTTGCGATAGAGTCGATATAATCAGAATGAAGTATTGGCCGACAGATCATGCAGAAGAATCTACAGTAAGGAGGAACCAACAAATGGGATATGTAGATGAAGTTTACGAAAAAGTTGTCGCGAAAAATCCGGCGCAGCCCGAATTTCATCAGGCTGTAAAAGAATTTCTGGAAACCATCCGCCCGGTAGCGGAGAGAAACGAAGAGCTTTACAGAAAGAACGCGCTTCTTGAGCGTCTCTGTGAGCCGGAACGTCAGATTCGTTTCCGCGTTCCGTGGGTAGATGATAACGGACAGGTTCAGGTTAACGCAGGATACCGCGTACAGTTTAACAGCGCTATCGGACCGTACAAGGGCGGTCTCCGGTTCCATCCTTCTGTAAATATCGGAATTATTAAGTTCCTCGGATTCGAGCAGATCTTCAAAAATTCTCTGACCGGACTTCCCATCGGAGGCGGCAAAGGCGGCTCCGATTTTGATCCGAAGGGAAAATCCGACAGAGAGGTTATGGCATTCTGCCAGAGCTTTATGACAGAGCTGTACCGCCATATCGGCGCGGACACAGATGTTCCTGCCGGTGATATTGGTGTCGGCGGCCGCGAGATCGGATTCCTTTTCGGACAGTACAAGAGAATCCGCGACAGCTACGAAGGCGTCCTTACCGGAAAAGGCCTGAGCTATGGCGGTTCTCTTGCAAGAACAGAGGCAACCGGTTATGGTCTCCTGTACTTTACACAGGAACTCCTGAAAATAAATAACATTGATATTTCCGGAAAGACCGCTGTTGTCTCCGGTGCCGGAAATGTTGCGATTTACGCGATTCAGAAAGCACAGCAGCTTGGCGTTAAGGTCCTTACCTGCTCCGATTCTACCGGCTGGGTCTATGATCCGGATGGAATTGATGTGGCAGCTCTGCAGGAGATTAAGGAAGTTAACCGTGCGCGTCTGACAGAGTACAAGAAGTATCGTCCGAATTCCGAGTACCATGAGGGCAGAGGCGTATGGGCTGTGAAGGCAGACATCGCCCTTCCGTGCGCGACACAGAACGAGCTGAATCTGGAAGACGCAAAGACACTGGTGGCAAATGGAACCATCGCTGTGTGCGAGGGCGCTAATATGCCTACAACTCTGGAAGCTACTGATTATCTGAAGCAGCACGGCGTAATTTTCGGACCGGCAAAAGCAGCAAATGCAGGCGGCGTGGCTACTTCCGCTCTGGAAATGAGCCAGAACAGCGAACGTCTTTCCTGGACCTTCGAGGAGGTAGACGCGAAGCTGAAACAGATTATGATCAATATTGTTCATAATATTGACAGTGCCGCAAAGGAGTACGGCAAGGACGGCGATTATGCGGCAGGAGCAAATATCGCAGGATTTAAGAAGGTAGAGCAGGCAATGCTCGCCCAGGGTATTGTATAATAACTGCCGGGTCCCGCAGACGGGGCTTATCGTATATTGATTTTAAAAACAGGGTTCCGCGTAAACCGGGAGCCCTGTTTTTCCGTCAGAAGGTGGCTGGTTGAAATCTGAAGTTCCAGTTTGAAAGAGTAAGTTCCATGCCTGTTGAGTGGCTGAAAATGCGGAATCTCTTTCTTGCATATGGTGGCAGGGCTTACTATAATAAACCCGCCTGGCTGTTCCAATGCCGGGCAGACCAGTAAGGAGAAAAGATATGGACAATATTATTCTGACGGGAATGCCGGGTGTCGGCAAGAGTACAATAGGAGTCATTCTCGCAAAAGAAATCGGATACCGCTTTCTGGATTCAGATCTGCTGATTCAGGAGAGGGAAAAACGGCTTTTGAAGGAAATTATTGCAGAGGAAGGCATCGACGGTTTTCTGGAAATAGAAAACCGTGTTAATGCTTCAATTCAAACAGAGAATACGGTTATTGCGACGGGGGGAAGCGCTGTCTACGGATACGAAGCGATGCGTCATTTTAAGGAAACAGGCCGGGTTGTCTATCTCCATCTGGAATATGACCAGCTGAAAAAAAGACTCGGTGACTTGAAAGACCGTGGTGTCGTGCTGCGGGAGGGACAGACGCTGCTGGATATCTACAAAGAGAGGGAACTCCTGTACAGACAATACGCGGATCTGATTCTGGATGAAACCGGCAGGGATCTGGAAAACACGCTGGCAGAACTGATCCGTCAGCTTCATATAACCGGCCATAAGTAATCCGTATAACGGATGTAAGTAGCTGTGGGGCGCCGGTACAGCGCGCAGTCCGCATGGCAGTTTACAAATTTCCTGATTTCATGTAAGATAGAGGAAACTTTTACATACAGACATGTCGGTGGGTCCGGCATGAAAATTTACGCACAGGGTTTTTACTGCAGAATTTCCGGTAATAAGGGGTAACCGGAATTCACACGCGAAAGACCGGGGAACTGCCGGGGGAGAAAGGCAGTTTTTCCGGGGCATGCAGAAACGTTTACTGAGGTGGAGAATGGATAAATATGTAATTAAGGGCGGCAATCCTCTGGTTGGAGAGGTAGAGATCGGAGGAGCCAAGAATGCTGCGCTTGCTATTCTTACTGCGGCGATCATGACAGATGAGCCGGTTCTGGTAGAGAATATTCCTGATGTAAGTGATATCAATGTTTTGCTGGAAGCAATTTCGGTTATCGGGGCATCCGTAGAGCGGCTTGACCGTCACAGAGTCCGCATCAACGGTTCCACAATCGGAAGTGTCAGCGTGGATTATGAGTTTATAAAGAAAATACGTGCCTCATATTATCTTCTGGGCGCATTGCTCGGAAAATATAAAAAGGCGGAGGTTCCGCTTCCCGGCGGGTGCAATATCGGAAGCCGTCCGATTGACCAGCATCTGAAGGGGTTTCGCGCCCTGGGCGCGACGGTCAATATCACACATGGGGTCATTGAGGCGTCTGCGGAAAACCTTCATGGCGCGCATATCTTTCTGGACATGGTTTCTGTGGGCGCGACCATTAATATTATGATGGCGGCATCCATGGCAAAGGGAAATACCATAATCGAAAATGCGGCCAGAGAGCCTCATGTTGTAGACGCGGCAAATTTTCTGAACAGCATGGGAGCCAATATCAAGGGTGCCGGTACTGATGTGATCCGGATCTGCGGCGTGGAGAAACTGCACCGCACCGTTTATGCTGTGGTGCCGGATATGATTGAGGCAGGAACCTATATGTTTGCGGCAGCGGCAACCAGAGGGGATGTTCTTGTGCGCAATGTCATTCCGAAGCATCTGGAGGCAATGACGGCAAAACTTCTGGAGATCGGCTGCTATGTCGAGGAGTTTGATGACGCGGTAAGAATAAGCGCGAAAAGCCGTCTCAGAAAAACGCATGTAAAAACGCTTCCGTATCCCGGCTTCCCAACAGATATGCAGCCGCAGATGAGCGTCGTTCTCTGTACGGCCCAGGGAACCAGTATCGTTACGGAAAGTATATTTGAAAACCGCTTTAAGTACGCCGATGAGCTCTCCCGCATGGGAGCAAGTATCAAGGTGGAAGGAAATACGGCAATTATTGACGGCACGGAATCTTTAACCGGCGCCAGGATATCTGCCCCTGACCTTCGGGCAGGAGCTGCTCTGGTCATTGCCGGGCTGGTAGCAGAGGGCATTACGGTAGTAGACGATATTGTCTATATCCTCCGCGGGTATGAAGACTTTGACGCGAAGCTGCGCAGTCTCGGAGCGGAAATCCAGCAGGTCAGCGACGAGAGGGAAATCCAGAAATTCCGCCTTATGGTAGGCTGATGATTGTCGAATGCGTATTTTGGTTGGACAAAATTGATACCCTGTCTAAACGGGCAGGTATGGTTCTTGACGGAGATTTTGAAAAGCGTTATGTTAGTTGTCGTAAATAAAAATGACAACTGCATAACGCTTTTCTCTTATTCAGAGTGGTGGAGGTGTAAGGACCGTAGAGACCACGACAACCCCGGAAACGGAAGGTGCCAGCCTGAGCGAGACGATCGAACAATAAGAGTTTGGAATATCAGATCCGCTTTTATTGAGCGGATTTTTTACTGTATAAGTCCAGTCGCAAAGCAGGGAGGGGCGCATGCTTGCATGCAGGTCCAGTTGCAAAGCAGGGAGGGAGGCATGCTTGCATGCAGGACCGGACGTGCTTTAGCGACGACAACAGGTATGAGCGCAAAGTGACGTAAGAGCGGCACGGGAAAAGCAGCAAAAGGAGAAGAAATGGAGAGAAAATTATTTACTTCCGAATCAGTTACTGAGGGACATCCGGATAAAATCTGCGACGCGGTTTCCGACGCCATCCTGGACGCCTGCATGGCAGAGGATCCCATGAGCCGTGTTGCATGTGAAACCGCTATGTGTACCGGTTTTGCCCTGGTTACAGGTGAAATCACGACGAAAGCGCATCTGGATTACCAGAAAATTGTCCGCGATACGATCCGTGAAATCGGATATGACAGCTCCGAGAAGGGCTTTGACGCAAATACCTGCGCGGTTTTTGTAGCTGTTGACCAGCAGTCCCCGGATATTGCCATGGGTGTTGATAAAGCACTGGAGGCAAAAGAGAGCAAGATGACAGATGCCCAGATTGAGGCCATCGGCGCCGGCGATCAGGGGATGATGTTCGGTTATGCCACCAATGAGACTCCGGAATACATGCCGTATTCCATTGAGCTTGCGCACAAGCTGACAAGAAAGCTCGCGGAGGTCAGAAAAAACGGAACATTATCTTATCTTCGTCCGGATGGAAAATCACAGGTTTCTGTCGAGTATGATGAGAATGACAAGCCGGTACGTCTGGAGGCTATTGTTATCTCTACCCAGCATGATGAAGATGTAACGCAGGAGCAGATTCATAAGGATATCCGCAAATACGTGATTGATCCGGTTGTAGATTCTGCTATGGTTGATGAAAACACCAAAATTTACATTAACCCCACCGGCCGTTTTGTAATCGGCGGACCGCAGGGAGATGCAGGACTTACCGGACGCAAGATTATTGTTGATACATATGGCGGAGTAGGCCGCCATGGCGGCGGTGCCTTTTCCGGAAAGGACTGCACAAAGGTAGACCGTTCTGCCGCGTATGCTGCCCGTTATGTGGCAAAAAATCTGGTTGCGGCAGGACTTGCCGATAAGTGCGAGATTCAGCTCTCTTATGCCATTGGTGTAGCGCAGCCGACATCCATCAATATCAATACCTTTGGTACAGGAAAACTTTCTGATGAGAAATTAATCGCAATTATCCGTGACCATTTTGATCTTCGTCCGGCGGGAATTATTAAAATGCTGGATCTCCGCCGTCCGATTTATCGTCAGACTGCGGCCTATGGCCATTTCGGAAGAACAGACATTGATCTTCCGTGGGAGCAGACCGATAAGGCAGAAGAACTGAAAAAGTATCTGTAACCGTGAGCAAACAGGGGAAAACGGACCGGAAGGTCCGGGTGGACTGTCGCTTTATCAGCGGAAAAGGGAGTGCTCTGAAAAGAGTACCCCCTTTTCCCGCGAAAAGCGGCAGTCTTTTTCTTGCTCCGCATTCCTGCCTTTCCTCAGTTTTTGATCGGGATATTTCCGAAAAAGACTTCATAAAGAATTAAGAAACAGCCGGACAGCCGGTATGCTATACTTTTTTCTGAATCCTACAGGACTGCAGACTACAGTGAAATAGAAAAGAAAACATATGAAGAACAAAAAGGGCATGAGCCTTAAAGCGCGCATTACAACAGCATTTATCCTTATTATTATCATTCCGGTTGTTTTCTGCACACTGCTCTTTTATTTTCTGACAGGTTATAAACTACAGTCGTTGAAGAAAGAGTACGGACTGGAAAATCCCACCTATGAAAGTCTTTATAACAGCTCTCTGATTACCGCAAAAAAGATGGACGAGGATATGAAAACCCTGTCAGAGCTGATCGGGGCAGACCCTGCAAAGGCGGAAGATACCGGCTTTCTGGAAGAGGAAAACACGAAATTTCAGTCAGACGGAATCTTTCTGATCATCCGGAAGGGAGATGAAATTCTCTATAACGGGCGGTTCTCTATCAAAAACTCCGTTCTTCTGAAAGAGCTTCCTCCCTATGGCTCGGAAGAAAATACGGAGAACGGATACACCCAGATCATGGGCGATTACATGACACAGCAGTATGATTTTACTTTTGCCGACGGTACGGCAGGGAGTGTATTTCTGATCAGCGAGCTGTCCCGTGTAACCAATGAGACAAAGATTTGGATGGCAGAAATGATTTTCCTTATTATCCTGATTCTGGCTGTCACGGCCATGGGAATGAGTTTCTGGATCTATCAGGGCGTTATCACCCCGATTAACCGGCTAAAGACAGCAGCGCAGAACATCCGGGACGGCAGACTGGATTTTACGGTGGAAGGGAGCAACATACAGGAAATAAATGATCTGTGTATGGATTTCGAGGAAATGAGAATCCGCCTGAAGCAGTCTGCGGAAGAAAAGCTGAAATTTGACAGGGAGAGCAAGGAACTGGTCAGCAATATTTCTCATGACTTGAAAACACCGGTAACCGCCATCCGGGGTTACGCGGAAGGAATTATGGATGGGGTTGCGGATACTCCGGAAAAAATCGACCGCTATATCCGGACGATTTATAACAAGACAAACGATATGGCCAGGCTGATTGATGAGCTTACCATGTATTCCAAGATTGATACAAACCGGATTCCCTACAATTTTACAAAGCTCCATGTTACGGAATACTTTGATGACTGTGTGGATGAGCTTCGGCTGGAGATGGAGGGCAGGGGAATCGAACTGTCCTATTTCAATTATCTGCAGGATGATGCTATTATTATTGCAGACCCGGAGCAGTTAAAACGGGTCATCAATAATATCATCAGCAACTCCATTAAATATATGAATAAGGAGAAGGGAGTCATTAACATCCGGCTCCGTGATGTAGGAGACTATATCCAGGCGGAATTTGAAGACAATGGAAAGGGGATTCCCCAGAAGGATGTCAGCCGCATTTTTGACCGCTTTTACCGGACGGATGCTTCCCGGAATTCCAGACAGGGAGGCAGCGGCATAGGGCTCTCTATTGTAAAGAAAATACTGGAGGATCATGAGGGGAAGGTCTGGGCGACCAGTAAGGAAAATGTAGGAACGGTCATTTATTTTGTCCTGCGGAAATATCAGGAACCGCCGGCAGCGCAGCCGGATGGAGAAGAAAAGCCGCAGGAAAATTCCAGGATCAGAAATTATATCAGGGGGAGAAATAAAAAATGAGCAGAATCCTAATCGTAGAAGACGAGGAATCGATCGCGGAGCTGGAAAAGGATTATCTGGAGCTTTCCGGCTTCGAGGTAGAAATCGAAACAGATGGGGAGGCGGGACAGAAGCGTGCGCTGGAGGAGGATTTTAATCTCTATATTCTGGATCTGATGCTTCCCGGAGCGGACGGGTTTGAGATCTGCAAAAAGATAAGAGAAAAGAAAGATGCCCCGATTATTATTGTCTCTGCCAAAAAGGATGACATAGATAAAATTCATGGTCTTGGTCTGGGTGCGGATGACTACATGACCAAACCCTTTTCTCCCAGTGAACTGGTGGCGAGAGTAAAGGCGCATCTGGCAAGATACAGCCGGCTGACAGAAAGTGTAAAGCAGGAAAACGAAATCGTAGAGATTCGTGGAATACGGATAGACAAAACAGCCCGCAGGGTCTGGGTGAACGGCGAGGAAAAGAGCTTTACCAATAAGGAGTTTGATTTACTGACTTTTCTTGCGGAACATCCGAATCACGTGTACACCAAAGAAGAACTGTTCCGTCAGATCTGGAACATGGATTCGGTGGGAGACATTGCGACAGTAACCGTCCACATAAAAAAAATCCGCGAGAAAATCGAGTACAACACAGCCAAACCCCAGTATATTGAGACCATCTGGGGAGTAGGATACCGCTTCAAAATATAAATGTATAAGTCCAGTCGCAAAGCACGGCGGGACGCATGCTTGCATGCAGGACCGGACGTGCTTTAGCGACGACAACAGGTATGAGCATAGAGCCGTGAGGAGCACGGCGGGAATGGGAGAAAAAATGTCTTTTGAAAAAGCAGTAAGTTATTTGAAACAGAAGGGTTATGAATCAAGGATCCTTGTTCCGGAGGATTCAACGGCAACGGTAGATCTGGCTGCCCGTGCAATCGGCACAGATCCTGGCGCGATAGCAAAAACCATGTCCCTTCTTGTGGATGGAAAACCGCTTCTGATTCTGACAGAAGGAACTGCCAGGATTGATAATCATAAATTCAAGGAAACATTTCATACCAAGGCGAAAATGATTCCGGCAGACCAGGTTGAAGAACTTGTCGGACATGCGCCGGGAGGAATCTGTCCGTTTGGCATACATGAAGGTATTCCGGTGTGCCTGGATAAGAGCATCCGGAAACATGATACCGTATATCCGGCCGCAGGAGATGATCACAGCTGTGTCAGGCTTACATTGGAAGAACTGGAGGATGTGATCGGGAATTTCCAGTGGGTGGATGTCTGCAAGGAAACAGCATAATTATATCTTAGGACATATGAAGAAAAAACCGGCGGCGGGCTTTCTGCATAAAATAACTGCCTGTCGGAAATAGCTCACGGGAAATCTGAGCATTACGAAAACCGTATATTCATCTGCAGGGGTTCCTGTGGTATGATTCTCTGTAAAAGGCTGACAGGCGCAGAAGTCTTTGTATATGGCTGCATGCAGACTGTCAGCCGATACAGGAGGATGGATTTTATGGCAGAATGCATCATCATCGGGGCGGGCGGAGCGCTGGGAGCCATATGCAGATACCTGATCGGACTGGCACCGTTAAATCCGGAAAGCGGGTTTCCGCTGAAGACGTTTCTGATTAATGTAATCGGTTCCTTTGTCATTGGGATTGTTGCCGCACTGGCAGTGAAATATCATCTGAACCCCAGGCTGATTTTGTTTCTGAAGGTTGGCATCTGCGGGGGATTTACTACGTTTTCTTCTTTTGCGCTGGAGACAGCGCAGCTGACAGAAAAGGGACATGCAGGAATAGCCTTCCTGTATGTGGTTCTTAGTATTGCGGCCGGAGTAACAGCAGTCATTCTGGCGAATAAAATGATTGTACAGGGAAGGATGTGAGAGCCGTGATTCTGCTTGGAATATTATTCCTTTTTATCTTTTTCGGCCTGATCGGGATTGCCGTCAGGCTGGCATGGGGATTTTTGAAATTCATTACAGGCGTTGGATTGTTCTGTGCCTGTCCTCTGCTGTTTCTGATGCTTTTGATAACCGGAACACTGAATTTTGGAGTTGTTCTTATTATTTTACTGGTTTTATGCGGGATAGGGTTTCGCAGAGGCTGAAAATACGAATTTTTGAGCAGGCGTTGCGGGGGTAGGGATTGACAGGGGCAGCAGGCTGATGACAAAAGATTTTATTCTGATAATGGATCTGATTGGAACCGTTGCTTTTGCAATTTCCGGTTCCATGACAGCGGTCGAACAGGGAATGGATCTGTTCGGCATATTGATTCTTGCGCTGACAACCGCAACGGGAGGCGGGTTTATCCGGGATCTGACGATTGGCAGCCTGCCTCCGGTTGTATTCAGAAATCCCGTCTATATGATTCTTTCCTTCCTGACAGCAGGGATCGTCTTCCTTGTTCTGAAATTTCAAAGCCTGAGGCCTCATTCAGAACGCGTCAGACTTGTTTATGAAAAAACGTTATTGGTAACAGACTCCCTGGGGCTGGCAGCTTTTACAGTTGATGGCGTCTGCGCAGGACTGGTGCAGACGGATACCAACCTTTTTCTTGCGGTGTTTTTAGGTGTAATTACCGGTGTTGGGGGAGGAATCCTGAGGGATCTTTTTGCGGGGAAGAAACCCTACGTGTTTGTAAAGCATGTTTATGCCCTTGCGTCTCTGGGAGGCGCAGTCGCAGCCTATGTTCTCCCCCGGTATATGGATTCCGGCATTTCTATTATGATCAGCTTTGGAATCATTATTCTGATCCGGTATCTGGCCGCCCATTTCCGCTGGGATCTTCCCCGGATTTCCTCCGGATGATCCGTTTCCGGTGAGTGTTCCTGATCTTTTATGTCTGGACTTCCCGGGCATTGTTCTGCTAGAATAAAAAAGCGTGGCTGCTGTATTTGAAAGACAAGGAGGATGCTGCTATGGATATTGTGTGTCTTGACCTGGAGGGCGTTCTGGTTCCGGAAATCTGGATCGCGTTTTCAAAGGCCAGCGGTATACCGGAGCTTAAAAGAACAACACGGGATGAGCCGGACTATAATAAACTGATGAACTGGAGACTGGGAATTCTGAAGGAACACGGACTGGGACTGAAGGAAATTCAGGATACGATTGCAACGATTGATCCGATGCCCGGCGCCAGAGAGTTTCTCGACAGACTCCGCTCGGAGACCCAGGTGATTATTATCAGCGATACCTTTACACAGTTTGCGAAGCCGCTGATGGAAAAGCTGGGATGGCCGACGATTTTCTGCAATACACTGGAAGTTGCCCCGAATGGGGAAATCACCGGATTCCGGATGCGGATTCCGGATTCCAAGCTCAGTACGGTCAAAGCACTGCAGAGTATCGGTTTTGAGACAATCGCCAGTGGTGACAGCTATAATGATCTCGGAATGATTCGGGCGAGCAAAGCAGGCTTTCTGTTCAAAAGTACGGATCAGATCAAAAAGGATAATGCGGATCTGGAAGCGTTTGAGACGTACGATGAGCTGCTTGCCGCCATTGAAAAGCATCTCGGATAAAACAGGAATACAGGGGCTGCTGTCACTGCCGGGATATCCGGCAAACAGCAGCCCTTTCCGCATGCAGAGGCAAAAACGGCAGATGAAGAAGATTTTTTATATTATGGGGAAAAGCGCTACCGGAAAGGATCATATTTACCGGGCGCTGGCGGAGGATCCGGAGCTGGATCTGAGCCGTCTGGTTCTTTATACGACAAGACCCCGCAGGGAAAAAGAAGAAAACGGCCGGGAATATTTTTTCACTGATCAGGAACGTCTGCAGCAGCTTCGGACGGAGGGGAAGGTGATCGAGGAACGCGTATACCACACGGTGTCCGGAGACTGGTACTACTTTACCGCGGATGAGGGGCAGATTGATCTGAAACAAAGAAACTATCTGGGTATCGGAACGCTGGAATCCTATGAACGGATGAGGGAATATTTCGGCGGAGGGCAGTTGGTTCCCATCTACATAGAGACGGAGGACGGGCTGCGTCTGGAGAGAGCCCTGAAAAGGGAAAAAAAGCAGAAAAATCCGAATTATGAAGAACTGTGCCGGCGATATCTGGCGGACTGCGCGGATTTTTCCCCGGAAAGAATTACAGAGGCGGGAATTGAGAGAAGATTCAGCAATAATGGCACACTGGAAGCGTGTGTGGAAAACGTAAAGCATTATGTCAGATGCTTTTTATCGTGATGCGGGTATGCTATACTGTAGGCGTCTTAAAAGGAGCGGCCGGAAATTCCGTCTGGAAAATCCGGCATGGCGCGGAGACGTTTTTATCCTGCATACAGGGACAAGGGGGTAAGGCATGAGAGAACCGGATGAAAGAAAAGGGTTTGCCGGAATTGTCGGGCACAGGGATGTGGTCGAACATCTCCAGAATGCAATCAGGACGGGAAAAGTTTCTCACGCCTATATCATCGGCGGGGAAAAAGGATCCGGGAAAAGGCTGATCGCGGCGATTTTCGCCATGACCCTGCAGTGTCAGGAGCACGGAACGGAACCCTGCCAGGTATGTACCTCCTGCCGGAAAATGCTGTCCGGGAATCACCCGGATGTTATCTATGTGACGCATGAAAAGCCGAACACGGTCAGCATTGACGATATCCGGGAACAGCTGGTAGATGACATTTCCATCAAGCCGTATGAGAGCCGGTATAAGATTTACATTGTGGATGACGCCTCCATGATGTCTCCGCAGGCGCAGAATGCCCTGCTGAAAACCATAGAGGAACCGCCCGCATACGCGGTTATCCTGCTTCTTGCGGAAAATCCGGACATCCTGCTTCCGACCATTACATCCCGGTGTGTCACGCTTCGCCTGAAGCCGGTCAGTGATGAGGAAATGAAGGACTACCTGATGCATCAGATGCATGTGCCGGATTATCAGGCGGAGATCGAGGCATCGTTTGCGCAGGGGAATATCGGAAAGGCCAAAAAGGCCGCGGAATCCCGCGATTTTATGGAGAGCGTGGAATACTGCGTCCGGATTATGAAAAAAGCGAAGCAGATGGAAATCTACGAACTTGTGGATGCCGTAAAGCAGCTCTCTTCGGATAAGAAGAGTATCTATGACAAGCTGGATCTGTTTGAAATGTGGTTTCGGGACGTACTTCTGTTTAAGGCGACAAAGGAAGTGGACGGACTGATTTTCAAAGAGGAAATCAATGCGATTTCCGAACGCGCGGCTACCAGCTCCTACGAGGGAATTCAGAAAATTATAGAGGCAATCCATGTGGCAGCGGACCGGCTTCGCGCGAATGTAAATTTTGACCTCACCATGGAGCTGATGTTCCTTACCATCAAGGAAAACTGAAAGAATACTTTTGGCGATTTCATCATAGCATTATAAAAGAAGGAAGAAAGCACCGGGACAGGACCGGACCGGTGACAGAGGAAGATAAAAAGATATATGGTAACAATCGTTGGTGTACGTTTCCGCAGCGGCGGAAAGGTTTATTATTTTGACCCGAAGGATTATCATCCGCACATGGGCGACCGTGTGATTGTAGAGACTGCCCGTGGTCTGGAATGCGGCCGTGTGGTTCTGGGCTCGCACCAGATTCCGGAGAAGCAGGTGGTGCAGCCGCTCAGGGAAATTATCCGCATGGCTACGGAAAAGGATATTGCCAGGGAAGAATCCAACCGGGTGAAGGAGAAGGAAGCCTACAAAATCTGCCAGGAAAAAATACGGGAGCTGCATCTGGATATGAAGCTGATCCAGGCAGAGTATTCCTTCGATAACAAAAAAGTCCTGTTTTATTTTACGGCGGATGGACGGGTGGATTTCCGGGAGCTTGTCCGGGAACTGGCGGCTATATTCAAGACCAGAATCGAACTCCGTCAGATCGGTGTCCGGGATGAGACAAAGCTGCTGGGAGGGATAGGAATCTGCGGCCGCCCGCTGTGCTGCCATACCTATCTTTCCAATTTTGCCCCGGTATCTATCAAAATGGCAAAGGAGCAGAACCTGTCCCTGAATCCGGCGAAGATATCCGGCGTCTGCGGACGGCTTATGTGCTGCCTGAAAAATGAGCAGGAAACCTATGAATATCTGAATAAAAACCTTCCGGGACTCGGCGATGTCGTGCAGGTTCAGGATGGTCCGCAGGGGATTGTCCAGAGTGTCAACGTCCTGAAGCAGACCGTCCGCGTTCTGATTGAAGAGGGCGACGATAAGGAAATGCAGGAGCATCCGGTAGAAGAGCTGACACTTGTCATGAAGCACCGGAAGGGGACTGCCTGGAGGGCATCGGCGGAAAAAGAAGAAACCCGGCCGGCGCAGGAGGAAGGCCGTTCCGGCAGGGGAGAGGACACCCGCAAAAAGAACGGTCAGGAAGAGCATCTGGAAAACAGGAAAGAAGAGAAGCCGGGAAGAGACAGAAACCGCGGACGCTCCAGAGGGAAGGAGCGCGACAGGGAGCAGAAGGGTGATCCGGAGCAGAATCGGACAGAGCGTCCCGACCGTCCGGGACGGTCATCCGGACGATCCAGGGCTTCCGGACAGAGCAGGAATCCAGAGGCGGAAGTTTCCGGAAACGGCGGGTACGCACCATATGCCGCCGCAGAAGGGCAGGAGCAGCGGGAACGCCGCAGAAGCCGTACAAGAAACCGGAGCCGGAACAGAAACCGTGATAAGGGAACAGAAGGGGCCGGAACGGCTTCTGCCAGACGTACAGAGGAAAAGCGGACAGGTAAAGGCGATGGGGAATAAACCGGACAGAGATGCGGGGCTGAAAGAGGGCGAGCATCTGGATGATCTGCAGAACGGATATTGGATCATCCAGGCGGAAAAAGGGTTCCGTTATGGTATTGATGCTGTCCTCCTCTCCGGTTACGCGAACGTGAAAAAGGGAGACAGGGTTCTGGATCTGGGAACCGGAACAGGAATTATTCCCATTCTGCTTGCGGCAAAAACAGAGGGCCGGACTTTTACCGGGCTGGAGATCCAGAAAAAATCTGCCGATATGGCGCAGAGAAGCGTCATCCGGAATCATCTGGAGGACAGAGTGAAAATTGTACAGGGGGATATCAGAGAAGCCGTAACCATTTTTGGCGCGGCTTCCTTTGATGTCATTGTCAGCAATCCCCCCTATATGATCAGCCGCCACGGGCTGGTCAATCCCGATGAGAGTACGGCGATTGCCAGACATGAAATATTATGTACCTTCCGGGAACTGGCGCAGCAGGCGTCCGGGCTTCTGTGTGCAGGCGGAAGGTTCTGTCTGGTTCACAGGCCGTTCCGGCTTGCGGAGATTATGGATGTTCTGCGGGAGGTCCGGCTGGAGCCGAAGAGAATGCAACTGGTTTATCCTTTTGCGGATAAAGAGCCGAATCTGGTTCTTCTGGAAGCGTATAAGAACGGACGGCCAAGGCTCCATGTGGATAAGCCGCTCATTGTATACGAAAAACCCGGCGTTTATTCCAGGGATATCTGCAGGATATACGGAGACGGGAGGCAGGCATGACCGGAAAACTGATTCTCTGCGCCACGCCCATCGGAAATCTGGGCGATATGACGCCGCGGTGTATCCAGACGCTCCGGGAGGCGGATCTGATCGCGGCGGAGGATACCAGAAACAGCAGAAAACTGCTGACTCATTTTGACATTCACACGCCGATGACCAGCTATCACGAGTTTAATAAGTATGATAAAGCCAGGGAACTGGTGGAAAAAATGCAGCAGGGAGCCGTTGTGGCACTGATTACCGACGCGGGGACGCCCGGTATCTCGGATCCCGGAGAAGTGCTTACACAGATGGCTGTGGAGGCCGGAATTCCGGTTTCTACAAATCCCGGGGCTGCGGCATTTCTGCAGGCTTTGATTCTTTCCGGGTTTTCCACCAGAAGATTCGTGTTTGAGGCATTTCTTCCCCAGGAGAAAAAGGAACAGAGGGAAGTGCTGGATTCTCTGAAAGAGGAGACCAGGACAATGATCCTCTATGAAGCACCGCACAGGCTCAGGAAGACACTGGATGTGCTGACCGGCTTACTTGGAGAAGACCGTCCGGCGGCCATCTGCAAGGAGTTGACCAAAAAACATGAAACGGTGCTCCGGCTGACATTGGGAGAAGCCGTCTCCCAGTTCCGGGAGGAAGAACCCAGAGGCGAGTATGTCATTGTCATCCGGGGAAAGGATCCGGAACAGAAAAAGGCGGAACAGCAGGCCGTCTGGCAGCAGCTTGGCATCGAAGAACATATGCAGCGGTATCTGGACGAAGGCCTGGATAAGAAAACAGCGATGAAAAAGGTGGCAGCGGACCGAGGAGTTTCCAAACGGGACATTTATGCGGCGCTGAACCGGAAACAGCAGTCCTAAAGCCTCGATAGGATCAAAATTTCTATCTTGACATATGGCGGAAGTATGGTATTCTTTGTAATCATAGCAAAGCCTACAGGTTATCTAGGAAATAGCCCCGGGCGCCGGTATGCGTCAGCAGGCGGCTTTGTGATGTGAGAGCTTTTTGAGGGGGAGACAGCAGGATGAGGACACCACTCAGATATCAGGCGACCGAGTATGACTGTGGTCCTACGGCCGTCCTGAACGCAATTACCTATCTGTATTCAACGGAAGAAATTCCTCCGGATTTTGTTAAGGCAGTCTATAATTACGGCTTGGATGAATACAATGACCTGGGCTGTCCGGGAAGGCACGGGACCTCTCAGGCGGCCATCCGCTTTATGACGGAATGGTTTAATAATTACGCGAAGTGTACGGGCTATCCCCTTCGGTGTGAGTATTATCAGGGAGAGGATGTCCACATGAAGGAGAATTCCCAGCTTGTTGCCTGTCTGGAACAGGGAGGGGTGGCGGTCGTCCGGTGCATTCTGGAGTGCGAGCATTACATCACCCTGACGGGCATTGACAGTGAGTATGTGCATGTGTTTGATCCGTATTTCTGGGATATGGATTTTGGAAAAAAGGGGATTATCCGTGTGACAGACAAGCCCTTTGAGATGAACCGGAAAATATCCAGAAACATCATGGACTGTACGGATGACTGCGATTATTCTTTTTGCAAGACAGAAAACCGCACGGCCATGTTGATATATAAGACAGGGAAAGGAAAGGTACTTCTTCCCTGAAAAAGAGGCTGTCACGGCGGGAGAGATACGCGGCAGTTTGTTACCGGAACGGGTTCCGGCAGAATAGGAGGAACAGGGAGCTATGAGAAAGAACGGGAGATGGAAGGAAAAAATACTGGCCGCCGGGCTGGCGCTGGCTATGGCGGCGGGACTTGGCGCCTGCGGAAGTGCTTCGGGAAGTGCTTCGTCCGGCAGCTCTGTGACGGGAACGTCCGGCGCGGCGGTATCCGGAAGCACAGATGCGGCAGCGGTCCAGACCGGAGATGATATTGTCAATATCGCGTTTACCGATACGGTAGGCACGGTAAATCCGCTGAATATGGATGTTACCTTTATCAATTATTACGCAACGAGCATGATGTTTCTTCCGCTGGTATCTTTTAACAATAAGTATGAGCCGGATTATCTGCTTGCCGAAAGCATCACGACCGATGACAATCAGACCTTCAAGGTGAAGTTAAAGGATAACGCGGCCTGGTCCGACGGGGAGCCGGTAACATCCGATGACGTGATTTACACAATCCTGAAGTTTACCTGCCCGGCGGTCGCGAATCCTAATTTTGATTTCACACCTTTCAAGGGCTTTAATGACGACGGAACCTCACCGGAGGGGGCGACAGAAATCGAGGGAATCCACAAGACCGATGACAAAAATCTGGAGTTCATCTGCAAGGAGCATATGTCCCTTAACACGTTCCTGAATAATGTGGCAACCTGGGTGTGCATTCTTCCCAAACATGCCATTGAGGACATTCCGGACGACCAGCTTTTGACGGACAGCTGGTTCAGCCATCCGGACGTTGTGGACGGGCCTTATTTCCTGGATGATTACGATCCGGCACATTATGTCTCTTACCATGCCAATGAAAACTATTTTGAGGGAGCCCCGAAAATTCCGAAAATCAATTTCCGGATTATGCAGGGAAGTGAAATTCTTGCCGGACTGAAGTCCGGGGAGATCGACATGGTACATCCCTCCAGCTCGATTCCGATTGAGGACCGCGAGGCGGTAGAAAATCTGGAAGGCTTTACCACAAAATACACAGACAACATTATTAACGAGATGACGCTGTTCAATACCAGCAAGGAATACCTGTCCGATCCCAAGGTGCGCCAGGCTATCATTTACGCCATTGACAGAGACACGATTGTGAAGCAGCTTCTGAACGGGCAGGGTGAGGTGACCGACGGATTTATCTGCTCCGGAAGCCCCTTCTATAATGAGGGCAAAACGAAGCTCTCCTATGATCCGGAAAAGGCAAAACAGCTTCTGGAAGAAGCAGGCTGGGACAGCTCGCAGACCCTGCAGTATTATGTGAGCTCCAGTGATTCTACCGCGGTGAAAGCGGCCCAGCTGGTCCAGCAGTATCTGCAGAATGTAGGCGTAAAAATAGAGATCAATACCGTGGATTTTGCGACACTGATGACAATCGGCGGCACAGATGAGGAGGATTTCTTCTCCGTGCAGTATACGATCACTCCGAACGATTACTGGGCGGATATCAAAAATCTGATTGATGTACAGGACTTCAGCTGGTCCGGCGGCTATTACAATGAAAAGGTGGATGCGGATCTGGCCAAGACACAGGAGACCACAGACGATACGGAGCTGAAAAACCTGTATAACGAAATCGAGGAGCAGGTGATTGAGGACGCGCCGATGTTCCCCATGTATTTCCAGAGTAATCTGGGCGTGGTCAGCGACAGGCTGAAAAACGTGACGCCAAGTTTTTACGGGGCTTTTGACAACATCCAGGAATGGAGCGTATAAAAAGAGAAGTATGATTCAGAGCGCCAGGGGCACTGCCTTTGGCGCTCTGTTAAGATAGAGTTGTATGCGGCGGTTCGATATGCTACAATCGCGGAAGCCAGTTTCGGGAAGAGCGGGAAAGCAGGAATAGAGGAAGGAATTGTTCATGGAAGAGCCGGTATTAGAGGTAAAAAACCTGCGTGTTGGTTTCAGAAGTGATTTTGGGGAAAGAATTGTCACGGATGATGTCTGCTTTCATATCAATAAAGGAGAAATGCTTGGCATTGTAGGGGAATCCGGATGCGGGAAAAGCGTCTCCTGCCTTGCGGTGATGGGGCTGTTAACTGCCAACGGATATGTGAAGCAGGGACAGGCGCTTTTTGACGGGAAGGATCTTCTGTCCATTCCGGAAAAAGAACTGGACAGGATAAGGGGAAAGGATCTTTCCATGATTTTTCAGGACGCGCTGGCAAGCCTGAATCCGGCTTTTACGGTGGGAAACCAGATCACAGAGGTTCTTCGGAAGCACCTGCATATGACCAAAAAAGAAGCGGAAAAAAGAGCGGTTGTTCTTCTTCACCAGGTCGGTATTCCGGATCCGGTTTCGGCGTCCCGGAGATATCCCAACGAGCTTTCCGGAGGAATGCGGCAGAGGGTCATGATTGCCATGGCGCTGTCCTGCAGTCCGAAGCTTTTAATTGCAGACGAACCGACAACCGCGCTGGATGTGACCATTCAGGCGCAGATTATGCAGCTGATTCAGAAAATCCGGGACGACCTCCATATGTCGATGATCCTGATCACGCACGACATCGGGCTGATGGCGCAGATGGCGGATCGCGTAATGGTTATGTACGCGGGGCAGTTTATTGAAGAGGCAGATGTGTTTGAACTGTTCCGGAATCCTCTTCACCCGTATACAAGGGCGCTGCTGGCAGCGGCTCCCGGCATTGACGACGCAAAAGACCGGAAACTGGCCTCGATCCGGGGAACTGTCCCGGAGACTTATTGGGATATTACCGGATGCAGGTTCTGTGGCCGCTGTCCCTATGCGCAGGAGGCCTGCCGCGAAAAGCAGGAGATGCCGGAGCTCTCGGCAGGGCATTATGTAAGGTGCTGCAGGGCAGGAGAACTGGCAAAGAAGGAACAGAAGTAGATTGCGGGGCAGAGGACGGAGCACATGGAGCAAGAACAGGGAAAGGAAAAAGAACCGATACTTCAGGTTCGGGATCTGGTGAAATATTATCCGCAGGCAAATACGGCGCTGCTTCCGAGGAACCGCCGGCTTCTGCACGCGGTGGACGGCGTCAGCTTTGAGCTTTTCCAGGGAGAGACCCTGGGACTGGTAGGGGAGTCCGGATGCGGAAAGTCAACGGTCGGGAGAATGCTGGTGGGAATTGAAAAGCCAACGTCCGGCGAGATCCTGTATAAAAAGAAGGATCTGGTCCATATGCCGGGCGGAGAGCTTCGGGGAATCCGCACGGAGCTGCAGATGGTCTTTCAGGATTCCTATGCCTCTCTGAATCCCCGGAAGAGAGTCTGCGACATTCTTGCGGCGCCCATGCTGTATCATCACATGGCAGAGAAGGCGGATGTAAACCGCAGGATTGAACAGCTGCTGGAACAGGTGGGACTGCCGAAAAATGCCGGCAGGCGTTACCCCTATGAATTTTCCGGGGGACAGAGGCAGCGAATTTCCATCGCGCGGGCGCTGTCCCTGAATCCGGGTCTGATTGTCTGTGACGAACCGGTGTCTGCCCTGGATATGTCGATTCAGGCGCAGATTCTGAATCTGCTGAAGGAACTCCAGGATGAGCTGGGGGTCACGTATCTGTTCATTGCCCACGGCCTGGGAGCCGTCCACTATGTCAGTCAGCGGATTGCCGTGATGTATCTGGGGAAAATTGTCGAGATCGGGCCGGGAACCGAAGTTTTCCGGAATCCGAGACATCCGTATGCGCAGATGCTGATTTCCGCGGTTCCTGTCGCGGATCCGACCAAAAGGACGCTTACCCGGACAGAAATAGAAGGGGAGGTTCCATCCGCCGTTGACCTGCCGAAAGGGTGCCGTTTTGCCTCCCGATGTCCGTATGCCACGGATCGCTGCTGGATGAGCGAGCCGGAAATGCGGCACACGGAAGCGCCGGGGGAACCGCCGCATCTGGCGGCATGCTTTGAGTGGGAAAGGATAGCCGCGGGCGGAAAGGAGGACCGGTCATGACCAAATATATTGTCAAACGCGTTTTGATTGCGGTTGTGGTCCTGCTGGGCATTACCGTTGTCGATTTCTGGATCATGACGCTGATCGGAAATCCGATCGAAATTATGAGTGGGGGGCCGAAGGTCTCCAAGGTGATGCTGCAGAGAAGGGCAGAGACGCTGGGGCTGGATAAACCGATAATTGTCCAGTATTTCAGCTGGCTGGGGCAGGTTCTTCACGGAAATCTGGGATATTCCTACAAGGATTATCAGCCGGTATCGGCCCAGATTGCTTCCCATCTGGGACCGACGCTCATTCTGACGGGTTCTGCCCTGGTCCTCAGTATGCTGATTGCCATCTTCGGGGGAATCTACAGCGCGCTGCATCCCCATAAAAAAAGCGATTACACGATTGTCACACTGTCCTTCCTGGGACAGAGCATACCGGGATTCTTTCTCGCGCTGATTTTGATCTATCTGTTTTCCGTGAAACTGGGCTGGCTGCCGTCCAACGGCATGAGGGAGCTGGGAACAGCGGGAAACGGCGTACAGCTCCGTTATCTGATTCTGCCCTGCATTGTGCTTGCCGTAAGCATGGCAGGAAGGAACATCCGTTACATCCGGTCTGCCATGCTGGAAATTCTGAACAAGGATTATCTGCGGACGGCGAAGGGAAAAGGAATCGGCCGGCGAATGGTGATCTATAAGCATGCGCTCCGGAACGCGCTGATTCCCATCATCACGGTAATCGGGATGGAAATTCCCGGGCTTTTCGGCGGATCTATTATCGTGGAACAGGTATTTTCCTGGCCGGGGCTGGGCCTTCTGACCATGAATGCCGTGCTGGCCAGGGATTATCCCGTTATTATGGGCGTATGCCTGCTTTCGGCAGTTGTTGTTCTTGCGGCCAATCTGGTAACAGATATTCTGTATGCTGTGGCGGATCCCACAGTTCGTTATGAGTGACGGAGGAATCATATGGAAGAAAGTTATCTGCAGTCCGTCATCCGGCGGTTCAGACATCATAAGGCTGGGGTAGTCAGCTTCTGGATTGTGGCTGTTATCATTGTTCTGGCGCTGCTGGCGCCGGTGCTGGCACCGTATGGCCCGCAGGAAATCACATCTGAATTTTCCGCGGCTCCCAGCCTGAAGCACCTGCTGGGAACCGATCAGATCGGCAGGGACGTACTCTCCCGGCTGCTGTACGGCACCAGGGTTTCCCTGTTTGTAGGGTTTATGGCCACGGTCATTTCCACTATGCTGGGAGTACTCCTGGGACTTCTTGCCGGCTACGTGGGAGGCGCCCTGGATATGATACTCATGCGGTTTACCGATATGGTCATGTCTTTTCCGTACATTCTCCTGATCCTTGTGGCCAGCGTTATTTTCAAGCCCGGACTCTGGAGTATCATTCTGATTTTCGGTTTTGTGGACTGGCCGGGAGTCGCCCGCCTGGTCCGGGGAAGCATTCTGTCGATCAAAGAGCAGGATTACGTCAAAAGCAGCCAGATTGCCGGGATGCCACGTTCCTATATCCTTTTTTCCGATATTCTTCCCAATGTTATGACGAATATCCTGGTCTTTGCAACAACCGTCATGGCGACATCCATTCTGGATGAAGCGGCGCTCAGCTTTCTGGGGATGGGGATACAGCCCCCGGCGGCAAGCCTGGGCAATATGCTGAACGGTGCCGAATCCGTAACCGTGCTTACGGGCATGCCGTGGCTCTGGATCAGTCCCGGACTGGTCATTATCATCCTGGTCGTCTGCGTCAACTTTGTCGGAGACGCGCTGCGGGACGCACTGGATCCGACGGCGGTTGTCTGACGCTGAAAGGGGGTACATTCGTTGCATTTGCCCCCTGCAGTTGCTATAATACCCTTATTCCATTAGGGGATTTTAAGCCCCATGAAAGGAGAAACTGCTTATGAAGATCACAATCAGCGGTAAAAATATTGATGTAACACCGGGACTGCGTCAGACGGTCAATGAAAAACTTGGAAAACTGGATCGCTACTTCACTCCGGACACACAGGTGAATGTAACACTGAGTGTAGAGAAGGAGAGACATAAAATCGAGGTGACCATTCCCGTAAAAGGAAGAATTATCCGTTCGGAGCAGGTCAGCAATGACATGTATGTCTCGATTGACCTGGTAGAAGAGGTAATAGAGAGACAGCTCCGGAAATACAAGAACAAGATTATCGATAAAAAGCAGAGCGCAGAGAACTTCCAGAAGGCTTACGTGGACAACGATTATCTGGAGAATGAAGAGATCCGGATTGTCAGAACCAAAAAATTTGATATTAAGCCGATGTACCCGGAGGACGCCTGCGTTCAGATGGAGCTGCTGGGGCATAATTTCTTCGTCTTCATGAACGCGGATACCGATCAGGTAAACGTCGTTTACAAGAGGAAGGGAAATACCTACGGCCTGATTGAGCCGGAAAGCTGAAGCAGTCAAGAAGGGAGCACCACTTTAATTTATGAAACTTTCAGAAAAAATTTTCGGCACCCACAGCCAGCGGGAGCTGAAACGGATTGAGCCTCTTGTGGATAAAATCGAGAGCCTCCGTCCGTCTATGCAGAACCTGTCTGATGCAGAGCTTCGCGCGAAAACACAGGAGTACAAAGACCGCCTGAAAAACGGGGAGACTCTGGATGACCTTCTTCCGGAGGCGTTTGCCACGGTAAGAGAGGCGGCAAAGCGGGTGCTGAACATGGAGCCCTACCGGGTGCAGATCATCGGCGGAATTATCCTTCATCAAGGAAGAATTGCGGAGATGAAGACCGGAGAAGGAAAGACGCTGGTTTCCACCATGCCGGCCTATCTGAATGCGCTTACCGGGAAAGGTGTTCACATTATTACGGTCAACGATTATCTGGCCAGCCGTGACGCCGGCTGGATGGGCAAGGTGCATGAATTCCTCGGCCTCACGGTAGGCTGCGTACTGAACAGTATGAAGGGGGACGAGCGCCGCGCGGCATACAACTGCGACATCACCTATGTGACCAATAACGAGGATGGGTTTGATTATCTTCGGGACAACATGGTGATTTACAAAGAACAGCTGGTACAGAGAGGGCTGGCCTATGCCATCATCGACGAGGTAGACTCTGTTCTGATTGATGAGGCCCGTACCCCGCTGATTATTTCCGGCCAGAGCGGAAAATCTACCAAGCTCTATGAAACCTGCGATATCCTTGCCTCCCAGATGGAACGCGGCGAGGCATCCGGCGAAGTGACCAAGATGACGGCCATCATGGGCGAAGAAATCGAGGAAACCGGAGATTTTATTGTAAATGAAAAAGACAAGCTGGTAACGCTGACCGAACAGGGCGTGAAAAAGGTCGAGAAGTTCTTCCACATCGAGAACCTGTCCGACCCGGAAAACATGGATATCCAGCACAATATTATTCTGGCGCTCCGTGCGCATAATCTGATGTTCCGCGACAGGGACTATATTGTCAAGGATGACCAGGTCTTGATTGTCGATGAATTTACCGGCCGTGTGCTTCCGGGCAGACGGTATTCCGACGGGCTGCATCAGGCGATCGAGGCAAAGGAGCATGTGAAGATCAAGCGTGAGAGCAAGACCCTTGCGACGATAACCTTCCAGAATTTCTTTAACAAGTATGAAAAGAAGGCCGGCATGACCGGTACTGCCCTCACCGAGGAGCAGGAATTCCGTGACATCTACGGGATGGATGTAGTAGAGATTCCTACTAATAAACCGGTGATCCGTGTGGATCATGAAGACGCTGTCTACATGACCAAGAAGGAAAAATACAACGCGGTTGTGGAAGAGATCAAGGAATCTCACGAGAAAAACCAGCCTGTGCTGGTCGGCACGGTGAATATTGATACATCTGAGCTGCTCAGCCGCATGCTGAAGCGGGAGGGCATTCCGCACCAGGTACTGAATGCCAAGTTCCATGAGATGGAGGCGGAAATCATCTCCCATGCAGGAGAGGCCGGAACGGTGACCATAGCGACCAACATGGCCGGCCGTGGTACCGATATCAAGCTGGACGATGCGGCCAGGGAGGCCGGCGGCCTGAAGGTGATCGGAACAGAACGCCATGAGTCCAGACGAATTGACAATCAGCTGCGTGGCCGTTCCGGCCGTCAGGGAGATCCGGGAGAATCCAGATTCTATATTTCCCTGGAAGATGACCTGATGCGTCTTTTTGGTTCCGAGAAGCTGATGGGCGTGTTTAAGTCTCTGGGCGTTGCAGAGGGCGAGCAGATTGAGCACAAAATGCTTTCCTCCGCGATTGAAAAAGCGCAGAAGAAGATCGAGAGCAACAACTACGGAATCCGTAAAAATCTGCTGGATTACGACAGCGTGAACAACGAGCAGAGAGAGATTATCTATAAAGAACGCCGCCGTGTGCTGGACGGGGAGAACATGCGGGATTCCATCCTGAAGATGATCTACGATACCGTGGATGGAATGGTGGACCGCTGTATTTCCGAGGATGCGGAGAGCGATGAATGGGATCTCAGGGAGTTAAACGAGCTCCTGCTTCCGGTGATTCCGATCCGGGAAATTACGCAGGACGACGTGAAAGGACTCCGCAAGGACGAGCTGAAGCAGAAGCTGAAAGAAGCGGCCGTGAAGCTCTATGAGGAGAAGGAAGCCCAATTCCCGGCGGAGGAGCAGATTCGTGAGCTGGAGCGAGTGGTTCTGCTTCGTGTCATTGACGAGAAGTGGATGAATCACATCGATGACATGGATCAGCTGCGTCAGGGAATCGGCCTGCAGGCTTA
Source organism: Bilifractor porci (assembly GCF_009696005.1). GTDB lineage: Bacteria > Bacillota > Clostridia > Lachnospirales > Lachnospiraceae > Bilifractor > Bilifractor porci. The sequence continues at coordinate 28,660 of NZ_VUMV01000002.1, forward strand.
TGGGCAGAGAGATCCCAAGGTGGAATACAAGATGATCGCCTATGATATGTTCAACGAAATGACGGAGAACATTCAGCAGGATACGATCCGCCTTCTGTACCACGTACGTGTGCAGGAGAAAGTAGAGCGGGAGCAGGTTGCAGAGGTTACCGGAACAAACAAAGATGATTCCGATGTGAAAAAACCCGTGCAGCGGAAACAGAAAAAGATTTATCCGAATGATCCCTGCCCCTGCGGCAGCGGGTTGAAATATAAGCAGTGCCACGGCAGGAAAGCCGTGTAAGTTGTGTAAATAAGTCCACCGCGCTGCTACGCTGCTTACGCAGCTCTCGCATCGCTAACAGGCATTCGCATTTTCGTGCCGCATGCGCGTCACTTCATGCTCATACCTGTTGTCGTCGCTAAAGCATGGCCAGGTCTGCATGCAAGCATGCGCCCGTCCCTGCTTTGCGACTGGACTTATCAATAAAAATATCACGAAAGAAGGTGAGCCAATGGTAGTTGAACTTGAAAACATGAAGCAGGAAATCCGCTCCTATGAGCAGCCGTTGGTCGAAGTGAGGGATTCACTTTGACCTCGCCAGTAAAGAGCAGAGGATAGAGGAACTGCAGAGAAAGATGGAGGAGCCGAATTTCTGGGATAATCCGGAGGAGGCTCAGAAACAGACCATCGAGCTGGGAAATCTGAAGGATGACCTGGAAAAGTACAAAAAGCTGGAAACGGACAAAGAAGACATCGAGACGATGATCGAGATGGGCGAGGAAGAAGACGATGAGTCTGTGGTCCCGGAAATCCGGGAGATGCTGGACGAGTTTATTGAAACGCTGGACAATATGCGGATCAAAACGCTTCTGTCCGGAGAATACGATTCCAACAACGCGATTCTTCGCCTGAATGCCGGCGCCGGCGGAACGGAGGCCATGGACTGGTGCTCCATGCTCTACCGTATGTACTGCAGATGGGCGGAGAGGAAAGGTTTCCGGATTGAAGAGCTGGATTATCTGGAAGGCGATGAGGCCGGGATTAAATCGGTCACTTTCCAGGTAGACGGAGAAAATGCCTACGGGCTTCTGAAGTCTGAGAAGGGCGTACACCGTCTGGTGCGTATCTCGCCTTTCAACGCAAACGGAAAGAGACAGACATCCTTTGTTTCCTGCGATGTCATGCCGGATATCGAGCAGGATATCGACATAGAGGTAAAGGATGAGGATATCCGTGTAGATACCTATCGCTCCAGCGGTGCAGGCGGACAGCACATTAACAAGACCTCTTCGGCTATCCGTATTACCCATCTTCCGACCGGAATTGTGGTGACCTGCCAGAATGAGCGGTCACAGCACATGAACAAAGATAAGGCCATGCAGATGTTGAAGGCAAAGCTGTATCTTCTGGAACAGGAAAAACAGGAGGAAAAGCTGAGCGGAATCCGCGGCGAGGTAACAGATATCGCCTGGGGACATCAGATTCGGTCCTATGTTCTTCAGCCGTACACCATGGTGAAGGATCTTCGGACGAATTACGAACGTCCGCAGGCGGATGCCGTGCTGGACGGCGATCTGGATCCGTTTATCAATGCTTATCTGAAATGGCTGGCCCTGAAGAAAAAAGGGCAGACAGCCCAGCAGTAAAGAAAAGCTTCCGTACCGGGTATTCCGGTACAGAAGCTTTTTTCAGTGCAACTGGATGTGCCGTCTCTGCCATATGTAGCGAGGGAGGATTTGTGCGGCTGAAACGGCTGAAAGAAAGGCAGATAACATATGGCGGAAGCGAAGTGTCTGGTTCTGACGGACGCTATACAGGGAACTGAAAAAGATTTAGGACTTGCGCGGCAAGACTTATTGTGATACCATCCATGAGTGGCAGACAGATGTATTTCTGTGACGAACGCACATGGAGGAGTTTCATGGGGGATACCTATTATCTGGTAAGAGAAAAGGCCGTTCCGGAAGTCCTGCTGAAGGTTTTGCAGGCCCGGAGGCTGATAGAGGAACGCCGTATGACGGTCCAGCAGGCCACCGAAGAAGCAGGCATCAGCCGGAGTTCTTTCTACAAATATCAGGACGATATCTATCCGTTTCACGACACGGCAAAAGGGAAAACCATTACGATTGTACTCCAGGTGAAGGATGAAACAGGAATTCTTTCGGATGTCCTGCATGTGATTGCGGAATATCACGGTAATATTTTGACGATCCACCAGTCCATACCCTTAAATGGTGTGGCCACGCTTACTATCAGTGTGGAAATCCCTCAGCAGGGCGACGTAGCCGGTATGCTAAGCAAAATTGAAGAGCGGTCCGGCGTGCGGGAGCTTCGCATTCTGGGAAGAGAATAAAAGAAAAGTTGACGTAAAACCGTTACAGGCTGAAAGAGAGGAAACTGGAGTATGATAAAGATTGCTGTTCTCGGATATGGAACCGTCGGTTCCGGCGTGGTAGAGGTGATTGAGAAAAATCACGATTCCATTAACAAAAAGGCAGCGGATGATATTGAAATCAAATACGTTCTGGATCTGAGAGATTTTCCCGGTGATCCGGTGGAAAAGGTGCTTGTTCATGACTACAATGTTATCCTGAACGATCCGGAAGTCAGCATTGTGGTGGAGACGATGGGAGGCCTGCATCCGGCATATGAATTTACAAAACAGGCGCTGGAAGCGGGAAAAAGTGTCTGTACATCCAATAAAGAGCTTGTGGCGGAATATGGGACAGAATTAGTGCGGATCGCCGAAAAAAAAGATATCAACTATCTGTTTGAGGCAAGCTGCGGAGGAGGAATCCCGATTATCCGTCCGTTAAACTCCTCCCTTACCGCAGATGAAATTGATGAAATTGAAGGAATCCTGAATGGCACCACCAATTATATTCTGACAAAGATGGCAGTGGACGGGCTGGATTTCGATGAGGCGCTGAAGGAAGCGCAGCAGAACGGCTATGCGGAGAGAAATCCCGAAGCAGATATTGAAGGATATGACGCATGCCGTAAGATAGCCATTCTTTCTTCACTTGCCTATGGCGCACATATCGATTACAGGGATATTTACACCGAGGGAATCACAAAGATCACGGCGACAGATATCAAGTACGCGCAGAGCCTTGGAGCCAGTATTAAGCTGCTTGCCACAAGCAAAAAGGTGCACGACGGTTTTTACGCTATGGTCAGCCCGGTAATGATTAACGCGCATAATCCGTTGTACAGTGTGCAGGGTGTTTTCAATGCTATTTTTATCCATGGCAATGTGCTGGGCGATGCCATGTTCTACGGAAGCGGAGCGGGAAAACTGCCGACAGCAAGCGCGGTTGTGGCAGACGTGGTGGACTGCGCGAAACATCTGCACAAGCATATCATCATGAACTGGAGCAGCCGTCCGCTTAAACTTATGGATATTGAGAATGTGCGCAACCGCTTCTTTGTTCGTATGGAAGGCTGTATGGCGCAGGAGATTGTCAGGGTAAACGGTGTGTTCGGGGATGTGGAAAGCTTTAGTGTTCCCGGAATTTCAGGGGAATTTGCTTTTATCACGGAAAAGATGCCGGAGCATGAATTCCGTGACGGTATTGCCCAGCTGAAGGGAATCCGCAGCACCATCCGGGTAGGATTCTGAAATCCTAAACAGAGAAGTATCAGATAGGCTCTTCTGATGACAGGGATTTTCCCTGTCCGGAGGAGCTTTTTTAATCCTGATTTTCTGTTTAGGGAGTTTCTGCTTCGTCTTCTACTTGATTAAAATAATCTTTTGAAAAAACAGTTGACAGGCAGAATAGAAAAGCCTACATTTGTAATACATCGTTAGCGATGTATTACAAATGTAGGCACGGATAGGAGATGATTGCAATGAAAGTTCTGGTCTATAGCTGCAGAGAGGATGAAAAAGAACTGCTTGAGGAATATGAGAGTTCAGGGGAGTTTGAATTTACATACTGCAGTTCTCAGCCCACCATGGAAAATTACTTTCTTGCAGAGGGAATTCCGATTATTACCATTGTGGGCACACAGGTTCCGGATGAACTGCTGAAAAAATTTGCGGATATCGGAGTAAAATTTATTTCATGCAGGTGCATAGGACTGGATCACATTAATCCTGCTTACGCAAAAGAGCTTGGCATAAAAGTGACAAATATTACATATTCGCCAAATGCGGTGGCGGATTACGCGATTATGCTGATACTTATGTGTCTCCGGAAGGAAAAGTATATTCTGGAGCATTACAAGGTGAGAGATTACACGCTGGCGCAGAATCAGGGCAGAGAGCTGCGGGATATGACGGTCGGAGTGGTAGGCGGCGGGAGAATCGGAAGAACGGTGATTCAGGAGATCAGCGGCTTCGGAAGCAGAATTCTGGTTTATGACAAATATGAAAACGAAGAGGTAAAAAAACATGCGGAGTATGTGCCTTATGAAACACTGCTTCGTCAGTCGGACGTAATCACCTTTCACGCGCCGGGAAATGATGATACCTACCATATGCTTAATTTAGAAAATGTAAAACTCCTGAAGCGAGGTGCGGTTATTGTTAATACATCAAGGGGATCCAATATTGATAATAAGGCTTTAATCTATGGTATAGAGCACGGAATAATCAGTCAGGCGGGGCTTGATGTTGTGGATCATGAGCCCCGGATTTATAATATCAATCATCGGGATTCTATTCCGACAGATCATGATGTGGCTGTGCTTGAGAGCTATCCTAACGTGATTATTACGCCACATACAGCTTTTTATACGGATCATGCAGTAAGAGATATGATTGAACATGCACTGGATAATATCCGGAATTTCGCGCAGGAAAGCAAAGGTGGATGCCAATGAAGGTAGCGGACAGAGCCAAGCAGGAGCTGCTGAATAAAATTATTGTTGAAAAGGAATATCATTCCGGTGAAAAACTTCCCAACGAGAACAGACTGGCGGAGGAATTGCGTGTGAGCAGGACGTCTGTGCGGGAGGCCATTCAGTTTCTTGTAACCCAGAATGTTCTGGAAGTTCGCCGCGGAAAGGGAACTTTTGTAACTGATCATGTGGATGACAGTCAGGGATTCGGATCAAAAGCAGCACTGTCTCTGCAGAACAGGAGACTGCGGGATATTTACGAGCTTCGCTATATGCTGGCGCCGCAGGCTGCCTATTTTGCGGCAAAACGGGCAACCGAAGCAGAGCTGGAAAATATCATTCAAATCGGAAAAGAAATTCAGGAACATAGTCTTGAGTCGGATGAAGATATGGGCAATAACGAAAAGTTTCATATGGCTATTGCCAGGGCAACGCATAATGAGTTTGCTGTTCAGCTGATGCAGATGATCGAGGACCGGCTGATAGAAGAATTCAAGGCCGGGGAGAAAAGACAGGTTTTATATGACAGTGTTCTGGATGATCATAAGATGATTATCAATTATTTGAAGCTTAGGGACGCAGACGGCGCAAGACAGGCAATGGCGCTCCATATGCAGCACAGCATGAGGGAATATCATATTGACAGCGAGGAAGAAGGAGCGGTATAAGCCCGTGTATTGTTTCCAGCAGAAGGAACACAGAAAAGTAGGCAGCCTTTGAGGGCTGAATGTGGGCATGGTGGTTTAAAATATAAAATAAGGCTGGTAAAAGTGACAGCATTTTTCACAAGGAAGTGGGATCTGAACAGATTCCGCTTTTTTTCGTCAGGAAAATATAATTATCGTGTTAAAAGTCTGATATCATGCGTGACCATAAATGGACGCAAAAGGTACGTTTGATGCCCATATCTGAATATTTGTCAGTGGAAAAGGAGGAAATGTCAATGGAAATGTCAAAAATTGCAAAAAACTATCCGGCATCAGGAATCCGAAAAATGTTTGATCTGGCAGCGCAGTATAAAGATGTCATCGATTTAACCTGCGGAGATCCGAATTTTGACACACCGGAGAACGTCCGGGAAGCTGCAAAAAAGGCGATTGATGATGGATTTACGCATTACGCGCCCAATGCCGGAATTCCGGAACTCCGGGAGGCGGTTGCTGCAAGGTACAAAGGATACGATCCTGACCAGGTTATTATCACGGTGGGAGCGCTGGAAGGCCTTACGTTGGGGCTTCTGGCAGTGGTGGATCCGGACGATGAGGTAATTGTGCCAAATCCGTCCTTTGCCAATTACCAGGGGCAGATTATGCTTGCGCACGGAAAACCGGCAGGGGTCGATGTCTACGAGGAAAATGATTACCGGATCCGTCCGGAGGATATTGAAAAAGCGGTTACCCCGAAAACAAAGGCGATTATTATAAATTCTCCAAGTAATCCACTTGGTTCAGTACTGACAGAGGAGGACTGCAGAAGAATCGGGGAGATTGCAGAGAAGCATGATCTCTATATTTTTTCAGATGAACCGTACGACAAGATCTTATTTGATCATACCGAGTTTTTCAGCATGTCAGAGATTGAATCCATTCGTGACAGGTTGTTTTCGCTTAACAGTTTTTCAAAGACATATGCAATGACCGGATGGCGGATCGGGTATATGCTGTATCCCACGCAGTTTCAAAGTGTTCTTCCGCATATGCAGGAGGGAATTGTATCCTGTGTTTCTACATTTATCCAGAAGGCAGCGGTAGAAGCCCTTACCGGTCCGCAGGACTGCATCCGGCAGATGTCTGAGGATTATTGCAGGAGAAGGGATATTCTGCAGAATGGTCTGAATTCTATTCCGGGATTTTCCTGCAGACCGGTAAAAGGCAGTTTCTATATTTTTGTGAATATCAAAGCGTTTGGAAAGACCTCACAGGAGTTTGCGGAGGAGCTGGTTCGCGGGGCGAGGGTGGTAACCGTTCCCGGATCCGCCTTTGGCTCTATGGGAGAGGGATATCTTCGGCTGGTTTTTGCTAATTCTGACCAGAACCTGGAAGAAGCAGTGCGCAGGATAAGAGAATATATTGCCGGGAATTACCCGGATCTGAAGGCATAAGCAGTCAGATGAATCATGCCGGATTTCGTCAAATCACAGATAATATTTCTATTTATGTGAAAAAACTTGGGAAAATAGCCAAGTTGACTTTATGCTATGATGGTGATAGTATTTGATAAACCGAAAAGAGATCATACATCGAAGCAAAACTCATACAACGCATAGGCATAGAACGGTGTAGGATCAATATAGGAATGATGCAAAGGAGCAGATAACCCGGAAGTGGTTCTGCTCCTTCTTTTTTATCCGGCGGACGGTGTCAGATGTTTATTAGCGAAAGGAGATTGTTATGAAACAATTTGAATCATTCATTAACGCAATTCCAAAGCTGATCAGTGTGATACCATCAACGCTGCTTCTTTTTCTGGGAATAATAGGAGTCGGTATTGTTCTGGGCATGCTGCTGGCCTGGGTAAGGCTGAAGGGAAACACGGTTGGAAATGTTCTGGTGAACATTTATATCTCTTTTATCCGCGGAACACCGCTGCTGATTCAGATTTTGATTGTGTATTTCGGTTTGCGGGCGATAGCCGTTAACGGTTTTGGCAATCAGAATGCAACAAGATGGCCGGCCGCATTGTTTGTCTTTATTGCCTATAGTCTTAATCTTGGAGCCTTTCTTTGCGAAACCTTCCGTTCTGCTTATACTTCTGTGGATTTTGGACAGGTGGAGGCAGGGATGAGCATTAACATGAAAAACAGTCAGATCTTCTGGCATATCATTTTTCCCCAGGCGGCAAGGATCGCTCTTCCCAATATGAGCAATCTTCTGATTGATGATTATAAGGCTTTATCGCTGGCGTTCTCCATAGGATTCATAGATATCATGGGAAGAGGAGAAGGGCTGGCCGGTTTGACAAAAGGAGTTGGCGCCGTCGGGATTTATCTGGCAGTTGCAGCGCTGTACTGGCTGGTCTGCAAGGGACTGGACATTGTGTTCCGGAGAGTCGAGTGGGGTCTGAGCAAAGATATCCGGGTCGCCCAGGCTGCTGTTGCACATCAGACATCCTGAATACAGAAGCATAGGGAGAGGAGGTAGAATATGATTTTTAATTTTGAGTTCGCGGCTGAAAGCTTTCCGAAAATCCTTTCTGCAATTCCGGTTACGCTTCTGCTGACGGTTATCGGCATGGCGGTCAGTTCCATCCTGGGTTTTCTAATGGCAATGGCAAGAATTGAGCAAAAGAAATTCTGGTCCGGGTTTTCCTCCGTTTATATCACGATCATGCGGGGCGTTCCGATTATGGTACAGCTTTATCTGGTGTTTGTTGCTCTTCCGCTTGCTATTCAGAGTATCGCAGAGGCAATGGGGATAAAAACATATGTGGATATTCCCCCGATGGTTGTCGCGGCGACAGCACTGTCCCTGAACTATACGGCCTATATGGAGGAGGTTTTCCGGGCGGCGATTCAATCGGTGGATTCCGGACAGTGGGAAGCGGCAATTTCCATCGGAATGACAAAAAGGCAGATGATGGCAGAAGTTATTCTCCCACAGGCATTTGTGGAGGCCATTCCGAATCTGGGGAATACGTTTATCGGACTGATTAAGGATACTTCACTGGCCTACATGGTTATGGTCATGGACATTATGGGAGAAGCCAGAACATTAGCAGGAGCCGGCCTTAATTATCTGGAAGCATATGCGGATGCCGCTTTGATTTACTGGGGATTAAATTTTCTGCTGGAGCGTTTATTTGGCATCTGGGAACGGCATGCCGGTGTCTTTAACCGGAAGGATGTACGTCCGGCAGGTAAGACAATAGGGAGAACAAAAGTAAAAACCGCAGCGGCCGGAAGATGAGAAATGCCATGAAAATGATACAGAGCGTTGTACTGGGACTTGCGTGCGTCTATATTTTCTTCGCTTCTTTCGCATTGTTTCGTCATCGGAAAAAGATTCGTGAAGAGAAAGGAAGTTATCTGCTTTATGGTTTGATTTCCGTGCTTGCCATGTTTTTTGGAACCTTTGGCGTTTCGGATACGGCAATTTCAGTTTTCGGATACAGAGCAGCCGGGATTGTAAAAGATGACGTGCTTCCGGGGACAATTATCACGGCAGCTGTGCTTCCGGTCTGCGCGATGGCCCTGTCCTATACCTCCCTTTTTCCGGTTGAGGCAGGGCTGCTGGTCGGATGTGTCGTATTTGAAACCGCAGGAGCAGTTATCGGCTCGGCACTTGTTTCCAGACTGAGCGGAAGAAAAATCAGTATGGTGATCGGCATTGCAATGCTGGCTACAGCAGCAATGATTATTGTCAAACTTTTGATTAATGGAATGGAAGGAGGAACGTTATATGAGCTGGCAGGATGGAAAAGATATCTGGCGTTTATCTCATTCTTTTTTCTGGGAGCCTTAAATATGGCCGGCATCGGGGCGACCGTTCCTGCTATCGCGCTTTTAATGGTTCTGGGAATGGATCTCCGGTCAATTTACCCGGTTGTAATGACTGGAAACGCGGTAAGCAGCACGTTTGGAGGGCTTGCGTTCCTGAAAACGGAAAAATATAACGGCAAGGCAGTTCTTGCAAGCGTTTTTGGCACAGTGGCAGTTGTTTTTGCCGTCCGCCTGGTCAGGAATATTAATGTGACAGTCCTGCAGATTGCGATGGTTGGATTAATGATTTACAGCGCGGTGTCTGTATTTAAAAAACAGGAAGGGGAAAAGAAGAAAACTTCCGGGATGCCGTAAAGAATAAAACAAAAGAAACAGTATTGGCAGAAGAAAATAAGACAGAAAAAAGAGGTGGATATAATGAGCAGCTTGATAGAAGTACGCGGCATAAAAAAGGCATTTGGCGATCTGGCAGTTTTGCGTGGTGTTGATCTTGATATTAATAAGGGAGAAGTTCTTGCCATATTGGGACCCAGTGGTTCCGGAAAGACAACGTTTCTGAGAACGATCAATTTTCTTGGCCCCGCAAATGAGGGAACCATCCGGATCGGTGATATTCAGGTGGACTGCAAACAGGCGACGAAAAAAGAAATCTACGGACTCCGAAAGAAAACGGCCATGGTTTTCCAGAATTACAACCTGTTTAAGAACAAAACAGTCCTGCAAAATGTCATGGAAGGACTGGTACTTGTTCAGAAGATGGATAAAAAAGAAGCCAGGGAAAGGAGTATTGAAACCCTGAATAAAGTCGGGCTGGGAGAACGGCTGGATTATTATCCGTCACAGATGTCAGGAGGCCAGCAGCAGAGAGCGAGTATTGCGAGAGCGCTTGTGCTGAATCCGGAGGTTATTTTATTTGATGAACCTACATCAGCCCTGGATCCAGAACTGGTTGGCGAGGTTCTGCAGGTGATGAAAGAAGTTGCAGAAACAGGAATTACCATGATGGTGGTGACGCATGAAATCGGATTTGCCCACGATGTTGCCACAAATGTTGTTTTTATGGATGGAGGACGAGTGGTTGAGCAGGGCAGGCCAACCGATGTGATAGACCATCCGCAGAATGAAAGGACGCAGCAGTTTCTTGGAAAACTATCGGCATGATGTTTTGCAAAACTGTTCGTTATACAGAAAACCGCGGCAGAGATTCAAGGAGGGAAGAATTATGAGAAGAATGACCAGAAATATTGCTATGGGTATGGCACTTGTACTTGGGGCAGGATTGATGGCGGCAGGATGTGGGAGTTCGAGCAGTACAGCGTCTTCCGGAACTTCGGAATCCTCATCATCAGGAACATCCGCAGCGGCAGCAGCGTCCTCCGAGAGTGTAGGAACTTCGTCATCCTCTTCAGCTGGCTCATCGGATGCATATGTAACAGCAAACAGTTATGATTCGACTGCGGCTGTCGATGATAACAGTGACGCGAAAGAAATGCAGATCGCACTTGATGCAAATGTTTCTCCGTATACCTATACGGATGATGACAGAAATCCGGCTGGTTATGATTATGAGGTACTCAAATTGATTGATGCCATGCTTCCCCAGTATAAATTTTCCTATAATGTGGTGGATTATGATGCCGCAGCTATCGGCCTGGAGCAGGGACAGTATGATCTGGAAGCCGGGGATAAATATGATACATCCGCAAGACAGAAGAAATTTTATATTTCAGATTCTGATTACTATGCAGGTGTCAGCATCGCGGTAAAAAAGGACAGCGGGATTTCTTCCATAGAAGATCTGTACAACGGTGGAAAACTTGTTCCGGTACCGGAGGCTGATGGACTTCGGCAGGTTTATCTGGATTATATGAAGGAGCATCCGGATTGCGGAATCGTTCAGGAAACGGGTTCTTCTCTGATCAGTATCGCAGACGGATTGAATTATGTGGCTGCCGGGAGGTATGACGCAATGATTGATTCTCCGGATATGTTCAAGGAGGTACTGGACCAGGATAAGGATCTGGCGTCTGAAATTACCATTCTGGATCCGTTTACTGTTGTCGGCGGACATTTTCTGATTAACCGGAATGACAAGGAATTCTGCGCAGACGTCAATGGAGCTGTGGCCGCTTTGATTAAAGATGGAACGCTTGGCAAATTAAGTGAAAAGTGGTTCGGAGAGGACGTATTTACCAAATATGCGGATATAGCTGCAAATTGAAAAGATTTTTGATGACAGGGGGTGAAGGAATTGGCTCGCAGATATGAGAAAGTACTTATCACTGGCGGAACACATGGGATTGGGAAAGCGATTGCAGAGCAGTTTGCCTCCTGTGGTTATGAAGTATGTATCACCGGAAGAAATGTGGAAGCCGGCGATGAAGTAACAAAAAATGCAAAGGAAAAATACCGGGAAAGCATGCATTTTATACCGTGTGAAATGCAGGATACAGAGCAGATAAAAAATGCCGTAGCACAGGCTGTGCAGAAGATGGACCGGATTGACATTCTCGTTAATAATGCCGGAATTTATCCGGCAGCTCCTCTTCTTGAAATGACAGAAGAAGATTTTGACAGAGTTTTCCGGGTTAATGTATGGGGAGCCTTCGAGATGGCAAGAGAAGCAGCAAAACAAAGTATGATTCCATGCAAAGGGGGAAAGCTCATTTTTGTAAGCTCGGTGGACGGATGGCTCCCCTCGGCGGGAATTGCTGCTTATGCCGCTTCAAAAGCCGCTGTTAACAGTCTGGTAAAGTCTTTTGCCATTGAGCTTTCTCCTTATGGTATTCATGCCAATGGAATTGCCCCCGGATGGGTGGCAACAGAAACTGTGCTGAAAGCAGGCCGCTGGAAAAGTCAGATGGACAGCGTTTTGGAAAAACGCATGGCGGATCCGGAAGAAATCGGAAAGGCCATCATAGCCCTGTGTACAGAGTCCTTCGATTATATGGATGGTGAAGTATTGAATTTCAGCGGAGGTCTGATCATGAACGCATGACAGGAAAAACAGAGAAAAAAGCCGGTGAAAAATATGGGATATACAATTTGCTTTGATTTTGGCAGCACCTATACCAAAATGGCGGTTCTTGATCTGGAGAATGCGGAAACCGCAGTTACATCGAGGGTTCCTTCAACGGTAAAGACGGACGCGGTGCAGGGTCTGAAGGCGAATCTGGAAATTGCCGCAAAGTATATCGGCGAGGAGGCAGTTCGGAGCGCGCATATGCTTGCCAGCAGCAGCGCGGCAGGCGGGCTCAGGATGGTTGTTGTCGGATTGACGGAAAAATACAGTCTTCTTGCCGGCATGAACACAGCGTTGGGAGCGGGTGCCAGAGTCATCCGTTCCTATTATGGAATCCTGGATGATAAGAAACTGGAAGAAATCCGAGAGGCCAACCCGTCTATCCTGCTGCTCTGCGGCGGAACCGATGAAGGAAATGTGGACAGGCTCTGGCATAATACGGAAATGCTGGCGGGAAAAAGAATGGTAAGTTGTCCGGTTATCTACGCGGGGAATAAGAAAATTGCCCAGGAGGTACGGACAAAGTTTTTGCAAAGCGGCATAGAATGTTACCTGACCGATAACATATTTCCGGAACTGGATTGTCTGAATGCCGGGCCGGCACAGAAGGTTATCCATAATATTTTTATGAATCGTATTACCGGTATGCGGGGCATGAATGAGGTAAGGAAATATGTCGGAGACATTGTGATGCCTACGCCGGCCGCGGTTCTGCGGGCAGGTACCCTTCTTGCGAAAGGGTCTGGGAATGATGAAACCGGAATAGGAAGCTGCATGTTGTTTGATGTCGGAGGAGCCACCACAGACGTATATTCTTTCAGCGATAATCTTCCGAAAGGGATGAAAGCGGTAGGAGCTCCGGAACCCTTTGCCAAAAGAAGCGTGGAGGGAGATCTCGGACTCAGGTCTTCCGCAAAGTCTCTTTTTGAAAATGCAAGAGGTTTTATCCTGAAGGGGCATTTCTCTGGGAGTGAAAATAAGGTTGAAGAGATGTGCGTCCGCAGAACCCGGCAGGAAGCGTTTCTGCCGGATAATGAAGAGGAAACCGCTCTGGATCAAAAATTGGCGGAGGCGGCTGTTTATACTTCCGCCAGAAGGCATTGCGGAAGGGTCGAAAACGCATATGGAAAAGATTCCGTATTGATACAAAACGGAAAAAATCTGACAAATGTAAAGACGCTGATCGGGACAGGCGGGCCGATTATTTTTCGGAAACAGCCGGAAAAAGTTCTCAGAATGGCGCTGCGAAAGCCGGAGGAGAAGGAACTGCTGCTCCCGGAACACGCGGATTGTTTCGTAGACAGCAGATACCTGCTTTTTGCGGCAGGTCTTTCAGCGGAAGAGAATCCCGGCGGTGCGTACCAGATTGCGGTGAATAGCTTGAAAAGGGCAGGAGATGGTTAAGATGCCACAGATTACAAGGCAGGGTTTAATTAAGAAAGAATTGCCTTCGTTTAAAGAAATGCAGCTGTATGCGGAGCAGGTCTCAGAGGGATGGAAAATAGGAAGAAGTCCTTTTATGGATGCTCACGGAATAAAATCGGAACGGGAATACAAAGAACAGTGTAAGAAAACCGGAAAAATCATGCGGCACGCACACATCGGTTATAACTCCGCGGAAGAGACGATTGCTGCCATTCAGTATATTTACCGTGAGCTTCAGGCCAGAAATGCCAGCCTGGACCGATTCGGAATTTGCCTGGATGTGCAGATGGGAGTTCCGGAGGAACAGAGACAGAATATCCCGCGGGGAGCGGGACTGGTTTTTCAGTCTGAAGAAGAATGGATTCGGGTTGCCCAGGCCGCGCCGGTTATGGTTCATTTTGGGGACAATATGATTGGAACACTGAATTCCATTGAAAACCTTCGTCTGGCATTTGCGGCAGGAGGCACAACGATAGGAAATGTTTCCCATTACTATACCTATGAATATCCGTTTCCCTATGATCTGAATCTCCGTACCGAGAGGATGGTGGAGGCTTTTTGTATTATGGGCCTCTATAAAGACAGGGGTATGCTGGTTCACTCTAATCTGGATGACGGATTTGGTGCCCTGTTTCATGATCTTGCCGATACGCTTGGCTGGGCAAAGTTGGAAAAACATATTGTTGAAGATCTGATAGGGGCGAAGCTGGGACATTGCTTTGGGAATCTGTACAGCGATCCTGTGCTTCGGATCGCGTTTTCCTTTGCGCTGGATGATATCAACGGTCACGATTCCTGCGGAACCATGATTTACGGCAACACAACCGATTTCGATACGGATTTCCGGAAAAACTATTCAGTGACAAACGGATATCTGCTGGGAGACATGATCGGGCAGATTCACCGGCCGACAGGCCACGCGCTGAATGCGGTTCCGGTTTCAGAGGCTGCCAGAATCCCGTCCAGGGATGAAATCCTGGAGGCCCAGATTATGAGCAACGAGCTGGAGCGGTATGCCCGAATGTATGAACCATACATGGATTGGGAGAAAATTGAGAGCTGTGAAAAGAAGCTTCTGGAAGGCGCAGAGGTATTCTACCACAATACGCTTCAGGAACTGGATCGGATAGGAATTGATCTGGAAAATCCGGCAGAAATCATGCTGGCGTTGAAGCGTCTGGGTCCGGACTATCTGGAGCGGTATTGCGGAGCGGGAAAGGTCAGGGAAGAAGAAAGAATCCCGGTCTGGCCGACAGATATGGTAAAGAAGATCACAAAAATCAAAGAAAATGCACTGCGGCATATTTCGCAGGGCGAACTGACGGGAACCAGGCTGGTCATCTGTTCCACGGACGTGCATGAATTCGGGAAGAATATTGTCGGAAGTGTGCTGAAAAAAGCAGGGGCTTCTGTTCATGATATCGGGACAGATGCCTCCCCGGCAGAAATTGCGGAAACCGCAATCGAGACGGACAGTCAGTATATCGTTGTCAGCACGTTTAATGGGGTAGCCAAAACATTTGCCCGGAATTTACTTGATACCTTGGGAAAATATCAGCTGGATGTTCCGGTTTTTATGGGAGGGCTGCTGAATGAAAACAGAGAGGATGGAAATCTTCCGGTGGATGTAACAGAAGAGCTAAAACAAATGGGAATTATCTGCACAAAAAAAGCAGAGGAAATTGTGGAAATCATGAAGGAACGGAACAAAACAGCCAGAGACCGGAAAACCACATGAGTGACGGTGAAGGGTACCTGTTGTGATGCCCTGGGTACAGGGCAGGACTGTATACCGGGATCGGGGGTAAGGATGATATGGAAAATTATACCGTAACTATTTCCAGACAGTTCGGAAGCCTGGGAAGACCGATAGGAATGAAATTGGCGGAACTGTTGGGAATTGAATTTTATGACAGAGATATTATTGAAGAAGCTGCCCGGCAGATGGATTTGCCCCTGGCAGAGGCCAGTAATCTGGAAGAAAAGGAGAGAACAGGTCTGCTGTACATGAGGTATCCGCTTGGAAAGAGCAATATTGAGGTGAAGGAGAGGCTCTATGAAGTAGAGAATTCTATTATCCGGAACTGGGCGTCCAGAAAGAGCTGTGTCATTGTCGGAAGATGTTCTGATTATATTCTGAGGAACGAGAAGAATCATATCAATTTCTTCATCTATGCTCCATATGATCAGCGTGTAAAAAACTGCATTGAGGATTTAGGCTTCAAGAAAGAAGATGCTATGAGCATGATTGACGAGGTGGATAAGGCAAGAAACCGGTATCATAAAAGATATACACATTTTAAGCAGGAAGATCTGGAGTTAAATCAGGTTGTGATTGACAGTTCCGTGTTAGGCGTCGACGGGACGGCGGAGATTATGGCGGATTTTGTGAAGAAGAGATTCCATATCAATTAAAGTCCAAAACGGGAAAAGATCCGGGAAAATACAGGAGGTGCGGTATGTCAGTTGTTTCCATACAGAAAACAGAAGGTAATGAATATGAGCAGATAAAAAAGGCGGTTTATAAGGCGATTGAGGATTGCGGCGGACTGGCGGATATCGTCAAACCGGGATATAAGGTGCTGGTGAAGCCTAACTTTGTCGCTGTTCCCAAGGAACGCTGTACGGGCGGCGTTACCAGATGGGAAGTGACAAAAGCAGTGGCGGAGCGTGTCAGAGAAGAAGGCGCGGAGGCAATTATCGCGGAGTCTGCGGCGGCAGGTGTAGATACCGAGGAGGTTATTCAGGCCTGCGGGTATCAGAAACTGCGGGATGAGGGTTTTCAGGTGATCGACTTAAAGAGCAGAAAACCGGCATCGATTCCGACAGAAAACGGAAAGGTGATTCAGAAAATGAATACCTGGGATATCGTTGCGGAGGCGGATGCGGTAATCAGTGTCCCCGTCATGAAGACGCATGACCAGACAGAGGTTACTCTGGGGATGAAAAACCTGAAGGGGTTGATCGCAGACGGTCAGAAAAAGTTTTTCCACCGGCATGGAGTGGTAAACGGTGTGGTGGATATTATTCAGACGATTAAACCGGTGATGACAGTAATTGATGGGACATTTTGTCAGCAGGGTCTCGGACCGATTTACGGAGAAACGGTTGAGATGGATCTCATTGTGGCCTCTAAGGATGTGGTTGCCTGTGATTCTGTTGGAAGTGCCATTATGGGATATGACGTCAATGCTCCTATGATTACGGTGGAGGCTTATAACCGGGGATTAGGCGAGAAAGATCTGGATAAGATTGAAGTGAAGGGCTGTACCATTCAGTCTGTGGCACGCCGTTTTAAGCGTTCATCCGAAGTCACCATTCCCGGACTTCCGCCTTATCAGCTGATTTTTGATGAAGGCGCATGTACAGGCTGCAGAAATACCGTGATCAGTGCTTTAATGGACTTGAAAGCGGGAGGATATGAAAAATATCTGGAAGGCAAATATATCGTTGTCGGACCCGTTAAGGAGCTCCCGGAAGGTGCGACAAAGGATAACACCGTGCTGGTAGGGCAGTGTACCAAAAAACTTGAAGATCAGGGCAGGTGGGTACCTGGCTGTCCTCCGGGAAATGTATTCGTTGTTCAGGGAATAGTCGGAGATGCAGAAACGGTAGGACGCCGTTATTCGGATAAGTCCGAAGATGAGATCGGATAATCAGTGACAGGAGTACGGTACTATGAGTGCAGAGATAGCCTTTCAACAGATGCTGGTCATACTTATTCTGATTATGACAGGCTGGCTCTGCAGAAAAGCACGGATTATTAATGATGAAAACAACAAATGTCTTTCTAAATTGATGCTTGATGTTTTCAACCCTGCGATTCTGATCTCCAGTATGCTGGACAACAAGATAGAGGACCGGCATTCCGTGTTTGCTGCTATTGGTGGAGCGGCTCTGTTTTTTGCGATTACTATTTTTCTGGCAATGGCGGCAGTCCGGCTGATTGCCAGAAAGACAGGGGACAGAGAGATTTATCAGCTGATGCTGACATTTTCCAATCTGGGTTTTATCGGGATCCCCGTAATTTCAGCGCTTTTAGGGAAGGATTATCTTGTATATGTTGCCATTTACTCTTTTGAATATAATATCTTAATCTATACCTATGGCATCGGCCTGATTGCGCCGGATGATAAAAAAGAAAAAGGGATTGGCAGCCGGCTTCGCGGGATCATGAATATCGGGACAATAGCCAGCGCGCTTGCCGTTGTTTTATTTCTCCTTAATATCAGACTTCCCGATGTGCTGAGTTCGGCGGTCAGTTATCTGGGAGACGCAGCCGTGCCGGTTTCTCTGATGATTATCGGCGTTAATCTGGGAGGGGCGTCTTTTCTTGAGATATTCCGAAAAAAACAGAATTATTTATTCTGCCTGTTTAAGCTTTTACTGATTCCCATACTGGAGATTTGGATTCTGAAACGGCTGCCTTTTGATGAGGGGTTTAAAGATGCCAGCGCAATTATCCTGGCAATGCCGGCGGGAACCATGCCGTTGATTTTAGCAATGGAATATGGAAAAGAAACAAGATTTTGCTCGGAAGGAATCATCCTATCTACCATGCTCTCAGTCGTGACAATTCCCGCAGTTATCTGGCTGTATCCGCTGTTGTAAGACAGCTTCCGTATTGCGGGAAAAGGAGATAAAATTGTTAAATATCATGGTTTTAACAGGAAGTCCGCACAAGAGGGGAACGACGGCACAGCTGGCGGACAGTTTTTGCCGCGGGGCTGCTGAAGCAGGTCATACAATCGAAAGATTCGATGCCGCACAGCTTCAGGTTCATCGCTGTACCGGCTGCGGAAAATGTAGTGGAGGTAAAGAACTCTGCATTTTTCAGGATGATATGGAAAAGATTTATTCCGGGCTGAAAAAAGCAGATCTGATCGTGTTTGTGACGCCCCTGTATTATCATACGATGACGGCATACCTGAAAACGGTGATTGACCGCTTCTATGCCGTTAACAGCCGTATCAAAGGGGGAAAAGGCGCACTTCTGATTGCTGCGGCAGCGGCCAGTGAGTCCTGGAATTTTGACGCACTGAAGGCCTGGTTTCAGACGGAACTCCGCTATCTCTCCTGGAAGAATTTCGGAATGATCTGCGCGGAGGGATGCGCCGTGCCGGCGGATCTGAAACAGACAAGTTATCCGGAACAGGCATGGGAAAAAGGACACATGCTGCCGGAAAGCATAGAAATTTCATCCTGACTGCGCAGCAACTTTCTGTCGGACACTATCCCGGTCGGCTTGCAAATCCTGCGGAATCCATGTATTCTAATACATGCGGTATACAGGCGGACATTTTCTGTTCAGGAAAAACCGCCTGCCGAAAAATCCGATTTTGCACCGGCCGGAGGGGATTTTGCGGAGGATCCGGCGGAAGGAGTGTGCTATGCAGAAAAAAAACAAACCATATTATATAACGACGGCCATAGCCTATGCGTCAGGCAAGCCGCATATCGGAAATACGTATGAAATTGTTCTGGCGGACAGCATTGCCAGATTCCGCAGAATGCAAGGATATGATGTCTTTTTTCAGACCGGAACAGATGAGCACGGAATGAAAATCGAGGCCAAGGCGGAAGAAAAGGGCTGTACGCCCAAACAGTACGTGGATGATGTGTCCGGAGAAATCCACCGCATCTGGGACCTGATGAATACTTCCTATGATAAGTTTATTCGTACGACGGACGAAGACCACGTCAGGCAGGTTCAGAAGATGTTCCGCAAAATGTACGAAAAAGGGGATATCTATAAAGGAAAGTATGAAGGATGGTACTGTACGCCCTGTGAGTCTTTCTGGACAGAATCCCAGCTGGTGGACGGAAAGTGTCCGGACTGCGGGCGCCCGGTTACCAGAGCTTCCGAGGAAGCTTACTTCTTTAAGATGAGCAAGTATGCGCCGAAGCTGATTGATTACATCAACACGCATCCGGAATTTATCCAGCCTGTCTCACGTAAGAATGAGATGATGAATAATTTCCTGCTTCCTGGCCTGCAGGATCTCTGCGTTTCCAGAACGTCCTTTACCTGGGGCATTCCGGTGGATTTTGATCCGAAGCATGTGGTCTATGTCTGGCTGGATGCGCTTACAAACTATATTACCGGTATCGGATATGATGTAGACGGAAACAGTTCGGAACAGTTCAAGAAATACTGGCCGGCGGATCTGCATCTGATCGGCAAGGATATTATCCGGTTCCATACTATTTACTGGCCGATTTTCCTGATGTCTCTGGATCTTCCTCTGCCGAAGCAGGTGTTCGGGCACCCGTGGCTTCTTCAGGCGGACGGGAAAATGAGCAAGTCAAAAGGCAATGTGATTTACGCGGATGACCTGGTAGACCTTTTCGGCGTGGACGCGGTGCGTTATTTCGTCCTGCATGAGATGCCGTTTGAAAATGACGGGGTGATCAGCTGGGATCTGATGGTAGAGCGGCTGAATTCCGATCTGGCCAATACCCTCGGAAACCTGGTCAACCGCACAATCGCCATGAGTAATAAATATTTTGGCGGTGTTGTGGAAAATAAAGGTGTGACCGAGCCTGTGGATGAGGATCTGAAACGGGCAGTTACCGGGACGGCTCCGCGGATAGAGGAAAAAATGGAGCAGCTGCGGGTAGCGGATGCCATTACCGAGATATTTGCCCTTTTCAAGCGCTGCAACAAGTATATTGACGAGACGGCTCCCTGGGTGCTGGCGAAGGATGAGGCAAAAAAAGATCGGCTGGCGACTGTCCTGTACAACCTGGCGGAAAGCATCTCCATCGGCGCGTCGCTTCTGAAGCCGTTTATGCCGGAGACATCGGAAAAAATTCTGGCGCAGCTTCATACCGCGGAGAGATCCTATGAGACGCTGGATGTTTTCGGACTGTACCCGTCCGGTACGAAGGTGACAGAAAAACCGGAAATTCTATTCGCCCGCATGGACATCAAGGACGTGATGGAGCAGGTAGAGGCGAAAAATCCTGAAGCGGCCAAGAGCGCGGAGGACAAAGAAGACGCTCCGTCGGAAAAGAAGGAGAGTGGAGCGGCGGATCTTCATGTAGAACCGAAACCGGAAATTACCTACGATGACTTTGCAAAGTGCCAGTTTGCCGTGGGGGAGATCCTTTCCTGTGAAGAGGTTCCAAAATCCAAAAAGCTGCTGGTGTCAAAAGTAAAGGTCGGAGACCAGACCCGGCAGATTGTGTCCGGAATTAAGAAGTGGTACAAGCCGGAGGAGATGGTCGGCAAAAGGGTGATGGTTCTCCTGAATCTGAAGCCTGCAAAGCTGGCAGGAGTTCTTTCGGAGGGAATGCTTCTGGCGGCGGAGGATGCAGACGGCAATATCTGTCTGATGCGTCCGGAAAAAGATGTGCCGTCCGGTTCGGAAATCGCATAAAAGAATACAGCGGCTGTCCGATGCTCCGTGCGCGGGCAGTCATTTGTATATAAAGGACAGAAAAATGATTTTTGATACACATACACATTATGATGATGAAGCTTTTCAGCCGGACCGTGCGGAGCTGATGCAGAAGCTCCGGGAGAACGGAATTGGAAAAGCAGTGAATGCGTCTTCAGATTGGGAGAGTCTGGAGAATACCAGGATTCTGGCGGATCAGTATGATTTTATCTTTGCGGCCTATGGTCTGCATCCGGAAAATCTGGATTCTGTCCCGGAAGGCATGACAGAAGCACAGGCATTGGAGGCAATCAGGGAATTGCTGAGGACTCCGAAGGCAGCTGCCGTGGGAGAGATCGGCCTGGACTATTACTGGGAAAAGGATCCTGCAAAACAGGAGAGGCAGAAGCACTGGTTCAGACTGCAGCTGCAGGTGGCAAGAGAGGAAAAGTTTCCGGTCATCATTCACAGCCGGGATGCGGCGGAAGATACTCTGCGGATTGCAAAAGAGGAGAAGCTGGGTGAAATAGGGGGAGTCATTCACTGCTTTTCCTATTCCAGAGAGATTGCCGCAGAATATCTGAAAATGGGAATGTTCCTGGGGATCGGAGGCGTGGTAACCTATAAAAATTCCAGGAAGCTGAAAGAAACGGTAGAAATGGCGCCTCTGGAACAGCTGGTGCTGGAAACGGACTGCCCATATCTGACGCCCGTTCCAAACAGGGGACAGAGAAATTCTTCGCTGAATCTGCCTTATGTCATACAGGCAATCGCCCAGATCAAGGGGCTTCCTGCGGAAGAGGTGGAAAACACAACATGGGAAAACGCCCATCGGCTGTATCGGATGGACGATTTCGGTTTATGACTTTTTGAACCTGAATGATGCCGCGAATTGCTCTTTTTAATGGAGGCTTTTAACCCTGGCATCATCAATTACTTGGAGTGATGAAGAATATGAGCAAATGGTATGAAGAGGCGGAATTTTATCATATTTACCCGATCGGGCTCCTGGGAGCACCGCGGCGAAATGAAGGAGGAGAGACGGTTCACAGATTTCCTGTTCTGACGGAAAAATGGCTTCCGCACATCCGGGATCTGGGGTTCCGGGCCATCTACATCGGACCGCTGTTTGAGTCTGCCGCGCACGGATATGATACGACTGACTATAAGCAGGTTGACCGCAGGCTTGGGGACAATCAGGATTTTCAGTACTTTGTGCAGAAAGCACATGAGATGGGAATAAAGATCGTTGTAGACGGGGTATTTAACCACACAGGCAGGGATTTTTTTGCCTTTCGGGATATCCGGGAGAAAAAATGGGATTCATCCTATAAGAACTGGTATAAGGGCATCAATTTTGACGGAAACAGCAGCTGCAATGACGGCTTTTCCTATGAATCCTGGCACGGCTGCGGAGATCTGGCAGTCCTGAACCTTTACGACCCGGCGGTCCGTGAATATCTGTTTGGAGTTGTCGATTTCTGGATTGATGAATTTGACATTGACGGAATCCGACTGGACTGCGCAGACTGTCTTGAATTCGGGTTTATGGAAGGGTTGCGCAGACGGACAGAGGCAAAAAAGGCGGATTTCTGGCTGATGGGAGAGGTGATCCACGGAGATTACAGCCGCTGGGCAGGTCCGGACCAGAGTAAACTTCACAGTGTCACTAATTACGAATTATGGAAGGGCCTGTACTCCGGACACAACTCTCACAATTACTTTGAGATTGCGCATACCATCCGCAGAGAATTCGGGAACGAGTGGGGAATCTACAGGGGGATGAAGCTTTATACCTTTGCGGACAATCATGATGTGAACAGAATTGCGTCTCTGCTGGAGGATAAGCGCCACCTGAAACCGGTATACGCCATGGTTTACATGCTTCCGGGAATTCCCTCTGTGTACTACGGATCAGAATTCGGCATAGAAGGAAGAAAGGAGAATGGTGGGGACGATGCGCTTCGCCCGGCTCTGGAGCTGGACGAAATGGAGAAAACCGCTCCGCAGCCCTGGCTCTGCGGCTGGCTTCAGGTACTCAGTAAGATCCGCAGAGAGCATCCGGCCTGTGTCAATGGTTCTTATCAGGAACTGCTGCTTACAAACCGTCAGTACGCATTCGGACGATTCCAGGATAAGGATGCGGTTCTTGTGGCGGCCAATAATGACGGGGAACCGGCCGACCTGTGGATTCCCGCCGCAGATGCAGAATGGGAGGACGCTGAAACCGGAGCAAGAATACGGGCGGAAGGCGGAAAACTGCATGTAAATCTTCCCGCAGGAGGAGCTGCGGTTTACACGGCTGTTTCGTGAAGGAAAAACAGGGGGATGTGAACAGGTCTGTTTTTTGAAAAACGGGCGGATCAGGAGGAGCTTTCGCCGCTCACCGGGTCCGCAGGAGATGGAACAGGTTTCTGTCGTACTCCAGGATTCCTTCCTCTTGCATTAAAGAGAGTTCCCGGCTCAGGGAGCTTCGGTTTGCATTCAGAAATCCGGCCAGTTCCTGACGGTCCAGCGGACACTCGATATAATTGGAATGCTGCTGTCCCTTCAGAAAATACAGGTAAGTCAGAATTTTCTCCCGGAGAGTTTTTTTAGAAGAAATCTCAACCTTCTGGAGAAGAAGCATGTTTTTATCGGCAATCAGCCGCACCAGATTCGTAATTACCTGATGGTGGAAGGCGCAGTTGTTGGAGCACACGTTCAGCACCCTGTGAAAAGGAAGAAGCAGGGCTCTGGTCGGGACAGCCGCCTGAAAGGAAACTGTTGTGTCCTGACGGCTGCCGCACACAAAGGTTTCGCCGAACAGCTCGGAATTCCGCATGACAGCAAGAACAGAAAGCTGTCCCCCAAAGTCTTCCTTCAGCATATTGACCTGTCCGGAGAGAATCACGCCGATATAGGCAACATTTTCACCTTCCAGAAAAATGAACTCGTTCTTTTTGTATTTCTTTTCTGTCGCCTGCAGACATTTCAGCATCGGACCCAGATGTGCCTCGCTGATGCCTGAAAAAACAGGAAGTCCGGCGGCTTCTTCCACCAGCCCGGCAGATATTCCCGCATGATTGGTATTCATAGTCTTGTTCCCCGTTAGAGAAGTTTCCCCTGCAGCTCATCCGTTACGAAAAAAGAGGATAAAAACAGTATAACACGTTGCATGCGCAACACGCAGATTTTTTTGTTTATGATATGATTCAGATAACACAACTGGCGATTGTTATTTTTTTATCAAATGAAAGGAGAAGCTTGTGGGATTTGTATTCAGCAGGGACGGTTTTGCGGAGGTAATCCGTCAGCTTGGAAGCAGATACCGGATTTACGCGCCGGTTCTGAAGAAGGGTGAGGGGCGATTTACAGACACAGATGTAGTCCGCTATGATTATGTAAAGAACTTCGATGAGATTGAGCTTGAGAAAAGATCGGATTATTCCTTCAAGGAAATCCTGCTTCCGGTCTCCGGGACATTATTTTATTTTACAGAGGACAAGGTGACAGAGCCGGAGATGGATGATCGGGAAATCCTGGTATTCGTGCGGAGCTGTGATTTACACGCGGTAAAGCGGTTCGACCAGATTTACCTGCATAACGGGCAGGAGAGGGATTGGTTTTACGAGAGAGTACGCGACAGACTGAAGTTTGTTCTGATCGGCTGCCGGGAGAGCTTTGATGACTGCTTCTGTGTGGACATGCATACCAATGAAAGTACAGACGGGTATGTGTTTTCGGTAGAAGAAGCAGATGGGGAAATCTACTCTGACTTAAAGGAAGAAGGACTTCGGGAGCTTTTCTCCGGAAACAGTGTCCGCGAAGAGGATAAGGCTCCGGCTCATGTAGAGACCAATAAAATATTTGTTTCTGTTCCGGATGAAGTGCCGGTTTCTATCTGCAAAGATAAGGTATGGGACGAGTACGACAGCCGCTGCATCGGCTGCGGCCGGTGTACGCTGGTCTGCCCGACCTGCACCTGTTTTACCATGGAGGATATCTATTATTCCGATAACGGAAAAGTCGGTGAGCGCCGCCGCGTGCACGCCTCCTGCATGATTGATGGATACTCCAATGTGGCCGGTGGAGGTGAATACCGCAAAAAACACGGTGAGAGAATGCGCTTCAAGGTTCTTCATAAGATATCTGATTTTAAGAAGAAATTCGGATATCAGATGTGCGTAGGCTGCGGCCGGTGCGATATGGTCTGTCCGGAGTATATTTCTTTCTCTGAGTGCATCAACAAAGTTGACAGGGCAATTCGTTCGGCGGAGGACGGAAAGGAGGCACAGGCATGAGCAACCCCTATATTCCCTTTGCATCCAAGATTCTGGATGTCAAAAAACATACGCAGAAGGAATATACTTTCCGGATGGAATATCATGGAGAGGTAAAACCGGGACAATTTTTTGAGGTTTCTGTTCCGAAATTCGGAGAAGCGCCTATTTCTGTCAGCGGAATCGGAGACGGTTACGTAGAACTGACCATACGCCGTGTGGGCCGGGTTACCAACGAAGTGTTTGAAAATTATGTGGGAGATTCTCTCCTGATGCGGGGACCCTACGGCAACGGGTTCGATATCAGCATCTTTGACCATGGAGAGACGCTGGTCGTGGCCGGCGGAACCGGTGTATCGCCGGTTCGGGGAGTCATTGAAGCACTTGCGGCTTCCCCTGCGGCAAAAGATACCCATGTCATTGTCGGTTTCCGAAGCCCGGCGGATATGCTGTTCCGTTCGGATCTGGAAGAATGGAAGGACAAGCTGGATCTGGTGCTTACCGTTGACGGGGCACCGGAAGGATACGCGGGAAATATCGGCCTGGTCACGAAATATATTCCGCAGATCCAGCTGCGGGATGTTTCTGCTGCAAAAGCTATTGTTGTGGGACCGCCGCCCATGATGCGCTTTTCTATTATGGGCTTCCTGGACATGGGGTTCCGGGAGGAAAATATCTGGGTATCCAATGAGAGAAAGATGTGCTGCGGTCTGGGCAAATGCGGCCATTGCCGGATCGGAGACAAATATGTCTGCCTGGACGGACCTGTTTTCAATTACACCGAAAGTAAAAATCTGATTGACTAAGGGGGGAACGAAACATGGATATTAATGTAAAAGAACTCAAGAAAAACGCGTTTCGTTACTCTAAGGTAAGAGGAGAGACAGCGTCCAGAATCCGTATCACCGGAGGAAAAATTAACGCAAAGGTCATGCGCCAGGTGGCAGAAATTGCCGAGGAGTACGGAGACGGAACCATTTTTATCACCAACCGTCAGGGCATAGAGCTTCTTGGAATTCCGATGGAGAAGATGGGTGAGGTGAATGAAAAACTGCAGCCGATCATTGACGCCATGGGAACCAATCAGGAGGAAAGAGGGAAAGGTTACTCTGCTTCCGGAACAAGAAATATTGTGGCCTGTCCCGGAGAAGAGCTCTGTCCGTTTGCCTGCTATGATACAACTGCTTTTGCCAGAAAGGTAGAACATGAGATTTTCCCGAACAACAGGCATGTCAAGGTCGCTTTTACGGGCTGCTCCAACGACTGCGCCAAGGTACGGATGGATGATTTTGGCATTATCGGAATGACAGAGCCGCAGTACGATCCGGACCGGTGCATCGGATGCGGACAGTGCGTGAAATATTGTGAAAAAAGGTCGGTGGGCGCACTCAGGCTGGTGAACAATAAGGTGGTCCGCGATACGGATCTCTGTATTGGCTGCGGAGTCTGCGTGACGTACTGCCCGACCAGGGCATGGACCAGAAGCAAGGAAAGATATTTCCGGCTGACTCTTCTGGGACGTACCGGAAAGAAAAACCCTCGTCTGGCGGAAGATTTCATCCGGTGGGCGGACGAGGAGAGCATTACAAAAATCATAAAGAATGCGTACGCCTATGTGGAAGAGTACATAGATCCCCATGCGGTGGAAGGCAAGGAGCACATCGGCTACATTGTGGATCGTACCGGCTTTGAGGAATTCTATAAATGGATCATGAAGGATGTGCAGCTGCCGGAAAAGGCAGAGGTCTCCAGCCATATGTACTGGGGCGGCAAATGGTATGACCGGTCCAATGAATTGAAATAAATGTCCTGCGGCCAGGTGTATTTAGCAGATTTAGCGTAACCGTCAGGAGACCAGACGGTTTTCAGGACAAAACAGGTAAAAGAGAAGGCGGCAGCCTCGGGATTTTTCCGAGGCGCCGCCTTCTCTTTTTCTGTCCGGTTAACAGCGCTCCCGGAGAAGAAAGAAAAGAGAAACAAAAGGGAAGTAGCCGGGCAGCGGTTACAAATACCAGTTGGGAGAAGTTTACATGAATACCGGACTGTTACACAGAGTTAACGCAGCTTTGGTTTCGGAGTTTACATTGCGTGTGGCAGAATAAGCGCATACAGACGAAAAGCTGTAAATACATTACGATCCGGAAATGAAGGTCCGGGGAAATTTGATCAGACCAGATCAGAAGGAGAATGGAAAATGAAAAAATCAGTTTTAGCGGTGCTTTTCGCAGGAATGCTTGGAGCAACTATGATGGCAGGATGCGGAAGCTCTTCCAGCACCACAGAGAGCAGCAATAGCGCCAGCGACACCGCAGCATCCGCTACTGAGGCGGCCGCTTCCACAGAAGCAGCTTCATCCGAAGAGGCGTCCTCCGCAGATACGGCATCTTCCACAGCAGACAGCGCATCTTCCGCTTCTGCAGATGCCACAGCAAGCAGCGACCTGAGCGGAACGGTCAGCACAGACGGTTCTACCTCCATGGAGAAGGTAATCGGTTATCTCAGCGAGGCTTTTCAGGAGAAATATCCGAATGTAAAGGTTACTTATAATCCGACCGGTTCTTCTTCCGGTATCACAGCCGCAAAGGAAGGATCCGCAGATCTGGGACTTGCAAGCCGTGACCTGAAGGATGACGAAAAAGACGGACTGGTTCAGACTACCATTGCCATTGACGGAATTGCTATGATTGTAAACCCGCAGAATTCCGTAGCAGATCTTTCCATTGACCAGATCGCACAGATTTACAAAGGAGAGATTACAAACTGGAAGGATGTAGGAGGATCCGACGGAGAAATCGTCTGCATCGGACGTGAGGCAGGTTCCGGTACCCGTGACGGATTTGAGACAATCACAGATACAAAGGATGCCTGCAAGCTTTCTCAGGAGCTGACATCCACAGGTGATGTGATTCAGACCGTTGCCAATAACCCGAACGCAATCGGATATGCTTCTCTGGCAGCAATTAACGACACCGTAAAGGCTCTTACTGTAGAAGGAGTAGCACCTTCAGAGGAGACCGTTCTGGACGGTACCTATAAGATTCAGCGTAATTTCAATGTAATTACCAAAGAGGGCGCAGAGCTGAGCCCGCAGGCACAGGCATTCTTCGATTACATGCAGAGCAAGGATGCAGATGAGCTGATTAAAAAGGCAGGCGCAGTGCCGGTTGCAAAATAATCAGACCTGAAAAAGAGCAGTGCGGCGGCTTTTAGCCGCCGCCGGTACAGAATGATAAAGCTGTGACAATATCCCGTTAAGCAGCCGGTCAGGGCACTTTTCGGGAATTCGTCAGTTATGGCAGAAAAGCTGCCTGGAGGGGTTCTGTAATCCATGAATGTAAAGAAAGCTAAAAATCCGGCAGAGAAGGCAATGAGTCTTATCTTTTTCATCTGCGGAATGCTGTCGGTTGCCTTTGTTTTGTTTATTACCTTATTTCTGGTTGTGTCCGGTGTACCGGCAATCGGAACCATAGGAATTTTCAAATTTCTGTTTGGAACTGTCTGGGCATCTACTGCGGCAGATCCGAAATTCGGAATTCTTCCGTTTATACTGACATCCGTATACGGAACCTTCGGAGCGGTTCTTCTTGCTGTACCGGTCGGACTTTTATGCGCCATTTATCTTTCCAAATTTGCAGGCAGCAGACTGGCAGAGCTGATTCGGTCCGCGGTTGAGCTTCTTGCCGGCATTCCTTCCGTGGTTTACGGTCTTGTCGGCATGATCCTTATTGTCCCTGCAGTCCGGACAATTTTCCATCTTCCGGACGGCGCCAATCTGTTTTCCGCCATCATCGTTCTTTCTGTCATGGTGCTTCCAAACGTAATCAGCGTATCGGAAACTTCTCTTCTGGCGGTTCCGCGCGAATATGAGGAAGCAAGCCTGGCACTTGGCGCGACTTATACGGAGACTGTTTTTAAGGTATCTGTTCCGGCCGCAAAAAGCGGAATTGCCTCTGCGGTTGTCCTCGGTGTCGGGCGTGCGATCGGGGAAGCAATGGCTGTCATGATGGTGTCCGGAAATGTGGCCAATATGCCGGGACTTTTCAAGAGCGTCCGGTTCCTTACAACTGCTGTGGCCAGTGAGATGTCTTATTCTTCCGGCCTGCAGAGACAGGCGCTTTTCTCAATTGCCCTGGTGCTGTTTATCTTCATTATGATTATTACTCTGTTGCTGAATTTCGTATTCAAGAAGGAGAAAAATAAATGAAATCTGATATGATTACATATTCCGCGGCAGATCCCCAGAGTATCAGCAGGCCGGTGGCCAAAACAGCGGACGGGAAGAATGGGAGCGTTCCTCCGGAAAACGGTAAAATCTCTTCTTCCAGAAGAGTAAAGATCGGTGTGCTCCAGGGACTCATGCGGGTATCCTTTGTTATTATTCTGGCGCTTCTGGCATGCATGATCGGTTATATCATCTATCGCGGAGCGGCACATGTTACCTGGACGCTTGTCAGCACCAGTCCGAGCCTTTTGAATGACACCATCGGAATTCTTCCGAATATCCTGAATACGCTCTATATCGTGCTGATGACGCTGGTTCTGGTTCTTCCGCTGGGCGTCGGCACCGCGGTTTATCTGACGGAATACGCAGCCAATGCCAAGCTGGTCAGCGTTATTGAATTTGCGACAGAGACACTGGCCGGAATCCCCTCCATTATTTATGGTCTGGCCGGCATGCTGATTTTTGTGCAGTTCTTCAGCCTTGGAACCAGCCTTCTGGCGGGCGCCCTTACCCTGGTAATTATGACGCTCCCCACCATCATCCGTACGACGCAGGAAAGCCTGAAAACCGTGCCGGACAGCTACCGGGAGGGAGGCCTGGCGCTTGGAGCGGGCAAGTGGTATATGATACGGACTGTCGTTCTGCCTTCCTCTATCGACGGTATTGTGACCGGATGTATTCTGGCAATCGGACGTATCGTAGGAGAATCTGCCGCCCTTCTGTTTACGGCGGGCATGGCAAACGAGATTATGAACCTGGGAGAAGCCATTCAGCCCGGACATGCCGGGTCAACGCTGACGGTAGCTTTGTATATGTATGCAAAGGAGCGGGGAGAATTTGATGTGGCATTTGCCATCGCGCTGATTCTTCTGGTGCTTACATTTCTTATCAATATGGCAGCCAAACTGGTGGCAAAAAAATTGCGCCGTCCGACGCAGAATGAGGATTAAGGAGAAATTATGGCAACAATTATTCAAAGTGAAAATCTGAATCTCTGGTACGGAGATCACCAGGCGCTGAAGGATATCAATCTGAGCATTGAAGAACACCAGATTACCGCGCTGATCGGACCTTCCGGCTGCGGAAAATCCACTTTCATGAAGACGCTTAACCGTATGAATGATCTGGTAAAGAGCTGCCGGATTGAGGGAAAAGTCACACTGAACGGTGTGGATATCTACAAGGATATGGATGCCAACATTCTGCGGAAGAGAGTCGGGATGGTGTTCCAGAAGGCCAATCCGTTCCCGATGTCTATTTATGATAATGTTGCTTACGGACCGAGAATCCACGGAATCCGCAGCCACGCAAAGCTGGACGAGATTGTAGAGCGGTCTCTGCAGCAGGCCGCGCTCTGGGATGAGTGCAAGGACAGGCTGAAAACCAGCGCTCTTGGCATGAGCGGAGGCCAGCAGCAGAGACTCTGCATCGCGCGTGCGCTTGCCGTGGAACCGGAGGTACTGCTGATGGATGAGTCTACTTCAGCCCTGGATCCGATCTCCACTGCAAAGATTGAGGATTTGTGCCTCGAACTGAAGAAAAAATATACCATCGTTATGGTTACACATAATATGCAGCAGGCAAACCGTATTTCCGACGTAACCGCTTTCTTCCTTCTGGGAGAGCTGATAGAGGCGGGCGAAACAAAGCAGATTTTCCTGAATCCGACAAACAAAAAGACCGAAGAATACATCACAGGAAGGTTCGGCTGATTCTGCGGAGCGGGAGAGAACAGGCGGTATTGTTTTTTATACGGGAAAAGGAAAAGATATGGCTACAAGAATAGAGTATGATGAGGAACTTCGGGATATCAGCAGCCAGATCCGGGCCATGGGTACGGAGGTAAAAAGGGCGATTGATATGACGGTGGAGGCTTTCTCCGGGCTTGATACAGAGCGTGCCAATCAGATTATGCAGCACGACGATATTATTGACCACTACGAGAGCCTGATTGAAGAAAGGTGCATCGAGATTGTTGTCAAGCAGGCGCCGATTGCGTCTGACTGGAGAAAAATAGCTTCTTATATGCGTATGATTTCCGATCTGGAGCGCATCGCGGACAACTGCAGCGATATTTCTATGTACATCAAGAGGATTGCGGCAGGGCCGGAGGTACATGTCCCGGTGGCATTCACCGGTATGTTTGATACGATGCGCGATATGGTCAGTGACACCATCGAGAGCTTTTTCAATGGAGACACAAAGCTCGCCGCCGCGGTTATCCGCAATGATGAAGTAGTAGACAGGGATTTTGATGTCATCATGAAGGAAATCAGTGCAGAGATCCAGAAAAATCCGGGGCATACAGATCAATTTCTGGATTATCTCATGATCAACAAATACGTGGAGCGCATGGCCGATCATTCCGCCAATATTGCTTCCTGGGTGACCTTCATTGTAAAAGGACAGCTGCGTCTGCAGTATACAGACAGATACAGGAAAAATTCCGAGAGCTGAGGAGGTTAATATAGAATTTACATTATCCGGGTATTAGAGTTAACATGGACATGGTAAACTGCAATAGACAGTTTGAGTTAACATTAGAATGTTAACCAATGCAAACAATGTAAACGGAGGCAGCTGAGGCAGCACGGAAGAGGCTTTATAATTATGGCAGATGACAGGATGGATCAGGATTCAGAGACGAGTCGGGGAGAGAAGAAGGAAAGGAACTCTGCCGGTATGATTTATATTCTGGAGGATGATGATAATATTCGGAAGCTCGTAAGTTATGCTCTGGTCCGGGAGGGCTTTGAGGCGGAGGGATTCCCTACGCCTAAGAAGTTTTATAAGGCAATGGAGAAAAAACAGCCGGATCTGATTCTGCTGGATATTATGCTTCCGGAGGAGGACGGGCTCAGCATTCTTCACCGGCTGCGCCAGGATATCAACACGGCAGATCTTCCTGTTATCATGCTCACCGCAAAAAGCAGCGAGTACGATAAGGTGACCGGTCTGGACAGCGGAGCGGATGATTATATTGCCAAGCCTTTTGGTATTGTGGAGCTTACTTCCCGTGTGCGCGCCGTGCTCAGGAGAAGCAGGAGAATGCCTTCCTTGATGGACGAGAAACCGGAAAAAGCAATTCCGGAGGAGGAATATAAGGTAGGAACCCTTTATGTGGATCCCTCCAGGCACATCATTAAAGTCGGAGGGAAAGAAGTGACTCTTTCTTATAAGGAATTTAATCTGCTGATGGTTTTGCTGGAGGCAAAGGGAAAAGTAGTAAGCCGCGAACAGCTGCTCTCCAGGGTATGGGGAGAATATTACGGGGAATCCCGAACGCTGGATGTGCATATCCGCAAGCTGCGCGTGAAGCTGGGCAAGAAGGCGGGAAGCTATATCCAGACAGTCAAGGGAATCGGATATAAGCTTGCCAAGGAATGAACAGGCAGACGCTATGCATGCAGAGGATCGGTAGAATGCAGACAGCAGGAATCGCACCGGAACAGTTTCCGGATGAAAGAGAATACAAACAAAAACCCGGGACGGATATTCATGCGCCGGGAGAACCGGGAAACGGCAGGGGATCCGGAAGACATACAAAGGGGCCGCTCAGCAACGAAATCTTCAAGTATACTTTTCTGGTATCACTGATTATTGTGTTGATCAGCATGGGGATGACAGTGGTCTACCTGTTCCGCTTTTTTGAAAATGAAACCCTGGACAACCTGCAGGAAGAGGCGTCTATTCTGTCCGCAGGGGTGGAGACCAACGGCATCAGTTACCTGAATCATGTGGACAGCACAAGCCGGATTACTCTGATCGATGCGGATGGGACGGTCCTGTTTGATAATGAAGCCGATGTGGATACGATGGAAAATCATTCAGACCGCTCGGAGATTGAAGAGGCTGTTCAAAGCGGAAGCGGACAAAGCATCCGGCGCTCGACTACGCTGACAAGGGAGACGATTTATTTCGCGAAGAAGCTGCCGGACGGTTCGGTCATCCGGGTGGCGCAGAACCTCAGTTCCGTCTGGATGCTGCTGCGCAGACTGCTGCAGCCGGCCATTATTATTTTCATGGTTGCCATTATGCTGTCCCTGTTTCTTTCCATGAAAGTCTCCAAAAAGATACTGGGGCCGCTGAATCATCTGGATCTGGATGAGCCGGAAAATAATCAGACCTATGAAGAGCTTTCGCCTCTTCTGGAGAGAATATCCAGACAGCAGATGCTGATCCGGGAACGGGAACACAGCGAAAGTGTCCGGAGAGAGACGTTTCGACGCGATTTCACGGCAAATGTTTCGCATGAGTTGAAAACTCCGCTTACCTCCATTTCCGGCTTCGCTGAAATTATGAAGGACGGGGGCGTTCCCGAAGAAACCGTCAAAGATTTCTCCAAATCTATCTACGAGGAAGCCAGCAGGCTGATCTCCCTGGTGAACGACATCATTAAGCTGAGCCGTCTGGACGATGAAAAGATGGAGTACGAGTGGGAGATTATTGATACCTACGCGCTTTCCGGCGAAATTCTGAACCGGCTGAAACCGGAGGCAGATAAAAAAGATATCCGCCTGATTCTGGATGGAGATCACGGAAAAATAAAAGGCGTCCGCCAGGTGGTGACGGAGATGATTTTTAATCTGTGCGATAATGCCATTAAATATAACAAAGCAGGCGGCAAGGTCCTGGTAAGAATAGCGACCACGCCGAACCATGTCAGCGTCTGCGTGGAAGATAACGGGATTGGAATTCCGGCGAAGGATCTGAAACATGTATTCGAGCGCTTTTACCGGGTGGACAAGAGCCACTCCAAAGCGGTGGGAGGTACCGGGCTGGGGCTTTCGATCGTGAAGCATGGCGCGGGGCTGCATCATGCGACCATTCAGGCAAACAGCCGTCCGGGAAAGGGAACCTCCATTACCCTGCGGTTCCGCAGGGCAGATCCGCAGGAGGAAAAATGATCATACAGGTGTTTTCTTTGTGGCAGTGTGAATAAATGCCGTCGGCAAAGGAACACTTTTTTTGTGCAGATTTTTGTGTATTTTTATCAAAAAGACTGGCTAGAACAAAGGGTATGTTGTACAATGTTAATTAGTAAAGTTTGCTGTTCTCTGTCAGGAGGCGGTGTATCAAAATGAAAGAGGAGGTCATTTTCCTATGCAAAGTGAAATGTTGGCAATGATTCTTGCCGGCGGCCGCGGAAGCCGGCTGAAGGACCTGACTAGCAAAGTTGCCAAGCCTGCAGTATCTTTTGGCGGGAAATACCGTATTGTGGATTTTCCCCTCTCTAACTGCGCAAACAGCGGGATTGATGTGGTCGGCGTTCTCACCCAGTATGAGTCGGTTCTGCTGAACAGCTACGTGGCATACTCCGGACGCTGGGGATTGGACACCAAGGACAGCGGTGTGTTTGTCTTACCGCCCATGGAGAGAGCGGATGCGGCTCTGGACGTATACCGCGGCACCGCCGATGCGATTTCACAGAATATCGGGTTCGTTGATAATTATGATCCGGAATACCTTTTGATTCTGTCCGGAGATCATATCTATAAGATGAATTACGACAAGATGCTTCAGTACCATAAGGAAAAGGGAGCAGACGCAACGATAGCGGTAATCGGAGTCCCGATGAAGGAAGCCAGCCGGTTTGGCATTATGAACACCGGCGAGGATGGACAGATTGTTGAGTTTGAAGAAAAGCCGGAGCATCCGAAGAGCAATCTTGCGTCCATGGGCATCTATATTTTTAACTGGAAGCTTCTCCGCAGAATTCTGGTTGCCGATATGAAGAACCCGGATTCCAGCCATGATTTCGGAAAAGACGTTATTCCGGAGCTGCTGAGAGAGGGAAAGAAACTGTACGCCTGGCAGTTTAAGGGATACTGGAAGGATGTAGGAACGATTGATTCGCTGTGGGAGGCGAACATGGATCTGCTGGATCCCGGAAACGCGCTGAATCTGGACGATCACGCATGGAAAATCTATACGGAGGATGTAACAGCGCTTCCGCAGTACATCGGGCCGAATGCCCATATTGATGTCGCCTATATCACCCAGGGCTGCCGGGTGGAGGGAGATGTCACCAAGTCTGTTCTGTTTACCAACTCGCAGGTGTGTCCCGGAGCAAAGGTTATTGACAGTGTTATTATGCCTGGCGCTGTCGTGGAAGAGGGAGCGGTTGTTACCAGGGCTCTTGTGGCTCCTAATGTACACATCGGAAAGAATGCAGTCGTGGGAAGCAAGGACAGTGCGGAGATCACACTTGTCGCAAAACGAGTAAAGGGGGACGAGTAAGATGGAACAGGCATTTGGCATTATTACATCGGCTTCAAAATTAACCCGCGTGGAGGAAATGGAAAAATACCGTCCGGTCGGTGCGTTTTCTTTTCTCGGAAGATACCGGGTCATAGATTTTCCGATTTCCAACATGAGCAACAGCGATATTGACCGGATTCATGTTTATATTGGCGACAACAATCCGCGCTCTCTGGTAGAGCATGTGGGAACCGGACGCCATTATAACATCAATTCCAAGCACGGCAAGGTTCAGATGCTGTTTTCCGATTCGGCAAGAAAGGATAATCTGTACAATACGGATATCAACGCGTTTCAGGAAAACATTGAGATTATTCAGCGGATGCCACAGCCATATGTAGTCATTACTCCAAGTTATATGGTGTTCCGGCAGGACTTTAACGCGCTTCTGCAGACACATCTGGAGAGCGGGGCGGATATCACGCTTCTGTATCATAAAACAGATGATGCCAGAGAAAATTTCCTGAATACCTATGTTGTGAACCTGAATAAGCAGAAGGGGGTTCTCTCTTTGGAGAGAAACAGCGGCACGGCGAAGGAAAAGAACATCTTCATGGATACCTATATCATGAAAAAGGATCTGTTCCTGGATCTGATCAGCAGGGCGAAGAAGGTGTCTTCTATTTATCAGCTGGTACAGATCGTTAATGATTCCTGCAATGATCTGGATATCCGTGGCGTCGCGCACAGGGGATTTTTTGCGGCAATTACAGATTTCCGCAGCTACTATAAGGCACAGATGGAAATGCTGGACTACAACGTGGCGAAGGTTCTGTTTGAAAACAACTGGCCCATTTATACCAGAACAACAGACTCCTGCCCGACTAAGTATATGGACGGAGCGAAGGTCACCAATTCCTTCGTCTCTAACGGGTGTCTGGTGGAAGGAACGATTGAGAATTCCATCATCGGCCGTGGCGTTACCGTTTCCAAGGGCGCGGTCATTCGGAACAGCGTGATACTGGCGTATTCCGTCATCGGAGAAGATGTCACGGTGGAGAATCAGGTGATTGATAAATGGGCGAATATCATCCACGTCAAGGAACTGGTTTCCACTCCGGAAAACCCCGGTTATGTGCACAGGGATGATATCATCTGACAGGATATAGCTGCTGATGTGAAAGAATGGCCGGACGCATGCCTTCATGCAATCCGGCCATTCTTTTACGGCCATTTTATGCTGTATAAGTCCCTGCGTCACTACGCTGCTGCGCAGCTTTCGTGCCGCTAACAGGACTCACAGGAGGAACAGTTCTGCGATGTAAACGACGGCGCAGCAGATGGCGGCGACGACAAACAGGTTTCCGCCCGCCCAGGCAACGGCTACCCCGGCAATAAGCGCCAGAAGCCCTGCCACGGGATGCTGTGTGGCGGTTATTATCGCTGGAAACGTCATGACCGCCAGCGTCACGTAGGGGACATAGTACAGGAAAGAGCGCACGAAACGGTTCCGGATCGGCTTCCGGAAAATGGTCATGGGAAGCAGCCGGATTGTAATGCTCACCAGGAACATGATTAAAATATAGATGTAGATATTATGTGTCATGGCTTACTTTTCCTCCGGAATACCTGTTTTTTCTTCAGCCGCCTGGCCAGGCTCTTTTTCTTCCGGTATAGGGCGGATGGCAGCCGCGGCTCCGGCAATGACAAGTGTTAAGAGGATGATTCTTGTACCGGAGGATACGGTGCGTATTCCCGGCAGCACAGAACATAAATAGCTGGCGGCAAAACACACGGGAATCAGAACGCGGACGGTACGATCCTTCTTCATTGGCGGGATAAAGATAGCGAGAAACATCCCATATAAGGCAACGGAAAACGCACTGACAAGCCGCACAGAGAGCATATTTCCCGCGATAATTCCAAGTGCCGTGCCTATGGACCAGAGGGGTACGGAAATGGCAATGGCCCCGTAGTGATACCAGGGATCCAGATATCCCGGCCGGGCGACAGAAATTGCAAAGATTTCGTCTGTGATTCCGTAGCTTACAAAAAAACGGTGAACCGGCTTCATATCCGGAGCGGTGCGCTGGCTGAGCACGGTACTCATCAGAAGATACCGCGCGTTTGTAATCAGAGTAATAAGGGCAATGGACAGATAGGAGGAATCTGAAGCAATCATGGTAAAGCCTGCATATTCACCGGCAGAAGCAACGTTAAGAATGCTGGCCAGAAAGCCCTGAAAAGCGTTCAGTCCGGCCTTTTTTGCCGCGATGCCCAGCGAAAATGAAACGGCCAGATATCCCAGGGCAATGGGAATGCCGTCCCTGACACCGTTAAAAAAGGCTGCTTTTTTTCTAGTTTCTGACATGCTTCCAGTGTTCACTTTGAATCCTCGTACTGATAAGGGCGTCTTGCTTTTCGGGTAAGAAAACGGTATGCTTTTTTATACCTGTTGTCGTCGCTAAAGCACGTCCGGATGTGCATGCAAGCATGCATCCGTCCCTGCTTTGCGACTGGACCTGCAGATACTGTATAAGTCCTCGCGTCACTACGCTGCTGCGCAGCTTTCGTGCCGCTAACAGGTATTCGCATTCCCGTGCCGCTTCGCGTCACTCCATGCTCATACCTGTTGTCGTCGCTAAAGCATGTCCGGATGTGCATGCAAGCATGCATCCGTCCCTGCTTTGCGACTGACTTATACAGTATATCATTTCGTATGAAGGGATAAACGCAAAAAATGAAGTTTTTTAATATGGACAGTCCGGTGTCCAGATTTTTAACCAAATTGTTTGATATTGTCTGGCTGAATATTCTGACGATGATCTGTGCGCTTCCGATCGTGACGGCGGGGGCATCTTTTACAGCCATGCATTATGTCCTTCTGCATATGGTTCGGAATGAGGAGGGGTACATTGCGAAATCTTTTTTCAGGGCATTTAAGCAGAATTTCCGGCAGGCAACGCTTGTGTGGCTGACTGTTTTGCCATTCCTTCTTCTGTATGCCGGGATTTTTGTCTTTTTCGGGAGAGATGAAAACGGCAGTCTGACTGCCGCAGGTATTGCAGTTCTTGTGGCGTTCATCCTTCTGCTTCCGTTTCTGCTGTTTTTGTTTCCTCTTCTCGCCAGATTTGAAACCAATATCCGTCAGCTGTACAAAAATACGGTTCTGATCATGTTTGCGCATAGTAAGACATCCATTTTCATGATCCTGACGCATCTTGTATTCTGGTATGCGATCTGGAAATGGTTGGCTTATGTGGCCTTTTTAATTCCTCTGATGTTTTTTACTCTGCCCGGTTATATCTGCGCCGTTCTTTACACACCGGTTCTGAAAAAATATGAACCGGAGGAACAGAAAGAAGAGAATGCAGGAGAAGAGGGAGAACAATAAGAGGCAGAGCGGTTATCATTGACTAACCTGGAGGAGCTTTGCTAAGGTTATTCGAAATGAGGGAGTAGCAGACGTTGCTATACTAAAAAAACGTGGCAAGTCAACACACTGATGAACCTTTCATCTGGCTTGTCTTAGATTGCGAGACTCATGTGGGCAAAAGTTCTGCATGGGTAATATTGTATTCAATGGCAGCTGTGCTTTTGCACAGCTGCTTTTTTCAGGCCTGCTTTCTGTCAGGCTGTTTTATCTTTATGATGCTGAAATTTGCAGCAGCACTTACTGCGCCTTGATGAAAAATTCTTCCGGTGCCGTCAAAATGGAGGAGAATAAAAATGAGTGGTTTATTTTTTCTAAACAGTGTACTGCTGGGAATCGGACTGGCCATGGATGCTTTCTCGGTTTCCATGGCAAACGGCTTGAACGAGCCGGAAATGGGCAGAAAGAGAATGACGGGAATTGCGCTTGTTTATGCCGGATTTCAGTTTCTGATGCCTGTCATCGGCTGGATCTGTGTCCATACGATCGTGTCTTACTTCAATGCTTTCCAGAAATTCATTCCCTGGATTGCCTTGTTCCTGCTACTCTATATCGGTGGTAAAATGCTGATGGAAGGAATCAGAAATAAGGAAGAGGACGGGGAGTCAGGCAAACGGCTTGGAAAAGGGACGCTGCTGGTGCAGGGAATAGCCACATCTATCGACGCGCTTTCGGTTGGGTTTACTATCTCGGAATACAGCGGAAAAATGGCGGTGGCTGCATCTCTGATTATTGCTGCCGTGACATTTCTGATCTGTATGGGAGGCCTTCAGATAGGGAAGAAGGTTGGCACAAAACTGGCTGGGAAGGCCTCTGTTCTGGGAGGGATTATCCTGATCGCTATCGGCGTGGAAATTTTGGTGACAGGAATTTTCTGAGAAGTGCAGAATCCGGAATAACATCTCGTTGGCGGTCATTCATGTAAAGCAGGGGAAGAATCGTATGGAGGATAAAACGACAGAGAAAAACGGTAATGAAAACTTCAGTGCCGGGACAGCAGAAATGCTGATTAAAGCAGCCTTGAAGGCAAGAGAAAACGCGTATTGTCCTTATTCCGGTTTCGCGGTAGGGGCGGCCCTTTTGTGCAGGGACGGGTCGGTCTGGTGCGGGTGCAATCTTGAAAATGCGGCGTTTACTCCCGGAAACTGCGCGGAGAGGACGGCTTTTTTCAAGGCCGTCAGTGAAGGAAAACGTGAATTTTCCGCCATCGCCATCGTCGGGGGAAAAGCAGATGCGGAGAAGCTGGAGTTTTGTCCTCCCTGTGGCGTGTGCAGGCAGGTCATGCGGGAATTCTGCAGAAACGACTTCCGGATTATCCTGGCCGTTTCGGAGAAGGAATACCGGCTCTATACCCTGGAAGAGCTTCTGCCCCTGAGCTTTGGCCCGGAGCAGCTTGCCGGGGATACAGATACTTGTGAAAAGTGACGGATCAACACCGACAAGAACAGCTTTGCCAAAGGTTTAATCCCGACTGCTTAGCGGGAAACTTTGGCGGGCCCGGTCTTGAAATCCTGCAGGAAGCGGATGTATAGAATGACGGCCAGAACCGTGGAAATGACCTCTGCAATCGGAGTGGCAAGGACAACACCGAAAGCACCAAGAAAGCTGCTGAAAAGAAACATGCCCGGTACATCCAGGAAGCCCTTCCGCAGAGTGGAGAGCAGGAAAGACTGCAATTTTCTGCCTGTTGCCTGAAAGACTGTGTTAAAAAGATAGCAGATGGCAGCAAGCGGAGCCGCAAAAGCAATAGTCTGGAGGAATGTGCTTCCGTAGGAGACAGAGACATCTTCATCAATAAAGAAACGGCACATGGGAGAGGCAAAAAGGCGGAAGAGCACCGTACAGATACAGCCGAAGATAACAGCAATGATGCCTGTTTTGCGTACTGCTTCCCGAAGCCGCTCGTAGTTTTTAGCGCCGTAGCTGTAGCCGATCAGAGGGAGAATTCCCTGCGTCAGTCCCATCGAGGTATTAAATGCGATCATATTTATCTTTTTAGCCACGCCCATTCCGGCCACAGCTTCACTTCCATAGGTTTTCACAAGGGCATTGGCGAAAATGTTGGACACCATGGCCAGCGTAGTCTGCAGAGCGGCAGGAAATCCAATCGTAAGGACGTCTCCCGGAATGTGTTCCTGAAAAGAAATGTCTTTTGGATTGACGGTAAACACAGGATTGTCCCGGTGACGGAAAAGAAAAATCAGGAAGTATACGAGAGAGGCTGTATTAGACAGCATGGTTGCGATGGCCGCGCCTGTGACCTCCATTCCGGAGGGAAGGATCACAAACATAAAAAGCGGATCCAGAATAATATTCAGAACCCCTCCCATGGACATGCCAAATCCGGCCTCCTTTGCCGCTCCTATGGAACGGATCAGATGCCCGCAGAGCACGTTGCCGACGGTTGGAACGGCCCCGATCACCATTGTCCAGAAAATATAGCTGTAGGCATAGGGATAGGAGCTGCTGTCTCCTCCAATCAGCGGAATCAGCCATGAACGGCAGAGAAACATAAACAGGGCGTAAACGATAGCAGAGGCCAGACCTCCATACAGGCAGAAGGCAAAAACCTTTCTGGCTCTTTCCGGATTCTTCTGCCCCAGATTCCGGCTGATTACGCTGGAACCTCCAATTCCAAACAGGTTTGCCAGGGCTGCCATGATCACAAAAACTGGCATGGTGACAGACAGGCTGGCCACCATTGCCGGATTGCCGGTTCTGCCCACAAACCATGTATCGGCATAATTATAAATAATGTTAATCAGCTGCGTAATGACGGTTGGGACGCCCAGAATGACAATGGCCTTCCATACAGGTGCGTCCTCGAATATATAGGTTTCCTCATACTTGCGAGACATGGAATATACCTCCTGCTGCCTTTATATAAAAATCCTCGGATGAATAGCAGGCTTTGCTGCCCGGTTCCGGTAAATAGGAGAAATGCCGCCGGGCAAAACAAAAGACATTCCCAGAATCTGGGAATGCCCCTTACGCATGCCGTTATTTTATCAGGAAAAAAATAGAAAAGCAATAAATAATTAAAAGACGTCCGGACTGTTCATTGCGGCAGACCGGATGTTTCGCTATAATAACAATGCCTGAAAAGGGATGAAACAGGAGATAGATTTTTGAGGAGAGGCGGCAGCAGGGATGATTGCACAGATATCCATATTTGCAGAGAACAGAAAAGGCGCGATGAGAAAACTGACAGATGTTCTTGGAAATGCCGGAATTGACATTATTGCACTTGTGACAAATGACAGCGCGGAGTTCGGCATTGTCCGGATGATCGTTTCAGACCCGGCCCTGGCGGAGAAGAGGCTGGCGCAAAGTGGATATATGGTGCACAAGGATCTGGTTATGGCCGTAGATCTGGAAGACAGGCCGGGCGGGCTGAACCGTCTTCTTGCGTCTATTGATGAAAGCAATACAAATATTGATTACCTGTATATTTCATACGACAGGGCGCTGTCCGTTCCGATTGCGGTTATTCATTCCGGAGATCTGGAAGAGCTGGAACAGTGCCTGAAAAACCAGGGGTATCATGTACGAAGCACCGGGAATTTTATATAATGCCTTATTATATTTCAGTGGCAAATGCGGCAATCTGAGAATACTCTGGGGAAGGAAGCAGAAAAGTGGCCGATAAATTGTATTTTGTGATTCCCTGTTATAATGAAGAAGAGGTCCTTCCGGAAACAGCACGAAGACTGCAGGAGAAAATGCACGCGCTGATAAAGTCCGGGATGATCAGCGGGGACAGCAGGGTTGTTTTTGTTAACGACGGATCCGGCGACAGGACCTGGGAGATAATCCGGAACCTACATGAAAAGGACGGACTCTTTTCAGGGGTGAACCTTTCCAGAAACCGCGGACACCAGAATGCCCTGCTTGCGGGGCTGATGACCGTGCGCCCTTACTGCGATATGGCAATCTCCATGGACGCAGATCTTCAGGATGACATCAATGCATGCGACAGGATGCTGGAAAAATACTACAGCGGTTCGGATATTGTCTATGGTGTGCGCTCCGCCAGAAAGACAGATACCTGGTTCAAAAGAACAACTGCGGAAGGGTTTTACAGCCTGATGAAGCACATGGGGACCAACACGGTTTCCAACCACGCGGATTTTCGGCTCATGAGCCGCCGCGCGCTGGACGGACTCTCCGAATTCGGAGAGGTGAATCTTTTCCTCAGGGGCATTGTCCCGATGATCGGATATCCTTCTGATGTGGTCTACTACGAGAGAGCGGAGCGATTTGCCGGAACAAGCAAGTATCCGCTGAAAAAAATGCTCAGCTTTGCCGTAGAGGGGATTACTTCTCTCTCCATCGAGCCGCTCCGGATCATTTCACAGCTGGGCATTGCGGTTTTTCTTGTCAGCATTGCCATCCTTATTTATTCTCTGATCCGTTACGCCATGGGAGCAACCGTGCCGGGATGGACGTTCCTTGCCATTTCGATCTGGGCAATCGGCGGATTGATTCTCCTGGCACTTGGGGTGATCGGTGAATATATCGGAAAAATTTACCTGGAGACAAAAGCCAGACCGCGGTATCTGATCCGTGAATTCCTGGACAGCGAGCACGGTTTCGATACAGACAAGCCCAGGAACCTGACACGGAAAGACAAATACCCCTTTCATTCATAAAGAGCAGAGGGGTTCATATATGACTTTGATTCATATAGGGAGTGGAGCGATAAACTCTGTCCGAGCCAGGTTCGAAAATGCTTTCGCATTTCCTCGCTGTGGCGTATCCGCCAAATAATTTTTCGGGTAAAAGCTTTCGTTCGTGCGGGCACGACTCAGGCTTTTTGCATGGCTCGCCAGAATCAAGCCGGTCTCGTGTCCCTTGTATATCACGGCTTTATTATCTGTGAATCCCCAAAGATAGTCCGAGAAGGTTTCGTGCTTCTCCCGGATTTCCTGAAAACAGGCGGCGGTCTCCATTTTTCGTGATATTCGCTTTGCGCGTCATTCGGTGAAAACCAGCCGCAGTAGGACATTTCTTATTTTTTCCATATCTGTCGGCTGCCGAAGCCT
The DNA here is from genome assembly GCF_009696005.1 of Bilifractor porci. Classification (GTDB taxonomy): domain Bacteria; phylum Bacillota; class Clostridia; order Lachnospirales; family Lachnospiraceae; genus Bilifractor; species Bilifractor porci. The sequence continues at coordinate 72,918 of NZ_VUMV01000002.1, forward strand.
TCCTTCTTCCAGTCTGAGTTCAGGCAGGTAATCTCCGCCGGCGTGATCTTCAGGAGCCACATCGGTTCCGGGAGCTTTTTCAGTGTCTGCAGCGGAATCTTTCGGAAAGCGGCAGCGGCGTTATATTCATCGGAATAAAGGTCCACGATCTCCGCGATCCCCTCGATCTGCAGCGATTTTAGTCCGCCGAAGGAGGCATTCGTCTCGAAAACCGCCGCAGCGACGTTCTTATTCTCCTTCAGTCCTTTGAACTTCAGCCCGCCTTCCGTGAAAATCCAGAGTGCATCATCATGCCAGGTATATTCAAGCGGCGTGCAGCGGACATAATCCCCGGTTCCGGTCGCAAGGGTAAGAACCTTGTGAGCGGAGAGGAAGCTGCTGATCCAGTCGTAGAGAGCAGCGGGATCCAGTTTGTTTTCAGTTTCGTCCTTGCGGGTCCAGAAGGACTGGGCCTGGGTCAATTGTGAGTCGGTCATATAAATTGCTCCTATTTACGAATGATAGTTGTGATTTGATTTTGCATTTCTTTATTATAGCAGACAGTACGAACCTTTTTATTTAAAAAACGTGATTAAACATGAATGATTCTGTGATATGGATTCATTAACCAGATGGTTCTCGAACTTACGGATAAAAATACCGGCGAGATCGAGACTGTCAAAGAAACAAATATGATCACAAATGCGGTGAACCATCTGCTAGGGATCAATCCTGCGGCGCTCTGGCACAAGACGAGCGGAGAATATTACGCCAGCCTGCTGCGGAATGACAACATGCTCCCGATCTGTCCGAACATGATCGGAGGGATTCTGCTGTTTTCCAAAACGCTGACAGAGGATGCTGACAATATCTATCCGTCATCGGATAACCTCCCGGTGGCGTATGCCGGCAATCGTTTCATAAGTGATCAGAATGATCCTGTATCATTTAGACCCGGAGAGCGGATGCACCAGAGCAATGCTTTCCGGGTCTTTGCTGTCTTTGATATCATGGTAAACTGGAGTGGCAGGTGAATAATGATAACCATGCATCGCTTTTTATATTGCGAGTCTTTGAACCGCTTGAGGCTGGTGTTAAGAAGATAAAGAAAAGGTTCATGTGTTACAGCGACATTTTCTGTCCGAAAAAACGGCTGTGAAATGCCGAGGGTAAACCGCTTTCTGCCGCATACTGCCGTCCAAAGCCCTACTACTCAGATTTTCAGCGGGTGGTGTAAATCTACAAATTTAAAAATCAAGCCGCAAAACCCCGCAAAACGCGGCGTTCTGCGGCATCTGAGGAAGGAAATTTTAATGATAAAAATACTTTTCGTCTGTCACGGCAATATCTGCAGGTCTGTTTCCGCCCAGTATATTCTGCAGGGGATGGTGGACAGCAAAGGCTGTGGAGAGAAATTTTTTATTGATTCGGCGGCTACGTCCATGGAGGAAATCGGAAACCCGGTCTACCCGCCCATGAGGAAAACGCTGGAAAAGCACGGGATTCCGATCGGAGACCACCGGGCCAGACAGCTGAAGAAAAAAGATTACGGAAATTTCGATCTGTTTCTTGGCATGGACGAAGAAAACATGTACTATATGAACAGAATCCTTGGCGGCGATCCGGAAGAAAAAATACACTGCCTGATGGAATATACGGACAAACCGACGGCCAAAATTGAGGATCCGTGGTACACCAGAAATTTTGAAAAAGCATATCAGGATATTTGCCGGGGCTGTCAGGGTCTGCTGGAACGGATTATTTTATAGTAATGAAGCAGGTTTTAAGCCAGAGAACCTTATGCGGTTTTAAGAGATAAACCATCAACGAATTTACAATCATGACGGATGAGAAGGGAGGATTCAGATGTTCAGTCGGAAAGGGAAAGTTCCGGATAAACGGGAACTTGCGGCAGCTGTAAGCTTCCTGTTTCTTGTATCCGTCTGCACCGCATTTGCGGCGGCGGTAAACCGGGAGTGCAGCAGGGTGGAAAAATTCCGGAAGTAAACGTTGTTTCGGGAGAAAAAAAGAGGCCGTCAGGAAAGCACCGGCAGATGCTTTGGTTGGCGGTCTCTTTTGTTAAGGAGAATTTACCGGCGTTACGCCGGATCTATGAGAAAAAACGAAAAGACATACTGGCTTGTAATTGTCTTTTTGTTTATAACGGTATCATAATGGTAAAATGTGATTGCTTTCTGGATAATATGTGAACATTTTGTGCAGAATCATGCGGAACGCTGTCGGAAGCGGACAGCAAGCAGCGCGCAATAAACAGCGCGCGATATGCAGCGGACAGTAAGCGGAGGAAGAAAAGCGGACATGGAAAGGGTGGGAGTGTTTTGAAAGAGATCAATAAGGTTTGTGTATCGGAGAGCAGGCTGGTTCGGGAGTTTATAGAGCTCACAGCTCTGGATTCTCCCAGCTTCGGGGAACGGAAAATGGCAGACTGTCTGGCGGCAAAGCTGCGGGAACTCGGCTTTGCCGTGGAAGAAGACAGGGCGTGGGAGAAGGCGCTTTCAGAAGAAGGCATTGTTCCGGAGGGGCAAAAGGAGGCCGGGAGGTCGGACCGTGCGGGAAATTTGTACGGATTTCTGCAGGGAACCATCCCAGGTCAGCCGGTACTCTTTTCGGCGCATATGGACACGGTAGAGCCGTCGAAAGGGAAAAAGGCGTTTCTGGAACCGGATGGCACAATTCACTCCGATGGGACAACCGTTCTCGGAGCAGACGATGTGGCCGGGCTGGTGGAAATTCTGGAGGGCATCCGGGCGGTTCTGGAATCCGGAAATCCGCATCGGGATATTGAAGTATTGTTTCCGATAGCGGAAGAGCTCTATACGGTCGGCACCAGCTCCATGACAGAGGAAGAATTCGGGAAAATCCGGGCAAAGGAAGCATATGTGCCGGATATGAGCGGTATGCCCGGAACAGCCGCGAACAGGGCGCCAAGTCTGATTTCTTTTCGGGCCACGGTAACCGGCAGGGCTTCACATGCCGGCTTTGAACCGGAAAAGGGCATTCATGCCATACAGGCGGCGGCAGAGGCCGTTACGAAAATAAAAATGGGCCATATTGATGAAGAGACCACCTGCAATATCGGCGTGATTCAGGGAGGAAGCGGAACGAATATCGTTCCGGAAGAGTGTACAGCCGAAGGGGAAATACGCAGTTACGTTCACGAGAAGGCGCTGGCGTGTCTGGACCGGGTGACAGAGATCTTTCGGCAGACGGCAGAGAGCTTCGGGGCATCTGCGGATGTCCGGTATACCGTTCACCTGCATGCTTATGAAACAGGCATGGAGAGTGTTCCTGTCAGACGGTTCCGGCGCGTCTGCCGGAGCCTTGGCCTGACAGGGGATATTACTTCTACCTTTGGAGGCAGCGATAATAATACTTTTGCGGAGCATGGGATCGAGGGACTGGTTCTTTCCTGTGGAATGTATCAGGCGCATTCGGTAAAGGAATATACTAGAACCGCCGATCTTGCTGCCGGGGCGAAGCTGATAGCGGGACTGATTCTCGATTCAGAGTGATCTGACAGCAATAAAAGAGCGATTTTCTTGCTGCCGGATAAAGACCGGCTTTCTGTTTCAGCTCTGCGGGAAAATGCTGCTTTCCGCAAGATCCCTGGCCAGCTGGTGGGCGTCCCTGCGCGTTTCCAGAGGATTCCTGGATTCGTTTCCGTGAAGAAAGCCCCAGAAACCGAGCGCGAGAAAGGAATTCAGCTGGCGCTGGTCGTAGCGGGTCTGCATCCGCTTTCCCATCCCTGTTTCCATCCCCTCCAGATGGGAAAGAACCATGTGGTAGTAAATAGTCATCAAGTCCAGATCCTCCGTCAGAGAAACGTAGGAGTATTTTCTGGTTTCATCAAAAATAGCATCAATCATATTTTCAAAGGTCTGGACAAGCGTGTTGTCCGGATTATTTTGTTTCTGAAGCAGATGGAAATGTTCCGCTACATTCTGCTGCATGGCGTCAAAACAGTCCAACAGGAGATCGTACTTATCGTCGTAGTGATTGTAAAAGGTTACACGCCCGGTATTGGATTTCTCACAGATTTCTTTCACGGATATTTTCTTATAGGGCTTTTCTTTTAACAGTTCCAGCATGGTCTCGCGCAGACATTTTCTTGTTTTCAGAATTCTTTTATCCATAGATACATATTCTCCTGGCTGTATTGATAGGACTACAAAAATTGAATTGTGATCTTGCCGCCGGTTCCCCTGTTTGCTTATATATTATACATATGTATTGATATTATTATAAATGTAATATCTGCGAACTGTCTGTAAAGGCGGCGAGCAGGTTCAGACGGCGGCTGTATTACATGATCTGTCGGCGGACAGGTTTTCAGGATTTTACAAGCATCTGCGGTGCGGCAGCCGGATGGGCAGGAGGGTAACATGAAGATTGTTTTTATTGTGCCGGCGTCGGGGCTTCGCCGTATTCCCATGTACCGCTGGGGAGGAAAGATCTACGGGCAGAGCAACTCAATTACCGGTCCTTGATTCTGGGCGGAATTCTCCGGAGGTCAGGGCATCAGGTAGAGGCTTATGAGGAGCTGAATGTGGGCGTAAATTATAAAAAGCTTCTGAAGGATACGGATGTATTCTGCATTTCCTGTATGACCTCGAATGCTCCCAGAGGATATCAGCTGGCCGATACGATTCACGAAAAATCCGGCGCGCGGGTGATTATGGGAGGGATGCATCCCACCTGGATGCCGGAGGAAACCGCGCAGCATGCGGATCAGGTGATCGTCGGAGAGGGAGAAAAGGTGATCCTGGATGTTGTGGAGGGACACCGGAAGGAAAAGATTGTCCGGGGCATTGCCCTGACAGATCTGGATGAGGCGCCGTTTCCGGACTACTCTATTCTGAAAACACCCTGTGAGGCAGCGAATGTGATCTCCACCAGGGGCTGTCCCTTCCGCTGTACGTTCTGCACCACGTCCCGGATGTTCGCGCCTTACCGGCAGAGAAGCATTGACAACGTGATTGCCGAAATCCGGATGTACAAGAAAATGGGGTTTAAGTACCTGAATTTTGAGGACGACAACTTTACCGCGGATAAGGAGCGGGCAAAGGAAATCTGCCGCCGCATGATACGGGAAGGGCTGACGTTTAAAGAGACCTTTTTCTTTGGAAGAACCGACATGGCGGACGATGAGGAGCTGCTGCAGCTGCTTCACGACGCGCACCTGACCCGTGTCCTGATCGGCATTGAATCTCTGAACCAGGCTGCACTGAACAGTATTCATAAAGGACAGAATATTGAGAACATACGGCGGGCCGGAGCGGCCTGCGAAAAGTATCACATCCGTGTCATTGCGAGCATCGTGCTGGGACTGGATGAGGATACAAAAGAAGATATGGACCGCAGCGTGGAGTTTGCGAAATCCATTCATGCTTACCAGCTGCAGCCGGCAGACCCGGAGCGCGTAAAAAGCGGATCCTTTCCTCAATCTCTTTAATCTATCTCGTCGTTCTGGAACCGGGACAGATGTTCATAGGGAAGAATAAGCCGCCCGTAATACAGGCCGCATCCGTCGTTAATCCGGTATTTGTCCAGGGCCGTAAACATGTTGACATCTATTTTCGACAGGTCAAGGTTCTGAAGGTTTATGATCCGGTCGTACGCTTCATCAAAATAAAGGCATTCTCCGCGGGGAATTTCCATCCGGCGGGAGCGTTCGCACTCCTGCCTTTTTTCGTAGATGCTGTGATTGGCCTCTCCGATCTCGGCAAAATCATCCATATCCTTCGTCCGCAGCTGAATTTCCGTATAGCTTCTGGCCATATTGTCAAAAAGAGTCAGATGAAGGGAACGATAGCCGTCCTCCTTGGGATTGGCCACATAATCCTTGTAATAGGGCCGTACATTATCGTTCAGAAGCGGAGAACGGACCGGCTGGCTTTTCTGGGCCAGCTGCGCGCTGAAGCCGCGTTCTTCCAGAAAATCCGGCAGAAGGTTCGCGATCTCATAGAGCGTTTTTTCCTCCAGCTCCGTCCGGCTTACGCCCGGTTTCAGATGGCAGGAAGGAAGGGAAAGCACAATGCGGTAGGCGATCAGGTCCTTAAAACGGTTAATCTGCCCGCGCAGCTCCGAGACAGGCGGCCAGGTTCCGTACTCCGTGTGATAGGAGTAAATGCTGTTGACAATATAGCCGTTGAATTTCTCCTCTGCCCGGATCAGGGATTTGATCCTTCCGCGGAAGGTAAAGGAATACATGCCGTAATGCTCCGCCATGAATTTATAGAATTCACGGATCCGCTGGGACTGCGAGGTAAGGAAATTGTTGTGCTCCAGCAGCTCCTCCATCTGAAGAAGGAAATTCGCGTGTGACAGGTCTACAGGATTATCGGCATTGGAAGCATTTTTCCTCAGCGCGTCAGAATAATTTCGTATAATATGCAGAACTGTGTCGCCGGAATAAAGATAATCAGTTAATTGAACCATAGTCTCCCCAAACCGCAGAGCGTACAAAAGCCGGAAGCAGGCAGGCTGCGGAAACCGACTGCGGATAAAAGTATATTGCTAACAAGTGTATCACAAGTATAGGCTCTTCCCTCTGCCCGCGCAAGCACGCGGACCGTAGAAATCCGTTTGCTTGTACCGCTTGGATTTCGCCAATATGCTATTCTTTTGCCCGAGCAAGCGTGCGGGTTGTTTTTGCCGGGGCAGGCCGATACCGGCCTTTTTGCAGAAAACCTCTTGACTTCTTTTTTATCCGGGTATAAGATTCCAATATCAAACGAGGGTGTTTGAAGATTTTCTTCTCATACCCTCGTCTTTTTTTCTGGCCACGGCAGCACTGTCGCACTTCATGGTGGCCGGAAATCATTTGATATTCAGCAAGGGCGCTGGTCGGAGTTTTCATAAGAAACTCCGCCCGGCGTCTTTTTCTTTCCCGGAGCAGCGCCGGATGGAGAAAGGGCTGAATGCAGCTGTTTACCCGGCAGGTAACCATAAAGGAAGGAGAAGGAGGGGAATTTTATGGCAAATATTGATATACCTACCGTTGTATGGGTTTTGTTATGTGCAGCGCTTGTTTATTTTATGCAGGCCGGTTTTGCGCTCTGTGAAGCAGGACTTACCAGGGCAAAAAATACAGGAAACATCCTTATGAAAAACATGATGGATTTCTGTATTGGCACACCCTGCTTCTGGCTGATCGGTTTTGGCCTGATGTTTAATGGAACGGGGGCTTTCATCGGAAAACTGGATCCGATGATTCTTGGAACATACACGGCGGAAAACAGCGTGGTTCCGCAGAATATGCCTCTGTGGGCATATGTGATTTTCCAGACAGTTTTCTGCGCTACGGCGGCTACTATTGTTTCCGGCTCCATGGCAGAGCGGACAAACTTTAAGGCGTACTGCTGCTACTCGGCAATTATTTCGCTGATTGTCTACCCCATCAGCGGACATTGGATCTGGGGCGGCGGCTGGCTTTCTCAGCTCGGCTTCCACGATTTTGCGGGAAGCACCTGCGTACATATGGTGGGCGGACTGATTGCCATGCTGGGTGCGTGGATGCTCGGACCCCGTATCGGAAAATACGGGAAGGACGGAAAGCCCAGGGCTATTCCCGGCCACAATATGACAGCAGTTGCTCTTGGCGTCTTTATCCTCTGGTTCTGCTGGTTCGGATTTAACGGCGGATCCACGGTATCTATGGCGGATGCGGATGCGGCGTCAACGGCAGCCCTGGCCTTTATGAACACAAACCTGGCGGCGGCGGTTGCCACGGTTGTGGCCATGATTTTTACCTGGGTTCGTTACGGAAAACCGGATGTCTCCATGACACTGAATGCGTCGTTGGCGGGTCTGGTAGCGGTTACTGCTCCGTGCGACTGTATTTCTCCGCTAGGAGCCTTTTTCATCGGTCTTGTTTCCGGATTCCTTGTGGTATTCAGCGTTGAATTCTTTGATAATGTCGCCAAAATCGACGATCCGGTCGGCGCTGTTTCCGTCCACATGGCAAACGGCATATGGGGAACGATTGCAGTCGGACTGTTTTCCACAGGGGCAGACGGCGTAGGTGTCGGCCTGTTCTACGGCGGCGGTGTAAAGCAGCTTGGGATCCAGCTGCTGGGAATTGTATCGGTTGCTGTGTATGTTCTTGTGGTTATGTTTATCGCCTTCAAGATTATTGACAAAACAATCGGGCTCCGTGTTCCGGCTGAGGTTGAGATTGAAGGACTGGATATTCATGAGCATGGTCTTGCATCCGCTTATTCCGGATTTGCCATCAGCGATGTTACCGATATGACAGTAGATGCCAATGAAAATACGGATCTCGGTGTGGACAGCTATGAGGAAGCCTCCCAGGCGGCAAAGGATGCGGCAGTTAAGGTGCAGAAGGCACCTGATGTTGCGGCAGAGACTGATACAGGAGTTCACAAGGTGGTTATTATCTGTCGGCTGTCCCGGTTCGATAAGCTGAAGAAGGCACTGAATGAGCTTGGCGTAACCGGAATGACTATGATTCAGGTTATGGGATCCGGCATTCAGAAGGGAACCACGGAGAAGTACAGAGGAGCTGTTGTCGATTCTACGCTGCTGCCCAAGGTTAAGGTAGAGGTTGTAGTGTCCAAGATCAGCGTAGACCGCGTCATTGAGACGGCTAAGAAGACTCTGTACACCGGACACATCGGAGACGGAAAGATTTTCGTTTACAATGTGCAGAAAGTTGTAAAAGTACGGACAGGAGAGGAAGGATATGCCGCAGTGCAGGATGTAGAGTAATGCTCGGAATTTTAATGCTGCCGTTGTTCAAAGAGATAAAAATGACGAAATGACGGCAGCCCGCAGAGCTGTTCCAGATTCTTATCTGATCAATAAGAAAAGCTCCGGGTACCGGCAGAATCCACATGGGTGGACTGTCCGGAAGCCCGGGCTTTTATTTTTTACGGCATCTGATTCAATAAGGAGCAAGTGCGTTTTTCCACAATAGAAGCCGGAGAACATCATTTCAGCTAACAATTTGCTAACCGTGGACATAGTAAAAGCCCGGAAATCCACATAAATAAAGGAAATTCCGGGCTTATTTAATGGAAGATACAGGACTCGAACCTGCGACCCTTCGCACGTCAAGCGAATGCTCTCCCAGCTGAGCTAACCTTCCGTGACATACGGATATTATAACCGATTATTCCAGCAATGCCAACGATAATTTTATAGATTGTTTAGAAAAAAATTAGCACTCTTTCATTGCATCTGCTAATGTGCTATGGCATTATTTAGTCACGGTATCAAACATTCGATGCCACACATGATAGAACCTACAGACAGTTCAGGAGTACAGAAAACAACATCCTGACGATGTATGAAAGAGAGATTATATTTATGAATACATACAGAACAGAAATCCAGACAGATATCGCTATTTTCATCGGCGATTTTGTCCGTCACTACAGAGAGGTTCCGGCAGTCTCTGATCTTATCCGAGAATTTGGCCTGCTCAAGACGCTGTCCGTTTACGGATATCTGGCAGGGCTGATGAGTGCCGGAATGATCCGCCCATTCGGTTTTTCCAGATCAGGAATTCCTGTTCTGGCTAAAAACCGTTAATTATAGATTCATTATTCTCTATCTCATGTGAAAGCGGGCTGCGGAAATTACCGGAAGGTAATCTCCGCAGCCTGCTTTTATGCTGACAGAAAGAACGGATATTGGGCTCTGCAGGCGACCTACAAGCTTTTATTGCAACGGATTTATTAGAAACAACACGTAAACTGCAATTTCCTGAAGATAATTCGTGATATAATGCAGTATGAAATGCGGCTTGATATGTTTTATGTTTATATAAAGCTTAATTAAGAGAAGGCATGAAGGAGGAAAGAGGATGGATTATTCATTGGGCAATGATAAACTGGATGTTACTTTCAAATCAAAGGGAGGAACATTAAAGTCTATAAAAAACAAGGAGGGACTGGAATATCTTTGGCAGGGTGATCCGGCCTTTTGGAGTGGACAGGCTCCGATATTATTTCCGATATGTGGAAGCATTCGCAATGATACGGCCTCGGTAGGAAATGGAAAGACTATGAGTATGCCGCGTCACGGCATTATCCGCAAAAAAGAATTCTCCATGGAGGAGAAGTCAAAAGACCGTATTGTATTTTCCATTTACTCAGATGAAGAATCTCAAAAACAATTTCCATATGACTTTAAGGTATCTGAAATTTTTACGTTAAAAGGCAGTACAATTGAGGTTACCTATAGAGTGGAGAATACCGGGACTGAAAAAATGCCGTTTTTCGTAGGAGGACATCCGGCATTTTGCTGTCCGCTGGAGGAGAGGGAACACTTTGAGGACTATCATGTGAAATTTCCGCAAAAGGAGAACTGTGCGACTCCTGACCCGGTTCCCGGGACGGGACTCCAGAATATGCATCAGAGGACTCCTCTGATGCAGGATTCAGACGATCTTCCGCTATCTTACGCGTTGTTTACCAATGATGCGCGGGTGCTGGATAATCTTAAGTCCAGGAGTGCCACCCTCATTTCTTCTGTATCAGGAAAAGGGGTGCGTCTGGATTTTGCAGATTTCCAGTATCTTCTGCTCTGGAACAACAAGGAAGGAAGATTTCTGGCCATGGAACCGTGGACAGGGCTTTCCACAACAACGGATGAGGATGATGTTTTTGAACATAAAAATAATGTCCAGTATGCACTTCCCTCAGAGAGCAGAGAGTATACGTATTCCATTACTGTTTTTTAAATTTCTATTCCGACTGGTGTTCTGCCTTTCCGGCGGAGCGCATGGAAGGAAGCGGCTCCCTGTCTTTCACCGGGTTTGTCTTTTTATTGCAGTTCAGGGGTTACGGTGCTTCGCCTCCGGTTAACTGAATGAGGATGATCTCGCTGTCTGTGCCTACCCGGACGGGTGTCTGGAAGAATCCAGTTCCGGAGGATATGATCCAGGAGGTATGGCCTTCCCAGTGTATTCCGTGGCAGTGCTCTTTTCCATACCAGTACCGGGTGATCAGCGTGCAGGGAAAAAACTGCCCGTCGTGGGTGTGGCCGCACAGTACCAGGTCGGCGCGTTCTTTCTGCGCTTCCGGAATTCCGGCGGGATCATGGTCCAGAACAAGAACCGGCTGTCTGGGGCTGCACCCGCTCATCAATTCTTTCAGCGGGATTCTTCCCGGGTCATGCGCCAGTCCGGGTCTTCCGACCAGGTTCAGTGCTCCGGTTTTTACACAGCGGTTGTCCAGGTCTGTGGCCTGGGACTCCTCAAGGAATTCCGCCCAGGCATCACTGCCGGCGGCGGGGCAGGCGGACTGCCGGTGATTATTTCTGGGCGCGGATCAGATTTTTATAAAAATCCACGCATCCCGGCAGGCAGCTGTATTCGATATTCTCATTAACGCCATGCATCCCCCGCATCTGCTCCGGGCCGTAAATAACGGGCGCGAAGCGGATCACGTTATCACAGATTTCCTGATAGAAGCGGGCATCGGTGGCACCGGTCATAACGTACGGGTTTCCGGCCATGCCGTCAAAGGTCTGTGCTATGACATCCTGAACCATGCGGAATGCATCTCCGTGAATATCAATGGGCTTTGTATAATCACTCTGATACAGGACAGACATGGACAGACCGTATTTTTCCGCCCGTTTCCGGATGATCTCCAGGCTCTCTTCCATTCCCTGATGAGGAATGAAACGCATATTAGCAGAGACGGACGCTTCCTGTGGGATAACGTTAACAGCATCGGAGCCGGACTGCATGGTGAAGGCAATGGTTGTCCGAAGCATTGCCGCGCCCTGTGCGGAAATAGCCGGCATGAGGCGGGTCAGGAGCCCTTGAAACAGCCACAGGTTCTCAAAAAGATAGCGAAGCCCAAAATTGGCATAGGGACCCAGCGTGCGGAACATGGCGGAGACCTCCGGAAGCATTTTTACGCGGAACGGATTGTGCTTCTCCACACTGTTTTCAAAGGCGGCCAGGCGGGCAATTGGAGAGCCCGGAGACGGGGCGCTTGCGTGTCCGCCGTTCCCCTTTGCGGTGAACTGCACATCGGCCTTTCCTTTTTCAAAGACGCCGACCATGGCAAAATTTCCCTTGATGCCCCCGATTGGATCGGTGATAATGCCTCCGCCTTCGTCGCAGACAAGGTACGGACGGACGCCTCGCCGTTTCAGTTCTTCGACCAGCTTCGGACATCCGTCCCCCGCCCATTCCTCTGTGCAGGAGGAGGACAGGTAGATGTCCTGTTCGGGAACATAGCCCTCAGCCAGAAGTTCTTCTGCCGCCTGGAAGAATCCCATAACGGAGCATTTTGTGTCGGATGCGCCCCGTCCCCAGACCTTCCCGTCTGCAATATCGCCGGAAAACGGGTCATGGATCCATTCTCCCTCCGCGGGAACGACATCCTGATGGCTCATCAGGACGATCGGCCTGTCGTGGTTTCGCCCCTCCCACTTGAAAAGCAGGTTTCCTTCGATTTCGGTTTTTTCCAGTTTTTGATGTACAAGCGGAAACAGCTCCTCCAGCAGCCGGTGAAAACCCAGAAACTTTTCCCGGTCATGCATTCCCTGATGAGAAGTGGTATCATACGCCACCATGCGGGAGAGCTTTCCGGCATATGTTTCCGCACGTTTTTTGTCCGGATTTGGCTTGTAATCAGAGAACTTTTTCGGAATACAGAGTGTGTGAATCAGTGCGGCGATCAGAAGTGCCGCCAGCACCAGAAAAACAGTTATTAGAATGGTCAGAAAAATTCTCATGATGATGATTTCTCCTTTCTGCCTGGATTTTTCTTTCTGTATTCCGCCCATGCCAGCAGAATGGAAAGCGCGCCGGAGGGCAGGATCATCATGCTCGTCTGAGAGGTCAGGGAAGGAAGCAGGATAAAGAGCACAGTCATAACAGCCAGCGGAATCAGCGCCAGCTTCAGATTCCGCCGGTAATACTGCCATGCCATGGCTCCGAACAGGGCGGGAACGACATTTTCAAAGGCAGGGGCAAGGACTTCGCTCTGCAAAACCGGCTGCAGGGGCTGCAGAAGCAGCACGCCAAGCGCGAGAATCAAAATCGTGACAAGTGATGATGCGGCTATGGAGAGTGTCGAGATAATTTCGTTCTCTGGGGTACCGGCCTTTGTTCCTGCAATGTCACGTGCGTTCATGGCGCAGGGGATCTTCATATTGATCAGATTTCCGGTAATAAATGCCAGGTAACCGCCGCCGGCGCCTAGCATGGGTGTGTAGACCAGAAATTCCACAACGCTGGAAACAGTCCAGATCAGGCCGACGGAGAGGAATCCCTTTGCGGCAGCGGACAGATCCGGCATGGCCTGCAGATACAGGCCGATCAGAAAAGGAGCGCCGACCAGAAGAAACAGCGTAACGGCGCTGCTTATCCTGCCGATCCGGTGGGTACTCCGGTTAAAACGCTCCACAGAAAAATTTTTAGAATTTTCTTTGTTTGTCATATCAATCATCCTTTCCCGGTTTTTACTTTTATCTTTTCAACATTGATGCGCTCCGGACCTCGGAAAGAAACTTCTGCCGGAGTGCGGGGTTCGTCTGAGGCGGCTGTCCAGCCCGACTATCCCAGGAAAACAGCGGCTGCCATTCCGATCAGCATGCTGCCGGCCACAGAGAAGTTTTCCAGCCAGCGGGCGTTTTTCTTTTCGGAAAAATAGGTAAAGATTCCCATGGAGGCAGCGGAAACCGCGGCGACAAGCAGAGGAACGGCATTTCCGCGGAAGGTAAAGGTGCCTTTGCCGGAAATAATCTCTCCTATGTAGCTTCCGATGTAGGCGCTGACCAGGCCGATAAACATGGCGGTCATTGCGGAATCTCCGAAACCGGCTCCGCTTTTCTTTGCGGCATTTTTACCGCCCAGACGGTCTGTGTAGCGTTTGTTGAAAAAAATGGAGAGGATCATGCCCCACATAATACAGATGCTCATCAGCAGCGCGATGGTGGTGAAGGCACGCGGCGTCATGTGGGAGATGGAGAGGCTTCCTATGCCGACGGCCTCGGAAGCGGCTTCTGCCACCTGTGTCTCATAGTGCAGGGCGCCGATGACGGACAGACGCAGCCAGGGCCAGGGAGTTCCCAGGCTTCCGGACAGGGCGATAACGCCCAGAAGAATGCCCACGGCGGGCAGTGCGGAAAAGGTGGCGCTGGAAGTAATGGCACGCTTCAGCACCCTTGGATCCATGCCCATGGCCTTTCCCGCGCGGTAGGAACGGACAAGAAAAATGACACACACGACGGCGACAAAAAGAATAATCAGGCCGCAGACCGCATACATAAAAGGACTGTTCAGTTTTTGAAGCATACAATACCTCCTGTAAAGTTACAGGGGCTGCCGACCGGGACAGCCCCGTCCAAATGGTTTTGTTATTTCTATTATGCATCCGCAGGCCCGGCAAAGAAACCTGTTTTCTGTCCTGCTTATGGCTGAAAAACTTCTTTTTCTTTTGCCTGCGGGCATGTCAGACGGGAACGTCCCGGTGCTCCACTGATGTGGAGAAGGCAATCAGCGTTTTGGTCTTGCCGAAGTGCTGAAGCTCGTTGATAAAGTGATCCAGTTGTTCGGTGGACTGAAAAGCTGTTTCGATCAGCATAGAGTAATCCCCGGTTACGCAGCTGCACTCGATGACATTGCCGATCTTCTGAATATAAGGATAAAACTCCTTCTTCTGGTTCGGTTCTACCTCCAGATTGATAAAGGCCTTGATGTGGTAGCCGAACTGCCGGTAGTCCACCTCTGCGTGATAGCCGCGGATCACGCCGGCCTTTTCCATCTTTTCAATGCGGGCGGAGGTGGCCGGGGAAGAAAGGAATACCTTTCTTGCGATATCCTTGACGGAAGCCCGCCCGTTTTCCAGAAGTATTTTTATTATTTTCTTATCTACCGCGTCCAGCTCCATGGTATGGCTCTCCCTTTCTGTCTGAATTTTCTTTTCCGGCGCCGGAGGAATGCTTCTGTGCCGGAACTCTCTTTTTCTCTGTTTTTCTCATGTATACTCATTTTTAAGCATAACTATATACTGAATATCAGGAATAATTAAAAATGAGTAGATTAAAAAAATAAAGTTAAAATGTTATTTAATTAAATATTTTAAGCTGAAACTCCGAAAATTCAAGGGTTCCTTTCGTTCTGCCCGAAAAATATTTACAAAGCGGCGGGATGGGTCTATCCTTCGCTCATACCGGCAGGAACACAAAAACACTAAGCGAGATTGACACAGGCCGGGCTAAGCGGAGGGATAAGTTCAGACAAGTGTAAAGCGAAATCGCAAAAGACGGATGAAACAGCGGTGCAAGGTAAAACATAAAGTAAAACTGAAAACCGCAGGAGCCAGATAAATCGGCGGCCGTGTGAGAGTTGGAAACAGAGAGCAGTCAGCAGATCAGAATCAGGAAAAGAGGAGTACAGCATCATGAGAACACGTCTGGAATCAGATTCTATCGGAACAAAAGCAGTACCGGAAAACGCCTATTACGGCGTGCAGTCCCTGCGGGCACAGGAAAATTTTCAGATTACCGGGCACCCGATGAACCCTGTTTTTCTGAAAAATCTGGCGCTGATTAAAAAAGCGGCCGCGGTTACCAATCTTGCGGCCGGAAAACTGGACGCACAGGTTGCGGAAGCGATTATAAAGGCAAGCGAAGAGGTGATGGACGGCTCCTTCCGGGAGGAATTTATTGTAGATGCTGTTCAGGGCGGCGCCGGGACAAGCGCAAACATGAACATGAATGAGGTGATCGCCAACAGAGCCTGTGAACTCCTGGGCACACGGAAGGGCGACTACAGCACGGTGCATCCGAATGATCACGTCAATATGGCGCAGTCCACCAATGACGTGATTCCGACGGCCGGCAAGCTGACGGTTCTGGATCTTCTTCAGCCTCTGGAGGGAGAATTAAAGCGGCTTCACAGCGCGCTCTTGAAAAAGTCCGATGAATTTGATGATGTCATTAAAATGGGGCGCACGCAGCTGCAGGACGCGGTTCCGATGCGCCTGGGTCAGGCGTTTCATGCCTATGCGGTTATGGCAGAACGTGACAGAAAAAGAATTTCAGACATCAGCCGTGAGATGCTGAGCGTCAATCTCGGAGGTACAGCAATCGGAACGTCCATCAATGTGTCTGAAAAGTATCTGGACAATATTGTTCCGAATCTGGCTTCGCTTTCCGGATATCCCCTTGTGCAGGCCGACGACCTGTTCGACGCGACGGAGAACCTGGACGGTTTTGTGGCTGTCTCCGGAGCATTGAAAACCTGTGCCATGGATCTTTCCAAAATGTGCAATGATCTCCGTCTCCTTTCCTCCGGACCGAAAACCGGTCTTGCGGAGATCAGCCTGCCGGCGAAACAGAATGGCTCTTCCATTATGCCGGGCAAAGTAAATCCGGTCATTCCGGAGGTTGTCACACAGGTGGCCTATCTGGTGGCCGGGCATGATGTGACCATCGCTATGGCGGCGGAAGCAGGGCAGATGGAACTGAACGCGTTTGAGCCGGTTGCCTTCTACAATCTGTTTGAGTCCATAGAGGCCATGGAGGGAGCGATCCGGACTCTGACCGACAACTGTATCGCAGGAATCCGGGCAAATCGTGCCCGCTGCCGTGCGCTGATGGAGAGCAGCGCCGGTGTTGCAACCGCCCTTTCCCCGTATCTCGGCTACAAAAAATCCGCGGAGATCGCAAAGCAGGCCGTCCGGGAGGACAGAACCGTCCGGGAAATCGTTCTTACGGATGGCCTGATGACCGAACAGGAACTGAGCCGCGTCCTGGATCCCTGGAGTATGACAGGGGTGCGCGCCGGCACCAGACAGGCCATGTAGCCCCGTCCGATTACCTGCCGCAGATCTGCCGGCCATAAGCCGACTCATGGCGCTGCGGCGGAAAACCGAAAACCTTCCGAAAATGTTGAAATACGCTAAGCAGACGCGCTATGATGATGCCAGAGCGAAAAACCATGTCCGTGGGGATGAGATGCAGAAGAGGGCTGCGGAAGCGTCCCGACTGCGGGTGTGGGATGGCTGAAACGCATGAAAACAGGAGGGGTGCGGAAGCGTCCCGCCTGCGGGCGTGGAAGGGCTGAAGCGTATGAAAACAGGAGGGTTTTAAGATGAATCACTGGGTCAGGGCGAGATTTACACCGAATCTTCCGCTGGGAAAAGACGGAAGGCGGGTGACGGCATCCGCGGAGCACCGGTCGGCGGCAAGGGAAGCCGCGAAGGAGGGAATGGTTCTCCTGAAGAATGAAAACGAGGTGCTTCCGCTGCGTCCCGGCGCAAGGGTGGCTCTTTTCGGAAAGGGAACGATTGACTATGTAAAAGGCGGCGGCGGTTCCGGAGACGTTGCTTCTCCTTATGTACACAATATTCTGGACGGCTTTCTGGCGTTAAGCGGTGAGGTATCTGTATTTCCGGACAGTGCGGAATTTTACCGGCATTATGTGCAGGAGGCATACAGCCAGGGGGGAATTCCGGGGCTTATTCCGGAACCTGAGGTTCCCGGAGACCTGCTGCAGAGAGCGGCGGCATGGACGGACACGGCGGTTGTCTCCTTCAGCCGCTATTCCGGCGAGGGGTGGGACCGCAAATCGGATTTCGGCGGCCCGGAGTATGAGCCGGAGGACGGATTTACCCATATTCATCTGGCGGACACGATTTTTCAGCACTCGGACTTTTACCTGACGGAGGCGGAGAACCGGATGCTTCAGGATGTGACCGTGCATTTTCCGAAGGTCATTGTTCTCCTGAATGTGGGTGGCATGGCAGATACGCGATGGATTCGGGACAATGACACTGTTTCCGCGGCGCTGATTACCTGGCAGGGCGGCATGGAGGGCGGTGATGCGGCGGCGGAGCTGCTGATGGGTCACGGCAGTCCTTCCGGGAAGCTGGCAGATACCTTTGCCGGAACCCTGGAGGATTATCCTTCCACAGAGGGATTTCATGCGTCGGATGGATACGTGGATTATACGGACGATATCTATGTGGGCTACCGCTATTTTGAGACCATACCGGGCGCGGCGGAAAAGGTCGTATATCCTTTCGGGTACGGTCTTTCCTATACATCCTTTGCCCTTACGGATGCGACGGGGTGGACAGAGCAGCCAGGAAAGGGTGGACAAGGGGAAGGAACGTTCTCCGCGGAGGTGCACATTTCTCTCTGTATCACCAATACCGGAAAGTATCCGGGCAAAGAGGTGGTGCAGCTTTATTACAGCGCGCCGCAGGGACTTCTGGGAAAGCCTTTGCGCGTGCTGGGAGATTACCGGAAAACGCGGCTGTTGGAACCGGGAGAAAGCCAGAGGATAGAGTTCGTGCTTCCTGCGGAGCGGATGGCCAGCTATGATGATATGGGAAAAATCTGCAAATCTGCCTGGGTGCTGGAAGCTGGAGAATATCATTTCTATGTGGGTACAGATGTGCGCGGACAGCTTCAGCCCGCCGCCGGGAGCTGCAAAGCGGCGCACAATGGCGGAGGATGCGGAAGCGCCGGGAAACCGGAGTGCCCGGACGCAGACCGGAAAGTCCTGAAAGGGGAGAAATCCGGCACGGGTGTATTTTCCTGGAATCTGGAAGAAAACGTAGTGACAAAACAGTGCAGCGCGCGGCTTGTTCCCGAAAAGCTGGAAAAGCGCATGCTGGCGGACGGATCATATGAAAAGCTTCCTCTCCGGGAGCAGTCTGATCCGGACGAAAATATTTTCACTCCGCTGAAATATCCGGAGGAGATCGAGTGCATAGCCCCGGAGGTCCGTTACCGGAAGTCCCGCCCCGCCTATCAGGCGCCGGAGTGTCCGCAGCTGGCAGATGTTGCGGAAGGGAAAATGACGCTGCAGGAGTTCATTCAGTCGCTTTCAGACGAGGATCTGACCTGGCTTCTGTCCGGAACGCCGAACACCGGCTGCGCCAATACCTTCGGATGGGGAAATCTTCCGGAATCGGGGGTTCCCAATATCATGACGGAGGACGGACCCGCGGGAGTCCGGTTTGAGGAGGAGACCGGCGTGCGTACCACGGCCTTCCCCTGCTCCACACTCCTGGCCTGCACCTGGAATCCGGATGCGGTCTACGAGGTCGGACGGGCCGGCGGAGAAGAGGCGAGGGAAAACAACATCTATGTTTGGCTTACCCCTGCCGTAAACATTCACCGGAGCCCGCTGTGCGGAAGAAATTTTGAGTATTATTCGGAGGATCCGTTCCTGGCGGGAAAACAGGCTGCGGCCATGGTGCGCGGCATACAGAGCAGCCATGTGGCGGCCTGCCTGAAGCATTTTGCGCTGAACAACAAGGAGACAAACCGCAAGAATTCCGATTCCCGCGTCTCCGAGCGTGCGGCAAGGGAAATCTATCTGAAACAGTTTGAAATTGTGATCCGGGAGGCCAATCCCTGGTCGGTCATGTCCAGCTATAACCTGATTAACGGATGCCGGGCATCGGAAAACCACGATCTTCTGACCGGAATTCTGCGGGAAGAGTGGGGATATGACGGCACGGTGACAACCGACTGGTGGGGCTGCGGAGAGCAGTACAAGGAATGCGCGGCCGGAAATGACGTGAAAATGGGCTGTGGGTTCCCGGATCGCCTGCAAAAGGCAATGGAAAAGGGGGCTGTGACTCGCAGTCAGATGGAAACAGCGGCCAGGCATATCCTGACCACCATCCTGCGGCTGGATGACTGAAAGCCCCGCGCGTCCTGTTAATAATCCTTCGTGTGTCCGTTTTCAGATTAAGGCAATGTTTTCTACGGGGCATCGTCTCCAGACAGCGGCGGATCCGGCAGACGCATAAAAAATCGGATTACAAAAGGCATGGTGATGGCTGCTGTTAGGATCTCCGCTATGCCCTGGCACCACTCCAGGCCGGTAAGCCCGAAAAGGGAGGTCAGAAGAATCACCAGCGGAATCAGCAGGATGCCGCGGCGGAGAGAGGCCATGAAGGAGGCGGTTTTCGCCTTTCCGATGGATTGAAACATCATGTCCCCGTAGACGGAGAGAGGGCTGATAAACATGCCGATGCATTGAATCCGCAGCATTTTCTCGCCAATACGGATCACCGCCGGATCGTCCCGGAACCATTCAATCAGCTGCGGGGCAAAGATCCATGCCAGGATGCTTAAAGCTGCCATCAGCAGCAGGGCGGATTTCAGGGAGTAAAGAAATCCCTCTTTTACCCGCCGGTAGATTTTGGCGCCGTAGTTAAAGGCGGAAACCGGCTGGAAGCCCTGGCCGATTCCGATGGTGACGCAGTTCAGGAACATGACAATCCGGGTGACAATGGAGACGGCTGCTACGGCGGCATCTCCGTAGACGCCGGCAAAATTATTCATCACCATGGTGGACAGGGAGTTCAGTCCCTGCCGGAGCAGGGAGGGTGTTCCCGTCATGACAATGTTGCGTATCAGGCGGCTGTTCCACACAAAATACCGGGGCGAGAAGCTGCTCTGCGTTTTTCCTCTCAGATAGGGAAGAAGCAGTATAAAAAAGCTGATGTACTGGGAGACGGCTGTGGACAGTCCTGCCCCGGCAATTCCCATGTGCAGAACCCGGATCAGAAAGGCGTCTCCGAAAATATTCAGGATACCGCCGCTTGTCAGTCCGATCATGGCATAAAAGGCCTTTCCCTCGTAGCGAAGGATATTATTCATGACGCAGGAGGATGTCAGCGCGGGTCCCGCGATCAGGATATAAAAGGCGTAATCTCTGGCATAGGGAAGAATCGTTTCGGTGCTCCCCAGAAGGCGCATCAGCGGATTCATAAAAATAAGTCCCAGAACCATGACAAGTGTTCCGGCGCCGATGGAAAGATAGAAGCTGTCGGCGCTGAAGTTCCGTGCGTGTTCTACGTTTCTGGCTCCAAGGAGGCGGGAGATGTTGCTTCCGGCCCCGTGGCCGAACATAAAACCGAAGGCCTGCAGAATTGCCATCAGACCGAAAACTACGCCGGTCGCCCCGGACGCGCTTGTCCCGATTCCGCTGACAAACCAGGTATCTGCCATATTGTAGATATTTGTCACCAGCATAGAGACGATTGTCGGAAGAGACAGGGACAAGATCAGCCTGCTGACTGGTTCCTGTGTCATTTTTCTATACTGCTCCTCCATGGCTGATAGTTCTTGTTTTTCATCTGATTCCATTGCTGTTACTTCCATTTCCCGTAAAGTTCTTTTTTATATTTCTTTTATGTCGGATGCCGCGGCGGCGCCCGGATTTCTCCTGCTTTTATAGCTTTCACCGTTATTTTAGCAGAAAAAGCAGCTTTAAGCCATGGAGACTGCTGAAGCGTATTTCTGCTGTCAGACATTTCACCGACGGTTTTTCGGCGGTGCGCAGGAATCCGCGGCGAAATGTTTTCCGACACTCTGGAATATGGTAAGATAGGTACGGTTCTCCGGTCCTGTCGGACGGGAGAACGGAACCATTGTGGATCGGTTACAAACACTGCAGGCGCCGGGAAAGTTCGGATATTTCGGATGCCTTCCGCATGGGAAAAGTCTGCAGAACAGAATGACAGGAAAAACAAGGAGGTCTTACTTATGGGAACACCATCACCATCCGCCTGTATGGAAATCAAAGACGGAACACATGTTGCAAAGGTTGTGCTGATGCCGGGGGATCCGCTCCGCGCGAAATATGTGGCGGAAACGTATCTGGAGCATCCGGTCGTTTTTAATGACGTCCGCAATATGCTGGGTTTTACCGGAACCTACGAGGGTAAAGAGGTCTCGGTTATGGGAAGCGGAATGGGAATTCCGTCCATCGGACTTTATTCACATGAGCTGTTTCATTTCTTTGGCGTCGAGGGGATCATCCGGATCGGAAGCGCCGGCGGCGTCGGTGAAAAGGTGAATGTCCGGGACGTTGTGCTTGCCATGAGCGCGACGACGAATTCTGCCTATCCTTCCCGCTACGGTCTGCCGGGACAGCTTGCCCCCACGGCGGACTGGGAGATGCTGCGCACAGCCGCGGACATCGCGGATGAAATGGGTGTAAAGACGGCTGTTGGCAGCGTGTATTCCTCCGACTACTTCTACTATCCGGACCCGGAGGTCAGCGAAAAAGAGCGGAAGGCCGGACTTCTGGCTGTGGAGATGGAGACGGCCGGACTGTATACAGAGGCCATGTACGCGGGAAAGAAGGCGCTGAGCATCCTGCAGGTGTCCGATCATCTGTTTAAGCCGGATCACCTTACGCCGGATGAGATCCGAACATCCTTCCATGAGATGATGGAAATCGCTCTGAAAACGGCGGTCCGCATACAGGGCTGACAGGCGGCAGGAACAGCATAGCAGGCAAAAAACGGAGGCATAAAAAAATGAGCAAACCGTTGGTATGGGCGCACAGAGGCGCCAGCGGATACGCGCCGGAAAATACACTCCCGGCCTTTCAGAGAGCGGCGGATCTGGGGGCGGACGGCGTAGAGCTGGATGTCCAGCTGACAAAGGACGGGGAGATTGTAGTCTGCCACGACGAGCAGATTGACAGGACCGCAAGCGCAAAGGGCTGGATAAAGGATTATACGCTGGAAGAGCTTAAAAAAATGGATTTCTGCTGCGGGCAGATGGCTTACGAGGGCGTGCAGATTCCCACCATGCAGGAGGTGTTTGATCTGCTGAAGCCGACCGGGCTGACCATCAATATCGAGCTGAAGACCGGGGAAATCTTTTACCCGGGGCTGGAGCGCAGAATTGTGGAGCTTACCCGTGAAAACGGGTGGATGGACCGGGTGATTTTTTCTTCCTTCAACCATTATTCCATCATGGAAATCCAGAAGCTTGCGCCGGAGGCAAAGACAGGGTTCCTGTATGCGGACGGCACGCTGGACATGCCGGAATACGGCAGAGATCACCATGTCAATGCCCTGCATCCGGCTCTTTACAATCTGCAGTACCCGGATTACATGAAGAAATGCAGAGAATTCGGTCTGGACGTCAATGTATGGACGGTCAACCGGGATGAATGGCTGAAGATGTGCTGCGACTTCGGTGTCCACGCCATTATTACCAATTATCCGGATAAGGCAAGAAAGATCATTGACGGCTGAATCCGGGGCCGATCAGGAGACACTGTTGGCGGGGGTCAGGGCAATATTCATGTCCACATCCCCGTCAATGCCATCTACCGTTCCCGTGTTCGAGTACTGCCAGTAGTCAAACCGGTAGGTGGAGGACGGGGTGGTCTCATAGCTGCTGTACCAGATCGGCAGGTTCTCCAGCCTGCTCATGTTCAGGATCAGAAGCTCCCATTGCAGGTTGGCATACAGCATGGGCGTGTACCCCGCGTCCGCAATCTTCAGACTGAATGCCTGTATATTAGAGGTAAACTGCTCTCCGGACACGTTGTCCGTCCTTGCGGCGTCATCCGAAATATTTTCCACATCATAAGTGACGGGAAGATCCAGCGTTCTCCCGTCCAGCTTCTTTAGAACAAAGTCAGCTTCTTCTTCTGCTTCTGTCTCGTTGACAGCCTGGGAGAAGAAGTAAACGCCGACCTTCAGCCCCGCTTTTCTGGCATTTTTATAATTTTCTTCAAAATTGGCATCTTCCTGCAGCGTGCCCTCCGTGCCATAGCCGCGGTAGCCGATCCGCAGAAACACAAAGTCAATGCCGTCAGACCTCACCTTATTCCAGTCCACGGAACCGTTGTGTTCGGAGACATCAATTCCGGTACTGTAGGAGTAAGAGCCGGTATCGGTGTAGATCATTCTTCCGTTTTCCAGTACGAACGCGGCCTTGTTATAGTCGTTGTACAGGTGGGAAGAACCGGATACAAACAGCTGGGAAGCGGCAGAGGATGCCAGATTTCCAACTGCCGTTTTGGTCCGCCGGTTTACGGACAGCAGAATACATATCAATACAAGGATGCCGACGGGTATCAGCAGATACCGCCGGCTCCGTCTGGATGATTTTTTTCTTCTTTTCATAAATCTGTGAATTCCCTGTTACATAATGACCTATATTATTACACGAAAGAGCGGGAATGCGCAATAAAGTTTATGCTTTTTTAAATAATCGGAACCCCCAATCCGTGGTACACTGATTATTGCATGAAGCTATGACTGATTTGTGAAAACATCCGGGGATCTGGGGAGATATCCGGATGGCTAAAAGGGGTAAGAGTATTGAAAAAAATCACACAGGATTTCCGCACCGGCGCGAGCAGAGCTGCGCTGATGCTTTTATCCGCTGTTCTTCTGGCTGGATCGCTGTCTGGCTGCGGGCTGCGGGAGACGCTGGAGAAACTGGCCGGGGAGGGCGGCACAGGAGAAAACGGACAGACGGCTGCCTCCGCTGTACCAGAAGGGGATCAGAACGGAGGCACTGCGGATTCCCCGGCGGCGGTTTCGGCTTCCTCCGAAGACTTTGAAGAGAATTCCGACGGCGGGTTTCTGGAGCAGCTTGCGCGGAACCCGCTGAACGCGGACAAATATCAGGATAATATTCCGGATGAGGAGAGCCTTTTCCGGAATGCAGCCACGGATTATTTCTTTTATAATCAGCTGACGGACGAGGAAAAAATCATTTACGATGCCATGAAAACGGTGGCGGGGCATCCGGAATCCACGGAGTATCACAAGCGGATGGAGATTGCGGCAGATCCGTCCTCGGATGCGTTTAAGCAAGAGGTGAACCGGGCATATGACGCCCTGATCTACGATCACCCGGAAATGTTCTGGCTGCGGGAGGGAAGCGGAAGCTTTACCTATTATTATCTGGATTCCTTTCATCTGGGGGATCAGTACGCCGTGATGCTGCAGCTGACGGAGCCATATCAGAATTATCAGGCGGAGATGACGGCCTTTAACAGTGCGGTGGACAGCTTTTTTTCCGATATTGACACGACACAGGCTGCACCCTGGCTGGCTCTGCGTATTCATGACAAATTGAACAGTCTGGTCTCTTATGACTGTGAGCTGGCGGACGCCGTGACGGATACAGGCTCCGCATCCTTTGACCTGTCGTATTCCGCATACGGAGCCCTGGTGGCTGACAGCAGGGGCGACGCCAACACAGCGCTCTGCGACGGGTACACCTATGCCTACCAGTATCTGCTGCAGCAGGTGGGCATTCCGGTGGTACGGGTAACCGGACAGGCGGGAAAATCTGCAGATGATCTGCAGCCACATTCCTGGACGGTTATTTCACTGGACGGAGAATGGTATGAGACAGATCCCACCTGGGATGACATAGAACCGGATCTGAATTCCGGGGACGCAGACCAGACGATTGTCCAGGCGGCGGTCAGTGACACGGCCTACTGGAACAGGGTGCGTCATTATATGTATGACCTGACGACAGAACAGATTTCCAATTACACTGCGGACGACAGCTACACCTACTACATCACGACAGACGAGTACAGCGGCTACGCGAAATTTCTGGACGATTCCGTGCACATCCGCACCACGCAGGGCGAGGGAGAAGCACAAGGAGATACGCTCTCCTGGCTGGCGCCCACCGCCACGGGAACGACTTACACGTATGATTATCTGATTCAGAACGGGGGATAACTGTATCCTCCGTTTATTCTGTCTGTCTGTTGCTGGTGTATCCGATCAGTATCTGATGAATGCTCTGGTGCAGCCAGGGCAGATAGGTGTTCAGGTCGCATGGGGACTCATAGACAATGCAGCTGTAGCCGGTGGAACCGACCAGCTCGATAATGGTAAAAAGCAGGAGATTCGGATGCCCGCATTCCAGGTGATCCGCCTTTAACGCCTGCAGAAAGCCCTCGTAGAATTCTGTCAGCTGCGGCACATCGTCCGGCTGCGCAGAGGCAAAACGAAACAGTCCCCAGGAAAGATTCTTGGAGATGAACCTCAGCAGCATGGGATTTGCCTGCAGATAATTCAGAATATAGTCTGTGATGCCGAAAATATAATCCTCCAGTGTCTTTGGCTTCTCCGGGCGCAGCTCCAGGGCTTTCAGCGCCTCCTGCATCAGCTGAGCGGATTTTCTGGCCACAAGCTGATCCCGCAGATCATATTTATCCTTGAAATACAGATAAAACGTTCCCTTGGCCAAACCGGCTCTTTTGGATATATCCGATATGGTGGTTTTGGAAAACCCCTGCTCCACAAACAGATCGAACGCGGTCTGAAGAAGGGACGTCCGTTTATTTCTTTTATTCACTTCAACTTTTCCCATGGCTGCTCCTCCGCTGCCTGTGCATCCTGAATCCGGCCGTCTGCTTCGGTCTTCTGTAACATCCTTCGTCCGGTACGTTTAACTGTTCCAGGCCGTTTGGGTCACAGAGAACCACGCAAAGGCCTGCTGGTACTACTAGTCTACCACTGTTTAGGGGGAAGCGGAGAGAAAAATAATGACCAAAATTCATTTTAATTGTTTGAATTTATTGTGAAACATAAACATTGACCAATGGTCATTTGTGAAATAAGATGAGAGAGGCGTTGGGAGCAGTCCCTGTGTTCTGGTCTGTACCGGTTTCTCTCTGTGATAAAAGATGAGGACAAAAGGGTTGGGACGCTTCCGTATTACAGATAAAGATATGATTACAGTGTCGGAAGTTATGCCGCAATCATATTTTTGGCAGCTATATCAAAATATTAAAAGGATAGGGGTTGATTAGTTTGATTAAGGTAGGAAAGTGGATTGCCAGACACAGAGTCCTGATTCTGGTCGTGGCAGTTATCCTTCTGTTCCCGTCCATGTATGGCTTTGAGCATACCCGGACGAATTACGACCTTCTGACTTATCTTCCGGACACCCTGGAGACCGTAAAGGGACAGGACATTCTGGTGGATGAGTACGGAATGGGAGCGTTTTCCATGATCGTGGTGGAAAACGAGGATCTGAAGGATGTCGCAAAGCTGGAAAAGGATATCGAGGCCATCCCGCATGTTAAGGATGTGCTCTGGTATGACGATGTAGCGGATATCAATCTTCCGGTGGATATGATTCCGAAGAACCTCCGGGAAAAGTTCTTTAACGGGGACGCTACCATGATGATTGCCCTTCTGGACGATTCCACATCCGCGGATTCCTCCATGGAGGCCGTGGAACAGATACGGCAGACGGTTAAGGACGACTGCTACGTCTCCGGAATGACTGCCATCCTGAACGACCTGAAGAGCCTGACCGACCAGGAACTTCCTATTTATGTAACGATAGCCGTTGCCCTCTGTCTGGCCGCACTTCTTTTACTGACAGATTCCTTTGCGGTGCCGTTTCTGTTTCTGATCGATATTGGAATGGCGATTATCTACAATATGGGAACCAACATGGTGTTCGGCCAGATCTCCTACATTACCAAGGCCGTCGCCGCGGTTCTGCAGCTGGGCGTGACCACCGACTACTCCATCTTCCTGCTGGGAAGCTACCGGGAGAATAAGGAAAGATTCCCCGGCGACAATAACCGTGCCATGGGGCACGCAATTTCTAACACCTTCAAGTCCATTATCGGAAGTTCCGTCACGACGATCGCGGGATTTATCGCCCTCTGCTTTATGAGCTTCAGCCTGGGCTTCGACATGGGACTGGTTATGGCTAAGGGTGTTCTGTTTGGCGTATTAAGCTGCGTGACCATCCTTCCGGCGCTGGTTCTTATTTTTGACAAGCTGATTACCAAAACCACGCACAGACCTCTTCTGCGGAATACCGACAGGCTGTCCGATTTTGTCACAAAGCACTGGGTGATCTGGCTGGTCATCTTCGCGGTGATGTTTGTTCCGGCTCTGTACGGCAACAACAACGTGAAAAATTACTACGATATGTCCGGTTCTCTTCCGAAAACCCTTCCGTCCAGCATTGCGGAGACAAAGCTGGAGGATGACTTCGGCAGCAGTACCATGCATGTGATTCTGATGGACAAGGATCTTCCGGCAAAGGACCAGAAGGCTGTCCTGGATCAGATTGACGACGTGGACGGTGTAAACTACTGCATCGGCATCCGCTCCCTGGTAGGATCGGAAGTTCCGGATTCCATGATTCCGGCAAAAGCAAAGAGCATGCTGGAGAGTGATAAATACACGCTGGCCTTTGTCAGCAGCCAGTACTACACAGGCTCCGACGAAGTAAACGCGCAGATCGACGACATCAACAAAATCCTGAAGCAGTATGACCCCAACGGCATGCTGATCGGCGAAGCTCCGCTGACCCATGATCTGGTGGATGTCACGAATGTGGACTTCATGCACGTAAACACGGCATCCATCGGAATTATCTTCTTCATTATTCTGTTCGTGTTCAAGTCCTTCTCGCTGCCGGTGATTCTGGAAGCGACCATCGAATTTGCCATCTTTGTCAACATGGCCATTGAATTCTACACGGGAACATCGGTTTCCTTTGTAACAAGCATTGTCCTGGGCACCGTCCAGCTGGGTTCCACCGTTGACTACGCCATCCTGATGACAAGCCGGTTCCAGAAGGAAAGACAGAGAGGACGGGATAAAAAGACGGCTGTAACAATCGCGCACCGCGCTTGTATGCCATCCATCATCACCTCCGGAGCAGCCTTCTTCGCCGCAACCTTCGGCGTGGCCGTATATTCGGACATCGATGTGATCCACTCCATCTGCATGATGCTGGCACGAGGCGCACTGATCAGTATGGTGACGGTTATCTTCGTGCTGCCCGGCTGGTTCATGCTGCTGGATGGATTTATCGAAAAGACGTCCATCGATTTCCTGGGAACAAAGAAAGCTGCCCGTAAGGCAGCCGCCCAGAGCAGACGGATCGGCACTGCAGCCACGGCTGCAGCGGCAGGAAGCGGACAGGTTTCCGGAGCTTCCGGTGATACTGGTGTGACCGGCGCGTCCGGCATGGAGACGGCGGAAGACAGCAGCAAGACATCCGGGGATTCCGAAAAACAGGACTTTAAAGAGTAAAAATCTGATAAACAGGAATAAGGATAGTTAAATAAAGCTAATCATACTGTCCGGGCTTAGACGGGAATCTAAGAGAATCGAGGAAGAATATGAACCGCAATAGAAAAATAAAGGTAAAAAAGTTAAATAAGCCACTGGCAATCGGAATGGCAGCCCTTATGGGCGCTGTTCCCATGGTCACAGCCGCGCCCGTATTCGCGGACAGCGCGCAGACGGCCGATTCCGCAGTAACCAAAGACGAGACGGTCTATGTCAATGCGGACGCCTCCGGAAAAACATCCAAGATTACGGTATCCGATCAGCTGACAAACGCGGGTTCGCAGAAAACGGTAGAGGACGCCTCCGATCTTTCTGACATTCAGAACGTCAAGGGCGACGAGACCTACAGCGGCTCCGGCAGCAACATGACATGGACCACAGACGGAGAGGATATCTTCTACCAGGGAACATCCAACAAGGAGCTCCCGGTAGGCGTCAGTTTCACCTATCTGCTGGATGGCAAGGAAATTGCCCCGAAGGATCTGATCGGAAAAAGCGGTAAGCTGACCATTAAGATCAAATATACCAACAACACCAGCACATCCGTGGACATCAACGGGAAAAAGCAGGATGTACAGACACCGTTTATGATGATTACCGGACTGATTATGCCGTCCGAGACCTTCTCCAATGTAACCGTGGATAACGGCAAGGTAATTAACGACGGCAGCAGAAACGTGGTCGTGGCATACGGAATGCCCGGCCTCCGGGAGAGCCTGAACATAGACGGTTATACCTCGGATGACAGCAGCAAAACAACTTCTGAGGAAAGCGTGAGCAGCACATCTTCGGAGGACAGCAGCAAAGCGGCATCGGACAGCAGCGCATCTTCAGAGGACAGCGGCAAAAAGACTTCCGATAATAAGGACAGTAAGAGCACCGAAGATAAAATCGACGAGAAAACCCAGACGGTGAAAGATAAAATTGCGGACATCAACATTCCGGACACCGTAGAGATCACTGCGGATGTGACAGATTTTGAGATGAGCTCCACCTACACGGTTGCCATGGACAGCATCTTTGATGATATCGACGTGGACGACATCGATGATTCCGACGACCTTCGCGATTCACTGAACGAGCTGGAGGACGCCGCTGTAAAGCTTGCGGACGGCAGCAGCGAACTGAAGGACGGCACCTCCGAGCTGGCCACAAAATATAAAGATCTGGACAGCGGCATCAAGCAGCTGAAGGAAGGACTGGACACCGCGGCAAGCGGGGTGAATGCTCTGGCTTCGCAGGCACCGGATGCGGCAAATGGAGCCAAGGCTCTGGCAAATGGAACGACAGCGCTGAAAAATACAATGGATGGTTTTTCCAGTGATACAAAGACGCTGAACAGTATTTCTTCTGCCGCGTCAAAACAGGCCAGTGATGAAGTCGGAGCTCAGCTGAGCAATAGTGATGCCTTAAATAAACAAGCGGAAGCAATAGGAAAATCTGCAGCCGCCTCGGCAGTGCAGACAATAAACAGCCAGACGAAAACAATCGGCGACACGGCAGTGGCAGGAGTCAACGCACAGCTTGAGGACAAGGCGAAAGCGGCGGGAGTAAGTGCGAAAAGTACCGCTGAAGCAAGCGTAAATGAGAAAGAAGTCGGGGACGCGGCTGTAAATGTGGTGAATCAGTCACTGGACAAAGCGGCAGAGGATGCATCCAATCAGGCGTCACAGCAGGCCGCCGCAGCAGTGACAGGAGATGAGAAGCTGAAGGCACTGGCATCACAGGCGGGAGCAGCGGCGAAAAGCACGGTTCAGAAAAATGCAGATCAGACTAAGGCAAAGGCCAGCAGTGATGCGGCAGGATCGTCGGCGGTTACAGAAGCAGCGAAGGCTTTGTCCAGCGGTATCGGTTCTGCTGTGTCCGGGACGGTTTCTTCCAAGCTGAAAGGCGCGGCCTCGGGCATCTCTTCCAATATTACAGCAGGTCAGATGGCAGTAATATTGGAAGCATCCGGTATGCCACAGGATGACGCAAACAAGTATGCTGCGGCAGTGGCGTCAACGGTCAACAGCAGTGTGAATACCTCTATTTCTACGCAGCTCAGCGGTATCTCGGTCAGTGCAGATGATATTACGAACGCAGTTTCCGCTTCTGTAACCTCGACGCTGCAGCAAGTGGCAGGCAGCGCGGCGGGAGAGGCCGCTGAGGCTGCGGCAGAGAGTGCGGCAGAGAAGGCGGCTTCCGGAACAGTTATCCAGATACCGGCAGATATTGTCGGAACAGCAGCGGGGAACGCAGCGGCAAGTGCGGTAAAGGCAACAGCGCCTGCAACCGCAAGAGAGACTGCGGTAGA
The DNA here is from genome assembly GCF_009696005.1 of Bilifractor porci. GTDB lineage: Bacteria > Bacillota > Clostridia > Lachnospirales > Lachnospiraceae > Bilifractor > Bilifractor porci. The sequence goes on from NZ_VUMV01000002.1 coordinate 104,070, forward strand.
GACAGCAAAGGCAACAGCCGGGACGACCGCATATAATGTTGCGTATAACACAGTAAAGAGTACGGCACCTGAGGTGGCAAGAACAACAGCTACACAGGTTGCGCCTCTGGTGGCATCTTCTGTCGGGGAGAAGGTTGGAGCGGAGACCTTTAAGGCTGTTGCCAAGCAGTCCGGTCAGGAAGTGGCATCCCAGGTAGCAGGAAAGACATCGGTATCGGTTGCAAAGCAGGTTGTGTCGAATTTCCTGAATCCGATTGCCGCGCTTAATACGGGTGCGGTTACGTTGAGCAACGGACTGTCAGCACTTCCCTCCGGAGCGCAGCAGCTGCAGTCCGGAATGAAACAGCTCAGCAGCGGCGCGGAGCAGCTGCAGTCCGGCAGCAGCCAGGTGGTGACCGGTATTGACAAGCTGAACGACGGCGCAGAGGAGCTTTCCTCCGGCATGAACGAGTTCAAGGATGATGGGATTCTTCCGCTTACAAAGGCCATGAATGAGCTGCTGGATACTACAGATGACATCCAGTCCAGACTGAAAGCACTGGCATCCGATCAGGTTTCCTACAAGAACTACAGCGGAATTTCGGACGGAATGACCGGAAGCGTGAAGTTTGTTATCGAGACAGACGAGCTGGAAAAAGACGAGTAATTTCTTTTTCTGCGGGTAATACCCCAAAATAACACACTGGGTCATTTCATTCATATCAAACATAAAGAAAAAGGGAAAACAGACATTGCGGAAAAAAATCTGTAGTGTCTGTTTTTTTTATCCCGGAGTCATTCGGATGGGAATACAGCAGCATCGATATCGTTTTCCCTGCATCTCCTGAAGAGGATTGCGTAACACAGAAAATATTTGAATTTTAGATAGGAGATGGATCTTTGAAATTCCGTTCCAGTGAATTAAAGATACATCGGAAAAGAAAAGGATTGAATAATTGCATTGCAAAAATTATAGTATAATCGGAGGGAAGAGAATGGCAAATGTAGGACGCCCAAAGGGCGAAAATAACAAGGATTATAATTACACGCTCCGGATAGACGAGCAGACGAGAAAAAGATTAGAAGCGTACTGTGAAAAAATGAAAATCCAAAAATCAGAAGCAATCAGACAGGCGCTAGAATTGCTGCTGGTAGAAGAATATAAATAAAAGGATGTATCAAAAAGGCGCTACAGGTGACAGGATATTTACAGATGGGAGCACAGAATATACGGTTTGGACTGACATTGCGTCTGAACAGTAACTGATGGGACTGAGAGGCATTCACAGCCCTCTTCCTTGTCATGATTAAGAAAAAATGATAAGGTACGAATAGAAGATAAAGTACAATATGGGAAAAGAAAAAGATTTATCAGAAAAAATACTGGAAGAATATAACGATGTCTTCGCAGACATAGTAAATGGTATTGTCTTCAAAGGTAAACCGATCATTCAGCCAGAGGATCTTCAAAACACAATGCTTGAGGCAATGTACCGTTCTGTCGGAAATGGTAAAATCCGAAGCCAGGAACGGGACGTGGCAAAAATATGGAAGAAAAATGGCATAAAAATCGCTCTTTGCGGATTGGAAAACCAGACAATGGTGGATAAATACATGCCTCTTCGGATCATGGGGTATGAAGGCCTTTCCTATCGGGATATGTTAAAAAACGGAAGTGCTGATGTATACCCTGTCATGACATTAGTTTTGTATTTCGGAGACGAGCATTGGCAATCGCCAAAAAGTGTAAAGGGGATTTTTGCGGATAAACCATATTTGGAAGAGATGGACGGATACCTTAATGATGTCAAGGCGAACATCTGTGAGGTAGCATTTCTGACAGAAGAAGAAATCAATAATTTTCAAAGTGATTTTAAAATTGTCGCCAACTTTTTCGCCAGCAAACGGAAAGATCCGGACTACGTTCCAGACGATAAACAGATAATGGGACATGTGGAAGATGTCCTGTGGCTTCTTTCAGCTGTTACGGGTGACAATAGATACCGGGACATATGTTACGAGAAAGATTTTGAGGAGGTACATACGATGTGTGATGTGGCTCAAAGATTAGAGGACAGAGGAAGAGTTTCTGGATTAAAAGAAGGCATAAAAGAAGGCATAAAAGAAGGAAGAAAAGAAGGGATAAAAGAAGGCGGATTGATTATGCTGTATCGTCTGGCCTCAGAAGGCACAATAACCATTGATCAGGCAGTAAACGCGGCGCTGCCTTATGGCGTTAAGAACGCAGAGGATTTCCGAAAGAGAGCAATGCTGGCCGGATATAATCTGAAGTAAGCGGACATACGCGGGCAAAACAGCAACATCCCTCCCAAGGTTATAGACGGGCTGGGAAAGACAGAAGGAAATATGACCCCAAATAGCAGCATCCTTCCCAGGGTCATAGACGGGCAGGAAAAAGTATAGAGAAACATGACGTGGCTGGCAAGAATCCCCAAATGGATTGCAGGCAGGCAAGGCGGGCACCTTTCTCTTTGCTTCTCCCTGCCTTCTTTTGCGTCTTGGGAAAATATGCTAGAATATGCTGGGCGAAAATGAAAGTCGGCTGTTTTAAGGAGTGTTATGGGCTGGAGAGATTTTTTTTCAGAGGTTATTCTAAAAAGAGGGCTGGATCTTTATAAGAAGAAAAGAGTCCTGGGGTTCAGCCGGACGGATGACTCTGCCATTGCCAGGGTTGCGGACGGAAGAAATTACCAGGTGACGGTCTGGTACCGGGATGAGAAGCTGGCCGGAAGGTGTAACTGTGAATCCGCCCGGAATGGCCGTGTCTGCAAACATATGGCTGCCGTTCTGTTCCAGTGGGAGGCGGATAAATACCAGTGCGTTCCTACCCTGTGGCAGAAAAAAGCGCTGCAGCCGGAAGTCCTGCGTGCGGAGGATGCTCTGGAACCGGCGGACAGAAAAGAACTGTATTTTAATCTTATTCCGCTTTTGAAAGACTATACAGTCAGCGCGGACAGTGTAAAGAGTGCCAGAGAACAGATTGCTGACGAAGAGATTACGCCGGAGAACCAGGAATTTTTCTATGCCATCGGGCAGGGGTATCAGTCCCGCTTTTACGGGCACATGGTTTACCGGATTAAGGAGAAGAACGGGAAAACCGGAAGCGTAGAGCTGCAGTTTACCAAAAACGCGATCTCCATTCTGCAGTGTTCCTGCTGCAACCGGAGGTATCACGATTCTTACTACTACAGTAACTCGACGCGGCTCTGTTCCCACGCGATGGCGGCAATTATTGACACGGACCGCTATTTGCTTCTGTATAATCCGGGGGATGCCACGGATGTATCGGCGGCACAGTTCCTGGAAAGAGTCGGGAGAAAGCGCGCGATCGAAAAAAAGGAGCTGGGCGGGGAGCGTAAAAAGACGATTGTTCTGGAACCGCGGGTTTTCATGGAATACTCCGGTCTGGAGCTGTCCTTTAAGATCGGGAATACCAAAATGTATGTCCTGAAGGATATGACAGACCTGGTGGACAAGGTGGAGAAGCGAGAGACTCTGCAGCTGGGGACCAAAAGTGCGATTTCCTTTGCCACGGATACCTTTGTGGACAGCTCGCTGCCTTTTTACCGTCTGATACGGAGCGAGGTTCGTCTGGGGGAGAAGCTGATGGACCAGATGCTGAGTAAGCAGGCCTACTATTTCAGCGGCAGGGATCTGCTGGTAAAGAACCGGATTATCCTCTCCGGCAGCGGGCTGGATCAATTTTACACGCAGGAGCTTGGGAAGGATGTGCCGGTGGCCGGCGGGGATGCCGCCGTGTTCCAGAAGCTGAAAATCCGGGAGACAGCTATTACTATTCCTGTCATGATTTCTGCTTCGGGCAAGGGGAAGAATTTTGATGGGGTTCTTCTGAAGGCGGACACTCCGGAGCTTCTGCAGGGGGAAAAGGAGAATTACCTGCTGGACGGAGATGTCATGACGCGCATCCCGGAGGAACAATTCCGGGAGCTGGAGCCTCTGCTGGAAATGTCTGATGAGGATGGGATTCCCCAGATGAAGATCGGCAAGAAGAAAATGCCGGAATTCTTCTATCGCGTGCTGCCGGAGATGGAGAAAAATCCCTGTCTGGATATCCGGATTACCGATGAGGAGGAAATACAGAAGCATCTGGCGCCGGAGGCGCAGTTTGTTTTCCGGCTGGACGCGGAGGACGGACAGCTGCTGTGTCGGGCGGAAGTGGCCTACGGGGACAAGAAACACGTGCTGCGGCTGCCGGAGCCGCAGGAACTTCCACTGCCGGCCTACCGGGATCTGAACCAGGAGCAGGACGCGCTGGAACAGGTGCACAACTACTTTCCGGAGTACAGCGAACAGAAGGAAGCCTGGTGTTCCGACAGCAGCGCCGACCAGGTGTTCCGCGTGCTGACAGAGGGAACAGACACCCTTCTGGAGTACGGAGAGGTGGAAGGAACCGAAGCCTTCCGCAGACAGAAGATCCGAAAAATGCCGCCCATCCAGGTCGGCGTCGGGGTGGAAAGCGACTTGATGAATCTTTCCATCACCACCGACGATATGTCCCTGGAGGAGCTGGCGGCCCTTCTGGACAGCTATCGGAAAAAGAAGAAATACTACCGCCTGAAAAGCGGGGAATTTATCCGGCTGGAGGAGTCCGGGTCGCTGGATGTTCTGCAGGCCATGATGGACAGCATGGGGGTTTCGGTAAAGGAATTTACCAAAGGGAAGATGCACCTTCCGCTGTACCGGGCGCTCTATCTGGACAAGATGCTGGAGGAGCATGACGAGCTGGCCTCCGACCGCGACCACGCGTTCCGGGAACTGGTAAAAAATTTCAAGACCATCAAGGACTCAGATTTCTCTGTCCCGGCATCCCTGAAAAAAAGCATGAGAAACTATCAGGTCTACGGCTACAAGTGGATGCGCACGCTGGCCGGGGTCGGTTTTTCGGGCATTCTGGCGGACGATATGGGACTGGGAAAAACCCTGCAGATGATCTCCGTCCTGCTGGCAGACAAGCTGGAGAATGCCGCGCCGCACACCTCGCTGATTGTCTGCCCGGCCTCCCTGGTGTACAACTGGCAGGAGGAGCTGCAGCGGTTTGCGCCGGAGCTGAAAACGATTCCCGTGACAGGAACAGCAGCGGCGCGCAGGGACATCATCGAGGGCTGGCAGAGCTGGGATGTCATGATCACCTCCTACGATTTGCTGAAGCGGGACATCAGCCATTACGAGGACAAGACCTTCTTCTATCATGTGCTGGACGAGGCGCAGTTCATCAAAAACCCGAAGGCCGGGGTGAGCAAGGCGGTAAAAGTGATTCACAGCCGCCACCGGATGGCGCTGACCGGGACGCCCATAGAAAACAGACTCAGCGAGCTCTGGAGCATCTTTGATTTCCTGATGCCCGGATTCCTGTACGACTATGCGGAATTTCACAACAGATATGAGAATCCGATCACAAGGGAAAAAGACGAAGAAGCGGCGGGCCGCCTGAAACGGATGGTGGGGCCGTTTATCCTGCGCCGCCTGAAGGGAGACGTCCTGAAAGACCTCCCGGAGAAGATCGAAGAGGTGCGCTACGCGAAATTTGACGCGGAGCAGCAGCATCTGTACGATGCGCAGGTGGCGCATATGACATCCATGCTGGAATCGGGAGAGCTGAACAGCGGGAAGGACAAAATACGGATTCTGGCGGAGCTGACGAAAATCCGGCAGCTGTGCTGTGACCCTTCCCTCATTTTGGAAAATTATTCCGGCGGCTCCGCCAAGCGGGAGGCCGTTCTGGATCTGATCCGGAGCGCCATGGACGGCGGGCACCGGATGCTGGTGTTTTCCCAGTTTACCTCCATGCTGGAGCTGCTGGAAGAGGATCTGAAGAAAGAAAATATTTCCTATTACAAAATAACCGGATCGACGTCGAAGGAAGAAAGAATCCGGCTGGTGCATGCCTTTAATGAAAACAGCACGCCGGTATTCCTGATCTCGCTGAAGGCGGGCGGAACCGGACTGAACCTGGTGGGCGCGGATATGGTCATTCACTACGATCCGTGGTGGAATCTGGCGGCGCAGAACCAGGCCACAGACCGCGCGCACCGTATCGGACAGAAGCACAAGGTTTCTGTCTTTAAGCTGATTGCGAAAAACACTATCGAAGAAAAAATCCTGAAGCTTCAGGAAGCCAAAAAAGACCTGGCGGACGCCATCATCAGCGGCGAGGGAGAATCCCTTACTTCGCTTACGGCAGAGGAGCTGGTGGAACTTCTGCAGGGGTGAAGGACTGCCAGCCACAGGATTCGCTTCAGGGGCGCGGGAGGCTCCTGCAAGGGTGCGAAAGTGTCGGCAGCAGGATCGCTGCGGGCGCCGGGAGGGCGCCTGCAAGGGAGAGAAAGTGTCGGCAGCAGGTTCGCTGCGGCGCAGAAATAACAGGAAACCGGAACACGCAGAGGGGGATATGGATATGGACGCAGAAAACCGCGGAACAACAAAGGCGGGAAAGGAAAAATGGACGGCGAGGCACGCGGAGATGTGGAAGTTTCTAAAGTTTCTGTTTGCCGGAACCGTATCTTCCGCTGTGGAGCTGCTGGCGCATCTCCTGCTGCTGAATGTCATTCTGACAGGAGTCAGCGGGGAGGTGCACAGCAGGATTTTTGAATTTCTGCACATGAGCGATCAGAGAATCATTCTCGCTTACATGATCTCCACGGCGATCGGATACGCCATCGCCTTTATCATGAATCGGAAAATCTCTTTCCAGGCGGATGCCAATGTGGCACTCAGCGTGTTTCTGTATGTTCTCATGGTGATTTTTACGATTTTCGCCAACGGGTGGATCGGCGACAACATCAACACCCTGTTCATGCATCTGAATCCCGCGCTGGACGCCGCCTCCAATACCACCAGCGCGCTGCTCCAGAAAATCGTCTGCATGATTATCCCGACCGCGTGGACCTATCCCTGCAACCGGTTTATCATTCACCGGAAGAGAAAGGAAAAGGTTTCCTGAAAAAAAGCGTCTGCCGTCGTCTGCCGATCACAGGGGCACCCAGCTCTTCCTACTGTCCGTTATCACTGCAGGAAAGGAAAAAAAGGGCAATCTTACAAGGGCGCTCAGCCCTGCCCCAGCGTCTCGTTCATATAGCCGCGCTCAATCTGAATCTCGCAGGTGCAGTCGGGATCCAGCTCCTTCAGGAGCCCCCGGCACTGGCTGACAACCCGCTTCTCCTGTTCTTTTTTGTAGGAGTACGGCACGTGAAGCTCAAACTGCAGGTGCGTTTTTCCGTCACTGACAGTCGAGCCGAAGTCGTGAATTTCCAGATCCGGATCCAGAAGCTTAATCAGCCGCTCCATCTGGCTCCGCAGTTTCTGTGTCTCCGCGTCGCACACATCCGAGGGATCCACATGAACTACAAGCATCACACCAAGCTCTTTCCAGACGGCATTTTCCGCCGCATCCGCAATGGCATGCGCTTCCGCAACTGTCATTTCCTTCGGAAGAAGCATGTGGATGGTGGCGAAGTTTTTGCCGGGACCGTAATTATGAATGATCAGGTCATGGGTTCCTTCCGCTTTCTCCTGGCCGGAGACCAGTTCCTCTATTTTATCCCGCAGCTTCGGATCCTCAGACTGTCCCAGAAGCGGAGAAAGCACATCCCGCACGATGCCGATGCCCGCCCAGACGATCAGCAGGGAGACAAAGATTCCGGCAAAACCATCCACGTGGATGCCGAGCAGCCGCTCCGCCGCGACAGAAAAAATGGTGATGGATGTCGTCAGGCAGTCAAACAGAGAGTCCATCGCCGTGGCATGAAGAACAGTGGAGGAAATTTTTTTGCCAATTGCGTTGTAGAAGAAATACAGCCACAGCTTTGCCAGCACGGCAATGACCAGCAGCACCATCAGCACCGCGGAAAAACCCAGATTTTTCGGGTGAAGGATGTTCTGAAAAGACTCGCGGAAGAAGCTGATGCCGACCTCCACAATGGCAAAGGCAATGATAAAGGCCGCAATATACTCAATCCTTCCGTGACCGAAGGGATGTTCCTGATCCGCGGGCTTTTCGGAAATTCTTGCGCTTACCAGGCTGATGCCGGAGGAAACCGCGTCGGAAAGGTTGTTTACGGCGTCCGCCGTTACCGCCATGGAAGAGAGCAGGATGCCGATGACCAGTTTGACCGCGAACAGAACCAGGTTTGTGCCGATTCCCACAATGCCGGCGGCGGTTCCGTAGGCGGCGCGCACGCGGACATCCTGCACATCAGAGCTGTTTTTAATCATTTTATCAAGAAATTTCCCCATAGAAAGAACCCTCTTTCAGATTTTCCGCCGGATTCCTATTCGGTCTTTACTGTTTCCGTGCGGTATCCTTGTTTCCACCGATATTTTTCAGATAGAAAGAATCCGGCGCAGCCTGTTCCTGCCGCTCCGGATTCTCTGTATCTTATCACAGGAATCGGATATGAGTCCAGCCTAACAGAGATTAGATGGCAATTTATTCTGCCTGTGCTATACTGGCAGAGACGGTTTCCGGGGCTGCCAAGGCCAGGCCGGATCAGACCGTGACGGAAATTTGATGTGGAGACGGTTTCCGGGGCTGCCAGGACCAGGCCGGATCAGACCGTGACGGAAATTTGGCATGGAGACGGTTCCGGGGAACAGTCGGAAATGGAAATCTGCCGTGCGCATTAGGAAAGGAGCAGCAGGAGAGAAATGAGCAGATATATACTGGAAAAAGGAAGGCCGACATCCATGGAGGGAAGGCTCGAAAAGGAAATTAGGGTCTATGACCTGCTGGACAGCCTTCACATGGAATACTGGCACACGGATCATCCGGACGCCCAGGCGTATACCATGGAAGCCTGCCGGGATATTGATGAGGTGCTGGGAGCCACCGTCTGTAAGAACCTGTTCCTGACGAACCGTCAGCACACAGACTTCTATCTGCTGATGATGCCGGGAGACAAGGTGTTTAAGACAAAGGAACTGTCCGGGCAGATCGGATCTGCGCGGCTTTCTTTCGGATCGCCGGAGGAAATGGAGGAGATGCTGGACTGCCATCCCGGCTCGGCCTCTGTCATGGGACTGATGAATGACAGGGACAACCGTGTCCGGCTGCTGGTGGACAGGGATGTGCTGAAAGGGGAATTTATCGGCGCCCATCCCTGCATCAATACATCCAGCCTGAAGCTCCGGACGGAAGAGGTTTTCGGAAAATTTCTGGAGGCGGTGCACCATCCCATGACAGAGGTGACGCTGACCGGGGAGGCCTGAGCGCCCGAAGATGCCTGCACTGCCGGTCAAGAAGAAGGCTGTTCCGGCAAAGAAAGCAGGAAAAACGGGCTGCTTGCGTAAAGGGACGGAATGGACTTAAAATAACCGGAGGATGACCGGCGCCGGAGCGGCCGGCTGCGGTCATTTGGAAGCAACAGGGCGAAACGCGGCGGAAAGCGGAAACAGATTGCGGAGACAGGGGATATTCATGAGAAAAGATCCGACACAGGACAGCGTTTTACAGTATATTGACTCAATTCTTGATACGGACGCGGACACCGGGCAGATTGCCCGGCAGTTCGGTTTTTCTCCCGACCACTTCCGGCACCGTTTTTCGGTGGACTACGGCATCAGCCTGGCCGCGTATGTGCGCAGGCGGCGGCTGACCCGGGCAGTGCGGGAGCTCCGGGACGGGAGCACAGCAGAGGATGCGGCGCACAAATACCAGTTCTCCGGCGTCGCGTCCATGTCCAAGGCCTTTCGGAAGGAGTTCGGCTGCTCCATGAAGCAGGCGCTGACGGAAGGGGACTTTGCCGGCCAGACATTCCCATGCCCGGAATACGACAGGGAACAGGTGCTGGTCAGCATTGCGGAGATCCCGGAGCTGTACATGGTCGGCAGGCCGGTGGAGATCGGCGGCGCGGAGGCGTCGGAGCGCCTGGACCGCGCGGCGTGGTGGATTGACCATTCCCTCCCGGAATTCAGCGAAGAAGAAAAACAGCAGATCGGCGCGTATCAGCGCGACGTGATTGCCATGTGGTATCACCCGGAGGAACTGCCGGAGATCGTCTATCTTGTCGGCCCGGTGGTGCAGCCGGGTCGCGCCGCAGGGCCTCTGCCGGAAGGCCTGATCGAGGTGCACATTCCAAAGCAGCGCTACGCGGTCTTTCAGGTGCGCCGCCGGGTAAAGGCGCCCGGCAGGCAGCCGGAGATGGCGGAGGATATCCGGCAACTCTGCCGCTACATCTTCTGGGAGTGGGTGCCGGAGCACCACGCCGAGACGGACAAGTGGGGCTTTACCTTCGAGCGGTATCACGAGAGCAAGGCGATGATCTACCTGCCCCTGCTCCCCGAAAACGTCTAAAAGTCAGCCGTTTTGGACAACGACAAATTCACAGGACTGTGCTACGATAGACACATAAAAGACACAAATATCTGTACAGAAACATCACAATTCAATAGAAGTGTCGCGGCTCCCGCAGACGTTCGCAGAGACAGGAAGCCGCGTAGATGGAAGAAGGAACCGTGAAAGCTTAAATAACAAAGGGAAGCTTTCCGTTTCTGACGTCGCCGACGCTGTGCGCGAGAGCGTTCCCCGAAGCAGGAAACTGTGAGCTGAAAGGCTACCACTGTGAGAGAACTCATGGGAAGGGAGGAGGAACACGCAGGGGAGAGAAATTCTCCTCCTATCGCTAGTCAGAAGACTTACATTTCTAGTTGGATGCTACGCGGCGGGCGTGCGTCCAAAACAGAGTATACAAATACGGGTATACCGGTCAGAGATGATTGGTGTGCCCGTTTTTTGTGTCCGGAAAAGCAGTAACAGGGCGAGAGTCCTGCCAAGGCGTACAGAAGCTTCATAAAAACTTTATGCATAAAAAAGGAGGGAAAAACTATGAAGTAGCTAAAAAAGAAACTATTGACACTCGTATTATCTCTGGTCATGGTGCTGGGAATGGCTGTGCCTGTACTGGCGGACGACACTGCAGCAAGCACCGCGACAGCAGCAAATATCATATTGACCTAAGGCGGATATCAATACAGCAAGAGCTGAAAAAGCTCTATGCATTGGTTCAGAATAAAGGACAACGGATACTGGTAGTCTAGATCACCCCTTTGTTTCAAAAAGCAAAGGGGGTTTTTAATAGGGATTGAATAATATGCAAGTAAATCATAATAAAATAGGCATCACAGGCTTCTTAATTTTACTGTTTTTATTACTCGGAATACTGGCCTTTTTCCCACAAAAAGCGTATGCGGATACGACTAAGCATGATGTCAGTTTTACCATATCCGATGCTTCGTCTACGCTGTTAGATAAGGAATCAAATTTATATACAATCAATAAAGGTATATGGACTCTCAATTTTAATCTGGAAATTCAGGTACAGCTTCCAAGCGATACTTCCAAGATCGTTTCAATTAAAAGCACCTACGATTCTATGAATGTGGACTATGACAAGGCAGCCACTATTACCTATGGAGATAATGGCCTGTGTACGGTTCTTTTTGCAAAACCGTCTTCTAATATCGTTCGTTCTACGCTTATAAACGGAAGTGCATATTTCGATTTTCTTGTCGATACGGACGGTGTTCAGACGACCTATCGGCTTTTGGTAGCTGCCGATACTTTTGATTCTCAATTTTGGGGAAATGTTAACAGGATCAATGTGAAAGACATGGAGAGCAATGAAATACTCAGCGACAACATGTCTATTACAAAAGGAGATCTGAACAGCAAGGTATTATATTTAAGTCCATCGGATTGTTCAGGAAAGCTGGCATTCAACGTGCTGCGCACGCAAGATGATCTTGAGCCGGTGATCAAAGCGACACAATACGGACAGTGGATCAGTATCGGATGCAACTATATTTCGGTAAACGGCGGAGCGCCCCAGCGCTTTGATGTAGATTCCAGACAGTCTCAGAATAATGTCAGCGAAACGGTGACTTTAAAGAAGGGCTGGAATGAAATCAATCTGTTTTTTATACGTGGAAAAGGTGGCTACCTTGGTTCAAAAAAAAGGTTTTCGATATATTTTCCTTTTCCAGATTTTTCCAATCCTCTTGAAAGCAAGCCAATCAGAGATGATACTAACTGCACGGTTGCTACTTATCTGATTCACTGGGATGGAGCGGATGCTGAATCGGCGCAGGCAAGCTCAGATGCTTCTATTAAAGCGTTGGACCCGATCAATTACGGACGGGATGCGACAGACGAAATGACTGTGTACCCATATCAGTTGGGCGATAATTCAGCGGAAATTGTTCTGCCAAAATCTACGACAACAACCGCTATGCTTTGCGGAATTATCCCGAACAGTGCCGGCAGCCAGGTGACGGTGGAAGGACTGGACGAGAGCAAGTATGTCTGTGGGAACTATTTTTTCATAAAATACGCAAACAGCCGACTGTTTGGAGAAGACATAGAAAAAAATGTGGTGCAGAAAGATGACCAGGGCAGGCAGTATTTTACTGTTCATGTTACCGCACCTGACGGAGTGACGAAAAAGGATTACAAAATTTACCTTTTGTATAAATCCAGTGAGGCGCAGCTGAAGTCTGTCAATATCAAGGGAGCAACGGTAGACAATCTGGAGGAAGGGCTTGGAAACGGAGAGAATTCTTTCACCATGAAGCTGGATGCCGATGACGGAGATATTACACTGTCGGATTTCCAGGTATCGGACGGCGCGACCTTTACCGTGGACGGAAAGACGGTGCAGGACGGAAGCATTACCGTGAAACCCGGCAATATTACCAGGATTCATGTCACGGCCGAGGACACCATTACAAGCAAGGATTACTATTTGGTGCATCAGAAGCAGGACGGAACATACCCGTACTTTACGGTATCGGACGAGACCAGGAAGCAGGCGGAAGCGCTGCTTGGCAACTGGTATGACCGGACGTACAGCAACCTGAGTTCCATGAAGCTGAAGAAAGACCTGACAGGCGATGTCTGGCCGGTGTTTGAGGTCGCCGCCACGGATAAACCGGGAGACGGGAAAAATGATCTGGACGGCATGGTTGTCTCTGATCCGAACGACAAAAATGCAAAGCTTTCGGAGTGGAGCCAGCCTTCCGATTACGCGAAGGTGATCCTCTACCTCTGCATGATCGGGGAGAATCCCTGGAATTATACCGATCCGTCCGGGAACAACCTTGTCACATATCTGCAGGCAAACTGGGATGGACCATACGCACAGCCGGTCTGGTCTCTGATGGCATTAAAGGCAGCAGGAGCGGAGATTCCGGAACAGTGCAAGACAACGGTTAAAGGAATGGCTAAGAGCGCTTCTGTGGATCTGGATATCCGCGGGTGGTGCCTGAGCGCGATCGGGGACATGGTTTCTAAGGAGGAACTGGCAAAAACTGTTGAGAGTTTCCGTCCTGCCCTTCTTACCAGCGGTCCGGAGGCCGGAATGTTCTACAACAGCTGGTATCCGGAAGCCAATACAATTTCCCACGGCTGCGTGCTGGAGGGTCTGGCCGGGGCAGGCGTGGATCCGGAGAATATTTTCTCTGTATCAGATACCGCTTCTCCGCTGAAGTCGCTCTGGCAGTATGTCAATGAGGACGGAAGCTACGCATATAACAGAAGTGGCTCCGTACCAAACAACTACATGAAGGACATGATCATCGGTCTGGGTGATACGCTGAACGGCGACAACGTCTGGAAGCGCTACGGACTGACCCTGACCAAATACAATACGCTGCTCACCTCTGTGTCCGCTTATCTGGGCGGAGAGGATGCCAAAACCGCGGACGCGGACAAGCTGGCAGTGCTGAATACAGCTTATGAAGCGGCGAAGACTGCCTATACCGGAGCGGCAAGTCCCTACGGAATCGGGCAGCAGTACTACAATCTCTATGAGGCGATGGCGGCGCTGGATCCGACAGTTGTCGGAAAGCCGGATGTGCGCATCTGCACCATGGAGCAGTCGGATCAGGTGGATGCAGTGATCGAAAAGCTCGATAAGCTTCAGGATCTGGCCAGCGTAACCGACGACCAGGTGAAAGAGGCCAGAGAAGCCTATGACGCCCTGGGTGGCGATGACGAGACACTGCAGAAGAGACTGCAAAGCTATGTCAAAAATGCCTCCAATCTGACGGAGGCGGAGAGCTACCGCGCCTTTGCGGGCAAGGTGGACGCCATCGGAGAGGTCACTGCGGACAGCGGAGACGCGATCGCGGCGGCGCAGGAAGCCTATGGCAAGCTGGACGAGCCGATGCGTGAAAAGGAAATCGTGCAGCAGAAGTACAGCGTTCTGCAGGATGCGGATGCGATTTACAAGGCACTCACTGCCATTGCGGCAATTCCGGAGACGGATCAGCTGACGGCGGCAGACGCGGACACGGTAAAGGCGGCGCGGGAAGCCTATGACCTGCTAAGCCGCACGCAGAAGGCAAAGATTACAACGGCGTCCAGACTGATCCAGGCGGAAGAGCGGCTTCGCGACCTGACGGCTATTTCGTCTGTGGTACAGGCGATTGACGCCCTGCCGGCCGCGGCGGATGTAACGCTGGACAATCAGGATGAAGTGGCGAAGGCGCAGGCGCAGTTCCAGGCGCTTACGCAGGCGCAGCAGGCGCTTGTGGGAGAGGAGAGATCCTCCAAGCTCCAGGCGCTTGTGGCTGCCATTGCGCAGCAGCAGTCGGATGCCCAGCAGGTGGCGGCGGTTGTAAATGCCGTTGATGCCCTGCCGGATCCGGCGGCGCTGACGGTGGACAACTATGAGCAGTACGAGACGGCCGTCACCAATGCGGCAGGAATGTACAACGCCCTGGCGACAGACATCCTGCGCAGCCGTGTGACCAATGCGGACAAGCTGAAGAAGCTGCAGGACAGCATCGCGGATCTGCGCAGCCGGAACCTGCTGGCACAGGCGGAAGCCCTGCCGGATGCCTCGGCGCTGACCGGCAAGGAAGAGGACGGATCGGATGTGCAGGTTACCTCGCAGACGCTGAAGGAGATCGCCTACGCGCAGAATCTCTACGGCGCGATGGCGGACGACGACAGACAGATTTTTGCCAACGAGCATCCGGAGTTGAATACAAAGCTGCAGGAACTCTTTAAGGCTGCCGGCGTCTACGACGAATATGTACAGGATGTGCTTCAGCCGCTGGTGGATAAAATCGGTGCGCTGGAGACGCCGCTGACCAGGGAAAATCTGGCGGAGGCAAACGAGCTGATCGACAAGTACAACAGCAATGATGCGGCGAAGACCTATCTGGACAGCATCATCTACAATGAGGGCACCGAAAACGCGTTTACTCTGAAGGACAAAATGGCCGAAGTGCAGAAGCAGGCGGATCAGCTGACAAAAGATCTCGCGGACGCCGCGGAAGTGGACGCGGAGCTGGAGAAGCTTCCCCAGACCGTGACCAGCCAGGAGGAGCGGGACGCCGCAGAGAAGTCTCTTCAGGCGGCGGAAGAAAAGGTAAAGGCATTGAACGATCAGGCGCGCGCAAATCTGGCGTACACAGACCGTGTGACCGCACTGCAGAACGCAATCAATGCCTTTGACGCGGATAAGACGGCGGCGGATGCCCTGCAGGAGAAAATCGAGGCGGCGCAGAACGCGCTGAACGAGAGCCAGACGGCGGACAGCACCGTGGCGGCGCTCAAGACGGCGGAGGAAGCATACAACGCCGCGGAGAGTACGCCGACGGTAAAGGCGCTTCTGACAGACGGGGCGAGAGAATTTATGGAGGCCAGCGCGGATGCGGAGCAGCAGATTCAGGCTGCCAAACAGAAGGCGCTCCAGACCAAGGCGGAGAAGAACGGCCTGCCGCAGCTGGCGGACGGCTCGGCCCTGCCCTGGGATGTGATGCTCACCGTTGAGCCTCTGGCGCAGAGCAATGACAGCTACGGAACCCTGCAGAATGCCATGAAGGGCAAAGACGCGGAGGCACTGAAGGCCTTCACGCTTACCGCAAAGCGCATCCTCGCGGACGGCACGGAAGAGAGCTGGACGCCGGACACGGCCCTGCCCTTTACACTTGACGCGGGACAGGATCTGACGGGAAGAACCGTCTACCTGGCACTGCTTCCGACAGCCACGCAGCGGACGCACGGACTGATGCGCGCGGCAGTCAGCACAGCCGGCACGACGGATCCGGCATGGGTGAATACCTCCGTTAACAGCTCCCTGGTCAGCTTCTCGGCGGATCAGATGGGAAGCTACATGCTTGGTCTGAAGAACGCCGCGGCGGCGGACAATCAGGAAGAGGAAGACGACAACAAAAACAATAATGAAAATCTGAACGGCCAGGGCAGCGGCCAGAACGGATCCGGAGGAAATGCCGGAACGCCGGCTTCTTCCGGAAGCGGAAACACCGGCAACACGGGAAATGCCGCAAAGACGGCAAACGGCACGGCGGGCAAGACGGCTTCCGGTACGACAGCGGCTCTGAACGCGACGGCGGGCGGCGCGTCCGGCGTGCCCCAGACGGGAGATCCGATTCCGCAGGAGACTGCGGCGGCGCTGGCCATGGTGCTGCTGGGCGCCGCGGTGTTCGCGCTTGCGCGAAAAAAGAAAAAAGAGCTGCAGTAAGAAAATCAGGAGGATTGATTCGATGAAGAAGAGAATCACAATCGGAAAAAGGCTGCTGACCATGCTGCTTGCCGTCCTCCTGACAGCGGGGCTTCTGGCAGGGGTATCTCCTGCGCCGGTACAGGCGCAGGAGGCCGCTGCCTCCTCCTATGTTGTGCTCTCGGTGGAGAAGTTTGCCATCGGGCGCGGCTGGATTACGGAGCCGGACATTGTCCCGGTGACGGAGGGGGAGACGGTGGCGCAGGTGCTGCAGGATTACCTGCCGGCCAAGGGCTATCCGCTGGAGATTAAGGAGACGGCGTCCTACGGCGCCTACCTGTCCGGAATCCAGAACGCGGACCCGGACGGTACGCTGGTGCTCCCGGAGAGCACAAGAAAGATGGCGGCAAAGGCGGGCATTACCATCCCGTCCGACCTGGCCAATAAGGATGCCCCGCACCTGCGGGAGTTTTCCTATGGGAACGACGCGGCCGGAACCAACACCTCCGGCTGGATCTATTCGGTAAACAATACGATTCCGGGCGTCGGAATCGGCTACTACAAGGTCAGTTCCGGAGATGTCGTCCGTCTGCAGTTTACGCTGTACGGCACGGGCGAAGACATCTCCGGGGAGGTCTACGGAGGCACGCCGGACTATGTCCGCGCGGACAAGTCGGCGCTGCTGACCAGGCTGGCCTACATTAACCAGAACCCGTCCCAGTGGCTGGACACAGAGGCAAAGCAGAGCGCTTATCAGGCGGCCTGCACTGTCGTACAGCAGCTGGACGCCACGCAGTCCCAGGTGGACGCGGCGCTGAAGGCTCTGCCGGAGCGCGCCATGGTCTGGCCGGAGCTGGTGACGCTTTCCGCATCGGAGCTGACGCTCTATATAAACGGGGAGTCCGAAAAGCTGACGGCCACCGTCAGCCCGGAGAACGCGGATTTTTCGGAGCTGACCTGGGAGAGCTCCGACAGCAGCATTGCCACGGTTGACCAGAAGGGAAATGTGACGCCCCACGGACGGGGCGACGTGCAGATTTCCGCGAAGACGCAGAGCGGCCTTGCCGGCCAGTGTACCGTGCATGTGGTAGACAGGCCGTACCAGAGCATCACGATGAACACGGCCTCCGTTTTTCTGGAGGCGGATCAGACGGCGCAGCTCTCGGTAACGGGTTCGCCTGCCAACGCCACGGAGGCGCTGCGTCTGACCTGGAGCAGCGACCGGGAGTCGGTGGCAAAGGTAGACCAGAACGGACTTGTCACATCGGTGGCAAAGGGCACCGCGAAGATTACGGCGGTCCAGCAGGGCTCCGGCATCCAGGCGTCCTGCACCGTAACGGTTGGGGACGCCAAGGAAGTGGCGGAGCAGGTGCAGGCGCAGATCGAGGCACTTCCGAAGGCAGGAGATCTGAAAATCAGTGACGCGGACGCGGTGCACGCCGCGCAGGCAGCGTGGGACAGCTTGAGCGATACGGCGCGCGGCTACCTGAAGGATGCGGACGCCCTGGAGCGTCGGCTGAAACGCTGCACGGAGCAGATGACGCAGCTGGAGAAAACCTACGCGGGCGTACTGGCTGTGGAGGCACAGATCGAAGCCCTGCCGTCCCTGTCTGCCCTGACGCTGGCGGACCAGACGGCGGTGGACGCCGCCCAGGCAGCGTATCAGGCGCTCTCCACCACGGAGAAGGGACTGATGGACGCCAGCCTGCTGCGGAAGCTGACGCAGGCATCCGGCAGAATCGAGGAGCTGCAGAAGCAGCTGGCCGCGGCGCAGCAGGCGCTTGCCGGGGTGGATCCGGACGGAGGTCTTTCCCAGGCGGCTGCGGTGGCAGCCGCGGCGGAGGCATACCAGAACCTGGACGACGGGCAGAAGAGCCAGCTGGACGGCGCGCTTATGCAGAGACTGAACACAGCCCTTGCCAACCTGACGGCGCAGGTGGAGGCCGCGGTCAACGCACTGGACACCGGGGCGGCTTTTAATCTTCAGGCGCAGACCGTACAGGACTACCTGGCGGCGGAAAACGCGCTGAACCTCTGCGGCGGCCTGCTGACGGTGTCGGATTCCGTCCAGCAGAAGCGCCCGGCGGCGCAGGCGTATATCGCAGGCGGAATTTCCACATCCGGAAAGGTAACGCAGAGCGGGTCGGACTGGTACTTGAAGCTGGAAGCCTCGCGGCTCTCGTCCCTGACAGCGGTCAGCGAGGCGGTGCGGAAAAAGGACGCCACGGCGGATGATGCCGCGGCGGCATGGAAGATCAGCTGGAAGGATCTGCGCAGCGGATCAGAGGCGGTTCCGGATCAGCCGGAGTCGCTGACCTTCTCGGTCGGCGGCCTTTCCGACCTGTCGGATCCGGCGCTGTATCTGGTGCAGGACGCATCCTCCGGCGCGGGAAAGACAACAGTTAAAAAACTGCAGGCGCAGTTTAACGCCGCGGCCGGTATCGTAACGATCCGGACGGATGTGCCGGGAATCTATGCGGTTGCCGGGCATGTGGTGCCGCTTACCGGACTGACGCTGCAGACAACGGCGTCCCTGCTGAAAGGAGAGTCCCTGCAGCTGACGCCCGGACTGGTGCCGACAGAGACGACGGAGCGGCCCTCCTACGTGTGGAGCAGCTCTTCGGAAGATGTGGCGACGGTCAGCAGCAGCGGCGTGGTAAAAGGTGTAAAAAAAGGAACCGCCACCATCACGGTGCGCGTAAAGGGAGACAGCTCCCTCTACGCATCCTGCAAGGTTACGGTGCGCACCGGGGCGAACGCCCTCTCGAAATCGGTCGGCACGATCCTGAAGGAAACGGACGCCTACGTGCAGTCCGTCGATACCAGCCCGACGGTCGGAAGCGAGTGGTATGTGCTTGCCTCCGCCCGCTACGGAAGGAATCTTTCGGACAGCTATTTTTCCACCTACTATAACCATCTGGCCAACTACCTGAAGGAGAAGAACGGCGTGCTCTCGGACACGAAGATGTCGGAGTACTCCAAGATAATCCTGGTGCTGACGGCTATCGGGAAGGACGCGCAGAATGTGGCGGGCTACAACCTGCTGCAGAATCTTGCGGATTTTGACAAGGTAAAGAGCCAGGGGCTGAACGGCCCGATCTGGGCGCTGATCGCGCTCAAGTCCAACCCGGCCTACAGCATCCCGAAGGTGAGCGGGGTCGGCACGCAGACCACGGAGGATGTGCTGGTGCAGTATCTTCTGGACCGACAGCTTTCGGACGGCGGCTGGGCGCTCTCCGGCACCTCGGCGGACACGGATATTACGGCCATGACGCTGCAGGCGCTTGCACCCTACTATCAGAAAGAGGGAAGAGAGAAGGTAACTGCGGCCATCGACAGGGCGCTGGACCGGCTGGGGAAAATGCAGCTCTCGGACGGCGGCTACGGCACCATGGGCGTGGAGACCTCGGAATCTGTCGCACAGGTGCTTACCGCTCTCACGGCGCTGGGAATCGACCCGAAGACGGACGCGCGCTTTATCAAGGGCGGCAGCTGGACGGTGGAGAACATGATCTCCTACCACATCGACAACAGTGGCTTTATGCATGTAAAGCCCGGCGCGGCCAATAACGGGGGCGCCGCCGCCGGATCGGTGGACGGGCTGGCGACAGGCCAGGGCTTCTATTCGCTGGTAGCCTATCAGCGGATGCTGGACGGAAAGGCTTCCCTGTATGATATGTCCGACGTCACTCTGACGGCGGGAGGACAGGGAGACGGCAAAGGCACGGGGCTGGAGAATACCAAAACCGGCACGTCCGGAACCGGAAGCTCCAGCGGAAAGACAGCAGGAGGAACAGACAGCGGCCGCGGCTCCGGCAGCTCCGGGGGCTCTTCCGGCGGAAGCGGTTCTGGGGCTCGCGTCTACAGCGGCACAGCGGCCGCGTCCGGCGCAGCCGGAAAGACGGCGGGAAAGACGGCGGCCGGCTCCACGGGCGCAGCCAAGCCCGCAGAGTCCGTTTCTTCGGACAGCTCCGGGAACAGCGGCTGGCAGTTTACCGGAAAGGATATGGACCTGACCGGGGATGAGGACGGAGAGGCCTCCGCGGAGATGGCGGTCGGCAGCACCTCCGGCGATCCGGGCAAGTCCGCCGCGGCTTCCGGAAACGGGGCCGAACAGGGCGTGACTTCCCATGCGGGCGCGTTCCTGCCGTATATCATCTGCATACTGGCAGGTGCGGCGGTGTTCGGCGTGTGCCTGTACCTGGCTTACAGGAAAAAGCGCAGGCCGTAGCGTGGGACAGAGTTTTACATAACGAGATATGTTGGGGTCAAAAGGTCTTTTGCCCCCAAATGATGTCAATAATTATTTGTTTTTTGAAACTTCTGGCATCATCAGATAACTTTTGTGGTGAATTTCAAATCAGACGGAAGCCGGACTGCGTGGCGCCTCTTACGGGGTACTGCGCCGGTTTCGGTCTGATGGTTTCGGTCTGGTACCGGGAGGCAGATGATCATGCGGAGGAAACTCAGAAAGGGGTTTGCCGCGTTTCTCGCCCTGTTTGTGCTGCTGGCCTGTCTGGCCGGATGCGGCGGCGTAAACAGCAGTCAAGTAACGCGGATGGACCGGGACGCGCAGAAGACGGCAGAGGAGGTTGTCTCTTCCTCTTCCGGCGGCGCGGAGACACTGGAGCGGGAGACAGAGTTGCCCGCGGACGGCGTGATAACGCAGAAGCAGATGGAGTCCATTGCGGGGAAGCAGGGAGAATACAGCTTCTACGCGACGGACAAGGAGACTGGAATCCTCTATACGTGGATTTACGACGGAGCCAGGATACAGAACCCTGTGGAACAGAATCTTAAAGTCAGCTTCCCGCAGGACAAAACGGAGGAGGTAAAGAAAGCGGCGGATCACGCATCGGTCGGGCTGGGGATCTCTCTGCCCAAGACCAACCTGGCCGCTCCGGCGCGCCTGCGCCTGACGCTTACGGAGAAGTGGGACGCGGACACGGTGATCCTGGTCGGCATGGCGGACGGCTCCCCGGAAAAGGTGACGGATGTCACAGTGGGGGAGACGGAGAAAGACGGCGGCAAGGTGACAACGCTGGAATTCCAGGTGCGAAAGACGGGAGACGTCTTTTATCTGGTCGGCGGGAAGTCCGCGGCCGCGGACAGCAGCTCCTCTTCGGTTTCTTCCTCTTCGGGATCGGCCGGAAGTGAAAAGGGATCACAAAGGACGGCCGCTGGCGGCAGCACGCAGGGAAGTGCTGCGCAGGGCGGCACCGGGACGGCCGGAAATACAGGTGCCGCGAAGAATACGGAAGGCAGCGGCGGCACAGACGGTACGGACGGGACAGGCGGTTCCGGCAGCGGAAACAGCGGATCGGCGCATACCTGTACCATCTCGATCGACTGTATGACTATCCTGAACAACATGGATAACCTGAAGAGCACCAAGACGTCCTTTGTTCCGGCGGACGGGTATATTTTGTACGCCTCGACGGTGGAGTACACCCCCGGCGAGACGGTCTACGACCTTCTGTACCGGATCTGCCGCGACACCGGCATCCAGATGGAGGCTGACTACACGCCGGTCTACAGCTCCTACTATGTGCGTGGCATCAACCAGCTGTACGAATTTGACTGCGGCGAGCTTTCCGGCTGGATGTACAGCGTAAACGGGTGGTTCCCGAACTACGGCTGCTCGAAATACACTATCAGCGACGGCGACGTGATCCAGTGGCGCTATACCTGCGACCTGGGGCGCGATGTGGGAGACCAGTATTATGACAACTGAGAAAGCCGGACAGTCCGCCCCGGCCGGCAGCGTGGGTGCAGAACATAGCACGGGTCCGGAAGGCAGTCCGTATATGGAGGGCAGACCGGGGGCGGGGCGCAGTTTTTGTGCGAAACGCAGCATGGGTACGGAAGGCAGCCCGTATACGGACCACAGTCCGGGTGCGGAGCGAGGGGCGAAAAAACAGAAGAAACGCAGGGCGGATGCCTTTTCGTCCTGCCATCCGGCCGTAAATTTTGTGTATTTTCTGGTGGTGCTTCTGACAACGGTTCTGATGACCCATCCGGTACTGCTTGGCATCTCCTTTGCGGGGGCGCTCTGCTATGCGGGGCGCCTGCGCGGCTGGAGGCCGGTGCTGAAATTTAATATTCTTTATTCTATTCCGGCAATGATTCTGGTCGCGCTGATCAACCCCCTGTTCAACCACTACGGCGTGACCTTTCTGTTTTATCTGAAAACAGGGCCGGTCACGGTCGAGGCGATTGTCTACGGCGTTGTCCTCTCCTCGATGCTTTTTATCTCCATCCTGTGGTTTTCCTGCTGCAACGTCGTGATGACGACGGACAAGTTTGTCTACCTGTTCGGGCGCGTCATTCCGGCGCTTTCGCTGGTTCTGTCCATGGTGTTCCGGTTTGTGCCCCGCTTTCACGCGCAGGCGAAAATTATCCGGAACGGGCAGAAGGCGGTCGGCAGGGACGCTGGCAGCGGTAACCTGATACAGAGAATCCGGCACTCGATTACGATCCTCTCGGTGCTGATCACCTGGGCGCTGGAGAACGCGATCGATACCTCGGATTCCATGCAGTCCCGCGGCTACGGGCTGCACGGGCGGACGGCGTTTTCGATTTTCCGCTTCGATGTCAGAGACGGGATGGCCTGCGGTGTTCTGGGCGCGTCCATGGCGGTTTTTCTGTTGGGCGCGTCGCAGGGCGTGACGACGGCGGTATATAATCCGTATATCAGCATCGGGGGCTGGCCGCTTACGCCGGCCGGCGTCCTCTGCTTTGCGGCGTGGGCGGTTATCTGCTTTTTTCCGTCCGTGCTTGGTGCGGTGGAGGATGCGCGGTTCGCCTCCCTTGCCAGGAAGGCGCGGCTGGAGAGGCATCTGCCCTGGTACCTGCAGGACCCGGTACAGCACGGGAAGGAAAGCTCCGCCCCGACGGCCGGGTAAACCAAACCAACCGAACCGGGGTGGAGTTACATTTGCTGCGGAAGTAACCGGAGACAGCCCTGCCCCGGCTGCCGGGCAGCCAGCCGACCGGTGATTTTACATACTGTGCGGCAGGGCGGAGGGAAATCTGGCTTCGGCGGCAGGATGATATAGACATAAGTACAGATACATGATGACTGCCGCGGTGCTTCCATCCGGAAACGCTCCGCGGCTGCCCGGGGGAGATTAAGACGTGCATATTTTAGAGGTGGAAGCGTTCAGCTTCCAGTATCCGGAGGCTTCGGCTCCTGCCCTGAAGCAGGTAGACATGACAGTAGAGGAAGGCAGCTTTGTGGTGCTCTGCGGAAAAAGCGGATGCGGAAAGAGCACGCTGCTCCGGCAGTGCAAGAGCGTTCTTGCCCCGCACGGGAAGCGCAGCGGCGCGATACGCTACTGCGGCGTGCCGCTGGATGAGGTTTCCCACCGCACGCAGAGCGCGGAGATCGGCTACGTCCTGCAGAATCCGGACAACCAGATTGTGACGGACAAGGTCTGGCATGAGCTTGCCTTCGGGTTGGAAAGCCTGGGGTGCGACACGCCGACCATCCGTCTGCGGGTGGCGGAGATGGCGTCCTATTTCGGAATCCAGGACTGGTTTATGCGCAATGTGTCGGAGCTCTCCGGCGGGCAGAAGCAGCTGCTGAACCTGGCCTCTGTCATGGCCATGCACCCGCGGCTGCTGATTCTGGACGAGCCGACCAGCCAGCTGGATCCGATTGCCGCCTCGGATTTTCTGGAGACGGTGCGGAAGATCAACCGGGACATCGGAACGACCATTCTGCTTACGGAACACCGGCTGGAGGATGTCATACCGTGGGCGGACAGCCTTCTGGTTATGGACAGCGGGCGCATGATCGCAACGGGAACCCCATCGGAGATCGGACAGTGCCTTCACGATATGGGACACGACATGTTTCTCTCCATGCCGACGCCGATGCAGATTTACGCCGGGGTGACGGCGCAGGAGCAGAAAGCGCACGCACTTACGTGTCCGCTGACGGTCAGCGAGGGACGCAGATGGATGCAGGAGTTGCTGGACGCGGAAGCGGTGCAGACAGAACCGCATCCTTCGGACGTGGCCGACGCCAAAGAAAGAAACGGGAAACCCCAAAATCCGTCTGCGGGCGGAACAAGCCCGGAAGAGATTTTGGCGGCATGCGGAGAAAGAGAAAAAGGAGTTTCGGCAGCCGCGGAGATGCCGGAACCTGCGGGCAAACGTAATCCGAAGGATGCCCGCGGCGGGGACATCCCGGCGATCCGGGTCCGGGATGTCTGGTTCCGCTACGACCGCGATCTGCCGGATGTCGTGCGCGGCCTCTCTATGGACGTGCGGCGCGGCGAGATTTTTGCGATTGTCGGCGGCAACGGCACGGGCAAGAGTACGACCATGAATCTGATTGCGCACATTCGTTTTCCCTACCGGGGGCGGATCTGGCTGAACGGCCGCGACATCAATAAGTATTCCGATGATGAGCTGTACCACGGTTTTCTGGGAGTGATGCCGCAGAACCCGCAGAGCCTCTTTGTAAAAAAGACGGTGCGGGAGGATCTGTACGAGATGATAGACGGAAAAAGGCAGAAAAAAACCTCTGCTTATCCGATTGACATGCCGAAAAAGGAAGCCGTGGAGGGTATCGCCTCGTTGACCATGCTGGAGGATCTGCTGGATCGCCACCCGTATGATCTGTCCGGCGGAGAGCAGCAGCGGCTGGCTCTTGCGAAGGTGCTGCTGCTGCGCCCGCAGATTCTGCTTATGGACGAGCCGACAAAGGGTATCGACAATTACTTCAAGCGGGATCTGGGGCAGATTCTGCGCCGGCTTACCGCCCATGGGGTGACGGTTCTGATGATCTCTCACGATGTGGAGTTCTGCGCGCAGTACGCGGATCGGGTGGGGCTGTTTTTCCAGGGCAATCTTGTCACAAGCAACACAACCCGCGCCTTTTTTGCGGGGAACAGCTTCTACACGACAGCGGCGAACCGGATGGCCCGTCACTTCTATCCGGACGCGGTCACCGCGGAGGATGTGATCACGGCGATGAACCGCACATTAGCCCAGAGCCGCGGAAGCTGATATGGCGGAAGCCGGACGGAAAAGACTGGAAAGGAGAGACGATTCATGCTGGAGGAAGAAAAGCTTGACCGGTTTCTGGATGCTTTTCTGGAAAACAAGCGCCCGCAGCAGCCGGTAGACACGGATTTCCGCGACAGCGAGGCTGCGGCGCAGCCGGAGGATTCTGTTTTTGCGCAGGCGCAGCAGATCCTCGTGGCTCCCGTGCACAAGGGAAAGCTGACAAAGCGTACCATTGTCTCCATTTTTATCATCCTGCTTCTGATACCGCTTACCATCTGGGTCGGCATTAATGTGTTCGGAGACAGAAAATATCTGGTCATCAGTCTGGTGATCCTGGTTTTTTCCATGCTGCCCTTTTTTATGGTGTTCGAGGGAAGAAAGCCGAAGGCGCGGGAGCTGATGATTATCGCGGTGATGACGGCTCTGGCGGTTGCTTCGCGTGCCGTGCTGTTCGCGTTTCCCAGCTTTAAGCCGGTGGAGACCTTTGCCATCCTTACCGGCGTGTGCTTCGGCGCGGAATCCGGTTTTCTGGTCGGATCGCTGACCATGCTCTCCTCCAATATGCTGTTCGGGCAGGGGCCGTGGACGCCCTGGCAGATGTTCTCGGCCGGCATCATCGGCTTCCTGGCCGGGATTCTGTACCAGAAGGGATGGCTGAAGGCCAGCCGCTGGTCTCTGTGCGTCTATGGTTTTCTGACCACGGTTTTTATCTACGGCGGCATTATGAATCCGGCGGCGCTGGTGATGAGCTCTTACGCGATTAACTGGAAGAACCTGCTGGCGATCTATATCTCCGGCGTGCCGGTGGATCTGGTACACGCGCTGGCAAACGTGCTGTGCCTCTGGTTTATCAGTCAGCCGATGCTGGAAAAGTTGGAGCGGATTAAGGTAAAATACGGTCTGATTGAATGAAGGGAAAGGAGTGCAGAAAAGTGCACAGTTGTATGGAACGGATTCGGAAATGGGCGCAGAGCCTGACACAGCGTCAGAAACTTATCATCCTTCGGGTGGTGATGGCCACGGCGGCTGCGCTGATTGTTTTCGGCGCGGCGCGGATGTTCTGGCTGCAGAAGCAGTATGCGGACGCGGATCGGGAGTATGCAAAGGTACGGGAGCTGGCAGGTGTTACCGATCCGTCGGGGGATAACAACTTGGAGTCTGTCGGTACAGTTTCTTCTTCCTCATCGGGAAGTGCCGCGGCGCTTTTGCCCGGGGAGCTGCCGACGGTCGCGTTGGACAAGCTGCAGAAGGAGAATCCGGACACGGTCGGCTGGCTGTATGCGCCGGCGCTGGGAATCAACTATCCGATCATGCAGGATACGGACAACACGTACTATATTAAGCATACCTTTTCCGGCGGCCGCAATGACAGCGGCAGTATTTTCCTGGACGCGGAGGCAGCGGCGGACTTTTCCGATAAGAATACCTACATCTTCGGGCATAACATGCGGAACGGCTCCATGTTCGGGAGTCTGAAAAAGGTGCGGGAGACCGGGCTGGTATCGGAAAATCCGTATTTCTGGATTTACCGTGAGGACGGCTGGCACATGTACCAGATTTTCTCGTATCATAATGCCAATGCGGACCGGAAGGACATGGCCTTTCAGACGTCATTTGAGAATGATCAGGCGTATCAGCAGTTTCTGACCTACCTGCAGGAGCAGTCGGAGGAGGATCTGCATGTGGCGCTGGATGTGAACGACAAGATTGTCTCGCTGTCCACCTGCACCGGGGATTCCGCCGTGCGGCTTGTTGTGCACGGGAAGCTGGTGGACGTGTAAATCCACCGGCAGGTGAAAAACGCTTACGCACGGACATAGTGCGCGGAGGTGGAAAAAGAGAATCTGCAGGAAGAAGGCCGGGCAGATTTCATCGGAGGAATGCCCCCGGAACCCCGGAAATTTCTGCGGAGGCTCCGGCCGCCAGAAAGCTCGTCGCACCCACATCACAAACCTGAAATTCGGGCTTGACAGGAAGGAAAAGAAAGCGGAGAAAGAGAACAGAGATGGAAAATCTGAGCGGAGAAAAAAACGAAGCGGAAATGACATTCCGAAGGACAAACAGCAGCAGTATCTTTCACTTTAACAGCCCCAGAAAGACACTTTGCACCTCTCCTTTGAACGGAGGCATCCGGGAGGGAATTACCACCCTGATGAACATTAACTGCCAGGGCGACGGCTCCTATGAGGTTGTCATGAAAGAGGACGATTACGGGGAGGAGCTGGCGCGGCAGGTGCGGGAAGAGGGGGAGAATCCGGAAACTACGGTGGCCATGAGCACGGCGGCCTGGATCGAGCTGTCTGCGGAAGCAGAGGAAACCTATGAGGATCTGACCGTGCGCGCCGTGGTGTCCGGGGGAATTGAGCACAACGCGGTCAGTCCGGGAGATCCCACCTGGTATATGGAAAAGAACGGGCAGTATATCCCGGCTCCGGACGGCCGGGAGGACTGTCAGAAACGGATCGGGGGCACATCTGTCCGGAGCATGAGCCGGGAAGAACAGGCAGAGAAAGCAGGAAAAAAAGAACAGGGAGAACAGGCAGGAGAAGAAGACCAGGCAGAGCAGGAAGAGAAAGCGGGAAAAGAAGGACAGAAGGAGAAGGCAGAAGCGGACGGGAAGGATCCCGGATTTATCGGAACCATCAATATTATTCTGATGGTAAACCAGCGCATGACGGACGCCGCCATGCTGCGCGCGTTGGTTTTGTGCTCGGAGGCGAAGGCGGCGGCGGTTCAGGAGCTGCTTCTGGGATCCTGCTATTCCCATGAAATTGCCACGGGGTCCGGGACAGACGGAACGATCATTGCTGCTCCGATGGAATCGGAATACCTGCTTACCACCGCCTCCGGCCATGTAAAGCTGGGGGAGCTGATCGGAAAGACCGTCAAAAAGGCGCTGAAAGAGGCTCTGGTGAAGCAGTCCTCCGCCTGCCCGGCCAGACAGTTCCAGATTCTCCAGCGAGTCCGGCGGTTCGGGCTGAACGTGGGAAGCTTCTGGAATTTCTATGAAAAAAACAGGGAATTGTTTCAGAAGGCCGGTGTCTGTTTCTCCGGCGCGGAGGATCTGGTGACCAGGCTCCAGGCAGTCAACCAGTCCTCCACAGGCGTTATCGTCACCTCTCTCTATGTTCATCTGATGGATCAGTACCGGTGGGGTCTGGTGATGTACCCGGAGGTCATCCGGGAAGGGAAGCGGCTGCTTCAGCAGAATCTGTACTGCGGGAACGGGAAGTTCCTCTGCGATGTCTTTCCGGAAGCGGTCTTAAATCCGGAGGAAGGGAAGAAATTCAATTTCGTGACACAGTATATGTATTTTCTGATGTTATATATGTGGGTTCTGACAGGAGCAAATCTGCACTGACAGACGGCCGGCGCATCGGATTCATCCGGGGTGTCTGAGACATTTGCGGGCATCCAGCCTGGCAGCTGCAGTACATGCCATCATCCGGGTTTTCCGCGATACTTGCGGGCATCCGGCCTGGCAGAAGCAGTGCATTCCATCATCCGGTTTTCCGGTGGTACCCCGCGGCACTTGCGGGCAGCCTGCATACCGGTTCTGTCGGAACCACAGAATAGAATAATCTCATGACATCAGGGTGGAAAGGCTTTCAGAGAGGAGAACATTAGTGAAAACATATCTTACACGGGCGGCGGCTGTTTTCTTCGCCGCCATGCTGGCGGCTTCTGCGGCCCCGGCATCCGTTTTTGCTGAAGATATCGTTTCGACATCTTCGGCAGCCACGTCAGCGTCGTCGGCGAAACTGGCGGCAGATTCGACAGCCACGTCTTCATCGGAATCGGCAGCAGAATCCATCGGCAATCCGGGGAGCGCATCGACGGAAACGCCGGGAACCACGCCGACGGAAACGCCGGGAGCCACTCCGACGGTAACACCGGGGGCTGCGCCGACGGAAACGCCGGGAACTACGCCGACAGTAACACTGGGGACGACCCCGGCCTCACCGGCGGATGAAACCTCTGGGGCGGGGAACGCGGGCTCCTCCGGTGAGAAGGAAAAAGAAGAGGAAGAGAAGCTTCCGGAAAAAGCGCCGGACGGCGAAGAGGAAGCGCAGAAGCATACCGGATCGAACGAAGAGCTGATCCGGAGCCAGAACATCATTGACCTTCCGGAAGTCCTTTCCGGCGACTGGCGGTTCCAGAAGGTGGAGGCGGAAAAGTCCATAGCCAGGGAGGACATGAGCATCCTTACGGAGAAGAAAGACAATGCGGCCGCCGCAGGAACGCTGAAAAGGAACGGCTATGCGTTCATCCTGTCGGATGAAGGGGACGGATGGGTCTACGTGGAATCCGGCAGTGTCCGCGGATTTGCGAAGAGCAGCCAGTTCTACTCCGGACAGGAGGCGTCCAGGTATCGGCAGGAAGAGTCCTACCGGCTGGTACAGAACGCCGTGGCCGATCATCACGCGGCGGATCTGTCCTGCTTTAAGGCCGTGGCGGAGGCGGCAGTCAGCCCTTCGGAGAATCTCGCGTATCTTTACAAGCATCTGACCGCGGGAGAAGTCGTGGCGGACAAGGTGTACGGCATTGTGTCCACGCAGAGCACGCCCCTGATGATGCGGGAGTCGGAGGATGTTAAGAGCAAATCGGTAGGAAACATTCCGAAGGGAGGGCTTCTCTATATTCTGGAGGATGACGGTTCGGATTTTCTGTATGTGGAATCCGGGGACACCAAGGGTTTTGTCCGCAGACAGTATATCAGGACCGGGGATGACGTAAACGCGGAGGTGGAGAAAAAGGGAGAGGACTCCTATGCGGAGGCGAAAAAGCTGGTGGATGACGACGAAAACGCGGCGCTTTATCACACCTTTACATCAATCAAGGAATATCAGGCGGTGAATCCGGTCAGACAGCAGATCCTGGATCTGGCGCAGACAACGCTGGGCCATCCGTATGTCTGGGGCGGCAATGATATCTACAACGGCTGCGACTGCTCCGGCCTGGTGCAGCAAATCTACGCACGGGTCGGTATTTCCCTTCCCAGGGTAGCGGAAGCGCAGGCGCAGGTCGGAACCAAGATCACACCAGCCTCCGCTCAGCCGGGAGACCTGATCTTCTACGCGGAAAACGGCTATATCTACCATGTGGCCATCTACGCAGGGGAGGGGAAAACAGTAGAAGCTTACGGCACGGATTACGGCATCCTCTCGACAACAGCCTTTTCCGGCCGCCCGGTCTGCTGGTGTACCAATGTCATAGACGAACTGAATTAACGCCGGAACGGCAGAAGGCAGAGAATGAGTATTCAAAGAAGCTTGTTCTCTGCTTTCTCTTTTTCTGTCGCTCTCCGGCATCTTTTCCGGATATCCGGATACGGCCTGTATTGTGATCACACACTGCTCTTCGGCTTTCAGCAAATGCGGGAGAGTGTTGAATATTGAGAGCCCAAAAATAAAATTAAAAAATTAGCACTCACCTATTGACAGTGCTAACAATCGGTGCTATAACATAATTGCACGAAGGAAAAGGGAACAAAAAGTTCCGTATCCGCTCCCCCGTATGAGACCTGGGAACGGAGAGAGGTTTTCCTCGTGCAGAGAATATAACAAAAACAATAACCAGGCGTCCAGCCTGAGGAATTTGATTAGATGGATTGGAATGGAGGAATGACTTATGATGTATCTGCCGAGCTTATTTGGAGAAGATTTATTTGATAACTGGTTTGATGATTTTGACAGGGCTTTTTATCCGGCAAAGAGTACCGCACAGCAGAAAACCCACGGCCTGATGCGCACGGATGTTGTGGAGAAGGATGATCACTACGAATTAAATGTAGATCTTCCGGGTTATAAAAAAGAGGATATAGAGCTTTCTCTGGATCAGGGCTATCTGAAAATCTCCGCGAAGAAGGATCAGAACACCGAGGAAAAGAATAAAGAGGGAAAAGTCATTCGCAGAGAGCGTTATTCCGGCAGTATGGCAAGAAGCTTTTATGTCGGGGATGACATCACCGAAGAGGATGTACAGGCTAAGTTCGAGAACGGTGTTCTGACGGTTTCCGTTCCGAAGAAGGATGTACAGAAAGCAGTTCCGGAGAAGAAGACAATCGCGATTGAAGGCTGATCCGCAGTCCGGATGGCCGTGTAAGCGAATAAAAACAAATGGCCGCCGCGTACCTGTGTATCAGGAAACGCGGCGGTTCTTCTGTAATTCCGCAGGACTATAATCCGGAATAAGAATAATATCTTACCGGCTGTCTGCACGGGAAACAGGCGGGTGGCGGGAGACAGGAGAAGCATTTGTACCGTTATCGTATCAATATTTTGTAGCTGTTGAGTCAGGATATGGAGGATTATTCAGGTAATACTGCCGGAAGAACCGGCGGGAAGGTTCGTACGGAGAGAAGGTGAGAACCGTGAAGAGAGATTATTATGAGGTGCTCGGCCTGTCCAAGGGGGCGGGAGAGCAGGAGATTAAACGGGCATACCGGAAACTCGCGAAGAAATACCATCCGGATATGAATCAGGGGAATCCGCAGGCGGAAAAAATGTTCCAGGAGGTTAACGAGGCGTATTCCGTACTGAACGATCCGGAGAAAAAGAAAATATATGACACCTACGGCATGGCTGCCTTTGCGGAAGGGATGGATCCGAAAAAATACGCGGAGGCGCAGCAGGCATGGCAGCAGAGTGGAGGTTACGCGGGCGGAAACGCGCAGGATGCGTCTGACTTTTTCCGTCAGTTCCGGGGGTTCCACAGTGGAACTGATTCGGACGGCACACAGTATCACACCTATCATTTTGAGGGCGGCAATGCGGAAGATATTTTCGGCGATCTGTTCGGCCATGGTTTCGGCCATGCCTCCGGCGGTTCGGGTTTTGGCGGGGCGTCCGGCTTTGGAGGAAACGGATCGGAGTGGTCCGGCATGGGAAATTCTTCCTATGAGAATAATGATCTGCACTCGGAGCTGAGCATCGGGTTTGATGAGGCGGTTTATGGATGTACAAAGACAATCCGGCTTGGTTCGGCTGCCGCTTCGGGAAACAATGGAATGCAGACCCTCCAGATCAGAATTCCGGCGGGCATGGAGGACGGAAAGAGCATTCGTCTGAAGGGCAGGGGAAACACCGGAAGAAACGGCCGGGGCGACCTGTACATAAAAATTCATGTGGAACCAAGAGCGGGTTTTTCCAGAAAGGGAAGGGATATTTACACCACAGCTAAAATTCCGTTCACAACGGCTGTATTCGGCGGAGAGGCAAGAGTGTCCACCCTGAAGGGAAGTGTTGTCTGCAAAATTCCGGCAGGCATGCAGTGCGGCGGGAAGATCCGTCTGCGTGGCAAGGGCGTTCCGGAAGGCGCCGGAAAACCTGCGGGAGATGAGTATGTGACGATTGAAATACAGGTTCCCAGAACGCTGTCGGCAGAGCAGAAAAAAGCTCTGAAGGAATTTGAAAAGGCCTCCGGAGGCCACAGCGCGGTGAGCTGAAGAAAAGAAAAATAAGAAGATAGATAAGAAGATAAAGAACTATCTGCTGCCTTCGTCAGGAAATGATCAGACCGGCATACAGGCATGAGTCCGGTTTGGCTGACGGGGGAGGCAGGATTGAAAATAAAAATTAGCACTCAACACTTGACAGTGCTAACAATGAATGCTATAGTTATGCTGTTGGGAAAAAGGTAGACATAAAGAATGACGGATTTATCATACTACGTTGCGAAACGGGGGTGAGGATATGAACATACAGAAATTTACCCAGAAATCACTGGAGGCAGTGAACAATCTGGAAAAGGTTGCCTATGAATTCGGCAACCAGGAAATCGAGCAGGAGCATCTGCTATATGCCCTGCTGCATCAGGAAGACAGCCTGATCCTGGAACTCATTGAAAAGATGGGGATAGACAAGAATCTGTTCCTGAATGAGGTGGAGCAGGCGCTGAACGCAAAAGTAAAGGTTCAGGGCGGTCAGCATGTCATCGGCCAGTATCTGAACGAGTCGCTGAATATGGCGGAGGACGAGGCCAGAGCCATGGGGGACGAATATGTTTCCGTGGAGCACCTGTTCCTGGCCATGCTTAAAAACCCCAGTCCTTCCATGAAGCAGCTGTTTCAGCAGAACGGGATTACCAGAGAGCGTTTTCTGCAGGCGCTGAGCTCGGTCAGGGGAAACCAGAGGGTAACGTCCGATAATCCGGAGGCGACCTACGATACACTGAAGAAATATGGCACGGATCTTGTGGAAAAGGCAAGAGAGCAGAAGATGGACCCGGTGATCGGGCGTGACGAGGAAATCCGGAACGTCATCCGTATTCTGTCGCGTAAGACGAAAAATAACCCGGTGCTGATCGGTGAGCCTGGCGTCGGCAAGACCGCCGTGGTGGAAGGGCTTGCACAGCGTATCGTGTCCAAGGATGTGCCGGAGGTTCTTCGTGACAAGACGATTTTTTCCCTGGACATGGGAGCCCTTGTGGCGGGCGCCAAGTACAGGGGAGAGTTTGAGGAACGTCTGAAGGCTGTTCTGGAGGAAGTGCGCAAGAGCAACGGAAGAATTATCCTCTTTATTGATGAGCTGCACCTGATTGTGGGCGCCGGAAAAACAGAGGGAGCCATGGATGCCGGCAATATGCTGAAGCCTATGCTGGCAAGAGGCGAGCTTCACTGCATCGGTGCCACGACGTTGGACGAGTATCGAAAATATATTGAGAAGGATCCCGCTCTGGAGCGTCGTTTCCAGCATGTCATGGTCAGCGAGCCCAGTGTGGAGGATACCATCTCCATTCTGCGTGGACTGAAGGAAAGCTATGAAAATTATCACGGTGTGGAGATCACAGACGGCGCCCTTGTGGCGGCGGCGACGCTCTCAGACCGTTATATTACAGACCGGTTTCTGCCGGACAAGGCCATCGACCTGGTGGATGAGGCCTGCGCCCAGATTAAGACCGAGAAAAACTCCATGCCGACCGAGCTGGATGAGCTGGATCGCCGGATTCTCCGCCTGAAAGCGGACGAGGAATCGCTGAAAAAGGAGACCGATACTCTGAGTAAGGAAAGACTGGCCTCTCTTCAGAAGGAGCTGGCAGACCTGCAGACAAAGTTTAACAGCAGGAAGGCACAGTGGGAGAACGAGAAGGCTTCTCTGGAGGGACTCTCAAAGCTGCGTGAGCAGATTTTTGAGTGTAACAAGAAGATCGAGGCCGCAGAGAGAGCTTATGATTACTCCGCGCTGGCGGAACTCCGCAACGGCGAGCTGCCCAGGCTGCAGAAACAGCTGGCGGACGAGGAGGAGCGCGTAAGGAAGGCGGATCTTCAGCTGGTTCATGAAAGCGTGGATGAGGATGAGATCGCCAGAATCGTGTCGCGTCTGACCGGTATTCCGGTTGCCAAGCTGACAGAGGGTGAGAAAACAAAAATTCTTCACCTGGATGAAGAGCTGCACAAACGGGTTGTCGGTCAGGACGAGGCTGTGGAAAAGGTTTCGGATGCCATTATCCGTTCCAAAGCGGGTATCAAGGATCCCACCAGGCCCATCGGCTCTTTCCTGTTTCTGGGTCCCACCGGCGTCGGCAAAACGGAGCTGGCAAAGACACTTGCGGAAAAGCTGTTCGACAATGAGAACAACATGGTTCGTATTGATATGAGTGAGTACATGGAGAAGTATTCTGTCTCCAGGCTGATCGGAGCTCCTCCGGGATATGTCGGCTATGATGAAGGCGGACAGCTGACAGAGGCAGTCCGCAGAAAACCGTACTGCGTCGTGCTCTTTGATGAGATTGAAAAAGCGCATCCGGATGTGTTTAACGTACTGCTGCAGGTTCTGGATGATGGCCGTATCACGGATTCTCAGGGCAGGACGGTGGATTTTAAGAACACCATCCTGATTATGACATCCAACATCGGCTCCCAGTATCTGCTGGACGGCATCGAGCCGGACGGCACTATCAGCAAGAGCGCGCAGGAGGCTGTACACAAGGATCTGCGGGCGCACTTCCGTCCGGAATTCCTGAACCGGCTGGACGAAATTATTATGTTCCGTCCACTGACAAAGGACAACATCGGGCATATCGTGGATCTTCAGATTGCGGATCTGAACCGCAGGCTGGCGGTACAGCAGCTGAAAATCGCATTGTCACCGGAGGCAAAGCAGTATATTATAAATGGAGGCTACGACCCGGTATACGGTGCGCGTCCTCTGAAGAGATATATTCAGAAATATGTGGAAACCCTTTCCGCGAAATTGATTCTGGAAGGAAATGTCCATCAGGGTGATACGATCCTGATTGATGTTGTAAACAATGAGCTGAAGGCTGTCATAGAGCCGACGGCAGAGGTTGTGGACAATTAAGGCGGGGAACCGTCAGGCCGCGGGCGGCCAGGGCGGCTGCCCCGGCTGCAGGGGCGTGCCGGAAAGGACAGCTCACTTAGGGATTCCTGATTTCGGAAAACATCGGCATAGTCGAGGACACTTGGCTGTGCCGTTATTTTTTTTCATGTTGAAAGGAAGCCGCTCTGACCGCCCACAACGAGGAACGCAAGGAGTTCCGAATCTGAGGTACTGAAATAGATACCATTATTTCAGGAAAGCGCTTGAATTCAGAAATAACAGACCTGTTTGGAGATCTTTCTGCAGCTTCACATCAGTGAGAAAACAGAAAGAGAATGAGGAGGAAGATGATGCCAGGAGATCCGGTTATGCTTTTGAGCTATGTGAACACAAAGCTGAGGGATCAGTATTCCAGTCTGCAGGAATTCTGCAGATGCGAGCAGATTGGGGAAGAAGAGCTGAAAACCAAACTGAAAATGATTGATTATTACTACGATGCCGCAAGAAATCAATTTGTCTGAGAGGTAAGGGATGAGAAAAAAGAAATGGCTGTGTGGAATGCTTGGCGCGGCACTGATTCTGGCAAGTCTGGGCGGCTGCGGGAAGCCGGCAGGGCAGGCGGCGGACGCGCAGGCGGGCAGCGGAGCTTCTGCCGCTGTTCTCTCGGAAAGCGGGGAAACGGCGGAGAATGTTTCGGAAGAGTCTGCACCGGAAAGAGCAGAAAGTGTCACAGGGGATTCCAGGAATGCGGCTTCGCAGACGGTTTCCGGCTCCAGTGAGACAGCGGCGGAACAGACAGGCAGCGCGCAGTCGGCGGGGCAGGAGCCGCTGACGGCGGAAAGCGCTTCGCAGGAGGCCGGGCCGACAGAACCGGCGGACAAGGGAATTACCGTCGCGCTGGATCCCGGACACCAGGCACCGGATGTGGATATGAGCGGGCAGGAGCCAAACGCGCCGGGATCCTCTGTCATGAAAACAAAGGCCACCGGCGGGACTTCCGGGACGACGACAGGTGTGCCGGAGTATCAGCTGAATCTGGAAATTGCCCTGCAGGTGCGGGATCTTCTGGAAGCAGAGGGATACACCGTGGTTATGACAAGGGAGGACAATGAGACGGCCATCAGCAATGCGGAGCGGGCAGCGCTAGCCAACGAATCCGGCGCGTCCGTGATGGTCCGGATTCACGCCAATGGCTCGGAGGATCCGGGAGCCAGCGGCGCTCTGGCTCTGGTCGGCTCCTCGTCCAATCCTTATGTGGGCTCTCTGTACGGGGAAAGCTCCCGGCTGGCGGAGGATGTGCTGAGCGCCTACTGCAGCGCCACGGGCATGGCGGACAACGGGGTAATTACATCCGACACCATGACCGGTATCAACTGGAGCACCATTCCGGTCATGATTCTGGAGATGGGATTTATGACAAACCCGACGGATGACACGAATATGGAGGAACCGGATTTCCAGAAAAAAATGGCGGAAGGAATTGCGCAGGGAATTCAGAATTATTTCGGCCGGTAAAACATGCGCCGCGGCAGGAAGAAGACAGGTACCTGGAGCCGGAAACCGCTGATTTGCGGGTGACACAGCTTATCGGGCATATGCCGTAGTCGGGAGCAGGCAGACGCCCGGAGCAGGAAGCCGCTGATTTGCGGGTGACACAGTTTTTCGGGCATGCGTCGTGTCTGGGGTTAGTCAGACTGGGAAAGGACGGAAAGGGATGAAAAAACGCTATGGCAGAAGAACAGCCGTGGCCGCCGTTCTGGCGGCCGCTCTGCTGTCCGGCTGCGGAAGAACAGCAGAGAGCGCGGTCGCGGAAAACTCTTCGGACGGGCTGGCCTTTTCACAGGAGGCAGTCACGGAGAGCGGTGCGAAAGCGCGGAGCAGTTCCGCCGGTGCTATGTCAGATAGCGGCAGAGGCAGCGGGGAGACGGA
This sequence comes from Bilifractor porci, assembly GCF_009696005.1. Lineage (GTDB taxonomy): Bacteria > Bacillota > Clostridia > Lachnospirales > Lachnospiraceae > Bilifractor > Bilifractor porci. Next base: position 141,781 of record NZ_VUMV01000002.1, read on the forward strand.
AAAAGCATCGGGAACGGAGGGGGAATCTGTTGTTTCTGCTTCCTCCGATATAAGCCCGGTGGCGGAGAACCGTTCAGCCGGGAGTCAGCCGCAGGAGCTGGTGGATCTGGAGGAGCAGATACGAGCCGTCATGGCGGGAGAAGTGACCGGAGACACGCGGGGCTCCGTGTATGTGGAGGAGCTGAACGGCACCGGCTGCGCCTGGTATGACAGCAGTTCTGCGCAGACAGGAAAGACTCCGGAGACAGCCGGACCCATGCAGGCGGCAAGCCTGATTAAGCTTTACATTGCAGGTGCCGTGTGGGAGAAGATCTCTGTGGTTCGGGGTCAGGAAAACGAAGAGGGAGAAACCAACAGTCTTCTGCTTGCCATGCTTGCAGAAAGCGATAATACCGCGGCGAATACGTTGACTTCCAGGCTGGGACAGGGAAACGATACCGTAGGCCGGCAGGTGGTGAATGATTACTGTAAGCGGCACGGATATACCGATACCCACATGGGAAGGATGCTCCTGGAATCCAATGCGGCGGATGATAACTATACTTCTGTTCGGGATTGCTCCCGGTTTTTAAAGAATGTCTGGCTTTCCTCCGGGGAGGCGGATGCCGAGGCTGTGAAAAATGCTTTGGGCGCACAAAACACATCGGCCTCGCAGACAAATGCTGCGGGCGCACAAAACGCCACGGACACACAGGAAAACGCCGCGGATTCACAAAACGCTGCGGACAGCGGGGAGAAGAACGGCGGAGGAGAGGCGGGTACGGCAGAGGTTTATGCATATGAGACGGATATGCCGGGAGCGGCGCAGATCCTGCAGGCGTTGGAGCAGCAGGTCCGGAAAGGGAAGATTCCGGCAGGCATTCCGTCCGACATAAAGACGGCAAACAAGACAGGAGAGCTGGACGATGTGCAGAATGACGCGGCTGTTGTTTTTCTTTCGGACAGACCTTATTGTATCAGCGTCATGATACAGAATGTCACCGCTTCCGGAGCCGCCATACAGACAATTACGCAGGTGTCCGCAGCCGTTTACCGGTATATGTCCGGGTAAGGCACACCGCCGTCTCTTTGATTCTGCTTGCTTTTTCAGATTTGTTTTCTGTCAGTAGAAAAAGCCGTGTTTCTATGGTAAGATTACCTATGAAAAACAGGAATGATTCCTGCGCCGGACGGATGCCCAAAGGCTGAGCACAGGGAAGACGGCATCTGGCGGATGCAGGAGAAAAATCAGAAGAAAGGCAGGCCTAATCATGTATCGGGACGAATATGATCGATGGTTGCAGGCGGATCTCGTGGACTTTGATCTGAAAAAGGAGCTTAGAGATGTCGCCGGAGACGATGATGCCATCCGGGAGCGGTTTGCGGTAGCCCTTAAATTCGGAACAGCGGGACTCCGCGGCACACTGGGAGCAGGAACGAACCGGATGAACATCTGGGTGGTGAGGCAGGCGACCCAGGGCGTGGCAAACTGGGTTAAAACGCAGGGCGGAAACCAGACGGTGGCGATCAGCTATGACAGCCGCCTGAAGGGCTGGAACTTTGCCAGGGACGCGGCGGGCGTTCTTGCGGCGAACGGGATTCAGGTACGCATCTATGACGAGCTGATGCCGGTTCCGGCGCTTAGCTTCGCCACCAGATATTATCATTGCAACGCAGGCATTATGGTAACGGCCTCCCACAATCCGGCCAAATACAACGGGTATAAGGCATACGGACCGGACGGCTGCCAGATGACGGATGACGCTGCCGCAGTGGTCTACAACGAGATTCAGAAGACGGACGTTCTGACCGGGGCTGCGTACATGCCTTTTGCCGAGGGCGTCGAAAAGGGGCTGATCCGTTTCGTCGGAACAGAGTGCAAGGAAGCGTTCTATGAGACCATAGAAAAATACCAGGTTCGTCCGGGACTCTGTCGGACAGCCGGTCTGAAGCTGGTGTACTCCCCGCTGAACGGCACGGGGCTGGTTCCGGTTACCCGTGTTCTGCAGGATATCGGTATCGAAGATATTACGATCGTGCCGGAGCAGGAATATCCGAACGGTTATTTTACCACCTGTTCCTATCCGAATCCGGAGATTTTTGACGCCCTGAAGGAGGGGCTGAAGCTGGCGGAGGACACGGAAGCGGATCTGATGCTGGCGACGGATCCGGACGCGGACAGGGTCGGGATTGCCATGCGCTGTCCGGACGGAAGCTACGAGCTGGTGACCGGAAACGAAATGGGTGTTCTGCTTCTCGATTACATCTGCGCCGGACGCATCGAAAAGGGAACCATGCCGCAGAATCCGGTCGCGGTGAAGTCCATTGTTTCCACGCCGCTGGCGGATGAGGTGGCAAAGCATTACGGCGTAGAGCTTCGGAGCGTCCTGACAGGCTTCAAGTGGATCGGCGACCAGATCGCTGCTCTGGAGGCGGACGGCCAGGTGGATCGGTTTATCTTCGGGTTTGAGGAGAGCTACGGGTACCTGGCAGGACCTTATGTGCGGGACAAAGACGCAGTAATCAGTTCCATGCTGATCTGCGAGATGGCTGCCTACTACCGCAGCATCGGATCTTCCATCAAGCAGAGGCTGGAGGAGATCTACGCGCAGTATGGCCGCTACCTGAACAAGGTGGACAGCTTTGAGTTCCCAGGACTTTCCGGAATGGACAAAATGGCTGCCATTATGGATAATCTGCGGCAGAATCCCCCGTCGGATTTTGCGGGAAGACGCGTCATAAAGGTAACGGATTACGACAAGCCGGAAGAAACCGGACTCCCCAAAGCGAATGTCCTGATCTATACGCTGGAGGACGGAGCGGCTGTTGTTGTGCGTCCGTCCGGAACCGAGCCGAAGATCAAGACCTATTTCACAACAAAGGGAGCGACTCTGGAGGAGGCGCAGAAGGAGAAAGACGAGCTGGCGGATGCCGTGCGCCCGCTTCTGTCCTGATTCCCGCGTATCTCTCAGGAAGCTGCCAGGGCGGCCGGCTGCAGGAAACCGGAAGAAAATGCCTTGAACGGCTTTGGGGAAGGACAGTGCTTTTCTTTATCGGAAGCAAAAAATGAATACCGGATAATCCGAATAGAAGGAGGATGAAATGAGAGTAACAGACGACATCAGATATGTGGGGGTCAATGACCACAAGGTGGATCTTTTTGAGGGACAGTATGTCGTACCGAACGGTATGGCTTATAACTCCTATGTCATCATGGATGAGAAGATTGCGGTTATGGACACCGTGGACATTAACTTCACGCATGAGTGGCTGGATAATCTTGCAGAGGTGCTGGGGGACAGAAAGCCGGATTACCTGGTGATCCAGCATATGGAGCCGGATCATTCCGCGAACATTATGAATTTCATGAAGGTATATCCGGACACCACGATTGTGGCAAACAAGAAAACCTTTGTGATGATGGATCAGTTTTTCGACATGGATCCGGGATTCAAAAAAGAGGTTGTGGACAACGGAGGAACCCTTACGCTTGGAAAACATGTACTGACTTTTGTGTTTGCCCCGATGGTTCACTGGCCGGAGGTTATGGTTACCTATGACAGCACGGACAAGGTTCTGTTCTCCGCAGACGGATTCGGGAAATTCGGCGCCAACGATGTGGAGGAGCCCTGGGATGACGAGAGCCGGCGCTATTACATCGGAATTGTCGGCAAATACGGCGCGCAGGTGCAGAATCTGCTGAAGGTGGCGGCCACTCTGGACATCCGCATCATCTGCCCGCTTCACGGACCGGTTCTTACGGAAAACCTTGGTCATTACATCGGCCTGTATGACAAGTGGTCCTCCTATACACCGGAAGAAGAAGGCATTGTGGTCGCTTACACCTCTGTCTACGGACATACAAAAGCGGCGGCAGAGCAGCTGGCGGAGATGCTCCGGGAGAACGGGGCACCCAAGGTCGTCGTTCATGATCTGGCAAGGACGGACATGGCGCTTGCGGTCGCGGACGCTTTCCGTTACAGCAAGCTGGTTCTGGCCACAACGACCTACAACGCGGAGCTCTTCCCGTTTATGCGCCAGTTTATTGATCATCTGACAGAGCGGAATTTCCAGAACCGTACCGTGGCGTTTATCGAAAACGGAACATGGTCTCCGCTTGCCAATAAACTGATGAAGGAGAAGTTTGCAAACAGCAAAAACCTGACCTTTATCAACACCTGTGTCACCATCCGCTCCGCACTGAAGAAGGACAGCAAAGAAGCGCTTGCAAAGATGGCGGATGAGCTGACGAAGGACTATAAGGCTCTTTCTCCGGATAAAGCGGATAAAAATGATATGACAGCCCTGTTCCGCATCGGCTACGGCCTGTATGTCGTGACAACCAATGACGGGAAAAAGGACAACGGGATGATCTGCAATACGGTGACCCAGCTGACCGATTCCCCGAACCGCATCGGCGTCAATATCAACAAGCAGAATTATACCTATCATGTCATCAAGCAGACCGGAAAGCTGAATATCAACTGCCTGTCTGTGGAGGCACCCTTCTCCGTATTCCAGCAGTATGGATTCCAGAGTGGACGTACGGCGGATAAGTTTGCGGGAGAGGAGGTTCTTCGCTCCGACAACGGACTGAGGATTCTTCCGCATTACATTAACGCCATGATGTCTCTGGAGGTAGAGTCCTACGTGGATCTGGACACGCACGGCATGTTTATCTGTACGGTAACGGAGGCCCGCGTGATGTCGGATAAGGACACCATGACTTACACCTACTATCAGAAGAATGTTAAGCCAAAGCCGGAGACAAAGGGCAAAAAGGGCTGGGTATGTACGGTCTGCGGCTACATCTATGAGGGAGAGGAGCTTCCGCCGGATTTCGTCTGCCCGATCTGCAAGCACGGAGCTGCGGATTTCGAGCCGATAAAATAAATTCTATCAGTTTTGGTTTTTGAAAGGAGGAACAGATTATGGCTTTTGAAGGATGTCAGGAGGGTAAGGCAACACCGAAGCTGCAGGAGATTAAGTGCCCGAAGTGCGGGGCGGATATGGAGATTTTCGTCGCCATGCAGGATTCTCAGGCCGGCACTCTGGCAGAGGATGCTGTCTGTGACAAATGCGGCTATACCATTCAGGCGGGAACACCGGTTTCTGAAATCAAATAAACAGAAGGATGCGGTGTTCCGGAGGCCGGCGCGGGATTCCTCTGCGCCGGCCTTTTCTGCGGAAGGCGGATTCACAGGATGCCGTCGGCAGCCGGAGAGACGCAGCACCGCGTCGTGCGGCATGTGCGGCTTTTCGAGCAGCTGTCAGAGGCGGAAGCCGGGGAAATATTGCGCCGCGTCGCGGAATGTGTGCGGCATCCGGTTCAGATGTTAACAGACGGAGCCGCGGGAAAATGAGGACAGGAGATTTTTATTTATGAGAAAAAAATGGCTTCGGGCGTGCGGACTGGTTCTGTGCCTGCTTCTTGCTCTTACGCTTGGCGGGTGCAGACAGTACCGCGCCCGTATGATGTTCGGCACGGGAGGAACGGCGGGAACTTACTATTCCTATGGCGGAGTGCTTGCCCAGTACATGAAGGATTACGCGGATGTCCGGGTGACAGCGGTGTCCACAGGCGGATCGAAGGTAAATATCCAGAGTATCCAGGACGGGGATTTCCAGCTTGGCTTTACCCAGTCGGATGTCATGACTTACGGATGGAACGGAACCAGAGCTTTTGAAAAGGACGGAGCCACCCACGATTTCCGCGTGCTCGGCTGTGTTTACGCGGAGACGGTGCAGCTGATCACTATGGATAAAAATATCAATTCCGTGGCGGATCTGAAAGGGAAAAGCGTCTCCATTGGAGAAGCGGGATCCGGCGTATATTTTAATGCTCTGGATGTGCTGGAGGGAGCAGGACTTTCTCTGGATGATATTAAGCCCCAGTATCAGTCGTTTGAGGATTCCAAAGAATCACTGAAAGATGGCAAGATTGACGCCGCGTTTATTGTGGCGGGGGCGCCTACATCGGCGATTACGGAGCTGGCCACTACAAACGGGGTGAGACTGCTGAATATTGACAAGGATCTGAGGGATCGGATTCTGGAAAAGTGCCCGTATTATGAGGCACTGGAGATTCCTGCCGGCACCTATCCGGGACAGGATGAGCCTGTAGAAACCATCACGGTCGAAGCAACGGTTATTGTGTCTGCCGCGGCGGATAAAGAAATGGTTCATGATCTGACGGCAGCGATTTTTGATCACAGCGAGGAGATCGCGGAGGAAAACGCAAAGGGAGAGGAGCTTTCCCTGGAGACTGCCACAAGCATTACAACGGTGCCCTACCATGAAGGAGCAGCGCAGTATTACGCGGAGCACGGGTATACCGTGAATACGGAAGAGGGAGGGTCTGTTCAGTGAGCGAGTGGAAAAATCATGCCGGACAGCAGTCCGCGGCGGAGAATGCAGAGGTTGCGGAAAAAGCGGATATCGACTCTGTGATGAAAAAATATGACCGGGAATCCAATACCCGGATCTGGACGGGAAAACCGAAGATGGCCATTACCATTATACTGGCCGCGTTTTCTGTCTGGTGCATCTATGTCACCCTGTTTGCGACATTTCTGGAGGAAATACGGCTTACTTCGTTCATGGGGCTGATTATTCTGATGGGCTTTCTGATTTATCCGGCGAAAAAGGGACTTCAGAAGGAAAACCATATGCCGGTCAGCGACATCATTTTTATGGTACTCGGCGCAGGGGCGTTTTTCTACTTTACCTTTCAGGCGAACGTCATTGTAAATCAGGGAACCCGCTTCCATTGGTATCAGATTATCATCGGCATCATCGGAATTGCCGCCCTGGTGGAGGTCACTCGGCGCTGCGTGGGAATTCCCATTCTGATTGTCGCAGCCTTCTTTGTGGTGTACGCGTTGACCTACGGCCTTACCAATCCGGATTTCTTCGGGCGGGTGCGGTATTTAATCCGCAACCTGTTTTACACCAAGGAGGGCGTATTTTCCACGCCGGTCAATGTCTGCTCCAAATATATTGTTGTGTTTATCATTTTCGGCGCGTTTCTGGAACGGACGGGCATTTCCAATTTCTTTATTGATCTGGCGAATTGCGTGGCAGGAAGGTTTGCGGGAGGACCCGCCAAGGTTGCTGTTATTTCATCGGCGCTCTGCGGAATGGTTTCCGGCTCTTCCGTGGGAAATACGGTGACAACCGGGTCGGTCACCATTCCAATGATGAAAAAGACCGGTTACAAGCCGGAATTTGCCGGGGCTGTAGAGGCAGCTGCTTCCACAGGCGGTCAGATTATGCCTCCGATCATGGGTGCGGCGGCATTTCTGATGGCAGATTTTGTCGGCGTTCCCTACTCGGATATCATCGGACGGGCAGTTCTTCCGGCGGTGCTGTACTTTCTCGGTATTTTTATTTCCGTTCATCTGGAGGCGAAAAAACTGCATCTGACGGGCATCCCGAAGGAGCAGCTCCCGAAGGCCGGAAAACTGATAAAAAAGATTTATCTGCTGCTTCCGCTGGTTATGCTGGTGGTCTGGGTATCCGGGAATTTTATGACCATGCAGAGAGCGGCGTCTCTGGCGATCCTTCTTTCTGTGGTGGTCAGCCTCTTTGACAAAGACAACCGGATCACACCCCGGAAGATTCTGGACGCGCTGGAGGCCGGCGGAAAGAGTACCATCACGGTTGCGGCTGCCTGCGGCGTGGCGGGAATCATCTCCGGATCCATCACCATGACAGGGCTGGCAAATGACCTGATCAATGCCATTGTAGGCGTGGCCGGAAATCATCTGATTATCGCCCTTCTGCTGACCATGCTGTGCTGCATTATCCTGGGTATGGGGGTTCCGACAACGGCCAATTACTGTATCATGGCGGCGACCACCGCGCCGATTCTGATCCGCATGGGAGTTCCGACCATGGCGGCGCATTTCTTTGTATTCTATTTCGGGATTGTTGCGGACATTACGCCTCCGGTTGCGCTGGCGGCTTATGCGGGTTCTGCGATTGCCAGGAGCAACCCGATGAGGACGGCGTTCAATGCTTCCAAGCTGGCCATTGCCGTGTTTATCGTTCCGTATATGTTCTGCTATAATCCGGCCATGCTGCTGATTGATACCAGTGCGTTGTCAGTAATCGGCATCGCCGTTACGGCGGTCATCGGTATTTTCGGCCTTTCGGCTGCGCTGGAAGGATATTGTTTTGCGGACATGAATCCGGTTATCCGTGCAGCATTTGCAGCCGGAGGACTGCTGCTGATTCATCCGGGAACGGTGACCGACCTGATCGGACTGGCTCTTGTAGCCGCGTGCCTGGCTGTACAGTATGTAAAAGGAAGGAAAATTTCTGCGGCGTGATGCAGCAGGAGAGCTTTCGCTGAAGTACTGCCCGGACGCACGGGCTGCGGCCGGGAGAAAGGGAGAAAGAATGGGAGAGAAAAGACTGCCGGTTATTACGATCAGCCGCCAGTACGCGGCTTATGGAAGAACAATAGCCAGAATGCTGTCGGAGCGGCTGGATATTCCTTTTTATGACAGGGACGTTATCCGCCAGACAGCGAAGGAGAGCGGGTATTCCGAGGAGGATATTCAGAAAGAGGGAGAGGCCATGAGCCGGGCCAGCAAATTCATGAACAACCTGCTGAATAACGCGTCCGTGTATACCAGCTCTTATGACGGGATTTACTGGGCGCAGCGGGATGTTATTCTGAAGCTGGCGGAGAAACCCTGCATTATTGTCGGCCGTTGTGCGGACTATATTCTGAAAGAAGCCGGAGTCCCTGCGTTTAAAATTTATCTTTACGCGGATCTGGAGGACAGAATCCGCCGGGCCGGAGAACTGGAGGAAAATAAGGGCGAGGATTTACGAAAAATCGTTCCGCGAAGAGAGACGCTGCGGGAGGTGTATTACAAACAGTATACCGGTCAGGATATGGGCGTCTGCAGCAATTACAATATCTGTCTGGACACGGGAACACTGGGGGCAGAGAAATGTACGCAGATCCTGTGCGACGCGCTTCAGGCTTAGTATTTGAAAATCCGCGAGGAACAGGAAGACCGCAGCTATTGCGGCCGCGACCCTGTTCCTCGCGGATTTTTTTGCAGATGGCCGGCAGAACACCTGGAAGGGCATGGATTTGCGTAAGTAGCTTTCAGAGAGTGTTGGTTTCGTAAGCCACAATCAGTCCGCCCAGATCGGCATAGTAGCTGCAAATCCCTGCGCACTCATCAATAGAAACATCACAATTCCGGAAGACCTTCCGGATGGCATCCGCCAGAGCGGCTGCTCCCGTCGGATTGTCACAGTGGGAGATGCGGACTTTGCCTCCGTCAAAACCGGTTTCCGACATGGTGTCCAGGAGCAGTTTTCTGGTGCGGTTTGCGCCGCGGCATTTTCCGACCATCTGAATGGTTCCTTCTGCGCTTCCCGCTCCGACAAACTGCAGACCGATCATGCCGGCGATTTTGGCGACCGCGGAACTGACGCGTCCTCCCCGGCTGAGATTGGTCAGGGATTCCAGGGAAAAAAGGATATGTACCCCCGAGAAATACCGGTGCAGGCGGGCGGAAAGCTCGTCAAAAGGGATTTCTTTTTCTATGTCCTGTTTCAGGCGTTCCAGTCCGAGTCTGATTTCCGGACCGGTGGAAAGAGAATCCACGACATGAACCTGGGTGCCCGGATGCTCATCCATGTATTCCACGGCGGCGTTCAGAGCCGCGTTATAGGCGCCGGAAAGCTGTCCGCTGATGGTCATGCAGAGAATGCGGTCCGCCCCTTCCATGGCATCCATCCAGTCTCCGATGCTGGGACACGAGGTACTGGTTGCGCCGCCGGATTCATGAATCCGGTGCATCAGAGCCGGGGCATTCAGGGATTCCACATCGGGATATTCCAGGCCGTTGAAGATGATTTTCAGCGGTACGGCATGGTAATCCAACCCGTCAAACCGGAAAATATTGGAGGATGAATCTGCAATCACGCGTATGTTCATAAAATTGTGTTCCTCTCTGTAAGCTCTGTAAGCTGTCCTTATTATAAGCCCTTTTTTGTTCGTTTCACAGGGATTATTCCGGCTATAAGTCTTAAAAATGCGTAAAAAGATGCAGGGAAAAACGACAAATGTTACAAAAATATTGCAGAAAGCTTTACAATTCTGTTGCGTAAGGTTATAATTGCGTTACACTCCTGAAAAATAAAAATATCCGGTGACAACACACCGGATATTTCGTTTGAGAGGTGATTATCTATGCACAGAAAAAAACTTCTTTCTGCGGTACTGTCCGCTTCCCTTATGATGGGATTCACCGTCGCGTGTTTTGCGGATACCCAGGAAGATCTGGACAATGCGCAGCAGCAGAAACAACAGCAGGAATCAGACCTGCAGAACTACGAAAGCCGCATCGCGGAGCTCCAGTCAAAAAAGAACCAGTCTTCAGCCTACCTCCAGAGCCTGAACGACCAGCTTACCGAGCTTACCGGCCAGATGGATTCCCTGGATGTTCAGTATCAGGACAAGAGCTACGCGCTTACCCAGTTGGAAACCGAGCTGGACAGTGCGCAGCAGGACGAGGCAGAGCAGCATGACGGAATGGCGAAACGGATTCAGTACATGTATGAAAACGGAACAGGGGCAGGTGCTCTTTCCACTCTTTTTGAGGCGGACAGCTTTTCAGATTTCCTGAACCGTGCGGAGAACATGTCAGAGCTGAACAATTATGACCGGCAGATGCTGGCACAGTATCAGAACCTCTGTGATCAGATTGAACAGCAGGAAAAGGAAGTGCAGGCGGAACAGCAGCAGATTGAAAACCTGCAGCAGCAGAGCGAGGAAAAGAAGCAGGAGATTCAGAACCTGATCGAGAGCACAGCTGCAGATCTGGCAAGCATCTCCACAGATATTGACAGTCAGCAGGAAGAGGTGACGTCGCTTCTCTCCAATATCAGCCGACAGGAAGGTCTGATTGAGACGCTCCTCCAGCAGAAGCAGGAGGAGCAGCAGAAGGCGGCAGAGGCGGCAGCCGAGCAGGCCAGGGAAGCCGCGGCACAGGCAGCGAAAGCGGCTCAGCAGTCCGCAGCGGCAACTTCTTCCGCGGAAACGGACAGCAGTGCGGAACAGGCTGACAGCGGGGAAAGCGTAAGTTCCTCCAGCACAGCGGAAGGCACGCAGAGCTCTTCCTCGGATGTCCAGACGGACAGCGCACAGACTGACAGCTCCGCAGAGACAGATACTTCCGCGGATTCTGCCTCAGACAGCACTTCCGGTTCTTCCGCGGCAGACACGGCCTCTACCAGCTGGACAGGCGCGGTTCTCACCGCGTTTGCCGGAACGGTACAGGGACCGTCCGGGAAAGAAACCTACTATAATATGGACATGAGCGGAGTTGTTTCCATCATGCGGGGCATAGGAAACAGCGATGAATACTGGGTAAGGAATGATGGAGTGAAAATGCTTGGCAGCTATGTCATGGTTGCGGCAAACCTCAGTGTTCATCCGCGGGGAAGTCTGGTGCCAACGTCACTGGGAACAGGAATTGTCTGTGATACCGGAGGATTTGCGGCATCTAACCCGAACCAGCTGGATATCGCGACAAGCTGGTAAACGGTCAGCGCGGAAATGGCTGCGCAAAGAGCAAACAAAAAAGCCGCCTCAGGCGGCATAGGGAGTATAAAAAAGATAAGGAAGTCCGGGGCTTGCCCCGGACTTCCTGCGTTTCACGCTCTGTTTGGATTCCTGGCGTTGTGCGCCCCGTCCGGGCTTCCTGCGTTTGTGCGCTTTGCCCGGACTCCTGGTGCTGTTGTGCGCCCGGCGGGCGCACGCTCTGTTTTATGGCGGGGAAACAGCAGGAAACACCGGTTCCGCCGATTCTTCAGTTTCCCTCTGCGGCAGTATCTTCCAGCGGATTGTCCATATACAGGAACTCGCTGCTGATATTGCTTTCCAGCACGTTTTTAATGTAGTCCAGAGAGAACTCCGGATTGGTCTCCCGTATTCCGTGGGCGTCAGCCTGCTCTTCTGTGTAATCAGAGAACAGAACCGTGTGGGAATCGGTTCCGCCGCTTCCGTAGTCGGTGACGGTGGGAACCAGCCGCGGGTTCTGGACGGTGCAGGTTTTTGTGCCGTCCCCGTTGTCCGTAAAGGAAAGCGTGCAGTCCAGCATGACCCCGATCAGCTCGTCCGGCTGTTCCTGTGTGGAGACCAGATTGCCGAGGGAGTACACGCAGAACACCTGCCTTCCGTCGGAGGCCTGAATCCATTCGCCGTCCTGGATGACATGCGGATGGTCGCCGATAATGACGTCCGCTCCCCAGTCCGCCATATTCTGGGCGGCAGCCCTTTGTTCGTCTGTTATATCGTGGCTGTCCTCCACGCCCCAGTGGCAGCTGACCACAACCGCGTCGGCTTCCTGCTTTGCCAGGGCAATCTGCTGCTGAATGGTGTCTGTCTCGCTCATGTAAATCACGCGCTCCGGCGTGTCTGCGGGTTCATCGTTGTTTGTCACCTCGGTGTAGGTCAGAAAGGCAATCTTATATCCGTTTTTCTCCAGGATGGGAATATTGCTGTAGTCTCCGGGCGTCCAGAGCCCGGTGGTGATAATTCCCTGATCCTTTTTCGTGTTCCAGAAATCCAGCGTGGCCTGGATGCCGTCTCCCAGATAGTCATACACATGGTTGTTGCTCAGACTGAAGACGTTAAAGCCGGCGTCAATCAGAGCCTGTCCGTCCTCTCCGGGAGTGGAGAAAACGGGATACCCGCTGGGCTCATAGACATCATTGATCAGCGTCTCCACGTCAATCCACGCGGCATCGTGTTCCTTAATAAAAGGAGACACGCCCTGGTAGAGATATCCGAAATCGTAGGTGCCGTCCGTGCTGCGGGCCGCCGCCTGTTCGTAAAGGCGCTGGTGAATCAGGTTGTCGCCGCAGGCAACAAGGCTGACCTGATTGACAGGCTCCGGGGTGACGGCCACGGCAGCCTGGGGTTCTTCCGCCGCGGCGGAATCGGAGGCCACGGCCTCCGAGGCGGAGGTACTTCCGGTTTCCACGTTATTGGAGGAGACTGCGGCCTGCGCCAGACGGCTGACCTGTTGATCCGCGTTTTTGGCCTGCAGGCGGATGGATATAATTCCGGCTATGGCAGCTGTGACAAGAAGGATGGCAAGAAGTGACTTCAGGATAATCTGCCGGCGGCGCTTTTTGCGCGCCCGGATCTTCCATTCCCGGTTTTTTCTACGTCTCTCAAGAGAGGCTCTTGCCCGTGCGCGGTCCTGCTCAAAGGTACTCTCGCTGCCGCTGTTTCTGCTTTCTGTATCGTCACCGCCTTCCCAGGAGGCGGATTCATCTATTGTGCTGTCATTGGAAGAAACGGCCTCCTCTGTAAAGGCGTGTTGGCGGCGGTTTTCTTCCGTTTCGGAATGATTTTTGTTCATAATCTGGTACTCCGGATTTTCGTTCTGTTTTCTGCTGCTGCCTGCTGTCCATTTCCCGTCTGCTGCAGACTGCGTACGCGGTCTGTGTTTGTCAACGCAGCGGTGGTTTGCTGTCCGGTTTCCGTCTGCTGTGGATTGCGCAAGCCGGTCTGTATTGGTATACGCAGCGGTGGTTTGCTGTCCGGTTTGCATCTGCCGCGGACAGCTGCTTCCGGCATTATAACACAGGCAGAAGCATTTGGGGCACCCTTGTGCTTTTTTATGCGGTATGCTATGGTATTCCTGCCTCCGGGCTGTGGCAGGCAAAACGTCAGTTCGAGACCTTCCTGACGAGAAAAACAAAACTAAAGGAGAAATTCAATATGGAACACAACAAAATACTATTTCTTACACAGGCAGCCATGATTGCGGCTGTCTATGTTGTTCTGACCTGCGTCTTTTCCGCGTTTTCGTTCGGAGAGGTGCAGGTGCGGGTTGCCGAGGCGCTTACCATCCTTCCGGTATTTACTCCGGCGGCGGTTCCCGGCCTTTTTATTGGCTGCCTGATCGGTAATATCTTTGGCGGGGCAGTTCTGCCGGACATTCTTTTCGGAAGCCTGGCTACCCTGGCGGGTGCGGTGGGAACACGGCTCCTGCGCAGAAAAAGCCCGGTGCTCTGTACGCTTTCGCCGATTCTTTCCAACACGATTGTCGTCCCGCTTGTTCTGCGGTACGCGTATGGCATCCGGATGCCGATTCCGTTCCTGATGCTGACGGTGGGAATCGGGGAGGTCATCGGATGCGGAGTCCTTGGCTTTCTGCTCTATCAGGTTCTGCGGAAGTATAAGGAAACAATTTTCAGGACAAGCCGTTTTGAACATTCTGCGGCGCACTGAGTGTGCCGCGTTCTGACGGCAGTGCCACAGCCGGCAGCCCTTTCATGGACAGGATTACAAAACAAGTCTGCCGGATGCCGCGGCAGTGGAGGAACGATCATGCACAGATTATATTTTCTCCGTCACGGAGAGACAAACATCAATGTGGAAGGCGGACGCTTTCAGGGGCAGATTGACACCCCGGAGGCAGATCTTACCGAAAACGGCATAGAGCAGGCCAGGCAGGCCCGCCGGGAATTTGCCCGGCTGGGGTTTTCCTACGAGCTTGTCTATTCCAGTCCTCTGAACCGTGCAGTCCGGACGGCGGTTCTGGTCTCCGGACGCCCGCAGGGTGAGATCATCCTGGACAGCCGTCTGCTGGAGATGAACTTCGGCCCGCTGGAGGGGATGACCTGGGATCACATGGAGCCGTCCAAATACAGGGCTATGATGGAGGATTTCGGAAATTATTATCCGGGTCCGGGAATGGAAAGCGGCGTGCAGCTGCTTGCACGGGTCAGCAGCTTTCTGGAGGATATGAAGCAGCAGAGTGCGGAGTCCGCGCTTGTTTCCACACACGGCGGAACCATCCGTGCCATGCTGACGCATCTGCACCAGATCGATTACCGCAGATTCTGGAAAAATCCGGTCGGAAACTGCGCGTGGTTTGAGCTGACACTGGTGGACGGGAAATGGGTTCTTACCGGACAGGATACCAAAAAAGAAAGAGATCCGGAGGCGCTGGAGTCCTGAAAACGGCTCCGGCGCCTTGCCGTTTTTCCGGACTGTGGATATAATGAGGCCGGGGTCAAAAGGTATTTTGCCCCCAAATGATGGCACGAACAGTCCCGTTTCTTGGAGGTTCCCGGGCATTGACATAGAAGGAACGCAAAAAGTCTGGCTGGTGTGAGGAAAATATGAATATTACAGTATATCTTGGCGCGAATAAGGGAAACGATCCGGCTCTTTCCAGAGCGGTACACGAGCTGGGAACATGGATCGGGGAGAGCGGAAATGCTCTTGTATACGGCGGATCCCGTTCCGGACTGATGGGGGAGCTGGCGCAGAGCGTCCTGGCCGCGGGCGGCGCGGTGACAGGGGTGGAGCCGGAGTTTTTTGTCGCGTCAGAATATCAGTATGATGAGATAACGAGGCTGATTGTCACAAAAGACATGGCAGAGCGGAAAGCAAAGATGATTGAGCTGGGAGACGCGTTCCTGGCGTTTCCGGGCGGAACCGGGACGCTGGAGGAAATTGCAGAGGTCATGTCCGCGGTGTCCCTGGGACATCTGGACGCGCCGTGTATCCTGTACAATCTGAACGGATATTACAATGATCTGAAGCGGCTTCTAAGGCACATGATAGAGATGGGGCTTTCTTCCCCGGAGCGGCAGAAAGGGATAAGCTTCGCGGACAATCTGGCGGAAATCCGCAGGATTCTTTCTCCATGACGAGGGGGTTCTGCGGAGTCTTGAAGAACCGGGGGCAGGGTCATGCAGGGCTGAGACCACAGAATCCAGGGCAGGCCGGAAGGCCGGGGATGGTTTGAGACTGTCTGTCCTGGTTGGCTGCACAGCCTGTACGCCCTAAATGAATGATATACAACAGAGGAGAACGCCGGTATGGCAGAGATCTATGAAGAATTAAAGGCAGCGCTTGCGTCTGTGCGCAGTAAAACGGATTTTGTTCCGGAAATCGGGCTGACGCTGGGCTCAGGCCTGGGAAGCCTGGCGGAAAGCATGGACGTCGAGTGCAGAATCAATTACCGGGAGATTGCGGGTTTTCCCATCTCCACGGTTGCCGGGCATGACGGAAGCTTTCTTTTCGGAAAAATAGCCGGGCGGCGTGTGGCTGCCATGAGCGGAAGGGTTCATTATTATGAAGGATATCCCATGAAGAAAGTGGTCATGCCGGTTCGTCTGATGCGCCTTCTGGGTGCGCAGGCGGTTTTGCTGACCAACGCGGCAGGCGGCATCAATCAGACATTCCGTCCGGGAGACCTGATGCTGATTACCGACCACATCTCCCAGTTCGTCCCGGATCCGCTGATCGGGTCGAATCCGGAGGAGCTGGGTCCAAGGTTTCCGGACATGACATGCGTCTATGACCGGGAACTGCGGGAGACTGTACTCCGCGCGGCGGAAATGCAGGGGACGAACATCCGGCAGGGCGTCTACCTGCAGACGGCCGGACCCGCCTATGAAACCCCGGCGGAAATCCGGATGTTCCGGAGTATGGGAGCAGACGCGGTGGGGATGAGTACGGTCTGCGAGGCTATTGCCGCCCGCCACTGCGGTCTGCGGGTATGCGGCATCTCCTGTATTACTAATATGGCGGCCGGTATTCTGCCGGATCAGCCGCTGAGCCACGAGGAAGTACAGGAGACAGGGAGGAAGGCAGGGCGGAAATTTGAGGATCTGTTGAAGCAGACGATCCGGGATATTTCTTTGTAAGGCGGATTTCCCTGCGGAACTCAAAAAATGGGAAGTCGGCTGAAACTATCCCTATCCGCAGGCGGGCCGCATCGACAGGTTTCCCTGCGGAGCGCAGAAAAGAGAGCGGGAAATCGGAGGAAAGACAGAAGGAATGAGACATCACATAGAAGCGTCATCAAAAAACGATACAAACCAGGAGTTTTTTCTTGAGTGTGAAAAACACTGGGTATTCTGGTCGCTGATCCTGGTGGGCGGCTTTTACGGAGCCTATACCTTTATGGCCAGAGGAGGCGTGTTCTGCAACGCCCAGACAGCAAATGTTGTGCTCCTGTCCATGGCAATCGGTAGCGGGGACTGGGAAAAGGCACTGTACCTGCTTATCCCGATTTCCGCCTATTTCATGGGGGCAATTCTGTCGGAGTTCCTGGCAAAAAAAGTCAAGCGCTTCCGCATGCTGCGCTGGGACACCATTCTGGTGGGATTTGAAATTCCGGTGGTTATACTGCTTGGGGCACTTCCCGCCAGCGCACCGGACCAGATCTGCCAGGTCACGCTGAATTTTATCTGTTCCATGCAGTTTAATACCTTCCGCCAGAACGAGGGAATACCTATGGCCACTACCTTTGTGACCAATCATATCCGCCAGAC
Organism: Bilifractor porci; assembly: GCF_009696005.1. Classification (GTDB taxonomy): domain Bacteria; phylum Bacillota; class Clostridia; order Lachnospirales; family Lachnospiraceae; genus Bilifractor; species Bilifractor porci. The sequence goes on from NZ_VUMV01000002.1 coordinate 159,100, forward strand.
GGGCAGCAACCTGGTAAAAGCGGTTCGGGACAAGGATCCGAAGGCGGATCTCCGGTGGAAGATGCATGGCTCCATGATTCTGTTTTTCCTGGTCGGGGGGATTTTTTCCACGCTTTTGTGCGAGGCGTTTTCCGTCCGGGCCATCTGGGGAATTATTCCGGTTCTTTTTTATACCTTTATACGGCTGATGATTGCGGACCGGACATACGAAAGAGAACTGCTGGCCAAGGTGCCAAGAGGACATTCCTGAAACAGCGGAAACAGGGCTTGCCAGAGAAGGATGATTCCCATATAGTTAATTCTATAAGGATCCCGGCACAGTTCCGGCAGACGGATAGATTCCTTCTGTAGGGACTGCGGTACGGTTCTGACAGACGGAAAGCCTTTCAAATGAATGGATTCAGGGAAGGTTCTTCTTCTATATCATTAACACAGATTTTCGGAGAAACGCCATGAAAAATGACCAGAGAAAACGGAAAGCCAGACAAGCAGCGGGGAAGGCAGGCATCGCGCGGTGTCTTCTGCTGTTTCTGCTCCTGTCGGCAGCGCTTCTTCCGGCATTCGGAGCCGCAGGTGTCCCGGTGTTTGCGGACACTTCCGGAAGCTCTGCTTATGTGACGGATTCGCAGGAACTTCTGACGCGGGAGGAAGCAGATCAGCTGGCAGAGGCGTGCGGGGAATTTGCGGAAAAATATGACTGCAATATTTTCTTTGTGTCGGCCGGGGATCAGCAGATCGGAGAAAACCACACGGAGGAAGACGACCAGACCTATCTGGAAAATTTCAATGAGCAGAATTTCGGCGCGGGCTCGGATTCCGTCGGCCTGCTGATTGATATGGATCTCCGGTATTATTATATCGATATCATGGGGGATCAGGCGCTTCAGGTTTTTACGGATCAGAAGCAGGCAAAGCTGCGGGATGCCGTCGAAGAAGAGCTGGCACAGGGAAATTACGCGCAGGCGGCATTTACCTTTGTGGATAAGGCGGATTACTGGTACGGACGGAACCCGAAGTCCGGCAGCTATGTCATGTGGACCCTGATCTCCATCGGGGTGGCGGCGCTGATCGTGTTCTTCTGGTACAGGTCGGCAGCGGCAAAGCATAAGGAGCAGCATGTGTCCGCAGAAGCGGCGGCGTATGTCCGTCCGAATTCTTTCCGGCTGTCTGTCCGTCAGGACCGGTTTTTACGAACCTATGTGACGCGGGTGGCAAAGCCGAAAAACGATGGCGGCGGAGGAACCTCAACCCATTCATCGGGCAGCGGGACCAGTCATAGCGGGGGCGGCGGTCATTTCTGACGGAATACAGAAGAAGGGCGGGTAGATATGGCAAACCAGACCTATAAATGTCTGAACTGCGGAGGCGAGCTGAACTGGGATCCGGCCAGTCAGAAGCTGAAGTGTCCCTACTGCGGTTCGGAATTTGACCTTTCTGTTTTTGAACAGAAGGAGGAAAAGGCAAAGCAGGATATCCGGGATAAGGCCTATGAGAAGGGAGCCAGTGCCGAGGAGAGCGGACAGACCAGGTCCACGGATGACACGGAGGTGCGTCCGGAGGATCTGCGGGTCTATAAATGCTCTGTCTGCGGGGCGGAGGTGATTACGGACAAGACGACGGTAGCCACCTCCTGCGCGTTCTGCGGGAATCCGGTCATTCTGGAAGAAAACCTGGACACACAGTTCCATCCGGACGCCATTATCCCGTTCCGCATCAGCAGGGAGGAAATCAAGGGGCTTTATACCCAGTACCTGAAGTCCAGACCCTTTACGCCGCGGGATTTTTATACCGATGCCCATATCCAGAAGATCAAGGGAATCTATGTCCCGTTCTGGCTCTACGATATGCCGATGGAGGGACAGCTTCACGGAACCGGCGAGCGCGTCAGCTCCTATTCCGACAGCAATTATATCTACACGAAGCACGATGTATTTGAGGTTGAGAGAGAGGGGACGCTTCAGATTGACAGCCTTCCGGTTGACGCTTCCTCTAAAATGCCGGACGAGGCGGTAGACAGCATCGAGCCGTTTGACTACAAAGACCTTGCGCCGTTTAAAATGGCCTACATGCCGGGGTTCTTCGCGGAACGCTATGATGAGGACGCCTCGTTCTGCAGTTCCCGTGCCCTGAAGAGGGCAGGGCAGACCACAGTGGAAATGCTTCGCGGCACCGTAACAGGGTACAGCAGCGTGACCGTGACCGGCAGCAGCACCGGCGTGCAGGGAGGGGAAAAAGGCGTGCGCTCCCGCTATGTCCTGATGCCGGTTTATCTGCTCTATACAAAATACAAGGGAAAAGATTACCTGTTCTCCATGAACGGGCAGACCGGAAAGGCGGTCGGAAATGTGCCCATCGACGGGAAGAGAGCCGCCCTTTTCTGGCTGATCCGTTTTCCCATTGTTCTGGCAGCGGCGCTGCTGATCAACCTCCTTATTTTCGCGTAAACGCGTTGATTTGGGTTTCTTCCATATATCCGGCATGGAAATATTTCCCCATATCTTTGCGTAAACGCGATGATTTGGCACCAAAATATAAATTTCGGTTGTTATTGGCTTCGTGCTCTTTCAGGACATCCCCATCAGAAGAGAGGTCAGACTTTCTTCCGTAATGCCCTTACCTTCTTCCCCTGCGTCACAGGAAACCGCATAATGATAAGAATCCACGCTGAAGGTGGCTTCGTTGATCCGGGTTCCGTCTCCCCTGCAGGTGACGGGCAGCCCCTTCATGGAATATTCCCAGGTGGAGGAGTATTCGCTGTAATCGCCGGACAGGGTCTGCCCCTCGGTGTCCGTGGATTTCCGGATGGTCAGGGTATCGCTTCCGTTGGAGTAGTCCGCTTCGATGGTTCCGTCCATGTAGAGGTATGTCTGCAGGGTAAGACCGTCATAGAAGGACAGCGCCGCGTCAATCGGAGGTGTGAAATCCACGCCGGATCCTTCCACCGCTTCCTCCAGGGAAGAAGTCTCTGTCCATGGGTTCGGAATCTGCGCAGAACCGCTTTCTGTTCCTCCAGACGAAGCTTCTGCGGAAACAGAGGAACTTGTTCCGGTGTCGGTGCTGTCTGCGGAGACAGAGGATGCTTTTTTTGTACTGTCTGCAGAGGCAGAGGCATCCGCAGGCGCTTTCTGTGCTGCGGATGAGCCGGAAGATGCCGTGCCGGTTTCAGAGACAGAGGCAGACGCGGCGGTTTCGGAAGCCGCGTGCACACCACATCCGGAGAAAGTACCGGTTCCGGCCAGAACAGCCGCCAGAACAAGAGCGGCGGCAGAAACTGTTCTTTTCATCATTATCACTCCTTTCCCCAAAGCGGGGTTTTATCATACATGCAGGTTCTCCTCCGCGGTTGTAAAAGCAGGGAAAAGAAACTGCAGATTCAGGGGTCTGCGTTCAGTATACCATATTCCGGATTTGTCGTGACGCCGGAGATGTTATAATATAAAAGCCACGGGACAGCGAAGAACCTCAGAAGGAACGGGAGAAGAAGAAAAATGATCAGAAAAAATCAGATCTGGAAAATATACGGTACTGAATATAAAAAAATGACCATGGAGCTTCTGGAAAAGACGGATCTGGCAGCTTTGATTTCAGACCGAAAGCTGCGTATCGGCATTAAGCCAAATCTGGTGTGTCCGACTCCGGCGGATTTCGGAGCGACCACCCATCCGGAGATCGTCGCGGGAATTCTGGAGTATCTGCAGGGACACGGCTTTTCCCATCTGGTCATGGCAGAAGGCTCCTGGGTGGGAGACAGAACGTCAGAAGCACTGGAATACTGCGGGTATCGGGAGCTTTCGGAGCGTTATGGTGTGGAATTTAAGGATACAAAAAAGCTTCCCTTTCATGCGGCTGACTGCGGCGGCCTGGAACTGAATCTTACGGATATCGTGGACGAGGTGGATTTCTGGATCAATGTTCCGGTGCTGAAGGGACACTGCCAGACAAAAATGACCTGCGCGCTGAAAAATATGAAAGGACTGCTTCCGGATTCGGAAAAGCGCAGATTCCACCGGATGGGTCTGCACAAACCCATTGCCCATCTGTCCGCGGGCATCCGCCAGGACTTTATTGTTGTGGACCATATCTGCGGAGACCCTGATTTCGAGGAAGGAGGCAGTCCGCTTGTCCGGAACTGCATCATGGCATCCCGCGACCCGGTACTTACGGACAGCTATGCCTGTGCCCTGCTCGGGCTGTCGGCAGCGGATGTGCCGTATGTCGGCATGGCGGAAAAACTAGGCACGGGGACGGCAGACCTGAAAAATGCAGAAATTATCTGCCTGAACGGCGGCGAAGAAGAGCGGGAGGAAGGAAATGCAGCGTCCCGCCGGGTTCTGGATGTCTCCTACGCCGTGGAGGAAGTGGATTCCTGCAGCGCCTGTTACGGGAGCCTGATCCCGGCTTTGTACCGCTTAAAAGAGGAAGGACTGCTGGATCAGCTGAAGGATAAAATCGCTATCGGCCAGGGGCATCAGGGGAAAACAGGGAAGCTCGGAATCGGGCGGTGCACAAAGAATTTCGCGTTCAGTATTCCGGGCTGCCCGCCGGACGAGGAAAAAATATATCAGGAACTGAAGAAATATATTCTGGCGGAGACGTAACAGCTTTGCATCCCGGATTTCCGCTGCTTACCGCAGATACATTTCCGGTAAGATTCCGGCCGGATAAAGGAAGCTTTTAGCACTGCTAGTTTAATTTATGCCGCCCCGGCAGCTAGGCATGCTCGGAGTTATCGTCTGAGCTGGTATTGTGTTTTATCTTGACTGCCCGGCAGAAGGGTATTCGTAGAGTTTTCATCTGAGCCGTTGTTTTGTTTGATTTTATTTTAACTGCCCCGGTCACGGGGCATACCGGTTTTTGTGAGGTTGAATGATAAAATGGAAAAGGAGAATAGTTCCGTAAAGACAGCGCTGATTGCCATGAGCGGAGGAGTGGACAGCTCGGTTGCGGCCTACATCATGCACCAGAAAGGATATCGGTGCATGGGCACGACCATGCGCCTGTTTTCCAACGGAGAAATTCACAGAGAGGGAGCGCACACCTGCTGCTCCGCAAAGGATGTGGAAGACGCGGCCATGGTGGCGGAGGAAATAGGGATTCCCTATGGCGTCATCAATATGATGGATGATTTCAATGAAAAGATCATTCAGAAGTTTATCCGCGTCTACGAGGAAGGCGGGACGCCCAATCCGTGTATCGACTGCAATCGTTACATGAAGTTTGACAAGCTGATGGAATTCGCGCATGAAAACGGCTATGACTATATTGTGACAGGCCATTACGCGCGGATCGAGAGAGATGAAAACACAGGCCGCTGGCTGCTGAAAAAGGCGGTGGATTCCACCAAGGATCAGAGCTATGTCCTGTATTCCCTGACGCAGGAACAGCTGGCGCACACACAATTTCCGCTGGGAGAACTGCGGAAAACAGAGGTGCGGAAAATTGCCGGAGCCCTGAAATTTGTCAATGCCGATAAACATGACAGCCAGGACATTTGCTTTGTCCCCGACGGGGATTATGTTGAATTTATCGAAAATTACACCGGAAAAGCACACGCCCCGGGAGATTTTCTGGATCTGCAGGGAAACAAAATCGGAACACACCAGGGCGCCATCAGTTATACCATCGGCCAGAGGCGGGGACTGCATCTGGCCATGGGCGAACATGTGTATGTCTGCCGTAAGGATATGAAAAACAACACCGTCACGGTAGGTCCGGGACAGGCGCTTTTCTCCCGTACGCTGATTGCGGATGACATGAACTGGATTTCCATTCCGGAGCTGTCCGGCCCCATGCACGTGGCCGCAAAAGCAAGATACCGTCAGAAGGAGCAGCCTGCCACAGTATGGCCGCTGAAAGACGGAAAAATCCGCCTGGTATTCGATGAGCCGCAGCGCGCGCTGACTGTGGGACAGGCCCTTGTCCTGTACGACGGAGATGTTGTCGTCGGAGGCGGCACAATCACAGAAGTGCCGGAAGAAGAGCCCGTCGGTTCCGCCGGTTAAGCAGATGGTGTCCGGCAGCCGCTTAACCAGCCTGTTTGAACATAAGGTAATAAGATTACTAAAGCCTTTCTGTTAAGCAGATGGTGTCCGACAGCCGCCGAATCAGCCTGTTTAGGCATAAACTGCAGAAACAGGGATTTCTCAGTTCATCATGCGGATCTGCTCCTGCTTTTCCAGCTCGTAGGTGACAAGCTCCGTACCGTCCAGATTTTCATGGTGCATGTCTACACCGGTAATCTGGCTGTTTTCGTAGGTGGTGTAGTAGTAAATCCCTTTTTCCATATTGCAGCAGGAGCTGTAAATGGTGTATTCACAGAGGTCATTTCCTTTTTCGTCTTTACCCAGACGGCAGCATCCTTTTTGCTGTTCTACGGAACCCAGAATCTTGAAAAACTGCCCGATGCTTTCTTCCTCGCTGCTCCCCGACAGGGAATTCATCTTTGTAAAAGCCACCTTTACAAAACGAGAGGCGGAGGAGAGATCTCCGGGAATGCCCATGCCGCCCATTCCGCGGCTGTAGGGATTCATACTCATTCCGGGAATCAGGCGGTTCTCCGGCAGAGACGCGGAAGCGTTCATATAATCCTGCAGGTGAGTCAACTGATAGTCAAAGGTCGGGTTGTTTGTCATAACACCGACGGGATTGTCGTATATCTTGCCTCCCTCTGCGGTCTGCTCAAAAACAATGGATTCCGCCGGATCTGCAATCATCCAGTGAAGCGGAGACGGGGGAAGCTCTTTGGCAAAAGCATCATCGGTCAGGTTGATTCGTTCCAGAAGCACGCGTGCCTCCTTCACGGTCGCGCATTTTCCCAGAATCCATGAAATAAATTCAAAGGAGGCCACGTTGTCTCTGTCCCCGGCAACCGGACGGTAGCAGGCATTGCCCGGAAAATTAAGACCGGCCATGCTGAGTCCTTTTTCATTGGTCGCATCGTAGTACAGCGGGTAGCCGGAAACGACAAAGGCCATGCCGATCATGGCATAATGTGTAACCATGTCGTCCATATGGCGCATAGGAAGAACCTTATTCCTGGGGGTGATTGTCACCGTCTCGTGGTATGAAAATTCCAGATCCAGGTTCCGCCCGAAGTAATGATTTTTGGTTGCGTAAACAGCAGCGGTGCACATTGCAATACCTCCCTTGTGAAAAATAATTTAAGTGGTATAAAAAAACAGACAACTTCTGCAGCCGTGTCCATCCTCACGCAGTCAGGGCGTTCCGCTTTTCCCTGCCGCTGCGTGCGCATGACAGTTCATACATGGATGCATGTGCCCTGTCATACACTGTGTTCAGACTGATACATTCAGTGTACCACAGAGGGAGGATTCCGGTATAATAAAAAGAAAATTTCCCATGGCATTGGCATCCTGCCTGCGGCTCCTGTGCCGACAGCGGGACTATAAGGGCACAGAGCCGAATAGAAAAGGGGATATCTATGATTATCAATACAGGACAGCGGACGGATATACCGGCTTTTTACAGCAGGTGGTTTTACAATCGCATCCGTGAGGGCTATGTCTGTGTACGCAATCCTTATTTCGAGACGAAAGTAACCCGTTACAGACTGACCCCGGATGTGGTGGATCTTCTGTGCTTCTGCACCAAAAATCCGGCGCCGATGCTGGACAGACTGCAGGAGCTTTCGGCCTATCGGCAGTTCTGGTTTGTAACCATTACACCTTACGGAAAGGACATAGAACCGCATGTACCGGAAGCAGATAAGGTTATCCGGTCATTTCAGCGCCTGTCTGAAATGGTGTCTCCCCGCTGTATCGGCTGGCGTTACGATCCGATCCTGATCACGGATCAATATTCGGTAGATTTCCATGTCCGGTCTTTCCGTCGGATGTGCGGAATGCTGCAGGGCTATACCCATCAGGTTGTCATCAGCTTTCTTGACCTGTACGAAAAAACAAAGCGGAATTTTCCGGAAGCAAGAGAAGTAACGCAATCCGAAAGGCTTGAAATAGGAAGGGCGTTTTCTGAAATCGGAGCTTCTTTTCACATGAATATGCGGACCTGCCTGGAAGGAGAAGATCTGGAGCCCTTTGGCTTTGACTGCTCCGGCTGTATGACAAAACAGGTTCTGGAACAGGCGATGGGAGAGGAATTCTGCATTCCCTCCTCCGCAGCGCCGCAGGCAAGGCCGGGATGCAGCTGTCTGATCGGAAATGATATCGGCGCCTACAACAGCTGCGGACACGGCTGCCGCTACTGCTATGCCAACCAGGATATGGGGATTGTCCGGACAAGAATGAAATGGCATGATCCCGACTCCCCCTTTCTGATCGGAGGTTCCATGCCGGGGGACGAAGTACACGATGCCGTGCAGAAGCGTTGGGCCACCGGGCAGATGGTACTGCCGCTTGGGGGATAATGAGATAAAAGAAACTTGGCTGGAATGAGGAAAAGAGATAACGGGAATGGTATTTCAAATACAGAAGGTGCGGTAAGAGATGGACAATATTCGTAGGAAAGTTCTGAATGAATATGCGAAGAAGATAGAGGATGGGGCGTATTCAGCATTTATTGATGGAACACATAATACAAATCTGGCCTATAAGCCAGAGTTTGTTTCAAATAATTATAGAGAAGGAAGGAAAGTTCTCTCCACTATTGAATCCGAACTGCTGCGTTGTGAGAAGTTCTATATCAGTGTGGCATTTATCACGCTGAGCGGAATTACGCCTCTTCTTCAAACGCTGAAGGAATTGGAAATGAAAGGAATTCCTGGGAAAATTCTTACAACAGATTATCTTAACTTCAGCGATCCAAGAGCAATTCATAAACTGCAAGAGCTGACCAATATAGAGATACGTATGTATATGGCAGATGAAGCAGAAGGCTTCCATACCAAGGGTTATATTTTTGAGAATAAAGAGATATACCGTATTATTGTGGGCAGTTCCAATCTGACTATGACAGCGCTGACGAGGAACAAAGAGTGGAACACAAAAATAGTATCTACGGAAGATGGAGAATACGCGGAAAAGATACGACAGGAGTTTCAGGAACTGTGGAGTTCGGAGAACACCAAACGCTATGACCAGTTCATGCCAGCCTATCAGACGGCATATGAAGTCAGTCGGGAGCAGCGAAGAATAGCGAAAAAGGCATTCCAAAATAGCCTTGCTATAGATCTTGAGACTTATCGGCTGAAACCAAACTCCATGCAGGTCGGCTTTATCAAAAATTTGAAAAAAATGATAAAGGAAGGAAAAAAACGAGCGCTCCTTATTTCGGCTACGGGGACGGGCAAGACCTATGCCTCGGCTTTTGCCATGCGAGAAGAAAATCCGGAAAAGATGCTTTTTATTGTTCATAGAGAGCAGATCGCAAAGCAGGCGATGGCAAGCTATAAGAGGGTATTTGGAAACACAAAGACATTTGGCCTGCTGTCCGGAAATTCTAAGAATTATGATGCAGATTATCTTTTTGCAACGATGCAGATGATGGCAAAAGATGAAACGCTGCAGCATTTTGAAAGGGATGAGTTTTCATTTATCACGATTGATGAAGTGCATAAATCCGGATCGGCAAGCTACCAGAAAATTCTGAGATATTTTCATCCAAAGTTCTGGCTCGGTATGTCTGCTACTCCGGAAAGGACGGATGGTTACGATATTTATCAGCTTTTCGATCACAACATTGCCTATGAGATTCGTCTGCAACAGGCGATGGAGGAAAATCTGCTCTGTCCATTCCACTATTTTGGCATCACGGATTTGATCCTTGACGGTGAAATTTCACAAGATGAATCCTTTTTGGAAAGGACAGATCCAGCGGAAAGAATTCGGCAGTTTAATTACCTTACGAGCGATGCCAGGGTAGATTATATTTTGGCAAAGGCTGCGTATTATGGGCATAGTGGTGATCGGGTGAAGGGCTTGATGTTCGTCAGCCGCCGAGAGGTCGGTGAGAATCTCTCGCAGAAACTCAATGAGAGAGGGCTTCGGACAGTATTCCTGTCAGGTGAGACTTCTCAGGAAAAGAGAGAGAACTATATTGAGAGACTGAGCACAGATAATCCAGACGCTGATCTGTTGGATTATATTCTTACAGTCGATATTTTTAACGAAGGAGTCGATATCCCTGAAGTTAATCAGGTGATCCTGCTACGGCCGACACAGAGCCCAATCATTTTTGTGCAGCAGCTTGGCCGGGGACTTCGAAAGGCAAATAACAAGGAATTTGTTGTTATTCTTGATTTTATCGGAAATTATACAAATAACTATATGATCCCGATCGCACTGTCCGGTGACCGTTCTTATAATAAAGATAATATGCGCCGTTATGTAGCGGATGGCGCACGGGTGATACCGGGAAGTTCTTCGATTCACTTTGATGAAATTTCGCGAAAACGGATCTATGCGGCAATCGACAGTGCAAATGTGAATGACATAAAGCTGATGCGCGGGAATTATGAGAATCTGAAGTTTAAGTTAGGGCGAATTCCTACCTTGCGCGATTTCGATGAATATGGTGAAATGGATGTACTGCTTATCATAGGCAAATGTGGATCCTACCACAATTTTCTCGTAAAATATGAAAAAGAATACAAGATCAGGCTTACCGAGCGGGAAACAAGAGTTATCGAATTCGTTTCGTTAAAACTTGCGGATGGGAAACGGGCGGAAGAACTTCTTTTGCTAAAGCATGCTCTTGAGGCACCGGAGAATATTTTTTCCGGGTGTGCCGCACCTATTCAGGATTCTTTCAGGCTCAATGTGATCAATTACCTGACAAATGAATTTCCTACCGGGGCGGGGAAAAAGAAATTTTCGGATTGTGTTCTGATTCAACCAAATGGATCGGGTAATGGGGACTATAATCTGTCGGAATCGTTTCGCAAGATGTTGGGAGATCCGGAATTTCGGGCAATTCTTGCGGAAGTACTGGATTTCGGACTGTACAGAAATAAAAGAGATTATAGCAATACTTATCGAGATACAAAGCTGGTTCTCTACCGCAAATATACCTACGAGGACGTCTGTCGCTTGCTGAATTGGGAGCACAATGAAGTGCCACTTAATATTGGTGGCTACAAATATGATCCGAAGACAAAAACATTTCCGGTATTTGTGAATTACATAAAGGATGAGTCGGTCGCGGCGACACAGCAGTATGAGGATATTTTCACTGCGCCGGATCGCTTGACAGCGATTTCCAAATCAGGGCGAACACTTACTTCTGATGATGTGCAAAATTTTCTGCGGTGCGAAGAACGTGGTATCGCCGTACATCTTTTTGTTCGGAAAAATAAAGATGATAAGGTGTCAAAGGAGTTTTACTATCTTGGCAGAATGTTCCCGGATAAGACCATGCAGCCGGAAGAATTTATCCTCCCCGGCACAGATAAAACTGCTGTCCGGATGTACTGGAAGCTGGATGTACCGGTCAGGGAAGATTTGTACGAATATATTACGGAAAAAGAGCTTTGAAAGTTTTAGATGATAACGCTTTTGAATGAGATGTACTAAGAGGGGTAGGCAGTGTGAAGTTTTTTTGAAAAAGCCAGCGCCAGCGTCAAAGCAAAAGGTTCTAATGATCTTTGGAAATTTATAGACATTATAGATACAGGGAGAAAACAAGATGAGAAAAATACATGTTGCCTGTGCTGTTATCCTGCATGATGGAAAGATTTTCGCGACCCAGCGTGGTTACGGTGAATATAAGGATGGCTGGGAGTTTCCCGGCGGAAAGATCGAGGAAGGGGAAACGCCGGAACATGCGATTGTGAGAGAAATTCGGGAAGAATTAAATACAGAAATTGAGCCGGTTCGGCTGCTCGATACAATCGAAGAAGATTACCCGACATTTCACATCTCCATGAAATGCTTTTTATGCCGGGTGAAGAGCGGAAAACTGGAACTTCTGGAGCACGAGGCTGCGCGTTGGCTGGACAGGGAGCATCTGTATGATGTCGCATGGCTTCCGGCAGATCTGGAGCTGGTAAGAAATCAGGTGGAGAAACTGCTGGCGGATGGGGAGAAGGACGCTGCCCCGAAGGCATGATTTGCAGTGAGAAAGAAAACCGCTGCACCTGAAATGGTGTGGTGTTTTTTCAAAATCGTATTCTGATTTTTATCTTTCGCCTTTCTGATCGGTCAGAATCTATATACTTGGAACTGAGCTGATTTTCGGAGAAAGAAAATAGATTTTCATACTTCAATTGTCCAATCGGAGTAAAATAATTCTGATATTCAGGACAGAGCTCTTGATAAAAATTCATGCTCAGGATTCTGGTATCTGCAAGGTTTTTTTCGTTCAAAGGAAGGATCAGCGCATTTTTGTTGTGCTCCCGGATAGACTGCAGGCAAGACATAAATTGTTCGGGAACCAGTGCATTGCACCGGTTCATTATAATAATCGGAGCCTCGGCAATTTGATTCCAGAGTAAGCTTCCCATGATGTGCATACGCGCAGGTAAATGCTGCATATTCAGAATATGACAGAATAGTCCGGGAGCACAGTCGGGGATGAGGTGGAGGAGGGGAAGGAGGTCTTTTATTCTTCCGGCTCCGCAGAGTTCAATGATAAAACGTTCCGGATTATCTTCGGCCAGGGATTCCTGCATGAAATGGATAAGTTCTGTTTGTCCGCTGCAGCAGATACATCCTCCGAGAATAGGGTAGATACGGAAACAATCCGGGTTGGAAGCAGAATAGGCTATGGATCCCTCTTCGTTAAGAAATAACACATTCCGTTTTCGCGGAAGTTGCACCTTCTGTATTGACTGTATTAGCGAAGTTTTACCGGCACCTTTGGCGCCGGTAAAACAGTCTGTGAATATTGTTTTCATATTATCTTTGAGAACACCCTCTCTATAATCCAAACAGCCTGGAATAATAAGGAAGAAAAGCCATAATTCCACACATGCAGAGGGAGGGCAGTATGCCATATTTCAGTAAATCAAGAGGCTTATAATAGCCATAACCATAGCTGAACAAATAGATTGGTTCAATCCAGAGCAACATAGGCGCGCAGGCCCAGAAAGCTGGCAGAGCCAGAAGAGCAGCGGGAGTTGCTCCACTTACGGCGACTAGAGAGAGCAGAGGCGCCCCGAAAAGGGCAACAATAGCCGGAGCTGTCGGAATGAAAGCGCGGATGATACAGATTACCAATCCCAGAACAAAGAACATAGGGATCAGGCTCCAGCCGGCGATACCGGAGAAGAGTCGTGCTACAATCCAGTCCATGATTCCAGTGGAAGTCATCCCGCCGATTAGAACGCCGACAGATCCAATGGTCAGACAGAGATCCCAGTTAATTCTTGCGGCAGTTGCCTTCCAGTCCAGGACGGCAATGCCGGGGAAAAACAGGACGGCCATTCCGACAACTGCAACAACAGTAACATTCAGAACGGAAACCCAGGTGCCAAGAAGCCAGCAGATAAGCATAGCAGCAATGATCAGTATAGTCTTTTTCTCTTGAATTTTCAGAGAACCGGTTTTTTCCAGATTATCCTGAAGAGTGTGGATAGCTTCTGAGGATATATCTTCTGGTTTGTATAGGTGAACAATCCACAGTGAACCAATCAGGATGCACAGAAGCGCCAGCGGGGCAAAGAACAGAACCCATTGCAGAAAGGACATCGTGATTCCCTGTGTTTCCAGAAGCTGGATGATTAAAAGGTTTCCTGGAGTTCCCGCAGGTGTAATCAGGCCGCCTACGCCTGCAGCGCAGGGAATTCCAATCATCAGGCTTTTTCCCAGATTGGAGTTTCCCGGCTCACAGTTATTGGCTTTCAGAAGTGCCAGACCGAGATTCAAATAAATAATACATGTAGAAAGATTTGACATTATGCCAGAGGTCAGACCACAGGCAAACATGATTGCGATTACAAGTTTTTTAGGGTCACCTTTTGCCAAGCGGGTCAGAACATTGCATATTCTGAGAGGTACAGACGTGTTTTCCAATGCCAGAGAAATTGCAAAGGTTGCGATTGCAAAGAAAAAGGCTGTTCCGCCAAAGGAAGAATAAACATCTTCCAGTTTCATGACGCCCAGCCCTGGCATAAGGAACATCATCAGCAGGGCAGTAACACACATTGGTAATGAATTTAAAATCCACATCAGGATTGTTCCGAAGAATACCGCCAGGGACAGCAGGCCAACTCTTGTGACACCGTCTGCCAGCGGTATTATCTCGGCGGCAATAATCAAGATGGCGCACAGAAGAAGACCGGTGATTGATTTTCTGGCAGATGTTTTCATTTATATCACCATCCTTTCATTTCCCTGCAGCATCATCAGCAGCTTTAGCCATCATCTGCATATTTTCTATTTTTCCGTTAAAAGGAATATCGCAGCCAGAACATACCATGTATCCTCTCGGGCCGATTGTGTGAATGAGGTTCATTGTATAGTCATAAACGTCTTGAGGCTTGGAAAAAGCAATCATAGATGCCGGAACATCTCCCATAATGCACATCATATCGCCGATAACTTCTTTGGCTTTATGGATGTCAGTTTTCCCATCCAGTGCCATAATTGCTTTTTTAGGTGTAATGTCACGGAAATAGGGTAGGCCGAGATCCCAGCAAGCATCCAGGTGCAGAATGGGCAGGACATTGTACTGAATACAGAGATCAACAAGATCTCGGAAATATTTCCAGCTGAAGCGTTGGAACATAGTCGGATTCAATGTTTCCGGCGTGCCTCTCCAGCCGCCGATCCATACGCCGAACGGTTTGGCGGGGGATTCAAACAACTTTTGATAACGATTCATGTTGTATTTATGGATGACTTCAAATACAGCGTCTACCTTATCCGGAATTTCCATCAGATCATCAATTAAAAAGGCCTCCAGAGAACGGCCTCCGCAAAGCATTTCAAAGGGAGTGAGCAGAGAGCTGTTTTTAATAACAACAAAACCGGCATCTTCAAATCGTTTTTTTGCTGTAGGGCCATAGGAAACTAGCGGCTTCATTCTGGTGAGTGGATCACGAAGTTTTTCTTTCATGAATTTCAGATACCATGACTCAAAACCGTCACGCAGAATGATGTCATAATCCGCTTGGGTCACAAGTTCTTTTTCCTTTACCTGCCAGAGCTGGTTATCCGGAATATCCTCTCCGGGAACGCCAATGTTGGACAGCCAAAGGGTCGGAAGACCTTCCGGAGAAGAAAGTGTTGTCTGAACACCATCAACGTTGCCCAGCATTTTGGTCGCTTCGATATTACAGGTGCAGTTTAACTCCATGTCGCTGAGAAAATCGGATACATTGGTGTGTGTCATCGGTGCGGCGACAGCAGCAAGACCAGAAATAACCGGGATTTTATCCACAGGTTCCAGCGCGATAGCAGCCTTAATGCGTTCCAGACGTTCTTCATAAGTTCCCATAAAAATACCTCCTGAGTGCTTGTTCTTTTGATATTAAGCGAAGAAGATCATCTTTCTTTTCCTGTACAGGGTTTTTTCCGTTGTTTTTATGGTAAAAAAGAATGGACGAAAGAGAAAGGTGCAGATTAGGATAAAGAGAAATTTTCTTTGTGCAAAAATGTAGATAATAAAGAAATGGGAACCATACCAAAGGCCGGATAGTTCTCACTGTCAGCTGTCGTAATATAAAAATGTATAGAAAAACTCATTGATTTTCTGAAAGTCACGGGTGCTGGATAAAATATCTATTTCTTGAAAAGAGATAATATTGCGCATTCGCTCAAAGCGGTATAGGAAACTATTGCGATGAATTCCGAGGATGGCTGCAGCGGTTCCCGGGTGGAAACCACTGTAAAACCAGGCGCGCAGAGTTTCGTAATAGTGCGTATTGTTTTCCTCATCATATCTGTGGAGCCTGGATATTTCAGGCCTGAGATAGGTTCCGGAAAGATTGTCTTGTTTGAACAGGGTGTGGATATAGCTGTGGATATGATCTTCTGCACGGGAACGAAGCATTCCATTTTCCTTACAGCGTGCAAGTTCCATATGTGCCTGGCGAAAATATGGATGAAGATTCTGTATTCCATGGAATGTCATGCTTACTCCACAGTAGAACTTTTCCCCCAATGTATTCAGCTCAGATTCTACACGTTGTTCTGCTGTAAGACCGTTTTGTATATTACATAGAATGACGAGAAAACGATCTTCTCTGAAAACTGCTGCATTATGGAGACAGCCAGAAAGACGGGTATAACAGCCGGCAAGCAAGACCGGTTCGCCCGTTACGTTTTCTTCCAGCAGATAGAAGCGGAATAAATCACGATCAATGTTCCATCTAAGTACTTTTTGAAACAGAATCAGACTTTTTTCAGGGCAGGGACGCCCATCAATCAGGGCAGAGATCAGCTCTCCAATCCGGGAAGTGGGGCTGAAAACGTCTGGATGTCTGTACATGTATTGCTGCATATATTGGATCAGTACAGAAACCAGCCAGGAAAGCCCCTTCTCAAAAGGCTTTAACATGCTGAAAATTACCAGATGTCCGGCCATATAATTGTTGACAACAAGGCTGCAGTGCATGTATTGATAGTTTCCCATGTGAGAATTCCTGGTGGTTGGTTCTCTGTCAAGAAAAACGTTTGTAAGGTCAATGCTCTCCTGCAGTTTTTCCATGCGTTCTTCTGTAAGACCATTATTCTTCAGAATTTCTGCCCAGTGCCAGTGAATGGAAGCAGGGTAATCTGGAGAAATGGCCAGAGCTCTCCCGTCTGGAGCGTAGATAAATGCTGGGTTTTGTAAAATCCAGGCACTGTTATGCAGCATTTCCTGTAGACCATTATTAGAATTGCAGCAGTCCTTAAGACAATGTTCCCATTTCTGAAAATGTTCCATAATAGCGGAAACCTCGTTAAAGGCTTCTTCCGGGTCTACGTTGTGTATCAGGATCATATCGTATCGGTGAACAATCAGAGTATCATTTTCGGAGGAATCAAAAAATTCTCCGGCGCTTCCAATATAAACGGAATTTGGGTTTAAATCCCGCGGGATGATCCAGCGCACATTTTCTATTGTTGGAGATCCATTCTTTATCAGAGGAATTTTTTCTGGGTAAGGAAGCTTATTATAAATGTTCCAGATACTGATTTTCATGATACCTGTGTCTCCGTAATCTGTGATTTTGGCTGCTGTTAGTATTGTACCTTTCTTTTTTTATGCTGTCGACTTTTCTGTTTTCGCCAGTTTGGAAAAGTAAACCAGCCTGCCAGCCTTTTGCTAAGGTTAAAAATAAAGCGTAAAGCAGGAAAAACCTATTTATAGGTTTTTTTAGTGCTCTTTCGCTTTTCTTTTCAAGGCAGAAAAGGTATTATGAAAAAGTATAATATTTTTTAAGAGGGGGGAAACCATTGAAGAAAAGAAAAAAGCGTGGACGATTAATGTTCATCAGCGCACTGCTGTGCATGATGATGGTATTCAGCCTAAATCCGGTCAGCACACTGGCAGAAGGAGAAGGCGTGGTCGGTACGGCTTCGGTTGCAGCAACGGAGGATGCCGGAGAAAAAGGCACGACACAGGCAGACAATAAGACGGAAAGTACTGTGCCTCAGGCAGAGGAAATGGATGGGGACGCACAGTCACAGGAACCCGCGGCAGGAGCAAAGGCTGAGGAAGTACCGGAGATAACAACTGTGCCGTCGGAAACATCTGAGGTTTCGCAGGGTGACAGCACGGAAACAACAGCACCTGCCGGGACAGAGGAAACGTCCGGAGCGGCTGATGCCGCGGCAAAGGCAGCGAAAATGCCGGCTGCACTTCCAGCGGATGGCGAACCGTTCTGGATTAACGAAGACACGGAGACTACCTATGCGACCCTGGCGGAGGCAGTCGCTGCGGCGAATGAGGGCAGCACGGTTCACATGCGTGGCGAGATTAGCGCTTCTGCCGTGAGCGGAGCCAAGGTGGACAAGAACATCACGCTGGACGTGGCTGCTGACACAACCATCACCGGGACGGGAAGCGGCAATGGTTTTACGCTGGCTTCCGGATCGAAACTGCAGACGTCGGACGGAGCAACGCTCACAATGACCGGCTTTGGTACCGCACTTACGGTTGACACCGGTGCGGTCATGACGGACGGCACATATGTGTTCACGAACGTTAATACCGGTATCAGCCTGAAGGGCGCGATGAGCGGTACGGACCAGTCGAAGATGCACGTGACGGTGACGGCAAATAAGGGAGCTGCTGGTATAGTAACGACAGGCAAAGACTTAAAGTTTGATCATGTGTCGCTCATCTGGAATGGAGGTAATCAACAGGGTTACGCTGATTGTAGTCTGTACGCACAATACTCGGACATCACAATCCGTGATGTGTGGCTGGATTACACGGAGAACAAACCTTTAAACCTGTATCAATGTAACGTTCAGATCAGTGGGAAATTTTCCGGAAGCTATAATGGATTTGTTCTGTTGGTAGAACAAAACTGCAGGGCAGAAATTCGTGAATCGACTGTGGTTGTGCAGACGTCCAGGGTTAACGTGACCGGTGAACTGACGATTGATAAATCAACATTTACTGTTATGAACAGTAATTCCGGCGGATTCAACGTTAATTTTGGGGGCACGCTTCGCGTTAATAATTCCACACTGAAGGCAGATCATGTTGATCCAGCTTTTATTGCGGTTGGATCGCGCGAAAAATCCAATCTGTACATCGGCGGCTCTTCGGTAATCGAGACGCCCGGAAGTTCTTCCGCGGATTCTATCGGTGGCAACGGCGCGTTTGTTGTGACAGGCGGATCCTATAAAGTTGACGAGAACCAGCTTACCCGGGATGACCTGATCCCGACGAACGGCGAAGCCAATGGCAATGAAAAGCTTACCCTTTTCAATCTGGCAGATCCGTCGGTTTCCACCATCTCCATGGTAAATGCTAACGGTACAACGTATCCGTATCCGGTAGCGCAGGCAAATGAAGACGGCCAGAAGCGTGTCTGGGGTCCGAAGGCGACGGTGGTGTTCAAGCTGAATAACGGCAATGCCACATTTGCCGACGGGGCGACGGCGGACAAGACAGCTGCGACGATCCGCGGCAATTCCCTGAACTTTGTGAAGGGCAATACGGATCCGGGCACACCGGTAAGCAGCGATGAATTCCTCGGGTGGTACTACAAGGATAGTAAAGGTACAGAGCATCCGTTTACGATGGATACGGCTGTGAGTGGCGATACCGAAGTTTACGCCAAGTGGAACAAAATCAGCGTTGTGTACCATAACGGCGAGGGGCAGTCGTTCATTCAGAGCCCGCAGCCGGGCCAGACGGAGATGACGGTCATCGGCTATTCGGATATTGTGAACCGCAATTCGGACTTTGCCGTACAGGGAAAGACATTCGAGTACTGGACGACGGCAGAGGACGGAACGGGCACGCAGTACAAGAAGGGCGCTGCGGTTTCGTTTGAGAACGGGCAGACGCAGGTTGATTTGTACGCATATTACGGGGCAAAGCAGTACAGTGTCAGATTCTCGGCCGGCGGCGGCACGTTCAGTCCGAATTCCATCTATCACAATCCTAATTACTTTACGATTGAGACGGACAGCTACGGCGGGGAGACGGCGGTTCTCAAGAAGACGGCCACATATGGACAGACTCTGCACGACCTGACAGAGGCTCTCGGACTGGATTACAATCAGCTGAAGCCGGATGCGGATGCGGTGTGGAGCGGCTACAAGCTCGCTGACACGACATCCTGGTCAACCAGCGCGTTTTCCGGTGACGACTCAGAGGTTCGTTTTGATGATTACGTCGTATGGTTCATCATTCCGATAAACGGCGAAAATCCGACGATAACGGATGACATGACCTGGTATCTGCGCTGGACACCGACCGCCGAGCGCTCCAAACTCAACGGAACCATCACGCTCCCGGCTTATATCTGGCACGGCGGCAAAGAGAATGGCGATGACTCCACACGGATTCAGTCGGTTAAGCCGGGTGACACGGTGATCCTGACAGCAGCTGTTGACGTGAAGGAAGTAAAGGAAAAACTTAAAGCCATCGCGGGAAACTTTGGCGTCGGCCGGGATGAGTACAGCAGCATTGTCATAACGGATCCGAAGTGCACGTTTACGGCCGGCTTTGATATTCCGGAAGGATTTGCGGTTCCGGATGAGACGGCCATCCAGGTTAGCGCCGATGGGCTCGGCAGCTGTTTTGATGTGACGCAGACAAAGGTGAGCGGGCGAAAGATTACCGTGACCTTTGAACTGAAGAGCGGCATTGACAATTATCAGAAGCTTTATGATGCGGTAAACAGCACCGGTATACAGACGGCTCTTTCTGAATCGGATACGATCACCTTCACCATCGACGGTCTCATGGTCAATGGGGAAAACAAGTCTGACAGAGATGTCCTTGAAGTTTCCGGTGATGTGAGCGGCAATTTCCAGGCGATCGCGACGCTGGACCGCAATCCGGACGCCACAAGCCAGGGCACATCGTATTATTTCGCCTTTACGTTTAAGCCGTCTCAGACAGACTCCGGAAAGGACAGCAATGCAGACAGTAAGAATCCGATTTCGATTTCTTACCGCCTGAGCAAGACACAGAACCTGGTACTGCCGGGCGACATGACAACAGAGGGCGCGGCGGACAGCCGATCCATCCGGGAAGTGCAGCCGGGCGGCGTGTTAAACTATGTCGGCAGACTCGATGTTTCTTCCATAAAAGATCAGATTGACACGATGGAGGGGAGTGAGAGGGAACATAAGATCCGCAACGTGAAGAGCTCTTTCAGAGCTGTAATCACACTCGGTGATGGACTCTCCAGCAATGCGGACGCAGGCAGCGTGACGCTCACGGACAATGATCTGTTTGAAATCAGCGGTGTGACGGTTGAAGGCAGCACTGTCACGGTTGACATGACGCTGAAAAACGATTATACAAGCTTCACGGAACTTAAAGAGACCGTTGACAGCGTGAGCGATATTCTGGAAGTTACGGTTCCGGTTAACGTTTCGGCCAGTCTCCCGAGTGCCGCACGCATCACATCGACCGGAAGCTTAAACGGAATGTTCTCAGCGGAGGTTGTGGACGAGAAGGGACAAGTCCTGTATGAGCCGTCCTTCACATGGAAGGCGAAGCAGGCCTGCGAAGGAACAACGTCTGCGCTTGGAAACGGTAAAGATGATGCCCAGGGTGAGAACGACAACGATACAATTGCCTATACGGTAAAGACACCGTCCCTGTTCAATCTTCCGGGAGATATCCGTGTTCTGGAAGGCGATAATGAGCTGACCGGGAATGATACTATATACAAGAGCAGCGTCGGAGATCCGATTGTGCTTATTGGCGCTCTTGACGTGGACGATATCGTCAGCCAGCTTGATGCTATCAGCGATTCTTATGGAAACCCGGACAACATCACTCTTACTAATGCGGTCGGTGAGCCGGGCGTGACGTTTGGATTTACACTGAAGCTGAAATTCCCGGACGGTGTGACCATTGCTCCGGATGCAAAGGTGGAGGCGGTTGCTCCGACTTTCGGTAAGGATGCATTTGCCATCAAAAGCTCGGAGGTGAATGGTCAGGAAATAACGGTGAGGTTCGGGCTTGCGGATGACTCGGTGGACACGTTTGACAGGCTTTCCGAGATTGTTCATCAGGTTGGATATTCGGATGCGGAGCACGTCATGAAGATCCGCTTCTCCGGACTTACAGTCACGGGATCCGGTCAGCAGACGATCACGGTTGAGACGCTGCAGGGCAGCTTCTTTGCAAATGCGAAGAACGCGGAAGGTACGGTAAAGCCGTTTAACTTTACATGGAACGGTGTTCAGTCCACAGCAGGCGGTGTGCTCTCTGATCTTCTCGGTGAGGGAAAGGACGTAGCACAGGCAGCAGATGATAACACGATGATTGCATTTACGCTGACGGCGGCTGAGAAACCAACAGAACCGGCACCCAAACCAACAGAACCGGCACCCAACCCGACGGATCCAGCACCGAAACCAGAGGTGACAGACACAGCAAGACAGTCTGTTTCCCCTACAACCGCTCCGGCCCAAAAGATCCGGACGGTGGACAAAGTCGGGAAGAATGCGCCGAAGACCGGAGACCAGATGAATCTGAGTCTGTGGCTTATCGTATTGAGTGCGGCAGCAGAGGCATTGGTTATCATGCTGATCTGCAGAAGAAAAGCAGAAAAGTAATACGCTCATGCGCAAAAGAGTGCCTGGCAGGCGGAAGAACTGATTAATCAGACACGAAACTATGGAAGGCAGTCAGGATAGAAAACCTGGCTGCCTTTTCATACAAATTGTGATTGGGGTAATATAATATATATTTTTTCATATGTTTGATTCCCTTTGTTATATCTGTAATTCCTTGATACAATACAGGTATAAGCTCCGTCTGTTCACAGAGAGGGTCGGGCAGGTTTTCCGGCAATGCGGCCGGGGATTCGGCCGGGCTTATCCGGAAGGCCGGTTCCTGCCGGGCGGACGTGCACCGTATTTGTGAATGTTCGGAGAGAGCAAGCCTGCTTTTTGCTAAAAGCGAGGCGGGTTTGTTGTGTGTAGGAGAGGTGTAGAAGTGCGTTAGAGTGAAATGGGAGGCAGCTATGGAAAATTTTGTGCAGTATGCGCCGACGGAAATTGTCTTTGGAAAAAAGACGGAAGAAAAGGCAGGAGAAGAGGTTAAAAAGTGGGGAGGAACCAATGTACTGGTCGTTTTCGGAAGTGACCGGGTAAAAAAGAACGGGCTTCTGGGCAGGGTTGAACAATCGCTGTCAGATCAGGGTATTTTATTCCGGGAATTCGGGGGTACTCTGCCGAATCCCCGTTTGGCTCATGCGGAAGAAGGTGTTCGGAAAGCCGTGATCTATGATGTGGATTTTATTCTGGCTGTCGGCGGAGGAAGCGTGATTGATACCGCCAAGGCCATTGCTCACGGAACGGCTAACCCGGAGACGGATCTCTGGGATATCTGGACCGGAAAGGCTCCGCTTACGCAGTCGCTTCCTGTGGGATGTGTGCTGACTTTTGCGGCAGCGGGAAGTGAGATGAGTGATTCCGCGGTTCTTACGAATGAAGAGGTCGGACTGAAAAAAGGTATCAATACTCCGCTGAACCGGCCGAAGTTTTCCATTCTGAACCCGGAGCTTGCTTTTACCGCGCCGAAATACCAGATTGTCTGCGGGGTGGCGGATATTATGATGCATACGATGGAGCGCTATTTCATTCCGGGCATTACCTGTCAGCTTACGGACGAGATCGCCGAGGGGCTGCTTCGCACCATGGTTAAGAACGGCGCAGTGGTATCGGAGACTCCGGACGATTTTGATGCGATGGCGGAGGTCATGTGGTGTTCCAGCATTTCTCATAATAACCTGACGGAGTGCGGAAGGGGAAAGGATTTTTCCGTACATAAGTTCGGCATGCCTCTCAGCGCGCGGTTTGATTCTACGCACGGGGCGACGCTCACGGCTGTCTGGGGTTCGTG
The DNA here is from genome assembly GCF_009696005.1 of Bilifractor porci. Taxonomy (GTDB): domain Bacteria; phylum Bacillota; class Clostridia; order Lachnospirales; family Lachnospiraceae; genus Bilifractor; species Bilifractor porci. The sequence continues at coordinate 182,491 of NZ_VUMV01000002.1, forward strand.
GGCACGGTTCCAGATGGACGGAGCGGTTGACCGTTTTGCGCGCTATGCCAGAAAGGTTTGGGGCGTGACGGAGACGGACGACAATAGGGCGGCGGAAATGGGAATCGACAGGACGGAAGAGTTTTTCCGGTCTCTGGGTCTGCCTGTTACTCTTCCCGAACTGTTAGGAAGAAAGCTGACAGAGGAGGAAATCTGCGAAATGGCCGATATGATTACGATGGGCGATACGATCCGGCTGTCCCGGATTCATCCGATCGGGAAGAAAGCGGCAGAAAAGATTTACCGGGAAGCGAATAAGTAAAAGGCCGAACACTAATACAAACATTTTTCACAACTCCGTGATATGCTGATATACAGTTTTATTTCCCGCAATACATGATTCGGACATGCTTATCAGTCGGGAAAAAGATATGGTATATTTTTACCGTTCTGTTTCCCGGAAGGCATGTACAAATCTTCCGGGAAACAAGTTTGACAGGAACAGGAGCTGGAAAAATGAAAAAGGAAAACAGGAAAATGGCGCAGGAACTGCGTGCGAAGGAGCGTGCCGCTGCGGACAGGAGAAAGAGAACACAGAAAATAGTGATTACCGTGCTGGTTCTTGCGGCAGTCGCGGTTGTGACAGTTGGTATAATTCTGACCTCCACTTCGATCGGGAAGAAGAGTTCAGCCTCATCGGAATCGGTGGCATCTGCCAGTGCTTCTTCGGCAGGTACGGCTGCCGGAACTTCTGCTTCTTCCGGGGCGTCCTCTTCCTCGGAAAAGACACTGGATACAACAGAGGGAACGGTAGTAGAGGCCGGCGATACGATCAACCTGGATTATGTGGGCAGCGTGGACGGCGTAGAGTTTGAAGGAGGAAGCACCCAGGGACAGGGGGCGGATCTGACTCTCGGATCCGGAACCTATATTGACGGCTTTGAAGAGGCTGTGGAGGGCCACAAAGTCGGAGAGAATTTCGATATCAATGTGACCTTCCCGGAAAATTACGGCAACTCTGATCTTGCGGGCAAGGATGCCGTGTTTAACATTACCATCAACGGAGTTTATAAATAATATTATTTCTTTTTGTGAACTTCCACCAGAAACATAGGGGTAGTTGCAGCATAATTTATTTTCTCACTCTCGGACCAGACTTTCTGCCAGATTTCTGTATCGACACAGATTTCGGCGTCTGTCAGTCCGAGTTTTTTTAATGTCCGGATATCCCAGTCGGGGCGGTTCTGCCGGGTTAGGGGAACTCTGCGGACAATTCCGTCCATGGCATCCTCATCGATTCCCGGATCTGTCTCAAAATTGCGGATTCCGTTTTCTTCCACGATTCTCCGTTCTTCCTGCCGTGCCGTCTGCATTTTATCATCGTAGATCCAGGTGTACCAGTTGGCATCAAAATTGAGCAGAAGACCGCCTTTTTTCAGGACACGGAGCCAGGAGGCATAGGCATTTTCAGGATGCTCCAGGTTCCATGTCAGGTTTCTGGATATAACAATATCAAAGGTGCCGTCGGGAAAAGTCAGGTTCTGTGCGTCCATCTGACGGAAACAGATATTGTCGGCCAGGGCTCCCGCGTTTTTTCTTGCTTCGTCCAGCATGGCTGCCGTAAAGTCTGCCGCTGTGACAGAATAGCCGGCTCCGGCCAGGATAATGGAAAAGAAGCCGGGACCGGTACCGATATCAAGGACGGATAGGGCTTGGGGCGGTACGGACGGGAAGACAGACCGGATACGCTTTTCGATTTCGCCCAGCCAGTCCCCGCCGACTTCTCCGGCCAGTTCTTCCTGATTCACAAGCGAGTAGCCGCCCGCGCGGTTGGTCCAGTAGCTTTCGATCTCCTGGTGCAGAGATTTTCCGGCAGTGCTGTTTTCTTTTGCGGACATGCAGCCCGGTTCTTCTTTTTTTGTGTCTGACATTTTTCTATTTCCTTCTGTATTTGTGGTGATCCTGTTTGTTGTCGTTTCTGGAGCGAAAGCTTCCTGGTCCGCAAGCGGCCCGTAAGCTTTTGCTCTGAAACTGGACTTATGAAGTATTTTCTTGTATAAGTCCTTCGCGCTGCTCCGCTGCTTGCGCAGCTCTCGCATCGCTAACAGGTATTCGCATTTTCGCGGTGCTTCACACCGCTTCATGCTCATACCTGTTGTCGTTTCTGGAGCGAAAGCTTCCTGGTCCGCAAGCGGCCCGTAAGCTTTCGCTCCGAAACTGGACTTATACAGTAAATCATGTTAAGTGTATCATATTCTGTGGAAGTTCAGGGAAAAAGATGGTAGCATGGCAGTATGGAACGATGGAGAAGAGACAGGAGGGCATCAGATTATATGCGGGAGAAAAATTATTACCGGACTGAGGGATGTTATCTCTCCGGAGATGTGACGGTGGGGGATGATAGTAATTTCTGGTATGGAGCGGTGGTTCGCGGGGATGCGGCTCCTGTTTCGATCGGAAAGCGCACGAACGTGCAGGACAATGCTGTGATTCACGGCAGCATTGGGCATCCGGTCCGGGTGGGAGACGGCGTGACGGTTGGGCATTCTGCCATTGTTCATGGTTGCACCGTCGGTGACAATACGTTGATCGGCATGGGAGCCATTGTACTGGATGACGCGGTGATAGGAAAGAACTGCATTATAGGCGCCGGCTCGCTGGTAGCCGGAGGAACGGTTGTGCCGGACGGAAGCATCTGGTTCGGGGCGCCGGCCAGGTTTCACAGGCAGATGCGGGAAAAGGATATCGATGCAAATCGGAAGAATGCGGATCATTATGTGAAAATGGCCGCAGAGCATATTGCACCGCATTGATCAAAGTGTTATAATTGCCAGACTGCGGGCCATAATTTCTTTGAAATGGGCTCGCAGTCAGGTTTTTACCTGTTTTTCCTATAAAGATATGGGTGTCAAAATACCTTTTGCCACCCATGGATTACGCGTGGCGTCGGACTTATGACACGGTAATCCTAACATTCTTTCTTCAGATATCAGATTATCCAGGAAGGGGCAGTTATGCAAATTGTCATAATCGGCTGCGGGAAGGTCGGCAAGACTCTGGTCGCACAGCTTGTGGCGGAAAATCACAACATCACGGTTATCGATACCAATCCGGAGGTTGTGGAGGACATCACGGAGCTGTACGATGTTCTGGGAATTGTGGGAAACGGTACCAGCAATCAGATTCTTCAGTCTGCGGATATTGAACACACGGATGTCCTGATTGCCGTGACAGACCGGGACGAAGTAAACCTTTTGTGCTGCGTGATCGCCAAGCAGAAATCAGCCTGCCACACGATCGCAAGGGTAAGAAATCCTATTTACTCGGCGGAGCGGCATTTCCTCCGGCATGAACTGCAGCTGTCCCTGACGATCAATCCGGAGCAGGAGGCGGCGAGGGAGATTGCGCGTCTGCTTCAGTTCCCGAATGCGGTGGAAATAGACAGCTTTGCTCAGGATCGGATTGATATGCTCCGGTTCCGGATCATGAAAAATTCTCCGCTGGAGGGAAAGGCGCTTCGCGACCTGTCCCCGATTCTGGGCGGAAATATTCTTGTCTGCATGGCCGGTACGGAAAACGGGTCGGTCGTCATACCGGATGGAAATTATGTGGTTAAGGTCGGAGATACCCTGACCATTATCGCCATGCCCGGAGAAGCAGAGAAATTTTTCAACCGCATCGGGATTACCACCAACAGGGCGAAAAATACGATTATTATCGGCGGAGGCGGCATTTCCTACTATCTGACGGAATTCCTTCTGAAGATGGGTACAGAAGTGAAAATCATCGAGCAGAACAAGGCACGCTGCGAGGAGCTGAACGAGCTCTTCCCAAGTGCGGTCATTGACTGCGGGGACGGAAGCAGCCAGGAGCTTCTGAATGCGGAGCATCTGGAGACGATGGATTCTCTGGTGGCCTGTACAGGGATTGATGAGGTGAACGCGATTCTTTCCCTGTACGCCAGAAAAAAGGTCAGAAAGAAAGTTGTCACCAAGCTGAACCATGTGGAGTTTGACGACGTGATTGACAGTTTGGATCTGGACAGTGTCGTCAATCCGAGAAAGCTGACGGCTCAGAAAATTCTGCAGTACATCCGTGCGATGAATAACAGCATGGGAAGTAATGTAGAGACACTTTATCGTCTGATGAACGGGAAGGTGGAGGCTCTTGCCTTTATTATCCAGAAGGCGTCTCCGGTGACGGGCGTCCGTCTGGCGGACCTGCGGACAAAGCAGAACACGCTGATCGCCGGTATTATCCGCGGCGGCCGTCTGATTATCCCCGGCGGGCAGGACACCATAGAGGTAGGGGATTCGGTCATTGTTGTGACGACGAATCTCGGCTTTGTAGATATTTCTGATATTCTGGATTGACGCAGCTGTGGAATCCGGACTTCGCAGTCCCGGTCTGATCACCGTGGAACAAAGGCGGGCAGGCAGGGCTGTCACGTCTCCGGAGACAGTCTGACGTTCTGGCTTGCATGAAAGAGGAAAAAAAACAGTGAATTATTCAATGATCCGGTTCATTCTGGCCTGGGTACTGAAGGTAGAGGGAGTGCTGATGCTGCTCCCTTGTATCATTTCTCTTATTTACCGGGATCCGGAAGGGAAAGTTTACCTTTTGCTGGCGCTTGCCGCCATGCTTGTGGGAGGACTGATCAGCGCCCGCAGACCGAAGAATATGGAGCTGTATCCCAAGGACGGCTTTGTCGCCGTGGGACTCTCCTGGGTGCTCTTAAGTGCCTACGGGGCGCTTCCGTTTGTGTTTACCGGCGAGATTCCTTCCTATGTGGATGCTTTTTTTGAGATCGTCTCCGGTTTTACAACAACCGGTTCTTCCATCCTTTCGGATGTGGAGGCTCTGTCACACACCACCCTGCTGTGGAGAAGCTTCTCGCACTGGGTCGGCGGCATGGGAGTTCTTGTGTTTATCCTGATGATGATACCGTCTCAGAACGGATCGCACATGAATCTGATGAAGGCGGAGAGCCCCGGCCCGGAGGTTTCCAAATTTGTTCCCAAAGTCCGCAATACGGCCAGGATTCTGTACCGCCTCTACCTGATCATGACAGTGGTGCAGATTGTGCTGCTTCTGGCTGCAGGTATGTACTGGTTTGATGCTCTCTGCATTTCCTTCGGAACCGCGGGCACCGGAGGTTTTGGTATTCTGAATTCCAGCTGCGGAAGCTACACACCCGCACAGCAGTGGATTATTACGGTATTCATGATTGCCTTCGGCGTGAATTTCAGTTTTTACTATCTGCTGAAAATCCGCAGGCCGAAGGACGCGTTTAAGATGGAAGAAGTCCGTTATTATATCATCATCATCCTTCTTGCCATCGGTGTTATCGCATGGAACATCAGCGGGTCCGGAATGTATCACGGGGTGGAAGAGACGGTTCGGGCATCGGCTTTTCAGGTCGGCAGTATTATTACCACCACCGGATTTTCCACGACAGATTTTGATATGTGGCCGACCCTGTCCAAGACCATACTGGTCGGACTGATGGTGATTGGCGCCTGCGCGGGAAGTACCGGAGGCGGTATCAAGGTCAGCCGGTTTGTTATCTGTCTGAAATCTGTCAAACAGGCGATTTACGCCATTGCCCATCCGCGCGCGGTGCGGAAGATCCGCATGGACGGACATCCGGTGCCGGAAAATATTATGCGCTCCCTGTATGGGTATATGGTTGCCTATTTCGCCATCTTTGCTTTTTCTGTGCTGGCAGTCAGCGTGGATAATTTTTCGTTCGAGACGAATTTCACCGCGGTTGCCGCCACGCTGAACAACATCGGTCCGGGACTTGCCCAGGTGGGGCCGACACAGAATTTCGGAGGGTTCAGCATTTTCTCCAAGCTGGTGCTGTCCTTTGACATGCTGGCCGGAAGACTGGAACTTTTCCCCCTCCTGATGATCTTCTATCCGAAGACATGGAAAAACTGTTAATGACAAAATAAAGCCGGTTTACCGGAGAATCTCATCCAGCGCGTCAAACAGCGCCTGCATTTGTTCTTTGGTGCCTATGGTAATGCGAAGATAGTTATCGATTCTGGGTCTGTTGAAATAGCGCACATAGATGTGCCGTTTCCGCAGACCCTCAAATATTTTTACGGCCGAAACAGTTTCATGGGAGGCAAAAAGGAAATTTGCCTTCGAGTCCGCGAAATGGAAGCCCCGCTTTCTCAGTTCGTCCTTTGCCCATTCGCGCGTTTCTATTATTTTTCTGGTTGTATTCCGGAAATAGATGTCGTCCTGCAGGGCGGCTTTTCCCAGAAAAATAGAGGGGCGGTTCATGGTATAGGAATTGACAGAATATTTTACATCCTGCATGAAGCGGATCAGCTTTTCGTTTCCGATGGCGAAACCGATTCGCATGCCTGCCATGGAGCGTGACTTGGAAAAGGTCTGCACAACCAGAAGGTTGTCGTATTTTTTCAGGAGCGGGAGGGCGGAGGCGGTGCCGAAATCCACGTAGGCTTCGTCGACGATCACGACGGAATCCGGATTCTGGCGGATGATCTGCTCGACACCCTCCGGATTCATTGCAGCGCCGGTGGGCGCGTTGGGGTTCGGGAAAATAATGCCTCCGTTTTCCAGGGTGTAATCTTCCGGACAGATGCGGAACTGATCGTCCAGAGGGATGGTCCGGTAAGGAATCCGATATACATCCGCCCAGACTTCGTAGAAGGAATAGGTAATATCAGGGAAAAGGACAGGCTTTTTCCCATGGAAGAAGGTCAGAAAAGCCATGGAGATTACGTCGTCGGATCCGACTCCGACAAAGATCTGCGAGGGACTGACCTGATAATGATCTGCCAGGGCATGCACCAGGTCTGCCGAGGCCGGATCCGGATACAGACGCATCTGACCGGCATCCATGGCGCTTAGGGCTTTCTGTACGCCCGGTGCCGGAGGATACGGATTCTCATTGGTGTTCAGTTTTATCATATCCGGCTGGTTCGGCTGTTCTCCGGGAACATACGGAACCACCTTTCTCACATTGTCTTCCCAGCTGCCCATAAATGATCTGCCTCCTTAATTGTGATATCCGATCCTGACGATATGGTTGTGATGCTCCCCGGTAATCCAGTCTACATCGTCGGTGTACCAGCTCATGATTTCCAGCATTTTTGTCTCCCAGGCAACCGTGTCCTTTTTGTCCTGTTCGGTGGGAGCCTTTTCCATGGTCACATCAATCTCGTCATACCCGAAAATAAAATCTTCGGCATTCCAGATGGAAAAATTGCTGTCCGGTCCGGGATCGGTTTTTCCCTGGCGGGCATCAATCAGGCCGTCATGGCGCCGCTTGTATTCTTCCTGGAAGCTGCCTTTTAAGCGGGTGACGAACACGCGGTGACGGATTTGTTCCTTGTTCGGCCTGACAATGCCGAAATCATGATACATCAGTCTCATCTCGCGGTCCGGTCCGGAAATCCAACGGAAAGATCCCGCCATCTCATTCTCCAGAGCCTGAAATTCCTTCCGGGTGTGATCATCGGGCTTCGGTCCCATTTCGTCTGTCTCGTAGTAACCGAAGACCAGATCTTCAATATTCCACAGGCTGAAATTCTTTATTTCCAGATCGTCCATGATCCGGGTCAGGCGGTTCCAGATTCTGCCCAGACCGCTGCGGAAATCATTAAAACGCCCGGCTGAAATCTGCAGGGCAACAGCATGTCTTTCCATGATAATCCTCCTGGTAGACTTTTGATATTTGAAAATGCTATACTAACGTAAGGTTTGTATATTTTTATACGTGTATAAGTCCGCCTGCCCGGTTCCGTAAGCGGACCGTCCGCTCGTACAAAGAAGCAGGACTGATACACTTATGATAGTGGGGGAATGGAGGAAAGTCAATTTGGAAAATGACAGACGGTATGCGGTTCTGATCGACGCGGATAATATTTCAGAAAAATATATTAAGATTATTCTGGAGGAGACGGCGAACAACGGAATTGCTACTTACAAGAGAATATACGGGGACTGGACCAGCACGCATATGAACAAGTGGAAGCCTGTCCTGCTGGACAATTCCATTATTCCCATGCAGCAGTACAGCTATACGACAGGAAAAAACGCGACGGATTCCGCCATGATTATTGACGCGATGGATATTCTGTATTCCGATACGGTGGACGGGTTCTGCCTGGTTTCCTCGGACAGCGATTTTACCCGTTTGGCGGCGCGACTCCGGGAGGCGGGCAAGCAGGTCATCGGCATGGGGGAGAGCAAGACACCGCAGCCTTTTATTTCGGCCTGCAATCAGTTTAAGTATCTGGACCTGCTGCTGGAACAGAAACTGGAGGAGGAGGCCGCGGAGGCGGAAAAGACGGCAAAGGTATCGGAAGAGAAGGTGAAGAAGGTCCGCACCAAAACCAGACAGCAGAAGGATCTGGAGAAAAAGCGCCAGAAGGATCTGAACCGTGTCCGGAACACCATTGACGCCATTCTGGAGAAGTTTTCGGATGATGACGGCTGGATTTTCTCCGGCAAGCTGGGAGATCACCTGTCCAAGCGGCTGCCGGATTTTGATGTGCGGAACTTCGGATTTTCCAAATTCACTGCCTTTATCAAGTCTCTGGGCAGCTACGAATGGAATGAAATCCTGGACAACAATCACCAGAAGCAGATTTACTTCCGCAGAAGATTGAAGGACGATAAAGTCGGAAAAACAGAGGAGAAGAAAGGCGTTTTGGAATGAAGTTTACAAAGATGCACGGATGCGGCAATGATTATGTATACGTCAACTGTTTTACAGAGAAGGTGGATCATCCGGAAGAAACGGCCATTCTGGTCAGCGACAGGCATTTCGGAATCGGGTCGGACGGCCTGATCCTGATTAAACCCTCCGATGTGGCGGATTTTGAGATGGATATGTACAACGCGGACGGATCCCGCGGGGCTATGTGCGGGAACGGAATCCGCTGTGTGGCAAAATATGTGTATGATAACGGCCTGACGGACAAGACCCGGATTACGGTCAGCACCGGAAGCGGAATCAAGACGCTGGATCTGTCGGTGGAAAACGGCTGCGTAAAGACGGTCCGTGTAAACATGGGGAGTCCGGTCCTGGAGGCGGAAAAGATTCCGGTTGTCTCCGATACGTCCAGGGTGATCAGCCAGCCGATTACGGTGGCCGGAAAGGACTTCTTCTATACGGCATTGTCCATGGGAAATCCGCACGCGGTTGTTTTTCTGGATGATGTGGAGAATCTGAAAATTGAGGAAATCGGTCCGGAATTTGAGCATCACAGAAATTTTCCGGACAGAGTCAACACGGAGTTCATCAAGGTGATCGATGATCACACCATTCAGATGCGCGTCTGGGAAAGAGGCTCCGGGGAGACACTTGCCTGCGGCACCGGCGCCTGCGCGGCGGCAGTGGCCTCCATTCTGAATCACAAGGTAAGCAGCCGGAAGGTTTCGGTTCTTCTGCGCGGCGGAGAGCTGCAGATAGAGTGGGCCGGAGAAGGGCAGCCGGTTTATCTGACCGGACCGGCCGTTACGGTATTTACGGGCGAATATCCTGCCGGAAAATAACCGGAGGGGAGAATACGGCGCGTTTTGCGGAAGGCGGAAGCAGAAATGAAGAAGAATAATGAGATTTATATTGTGGGGCACAGAAATCCGGATACGGATTCCATTTGTTCGGCGATTGCCTACGCGGATATCAAGAACCGGTCGGAAAAAACAAAAATTTACCGGGCCATGCGTGCGGGCCAGGTGAACGAGGAGACCGAATTTGTCCTGAAGTATTTCCAGGTGGACCAGCCGGATTATCTGCCGGATGCAGGGACGCAGGTGGAGGAGATCGAGATCCACAAGGTTCCGGGCGTCTCTGGGGATATGTCTGTGAAGCAGGCATGGAACAGCATGAAAGAGCAGAATATCGTCACGCTTCCGATCACCACAAAGACCAATCGCCTGCAGGGGCTGATTACGGTGACGGATATCGCAAAATCCTATATGGATGTGTACGACAGTGATGTACTTTCCAAGGCGAAAGCGCAGTACTCTGTCATCGCGGAGACCCTGGACGGAGAAATCCTGGTGGGAGACGGACAGAAGCATTTCGAGACTGGCCGGGTTATCATCGGAGCCTTTCATCCGGATATGATGTCGTCCTTTATTCATGAACACGATCTGGTTATTCTCGGAAACCGTGTGGAGGACCAGCTCTGCTGCATTGACCTGAAGGCGGGCTGCCTGGTTGTCGGACTGGGGGCAAAGGTCAGCAATTCCATCAAGAAGCTGGCGGAGGAAGCCGGAAGTGTTATCATCAGCAGTCCGCACGATACCTACACCATCGCGCGGCTGATCAACCAGGCTATCCCTATCAGCCATCTGATGAATGCGAAGGATCTGATTAAATTCAGCATTTCAGATAAGGTGGATGACATTGAAGAGGTGATGAAGAACAGCCGGCACAGGGATTATCCCATTCTGGACAAGAGAGGCTGCTATGTAGGAACCATCTCCCGCAGGAATCTGATCGGCCTTCATGGGAAGAGACTGATTCTGGTGGATCACAATGAAAAATCACAGGCGGTTCTGAATGTCGGTGAGGCGGAAATCCTGGAAATTGTGGACCATCACAGGCTGGGGTCTCTGGAGACAGTGGGTCCGATTATGTTCCGGAACGAGCCGGTTGGCTGTACCGCGACCATCATGTATGAAATTTATCATGAGAGAAGGCTGAAAATTCCGCAGAAAATCGCCGGCCTGCTCTGCTCCGCGATTATTTCGGACACTCTACTGTTCCGCTCTCCTACCTGTACGCCGCTGGATCAGAAGGCGGCCAGGGAGATGGCGGAGATCGCCGGAATTCAGGATCTGGAAAAATATGCCGCCGACATGTTCCGCGCGGGAAGCAATCTGGAGGACAAATCGGCGGAGGAGATTTTCTACCAGGATAACAAACGGTTCAATATAGAGAAAACGGTATTCGCCGTCGGACAGATCTCCTCCATGTCCGGAGAAGAGCTCCATCTGATTAAGGACAAGCTGATCCCGCATCTGGAGATGGAGTGCGGAAAGCACGATGTCCATATGGTGTTTTTCATGCTGACCAATATTATTGAGGAGTCCACGGAGCTGCTGTATTACGGGGAAGGCGCAAAGGAGCTGATTGAGGAGGCTTTCCACACCGAGGTCGGCGCGGCCAGCTGTGTTCTGCCGGGCGTCATTTCCAGGAAAAAGCAGCTGATCCCGGCATTTATGCGGGCTCTGCAGGAGAAGGATTGAACGGATACGGAACAGCAGCGTCGGCCCGGTTCTTTTCCGGGGCGGAGAACAGGGATCCCACACATCTTTCATAAAAGGCAGGAGTAAGAATTGTGAAAAATTACTCCTGCTTTTTCTTTGCATTCTTATGTAAACTCAGCTATAATAAGCATACACTTCAGCGGCAGTTCCGCTCGGAACTGTCATCTCTATTTTTTATCAGTTGAAGAAAGCGTTACCGGTGCCGTTTGTCAGTTCTGTCCGGCCAGCCTCTGTCCGGTCAGAAAAGGAGGGAGGCTGCCTTGGGATGCACGGATTCGGAAATGGTTGTGGCTTCACAGATCGCCAGGATGGATTTTGATCCCGCCATCCTTAAAGAGGGCGGGTGCAGCGTAGGAGAAGTCATCGAAGAGGAAAAGAAGTATGCGGATAAGAACAGAAAAAAAGAGCTGGAAAAACTGGAGGCGCTTCTGAGGGAAACGCCGGGGGCGGAAAACAGCAGGAACTGGATCATCCGGGATGTGTGCAACGACCAGAGGGGCAGCGGGATGTATGCCTGTCTGCTGGAAACGTCTCCGGGAGAAGCGGTTCTTGCTTTCCGGTGCAGTGAGTCAGATACGCCGGAAAGCATCATGAAGGACTGGGTGCTGTCCGATCTGGGACTTCTTAACCACATGCTGACCCCGCAGCAGTGGGCGGCGGAAGCCTATACGCAGGAGGTGTACCGGAAATATGGAAACAGCTTTGCCACGTTTTCTTTTTCCGGACATTCTCTGGGAGGAAATCTGGCGGAGCACGCGGCGATAACCGCTCCGGCAGCTATGAGGGAAAAAATCGGGATATGCCGGAATCTGGACGGACCGGGATTTTCCGGCGCCTACCTGACCGCCCATGCGGGGGAAATCGCCGAAACCGCCGCACGGATCCGGCATGACAGGTGGAGTCTTGTGGGAAATCTGCTGAATGCTGTGCCCGGAACAAGGACAGAGACCGTTACCGCGGTGACTCCGATGATGGGAAATCCCCTGAAGTCGTTTCTGTGGAGACATGATACACAGACGTTGATCTACGATAAAAACGGCAATTTTGTCAGCGGCGTGCAGGACCTGCTTGCCAGGGGATTGTCTTCGTTGTCCAGGAAACTGGATTTTTCCATGTTTGTTTTCTCTCCCGGCAGGATGGTCTTAAGCAGCCAGACAAACCGGCTGAGGGAGAGGTGGAAAAGCGCGGAAATAGTTGAGGATTTTGCAGACCCCAAAAGTTTTCCGGTATCGGCAGGATCCGATGCGCAGACAGCCGCGGACACCGGCGCCGTCAGGCGGAATCTGGAAAAGGCGGAAGCTCTTGTCCCGAAAATCCTGCGGCTTGCCGCGGAGGCGGAGGCGGCGGCCGTCCGGGTTTCTTATTCCGCGGCGGAAGCAGGAGAGGGAAAACGGCAGGTGTGCCGATGCGCAGAGCTTCTGGAAAAAGACGGGCGGGCGCTGAAAGGCTGGGCGTCCCGCGGCAGAATGATCTGTCAGGGCTATGAGGAGGCGGAGCGGCAGGCAGGTGTGCTGGCAGCAAACCTGCTGTCCGGCCGGCCCCTTACCGCAAAGAGGTAGATGACAGAAACGACACAGACGGGACAAGAATCAGCCCCTGAAGTGGTCTCTTCCTATGAAGGGGCAGGCGGCAGAAAAATACAGACGGGAGAAGAATCTGTCCTTGAAGCGTTCTTTTTCTGTGAAGGGGCAGGCGGCAGCGGCGGGACGGCGCCGGAGGGATCGGGATGGAAAGTGACAGAAAAACAGAAAAGAGCGGGAACACGGCCTGCTGTTCTCCCATGCAGATATACAGGATTTCCGGGCTGAAGGAACTATCCGCAGGGAGCAGAAAGGGGAACCTGATCCGAAGCGGCACCCTGGAGGCGTTTCAGTTTCTTCTTGTCCGGAGAGAGGACGGGTACTGGTACATGGGACAGGACGGCAGACGGCTGAAATTCGGGCAGACACTTGCGGCAGGCGGTTTACGGCTGGTGTGGCTGGGTGATTTTCTGGCGGTCGGTTCAGACGGAGAATTTGAGCTGGAGACGCTCCTGCAGGAAAAAATTCTTTCTGCGGGGCAGATTGCCGGAGAAATGCAGGAAAACACTGCACCAGACCGGGGGACCGTCATCTTTCGCCGGTCTCCACGGGGAACTTCCGGTCTGCATGAAGAGACGGTGGAGCTGGAGCTTCCGCCGGAACAGCCGCCGGAGAGAAAAGAATCCCTTCTTCTGACTGCGGGTCCGGCGCTGACGATGACGGTTCCCATGCTTCTGGGGTGCTCTGTCACCGTGTATGTGGCAAGAACGGGATATGGGGGAGGGGGCATTTACCTGTATCTGGGGCTTGTCACGGCAGTCTCGTCCGCGGGGCTGGCCTTTTTCTGGTCTCTGGCACGGATGAGGGAGGATAAAAAAAGAGAGATCCGGGAAAAGCAGCTTCGCCGGGAGAAATACGGGGAATATCTGCAGAAGATCCGCCGGAGACTGTCGGAGGAGGCGGGGTATAACACTGCCATGCTGCATCAGCTTTATCCTTCGGCGGAGGAGTGCCTGCAGTACACGGAAAAAAGACCGGAGCTGTGGAACAGAAGTCCGGGCGAAAAGGATTTCCTCTTTGCCCGGCTGGGGCTGGGAAGTGTGCCTTTTCAGGTCCATCTGGAAATGCCGAAGACCGGATATCGGAATGACAGGGATCCGCTGGTGTCTGAGATGCGTCGGACGGCGGAGGAATTCCGGTACCTGAAGTCCGTCCCGTTCGGGGTATCTCTGCAGAAGGATCCGGTGCTTGGGTTTGCCGGAAGCGGTGCGGTCCGTCTGATGCAGCTGGCGGCGGCGCAGCTTTCGTCCGCCTGCAGCGGTTCGGATCTGAAACTGGGATTTTTCTGGAACAGGGAAAATACGGACAACAGGGACTGGGACTGCTTTCGGCTGTTCCCGCACGTGTGGTCGGAAGACGGGAACCGGAGACTTCTTGCCGCGGACAGGGAGGAGGCGGAAGAGATTCTGGCTTATCTGGCCGGGCTGTTCAGGAAAAGAGGGGAAGAAAAAGAAAACCGACATCCACACTATGTGCTGTTCTTTCAGGATCCTTCTGCTCTTCAGGGGGAGTGGCTTCTCCGCTGCCTTTTGAACCGGGACGGAGATATCGGGCTTTCTGCTGTATTTTTGGCAGACCGCCCGGAGGAGCTCCCGTTTTTCTGCCGCACGGTCGTTTTTTCCGACGGTCGGCGCGCAGTCGTGCGGAATCCGGAGGCACCCGCGGCAGAACAGGCGGAATTTGTTCCGGACAGAGTTTCCCGCCGGATGCTGGAGAACTTTGGAAGAAGAACAGCAGGAATCCGGACCGGAGAGGAGAGGCGCAGCCATGCGCCTCCGGAGCAGCCGGGGTTTCTGCGGCTGCACAATGCCTGTACGGTGCAGGAGCTGTCCATAGCGGAAAACTGGAAATCCGGACGGACCTGGCAGAATATCCGTGCGCGGATCGGGTACGGCGCTGACGGAGAAACCTGTTTTCTGGACATCCATGAAAAGCATCACGGCCCCCACGGGCTGATCGCCGGGGCGACCGGAAGCGGCAAATCTGTTCTGCTGGAAGCCTTTCTTCTGTCCCTGGCTGTCTGTTACAGCCCGGAGGACATCAGTTTTTTTATCATTGATTTTAAGGGAGGCGGCCTGGCAAATCAGTTCGAGGGAATCCCGCATCTTGCCGGAAGCATCACTAATCTTTCCGGCTCGCGGATCCAGAGGGCGCTTCTGTCTGTGAAAAGTGAGAACAGGCGCCGGCAGAGGCTTCTGGCAGCCGTCGGGGTAAACCACATTGACGCCTATACAAGACTGGTAAAAAGCGGACGGGCAGAGGAACCCATGCCTCACCTGCTGCTGGTGATTGATGAGTTCGCAGAGCTGAAGCGGGAATTCCCGGACTTTATGCAGGAGCTGATCAGTGTGGCCCAGGTGGGAAGGAGCCTTGGCATTCATCTGATCCTTGCGACACAGAAGCCGGGAGGGACGGTGAGTGAATCCATCTGGAGCAACAGCAGGTTCCGTATCTGCCTGCGGGTTCAGAGCCGGCAGGACAGCATGGATATGCTGCGTCACGGGGATGCCGCGGGGCTTGTCCTTCCGGGACAGGCCTATCTGCAGGTGGGGAATGATGAGATTTTCCGGCTTTTCCAGGCCGCGTGCCCGGAATATCCCTATGAAGGGGAGGCCGGAAGATATCGGAACGGCGCGGTCATGCTGACAAGAACCGGTGCCAGGGCGGTACAGCCTCTTCCGGTGCAGAGCGGGGAAAACGAGCTGGATGCTGTGATCGGGGAAATAAAAAGAACGGCGCAGCGGCAGAAAACGGTTCCCTGCAGGCCGCTTTGGCTGCCCTCCCTTCCGGACAGGATTACGCTTGCGGAGTTAGAAAAAAACTATCCGGATCCCTCAAAAACCGGCGGCAGGGAGGAAGCCCCGGAACTCAAAACACCGGTGGGACTGCTGGACGATCCGGAGCATCAGAGACAGCTGCCGCTGGAAGTGAATTTTACGGAGAAAGGCCATATGGCAGTCTGCGGGACTGCGTTTTGCGGGAAGAGTACCTTTCTGCATACCATGCTCTCGGGGCTCCTGCAGAATTTCGGGGCGGACCGCCTTCAGGTGCTGGTTCTGGATTTCAGCAGTCATCTGCTGGAGGAGCTGGCCGGCCGGGAGCAGGTCCTGGCAGTTCTGGGAGAAGGAGAAGAAGACCGGACGGAGGAATGGATGAAAAAACTGGAGGAGGAGATGAATTTTCGCAGGAAAAACGGGGCCGGGCACAGGCCGGATGTTCTTCTGGTTATTGACCAGCTCCCGGAATTCCGTCGGGAGACTTGCGGCAGATACGATGACCTGCTGGAAGCATTGGCAGTCTGTGGCAGACAGCTCCGGCTCTATCTGGCTGTTTCCGCGGCCGGTTTCGGGATCATGGAAATTCCTTTCCGCCTTGCCGAAAATATTCCTCAGATTTTCTGCCTGGAGCAGACGGAACCCCTGCGCTACCAGGACTGTCTCCGGGTGAACCGGCTCTCCGTCTGTCCCGAACCCGGACACAGGGGGAGGGGGCTTGCCGCCGTCTGCGGGAGTGTTCTTGAATTTCAGACCGCCCTGGCGGTTAGTAAAGAAACACCTGATATCCGTAGGCAGGCAGAAGCCGTAGTGGACAGTAAAAAAATATCTGATATCCGGGAACAGCAGGAAGCTTTGACAAATAACCGACAGGCGGCCCGGCGTCCGGATAAGGAGACAGAGAGGACGTGCGTAAGAGGGGCGCAGAAGAAAACAAATAAGAATAGGAAAGAAACCAAATTGTGAAAAGGAGGAGATTCTTAATGGCAGAATTCAGTGTTACGGTGAACCGGATGTATCAGCAGGCGGAAGAGCTTTCCGGGCTGAACCGGCGGTTCTGCGCCGCAGTCCAGGATCTGAGGCAGACAGAAAATGCGCTGAACCGGATGTGGGAGGGGGCGGCCAGGGAGACGTTTCATTGCGCCTTCGGACGGGGCTGTGTGCAGATGGACAAGTTTTCCGAGACCATATCGTCCTATACCATCTCCCTGCAGGAAATCTGCAGGAGGTATCAGGAGGCAGAAAGAAGAAATCTGGAGCTGGCATCGGGGAGATCCTGGTAAATACCCCATCCGGGTGACGGTGACGGGGATCTGGAACAAAGGCATCTGATGCCGACGAATAGAAAAATAACAGGACGGCAGAAAATCAGAAAGGAGAAGATGGTATGGCAGAAAAAATCAAGGTAACGCCGGAGCAGCTGAAATCTACGGCTGCCCGGTTTTCGGAGGAAGCGGAGACCGTGCGGCAGCTTTCGGAGCTGATGATGCAGATTGCCCGGTCCATATCCGGAGCGTGGACCGGCGCGGCGGCCGCCGCTTATGTATCCCGGCTGCAGGCTCTGGAGACAGATATCCGGCATCTGGTTCAGATGATCCAAAGCCAGAGCCTGAATCTGCAGGATATGGCGCGGAATTACACAGAGGCGGAGAATCTGAACGCGGAAGCGGCAGGCGCCCTGGCCCGTGATGTGGTTTCTCTGTGAGACCGGAAACAGCAGGGCTGAATTACCGGACCGCAATCCGGAATATTCAGGAAATACAGGATGCCGCAGCCGCTGTCTGCAGGCTGGCGTACGAACTGGAGGAGGCTCTCGCAGAAATGCGGACAGGCTGGACCGGACAGGCTGCGGAACTGTTTCAGGGCGAAGGAAAGAAGCTGCAGGAGAATCTTCTGCGGCATGCCGGTCTGCTGCGCCGTGCCGCTTCGGGGATGTCTGCGGCTGCCTGGGAGCTGTATCAGACGGAGCAGAGGCTGTTGGAGCAGGAAAACGATGCGCAGGGGAGAAATACTGGACGGGAAATATGAAATCCTGAAAGTGATCGGGAAGGGCGGGATGTCGGTGGTTTATCTTGCCAGGGATATCCGCCTGCACAAATACTGGGCGGTGAAGGAAATCTTCCGGACGGGAAGAGATGCGGCGGGGCGGAAAACCGTCTGCGGCCTTCTGACGGAGGCAAGCCTTATGAGAGCGCTTGACCATCCGGCGCTTCCCCGCATCGTGGATATTCTGGAAAAGGACAGTCAGATCTACCTCATCATGGATTATATCGAGGGAGAAAGCCTGTACTGCCTTTTGCAGAAAAACGGTCCTTTTTCCGAGAGAGAGACGGCGGATATCGGCATCCAGCTCTGTGATGTTCTTCAATATCTGCATACCCGGAATCCGCCGGTCATTTACCGGGACATGAAGCCGTCCAATGTGATCCGCAGGCCGGGCGGGAAGCTGGCTCTGATTGATTTTGGAATTGCCAGGGAATACAAGGAGGACAGTGAGCTGGACACCGTCATTCTCGGGACGGAGGGATATGCCGCACCGGAGCAGCACGGAACCGGACAGAGCGACCGGAGATCCGATATTTTTGCTCTTGGAATGACACTGATTCATCTTCTGACAGGAACAGACCCGAAGCATGACCCGTATCTGTACCGGGCACATCCCCTTCGCGGAATCGATAAAGGGATCAGCGAGGGGATGGAGATAATTCTCAATAAATGCACCGCGTTTCGTCCGGAGGACAGATATCAGAACTGCCTGGAGCTGAAAAAGGATCTGGAAAATCCGGAGAAGCTGTCCGCCGTCCGAAAGAGAAAAAAGAAGAGAAAACGGCTGCTGTATTCGGCTGTTTGTGTTTCCCTGGTTTTGTCTGTGTCCGGAGGCATTGTCCTGCATGCGGCCGGGCAGTGGAAAAAGGACAGTGAATACCGCGCCCTTCTTTCCGTTCCTCCCTCTGTATCCTGTCGGGAACGGGTGCAAGGTTATAAAAAAGCCATAGAACTGGAGGAGAAACGGCCGGAGGCGTATCTGAAGCTTCTGCAGACATGGCAGGAACAGGGCGTTTTTACGGAGCAGGAGAGCCGTTATTTTACGAACGCCTATAACCGGAACCTGCGGTATTTTCAGGCGGATGACCCGCGGGTGCTGGAGCTGAATTATCAGGCCGGAGTTACCTGCCTTTATCTCTATACAGGAGGGGACGGTTCGTTCCGGAACCGCATCCTGAAAAGCGATCCTTATTTCCGCAGGGTGACCGGCAGCGGAAGCGAGGATTATGCCAATTACCGTCTCTCGGAGACCTATTGTATGCTGGGGGATTTTTATAAGAAATATGTCTGCAATGCTGTCGGCGTGTATGAGCCCGGAAAAAAGGATTATCAAGCGCTGCTGCGCTCTTTCCGTCTCTGCCTGCAGAAGTCGGAAAGCAGCCGGTACGGCGGCGCGGATTATGTGGGCCTTTTGATGGACAGGGAAATGCTGTATATCCTGAATGACCAGAGAAGGGGATTGGCGGCAGAACAGATCCCTCTGGAAGAGGTGCTCGACCTTGTTTCTGAAATAAAAAAAGACGCAGGGGAGAGACAGGCTGCGCAGAACAAATCATTTGTGCTGCAGGAAGAAGTCCTTTCCGGCAGCGGGACCTGCTGGAATAACATCACCAGAACCTATGAAAATTTCAAAAAATCGGATTCGGAGCCGTGAAAGAGGTTTATCAGCAAAACACGGCGCAGGCAGCTGCCGGCCGCGCCGGAGCAATGACAGGGGGAAACTGGAATTATGAAAAAAGAAAAAATCAGGTATCTGCTTCTGGCAGCCGTGCTGGCCGGAATGCCTTTCTCCGCAGAGCAGACGGCGGTGCCGGTCATGGCGGAAGAACCGACGGGGCAGGATATGTCAGGGCAGAGGGCGGATTTCGAAATAAGCCGGACAAATCAAATGGTTCCGGGTGAAATGGAAGAGGAAATATTTCCAGGTTCGGCTCAGACCTCGGAAGCGGATGTGTCAGCGGAAGAATATGACCGCGAGAGCGGGGCGCAGGAGGATGCTTCACAGGAAGAAGCTTTACAGGAGGAAAGTGCAGGGGAAGAAGCCGTGCAGAATGAGGTGATGGAAATTCCCCTATGGATAACAGCTGAAAAATATTTCGGGCAGCCGGACCCGGATCTCACGGAGGAAATCCGCAGCCAGATTCTTTCCGCGCTGGCACCGCAGAAAGTATCGGGGGCAGGAGCCAAGGAAGAACAGGAGGATTTCTCCGCAGAAGAAACTGCGGACATGCTGCTTTCGGAAATTCACTGGGAATATGACGATAGCGGTGTCTGGGGAGAGGAAGGGGAATATCGACCCGAAGGATCCTCCGTCATCCGCTTTACTTATGATACGGATCAGAATGCGGAGGAGGAAGATTATCGCTTTGTTTTGAATGGCGATCCGGATAACAGGGAAGCGGTTCTGACTACAAAACAGAAAACGGCGGAAGGAGAAGTCCTGGTGGCCTACCGGACAGTCGGACTGGAAACAGGACCGGACGGAAACCGCTGGGGCAGAGAGGATACAGGAGTCTCTGTGTTTGTGAAAGATAAGAAGCACTGGAAGGTGTCCGCCTCCGCACCGGAGGAAGGAATCTGGTCGGATTCGGTGACCTGGAACGACCGGGGTGGGACGGCAGATCATGTCTTCTATCTCAGGGATATTTCGGAAGAAGGGAATGGCACGATATTTCCGGCCTTCTCGGAAAGCTTCGGAATCCGAGAGGACACCGGGGAAATTTCCGAAAGCCATTCCGGAGGGAGCGGAGAAAATACGGGGAATAAGGACACCGGCGAAGAGCTTTCGGAAAGTAACGGGGAGAAAGAGACGGAGAGCGGAGAAGAGGTTCCTTCCGGAGACAGGGAGCCATCCGGGGAAAATACGGAAAGCAGGGATGAAAGGCAGGAGAATTCTTCGGACAACAACAATACGATCCGAAAAGACAGCACTCCGGAAGAATACGCGGATGATGAGCCCGAGGATCCGGATGATACGGATGAGGCAGAGGCTCTGGCAATTCTGCCGGAGACGAAGAAAACGCCTCCGATCATTCAGTTCATCGGACTGGAAAACGGCAGGCTGGGCAGTGGGGGAAATCTGCCGGAGATCTCTATGGACGGCGGGGATTCTGACCATGTAGAGGTCCATCTGTACAGAGTCCGCCCGGACGGAACCGAAGAGGATCTCGCGAAAATCCTGAGCCCGTCAGAAAAGAAGGCATCGGACGGGACCGGGAGACCGAAACTGCAGACCGGAGTGCTGGAACAGATCCGCGAAAACGATGGTATCTACAGGATGTCTGTGGATTACCGGGATCCGGACGGGGTAGTGAAAAAGGCAGGAGAGACAGAGTTTACCGTGAATCATTTCGGCTCGGTCTATTCCATCAGCCAGTCGGTCCGTAAACTGCAGAATTCCGTTGTGAAAAAAGTAAAAGAAAGCCTGGTTATTACAGAGTATAATCCGGACGCGCTGCTGGAAGGAAGCCGGCATGTGGAGATAACCAGGGACGGGGAGCCTCTTTCTAAGGTTCGTTTTACCGTAAAAGACAGGACGGCAGAGACAGCGCAGAGGGGCGGAAAGGAGAAAAACAGCGGCAGCTGGCATGTCTGCGACTATATCATAGATTCTTCTAATTTCAGGAAGGACGGAATATACAAGGTAGTTGTTTCTTCGGCGGACCAGGCCGGAAATCAGCCGGAAAGCCAGACAGACAAAAGCAGGGAAATCCTGTTCCGCGTCGATTCTACTCCGCCGGAGCTGGTCAGTCTTACCGGTCTGGAGAAAAAGGTGATACGCAAAAAACAGCAGGATGTCACCTATGAGGCCTTTGACGCAATGGGACTGAAATCGGTGGAGGTACAGTGCGGAAACAGGGTAATCTTCAGAAGAACAGATTTTACAGACAGAATCCGGGACAGCGGCAGCTTTCAGGTGCCTGCCGGCTTCTGCAGCACGGTAACAGTTGCCGTGACAGATCTGGCGGGAAACACCGCGGTGAACAGGAAAACGGTCACGGTTTCAGAGAATCCGGTTCTTCTGACAGCGGCAGAGCTCGGGAAAATACAGCTTCATCTTTCTCGGATTTTGATTCCGGCAGGACTTGCGTGTGCGGGAGGAATCCTGGGAATCCTCTATGCGGTACAGAAAAGAGGAAAAAAGCGGAACGCTGCGGAAGATGGGAAAGGAGCGGTAAGTCATGCTGCTGCAGATTCAGGTAGTCATGCTGGACAAGACCTTTGACTTCAGAGTAAACGAAAAAATGCCGGTGTCAGTCATGAAGAGGCAGATCCTTCAGGAGCTGTCTCTTGGAGGAGAGGGAGCCTTTGAGGGAAAATCAGAAGACTGGACACTGGTGGATGCAGACCGAGAGTGTTTTCCGGATGAAAACAGAAGTGTGGAAGAAAATCACATCCGGGGAGGAAGCACACTTCTTCTTTTGTAGACGTCCTGTCCCGCAGGTGTTTGTGCCCGGCCGTTCATATACTGTCCGGAATGCGGAGCCGGACGGATCGGTACAGAAATTGCCAGCATAAAGTTTTAGTCGGAAATAAAAAAATATAAGAAGAGAACACCACCTGTGGCAAGGTATTAAGCGACCAAACAGAAACTGCAGGTATTTGCGGCCTGGCCGTCCGGATGCTATAATCAAAAAACAGAATATTTCTTCATTTACTTCAGGATTACCAAGCGGCACGGGAGTGCCGAATACTTTTGACAACCGCAACATTATCTTTAAGAAAGGAATATTATGACAGATTTGATTATTGTAGGAGCAGGGACAGCCGGCCTGACAGCCGCCATCTACGGAATCCGTGCCGGAAAATCCGTTCTGATTCTGGAAGCAAAGACCTACGGAGGGCAGATTGTTAATACGCCGGATATTGAAAATTATCCGGGGCTGGCACATATTTCCGGATTTGATTATGCGACAGCTCTTTATGAACAGGCAACCGGTCTTGGGGCAAAGTTCAGAAATGAGAGAGTGCTGTCTGTGGAGGATAAGGGAAAAACAAAAGTTGTCCATACCAGGCGTCATGAATACGAGTGCAAGGCAGTTATTCTGGCCACAGGGGCAAAGAACCGGCAGCTCGGACTGGACAGGGAAGAGGAACTTGTCGGGAAGGGGATTTCCTACTGCGCGACCTGCGACGGCTCCTTCTTTAAGGGACAGACAGTCGCTGTCAACGGCGGAGGAAATACCGCGCTGGAGGATGCTGCTTATCTGGCGGAAATCTGCAAAAAGGTGTATCTGATTCACAGTAGAGACCAGTTCCGCGGGGATGCGGCAGATGTGGAAAAACTGCGGGAAAAGGAAAATGTGGAGTTTGTCCTGAACGCATCCGTCTCCGGGCTGATCGGAGAGGGTCATCTGGCAGGAATTGTTGTGAAGGATAAGCTGACCGGGAATACGCGGGAGCTTCCGGTATCCGGTCTGTTTGTGGCCATCGGGCAGGAGCCGGATAATCAGGCCTTCAGCAGCCTGGTCAGGCTGGATCCGTCCGGGTATATCCAGGCGGGAGAAGATTGTCTGACCGGCACTCCCGGCATTTATACGGCAGGGGACTGCAGGACAAAAAAAGTGCGGCAGCTGACGACAGCCGCCGCGGACGGGGCAGTGGCCGCACTGGCAGCCTGCGCCGATATGTAATATTAAATATTTCTTTTTCCTTGCGGCCGGACTGATCTATTTTACGTTTACTTCGAGGACGGTGAGTGTCCGGCCTTCCACCCGGAAACGGATGTCCGCGTGGTCAAAGGAGATACCGTAAATCCGCTCCGGGTCTTTCTGATAGGAAGGGCGGGGATCTTCTGCGAGGACTTCCAAAAGACCGACTCTCTTTTTCTCACTGATTTTCCGCAGAAGATTTTCCGGAAATACAACATCCAGATGAGAAAAAGGGTGCGAGTCTGTAAATCCTCCCTGCGCGTCCGGAAAGGAATCGGAGGAAGGGATATAAGGCTTAATGTCATAAATCGGCGTTCCATCCATCAGGTCAGCGCCGGTTACGGTCAGCACCGGCCCCAGATCCTTTCGGATTTCTACGGAATTCAGCTCGACACAGGAAAGTCCCAGCGAGTTGGGGCGAAAAGGGGAGCGGGTGGCAAAAACACCCATCCGGATATTTCCGCCAAGTCTCGGCGGCCGGACAGTAGGACTCCAGTTCTTTTTTGCCTTTTCTGTATTCTCGGAAAACTCCCAGATTATCCAGATTCGGGAAAAGCCTTCAAGCCCGCGCACGGCTTCTGCCGCGCGGTATCCGGGCTCGAAGATGATTTCCGCTGTCGTGTGTGCCAGGCCGCTCTGCCTCGGAATTCCGAATTTGGTATTAAAGTCAGAGTGGATCCTGGCAATCGGCGTTATCTCCATGTTTTCTTTCCTGCTTTTTTCCCTGTCTCCTGGGCAGGAGCCTTCTTATCGGAGAGGTTTTCTGCTCCGTCTTTGCTGCTTTCTCTCTCTTTTTCTTCCGTTCTTGATTTGGCGGTTTCATCGGCAATATCAAACAGGGGGCGGTTCAGCCTCGGAAGAGAGATTCCCAATGCCTCGTGGATGACATCACCAACGGTGTCCACAGGTACAATCTCCAGCGAGGAGGTAACCTCCTTCGGCACATCCTCCAGATCCCGCACGTTATCCTTCGGGATTAAAACCTTCCGTACGCCGGCACGCTGCGCAGCCATCAGTTTTTCCGGAAGTCCGCCGATGGGAAGCACCTGTCCGCGCAGAGAAATTTCTCCGGTCATGGCCAGATGCGGGTCAACCCGCTTTCCTGTCACCAGCGATACCAGTGCGGTGAACAGCGTGACACCGGCGGAGGGTCCGTCCTTCGGAACAGCGCCTTCCGGTACATGGATATGGATATCCTTGTCGGAAAAATCCAGTTTTTTGTTCAGGAAACTGGACTTTAGAAGGCTCAGCGCAATTTCGGCGGATTCCTTCATGACATCTCCAAGCTGGCCGGTAATGATAATCTTTCCGTTTCCGGGCATCACGGAGGTTTCAATAAACAGAATTTCGCCGCCGGCCTGGGTCCAGGCCAGTCCGGTTACGACTCCCTCCCTGGTGCTGGGTTTCAGTATCCTGTCGTGCGGAATCGGTTTATTTCCAAGGTATTTCCCCAGATCCGCCTCTTTTACGGAGAGAATCTGATCGTCTCCCTTTTCCACAATTTCCGTTGCCGCGTGACGGCATAGAATATCCAGCTGCTTCTTCAGCCCACGCACACCTGCCTCCATGGTGTAGGAGTCTATGATTTTTTTCATGGCTCCCTGAGAGATGTGCAGCTGCTTTTTGGTGATGCCGGCATCCTCCATTGCCCTGGGCATCAGATACTGTTTGGCAATCTGAAGCTTCTCAAACGGTGTGTAGCCCGGAAGCTGAATGACCTCCATACGGTCCAGCAGTGGTCCCGGAATGGTGTCATAGGTGTTCGCCGTGCAGATAAAGAACACGTTGGACAGATCGTATGGCACATTCAGGTAGTGATCCGTAAAAGTATTATTCTGTTCAGGATCCAGTACCTCCAGAAGAGCACTGGCCGGATCCCCCTGGAAGCTCTGGGCGAGCTTGTCCACCTCATCCAGAACAACAACCGGATTCATGGAACCGGAGCGCTTGATGCCCTCCATAATCCGCCCCGGCATAGCGCCGACATAGGTTCTCCGGTGTCCCCGGATTTCTGCTTCATCCCGGACTCCGCCAAGACTGATCCGGACATATTTTCTGCCCAGCGCCTCTGCGATGCTTTTGCCCATGCTGGTTTTTCCGGTACCGGGAGCGCCCACCAGAAGGAGAATGGAGCCGGACTGGCTTTTTTTCAGTGTCATCACGGCAATCTGCTGGATAATCCTGTCCTTGACCTTTTTCAAGCCGTAATGATCCCGATCCAGGATTTTTCTGGCATTGGCCAGATCGGGAACCGGCGTCGGATCCAGCTTCCATTTGAGACTGGTCATAAAATCAAGATAGCTTTCCAGAACGCTTCGCTCCGGATCTGTCGGCTGAGACTCCAGATAGCGGTGCAGGGCACGGTCCGCCTCTTTGCGGGCTTCCTCCGGCATATCGGCGGCCTCAATCTTCTTCCGGTATTCATCCTCTTCGGACGCAGAGTTGGGATCCATGCTCTCCAGTTCCTTCTGGAGCATTCCCATCTGCTTCCGGATTGCCTGCCGTTTGTAGGTCACGCCTTCTGTCTCGTTGTACCGCTTATCCAGATCCAGCTGCAGGTCGATGCTCCCCTTGAATTTCCGGAGAGCCTCCTCAATCAGAAGCCCTCTTTCCTTCAGTGAATCGGTACTCAGAAGATGATATTTTTCATCCTGGCTCATGTCAAAAAACTGGCAGAACGCGGCGCCGTATTCATTGATGGAATGGATGCCCTTGATATACTGGATAGCCAGCTCGCCGCCCTGTATATGCGTGGCAATTTCCGTCGTCATTTTTTTCAGGTCATCCAGAAGGTTCTGTTCCGCCTTCACGGTGATGTCGGAAACCTCTTCCAGTGATTCAAAAGAGCCTTCCAGCAGTGTATCCCCCACATTCAGATCGGTAAGCCTGACTTTTTCTCTGGTTTGTGCGTGGATCCGTGTTCCCTTGGGAGTTTCCCGGAGCTCCAGAACCTCGGCCTCCACGCCGAGGCCGTAGAAATCCTCCATGGTAAGAGAAGTACGCTCCTTTGACTCCTTCAGGGGCATCAGCAGCACACGGTTATTATCTATTTTTATTCTGCTTTTTTCATCATCGGTCAGATCAGAAATTCCCAGCTGATAATCCACATCGGGAAGAATAACAGTATCATATACAGGTATGATCATATAGGTTTTCAATTCAATCGCCTCCTTTACCTGCGATGTCTTTCCTTACATGTCTTTCTGGTAGCACTCGATAATAATGAGTGCTAATCACTGAGGCTATTGTAACATCTTTTTTTCAGGTGTCAAGGGGAGAGTTGGAGGGGAGAGTGAACTTTTTATCAGCCTTTTATCATCGCCTTTTTTCGGGATGTCAGCTGGGAAGAGAATGGAAAGCGGTGACAAAAAAGATGATATTATTATAAGAAAAAAGCAAAAAAGCAAAGAAAAACCTGCCGGACAAGGGATTGTCCGGCAGGGAAAGAAAGGCGGTATGATCTGGATGGATTATCGGAACGCGCGTTCGTAGATGCCGGCGATTTCTTCATCGGTGGTTTCCGCCGGATCCGCCACAAACAGGCGGAGCATGGTTGCCCTTGCGTTTTTGGCAAGGGTCATGGCATCTTCCTTTTTAATACCGTAGTCAGACATCTTCAGATTGTCTACACCGCAGGCCCGCTGCAGACTGGCAAGAGCTTCCAGAAAGTCCTCCGGTTTTTCTGCATCTGTTTTTCCCAGGAATCTTGCCATGTCCACAAAACGGTCATCGCAGACATGCTTATTGATCCAGAAGCGGAAATACTCCAGAGAGAGCATAATCAGACCGGCTCCGTGCGGAAGCTGCATATGATAAGCGCTCATGGCGTGTTCCATGCTGTGCTCTGAGGTACAGGACGCAAAGACCATGGAGTAGCCGGAGAGCGTATTGGCAAAGGCAACCTTTTCCCTTGCCTCCATGTCATTGCCGTCTTTTACCGCGCGGGGAAGATATTTTCCTATGTTTTCAATGGCGGTCCGCTCCACCATCTCACTCATCAGATTGTGTTTGCAGCTGATGTATCCTTCCAGGGAGTGGAACAGTGCGTCAAAGCCCTGATATGCGGTATACATGGGCGGAACCGTTTTCATCAGTTCCGGATCAACAATGGCATAGGCGGCGAAGGGACATCCGCTCACACCGATTTTTTCATGGGCGCCGGGATTGGAGATCACGCTGGTGGCGTCTACTTCCGAACCGGTTCCGGCCGAGGTGGTAATGGCAATCCAGGGGAGGGCCTTTTCAGAAGGAATCTGTTTTCCACCCGCGGGGGAATTGGCAAAATCCCAGAGGGTATCGGTGTGCTGGGGAATCAGCATGGCAATGCTCTTCGAGGCATCCATGACAGACCCTCCGCCAAGGGCGATTACAAAATCCACCCCGTTTTCACGTCCGATCCTTGCGCCCTCTTCCACCGCCGTGTTTTCCGGATTGGCAGCGATATGGTTGAAGTGGACATAATCAATCCCGAGAGCCTTCAGTTCTCCGACGGTTTTATCAAAGGAACCGTTTTTAATGGTAGATTTTCCGTTGCTGGTGACCAGCAGGGCCTTTTTTCCCAGAGCCGGAAGGGTATGCAGGAGCTCCAGAGAGTTTCTGCCGAATACGACGCGTGTCGGTGCAAAGCAGTTAAAAATATCCATTTTTAAGACCTCCATTACAGAATGATCGCTCAACGCCCTAATCATATACCATAATCCGGGCGGAAAAAAGGTACTAATCTGAAGTATATTTCAGAGTGAATTCCGGTGAACCTTGCAGAAAATAAGCGTATCTGCTGCCGCAGGAAGCTTCTTGCTGAACAGTATTTTTGGAACAGTATTTTTCAATTCTGCATTCGTGTTATAATTCCGGTTAAGGAAAAAATCTATCCGGAGAGGAGAAGAAATGCAGTACAGAAAGAACAGATACGGGGAACCGATTTCGGTTCTTGGATTCGGATGCATGCGGTTTACCAGAAAAGGAACAGGAATTGATCTGGAGGAAGCAGAGCGGGAAATCCTTCACGCGGTTGAGCTGGGGGTTAATTATTTTGATACCGCGTATGTCTATCCGGGAAGCGAAGCGGCGCTGGGTAAAATCCTTTCCCGAAACCCGATCCGGGATAAGATCAATATAGCCACAAAGCTCCCGCAGTACCTGGTGAAGACCAGAGCTGCCATTGACCGATATTTTAACGAAGAGCTGTCCCGGCTGCAGACGGATCATGTGGATTACTATCTGATGCATATGCTTACAGATCTTTCGGAGTGGGAGCGCCTGAAAAAACTCGGTATAGAAGAATGGATCACCCGGAAGAAGGAATCCGGACAGATTCGGAACATCGGTTTTTCCTTTCACGGGAATACGGAGATGTTCCTGAAGATTCTGAATGCCTACGACTGGGATTTCTGTCAGATCCAGTATAATTATATGGATGAGAATACACAGGCCGGGCGAACAGGCCTGCAGGCGGCAGCGGCCAGGGGGATCCCGGTTATTATCATGGAGCCTCTCCGGGGAGGCAGGCTGATTCAAATGCTGCCAGAAAAAGCAAGAAAGGCAGTCGCCGCGGATCCGGGAAAAAGAAGTGCCGCGGAGCTGGGACTGTCCTGGCTCTGGAATCAGCCGGAGGTTACCTGCGTCTTATCCGGGATGAATTCTATGGAGATGGTAGAGGAAAACTGCAGGATCGCTTCCCGGGTACATCCGGGTGCGCTCTCCGAACAGGATCTGAGGCTGATCGGGCAGATCAGGGATTTTATTAATGAAAAATTACGGGTGAACTGCACAGGCTGCCGCTACTGCATGCCCTGTCCGCAGGGAGTGGATATTCCCGGCGCGTTCCGCTGCTATAACGCTATGTATATGGAAAGCAAAAGCGCCGGGCGGCATGAATATTTCCAGACAGTTGCCCTGCGTCGGGAGCCCGCGTTTCCTTCCCAGTGCATCGGCTGCGGAAAATGCGAGAAACACTGCCCGCAGCAGATTCCCATCCGGCAGGAACTGAAAAACGCCGGGAAGGCACTGCTCCCGCCGTATTACCGCGCCGCTGTCGCCATCGCAAGAAAATTTACTGTATAAGTCCAGTCGCTAAGCAGAAACGGGCGCATGCTGGCATGCAAGAGCGTTTCTGCTTAAGCGACGACAACAGGTATGAGCATGGAGGGGAGCGTAAGCGACACGAGAATGCGAATAGCTGATAGCGGCGCGAGAGCTGCGAAGCAGCGGAGGGACGCGTGGACTTATACAGTATAAGGCAAACGAGAGTCCAGTCGCTAAACAGAAACGGGCGCATGCTTGCTTGTGCAGGAATTATACTTTTAACTTGCAAAACCAAAAAATCATCCGTCTCACGCCGGGTTTTTATAAAAAGGGGATTGACAGAACAGATACTTTCCCATAGCATAGATAAGGTACTTGAAAACAAGTAAAAACAGGCGTTAGGAGGAACTTCCATGAAACCATACAGGGAAATGAGCAGAGAAGAGCTGAAAGCCGAGGAGGAGAAGCTGCGGAAGGAATATCGCAAGTATCAGGCGATGGAACTGCATCTTGACATGAGCCGCGGTAAACCCTGCAAGGAACAGCTGGATCTTTCCATGGGAATGATGGATGTGCTGGATTCCAATGCGGATCTGTGCTGTGAAGACGGAACGGACTGCCGGAATTACGGTGTCTTAAGCGGCATCCATGAGGCAAAGGTTCTCATCGGCGACATGATGGAAAATAATCCGGACAACATCATCATTTATGGAAATTCCTCTCTTAACGTCATGTACGATACTGTTTCCCGCGCGTATACGCACGGAATTATGGGGAATACTCCATGGTGCAGGCTGGATAAGATAAAATTTCTCTGCCCGGTACCCGGCTATGACAGACATTTTGGAATCACGGAGTATTTCGGGATTGAGATGATACCTGTTCCCATGTCTCCGACGGGGCCGGATATGGATATGGTGGAAAATCTGGTTTCGGAAGATCCTTCCATCAAGGGAATCTGGTGTGTGCCGAAATACGCAAATCCGACAGGCTACTCCTACTCGGATGAAACGGTACGCCGTTTTGCCAGACTGAAGCCGGCGGCTCCTGATTTCCGGATTTTCTGGGACAATGCTTATGGCATCCATCATCTGTATGACGACAGACAGGATTACCTGATTGAGATTCTGGCGGAATGCAAGCGTGCCGGAAACCCGGATATGGTTTACAAGTTTGCCTCCACATCCAAGATCACCTTCCCCGGAAGCGGAATCGCGGCTCTGGCAACGTCTCCTAATAATATGGAAGATATTCTTGCGCAGATGAAGGTGCAGACCATCGGACACGACAAAGTTAACCAGCTCAGACATGTACGGTTCTTTAAGGATATTCACGGGATGACCGAGCATATGCGGAAACAGGCCGATATCATCCGCCCGAAATTTGAGGCCGTGGAGCAGATATTGGATGAAAACCTGACAGGACTGGACATCGGAACCTGGACAAAGCCGCTGGGAGGCTATTTCATCAGTTTTGATTCCCTTCCGGGATGCGCAAAATCCATCGTTGCACATGCCAAGAAGGCAGGCGTGGTGATGACAGGCGCCGGGGCAACCTGGCCGTATCACAAAGACCCGAACGATTCCAATATCCGGATTGCGCCGACCTATCCGCCAATGGAAGATCTGATTAAAGCGGCACAGCTGTTCTCGCTCTGTGTCAAGCTTGTCAGCGTAGAAAAACTGCTGGGAGAAGAACGGACAGCCGAATGACACATATTCCGGAGGGCGGACAGAACGCCGGAATTCTTGAATAGGAATCGGAGAAAAGACCTGCCGCTGCTGTTTCCGGAAAACCGGGGAAAAGAGATAAAAACCGAAAAATGATAGTCAGAGCTGTGGGGGAGAGCTGTGCTTTTCTTCACAGCTTATTTTCTGCTAAAAAGCGGAAACAGAAAGCAGACTGCAGGCGATTCCTGGCTACAGAGACACCACTGCAGGGACAACTCCGGAAACAGCGTTCCAGAACGCAAAACCATATTGACAATGCTTGCAGAAGCGTTCTATAATAACGGCGCTGTCGCTGAAAAAATTCAGAAATTGACAAAAAAATCAGAAAATTGCAGAGACAGCATTGGCATGTAAAACGGCCTGTACGCATCAGAAGAAGGGACTTATATTACTTGCAGCGTCCCGCCTGCGGGGCATGAGAGTTAATTTTTGGAGGATGAAGCAGTTATGGAAGAAAAGAAGAACATTCTTACTTATGCGGGTCTTCGGCAGCTGGAGGACGAGCTGCAGGACCTGAAAGTAAATCAGCGTCGTGAAATTGCGGAAAAAATCAAGGTTGCCAGAGAGCAGGGCGACTTGTCCGAGAACGCGGAATATGATGCAGCCAAAGATGAGCAGAGAGATATTGAAGCAAGGATCGAAGAGATTGAAAAAATCCTGAAGAATGCGGAAGTTGTTGTGGAAGATGAGGTGGATTCCGGGAAAATCAACATCGGCTGCAAAGTGGCGCTGCAGGATCTCGAATACGATGAAGAAGTAGATTTCAGCATTGTCGGTTCTACAGAGGCAAACAGCCTGAAGGGGAAAATTTCCAATGAATCCCCGGTTGGAAAAGCGTTGATCGGTCATGTGATCGGCGATATTGTCGCGGTAGAGACACCGGCAGGGAATGTTCAGTATAAAATCCTGAATATTGAGAGAAATATTTAAGATCCGGCATGTCAGGCATCCATGACATGAATCGGGTGACAAAAGTACCTTCTGCCACCTATTCTATTCATCATCCTGTGAGGCGCCGGGCTTTTAACACAGTAATCATTACATATAGCACATAAAGAATTTTAGAAAGAGGAGGGTACCCATGGCAGAACAGCAGAACAGCAGTCAGCAGAAACAGGGAGGCCGGAAACCGGCACAGGATCTGAATCAGGTGCTGAAGGTACGCAGGGAAAAGCTGGCGGAGCTGCAGGCGGCGGGAAAGGATCCCTTTGTCATCACAAAGTACGACCAGACCTGCCACAGCCGGGAAATCGTGGAACACTTTGAGGAGATGGACGGCAGGGAGGTTTCCATTGCAGGCCGTATCATGAGCAAGCGTGTCATGGGAAAAGCTTCCTTCTGCCATGTCCAGGATAAACTGGGCACCATTCAGTGTTATGTGCAGAGAGATTCTCTGGGAGATGAAGCCTACAAAGAATTCAAACGCATGGACATCGGCGATATTGTCGGTGTGAAGGGCTATGTATTCAAAACGCAGACAGGAGAAATCTCGGTTCATGCGGAGCAGGTAACATTGCTGTCCAAATCACTGCAGCCGCTTCCGGAAAAGTTCCACGGCCTGGTGAACACGGATATCCGCTACCGTCAGAGATATGTCGATCTGATTATGAATCAGGACGTAAAAGAAACATTTATTAAAAGATCCGAGATTATCAGGGAGATCCGGAATTTCCTGGATGGAAGGGGCTTTATGGAGGTCGAGACTCCTATGCTGGTGGATAATGCCGGAGGAGCAGCGGCCCGTCCGTTTATTACTCATTATAATGCCCTTGGCGAAGATAAAAAGCTTCGGATTTCCCTGGAGCTGTACCTGAAGCGTCTGATTGTCGGAGGACTGGAGAGGGTATATGAGATCGGACGTGTTTTCCGGAATGAAGGACTGGATCAGAGACATAACCCGGAATTTACTCTGATGGAGCTGTATCAGGCATACACAGATTATTACGGCATGATGGAGCTGACAGAGAGCATGTTCCGTTATCTGGCTCAAAAGGTCTGCGGAAGCACAACCATTTATTATGGAAATAAAGAGGATGGAACAGGCAAGGAGATCGATCTGGGCAAGCCCTTCCGCCGTCTGACCATGGAAGATGCGATCAAAGAAGAAACCGGCATTGATTTTGAGACAATCCGGACGGATGAAGAGGCAAAAGCCCTCGCCAGAGAACGGGGAATCGAATTCGAGGAGCGTCATAAGAGGGGCGATATCATCAATCTGTTCTTCGACGAATACTGTGAGGACAAGATGATACAGCCGACCTTTATCATGGATCATCCGATTGAGATCAGCCCTCTTACCAAGAAGAAGCCGGACGATCCTTCCAAGGTAGAACGGTTCGAGCTGTATATCAATGGCTGGGAGATGTGCAATGCTTATTCGGAGCTGAACGATCCGATTGACCAGAGAGAGCGTTTTGCCGCCCAGGATGCCCTGTCTGCACAGGGAGACGAAGAGGCGCAGCACACAGACGAGGACTTCCTGCATGCGCTGGAGATCGGCATGCCTCCCACGGGGGGAATCGGTTACGGGATTGACCGTCTGGTCATGCTTCTGACAAACAGCGCGGCCATTCGGGACGTTTTGCTCTTCCCGACAATGAGATCACTCAAGGCCGAGAACGACAATATAGAGGACAAAAAAGACTGATAACCACTATATGTTGTGTTTCTACTTGCTGTCAAAACGGGTTTGACATCAATTTGACATCAAAAAAACATCGATTGACGCAGAATATTACAGCGTGACAGATATCAGAACAAAATAGAACGGGGCGCAGGCTCCGTTAAGATGGGCATTTCTTAGAGCAATCTTGGAAGTGCCCTTTTTGTATTTGATAATAATTTTAGAAAAGGAAGATAGAGCCTCGACCTATTAAATTCAGTGATGTCCTTAACTGTCATATTCCGAAAGAACCCGTAAATGAAAAAACACAAAACATAGTGGAGGTACAGTATGGAAAATCAGTACAGATCGATTAAAAGCATGAAGGAAGTGCCGGAACAGATTCGAAAGATCCGGCGGCAGTATCTGCGGTATCAGCAGGCAGAAGTTGTTTACAGCCTTTCTCACAAGAAGCTCCTGGAGCTGGCAAGTGATGCCGGTGCAATCTACCGCATGGACAGTACGGTGCTGATTAACAAGGATATTTTTGATCAGTATCTGGAACGGTTTCATGAGCCTGCCACAAAAAAAACAAGTCCGGACGCATCAGTTGAAAGATCCGGAGCTCAAAAAAATAAAAAGAAAACTTCAAATCGGAAGGGAGCAGACGATGGACGGTAATATCTGGATGTTCTCCGATCAGATCGATGATGAGGATCTGGAATTTATGACTCATGAATTTGTCACCTACAAAATGGCGTGTAATTATTACCGTCTCGGGCTCAAAGTAGTCACTCGGCTTTCCCATGAGTGTGGGGCAGTCTACAAGGTTGGAAAGAAAGTTCTGATCAGAAGAAGCATATTTGAAAGTTACCTCAGAGAGAAGCAGATGATTAGGAGGTGATTGTATAAATGATTGTGCTGAAAATAGTTGGAAAAATTTTTCTTTTACCAATATTGCTTGCATTATTTATTTTGGGAATGGTTATCGCAGTGATCGGGGGAATCTATCATCTGATACACGGATTTTTCTGGGCGTTGATGATTATTGCAGTCATTCTGTTTGCCGTTTTTAAGATGTGGCAGAATGTTGTTATGGGAATCGCCTTTATGACAGCCAGTCTGATGATAGTGACGATGCTGGATAGCCTGTCTTCCCTGACCGGTGGAGCTGTCGGAAGGGTTATTGCATTGCTGAGGTCGTAATAGTTTAACTGTGAGTATAATAGTGTGTTATTTATGGAACGAAGCAAATTCGGAAGATCAGAATGAGGGAGTTTTTTGAGACATGTCTTGGTGTATAATAATCCTATAACATCCAGAGCAGGCATTTATAAGAAAATGCTTAATGATTTGGTATTGGAAGCCTTTAACATTACAAATGGATGAAATGCAGATAAGGGGGATTTAGCGTAATGGGAATTTTTAAAACGGAAGACTGCCCGATTTGTGGAACACCAACAGGAGCTATGTCGAAAAGCTCCGCAAAATATAATGGGCTGTATGTATGTCAGGACTGCGCGAAAAAGCTGTCGGCAAATAAGATTTCACTGATCAGACTGAAAAAATATCCATTAGAGGAATTACAGAAAATTGTAAATGCAGAGACAGAGAAAAAGGAAGAACATGAGGCCGAAGTCGAGGCATTCTCTGCCACCAAAGAGATAGGAAAATTTATTCTATTTGATGATGTGAATAAGAAATTTGCCATTCCCAAAACAAGCCTTACGGGAAAGATTCGAGATATGAAAATTTTCGATTATTCGTCCATTGTTGAGTACGAATTGCTGGAAGATGGGAACAGTATCGAAAAAGGTGGTGTGGGACGGGCAATTGTTGGCGGCGCGTTATTTGGCGGGGTAGGTGCTGTTGTAGGAGCAACCACAGGCCATAAGCACAAAGCCACCTGTTCAAAGCTCCAGATTAAAATCACTCTGAATGACATATCTATGCCGGTGGTGTATGTTAATTTTATTGAAGCTGAGACCAAGAAAAATGGGGCTTTATACAAGATGATTTATCCAATGGCGCAGGAAGCACTGTCTGTTCTGAGTATTATTACAAAGTCCCAGGAACAGGGAAATACGGCAAATACGGAAGGCGTTTCCGAGGCTGATGAAATATTAAAATTTAAAAAGCTGCTTGATGCAGGAATCATTACGCAAGAGGAATTTGATCTGAAGAAAAAGCAGCTTCTGGGAATATAAAACAAATCTCTGCTAAGAGTATATCTTTGTCCCTGATGATCTGATCGGATTGTCAGGGCTTTTTTTTCTTTTCAAGGGAGCCGGTTCCGGCTCCTTTTTTCAAAAATAATTTTTTCAGATCCACATTGGGACAGTCCTCTGTCCACAGCAAGTCGATGAAAGAAAAACAATTCTTTCATTGATCATTGATAAGTGGATATACAGCACTCAGAAGTTCCGCACAGGAAGAGCAGCGCGCATTCCGCCGCCGTGATCCGGTTTACCGGGGAGCGATCAACGGAGATGCAGAACGGATCTTAAGAGTCCGACTGCGATGATGGTCTCGTGATGAGAGGAGATTAACCTGTGCAGCATAATGATACTTCCGTAATTCGCGGCCCGGCCATAATGAAGGCGGGGAGGAGTAACGATCCTATGGTCTGAGTGTTCCCGATCGAGTCCGGGGTGCGAGCGGCAAATAGGACGAGAAACACACAAGCAGTTAACACTGATTGACAGTGAAAACTATGTGGCGAAATCAGCAAATGGTTCCGCCATATCCTTTTGCTGTTAAGCAAAGATTTCCGACCTGCCTTTGTCCACACCACTGGCCGGATCGGAGAGAAAACAAATGACAATTGTTTGTGAAGGAGAAGCTTATGAAATACATTGCAGTCATTCTGATTGCGGCCAGTGTCCTGAACGCCTTTTTCATGTGGTGCATCTGCTCCGTAGGCGGAAAAGCGGACCGGGAAGAGGAAGAAGAAATGAGAAAGCGGGCGAACCAAGGAGAGGCGGAAAAGAATGAATAAAACGACAGTCAGATATGCGGAAGACCGGCCTGAGGACTGCCGTTTCTGCTACTGGTGGGGAGGCCGGAACAGGAAATGCCTTCTGGGTGAGGAAAACTGTTATTATCTGCTTCCAGCGAAGAAGCCGGAATCAGAAAGAAACCGATGCGAGGGATGTCCTTATGGGCGGGCAAATCCCTGC
This sequence comes from Bilifractor porci, assembly GCF_009696005.1. GTDB lineage: Bacteria > Bacillota > Clostridia > Lachnospirales > Lachnospiraceae > Bilifractor > Bilifractor porci. Next base: position 219,321 of record NZ_VUMV01000002.1, read on the forward strand.
ATCGGTTTTTGCATGAAGGAGATTCTGAAGGGAACTCGGAGAGCGCAGGAGGCGGATGCCCATGAAAGAGGATAACAGGCTTGTCTGTTACAGGCTTTTGATGAGCCAGAGTTCCGGGAGCGGCCTGGAATTAAGCGAAGATGCTTTCTGCCGGGGATGCAAAAACCACAGGCCAGGCTTTAAGTACCGGTTCTGTGCTTTTGTTGAGTGTCAGGAAATAAAGGGCATGACAACCTATCGGGAAAAATTCAGAGAGGAGGGCTGATCAGTTGAAAAGTAAAAAATCAATCGAGGCCGCCTGCGGAGAGAGGGGGTGATGAATGTTGGCTGTATTCCGCGTTGAGAAAAACAAAAACTATACAGTCATGTCAAATGTTCACCTGCGGGATCAGAACTTATCTCTCAAGGCAAAGGGACTCCTGTCACTTTTGCTGAGTCTTCCGGATGACTGGCACTACAGTATCCGGGGCCTTGCAAAGATATCGAAGGAGAGTCCGGACGGAATCAGCTCCGGATTAAAGGAGCTGGAAAAGGCCGGGTACCTTACCAGAAGACAGATCCGGGGAGAGCATGGACGCATGGGCCAGACAGAGTACATCATCTATGAGATGCCGCGCGCACCGTGTGAGGATTCACCGTGTACGGAAAATCCGGTCACGGCAAAACCGGATACGGAGACACCGTGTACGGAAAGTGCCGCACAAATAAATACTGATAAAACAAATAAAGACAGATCAAATACGGAGATGAATAATAATCGATTCATTTCTTGTCAGGAGGCCGCAGAAGTCAGGGCAGATGAGATGAGAAAGGAAAGGGATGCATATCGTGATCTCATCAGGGAAAATATCTCCTATGATGCGCTGATAACAGATCATCCGGATCAGGCTGACATCGATGAGATCATTGAGATCATGCTCGATGCGGTCTGTTCCACAAAGCCGTTTATTACGGTGGGTGGGGAACAGAGGCCGGCGGAGGTGGTAAAGGCAAGGCTGCTTAAGCTGGACTGTGAGCATATCCGATATGTTCTTTCCTGCATGCGGGAAAATACGACCAGAGTGCGCAACATAAAGCAATATCTTCTTGCGGTCCTGTACAATGCACCGGTGACGATCAGCAATTACTACGGCGCACTGGTCAATCATGATCTGTACGGAAACAGTTAACCGGAAAGCAGGGGGGGCGAAGAAATCCGTCATACCTGCTTCTTTTGATCAGGGAGGAGGAATGCCATGCAGGATGAGGTCAATGAGAAGGTTGTGGTCCTGGTGATCAATACCGGCAGGAAGGGCCTTCACCTGACAGGCTCAATGCTGAGAGCTGCGATTCGGAAGTACATGCAGTATCTGCAGAAGCAGAAAGCCCTGGATGAAAAATATGCGGAGACATATCAGCCGGAAGGCAAACAGTCCATGAAGGACCTGATGAAGCAGAACTCGAAGCTTGCAAACATTGAGGTGACAGACCACAACATCAGAGACTTTGAAAGGGTGGCAAAGAAGTACAATATCGATTTTGCTCTGAAGAAGGATAAGCTGTCGGAAAAACCGCGTTATATGGTCTTTTTCAAGGCCAGGGATGTGGATGTTATGACGGCGGCCTTCAAGGAATATACGGAGCGGACGTCCCTGAAGGAGAAGAAGCCTTCGATCCGCAGGAAGCTGTATCTGTATCAGCAGAAGATCAGCCACAGAAATCGGGAGAAGGTAAAGCAGAGAGAACGGGGGCAGGAGCGATGAATCCGGATTTGAAAAAGAAGCTGGTGCAGGCGGTGCCCTACGGGATCATCTGGTATCTGGTGGATAAGGTCGGATCTGTTTACAGAATTGCAGAGGGCAGTCAGGCCGGAGAAAAACTGGTCTATACGTTTCTGCATTTCGGGGATGCTTTTACAGAAAAGCTTCCGAGCTTTCATCCCCAGGACATGCTCGTTGGTCTCATCGGCGCATTGATTGTCCGTGGAATTGTTTACTACCGGAGTAAAAATGCGAAGAAGTACCGGCAGGGCGTGGAATACGGGTCCGCCAGATGTCGAGCGCTCCCATCGCCTTCAGAGCGCCGACGGAGCCGCCATAGCCGCAGGCGAGAACCGCGATCTTACCTTTCTGCCGGAGCTCACCGTTGACGCCGTGTTTGACGACCGGCTTATGGAACATCGCTGATGCCGTAGCACAATAGATATCTTCTCCTCTGGCAAAGGAGTCCATCGTATGCTGTTCACCAGAGAGATAAGCCAGGACTCTTGCCTCGATGGAAGAGAAGTCGCTGACGATGAATTTCATGCCAGGACGGGGAATAAAAGCAGTCCGGATCAGCTCGGACAGAACGTTCGGAACGGAATCATAGAGAAGATCAAGAGAGTCATAGTCACCGTTTTTTACGAGGGCTCTTGCCTCCGCCAGATCCGGCATGTGGTTCTGAGGAAGGTTCTGTAACTGAATCAGCCGCCCGGAGAATCGTCCACTGCGGTTTGCCCCATAGAACTGGAACATTCCTCTTGCTCTGTGGTCCCGACAGGCAGCGTTCTGCATGGCCTGATACTTCTTTACCGAGGATTTGGCAATCTGCTGACGGAGCATTAACACTTCCTTCAGATCATCCGGAGCAGTTTCCAGAAGGGATGCCACAGCCTTCTTGCCAAGGGTATCTGTCTTAAGGCCGTGGGCACTCAGCCAGTCCTTCATCTGCACGACAGAGTTCGGATTGGAAAGACCGGTCAGCTTTTTGAGCTTCTCGGTAAGAGAGGCTCTTGACCGGCTGTCAATTGCAATGGCCTGTTCTGCCATCTCAAGGTCTACAAGAATGCCCCTGTCGTTGATCTCCTGATCGATGTGGTATTCCTCCCAGACCGATTCCGGGACAGGGAAGTTACGCAGGTGCTTTTTGATGGACATTTCCACCTCGACATCGCGGCGGTTGTATTTCTTAAAGACCTCCCATTTATCCGGTGCGTCAGAGGGGAGATTCCTTGTTCTGCCGCCGTTCGTCTTTGTCGGCTTGCACGGAGTGCAGAAGTAGCGGAGGAGTTCCTTGCCTTCTGCCATTTTCTGTTCTTCGAGATCTAATGCCTCGCCGACGCCTTTCAGAGAGAGGGGAAGGCCAAGATAGGCAGACCAGATCATGGAACAGCGCCAGGATGCCGGGTCGAGGTAATTTCGGACGCTGTCTTCCGGAATACTGTAGGTGACAAAGCGCTCCGGGTAATATTTTCTAAGATATGCGGAAAGACAGATCCGCTCAAAGCTTGCATTAAATGCCCACTTTGTCACTGTTTCGTCTGTTAGTGCGTCCAGAACATCTTCAGGAACAGTATCGCCGGCAGTCAGATCCAGGACGGTTACCGGATCATCATCTCTGGCAAATCCGAAGAGAAGAATCTCAAAGGCCGGACTTTCCGTGTACCGGTACACGCCGGACTTGTTCAGATCGACGTCTGAGAATGTTTCGAGATCGATACTAAGTGATTTCATAATGTGTCTCCATAAAAAATGAGCGGCGGGAATTCTGCCTCCCGCCGCCGTTACATGTTTCCGTTATTCAGTTGTCAGTGTTTCAGATCTTCGAGAGAAGCCATGCGCCTTTCGTGGTATTCTTTATCCCACTGCTGCTTTTGCGCTGCGAATTCCTTGTCACGCTCTGCGGCGGCTGCCTGATTTTTCATCTTCTGATCGTGCGGTTCCTTCTCATACGTATCGTCGCGCTTGGTATTCCGGATGGAGATCACGACCATAGGGATCGTGAGGCCCAGTCCGCCGAGCCCGAAGAGGGCGTAGATGATGTAGAGAACCGTATCAAGAATGTCTTTCATATCGCTGCCTTTCTGCTATCAGCCAAGAAAATCATCATCGCCGGTGTTATCGGAGAAGTCGGAGAAATCATCAGCAGCACTGCTATGACCACCGAGAGGCTCTCCGTCCCTGATCTTCTGAATGTTACCAAGACCACAGGCCACGCCCTTGTTTCCGTTGGAGTTGAAAGCGTAGAAAGTGACAGATACCCTTGCATAGCAGCCGCTGTAAACTTCGCTGCGATCAAGAATCGGCTGAACATGAGCATCAACGATCTGGGGCGGAGTGGTGCTGTTGGCATTGACGAAGAAGCTGTCCTTGTAGGCCTCGTCATCACGCTCAATATCACCGTCGCGGAGAGGAAGCTTGATCGCAGCCTTGTTCGGCTTCTTGCCGCCGAACTTGCTGATACCGTCCTCGATAGCGGCATCGACGGCCTTGTTGATGGCGTCAATCGTCTTCTTGTCGGACTTCGGGATGATCAGCGAAACGCTGTACTTTTCCTTGCCTCCGTTGATGGACTTCGGTTCCCATACATTTGCATAAGAGAGTCTTACGATACCGGTTACGACTTTTGTGGGATTCTGATTGGTTGACATAATTAAATTTCCTCCTTGAATTCATCATGAACATCATTTGCTATTAATTCCGGCCTCTTGTCCGTTCTCGGCACGAGTGTCGGTTTGCCCGGCGGCTTCATCACAAGTCCGCCAAGGACTTCATGGAACGTTTTCTTACCCATCAGGCGTTCCATTTCCGTGATAGGGATGAGGCTTCTCCTGTAAATGTCGGTATAGCCGGCATTCTTCGCGGCCTCTGATACAGCCTGCTCATCTGTATACTTTCTCTTTGAGCGTCCCTCGACCAGTTTGTAGGTTCTCCACTTCTTTCCATGCTCGGCTGCTTCATCTGTGGCATACTGCATCAGATCTTCAGCCCATTTCATCAGTGGATCGAGATCGGGAAGGATCTCATCAATCTCTTCATCCGAGAGGAGGGGTGGCTTCTGGAATTCGTACTTTGCGAGAGCGAGCTGCTTTTCGGCTCTTGCACGGCACTTGACTGCTGCTTTGCAAAAGCGGCACCAGTCGCCGGAGCAGTAATCGCCGAGTCCTTCATTGGCCAGAGCAACTTTAGGTTTTAAGACTTCATCTGCCCATTCCCTGAGGTGTGATACCGTGGTGTTCCAAGTCGAAATATTGTCTCGTCTCGGCTGGAAGATGGTCAGCGATACTTCCTCGAAGTTGTACAGATCTCCGAAGAGATCCAGTGCGCCGAGTGCATAGAGCATCATCTGCGGGTTTTCTTCTGACTCCACGAGCACTCCCTGACCGTACTTCAGATCAATGACATGCATCCTGTTATCGGAAACAATGATGCAGTCGCTGGTCCCGAAGCCATGCGGAATGTAAGCTGAAAGGTCAAGTTCGATCTCCGTGTAAGCCTGTATTAACTGTCAAGTAGAAATGTACAAAAAATCCTAAATAAAAATGTACAGTTTACGGTGATGGTTCCTCCTGTTCAAAGTCCTTCAACCGATAGGATTTTCCTGTGATCGATACGACATGGGAATGATGTAGAACACGGTTCAGGATTGCATCTGCTACGACTGCATCATAAAAAACGCTGTCCCAATCTCCGAAGTTGATATTTGTCGTCAGGATCGTACTTTTCTTCTCATAACGCATATCGATCAGTTGGAAAAACAGGTTGGAATCCTCCTTGTCAATCGGAAGGTACCCGATTTCATCAATAATCAAAAGCTTGTAGTGGTTGAAATGCTTCAGCCTCGCTTCCAGACGATTCTCCAGCTTTGCTTTTTTCAATTGCTGCAGAAGATCGCTGCATTTGATGAAATAGGTGATGTTATGGTGTTTTGCAGCAGCAACCCCGATGGATGTTGCCAGATGCGTCTTACCAACTCCGCTCGATCCGAGAAAGACGATATTCTCCGCCTTCTCCATAAATCCAAGGGTGCAGAATTCCTGCATCTGGGCTTCGCTCACGGAAGGTTGGAAGCTGAAGTCAAAATCCGAAAGTGTCTTTACGAACGGAAATGCCGCCGCATGAATCGTACTTTGTGCTGCAGATTGTTCCTTGAAGTCCACTTCATAATTCGTTAGTTTTAAGAGCCCCTCCGTAAAAGAAAGATTCTTTGTTCCCACATCTCCGGCGACTTCTTCCAGATGGAGTTCCATCTGGTTCAGCCGGAGTGTTCCAAGGTTCTGTATCGTCTGTTTGTAGATACTGCTGTTATTCATACACTGCTCCTAACGCCCTGAGATTTTCCTTTGCTCGTGCTGCGATATTTTCTTCTGCAAACGAATGCGTTCTGCAAATGAGATCCCGGTAATGGTCCTCTTGATAGTTGATTTTCTTTTCCGACAAAGGCTGCAGTGCGATGCGTTTCATGTTACAATACACATGGATGTAGTCATCGTAAACCTGCAGGGTAACGCTTTTGCCAATGTATTCCGGCGGTACGGAATACTGCTTTCCGCGGTAGCGGAAGAGGCTGGCGTTGTCTATGCGGACTTTATGATCGACCAGCTGATAGGGATTTCTGATGGTCTGCTGCGGTAACGGGCCGAAGGAATCCTTTTCTTTTTTCAGATACATCAACGGAATCTTTCCGGTTCCGGGGTGTACTTTCGAGTTTTCCCTGTTGTTGATCTTTGCCAGAAGTTCCACGAATCCAAGGTAAGTCAGCCGACCATTGTATGCACGGAGTTCATCGAGAATCCGCATCGGAGATTCCACTTTTCCTTTTGTCTTTGGCGTGGCGGCAATACATGGCTGGACACGGAATCCATAATCATCGGCGAACTGCTGGAAGCGAATATTTATTTTTCCTTTCGAGCCTCTTGTCCTTGGCTGATCCATGATCGTTTTCATGTTATCTGTCACAATCTCTTCCGGCACACCGCCAAACACCGTAAACGCGTCATCCAGGCAGAAGAAAAGTACATCCTGTGACTTTGTTGGTACCATCCGGTAAATGCGGTATCTGGAGAAGGAAAGAAGCAGGACAAAGATGTTTACTTCGACCCATCCGAGATCTGTCGTTAAAAGCCTCAGGGATTCCTTCCAGTCCAGCTGTGCCTGCTTTCCCGCTGGTGTCTCATAGCGGAGATAGGCTTCTGATTTTGCCGGAAGTCTTTTACGAAAATACGCGGCGAATTCTGGTTCCCTGGAAAGGTAATAGCAAAAGTTACTGTAAGCGCCATGATAACCATGGTTATCGCACAGATACTGCCAAAGAACGCGGCGGTAATAAAAGACCTGTTCATTTTCATCCGAAAGAAGTTCTCGGATGATGTCCTTGTAAGGGGTTAGGCAGTTGCTCGATGTCCGATGCTTTGACTTATGAAATCCATTGATATATTTATCAACAGTTCTTCTGTCCACATCCAGTTCTCGGGCAATCTGGCTTTTATTAATTTTCAGGTTGGCTGATTCCATAAATAGTTTTAACTTGTATAAGTCCTCCAGTTTCTCAATTTTCAGATTCGTTGTAACAGGTGATTTGATAATCATCGCCAAGCCTCCTTTATCAGCTTTTACGATGATACCATTTGTACATTTTTATTCCGGAACTTTTGTACATATTTAATTATGACATAGCATGTGTGATAGCAGTCAGAAGCGAAGCGAGTGCAAAACGTGTCATGCGGACGGTCACGGACTGGATACAGAGGAAACTCGGGCTAAAGGTAAACACGACCAAGACCCATATCACGAGACCAACGAAGCTGAAATATCTTGGCTTCGGCTTCTACATGGACAGCAAAGCGAATGAATGGAAATGCAGACCACATCAGGATTCTGTGAAAAAGTTCAAGAGCAGACTGAAAGAGCTGACCTGTCGAAAAATGCCTGGAACGGTCACAAGTAAGATTGCCAAAATCAACCAAGTGACAAGAGGGTGGATTAACTACTACGCCCTTGGCTCCATGAAAGCAGCGATGACAGAAATTGACGCACATTTAAGGACAAGGCTTCGTGTTATCATCTGGAAACAGTGGAAAGTACCGAAGAAGCGAGAATGGGGGTTGCTTAAATTGGGAATAGACCCATACAGGGCAAAACGAACGTCACAATGGGGCGACCATTATCAATTCGTAGCCACTAAATCATGTCTGAGTCGAGCAGTATCGAAAGCTGTGCTTGCAAAAGCAGGACTCATCAGCTGTCTCGACTATTACAATGAGCGCCACGCTTTGAAGTTATGTTGAACCGCCGTATGCCGAACGGCATGTACGGTGGTGTGAGAGGGGAGAGAAAATCTCCCCTACTCGATTGTTTTAATGCATCTTGGTTCATATATTATGCATCTTAGTAATGCTCATATAGACATATAGATAAATATACGATAAAACAAAAACAGATATATAAAATCTTTATATATGTTGTTGCTTCTGCTGCTAAACATAGTAGATCAGATTGAGATAAAGGAGAACAAAATGGGATCAGATATCATAAAAATAAGTCATTTAACCAAGAACTTCGGTGATATAAAAGCTGTTAATGACCTGAATTTCAAGGTTAAAAGAGGAGAACTGTTTGCTTTCCTCGGCGTTAATGGCGCTGGAAAGAGCACAACAATTTCTATTATATGTGGTCAACTTCACAAGGATAGTGGAAGTGTGGAGATTGATGGAGTAGCTGCTGAAAAGCTGGGAAATGAGCTGGGTAAGAAACTGGGAATAGTATTTCAGGATAGTGTGCTGGATAAACCACTTACTGTAAGAGAAAACTTGAAAAGCAGGGCTGCGCTCTATGGAATCACTGGAAAGGAATTTGATGTGAGGCTTGGGGAGCTTACAGGACTTCTTGGATTTGAAGATTATATAAACAGACCTGTTGGTAAATTGTCAGGAGGACAGCGTAGAAGAATTGATATAGCCAGAGCGTTGTTTCATAAGCCTGAAATACTGATTTTGGATGAACCGACCACAGGTCTTGATCCGCAGACCAGAAGGAGAATCTGGGAAGTTATTGAAAAACTAAGAACAGATGAGAATCTTACAATTTTTCTTACAACACATTATATGGAGGAAGCTGCTAATGCGGGATATGTCGTAATCCTTGATAAAGGAAGCATAGTAGCTGAAGGAACACCATTTGAATTAAAGAGCGCCTATGTGCAGGATACAGTATCAATCTATGGTGTGACAGAAGATGAAATGAAGTCTTTGGGTATGAAGTATAAGGTAATAAAGGACGGATATCAGATAAAAATAGGAAATACCATTGAAGCAACAAAGCTTATAGTTAAACATCAGGATATATTTAGAGATTACGAGGTAGTAAAAGGCGGAATGGATGATGTATTTCTTGCGGTAACAGGCAAGGTGCTGGGAGGCGAAAACTAATGAAGGCAGTTATTTCTCTTATGAACAGGAACAGGAAATTATTTTTCAGGGATAAAGGAATGTTTTTCTCATCTCTGATTACACCTATTATTCTGATTGTGCTGTATGTCACATTTTTAGCAAAGGTCTATAAAGATTCTTTTACATCAGCATTTCCGGAAGGATTTACGATTGCGGAAAAGTTGATTGATGGGACAGTTGCATCCCAGCTAGTTGCCGCTCTCTTAGCAGTAAGCTGTGTAACAGTTACATTCTGCGTGAATCTTACAATGGTGCAGGATAAGGCGAATGGTGCAAGGAAGGATTTCAATGTTTCCCCGATAAGCCGCTCAAAGATATATCTTGGATATTTCCTTGCAACAGTACTGAATTCATTGCTGGTAAATGGGCTGGCACTTGTGATCGGACTTCTTTACATAGGAAAAATGGGCTGGTATTTAAGCTGTGTGGATGTGCTTTGGATTATCTTTGATGAGCTTCTTCTTGTGCTATTTGGAAGTACACTTTCAAGCATTATAAGCTATCCGCTTGCCACGCAGGGGCAGATGTCAGCAGTAGGAACGATTGTCAGTGCAGGCTATGGCTTTATCTGTGGAGCATATATGCCAATCTCTAATTTTGGCTCTGGATTGCAGAAAGCATTGTCATATCTTCCGGGGACTTATGGAACTTCACTTATTAAGAATCATATGCTCCGTGGCATATTTGAGGAGATGGAGAGTGAGAAACTTCCGAAGGAGCTGATAACGGCAATCAGGGAAACGTTAGACTGCAATCCGCAGTTTCATGGAAATGTAGTAAATACAACACAGATGATCGTTATTATGGCAGGCAGTATCGTGGTATTGGGAGCAGTTTTTCTTGTTATGACTTGTCTGCCGGAAAAAGAAAACAGGTAAAGAAGCATAGAAAAGCTGGAAAAAGAAGAGGCTGATAAGATTAACAGGAAAATCGAAGAACGTCGTAGAAAAAAGAACGATGAGTAAAAAAGAATTTTGAAAATGAGGAAAATGATATGTTAAGAATTGAACATCTGACAAAGAAATATGGTGATAAAACAGCAGTAGACGATTTGAATTTGCATATACAGAAGGGTGAAATCTATGGGTTTATCGGTCATAATGGAGCCGGTAAAACAACCACATTAAAGTCTGTTGTGGGAATTTTGCAGTTTGACCGGGGTGAAATTTACATAGGCGGTGAGTCCGTCAAAGAACAGCCATTGAAATGTAAGAGCAAAATTGCATATATCCCGGATAATCCCGACCTTTATGATTATATGACAGGAATCAAGTATCTGAATTTTATAGCAGATATTTTTAAGGTCAGTGCGGCGGATAGAAAAGAGCGTATTCACAAATATGCTGATTTGTTTGAAATTACAGATGAACTGGCGCAGCCGATTGCTGCATATTCACATGGAATGAAGCAGAAGCTGGCGATTATTTCAGCATGGCTTCATGAACCGGAGCTTATTATCATGGATGAACCATTTGTAGGACTTGATCCTAAGGCATCACACTTGTTAAAAGAAATGATGCGTGCGTTTTGCGATAATGGCGGAGCAATCTTTTTCTCAACGCATGTACTTGAAGTTGCAGAAAAATTATGCGACAAGGTTGCTATTATCAAAGGCGGTAAGTTAATCAGACAGGGAACTATGGATGAGGTCAAGGGAGATGAGTCTCTGGAAGATGTATTCCTGGAATTGGAGAAGTAGGATGTTAAAGCTTTTAGTAAAAAAACAACTGAGTGAAATTTTTCGTGTATATTTTTACAATGCGAAGAAGAATAAAGCCCGTTCTAAGGTGTCCACAATCATGTTTATGATATGGTTTGCGGTTATTATGATAGGAGTTCTTGGGGGCATATTTACGATGCTTTCAAGAAAATTATGTGCACCAATGGCGGCACTCGATATGGGATGGATGTATTATGCGCTTATGGGGCTTCTTGCAATTTTACTTGGTACATTTGGCAGTGTATTTAACACATTTTCCGGTCTGTATCTGGCAAAGGATAATGATCTGCTTTTGTCCATGCCAATTCCGGTATCAGCAATTGTTGCATCACGACTGCTTAGTGTTTACATTTTGGGACTGATGTACTCGGCAGTCGTAATTATCCCGGCGTGGATTGTGTATATGGTGACAGCTGGAGTTAATACGCAGAACATATTTGGTGGAATTATTCTTACACTGTTGATTTCTGTATTTGTTATGACGCTGTCCTGCTTGCTTGGATATGTTGTTGCAAAAGTAAGCCTGAAATTAAAGCATAAAAGCATGATTACGGTATTGGTATCGCTTTTATTTATCGGTGCTTATTATTTCTTCTATTTCAAGGCACGGAATATGATTACAGACCTGCTTACCAACCTGACTGTGTATGGAGAAAAGATCAAGGGTTCTGCATATCTGCTCTTTACCTTTGGTAGTGTTGGCGCAGGAGATATGCAATCTTCTCTTATAATGATTGCATTGGTTACAGTTCTGTTTTTAGCGATGTGGTTTTTGATATCAAAAAGCTTCTTACAGGTGGCAATATCCACTGGCAAAGTCGGCAAAGTGAAATATCGCAGAAAGACTATGATACAGGAAAGCGTATCGAAAGCACTGCTATTAAGGGAGTTTAAACATTTTACATCAAGTTCTGGATATATGTTAAACAGTGGACTTGGCGTGTTCCTGATGCCTGTATGTGCGGCTGGACTTTTATGGAAGGGAAGAAAGCTGTTTACAATGCTGAATGGCATGTTTGGAAGTCAGGATGGAAGTGTTCTGCTGCTGATTACGGTCATGCTTTGTGGTCTTATATCCATGAATATTATGACGGCACCTTCGATATCTTTGGAGGGTAAAAGTCTGTGGATTGCACAGTCTCTTCCTGTGACACCATGGCAGGTACTTCGCGCGAAACTGGATATGCAGCTTATTTTAAATAGTATACCTGCGATGCTTTGCATGATTTGTACAGCAGTAGTCTGCCCATTTAAAATCGGACAGTTTGTAATGATGATCCTGCAGGTACTATCCTATGTGTTTGTCATGGCAGTATTTGGTTTATTTATGGGAGTGATAAAGCCGGTGCTTACCTGGACAAATGAGCTTACACCGATAAAGCAGAGTGCTTCTGTGATGATAACACTGTTTGGCGGATTCGGATATACAGCACTTCTGTTTATCGGATATATGGCGCTGCCGGGTTATACATTGGGATATATGCGCTATATCGGAATTTTTATAGCAGTAAATGTTGTGGCTGGTCTGACATTGTATATTTGGCTTAAAACAAAAGGCTGTGATAGATTTGCAGAACTTTGATAACGGAAACAAAAGTAGGAAATTATGAAATAAAAGTCAAGTAATAAACAATACTGAAAGAGGCTGCTTATATTAGCATTTCCAATCATCATGTGGATGTTGTTTACTCAGATTTTTGGAACGATTTGGATCGTGAGTGTAGCATCGGTCTTAGTATTTATTTGTAAATTGGGAATTTTAGGAGTGTTTCTGGCAGTTCTATTGGATGAAGGTGTCAGGGTTCTGATTAATTTTTGGAAATATTCAAGAATCGTAAAGAAGTGGAGAGAATAGTAAAGCTCTGCGTCTAAAGCGTCACTGTATCTGTCCATTTTACCATCCTTACTGTTTATAGAAAGTGCAGTGGTGTGTGGTAATCTTCAACTATTGATATTCGCAGTGCTTTTTGCACCATGTCATATACTGATAGGCTATATGAATGCGATAATGAAATAAACACTTGACAAGTTACCAAGCGGTTACTATAATATGAAGTAACCAAAAGGTAACTTATAATATTATAAGACAGACGCAAAGACGCAGTGCTTATTTTCCTGATGTGGATTTTAAGTGCTGCTTTTTTTAAGAAAAATGAGAGAGACTATTCAGAGCCAACCTCCAAAATGCTGCGCATTTCGTCGGTGTGGCGTATCCGTCAAATAGATTTTCAGAAATAATTGTTCGTTCATGCAAGCATGACTCACAATTTTTCTGGAAATCTGCTTGGCTCTGAACAGTTACAACTTGATGGAGGAATCAAGAATGGTTTGTACAAAATGTGGTAAAGAAATGAGAAAAGGATATTTATTTGCAAGCAAAGATGGAGCATTCAGTTTTGCTAATGAGGTGCCGGGTGTATTTGAGAAGGCAGACAAAGCGGATGGATTTATAGAGATTACTTCTTTAAAGCCGGGGCATCGGACAAGTATAGCGGCTGAGTGCTGTGAGGAATGTCGCTTGCTGGTAATTGGGTATTAGGAGCATTCATATAAGCTGTTTCCTTATATTTGTCAGGAAACTGCTACAATAACATATTTATATGGAGAAAGCAGATGAAAGTATCAGTCATTCGTCCTTCTTCGTATGAGGAGGATGAAATAATATTCAGGTGTCATACCTTATCAGATGACATGGACAGGTTAATACATAGATTAAGGTATGGTGAAATAAAGTTTACCGGATATGATGAGCATGGAATCAGTACGATTGTAGCATCGGATATCTATTATTTTGAGACGGTGGATAACAAAGTATTCGCTTATTGCAGGCAAAGTGTTTATGAGGTTAAGGAAAGACTATATCAGCTAGAAGATGTGATAGAAGAACTTCCATTCATGAGGATTTCAAAGTCCATGATTGTAAATATTGAAAAAATCCTGCATATTTCGCCGGCACTTGGTGGCAGATTTGAAGCAGTGTTGGAAAATGATGAGAAAGTAATTATTTCGAGGCTGTATGTGCCAATTTTAAAAAATAAATTAGGAGTGAGGTAAGTGATGAGTATCAGAGAGAAGAATACAAAGGAAAGAATTTTAGACGAAGCATTAAAGCTGTTTGCCCAGAGTGGTTATATGGGAACTTCCATGAATGATATTGCCGACAGGATGGGAGTGACGAAAGCAGCTCTATATAAGCACTATAAGAGCAAGCAGGAAATCTTAGACAGCATTGTGGAGAAAATGAACCGGATGGATCAGGAAAGAGTGAAGAAATATGATATGCCGGAAGGAAATATGAAAGAAGTGGTGGAGGGCTACCGGTCTACAGCACTTGATAAGATTAAAGAATTTACGAAGGTGCAGTTTTTACACTGGACGCAGGAAGAATTTCCGTGCTGTTTTCGTAAAATGCTGACATTGGAGCAGTACAGAGATCCGGAAATGGCAAAGCTGTATCAAAACTACCTGTCAGGTGGTCCACTTGCATATATAGAAAATGTGTTTCAGGGACTGACGGAGCATAAGGAGGAAGCGGGACAAATTGCATTGGAATTTTACGGACCGATTTTTTTGCTTTACAGCATTTATGATGGAGCTGAGGATAAGGAAAGAATTATTGAGCTGGTTGAACAGCACGTGAACCGTTTTTCTGAGCAATTTATGGATAAGAAAGAAGGGATGGCAGATGCAAAATGAGAATCAAAATGGGAAGCAGGAATGGGTGTACTGCCCGGTCTGTGGAAATAAAACCAGACTGAGACTTCGGGAAGATACGGTTCTTACGCATTTTCCGCTATTTTGTCCGAAATGTAAAAAAGAAAGTCTGATAGATGCAAAGGAATATGTGGTAAAAGCAATTAAATAAAGTTATCGGATTTTGAGCCAGACGCTAAGACGCAGTGCGGATTGTGAGTAATACTACAATTCACATTGCGTTTTATTTACGCGAGCAACGAGCCAAAGTCCGTGCTTGCACGAGACCTTGGCGACTGCCGCGATAACTTGAGAAACTCGCGAAGCGTGTTTCTCATAGTTTATACGCATGAACAAGGAGGAAAGAAAAATGAGAGCAATCATTTATACATCAAATACAGGAAGCACAGCTAAATATGCAAAGCTGTTGTCACATCAGATTTGTGTTCCGTCATATAGCATGGAGGAAGCAAAAACAAAGGTGAAGCCGGGAGCAGAAATCATTTATATGGGATGGATTATGGCAGGAAAAATCAAAGGATATCCGGAAGCTGCCAGAAAGTACAATATCCAGGCAGTATGCGGTGTTGGCATGGGGCAGACCGGAACACAGCTTGTTGAGGTCAGAACGAAAAATAAAGTGCCACAGAGAATTCCACTTTTTACACTGCAGGGAACCTTTGATATCAGAAAACTTCATGGTGTTTACAAAATGATGATGAATGTCATGGTAAAGACCGCCGGAAAAGCATTGGCGGATAAATCCGACAGGACACCGGAGGAGGATGATATGCTGGATATGATGCTGAATGGTTCAGAGCGTGTGAAAGCCGAGAATCTGAAACACATAATTGAATGGTATGACATAGCAGAACGAGGGGAAAATTAAATATGAAAATAGAACATATTGCTATGTATGTGAATGATTTGGAAAGAACAAAAGATTTCTTCACAAAGTATATTGAAGGAAATCTGATAGAAATCACTGAGTAGAAAAGAGGTAAATATCGATGAAATTATATTTTGGTAATACAGTAACGACAGTTACAACAATTATGATTCTTGTATTGCTAGGTTTTATTGGAGAATCCATAGCAAACCGGACAAACATCAATTACTGGGGACGCAGAAGTCTGTTCCTTCTGGCATATGGACTTACGATATGCTGCTTTGCAGCTGCAAGGGATGGGCTTGACAAGACAATTCAGAACACGATTGACGGAAGCTGTGCACCGGGGGTATTTCCGCTTATCAGCATCCCGAATCTGATTGGCTGCGTTGGAGCTGCAATTATAATCATTGCAGCTATTGCAACACCGATAGCAAAGTCGCAGCAAATGAGACAGATTTGGTTTTATGTGATGTCCGGCGGAGTAATGTTGAAGATTCTTGTAATGGAAGTGGCAAGAATTATTGTCAGAGTATAGTAATTTTATTGTGTTAAATAAATAGGGAAAGTGACTATGAGCAATATCATTATTTTGGCAGGAAGCGAGCGAAAGGATGGCAATACAGACATGCTGGTTGATGCTTTCAAAAAAGGTGCCGCAAACTGTAAAAGTAATTACGGAATGGGCTCTATCGATGGAAGGAGTCTGTGCTGTAGAAGCAGAGACAGATCCGGAAAATGTGGCATCGCAGAATGTTTTAAGGAGAGCCGGTTTTGTGAAGAATGGAGTAATTGGAGAAGAAGGTCCCAGATTTGTTTACAGAGGAAAAGAAAATGAAAATCCTCAGAGCTATTCATTCTGGAGAAAGAATGGATTTTATGTGATAAGCGAAAATGAATATATTGTGATGGAACAATTGTTATAACAGGGAAATGGAGAAAAATAATATGAAGAAATTAAATGGGGTATTAATTGCAGTAGCAATGTCGCTCGCATTGTGTGCGTGTGGAACAGAAGCAACAGGCTCTATGAGCATTATGGAGACAGGTGAACAGCAGACTGTGAAACAGAATACTGGCACTGAACAGGCTGATACAGAAGAAAATTCGTTAAAACAGGATACTGAGAAAACTACATCAGAAATTTCTGAATCTCAGCAGACACAGACAAAAAAGCTATCCTATTTGGAGCTTGACAAGGTATTAAATGAAATCAACACAGAAATTAAGCAGGGAACAGCCGGAAGCGGCTCAACCTCAATAAAAGTTGCAGCACACTTATTAAATTGGGGTGTAGGAACCAGCATGACAACAGATGAGATAAAGGAGGAGACTGTAAACTGGCTTTCTGATAAAGGAAATTCTGAACAGGTGGAGTTTTCAAACAAGCTGGCATCTGTTTACGAAGCATATAACAGGCTGCTTGGAAGTGATGCGAAGCAGTTACTTGAAAGTGCCGGTTGTGATGATGCAGCATATCCATGGAGCGATTCTCCTGTAGAAACGATAGAGGCAATCGTAGAAGTGGTGCAGCTTCCGGATGAAGCAAATGAGATAGGCTCAAGCGTAGATCCTTCTTGGGAGGATGTTGTAGAACTTGTAAATTTAAGAGGAGATGAGACGACCGTATATTTACTTGCGGATGGTCGATATATGGATAGGACAAATGCTGTGTACATTTTTGACGGAGCTGATACATGGACGGATGAGTCTGGGGTGGAGTGGAATAAGGCTGTTAGATAGTATGTTAATATGCGTTGCTTGTGGCAATGGTTCTTTTCAATATTAAATTGAACTATCGACGGTGCTCTGGTATCATGGACGCCCATTAAAATAATATGAGAGCACGGCCGGAAGAAGACAGGCCGCATTCAGGTATTGTAAAAGCCGCTCAAAGCAGGATTCCCAGCATAATGCAGAACTGGGCGACGGAGTTGGTGATCTGTTCTTTCCAGTTTGCTTTTGCGTCGCGCCGGTCTTTCTTTTGGGCAAACCACACCATGAGACCCATGCCGGCGGCTCCGGTTAAAAATAAAAAGAGCGCCGGCATATTTGTCATGTGGCGGATTACGGCCGCAATGGACCAGCGGCCGCGGTCAACGAACAGCGCCAGGATGATAAGCAGAAATCCGGCGGGCATCAGATAGCGCATCTGTTTGTTCAGAAAGCGCAGATCCCTGTGCCGCAGAGCGATGACGAATTTCCATCCGGCCTTGAGCGCGCCGGCGAGGATCACCAGCAGGACGCCTGCTTGAAACAGCCGGCTGTTGAATCGTGCCGCCAGGATGGCGGAGCTGACGCTGAAGAACAGGACTGGCAGGCAGTCGACAAGCGCCATGAAAAGGGTGAAACCTTCCGGTACCGGCCCGGGGAGCGTTCTGCTTTGCTTTTCTTTGTCCATTATGCCACCAGCCATTTGTGATTCTTTACGGAGTAGAGAGGGATGAACGGGATCATGATCGGGGTCGTGGATTTGTATTTCTGATATTCCGGATCGGCGCCGTAGTTCTTGTCCTGGCGGATTTCCAGCCGACGGGCGCCGCCGAACATGACGTAGATGATGCCGGCGTAGCCGAGGAGGGCGCAGATCCATTCCGCCGCGCCGCGGCAGATGATGATTCCGGAGACGAAGACACCGGTCCAGAAGATCATCTCACCGAAGTAGTTCGGGCAGCGCACAAGACGGAACAGCCCGGTGTCCACGAAGCGCCCCGGATTCTTCTTCTTGGCCCAGTTTTTCTGGAGATCAGCGGCTGCTTCCAGCGTCAGGCCGGCAGCGGAGATGAGAAGCCCGATGACGCAAAGCGCGTCTGTGCCGCTTCCGTTCATGAGCCGGAATGTCACAGGGGACGTCTGGAGTGCATAGAGAATAGAAGCGGAGATCCAGATCGCCAGCTTGGCGCCGAAAGAAACCCCGTCGTTTTGTTTGACTTCCCCTTTCATGCGTCTGGTGTAAGCTGTCTTGCGGTCCCGGTAGACCAGATAGCCGGAAAGCCGGCAGCCGTAGAGGATAAAGAGTACGCATTGCAGGGCGGTGCCCACGGTGAGCGCGTGACGGAAAAGGGCGAGCTGTCCGGCGCCGATAAGCGCCACCGCCGCACCGTATCCGATGGAAATGAACCAGACATATTTGCGGAAGCCGCAGGAACTGGCGATCAGCGCCAGCACCAGAAGAATCAGAAATGTTTTCATATGTTATCCTCGTTTCTTTTTGACAGATTCTGCCTGTTGGGAGCATAATCAATCATAGCGACATTTGTCGCTATTTTCAAGATGATTCCGGTGAGAAATTATATTTGCAACAGTAAACAGGAGGTGCCGTTTTTTATGAGAAGAAAAGATCTGGACGAGGACCGGATCCGCGAGTGTCTGACCGGGGCTCTCCTGCAGCTCATGAAAGAGAAAGAGTTCGGCGCGGTATCCGTTGGTGAAATCGCAGAACGGGCGGGTGTGCACCGCGCTACCTTTTACAGGCACTTCCGTTCGAAGGAAGATGTCCTGCGCGCCTTCCTGTCGCAGATCTTCAAGGGGGCAGCAGGGAACAGGGAGATGCTGCAGAAGGACTTTTCATCTTTTATCATGCCGGTTTTTCAGGCGCTGTACGACAAAAGGGAACTGATTCTGCTGCTTCACCGCGCCGGCCTTTCCGGCCTGTTTATGGATGCACTGAAGGACTATTTCGATTCGAACGGGCAGCGCGAAGCGCCGGGGCGGGAGAAAACTGGCGCGGACGGCAGGGAGAAAAATTCCGGCGCCGGGCTTCTGGAAGAATACCGGACAGCTTACCGGATCGGGGGTATCTATTCCTGCCTGCTTCTCTGGTTCTCCCACGGGATGGCGGAGACGCCGGAAGAAATGACGCGCATCGCGGCTTCGATGTAAAGCGGCAAGCGTGAATAGTTAACCGATTGAAGGCAATATCTATGGATTATAAGGCAGCAACGCAAAATTTCTTTCTAAAGATATCATTACAGAATTTCGCTGGCGTGGTGATGAAGTGCATATGTATCCGCTGACATTTGCGGAGTTCATGGCTGTGTATGAGGGTGAGAAAGGGGATGGATGGCGCGATTATGTGCTTTACGGCGGGATCCCGCTGGTACTCACATTTACCACGCCGGATCAGAAGAGCGATTTCCTGTTGAATCCTGACAGCATGGATTTATAAATGTGTCTGGTGGCCGGCTGTTCTCGCGGATAGAATGGAAATGAATTTTTCTGACTGCGTAGAGGACTTTCTCAAGGAGCGACTTTTTTCTCTGGACGGATCATTCCGGATTATCGGGAAGGCAAAGATGCAAATTTGGTATTGACAGATAAAATTACACTTGGTAATGTATTAGCAACTGATACAGATACAACAAAGAAAACGAGAAATGAACACAGAAATTATTAGAAATAGAAAAAGCGTACGGACATATAAAGAACAGCCAATTCCGGAACAGACAATGAACCGGGTGAGAGATTATCTTGAGCATGACACCGGACTGTTTGAAGTGCCTGTTGCCTTTTCCATTCTTAATGCGCGGGAAGATGGGGTCAGCAGTCCTGTGATTCTTGGCGAGGATACCTATGTAGCTGGAAAATACAAAAAGCAGAAGAATGCTGAAATTTCATTCGGGTATGTTTTTGAAAAGTTTATCCTTTATGCTACTTCCATTGGATTTGGGACGGTATGGCTGGCAGCAACGATTGACCGTAAAGCATTCGAAAAAGCCGTTCATTTAAAGGAAGATGAGGTTATGCCGGCAGTTACCCCGATAGGATATGCGGCCGATAAACGTTCCATATGTGAGAGTATGATGCGAAAAGGAATGAAATCAGACAGCCGCCTTCCCTTTGAGGAATTGTTTTTCCATGGCAGTTTTCAGAATCCGCTGAATGAGAGCGATGCGGATATATGGCAGCTGCCGTTCGAGATGGTGCGCCTTGCTCCTTCTGCAACGAATAAGCAGCCGTGGAGAGTTGTTACAGAAAAAGACCGGGTTCATTTTTATGAAAAAAAGACAAAGGGGTATGCCAAAGAAGCTACCGGAGATATTCAGAAGGTGGATCTTGGAATTGCGCTGTGCCATTTTGAAATCGCTGCTGAAGAAGGCGGTTTAAAGGGCAAATTCATACAGTCGGATCCCGGTATCACGGCAGCAGAAGACACAGAGTATATTGCGACATATATACTGGAGGGATGATCGTGGACACTAAATTTTCGTCGTCTATTCATACGCTGATCCTGATCTCTGAATCAACAACGCCCATGAATTCTGATCAGATTGCGGAAAGTGTCGGGACAAATGCAAGCTACATACGAAAGCTCACCACAAGATTGAGTAAAGCCGGAATCATTGAGGGACGCCGGGGTGTCAGCGGTTTCCGGCTTGTCAGGAAGCCGGAGGATATTTCTCTCCTTGATATTTACAAGGCCGTTATGGAGACAGACAGCCTCCATCTGTTTGATCTCCATCAGAATCCGAATGACGCCTGTATTGTCGGGCACAATATTCGGCCGGTTCTCGGAAGTATGTTCCGGGATATGGAAGAAAGTGTGGAAAAAAGATTACAGGGTATGACGCTCGCAGCCTGTATTGATAACATGCAGGAATATATCAGGAAGAAGAACAAGGAGGCCGTTCATTGAAAGCAGCAGTTTTAACGCATTATGACAAAAAAGGCACAGATCTGGAAATTCATGACATTCCGGTACCTGTTCCAGAGGATGATGAAATCCTTGTGCGTATTATGGCAGCAGCTGTAAATCCGCTGGACAACATGATTATCCGCGGGGAAGTAAAACTGATTGTTCCCTATAAAGTACCGCTCATTATGGGCAATGAATTTTCCGGAGTGGTTGAAAAGACCGGAAAGAGAGCTGCGCGATTTAAAGCCGGTGACCGGGTTTACGGACGGATGCCGCTTAAAAAAATCGGAGCATTTGCGGAATATGCTTCGGTGAAAGAATCTGCTCTTGCCCATATTCCGGACAATCTGTCCTTTGAGGAGGCGGCGACGGTTCCGCTTACTGCGCTTACGGCAATGCAGGCCTTTGAGATCATGCAGGTAAAACCGGGGGAATCCGTGTTCATTTCCGGTGGAACAGGAAGCCTGGGTGCGATGGCGATTCCGGTAGCCAGGAGTCTCGGACTGCATGTTTATACTAACGGCAGTGCGGAAAATGAAGAACGTGTACGAAAACTTGGTGCCGAGAAATTCATCGACTATAAAAAAGAAAACTACGCCGAGGTATTATCCGATGTCGACCATGTTCTTGATACGCTTGGCGATCGTGCGCTTCCTGACGAATTCAAGGTGCTGAAAAAAGGTGGCAGCCTGGTATCTCTAAGAGGAATGCCAAATGGCAGGTTCGCAAAAAGAAGCAGGATGCCGCTTGTTAAGAGAATACTTTTTCAGGCTGCCGGGAGAAAATATGACAAAATGGCGGCGACAAAGAACCAGACCTATGATTTCCTCTTTGTACATGAGGACGGGAATCAGTTGGAAAAGATAGCCGGCCTGTTTGACAAGGATCATCCGCTGGAAACTTCTATTGATACTGTATTCAGTCTGGATCAGGTAAATGAAGCTCTGGATAAGGTAAAGCACGGTGGATCCAAAGGAAAAACAATCATTAAAGTTCATGAATCTCGGAACACTAATTTATCCCGTATCGTGGGAAGGATATTGTGAAGGTAATAACCGGCATTCGAAGATGTGGAAAGTCTGTTCTTTTGAATGAATTGTATTACGACTATCTACTGTCCGACGGCGTTTCTTCAGACCATATCATCAAAGTATCGCTCGATCTGAAAAAATGGGAAGCACTCAGAAATGGAGATATGCTTTATCATTACATAGCCGACGCGATTCATGATGATGAGCTGTACTACGTGTTTTTAGACGAGATTCAGCTTGTCGATGGGTTTGAGGAAGTTGTCAATTCAATCAAGGCTGAATTTAATACGGATGTATATATTACCGGCTCCAATTCCAAATTTCTGTCTCATGACATCAATACCATCTTTCGCGGACGAGGAATTGAAATAAAGGTTTTTCCACTGTCCTTTGCAGAATTTCTTGCTTACCGGCAAATAGATAAGATGGATGCCTTTGATGAGTATGTACAATTTGGAGGACTTCCCTACGCTGTCCAGGAAACGGAGGAGCAGGATAAACGATCTTATCTGGATATGGTTGTAAATACGGTAGTAACCAGGGATATGATTGAGCGTTATGATATCCGCAATGAAGCATTGTTTACTGCATTAATAGAACTCCTTTGCTCTTCTATCGGTTCGTATGTTTCCACAAATAAAATTACGAATATGCTAAAGAGCAATGGCTTTAAGTCAGTGGATAATGAAACTGTCAGCAGATACCTGAGCCATATTTGCGATGCTTTTCTTTTTTATCGGGCCGACCGGTATGACATTAAGGGAAAAGAATATCTAAAAACACAGAATAAGTATTATGCTGCTGACATGGGCCTTCGTAATGCAGCTATTCATTACAGGCAGATCGAGATCACACATATTATTGAAAATCTTGTATACCTGGAACTGCTTCGAAGAGAATATATTGTAGATATCGGGAAAAACAGGGAAAAAGAAATTGATTTTGTAGCCAGGGAACTGGGAGGCAGACAATATTACATACAAGTTTCTTATACCATACAAGATGAGGTGACGAGGAAACGTGAGATTTCAGCGTTCCATAGACTCGATGATGGCTTTAAGAAGATTCTGATCACTATGGATCGTAATCCGTTGTCGAATCTTGAGATCGGCTACCAGATGATGAACCTGTTTGATTTTCTATTGAATGAGCAGGCACTGGAAATGGCTTAACGCAGCAAAACGCAAAACTTTAAAAATGTAAAAGTTTTGCGCTTTGTATGGACGCAGTTTATCAGCTAGCTTTGTCGGTCGACATACTGTCCCCGGCAGGTGAGATTCCGGTGTGTGTCGCTTTAGGATGCTAAGCGGGAATCGGACAAAAATGCGGATTCCGCATTTTTGCATCATTTTATAGAGATGTGCAGCTTCTCGGAGATTTTGAGTCCATTCTGAACAGCCTGGTGCGAAGTGAAAATCTCTTGACCGTACCCTTAGGGGTCAGCTTATGGTTTAGCTGGAGGTGATGGTTGTGTATATCAATGAAGCCGCTAAATTGTCCGGAATAACAAAGAAAGCAATCGAATACTACTGCCAGAAAGGACTACTGGATCCAGCGTTATCAGATAAGGGATACAGAATTTTCTCTGTTGAAGAGTTGAAAAAGATTTCGCTTTTGCGCAGTCTCGGAATATCTGTTCAAAATATTCCGGAACTAATTCATGTGAATGGCAGCGCAGCCTTTTAAAAAATCGTTGATTCTCAGTTATGTGACATCCAGAGAAGAAAAGAACAGAACGATCTTTTGAAAGAGTTGGAAGTATCAATGGACTGGAACACTGTGAATCGCAAAGTAGAAGCGGCAGAATGCAGGGAATCTGTAGAAGAGATGAACCGGGTTCTGCTGCAGAATTTCAATTCCGTAATTCATAAAAATGATACGGTTTATATCCTTGGAGATATCTGTCATCATATGAAGATTGAAGATGCGGATGAACTCTCATACGGAAGCCTTTGGCATTACAACGCCGGTGGTTGGTACGATCATGAATTTTCTCATCTTTAAGGTGCTGTACAGGAGGAAGGCTGATTTTAACCTGATACGGGACGACATGAGGCTGGACAATCTGTATTTGAAGAACATTCTCACCAAAGGGGAATATCCTGACCGGTTTCCGGCCAAAGAGCTAAAGAACCATATACCGGCGGAAGAGATGGCGAAACTGCTGTGAAAAAGAAAATTTGGGATTTGTAAGCACCAATCTACAAGTGCGCCATGCGGGCGGATCATAAAACCTATGGGTTGCCCCTTGACGGTGTTCAGCCCACACTTTTTGTTTAGCGGGAGATTGTAGAATGCGCCAACAAGTTGGAAAGGATTTTCCTCTGTGAAATGGAGGAAAAAAACTTCCTGCCGGTCAGCGTGAGACAATGGAAAGAACCGATATTGCGTTTCGGGATGTGACATTCGGATATGGGGGAGATGAAGATGGTGGAACACCTCTCCCTCCGGATGGAGGCGGGAAAGACCCGAACCGCTTGCGATCACAATTTGTGATCTCAGGTTTTGAAAAGAATCCATGCCACCAGGTTTCAACCTGATTTTCCCGAACGGTACATGAAAAAAAGACGGATATCCGCAAAAATACAATGAGGCACCAGCGCTTGTATCCGAGAGGGCAGTATCTGAACAAGATCATATCGAAGAAGGACAATGGGTGAATTAAGATAATAACAGGACTTTGTGCGAAGTTGACATGGTATTATCTGCAATGCCAGGTATCCTGAAAAATCGTACTTATGCTCCTTATTTGTCGGTCATATAATTGAAGCAGTTCAAAAATATAACCGATGTTTAAGGAGAATATTTACATGACAAACATTGAAAAGGTAAACTAGTTTCTGGACGAGGCCAAGACCTTCTATTTTCTGACTACCGATGGGGATAAACCAAAAGGACGTCCGTTTGGGTTTCATCTGCTGGATGAAGATAAGCTGTATTTTGGATGTGGTACATTCAAAAATGTTTTTCTTCAGCTCACAAAGAATCCGAATGTGGAAGTTCTCGCAGTCCGTGGCGGCGAGTTTATGCGCTATGATGGCACTGTGAAGATCGTGAAGGACGATGCTCTTCTGGAAAAAGTTCGTGCTGCGCTGCCGCAGGTTATGGGGCTGTATGACAAGAATGGATGGGAAATGGGAATGTTCTATCTGGAAAACGGTCATGTGGAAATTCGCGGAATGCTCGATTTGAAAGAAGAATTTAATGTCTGAGGAGCAATAGAATGAAGCAGTTATTTGAAGCGGATTCGACTATGGAAGAACGCTTTGGCAAATGCCCGTATGCAACAGCACAAAGCCTGATTTCTGGAAAGTGGGCAATTCTGATCCTGCGCTATCTGGAGGACGGCCCGATTCGTTTCAATGAGCTTCAGCGCCGGATGCCGAGAATGACTCATGCAACACTGTCAGTTCAGTTGAAAGACCTTATGGAGAACGGACTTGTTGAGCGGAAACAGTATGAATCCATCCCGCCAAAGGTGGAGTATTCTCTGACGGATAGCTGCCGGAGTTTTCCATTATCTGACACGTGAGGGCGTCAGAGACCTGATCAGCGCAATGGCGGAACATTTCCGGGGAGGACTCCTTGTGTTTGATTTTGTCAGTGAAAAAGGGATGTCGGCGGGGAACACGCACGTCAAGACGACGGATAATGCGGCGAAGTTGACTTTCAGTATGGAAAATGTCGAAAAGGAAGTTCCTGTCTTCAGCGAATATATATCTAAAGTACAGCAGAAGAGCTATATGGAAGGCTATCCGGTTCCCGGAGTGAAATGCAATCTGATTACCAAAGTATATATCAAACCCAAGAGAGACAAGTACTTCGTCGCGAATGTAGAATTTTCCGATATGGAAGCACTCGGTTACGATGCGGGCTTAATTTCTAAAGTGGAATGATATGACATAAAAGGAGAATGACAACATTCTTGAGATGTGGTATACCAAGCATAGGTTATTGGCTATGGGAACAAGAAGCAATATATTCTGACGCGCAACGGATAATGTATGTTCCGGGGATCTTTTGGTTTGCCGTGGAGCAGCAGGGATATTCTTTATATATCATACAGCCGGAGCAAAGGCAGCCGTTCATCAGGAAGAAGTCAGGGTGTTTTCTGACGGATGAAAGCGCAGGGAAATGACAGGCGTTTGCGGAAAGGGTAATCTGGTGGCAGGATGAAGGTTCTGAATTTTGGCTCACTGAATATTGATTATGTTTACCGGGTAGATCATATCCTGGTTCGGGGAGAGACCCTGTTGTCTGATGACAGGAAGGTTTACGCAGGCGGAAAGGGTCTGAACCAGTCCGTGGCGCTGGGAAGGGCAGGCCTGGATGTCTGGCATGCCGGAAATATCGGGCAGGAAGGGAAACTTCTTCTGGATGTTCTGCGCGATGCACATGTTCATACAGAGTTTGTCCGGATACGGGAGGATATACCCTGCGGGCACACAGTGATCCAGAATGACAAGGAAGGCGATAACTGCATTCTCCTGTTCGGAGGCGCCAATCAGGGCGTCACAGAAGAACAGGTCAATGATGTGCTGGGGCATTTTCATGCAGGGGATTACCTTATCCTGCAAAATGAAGTGAATTGTCTTGCCGTGATCATGAACAAGGCACATGAAAGAGGAATGAAAATTGTTCTGAACCCTTCCCCGATAAACGAGCAGATTTCCACGCTCCCCTTGAATTTCGTGGATTACTTTTTTGTCAATGAAATCGAGGCAGGCCTTCTGACCGGAATAAAAAGCAGGGCTGCCGGGGAACTGGTTCCTGCTGTCCGAAGGCGTTTCCCGGAGACAAAGGTCATATTGACCTTGGGAGCGGAAGGCTCCTTCTATATTGAGGGAGAGACCGTACTACACCAGGATATTTTCAGGGTGGAAACCGTGGATACCACAGCAGCGGGGGATACGTTCAGTGGTTATTTTATGGCGGGCATTCTTCGCGGAAAGAACCCCGCGGAAGCGTTGCGGCTTGCCTCAAAAGCCGCTGCCCTTGCAGTATCCCGCAGAGGCGCCGCCCCTTCTATTCCCACTATGGGAGAAGTCCTGGACTTTCCAGCATGACAAATAACAAGATGACGGTATTGCTTATACGTCACATAGAGATTAAGAGACCGGCGATGACAGCTCATGTCAGAATGATCATGAACTGCCATCTCCGGATTTTTTTGCTGTCCAGGACAGGGCGATGAAGAACCCGGAATTTTTACCGTTCTATGTTGGGAGACGGGCTTGAGTGAGATAGATAAATAGGCAGAATATTTACATCGTGTAAAGATATTGTCATGCTTGAATGCTTCAAGATGAATAATTTGCATGCTATGATCAAATACAAGGAGGAGAATTACTGTGGCTGAAATGCTGGTTAACAACTTTGCGGAAATCATACAATGTAAGCCAAATGTAAGCAACAGGTTAAGGGGAGTGTCCGGGACAATGCCCCTTGTTTTTTATGCAAAGTTTACGAATTCAGGCAGAATAGGCATCGCCTTTTATGGAAATGAATGCATGGTTAATGGCGAGGAGAAATGACTTATGAATAGAATGGAATTGATTGAACAGATCCGGGTCAAAACCGGGAAGAAGAAAAAGGATATTGAGGAGATTTTAACCGCATTCACAGAGACCGTATCAGAAGAACTGGATAAAGGGGAGAAGGTGAGGCTGGCAGGATTCGGTACATTTGAGGTGTTCCATCGTACGGCCCGTTCCGGCAGAAACCCCAAAACAGGCGAACAGATTATGATCAGTGACGGCAAGATCCCGAAGTTCAGGGCGGGGAAGAGGCTTAGAAAGCATCTGAATCAATAATTCAGAATATCAGGAAAATAGTTTCCTTTTTTTATCCGGTCGAAAATGACACTGGAAAAGACTGCGGAGAATATTCGGACGGCACTGGGCGGTATTACAGAACAGCTTACGGTCAGGGGTTATCGGGA
This sequence comes from Bilifractor porci, assembly GCF_009696005.1. Lineage (GTDB taxonomy): Bacteria > Bacillota > Clostridia > Lachnospirales > Lachnospiraceae > Bilifractor > Bilifractor porci. The sequence goes on from NZ_VUMV01000002.1 coordinate 247,417, forward strand.
ATGCTGTGAGAACTGCGGCCGGGAGGCCGCGCTGGAACACTATCGCATGGGAAATGAGTACCAGCTTTTGTGCTCCGATTGCTTTTCCAAAAAGGAAAGGAGATATCCGACAGGAGCCAAAAGGAAAGCACTGAAGGAAGAGACGGTAATCGGGGGGCGTGATAGGGGCGCTGTTTGGTTCGCTTGTCGGTGCAGCGGTCATCGTGCTTCTCGGGCAGCTTGGGTATGTTTCCGTATTATCCGGCATAGCCATGGGATTCTGTGTGTTAAAAGGGTACCGGCTTCTGGGAAACCGTATCAGCAGGAAGGGGATCGTGATCAGCTTCCTGGTAATTGCGCTTATGGTATATGCAGCAGACCGGTTCGACTGGTCCCTGTCCTTTTCGCGGTGGTCAGAAGGAGAGGTTAGATGTAATAACAGCCTTCCAATATTTCCCGGAACTTCTGAGGGAGGGGTATATCAACGTGGCCAGCTACAGGCTGAATCTGCTGCTTGTGTATGTTTTTTCTGTGCTTGGCGCCATCCCGACGGTTTTGAATATTGTCAGAAGTGACCGAAACGCAAAGACGTTCAGCCAGATGGGGGAAGAGGGGTAATCCATGCAGGGCAATCTGTGCGGACTTACCGAAGTGCCTTAACAGGATGGAGTAGAAGGAAGTAGGGCAAGCAGTAGGATCAAAAGGACAGGCTTGGCTGCAAGAAGGAGATAGGGGAGAGCTATATGAAACAGATTCTTGCCCTTTCTGCAGGAGATGGCACCCTGGATGTTGATGTGGATTCGTTTGATGTCAATATTGCTTTTGACAGCTATAACGAAGTGGAAGAAATAACAATTCCGGATGAGGCGCTGGAAGCAGAGGAGAATTCTGCGGATTCTTCTCAGCAGCCACCTGCGGATCTGGGAACTTCCGACTGGACGGGAATGACTTTTGACTTGAACGGCGATACGTATCAGATCCCTTTTGCCTATGCGGACAACATACTGTAAAACGGATAACTGCCCGTCCCTTGAACTTCCGGGCGGCATTACCTGGGGATCGACCGCAGAGGACGTAGTGAAAGTGTACGGGGAACCGTATGATGAGCCATACCGCTCAGATGATCTTGGCTATTCTGTCTATAATTATCAAACGATACCTACTTTGACAGTGCCAGCACCCCCCTAAGCCGGCAATCCCGACCAACGGAACGGCAAACGGCAATGAGAAGCTGGACTACGTTACCCTTGCGGATCCTTCTGTCAATACCGTGACAGTGCTGAATAACCAGGGGTCGTACTACAATTATGCAGTCAGCAAAGCCTCCAGCGATAGAAAGAAGCATATTTGGACATCGACTAATACAGATTCCTCAAAGGCATTCAAGGGCTGGTATATCGAGGAAACCAAAACAAAATTTGCTCCATCGATGCAGGTGACCGAAGATATAACAGTAGTGCCAAGATGGGCGGGTATGGAAAATATTTCACAATACGATATGCCACTTTATGGGGATATCCTGGCGAACACCAATACAGAGCATGATAAAGTGATGGAGGTTGCGCCAGGTGCGACCCTGACCTATACAGGCAGGCTGAATGTGCTGCCTGTTCAGGACCAGATCACCGCGATGAAGAACAACTTTGCAGGCCGGGGTGGAAATGTAGATGAAATTACGACTGATGACATCAAGAGCACATTTACCGCAAGTCTGACATTCCCGGCTGAGTTTACATTACCGGAGAACCTGGATGATAAGGTCTCTCTTACGGTCAATAATCTGTTTGCAATTTCGGATGTCACAAAGTCAGGCAGCACGGTCACCGTGACGATGAAATTGAAGGAAGATTATACGACATTTCAGACTTTTGGCAGACGGGGATATAGGTGAGGCATTGAATAGATTATCCTGAGCAGGAGTCATTTCATGGGACGATTATTTGCATGTGATGAAAAAAGAGCAAGTTAACGCTTCATATTTTGATAAAAATGCAAAATATGGAGCGTTAACATGAAAATTAAATTTCCTTATGGTATGATGAACCAGAAACCTGTAAATATGAAACAGGGAGGAAGATCAGGAATGGATCTGTATGTTCGGGAGAAGTATTAAAAAAAATCAGAGGGTTCTACAGGAGCAACGACATTATCAAGGTCATTACAGGCGTACTCAGATGCGGAAAGTCAACCCTGATGAAAATGGTAGCTGATGAGCTGAAAGCACAGGGAGTGCCGGTAGAGAGAATCCTCTATCTGGATCTGGATCAGCGCAAATACAGGAAGATTAAAACCGCGGATCAGCTGGAAGACCTCATTACCAGCAGCATTCATGAAGCAGATCAGAATTATGTCTTTGTAGATGAGATTCAGAATGTGAAGGGATTTGAAGAAGTCATCAATGGCTTTCGGGAGGATGGAAACTGCTCCATTTTTATTACGGGTTCAAATTCCTACCTGTTGAGTGGAGAACTTGCCACAAAGCTGACCGGCAGATACATCGAATTTGAAATGTTTACACTGACATTTGAGGAATATGAACAGATGAAAGCGTTCTATCATGTGCAGATCAGTGACAATCCGATGATAGAACTCCAGAATTACATTTTGGAGGGTGGTTTTCCGAGAGCTGTGCTGATTGATAATCTGGAAGATAAGCGCCGTTATACGGAGAGCGTGGTACAGGAAATTTTTGAAAAGGATATCCGCCATCGCGTGAAGATCAGAAAACGGGAGAGCTTTGAGACCGCACGCCAGTATCTGATCAACAATTTCGGTTCGACGACAAGCATTTCCAATCTGCAGCGTGATCTTAAGAAAAATGGGCAGACGATAACCAGACAGACACTGGCGAGATATATTCAGGCGCTGGTGGATGCAAAGGTTCTGTATGAGTGTAATCGTTTTGACATGAAGTCTCGCAAATCCATTGCAGGTGAGAAAAAGTATTATCTGAGTGATCTGAGTTTCTATTTTGCTTTGAATACCGATAACCGGATCAATTATGAACCTGTACTGGAAAACATTGTGTATTTGTACGCGAGAAGCATGGATAGCAGGGTCAGTGTCGGAAGAATCGGCAAGCTGGAATGCGACTTTATCATGCGCGACACATCGATGAATTATGCCTATGTGCAGGTAGCATATACGATTGCCCAGGGCAGAGAAACAGAAGATAGGAAATACAGGCCATTGGAGATGATCCGGGATAATTATCCGAAGTATATTGCTACGACGGACTATCTGCTTCAGAAGAGAAATGGCATTCAGCACGTAAATCTGATGGACTTCATGAAAGCGGAAAAAATATTCTGACAGTGGGACTGGCGCGCAATAAATTAAACACTTTGGTAATCATAAAATTCCCATTCTGGGAATCCACAAAAAAGAATCCGAATGCCTATAGGCCTGCGGCATCCGAACTTAGAGGCAGAGTCGTCCGGAGCCCGGCTGTCCTGCAGAAAGGAAGAAGAAATAATATGGATATGCACGATTTAACAGAACAACTCCATTTTCTGATCAAGTGTCTGGAAACAGAAATGCCGGAGTATGCGGAATATGCCATGCCTGAGGATCCGAAACAGGCATTTGACCTGTATCGGGCGCTCTGCAATGTCCGTATGCCGTCCGGGGATACCGGGCATACATTACCGGACGATTTTTATACAGTGCAGTCGGAAGTCTTAAAAAGAATTACCGGGGAAAAGGGAATCACAGAGGCGGCGGAACTGCCGCCGGCCAAACTGGATCCTCGTTTATCTCTCTGGCAGGGTGATATCACGACGCTGCGGGCTGATGCGGTTGTGAATGCCGCCAATGCCCAGATGCTCGGCTGCTTCTCTCCGCTTCATGGCTGCATTGATAACATCATTCACACGATGGCTGGTGTGGAACTTCGGGAAAAGTGCTATCAGATCATGAAAACACAGGGGCATGAGGAGCCGACCGGCATGGCAAAGATCACACCGGGATACAATCTTCCGGCACGATATGTCATTCATACCGTCGGACCGATTGTGTCCGGATGGCTGACCGGAAAGGACAAAGAACTGCTGGCTTCCTGCTACCGGTCGGTTCTTTCTCTTGCCTCCGATCATCAGCTGGAATCCGTTGCGTTCTGCTGCATCTCCACCGGCGTATTTCATTTTCCGCAGGACAAGGCGGCGGAAATTGCTGTGAGTACGGTAAGAAGCTGGCTCGATGCACATCCGGGCACATCGGTACAACGTGTTATCTTCAATGTATTTAAGGGCAGCGACCTTGATCTTTACAGGAAGATATTGCTCGGTTAGACATTTGCGGGAGCGTTTTTCATTCATCAATGTAATCACTACGAAAAAGACAGTACAAATTAAACACAAAATAAATGTAATAATTTTATTGACAACAAGAAACGAACGTGATATCTTACAACCAAGGCGAGTTCCTTGTATCCAGCATTAATATACTCAGAAGCCGGCAATCAACCATATCTTCTTTTGCCTGTTATCCCGGTCTCAAAAGATTAGAACAAAAAATCAAAATCCATAATCTTCCAGATTGGAAATTTTTCATATGGAAGATTATGGATATTATTTTTATACAAATACATTGACATATGTCTATGTAAAGCGTTATTCTTATACATAGATAATCATCAATACTTTGGTAGGGAGGTTATTACTATGGAGGCAGAAAAGGTTTCGTCCATTTGCAGGGCGCTTGGTGATCCGAATCGGCTGAAAATTGTTCAGATGCTTTCGGGCTGCGAGAAGTGTGCCTGTGTGATCCTTGAGGCATTTGATATTACGCAGCCGACTCTTTCCCATCATATGAAAATTCTCTGTGACTGCGGTCTTGTTCATGTCCGGAAAGAGGGAAAATGGAGCCATTACTCTTTGAACTGCGAGACGCTGCGGGATTTTCAGCGATTTATCGGTGCACTGGATTGTGAGAAAAGTGTCAGATGTGCGGACGGAAAGTGTGACTGCAGATGAGACAACAGACAGGCATCAGCTTTTTTCAAAAATATCTGACGGTATGGGTTCTGCTGTGCATGGCTGCCGGCATTCTGATCGGCCATTTTATCCCGGCGGTGCCGGATGCGCTGGGGCGGATGGAAATCTCCGGCATCTCCATACCGATCGCCATTCTGATCTGGATTATGATCTATCCGATGATGATCAAGGTGGACTTCCAGAGCGTGAAGGAAGTCGGGAAAAATCCCAAGGGACTCTTTGTTACATGGATTGTAAACTGGCTGGTCAAGCCGTTTACGATGTACGGATTTGCCTGGCTTTTTCTCTTTGTGATATTTAAGAATTTCATTACACCGGATCTGGCGACCCAGTACCTGGCAGGTGCCGTGCTTCTGGGGGCAGCTCCCTGTACGGCGATGGTATTTGTCTGGAGTACGCTGGTGAACGGTAATCCTGCCTATACCGTGGTACAGGTAGCGACAAATGACTTGATCATTCTGATTGCCTTTGTGCCGATTGTGAAATTCCTGCTGGGTGTTTCCAACGTGTCCGTTCCTTACGGCACGCTGTTCGTCAGCATCTTTCTCTTTGTAGTGATTCCCCTGGCGGGAGGCGTTATTACCCGTATTGCGGTGACGAAAAAGAAGGGAAAAGACTATCTGGAGAATGTGTTTGTCCACAAGTTTGACAATGCCACGACGGTAGGGCTTCTTCTGACACTGGTGATCATCTTCAGCTCACAGGCGAAGGTTATCCTCGGTAATCCGCTCCACATTGTGCTGATTGCGGTGCCGCTGATCGTCCAAACCTTTGTGATTTTCTTCATTGCCTACGGGGCGTGCAAGCTGATCCGGCTGCCATTTGAAATTGCAGCTCCGGCAGGTATGATCGGTGCGTCGAATTTCTTTGAACTGGCCGTCGCTGTGGCGATTGCCCTGTTCGGAACTACAAGTCCTGCGGCGCTTGCCACAACGGTCGGTGTTCTGACGGAGGTGCCGGTGATGCTGACCCTGGTGAAAATCGCCAACAGGACGAAAGGATGGTTTGCGGATGGCAGATAAAATTGTGGCATTCATCTGTACGCAAAGGTTTTGATCATATTTCCTCAGATTCTTCTAATCATGATTTGAAGGAAGAGTATGAAAAAATAAAACGTGCAGGCTTTTATATTAAGTATGAAAAAGAAAATGATTTTTATTGCATTGCGGTTCCTCTTCTGAATTCTGCAGCTCATGTTATAGGTGCTGTTAGTGTTGTTGTCCCAAATTGCCGATATAGCGATGCGCTTAGGACAAAAATCACCGAAAAATTAATGGAAACCGCTTCTGTTATCCGAAAAAGTCTGTAGACGAATGAAGAAATGCCAGAGGCAGGGGATATCAGAACAGATTTCGGCAAACACCGCAGGGTGTCCGCATAAAACAGAAAGAGAGGTTACAGAGATGGAATTTACAGGAAAGAAATCAGTCATTACACCGGAAGGCGTCTTTATCATCGGAACGTATGATGAAAATGGGGTTCCGAATGCCATGAACGCGGCATGGGGACAGCAGAGCGATTACGGGGAAATCACGCTTTTCCTCGGAAAGCACAAGACAACGGAGAATATCAAGAAGACAAAGGCTTTCACGGTTGCCATGGCGACAAAGGATACCGTAGTGATTTCTGATTACTTCGGCGTAGAGACGGGAAATAAGGTCAACAAAATTGAGAAGGCAGGGGTTCATGTCCACAAATCTGCTCATGTCAATGCGCCGATCATTGAAGAGTATCCTCTGACGCTCGAATGCGAGATGAAGTCATGGGATGACGAGACCGGGATTCTTGTAGGAACGATTGTAAGCTCACAGGCGGATGACCGTATTCTTACAGATGGAAAGGTAGATCTTGATAAGATGCAGCCGATCATGTTCGATATGAGTACTGGCACCTACAGGGGTATCGGACCGGTTGTAGGTCAGGCATTTCACGATGGCCTGCAGCTGAAATAAGATAATCCGGCAATAGGAGAATCCGGCAGGAGGGGCAGTGATGAAGCAATCCTGCCGGACTTCTCCTGAAAGTGGCGGGGAAGAGAAACCATCAAGATTTTCCCTGCGTTTGGAGATAAGCGGTTACGTCTGCAAGCCCCATGTTCTGTTCTCTTGCAATTCGCGCAAGGCCTTCATACTCGTATTTCTCTTTTGTGACGCCATAGCCTGAAGATATTTTTTTTCGTATGTTCCCCCATTTCGTTTCTACTGTTTCGACGGTACGTGAAAGCGTATAACGGCGGCTGATGTTTTCACGCACACCGAGGGTAGTTGTGTGCCGGAATATCAGCCGGATCATTTGGTCGGAATCCTTTTTGCGGCACATGACTGACAGCAATACTCCCGGACGGGATTTCTTCATTTGAATGGGAACTGTATATACGTCCAAAGCGCCTGCCGCAAAAAATTGTTCTTCCGCAAACCCTATCGCCTCTGCTGTCATATCATCAAGATTGCAGCTAAGCTCAATAATGGTATCCCCGGAATCTTTTGTTTCTCCGAGGAGAGCCCGGACACAGTTCGCCACAGGAAAATCCTTTTTCCCCATGCCATAGCCGATGGCAGTTGTTTGCATCAGCGGCATCTCCCCGAATTCTATGGCGAAGTGCTTCAGCAGTGCCGCCCCGGTAGGCGTACACAATTCACTTTTGATCTCGCCTCCGTAAATCGGGACGTCCCGCAAAATGTATGCGGTTGCCGGAGCAGGAACGGGAAGAATACCATGGGCGCATTTTACATAGCCGCTGCCGACATGAACAGGTGAAACCACAACTTTTTCAGGAGACAGGCGGTTCATCAGCATACAGACTGCCAATACATCAGTAACCGCATCCATCGTTCCGACTTCATGAAAGTGAATGTCCGTCACAGGGACTCCATGTGTATGGCTTTCTGCCTCTGCGATCAGGGAATAAACAGCGAGGACATCTGCCTTTACCTTTTCAGATATGGCCAGTTCTTCGATCATATGCCTGATTTCGCCCATACTGCTGTGATGATGGGGCTTTTCGCTGCCCTGCAGACACTCCTGTTCGTGCATATGTTTATGAGAATATTCATGCTTATATTCATACTTGTGGTCATGATCATGGGTATGAGCGTGCATGTCTTCGGATTCCTCTTCCCCGTTGATCTTTACGGTCAGGTGCGTGCCCTTAATTCCGCACTTGAAAGATACATCGCAGGAAACCGTGACACCGGGAATCCCGGCATGGTTCAGTTCGGCAAGAAATTCTTCTTTGTCCGGAAGAAGCTCCAGCAGCGCTGCCGCCAGCATATCACCCGCAGCGCCCATGCCGCAGTCCAAATATAAAGTTTTCATTTTCATCTCCATTCTGCCACATTCATCGGATGACACAAACCGTCTTGGAAGTATGTTAACTCTCAGCACAGTTCTGCAGAATTATTATACCGTATGTTTTTATTTCCTGGTATCCAAATCCGGCAAAACAGCAGAATGGTATTTTTTTGCGTATTTCTTGCTATAACAGGATGACGTTATTCTTCATCTGTTATTTTTTTTGGGGGGGGGGTATCTGATTCGGTTTCTGATAGATTGCCTGGCGGGATATTCCTGCCCGCTCGGCAATCTCTGTCATTGAAAAAGCTGTTCTGGACGGATTTTCCAGGGCCAGATCCAGAAGTGCATTGGTGATTGCTTTCCTTGTTTCTCTTGCCACAACGTTCCTTCTTCCTTTTCCACGAAACATGATCCGGAGAAATGCCGGCATGTCCGGTACAGTTTCAGAGTTTTATTAATAATGAGCTGCCCTGATCATATGCCGCGGCAGATAAACGTTGCTAACTGATGCTTATCTTACACCATACCCGGAAACTATGAAATGTTAAAATATTTACATTGTGTAAATAACTTGTCATGTGTGAATGCTTTTGGTGAAGAATTTGCATGCAATTTTGCTTTTTCAAACGAAGTGAGGCTGCTCATCCCGGAGTTTTTGCTTTTGTCTCGTATGCAGATAACATAGAGACAGAAGAGCTGCGGTCAAACCGGATATTCCGGAATAAAACTTCAGGGAGGGCTGATTGTTTTGGGTGCAACAGAAATACGCAAATTTGGATATTCACGAAAGTCAAGGGGGTCAATATGATTGTTCTGGATTTCCCCCTGCTTGACACCCGCCATTCCTCAGGCGGAGTTACAGGAGAATTTATTGCCGATCTGGTGCTGCAGATTCTTTCCTATGTCGCCCAGGTTGAAAGAGAAAATACGCACCAACGGCAGAAGGAAGGGATCCGGGAAGCCTAAAGAAGGGGCGCCCGTTTCGGAAGACCCAGACTGCCTGTACCGGATGAATTTGACAAGGTGGCAGACGCCGTCAGGCAGAAAAAGATCAGCCTGAGAAAAGGAGCCGGGATGCTTGGTATCAGCTACACAACGCTGAGGAACTGGATGAAAAATCAGGACAACCAGAAAACTTAGAAAATCAGGGAAGGACATACGAAAACAACCAAGAAAGTGTTGAAAACGTAGAAGTTATTTATCCGTGGTGATATAATGAGAAATGAGTGAAAAGACTAAGAGAAACGATAAAATAAGACATGGATTGCGGTTTAATAAGGATGTAAATTATTGGCTGCTTTTATTAACAAAGTTTATCAGTGCTTAGAAAGCGGTTGACCACTTCCGCTGCAAGCAAAATACCGAAGGCTTCTTTGCCGGAGAATTGGGGTGTTTGCCCCGTTTAAGACCAATCATATCTGGCAGCAGGAAAAGATAGTTTCAGGTTTGCGTCATTTCAAATAGAAAAACATCTCTAAGAAATTTCAAAGAGATTATAGAATCGTATAGCAAAAGGTGTTTTGGGAAAGGACAAGATGAGATGAGTGGCAAAAGAAACGGCATAAAACGTTCAATCATCAGCATTCTGCTAGGCTGTGTGATGCTCTCTGCCAGTGTACCGCTATACGTCAATGCGGATGAGCAACCTGCACAGCAGCAAGAGGTGGAGGAACAGACAGCGGTAGAGAGTGACAGTTCTGTCGGAGAAAAAAAAGAAATAGAGAAATCTCAACAGGATAAAAATGGAGAAGCGGAAGATAAGCCGGAAAAAGAACTGGCGGAATCTCATTCCTCTGCAAAATCGGAAACTTCGCAAACATCGCAAACATTAAATAGTGATTCGCAGATATTAAATAGTGAAGAAAAAAATAATGTTGCTCAAGATACAGCTTCTCCGGAAGGACATTCCAAAAGTTCCGGTGAGGCTGAACCAAATACGAACGGAATCGGTAAAAATATGCCGACCTTTGAAGGAACTGGCACGGCTGACAATCATGTTACGGTTACTGCTCATGCCGAGGCAGGTGTCTTTCCGGAAGGCACTTCGATGAAAGTTACCTCTGCATCATCCAACAGCGCTATGCAGGCAGCGGAAACACTGCTTGATGCACCCGTTATAGATGCTGCTGCTGTAGATATTTCCTTTTTTGATCAAAACGGAACCGAGATAGAACCCAAGGAGGGAAGAAAGGTTTATATCAGCTTTCAAACCGACACAGATATTAGCGGAGATACCCATACGGTTATTCACATTCAGGACGACGGTACGGCAGAGACGGTGAATTCTGTAAGCCAGGTCACCGGGGAATCTGCACAGTTTTCCGCTGGCAGTTTTTCTGTATATGCCTTAGTGGGTACCGGAGATAAGAGCTCCTGCATGGAAACCTATGAATTTTATGATCCCGAGGGGAATGTGGTTTCCTCCCAGAAAGTAAAGAAAGGGGACACTCTTTTCAAGCCGGAAGTTCCAAAGACTTTGGATGGAAAGACCTTCACCGGATGGACAGATGATGCAGGCAATTATTTTGACAGTTTTGGAGAAGTAGGAGACGTTTCACAGGACGGCGCTACGATTGCGCTGCATGCCAGCTATCAGGATGCGGTTTATCTGTATTATTACGACCAATATGGCAACCTGGTTGAAAGCCAGCCGGTGGCGCCGAATTCGATGGTGGCCATTGCTGCAGATACTCCGTTGATACAGGTACAGCCGCTTACCGAATGCCAGGATGGATGGAGTACGGTACAGGGAGGCACAGAAGATGTGTCAGGCTCTTTCACGGTGTGCACGGAATCCGTAAAACTTTATCCGATTCTGAAGGAAGGCTACTGGGTTGATTTTCAGACCAACAGCGAATCCTCGGTGGGCAGACAGTTCATATCCAGAAATGCCGAAGGAGCGGACAGACAGGTAAAGAAACCTGAAACAGACCCGGTAAAGCAGGGGTATGTTTTTGACCAATGGTACGCAGACAAGGAGCTGAGTAAACCTTACGATTTTACACAGGAGGTGACGAAGCCACTCACTTTATACGCAGGGTATAAACCTGCCTCTGACACTGAATATACAGTCCGATATTGGATTGAATATCAAAAGGAATCCGGAACCGGCGTGGGAGACGGAACCTGGGATTATAAGATGATCGCCCAAGAAGTTCTTAAAGGGACAACCGGTGATAAAGCGGGATATCATACAAAACTTATTTTTTCGGCCCCTTATGGAAAGTCTGACCGTGAGTATGAATTGAACACGGATCTCACGACGGCAAATCGCTATGATTCTGCCCGGCCGACGATTGAAGCTGATGGCTCCACTGTACTGAATGTGTATTATCGTTGCAAGTCCTATTCTCTTTCCATCATTGTTCCGAAAGCAGATGGTACAGCACAGAATTTGAAATACGAAAACGTAAAATGTTCCGCGGATCTGACAAATTTCTGGAAGGAAGTATTTTCCATCAGACCGGAGAGTGAATTGTTTGATGGAGTACACAGGTTTTTCTTTTATTTAGCGGATGGTGGCGCTGAATTCGTTGAAGCACCATCTAAGCTGAGTAATATGCAGGCTGAAGATGTCGCTATGAACTGGCAGGGAACCGGGCGCGACAATTCATTCTATGAACAATATCTGGAAACACTGCACGGAAAGGCCCCAGAGGGGAAAACGGTGGTTAATAATACCTCTATACGGGGAGCTTCCGATACAAAGACTTATTATTTACAGAAAGAAGACCAGTTCAGCAGCGGCACATTTGGTGGCACTGATGTTACTACGAATGATTTTCCGGGGTTTACACCGGTTATGGAATACTCAGATGGCAATTACCATCCATTCGGTGAGCATAATGCCCAGGTCTGGTTCCGATATCCGGAATCTGCATTCCAAAGCCGAAATCCGGGTGCCACATATTTTGTTGCTAGAAATCCAGACGGTACGCAGCACATGTATAACGGTGCAGATGACCCTATCCGGATTTATTATACGCGGAACAGTTATTCGCTGAACTTTCATACGGAAGGCGGTCCGGAAGTTACCAATCAGAATGTTCTGTATGAGGATGATCTGAGCCAGTACGATCCGTCAGAGTACGTTGTGAATCAGACGGCCATGAAAAATGGAAACGAGGAGTTTGTATTTGCCGGCTGGTATACGGATTCCAACTATTCAAAACCGTTTGATTTCAATTCTACAATGCCGGCGTATGAACTGGATTTGTATGCAAAGTGGGTTCCCAAGACATATACGGTGACGTTTGATACGGGAAAAGGCTCACCTGTCAAAAAAATTACAGATATCAGGTATGGCACGACTGTGGCAAGGCCGGAGAATCCGACATATGAAGGACACATCTTCCTTGGATGGACACTGGATGACAGACCGTACAGCTTCGAGTCCGGCGTGACCGGAGATATTGTTTTGAAGGCGGAGTGGAGAAGCATTGATGCATGGCGCGTGCAGTACGATCTGAACGGCGGCAGCGGTAAGTGTCCTTCCAATGTGGAGAATTATTACGAGAATGCCGGTGTGACAGTTGCTTCTGCGGATGGTATCACAGCTCCGGAGGGGAAGGTTTTCCTGGGCTGGAAATCCAGCAGTGACGGTAAAGTGTATTACCCGAATGCCTCTGCCCCGATGTCGTTTGGCGGTATGACACTTACCGCGCAGTGGGGAGATGCGGAAAAGACGGTACAGCTGATTTACGATTTCAATTTTGAAAGATTTGGGATTCATACAGAGGGGAATTCTTCTTATACAACTGGTGCCCTGAAGAACAACAGCAGAATAGAGCTGCAGGATATCTCTTCATTTCGTGCAGTGCCTTCAGGTTATGCCTTCAAGGGCTGGTATCTGGACAAAGAATGCAAAGACGGTCCGTATAACACAGTTATGGCAGATAGTCTTGTTGGAGACGGCAACCGGGTGTACGCAAAATGGAATCGAATATATATGATTACCTATACAGACGGAGCCGGAGGAAGCATTTTTGCTGATCGGATCTATCAGGTAGAGAACGGAGAAAGCACACCGGAATACGGAGATACATGTTCCCGTGAAGGCTATATCTTCAGGGGATGGTCACCTGCCATCAGGAAAACGGTTACCGGAGACGAGACGTATTCTGCAGTCTGGGAGAAAAACACCGGGAATGCTGAAGAGAAACCGGATACGAGTGCATTGCAGCCAACTTCCGGGAAAACTACAGGAATGCAAGCCGTGTCGGCTGTTGTGGTTTCCTCCACTCCGAAAACAGGGGATTCGGGACAAACGATGCTCTGGTTAGTGCTTTTGATAATTTCTTCTGCATCTGCTCTTATGATTGTACTTGCCTATCACCGCAGAAGTTATTGATTCGATGTATATCGGCAGACGAAATGAAAGAAACGTATGCGTTTGTTCGCATGCAGTCAGAGGGAAAGGAAGGAAAAAATGAAGGGAAAGAGAAGTAAACGGTTGTCCGTATTTCTGGGAGCGCTCCTGTGCTTTGTGATGGTAATTGGGCTGCTTCCGACAAAGGCTCTGGCGGAGGGAGGCTCTTCTGCGGCAGAACCGGTGATGGAGGCCAGCCAGGAGGAGACAGAGGATCAAGCGGATAAAGAGGAAGAAGCGACAGAGCCGACAGCGGCTCCGATTATAACGCCGACGGCTGCGTCATCGGAAGGAACAGAAGAGCCTTCGGCTGTGCCGGCAACGACAAACACCAACACCCCGGAAGCTGAGACAGACAAGAAGAGCCAGGAAAATTCTCTGGATGAGGCTTCTCCAAAGAAGGCTCCGGCGAACCCGAAACAAAATTCCGGAGTAAAAGGAGATTCTGCCGATAACCCGGTCACGACGACGGAAGAATTGGCTGCGGCGGTCAGCGCTGCAGAAACAGGGGATACCATTTATTTAGGAAAAGGGCATTTTTCTCTCTACAATCAGAAAGCTGACGCAAAAAATAAGAATCTTACATTTATAGGTTCCGGTATCGCCAGTACCTTTTGGGGTATTGGCGCAGAGACTCCCGATCCTGAACATTTCGGTACAGAGTTTAACGGAGACTACAGCTTTGACAGCCGGTATAATGCCGGCGGAAAAGGTAATCTGACAGATACAACTATTAAATGGCAGAACATGACCCTGCAGTCGGGTGGATCTAATATCAATTATCTTGGGTTTATTGGAATCGGTCATACGATTGTAGAAAACTGCGTTGTTAATGGGGGAACCAATTATTGGGGGTATCAGGATAGTATTTTCAGAAATACTACATTCAATAATACTGCCGATTATGTTATGTGGACCAATACCGGGACGGCATACACTTTCGACGGATGTATTTTTAATGTAGCTGGAAAGACACTTAATGTTTATCGTGATTCTGTAAGCTCCTACGGTTCCACGCTGACAGTTAATTTAAATAACTGCACGATAAATTCCACAAAGCCAAATAAAAGCGTGCTGAACATTAAAGATCAGGGCGATAATCCGTGTGGCTGGGATTTTGTAATCAATGTAAACGGAAATATTGCGGTTTCGGGTCTGAATGCCAATTCCAGAACATGTTCCAGACTGTTCCAGGTTTACAATGATAAAAATACCGGAACAGTGAAACACTATGCCACGGTCAACATCAACGGTACGCCAGTCTGGAAAGACGGGGCGCGTGCAGTCGATCACAATTTTGACGGTATTACAGGTGGAAGCTACACAGATGGTACAGAGGGAGCTGGTTCTGCACAGTATACTGACGGTTATAAGGATAACGCATTTGACACATCCACAAGTGAATGGTTTACTAATGCCGACGGTTCTTCTTACCGTACAATAACAAAAATTTGTAGATATTGTGGATATGCAGAGACTTCCAAAGAGGAGAAACCTGCAGCTCCGAAGCAATGGGAATATTCTAAATCAAAGATGGCGACAAACCTGGACGAGCATTTTCAGTCGAATGTCAGTCTTACTCTGCCTTCTTCGGAACAGCAGCTGACAACAGAGATCTGTTTTGTGCTGGATGGTTCCAGTTATTCTAATACCGGCGAGAGTGCGCTTAAAATGCTCAGCTCACTGAAGGAAGCAGTTGCAGAAAGCGGAGCAAAGATTCAGGTTGATATTGTGGGATTCAAGCAGATCGCCTACGATGACGGCTCTTATGATCTGGCTACACAGTATGACGAGATTGCCAAAGCGTTCCAAAAGAAGCATTCCCACGGTACAAACATGCATGCGGGACTGCTGCTTGCAAAGGAGGTTCTGGCAAGAGATACCTCTATTCCCGACAGCCGGAAGTATATGATTCTTATATCAGATGGTGATTCTTATCTCTATTGTAAGAACGGAGATTATACAACGCCATATTCCCGTTCGTTTATCCCGGCTGCTTCTGCCGGAGGTCAGGCATATGGAGGCTTCTATGATGAGGCATGGTATAAACCAAGCGCACCATATGGAACGAATGTCGGACGTCCGAAGACAAATGATGTGATGGCGTGGGACAGATATCTGAAGGATATTGCTGATCGGAATGCAGAAAGCAATGGGGATTCCTACGAATATATATGGAATTATTACGATCATTTATGGGAGAATAAGACCCCAGAGGAGGTTTCCGCAGATGGTTTCAAAACGATGCCGACGGGTAATGCCATTACAGGAGAAAACACGAGGCAGGCATCTAATATAGATATGGCATACCTGTATGCAGCAAGCGCGTACAGTGAACTGGCACAGAAATATAATTGTTGCGCGCTGCAGGCACAAAGTCTGAATACTGCAGACGGAGGCAAGTCTGCCTTTATGGGTTATCTGAACAATGTTGGTAATGGAGGAACAGTAGATTTCCGTACAATCCGAAACGATATTGTCTATTATCTGGATGCTGGAAGTACAGTAGAAGATTATATGGGATATTCGGAGGGAAATTACAACTTTAATCTGGACGCTCCCTCTTCCATGGTGATTGTTGTTAAAGATGCGGACGGGAAGCAGAAAACGTATAATGCTGTTAAAATTAGTGAAAATAAGTACGGGTTCAAGCCTGTTGCAGACAGCGGAAATCCGGACAGCGGAGAAGACACCGCATATAGTTATGTAGCGGAATATTTCCCCGGAGACCGGCAGAAGACGGAACACCTTGTCTGGACGATCAATGTCCCGGTGACCAATTTTGAACACGTCAGCCTGAATTACACGCTGAAGCTGGAGAATCCCAAGACAGAACCGGGTACCTATGGACAATATGATGCCAACGGCTCTCAAAATTATGACGGCCTTTTCACCAATGGAAAAGCAGTGCTGAATCCGGTTGATTCCAAGGGACAGACGGGTGCACCGGAAGAGTTCGCCAAACCGACGGTTTCTTATACTGTTCCGGCGACCATTACGTATACCGATGGGGTTGAGAAGGAAGAAATCTTTGCGGATCAGGAGTACAAAGCGGAAATCGGACAGAAGACACCCCCGTTTGAAGGAACACCGGTCAGGGACGGTTATACATTTAAGGGATGGGCTCCTTCTGTTGCAGATACTGTTGCTGGAAATGTGAAATATACGGCAGTCTGGGAAAAGATAGCGGAAACTCCCGGTATAAACCCGACCCCCACAGATTCAGGAAAACCGGCTTCCCCTGCGCCTACGGGTTCGATAAAGCCTGCATCTCCGGCAAAACCGGCTGTTCCGGTAAAGACGGCTGTTACAGCACAAACAGCCGGTACTTCGCCGAAAACAGGAGACAGCAGCAGCCTGATGCTGTGGATGCTTCTGTTTGCCGCCGCGGCTGCCGGAACCATTGGTATCTGTGTGTATGCGAGAAAGAAGAAAAACATCAAATAATTGACTGAAGCTTCTGCCGCCAGATTTCGGTTTGGCGGCAGTTTTTTAACTTTTATTAAGAGGAAAGGTTTGTTTTGGCACGTTCTTCTTTGGATTCTATTAAGAAACAGCTGCTGAAAGAAAAGGAAAAGGCAGAAGTTCTGGCAGAAGCCTGGTGAAAGGTTTTCTATGAGGTAAAAAAGGATGGTACGCCTTATAAAAATGTAAGAAAAACGTTATCAGGGGCATCTTATCGCAGAATTCCTTATGCTTTCGACCCTTATCATAATGAATTGGACGTTCATGCATGGGGCGCTTATGGGAATGAAGAAGACACGATTCCTGCTTACACGGATCAAATTTCAGAGTGTAAAAAGCCCGAAAACATCCATGAGGGTATTTACGTTTTGATCTGAATGATATAAAAGATGTGGTGGCAGAAAGGACGCGTTATTGGACTGACCGCGCGGGGCAGGGGAATAGGCGTTGAAGAACCGGGTGGAGACAAGACAGGCTTATAATGAAAAAAGTAGATTTTGAGAATGGGAATATCACACAGAATATTCTGAAAACGGCTTTCCCGATGCTTATCGCGCAGATTCTGAATCTTCTGTACAGCATTGTGGACAGAATTTATATTGGAAGAATTCCGCGTACAGGCACACAGGCGCTTGGGGCAGTGGGACTCTGCTTTCCGATCATTATTATCATCACCGGTTTTACTAACATGTTCGGCCTTGGCGGAGCCCCTCTTTTTTCCATGGAACTGGGAAGAGGAGACAGGAAGGAGGCTGCCGAAATCCAGAATACGGCATTCCGGCTGCTTTTCCTGTCGGCACTGATTTTAACGATTCTGGGAGAACTTTTCGGAAGGGAGTTCCTGCTTCTGTTCGGGGCAGATGAGAGCGAGATCCCGGTTTCGCTGTCCTATCTGCGGATTTATCTTCTGGGAACTGTTTTTCTGATGATTTCCACGGGAATGAATTCCTATATCAATGCCCAGGGCTACGCCACGATCGGCATGTGCTCTGTAATAATCGGTGCGGCGGCCAATCTTGTCCTGGATCCGATTTTTATTTTTCAGGCCGGTATGGGAGTGAAGGGAGCCGCGATAGCGACCGTGCTGTCCCAGATTCTCTCTTTTCTGTATGTTATGAGCTTCCTGCGGGGGAAGAAAAACGAATTCCCGGTATCTTTTGGATTCCGGCTTCCGCATGCGGGAGAAATTGTCAGCCTCGGAACCGCGCCTTTTATCATGCAGTTTACAAATTCTCTGGTGCAGGTTGCCTGCAATCAGGTTCTTATGCAGTTTGGCGGCTCCATGTACGTGTCCGTCATGACCATTGTTTCCTCGGTCAGATCCATTCTGGACACGCCGGTATTTGCGGTGACAGAAGGAACATCACCTGCCATCAGTTATAATTACGGGGCGGAAAGGCCGGACAATGTCAAGAAAGCGGTTCGTGTCATGATGGCGCTGGCAGTGCCGTATACCTTTCTGGTGTGGCTTCTGATTCTGATGCGGCCGGTCTGGTTTATACGGATTTTCAGTACCGACCAGACCATTATGAAGGACGCTTCCCGTGCCCTGCATCTGTATTTTTTTGCTTTTATTTTTCAGTCGCTTCAGTACAGCGGACAGACGGTTTTTAAGGCGCTGAACAAGAAGAAAAGAGCCATCTTCTTCAGCCTTTTCCGGAAAGTGATTCTGGTTGTTCCACTGACCTATATTCTTCCGGGTGTCTTCGGACTTGGAACAGACGGGGTTTTTATCGCGGAACCGGTTTCCAATGTGGTCGGAGGGACGGCCTGCTTTCTTGTTATGCTGCTGACCGTCTGGCCGGAGCTGGACAGGATGAAAAAACAAAATAAGCAAAAGTCAGAGTATGGGTGAAGCTTCGTTAGAAAAAAAGTATAATAAATCCCGTTTACCCGGAAATACAGCAGTAATATAAAAAACGCAAAGCTGGGTTTCCGTATTGCAGGAATCTATTCTGGTGCTGACCTCTTTGAGCCATATTCTGGACGAGACAAACCGCAGGATAGATCTGTATCTTGAAGTGGACAGCGGAGAGAATATCCCTATCCTTTTCAGCTATATTGAGAACAAAAAGTACCACATCTCAAACCTGCAGAAAATGAAATCTCAGTCCGTTCTGAAGGATGATATCGCTGTTGTGTTCACGGTAGATATGAGGAAGAGAAAGCAGCACGAAATCTTCCTGGAGGAAATCAGCGCGCTGCCATATGTACACTATGTAGAAGAGATAAAGTGACGGCATTGCGCGGATTTCATATCTGTTTTTTTCGCCTTTTCCGGTCTGCAAGGGAAAACAGAACAAATGCGCTCAGTGACAGGAGGCTGATGGCTGCCCCGGCGGAAAGTCCCGGCGTCGTGTAATGAAATTCGATGCTGTGTGTTCCGGCAGGAATGCGGATCAGCATCATTCCTCCGGAATTGATGATTGCGGTTTCTTCTCCGTCTATAAAAGCTTTCCATCCGCTGTCATTCGGGACGGAAAAGTAGACGAGCTTGTCATCGGAATAATCGCTCTCGCAGATAAAGCCGTCAGAGGTTCTCTGGAAATTTCCTACGGCGCGGCCGGTATCGTACGCGACTCGTTCCGCCGCGACCTTCTGAAGCTCGTCGTCGGTCAGAACAATCTTCTCGACCGGACTGCTTTTGGACAAATTATCGGCACTGCGTCCGGAAGGGCTGTAGCCTTCCTGATCGCTGTCGAAAACAAGGCCTGCATTATCCGAAGGATCCAGTTTACCGGTTCCGGAGCCGGCTATTTTGTCTGTCGCGGCATCTGTCTGAATGGATTCCAGCGCGGTGCGAGAGGAAACGCAGGGGGTGAGATCGCTTACACCCTCATAGTCATCCTGCTGAATTACAGCGGATCTCAGGAGGACGAGTCCTCTCTCGCTTACGTCGATTTTTTTCAAGTCCTCCTCGGTAATCACCTGATCGACCGCAAAACCGATCGGGCACGCATTCCGCTCGACAACATAATAAGTTTTTCCATTCACTTCATATGTCCGGAGCGGCGTCCGCCCCTCCGGGTCAGTTGTTACATCATATTTTCCACCGAAAAGCTCCGCCAGTCCCGCATAAGATGTCTTGTCCAGTCTGCGTGCCTGCTTGTAAAAGTCGAACAGGCTGTCAAAATACACAATCGAATTTGAGACCGTCGAGCTGAAAATGCGCAGACCGGATGCTCCATTGGAATAAAGCATCATGTTTTCGTCGATATAGCGGTACTGCTCATCAATCGGCTCAAGCTGGCTGTATAGGCTTATTCTTTCGGTGTACTTCTCACTGACCCCGTCTGCAAACCGATAATAGCCCAGCGTGTATCCGGTTGTGAGGAGCGCAAAAACGGCAGTCCAGGCGGTGACGGCGCGGCAGAAATGCCGCGCGTTTGCCGAAAGCCGGTAGAGGATGAAAAGCCCGGCCAGCGCCACGGCAAAGATCAGAAGGAAAAATCCCCTGTGGCAGACCAGGCTGTTTTCCGTATCGTTCCACTTGATGAGATTCAAGGCGGCATAAAAGACGATAAGAACAACAGCGTTGGCAAGGATGGCCTTTTTCAGCACATCCCTGTTTTCCTTTCGTACCTCCTGTTCCATCACAATGGCAGAGGCAGACACCATCAATAATATCAGCATATACCACCAGCGCTGATTCGCTTCGGTGAACAGAAGAAACGCAGATGTCAGCAGAGGAGAGAAGGCGGCCACCAGCAAAACGCGCAGCATTCTGGAGAGCCAGTCTTTGTGTCTGCCGTGCAGATAGGCCAGGACGCCGCTCATACCGATCAGGGGCAGGTAAGCGGAAGTGGATGTCCACCTTCGGTTGTATACGGCGCTGCTGTCGTACATCGCCTCGCCCGGAAACAAAAATCCTTTGAGCAGGTACAGGAGCATCCGCGGTTCGGGAAAAAACTGTGACAGAAGAACCCGGACACTGCTTCTCTTATTTCCGGAAATGAACAGGATATTTGGGAGAAACAGAATTCCGGCGATCATGACGCCCCAAAGACCGGCAATACTGCAGAAAATCAGATTTCTGACAGTCAGCTTCAGATCTCTTTTTCCATATCGGAGGAAAAAATAGAGGATCAGAAAAACGACCTGTCCGACAAAGAAGAAATAGCTGTTCAGGCAGGAAAGCGCTGTTACGGCGATGAAATGCCTTCCGTCACGAAGGATGCATTTCCCCGACTTCATCATCCGGTCAAATTCCAAAAGAAGAAGGGGGAACAGAATTGTGGCATCGTGGAAAGTGTAGAATTCGAGATTCACTGCCTGAAAGCCGGAAAACGCGTAGAGCAGCGACCCGATCACAGCGTAATTATCATCACGTGTGAACTGGCGGATATAAAGAAACGAGGTCACTCCCGCAGCAATGTACTTCAAAACATAGAGCCACCCCATCAGACATGGCGTGGCGCTCACCGGGAACAGCATTGTGATCCAGAAGGAAATGCTTCCAAGGCCGTAAAAGCTGTACGCACCGACGGTCTGTGTTCCCAGGTCGACACCCCAGGACCACGACTGGCCGCCCAGAATGGCCTTGTGCATGCCGACACTAAAAGGAACCGCCTGTGCGTTGTAATCTCCGCACAGGGTAAATGCGCCTTTATTCATCAGAATCAGCCACAGAAACGAAAAAAAGGCGACAAGGGAGTTAATAAAAATGCATTGCCAGAGGGCATTATCTTTCTTCTTTATATACGAAAATTTCCTGAACATAAGCGATCCCGAAGTTATATATTTGATGCAGTGCTTTCTATTATAGCCGGGACTGTATCTGAATACAATTAAGCCGGTGTAAATTATGCTGCAGGAGGAAGATCAATGCGGATTACGATCATGTCGATTTATGATTTCCTTCTGAATGACAACAGTTTTGGGCTGTGATTTGCAAAGCATAGGCGTCAGACTGTAGAAACAAACAGGAAACATATTCAGGCGCGCAATAAATTAAATAGCCCCGGCATCATAAAATACCCGTGGTGTCGAATATCTTTTAATTCCGCAGAAAATGGGGCATAATAACACCCGTAATTATTCCCAGCACCGGATGTGCAGATAACGTGGGATCAAGACGGTATGTCTGTTGTGCAGACAAAAGGAGCAGAATATGGAAAACAGTACGGATTCCGTGGTTAATATTGCCGTGGATAAATACAGCGGCCGGGCAGACAAGACAGGTACAGATAACAAAAAGAAGCGAAGAAACCAGTTAGCGCTGACCTGCATTCTCATTCTTTTGTTTGCATACGGAATAGCCATCAATGAATCGGATTATATGGGAAACGCTCATACATCTGTTATTCAGTATCTTGAGGTGTACAGTGCCTTTTTACCGCTTTTTATATATATAGTACCGTTTGGGATTTGTATGAAATGGATCTGCGGCAAATATGAAATGGATGGACGGGAGCTTCTGGCTGCTGTTTTCTGCGGGGCATTTATTCCTGCTGCCTTTGCCGGTGAGCTGAATGGAGGCTTTGATGCTTTGATGAAATCTCTGATGGGTCATTCCTATTCTGACGCCTGGATCGGTTCGTTAGAAGCGGGAATCGTGGAGGAGATTCTGAAGCTGGCTGCAGCAGCAATGCTCTTATATGTGTTTGGCATGAGGGCGCTGAAACATTACCTGGTTATCGGAATGTGTGTCGGGATGGGATTTCAGATCGAAGAGGATATCGCGTATATCACAGAAAGCGGCTTTACTAAGGTGAATGAGGCATTTCCGACAGCGCTGGACAGGGTTACCGGTGCGCTTGGTTCACACTGGGCTTATGCGGCTGTTACGGCTGCCGGACTCTATCTGATTGTCAGAGCCCACGGCAGAAATCACAAGAGAAAAGGGATCGGATGGATTCTCCTTGTGATGACAGATCATTTTCTGTATGATACACCGATCGGAGACGCGCAGCTCTTTAACGCAATTCTTACTGCAGCGGTCGTGCTGCCTGTAATCCTTTTTTTCAGCAGCCCGGAGATGGAAGCAGAAGAGAAAGTTTACGATACGGAGCATATTGATTGATGCGGATGCCCGGCAGATCTTCTTCGGAGGACCGCTTGGAAGGCTTTGTTTCCGTCTGCTTTTCAGGAGGGATGAAGGAAAGATATTTTCGGCATAATACCGGAACAGAAAAGCATAAGACAACAGCCGGGGCTTAAAGCTCCGGCTGTTTGCTACAACATAAAGGCAGAAAATTTTTGCTGAGAGCAGAGGCGGAGCTCTCACTGGAAAGAATAGTCAGGGGAGCTGAAATCAGTCCCTCAATCATGCGAAATATCATAAGTAAAACTTATGAATAATACGAAATATATAATTTTACATTTTGCTATTCCTGATGTTATTCTTCAGATAAGACAGGAGAAAGATTATTTTCTGCTTTAAAAGACTGTGAAGCAGGTATCTGGAGGAAAATGGGATGAAATATGTGATTATTGGCGGCGTGGCTGCGGGAACGAAGGCTGCCGCAAAACTGAAGCGTCTGGATCGAAGCGCGAGTGTTGAAATTATTACCGAGAGTGACAGCATCTCTTATGCGGGCTGCGGACTGCCCTATTATATCGGTGGGGTAATTGCCGAGAAGGAAGAGCTTATTGTTAATTCCCCGGAAAAGTTTCAGTCACTGACAGGAGTGCAGGTGACGACCGGATGCAGGGCGGTGCAGTTAGAACCAGTGGGGAAAAAGATTGCCCTGCTGAACCTGTCCACGGGCGAACGTTTTGAAAAAGCGTATGACAGGCTGATTCTTGCCACCGGAGCCAGGCCTTTTGTTCCGGATATTCCGGGGACGGATCAGAAGGGGGTATTTACTGTCCGGACACCGGATGACGCGGAAGAGATCCGGTCTTATATTAAAAATAACGGATGCAGAACAGCTGCTGTTGTCGGCGCGGGATTTATCGGTCTGGAAGTGGCTGAGAATCTGATGGCACAGGGACTGAGGGTCACTGTCGTGGATATGGCAGGACAGATTCTTCCCGGAGTATTTGATCCTGAGATGGCAGATTACCTGAAGCGGAAGCTTCAGGACAGAGGGCTCCGCATTCTTACGGGTGCGGCACTGAAAGCGGTCACAGGCGGTGATAAGGCAGAAGGAATCCAGACATCCGCGGGTCCCGTCAGCGCAGATGTGGTTATTCTGTCTATAGGAATACGGCCTGCCACGGATTTTCTGAAAGGCAGCGGACTGGAAATGGCAAAGGAAATGATTCTGGCGGATCCGGAAATGAAGACCAGTTTGCCGGATATTTATACAGTAGGAGACTGTGCAGAGGTATTTAACCGGATTACCGGAAAACGGCAGTGGTCTCCAATGGGCTCCACAGCCAATATAACAGGAAGGCTGCTCGCCTGCTGTCTGGAAAAAAATTCCGGCAGGGATTCTGCAAAAGACACAGGCTGCTATGTCTCCGGCCATGCTCAGGAGGACGGGAGATATCATGGATGCCTTGGAACTGCCGTAGTGAAGCTGGCTGATGGCCTTTGTGCGGCCAGAACCGGGCTTACAGAGGGCGCTGCCAGAGAGTCCGGATTTGATCCGATCACGGTGATCAGTGTGCTGGATGATAAGCCGGCTTATTATCCGGGATCGGATTCGTTTATTATCAAGTTGATTGCAGACCGGAATTCACACCGTCTGCTGGGACATCAGGTAATTGGCGGCGGATCCGTAGACAAAATGAATGATATTGCCGTTACCGGAATTTCCCTGAAAGCCAGGGTAGAAGATTTCTGCGATATGGATTTTTCCTATGCGCCTCCTTTTTCCACCGCCATTCATCCGTTTGCGCAGGCCTGCTGCATTCTGAAGAATAAGATGGATGGTGTGCTGGAATCGTTTACGCCAGGGGAATATGCAGACGGAGCGGCCAAAGATTACCGGGTTATTGATGCCCAGCCGCAGCCGAAAATTCCCGGAGCTTTGTGGATTGACCTGACCAGAGTAAATGGGCCGGTAGAAGGACTGGGGCCGGATGAAAAACTGCTGCTTGTCTGCGCAAAAGGAAAACGGGGATATCTGCTACAAAACCGTCTGAAAGCGGCGGGCTACAAAAAAACGAGGGTTTTGGAAGGAGGGGCGTTTTTCAACCGGATCAAGGCGGGAACTGTCGGCGGACAGATTCCCCCGGAAGAAGTCAAGAGGGTAAAAGGGCTTGGATGCCTGCAGGACAAGCGGTATCCGGATGTTTTTAACATTCGGGTGATTACCAGAAACGGTAAAATCACTGCAGGGGAACAGAAGGTCCTCGCCGAAGCTGCGGAAAGATATGGATCCGGAGAGGTTACTATGACAACCCGTCTGACCGTGGAAGTGCAGGGCGTACATTACGACAGGCTTCAGGACGCCATGGATTTTTTGAATGAAAACGGGCTTTTGACCGGGGGAACGGGTTCAAAGGTGCGTCCTGTGGTATCCTGTAAGGGAACAACGTGTCAGTACGGACTTCTGGATACGTTCAGCCTGAGTGAAAAAATGCATGAAAGATTTTACGTGGGCTATCATGATGTCGTGCTCCCGCATAAATTTAAGATTGCCGTCGGAGGATGTCCGAATAACTGCGTAAAACCGGATCTGAACGATATTGGAATTATCGGGCAGAGAATTCCTCATATCAATATGGAAAAATGCCGCGGCTGCAGGAACTGCCAGATAGAAAAAGCGTGCCCGGTCCACGTGGCGGAAGTGAAGGAAGGAAAAATCCGGATTGATCCGGAGCGCTGCAATCACTGCGGCAGATGTGTCGGGAAATGTCCGTTTGGAGCCGTGGAAGATTATACAGACGGATATAAAATCTATCTGGGCGGACGCTGGGGCAAAAGAGTTGCCAGGGGACACGAACTTCAGAAAATTTTTACGTCAGAGGAAGAGGTTCTTGATTTTGTAGAGAAGGTTATTTTATTCTACAGAGAAGAGGGCGCTTCCGGCGAACGCTTCGCCGATATGGTTGAACGCCTGGGATTTGCGTACGTGCAGGACGGGCTGCTGCATGCAGAGCTGGACAAAAGCAGGGCTCTTAAGAAGGATGTTGTCGGAGGGGCAACCTGCTGACGGGATTTCCGTTTGATGACGCTCTTTTTGCGGGGCGGCAGGCTGTTTCAGAAAGGAGACGGGCTGATGCTGGATATCCGTACTCAAACATTTCTGACGGTATGTGAGACCATGAGTTATACAAAAGCTGCGGAACTATTACATGTTTCGCAGCCTGCTGTTTCCCAGCATATCCGGTTTCTGGAAGAAAACTATCACGTCAGGCTCTTTGTCCGGGATAAAAAGACACTGTATCTGACAAGAGAAGGAGAGGCGCTTCGGAGGGTCGCACTGCATACCAGAAATGATGAACAGAATTTAATTCGGGGGTTTCGTGAAAACCGGGACGGAAAACGGGAAATCCGGATTGGGGCGACCATTACGGTCGGGGAATTTATTCTTCCACAGCTTCTTGCGGACTGCATGAAAAAATATCCCTACAGTGAAGTACAGGCAACGATTTCAAACACCAGAAATCTGATCAGGGGACTGCGTGAAGGGCAACTGCATATGGCTTTGGTAGAAGGATATTTCGACCGTGATGAATTTGAAAGTATTCTATATGAAACCGAGCGTTTTGCGCCTTATTGCGGAAAGGAATACGTCTTTTCCAGGGAAATTCACAAGCTGGATGATCTTATGGCGGAACCTCTGATTATCCGGGAACCGGGTTCCGGGACGAGGGAGATTCTGGAAAAAAGTCTGATGCAGGTAAACAGAAGTCTGGAGGATTTTCGGCAAACCATACAGATCAACAGTATGTATGCCATTGTCCATCTTCTGGAAAACAATATGGGAATTACATTCATGTATGAAGCGGCTGCAAAAACCGGAATCCGACATGGAAGGCTAAGAGAAATACCGCTGGAAAATTATTCGGTTTCCCATGATATTTCCATGATCTGGAGTGCGGGGAGTGCTTTCCGCGATAAGTACAGGGAGGATGCGAGAAGGATTCTCGGCAAAGCATAACGGTCTGCCGGGGCAGAAATGTAAACAGGGAAGAACCATCACAAAAAATCCTATTTACATGTATTTTTTCACGCTTTACAAAGAACAGATCTATGCTATAATTGCCTCTGTTAAAATTTTATATCGGTATAAGATTGGAAACGCACACTCCTTTAGTGATAACGAACAACACGGTCATTATTACAGAAGGAGTGCTTTTTATGCCTAAAACGAAGCTCGAAAATTTTATCTTTACCGTAATTATGGCGTTTATTATGGTGTATGCCTTGATCTGCTACAATATTGCTCTGAATATCGGCGGAATGCAGGATCGGATATTTTTAATGGCATTCGGAGAACTGAAAATTATGTGGCCGGTGGCGATTTTCCTGGAGATATTCGTCATGGAGCGTCCGGTTTTGTTTCTGACGAAACGTATCATAACTCCGGATATGCCGTTCATCTGGATCCTGTTGATCCGCTGTTCTCTTACCGTCTGTCTGATGTGTCCGGCAATGAGTTTTGTCGCCACGATTTTATTTAAGGATTCTTCGAGGGCAGGATTCATCAGCGTATGGCTTCAGACCGCCGCTATGAACTTTCCGATGGCGCTGGCGTGGCAGATCTTTTTCGGGGGACCGCTTGGAAGGCTTTGTTTCCGTCTGCTTTTCAGGAGGGGGGAAGGAAAGAAATTTTCTGCATAATACCGGAACAGAAAAAGCATAAGACAACAGCCGGGGCTTAAAGCTCCGGCTATTTGTTATAACATAAAAGCAGAAAATTTTTGCTGAGAGCAGAGGCGCATTCTCTCATTTGTTCTGGTTATCGTTCTGTATTTGCATGCGGTAAAGAAAAAAGCAGGGACTGCATTACAGCAGATGGGGGCTGCCGTCGTCGGAATCATAGGTGTCAAGAAAGCTGTGGCGGTTCCCGTTGTGATCCTTATATCCCAGAACTGCATTCATGCAGATATTCTCCATGCTGCGGAAAATGTTTCCCTCGACAGAAGGAGTTGTTTTCTTCAGCTGGGCGATCAGCCGTTTTGCTTCCAGACGTTTGGAACCGGTTCCGCCGTGGCCGTCCACGGAGCAGGTGTCCGTAAAATGGCAGGCGCAGCGGATAAACTGCAGGCCGTTGGCATCCCGCCATGCCTTGATATCATCCTCGCGAATCAGATACAGGGGACGGATCAGTTCCATTCCCTCAAAGTTGGTGCTATGGAGCTTTGGCATCATGGTCTGAGTCTGGCCGCTGTACAGAATGCTCATCAGAGTAGTTTCTATCACGTCGTCATAATGGTGGCCGAGGGCAATTTTGTTGCATCCGAGATCCTTTGCCTGGCGGTACAGATAGCCGCGGCGCATTCTGGCGCAGATATAACAAGGGGATTTGGGAATATTGTCTACCGCGTCAAAGATTCTGGTGCGGAACATCGTGAGGGGAATTCCCAGGAGTTTGGAGTTTCCCTGGATCATCCCCAGAGTTGTTTCGCTGTAGCCCGGATCCATACACAGATAGACCACCTCAAAGGGGATCTTGTTTCTTCGCTTCAATTCCTTGAAAAGCATTGCCATCAGCATGGAATCCTTGCCGCCGGAAATGCATACGGCAATCTTATCATTCGGCTGGATCAGGTCATAGTCAATGATCGCTTTTACAAAGCGTCCCATGAGGTCGCGCTTGAACCTTTTCCGGAGGCTCTTCTCAATTTCCGCACGGCGCTCCTCGTTGGCGGATTCTGATTTCATGGCGCGGACAAGCCAGCTTCCATAGCCGCCCTCCAGCTGATAGGCGTCATAGCCCTCGCCCAGAAGCTCTTCTGCAGGGGTTTTGCTTAATACTCCGAACATGCAGTAGAGGACTATTTTTTTGTCCGGGGGAAGCTCGAAGCTGCCCGCAAGCAGATCCTGCAGGGGAATGCGGATGGAGCCCGGAATACTGCCGAGACGGTGCGCATTCTCGTCCCGGATATCCACCAAAATATAATCCTCCGCACGCCAGCTCTCCAGCTCGGCGGGGGTAACTGTCTGTACACTCATTTATTGATTCTCCGTTCCATATATCTTGATAGCTGCTGGAATTTTTTCCGTAAAGCGGGTTTATTATATGCCGAAGACATAAAAAGTTCAATCGCGGCACGTTCGCAATTTAATTCGCAGTATATCGTGTATACGTTGATATACTGCGGATTATTCTTTATAATTATTATTTTCCAATGATTACGATAAACTTCAGCAGGCGATTTCGGATTATATGGATCAATCCGTCAGCTTCCATGATGTGGGTGCGGAGGAACTGGATACATTGGCGGACGAAGCGCTGGAACAGATAGATCTCAGACGATATGATTCGGAGATGCGGGCCAGCGGCTTCCGCGAAGTCCTGAAGTTTGGTATCGCTTTTTCGGGTAAAAAAGTGCGTGTGAAGATGAAAAGGTGTGGGCAGTATGCGTCAGCATGAACAGAAAATCCGGGAAATTATCCGAAAGATGCCGCTTACGGACAAGATTGCGCTGTGCGAGGGCGCGTCTTTCTGGGAGACCAAGGCTTTTCCTGAATATGGAATTCCGGCAATGTTCCTGTGCGACGGACCTCACGGGCTGCGGAAGCAGGAATCGAAAGCCAGAGCGGATATGCTGGGGGTGCATCAATCCGCAAAGGCTACCTGTTTTCCCGCGGAAGATGTGATTGCTTCCGGCTGGGATCCGGAGCTTGCCGGGAAGATCGGAAAAGCCATCGGAGAGGAGGCGCTGGCTCAGGACGTCTCGGTTGTCCTCGGTCCCGGTGTAAATATAAAGCGGAATCCGCTGTGCGGCAGGAATTTTGAATATTTCAGTGAGGATCCGGTTTTGGCGGGAGAGCTGGCGGCGGGCTTTGTCCGCGGCCTGGAATCCTGCGGCGTCGGGGCATGCCTGAAGCATTTTGCGGCTAATTCTCAGGAAAAGAGCCGTTTCAATTCAGACAGTGTGATAGATGAGCGCACACTCCGGGAACTATATCTTCCGGCATTTGAGAGGGCGGTAAAGAAGGGAAAACCTTCTGCGGTTATGTGCGCCTATCCGAAGCTGAATGGTATCCACTGCAGCGATAACCGAAATCTTCTCACAGAGATTCTGCGGGAGGAATGGGGATTTGACGGAATGGTGGTAACCGATTGGGCTGCCATGAATAACCGGATCGAAGGCTTCCGGGCCGGGTGCGATCTCAATATGCCGGGCGGGAGCAATTATATGGGGAAAGAAACAATCCGCGCGGTGCAGGGCGGAAAGCTGCCGGAAGCGGACGTTGACAGGAGCGCGGGACGCATCCTTTCCCTGGCATTCCGCTCTGCGGATGTGAGGAGCAGGTACAGGAAGGCAGAAGATGAGGCCGCTCTCTATGAGGAACACAATGCCCTTGCCGGGGAAGCAGCGGAGCAGGGGGCTGTGCTTCTGAAAAACGAAGATGGAATTCTTCCCCTGTCCGGGCGGGAAAAGCTTGCGGTCATCGGACATATGGCAAAAGACATGCGGTTTCAGGGATCGGGCTCCAGCCATGTCCATGCCGTCAGGGTGAGCCAGCCGCTCTCGTATTTCCGGAACGCCGCTTATGCAGAGGGCTGTGACAAAGAGGGAAACACATCGGATCGACTGCTTTCCGAAGTCCGGAAAAAAGCTTCAGAATCGGACAGGGTTATCGTATTTGCGGGACTCCCGGAACGCTATGAATCGGAAGGTTTTGACCGCACCGATATGCAGATGCCGGAAGGACATCTCCGCATGATCGAGGCAGCGGTTTCGGCAAACCCTGAAACTGTCGTGGTGCTTCTGTGCGGAAGTCCGGTGGAATGCCCGTGGGCGGACCGGGTAAAGGGAATTTTATATCTGGGACTTCCCGGACAGGCGGGAGGAGAGGCGGTGTTCCGTCTCCTTTTTGGAGAAATCAATCCCTCCGGAAGACTTGCGGAGACATGGCCGATCCGCTATGAAGACTGCCCGTCTGCCTCTTTTTACGGAAAGACCAGAGACGCGCTCTATCTGGAGGGGATGTATTCGGGCTACCGGTATTATCAGAAAGCCGGGCAAAAAGTCCGCTGGCCATTCGGGTACGGACTCAGTTACACGGAGTTTTCCTATTCGGATCTGAAGATCGAAAAACCTTCGGGCAGATGGCATCCCATTTCAGCAGAAAAACCAGAATTTACGGTGCGCTTTGTGGTGAAAAATACAGGGAAACGCGCGGGGGCAGAGGTGGCACAGCTCTATGTGGAGGCACCGCAGGACGGTGTGCATCGCCCGGTAAGGCTTCTTCGCCGCTTTCAGAAAATCACGCTGGAGGCCGGAGAGGAGAAAACGGTCAGCTTCCTTCTCAACAGACGGGATTTTGCCATGTGGCAGGACAGGTGTATCGTTCCGACGGGGACTTATCGGATTGCGGCAGGGAAAAACTGCGATGAAATCTGCATGAGAAAAGAAATAAGGATAGAGGGAGAAGATGTCTCAAGATCGGAGAACGCAGAGAAGAAAAGCTGGTATGATACCTGTAAGGGAATTCCGTGCCGGAAAGATCTGGAACAGGCATTGGGAAAACCCATCCGTATACAGAGGAAAGAAAAAGGAACCTTTACCATGGATAATACCATCCTTGAAATGAAGGACAGCTCGCTGGTCATGCGGATGCTGTATCAGGCGGTCAAAACTTTTCTGGCGGTCAAATGCAATGGACGTCAGGATCCCCAAAACCCGGAATTTCGGATGCAGCTGGCTTCCAGTGTGGGAAGTCCTTTGAGGTGTTTACAGATTTCGGGCGGACTCCGGGGAGGGCTGATGCAGGGACTTCTGGAGATTGCCAACGGGCATTATGGGAAAGGCATTAAAAAGATTATTTTCGGATAAGTGGATCGTATCATTTTATTGATGTTGGGGTCAAAAGGTATTTTGCCCTCAAATGATACCTTCGGATTGCTTCATTGCTTCGCAATTCCCGCAATCCTCCCGCCATTCGCAATCCCGCAGAATCCTTACAAAACAAGGATTCTGCTTCTTGCTCATGTCGGGGCGGGTCCCAAGGTCAAACGCCTTTTCGTGCAAGCACGAAGGCGTTAAGACCTTTTGACCCTGGTATCATCTTATTTCAGGTACAGGAATATTTTATCCGGCGCAGCGCGAGAGGAAGGGAAAACCCGGTGGCCGGATGAAGGAAACGAAGTGGGGAGGCGGGCATGGATAAGCGTACAATCCGTCGAGTGGTCATCGCGTTGATTGCTGTTTCGGCGGCGATATATATTTTGCAGATTGCGATTTTTCATGATGAGAGAACAACTGCGTTTTATCTGCTGCAGGATCTGGCGTTTATGCCGGTGACGATTGCCATTGCTACATTGGTGGTCGGCGAGATTATCAATGAACGTGAAAAGAAGGAGCGCCTGGAAAAAACAAGAATGCTGACCAGCTCCTTTTTTACCGGTATCGGCGCTTACCTGTTAAAAGAGATTCTTCGGATGACAGATACAGATGCATTTCTGACTGAAGTGGTGCGGTCCGGTGCGTATCAGTCCGGAACGGAAAAGGAAATCCTTAATCAGCTCCAGAACGCAAAGTTAAATGTGCATATTGACGAGGAAGGGTACACAAAGATACGGCAGCTTATCCGGGGGAACCAGACAAACATCCTCGTTATTGCATCCAATCCGCTGGTCATTGAGCATGAGTGCTTTACGGAAATGCTCTGGGGAGTTTTCCATCTCATGGACGAATTTCGGCTCAGAGGTACCTGGGAAGAACTGTCAGAGCGTGATGTAGATCACTTCAACGAGGATTTTGAGAAAGTCCTTCGGCTACTGCTCATGAACTGGGTCGGAGATGTGCGGTATCTCAAGGAAACATATCCGGACTTTTATGCAGCGGCTGCAACAAAGATTGAATAAAAGGTCGACATAAGTCGCGCGTTTTTTTGCAATAGCTATTTTTATGCTGATGTTTCTTATGATGGAAATTTGCCTGTCCTATGGCATAACAGCCTGCGCGTTTGAAATGCGGCCTGAAAACTCCTGAAAAAATCTTAAATTCCCTCTTGATTTTTTATTCAGGATTTCATATAATACCACTGTTGCAGCGATAACGGCTGCGGTAATTGATAAGATGCGCCATTAGCTCAGCTGGTAGAGCAGTAGACTCTTAATCTATTTGTCCAGGGTTCGAGTCCCTGATGGCGCACATCGAAGCACTGTTTTTGGTACCTTGAAGTACCGGGGACGGTGTTTCTTTTTTAGTATTTGTTCTGCCGTAATCAGTGGAACTACAAACAGAAAAAAGTACAGCGCTGTCTGCACGGCCGAAGAGCAAGAGAAAGAGCAAGTTGATGAATTTCCGTAGGGTCTGGTGAAATGAAAGAGAATCCTGTCATCGGAAGGCTGCTGGCGTATGTCAGAAAAAATTATAAGGAGCCGTGGGATGCTCCGTTTTCTGCCCCTTCGGATGCGATTGCCCTGCGGCATGCGGAAAACCGAAAATGGTACAGGCTTGTTTCTTCGGCTTCCAGGCGCCAGCTGGGGCTTGAAGGTGATCCGGATGAGAAACTGGATATTCTGAATGTCAAGCTGGATCCGGCGTTTGCGGATGTGATGCGGCAACAGGACGGGATACTTCCGGGATATCATATGAATCATTCGCTCTGGACAACCGTACTGCTGGATGGGACGGTACCGGAGGAAACGATTTACCGGCTGCTGGATATGAGTTATCAGGCAACGCTGCCAAAGAAAAAGACAAGAAAGAAGGCGCGCTGAAGCAGCTTTGGGCAACCGGACTTCCGCGGCGGATGTCCGAGCCGGTTCCAAATTAGATTATATATTACAAAAATGCACGAAATCAACTTCTAAAAGCGATTGATTTTGTGCATTTTTTGCGTTACTATTTTTGTAATTGAATATGGTTTCCAAGCCTTTATGCCTGAAGCTGTCCGTGCTGCATGAAACGAGCAGAACCGGCGGTATGGGACAAAGGCCGAAGCAGAGAATGTTCTCTGCACAGAGCCATGCGGGAAACGGCATGACTTTCCGGATGGAAGTAATTCCATCAATTTGAGAAGGAGACATGTGGAGACTGTCACAGGGTCATCTGTCTGTGACAGCTGTTGCTTTTTGCGTATCCGGCTGCTGTGTAAGTCCGGCTGCAGGTGTGCCCGTAAGGAGTTATACGTACGGAGAGATCCTGCCTGTGTGCCAGTGGTTTTACAAAACGGGATGAAGAGGGAGACTGTCTGCTTTTTGGCCGACGGTCTTTTTTGATTTGTGCGAAAAAACATGCCGGAGTTAGAAAAGGCTTTTGTTTGTCTGCCTCGTATGGAAAATGCGCAGGGAGCGGGCATAAGAAGTCAACAAGTAAGTATGGAAGGATATTTGTGGGGTGTGGGAATGAATACAGAGCCTCTGGAACTGGAAATGGCGGTGCGGCTTCTCCGGGAGCATGTGAAAAGAATGACAGAGACGGAAGAAGTCGTGCTGGAAAAGGCGGATCGGCGTGTGCTGGCGGAGGATATCTGCGCGGAGCGTGACCAGCCTCCGTTTCCCCGATCTCCGCTGGATGGTTATGCGCTGAGAAGTGAAGACATCCGCGGGGCGGACAGGGAACATCCGGTGGAGCTGCGGGTGCTGACGGAAGTAGATGCGGGCCACTGCGCGGAGCTGGAGGTAACGCCGGGGACGGCTGTCCGGATTATGACAGGGGCGCCGATCCCGGAGGGGGCGGATGCTGTTCTGCGCCAGGAGGATTCGGATTACGGGGAAGACACGGTTCTGGTCTATCACAGTCTCAGACCCTGGCAGAATTACTGCTTTCAGGGCGAGGATTACAAGGCGGGCTCCTGTCTGATGAAGGCCGGGCTGCAGCTCCATGCGGTGGAAATCGGCATTCTGTCCGGGCTTGGAAGAAAGACGGTCAGGGTGTACCGGAAGCCCCGGCTCCTGTTAATGTCCACGGGAGACGAATTGGCGGAGCCCGGAACGCCTCTCCGGAAGGGGCAGATTTATGACTCCAACCTGCATATGCTCTGCGCCCAGTGCCGCATCTGGGACGTGGATATTGCGGGGAGAAAGCTGGTTCAGGATCATGCGGAGGAGGCCGCGGAGTATCTGCGGGAGAACGTGGGACAGGCGGATCTGATTCTTACCACAGGAGGCGTTTCTGTCGGCAAAAAGGATATTATGCACGAGGTATACCGGCTTCTGGGTGTGGAGCGTATTTTCTGGAAGGTGCGCATCAAACCCGGCATGCCGACGCTGGCGGGCATGTACGAAGGAAGGGAGATCATCAGTCTTTCGGGGAATCCCTATGGAGCGGCCGCAAATATGAATCTCCTGGTAAAGCCTGTTCTGGAAAAGATGACGGGCAGGCGGGAGCTTGGTACGGAATACAGGGAGGCGGTTCTGGAAAACGGTTATCCGAAAAAAAGCCCGACCCGGCGTTTTGTGCGGGCTTTTTATGCGGACGGAAAGGTACGTATTGCACAGGGCTCCAATGACTCCGGCATCCTGAGCAATATGGCCGGATGCAACTGCATGGTGGAGTTCCCCTCCGGTTCGCAGGAGGCAGAGGCGGGGGATCAGGTTCGTGTCTGCATGCTCTGAGAAGCAGGAAGTCGGATGGAAGCGGACATGAGAAGTACGGTTACGTCTGTCCGAAAACACGACCGGAAGCAGCAGTCGGGAGAAGGGTATGAAAGAAAATACAGCAGGAACAAAGAATCCGGTGCCGCAACGGCAGATTGTTGTCAGAATCTGCGGAATCAAAAATTCAGGGAAGACAACATTGATTGTCAGCCTGATCCGCATCCTTACCGGCAGAGGGCTCCGGGTGGCCGTGCTGAAGCATGACGGGCATGATTTTACCTGTGATGTGCCGGGAACCGACAGTTACCGGTTTGACCGGGCCGGGGCGTATGGAACGGCGGTTTTCTCCGCCTCGCAGTGTTTTATTCACAAAAGAACGGCGGGGGAATCCATGGGAAATCTGGCTGCCCAGTTTCCGGACGCGGATGTGATTCTGATTGAGGGAATGAAGGAGGAGCCGGGGCCGAAAATAGAGGTGGTACGGGGCTGCATTTCCAGGGAGCCTGCGTCCAATCCGGAAGGACGGTTTTTGATTGTTACCGATCTTCCGGCGGAACTGTTTTCGGAACCTGTGCTGGGCTTCGAAGATGCGGAAAAAATTGCGGATAGAATTCTGGAGACAGGAAGAACGTCTGTCACAGGGAAAAAGGTATAAGCCGGAGTGGCAGAAGGATTCGGGTAGTGTCAAGTGATTTATGAAAACCCAGAGCCAAAGAAAAAGGCTTTGTATGGAGGAAATGTAAATGAAGTTGATGAAAACGGAAGACGCGGTCGGACAGGTCCTGTGTCATGACATCACGCAGATTATCCGTGGAGAGAAAAAGGGACCCGTATTCCGGAAGGGTCATGTGATAAGAGAAGAGGATATTCCGGTTCTCCTTTCAGTCGGGAAAGATCATGTGTATATCTGGGAAAATAATGAAAATACCCTGCATGAAAATGAAGCGGCGGAGATTCTTTACGATCTTTGCAGAAATGACTATATGCATTCGACAGCGGTAAAGGAAGGAAAAATCGAGCTGGTGTCAGACATCGACGGACTTCTCAAGGTGGATAGGGAAAAGCTGAATGCGGTAAATGCGCTGGGAGAGATGATGATTGCCACAAGGCACGGGAATTTTCCGGTAAAGAAGGGCGATCATCTGGCAGGAACCAGGATCATTCCATTGGTGATTGAAAAAGAAAAAATGGAGCGTGCCAGACGCGCCGCGCCCGGCGGGAAGATTCTTACCGTTCTGCCGTTTCATCATAAAAAGGCCGGCATTGTGACAACCGGCAATGAGGTTTATTACGGCAGGATTCAGGATACCTTTACCGACGTCGTGCAGGGCAAGCTGTCGGAGTTTGATGTGGAGATCATCGGGCACGAGGTCTGCAGCGACGACCACGAGATGATTACCGGGGCGATCCGGAAGCTTCTGGATGCCGGGGCGGATATGATTTTCTGCACAGGCGGCATGAGCGTGGATCCGGACGACAGGACGCCGCTGGCGATTAAGAACACGGGAGCAAGGATTGTGACCTACGGTGCGCCGGTGCTGCCGGGTGCTATGTTTCTTCTGGCTTATTACGGGGAGAAGCATATTCCGGTATGCGGCCTTCCGGGCTG
Source organism: Bilifractor porci (assembly GCF_009696005.1). Taxonomy (GTDB): domain Bacteria; phylum Bacillota; class Clostridia; order Lachnospirales; family Lachnospiraceae; genus Bilifractor; species Bilifractor porci. The sequence continues at coordinate 284,689 of NZ_VUMV01000002.1, forward strand.
TGTCATGTACAATAAGCGGACGGTCTTTGACCTGGTCCTTCCCAGGCTGATGGCGGATGAAATTCTGGAGAAGAGGGATCTGGATGTGCTGGGAGAGGGCGGGTTGTGTCTGAACTGCGGGACCTGCACGTTCCCGAACTGCGGATTCGGAAAGTAAACCCCCTGCTTTTACAGGGTTCATAAGGAATATAGCGATACGGCAAAGAAGGCTGCCGCGAAAAGACAGTCTCAACAGGGCGGATGTGTATGAAGGACGGTTTTGGCAGAGAAATTGAATATATGAGGATTTCCATCACGGACCGCTGCAATCTGCGCTGCCGCTACTGTATGCCGGACGGAATCCGGCAGGTTCCGGCAAGCCAGATCCTTTCCTATGAGCAGATTGCGGAGATTGTGTCCGCGGCTGCCGGCCTGGGGATCAGCAGAATTAAGGTGACAGGCGGAGAGCCGCTTGCAAGGCTTGGATGTCCGGAACTGGTCGCGCGGCTGAAGCGGATTCCGGGAATCCGGCAGGTTACGATGACGACCAACGGCGTACTGCTGGGGCAGTATCTGAAGGAGCTGCGAAGGGCGGGGCTGGACGGGGTCAATATCAGCCTGGACACGCTGAACCGGGAAACTTTCCGGCAGATTACAGGAAGAGACCAGCTCCCGGCTGTCCTGGAGGGACTGGAAGCAGCTCTGGAGGAGTCGGAATGGTCACGCAGGGACGGAAAGAGCGGGGACGCTCCTTTCCGGGTCAAGGTAAATTGTGTGCTCCAGAGGGGCGTCAATGACGGGGAGTGGCCGGAGCTTGCCGGTCTTGCCGGAAACAGGAATTTGGATGTCCGGTTTATCGAGATGATGCCTGTCGGACACGGCCGGCTGGTTCCGGGAGTTTCCAATACAGAGCTCTTCCGGGAGATGCGCCGGAAATGGCCGGAGCTTCATCCCGACACGGCTGTCCACGGAAACGGGCCGGCTGTTTATGTACAGATTCCCGGCTGGAAGGGAAGCATCGGCTTTATCAGCGCCATGCACGGGAAATTCTGCGGCAGCTGCAACCGTATCCGGCTGACCTCACAGGGAAAACTGAAGCCTTGTCTCTGTTATGGGGAGACAGAGGATCTGATGAGGGTATTCCGGGAATATCCGGGTGTGGAAGAAGAAAAAAGGCGAAAAATACTGACGGAAATCCTGGAAAAGGCAGTCCGGGAAAAGCCGGCGGCGCACTGCTTTGAGAACAGGGCAGGCATCACCGAGCAGATGGATATGGTCAGTATCGGCGGCTGAGCATGCGTCGGGCGGCCTGGGCTGCCGGGAAAGGCCGCGGGGGATGAAAATCTCCGGATTGTCCGCGGTTGGAAGGATAGGAGGTTTATCCCTGAAAAAAGGCAGGGATGCGGTAAATAGGATAGGAAGGTATGAAAAAGAAAATTCTGTCACTGGTGATGGCCGGGGCAGTTGTGCTTGGACTGACAGGCTGCGGAGGATCCTCCGCTGCGTCAGAGGCGTCTTCCTCCGAGACGGCGGGAACGAAAGAGGCGGTATCTTCTGCTTCCGGAAGTACACAAGAGGGAGGAGAAAAGACGGAGATCCAGGTTTTTATCGCTGCCAGTCTGAATACGGTTATGACGGAAATCGCGCAGAAATATAACGAGACGCACCCGGATGTCACGATTACGTTTAACGCGGACAGCTCCGGAACGCTGCTTACCCAGATTGAGGAGGGGTATGCGTGCGATCTGTTTTTCTCTGCGGCGCAGAAGCAGATGGACACCCTGCAGGAAGACGGGCTGGTTCTGGACGGAACACGCCAAAACGTGGTCAATAACCGGGTGTGTGTCATTACACTGAAGGACAGCGGGACAAAGGTGACCGGGCTGGAAAATCTGGGAGATGCCGCCAGCATCGCATTGGCGGACGGATCGGTCCCGGTGGGAAAATATACCAGGACCGCGCTGATGAGTCTGAGAATTCTGCCCGAAACTGATGATCCTTCCGCGTACACGACGCAGCAGGTATCGGAAGCGCTGGGCGGTGTGGAAATCAGCGAGCAGGGCAATGTGAGCAAGGTACTCAGCGCTGTCGTGGAAGGCTCCTGCGAAGTGGGAACCACGTATTATTCGGATACATACGGCTATGAGGACAAGCTCGATATCCTGCAGAAAGTAAGCTACGACCTGACGGGCAATGTCATTTACCCGATTGCGCAGGTGAAGAATGATGAGGCGGACAGTGCCGAGACGGCGGCTGCCGCGGATTTTGAAAGCTATATCCTTTCGGATGAGGCCAAGACGATCTTCCAGAACTATTACTTTGATACAAATGTATCAGGCAGCTGACACCCGTAGGCTGACGGACGGCATGACGGAGAAATCCATAGGGAAAGCGGCCGTGTCTGAAAGATACAGGACCGCAGGCTGTGTATGTCCCCGCGGACAAATAGATATAGCAGAAGAGGAGGAACCATGAGTGAACTGGCGGATATACTGAAAAATCTGGACTGGAGTCCGCTCTGGATCTCGCTGAAGACGGGAGTGGTCGCAACGGTTATTTCCTTTTTTCTGGGAATCTTTGCGGCCCGGCGTTCCATCAGGCGGGGACCGGCAGCCCGGTCTGTGCTGGATGGAATTCTGACATTGCCCATGGTGCTTCCCCCGACTGCGACGGGCTTTTTTCTTCTGCTGCTTTTCAGCAAGAGACGTCCGTTCGGCGCTTTTCTCTACGGGCAGTTCGGGATCAAGGTGGTGCAGTCCTGGCTGGGCTGCATTATCGCCGCGACGGTGATCGCTTTTCCGCTGATGTACCGGAACGCGAGAGCTGCCTTCGAGCAGATTGATATGAACCTGGTATATGCCGGAAGAACGCTGGGAATGTCCGACACGAAAATTTTCTGGAAAGTCGTGATGCCCACCTCGGGTCCGGGAATTATGGCCGGAACGGTTCTGACCTTTGCGCGGGCGCTGGGAGAATACGGGGCGACATCCATGCTGGCGGGAAATATTCCAGGAAAGACGGCGACGGTTTCGCAGCGGATCGCCATGGTCATCCAGGACGGGGATTATCTGACGGCGGGGGTCTGGGTCATTGTTGTCCTGCTGATTGCCTTTGCGGTGATTTTTCTGATGAACTTTGTGGCGGGAAAGAACATGAAAAATCTGGAAAGATGGTAGGAGACGTTTCGACAGGGTTCTCTGCGGGAGGCATTCACACGGACAGCGGAAACGGGAGAGACAGAATGAATCTGGAGGTAGACATCAGCAAAAAACTGCGGGATTTTGATCTGCGGGTCTCCTTTTCGGAGGGGAGAAAAAGAATCGGCATTCTGGGCGCCTCCGGATGCGGGAAAAGCATGACGCTCAAAAGCATTGCCGGGATTGAGACGCCGGATGCGGGAAGGATCTGTGCTGACGGCCGGGTTCTGTACGATTCCGCCCGGAAAATCAACCAGAAACCGCAGAAAAGGAACATCGGTTATCTTTTTCAGAACTATGCACTGTTTCCGGCCATGACGGTGGCGGAAAATATTGCTGCCGGACTGTCCGGGACGCGGGAGGAAAAGCGCAGAAGGGTCAGGGAAATGACAGGGCGGTTTCATCTGGAAGGGCTGGAGGACCATTATCCGTCCAGGCTGTCCGGAGGACAGCAGCAGAGGGCGGCGCTTGCCAGGCTGATGGCCTGCCGGCCGGAGATCATTCTACTGGATGAACCGTTTTCCGCCATGGACGCCTATCTTCGGGATCAGCTGCAGGAACAGCTCTCGGAGATGTTGGAGGGATACGGGGGAACGGTGGTTCTGGTCTCCCACAACCGGGATGAGATCTACCGTTTCTGTGACGATGTGCTGATTATGGAACAGGGACAGGTGATACGTGCCGGAGAAAAGAAAGCGGTGTTTGCAGAACCCCGGATCCGGCAGGCGGCGGTGCTTACGGGCTGTAAAAACTTCTGCTCGCTGGAGAGAAGAGACGCGCACCACGCCTTTCTGAAGGATTGGGGAATAGAACTTTTTACGGAACGGGAAATACCGGAGGAAACCACATGTATCGGGTACCGTGCGCACTGGTTTATTCCTGTCTGGGCGGGGGAGCATCCGGAGTATGAGGGGAAAATTCCGCCGAACAGTTTCCGTGTTCAGGAAAGACGCCGGGTGAAACTTCCCTTTGAGATGAATTTCTACCTAGTTCCTCAGGGAAAACGGCAGCCGGAGAATCCGGCGTATATTTCCTGGTTCGCGCAGGAAAATATTCAGAAGTTTCTGGAAAAAAAAGGCATGCCGGATTTTCTTCAGCTGGATGAAAAACAGATACTTTTCCTGAAATGAAACACGAAAATAGAATAAAGGATTCTCAGATTCTTCAGGACTTTTTCTCAGCTCGTAAAGTTGATCCGGGACAGGTATCCGGTTTTTAGAGTTGGAGGGAAAGTCTTTTTACTGTTACAATAAATACAGAGATGTCTGTAACGCGATTCAGGAAAATAACAGACCGGGAGAAGGAAAACTATGGAATTTACGCATTTTGATGAGAAGGGGAACGCCAGAATGGTTGACGTCTCCGAAAAGGAAATTACTCATAGGGAAGCCACTGCTGTGGGAACCATCCGCGTCAGCCGCGAGGTGTATGATGCGGTTGCGGCAAAGAAGGTGAAGAAGGGAGATGTCCTGACGGTGGCGCAGGTAGCCGGAATTATGGGCTGCAAGCGTACCCCGGAGCTGATTCCCATGTGCCACGCGCTCAGCCTGACAAACGCGGCGGTTACTTTTGAGGCAGATTCGGAAAACTGCGCGTTCCATGCCCACTGCACCGTAAAAACCGACGGAAAAACAGGGGTGGAAATGGAGGCGCTGACCGGCGTCATGACTGCCCTGCTGACGGTCTATGATATGTGCAAGGCCATTGACCGCCGCATGGTGATCTCCGATGTGCATCTGGAAGAAAAGAGCGGAGGAAAAAGCGGCCATTTCCGGTTTTGAGAGGGCTGTCGTGTATTGCCTGGTTGACAGAACAATATCATAGGGATATCCTAAGGATATACATAGCTGAGGCTCTTACAGGATGAGAGGAGTACAAACATGAAGACACAGATAAAAACATGGGGAAACAGTCAGGCAATACGCATACCAAAGGATATGCTGGAAGAGGCAGGCTTTCATGATTGTGATGATTTAAATATAGAGGTATGGGATCATAAAATCGTGATCTCAAAAATACACAGACGGCTTTCTCTGGAGGAACGCATAGAGAAGTTTGGTCCGATCTGCAGATTTCCGGAAACAGAATGGGGAAAGCCTGTGGGTAGAGAGGAACTGTAGGAATGAGTATATATGTGCAGGGGGATCTGCTGAAGGCTGAAGGAATCCGCGATTTAATTCTTATTGTGAGTAAAAATGTTTATAACGAGACAGGGCAGGCTATTGTCTGTCCTGTTAGAGACGGCAGGTATTCTTCCCCCACAACCTATGTTCTGGAAGGAAAGGGACAGACAGTCATTTGCGATCACCTTCGTTATTTGGATTTGGACGCCAGAAATATCAGAAAAACTGGGGAAGTTTCAATCAATGATATGGTTGAAATTTCAAATATTGTTGAGAGTCTGTTTGATTACTACTGATTGAGATACAGCGATATATTTGTTATCACGAATATTCGTGAAACAATTCTGCGAGAGTGTGGACATTGGATGTGCCGTTGCGTCATGGTATACTGGTTTCAATACGATATTCCTTTCAAATACCCGCAGAATGTGGGATTGCCAGAGGAAAGAAGACAGGGAGGTATAAAAAATGCTGGTAGATGCAAGAAACAAGGCGTGTCCGCAGCCGGTGGTGATGGCCGTGCAGGCACTGAAGGAGCTTGGCGACGGTGAAACCGCAGAGGTGCTGGTGAATGACCCGGCTGCGGTAGAGAATCTGAAGCGGATGGCGAAGGGAAAAGGATGCCCGGTGACGGTACGCCAGGAGGGAGACCAGTGGCGTGTGACGATTACAAAGCAGGGAGCCCAGGACGCGGCAGCGGAGAAAGCGGCGGATTCTGATGAGGAGATTACCTGTGCGCCGCTCGGACGCAGAGAAGTGATTGTGATAGGGACAGACCGGTTCGGACAGGGAGACGGCAATCCGCAGCTGGGAAAAACGCTGATCAAAAGTTACATTTATGCGCTTGCCCAGCAGGATATTCTTCCGGAAATCATGATTTTCCTGAACGGCGGCGCTCACCTGACGGCAGAGGGCAGCGAGTCACTGGAGGATCTGAAAAGTCTGGAGAACCGCGGCGTCCAGATTTTCACCTGTGGCATCTGCGCTGATTTTTACGGGGTGAAGGATAAGATCCGCGTGGGTGTGATTTCCAATATGTATGACATTGCCCGCATGATGCAGGAAGCGGACAAGGTCGTCCGGATCTGAAGATGATTTACTTTAACTGTGCGGCGACATCCTTTCAAAGACCTCCCTGTGTGGCGGACGCGGTGCTGCGGGCCATGAACGGATTCGGGAATGCTTCACGGGGGACAGCGGATGCGGAACTGGATGCGGCCCGCTCCGTATTCCGGACGCGCAAAGAGCTGGCGGAGCTCTTCGGGTTTGATGCGCCGGAGCGTGTGGTTTTTACCGCAAATGTGACAGAGGCGCTGAATATGGCTCTTTTCGGACTCTTAAATCCGGGTGACCGTGTGGTGGCGACAGACTGGGATCACAACTCGGTCCTGCGCCCGCTCTATCAGCTGGAGCTGAAAGGGGTTCAGCTGGATTTTATTCATGCGGACCGTTCCGGAAATCTGATCCTGGAAGAAGCGCAGGAGAAGATTACGGACGGAACAAAGCTGGTGGTCTGCACCCATGCCTCTAATCTGACCGGAAATCTGCTCCATCTGAAAAAGATGGCCGAGCTTGCTCACAGGCACGGGGCGCTTCTGCTGGCGGATGCGGCGCAGACGGCAGGGACGATCCCCATTTCCATGCGGGACGCGGAGGTTGACGTGCTCTGCTTCACGGGACATAAGGGTCTGATGGGACCGCAGGGGACGGGCGGACTGTGCGTCGGGAGAAACGTGGAGATACGCCCTCTTGTTATGGGAGGAACGGGGATTCAGTCTTATCTGGAAAGGCAGCCCGACGAATATCCGACACATCTGGAGGCAGGGACGCTGAACGGTCACGGGATTGCCGGACTGGGCGCTGCCGTGCGCTTTATTCTGGATACCGGTGTGGAAACTATCCATCGCCGGGAGATGGAGCTGACGCGGGGATTCCTGGACAGAATCCGGAATATTCCGGGGCTTCGCACCTACGGGAATTTTCGCGGGGACAGGGCGGCGATTGTGGCTCTGAATGTGGGAGATATTCCGTCCTCTGATGCGGCGGATTTTTTGCTGGAAGAATACGGAATTGCGACAAGGGCGGGGGCTCACTGCGCGCCCCGGATGCACCGGGCGCTGGGAACGGATAAAACAGGCGCCGTGCGTTTCTCTTTTGGCTATTTTAACACGGAGGAAGAACTGGATATCGCCGCGGAGGCGCTGGGAAAGCTGGCAGAAAAATGGAGCAGCTGATTGTATCTTTTCATACAGCCACAGAGGCGATGGAGGTGGAGGACATCTGCAGGGAGCAGAAGATCTCCGGCCGTCTGATTCCCGTGCCGCCGGACATAAAGGCGGACTGCGGGCTGGCCTGGAGGACGGAACCCGGTAACCGGGAGCTTCTGCAGAAGGCGCTGGAGGGAAAAGTGGTTCCTGCCGGGTGGAATCTCCGGGAGTGCAGGTACTGAGAGTCGGAAGGCGCGGCACTTTGCAAAATACTGCTCAGAAATGGGATGTGCGGATGTCAGACGAAGGAGTGGGGCTTGTGATGGAAAAGGATGTCAAACTGACAAAGCTTTCGGAATGCGCCGGCTGCGGCGCAAAGGTCGGCGCGGGGGAACTGGCAAAACTCCTGGGCGGCCTGCCGGTAAACCGGGATCCCAATCTGCTGGTCGGGTATGACCGCAGTGACGATGCCTGCGTGTATCGGATTTCCGAGGATCTGGCCATGGTACAGACAGTGGATTTTTTTCCGCCGATCGTGGATGATCCGTTCCGGTTTGGAGCCATTGCCGCGGCGAACGCGCTGTCAGATATCTACGCGATGGGCGGGGAACCGAAAACGGCGCTGAATGTCATGGCTGTACCGGAGAATATGGCGCGGGAGACGGTACACGCGATTCTGCGGGGCGGCTACAGCAAGGTCTTTGAGGCGGGGGCGGTAATCGCCGGCGGACACAGCATTTATGACAAGGAGCCAAAATACGGAATGGCTGTCACAGGTTTTGTCCATCCGGAGAAAATGCTTACCAATTCCGGCGCGAAGCCGGGGGATGTGCTGATCTATACAAAGCGGCTGGGAATCGGTGTGATCACTTCCGGGGCAAAGGCAGGAATGGTCTCCGGGGAGACGGCGGAGCTGGCTGAAAAACAGATGATGACGCTGAACCGCGCGGCCAGGGACATCATGGTAAAATACCGGGTGCACGCCTGCACCGACGTGACCGGTTTCGGGATGCTGGGACACAGCCTGGAAATGGCGCAGGGAAGTGACCTGGAGATTCATTTTCAGACAGACCGCATCCGCTTTCTTCCGGAAGCCATGGATCTGGCTGTGCTGGGAATTCTTCCCGCTGGTATGTACCGGAACCGCCATTTCGCGGAGGAGTGGGTGGAACCGGGAAGGACAGAGACGGCATTTCAGGATCTTCTCTATGACCCGCAGACATCCGGCGGGCTTCTTATTTCGGCGGATCCGGCGGACGCGGATGTGCTTCTGGAGGAACTGCAGGGGAACCCGGATACGCGGCAGGCGGAGAAAATTGCCCAGGTGCGGGAATACCGGGGAGGGAAGAGGCTCTTTCTGGACTGAAAAGAGGACAGGTACCCTGCTGCCGGGTATCCGTCCGCGGCAGGCCAGGCGTATCTGGACCATACGGACAGATGCCGGGGGGCCGGGCGTCCGGCTGAGGCAGGAAAGGCGAAAATACAGAATTTTGCTGAGTTAGTCGGCATGAACACATCACATTGTCGTGTGAAGACCGGGCCGTGTCCATCGAAGTGCGGAAAAATGCACAAAAAAATATAAATTCAAATCTATTTACTGTAAATACTGCTCATGGTGTGCTATTCTGTTCCTACGGATTACTGTACCGATTCAGAAGCCGGCAAAGAAGCGAAGCCGTATCAAAGCGATACAGTAATCATCGAATAGACAGACAGGGTCTGCGGAGGCGTAGGATAGAAACTGTCTGCTCTTCTGTTACGGGTGAAAGGTTTGAAAGTTGCCTCAGAGCAATCTGCGGCAGCCTTCTATGCATTGCGGAAACATAGGAGGTGATGCAATGGGTAAAATGTTGCTGGCAGATCCGAACCGTGTCGATGTGAAGATCGGTGCGCTTCTGCGGAAATTTGAGACGAAGGTCCGGGTGTACCCGCCGGGAACCTGTCCGATCACGGCGCAGCTGTCCTTCCTGGAGGCGTCCATGAACCAGACCTGTGGAAAGTGCGTACCGTGCAGGGACGGACTCCCCCAGCTGGCGGAGATGCTGCGGAGCATACTGAACGGCGACGCCACCATGGATACGCTGAAGGAGATGAAGTCCCTGGCGGAATTTATCCGGGATTCGGCGGACTGCGCCATCGGCTATCAGTCGGCGCAGGATCTTCTGGATGGGATGGAAACCTTCAAAATCGAGTATGAGAGTCATGTGCGGGATCATATCTGTCCCTCCAATGTCGGGCAGAAGGTTCCCTGCGTCAACTTGTGTCCGGCGCATGTTGATATCCCGGCGTACATTGCGCTGATCCGGGAGGAGAAATACGCGGACGCGGTCAGGATGATCCGGAAGGACAATCCGCTGCCGACGGCGTGCGCCATGATCTGTGAGCATCCCTGCGAGGAGCGCTGCCGCAGAAACCTGATTGATGATTCACTGAATATCCGGGGACTAAAAAAGTACGCGGTGGATCACGCGGCGGCGGACAAGGTCCCGGTTCCGAAGAAAAACCCGTCTACCGGAAAAAGCATTGCCGTGATCGGCGGCGGACCAGCCGGCCTTACCGCGGCTTATTTCCTGGCGCTGATGGGACACCGGGTGGTTATCTACGAGCGCCATGACAGGCTGGGCGGCATGCTTCGCTACGGAATCCCGAATTACCGCTTCCCCAAGGACCGTCTGGAAGAGGATGTCAGGGCCATTCTGGATGCCGGAGACATCGAGGTGGTCTACCGCACGGAGATCGGGAAAGATCTTTCCGTGGAGGATATCCGGAAACAATATGACGCCATGTTTGTGGCGATCGGCGCGCAGCGGGGCAAGAAGCTTCGCATGGACGGCGTGGACGCCGGAAATGTGGAATCCGCTGTGGAAATGCTGGATGAGGTCGGGAACGGAAAACTTCCGGATTATACGGGCAAGAGAGTTGCCGTAATCGGCGGCGGCAATGTCGCGATGGACGCGGCAAGGACGGCCCTGCGCTGTCACGCGGAGGATGTCATGATTGTCTACCGCCGGCGCCGGGAAGACATGACAGCCCTGGATACCGAGATTGAGTCTGCTGTTATGGAAGGAATTGAGCTTCTTACGCTGGATGCCCCGAAGAGAATCGAGACGGACGAGAAGGGAAATTGTTCCGCCCTGGTTGTACAGCCGCAGATGATCGGCCCGTACCGCGGGGGAAGACCGTCTCCTGTGGACGCGGACAAGCCGGAGCTCAGGATTCCCTGCGAGGTGGTTTTGATTGCCGTCGGGCAGGATATTGTGAGCAAACCGTTTGAGGAGTTCGGCATGGCGGCGGACCGCGGAGTTTTCCGGGCAGGCCTGGATACGGCAGTGGAAAATCTTCCGGGCGTCTATGCCGGCGGAGACTGCGCCACAGGCCCCTCCACCGCGATCCGGGCGATTGCGGCAGGGAAAGTCGCCGCGCACAATATTGACGAATATCTGGGATATCACCATAAAATAGATTTCCAGGTGGAAGTTCCCGTTCCGCGGGAAAACAACAGGGTTCCGACCGGAAGGGCCAATATTTCCGAGCGGCCGCCCTACATCCGGAGAAATGATTTTGAACATGTGGAAAATTCATTTACCCATGAGGAAGCCATGCAGGAATGTGACCGCTGTCTCAGGTGCGATCATTTCGGCTGCGGCGTCCTGAAAGGAGGAATGGACGAATGATTCATGTCACGATAGACGGCATGCAGATGGAGGTGCAGGAGGGCACCACGATTCTGCAGGCGGCCAGAGGTGCCGGGATCCACATTCCGACGCTCTGCTATCTGGAGGGGATCAACTATGTCGGGTCCTGCCGTGTCTGTGTGGTGGAGGTGGAAGGCATGGAAAAGCTGCCGACTGCCTGCAACACACCTGCAGAGGAAGGCATGGTGGTGCAGACCATGTCGGAGCGTGTCGTGAACGCGAGGAAGATGGCGCTGAACCTTCTTCTCTCCAATCATCACAGAGGCTGCTTCTCCTGCCCGTCAAACGGTGCGTGTGAGCTGCAGGAGCTCTGCTACCGGTACGGGGTGGAGGAATCCACCTTTGCGGGGGCAAGGAAGCAGATTGAGACGCCTCCGGTAGAGGGACATCCGTTTCTCTCCTATCACCCGGAGCTGTGCATCCACTGCGAGCGGTGTGTAAGCACCTGCGCGAAGGCAACGGGAAGAGAGGCGATTACTTTCCGGAAAACCGGCATGTTCGGCATCATCAACGCGCCGTTCGGGGAGGATTACAAGGACACGCTCTGCGAGTCCTGCGGAAACTGCGCGCAGAACTGCCCGACCGGGGCCATTACGGAAAAGAGAAAGAAAAAGTACCGCAGCTGGGAGGTCTCCCGTGTCCTGACCACGTGCCCGCACTGTGCGGTGGGCTGCCAGATGTATCTTCTGGTAAAGGACGGGAAGATCGTCGATGTGGAAGCCGCTGACGGCCCTTCCAATCACAAGCTGCTCTGCGTCAAGGGAAGGAGCGCGTCCTTTGATTTCGTGGACTCTCCCAGAAGAATCCGGACGCCGCTGATAAAAAACAAAGAAACCGGCGAATTTGAGGAGGCCACCTGGGACGAAGCCCTGGATCTGGTCGCGGAGAAGTTTACCGATATCAGGGATTCGTTGGGCGGCGACGCGCTTGCCGGGTTTGCCTGCTCCCGCTCCACCAATGAGGACATTTACATGCTCCAGAAAATGGTGCGGACGGCGTTCCAGAGCAACAACACAGATAACTGCGCCCGTGTTTGACACGCCCCTACTGTTGCCGGTCTGGCAACCACGTTTGGATCGGGGGCTATGACAAATACGATCCAGGATATCACACAGGATGCGAACCTGATCCTGTTGATAGGCTCGAATCCGGAAGAGGCACATCCGGTATTCGGCATGCAGATCCGTCAGGCAGTGCAGCGAGGCGCGCACCTGCTTGTGGCAGATCCGCGTGATATTGACCTTTCCAAGAAGGCGGATATTCACCTGAAACTGAAACCAGGCACGAATGTCGCTTTTGTGAACGGAATGATGCATATTATCATCGAGGAAGGACTGCAGAATCAGAAATTCATTGATGAGAGAACAGAAAATTTTGAGGAATTAAAGAAGGTTACCGAGCCATACACAGCCGAGAAAACAGCGGAGATTTGCGGGATTGATCCGCAGCAGCTCCGGGAGGCGGCCAGGCTTTACGCGACAGCCGGAAATTCCGCCATTCTGTACTGTCTGGGTGTCACCGAGCACACCAGCGGAACAGAGGGCGTCATGTCTCTGGCAAATCTGGCTATGCTCTGCGGCATGATAGGCCGTCCCGGAACCGGCGTGAATCCGATCCGCGGACAGAACAACGTGCAGGGCGCCTGCGATATGGGGGCGGATCCGGACAAATTCCCCGGCTATCAGAAAATTACGGACCCGAAGGTTTTTGAGAAATTTGAAAAGGCGTGGGGAACAAAACTGAATCCCAATCCGGGAACCAAGGCGACCCAGTGCTTCCACAAGATGATGACGGGAGACATCAAAGGACTGTTTATCTTCGGCGAAGATCCGGTCCGGACGGATCCGGATACGAACCATGTGATCCATGCCCTTAAGTCTCTGGATTTCTTTGTCATCGACGAACTCTTTATGACGGAGACCGCGAAATACGCGGATGTCATTCTTCCGGGACGTTCCTATGCGGAAAAGGAAGGAACCTTTACCAATACGGAGCGCCGGGTGCAGAGAGTGCGCAAGGCAGTGGAAATTGAAGGAAATACCATGGCGGATACGGATATCTTCACCGAAATCATGAACCGCATGGGGTATCCGCAGCCGAAGCTGACGCCGGCCCAGATTATGGATGAGATTGCGTCTGTGACGCCGTCCTTTGCGGGAATCAGTCATGAAAGACTGGACAGTGAGGAAGTGGACGGACGCGGCCTGCAGTGGCCGTGCACCGGGAAGGATCATCCGGGAACCAGAATTATGCATGTGGGAAAATTCGCCAGAGGAAAAGGGCTGTTCCAGCCCGCAGAGTACCGCGCGTCCTGTGAACTGCCGGATGACGAGTACCCGCTGGTTATGATGACCGGACGGATTCTGTACCACTACAATGCCTGCGCCATGACGGACAAGACCGAGGGAATCAATGAGATTGCGCCGGAGGCGTTCATTGAGCTGAACACGGCGGATGCCGAAAAATACGGCATCGCCGACGGAGAGATGATCGGAATTTCTTCCAGGAGATCAGAGATCAGCGCCCGTGCCCGCGTGTCAGACAAAACACGGCCGGGAGAAACCTGGATGCCGTTCCATTACCTGAAGGCCGGAGCAAATTGGCTTACCAGCGCTGCTCTGGACAGCATTTCCGCGACGCCGGAGTACAAGGTCTGCGCCATTAAGGTCAGGAAGCTGTCGCCGGAGGAAACAGAGGCGGCAGAGGCCAGCGCAAGGACGACACTCGCCTGACACCGGAAAAAAATAATGATATGCCGCAGGCAGGCCAAAAAGAGTGATGCCGGAACATCCGGCGTGGAGAATTATGACGGAAGTAGCAGACGAAAGCAGCCGTGACGGCCTGACCGGAGAAACTCCGGTCAGGACCATCCGGCGGGATGGAAAAGTGGAGAAAACCGGTCAGGAGCTTCTGCATGAGCAGGTGCTCCAGGTCTTTGTGAACGGGAAGCTGACCATGCGCCTTGTCTGCACACGGGAATATCTGCCGGAGCTGGTGATGGGCCGTCTCCTGACAGAGAAAATGATTCTCTGCGCGGAGGATGTCCGGTCTGTCACCGTCTGCCGTTTTGGAAGGAATGCCCTGGTCACGCTGCGCGAACGCGAAGGAGATGCCCTTCCCGCTTCAGACAGTGGAGACGGAGGACAGGCGCAAAAAAGCCCGGAAGGCGCTTCGGAAGAGCCGGGGAACAAGGACGGGAGAAGGCCGGAAAGCGGTGCGGCGGTGGAGACAGTGGCGTCCTGCTGTACCGGAAGCCGGATTCTGGACCGAAGTCTGGCTGCGGCTCCGGAGCTGCGTCCGTCTGCCGGGCGGGAGATCCGGAAAGAATGGGTTTTCCGTCTGGCGGATGCTTTTGCCAAAGAACAGCCGCTTTACGCGGCTACCCGCTCCATCCACAGCTGTATTCTCAGCCGCTGCGGCCGCGTTCTGTTTTCCTGCGAGGATATCGGCAGGCATAATGCCCTGGACAAGGCCATAGGCTACGCTCTTCTCCATGAGATCCCTCTCTCGGAGTGCGAGGTCTACACAAGCGGGAGAATTCCGCTGGATATGACCAAGAAGGTCATACGGGCGGGGATTCCGGTGCTGGTCAGCAAAGCGGCTCCCACGGTGGAGGCGGTGGAACTGGCGCGCTCCTTCGGCATTATGGTCATCGGGCAGGCCCGTCCGGATTCCTTCCGGCTGTACTGTGGAGAGAGCAGTCTGGTCTGACAGCGGCGCCGTTCTTTACGGAGGCGGATAAGTGCTGGTGTGCTTCGCGGTCTTCAAAACCGTTGTGGGGAGTTAGCAGCTTCCCGGATGGGTTCGATTCCCATCCCCTCCGCTCTTCAAATTTTCTGTTCATACACATCTGTCTCAGAACTGTACAAAGACCGGCCGGTGGAAAACGCCGGACCGGCAGAGGAGGTACAAATGGTATCGCTGATGATTAATGGGTATGAATGTATGGTACAGGAAGGTACCACAATTCTGGAAGCGGCACAAGGTGCCGGTGCGCAAATCCCAACGCTCTGTTTCCTGAAAGAAATCAATGAGATCGGATCCTGCCGTCTCTGCGTGGTAGAGGCGGAGGGGGAAGATCATCTTCTTCCCGCATGTAATACCATCGTAAGAGAGGGCATGAAAATTCAGACGGAATCGCCAAGGGTTGTGGCTGCCCGAAGGGAGGTTCTGGATCTCCTGCTGTCCAATCACAAGCGAAACTGCTTTTTCTGCAGCAGGAACGGAGCCTGCGACCTGCAGAAATGGTGTAATTATTATGGCGTGGAGGAGAGCCGCTACATCGGCTCCAGAAAAAAGATCGAGAGGCCGCCAAAGGACAGCCATCCGTTTCTTTCCTACCACCCGGAGCTGTGCATCCACTGCCAGCGCTGCGTGAGTACTTGTGAGAACGCAACCGGGCGCCACGCGATTAATCTGGGAAAAACGGGGATGTTCACGGTCATCGACGTGCCGTTTGGAGACGATTGGAAGACGACGCTCTGCGAATCCTGCGGAAACTGTGCGCAGGCATGTCCGACGGGGGCGCTGACCGAGAAAAGAACCAAACAGTACAGACCCTGGGAGGTGCGCCGCGTCAGGACGACCTGTCCGCACTGTGCGACCGGCTGCCAGATGGACCTGATTGTCAAGGACAACCGGATTGTGGATGTCGAGGGGGCGGACGGGCCGTCCAATCATGGGCTTCTGTGTGTCAAGGGCAGATCCGGCAGCTTTGATTTTGTCCATTCTCCGGACAGACTGCGGTATCCTCTGATCCGGAACCGGGAGACAGGACAGCTGGAAAGAGCGACCTGGGATGAGGCGCTCGATCTGGTGGCATCCCGTTTCATGGAGATCAAAAAGAAATACGGAACCGGATCGCTGGCAGGGTTCGCCTGCTCCCGGTCCCCCAATGAAGACATCTACATGGTCCAGAAAATGGTCCGGACCTGCTTCGGAAACAACAACGTGGACAACTGCGCGAGAGTCTGCCATTCCGCGTCCGTTTCCGGCCTGGCCACGACTCTGGGCTCCGGTGCGATGACCAATCCGATCGGGGATATCACACACGATGTGGACTGCATCCTTCTGGTAGGTTCCAATCCGGAAGAGGCGCATCCGGTTGTCGGGATGCAGATCCGCGAGGCCGTTCAGCACGGGACAAAGCTGATTATTGTGGATCCCAGGAAACTGGGACTCTCCCAATATGCGGATATTCATCTCCGGATCCGTCCCGGAACCAATATCATGTTCGCCAACGGCATGATGCATGTGATGATCCGGGAAGGGCTGGTGGATCAGGAGTTTATCCGGGAGCGCACAGAGGGATTTGAAGAGCTGAAGAAAATCGTCAGCGATTATACGCCGGAGAAGGTTGCGGAGGTCTGCGGAATTGATAAGGACAAGCTGATAGAAGCGGCCAGAATGTACGCGTCCGCGAAGAAAGCGCCGATTATTTATTGTCTGGGAGTCACGGAGCACAGCTCCGGGACGGAGGGGGTCATGGCAATGTCGAACATGGCCATGCTCTGCGGAAAACTGGGGAAACCCGGCTGCGGCGTCAATCCGCTGCGCGGACAGAACAATGTGCAGGGAGCCTGTGACATGGGAGCCATGCCGGATAAATATCCGGGGTATCAGAGTGTGATGGATGCGGCAGTCCGCGCGAAGTTTGAAAAGGCATGGGGAGTTCCGCTGAATCCGGACACCGGAGTTTTTGCGACGGATGTTTTCGGTGCCGCGATCCGCAAGGAAATCCGTGGCCTGTACATCTACGGCGAGGATCCTGTCGTGACGGACGCGGATACCACGCATATTATCAAGGCGCTGAAAAGTCTGGATTTCTTCGTGCTGCAGGAGCTGTTTCTGACGGAGACCGCTCAGTACGCGGACGTTATCCTCCCGGGTATGAGCTACGCGGAGAAGGAAGGAACCTTTACCAATACGGAGAGGAGAGTCTGCCGGGTGAGGAAGGCAGTAGATCTCACGAAGGATCCGTCCTTTGACATCCGTTTGGATACGGATATCATCATTGACCTGATGAACCGTATGGGTTATCCGCAGAAAAAGATGACATCGGCGCAGATTATGGATGAAATTGCGTCTGTGACTCCGAGCTTTGCAGGCATCAGCCATCAGAGGCTGGATGAGACGCCGGACTTTCTGCAGTGGCCCTGTACAGGCAGGGATCATCCGGGAACACCGATCATGCATGTGGGGAAATTTTCCAGGGGGCTGGGATGGCTTTACCCGACCAGATATACGCCTCCGGCAGAGACGCCGGACAGGGATTATCCGTTCTGCCTGATGACGGGAAGAATTCTTTATCACTACACAACCCGCGCCATGACGGGACGGACGCCGGGGCTGATGGAGATTGAGGGCAGTTCCTTTATCGAGATGAACCAAAAAGACGCGGATCGGATGGGAATCGCGGACGGGGAGAAAATCCGGGTCTCCTCCAGGCGGGGAAGTATTACCACCTCAGCGAGAGTGGGAACGAGGGTCAACGAGGGAGAAACCTGGATGCCCTTCCATTTTCCGGACGGAAACGCGAACTGGCTGACCAATGCCGCCCTGGATCCGAAATGCCGGATTCCGGAATACAAGGTTTGCGCGGTCCGGATTGAAAAAATATCCGGTTGATCCGGAAGCGGCTTCCGGAGCCGAAGTCAGAAAAGGATGTCGGCGCATGCGCCGGGCGGGGAGATGAGCCGGGAGAATCTGAGGCACGGAGCAGAGATGAGACAGGAACTTTTAAGACAAATACCGAAGATAGACGTACTGCTGCAGGATGAAAGACTGCGGCAGGTGATAGAGAAATACGGGAGGACCCGCACGGCGGATGTCCTGCGCACGGTGACCGGGGAAATCCGCGGGGCGGTTTTGTCAGGAGAAGAAACCACTGTGCCGGATGCGGATGAGATTCTGCGGATGGCCCTGTGCAGACTGGAGGAAAATCCTGCCTGTTCTCTCAGGCCGGTGATAAACGGAACCGGCATCATCCTTCACACGAACCTGGGCCGGGCGCCCCTGTCCGAGCGGGCGCTGCGGGCGGTGGAGGCTGCCGCCGGGGGGTATTCCAATCTGGAATACCGTCTGGACTCCGGGAGCAGAGGGTCTCGCCACGACCATGTGACGGAGATTCTGCGGGAACTCTGCGGGACAGAGGACGCCATGGTGGTCAATAATAATGCGGCCGCCGTTCTTCTTTCGGTGGCAGCGCTTGCCCGCGGGAAGGAGGTTCTGGTCTCCCGCGGGGAGCTGATAGAGATCGGCGGATCCTTCCGGATTCCGGATGTCTGTGAGCAGAGCGGAGCCGTTCTCCGCGAGGTAGGGACGACAAACCGCACACGCCTTGCGGATTACCAGGGCGCGCTGAATGAGGAGACGGGCGCTGTCTTTAAGGCGCACACCAGCAATTACCGGATTGTCGGGTTTACGGAGGAGACATCTCTGGAAGAACTTTCCGGGCTTGCCCTGGAAAACGGCATCCCGCTGATTTATGATATGGGAAGCGGGCTGTTTGAAGGGCTGGAACGGTACGGGATCGAAGAGCCGGACATCCTGCATGCACAGAAAGCAGGAGCAGATGTGATTACGTTCAGCGGAGACAAGCTTCTTGGCGCCGCCCAGGCAGGGCTGATTGTCGGCAGAAAGCAGTATATTGAGAGGATGAAGCGTCATCCGCTGGCCAGAGCGCTCCGGGTGGACAAAATGACCCTTGCGGCACTGGAGGCTACCCTATATGAATACCGGGACAGAAATCAGGCGCGCCGGGAGATTCCTGTTCTCCGGATGATCTCGGAGAGTCCGGAAGCACTTCGGAAAAAGGCGGAAGCGCTCTGCGCGCGGCTGGCCGGCACCGCCGGGAGCGGAAGGCTGACGTTTGCCGTGGAACCATGCCGGGACCGGACCGGGGGCGGATCGGCTCCGCTGAATGCCCTGGAAGGATATGCAGTGACTGTGCGTCTGGACACCGGAGGATCAGAAGATATATCTGTTCCGGAGAAAAAGTGTATGTCCTGCACAGGTATTCATACGCTGGAGGATCTGGAGAAGGCTCTGCGGCTGGCGGAATTTCCTCTGATTGCCCGGATCACACAGGATCGTCTCTGGATCTCTGTCCGGACGCTTCTGGCGGGGGATGAGGAAAAAATCGCAGAGGATTTTGAAAAAATCAGTAGGCTGCCGTAATGGAAAAATCCGAGATCGGAGAACGGGGTGCTGCAGGTGAAACGGATCGCGGTGGATGCCCTGATTCTGGCAGGCGGAAAAAATCTCCGCATGCGGGGAAATTACAAGGGAGATCTGAAAGCAGGGGGAGAAACCTTTGCGGATCATCTGATCCGCGAGATGAAAAAAATATCGGACCATATTTATCTCTCCTATGGTGCAGTCAGCCACGGGGAGAAAGAGGGATGTACGGTTGTCCGGGACATTCACCCCGGCTGCGGTCCTGTTTCCGGACTGGAGGCAGGGCTTACATTCTGCTGTTCGGAATATCTTCTGGCGGCGGCGTGTGATATGCCGTTTCTTCGGGCGGAGTTTTACGAGCTGCTATTGGACAGGGGGGCGGAAGAAGCGGAAAAAACCGGCCTCTTTCCGGACTGTATTGTTCCGCTTCTGCACGGACGCCCGGATGTTCTTGCTGCTGTATACAGCAAAAGAATGCTTCCGGTTATCCGCCGGCTGATCAGGCAGGGCATTTATAAGCCGCGCGCAGCGGCGGAGCAGGTGAATACCCTGTATGTTCCGCTGGACGGCCTTCCGGAATACGCGACTATGCTGCAGAACATCAATACGCCGGAGGAGTACAGTAAAATAACAGAACGTTCATTATAGATAATAGCGTGTACAGGCGGGGAGCTTATACACTGATTCATCATGGAATGCCGGGAAAAGCCGGCAAAATGATTCCATGGGAATGTTGTGGAAGAGAAATGAATAACATCATCATCGGAACGGCGGGACATGTGGATCATGGAAAAACCTGTCTGATAAAGGCGCTGACCGGGACGGACACGGACCGGCTGGCGGAGGAAAAGAAAAGGGGAATCACCATCGAGAACGGATTTGCCAGCCTGCCGAACGAGGAAGGGCTGCGGATCGGCATCATAGACGTTCCCGGACATGAGAAATTTATCCGGAATATGCTGGCTGGAATCGGGGGCATAGACCTGGTTCTTCTGGTTATCGCCTTGGATGAGGGAATTATGCCGCAGACCAGGGAGCATTTTGATATTCTGAAAATGCTTCACATCCCGCGGGGGATTCTTGTATTTACCAAGCTGGATCTGGCGGATGAAGAACTGATCCGTATGGCGGAAGAAGAGACGGATGAAATGGTAAAGGGAAGCTTCCTGGAGCATGCGCCCCGGATCTGCGTCTCGGCTGTGACAGGAGAAAACATTCCGGAGCTGAAGAGGCTGATTCTTGAAAACGTCCGGAATACGGCCGTAAGGAGAATAGATCCGGAGATGTTCCGGCTTCCGGCAGATCGTGTTTTTTCCCTAAAAGGTGTGGGCACTGTCGTGACAGGAACGCTGGTGGAAGGTTCCTGCTCCGTGGGGGAAGAGCTGATGGTTTACCCGCAGCAGAAGATTGTACGGGTCCGTTCGATACAGAGCCACAATCAGCAGGAAACCACGGCATATGCGGGACAGCGGACCGCGCTGAATCTGGCGGATATCCGTAAGGAGGAGCTGGAGAGAGGAGAAGTCATCGCGCGGCCGGGGCGGATGATCCCGTCCATGATGCTGGATGCCCGTGTGCAGCTGTTTTCCGATGCCCGGCATACCCTGAAAAATAACAGCAGGGTACATATCAGTTTCGGGGCTGCCAGGGCGGACTGCAAGGCGGTTCTTCTGGATGCCGCGGAGCTGAAGGCAGGGGAGGAAGCCTATGTGCAGTTCCGTTTTGAAGAGCCGGTGGCCGTAAGAAAGGGTGACCGGTTCATCCTGCTTTTTTATTCCCCGGTAGAAACCTTCGGCGGCGGCGTATTTCTGGAGGCGGACGCCAGAAAGCACAGGAGAAACCAGGAGAATGTTCTTCGCGGACTGCAGATCAAGGAACAGGGAACAGACGCGGAGCAGCTGGAGGAAGAGCTTCGGGAATACAGTGCAGAGATCCCTTCTGTATCGGAGTTTTCGGTACGTCTGAATCTTACGGAAGAAAGAACGGCGGAACTTCTGCTGGAGCTGAAGGAAAAGAAGCGGGCCATCTCCATCGGAACCGACAGGTATATTCACATGGATTTCTGGAAGGTGATTGCCGCCTGCGCAGAGAAGATGCTGAAAAAATTTCACGAGGAAAACTCCGTTATCCGGCAGATGGAAAAAGCGGAGTTTTACAACCGGATCAGCGCCCGGTTTGCGCTGAAAAAGAATCAGCAGGAGCTGATTCTTCATGAACTGGTAAAGCGGAAGGTGCTCCAGATTTCCGAAGGCGGAGTGATGCTTTACGGCGTGGACGAGACGCCGGACGCAGAGGTGGCCCGCCTTGCCGAGCAGCTCCTGAAGCAGTACCGGAAGGCCGGGTTTGAAGTGCCTTACACAGAAAAACTGGCGGAACAGTACAGAAACCCAAGGCAGATCCGCCAGATCCTGTCAGATCTGGGGAAGAAGGGGAAACTTGTCCGGGTGGATGCGTCCGCCTATATGGCGAAGGAGCACTGGGACTACGTGACAGACGTTCTCTATCAGAAGCTAGACAGAGACGGACAGATCACCCTGGCAGAGTATCGGGATCTCCTTCACACCTCCCGGAAATATTCGCAGATGTTCCTGGAGGCGTTTGATAAAAGAAAATACACAAAACTGGTCGGGGATGTCCACTATAAAATTAAGGACAGGCCGGAGAATCGTACCTGAAGAGGCGTCAGGCCAGAGAAAAAATCAGAAAGCAGGAGACAGGGCAATGGGAAAAGTAATTGCTGTGTGTGTCAGTGAAAAAAAGGGTACGCAGAAGAGACCGGTGGACAGTATTACGCTGAAAACCGACTGGGGCGTGGAGGGAGACGCCCATGCGGGAAAATGGCATCGCCAGGTCAGTCTTCTTTCCTATGAGAAAATAGAAGAATTTCGTCGTAAGGGAGCTAAGGTAGAGTTCGGCGCGTTCGGGGAGAATATTGTTGTGGAGGGATACGATTTGAAAGAACTTCCTGTGGGAACCCGATTTCGTATCGGAGAAGTTCTTCTGGAACTTACCCAGGTCGGAAAAGCCTGCCACAGCCACTGTGAAATCTATAAGGTGATGGGAGACTGCATTATGCCAAGGGAAGGAGTTTTTACGGTTGTTCTGAAAGGAGGAACCATCCGTCCGGGAGACACCGTGACCATGCTGGAACCTTCTCCGGACAGGCCCTTTACGGCAGCGGTGATCACACTTTCGGACAGGGCAAGCAGGGGAGAATATGAGGACAAATCCGGCCCGGCAGTCCGGGAGGTGCTGGAAAAGGCCGGCTATCATGTTGTAGAGCAGATCATTCTGCCGGATGGAAAAGAAAAACTGAAAGCAGAGCTGATCCGCCTGACAGAACAGCGGCAGGTCAACGTAATTTTTACCACAGGTGGAACCGGATTTTCCGTGCGCGACCTGACCCCGGAGGCAACAAAGGAAGTCAGTGAGCGGGAGGTGCCGGGAATCGGGGAGGCTCTGAGGGCTTATTCTATGCAGTTTACCACGCATGCCATCCTGAGCCGTCAGACGGCGGGAATCCGTAAGAAAACTCTGATCGTAAATCTTCCCGGCAGTCCTAAGGCATGCCGGGAGGATCTGGATTTCCTGCTGTCCCCGCTGAAACATGGGCTGGGAATTCTGCGCGGCACAGAGACAGACTGAAAAATGAACTTGAAACCTGCCCGGATTGCGGTTATTATATAATGTAAAAAAAAACATGACAGCACTACAGGGAGTTAAGGATGCAGGTTTCCACAAAATTTACGATTGCCATTCATATTCTGGCGGCCGCGGAATATTTTAAGGAAGATTATAAGATTACCAGTGAGTTTCTGGCCTCCAGTATCGGGAGCAACCCGGTTATCATACGAAACATCATGGGACAGCTGAAGGACGCCAATCTGATTGCCGTCCGCCGCGGTCCGGGAGGAATTACGCTTACAAGGCCGATGGATCAGATTACGTTTTATGATGTCTATGAGGCGGTGGAGACAAACAAGGAAGAACTGTTTAATTTCCATGAAAACCTGAATCTCAACTGCCCGGTCGGGAGAAATATCCACGGAGCGCTGGATGACAAGCTGGCAGAGCTTCAGAAAGAGTTCGAGGAGGATCTGAAGAAATTCAATGTCGGCATGGTAGTCCGTGACCTGCAGAAAGAAAGCAAAAAGGAAGCGCAGGTCAACGGATAGCCAGATGCAGCAAATGGCTCCGCGCGATCAGGAAGATGGCGAGGTCCATGAACAGGTGGGCAATAAAGGTACTCAGGATAACGCCGTTGGAGGTAAGAAGAAACCCTGAGTGAAAGCCGAACCAGCAGACAAAAGCGGAATAGGCGGCCAGCAGGCCGAGAATCGGAAGGTTGCGCCAGATTCCCTTTAGCATACGCGCAAATTCTTTTACCGTAAAATCAAAATAAAAGAATCTGCCGGCGGCAAGTGTCAGAAAGTACAGGATCAGCTGATTGTAGTTGGTATCCTGGTAAATAAAGCGGATGTACAGCAGGATCAGGATGATGTAAAACGAACTGGTCAGCCGTACATCTGCTTTTTCTTCTGTGCCCAGGTATTTCAGGTGCACAAAGGTCATATCCAGCCATGCGGTCAGGAACACGGAAAGAAGGATAAAAATCAGAAGAAAAACATCCTGGTACTGGATCCAGTAGGCATAGGCGGCAGGCATGTGCGCGTCAATCAGGTAGTACAGCGTCAGAAAAAACAGGACGGAGGTGGCGGAAAAGCAGAGCTCAAAGAATCGCTCGACCAGGTCGTACTGTTTTTTCCGGATATGCCGGAGCTGACTGGGCGTATAGCTGCCGGAACCTTCCGGACGGCTGTGATCTGCCGGATTCCCATTCCCGTAATAGGCATCGTTAGAATCACGGCGGTAAAGGATCCGGCTGTTTTCCAGATCCGCCTTCCGGACCTCCTGTTTTGCCCCGGCTTTTGCCGCGATCAGAATAATGGCCAGCACTGCTGCCAGGCCGAGAAATGCCGCCAGCAGGAACTGTCCCGCGTTTGCAAAGTCAAAATAATGTTCCAGATAATATTGATTGACGATTGATGTATCCATGCCCTGTATTGTAGGAGCAAGATATGAACGAAGTGTGAACAAAAAGACAGAGCCTGGGCTCTTTCCCGGCAGATGCCTGCGCCCTGTCGGATCGGACAAACTGCCCGGAGTGTAAAAAATTATTTGTGCTTTCTTGTCAGGAGGATAAATATCCGCTAGGATGAAGATGCCAGGGTTAAAAGGCCATAAATCGATCATGCCTGTATGAATCGGGGTACGACCTTGGAACCCTCCTGGTATAGAAACAGACATTTAAGGGGTTCATGTATCATGGCATCATCACAGAAAACGTACAGGGAGCGGATAGAGTATGGCAGAAGTTTATGAGAAAGACCTGAGCGAGCTTCAGGCGGAACTGGGGAGCCGGGATACGGGCCTCTCGGAACAGGAAGCCGGTGAGAGGCTGCAGAAGTATGGGAAGAACGAGCTGGAGAAGGCCGGGAAAAAGAATGTTTTTCAGAAGTTTCTGGATGAACTGAAAGATCCGATGCTGATTATGCTTCTCGCCGCGGCGGTTGTTTCCGCGGTTACCAACGCGGTTTCCGGAGAATCCATGGCGGAGGTTTTTATTATTCTGATTGTGGTGGGACTGAACGCCGCGCTGGGAGTCTTTCAGGAGAGCAAGGCGGAAAACGCGGTGGAGGCGCTGCAGAAAATGACGGCGGCTACCTGCCATGTCATCCGTGACGGAAAACAGGAGGAGGTTCCCAGCAGCAGCCTGGTACCGGGAGATGTTGTACTCCTGGAAGCGGGGGACATGGTTCCGGCTGACGGACGGCTTCTGGAGGCGGAGTCTCTGCGCATAGACGAATCCTCTCTGACAGGAGAATCGGTGCCCGTGCAGAAGCTTGTGAAAATGGTGAAGCAGGAGGATTCCGGAGAGGTATCTCTGGGCGACCGTAAGAATATGGCCTTTATGGGCAGCAGTGTCTCCTATGGAAGAGGTAAGCTTCTGGTAACGGACACAGGCATGCGGACGGAAATGGGAAAAATCGCCGATGTCCTGAATCAGACGGAGGACAGCGAGACGCCGCTGCAGAAGAAGCTGAATGAGCTTGGCAAAAAGCTGTCTGTCATGGTCATCCTGATCTGCGTCTTCATTTTTGTGTTCGATATGGTTATGGCTCCGGAGAGAAACCTGAGCACGGTCCTGCAGATCTTCATGATTGCCGTCTCCCTTGCAGTCGCGGCAATTCCGGAGGGACTGGCTACGGTTGTCACGCTGGTTCTTTCTCTGGGCGTTACCCGCATGTCCAAGGCCAACGCCATTGTGCGCAGGCTGACAGCCGTGGAGGCGCTGGGCTGCACTAATGTCATCTGTTCCGATAAGACGGGGACGCTGACGCAGAACAGGATGACGGTGGTCCGGACCTTTGGGGACCGGAAGCTTTTGGCGGAAGCCATGTCTCTGTGCAGCGATGCGCAGGCAGATGAGGACGGGGCAGTTCAGGGGGAGCCGACAGAGGCGGCGCTTGTGGCCTTTGCGGAGAAAGAGGGCTTCCACAAGAAGCAGGCGGAAAAGACCATGCCCCGTATCGCGGAGTGTCCCTTTGATTCCTCGCGCAAGATGATGACAACGTTCCACCGCACGGAAAAGGGAATTATACAGTATACCAAGGGGGCTCCGGACGTTGTCCTGGGCCGCTGCGCTACCTGGATCAGGGATGGGAAGGAACTGCCTCTGGATGAAGAGGGAAGGCGGATCATCCGGGATCAGGTCAGTGCCATGGCTGCGGACGCGCTGCGTGTTCTTGCCGCAGCGAAAAGATCCTATAAGACGCTTCCGGAAAATCATTCCCCGGAGCAGGCAGAGCAGAATCTGTGCTTTATCGGACTGGCCGGCATGATGGATCCGGTGCGGAAGGAGGTTCCGGACGCGCTGAGAAAATGCCGGGAGGCCGGAATCCGGCCGGTCATGATTACCGGCGACCACCGGGATACGGCGGCGGCCATAGCCAGGGAGCTTGGGATTATTCAGGAAGATTCCGAGGTAAAAACCGGGGCGGAGCTGGACCGCATCAGTGATGAGGAGCTGTACAGAGATATTGATAAATACCATGTCTACGCGAGGGTGAAGCCGGAGCATAAGGTCCGGATTGTAAACGCGTGGAAGAAGAGGGGCGCCATTACGGCTATGACCGGTGACGGCGTGAACGACGCGCCGTCTGTAAAATCCGCGGATATCGGAATCGGCATGGGCATTACAGGAACGGATGTAACCAAAAACGCGGCGGATCTGATTCTGACGGACGACAACTACGCGACGATTGTGCGGGCCGTGGAAGAGGGAAGGCAGATCTATGATAATATCCGCAAGGCGATCCAGTTCCTCTTGAGCACCAACATCAGCGAGGTAATTATTGTTTTCCTGTTTACCCTGCTTCGTTTCAATACCTTCCGGCCGATGCACCTGCTCTTTATCAATCTGCTGACAGACTGCTTTCCGGCCATGGCACTGGGAATGGAGTCAGAGGAAAAGGATGTGATGAAAAGGCCGCCCAGAAAATCCGACGATTCGGTTTTCTCCGGCGGAATGGGAAGGGATATCGCCTATCAGGGAAGCCTGGTCGCCGTCCTGGTCCTGATTTCTTACCTTTTCGGCTCTTTTGCACAGCTGGGAGAGCCTGGACATTCTGTGACCGGGCTGACAATGGCCTTCGTGACGCTGAACCTGTGTGAGATTTTCCACAGCTTTAACATGCGGTCAAGAATCCATTCGGTGTTTACTCTTGGGAGCCAGAACCTGACGCTGTGGCTTTCCGGCGTCAGCGGATTTGTTCTGACGACACTGGCGGTAAAGATTCCGGCCGCCGCGAAGGTGCTTCAGCTGGAGGACCTTTCCTGGGGACTGTACGGGACGGCTGTGCTGATCGCTTTTCTGGTCATCCCGGTGGTAGAGATAGTAAAGGCTGTGCAGCGGGCGCTCCGCCGCAAAAAAACAGCATCGGCCTGAGTGGCCGATGCCGGATAAAAAATCTGTTATTTTGTGTGTTTTTCCGGTGGAACATAGCCGTGCAGCGGAATCAGACGCTGGTTGCTGCTTCCCCGGAAAAGCAGGGTAATGTCCTTCAGGGATTCCTCAAACCTTCCGTCTACGACCAGATCCAGGCAGGAGAGAATGGTGTCGGTGACTTCCGTATATTTCTTTCCGCCTTTTACCAGGTCCACGTCAAAGGTATAGCCGGTGTAGCACCAGATATCCTTTTCCGGAAATTCCGCCTTTACGCGCATGAGAAAGGGAGCCAGCGCACGCTGGTTTTCTTCCTCAAACGGATCGCCGCCAAGCAGGGTCAGCCCCTGGATGTAGTCCGGCTTCAGCAACTCCAGGATATGGTCCTCCACTTCCTCTGTGAACGGTTTTCCGTAGGCGAAGTCCCAGGTCTCCGGCTGGAAACATCCCTTGCAGTGGTTCCGGCATCCGGAAACGAAAAGGCTCACCCGCACGCCGGGACCGTCCGCAATATCAAATTCTTTAATGATAGAATAATTCATCGGTGTCTTATCTTACAGGTGCAGCACCCTGTCCTTGATCTCCTGTGTTCTCCCCTGGTTCCAGAACTGTGTTCCGATGTAACCGCAGGTCCGGCGCGCGACAGACATCTTGCTCTGGTCCGTGTTGCCGCAGTTCGGGCATACCCAGATCAGTTTGCCGTGCTCGTCCTCTTTAATCTGGATCTCACCGTCATAGCCGCATACTTCACAGTAATCGCTCTTGGTGTTCAGCTCCGCGTACATGATATTGTCGTAGATAAATTTCATGACCGACAGAACCGCCGGGATATTGTCCTGCATATTCGGCACTTCCACATAGCTGATGGCACCGCCCGGAGACAGCTCCTGGAATTCGGACTCAAACTTCAGCTTCGTAAAGGCGTCGATCTTTTCCCGCACGTTCACGTGGTAGGAGTTGGTAATGTAGTTGTGGTCGGTGACGTCCTTGATGATTCCGAACCGCTTCTGCAGGCACTTCGCAAATTTGTAGGTCGTGGACTCCATGGGGGTGCCGTACAGGGAGTAGCTGATGTTTTCCGCCGCCCTCCATTTGGCGCAGGCGTCGTTCAGTTTTTTCATGACGGCCAGGGCAAAGGGCTTTGCCTCCGGATCCGTGTGGCTCTTTCCTGTCATGTACACGCACATCTCATACAGGCCGGCATAGCCCAGGGAAATGGTGGAGTAGTTATTAAACAGAAGCTTGTCGATGGTCTCTCCCTTTTTCAGGCGGGCCAGCGCGCCGTACTGCCACAGAATCGGGGCAACATCGGATACCGTGCCCAGGAGACGCTCATGACGGCAGCGCAGCGCCCTGTGACAGAGTTCCAGCCGCTCATCCAGAATCTCCCAGAATTTGTCCATATCCCTGCCGGAAGAACATGCCACATCGACCAGGTTGATGGTGACGACGCCCTGATTAAAGCGGCCGTAGTATTTATGTTTGCCCTCTGTGTAGTTGCCGCAGTTGGAGACATTGCCCTCGTCGCACTGTCCCTGATCCGGGGTGAGGAAGGAACGGCAGCCCATGCAGGGATAAACATCGCCCTTCAGCTCCTTCATCTTTTTGGCGGAGATATAATCCGGAACCATCCGTTTGGCCGTGCATTTTGCCGCCAGTTCCGTAAGACTCCGGTATTTGGAATCCTCGTGGATATTATCTTCATCCAGAACGTAAATCAGTTTCGGGAACGCCGGGGTGACCCAGACGCCTTTTTCGTTTTTGACGCCCTGCATTCTCTGGATCAGAACCTCGCGGATAATGGCGGCCAGATCTTCTCTGGTCTGTCCTTCCGGAACCTCATCCAGGTACATAAACATGGTGACAAAAGGCGCCTGCCCGTTGCAGGTCATCAGCGTGATCAGCTGGTACTGGATGGTCTGGATGCCGCTTCGTATTTCCTCTGCCAGCCGCCTTTCTGTTACCTTGGAGATGATTTCGGGATCCATGCTCTCTCCGCAGGATTTTCGCTCTTCCTCCACCAGCTTACGGATTTTTTTACGGCTGATGTCCACAAAAGGAGCCAGGTGCGCCAGAGAGAAGGACTGTCCTCCGTACTGGTTGGAGGCGACCTGGGCTACAATCTGTGTCGTTACGTTGCAGGCGGTGAAGAAGCTGTGCGGCTTTTCAATCAGGGTTTCGCTGATTACCGTTCCGTTCTGCAGCATATCCTCCAGGTTGATCAGGTCACAGTTGTGCTCCTTCTGGGCAAAATAATCGGAATCATGGAAATGGATGATGCCTGCCTCGTGGGCGCGGACAATTTCTTCCGGAAGGAGAATACGGCGGGACAGATCCTTGCTGACCTCGCCGGCCATGTAATCACGCTGGGTGGAATTGATGACGGGGTTCTTGTTGGAGTTTTCCTGCTTTACTTCCTCGTTCATCTGGTTGATCAGAGCCAGGATGCCGTTATCGGTGGTGTTTGATTTTCTTGCCAGCTGTCTCTTGTAGCGGTAGCGCACATATTTCTGCGCAACCTCATAGCCACGCATCTCCATAATGCCGGTCTCTACCAGATCCTGGATGTCCTCTACGTTGATGGCATGGGGATAATCCGCGACCTGCTTTGCGATTTTTTCCGCCACTGCCAGAATCTGGTATTCATTCAACTGGTGGATTTTATCCACTTCCCGGTTTGCCTTGCTGATTGCGTTTACAATTTTGCTGATATCAAAAGAAACCTCTTCCCCGCTGCGCTTAATGACATTGGTTTTGATTTCCATATCAAGATCCATCTGCTGCATCCTTCTTCACTCCTCTTTTCTTCTGATTCTTCTGTGGTTTTATCCGGTCCCCCGCTGCCGGTCTGTCCGGCTGTTTTTCCGGATTTCTGCACCAGCACGCCGGATGCCCTATATGATACAATATTTAGTACAGAAATTAAAAAACAGGCACAAGATATTGTGCCTGTTTATCATAACCTAAATCTTCCGAAAAGGGAAGGATAAAGTTGCATAAAACAAAATGATTTTTTTGTAAAGGATTAGTACGCCTTGCCCCAGAACACCATCTTTTTTGCAGGGCGTCCGCAGCAGACACAGGTGTCTGCAATCTGTTCCTGCTCAAACGGAATGCAGCGGCTGGTTGCCGTGGTGTCCGCCTTTATTTTTTCCTCGCAGGCGGGATCCCCGCACCACATGGCGCGGACAAACCCGGGTTTGTTGTTGACGATTTCCTTAAACTCCTCGTAGTTGTGAGCGTCGTAGGTGTGGCTGTCGCGATGTGTCTTTGCGCGCAGGAACATATCTTTCTGGATGGTTTCCAGGAGCTGCGGAACAACAGACGGGAGCTCGTTGATGGAGACAATGGTTTTCTCCCTTGTGTCTCTGCGGACCAGAACGGCCTGGTTCTTTTCGATGTCCTTCGGCCCAAGCTCCACACGGATCGGAATACCGCGCATCTCCTGTTCGGAGAATTTCCAGCCCGGACTCTTTTCGGAGTCATCCAGATCTGTGCGGACACCGGCACTTTCCAGAGCGGCCTTCACGGACAGGGCTTTGTCCAGAACACCTTCCGCGTCCTGGCGGATAGGGATAACCATGACCTGTGTGGGGGCAATGTGCGGGGGCAGAACCAATCCGCTGTTATCTCCGTGTACCATGATCAGCGCGCCGATAACACGGGTTGTCATTC
The DNA here is from genome assembly GCF_009696005.1 of Bilifractor porci. Classification (GTDB taxonomy): domain Bacteria; phylum Bacillota; class Clostridia; order Lachnospirales; family Lachnospiraceae; genus Bilifractor; species Bilifractor porci. Next base: position 315,748 of record NZ_VUMV01000002.1, read on the forward strand.
CCCAGGAAGTCTGGTACACATATTTAACGGTGTTGTCCTTGTCTGTGAAGGTTACATCGTAGGCTCTGGCAAAAATATCGCCGAAGTTGTGGCTGGTACCGGACTGAAGCGCTTTTCCGTCGTGCATCAGCGTCTCTACGGTGTAGGTGTGGAGGGCGCCGGCAAACTTTTCCTTCTCTGTTTTCTGTCCTTTAATCACAGGGATGGCCAGGCTGTTTTCCAGAAAATCCGCATAAATATTGAGCATCTGGACGGTTCTTTCCTCGGCCTCCTCTGCAGTTGCGTGAGCGGTGTGGCCTTCCTGCCACAGAAACTCTCTGGAGCGGAGGAACGGACGGGTGGTCTTTTCCCAGCGCACCACTGAGCACCACTGGTTATACAGACGGGGAAGATCTCTGTGGGACTGGATATCCCTGGAATAGAAATCGCAGAACAGGGTCTCCGATGTAGGACGGACGCAGAGTCGTTCGGTCAGTTTTTCCTGTCCGCCGGAGGTAACCCACGCAACCTCCGGAGCAAATCCCTGAACCAGCTCCGACTCTTTATTAAGAAGACTTTCGGGAATCAGCATGGGCATATATACATTTTTCACGCCGGTTGCCTTAAAGCGGGCATCCAGATCCTTCTGAATGTTTTCCCACAGTGCGTAGCCGGCGGGCTTGATTGCCATGCAGCCTTTTACGCTGGTATATCCGATCAGATCCGCCTTGATGCAGACATCGGTATACCACTGCGCGAAATCTTCATCCATGGAAGTGATGGCCTGTACTAATTTTTTCTCTTTTGCCATGGTAAAATTCCTCCCCGGAATATGTTAATATCAGTAAAGACAGCAGGAATTATTGTAGAATAGGAGGAGGGGTGCTGTCAAGGTGTCGAGACGGCGTCCAGGCATCGGGAGGACACATGGCATTGACAGAAAGCGCGTGTGTTTTTAAGATGATCTGGAAAAAGACAGCCGGTATTTCAGAGGGCAGGGAGGTCTGGAACATGCCGGGGCGCAGGCACAGCCGGAAGGACAGGAGGAAAGAAAGCATGCAGATACGTCTGCCGGGAACGGTAAAAACCATCTTGAATACACTGCACCACGCGGGATATGAGGCCTACGCGGTGGGAGGCTGTGTCAGGGATTCTCTTCTGCACCGGGTTCCGGACGACTGGGATATTACGACATCCGCCAGGCCGGAGCAGGTCAAGGCGCTGTTTTCCCATACGGTGGACACGGGCATCGAGCATGGGACGGTAACGGTTCTGATCGGAAGCAAAACCCATGAGGTGACAACGTACCGGATTGACGGAAAATACGAGGACTGCCGGCACCCGGAAAATGTCACCTTCACCGCCAGCCTGAAGGAAGATCTGAAGAGGCGCGATTTCACGATCAATGCCATGGCATACAATGAGGAAGAGGGGCTGATTGATCTCTACGGGGGGCTGAAGGATCTGGAGGCCGGGGTGATCCGCTGCGTGGGTCCTGCCGAGGAACGATTTTCCGAGGACGCGCTGCGAATCCTGCGCGCGGTCCGTTTTTCCGCCCAGCTGGATTTTTCCATAGACCGGGACACCCTGGCCGGGGTGATCCTTCTTGCCCCGAATCTGGAGAAAATCAGCGCGGAGAGAATCTGTACAGAACTGACCAAGCTGATTGTCTCCGATCATCCGGAGTATCTGAAGGTGGCATACGAAGCGGGAATCACAAAGGTGATTCTTCCGGAATTTGACGCCATGATGCAGACACCGCAGAATAATCCGCATCACAGGTATAATGTAGGAGAACACACCCTTGCGGCCATGCGGGCCATACAGAACCGGCGCCTCCTGCGTTTTACCATGCTGCTGCACGACATGGGAAAGCCGTCCTGCCGCACCACGGACGCCGACGGGGTGGATCATTTCTTCGGACACGGACCGAAGGGGGCGGAAATTGCGGAGAAGGTGATGCGCCGTCTGAAGATGGACAACGACACCATACGGAAGACAGTAAAACTGATTTATTATCATGACTGGTGGATCCGGCCGGAAGAGGCAGAAGTGCGGAAGGCCGTGTGCGTCATCGGAAAGGAACTGTTTCCGGCATGGCTGAAGGTGCAGGACGCGGACGCCATGGCGCAGAGCGAATACCAGAGAGAAGAAAAGCTGACCCGCATCATACGGGTTGCGCAGCTTTACGATAAGATCATCGGGGAAGGGCAGTGCGTCAGCCTGGACGGGCTTGCCGTCAGCGGAAAGGATCTGCTGGACGCGGGCGTGCCGCGGGGACCGGAAATCGGCAGAAATCTTCAGAAAGCGCTGGAACTTGTGCTGAAGGACCAGAGCAAGAACAGGAAGGACATTCTGCTGAAGGAGCTGGGAGTCGCCGGGAGAAACTGACCGCTTTTCCTGCGGCTTGTCAGGAAGTGCCGCCCGCGCTGTCCCGCTTTGGCTCCGGGACCTGTCTGTGTACATAAGTTCACTTGACAAAGAAACAGCGGGAAGGTATATATATCTTAATTACTTTTCTTTTTTAGGAGGATAATAAAATGAATAAAACTGAATTGATTGCCGAGATTGCAGAGAAAGCCGGTCTGTCCAAAAAGGACTCCGAGGCAGCTGTAAAGGCATTTGTTGACGCTGTTTCAGAAAGCCTGAAAAAAGGAGACAAGGTGCAGCTGGTCGGCTTCGGTACTTTTGAAGTTTCCGAGAGACCTGCACGTACCGGCAGAAATCCTCAGACCGGCGAGACCATTGAGATCGCCGCGTCCAGAACTCCGAAGTTCAAAGCAGGAAAAGCACTGAAGGATATGTTCAAGTAATCAATGAGGTTAGATAAATATCTGAAGGTTTCCCGCCTGATTAAGCGGCGGACAGTGGCCAATGAGGCGTGCGACGCCGGAAGGGTACTTCTGAACGGCAAACCCGCGCGGGCCTCATCGCCCGTCAAAGCCGGAGATGTCATTGAGATTCTGTTCGGAACAAAATCGGTAAAGGCAGAGGTGCTGGATGTGCAGGAAACCGTGAAAAAAGAAGGCGCCCAGGAGCTTTACAGGTATCTGTAAGAGGGAAACCGGGAACGCCTGTAACAGAGTATGACAGGATGAAGATACATGCGTCAGAATAAGAAAACCATGATTGGCATTATCCTTGTGGTGTTTGCCCTGATGGCGGTGCTTCTGGTCATGAGCCGGCGGCTGCAGACCAGGATCAGCGCGGGACAGGAGGAGATTTCTTCTCTGTCCGAACAGACGGAGCAGGAGAACCAGCGGACAGAAGATATCAACAGTCTGCAGGAGGAAATGCAGAGCGACAGCTATAAGGAAGAATATGCCAAGGAAAAGCTGGGATTGATCAAAGACGGTGAGATAATCTTCAGGGAGTCAGACGGCAGCACAGATCAGGCGGTCAAATCAGACAGCAGTAATGGATAAACAGAGCCATGTCCGGAATCAAAAACGGACATGGCTCTTTGTGATACGATGCGGGAGAAGATGGAAAGAACAGTGAGGGAAGCGGGAAGAGGCGCGGGCACGGATCCGTTTACGGAAAGAATACGGCAGTATATCGAAAAATATCGGTTGATCCGGGCCGGGGATTCTGTCTGTGCAGGGCTCTCCGGAGGGGCGGATTCTGTCTGTCTGCTGATGGCGCTGGTGTATCTGCGGGATCATGGGGAACTCCCGCCCGCAGTGAGCCTTTCGGCGGTACACGTCAATCACTGCCTCCGCGGAGCAGAGAGTGACAAAGACCAGGACTTTGTCCGGGCGCTGTGCGGGGAAAGGAAAATTCCACTCTACATGTACTCCTATCCGGTGCGGGAGATCGCCGGAAACAGGGGAATGGGGGAGGAAGAAACCGGCCGCCTGCTGCGCAGAGAGGCCTACGCGGAATGCATACATAAACACGGGGTGTCTGTGATTGCCCTGGCGCATCACAGAAATGACTGCGCTGAGACTTTCCTTTTTCACGCGGCACGGGGAAGCTCCCTGAAGGGGATGGCGGGAATCCGCCCGGCAGCCGAATTTGCCGGAGCCCGCATGATCCGCCCCCTGCTGTGTGTCCGGCGGGATGAGATAGAGGACTGGCTCTCCGCACGGAAGATACCATGGCGGACGGACAGGACAAATCTGGAGGATGATTATACCCGGAACGGAATCCGGCACCGTGTGATCCCCTATCTGGAGGAGCATGTCAATACCGGAGCGGTGGATCATATGGCAGATCTGGCGGGGGATCTGGCGGAAGCAGAGGATTATCTTGCCAAAGAAACGCAGAAGGCGGAGAAAAAATATGTCTCACGGTGCGGCGGTACGGCCTTTATCCGCGACGAACTCCGGCAGGAGCCGGAAATCCTGCAGAAAAGGGTTCTTTACGAGGCGTTCTGCGGGTTTGGTGGTTCCGAAAAGAACGTGGGCAGGACACAGATTCTGGATCTGAAAAGACTGATGGACCGTCCGGCCGGAAAACAGCTGGATCTTCCTTATGGCGTGCGGGCGCTTCGGGAATATGAGGGAATCCGGCTGCTGCGGGGTGCGGGGAAAGACAATCCGGAGAAGAAAACGCCGGACCCTGTGAAAAACACAGACGGGAAAACACCCGGAACATCGCTTCCGTGTCCGGGGGAGATGGAATACGGGGGCTGGAGGTTTACGTGCGTGCTTCACGGACAGGATGAGTTGCCCCGGATTCTGGAGCGGTTAAACCGGGAGTCAGAACTGGCGAGGAAAAAGAGCGGGGAAGACAGCCGGACACAGGAGCCGGCAGAAACCGGCGGGAAAAAACAAAAGCAGTATACGAAGTGGCTGGATTATGATAAAATTAAAAACGATTTATCCTTCCGGACGCGGCAACCGGGAGATTATCTGACGATCAGCGGAGACGGCGGGCGGAAAAAGCTGAAAAAGTATCTGATTGACAGCAAAATTCCGCGCATGGAAAGAGAAAAGCTGGTCTTGCTGGCATCCGGCAGCGAGGTCTGGTGGATTGTCGGATACCGGATCAGCGGGAGCTGCCGGGTTACGGAGAATACGCGGCGGATTCTGGAAATTTCCGCAGAAGAAATTTAAGAAGAGAACCGGAAGCGTCCGGCCGTCCGCAAGGAGACGCCCGGAGACCGGAGAAATCACAAGGGAGAGGAGCCGGAAATGGCAGACAATATCAGTGTGTTAATCAGTGAAGAAGAACTGGATAAAAGAATTCGCGAGCTGGGAGCCCAGATCAGCAGAGAGTACGAGGGAAAAGAGCTTCACATGATCTGTGTCCTGAAAGGGGGCGTATTCTTCATGGTGGAGCTGGCAAAGCGGATTACCGTTCCGGTCAGCCTGGACTTTATGGCTGTTTCCAGCTACGGAAGCGGCACGGTCAGCAGCGGGTCTATCCGCATCAAAAAGGATCTGGATGAGAGCATAGAAGGAAAGGACGTGCTGATTGTAGAGGATATTATTGATTCCGGCAGGACGCTTTCCCACCTGCTGTCCCTGCTCCGGACCCGCCATCCCGCCAGCATAGAGCTGTGTACCATGCTGGACAAACCGGAGCGCCGGGAGGTAAAGGATGTTCATGTCCGCTACACCGGTTTTGTGGTTCCGGATGAATTTGTCGTCGGGTACGGGCTGGACTACGACCAGAAATACAGAAACCTTCCCTATATCGGTGTGCTAAAGGAGTAAGCAGAGAATTGGAAAGCAGACGAGGCTGGAGAATTTACCTTATTATGATGATCGGGCTGATCATCGTGTTCATGATCGTTCCGAATATTTTCAGCAGGACAGATGTAGTCAGCCGGAAACAATATGAAAATTACCTGGAGAATGATGAGGTTACGGAGGCGGAGGTTGTACAGAACCAGGAGGTTCCCACAGGGGCGGTTCTCTTTACGCTGAAGGATGGAACCGAAGGAAGAATCTACGTCAGCGATGTGGAACAGGCGCAGGATGAGCTGGATCAGTACAACGTCACCTACGAACTGCGGAATGTCTCGCATGACAGCAACCTGCTTACGGTGGCGCTTCCCATTATTGTCGGCATCCTGCTGGTTGTGGTCCTTTTCAGTATGATGGGGAGAAGCGCCGGCGGCAGCGCAAACGCCAGGATGATGGATTTCGGAAAAAGCCGGGCGCAGATGACCCGCGACAGTAAAATCCGCTTTTCTGATGTAGCCGGCATGGCAGAGGAAAAGGAGGACCTGGAGGAAATTGTGGACTTTCTCCGGAATCCCGCAAAATATACAAAGCTTGGCGCCAGAATTCCCAAGGGAATTATCCTTGTGGGCCAGCCGGGAACAGGAAAGACGCTTCTTGCCAAGGCGGTGGCCGGGGAGGCGGGAGTTCCCTTCTTCTCTATATCCGGATCGGATTTTGTGGAGATGTTTGTCGGCGTAGGCGCGTCCCGCGTCAGGGATCTGTTTGCGGAGGCGAAGAAGAATGCACCCTGCATCATCTTTATTGATGAGATTGACGCAGTCGGCCGGCGCAGGGGCACCGGTATGGGCGGCGGACACGACGAGAGAGAGCAGACACTGAACCAGCTGCTGGTGGAGATGGACGGTTTTGGCGTCAATGAGGGCATTATTGTCATGGCGGCCACAAACCGTGTGGATATTCTGGATCCGGCCATCCTTCGTCCGGGAAGATTTGACCGGAAGGTGATGGTCAGCCTGCCGGATATCCGCGGACGGGAAGCCATTCTCCGGGTACACGCCAGAAACAAGGCTCTCGGGGATGATGTGAACCTGAAGCAGATTGCCCAGACGACGGCAGGATTCTCCGGGGCAGATCTGGAAAACCTGATGAATGAGGCGGCCATCCGCGCGGCGAGGGAAGGCCATTCCTACATGTCGCAGGAAGACATCAAGGAATCCTTTATCAAGGTCGGAATCGGGACGGAAAAGAAGAGCCACGTGATTTCGGAAAAGGAGAAGCGGATCACCGCCTATCATGAGACGGGACACGCCATTCTGTTCCATGTGCTTCCGGATATGGATCCGGTTTATACCATTTCCGTTATCCCTACGGGACCCGGAGCGGCCGGATATACTATGCCCCAGCCGGAGAACGACAACATGTTCAGTACCCGCGGAAGGATGATGCAGCAGATTACGGTCGATCTGGGCGGCCGCGCGGCAGAGGAAATTATTTTTGATGATATCACCACGGGCGCGTCCCAGGATATCAAACAGGCGACCAATACGGCAAGGGCAATGGTCACGAAATACGGAATGTCCTCCCGCCTCGGCCTGGTTAATTACGGCGAGGACTCGGAAGAAGTGTTTATCGGACGGGACTGGGGACACACCAAGAGTTACAGCGAGAACGTGGCCTCTGCCATTGATGAGGAAGTGAAGGAAATTATAGAAAACTGCCATGCGCAGGCAAGACGTCTGATTGAGGAACATCGGTATGTTCTGGACACCTGTGCGCAGAGGCTGATGGAAAAAGAAAAATTGAACCGCGTGGAGTTTGAGGCAATTTTTGCAGAAGAGGCAGAAGTAAAGGCAGGGGACAGGTAATACTAGACAAAAACATATGGGTATTTTTGTGAAGTTTGTGCAGACTTTTCACAGGGGGCATGCTATTATACTTACCGTAAAACCCCCCAATACATTATATAGTTTTTGCTACACCCCAAAAAGAGAAATACCTTCTCTAAAAAAAGGCAGCCTTTACAGGCTGCCTTTTTTTACAGGCACGCGCCGCGGATACCCATACCACGGCAGCAGAACAGAAAGGATTCGGGCACTGGAAATATGGACGGAATTTTACACGGCATGGATTACACACAATATATGATCCATATGAGGCCACTGCTCAGAAAGCAGGCACTGTACAGCGATGAGACGGAAATGTTTGTCACCCCAATGGAGCCGGACCCCGGCGATGTGGTGACCATCCGTTTCCGGACCGCAAGGAATGACGCGGACCTGGTGTATCTTCATCATGAAAATGACAGGCTCCGGATGCATTTTGAGCGGACAGAGAGCGATTTTGACTACTATTCGGTAAGAGTCCCGGTGGAAGAGGATTCTTTCGCCTATTACTTTGAGATCCGGGCGGGGAAAACGATCTGCTATTATGACAGGCTGGGAACCTCTCATCAGCCGTCCACGGAGCATATGTTCCGGATTCATCCGGGATTCCATACGCCGGACTGGGCTAAAGGCTGTGTCATGTATCAGATCTTTGTGGACCGGTTCCGCAACGGAGATCCGTCCAATGATGTTCTGGATCATGAGTACAATTATATCCACCGGCACGTACACAAGGTAAACAACTGGTATCAGATGCCGGAAGCCATGGATGTCCAGAATTTTTACGGAGGCGACCTGCAGGGGGTGCTGGACAAGCTTGATTATCTGCAGAAGCTGGGAATCCGGGCCATTTACCTGAACCCGGTCTTTGTCTCCCCGTCCAATCACAAATACGATACGCAGGATTACGACTATATCGATCCGCATTTCGGGAAGATTATCACGGAGCAGAAAGAGATGAGGCCGGAGGAAGGCGTCCTTCCTGACGGTTCCGAGGATAATACGCAGGCTTCCCGGTACATTGCCAGAGTGACGGACAGAAGAAATCTGGGCGCGGGCAATGACCTCTTCATCCGTCTGGTGGAGGAAGCGCACCGCCGCGGCATGAAGGTCATCCTGGACGGAGTGTTCAATCACTGCGGATCCTTTAATAAGTGGATGGACCGGGAGAGAATCTATGAAAACCAGCAGGGATACGAAAAGGGAGCCTATATCGCCGAGGACAGTCCTTACCACAGCTTCTTCCAGTTCAATCCGGGCGGCCGCTGGCCGTTTAACGGGAATTACGACAGCTGGTGGGGGAACGATACGCTTCCCAAGCTGAATTATGAAAACTCCCGCGAGCTGCAGAAAACGATTCTCCGGATCGGGAGAAAATGGGTTTCCCCTCCCTATAACGCAGACGGCTGGCGGCTGGATGTGGCCGCGGACCTGGGGCATTCTCCGGAGTTTAACCATGCCTTTTGGAAGGAATTCCGGAAGGAGGTCAAGGACGCGAATCCGGAGGCGATTATTCTGGCGGAACATTACGGGGACGCCGACGCTTGGCTGGGCGGAGACGAATGGGACACGGTGATGAACTACGATGCCTTTATGGAGCCGGTGTCCTGGTTTCTGACCGGTATGGAAAAACACAGTGACGCCTATCGGGAAGACCTGCTGGGAAACAGTGACAGCTTTGCGGATGCCATGCGGTATCACATGACAGCCTTTTCCATGCCGTCACTGCTTACTGCCATGAATGAGCTGGATAACCATGATCACTCCCGCTTTCTGACAAGAACGAATCATCGCGTGGGGAGGGTGGCGACGCAGGGATCCGAGGCAGCTTCCAGAGATGTGGACAAGGCTGTCCTCCAGGAAGCTGTTGTTATTCAGATGACCTGGCCGGGAGCGCCCACCGTTTATTACGGGGACGAGGCCGGGCTGTGCGGCTTTACCGATCCGGATAACCGCCGGACCTATCCCTGGGGGATGGAGGATGACCAGCTGATCGACTTCTACCGGACGGTCATCGGTATTCACAATTCTCACGAGGTGTTACGGACAGGTTCTGTGATCATCCTGCACAGAGATTATAATGTGCTTGTCTACGGACGATTTAACCGTGAGGAGCAGGTTCTGGTTTGTATCAGCAACCGGGCGCAGGAATTTGATGTGGAGGCTGAGGTTTGGCCTGCCGGCATTTCCAAGGTTGATGAAAGCGTCCGGCTGAAAAAAATCCTGGAATGTGACGCGGACGGATACACAACCGCCCCGGAGGAGATACCGATGACAGCCGGAAACGTGAAGCTGCACATGGCGCCGAAGAGCGCGCTCATTCTCCTTCACAGCCGGGAAACAGATATCCGGCGGGAACAGGAGTAACTGGCAGAGTCCGGGGAGATTCGGGCTCTGTTTCAGCGGAAAACAGTCTGCACCAGAATCATGTACAGGATGGTTCCGCTGGCCATGGAGAGCAGCATCTGCCGTTTCCAGAGAAAGGTGAGCACGACGACGGCGATGGAGACCAGTTCCGGAATACCGAAGGTGCCGCCGGTGAAACGGACATCGCGGAGACAGTAGATCACCAGGAGGCCGAAAACCGCGGGCGCCAGAACTTTGCCGAGGTATGTAATATACCTCGGTGTTTTTTTGCCCTGGGGAAAGCAGATATAGGGGAGAAATCTTGTCAGGACAGTGCCCAGCACGACAGCGGCGATAGTAATAATAATCTGGAAAGAGGTCATCTCTCTTCTCCTTTCTTCCCTGGTGTCTGTCCGGCGGCAGGTTCCGTGTCGATCCATTTTCGAAATAAGGTGAGAATTCCGAGAATCAGAAGCATGGCCGGTATGATAAAACGATCTGCGCTGAACAGCAGCAGACACAGGACAGAGGACAAAAGACCGACAAATTCACTGATGTGGTTCCGGAAGAGATGCCGGAAGCCTTCCCCGTCCTTCAGCCACTGATTCATAAAAATAGTGACAAACATGGCGGTCATCACGAAATCCAGTCCCCGTGTATTGAAGGTAATCAGTGTCCCTGCCAGGCCGCCAAGAGCGGCGCCCGCGATCCAGTAGGCCTGGTCCAGCAGAGAGACCCAGAAATAAAACCAGCTTTTGTCCACATTCTCCGGGATATCCGCGGAATAGTTGACGGCAAAAGTCTCATCGCTGGTTGTGTAGATCAGATAAAACTTCTTCCACCCCATGTGCCGGTACTTATCCAGCATGGAGATCCCGTAGAACAGGTGTCTTGCGCCTACCATAACGGCGGTGGCGAAGGCAGAGAAGGGATGGAAGGAGGATACCAGGATGTCGGCCAGAAGAAACTCCATGGATCCGGTATAGATGACTGCAGCTGTCACAACCGGGAGCCAGGGCGGAAGCCCCTGAGAAACCATCAGAATCCCGTAGGTGATGCCGAGAAACACATATCCGGCCATAACGGGAAGGGTAAGAGGAAACGAAGCCTTCAGGGCACGGAAGCTGTCCTTTGTGTCTTTCGGCGCAGCCTTACGGCCGGCAGAAACTCTTTTGAAACGGGTGGTTGAAAAACGGTTCATTGTAAACAGTACCTTTCAGAAGATGCTTAGAACTGCAGACAGCACTAATAATAGAAGAACTTTTGTTAAAATTCAATCCTGTCTTGAAAACCTGATTCGGTTACGATATAATTTAATTCTGTCTGAGGGCGGTTTCCCGAGTGGCCAAAGGGGACAGACTGTAAATCTGCTAGCACTGCTTTCGGTGGTTCGAATCCACCACCGCCCATCTGCCTCATGCCGGCGTGGCGGAACTGGTAGACGCCCGGGACTTAAAATCCCGTGGGTAGCGATACCCGTACCGGTTCGATTCCGGTCGCCGGCAGGCAGCAAAGCCCCGGAAGTCCTTTATATACAAGGGTTTCCGGGGCTTTTTATATCTTACGTGTAGCAAACGTGTAGCATTTTTACAGATTTTATCTTGTCGTTGTCTTTTTCACGCATTTTTTCTGTCACATGAAAATAGACATTTTTAGTAACTTCGCTGTCCGCATGCCCGAGTCTCCGTGATATTGTTTCCAAAGGAACGCCAGATTCCGCGAGCAATGCCGTGTGTGTATGCCGCAAGCTATGTGGTGTTAATCTCCTTCCGAGTATACGCTCTGTGTTTTCTCTGAAATACTTGCTGTATACGTCATAGCAAATATAGTCACCATTGCCGTTCGACAAAAACAAGTCTGTTTGAAACACATACTGTATTTGTTCTTCTTTGGAAAACTTCTTGATCCGTTCTGCGCATTCCAACAACTCATCTTGCATGTATACATCACGTTCTGACATTTCTGTTTTTGTTGTACTGATTTTATGTATATCTCTGGAAAAAGTTTTTGTCACATGAATCTCCCTTTTCTCAAAGTCCACATCCGAATCGTTCAGAGCGATAAACTCTCCGATTCTCAAACCTGACAGAATCAGAAACTCTGTGACCAGCTTCCAACGCTCTACGGTCATGCCTGACAGCAGCTTGTCTATTTCGTCATGTTCCAGATATTTTTCTGCATCCTTTACCCGGACAGAGGGGACACGTTTATTTTGCAGCCGGTCAAGATATGACACATCATCAATATATCCTGCCTGATATGCCCATCGCATCAGGGCTTTGAATCTCGTTAGGCGTTCATTATAGGTGATGTCACTTCCAGTGTATAGCTTATCGGCCACCAAAGGCGCATTTAAGCGCTTTATGAGCGCCTTGTTACCGATTAAGCGTTTAATTGTAGAAAGCCGTCTCCGAGCCGCCTGCGCAGTCTGCGGCTTATATTCTCGCTGTTGTCTGGCAATATATTTTTCGCAGAGTTCTTCTAGGGTTAAATCTTTGACTTTTGCTTCGTGAGTAATTTTATCAATTTTTTCTCTAAGCGCTTCTTCTGCTATCCGCTCGTCCGTCCTCTTTTTTCCTGATGGTTTGATGGTGACAGTTGCAACTTTAATTTCACCAGTTAAAGGATTTTCGTATCGTTCACGATAGCAGACGTTTCCAGACTTTAATTTTTGACTCCACATCAAAATCACCTCATTACAGGACGAAGTGTAATATTACAGGACGATATTACAGGTGAAAAGCCTTATTTTATGCGGGTCTTACAGATATTACAGGACAAATCAATTTCTTAGCATTTTAATAAAAAAGTGGTTGGTTATGTCTAATATTCATAATAAGAAAAAATATAATATAGTAGTTAATATAGTAATATACTGTAATATCTGTAAGTTAAAAATTTAACAAGTCTCAAACCCTTATAAATAAAGGCTTCCCGGATATTACAGGTGCGAGTTCCCATCCTGTAATATCCTGTAATATGTACTGTAATAATTACTGATTAGATAGTAACTTGTCTATAAGTGTTGAGATTATAGCCTGATTTTCTTTGGTAAGTAGATTAAATCTGTTTTCTTCACCGACAAGTGAAGAAATAGACACTCCCAGAGCTTCTGACATGTGTCTCATGAGAACAATACCCGGATTTCTCTGTCCGGCTTCCAGTTTGCTGATGTATGACCTCTGGTTTTCCTTGGAAGCGGTTCCTATCCTGTTGGCAAGCTTCGTCTGCGTGAGTCCGAGTTCTTTTCTCCTGTCACGAACGTTTCTCCCCAACATCTTCAAAAATTCCTCATCCGTCATACACTTGACCCCCACGTTAATATTTCTGTCTATTTTCGACAACTTTTCCAATAATGTGTACAGGCACGGTTGTGATTTGCTCGTTGGTGAATTCCATAGGTTTATAAGCCGGGTTGAAGCTGATCAGGCTAATTCCGCTTTCGTACTTCATAAGCCGTTTGCATGTAGCAGAGTCTCCGTTGATTGTGGCAATAACCACATCGCCAGATTCAGCATCATCCTGTTTCCTTACAATCACGGTGTCACCTTCAGAGATTCTTGGAGACATTGAGTCTCCCTTTATCCGGAGTCCGAAAAAATCCCCAGCCTTAGCCATTGCGTCTGGTATTTCTTCCCAATCCACAACGTCGGTAATCATCTCTATGGGTATACCGGCTGCAACGTTACCCAGGACAGGTATTCTAATTCCCTTGTTTGAGTTTCCATTGGGTATTGGTGTCTCCGTTCTTCCGATGAGATAATCAATCGACACTCCAAAATAATCAGCTACTTTTTCTAATTTGTTTGTTCCAGGGGCAGATGTCCTCCATCTGCTTATTGTACCGTTCCCCATGTTTAATTCTTCCTCTAACCGAGGCAAACTGAGTCCCCTCTGATTTGCGAGGAGACGAATCCTATCTACTAGCGTCAATTTGTGTACTCCCTTCCGTCTTAAAAATGACATGAAAAAATTCATGCAAAACTATTGACAGCTAGAAAATATTCATGTAATATAAGCATGTACAGACGAGTACATGAAAATAATCTATTGGTCACTTGGCGGTGGAATCAATAGGGTATATGAATATTTTCAGCTATTTTTATGCCCTTATAATAGAATATTTTCATGCAATAGTCAATATACAAATGAACATTTTCTAGGAAAGGGGGTGAAGTTTTTGCTAGAAAAAATAAAAGCCCTTTGCGAGTCGAAGGGAGTAACCGTTTACAGGCTAGAGAAAGACCTTGGTTTTTCTTCAGGGAGCGTTTCTAAATGGGACACCAATTCTCCCAGTGTAGAAAAAGCGAAAGCCGTTGCCGATTATTTTGGCGTATCTGTCGAATCACTTTTAAAACAGAAGAATGAGAGAAACTAATGTACACATATGAAAACAGAAAGCAACTGTCTGATCGTTTCTCCATCAGTCTGTCAACTGTGGATGACCGGTTGAGAAAGATACGGAAACTCGTACCTGACAGATACCCGAAAGCGTCATTCATTGACAACGGGGGTATCCACAGAGTACGGAGTGACGTATTTGAAGATTACATGTTGAACGGAGAAAAGATCAAGGCAGGAATAGCGGAGGATTTCAAATGAATGAGACATTGAGTGAATGTATTTTAAAATCTCGTTCTGCACTCATCAGCGTTTTAGGCTGGTACGATTCAGACCCGGACAGGGCAGAAGCATATGTGCCGGCAATTGCTGAAATTGCATTGGGATACCTCAACAAAGCTGAAAAGCTGTTAGAGGAAGAAGGTGATGCAAATTGTCAGAGGTAAAGTTATTCCCATTTCAGGAAGATGTTCTGAACATGACGAAAGGTTATAACCGGGTAGCTTATTACCTTGACATGTAACGGGACTCGGTAAAACCTTCGTAGGCTCTGAGAAGATGAATCAACTCGGAGAAAAGACGAATCTGATTGTTTGCCAGAAATCCAAAATATCTGACTGGATGGAACACCTTCAGAAATTCTATTCCGGTCATGTGTACGATCTGACAAACAAGAAACAGTTCGGCAGCTTCTTGAATGACAGCTCAACGGAAACACGATTTGGAATCATAAATTATGAATTGGCTTTTCGTAGACCGGAGCTGTTGAATCTCAGAGATTACACTCTCATGTTGGATGAATCACAGCTTATTTCTAACGAGAAAGCGAAGCGGTCAAAATTCATTTTGAAGCTGCGTCCGAAGAATGTGATCCTGCTGTCTGGTTCTCCTACATCTGGAAAGTATGAAAAACTTTGGAGCCAGTGCAAGTTACTCGGATGGGACATCAGTCGTCAGGTTTTCTGGAACAGCTACATTGTTACCAAAAAAGTAGACTATGGAATCGGATTTCCAATAACCGTAGTGACTGGATATAAGAATGTAGACCATCTGAAAGAGAAGCTGCATGAACACGGAGCAGTGTTTCTGAAGACGGACGAAGTTCTTACTCTTCCAGAGCAGGTAGAGCAGACAATCAGAATCAGACCGTCGCCGGAATATAAGAAGTTCCGCAAGACATCATACCTGAAGATGAAAGACGGAACAGAGCTTGTAGGAGATAACACTCTCACAAAGATTCTGTATTCACGAAAACTATGCGGAGAGTACAGCAAAGACAAGTTGGAAGCGTTTCGTGATCTTGTGGCGTCAACTGAAGATCACCTGGTTGTGTTCTACTGCTTTACATCGGAGTTAAGAGCGCTTGAAGGAATAGCGGATGTGGAAAACCGCAAGTGTGGAGTTGTGAACGGTCAGAGAAAAGACAAGGCAGAAGACATTGACATTCTGTTCGTCCAGTATCAGGCCGGGGCTTATGGCTTAAACCTACAGGGATTCAGCAATCGTATCATTTACTTCTCATTGCCACTGGGCAAAGGCAGTTGCGATATGTGGGAGCAGAGCAAGAAGCGTATTCATCGGATAGGTCAGAATCAGACATGTTTCTACTATTACTTGTTGGTACAGAACAGTATAGAAACATGGAATATGAAAGCGCTGAAGGAAGGGAAGGAACTTACAGACAAGCTGTTTGAAAGGATGAACAATGAAGGGGTATAAGGTTTTTCATAAGGACTGGACTTGTAGAGGCAAGCATTACACTTGTCCCGGATATTTTGAGGAAGATGTAAAACCGAAAATATGTAATGCCGGAATGCACTTCTGTGAAAGAGCGTTGGATTGCTTTAATTATTGTTGCTTCAACACTGATAATCATGTTGCAGAAGTAGAAGCTGTCGGAGAAATAGATACAGACGGTGAAAAATATTGTACAAACAAGCTAAAAATCATTCGCGAAATTCCGTGGAATGAAGTTCTAAAACTTGTAAATGTCGGTAAGGATTGTACGGGAAGAGGCAACACAGGTAACTATAATGCCGGTCACTACAACACTGGAGAAGCTAATACTGGTAACTGTAATACAGGCTCAAACAATGCCGGTGAGCATAATGCCGGTTACTACAACACTGGAGAAGCTAATACTGGTGACTGTAATGCTGGTGATCGGAATGCAGGTAACCGTAATGCCGGTGATTTTAATACTGGTGATTGGAATATTGGTAGCCGTAATACCGGTGATTGGAATTTTACCAATCTGAGCACAGGGTGTTTTTGTACGGAAGAGCAGCATATCAAGATATTCGACAAAGAAACCAACTGGACAATCAATGATTGGCGCAGATCAAACGGCTATCGGGTGATGTTATATTGTCCGCAAAAGACAAAAGTTGTCGAGTGGATAGAAGAAGGGAGGATGTCCGAGAAAGAAAAAGAAGATAATCCCACATACAAAACAACAGGCGGCTATCTGAGAGTGACAGAAGAGTATCCAGACCGTCAGGCATGGTGGGACAGTCTGGATGAAGATAGTAAAAATTGTGTTTACGATCTTCCGAACTTTGATGCAGAGAAATTTTACAAATGCACAGGAATTAGAGTCGATGGAAAATAAACAGAAAATATTAACGAGGTTGTGTGAGGTCTTGCGACAGACGGATGATATGTCAGATTTACTTAGTTTTACATATCTTCCGCATGAAGACGAGGTTATCGCAAGATTTGAGAACCGCAGGAAGATGATTAAAGTTACCGCATTAAGCGGTGTATCAATGGTGAGAGAAATTATTAATAAATTATGAAAGATCATATCAAAATTCTTGGAATGACCTATAAGGTTGCAGAAGTGGAATGTGTAAACAAAGAAGAAATGAGGAAAGGTGAGATTAATTTTCTCACAAATGAAATTCGCATTGACAAAAATATGCCGGACGACCTGAAAGAACAGGCGCTTATCCATGAGGTGCTACACGCTATATTTGATCTGCTCGGATATGAAGACCTTTGCACAGACGAAAACAAGGTGCAAGGCATTGCGACCGCCTTACACCAAGTGCTTAAAGAAAACGCCCGATAGGAGGATATGATATGGGGATTCAATGGGAATTGAGTCAGAGGACAACAACTAATTTGTATGACGCAAGTGTATACCTTACTGATGGTGGTAAGAGAACCGATATATCTATTAAAAAAGAAATATGGAAATTGATGGAACGTCCGGACAGGGTGTCTTGTGGCGTGGACAAAGATGCAGGAAGGATTTACTTCCGTGAGGATAAGCAGGGATATTCCGTGACGAAGAGCGGATCAAAGATGCGGGTTTATTTTCATATGGCTGCACCACATAAAGATTTTGTGGGTGACTATGATGTACATTTCGATCCTGTACAAAAGATGTTTTACATCAGTAAACGATGAACGACGATGGATACCATAACCTGTGTAACGCCGTGATTATACAGGCAATAAAAGATCACCGCAGTGCTGTAAGGAAAAATAATAAGGATGAGGTTGAAAGAATAGAAAGATTTTTCAGAAGCAGATATTTTTCTTTTTATTCTGACCTTGACGGGGAAGATGTTTTGAGGAGGCTGAAAAAGTATGAAGATAATTCTTAATGTGCTACTAAGGTCAGCCGCATTTGTGATGTTAAGTACGGCGATGTTTATACAGCATCCGATGGACAGTGCGTCTGTATTATGCACGGTAATCAGTTTGAGTGGTTTGGGGGTGTTATCGTTGTGTGCCGTAGCAGATTTAACAGGTAAGAAAAGGAATGGCAGCAGAGAAGAACTTTGAAAACCGTGTAAAGGCTTATCTGAAAAGTAAAGGTGTCTGGTACATCAAATACTGGGGTGGTGCGAGGTTCACCAAATCAGGCATACCGGATTTACTTGCCTGCGTGAATGGCAAGTTCGTTGCAATCGAATTGAAAGCACCGAATGGCAAGCCGTCAGAGCTACAGCTTTACACGATAGAACAGATCAAGAAAGCAGGGGGAAAGGCGTTCGTGCTTTACCCGAAAGACTTCAATAAGTTTAAGGAATGGATGGAACATGAAATGTGAATTATACAACGACAGCATGCAGAATTGGAAGTGCTATCCAATTCATAAGGCACAGTTGATTATTGCCGATGTACCCTACAACGTGGGTACTAACTTTTACGGAAGTAACCCTATGTGGTACAAAGGCGGTGACAATAAAAACGGGGAATCAAAATTAGCAGGAAAAGCGGCTTTTGCATCGGATTTTAATTTCAATCTGTATGAATATTTTCACTTCTGTTCACAGTTGATGAGAAAAGACGACAAGAAAGCAGTAGCAAGGGGGAGATCGTCAAATAGTCCGTGTATGATTGTATTCTGTTCGTTTGAGCAGACACAAACACTAATCAATGCTGCGGAGAAACACGGATTTATCCATTATATCCCACTATCATTCATCAAAAACTATTCCCCGCAGGTGTTAAAAGCCAATATGCGGATTGTGGGAGCAACCGAACACGCATTGTTGTTTTACCGTGACAAGTTGCCAAAGTTCAGGAACGGTTTACAAGTAGATGAGAACGGAAAGAACATTCGCGGAACTGGACACATGATTTTTGATTGGTTCGTGTGGGAACGTGACCCGAAGGATATTCCCAAAATTCATCCGGCACAAAAGCCGGTATCACTTATGAAAAGACTGATAGAAATCTTTACAGACCCTGGAGATGTCGTGATTGATCCGTGTTTCGGTTCCGGTTCAACCGCAAGGGCGTGTCAGGAGTTGGGGAGAAATTTCTATGGTTTTGAAATAAACAAGACCTTCTATAAGAGGGCAAAAGAGGAAATGTTACTGAAAGGAGAGGAACTTGGAAACGTTGGACAACAAAAAATATGTGGTTGACAGGCTGATGTCAACCGGACGGGAAGGGATGTGTGATCTTATCTCTTACATGGACGAGGTCGGATTTTTCGAAGCGCCGTGCAGTGGTGGGAATCATCTGTGTTGCAAATACGGTCTGGTTCAGCACACAAGAAATGTAATGATGGCCGCAGAGAACATCGGATACGCACTGCTCGGAAAGAAAGATTATGAAGAAATCAGACCGTCTGTAATCATCGTTTCTGCACTTCATGATCTGGGGAAGTGTGGAGACTTCGGAAAACCGCTCTATGTTCCGAACATGATCAAAAACAAGAAGTACAAGAAATCCACGGCAGATACAGAATCAGAGTATATACAGTCTGATGCAAAGCCGTATGAGCGGAATAAAAATTTAACGAATGTTCCGCATTCTTTCAAATCAGCCAGTATCGCATGGCGGTTCATCGATCTGACTGAGGACGAAGAGTATGCCATCATGTACCATGACGGTCTGTATGACCGTGAGACAGGCGGAATGGCGATCATTCCCGGACACGAAACACCATTATACATTATCGTACACACGGCAGATTTGTGGTCTGCGAGAATCACGGAAGGAGAAAAATGATGGATTGGAAAGATGTACCAAAGTACGGAAAAGACGGACGGTTTATTACTGAGGATGAATTCAGAGATGCAGTTATCGATGTTGCGTCCGATTTAGCTGTTAGAGTCAGCCCAAGAGTCGCATTGGAAGCTATAACCTTTGGAGTGTTACTTAATAAGAAACTTTTTGAGAAGGAGGGCAAATAATGGGAAAACTTGTATTTATTATGGGACGGTCGGGAACCGGAAAATCCCACAGCATGAAGAACATTCCTGCCGACAGGCTCGGAGTAATTAACATCGAGGGCAAAGACCTTCCGTTTGGAAAGACCGCACCTGCATTTAAGGCAGAAACAGTCTGCACGGATGATCCGGAAGACATTGAAGAAACAATGGACAGCATGTCAAAGGATCATGACATTATTGTCATTGATGATTTCCAGTACCTTATGGGGCATGAATTTATGCGCAGAGTGTACGAAAAAGGCTTTGATAAGTGGAATGAAATTGCAAAACACACGTTTGACACGCTGAGACACATTTCCAGGTTGCCTAGTAATGTGGTTGTTTATGTAATGTGCCATACAGACAAGGATGATGAC
This sequence comes from Bilifractor porci, assembly GCF_009696005.1. Lineage (GTDB taxonomy): Bacteria > Bacillota > Clostridia > Lachnospirales > Lachnospiraceae > Bilifractor > Bilifractor porci. The sequence continues at coordinate 335,988 of NZ_VUMV01000002.1, forward strand.
GGCAATGAGAAGATAAAGACCCTAGGAAAGATGCTTGATGACAAGATCGTTCTTGAGGGCATGTCCACCATCGTTCTGAAATCCGAATGCGTGGATGGGAAGTATTATTTCTTCACACAGAACAGCGGACAGGACACCGTGAAATCACCAGAAGACATGTTCCCATCAAGGGCGATCCCCAATGACCTTCTGTATGTAGATAACAAAATTCGTAACTATTGGGACATGAACGGGGCAAAATCGGATTCTGAGATTCAGAAAGAGGATCAGGCCAACACTGTGTCAGAAGATTCTGTATCTGCACCAAAAAGAACGAGAAGAAGTAGGAGACAAGCGGAAGAAAAAGATGTAGAATCAAAAGTGGACACACAGTCCACAGATGAAATTATGAATATTCCGGATGGTGAAGAAGAAGAAGTCCCCTTTGAAGAAAAAGATGCATTGTTAAAAGAGGACACCTATTTCAAAACGGCAGACGGAAATTACATTATGAAACACGCCGGGGATATTGCACCAGAGAATGCAGAGATCATTACAAAAGAAGAGTTTGTAAAAGGCGGTTCAGAAGTCGCACAGAACACCGAAGAAGCACCAGTAAGACGCAGAAGAAGGAGAGGATAAGTCATGGGAGTAGATTTCAGTGCATTTAATAACAGATTCAGCAAGGATGAAATTAAAAAAGCTGAACAGAGATATAAGAAGTTTGAGGAAGAACACGGGAACAATTATAAAGAAGTCCCGTCAGGCGTATACGCAGTTGACGTCGACAAGATGGAAGTTGGGAAAAGCTCGTGGGGAGCAGGCCAGATCAACATCACGTTTGTGATTACGGACGGTGATTACAAGGGACAGAAACTTTTCTACAACGGAACGTTCGATGATAATTTTGCACACGGGGAAGAGCAGACAGCAAGGCTTATCGAGGGTCTGACGGATTGCGGAATATCAAAAGAAACCGCACTGTTGATGCAGGAATCGTCGGACGTAAAGGAGAACATTCTCGATATTTATCAGGAAATTCATGACAAACTTTCCTACGACCTTGATTATGACGTGAAAACCAGTAAGAAACTTAATCCTAACACCAATAAGCCCTATGTCAATAAATTCTTTAGTATTGATGCAGTGTATGACAAATGATTTTTTATGCCAAAATAGTTGACTGACAGTCCACACAGAGAGACAAGAAAATGCTTTTTTATGATATGGAAGTGTTCAAGTATGACTGGTTAGGTGTCTTCATTGACATGGAAACTGAGCGCACAACAGTCATACACAATGACAGAAAGACTCTGACTGACTATTTCAACGAGCATTCATCTTCCATATGGGTAGGGTACAACAACAAGCATTATGACCAGTACATTGTGAAGGGAATAATGCTTGATTTAAACCCGAAAGACATCAACGACTCGATCATCATTCACCGCATGGACGGCTGGCAAATATCACCGGAATTCAACAAGATTCCAATGATTAACTACGATGTGAAGCAGAACCTTCCCGGATATATCCGTAACTTTGGCTTGAAAACAATCGAAGGATTTATGGGTTCGGACATCCGGGAAACAGAGGTTCGCTTCGATGTTGACAGGCCACTCACAGAAGAAGAGCTGCAACAGACAATCTACTACTGTACGCATGATGTAGAAGAGACAATCAAGGTTTTCATGGCGAATGGCGATACTTTTTACGCCATGAAACAGATTGTCGAAGCGTTCCCGAAACAGGTGACACTTGCAGACATCGGGGATACCGAAGCAAGGATAACTGCAAAGGTTCTCGGATGCAGGAAGACCGACAGGATGGATGAATTTGATTTTGAGTTTCTACCGTGTTTGAGGTTGAAAAAATACAAATTCGTTCAGGATTGGTTTGCGGAGCGCAGGGCAGAAGCGCAGAGGTTACACCTTGGTAATGCGTCAGAAAAAGAGAAGAAAGAGTGGTACAAGCAACAGAATCTGTCTTGTGAAATCTGCGGAATTACGTTTCAGTTTGGATTCGGCGGTGTACACGGAGCGCCTGATCATCCGATACGTCTTACAAGGGCAGACGGGGCAGGGTATCACGTTGATGTGAATAACTATTATCCTTCCATGTTGAACGCTTACGGCCTTGTTACACGGTCTGCAACAAACGATAACTACATGAAGGTGTACAACACCAGGAAAGCCATGAAGATGAAGCAGCTTGCCGCCAAAACAAGGCAGGAAGCAAAGGCATGGAAGAAGAAACAGTTGCCGTACAAGAAGATGCTTAATGCCCTGTCAGGAGCCATGAAGGATAGAACGAATCCTGCATATGATCCACGGAATAACAATACCATGTGTATCAACGGACAGCTTATGCTGCTAGACCTTGTGGAACATCTGGAGGTAATACCGGGATTCAGACCGATCAACGTGAACACGGACGGTCTTGTTGTATGGATTCCCGACACGGACGAAGCGTTCTATCAGATGGATGACATTTGTTATGAATGGGAGCAGAGATGCAGTACGGACAAATGTGAGATAGGGCTTGCGCTTGACTGTTTGGATTCAATCACACAGAAAGACGTAAACAACTATTTGTGGGTGGATGCAGAGGGGGGAATTGAGCGTATCGGTTCATATGTAAAGGAGCTGTCACAAATAGACAATGACCTGCCGATTATCAACAAGGCGGTTGTTGATTGCTTATCAAAAGGCGTTCCGGTCGAGGAAACAATCAACGGCTGCAATGATCTAGGAATGTTTCAGAAGATGGCAAAGCTCACAAAGGCATATGACCATGTGGAGAAGGAGTTCGGAGAATATAAAGTCAGAAGCCATTTCTACAACGGAAGGGACGGAGTGCACGCAAAAGGACAGCTAAAGAGCCGTGATTATATTTACCAGAGAGAAAACAGAATTCTACATGAGCAGAATTTCCGTGTGTTTGCTTCAAAGGACATGAGGGAAGGGCGTTTGATCAAGTGCAAAGCGCTTGACAACGGAAAGTTTAGAAGAGACAAGTTCGGCAATACACCGGATCACTGTTTTATCTGGAATGAGTCTACAGAAGGCGTGAAATGCCCGGAAAATCTGGACAAGGAATGGTATATCGATTTAGCGAGACAGAGGATAGAGGATTATGGATTCAAAGATGAGAGGGACAATTATCAAGAGGATGCGGTCTGCTGACGCAGGATATTTCTTTGTAAAAGGTGATGACGGAAAAGAATATTATGCGGCAAGAAAGTTCTGCAAGAACTATGTGAAGAAACACTGGAATCAGTTTGTGCAGGTAGGAAAGGTTGTCTATTTCATACCGAAGAAGAGTGACAGGGAACGTCCAAACGCAACGGAAATAGATTTCGAGGATGATCACCATGACAACAACAGAGTTGGAAATTAAATATCCCGGAGGAATAATGCGGCTGAAGTTGGAACGGTTCTTTCCGTGTACAGGAAGAGACTTAAGAAAATTGTTTCGCACGACTCTGAACGCTTCTCCGGACTACACAGAAGCGTGTGAAAAGATGGAAGCCTATCTGAATAAGGCGCTTGCTGATGTTTCCGATGTAGTGCGCTTGAAAGAGTATGCGAACGGATATGCAGACTATCACGAAAAGTACAAGGAAAAGCTGGAAGAAGTCGCAAAGATGCAGGCCGACTTAGACCGGAACAAAGCCGCGATGAATAATTATGAACGAAGTTCTCCGCAGTATAAGATGCTTCACACGCACTACAAGGAACACAAAGACCGCCTGAGCGCAAAGAAATAATCACTGAAATTTTACAAGGCTTGTGCCACGGAGAACAAACGGGAGTTTGAAAAACTCATCAGGTATCAGAAGAAGTACAAAGAAAATCTGAAACTATTAACGGAGTTGACGGGATGAATTGGAACGGTAATGACAAGGTATTTCGGACATATTTTCACGGGAAGAAGAAACAGGACAAAGAGAAAGTCCGATGTGTCCCGGCAGAAAAGGTAAAAGATCAGGAAGGGCACACTTTTGAAGAGGTAAGAGACGATGGTTTTTTCGGTGCCGTACTGAATCCCGGATATATTGACATTTCGTTTGATACCAAAGAAATGTCAGATGCCATGTTCGACATATTAGACTCACAGAGCCTTCATTGTCTGGAACTGAGCAACCCGAAGAACGGTCATATCCATACTTACTGGAAGAAGCCTAAAGACTGGAAATACAAGGACGGGGAAGATATTACACTTGCTTGCGGACTTATCGCAGATATTCACAGCGGCAGCACCTTCATTCCTCTTTGTATTGACGGTGCAAAGAGATTCCCACCAGAGTATGACGAGACAGACGAGAACGGGGATTATGACGAGGTTCCGAAGTTCCTATATCCGGTCAATACCAATAAGAAATTTTGGCATATGAGAGCCGGGGAAGGGAGAAACAGCGACTTACACGGTTATATCCTAGTTCTCTGGACACAGTTGCAAATGTCCAAAGACGAGGTGCGCAGGATGTACAAGGAGATTATCAACCCGTACATTCTTGCGGAACCACTTGATGAACGGGAACTCGACACAATCATGAGGGATGATTCGTTTCAGAGTATTGAGAATGACGAGGTTGTCCCGATTGAAAGTTTCTACGATGGGAGAACGTTTCTTACAGACGTGTTTTCAGATTACATGATCGAACACGCACACGTCTGCAAGATCAGCGGGAGACTGCATGTCTATGAGAACGGGATATACGTGTACGGAAAAGACAAACTGTATCACAGAATGCTGAAATATGACCGCAGAATGAAGCGGAACAACAAGGCAGAGGTATATGAATTCTTGTGGAGTGAAGCCCCGGAGATAGACGGAGGAATGAAACCGCAGTATGTGGCTTTTGAAAACGGTATTTATGACATCATAAACGACTGCATGATGCCATTCAGCCCGGAATTCATTATCACCAACAAGATACCGTGGAATTACAACCCGACAGCGTACTGTGAATCGACAGATAAGATGCTTGATAACGTGTCATGCCACGACAAGGACATCCGCTATTTACTGGAACAGTTTATAGGATATTGCATGTTTAGAAGCAACGTGTACCAGAAAGCGGTGATACTTGTCGGCAGCGGAGCAAACGGAAAATCCGCAATGCTCAGAACCATACAGGCGATGCTTGGAACAGAAAATTTTTCAACACTGGATATTAACGCACTTAACGACAGGTTTTCCACATCGTTGATGTATGAAAAACTCGCAAATATCGGTGATGATATTTCCGATGAGTTCTTACACGGCAATCAGGTGGCAACGTTCAAGAAAGTAGTAACCGGTGACCGGATTAAGGCAGAGGACAAAGGCGTTGAGCCATACGAATTCAACCCGTATGCGAAACTTATTTTCTCCTGTAACGACATGCCTAGAATCCGTGATAGGAGCGGGGCGGTAAAGCGTAGACTGATTATGATTCCGTTTAACGCAAAGTTCAGTCCGGACGATAAAGACTATGACCCGCACATCGAGGACAAAGTTCAGACAAGGGAGAGTATCGAATATCTGATTCGGATTTCCCTTAATGCTTTCCGTGACGTAATAAAGGAAAACAAATTCCACGAGTCAAGCGCGACAAACGAGACACTTAAAAGCTATGACACGGAGAATAACCCGATTATAGGTTTCGTCACAGAACTCGACGAAGGTGTACATCCGGATGACCCATGGAAAGCATTGATCGGTCAACCGGTAAGAGTAACTTATGACAAATACATTCATTATTGTGATTCTTCCGGTATTCATCGAATGACAATAAGCACTTTTTCTAAACAGCTTTCCTTGCTGTACGGAATTAAAAGCTCAGTCTCGATAATAGACGGGAAGTCTCACAGGGTATATACGAAGGAGAAACAATGAAAGTATTGGTAGCTTGCGAGGAATCGCAGAGAGTGTGTACAGAGTTCCGAAAACGAGGACATGAAGCGTACAGTTGCGATATTCAGAAATGCAGTGGTGGTCACCCGGAATGGCACATTCTCGACAACGCTTTATACGTGATAGGGGGGGGGTACCGTGAAGCTGCAAAACGGTAAGTGGTTGACCGTTGACCATTGGGATTTGATCATTGCACACCCGCCATGCACTTACCTGTCACACGTAAATACAGCCGGTCACAGCTTGAAAAAGACACCAGAAAACCGCATAGAGGGCGCAACAATCGAACGGATTCACGCTATGGAATTTTTTATGAGGTGCTTTCAGGCACCTTGCGAGAAAGTAGCGGTTGAGAATCCGGTCGGAATCATGAATTCCGTTTTCAGGCAGCCAGATCAGATTATCGAACCGTACCAGTTCGCAGAATCCATAGACGATTCTGAGAATTATGTTACGAAGCGCACATGTTTGTGGTTAAAAGGGCTAAATCCGTTGAAAACGAATGATCTTCCCAGACCAGACAATGCAAAATTGTTCGGGACGTATGCAACTGGAAAATCAAAATGTTGGGAAGATTCAAGCACAAGAGACGCAGGAGTCAGAAGCAAGACATTTCTGGGCATAGCAAAAGCAATGGCAGAACAGTGGGGATAATTTATGAGATACGAAGTAAATGAATGCTGCGATTGCGCTAATGACACATATCCATGTATTGGTGACTCATGCAGTCTCATGCATACAGTCAGATACCGATGCGATGACTGCGATACAGACGATCTGACAGAAGATCAAATACATCACATTGACGGAATGGATTTGTGTGACGATTGCTATCGGGACTATACCATGTGGGACGATTACGATTACTGCGACGAGTGCCAGGGATATGGTGACGATTACAGCTTTGATGATGACGGAGAATTAGTTGATAACTGTACAGATTGCGCTTTCAATCCATACAGAAAGGAGAACGATGATGAGTAAGTTTACAGAAGATGAAAAAATAATTTTAAGAAATCTGCCGAAAGAATATAAGTATATCGCAAGGGATAAAGATGGAATGATTTATGTCTATGATATGTTGCCTACAAGGTTGTATAGCCGATTCGCATTAAAGGGAATTTGGCGAAGTTTAAGCGTGTTTGAAAATATATTCAAAGGTGTTACATGGGAAAACAGCCCGATCTGTTTCCGTGATCCGCAGATTCTCGATGATAAAGAACGAGAGTATCTTACGGCGGTGTTGAAGCCACTGCCGAAAGTTAAAACAATTAAGAAAGTCGAAACACCAATGATAAATAGCGAATATTTAATGGTGATATTTCGCAATAGAGAAATCATGTCATTCCCGTTTTTCAAATTACATGCGATGTACAGGGGCATGGAAGTTGGAAGAGAATACACGCTTAAAGAGCTGGGGTTGAAATTATGAGTGCAATCACAAAGAAAGCAGAAGTGTTTAAGGAAGAACTGAAAAAGAATTATATAGGTTGTAGAACCTGTAAGCACAGACCAGAAATAGACGATGATGGTGACGTGGTTCCACCAAAAATGAACGAGCCAGTCAATTATTCTTTTGAAGATTACAAATGTCCGTTTGTTTGTGACGATTCGTATTACAACAGAATGCCAGACGATGATTTCTACTGTAGCTATTGGGAAGGAGAACAGGATGAGACTGATTAATGCAGATGAATTGAAACACGGTTTCAATACTCATTTTGTAAGCGAAAAATACGGTTATGAAAATATTGATGTACGAGAAGTGATCGAGCGTATAGATGCTATGCCAACACTCGGGGGAACGCCAATATCGGCACACTGGATTCCAGAATGCCCTAATAAACGCACTGGGAAAGCCTACAGGCACACATGTTCGAGATGTGGAAGAACCGTATATGATGAACGGCAGGTATCTATTGACGAGAAGGGATACTATTTTTGTCCGCACTGTGGTGCGAAGATGAACGAGGTGGAAGAATGAAAGAAACTTTATACATGCGAAATTTGTCACATCGACTACGCTGACCCACAAAAGGCCACAAAATGTATAGGAGATAAGAAATGGATGAACATTGTTTGTTTTTGAAAAACAGGGATATAAGGATACTTGATGAATTACAAGAAGATGTAAATTTATTGCAATCGAGAATTAATGAGGTACGCAGGCATGTTCTGGAATGCAAAAGTAAAGAAGATTTTGAAAAAATAGATGAAGAGATACCGTTTGACGAGGGTTATAAGCATATAGAACTTTTTGACTAGATTATAAACCAACCGGTTTATATACTGCCCCACGTAACTGAAGAATCCCAACAGTATGACTGATGAATAGGGTTACAACGGAAAATAAAAAACAGGACGCAACAAATGTGATGGCACACGTAAACAGCCGGACGGGGCAGCGGCACACAGACAGATGCTCCGGGGGATGGATGACGATAAAAGGATTCCGCCGCCCGGAGGTCTGGAGGAGGGAAGATATGAGAGGTGAACAGGATGAAATGTGTTAGATGTCCTCTATACCACTACTGGAGCAATGAAAGCGATAGTGGCGAGGCGTGTGCGATATTTGGAGATGGGTGGGATAGCCCATTTCAGTATGAAGATAAAGACGGAACAACAGTAGGGTGTTATCTTGATAGTCACTTTATCAAAAAAGCAGACGCAGAGCGAGATGAATACTATGCGGCAATGGCAGAAAGCATGATGAGAGGTGAACAGGACGAATGGATGATCTAATCAGCAGACAGGCAGCGATTGATGCGCTTAGAACGTGTTATGACACAGAAACTGTCACATACACAAATGGCAATGAATACATTGACTACGATCAAATGTTAGATTTATTAAATTCGCTTCCGACCGTACAGCCCGAACCGTCAATCCCGTTGTCGTGGATTGAGAAACCAGTAGCACATGCACATTGGTTTACGCTAGATCCGAATCAGCGCACGGGAAAAGCATATGAATTCGCATGTTCAAATTGTGAACGAGTCGTATTCACTTCTAGGCAAAAATCCATAAATGAGTTGGGATATGTATTTTGTCCACACTGCGGCGCAAAGATGGACGAGGATAATGAAAATGGATAAAGAAAAAACAATACATGCACATTGGGAACTTGCCCCTGAAGATACGGCGTATGACAACGTGTGGATATGTTCAAACTGCGGTGAAGATTTCACACAACACAGAAAACCGAAATTTAGATATTGTCCGAACTGTGGAGCAAGGATGGATGAGGGTGAGAATGATGAAAACAAGAACGAGATGGAAAACGTGGAACAGAAAACATCCGATTATTAACAAAAGATTGTTTTGTGAAGAGCTCGGTGGGTTTTATAAGATTACCAAGATTCAATCGTGTAAAGAATACTGCCGTAATGCGGTTACGCCTGATGGGTCAAACTGGTTCATAAAAGAAAGGGCGTTTGTGAGAACGGACAGCAATATCAAATATATAGTTCCGTATTTGTGGTTATATTCAAATAGCACAGACGAAAGTGGGAATTTGTTGAAGAGGTAATAGATAAAATTGAAAGCCGAAACAGACCAATGATAGGAGATGAGACAGATGATGGAAGAGATTAAACCAGATGACATCATTTCCCATCCTTCACATTATTGCGAAGGACGGAAATATGAGCCAAAAGACGTTATAGCCGATTGGGATTTGGATTTCTTTTTGGGGTCTGCAATCAAATATATTTCCAGAGCAGGAAGAAAGCCGGGGAATTCCAAAGAACAGGATTTAAGAAAAGCGATCCAGTATCTTGAATTTGAAATCGAGAAGGAGAAACCAGATGGGTGTTCCGACAGATGAACAAGAAACTATAGTACAAATTAGCCGTATCAGCGGCAAGGCTACGTTTATACCTCTGACTCAACAATGCTTACAAAATTACACAAATTAATGAAGAAAAACCCGGAAGAATGGCGGCTGGTGCATCAGGACACAGTGAATGGAGAAGTCGTATCTGAGACATTTGAGTGTCCAAAGAAATTAATTAGTCTCCGTGCTTCTACATCATCCAGAGTTATGACAGAAGAACAGAGACAGGCTGCAGCAGAAAGATTAAGAAAGGCGAGGGAGAACAAATGAATTTTGCAGGAGCGTTATTCGCATTACAAAGAGGACACAAGGTAAAAAGACATCATTGGACAGGATATTGGAAAGCACGTCAGAGGTTGTCAGACGATAAGTGGATAATCGAAATTCACACTTATGATGGGGAAACATCTGATCTTACAAAAACGAGCAACATCATGTATACACTTTCTAATTGTGCTTGCGATGACTGGGAGATTGTCGAGGACTGGAATAAAAACACGACGCAGCCAGATTACATGAATGATAACTGCGTAGTAGAGGAGGACAAGCAATGAAAGTTGTACTTGATGAAGATGCGTACATGCCGACGAAAGCGCATGAAGCGGATGCAGGCTATGACCTGCGGACGCCGAAAAGAGTAGTGCTCCGGAGAGGTGAGAGCGTTTGCATTGATACAGGTGTTCATATTGCAATTCCTGACGGATGGTACGGAAAGCTTGAAAGCAAGAGCGGGCTGAACGTGAAACATGGGATTGCTTCTCTGGGAGGGGTGATTGACAGCGGTTATACCGGCAGCATTGTAGCGAAACTTTATAATCTCAGTGATGAAGATTATGTATTCGATCCGGGAGACAAAATTGTCCAGATTATATTCATGCTTTACGGAAGGTTTATCATGGATCAGGTTGACGAAATGGAAGAAACCGAACGGGGAGATAAAGGGTTCGGAAGTTCGGGCAGATGAGAAAAGTACAAACGGCAATACAAAGATCATAGAAGGGAGCTTGTGACGATGGATTTTGATTCACTGATTCATATGTTTCTCAAGCACAAGGACGGCTTAAAGTGGATGAATTTTCCAAAGATCGGATGCGGTGAGCGTTATTTCGATTATTACTATGCGGAACGTGGGCTTTATGTTATCCGCTACAAAATAACAGGAGCGCTGTATTTCCTAGAAGCAACATCCCCTAAAGAAGCGTTCATGAAACTTAAAAAAATTCTGGACGATGCGATATAATCACATGTCACAGATGTTTTCGGACGAAGGAGATTATGATGATTAAAGTAGAAAATATAGATGTGTGGGGATTTGAACATGCCATCAGAGGTATGCGCAATCCTATGAATAGTTGGAATAAATCTGATTCTTATAAGTGCGAGTGGGAACTCACAGAAGACTGTGACAAATGCGATAAACTAAATTCAGATAACACGGGAGCGTGTCTTTCAGACAGAGAGTTTTACTGTATCGGAAAGAACGATCTCGACTTAATGCAGAAACTATTTAAGGCGGGAACTGAGCATAGAAAGTATCTCAGACAGATTTTTGTGTCAATGGATATTGTAGCACCGCTGTACTGGTGGAAAGAGTTTGATACATACAAGGTCGGAACCGTAGCCAATTCTTGCTCTACCATGCATAAGCTGACGGCAAAACCGTTCGAAACAACAGACTTTTCTTGTGAAAAACTTGGTCTTGAATCAAATGCAGTTCTTCAAACAATCGTCAATCAGTTGAATAGGTACAGAGCAAATTATCTCGACAGCCGGGAAAAATTCTTTTGGTGGCAGATGATTCAGCTTTTACCAGAATCTTACAATCAGCGCAGAACTGTCACAATAAATTATGAGAACGTATTCTCAATCATTAAACAGCGTACAGGGCATAAGCTGGATGAGTGGAATAAATTTGTAGAGATTCTGAAAACATTGCCGTATGTGAAAGAAATTGGTGGTCTGGATGAAGAAGGCAGTTGATTTTTCAACTTACAAGCACTTACAGAAAATGTCATTCAACGATGTGAATCGTTGGGTGACATCCATCTACAAGAGCGGATATGCTGATGGACATTCAGAATTTGGTGACAATCCGTTAGTTCTGGACGAGGATTCTTTACATGATCTTTTGGTGTCCGTTCCAGGCATAGGAAACACGCTTGCAGACAAGATAGTACAGAGGTTCATAGATGAAACAGGCATACACGATTGACATTGTTCCATACAACCGGTTAACAACAGAAGCAAAGAAAAATTACGGGAAAGTGTGGTATTGCCACCTGATAGGATACCCGGACATCTGTGTCGGAGGTTCTGTTGGAACAAAGAAACACGCAAAGGCAGTTTGTGATTTAAGAAATTTAAGGAGTCCGAACAAATGAGAGTTATCAGCCAAAATAGAAGGATTGATGTAAACTATGATTCCTGCACATTTTATGTAACTGAAGAAGATCATTATATGATTGTGGCTCACATATCAGGAGCAGAAGATGTGTATGTGATGGGGATGTATCAGAGTTTAGACAGAGTAAGAGAAGTTTTTAGAAGCATTGCCAACGAATATGTATCAGGTACGAAGTGTTATGCGCTTCCGAGGAAAGTAGATGTATGACGAGGTGAGTACGAGAAGAGACACTCTTCACGAACTTTATATTTACGGTGCAGAACTGGAACAGCAGTATGGGTTCCCGGTTCTGCAACCGGTCTATGCAGAGCCTATAGAGTCGGTAAGTTTCCGGGAGATGCAGAAGGTTGTGGACACCAAAGGCAAAGTGGTGCATTTCTACATCGATGATTGTTGGTTTGAAAAGCTGTGGACAAATGCGGACAGGTACATTGAGCAGTTAAGATGCTTCCCTTGCGTGATCATGCCGGATTTCTCCGTGTTTGACTATATGCCGTGGTCAATGCAGCTGTGGAACAGATACAGGTCTATGGCGATTGCCTACTATATGTCACAACACGGAATAAAAGTCATTCCTTCTCTTGGTGTACTTCCCAATCACATATGGACGCTTGTGGGATTGCCACAGCACTCAACCGTAGCAGTTAACACGAACGGAAGGATCAAGAAACCAAAAGAACGCAAGCAGTTTGTAAACGAGCTTAATCGCCAGATAAAAATTATTAAACCAAAGAACCTGATCATGGTCGGATTTGTTCCTGACGAATGGACGGAGCCGGTACCAACGATCTATCTTGAATCGGAGTCACAGAAAGAGTACAGAAGGAGATTAAATAAAGATGATGGAATGGGCGGAACGAGAAGTATACGAATTTATAAGGGGATGCGATAATAAAGAATATGCGAGATTGTGTTGTGATTCTACACTCAAGGCATATCATTCTTTGATGGAAGATGGGCATAGCGGTATGTCAATCGGAATTACAAAAAATATCCTCGACAAACTCATTGAAGGTAAACCTCTTACCATGATTGAAGACATCCAGGACGTGTGGGGGTATTCTAGTACAGACGCACTCGGCAACCGCATTTATCAGTGTAAAAGAATGTCATCGTTATTCAAGACCGTTGATCGCGGTATGAATTCTAAATACTCGGACGTAGACCGTGTAAGGTGTGTAGATAAATTCGATTGCCAGTTTAGTTCTGGAATTGCAACAAGATATGTTGATGAACATTATCCAATAAAAATGCCCTACGACGGAAGCGACAAATATGTTTTTACAACCGATGAATTCCTTCTTGACGAAGCGAACGGACAATTTGATTTCTTCGCGTTGCTTACATTAAAAATCAACGGGAATCAAGACTATGATTTTAATCCGGTTTATTATGATCTCCGTTCCGATGGAAAACCGATTGAAATATCAGAGAGTACATACAACGAGTATAAACAAATAGCTAAGAGAAGGAAGAAATAATGGGATACGGTACAGTTTTCGGAAGGACTCATAAGAAGAAACTCACAGCAGCAGAACAGAAGCGCTTTGACGAAGCAAAGGCACGTTACAACGATAAGCGCAGAAAGCGCAATCATTCTAACAAGCAGGAAGGACTGAATAAACTTGAAGGATAATGATGGTGGCGGGAGTTTTGATTTTCTAGGTGTACTCACAATTGCATTTATTGTACTGAAACTGACAAAGGTTATCAGTTGGTCATGGACATGGGTACTTGCTCCAATCTGGATACCAATAATAATTATTCTGATTATAGCGATGATAAAGATGTAGGGTGGATAAAACCACCCTATATTTATTTAACCTCTTTTTCTATTAACATTTATATAAACTCATGCTATTATATAATTAGCGAGAGGGAAAATACCTAAGGAGGAAAAAGCAAATACGGAAATGACAGAAAGATAAAAGGAAATGCTCCGGAGATTGTTCTCCGGAGCAAGCCCTCGATTTCATAATCGTAAAAAATTATTTTCTACTCACAAGCCTTTCGGCTGATATGTATATCATAACATATCAATGGGAAAAATCAATAGGAGAAAACTAAAATGAAAAAAATAATCAATGGAAGAATTTATGATACTAATACAGCAAAAGAACTTGGTAAGGATGATCAAACATATGGAAATTTTTCTGACTGGGAAGAAACCCTGTACAGAAAAAGCACCGGAGAGTATTTCCTGCACGGTGAAGGTGGCCCACAAACAAAATATGCGCAGCCAATAGGTGAAAATTCGTGGACGGGTGGGGAAAAAATCATTCCTTTAAGTATTGAATCTGCCAAAAAATGGGTGGAGGAACATCTGGAAGCAGATGATTACGAAAGGATTTTTGGTGTTATAGAGGAAAATGATGGAAAGAAAACAACCGTAAGCATCCGGTTATCCGATGTTGCCATCACCCGGCTGAATAATTTGGCAGCAAAAAACAAAATTTCTAAATCAGAAGTAATAGAAAATCTGATTTTGGGACACTAATATTATGAGAGTACGGATTTGTAAAAAATGCGGAAAACCCTTTGAATGTCCTACCGGACAAGCGTTGTACTTGTGTCCGAAGTGCCATAAAAAGGCAAAACTATCGTCTGTGTACAGACAGCGCATATGCCAGGAATGTGGAAAAACATTTTGGGGCTATCCGAAATCAAAATACTGCCCTGACTGTCAGGCGGAGCGGGACAAGGAAGCCAAAAAACGCTATAGACAGAATCTGCACAAGCGCAAGATTGGAAGTATAGATTACTGCGAGAAATGCGGAAAACCGTATACCGTTTCATCAGGACGTCAACGGTACTGCCCCGTCTGTGCGAAGCAGGAAACTGTTAATAATATTCGCACGATCAAGCGGAAATACTATGCCGACAATAAAGAGAAAATGTCGGAGCATAAGAAGATCATGCGGGACACAGAATATGTCTGCGTAATATGCGGTAGGAGTTTCAAATCAGATGTGCCGCGAGTGACGTGCTCTGAAGAATGCGCCAAAGAGCAAAAACGGCGGTTGCAAAACCGCACCGAAATCAAGCGCGGGCGACGCAAAATACCAGAAGATGAGCATTATATACACGCCCACCCATCAGGCGTGGTTGGCGTTACGTGGTGCCGCGGGAAGTGGCAGGCGGTTTGGAAAAAGCATTACATTGGAACTTTCCCTACGATTGAGGAGGCCGCTGCTGCCATTAAAAACTATAGGGAATCAAACTGAGGGCGGCATTAAGCCACCCTCTTCTTTGTCATCACATTTTTATGGATTCTACAAATGTATTAAAATCTTCTGAATAATCTTTCTTACACCCCTCTGTCTGAGTAAGATTTACTGTAACCATCTTGCTGTAATTACTTACAGGGAGTATTACCATTTCACCGGTAAAATCAACATTTGTCGTTTTTCCTGATATATCATATTCGAGTGCGGTAATGTCATTTATTGATCGTTCTTTTACATTTCCGAAATCACAAGCATCGAAGTTATCTGCATATCCTTCCATAGCATCGCCCATTACGGATACAAATTCATCATAATCATAAATGTTATCATCACTTATATCCGTAACGACGATCTTAACCTCCGCCATATGTGTATCGCTCTTCTCAATAAAATAATCCCAATTGGTCGTATCGTTTGTCTCATTGAGTGTCCAATCCGTAGGAACACTCATTTTATAAACGGACACATTGATCTCATTAGTTTTCGGCTTACCGCACCCACAAAGCAACGAAACTCCCAGTAAACCAATTAAAAACCTTCTCCACATACAAAAATCCCCCGTTCATTTAAAAAATATTGCACACATCAGTATGATGTGTATTAGCTTCCGTTCGTGCAAAATGCCGAAAAATCCGAAATTTCCGCTTGCCCCATCACTTTTTCTGTACCCGGACTTCCGGCAGTCTCAGCGCATCCGCATCGTATATGTAACAATTCCAACGTGAAACGTTTCATTTCTCAGTTTTGCCCTCCTCCCGCAGCTGTGCATCTCTTTCGATCTGTCCCAGGCATGCGCGCACGACGAATTTTGCCATGGATTCCCCAGTGCCGGCCACATATGATGCTATCTTTTCGCGCGTCTCTTTTGGCATGCGCACAGCGATCTGTCCCTGGGTTTTGCTGTATTTGGACACCGCCTTGCGCTGCGCAATAACCGCCTTTGTGGCTCTTTTTCTTTTTTCCTCCATGTAAACACCCCTTTATATAGGTAAAAACCCGATTTTCATATTTTGAGTCATAATTTATCCGAACTGATTATATCATAAGCTAGCTTATTTTGCAATAGCGATTTTATTTTATTATAATATTTCGCCATTTTATATATAAGCTAGCTTATTATTTTATACAACATTACCGATTGCAAATGAATATAAGCTAGCTTATAATAAGAGTATCAAAAGAAAGGAGAAAAACAACATGAAGAGATATAAAGTTTGTTACAGGATGGATGCAGAGCAAGAGTGGACAGATGAATTTTATCCGGAGCAGTACATCGAAGCCGAAGACGAGGAAGAAGCGCTGTATATAGCGAAAGAGTTCGCTGTAGAGTGCGGATACGAACCGTCGGATTACGACTGGATGGTTCAGGAGGTGGAAGAATGAAAGCAATGAAATATTTTAACAATATCAACACTGTCGAGGAACTGAAAAGCCGGTTTTTTAAGCTGGCAAAAGAGCTGCACCCGGACAACGGCGGCGGCGCGGAAGAATTCAGTGCCATGCGCGCCGAATACGAAAAATTATTCGAGCGTCTGAAGAATACGCACCGGAGTGCAGACGGCGGCACCTATACCAAGGAAAGCACGGAAGTTCCGACAGAATTCGCAGACATTATAGAAAAGATCATCCGCTTCCAAGGCGTGAAGATCGAAATCATAGGATCATGGATATGGTGCAGTGGTAACACCTATCCATACGCAGCAGATTTTAAGAACCTGAATTTTTTGTTTAGTCGCAGCAAATGTGCATGGTTCTACAAAGGTGCAGACGCGCACAAGATGCACCGCGCATACTGCAAAACGCTGGACAAGGTGCGCGAGAAGTACGGAAGCGAGATTATAAAGAACAGAAAACAGGAGTGCATAGCATGACGGAATACGAAAAGAAAAACTATAAAAGCATATACGAACCAATGCGGGCGGTAATGCCCGCAACCATCCGGAAGGACGGAAAGAACCTGCACAAAATTACTGAAAGTGTAGGAAATTGGGACATCTACACAGACGGAAAATACATGTATTCCGTAGCGAAACCGTTTACAGGTGCAGAGGACTCACAGTACGGAGATATCCGCCACATCAGACAAATGATCCGAGAGGGACACATAAAAAGAAGCGAGCTGACAAGGTTAGGACGGAAATTATTAAGATCGGAGGGAATGCGGATATGATCAACGGAAAATATCACACAGAAAGAATCTGCAAAGGTGAGAAAATCGTTATTGATATCGCGGAAATCTGCGGACGCTATGAAATTGCCGTATTAGGCAAAGGCGGCAAGGAATTAGAGATGGAAACCGTGCGCACGATTCAGGAAGCGCGGGACATTTACGCCGAATATCTGAAAAAGTACCCGGAAAGCCCCGCACCGCTGACCGGAAAATATCAAAAACTAGCGGACGATCTGAAGACCGCTATAGAAACAGGGAAAGCAGCAGAAGCCAAAAATCCCGAGGACGGCGGCGCAAGTAATTTTGATGCAACGTTAATTTGTCTCAAAGGATGGACCGAGAAGAAAGTTATACAGGCGGCAAAAGAAGCCGGGACAACCGCACAGAAGTATAGACCTGGATTATTCGTTATAAACCCGATCACAAACGGACAAGCGGACGCCCGGAGCCGAAACGAAAAAGCAACTACAGCCAAGTTGTCAGAATTAGGCTATCAAACAGCGGATTATTGTTGCATGGATTGAGGAGGGCAAGTAATGAAAAAACCACTAAATTATTGTGTTGTTTGGAAAGAAAATAACCAGAATAGAGAAGAAATCATATTTTCCAAAGCAACAGCAGTTGTGCACTATGTGGAACTGATGCATCTGTCGTTTGATGGGAAAAATATGATTTCAGAATTAGCAGTGCTGGCAATGTATAAGGATGGATCAAAAAAGGATATAACAAGTAACATCAACAAGTTCTTATACATGTGAGGAGGGCTACACATGAATAAACAGCAACGCAACTATGCGATGGCAAAATCGCACTTACAGTTATGTGAGGATAGAGAACACGAGCAAGAAGCCGCCTATATTCGTGACAACGGCATCACCAACGAAGACGGAACGACACCGGAAAGAATATGGATGATCGAAGATGAAACCGTATTTGATCTAGCATGTGCCGGTTATGATGGTTCACGCTACGATCTGACAGAAGACACAGCAGAAGCGCGAAAACAGCTCAGAGCGGCCGAGAATGACCTTATAGATTTTGGACTAGACCTATTGAGAAGGACACACCCAAAACAGGCCGACACACTGGAAGCACACAGAAATGACTATAACATCCGGGAAAAGTTGATTGATTTATCCTTTAAGCTGGACACGCGAACAATTAAATAAAAGTGTACAAATCATACATAAGCTAGCATATATTTTTATGCAGTATTAAGTATTGCAAATGAATATAAGCTAGCTTATAATAAGAGTATCAAAAGAAAGGAGATAACAAAAATGAAAGAAAAGAGATATTTAGCAATAGGACATTTTAGAGAATCAGAGAATGTGACATGTGTATCTTCTCTCGGATCTTCCATAAAGGATTTTAGGAAAGAATTATCTGGAAATGCTTTCGTTCCTTACGTTGTAATAACTGAAGAAAAGTTTAACAACATTAAGAACATGGATAGTTTTGATATATTTGAATCAGTAAAAAAGATGACCACAAACTATCGTGTTTGGGACATCGTAGCGGACTATATGTCACAATGTTTTGACATCATGGAAAAAAACTGAGCAGGGCATAAAAATTAGCTGACCTATCGGCAAGACGGGGAGAAGGAGCGAAACAATGTTAGAGGGCGAACAAGTAACAAAATACTTTTCAGATCATCCGGAAAGCGTGAAAGCACTTGAAAAATATAAATATCAATTTAAGTTTCCGGAGACGTTCGAACCATGGGAAGAGGTTTATAGACCGCTGACCGTGAACGATATACGTTTTATATCATTCGAAGGATGGGAAGGTCAGCCAGGCGTTTACGCATGGTATTACCCGATGGGAGCACCGACATATTGCAAAATCGGATGACCACAAAAATTTATTTCTGGTATAATCAGATAAAGGAGGAAAAAATGGCGCATTATATTTCTGAGTATAAATACGGTTCCTACCGCGATCATGTTGCGGTATAGGATGACGAGTGTCACCCACTAGTTACTGATTCCCAGTGGGAGCAGATGCTCCGCGGGGAATCTGTGGAGGATGATGAAGGGTTTGTCTATATCATAGATGATGAACCCGTTGAAAGATGGTAATTATAATTAAACCCGCCGCGAAGGTTACGAAGGCAGAAAGGGAGAAGTTATGGAAATGACGGTTAGAACACTTATGGAAAGCAATTATGACAGAGACACGAATACTATCACTCTTATTTTTCATGACGGAGATAACAGGATAATGGCAACCGGAACAGCACCGGAAGGGAGCTTTTCTGATGAGAAATATTTTGATAGGGAGGAAAACATCGAAGCCTTCCTTAAAGATGCAGAGATTGAGGAAAGATGAATAAATCAATGCCCGGCTTTATGCCGGGTATTTTTTATGCTATAATTTATGTGGTAATAACAACATTTTTAGAAAGGAGCTTGCACCAATGAAAAGAAAGAACATGGAAGGCATACCGGCCACCGGACGCAGGGACAACGGTATGCATCATGCGGAAAAAGTAGCCGCCGCAGCGCTTAAGCCGCACGATATAACCATATATGACAATAATATAGAACTGTATGCAGACGAATATATCCGGACGCTTCCAGAAGACAGACAGGATAAAGTTTACGGCGATGTTTACGCCGTTTCTGGTATGATGCAATACATATATAAACATGTTTTTATGCCACATGAAACGCTTTTATATAACAGCAACACGGTTATAGACACGTCAGACGTTAGCTTATTAAGTCATGTGTGGGAAGATTATGCATCAATTTGCTATCGTTACGGCGTTATGCCTACTATATACAGATTTTGCAAGATGACGGGTATTAGCGTTGACACTATTAATACGTGGATGAACGGAACAGTGAGAAACGCAAGCAGGGCACATTCCGAATTAGCCAAAAGTTGGAAGGCCGAATGTGAAGCGGCTTTGTGTGATGCAGGAGGAAATCAGACCGTCAAGAGCATATTTTTATTAAAAAGCAAGTATGGCTATGTTGAGACTCCGCAGCCGGTCCAGGTGGTTAACCCATTAGCGCCCAGGATGACAGCAGAACAGCTCGAAGATTTAATAGATAAAGACACTCCGCAGCTTCCTGATGATTAAATGTTAATACATATTACATAATTATTTCAAACATATTACATTATCAAACATAACGCCTATATCGTGTCGTCAAATGTGAATTTGACGACATTTTTTTAATTCCAGGAAAAATGTTTTGCTGTGGGGTGGGAGGGGTGTAAGCAAACGTGTTTTGTCAGGCCGGTTATGTGCTTGAATTCCGAAAAATTAAAAAAAGCACTCACTTCATAAAGTAAAACGCACGTCAAAATTGACTCATTACACGACATATTACAGGACAACCTGTAATATTACAGGTGCTTATTACAGGACAAAACCCAGTAAAATCAAGGGGTTTACACTTATTACAGGACATTTTAACTTCTTAGCATTTTAAAAATAAAGTGGTAAGTATTATCTAACTTTCAATAAGAAAAAAGAAAGAAAAAATATAATATAGTAGTTAATATAGTATTTATCTGTAATAAGTGTAAGTTAAATTTTTAACAATGCCATTCAGCCCTTTATTTATGCGGTCTGCGGGATATTACAGGACGGCATTTTTGACCTGTAATTATCCTGTAATAACGTGTAATGAAGTGTAATGTTGACTGTAAGTCCACAATCATACTATAATTAAGTGAGGGGGATTCGCCATGGAACTTGGAAAAGCAATGGAAACAGTACAGACAGAGTTAAAGAAAAATGAAGAGTTCAGAAACGCTTTTCTTGCATCGATTAGAAGTATACTTGTAGAACTTCACGACATAACAGATGATTATGAGTGTGCCCAGAGAATATTGAAGAGAATAGCGGGAGAAGATTAGGTGGAAGTCCAACCGCAGAATGCGTCCGTGACAGTCGGGTCATTGTTTCCTCCTTTCTTTGGCTGTGCCCCCGGTCGCTTTAACCTCGTTTACGGCCGGGGGTTGTTTTTAAATTTTCCGAAAAAACAAAAAAGGCATGAATAACACGATCACACGATACAACAGAATATTGCACGGGCTTTCCAGATACGACATGAAGGATACGAACGTCGAGTGCGACATGTATCAGGCGCTGCTGGCTTTCATGGCGGACGGCGGAGCTGACACAGATGAGGGGCGAGAGTTTATACTCAAGTGGTCGAAGTATCTGAAATATTTTGTTCGGGAGCAGTCCATGAACAATGACCTGTCGAACGACATGTACTGGGGAGTGCTGCTGTTTGAATCAAAGCTGAGAGTGTTTGACAGCTATTGTTTGTATCTGGAAAAGAACAGGGACGATGACAAGAAGTTCTACGAGCCGCGCAGAAAGCGCTTCCTGTCTTTTGGGCTGGTGCAGAGCATACAAGACCTGCTTGATGACAAGATTGATCTGCTCACGATCTCG
This sequence comes from Bilifractor porci, assembly GCF_009696005.1. Classification (GTDB taxonomy): domain Bacteria; phylum Bacillota; class Clostridia; order Lachnospirales; family Lachnospiraceae; genus Bilifractor; species Bilifractor porci. The sequence goes on from NZ_VUMV01000002.1 coordinate 357,930, forward strand.
ATGCCGCCCGGTTCGGGTAAATCCACTGCCGGTATATTTCTTCTTTCCGGTGTTATGGGGTGGTGGCCAGACATGCCGAACCTTGCGTCTGCTCACTCCGGTATCCTCACACGGTCATTTTACGATGGCGTAGGTCAGATTCTTACAGACCCGTATGAGTACACTTGGAGAGAGATTTTCCCGGAGGTTGATTTTAATCCCAGGACGGGAATGAACAGCAAGGAGCAAACAATCAACGTTGGGAAGCCGAACCGTTTCAAGTCCCTGACGTGCCGTGCTATCGGAGCATCACTGACTGGTGCTACCCGTTGCGAGAAAATCCTATACGCCGATGACTTGTGTTCCGGTATTGAGGAAGCCATGAGCAAAGAGCGTCTGGATAAGCTGTGGCAGACATATAATACAGACTTGAAAACCCGTAAGAAGGACAGGTGTAAAGAGATACACATTGCTACAAGGTGGTCAGTGAATGACGTGATCGGGCACTTGCAGAGGGAGCACGAACATGACCCCAGAGCGAGATTTGTTTCTGTGCCTGCTTTTGACGAGAACGGGGAATCGAATTTCGAGTACAAATACGGTGTAGGATTCTCCACACAATATTTCAAAGACATGCAGCTCAGCATGGATGACGTTTCGTTCAAGTGTTTGTACATGAACGATCCTATCGAACGTGAAGGACTCTTGTATCACGAAGCAGACCTGAAACGTTATCTCACATTGCCAGACAAGAAACCGGACGCAATATGGAGCTGCGCCGATACAAAGAACAAGGGTACGGACTATTTCGCGCAGCCGGTACTCTATCAGTATGGTGATGACTACTACATGGTGGATACGATTTGTGACGATAACTCCAACTACGAGGTGCAGTACGAGAAGTCGGCAAATCTCTTATACATGCACCATGTAGAAGCGGCAAAGTATGAATCCAATAACTCCGGTGATCGTGTGGCCGCTGAAGTGTCAAAGCGTCTGGAAAAGAAGAAAGGATTCTGCAATATTACGACAGAGTATACCACACAGAACAAAGAGACGAAGATTTATGTCTATGCGCCTTGGGTAAAACAACATGTGATCTTTCGTGATAAGTCACTGTATTCACCGAAAGATGACTATGGTAAATTTATGAGTCTGCTCCTCACATACTCTGTAGCCGGGAAGAACACGCACGATGATCCACCGGACGTAATGGCTCAGTTTGCCGCATGGAGAACAACGCCACAAGATATACCAACAATCGTTGGTGCAAGGCCGTTTTAGTACTTAAAATGTTGACTGTGAGTCCACTTTTTGCTAAAATAGAATAAGAAAACTAGGATAAATTTATAAGATTAGGCGGAGATTTACGTGGCTGACACGACAAACACAACTGAAAATGAAACAGTAAAAACTGCCGGTCAGACACAGACCAACGCTGATACCGGTTCGGATATGTATGCGAGAGGTGCAAATCCGTTTCCGTTTCTTACCGGTAGAAAAGTAATCTATACAGATTACACCGATGTAAACGCCGGAAACATCCTTGACATCGTGGGAAACACCTTGGCGCTTCATGAAATCAACCGTGAACAGATGGTGTATCTCAGACGATATGAAAAAGGACAGCAACCGATCTTTTACCGGATCAAGAAAGTCAGACCGGAAATCAACATTAAAACCTGTATCAACTACGCGAAACAGGTTGTAGATTTTAAGGTTGGTTATGAGTTTTCTGCTCCAGTCACGTTCGTGCAGAGAGCGAAAAACGATTTCCGCAAGGCAGACCCGAATCAGGATGACAAGCGTGTAGCGGACTTGAATGAGATGCTCTTCGAGCAGGGAAAACCTGCAAAGGACATAGAGCTTGCAACGGATTTCAAGACTACCGGACTCGGTTATATGGCCGCGCTTCCGAAGAAGCAGGAGGCAGAGGACGAAATCGCACCGTTTGATCTTCTGGTGCTGAATCCGTTGAATACATATGTGGTATACACGAATGATGCATACCGTAGAAAGATTCTCGCTGTCACATATATTTCTCGTAAGGACGGTACAAAGCGGATTACAGCTTATGCCGATGATTATATATATACTATCGAAGCCGGGGAGCTTGTGAGTTCGGAACGAAACATCATAGGAATTATCCCCATTGTGGAGTTCCGGAACAATCGAGACAGACAGGCGGCATTTGAACCTGCACTTTCTGTCATGGATGCAGCGAACATTTGTAATTCAGACAGGCTGAACGATCTCGCGCAGTTTGTTCAGGCAATCCTATGGTTACACAATTGCCGTATTTCAGACAGTCAGGAACAGAAGCTTCGTGACGCAGGGTTCATCCAGACAAACACCACGGCAGACGGTAAGGAAGCTAAAGTTGCGTATGTGTCCGCAAGTCTGAATCAGTCAGAAACACAGACCATAGCGGATTATCTGGACGCACAGATTTTATCCATCTGCGGAGTGCCGGGAAGAGATTCCGCTTCCGGTGGGAACACAGGAGCCGCGATCCTTCTTTCAAACGGTTGGCAGCTTGCGGAGACTCAGGCAAAGACCACGGAGGTTACATTCTCAGGTTCAGAGAATGAATTGCTCCGTGTGATCTTGGCAATCATCCGCAACACGGAAGGAATGCCGGACGGCTTACAGACGCTGCATCCGTCAGATGTACTGGTGAAGTTCACGAGGAACAAGACTTATGACCTCGTTTCCAGAACAACCGCACTTTCTAATCTCATCAATCTGGGAATTGATCCGGAAAAGGCAATTTCCGTTGTAGATATATTCGATGACTCACAGCAGGTTACGTTAGATTCCAAAGACAGAATTGATAAGATTCTGTTCAAGGTCGGTCAGATGGCACAACAGGCCATAGCCAACACACAGACAACTCCGGTTGACGGTGTGAAGGGAGCCGATGACGTACACGCAGAACAGGGAACAGAGAACGATGCCGCTCAGTAAGTTAAGTTTTGACGAACTGAACAGACCGGAATACGAAGAGTATTTTTCCAAAGTTCGTGTCTCGGATGAAGAGAAGCAGAAGCGTGTGGAAGCGGCCTTGCAGATCGAGGAAGCGGCACTGTTGGGGTTCTCAACCGTACAGTATGACTATCAGATCAACAAGATGATTAGTTGGTTGAGCTTACAGAAAGCCTTGCATGAGTCATTCAGAAAAGTTGCGAAACAGTATGTCGATGATGATTTCATGGAAAACCACGTGCGAAACACGGCGCTGAATATCGCACTTACGACTTATCAGAATCTACAGAATAACTACTCAGAAGATAGTTATTGGCTATCTGATGACAGAGCCGTGAATATCGCAAAGACAGAATCAAGTGTGATTCTTGACCGTACAGAGTATGCCGAAGCCAAAAGAAAAGGCTATAGATACAAACGATGGGACACGGTGATGGACGGAAAAGAACGTGAAACTCATGGAGAAGTAAACGGGCAGATCGTATTAATCGATGAGCCGTTTGAAGTCGGAGGATGTCTGATGATGCATCCATGTGACGATTCCATGGGGGCAGGGGCGGATGAGGTAGCGAACTGTAGGTGCTCAAGCACATATCTGAAATAATCGCTCACAAGAGCGTTTATATATGCACTAGAGAAAGCGCAAAACAAATATCGCAATACAGTGTAGAGAAACACTTTAATAACGCATAAGGAGAATACAAATGGCAGACGTTAACAACGATGTGAACAATCAGAGTACAGACGAACAGACTCAGAGTCAGGATCAGAATGACAAAAATAATCAGTCTGTAGAGCAGATGCTTGCAGAGGTGATGGCAGAAAATAAACGGCTGAAAAAGGCCGTAGATAAAGCCAGTTCCGAAGCGGCGAACTACAAGAAGCAGTTCATGAACACGAAGTCAGAAGCTGACAAGGCGGCGATTGAGAAAGCTGAAGAAGACGCGAGTATTAGAGAAGAGCTTGAAGAACTTAGGAAAGAGTCAAAAATCAACGGATTTAAGGCAAATTTCTTGGGTTCCGGGTATTCGGATGATCTTGCACAGAAAGCGGCCGAAGCGATGTATGAGAATAACACAGATGCGTTTTTCCAGTTGCAGAAGCAGTATTTATCCGAACACGACAAGGCAGTCAAAGCGAAGCTCATGAAAGACATGCCCGCACCTGCTATTGGAAATGATGATAGCGTCTCCATGACAAAAGAAGAGTTTGCAAAGCTGGGATACATGGACAGGTTGAAACTGAAACAGGAGCATCCGACCGTATATCATCAGCTTGCCAAATAATTACCGACTATCCGATTCGAGGGTAGCCGCTGACCACTAAAAATTAGTGGTAGAAAGGAATTCACATGGCAGCAGTTGATACTACTAATGGGACTTATCTTTCCGGGCTGTTTGATCCGGAAGTAATTGGGGACTACATTAACAACAAACTGACAGATGCGATCAAGCTCTCTCCGCTTGCGACTGTATACAGCAATCTTGTTGGACAGCCGGGAGACAAGATCAAACTTCCGTACTACAACTACATTGGCACTGCCGCAGAGGTGAAAGAGGGACAGGACATCCCGATCAAGAAACTCACTGAGCAGACCAAAGAGGTGCAGATTGTAAAGTACGGCATCGGTGTTCAGGTAACTGATGAAGCCGTTCTTTCCGCATACGGTGACACCATCGGACAGGCAACCTACCAGATTGCACTTTCTATTGGTTCTGGCGTTGATGACGCGCTGTATACCGCACTCGCGGGAGCAACACTGAAAGCATCTAACGCTACTGCAATGTCCGCAGACGTTGTAGCAGACGCACTTACGCTGTTCGGTGAGGACATTGACGGAGCAAAGGTTCTGCTCACTGACCCGGACGGATATGGCGTACTGAGAAAGGCTAACGGTTGGATTCCGGGAACAGAGGTTGGGGCGAACATGATTATGTCCGGTACTGTCGGAATGATTCATGGCTGTCAGGTTGTTGTTTCCAACAAGATGAAGGGCAAGAAAGCCGCATACATCGTAAAGCCGGGAGCACTTGCGATCTACACCAAGAGAGATGTTCTGATTGAGACTGACCGTGACATTATCAACAAGTCTACGGTGATCACAGGTGATAAGCATTTTGCCACTTACCTGCTTGACGAGAGTAAGGCGATTTCTATCCCAATTGGAGCAGGAGCATAATCTATGGGTATGCTGATTCACAGACACAGAAATGGTGAGAAGAAGGAAAAGCCCGAAGTGAAGAAGTCTGATCCGGTTACTTCGGTGAGACGGACGAGAAAAACGAAATGAGGGGGTATAGAGGATGGATGAACTGAAATCAGCCGTGAAAGAAATCTTAATTGCATATCTTCCGGACGAAGCAGGGAATCCGATCCTCGATACTCTTGTGAACAGGGCTATATGGTCATACAGAAACTATGTAAATTATCCTCCGGACACGGAAGAAACAGACATAGAATCAAACATGAAGGACAACCTGTACTGCATTTCTGATCTTGCTTTGTATGCGTTCAACAAACAGGGAGCGGATTTTGAATCTGCACACAACGAGAACGGTGTTTCAAGGACATATGAGAGTGAAGGTGCTGTTTTCACAGCACACGGGGTATTCCCGTATGTGAGGGTATGACATGAGAGGTTTGGAGATACAGAAACAGAACGTTTGGTTTGTCGAGAAGACTACGGACGATTCCCTGTATGAGGCTACAATCACATACAGCAAGCCGGTAAAAAAGCGGGTTTCTGTATCTGCAACCGCAAGCGCACCGGATGAAAACTATGCCGGTACGATACCATCATACGACAGATACATTACATGCTTTGACAGAAAATTTTCTCCGAAAGAAGGAACGCTTCTTTTCGTTGATGTAGAACCAGAGCTTTCAGAAGATGGGAACCTTGTTCTTGATGAATCGGGTAATCCGAAAACTGAAAATGACTACATTCTTGCAAGACGGATAGACACGAAGAAAGGCACAACCGCCAGATACGGGATAAAGAAAAAGAGTGAAGAAAATTAAAGTCTCTCTCACAACCGAATCTTTACTGGATGCAGCCAGACAGATTGACCACTATTGCAGACAGCTTGATGATAAAAACAAAGAGTTCGTCCGCAGACTTGGTGAAATCGGTTTGAATGTGGTAAATACCACAATGCAGAGCGTACCGCCCGTAGACCGTGGAGAATACACGGCAGAGGTTGTGGAACCTGTTATGGACGGAGATCACGTGTGTGGGATTGCACTGAATCTCTACGGAGATCAGATTATGTTCATCGAGTTCTCGTCAGGTGTCACATTCGGTCAGACTTCATTCCCGACTCTTCCGGATGGAAATTCCTATGGTGATGGAATGGGAACCGGAACGTTCCCCGGACAGAAATACGCATACAGTCCTACAGGATGGTGGTACAAAGACCAGTGGGGACAACGGCAGCACACATACGGACTGAGAGCCAGTATGCCAATGTACAAGGCGGATGTTGAGATTGTCCAGTCTATCCGCAGGATAGCGAAAGAGGTGTTCGGATAATGCCATACATCCTAAACATAGATCAGAAAAAAATCGGTAATGCGTGGTCACAATATGTAAACGCGAAAACCGGGATTAAACACTTCGGTGGAATACCGAAGACCGGAAAAAACGCACAGTATCCATACGGAAACTTTCAGATCATCGGAAGACCGACAAACTCATTTGACTTGGAGAACAATGAAGATTCCGTAGATTTGACAGTGCAGACAGACATTATGGTGTCTGACTCTGGTTCCAACAATCAGGTTGAAGATACGCTGTACAAAGGTGATACTGCTTGTGCGGAATTCTTCAACAGTCTCGGGTTTCAGAGGATGGGTAATTCGGCAGTCACATATTCCACAACAACAGGAATAAAAATTATCACAAGCAGATTCATTTTCCGGAATTTTACCGGACAGTTTTTGAAAGAAATATAAATAAGTTTTACCGCATATGCATTTGGGGCATATGCGCTAACCCGAAAAAGTTACGGGAGAAAGGAGCCTTAAATGGCTGACACAACTACTACGAAAGCATATTCTACCATCGGAACCGTTCTGAAGTGCGGTGGTACTCAGCTCTCCAAAATCAAATCTTATCCGCAGCTCGGCGGAGCACCTGATCAGCTCGAAACAACAGACCTTGAAGACACAATGCAGACCTTTGTAGATGGTGTTCAGAAAATGGATACCATGGAGTTTAAGGCAAACTATACTCCGGAAGCGTATGATGCTGTTGTTGCAGCTATGCCGGCGGCAGGAGCAACAAAAGATTATGAGCTTGACTTTGGTAATGCCGGAGCAAACGGAATCTTCAAGTGGTCTGGTACTCACACTGTTTATGTAAATGAAGGTGAAGTAAACGGTGTTCGTGAGATGACAATCACTTGCACACCTTCTACAAAAATCACAAAGGGAACCGCAGGAGCGTAAGTTAATCGAAGGGGGAAACGATAAATGTACGTGTTTCATGTAAATGATGAGGATTATAAGGTTAAGTTCGGTTACGGAGTTCTGTATAAATCAGACCTGATCGACAGAGTTGTGAACGTCACATCTGACGCAAACAACCCGGCAGAATCAGTTAAAAACGTAATCGGGCTTACCGCAGAATTGCTTCTCGCAGGACTTCAGAAGAACTATTCGGACGAGTTCGGGTATGAAACTGACGAGGAAAAGGAAAAGCAGATTTTAAAGGTATGCGACCTCATTGATGACTATGAGGACGAATCAGAAGTAGACGAGGAAACCGGCCAGAAGATTCACGATGGATTTACACTTTTCCGTGATCTCAGTGGAGAATTGGAGAAGAATGGTTTTTTATCAAAGATTCTGGGAGAGACAGAGGAGGCTGCGAAGAAGGTGAATGCGACAGTGATTCCGATGGATCACAAAAGAGCTGGTCGGAAGAAGTCATAACGAAACTTCTCCCGTACTGTCTTTCCATTGGGATTTCAAAAGAACTATTTGATGATTCCACCCCAAATGACTTAAAGCCATATTATACAGCAGAGGAAATGCGGCAGAAGAGGAGAGACACGGAGAACTGGTATCTCGGAGCATACATCTTGAACGCCACATACGTCGCGGTTTCAAAGTGTCTTGCGGGAAACAAATCCAATGCGAAATACCCGGAGCATCCATTCTCGTCCGAAAACAGAGAGGATACAGAAACAAAGGCACTTAGCGATGCTGAAAAATTCGGAATGTGGGTGTCTGTATTTAACGCAAACCGAAGCACTCAGGACTAACCGCCTTGAGTGCTTTTTTTTTTAATAGGTAAAAGGTATGTCAGATAACACAATTGACAGATTAGGAATAGAAGTCGTATCAAATGCGAGACAGGCACAGCAGGCTCTCGAGGGGCTGTCTTCCGCTATGAAACGTGCGGCGCGTGTGTCCGGTCAGTTCAATTCTGCGGAGCGTTCAGTATTGAGATTCAGCGCCAGTCTGTCCGCACTCAGCAAGGTCAATCTTGGAAGTACGATCTCTCAGCTTAGAGAAATTTCGGATATTGATATTTCGAAGCTGAATAAGACAGTTACGATTGATATCAAGCTGAAAGGCGCTGACGAAGCAAGCAGACTTCCACAGGCCATTCAGTCTGCAATCGACAGCACAAAGGTTGATTCAAAGAAAATTACAAATCAGATTGCGAAAGCGTTCCACATTACCGGAGCAGACAAGAAGGAAATCCAGTCAAATATGGATTCCCTTGTTTCTTCGTGGGCGAACGGTGTGTCAAACTGGAAAACTGTTGAACGTATCCCGGAAATCGTCATGCATTCCGGTTCTGTTGCGCGTGCAGACTTTGATGAATCTATCAGTGGGATGCGTGAGGAATACCAGCAGTTCCTTGACTATATGAACTCTCACCAGTTCAGAGTCGGAGCAGGGACATACGGTTCTGAGTGGAATGAGAAAGTCAATCAGACCGGAATGTTCAAATACTTCACGAAGACAAATAAACAGGTGGGGGAACTTGACGGTTCTTTCCGAGAGTTGGAACAGATGTTTCCTACTATTTTTACTGCGGATGATGCGGCTGCACAGACGGAAGAGGATCAGCTTGACCGGATTATTGCAAAGATCAACGAAGCGCGGGATGCAGTAAGCAAAAAGCCTATATCCCTGTACTCACAGAAAGACCAGGATGATATCTATGGAAAATTTTTTCTCGGTTTTTTAAATGATGCTAAAAGACTCAGGGGACGAGTAGATAGCGAAAAACAGTCTGCGCTCGCAAGCTCAGAGGGCAAAATTCCGATTGACGTGCAGATTGATGAATCAAGAATTGAGACACAGATTCAGCAAGCCATTAATCGTGCCACCAGTCGTAAGTATGACGTAAAATCTATTAATCTTAATGTAGATACAAGCACTCTTACGAACAGTATTGCGTCCGTAATCAACGGCATTGATATGTCAAAACTTCCGGTCATTGCTGACAACATGCAGAGACTTGCACAGAGCATCGGTGTACTTAAAACGGCGAATCTGAAAGATACAGGGATTACGCAGTTCGCAAACTCGCTTACCAAACTTTCCAGCGCGGATATGAGCGGGTTCGATTCTTCGGTTCTGGACAAGATCGTAGACACAGTACAGAGGGTATCGAAACTTGGAGACGTTTCCGCAAACATTAATCGTCTTGTGTCTGCACTCGCGAGACTTGCAAATGCAGGGGATAAGACACAGACGGTCGCAAGTTCACTTCCTCAGATGGGGGTTGCATTAAAGGGTGTTGTAGAAACGATGCAGAATGCATCGGGTCTCCCTGATGAAATAAATCAGTTTGTGTCTTCTCTTGCTAAACTCGCAACGGCAGGAAGCAAAGCACAGACAACCTCTGATAATCTTGCGACACTCGGAGACGCTATCGTATCTCTGGCACAGAAGTTAAACAGTATGCCGCAGATCAACGATAACGTGAATAAGTTTGTTTCTTCCGTTGGTCAGATCGTATCGGCAGGAAGCAAAGCTGGTTCTGCGGCAAGAGGTATCCAGAACGCCGCATCTTCTTCATATGGGGGGTCCGGAAGGTGGAACGCGGTCACACAGGTTGCGAATGGTATCTCAAATAAATTTAATGCCGCACTCAGACAGAGTGTGACAATCGCGCGTTCTGCAAAATCCAGCGTCGATGGATTCTTCAACAGTCTGAAACTTGGCAGTTCCGGGATTAATTCGATCTCCGCAGGAATCAAAACCATGATCGCTTCGATGCTGGGGTTCCAGGGCATTGTGAAGCTGTTCAACCTTGGAAAACAGGCTATTACGTGGGGTTCTGACATTACAGAGCTTGAAAACGTAGTAGATGTTGCGTTCGGTAATCTCGGTAAGAATTTCACTGACCTGTCAGGGAAAATTTACGAATTCGCGCAAAATTCTCAGGAACAGTACGGAATCTCTGAAATTGCCGCGAGAAGATATACCGGAACACTCATGAGCATGTTCAACTCGTCCGGTTTCGATGCGTCAGACAAGATGCATAAAGAAGCCGCACAGATGAGCCTTGATCTTACAAAGCTGTCCGGTGATCTTGCATCGTTTTATAACATCCCAAATGACGAAGCATTTCAGAAAATCCAGTCCGGTATGGCCGGTATGGTGCGTCCGCTCCGTGATCTCGGAATCAATATGAGTGTGGCAAACCTTGATGCATATGCGATGTCTCAAGGTATTGGACAGTCATACAGAGAGATGTCTCAGGCAAATCAGCAGATGCTCCGGTACAGTTATTTGATGTCTGTAACAAGTGCACAGCAGGGTGATTTTGCAAGAACATCCAACACTTACGCCAATCAGATGCGTATTCTGAAACTGAATTTTCAGCAGTTAGCGGCAACAATCGGACAGGGACTAATTTCTGCTATTGCCCCGGCAATCCATGCGCTGAATGTTCTGATGAAATATCTGATTGCGGCCGCAAATGCTTTCCGTAACTTCATGTACACACTGTTCGGAAAAGTAGCACCTGCCGCAAAAGGCATTTCAACCGGACTTGGTGGACTTGGTGACGATGCGGACAATCTCGCAACCGGAGCAGACAATGCGGCATCAGGACTTGGAGATGCAGCGGACAACGCAAAGAAGCTGAAAAAAGAACTTTCTGTTCTTCCGTTTGATGAACTGAATCAGCTTAATAAGCAGACGGAAACACCAAAAACATCTACTGGCGGTTCTGGCGGCGGTGGCGGTGCAGGCGGTGGAAGTGGACTCGATGATCTTCTCGGATTTGACGTAGATCAGCTTACAGGCGGCAACAAGACCGCAGATGCTATCAACAAGTGGGCGAAGAAGATCAAAGATGCGTTCCTCAATCATGACTGGTACGGAGTCGGCGCAACGATAGCCGACATGCTGAATACAGGACTTGCGAAACTGTACGGAGTACTTAACAGCCCTAAGCTGAAAAGAGCCATCGACCACTTCACAAGCGCAATTGCACAGGGTATCAACGGGTTTGTTGATAATTTTGATTGGGAACTTCTCGGACGGGCAGCCGGTTCAATGGTCAACCGTTTTGTACAAGCGTTCAACGGGCTTGTGGAGCGGATAAACTGGAGGAATATCGGCAGCTGCCTTGCCAAGAATGTAAACGGCCTTGTTGATGAAATAGACTGGAAAGGCGTTGGAAACGCCATCGGGAATGGAATCATGGTTCCGTGGAGGATGGCAAACGGTTTTGTACACGGTCTTAAATGGGATGAACTTGGGAGAAGTCTTGGAAACTTAATCAACGGCGCAAACCAGAAAATCAATTGGTCAGTTGTCGCGGACACCCTTACCGCTGGAATCAACGGAGCGTTTGTAACACTAAAGAATTTCACGGCTTCTGTAAACTGGAAAGAGATTGCGGATAACATAGTCAATGGAATCAATACTTTTATCAGCCGTGTGGATTGGAAGGGAAACGCCCGTGCGCTGAATCAGTTTATCCAGAATCTTCTTGATGCGCTCGTTGATATTGTGAAACGTACTGACTGGGAAGCCGTGGGAAATGCCATCGGCACATCCTTGCAGAATATTGACTGGGGAGCAATCCTTCAAAAAGTAGTAACTATTTTGTGGGATGCATTCTCAGGCATCATGAAAGGGATGTATCAGACTCCGGCAGGAGCTATAGCTGCGACGTTGGCACTCGCTGTCGGTGCTGTAAAAACAATTGCAGGGATAGACAATCTGCTTGTCCCGTTTGTGAATGTATTTTCGTCAACGCACGTGGATTCTGTTCTCGCCCCGGTAATTAAATCTGCGCTCGGAAACGTTCTGAAAAAAGCGGGAATAGAAGGTATTAGTGATGCAGGGGCGGCGGTGCAGCTTGCGTTGGAGTCTATGCTATCTTCCACAGTAGGTACAGTGGGACTTATTACAGCGGTAACTGCGGTTGGAGTGGGTGGTATAAAACTACTTGCAGATGCTATAGACGGTTTACAGGGAGGAAACGGTAAAACAACTATAGCCGGGAGCGCTTTACATTCGTTCGTTGGAGAGCTTGAATCTCTCGGTCAGATTTCTCAGACTTCCGCAGATCAGCTGTGGAGCTTTATTGAGCAAGAAGAGAGCGCCGGAAAAACCACATCACAAATCGCTGACGACGTGATGTCTAAACTTAGTCAGATGGGAGTTTCTTCTGATGGAGCAAAGACAGCGCTTAATAGTCTGTCAGATCAGGGGCAGATTACTGCGGACTCTGTAGATGCAATCGGACAAGCTGTAAATGAAAATTCATCTAAACTTCAAGGATTCAAAGGCGAACTTGATTTTTCAAATGTAAATGCAAAACAGGGGCTCTCCGATGTCCGTCAGGCACTCGTAGAACTTTCAACCTCCGCTGATGATTGGCAGGCCAGGGGGGTATATCGAAACATATTATCACAGTTCGATGATACTAGGAATTCCGGGATTACAGCACAAGACGGATATGCTATGGTTATAAATTCCATAAAAGATGCCGGTCTTGCTACAGATGAATTCTCGGACAAACTGTCTTTGAAATATGCGGCGTCTATAGATACCGCAAAAAACTCAACGGACAACATGAATGCATCCGTAAGCAATTTGGCTAATTCCGGTGACTGGCAGACTGTATATGACCGAATAGGGGAAATTTCCACTTCTTCTGACGGTATGGCACAGGAGTTCTCAGAACATGTATATCCTGTTCTCGAAGAAAGCAGGGAGCACGGGCAGACAGTTCAAGACTCGCTAAACAATATTCAGAATGCAGTAACCTCCGCAACCACGGATATGTCAGGCAAACTTGACGCATGGCAGAATGAAGTACTGGCTTATCACGACCAGATCAAGACAACACTGGAAAATACCGCTACAGATTGGGGAACGCTCGATGCGAACCAGTCACAGAGCCTTGATTCTCTGAATGCAAACCTTGAAAATAGCATACAGAACCAGCAGACGGCACTTTCCAACATGGAAGCTCTAAATAATGCAGGTCTCGATAAAGCTACAGTTCAGGCGATTCTTAATCAAATCGATCCTTCAACTCAGGCAATGTCAGATTTGATCGGCCATCTGCAAGCAGGCGACGGGGAATGGGAAGCGTTTCATAGCAAGATTCAGCAGAGTCTTGATATGCAAACCGACATTCAACAGATGGCGGACAAGATGACAACCGACTTTGCTACAAGTACCGCTCCGGCATTTGTCACCATAGGGGATGATTTCAAGACGCAAGGCGGACAGATCGGAGGATTCCTTGTAAAAGGGGTGTCTGACGGGGTGTTCAACAACGTTGGAGACGCTAAAACGGCAATGTCCAATCTGTCAGACAACATAATCAAACAGATAAACTCTGACCTCGGTATCCATTCCCCATCGATAGTAATGATTGAAAAAGGAAAATACATCGTGCAGGGGTTAGCAAACGGTGTTGCATCAAACTACCAGTTTGCTGTGGAAGCGATAAACGTAATACTCGGAAGAATAAGGCGGATTGTAGATTATTTCAATGTAAAAAAAGAAGGTGCTGGAATAACTAAATCTCTGTGTGAAGGAATTTCTTCTGAATCATCGACCGTGATATCCGGAGTGAATGGAATTGTGAAAAGCATCGGTGATGCCCTGTCAAACGTATCTTTTTATAACGAAGGATATCAAATGGGACAATCTCTTGCCAGAGGGTTTTCCTCGGTAGATATACCGACTCCACACTTATATGTTTCGGCTTGGAGCAGGAATCAGGTTGAAGACGCAGTGTACTACACGCCGAATTATGGTGTGTCATGGTATGAGCGCGGAGGACTGTTCAAGGGTGGCAACGGACAAATTATCGGTGTTGCAGAAAACGGAAAAGATGAAGCTGTTATCCCACTTGAGGATAATCGGGCAATGTCAAAAATTGCAGAAAGCATCATCAGTGCGGGTGGTATGAATAATTCTATGAATGAATCCGCAATAGAAAGAGCCGTTGAGCGTGGAATGGCAAACGCCTTATCGAGTGGGGCTATCGGCGTGACAGTCTACAGTACATTGCAGACGGACGATGAAACGCTGGCCAGGTCTGTAAGTAGGGGACAGGAGAAAATTAACTATCGCTATAACAAATAAGGGGTGATGAATGAATGTCAATGACTGGAAACGACAGCTTCATGATGGTAGACGGGGTGGCAATACCCACTCCGTCAAGCGCAGAGTGGGGCTTGCAGGATGTTTCTGCCGGTGAATCCGGCAGAACAGAAGATGGAGTGATGCATAAAAACAGAATCACACAGAAAAGAAAATGGACGCTTTCATGGGGGATTAAAGACCTCCAGACTGCCAGTATCATCGTGAAGGCTTTTAACCCCGAATATGTAAATGTAACCATGTGGGACATACTTGAAGGCGAATATACAACAAAAACATATTATGTTGGAGATAGGAAAGCCCCAATCAAGCTCTGGTGGAAAGACAAAAAGCTTGTTGGATCAGTAAGTTTCGACATCATCGAACAGTAAGGAAAACATATGATAACTACAAGTGCCGGATTTAAACACAACTTGCTTAATGATAATAGAAATTATAAATACTTCATAGATATAACCCTGTCTGACGGTAAAATTCTCAATATCACCAACTCCGATCTGTGGCAAAGGACATTCCGGATCGAAGATTCTGTATCGCAGGACAACAACCTCGATGTTGGTGATGCGATTATTAACAAGCTGTCATTCTCACTCAACAACATTGATGAGTCATATTCCGAATATGATTTCACAGACGCAGAGCTTGTAGCTTATATCGCGCTTGATGTGGACGGCGAATTAGAAAAACTGAAAAAATTCACAGGCGTTATTGACGAAACAATTTACAACGGTTCGCTCATATCCATTACCGCATTTGACAATATGAGCAAGGCGGATAAAGATTTTGATACGTCCGGAATCAAATTTCCAGTATCAATTGGGGAACTTATCTTGTATTGCGCCACAAAGATGGGTATTCCGCTTGAAACCGTAAAATTCCCCAATATGGATTTTGTTATTCAAAGCCTACCAAACGATAGCACGTCTGCCGTAACTTACAGACAAGTAATAAGTTGGTGCTCCCAGATATGTGGGTGTTTTGCAAGATGCAATCGTAATGGGGAGCTTGAAATCAAATGGTACAATACAGAATGCCTGATTGAACAATTTGCAGATGGAGGAACGTTTAACACAACTACAACACCTTATTCCGATGGTGACAGTGTGGACGGCGGAACGTTTAACACAACTACAACGCCTTATTCTGACGGAGCATCGGTTGACGCAGGTGTATTTACATCTATAGAGAGTCCACATTTTTTCACAGGATATTCTTCACATAATATTGGGGTGGATGATGTCGTTGTTACCGGAGTGTCTGTTAAAACAAAAGAGAGAGATTCAGAATCGGCTAGCAGTGGTTCATCCGGTTATATAATAGCCATAGAGAATAATCCGTTTGTAACAGAGAACAACAAACAGGCGATAGCAGATTTTCTTGGAAAACGGTTAATTGGAATTAAGTTTCGTACTCTGACAGCGAGTGTACTTTCCGATCCTTCTGTAGAAGCCGGAGATGTGGGCTTTTTCTATGCGCTGAATCATAACTATTACCCCGTTCTGGTATCGTCTGTGACGTTTTCTGCGGGAGGGTATATGAAAATACGATCTTCCGCTAAAACACCGGCGAGAAATAAGGCGGTTACATACTCAGAGGAAACACGGAACTATGTTGACTTGAGAAATAAAATAGCAGCCGAAAAAACTCTCCGTGAAATACAGGAAGAGAAACTCAACGATGCATTGAATTCGTCTGCCGGACTTTATACCACAATCGAAAAGGGAAACACCGGAAACATTTATTATTTCCATAATCACAAAGACTTGTCTGATTCCGACATCGTATGGAAAATGACCTCAGAAGCGTGGGGTGTTTCCACAGACGGAGGTAAGACCTGGAACGGCGGTATGACTGTTGATGGAGACACAATTACCAGAATTTTAACTGCAACCGGAATCAATGCGGACTGGATTAAAACAGGCAAGATTCAGGACACAAAGAGCAAGAATTACTGGGATATGAATACTGGGGAATTCCAACTTGCGTCAACAGTTACGGTTGGGGGAAAAACTGTTTCAAAAATTGCTTCGGATGCGGTGAATGCACAGACACAAAGAAGTATTTTTAACAAACTTACAAATAACGGACAAACACAGGGAATTTATCTCAGTGATGGCAAACTGTATGTCAACGCGTCTTATATCGGCACAGGGGAATTGTGCGATAAGAGTAGAAACACGGTTTTTAATCTCTCGACCGGAACTTTCACAATGAAAAAAGGGAGCATTAATATTGGAGGCGGGAGGTTTGTTGTAGATTCATCAGGTTATTTGACGGCGAGAGGGGTAAGTCTATCCGGAAGTTTAAGAACTGTATCTGGTTCAACATTTACAGAGCTTTATAACGGAATTCTTAGAGCAGGATATACATCTGGAGGTAGTGATACGATACACGGTACTTTTGATGCGAGTGCACAATATGAAGGCAACCAAAACTGTGTTTCATTACTAGCGAAAACAGGGTTCCTTGTTCTTGGTGGTACTGGGACTATATGGTTTACTGATAATTCCGGTACGGGGTACGCATGGGGATGGGTAAATTCTGACGGGCTTCATTCAAAAAACGGAGCCAACATCTCATCTGTAAAGATTCCATCGTCAATTAGAAGTGACGGGACTGTTGAAGCGTGGTATAGCTGTTCCATTGTTGATGGGATAGTGAAATAAGAGGAAAAAAAATGACATATTATAGCTTGTTAGATGGTATAAAAGAAAAAATTACAACGGATGAGCAGATGTGGAAATGTATAGAAGATGGAGGAAAAATGTATTCTGTAGATGATCAGGGGCGCGAGACGTTGATTGCAGAAAATCATGAATTCCTCAGAGGCAGACCCGCTTTTCCGGTAAAGATATTGTAATTAACTGTAGATTTAATGAAATTGAAAACGTTTGGAATGGAGGCACAAATGGAACTATCCGGAGAAAAACTAATGGCAATGGAAAGTATGATTACTGCGTATGCGTTAAATCAGATGCAATCTAATGATGTCTCACCGGAACTGGCATGTTTAATAATGAAGTGTGTACTTAATCAGTTTCAGGAAAATTACATTAACAGCTCGCTCTTGAACAGAATAAAAACCATATCAGTAGAATCAGAATCACATACTGATAAAAAGACCGAAGAAAGCAAAACATGAGGACTGGATAGTCGATGTGGAACAAAACACTGTAAGAAATGGTGAAAAAATAGTATAATAATACTGATGGAAATTTTTTTTATCCAGAAAGTTGACCCACAGTCCACAATTACAAGGAGTTCTAAAACATCATGAGATTTGACCCAAACTTAATTATCGCCCTTGTTTCCGTTTTGATTGCTTTTGTTGCCCTTGTCGTGACCATCTCAAGAAATGGTCACACGGACATACAGAAGCAGTTGGATGATGCGAAAGAAGCGGCGAAGAGAGACACGGAAATCAAGATGGGATTGCAGTCTATCCAGTCTGACACATCGGAAATTCGTTCTGGCATGGACGGACTCAAAGAAGAAGTGGCGCGGCAAGGAAAACGCCTGATTATCGTAGAGGAATCTACAAAATCAGCACACAAAAGAATTGATACATTGGAGGGAAAAAGCATATGATCAACTGGAAAGTAAGGATTAAAAACAAAAACTTCTGGCTCGCACTCATACCGGCAATTCTGTTACTCATTCAAACGATCGCCGCCCCTTTCGGATACAAGTGGGACTTTGTGGTTCTGAATCAGCAGTTCGCGGCTATTATCAACGCCTTATTCGGAGTTCTTGCAATTCTCGGAGTTGTAACAGACCCGACAACCAGCGGGGTGTCTGACAGTCGGCAGGCTCTTTCCTATGACAAACCTAAGAAAGATTGAGAGGAGGTGATCTTCCTATCTCCCAGCTATGGGTGAAATAGCAGATCGGAGGGTTTATGACGAAAGGAATAGATGTTTCCCAATGGCAGGGGACGGTTGATTGGAACGCCGTGAAAAACGCGGGGGTTGCATTTGTCATCCCAAGGGATGGATATAGGAATGTGATGGATTCCCGTTTTCTTGAGTATGTACAAGGTATTCAGAACGCAGGAATAAAAATATCTGGAATTTATCATTTTTTATATTCTGTTACAGATGATGAAGCGAGAAGAGAAGCTGATTCTTCCGTATCGTTTGCAGAGCGGGCGGGACTTCCAAAATCCACGATTATATTTGCAGATTTCGAATATGATTCTGTGGATAAAGCCGCACAAAGAGGGGTTGCGATAACAAGAGAAAATTGTACGTCAATGACCGTTGCATTTTGCGAGAGAATAAAAGAAAGAGGCTACATTCCGGGTGTTTACTACAATCAGGACTTCCGTAACCGCATGTATGACATGGATAAAATAGGAAAATACACCCAATGGTTGGCACATTATACCACAGGTAATCCTAGATGGACATGTGATTATATGCAAGACAGTTCTACAGGAAAAGTCCACGGAATTAAAGGAAACGTTGACACTGACAGGGAATATGGGGGCGCTGTGAATACAAAGTCCAGAGAAAAACTGCTGAAATCAGAAGTCGCAGCACAACTTATGACCCATCTCGTAGAACATTGGTATCATGGATATTCCCAATCTATGAGATGGGGAGATGGCGAAGGGTATTGCTATGTAACCGTAGGGGGGAAAACTTATGCACTGGCACAAGGGGATAGAGATTGCTCATCTGCTATTATAAACGCTTATGAGGTGGCTGGAATTCCGGTAAAAACGAACGGCGCGACATACACTGGGAACATGAAGGATGTTTTTGTGAGGTGTGGGTTCAAGTGGCATCCAACACGTAAAGGCATATGCACTGATGGATATAAGCCAAAACGTGGTGACGTTGCGTTAAATATAATCCATCATACAGCCATGTTCAAAGACCCCGACACACTGATGCAATTTTCCATATCTGAAACCGGTGGTGTAACCGGTGCGGATGGAGACCAGCTTCAGAATGGCGAATATGATTCGTCAGCAAGAGGGGAAAGCAATACAAGATCGTTTTACGATTATCCTTGGGATGGAGTATTGGAAGCCCCAGAAGTGTACACTGACGGTACGATACATGAGACTCCGATAAAAGTATTTGCTGCTTTGTCGATGGGGAGCAATGGTGACGGAGTAAGGGAATTACAAAAAATGCTGACTGCCATCGGCTATAGCGTAGGTTCTGCCGGTATTGATGGCTATTTTGGTTCAGCCACATCGACGGCATTAAAAGCTTTCCAGAGATCGTCTGGCATCGTGGTTGATGGAATATATGGCAACCAGTCTCAAGCAGCGTTAGTGTCTGCTTACAATAAAATTCAGACCACCCGGGATGCCCAGATTCCGCACATCGAGTATGCAGTGAAAACACTGCATCATGGAATACTCCAGTTCGTGAGGGACAGGACGGATTTTGCCGGTTACGCAAATGACGCTATTGTAGGTGTCTCAATCAGGGCGGTTAATGGGGGTTTTGTAAAGTATCGTGTGCATGCGTCTGGGAGATGGTTCGGATGGGTGACAGGATGCAATTGGAACGACATAAAAAATGGTTACGCAGGGAATGACAAGGATTCCATTGACGCTATCCAAGTCATGTATTACACGGACATCCACAAGACCGGAGGAAAATATTATCGGTCACGTTATCAGGTGAAGCCGTATGATAGAAAAGATTATTGCTCCAACATCTACGATACGGACTTCAGCAACACAGACGGGGGCGGGACGGCAGGCATCTTCGGACGTCCATTCACACAGATATTGATTGACCTTGTTGAAGCATAAGGCGGTGATAATTAATGGCAATCCAACACAGACGAGGAGATTACAGTAAATTTAATAGTGGACGGATGGTCGATGGGGAAATTGCCGTCGTGTTAAGCGGAGATCCGTCGGACACAGATGGGGATGGAGTATACGTGGCTTTCGCCCCAGGAAAAGCAAAGAGAATTGCTTTTTCTGATGATGTGAATAAAGCAAAGACTGACGCAATAGCCACATCGAAGCAGTATGCAGAATCAGCAAGAACAAGTGCTGTGAATGCGAAAACTTCTGAAACGGCGTCTGCCGGTTATGCGAAAACGGCGTCCGATGCTGCAAAGACAGCACAGACATCCGAAACAAACGCTTCAAACGCCGCAACCTCCGCAGAAAGTTCCACATCTTCTGCATCTACATCAGCTGCAAATGCTAAAGTGTCAGAAACCAACGCCAAAACTTCTGAGACGAATGCAGAAGCAAGCAAGACTAATGCTAAAATATCAGAAACTAATGCAAAGACAAGTGAAACAAATGCTGCCGCCTCTGCGCTTGCAGCCAGTAAAAGTGCATCTTCTGCATCCACATCAGCTGCAAACGCTTCCACGTCCGAGACAAATGCAAAGACATCTGAGACAAACGCAGAGGCCGCCCTACAGGAAATACAATCACAACTGTCAGAGACTGGATTAGTGAGTGTCAAAAATCAATTAGATAAACTGACGTATCCGGGACATGACCAGGCGATTATGGGAACTGACAGTTACGTGTGTGATGTGGGGCAGAAATTTGCCGCAACGCTGGTAAGCAACACATCGTTAAAACTGGCTGACGGAGAGGGCGTTCTTCAAGGCGTACGGTTTAGAATCCAGTATGGCAGCACAGTTGCATTGACGATTGCTACCGGTACGTCCGGATATAAACGCATTGATTTGGTGGTAGCCAGGTATACAAAATCCACAGGCGCGATCAATTTTGTGGTGATAAAGGGAACTAACGCCACATCTTCCCCTGCAACACCAGCCTATAATGCCGGCAGCGTAATTGCGGGAGCGGCAGTTGTAGATTTCCCGCTGTATAAAATTACGCTTGACGGAACCACAGTTTCCAGCGTGGATAAATTGTTTACACAATTACAAACCATGAAGGAAATGCAGGACGCGATTAGTAAATTAAATACCGAGATCGTTACACAGGAATTATCAATTGGTTCA
Source organism: Bilifractor porci (assembly GCF_009696005.1). Lineage (GTDB taxonomy): Bacteria > Bacillota > Clostridia > Lachnospirales > Lachnospiraceae > Bilifractor > Bilifractor porci. The sequence continues at coordinate 379,464 of NZ_VUMV01000002.1, forward strand.
GCTGATAATAGTAATTATTATGGTGAATTTTTATATTACATACACATTCCAACCTCAATTTTTTCTAAAAAAATTATCAGCTATAACGTAGTTTCATCCTCCGGAGTTGGAGTAATCAGGTCTGTAAATCTGAGTGATGATTATTTGATAATGACCACAAACTCTAATTCAAATAATGGAAAAGTAAAATTTAGGTTTGTGCTTCAAAGTAAATCGTAAAATACCGATACTCTGATTAGATCGCTGAAAGTTAGTTCTTTTACAAATACGTCTGGAATTTATATCGCTGATGCTACTGTACCCATTATCAATGGCTATGAACCTACAGTTATACAGGTACGCGATGTTCTTCCGGGAAGAGATCGAATAATCACAGCAACATTTGTAAATAGCAAATCATCTATAACAGTACAATCTAATTACAATGTTACCGGTTGTTATGCAGATATTTTGTATCTTCCTAAATAAATACCGATACCGGAAATATTATTTCAGGGCATACCATAGTTCCATTTGCTACTCGCCTCAAAGGCATTAATAACAAACACACCTTGAGCTTTAAGTGGGATGACGCAGACTTAAATAATGTAAAATTGGTTTTTTACATCGACGATGTCCCCATGAGAAAGATATAAAAGCGATATTTAATTAACTATGGTAATTTTTACACAATTTAAGAAAGGATAAAAAATGGAACTAAATTTTAACAATGGGAAAAAATTAGAGATCACTTCATCCGCGGCGGGTTCCGGAATTCTAACCATCCGTATGCTACAGCAGAATATTGATGATCTTCAGAAAATTTTTTCCGATGAACTGGGAACAAAGGTTATTACCGTGCACGAAGATGGGAAGGAGGATATTGCATATGAAAATTACACGCAGCTGAGCCGAATATCTGTATACACTGGCGGGATTTACGAGGTTGAGCTTCGCCAGAAAGAGGCCAGCACAGATACAAAAATTGCGGATAATACCGCGCAGCTCACGGAGACACAGGAGGCGATCGCAGATATATATGCCCGGCTGGATGCCATAGACGATCAGCTTGCGGCAAAGAACGAAAAGGAGGTTACGGCATGATCAGGGCAAAGATTTACGCAAGATTAATCATTAAAGGAAAAATGACAATTTCGGATGTTTCCCAGAAATACCCGGCATATTTGGATGATGTAAAACAGGCACTAATTGAAATGGGGCACCCCGAGCTGTCAGAGTAGGAGAAGAATTTATGATCGACCCAAGCACATGGATAGCACTGGCGGAGCTTCTGGATTCAATGATAACGTGTACGAATTTTTTGCAATGCGGATTCACGAAGGTTATCTGACGCGGGATGCAATTAAAGCAAAGAGCTTCTTTGAAAAAGTGAAAGATGCTTACGCGAAAAAGTATCCAGATGAAAAACTGGACAAATGATGCAATATAAAGAGAGAATCGTTTAATAACGGTGTTGTGTAGCAAACGTGTAGCAATATATCACTCTCCGTCACGTTATGACGAGATATAAAACACTGGAAACACGCCGATTCACGCCATGTCGGCACGGAAACAAAGTCCGGTCGCCGGCAGGCAGCAAAGCCCCGGAAGTCCTTGTATATAAAGGACTTCCGGGGCTTCACTTTTGCTTCATCTGGCAAATATCCCGCAGATACGCGCAGCACTGGTAAATTTCCGGCAGATGCCGGCCCAGCTGCTTTATCTTCTCACGATTTTCCCGTTTAAGCCTTTGCGTCTGCCTGAAGAGCCTTTTCGATTCCTTTTGCCAGCTGGTCGGCACAGGAGGTTCCGCGGGTTCCGCAAGGATTCCCTTTTAACAGAGTAACAGCGCTTCTGGCATCGCAGCCTTCCAGAAGCTTGGAGACAGCCAGTGTATTTCCCGGACATCCACCGTGGAAAACAATATGGTGAAGCTTTCCGTTCTCCAGGCTGAAATCAATCTGCGAAGCGCAGGTGCCATTTGCTTTAACTGAATAATTTTCCATCACATATCCTCCCTGATCATACCGTTCTGCCGCGGACGGCGCGTTTGGCCGGCGGCCGAAGCTTTGCTGCAGATTCATTATTATCCTCTTTCGCAGAGGCGGTTGTCAATAGCCGGAAAATAACAGAAAATATAAAAAAGAGGCATGAATGGAAAAGAAGAGGTGCGCATGAGCGAGGGCTTTTTATGAGCGACGAAGAAAAATTTTATCAGTCTTTCTGCCGCAGAGAAATGTTTGCCGAGACAGAGGCTGTGCCATACCTGCTGGAGAGAGGCGTTCAGGCTGCTGTCTTTGATATAGACGGGACGCTTCTGGATTCCATGCCTTTCTGGGATTTTCTAGGGGAGAGGTATCTGCGGAAGAGGGGAGAATTGCCGGAACCCGGCCTTCGGGACATTCTCTTCCCAATGACCGTAGAAGAAGGTGTGCATTATCTGAAAACCGCGTATTATCTCCCCGATTCGGAGGGAGCGATCCGGAACGGGCTTTACCGGATCGCGGAGAAGTTCTATCGGGAAGAGGCTGCTCTGAAAAAGGGGGCGGAAGATTTTCTTCACAGGCTTTCCGGGGCGGGAGTCCCCATGGTGCTTTGTACCACAGGGGAAGCGGAGCCGGAGAAGGCCGCCCTCTCCCGCCTGGGAGTTCTGGATCTGTTCCGGGATCTTTTGGCCTGCGGGGATTTCCGCCTCACGAAGCGTACGCCGGATATTTATCTGCTCTGCGCGGAACGGCTGGGTACGCGTCCGGAACGTACGCTGGTCTTTGAGGATGCTTTTCAGGCGATTGCGTCCGCAAAAAGGGGCGGATTCCTTACAGCCGCGGTGGAGGATGAATCAGACCGGAAGGAGCGGGAAAAAATAGTGAGAACAGCGGACTTTTATTGCCCGGCCGGTTTTTCCGCACTGTATGTCAGGCAGGAGAAACCGTGACTAAAACTCTGTTGCCGTCCGGGATTCTGTGATATAATCCGAATCAGATGTCAGGCATTCTTGTGCTTCCGCGGAAGGAATTCAAAAGGCGGGATTCCGGACCCGGTATATGCCCTGGCAGGAAAACTCAGAAAGGAGATTGAGGGTGAATTATACCAAGTATGCGCTAAAAGATAATGAGGAGCTGAAGTCCCTGCTTGCTTCTTCAGATGATCTCTTCGTTGTCGCGTGCAACAAATGTTTCAAGGAATTTGAGACGGTGAATGAGCCGGACTGCGATACCTTTGTCCAGCTCGCTTCTGAACAGGGCAGAAAGATTACAGGTACCGTCAAAGTGGATTTTCTCTGCAATAAACTGCTGACAGAGAAAAAACTGAAAGATGTGATTCCGGAAGGAACAAAGAATGTCGCGGTTATTTCCTGCGGCCTGGGTATTCAGACAGTTGCGGAGCTGGAGGAGGTTCCGGTTCTGGCCGCTGCCAATACACTGAATTACACCGGAAATCACGGCATGGCACTTACAGAGAAAACCTGTGGGGCATGCGCGCAGTGCTATCTGAACATTACAGGCGGCATCTGCCCGGTGGTAGACTGCTCCAAGGGACTGCTGAACGGGCAGTGCGGAGGCGCAAAGGACGGAAAATGCGAAGTCGATCCGAAGAAGGACTGCGCCTGGGAAAAAATCTACCAGAGGCTGGAGAAACAGGGCCGTCAGAAGGAATTCCTGGAGGAGCCTGTCCAGCTGAGGGATTATTCCAAGGTGGATGTGAAGGCCATCAGCGAATATGTGAAAAAAATCCGGGATATCCGTCTCTCCGGCTATAACGGAGGGGTTCATCCGGAGGAAAACAAGGAACTGGCGGAGAGCTTCCCGCTGAAGAAGTTCCCGGAGCCGGAAACTGTAGTGATTCCCCTGTCCATGCATGTCGGAAAACCGGCAGTACCTATTGTAAAGGAAGGCGATACGGTTAAGCTTGGCCAGAAGATTGCAGAGGCGGACGGGTTTGTCAGCAGCAATATTCATTCCAGCGTCAGCGGAACGGTTGTCGCAGTGGAGCCCAGAAAGCATCCGAACCGCGGAGAGGTGATGTCCATTGTCATCCGCTCGGACGGGAAAAACACACCGGATGAATCGGTGCGTCCGAATAAGCCTCTGGAAGAGCTCAGTCCGGAAGAAATTGTGGAGATTGTAAAAGAAAAGGGCATTACCGGTATGGGAGGCGCGGGTTTCCCGACCTTTATCAAGCTGAAGCCCGGCAAACCGATTGATACCGTTTTGCTGAACGGCTGCGAATGCGAGCCTTATCTGACTGCGGATCACCGGGTGCTCCTGGAGTACGCGGACGATGTGATCTATGGCCTGAAGGCCATTATGAAGGCGGTTGACGCGCCGAAGGGAATCATCGTCATAGAGGACAACAAGCCGGATGCCATTGCTCTTCTGCAGTCCAGGACAGAGAACCTGGACAATATCGAGGTCCAGACAGTCCGGACCAAGTATCCGCAGGGAGCGGAAAAAACACTGATCAAGAATGTGCTGAAGCGTCTGGTTCCCAGCGGGGGACTTCCCGCGGATGTCGGAACCGTTGTGGACAATGTCAGCACCGCCGTGGCGATTTCGGATGCCATTCAGAAGGGAATGCCGCTGGTGGAACGTGCGGTTTCCGTGACCGGCGAACATATCGCGAACCCCGGAAACTTCATGGTAAAAATCGGTACCAGCGTGAAGACGCTGATTGATTACTGTGGAGGCATTGCCGGGGAAGACGTTACCGTCAAGATGGGCGGACCGATGATGGGATTCCCGCTTACGGATGAAGATGTTCCGGTGATCAAGGGAACCAACGGGATTATTGCCATTGACATAGACCATACCAAAGAGGAAGAGTGCATCAAGTGCGGCCGCTGTGTGGACGTCTGTCCGATGGAGCTGGCGCCGCTGAACTTCGCGAAATATGTGAAGGAGGGCAATGCGCAGGCGCTTCTGGACAATCATATCAGAGACTGCTTTGAGTGCGGCTGCTGCCAGTATATCTGTTCATCCAAGATCCCGCTGGTGGAGAGAATCCGCACGGGCAAGAAAATGATTATGGAGGTGAAATGATATGCTGATTACCGAACTGAAATCAAAAGAAGAGATTCTGTCTCTTGCGGGCGATAAAGCATTTATCATTAACTGCCTCGGATGCAAGGAAATTTATTTCCCGGAAAAGGAAGCGAAGGAACTCCAGAAGGAGCTCTCCGATGCGGGAAAGGTGACAGGAATCCTTACCACAGATTATATCTGCAATCCGGATAACATGAAGCTCCGCCTGCAGGCGCATCTGGAGCAGATTGAGGAGGCGGATACCGTTCTGGTGTTCTCCTGCGGCGTCGGTGTGCAGACCGTTGCGGAGTTTCTGGAAGATAAAAAGGTGTGCGCGGCCTGCGACACAATCCGGCTTCCAGGCTTTCAGGGAGTGACCCCCACTGAGGTGGACTGCGGGCAGTGCGGCGAATGCTATCTGAACTTGACCGGCGGAATCTGCCCGATTACCGCGTGCTCCAAGAGCCTGGTAAACGGCCCCTGCGGCGGAACGAAGGACGGGAAATGTGAAGTGGATCCCAGCATGGAATGCGGCTGGGAACGCATCTACAGACGTCTGGAAAAGCTCGGACGTCTGGACGTGCTGCGGTTCCCGACGCAGATGCATGATTTTTCTACCGATGAAGTAACCAAGGAATGTAAAGAATCCTGATGACAGACAGAAACTTGAGGAGTGAAAACAGATGAAGATTACAGATTTGTTTGAACGTGGTGAATTTGCAGTTTCCGCCGAGGTGGGACCGCCCAAGGGTATTCATATTGAGGAGATGATCGAGGATGCCAAAAAGTATCTGGGCGGTGTGGACGCCATCAACGTAACGGACTGCCAGTCTTCCGTCATGAGAGTCGGTTCTCTGGCTGTCTGCAAGGAGCTGAAGGATGCCGGGATGAATCCCATTTTCCAGCTGGCCTGCCGTGACAGAAACCGGATTGCGCTGGAGTCCGACCTTCTCAGTGCCGCTATGTTCGGCATTGATAATGTCCTGGCTTTAACCGGAGACCACACAAAGATGGGCGACCATCCGCAGGCAAAACCGGTATTTGACCTGGATTCGGTTTCCCTGCTGCACACGATGTGCGTGCTGGAATCCGGCAAGGATCTGGGCGGAAATGACCTGGTGGGAGAACCCCCGAAATTCGCGAAGGGTGCCGTGGTGTCCCCGTGCAGTGATTCCGTGGATGCCCAGCTGGTAAAGATGGAGAAAAAAATCGAGGCCGGCGCTGAGTTTTTCCAGACCCAGGCGGTCTTTGACTCCGAGAAATTTATCCGCTTTATGGAGCGGGCAAAACAGTTCGGAAAACCGGTCATGCTTGGAATTATTATTCCGAAGTCCGCGGGGATGTGCAAGTTTATGAATAATAACGTTGCGGGTATCTCCGTTCCGGATTCTGTTCTGGAGGAGCTGAAGGCGGACAAGGAAAAGACGAAGGCTGGAATTACCGGCGTAGAGATCGCGGCCCGCATTATCCGGGAGTGCAAGCCCTACTGCCAGGGCGTCCATATTATGTCCCTGGGCTGGGAATCCAAGATTCCTTCTCTTCTGGAGCAGTCCGGACTGGCCAGATAACCGTATAATCAGACAGAAATCCCGCTCCTGACGCGGGGTGTGAAACACTCTCTTCACGGGTTGTTCACGGTTCCTTCACGCTTTTTCTTTATCATGCGAAGGGTAGAGAAAAAGCGGCCGGAGGCCGTCCTGTGAAGGGAGATTTTTATTATGTACGACAATAACAGCGGCGAGAGCAATAATCATAACAGAAATGCAGATGGCAGTTACAGCGGAAACCAGTCCTGGCAGAATGGCAATGGGAATCAGCCGGGCGGAAACGGCGGCTCTTATGGAAACAGTAACGGAAATCCCTGGTATAATGGCAGCCCGTACGGCGGCCCGTATACCGGAGGGAACAATCCCTATGGGGAAAATCATTTTGCAGGAAGCGGCAGGCGGCCGGAAGGGGATAGTACCGGGAAACGTGTCGGAAGGGCAGTTTTAAGCGGCGTCATCGCCGGCCTTGTGGGCGCGGGCGTCATCTGCCTGGTGGGCTCCGCCGTTCTCCCCAATGTCATTGACAATTCTGTGAATTCCGCGGCGGAAAAGATTGAAAAATCGATCGACAATTCCTGGGGAAGCCTGCCGGATTTCAGCCAGGGCGGATCCGGAAGCAGCGGGGATAATTCCGGCAGCCAGGGAGGCGGAAACAGTGGGGAAACTCCGGATGATCAGAATTCGGACAGCAGCAGTTCGAGCACAGACGGCGATACCAGTTCCTCCAGCGGTGCGTTCCTGGGCGTTTACTGTGAGAATATCTCGGACATTCAGGATACCGACACCAGCGGCTATCCGGAGGGCGTTTATGTCAAGGAAGTAACGGACGGCAGCCCGGCGTCCCTGGGCAGCATTAAGGCAGGCGATATTATCACGGCGGTAGATGACACAAAGGTGACTTCCTTTGATGAGCTGGCATCCGTTATAGCCAGTCACAAATCGGGAGACTCCGTAACCATTACGCTGCAGAGAAAAACCGGAAGCGAGTGGAAGGAGTCTACCCATCAGGTGACACTGACCGAGAAACCGCAGCAGTCCTCGGACTCCGGTTCCGGCAGTGACCTGTTCGGGCAGATGTTCGGAGACCAGGGAGGCAGCAGTGACGGCTCGGACAGTCAGTGACAGTTGGACAGTCGGTGGCATCAGAGGAAATTCCTTTGGAAAATGCCTCCGTTGTGTTACAATGTTTCCGGTAACAGGCATTTCTGTTTAAGTGTAAATGTTGTTATGGAGGAAATCTGAGATGGCAGACTGGAAAAATCTGGATGAACTGACTGCATACAAGGAGCTGGAGAAGTTATCTCCCGTGGATCTGAAAACGGTTATGGCCGGGGAGAGCGGCGCAGAACGCGTGAAGAACTGCAGCATTCCCATGGCGGAGGGGCTTGCCTATAATTACGCGGCCAAGGCAGTGGACGGCAGAATTACGGACCAGCTGGAGAAACTCGCCGCGGAGGCGCAGCTGGCGGAGAAATTTGAAGAACTGTATAACGGTGCTGTCATCAATACAGGGGAAAAACGGCTGGTCCTGCATCATCTGACCAGAGGACAGCTGGGAAAACCGGTTATGGCGGACGGAGTGGACAAGCGCGCCTTCTATAAAGAACAGCAGGAGCGTATTGCGGAATTTGCGGATAAGGTACACAAGGGAGAAATTACGAACGCCGCCGGGGAAAAATTTACGACGGTGGTCCAGATCGGTATCGGCGGAAGCGACCTCGGACCGAGAGCCATGTATCTGGCACTGGAAAACTGGGCGAAAAAGACAGGAAACTTCCGTATGGAAGCAAAGTTCATCAGCAACGTGGACCCGGATGACGCGGCGGCGGTGCTCGCTTCCACAGATGTGGCGCATGCTATCTTTGTCCTGGTTTCCAAATCCGGCACAACGCTGGAGACGCTGACCAACCAGTCTTTTGTCATGGACGCGCTCCGCAAACAGGGTCTGGATCCGGCAAAACATATGATTGCCGTCACCAGCGAGACTTCCCCGCTGGCCAGCAGCAAGGATTATCTTGCGGCCTTCTATATGGACGACTATATCGGCGGCCGGTATTCTTCCACTTCGGCGGTGGGAGGAGCAGTGCTCTCCCTTGCTTTCGGACCGGAGGTGTTCGCGCAGTTTCTGGATGGAGCAGCGAGTGAGGATAAGCTTGCGGCGGAAAAAGACCCGAAGAAGAACGCGGCGATGATGGACGCCCTGATCGGTGTCTACGAGCGCAATGTGCTGGGGTATCCTGCGACGGCGGTGCTGCCGTATTCCCAGGCGTTATCCCGTTTTCCGGCGCACCTTCAGCAGCTGGATATGGAATCAAACGGAAAATCCGTCAACCGTTTCGGCGATCCGGTTTCCTATGTGACAGGGCCGATTATTTTCGGAGAACCCGGAACGAACGGGCAGCATTCCTTCTATCAGCTTCTGCATCAGGGAAAAACCATTGTTCCGCTGCAGTTTGTAGGATTCCGGAAGAGCCAGATCGGCACGGATGTTGTCATTCAGGACACCACCAGCCAGCAGAAGCTCTGTGCCAATGTCGCGGCGCAGATAGTCGCGTTTGCCTGCGGAAAGCAGGATGAAAACAGAAACAAGAATTTTGAGGGAGGACGTCCTTCCAGCATCATTATCGGCGACCAGCTTACGCCTGCTTCTCTGGGAGCTCTTCTGGCCCACTTTGAGAATAAGGTGATGTTCCAGGGATTTCTGTGGAATGTCAACAGCTTCGACCAGGAGGGCGTTCAGCTTGGAAAAGTGCTGGCAAAGCGTGTCCTGGCACACGATACAGAGGGCGCGCTGCAGGTTTACAGCAGACTGCTGGAAATTTGATGACCTCCACTTTGCTGCGTTTTATCTGCATCTTGTGAGGAATATTCCCCATTTCCTGCCGTTATATGACATATACGGAGACCAGGTCCCCACCTGAGCAGACGCGGCTTTAGAAATCGGATATCCTTATCGTTTGGAATGCCGGGCGCTTTCAGACCCTTCTCAAGAGGGAATGGAGGCGCCCTGCTGTGTTTCCGGCCGGCGCCAGGATCCGGAAGCGGCTGTTAAGCGCTGCTGGGCGCAGAGGCAGACAGAAACGGACTATCGCCTGCTGACGCAGGGAGAATAAAGAAGAAGTTATGGATGACCGGGAAATATATATTGTAGAACTTCATGTTCCGGCCGGAAGGAAATTCCGCAGGTGGAGGTTCCGGGATTTCTCCGAAACTTCCTCCGGTACCTATCAGGCGGAGTACGGAAAAAGAAAGGCCGCAAAAAGGCTGAGGAAGGCGGAAAAATACGGATACCGGGTACGTATGTACCGGAAACGCTATGGAAGATCCGGAACCTACCGGTACCGCTTTATGAAGGCGTATCCTCCCGAAAACGGAAAATACCGCTGCGTCTACTGCGGAAAAAAAATCCGTCCGGACAAAATGACGGTAGATCATGTCATTCCGGTGGATGCGGCCAAAACATCGAAGAAGGCCCAGCGCCTGATAGACCGAAGATATGAGAACGGGGTCAATGACCTGGATAATCTGGTGCCCTGCTGTTACCGGTGCAATCAGAAAAAGGGAAGCACCTACAGCTGGCGGTGGAGGATCCGCGCCAGGTACGGGAGGAGGGCGGGCTACTGGAGGTTTGTACATCTTGTCCGGCTGCTGGTTTTCCTTGTGGTGCTCCTGGCCGCCTTCTTTCTTGCGGTCAGATTCCGGGTTCCGCTGCGGCAGCTGTTCCCGTCCGGAGCTGTATGTCCGGCTGTGTTCTGAAAAAATCCGTCTGCCGCTTTGTAAGAAGGAAAAACTATCACAGACAGCTCCTTTTTGTGATATGATGAAGCTATCGATTACATCCTTAAAGGAGATGAAAATATGGCGAATAAGGCAGTACCGAAAAAGACCGGAAATACGGTCGCAGCGGCGGCGAAAAAAGCTGTCGAGACAACGGGAAAGGCTGCAAAGGCGGCAGCCGCGAAGGCAGCAGCAGGGGCAGTAAAACCAGAGCCGGAGCAAAAGATACAGAAGGATCCCCATATTTTTAGTGATCTGGACCAGTATCTTTTCGGACAGGCGACGCATTATGAATTGTATAAAAAAATGGGCGCGCACACAGCTGTGGTGAACGGAGAGCCCGGTACCTGGTTTACGGTCTGGGCGCCGAATGCCGTGGCGGTCTATGTGATCGGAGAGTTCAACTGCTGGAATGAGAAAGCCAATCCCATGAAGAAGATTGCGGACATGGGTATCTTTGAGATATTTGTTCCAGGTGCGGAGGTCGGGCAGATGTACAAATATCTCATCATCGCCCGCGACGGGAGAAAGCTCTACAAGGCCGATCCCTATGCTTTCTGGGCGGAGAAACGGCCCGGAACAGCCTCCCGTATTGCAGATATCTCCTATAAGTGGGGAGACGTGGCATGGCTGAAAAACAGGGAAAAGTTCACACCCAAGATGTCGGCTCTTTCCATTTACGAGGTGCATCCCGGCAGCTGGATGAAGCATCCATATTCCGAGGAGAATCCGGAAGGATTTTATAATTACCGGGAGTTTGCCAAAAGGATTGTGGAATATGTCAAGGACATGGGCTACACACATGTGGAGCTTATGGGAATTGCGGAACATCCGCTGGATGCCTCCTGGGGATACCAGGTGACGGGGTATTATGCGCCGACGTCAAGATACGGGACGCCACAGGACTTCAAATACCTGGTAGATTATCTTCATAAAAACAGAATCGGCGTTATTCTGGACTGGGTTCCGGCTCATTTTCCAAAGGATGAACAGGGTCTGGCGGAGTTTGACGGAGACGCGGTCTACGAGCATGCGGATCCCAGGCAGGGGGAACATCCGGACTGGGGAACCAAGATCTTTAACTACGGGCGTCCGGAGGTCAAGAATTTCCTTCTTGCCAATGCCCTTTACTGGGTAGAAGAATATCACATAGACGGACTGCGGGTAGACGCGGTTGCATCCATGCTCTATCTGGATTACGGGCGCAAAGACGGGGAATGGATTCCGAACAAATACGGCGGAAACCAGAACCTGGAGGCGATTGAATTCTTTAAGCATCTGAATTCCCTGGTGACAGGAAGGAACCACGGCGTCATGATGATCGCGGAGGAATCCACGGCATGGCCGAAGGTGACCGGAAGTGTGGAGGATGACGGATTAGGGTTTACCTTTAAGTGGAACATGGGATGGATGCATGATTTCCTGGAATATATGCAGCTGGATCCTTATTTCCGCAAGTTCAATCACAACAAGATGACATTCGCCATGACTTATGCGTTCAGCGAGAATTATATCCTGGTGCTCTCCCATGACGAGGTTGTGCATCTGAAGCGTTCCATGATCAGCAAAATGCCGGGCGAGGATGAGGAAAAATTTGAAAACCTGAAGGCCGGGTATACGTATATGTTCGGGCATCCCGGAAAGAAGCTGCTCTTTATGGGACAGGATATCGGCCAGTACCGGGAGTGGAGTGAAGAGAGGGAAATCGACTGGTTCCTTCTGAGGGACAAGAAAAACGAGCATCTCCAGGCATATGTCCGGGATCTTCTGATGATGTACAAAAAGTATAAGGCGCTTTACGCGAACGACAGCGGGTACGAGGGCTTCAGCTGGATCAACGCCAACGACGCGGACCGCAGCATTTTCAGTTTTATCCGCTGGTCTCCGACCGGAAGGGACAATCTGGTCTTTATCATGAGCTTTACGCCGGTTGCGCATCCGGACTTTGTCTTCGGCGTTCCCGAAAAAAAGACGCTGAAGCTGATTCTGGACAGCTGCAATGTCAAGTACGGCGGCGATCACAGCGTGCCGGATACGTATAAGGCGCTGGAGGGAGAGTGTGACAACCAGCCCTATCATATCGCGTATGACCTTCCGCCGTTTGGAGCGGCAGTGTTTAAGTTCTGAAAAAAGGCGGATCACCATACTTCCGGCGGGTGCCGGGGTACAGTGATCCGCTTTTTGTGTCTTCAGCCGCGCCGTTTTCTCTGGACGGCCAGGTTCAGAATTCCGCCTGCCGCAATGATCAGTAAGGCGGCGATGATTACCTTTTTGGCAGCTTCCTGGGGGATTTGGCCCTTGTTCCCGATGTTCTCCGAGTAGAAGGTCAGGACATAATCAATGGCGACCGGATCTCCCATGGAGGTGGTATCCGCGATCACCGGAATCGCCTCGTCCATGGCGGAGATGGGGATGACAAACGTGGAATTTCCCCCGTCTGTGGAGTTGTTCAGATAGGTGTGGTTTCCGACCTTCATCCAGTCATAGTAGGTGCTGCTCCAGAGAAGCTTTGCGTACGCCTTTCCGTCGTGGACGATCAGCAGGGTCGGGGAACTGATGGAGGCTCTTCCGCTTCCGCCGGCAAGATCCACATCAATGGAATATTCTCCGTCCGGCCTGTCAATGGGCATCGCGTCGTCAGAGGCAAGGGTGAAGGCTTCTTCGCGGCTGGAAATGCTCTCTCCGGAGGAAATACCCGTGCTGCCGGAGGAAACGCTCTCTCCGGAGGACGTGCCTGTGCTGCCGGAGGTGGCACCTTCAGAGGAAGATGACTGTGTCTCATAGGAGGAAGAAGAGTCCGAATTCACAGCCTCCTGCGCTTTTTGCTGCTTCTCTTCTGCCTGCTCTGTCAGGCCGGAATCCTCCAGGGCCTTTTCGATCAGATCATAGTCCGGCAGCGTAATTTTCAGCGCGTCCGCGGGAAGAGAGGAAGCGTAAAACACCAGAGTCCTGTCATACCATTTTTTTCTCCTTACAGAAAAAGCAGCGCAGGGAACCTCCGCATCCAGTGCCTCCACCGGCAGGGTGAACTGGCTCCCGGTATCGGTTTCCTGAAAGGAAATGTAATCATCCAGGGAAGCCCCGGCAGCTTCGGCGGCGGAGCCCGGATAGACGTACTCGTAGCTCTCGCTGTAAAGCTGCAGGACGGCGGACATCTTTCCGTCCTTTACCGTAAGGCTGGCCTCCTGAATCCGGAAAAAGGAAGAACTTGATTTCACCTCTATGTCATAGGTGCCGTCCTTTAAGTCACGGCCGTATACCGGAACCATGCCGTACTGGAGGACGTCCTTTGACCCGGCGGTCTCACTGCTTTTTGCCACATCCTCATATCCTTCCGCCCCATAGACCGGGAGCGGGCAGAGAAGGCAGCAGAATGCCAGAAAGGCCAGCATCCCCTTTTTAATTGTTGTTTTTCTCATGGCGCACATCCTGTTTGTTTTATGAAAGAGTTATGGATGCCGGAAGTACCTTTGGCAAGCATTTATGATTATGCGTGGTGTCGGACTTCTGACACTGTAATCACAGGTTCTTCTTCCTGTAAATGAACAGGAAGGAAATGGCGGAGAAAACCGCCAGGTAAATCAGCAGAATTCCGATTCCCCACAGGCTGAATCCGTTTTCTGTGGCAATTCCCCGTATCATGCTGCTGGCCTGCGAAAGAGGAAGCGCGTTCACCACCTGCCGGAATCCGTCAGGCATGGAATCTGTGGAAAAAAAGGTATTGCACAGAAACGACATGGGCATAATGATATAAGCCTGATAGCGCGGGGCGTCCGTGTAGCTTTTGGCCAGGAAGGACAGGACCAGGGCGATCGTGGCAAAGACCATCCCGTTCAGAAACATGATCAGGAAGGACCAGCCGTTGTAAACCAGCCCGGTGTGGACGGGAAGCGTCAAGAGCAGGATGATTCCTGCGGAGTACATGCCGCGGAAGGCCCCGCCGATAATCTGGCCGACAATAAACTGCCAGAGAGGCGTAGGAGATACCATGACCTGGTCCAGCGCTTTCTCATAAAGACGCTGTACACTCATGTTCTGGGCGACGGCGCTGAAGCTTCCGGTCATGGTGGACATGGCTACGACACCGGGGATCAGATAATTCAGATAGGGCTCGCCGTGCGAGGTGGTCTGGATGCCCAGACCGAAAATCACCAGATACATCAGAGGCGCCATCATGGCTGCCAGTGTGATTTTATAAAAATCACGCTTGAACTCTGTCCATTTTTCCCAAAGTACAGTCAGTATTCCCATACCTATTTTTTCTCCAGATGATGACCCATACGTTCCACAAAAACATCTTCCAGCGTCGTGCTGCGGAAGGAAGCGTCCTCTCCCCGCTCGGCGAGCCATGCGATGGCCTCTGCCCGGTTGTGGAAGTACCGGCTCTGCAGCATTTGCCCGCTGGAGGTTTCATCCACGGCGTAGGCTCCCAGTTCGCTGATCAGATTGGCGGGCGTGTCCACCTTGTCCAGCCGTCCCTTTTCCATCAGGGCAACCCGATCGCAGAGGGACTGCGCTTCTTCCATATAGTGTGTGGTCAGTATAATGGTCATGTTGTGGTTGTTCAGTTTTCGCAGAAGGTTCCACATCTGCCGACGGGAGAGGGCGTCCATGCCTGCCGTCGGCTCATCCAGGAGAAGAATTTCGGGATCGATCATCAGCGCGCGGCAGATCATCAGCTTCCGCTTCATTCCTCCGGAGAGATGGCGGACTGTCCGTTTCCGGAAATCCAGAAGTCCGGTAAAGGACAGGAGCTCTTCAGTTTTCTGCCGGATTAGCTTCCGGGGCATGTAGTAGAGCCGGCCCTGGTACTCCATGACCTCATCCATGGTCATGTCCTGGCGCATGGAGTATTCCTGTGTAATGACGCTCAGCTTTCTTTTTTGTTCCGAGGCGGAGCGGGTCAGCGGCCTGCCGTCAATCAGAATCTGGCCGGAGGTGGGCAGAAGAACCGTGGACATCATGCTGATGGTCGTTGTCTTTCCGGCCCCGTTCGGCCCCAGAAGGCCGAAAAACTCCCCCGTCTGAATGGTCAGGTTCAGGTGATCCACAGCGGTAAAATCCTGGAATTTTTTGGTGAGATCTTTGATTTCTATCATTGCTCTTTCGTTTCTTTGGCGATGATCAGTGAGAAGTAACCGGCGCTGTCCGGAATTTCCTCCAGGCTGCGGTATACCTTCTCGTCCGGCATGCTGCAGTTTTCCACAGCCATCGCGGTGCGCCCGCTCTCCCGGATCATCTGCTTTACCTCAGCCATGTGGCTGGCGGATTTCATCAGCACGTAGTTGCCCGGAAGATCCAGCTTCTGTCCCAGGCTCTGGGTAGCCGGAATGACGTGAAGGGGCTCGTGCCAGAGGGTGAGGGAGGTGTTCAGCCGCGCGGCAGCGGCGCAGAAGGAAGGAATTCCGTTTACCAGCTCGGTGGAATAGCCGTCTGCCTCCACAATATCCTGCAGGTAGCTGAACGTGCAGTAGATGGTGGAATCCCCCAGCGTCAGGAACACCACGTTTTTGCCCTTGTCCAGCCAGGATTCAAGAAGCCTGGCCCCTGCCAGATGATTTTTTCTCTGCTCTTCCTTATCCATCACCATGGGCATGTAGATGGGAACAAGCGTTTTGTCCGCCAGCTCCGGCACAGCCTGAACGGCGATTTTATAGGCGACGGTCTCCTTCGGGTCTTTTCCCGGAACCGCTATTACATCGTTTTCCCGGATCAGCCGGCACGCCTTCAGGGTCATCAGCTCCGGATCTCCGGGACCGACACCGACACCATAGAGAATTGCATTCATAGTTATTACTCTCTCTTTCTTTTATTTGAGATGCGTGTCAAAAGGATCTTCTGCCACTCATTTATGATTCCCGTGCCGGAAGTCAAAAACTGGAAGAGCCTGCCTCCGGCGGGACTGTGACTTTTGTGCGCGCCCATACATAAAGCATGAAGTGGGGCGGCTGCAGATTCAAAAACAGCAGCTTATACAGTATAACGTATCAGAACCGGAAATAAAACCGCTATTCTGTAGGGTTCACTATGTTCAGAAGCCTTCCGAATGTGGTACCATCATCTCCGGAAGGGAATAATCTGCTGCCGGATCGCGGAAATTGTCGGGAATTGCGGAAGAATCGGAGGTGTCTGATGACAGAGGATTACAGTAAGGCAAGAAAGTTAGGAGAGAGGGCTTATCGGAAAGCGGTCGCGCGCGGTCAGTTTCCATATCTGGTCTCGCTGGAGAGCTTTCTCCCGGAATATGAGACCCTGCCGAAAATCAGCGTGGGGGTAAAGGAAATCCCGCTGTCCATGGTTGTGGGCACGGTTACGGCAGGCAGACAGAATTCCTTTGCCTGCAATTTTATGCCGCTTCTGGAACCGAAGACGGAATTTGCGCAGAAGTGGTCCAGGCTGGCGGATATCCAGGCGGAGGAAGGAATCCGGGATGCCGTTCTTGTCTATGAATACATGCACCGGTTTTATGTGCAGGAGGGAAACAAGAGGGTTTCTGTGCTCCGGTACATCGGCGCCCTGGGCATTACGGCGGATGTCCGGAGGATCCTTCCGAAAAAAACAGAGGACAGGGAGATCCAGGCCTACTATGAGTTTCTGGATTTTTTCAAGGTGACGGGACTGTATGGAATCGAATGCAGCAGCAAGGGGAGCTATGCAAAGCTTGCCGCTGTCTACGGGGAAAATCTGGAACAGCCGTGGCCGGAGACAAAGGTAGAGGATTTGCGCTCGGACTTCCGGACCTTTGAGAAATGTTTTCTGGAAAAGGGAGGGGAGAGACTTTCCCTTACGACAGGAGACGCCTTTCTTCTTTACCTGAGTATTTACAAGGGAGTTTTGCCCGACAGCGAGACGTCGGCGGAGATCGGGAAAAACCTCGGCCGTATGTGGGATGAGCTGCAGAGCGTTACTTACGACAGGGACATCGCGCTCATCGAGGATTCCTCCAGTATCGGAAAGGGAGCCGGTGTTCTGGATACGCTTACCAGACCGGTTTACACCAGGGAGAAGCCTCTCCGCGTGGCGTTCCTCCACGCAAAGACGGCGGAGGAATCCAGGTGGGTGTACAGCCACGAGCTGGGCAGAAATGAAGTGAACACGGCATTTAA
This sequence comes from Bilifractor porci, assembly GCF_009696005.1. Lineage (GTDB taxonomy): Bacteria > Bacillota > Clostridia > Lachnospirales > Lachnospiraceae > Bilifractor > Bilifractor porci. Next base: position 396,894 of record NZ_VUMV01000002.1, read on the forward strand.
CGGAATCGTGGATGCAATTTCCTTTGAAAACTGCAGAACAGATGATAAGATAGATAAAGCCTTCGAAGCGGCGGCAGCGGATCAGGACGCGGTGGTGTTTACCACATCCGCGGATATGATGGACGCTGCCATGCGCGCCGCGGTGAAATATCCGGAGATGAAAATTCTGAACTGTTCCATCAGCCTGATGAGCAGCGCCGTAAGGACTTATTATCCGAAGACCTACGAGGCGAAGTTTCTGATGGGGGCGCTGGCGGCCTCCTTTGCGGAGGATCACCGAATCGGGTATGTAGCGGATTATCCGATCTACGGAAGCCTGGCGAACGTCAACGCCTTTGCGATCGGAGCCGCCCTGATTGATCCCGGCGCGCGGATTATCCTGAAGTGGTCAGGGAAGAAGAATTCCTGCTGGGAGAGCGAGCTGGAGGAGGAAGGCCTCCGGATTATTTCCGGACCGGACAGCATACGGCCGCAGGACCCGGGAAGAAAATACGGCGTGTACCGGATCGAAAGGGACGGCAGCATCAAAAATCTGGCGGCTCCGATTCTCCATTGGGGAAAGTATTACCGGATGATCTTGAACATCATCCTGAACGGCGGGTGGAATGCCAGGGAACAGGCGGGGAAAAACCAGCCTGTGAACTACTGGTTCGGCCTGGAGGCCGGAGTGATCGATGTGATCCACTCCGATGAGCTGCCCTATTATTCCAGAAAAATGCTGAAGCTTTTCCGGTCCGGTATCATCAGTCACCGGATTGATCCGTTCCGGGGCGAGCTTCACAGCCAGACGGGAATGATCTCCGGAGAGGGGGCGCCCTCGCTGGAAAGCGGGCAGATTATCAAGATGAACTGGCTGAATGACAATGTGGAAGGAAGCATCCCTTCCGAAGAAGAGATGGTGGACAGCGTCCGCAGTACAATGGAAAAGATAGGAATTGAAGCGGCAAAATGAAAATTCTGGCAATCGCGGACGAGGAGAGCAGGTCTCTCTGGGATTATTTTACAAAAGATAAGGTAGAGGGAGTGGATCTGATCCTTTCCTGCGGTGATCTGGATCCCGGCTATCTGGAATTTCTGGTAACGATGACCAACTGTCCCCTACTGTATGTGAACGGGAATCATGACAGAAAATATCTGCAGAATCCCCCGGAGGGATGTATCTGCATCGAGAACAGGGTGTATGATTATAAGGGGCTGCGCGTTCTGGGGCTGGGCGGCTCTATGCGCTACCGGCCGGATGCCCCGTTTATGTACACGGAGAGCGAAATGACTTCGCGGATTTCAAAGGTAAACCGCGAGATTATCCTGCGGAACGGGTTTGACATCCTGGTGTCGCATGCGCCGGCAAAGGGCTACGGCGATATGGAGGATCTGCCCCATCAGGGTTTTGAATGCTTTAACCAGCTGCTGAACAAATATCACCCCGCGTACATGATCCACGGCCATGTGCACAAGACCTATCTGCCGGGTTCCTTTGAGAGAGAAATCCGGCATCCGTCAGGGACAAGGATTATCAATGCCTTTCAGTCGTGTATGCTGGAAATCGGGAGGGATGAATATCCGGCAGTTGGCAAAACAGGATCCTTCCTGTATGATTTTGTTATGACCCTGAAGCAGAAACGAGGTCCGAAATATTAAAAGTACGGAGATCAAGACAAAGGAGGAAAGGAACATCATGGAATTTGATCAGAAGGTGCTGCAGTGTTTTCTGGAAAACCAGCTTCAGCTGTTCCCGGAGCCGGTTGCGGACACAGAGGAAGAGGCGGCTTTTTTTCTGGAGGATACGCTGGCGGTAGTGCTTCATTCCCGGCAGGAGGTGGAGGACTATTTCCAGGAAGAAGGCATTGACCTGGAGGGCGCGGATGTGCTGGAAGAAGCAGAGGTTTTTGATGTCGGAGACGGCCGTTACCTTGTGGTGGAAGGCTGAAAAAGGAGAAAGAAATGTGCGGAAATTATGCGCAGATGATGGAGGATTCCCGGAAACTTTTTCTGAAGTATGACCAGGGCTCCATGGTCCGGAAATATCATCTGGAGAATGATGAAAATTACCTGTTTATCCGGTTTATGAACCGGGAATATGAGATCGCCAGAAAAAGCGGGGTGATTACCAGAAAAGGAAGCAGCGAAAGAGCAGGGCACCCGGAAACCATGTCGATTTACGATATGCTCTGCTACTCGGAAAAGCTTCCGGAGCTGCCTCCGCTGGCAGGTCAGTGGGAGAGTCTTGCGGTTCTGGGAGGTATTATCGGCGCGGGACATACGCAGCGGCTGATGACAAGACGGGAGTTAGAGCCTTTTTCGGGAAAAACAGCAGAACTGTGCCGCGCCTGTGAGGAGATGGGCGGAAAAAAACAGAAAGGCGCTGATGTCAGCTATATCCTTCCTGTTTTTGACTTTTTCCCGTTCTGGTTTGAATTCTGGGACGGGGATGAGGAGTTTCCGCCGAGCATTCAGTTTCTGTGGGACAAGAACTCCCTTCAGTTTATGCACTATGAGACGCTGTGGTATATTGTCAGCTTTGTAGAGGATGAGCTGCGCAGACGGATTTCCTGACAGCCCGGAACGCTTACTCGTCCAGAATCCGGCCGTCCACACCGATGGTTACGACTCGCCATGGGATGAACTTTCCGCTCTGTTTCAATGCCTCGGTGGCCATATACTCAATTCCGCCGCAGCAGGGAACCTCCATGCGGACAATCGTCAGGCTCTTGATGCTGTTTTCCTCCAGTATGGCGGACAGCTTTTCCGAATAATCCGTGTCGTCCAGCTTCGGGCATCCGATCAGGGCGACGCGGTTTTTTATAAAGTCTTCGTGGAAACGGGCATAGGCATAGGCGGTGCAGTCTGCCGCGACCAGAAGATTCGCGTTTTCAAAATAAGGGGCATGGACAGGGGCAAGTTTAATCTGAACCGGCCAGTTCTGCAGACGGCTTGCCGGGGCATTCCGGAAGGAATCCTCTGCGGAATACGTGGAATCCTGACTGAGAGAGGAATTTTCCTGCTTCTCGCGGAGGATGGTTCTTGCCATGCTTCCGGGGCATCCGTGTCCGGCATGTCCCGTATGGCAGGCTTCCTCTGCCCCGCGGTTTTCTGCCATGTGTTTTTCTACTGCGGCACGGTCATAGTCCTGCGCCTCTCTCTCAATAATGGATATGGCGCCTGCCGGGCACTCCGGAAGACAGTCTCCAAGACCGTCACAGTAATCATCTCTTATCAGCCGGGCCTTTCCGTCAATCATGGCGATGGCGCCCTCGTGGCAGGCTTCCGCGCAGGCACCGCAGCCCGTGCACTTTTCTTCATCAATATTTACGATTTTTCTCTTCATTCCGCACTCCCATCTTCCCTGTCGGGATATTTGAAACCTGTCATTTACAGCGTCAGTTCAGGCTCATACCTGTTGTCATTGTAAGCCTTTGCTCCGAAACCGGACTTATGTGTTGTCGTTTCTGGAGCGAAAGCTTTTCAGTCCGCAAGCCCTTGCTCCGAAACCGGACTTATACATGTATGATACTGGGAGAATGGGGAAAAATCGGTAACAAATGTTACGGCTCCGTTGCTATTTTCAGGGGTTTCAGGTATCATGGACGTATGCATGGTTATCTGCTGCAGGGGGGCAGATAACCGGGCGCATCCCGTATGGGAGAAGCCCGAAACAGAGGAGTCAAAAAGGGGAGCGTAGAAATGGCGGATAGAAAAAAATCAAAAGAGCCGGAGAGCTTTTACAGCCGGGTGACCGGAGAAAAGGATATACAGCGGGCGGATAAAATCCTGCGATCCATGGAACACGGGATCCGTCCGGTAACCTCGGAGGGACTGAACCGAGTCCGGAAGATTCTTCAGAGACAGAAGCGGAGGCAGTCACGGCTGTTTCTGGCCTCCTGTATACTGGCCGGTCTCCTGATACTTGTTCTTCTGGTGTCGCTGATCGGTTCAGCCATCCGGCGGACATCCGGGGGAAGTGCCGGGAACACTTCAACGAATACGCCGGGAACAGGAACGGAAAGTGTGGGGACAGCCAGCAGTTCTTCCTCTGTGACGCCGACGGCAGGGGCGGAGCCTACCAGTGTCCTGATGAGCTTTACCGGCGACTGTATTCTCGGGACGGATGAAAATTTTATCTATGACACCAGCTTTAACGCGGCCTATGATAAAAACGGGGCTGCCTGGTTTCTGCAGAATGTAAGCGATACCTTCGCGGCGGACGATCTGACCTGCATTAACCTGGAATGTGCCCTGACCGACCGGAATACCAGGGAGGATAAGGAGTTTGCCTTTAAGGGAGACCCCGCCTACACGGAAATCCTGACAGACGGCTCTGTGGAAGCGGCGGATCTGGCGAACAACCACAGCCACGACTACGGAGACAGGGCTTACGATGATACGGTGGACAATCTGAAGGGGGCGGGGATAACGCCGTTTGGCTACGATGACGTCGCGCTCTATGAGGTAAAAGATAAGAATGTCACGGTGGGTCTGACCGGCATTTATGAGCTGGATGATCATCTTGACTGTGAGGATCAGATCAAAACCAATATCCAGTCGCTGAAGGACAAGGGGGCGGATATTGTGGTCTGCGCCTTTCACTGGGGCGTAGAGCTGAGCGATACGCCGGATGAAAACCAGGTGACGCTGGCCCACTATGCCATTGATAACGGAGCCGATCTGGTGATCGGCCATCACCCGCATATTATTCAGGGGATTGAGAGCTATAAGGGCAAATATATTGCCTACAGTCTGGGTAATTTCTGCTTTGGAGGCAATACATCGCCTACCGAGACGGACACGATTATTTTTCAGGCGGATATCACGCTGGACGCAGACCGCACGGTCACGGGAACCAGTATCAAGGCAATTCCCTGCAGCATTACGTCGGATTCATCCACCAACAACTATCAGCCGCAGCTGCTGACGGGGGACAGCGCGCAGGCTACACTGCAGAAGCTGGTCACCCGGTCGGGGCAAATTCTCACGACAGAATATTACATGGACGGCGTGGACTTGTCCCAGGAAGAGCTGTATGACGGAACAGACGGCACCATGACCCCGGCGGAAACCGTGCTGGCCCGCCAGAACGGGACGGATACCGGAACGGACTCAGCAGGCACGGACACCTCCGGGACAGGAACAACCGGAACGGGCACCTCCGGGACGGGAACAGCCGGAACGGATACGGCCGTGACAGGGAACGATACGTCCGGGGCGGACGGCACAGGAACAAACGGATGACAATCCGGAGAGCCGGGACGAAGAGGAGGAACGATGGAAGAGAACGATCTGCAGATTATCAGACAAAGCCCTCTGTTCCGCAGTCTGGATGAAGAGCAGGTCCGGAATGTCCTGCAGGAAGGATTCAGCACAGTCCGTGCTTTCGGCAGAGGGGAGCGGGTGTTTTCCGAGTCGGACAGGCCGGATAAGATCCGGATTCTTCTCTCCGGCGAGGTGACTGTGGCGAAGGACACGCCGGGAGGAAAACGGTCTGTGCTGGCGGTCATTGACAGGCCGGGCGATATGTTTGGTGAGATCTATGCTTTCCGCAATCTGGATTCTTACGGAATGTACGCGGAGTGCACGGAAAGCAGCCGGATTCTGTCTCTGGACATCTGCGTGCTGCAGATTCCCGTCCGGGAGGAAGTCGGCCGGAAGCAGGAATTCCGGGATATGCGCGACATGGAAACGGCGCTGAAGATCAGCAGCAGCCTCCTGCAGATTTTTGCGGAGAAGGCTTTTCAGATGAACCGGCGGCTCCGTATCCTTGGAGGAACCAGTATACGGGAAAAGGTGGCCCGCTATCTGCTGGACCGGCAGAAGAGTGGAAACCGTGTGGCCGTCATGTCAAGGGAAGATCTGGCGGATTATCTGAACGTGACCAGGCCGTCCCTGTCAAGAGAAATCAGCGCCATGATTCATGACGGAATTCTTGCTGCCTGCGGGCATGATCTGGTTATCCTGGATCAGAAAGCACTGGAGGAATATGCCTGAACGATATGAGAAACTGGACGGATTCCGTGGAGTAACCATGCTCAGCATGGCCGCGTACCATACGCTGTGGGATTTGAATTACATGTATGGGGTGCCGATGCACTGGTATCAGGCGATGCCTGGGTTTCTCTGGGAGAGAAGTATCTGCGTCAGTTTTATCCTGCTCTCCGGATTCTGCTGGCCGCTGGGACACCGGCATCTGGTGCGGGGACTGACGGTCTTCGCGGCGGGAGCACTGGTGTCCGCGGTCACGTTTCTGGCAATGCCGGAAAATATCGTCCTTTTTGGGGTGCTAACGCTGCTGGGAAGCTGCATGCTTCTGCTGATTCCCATGGACAGGGCGCTCCGGAAGCTGCCCCCTTTGGCCGGTATCCTCTGCAGTCTCGTGCTTTTTTTTCTGCTGCAGGAGCTTCAGAGGGGATATCTGAATGTTTTCGGACTGCAGATACCGCTTTCCCGGCAGCTTTACAGAAATCTTTTTACTGCCTGGCTCGGATTTCCGCCGGATGGGTTTTATTCTGTGGACTATTTTCCGCTTCTGACGTGGTTTCCGCTTTTTCTGGCAGGATATTTTCTGTCCCTGCTGCTCCAGGCGAAAAATGCCATGGAATGGCTTCGCGGCTGGCCGGGAAAATTCTTTCCCTGGCTGGGCAGACACTCCCTGATTTTCTATCTGCTTCATCAGGTGGTCATCTATTTGATACTGGAAATCATTTTCTTTGGGAGGATCTATGGATAAAAAAGAACTGGCACTTGAGGTCATCCGCCGTCTGAAGAAGGAATACCCGCTGGCGGCGTGTACCCTGGATTACAGGGACGCCTGGCAGCTGCTTGTAAGTGTGCGTCTGGCTGCGCAGTGCACAGATAAAAGAGTGGATATGGTTACCCCTAAGCTGTATGAGAAATTCCCCAGTGTCCGGGCGCTGGCGGAGGCGGATGTCGGGGACATAGAGGAAATTGTGCGTCCCTGCGGACTGGGTCCCAGCAAGGCAAGGGATATTTCCCGCTGTATGAAGGTACTGCATGAAAAATATCATGACCAGGTTCCGGATGACTTTCAGGAGCTTCTCTCTCTCCCGGGTGTGGGAAGAAAAAGCGCTAATCTGGTCATGGGAGATGTTTTCGGAAAACCGGCTATTGTGACAGATACGCACTGCATCCGGCTCTGCAATCTGATTGGCCTGGTGGACAACATAAAGGAACCGGCCAAAGTGGAAAAGGAACTCTGGAAAATTATCCCGCCGGAGGAAGGAAGCGATCTCTGCCACCGTTTTGTCCATCACGGAAGAGCGGTCTGCGTCGCCCGTCATCCCCGCTGCGAAAACTGCTGCCTGAAGGACATCTGCAGGCACGGGCGGGAGGCTCTTTCCGCGGAATAATACGGGCCGGCCTTTCAGGGCGTCCGGCTCAGAAGCAGCCGACAGCACGCCAGCAGGGCAAGATGCGCCGGGTAATAGAAATAGAAGAACCATTTGTGAAACGTCCGGAACCGTTCTGCCCTTCTGCCGCTGTACAGGCAGAGAATGACGGCGCCGGAGGCAAGAAGAGGAAGGGAAGCAAACAGGGCGCTCCGGGCGGCCGCCGTCCCGGAAACAGAGGAGGACCAGTTTCCGGCCAGCTCCGAGAAAAACTGGGCGAGTGCCCCCACGCAGAACGATGCCGCCTCCAGATGCCGTTTTCCCCGGCTGAAACGGAAGAGAAGGACAAAGAGTACCGGAAGGGCGCCCCAGTCACAGAAGCCGGACAGAAAAGCAAGCAGCAGAATCAGCAGGACTTTCTGCGTCAGATCCGGCACCCGGTCACAGATACAGAGAACACCCAGGCAGATCAGCAGGGTGAACATCATATCAAAAGCAAAGCTTCCCCGCACGACGCAGAAGGGAATTTCCGCGAGGAGGCCTGAGACCAGAAGGCGAGAGGCATAGTTTTTCACGGAACGGGTGTAGGAATAACCCTCCGTAAGAAAAAAACACATGGTGATAGCAGTAAAGTAGCCGATATCCGTCAGTGCCACGCGGGCGGCGGAAGAGGCCGGAAGCAGTGCCAGAGCGGCATGATTGCAGGTCATAGCCAGTATGGCGATGTATTTAATTGTTTCCCGGCTCAGCGGGCGTCGGAAATTATGGTTTGACATGAACAACATTTTAGCACAGACAGGGAAGAAAAATGACATTATTAAGTTATCAGATTTTTAAGACTGTAGCAGAGGCGGGCAGTTTCCATAAAGCGGCGGATCTGCTGGGTCTTACGCCGTCGGCGATTTCCCACGCGATTTCATCGATGGAAAAGGAGCTTGGCTTCAGTGTATTGGCGCGGAGCCGGGCCGGGGTGACACTGACGAATTACGGGGAACATCTGCTGCCCTATGTGAATGCGGTGCTGAACAGCGACGAAAGTCTGCAGCAGGTTGTGGCGGAATTTAACGGCATGAAGCAGGGAACCGTCAAGGTGGGATGCTTTTCCAGCGCCTGCACCTCTTTTATGCCGGAGGTCATAAAGTCCTTCCGGAAGCAGTACCCCGCCATCCGCATTGAAGTTTTCGAGGGAACCTATGACGATGTCTCCTACTGGATCAAGAACGGAATTGTAGATTTCGGATTTCTCTCCGCCTCCAGCGCCGGCGACCTGAAACTGGAAATCTTTTACAGGGATCCGCTGGTCTGTGTGGTCCCGAAGGATTACCGGAAAACCAGCAGCGGCGATTCCATCACCGTGGAAGAAATGGCAAAAATGAATTTTGTCGTGCAGAGGGAATCGACAGATGCGGATATCCAGAATTACATGAAGGAAAACGGCCTGGATGTTCCTACGGATTTTCATGTCGTGGACGATCTGGCCACGGCCGCCATGGTGGCAAGCGGTTTGGGAGTCTGTATCATGCCGGAACTGGTGATGAAAGATATTCCCTATGATGTAAAAAGCTATCCTCTGCAGCCGGCGGCCAGCCGGATGATCGGGCTGGCGGCCCTGACTCCGCAGTTTATGGCTCCTGCCGTGCGGACGCTCTACCGCCATATTCTGGATCACTGCAGAAATCTGTAGGAAACGAAACGAAATCCGCCGGGCTTGGAGAATCCGGCGCAGGGGTTTCAGAGAAATACCGTTCCGTCGGGCGGAGGGAGCTGCGGAAGGACGCATCTGGAACCGGCGGAAATCAGAAACAGCAAAGAATGCAGAAAAGACAACAGCAGACAGGAAAATGGGTTCTATGAAGAAAAGAAGAAAGAAGCAGAAAAACCGGATGCTTTTGCTGCTGGCGGCAGTGCTTGTGTTTGGAGGACTTCTGTCTGCCTACGGGGTATTGTCGTTTGCAAAAAGCGGAAAAGAGGATGGGACGGCGCAGGCGGCTGTCACCGGATCCGTGGCGGAGAGGACGCAGGAAAACACACCGGAGACGGTGAAGCAGACAGCGGATCCGGCGGATTACCAGCTGACGCTTCAGTTCCGGAACGGGGCGTCCCAGACCGTAAAAGGTATCTTTCGGGATTCCTCATCCGCAGCCGCGGACTCTTCCGATGCGGATATTAAGACTGTGGCACTCCCGGAAGGGAAACTTGCGTACAGGACATCGGATCTGACACAGCTTCTGGACAGCTTTCCGGAGCTTCAGGAATCCGGATGGACGCAGCCGGAGGATGCAAAGATAGAGAAACAGGACGACGGATTTGTCATTATTCCGGAGACGCCGGGAACGGCCCTGAACCGGGATGCTTTTGTCTCGGCGGTGGAACAGGCACTCTCGGGAGGCGCAGAGACACTGAATCTGGAACAGGCAGAGGGCGTCTATGTGCAGCCCGCGGTAAGGCAGGACAATGCGGATCTCCAGGCGCATCTGTCGCAGCTGAACCAGATTACGGGAGCCAGCATCACATACCGGCTTCCCGGAGCGGAGGTCACGCTGGACGGTTCGACCACTTCAGGGTGGCTGACGCAGAATGCGGACGGGACATGGACCAGGGACGACGCGGTGTGGAATCAGCATATCTCGGATTTTGTGTCCCAGCTCGCGGCGGATCACGATACCATCAACAGGGACCGCACGTTTCCTGCCACCGGAATCGGCAATATTACGGTAAAGGGAACCGGCTACTACGGCTATGAGATCGACGAGCCGGCGGAGACGGCGCAGCTTACGCAGGAGCTGGACAGCGGTACCGTGACGACAAGGGAGCCGTGCCGGGTGCAGACAGAATATGCCGCCCGTGACGATAATTCAGGAATCGGGCAGAATTATGTAGAGATTGATCTGAGCCGCCAGCACCTGTGGGTGTACAGGGACGGCGCCGTCGCTTTTGAGACGGATATTGTCTCCGGAACGATGAACGAGTCCTATTATACGCCGGAAGGCGTCTATAAAATTCTGGATAAAAAGCAGAATGCGACGCTGGTGGGCGACGCTATCCCCGGAAAGAAGGATTACTACACCTATACGCAGCCCGTCAGCTACTGGATGCCCTTTACCTATACAGGAATAGGCCTGCATGACGCCTCCTGGCGCGGGGCTTTCGGAGGAACCATCTATGTCAGCGACGGTTCTCATGGCTGCGTGAACCTTCCGGCTTCTGCAGCGGCGCAGATTTTTAATCTTGTGGAGATTCAGGAGCCTGTTGTCTGCTATTACTCCCAGCCTTACTCGCTGGCAGCGGCGCCGGAAGGCCAGCAGACAGAAGGTGTCTATTATAACAGCGCAGACAGCGGGGCCGTGCAGGCCGGCTGAGAGCGTGGGAGCGGCCCTGCGGCGGGCTGTTCCCGATCTGCGCGAATATCTGTAAGCGGGGGGAATCTCTCCGGCAGGTTTTACAAAACCTCCGGAGGGATTCTGTCTATTCTGTCTATAGACAAAAGCTGCCCTGCCTGATAGGATGAAAATACAACAGATTTACATAACTCATTTCTTTCGGGTTCCGTCCGGAATTCGGTTCCACTGTTTTCTTACAAGCCGGCGCCGTTATCCGTCTGCGGTTTTGGCGGCCGTATTAAAAGTTTTATCAGACTGGAGGCATGCAGATTGACAGCTGAACATGCACTGGCGCTGATGGTCTGCTCCGGTTCCGCCCTTCTGGATCTGGACAGAATGAAGCTTCCGAACGGGTGGATTTTCATCTGCGCCCTTCTTGCCGTGTGCCAGCGGCTGGCAGACTTCGGGCCGCCCGGACTAGGGGCGTATTTCGCCGGTGCCGCCGTCCCATTTCTTCTTCTTTTTCCCGTGTGGCTGGTCTTATACCGGTCTGTCGGAGCCGGGGACATCAAACTTCTTATGGTTATAGGAGGAATCCTCGGACCGTCTGCCATTTTGCGCTGTGTGTTCCGGACATTCCTGTTCGGGGCTGCTTTTTCAGTCCTTCTTCTCTTTTCCGGCGGCAGTTTCCTGCCGCGAATCCAATATCTTACCGATTATCTGAAAAAGGTCTGCGGGCACGGAATCCGGAAGACCTCCGGCCGGTCTGGGAGGCCTGTTTACAGGAAGACCGGAGAATATGCGGAGTCTGTCCATATGACCATACCTGTTCTGATGAGTGTCCTGCTCTGGATTGGAGGTGTCTGATGCATGTCTGCCGGAGGGCGGTTCTGGCCGTCTGTGACGTAGAGGAGGCATATGCCAGAAACTTTATGGAATACCTGAATGAAAGAAAGGGGATTCCTTTTGAAATTCATGCTTTTACATCTGCGGACACGCTCTGCGCTTTTGTCGCAGAGAGGCCGATTGATATTCTTCTGGTTTCCGAACGGGCGATGACAGAGCAGGTCAGACAGCTTTCTGTCGGAAAGCGGATGATGCTTTCCGAGGGCCTCTCGGAGATACCCGGCCGGGAGGAAGAGGCGCAGAAAGAAGAGGACTGTGCAAAGATTTTTAAGTACCAGCCGTCCTCACAGATCATCCGCGAGGTGATGGACTGTTATGCGGCGGAACAGTCGGCCTTAAATCCGGCTGCGGGCGGAAAGAAAGAGTTCCGGCTGGCCGGTGTCTACAGTCCCTCCGGCTGTCCGGGGAAGATCTTGTTTGATCTTGCCCTCGGAGGGTATCTTGCCCGGTCAGGTCGTGTCCTGTACCTGAATCTGGATCCGCTGTCGGGACTGGAGGAGGCGGCGGAATCACTGGGGGTGGGGGTTTCGGGAAGAACCGTCAGCGACCTGGTGTATTTCAGCAGAAGGAAAAACGGACATCTGTTTTACTTTCTGGAAGGAATGATCCAGACGCTGGGAAATCTCGACTATATTCTTCCGGCCTCCTTCCCGGAGGATCTGCGGGATATCAGTGCAGAGGAGTGGAAAACACTGTTCTGCTCGATCCGGGATCACACGGATTACTCGGTTCTTCTGGCAGATTTCGGGGATGGTCTGGAAAGCCTTCCCGACCTTCTGAGGGAGTGCTCGGAACTCTACCTGCCTGTCGGTCCAGACAGGGTATCCGGATTTTGCCTGGCTCATTTCCGGAAGCTGATGAAACGTGCCGGCATGCGGGAGGACGAGCCCTGGATGCATGTGATTGTCCCGCCTTCTTGGGAGGATGCGCAGGAGGATCTGGTGTTCACGGTGACACAGGGAGCCTATTATCGTTTTGTAAGGGAGATGGAGCGTGAAGCGGAGTAGTCAGGAAAAACGATTCCGGTATCCTGAAGAAAAAAGGGAGGAGACGGAAACCCCTTTCCGGACAGAAGAAAGGCTCCGGAAGATGCTGACCGAGCAGCTGGGGGAAGAGGGTTACTCGGAGAAAGAGGTTCAGGAGACGGTGGACCGGCTGATCTGGCAGGAAAATCCCCCTCTTACGCTTCCGCAGAAGGAGCAGATCCGGAAAAATCTTCTGTATTCCGTGGGAAAGCTGGATGTCCTGCAGGAGCTGATGAATGACACGGCTGTCACGGAAATCATGGTAAACGGCTACAGGAAAATTTTTTATGAAAAAGACGGAGTCATCCGTCGCTGGGAGAAAAGCTTTCCTTCCCGCGAGAGGTATGAGGACGTGATCCAGCAGATTGCCGGCGCCTGCAACCGGGTTGTCAATGAGCAGAAGCCGATTGCAGATGCCAGGCTGGAAAACGGAGCCCGCGTCAATGTGGTGCTTCCTCCGGTTGCGCTGGACGGTGCGGTGCTTACCATCCGGAGATTTCCGGATGACCCGATTACCATGCAGAGGCTTGTGGAGATGGACAGCATCACAGAAGAGGCGGCGGAATTTCTGGGGGATCTTGTGCAGGCCAGATATTCCATCCTGATAGGCGGAGGGACGTCCACCGGAAAGACCACCTTTCTGAATGCCCTGTCCGGCAGCATTCCGGAGGGGGAGCGGATTATCACCATCGAGGATAACGCGGAACTCCAGCTCAGGGGAATTTCCAATCTGGTCCGCCTGGAGGCCAGGGACGCGTCCATGGAGGAGTGCAGGGAGGTCTCTATCCGGGATCTGATCCGGACGGCGCTTCGCATGCGTCCGGACAGGATTATCGTCGGAGAGGTCCGGGGCGCAGAGGCAGTGGATTTTCTGGTATGCCTTATATGTACTATATAATAATTATATATATAACGTGTATAAGGATGGAATATTATAGATTAGAGGGAGAGCATAGGAACGCTATGAACATTAAGTATAGGTTATTGTGTAAAAGGTTAATAGAGGAAGGGAAGAGAGTAGGTGTCATTCAATATTATAATGTACTGTTCATAATGGAGTTATTGTCAGATAAAGATATATGGTCTTTAGAACAGTGGGTGAATGGTATGAATAACTTGTATATGAAGGATATACATAATTGGTGTAGATTACATTTTATTAAATATCACACTGTATTTGTTTACATGAAAGAGTATCCGGTAAAAGCAAATATTTGGAATGGGTATTCATATATAAGGTGGAGGATGGAGCGGAGGATGAATTTGGGCTAAGATAAAAAGGTGCTTGCATGAAAGGGAGCCTTAAAGTAGGGCATCCTTTTTGAAAGTATGGACAGAACGAAGGATAAAGGCTCTGCGCTATTCGTTTGGCAGAGCCGGAGTATTGTCCTGATCCGTAGAAAATAAATCTAATTGACCTTCTGGAGTGGAACTTTGATCGGATTCATTTTCAGTTGATTGTTCCCTTTTTTTTGGTGTTTTATGAGTGTATAATTTCTCAAAAGGAAGTGGATACTTGGATTTCTTATTGTATTCTAGTAAAAGAGCTTCTGCGAATCCTAATGAACCGGCACGACGTTCTCTGGCAGTACGACTGATTTCCCTGACAGAGACACGTCCTACTTTTTCTTTAAAGGTGTCATCTTTCATTGTATCTCCATAAGCATTATCCAGACGAGCAATAGCATTAAGCATATTGGAACTAAAGGACATAGGCGCACCTTCCCATGTGGCAACGCAAAGGCGTAAAACACGATCAAGAGTGTGAAAACCATATTTTTCATAGATATTAATTAAAGTGGATACAGCACATATACCTCCGGGGCGAGAGGAAGAAGTAATAGTGAGATCATACGATTCAACAAGGTCACGAATAATAAGTTCTCTATCATTACCAGCTTCAATATTAGCCATGAATATTTCATAAGGTAATAACGATTTGACATATTTCATCTGATTTGCAAAAATATCTGCTTCTTGGGTGTAAACAAGATCATCATAAACCATACACCAGACAGGAGTTTCTCTTGATCCAGAGACGAGAGCGACAATCTCTATAGTGTGTTGTCCGTTAAACACATAATTTATTCCATCACGTCTACTTACTTTTACAGGATTTATCTGATAAAGGTCAAAATTAGCTGCAGCACGCTGAACGTGTTTGATGGACAGATTACGTTGGTAATCTTGATTTGAACATAAATTTTTAATTGGTATTTGCTCAAAATGCACTTGGGGAACAAACTTTTGTAAATCTTCGGTATTTCCATCCATAATTATATTTCCTCCAATTTTTTTAAAATAGTATTTGTGGTTGATATTAGGCACATAAGCTGATATTTAAGCTTATTTTTTGCTGTATCAGATGCAATTTTAAAATCTGAAACTTTTAATACTCTTTCGATAGAACTGTTCCACGAGGGAATCGTCAGCGTAAGGCTTGCAATTTCCGCATCTGGATCGAATTGTGGCAGGTTGCGTATAGAAGGAATAGAAACGGAAGATTTTTTCTCTAACATTGGTTTGGCGTAATTATTCCACAGTAATTCCCTTTTCATATCATGATAACTGAGATGTTCTATCTTTTCGGCAAGAAGGTAGTTGTTTAGACTTAAAAGCTGCTCTTTTGATAATCCTGAAAGCTCAATAATATTAGCTTGGGAAATCCAGAGCTGACCAGAACGGACTCGTTTGACAAGATCCGGAACTTTTTCATCAATTATATCTAGTGCATGACTGTAAGCAGAATATTTGTGAACGGTAGCCATTGCTACATTACATTCTTCGGATACTTTTTTTGCTGCGATGCTTGCACCGGAAATATGAGATTTGTTCGTAGATGAAAGTTGTCTTGAAATTAATATTTTTTCAGCATTATATTTTTTCCCAATCAGGTATTTTTTATTGGTATTGGTTAAATCCTCTCGTTGAAGTTGGTCAGTACATATCCATGAAATTACATCTTCTTTACTGGAAAAATGGAGTCTTTTTATGCGGAAAGGAATACTGTGTTTGCGAAATAATTCATATGCTTCTATGCCATTAATGACAATACCATTCCATGTACAGATGGGGGTGTGATAGGAATGACATAATATCTGTTGTTCAAGCTGTTTATAATCTTTTCCACTGAGATATTGATACAAATTTGTGAATTCTGGTTTTGTTTTTAATGTATATATACTATAATTGTGCATACTCATCTCCCATTATTTCTGATTTTAATTCTGCTTGTGGCAGTTTAGTGATGATGTTATCCATGGAAAATAGAGCTATTTTCTTCTCTGGGTAAATATTGCCTTCTAAACGAAAAATATTAAATTTCTCCCAAGAAAGGTTAAGCTGGGAAAGTGAATATAGTAATTCTCGGCTGTACAATTCATAGCTGTTACCATTGATAACAAAATAATCCTTAACTTTATGTGCCAATTTATCCTCTGCACAACTAGCCTTTATACCTATCATTTTTTGATCAGGATTAACAAGAAGTTGAATATATTCTGGGTTACCAATTTGCCGGAGTGTATTGCGGTGGATTCGTATACGATTCTTTTTAAAGTCAATACATATTAGTGGATGGGAAGAGTGTTTGTTGTTCATAGGATTTTTCCTCGCTTTCTGCTGTTGATGGTTCTTTTGTTTTTTCTGTGGATTTATCAGTTGCTTTTTTCTTTTCTTGTATGTCAAATACTGCGTAGCCTTCAAATATATTGACTTGCATTGATTTTTGATGTTCTTCCACTGGGATACCGAACTGATTCTTCCATTCTTCAGGATAAGAAGGTGTCCTGGCAGTGGTTACAGTTCCATTGTCTTTTAGTGTACGAGGAAATATTTCCGGTGAAGTTAAATCGAAAATGAACAGTATTTCATTGCCAGAACGAATTAGCTTGCCGAGAATCTTGTAACGATAATTAGGATTCCAGTCCATGAGAGATATCACTTTAGCAAAGAAAATCCGGCAAGTGATTTGTTTTGGCGAACGTTTTTTCCCAGAGGAACACCAACGAAAAGAGTCTTTTTCTTCTTCTCGACAGGGACGGACAGCCAGTTTTTTTTCAATGGGATTGACTAGTATCTGCACATATTCGACATCGGGTAGTTTTTTTATGCAGGCGGTATTTACAGATACCTTGTAGTTGTTAAATGTAAACGAAGGTTCGTAAATATGAGCGAAGAATTCGCCACGTACAACTTGATAACCGTCATAACTGAAAGAATCATCGTCAATGACTTCCATTTGATTTGTGGGGCTGGATGCGACTGTTATTGGCATAGGTGGGTTGATTTTCATCATATCAGAAGGTTCTGTGGTCATATTCCATTGATTTATAGGTTGATCGCTCATTAGGTGTCTCCTTTAATTTCTGTAATAATATTCTTTATATTTTGTATAATGGTTTCTTTGGGAGTGGTTTGTAGCTCAGGCTCTTTATAAGGTTTACTTTCCGAGGTGGTTTGCCAGTTTTTCTCCGCTGTAAATTCTGTTAGTTCTGGTGCTTGCGACTGAGTATAGTAATTATTACCGAAGCCATTCATCCAGTCGGCAGGATAAGCTAACACACTTTTAGAATCAGATATTGTATCAGGTGCGTTGTTATCGGAACAGGATACGTCGTTGGTACTTGTCGGTATTCGTATTTCTGTATCGTTCATATTGAAAATAAGGACATTTTCATTGTCTTTCTGGTGGGCAACTCCTATTATTCTATATTTGCATTTTTTGTCCCATTTAAATATCTCGTATAATGTTGGCAAAAATGCAGCACCGGAAATTGGTTTTGGAATAGGTTGACCATCTTTGAGACGTGACCACTGCACTTTATTTTTGGTTTCAGAGGAACATGGTCGGATTGCAAGTAGTTTTGAACTTGGGTGTATCAGCATTTCAACAAATTTGGTGTTTGGAAATTTCCGTATAGCATCTTTGTTAAAAGAGATCTGTTTATATGAAAAAGAAACAGAAATCCGACCAACAGAGGAGAAAAATTGTCCTCTGGCAACTTCATAGTCTCTTAAATCGAAGGAACCGGCGGAAGCAGTAATTGTATCAGGTGTATTCATATTTGTCGGTTTAAGGACGCTTTGAGATGCTTCAAAGTAGTCTCTGGCTTTAAATCCAGACCATCTTGGATTGATGCTTATAAATCCACTTAGAGAGCCTTCTTGTATCACATGTAATTCTGGTAAAATCTCCTTATTCCCATATTTCGCATTTGTAATTAATTTTTGAACAGCTATGAAATCATCTCTGGAGATAATAGCTTCGTGATGTCCGACTTTTCTGTATTGATTACGGTCTTGATTGTTTTTCCTTGATTTATGGTCAAGATAACTCGGAGTCCATGTTTTTCTCGCCAGAACATCCCCACAATGGCGTTCATTTTGAAGGATTTGTAGTACGGTACTGGATGACCAGACATCATTATTCTTTTTTGTTTTACAACCGAGTTCTGTCAGGGAATCCGCAATTTGTTGCGCACTGCTTCCATTCAGATACATATAAAAAATAAGCTGCACAATTTTAGCTTCATGTGGATTGATTACAAGATCGCCATTTTCGTCTTGGTCATATCCGAGCAGAGGAGGTGTAAGGAATATTCCCCGACGAAAACGCATTTCAATGGAAGAATTCATAATTTCACTTTTGGTATGACTTTCTTCCTGCGCAAGTGTTGACATGAATGACAGGATCATTTCGCTTTTGGGATCAAGCGTATTTAGATGCTCTGTTTCAAAAAACACACCGACGGGTGGACGGAGTGAAGAAAGCTCTCGTACATATCGGATACAGTCAACAACATTTCTTGCAAATCGGGATACACTTTTTGTTATGATTAAATCAATTTTTCCGGCTTCACAATCTTTGATCATTTTTTTGAATGCATCCCTGTGTTGAAGAGAAGTGCCGGAAATGCCTTCGTCGGCATATATTTCTACAAGAATCCAATTTGGATTTTTATTTACTACATCCTGATAATGATTTTTCTGTAATTCATATGAGGATGTTTGGCGTGGATCATCCGTAGATACCCTTGCATATACAGCCACTCGTAGTTTTTTCTCTGTTTTAAAAATATCCTCTGGTGGAAGTGCTGGAATTACTTCCAGTTCTTCTGGATCAATACCTTTATATCTTTGCCGAATTCGGGCTTTCTGTTCATCAATATTACTGCTTCGTTCTTCACTTTCTTTCATCAGTAGCGACATCCTTTATAGTTGATATAACTATCATAGAATTTTTGGATTGAAAAAGACATAAACCATCGGTTAAGTGATTAACGGATGGTTTATGTAGAAATAGATATTTGATTGTTATTGAATGATTTAATAATCATTCGGGTTGTCAGCATCGTAATTATGGTTTGAGGATAGATGCCAATCATTGATTCGTAAAATGTTCTTTATGGCTGAAAGAACCTCGAATATGTAACGTTTTTCGGTGCTGGTGCAATCTGCCATTAATAAATCAATATCAGTTTGATATTCCGTAGGATTGTATAGCAAGTTCCCGTAGAGTAATTCATCAATAGTAATTTCAAGGGCATTGCTAATTTTGATTAAAGATTCTAAACTGGGTTTACGCTTGGCATTTTCTATATAGCTTATATAAACAGTAGAAAGATCAGCAATTTCAGCCAGCTCCTCGGCAGATAAACCTCGTTGTTTGCGGGTTTCTCTTATACGTTTGCCTATAAGTGCATAATTTATTTCCATGTCCTCACCTCCTTTCCATCACAACTTGACTTTTTTGTGTTGTAGATAGAAAAATGGTGAGCTATACAATAGCAATTAGTTGTATAAAAAGAAGTATATCATATGTATATAGCAAAAAGAAGATTGTCGATTGATGGGAGAAAAAGGCGATTAGTTGTAATTGAACAACAACGAAAAAAGGGTTATCATTTGTGTATTAAAAATTATGTCTGGGAGGAAAATACATGGCAGATAATGAGGAAATCAAAGCACTGGAGAGATTAGAGGAAAAAGGAAGAATACTGCGGGAGTACAAAGGAAAGTTCCGGCAGATGTGCCAAGAAAATAAAATGATAAAAGGTTCGACAGTGATGGAACTATATGATAAAATTGAAGAGGTACAAAGAGAATATGAGCGCTTAGACAGTAGATTGACAGCAATGGAGTACGATATCATATAGTGCTATTTTTTTTGGACAAATACTTCTGTTTCCCTTAGTAAATGCTTGCAAGATACATCTCTAATATTTTTGCCGATTTGTAGGTACAATGAAGGTAACTACTATCGGAAGAGAGGTGTATTTACTTGCGTACAGAGGATTATATTGCAGACAATATTGTAGCTTTGTGCAAAAAACGTGATATGAGTAAATATCGGCTGTCACAGCTGACAGGTATATCTCAATCTTCGATTGGAAAAATCATTGCTAAAGAAAGTCTACCAACAATGCCTACTGTGGAAAAAATATGTGACGCACTGGGAGTAACAATGGCTCAGTTCTTTGCGGGAAAAGATGTTCCGGTAAATTTATCTGAGTCACAACAAGAGGTCTTAAAGATTTGGGACGGTCTTGATGAAAAAGAACAAGCGGTAGTAATGGCTATGCTCCGAGGACTTCAGAAATAAAGGAAACAGTTGTAACGAAAATGTTGACTGTTTCTTTTTTTTATGGGTAGGTGGAGAATATGTTGATTGAAAAGAGATTTTTTGATATTGCAAAACGTGAAGATGAAGAAATAAAAAGGGAGCTGGAAGCAGAAAAAGCAAAAATGACAGAAGAAGAAAAATTGGAAGAAAAAAACCGGCATGAAGCAGAGGTAAAGGAACTTATTCGCAAAGCGGAAGCACGTATGAAAAAACATAAGAAAATCCCTGATTCTAAGAAAATTGTTGAGTTTACACTTTTGCAAAAGGCTGCATTGGAGATTGCAGAACACATGGGTATGAATATAAAAACTGAACAAAAAAAGGATGATCTATGGGGCACTATCGAACTTGCCTTTGATAAAATGTGGTTTTTGGATTCTACTCCACCTGAATGGGTTGATGTATGGAATTCTTTATTGACAGAAGCGCACAGTGTATATATTGAAATTAAGGATAATATGATCGTTTATCAATATTCCTATGATTTATCCAAAGAAGTGATTGTTGAATAATGATAAGAGGATAAAACCGGAATGATAATAATCATATAGCAGATGCAGTTTTATTCGTATTTTCGCCAACACGATTTTATTGCTTCGTGGTATACTGTAACTATAATATTTTGGGTAAATATTTGAGAAAGAAGATATGTTCAGGATCGAATAAATAATAGAGAACAGATGAGAATTTCGCACAGTTCTGAATGATTATCTGATTCCGGATGAGTTTGAAAAAATAGCGGGTCTGAATTTAGAACGTATGTTGTGTAAATCAGTATACGCTTATGATTATGGAGGAAAAAATGAATAGTAATGATTTAATTACAAACGTTAGTAAAAATTCCAATGATACAGCGGCCTTGATATGGTCTGTAGCTGATGATCTTGTAGGGGCATATAAACCACATGAATATGGTTTGGTTATCCTACCTATGACAGTAATTAAACGCTTCCACGATTGTCTGTTGCCTACACATCAGGCAGTTTTGGATACATACAAAAAAGTTGAAAAACTGGCTGTAAAAGATGGTTTTTTAAAGAAAGCTTCAGGTTACCAGTTTTATAACACCAGTCCGTTTACATTTAAGACACTGCTTGCCGATCCTGAAAATATTGTCGATAACTTTAAGGCATATTTGAATGGATTCTCTGATAACGTACAGGATATTCTTGCACGTATGGATTTTGATTCTCAGATTAAGCATATGTCAGAAGCAGGTCTTTTATATCAGGTGATCTCTGATTTTTGTACTGATCGTGGCGATTTCTCTCCTGAGAAGATCAGTGCTGTAGACATGGGTTATGTGTTTGAGAATTTAGTCCGTAGATTTTCTGAGTCATATAATGAAGAAGCCGGAGCTCATTTCACAAGTCGTGATATTATCTATCTGATGAGTGATCTTCTTGTGGCTGGAGATGACTATGCTTTTACAGGTGATGGTATATCCAAAACAGTTTATGATATGACAATGGGGACGTCACAGATGCTTACCTGTATGGAAGAACGATTGAAACAGATGGATGCGGATGCTGATGTTACTGTATTTGGTCAGGAATTTAATCCGTTTACATTTGGTATTGCAAAAGCGGATATGCTTATTCGTGGTGGTGACCCCAATAATATGCAGTTTGGTGATACTTTATCTGATGATAAATTCAGTGGGTATAAGTTCGATTATATTATCAGCAATCCACCTTTTGGAATTCCTTGGAAACGTGAAGAAAAAGAAGTTGAAGCGGAGTTTAAGAAAGGTACAGCAGGGAGATTCGCACCTGGATTACCGGCAAAAGGTGATGGACAGCTTCTGTTCATGTTGAATGGACTTGCTAAATTAAAAGATGATGGACAGATGGCAATAATCCAGAATGGTTCTTCGTTATTCAATGGTGATGCTGGTTCTGGTCCTTCTGAAATCCGTAGATATTTGATAGAAAATGACTGGCTTGATGCTATTGTGCAGTTGCCAAACAATGCTTTTTATAATACAGGTATTGCTACTTATATCTGGCTTGTTATGAAAAATAAACCTGTAACACATCAGGGGAAGGTTCAGTTGATCGATGCATCAAATTGTGCATCTAGCAGACGTAAGAATATTGGTTTAAAGAATGTTGATATTACAAAAGCTTGTCGTGATCTGATTGTTAAAGCGTATGGTGCTTATGTGGATGAAACTTACAAAGGGATTGAAGAAAATGGTAATGCAATCATTGTAAAGAGTAAGGTTATGGATTCTGTTGACCTTGGATATAACAAAATTGTAGTGGAAACACCTCAGTTCGATGAAAATGGAAACGTTATGATGAAGAAAAATAAGCTGATGGTAGATACATCTAAGCGTGACACGGAGAATGTACCATTGGCAGAAGATATTGATGCTTATTTTGAACGTGAGGTTATTCCATATAATCCACATGCTTGGGTTGATAAGTCCAAGACGAAAGTTGGATATGAAATTCCGTTCACCAGAACATTCTATGAATATAAGAAGATTGAACCGTCAGGTGTGATTGCTGCACGTATCGAAGAACATGAAAAGGGCTTGATGGCAAAATTGCATGAATTGTTCGGGGGTGAATAATTGTGAAAACAGTAATTAATCCTGAAAAAGAAATGAAAGATACAGGTATTGAATGGGTTGGTCTTATTCCGAAGAATTGGTATATCAGGCCTCTGTATGCATGTTTAGATGAAATAAATCAAAAAAACAGTCCGATTGTAACAATGAATATTCTTTCTTTGACAAATACCGATGGTGTTATTCCATATTCTGAAAGAGGGAATCAAGGTAATAAGTCAAAAGAGAATTTAGAAGATTATAAAGTTGTATATCCCAATACTATTGTTGCTAATAGTATGAATATTTTGATTGGCTCTGTTGGTTTATCCAAATATGAAGGGTGTGTTAGTCCTGTATATTATGTTTATTCAGCAAAATCGCAGATTGATATTCGTTATATGAATTATTTGTTTCAAACGGAACCATTTCAGAAAAGATTACGTCAGTTTGCAAATGGCATTTTGGAGATTCGTTTGCGTGTATCATCGCATGATATACTTCATCAGAAAGTAGCTGTACCAGATTATGATGAACAGCAAGTTATTGCTGATTATTTGGATGAAACCTGTTCCCAAATTAATGAAATTATTGAAGAAGTAAAGGCAAGTATAGATGAATATAAGGAATTGAAACAGGCTGTGATTTTTGAAGCAGTGACTAAGGGGCTTGATAAAAATGTAGAAATGAAAGAAAGTACTATTGAAAATTTAGAATCCATTCCTTCAAATTGGGAAATTCGTCGAATTGCAACTCTTTATGAGGAAAGTAAAGAGACTGGACGTGAAGATTTGCCAATTCTTATGGTTTCTATTAATACTGGAATTTCTGAAGGTGAAGTCGGTGATGATGATCGCATAAGGAAAGTTGTAAGAAGTGAGGATAAATCAGTATATAAAGTTGTTCATCGCAATGATCTTGCTTATAATATGATGAGAGCATGGCAAGGCGGATTTGGAGCTGCACAGGTTGAAGGTTTAGTTAGTCCAGCGTATGTTGTTGCAAGACCAAAGTGTGAACTGGATTCTAGATATGTTGAAGCTTTACTTAGGACACCAATATTTACAGAGAAAATTCGTGGTCTATCTTATGGTGTTGCAGATTTTCGCCTTCGATTATATTGGACTTATTTTAAAAATTTGAGAATATGTTTTCCTCCACTTGAAGAACAGAGACAAATTGCAGATTTCATAACTGCAGAAAGTAAAAAGCTTGATGCATTGATTCATGAAAAACTTGAGTTGGTTGTAGAACTGGAAGCATACAAAAAGTCACTGATTTATGAAGTTGTGACAGGAAAAAGAAGGGTGGTATAACCTATGGCTGAAAATGAAAAACAGTTTGAATCGAATATTGAAGCCTTTCTTGTCTCATCCGCTGGTGGGTATGAAAAGGCAACAGATGCCGGATATGCTTCTTCTCTTGGTATGGCGTTGGATATTAATACATTGGTTGGGTTTGTGAAAGCAACTCAGCCAATTATGTGGCAGCGTTTTGAGAAACAATGTAATTCTGACCCATACAAGAAGTTTTATAAATGTTTTGAAGATGCTGTGCAGATGGATGGATTGCTGTCTGTGTTGCGTCATGGCTTCAAGCATCGTGGAATGGATTTTAGGGTTTGCTATTTTAAACCGGAATCCACACTGAATGATGTTGCTGTGAAAAGATATTCCCAAAATGTATGCCAGTGTATCAGGCAGTGGCATTATTCGGAACAGAATAATAATTCTGTAGATATGATGCTTGCAATCAATGGAATTCCTGTGGTTGCAATTGAATTAAAGAATCAGCTTACAGGGCAGAATGTAGATAATGCAAAATTGCAGTGGCAGTATAATCGTGATCAAAGAAAACCTGCTTTTTGGCTGAATCATCGTATCCTTGCATATTTTGCAGTAGACCTTTATGAAGCATGGATGACAACGGAATTGAAAGGTGCTGATACCTATTTCTTGCCGTTCAATCAGGGCTCTAATGGTGCCGGTAATGATGGTGGTGCGGGTAACCCACAGGCAAAAGATGATGATTATGTAACATCTTATATTTGGGAGAATGTATTACAGAAAGACAGTTTGTTGGATATCATTCAGAAATTCATTAGTTTTGAAGTTAAAACCGAAAAGAAAGATGGAAAAAATGTTACAAAGAAACGTTTAATTTTTCCGAGATTTCATCAGTTGGATGTGGTTCGCAAACTAGTTGCTGATGTACGAGAAAACGGGTCGGGACATAATTATCTGATTCAGCATTCCGCTGGTTCTGGGAAATCCAACTCTATTGCTTGGACTGCATACCGGCTGGCATCTCTTCATAATGATGCAAATGAGCCAATTTTCACATCTGTAGTAATCGTGACAGACAGAAGAAATCTGGATGCACAACTACAGGAGACAATTACGGGATTTGATCATACTCTTGGTAGTGTATGTGCTATTGATGAAAAGAAATCTTCTAAAGATTTACGGGATGCATTGAATGCTGGAAAGCGTGTTATCGTTACGACATTACAGAAATTTCCGGTGATTTATGAAGAAGTTGATGATACAACGGATAAGCGTTTTGCAATTATTGTTGATGAAGCACATTCATCTCAGACCGGTACATCTGCATTGAAACTTAAGACAGCACTTGCTGATGTATCCGATGCCCTGAAAGAATATGCTGAACTGGAAGGAAAAGCTGAAGAAGAACTTTTGGATGATAATGAACGTTTGGTAAAAGAAATGATTTCTCATGGAAAACATAAGAATCTATCTTTCTTTGCATTTACAGCTACACCGAAGGGGCAAACTTTAGAGATGTTTGGTACAGAATGGAACGATGGTTCATTTCATCCATATCATGTGTATTCCATGCGCCAAGCGATAGAAGAAGGTTTTATACTGGACGTTCTTCAGAACTATACCACCTATAAGACTTGTTATCAGATTGCAAAGAACACAAAAGATAATCCCGATGTTCCGCAGTCAAAAGCATTAAAGGTAATTAAACAATATGAAGAGTTACATCCATATAACATTCAGCAGAAGGCAGCAATTATTGTTGAGACTTTCCGTAACGTGACGAAGCAGAAGATTAAGGGTAAAGGAAAGATGATGGTTGTAACATCATCGAGATTAGCTGCTGTTCGCTATTATCATGAAATAAAGAGATATCTAGAAGCAAACGGATATAACGATGTGGAAATCTTGGCTGCATTTTCTGGATCAATCAAAGATCCAGATGATCAAACCGAAAAAGAATGGACAGAAAGTAGCTTAAATGGAGTGAGCGAAGCTCAGACAAAACAGGTGTTCCATGATGACGGGAATATCCTAATAGTTGCGGAGAAATACCAGACTGGCTTTGATGAGCCATTGCTCCATACGATGATTGTAGATAAAAAATTGCGAAATGTAAAAGCTGTTCAGACACTGAGCAGACTTAATCGTACTCATCCAGATAAACAGGACACCTTTATCATTGATTTTGTAAATACTAAAGATGATATCTTAAAGGCATTCCAGCCATTTTATCAGGAAACTTCTCTGTCTCAGGAAATCAATACGGATTTGATTTATAAGACTCAAAAGATGCTACGAGGATTCAAAGTATATGATGATACAGATATTGAAAAGGTAAATAAGATTTATTTCGATGAGGATAAACGTAAGGCAAATAAAACGCAGGCTGCTATTACTAATGCCTTGTTGCCTATTCAGCAGAAATACAATTCTTTAAATCAAGAACAAAGATATCAGTTTCGTAAAACATGTAGATCGTTTGTAAAGTGGTATGGATATATTACTCAGATCACACGTATGTTTGATAAACCGTTACATAATGAATATATTTTCTGTTCTTACTTGGCAAAGATAGTTCCTGCGGATCCGACGATACCATTTGTTCTTGGTGATAGAGTAAGGCTTGAATATTATAATCTTGAGAAAACATATGAAGGCTCTATTGAGCTTATGAAAGAAGAAAAAGGTGTTTATGATCCGGCAAAATTGAAGAAACCAGTAAAAATGGTGGAAACTCTTAGCCCTTTGGAACAGGTAATAGAGAAAATCAATGAGCAATATATGGGAGCATTTACCGAAGGTGACAGGGTTGTGATTACAGCCTTACATCAGAAATTGAAGAATAATAAAAAACTGATGAAATCGGCTCAGACTGATGGTAGACAGATTTTTGAGAATAATATCTTCCCACAGTTATTCGATGATGCTGCTCAGGAAGCATACATTGAAAGCACAGAGACATATACAAAGCTGTTTGAGGATGCTGGAAAATATCGTGCAATCATGAGTGCACTTGCGCATGCGCTGTTCGATGAATTACAGCAGGGAAAGTTGCAGGAATAGTTTGGAAATTGCTCATAAGACGGTCTGGAAATATCTGAAGAATGTAGTGACAGGCAAGAATTTAATTTTAGTATCGAATAACATTCTTAAAATCAGATAAAATAAAAATTCCTTAAAAAATCAAAACGAAGGATGTCAACAAATAAACGTTGATGTCCTTTTTTGATTTTGGAGGAATGAAAAAAATATGAAAAATAGTATAAGTACAAAAAGTGGTATGAACAAAAAATATAAAAATTTGAATCATGAGACAAGTGTGATTTTTTCATTTTTTGTATTTTTTAATTTTGGGTAGGGAACCAAAATTGGCAATTTTGCGGAAGTGTATACACACTTCCTGTCCTTGCTGTTTTTTAATCACATAGTGATTTCACAGGGATATCGGGCTGTTTAGCCTATTTTATCTCCCTGTGTTGTGACCGAAGAAATTCGGGGAACCAAGTGCATATTTATGCTGAATGTGAGGAACTGGGGAGTACAATCCTCAGCAAGATTCCAACATCCGGAATATGCCATATTGCTAAAATAGCGATATGGTATTACCGGGGTGGATCTTGCTCTAGTGCGTACTGAGACCTCGGCATAAATAGAAAAAATGGGTATGGGGAATCCCCAGCAAGATGAAAACCTGATGAGAGAACATTTGGCTGAAAGACAATATTGTTTAACACAGGTGGATCTTGCTCTGGGGTAATTGAGAAACTTATGAGAAATATTATATAGGGGTATTTGCTATGTTCTCAAAAAATGGAAATAGTGGTAAGATGAATTGGGAAAATCGGTAGTTGTAAGGAGAAAAAGATATGTGTTTAGATGATAAAATAATTCTTGATATACAACGAATTGCTTCTTTACTTAACACTAACAAATTATCGTTTGATGAATACGTTGCTCATGGTGGAAAATTTGAAAAACAAATAATTGAAAATGAATATAGTAGTTTTGGTAATTATTGTGAATTAGCTGGAATAAAAAGATATATTCAAGAATAAATTTAAAATTCCTGTTTGTCGGAGCAAATATAATGAATAGAAGTGCCCATTACATTTTTTGTGATGGGTATTTTTTGTGAAATTCACTTTTATTCATTTTTGAATAAAAGAATTTTGAATCAGCAGCCGGTAGAAGCAGATGGTTATAAAAAGCTTTTGACAACTATGAGTGCAAAAACAGAAAGCTGCGAAAATTTATTTTGAGCTAATAGCAAAATTTAATGTTTTGTGATATCGAGGGTATGGGGAATCGTAATCTCCATCAAGTTCGTCAGAGAATCAAAATCCAGAAACTGGGTTTTGAGTTACTCTAGGCGATACTTGCTTTAAAAAATGATTTGCCATAATGAGCTAGAATATTAGAGGAGGAACTGTAAAAAAAGAGAGAGCCATAAGCAACTCTCTCTGTGATAAAAACAAAAAGTTATAGTATCAGTGGTTCAGTAAGATTACAAAAATCTTTAACAGGAATATTTTCTTTAAATGGTAAAACTGTTTCTAAAAAGGTTTCGTCTGCAAATCTTTCCAGTTCAGAATCAAAATGTATAATTGAAGCTATTGTATTTAATTGGTATGGAGGAATTGTAACAAAATAATCATAATCTTCGTAAGAAGGAGTGGCGCAAGAAACTTTGATTTTTCCGTCCAATTTCAATTTTGCAAATTCTCCATAAATGGCAGTTAAGGCTTTTTTCCTTTCTTCATCAGAAGTAATTCTATCAACATATCGGATATACCAATAATCTATATTCCCATCTTTTAGCTCAATTAAATAATCGTACGAGTTGGGCGTTCCGGATTTTATTGTCCATTCGATTTTATGCAGACTTGTCATCATGGAAAGACCACGCATTAAAGTGGAAAAAAACTTTTCATGTATCTGAACAGTAGAGAGATCCGGAGAAAATCCATTGTCAGCAATTATCTTCTTTCGTTCCTGTATTTTCCGAGGTGAATATCCAGTAGCATCATATAATTCATTGATAAGTTCTGGATCATCAATGGCTTTTGCAATTTTATCAATAGTGCTTTTATATGGTCGCCCTGATCGGGTGCCATTGAGCATTCGAGAAATAGTCGCATTGTTTATGCCGGTTTGTTCAGATAATTCTTTTTGTGTTTTTGTGTGTAAAATTGTTTGAAGTATATTGATGAATCGTTCCTGATCGTAAACGCTGTCGGGATCTATTAATGTACTTGGATTTGATAAAAATTCGTTCATTCCAATCTCCTTTTGACTTCTTTGACTTTTTTGAGTTGACTTCTTAACCTTTATCTTATCAATTATGTTCCGAAAAATCAATTTTAAATATAAAGAAATCAAAGAAATCATTATTTTTAACTTGAAGAAGTCAAAGATGTCAAATACGCAATTGACATTTTGACTTCTTTGTGTATAATGTAAGATGAAAGAAGTCAAAGAAGTCAAAGAAGTCAAAAAGAAAGGAGGGCTGTGGATTGAAATATAGGGTTGTTTCAGTTTTGAAAGATAATAGACCACGATTTTTGATTATTTCGGATGTAGAAGAAATGGCAATCCTTCCATCAAAGTATTTGAAGCATCTGGATCAGATTAATGCTTCTCCGAATACTGTAAAATCCACAGCCTTCGCACTTTCATATTATTACAATTTTCTGCAGGAACAAACGATAGGATTGGATGAGGTTACATTGCTGTCCTATTCAGAGCAGAATAAACATTTTATTGATTTCTTGTATTGGGTTAAGGATGGAAAACATACGGAACACAATACACAGACGAGCAATAAGACCTGCAATATGTATCTTGGTGCAGTCTTCAGATACTACCAGTTCTTGGCACTGGAAGATGTTTTGCCAATGCTTAAAGTCTTACGGGTAAAAAAAGTATCGTATTTTGACAGCATGGGAGTAAATCATCAAAATGCAGTGAATTCGTTTAAAGGTTTCCTTAGAGAAGAAGAACCTAATCTGGAAGAAATAACATCCGAAGAAATACAGGCGTTGATAAATGCCTGTACGAATGACAGAGACCGATTACTGATAGCAATGATGGCAGAAACCGGTCTTAGATTAGGAGAAATTCTGGGAATCCATTATACCGAAGATATTGATTTTGAAAGAAGGACGGTTCGGGTAAGATATCGTGAAACCAATACCAACTTGGCAAGGGCAAAAAATGCAGAATATAGAATAGCATTGTTAAGTAATACAACTTTTGAGTTTTTGGTTAAGTACATTTCTGAAAACCGGAAAAGTCTGATGGATTCGGAGTATCTATTCACAAAATTAACTGGAAAAAACAAAGGGGAGCCATTAGATGCGGATTCTGTGTATAGCATGTTGAAAAGGCTATCCAAAAAAACGGATATCAATTCCCATCCGCATCAGCTTCGACATTATTTTGCAGAGGAAAGAAGAAAAGAAGGATGGGATTTGAATGACATTCGTTTTGCCCTGGGTCATAAGAAAGTTGAAACTACCATTAAATATTTGGGTGAGAATAATGAACGATTGATAGAAGCGACAGATCAATATTACTCAAATAATGAAGATTTATATCAAATTGCAGATTTTCTGTAAAAGGAAGGGATTACCTTGGCAGTATTAAAAATTGTTCCGAAGTTATATCAGGAAAAAATATCTGAGAAATTAACGGAAGAGATATCTTTAGTTACGAATGGAGAAGCAAAATACTATAACCGGTTATACAAATTTTTTCAGCATACAGATATACAGTGTACGGCTGATATTAACTATGACACGAGAAAAATGTATATGGATTCTCTTGAGAACGAGGATATTTCAGAAAAGTATAGAGCGGAATTACTGAGCTTATTTGATCGCCTAAAAATTGAAAATATGCCGGATGTCTATTCACAAGGCAATCCCTTCTCTGTTGAACAGGAGTTTTTTAAGCAAGATAAATTGTTTTTGCTGTATGTACCCAATAAGAAGAAAGCGCAATCCTTCCGTCAGGTGGTTGATAAAAATGATTTGTTATGGGACTTAACGGGAATACGTTCATCACAGTTGGTGCGACAGACAAAAATATTGCTGTGTGAAATTCTGAATATGGATATGGTACAAAGACACCGAAGATATTTTTTAGAACCATTAAAAGCACTTATAGGGTTTTGCGATAAGTACGGAATAGATGATATTGAAAAAATGGAACAGGCAGATGAAAACAGATTTTATCTGTATTTGAACAGGGAGTCGGAAATTATAAAAAAACAGGCTTCTAAGATTGTTGAGTTTGCGAGAAGAACGTTATTTCTAACAGATACAGAGACAAATTGGCAGGCGTGTATCTGGTATATGGATAGGTTTCAGTTTGATAAATCAAGAATCAATGCCAGTTCACCTGTTAAAAGCCTTTCATTTGTTAATATTCATGAAAAAGAAAATCGTTGGTATTTACAATTATACGCAAAATATTTGGTCGGAATATCTGATCTGTCCTTATCAAATATCCGAAATAAAATAAGTTTTATTTCACAATTTCTACAATATCTGGACGGACGGAGTAAGAAAGTAACAGAACTGGATATGCAAGATATAGTGGATTATTTGTCTGTTTTGGATGAGTCCGATATTAAGTATTCCACTTTTAATCGATATGTTACGCATGTGCATACATTTCTACAGTTTTTGAAGATGAAAAATATTGAAGTGTTGAAGTTTTATCCGGAACGATTTTTGAAAAAAGGTTTTCCGGAACACAATGAAAGAAGTGTCCCAGAAAAAACAATTGCTCATCTGATTAAGGAGCTGCCGACATTCCCAGAGCATTTACAGTTGATGTATTTGATTTTGTTTTGTACAGGAATTAGGAAAAGCGAGGTTTGCACAATAAAATCGGGAGCCTTTTATTCACAAGGCAATGAGAGTTGGATGCGTATATATCAAAGCAAAATGCGGAGAGAAAAAGTCATTCCGATTCCTAGTATATTAGTAGAACTGGTGAATGATTATGAAAAAAAGCACGGAATAAAAAATGGTGAGTATTTATTCAAAAATAAAAATGGTGGTGCATTTAGTGGACAGACTTTTTCAAATCAGATGATTCGGGAGTGTAAGGTTCGTGGGATTGACTGCGGAGATTATATTTTTAGAGCACACGATTACAGACATAACCTTGCGACTTCAATGTACGGAAATGGAGTTTCTATACAAGGGGTACGAGATTATCTGGGGCATTCAAGTGAGAATATGACTAAACAGTACATTGATTTCATGCCGGAACGTATTGTATCGGCTGAAGATAAATATTTTTCAAAAAATCAGTCATTTAAATTGAAAGGAGTAGAAGATGATGAAAGGTAATATTAATGTGATTTCTTATGACTGTTATCAACAAGCTACAGAAAAACAGTTGGCAGGGCTGAAATGGAAGGAAAACAGGGTGTACTACATATCAGAGATTCATAATGAAAAGATACAGGATGAGATTTATGGGTATATCGATGATAGATGCAGACGTTTATCCTTATCAACAGTAGTAAATGATATTTACAGATTTGATTTGTTGAAAGAATTTCTGAATGAGAAGTGTACAAGTTGTAGTAGCATCACTGATAAAAAATGGGAAGAACTGGAGAGAAGCTATAAAGCATTTTTATATAAAAAAGGATTGGCGCTGTATGTTAGAAGAAATAGACCGGATAGGCAAAGCGTTGGGCAACAAAGTAGCGCTCAGGTTTCTTTTCTGAAAATGTATTATGAGTATGTTGTGAAGTGTAAAACAGCAGATATTCCAGAAAATGAAAAGGATGTATGGGATATGAGAAAGTTGGATATTGTGCCAAGGAGTAATCCGATTCGTGGTAGATATAGATTAGATTTTCGTGAGATCAGGCAGAAAGAATTTAAGGAGATAATAAAGAAAATATTGTATAGTCACTGCCAGACAAAAGCAATGGGGAGTATAAAAGGTGAATTGCGTGGATTTCGTCGGTTCGCTGGCTTCATGCATGATCGGTTCCCAGAAGTAAGGCATTTCACAGAAATTAGCAGGGATATGATAGAAGATTATCTAGTTTATATAAAAACGGATACCGGTCTTACATCGGTCAGTTATACGACAGAACTGTCGGTTTTGGATAATCTGCTGGATGAAATTGGGCGGGAACTGGAAATAGAAAATTTATGCAACCTTTTTCTGTCGAGTGATTGCAGAGCATATGACAATGCTTTACCTGAAGCGTATTCGGATGCAGAAATCAGGAGATTTAATAGTGCATTAACAAAATTAAAGCCCCAGTTAGGAAGATGTTTAATAATACATCAGATGCTCGGTACAAGAATTGAGGATACGTTGACATTGCGTAGGGATTGCTTATCTGAAAAATCTGGACATTATTTTATAACTATTGTCCAGCAGAAAACAAGGAAATACAAAAGACCGGTCAGCGACCAGCTGGCAGAATTGATTAGAAAAGCAATAGAGGTTTCCGAAAAGGATCATCCAGATTCGGAATATATTTTTCTGCAAGATAATGGAAAATTATATACGGATTCGATGCTGAAATATCATGTAAGTATCATGATTTATGAAAATGATATCAGGGATGATAATGGAAATTATTTTGAATTTCGTACACATCGTTTTAGACATACATTTGGAGTGAAACTTACAGAAATGAAATTAGATGATGATAGCATTGCAAGGCTGCTAGGGCATAAGGATACACGAACCATACCACACTATAGGCGGTTAAGAAACGAAGCATTGGCGGAGGATACAAAGGTTGTACGGGATGAAATGAATGAATTATTAGCACAATACAGGAGGGAAAAGGAAAATGCAGAAACACGATAAAATGGTAGCATTGGCAAAAGAAAAAAGTGCGGAAATGACGGAAACGGCAATAACAGCTATTGAAACAATGTATAGAAAAAATGTGAAAATTTCTGTTGCTGAACTTACAAAACTAACAGGACTTTCCAGAGGTTTTTTCTATAATAATCCGAATGTGAAACAAGTAATGATGGAATTGAAGGAAAAGCAACAGGGAAAGGTATTGCGAAATCCTAAAAGCGATGCTATTGCAAAAGCACAGGAAGCACGGATTAAGAGTTTAGAACATAAATTATCTGATAGTGTTCCGAAAAGCGATTATGAAAATCTTCAGAAAAAATATGAAGAATTACAAGAGAAATATAGTCAAATGAAAAAAGGAACACTGTTGAAGATGTACGACCAATTATAGGAAGAAAAGGAGAATATTTTATGCAGAACGAAATTTATGATAAGAAAAATGGAATTACTTATATGTTATGTGGCGATTATTATTTACCGGAATTGACACTGGCAGATACCGAACCAACTTATGGGAAATATGGGATGCTTCGTAAAAGCTATTTACAGGAACACAGAAAGGCAAAATATCAAATATTATTGCTGCAAGGAAAACTTGTAGAGCATTTGAATCAGATTGATATAGAAGCAAGGGATAGGGAAGAACGATTAGTAAAACAAATGATGGAGAAACAAGGAATTACAGAGAAATTAAAAAGGCAGGACAACATGGAATGGGCAAGGCGGATGAATACCATTTATCATGATGCAGAAGAGATGATTTTGGCGGAATTGATATACATGAAAGGATAATGCTCTGTATTGGACAGCAAGAATTTTGCAGTTCGGATAGCAAAAAAGTGGAAGTCCGGAACGCAAGAATTTTGCAGTCCGGATAGCAAAAAAGTGGAAGTCCGGATGGCAAGATTCTTGCTGTCCGGAACGATAAAAAAGTGAGGGATAAAAAATGTTTGTTAAGTACATAATTAAGGTGTTTTTATATTTGGTTCTTGCAGTAATGACATTGATTCACTGGTTTTTAAAAATTCCGATGATGTTGGGAAATATTTTGCTTTATTTTTTATCAATTATTTTTATTCTGACAGGTGTTTTGAGTTATGGATTTGCATTGGAATCTGCAAGGGAATGTGGTCGAATGATAATGATCGGGATGGCATTTGGTGCAATACCAGACTTTGTCCCATTTTTGGGAAAAAGTTTAGAGATATTGGTTGAAAAAATGTTGAGTATGATAAATGAATGAGAAAGTCGATGTGAAAGAGGGCTGTGAAAGGCTCTCTTTTCTTTTTGTAGCTGTGAAATGGCAAGATAATAACGTTATATACACTGTATATTATGTACAGATATTGTATTTATGCATGATGGGAGAATAGGGAGTCCATATAAAGGCATTGAACACCGGGCACGAGGGGAGCCTGGGAACAGCCCATGCCAACAGCGCCGGGGATATGGTCGAGAGGCTTGTCTCCATGGTGATGATGAGCGGCATGGAGCTGCCGGTTCCGGTTATCCGCAGGCAGATTGCCGCGGGCGTAGAGATTCTGGTGCATCTGTCCAGGGACAGTACGGGAAAAAGAAAGGTGGAAGAAATTGCGGAAATTACAGGGATGGAAAACGGAGAGGTCTGCCTCCGGAAAATTTTCAGCCGTGACGGCAGGGGCTGTCTGGTCCGGCAGAACGGGCTTCTCCGGGAAGAAAAGCTCCGGCGCCTGCAGGAGCGGCGGGCATCCGGGAAAAACAGATTACAGAAACTATAAGCTGTCTGCCGCACAGTACTTCCGTTTTCTTCTGGAAGGCGCGCTGATCGGGGCAGGCGCAGTCTGGCTCTGCTATGAATCCGTTCCCGCGCTGTCGGCGGCGGCGGCCTTTTCCGTATTTTACTGCCATTGCCGCCGAAGGCAGCTTGCCACGGAAAGAATCCGGCTTCTCAATCTTCATTTCAAGGACTTCCTCTGTTCCATCCACACTTCCATGGCGGCGGGCTATTCACTGGAAAATGCCGTCCGGGCCGCGGCGGCGGATATGCAGAAGCTCTATGGGCCGAAAGACATCATTTCCCAGGAGGCCGCGTGGATGGTCCGGCAGATGGAGCTGCAGCGGCCGGTAGAGAAGCTGTTTGCCGATCTGGGGGAGAGAAGCGGTGATGAAGATATACGGATGTTCGGGGAGATCCTGCTGATTGCCAAGCGGACAGGCGGAAATATGGAGAACATCCTGAATGCCACCCGAAGAAATCTTTGCGGCAGAATTGACACCAGAGAAGAAATAGAGACTGTCATCGCGTCCAGAAAGCTGGAGCAGAATATTATGAGCATCATGCCCGCTGGAGTGTTGTTCTATCTGAAGATCTCTTTCGGGGATTTTCTGGATCCCCTGTACGGGAACGCGGCCGGCGCAGCCGTGATGACGGTGTGTCTGCTGCTGTATCTGGCAGCTTTTGTTCTGGGGAGGCGGATGATCCGGAACGCCGTCAGCCGTATCTGACAGAAGGAGGGCCGATGAAAGCTGTTCTGCCTGTTCTGGTGCTTGTCCTGCTGACAGGACTGTACCGGAGAAAAAAGCTAAAAAAGAAATCTTTTTTCTTTTTTCTGTTCGCTCTTGCCGTAGTTTCTGCCGTTCTGGCCGCAGAACTGCATGAGGGAGATTCCAGAGAGGTGACCAGTCTGGAAAAAAACAGCCGGGATAACGGTCTGGAAGAGATACCGCTTCAGGTGGAGACCGAGGATGGAATCAGAGAGGAGGTGACAATCACAATTCCCGAATTTCGCTATTCGGAGCAGGAGGCGCAGGGACTCCTGGAGAAAAAGGCAGAAGAGCTGGATGCGGAAATTCTGGGAGAAAACAGGACGCTGACGCATATTGATCACAATCTTGACCTTCCGGTGTCTTTTCAGGATTCCGACATTACTGTTCAGTGGTCCTCCACAAAACCGGAATATCTCCGCTGGGACGGGACGCTTCTTTCCGGCATACCGGAAGAAGGCTGTCAGGCAGTGCTGCTGGCGGCCCTGTATCTGCAGGATCAGATGCTTGATTACCGCAGAACGATTGTGCTGTTTCCATCGGAAGAAAAAGGAGCCTTTGCCGGAGAGCTGCAGGCGGAGACGGAAAAGCTGAATGAGCCGTCTTCCGGAAACCGCTTCCTCCTTCCGGGAGAGTGGAAGGGAAGAAAACTGAAGTGGTTTCAAAAGAACGAACAGATTGGCAGCGGACTCTGCCTTCTGCTTCTGGCGGGAATCTTCTTCTGCGTTTCGTCGGACAGAAACAGGCGGGAGCATGCGGAGAAAAAAAGAAGGGAGCAGCTGGAGCTTGCATATCCGGAGCTGGTCAGCAAGATTCAGCTTATGACAGGGGCAGGCCTCAGTGTGCGGAATGTATTCGGCCGTCTGACAGAAGCATGCCGCAGGGAGCAGGAGGGAGGAAAAAAGGTCAATCCGGCTCTGGAGGAAGCTGCCCGGACCTGGCAGGAGATGGAGAACGGCATTCTGGAGCGGGATGCCTATGAGCACCTGGGAGAACGCTGCGGCCTGGCGGTGTACCGGGAGCTGGCCCTTCTTCTGGAACAGAACAGAAAAAGAGGGAACGCAAAGATGAATGAACTGCTGGAGCAGGAGGCTGGAAGGGCTTTTGAGACAAGAAAGCGTACCGCCAGGGCAGAGGGCGAAAAGGTGTCCGTGAGGCTGCTTCTTCCCATGGGGATGATGCTGGTTATCGTCATGGCGCTTATCCTGGTTCCCGCCTTTTGGTCCTTCTGATCCGGGAAACGCGCGTACAAGAGAATATTTTCAGGAGGAAAAAATGGAGGAAATCAAAGCATTTATCAGGGAAGAGGACGCGGTGTCTGTGGTAGAAATAATTCTGATCACCGTTGTTTTAATATCTTTAGTCATTATTTTCAAAAGCCAGCTGACCAGTCTTGTCACGAATATTCTGAATAAAATTACCAGTCAGAGTAACGGAATCTGAAGCCGCCGCTGCAGGGAGGGGAGCATATGCAGGGGAAAAAGGAAACTTATTGGCAGGGAAGTATAACCCTGTACCTCTGCCTGATTTTGCTGGTGATGCTCTCGCTGATTGCGGCGGCCCTGCATTCTGCCCGTCTGGCGGCGGGAAGGGCAGCGCTCGCGTGCGCGCAGGAGCAGGGACTGTACTCGATGTTCTCCCAGTATGACCGCACACTGTTCGACCGGTACGGACTTCTTTTTCTGGATGCCGGATACGGGGGAGAAAGCCTTCAGCTGGGAAGAGTTCTGAAGCAGACAGAGGAGGATGTTTCGATGGTGCTTGATCCGAAAAAAGAGAATGTTTCTCCGGGTGCTGTGGATCTTCTGCGCTTCGGACCCGTGGAAAGTGAACTCACCGGGTATGTGCTGGCCACAGACAATGGCGGGGCGGCTTTTCGCAGACAGGTGTGCGAGGCAATGCGCGACAGCCTGGGCAGTGCGCTTCTGGAAGCGGGGAAACAGAAGCTTCTGGAGGAGGGAAAAACCGAAGGCTCCCTGCAGCGGGAAGCCGGAAAGATCACGGAGGACAGGGCCGCGGAGCTTTATGCAGAGGATCATCCGGAAGGAGCAGCCCGCCAGGGAGAGGTCACGGTTCCGGAAGACTTTGTGAATCCCATTGAGACCATACGGGTTTTGAAAAAGAAAGGGATTCTGTCCCTGGCCGTTCCGGCAGGAAGGCAGCTGTCTTCCGGTTCCTTGAAACCGGAAGAACTGGTGAGCGGCAGAGCCCTGCAGACAGGGATGAATATGGTTCCCTCCGGATGGAGGGGAGGAGATGAAGAGTTTCTGATGCGGGAATTCCTGATGCGGAATTTCGGCTGTTTTACCCGCCAGCGTGGGTCAGCTTCGGCAGAATATCAGGCCGAGTACGTCCTTGCGGGAAAAACAACCGATGTGGAAAATTTGAAAGCAGCGTTGACAAAGCTGCAGAAGCTGCGGGAAAAGTCAAATCTGATCTATCTGGTCTCCAGCCCGGAGCGGCGGGCGGAAGCCGCGGAGATGGCGGCCGTCATCTCCGCATCCCTGGGAAACCCGGAGCTGGAGCCGGCCGTCTCCTTTGCCCTGAAAAAATGCTGGGCCTGGGGAGAATCTGTGCTGGATCTCCGGGAGCTGCTGGACGGAGGGAAAATTCCCATGGTAAAAACGGACAGTTCCTGGCAGCTTTCGCTGCATTCTCTCGCGGCTCTGCAGAGTGCGGCAGATACCGAGAGGCACAGCTCGGAGGGCGGACTCCGGTATGAGGAATACCTGCGGATCCTTCTGCTGAAAACAAAGGCGGATACGCTGGCGGCCCGTATGATGGATCTGACGGAGCTGACGGTACGGGAGAAGAATCCGGGAACTAAATTCTGTTTGGACTGCTGCCTGGACGCGGCCGATGTGAAGATCAAGACGGAAACAGGCGGCCGGGAGCTTAGTATTGACAGGTGCTACGGGTACGGGGAACAGAGAAAGGGGCTCT
This sequence comes from Bilifractor porci, assembly GCF_009696005.1. Lineage (GTDB taxonomy): Bacteria > Bacillota > Clostridia > Lachnospirales > Lachnospiraceae > Bilifractor > Bilifractor porci. The sequence continues at coordinate 436,273 of NZ_VUMV01000002.1, forward strand.
TTTATTGACAGCGGACAGAAAACGCAACCGAAAATCCAATATTCAAATCTCTCTTTCAGACACAGCCGAACCGGCAGTTTCTGCCCTTCCCCCCGGAGGAAAAAAAGTTCTGCCGCGCCGTAAAAGAGTCTCTTTCTTTGTTTCCCGCGGAAGTCTGACCGTAGAAGCGGCGCTTGCCGTTCCCCTGTTCTTTTTCTGTGTGATTGCCCTTGTCTGTCTGATGGAAATGTATGGCCTGTATGTCAGGAAACTGACAGTCCTCCAGCAGAGGGCGGAGAGCGCGGGGATATTCGCCGCCTCGGCAGGATCGGATTCTGTTTCTTTCATCGATCTCACAGAGGAGATTCCGTTTCAGGTGAAGGGAATCCCCCTGTTTCGGAAAACGGTGCGGATTGCTGTCCGTGCCAGAGTCCGCCCCTGGACAGGCCGGGACGCGGCAGATAACGGAGGAAAAGAAAAAAAAGAGGAGAGACTGGTCTATGTGACGGACTACCACAGTGTCTACCATACATCCTCCCGGTGCTCCCATCTGAATCTGCAGATAGAAGCGGTGTCATCCTCCCGGCTGTTTGGACGCAGAAACACCTATGGAGCAAGGTATCATGCGTGCGACAAATGTGTCGGCAGGGGAGGGAGAAATCATCTGGCCTATATTACTCCGGACGGAGACTGCTATCATAATTCGTCAGAGTGCAGCGGACTGAAAAGAACGACACATCTCGTGCCGGAATCGGAGGTAAAAGGAATGCGGGAGTGCAGCCGGTGCCAGGCCGCGGGTAACGGATGAGCGCGGCAGGCCTGTCTCCGGAACGGACAGTTGTTCTGGCTCTTCTCTGCCTGAATACGGTACAGGATCTGAGAAAACGGGAGATACTGGTGCTTCCGACGGCGGCTGCCGCAGCGGCAGGATTTCTCTGGATGCTTCTCCGGATGCGGCAGCCGGTTTGGCAGATTCTTGCCGGAGGAATCCCCGGCCTCGCCGTCATGCTGGCGGCTGCCCTTTCAGGAGGAGAAATCGGCGGAGGAGACGGCCTGGTTCTTCTGTCTGCTGGAATCTGGCTGGGTCTTCCTTCTGTGCTTCTTTTTCTGGCGGACGCGCTGCTTCCGGCCGCGGCATATGCGCTGACAGAGCGGATCAGGAGCAGGGACAGGAAAGTGTGGAGAAAGAGGATTCCGTTTCTTCCCTTTCTGCTGGCAGGGTGCCTGCTCTGGCTGCTGCTTCCGGGTATTCCGTAAATGAACAGAAAACTTCTGGGTATAAGCAGGGGTGAAAAAGTGAGAAGAATATTTTACAGAGACAAAAGCTTCTGGAAGAGAGGGACGCTGACGGTGGAAGCATCGGTGGTGGTGCCGGCAGTCTGTTTCATAACTGCGGCGCTTCTCATACTCCTGTTTTTCGAGCATAACCGCGTGTGGTATCTGTCTGCGTCTGCCGAAGCCGCTGTCTGCGCCAACGGGTATCAGGCGGAAGGCACTGCCTTGCCGGAGGATGCGGCCAGGCTTCTCGCGCAGACCAGGGTGAGAGAACAGGTTATGCCGGGGACGTGTCCTTCTTTCCGTATCAGCTGTGACAGCAGCGGATGTTCCGTATCCGTGGAAGGACAGCGTTTTCCGGTATTTGGAGACCGGTTTATCTGGGACGTGCAGATGAAAATCAGAAAAAGCAATCCGGTCAGGACGCTCAGAAAGATTCGTGGAGTCCGCGGCATTGCAGAGGAGCAGCCGTATGGAGGAAATACAAACAGAATTCCGCAGGGATCTTCATCATAATTACATGATTCTGTCCGGCGGAAGGAAGCTGGACAGAATGCATTACGAGATACGCATGATAGAACTGAACGATATCCCCGGCCTCCTGAAGAGCACCGTGCAGGAGATGGACGGCAGGACAATGTATTACTATGACATCACATCCCGACAGCCGCTTTCGCTCTATCTGGAAACACATCTGGCGGGCAGGACATTTCTCCGGCTTTTGTTCCGCTCGCTTCAGCAGGTTACCGAAAGGATGTCGGATTATCTGCTGGATCTCCATGGCCTGTATCTGCATCCGGAGAAAATATACCTGGATGCCTCCGGGGAGAGTATCTGGTTTTGTTTTTTTCCTCCGCTGGAGGAATCGTTTTCCGGGCAGATCAAAGAGCTGGGAGAGTATCTTCTTCCCCGGCTGGATCATCAGGATCCGGAAGGAGTGGTTTTGGGATACGCGTTTTACCAGAAAGTTTCTTCCATAGAAACGGTGCCGGCCGGGACATGGTTTGAAAGTATTCTGGATGATTCGGAAGAAGAAAGCCGGACGAACTCAGAGGAGGAATGGCACCGGACGGAAAGAAAGGATACGAAGTCCGGGCTGCAGGGAGAAGAGCCGCACAGCCCTGTACCCGGAGACAAAGACCTGTTAAGCGATTTTTTTCATCCGGAGACAGAACCGGAGAAACATTTTTTCCGGGAGGGCTGGAAAAACAAGATTCTCTGGCTTTTGCCGCCGCTGTCCGCGGCGGCAGCCGGAATGATCTGCTGGCGGTATCTGAACAGAATTCCGGAGGGAATCGCGGCGGGAGCCGGCGCTGCCTGCCTGTCCTGTCTTCTTCTTTACCGCCGGAAGAAGCAGGAAGAGGCGGAAGAAGAGCAAAGGGAACCGGAGGGCAGAGAGGCCGTTTTTCCCTTTCCGGCGTGCGGCGGACAGGACGAGGAAGAACAGGACAGCTCTTTTTTCCATAGTGAGGAGGACAGCAGGAAGGAGGGCAGTTACCGGCAGCCGGAGGAGCAGACTTATTCGGCACAGGAGGAAACAGTTTTCCTGGGACCTCTGCAGGTTCCGGACACAGAGCCGCCCATACGTGCCAGGCTGATTCCGGAACCAGAGGGCGCCGGGGAGGTGAAGGTGCTGACCGGAGACCTGTATCTTCTGGGGAAAAGTGAGGAAGCGTCAGATATCTGCATTCCTTCACCTGCGGTAAGCCGCCTTCAAGCGCGGCTGCTGTGGGACGGGAAAACCTATCGGATTCTGGATATGAACTCGCGAAACGGCACTTTTCGGAACGGGGCGCTTCTGGATCCCGGCATGGCTGTTCCTTTAAGAAGCGGCGATACCCTGCGGTTTGCGGACAGAAGCTTTCGGTATGAACAGTTAACTTGACTTTTCAACCCTGTTGCGTATACTGAATTCAGATTTGCGGCGCCTGAGAATCCGGAGAACGGAAGCCGGTCGTCCGCCCTGAACTAGTCTGGAACAGGAGAAAATGTATGAAGCGTATTGTACTTACAGGCGGCGGAACAGCGGGGCATGTAACACCGAACATCGCGCTGATACCGGGGCTGAAGGAAAGAGGGTATGAGATTTTTTATATCGGTTCCTACAACGGGATCGAGAAAAAACTGATTGAGGATCTGAACATTCCCTATTATGGCATTTCGACCGGAAAACTCAGAAGATATTTTGACCTGAAAAATATTTCCGATCCGTTCCGTGTGCTGAAGGGGATTCATGAGGCCAGGCAGATCCTGAAGAAGATCCGGCCGGATATTGTTTTTTCCAAGGGAGGCTTTGTGGCAGTTCCGGTTGCGCTGGCAGCCAATAACCTGAAAATCCCGCTTCTGATTCATGAATCGGATATGACTCCCGGCCTGGCGAACCGAATCTGTATCCCCTATGCGGTCAAGGTCTGCTGCAATTTTCCGGAAACCAGGGACAGCCTGCCGGAAGGCAAGGCTTTTGTGACGGGAACGCCCATCCGCCAGGAGCTGCTGCACGGGGACGCGGACGCGGGAAGAGAGTTCTGCGAGTTTAACACGGAAAAGCCGGTGCTGATGGTCATCGGAGGCAGCCAGGGATCCGTATTTGTGAATACAAAAATCCGGGAAGCCCTGCCGGAACTGCTGAAAAACTGGCAGGTGGTCCATCTGTGCGGGAAGGGAAATCTGGATGAATCGCTGGACCATACGGCGGGTTACAGGCAGTATGAATATATCAAAGAGCAGCTTCCGGACCTGTTCGCCATGGCAGATGTGGTGGTTTCCCGCGCCGGGGCAAACGCCATCTGCGAAATCAGCGCCCTGGCAAAGCCGAATCTGCTGATTCCGCTTGGAACAAATGCCAGCCGCGGGGACCAGATTCTGAATGCGCGTTCGTTTGAAAAACAGGGGTACAGTATTGTACTGGAGGAGGAAAATCTGACAGAGGAGTCTCTCCTGGAGGCGGTCGGAAAGCTCTATGAGAACAGAGAAACATACATAAAAGCAATGCAGGGCAGCAGTCATACGGATTCTATCCGGGTGATCCTGCAGTTAATTGACAATTACTCCTGAAAAACAGCAGATGATAAAGTCAGCAGGCTGTTTGTCATCTATACACAGAAAACGCCGTCGGAGCGGAAACATGTCCTGCCCCGGCGGCACTTCTTTTTAAACGGCCAGTTCTTGGTATAGGCATCCGAAAGAGTCCGTCAGCCTTTCAGTCCTTCTGCTTTTTTCAGTATTTCGTCCCTGTCGCTGTCAGAGAGGCTGCCCGGCTTCCAGGTGATTCCGGCATGATCGTCCCGGTAACGGGGGATCAGGTGGATGTGAAAGTGGGGAACGGTCTGTCCGGCCGCTTCTCCGTTGTTCTGGACAATATTATATCCGTCACACGGGAGCGCCTCCTTCATATAGGAGACGATTTTTTTGGCCAGAATGAAGGCCTTTGCCGCTGTTTCATCCGGAACCTCACAGAGATTTGCGTAGTGCTGCTTTGGAACAATCAGAGCGTGGCCTTTTGTGGCAGGACCGAGATCCAGAAACACCCGGAAAGTCTCGTCCTCATAAATGGTGGCGGAAGGGATTTCGCCGTTGGCTATTTTACAGAAGATACAGTCACTCATCGCTTTTCCTTTCTTTGGCGCTGCTTCGCCGTGTATTTTTCATTCCCAGACCGGAGGCGCCGGCACGGTGTGATGCAGGAATCCGTCCCTCCGGCATTCCCAGTATAATCCGCATCGCCGAGCAGTTTCAAGTATGTGCGTTTGGAACCGCCCTCGAAAATTTTATCCTTTGTTTCGTATTTTTTTATTCATAAATCACCGATTGTATAGTAAGATCATGATTCATGGGGGAAACAGGCAGTTCAAAAGGAATCTGAATCGTCAGGAAAAGAGGAATTTATGCTTCAGATCAAGGATATCAGCAAGGAATACCGGACAGGGGATCTGGTGCAGAAGGCGCTGGATCACGTCAGCCTGGAACTTCGGGACAGTGAATTTGTTGCGGTCCTGGGTCCCAGCGGCTCCGGGAAAACCACGCTGCTGAATATAATAGGAGGACTGGATCGTTACGACAGCGGAGACCTGATTATTAACGGGATCTCCACAAAAAAATACAAGGACAGGGACTGGGATTCTTACCGGAACCACACGATTGGTTTTGTATTTCAGAGCTACAACCTGATTATGCATCAGAGTGTCCTTGCCAACGTCGAGCTTGCGCTGACCATTTCCGGCATCTCCGGCAGCGAGAGAAAACAGAAGGCGGAGGAGGCTCTCCGCCGTGTGGGGCTTGACGGGCAGGAGCACAAAAAGCCGTCGCAGCTTTCCGGCGGACAGATGCAGAGGGTTGCCATAGCGCGTGCGCTGGTCAACGACCCGGATATTGTGCTGGCGGATGAACCGACCGGCGCCCTGGACACGGAGACCAGCATCCAGGTAATGGATATTCTGCAGGAGATCGCAAAAGACCGCCTGGTTGTTATGGTTACGCACAATCCGGATCTGGCAAGGCGGTATGCAACCAGAATCGTAAACATCCGGGACGGAAAAATTCAGTCGGACACCAATCCTCCGGAAAACAGGCAGGAGGAAGAGACGGCGGTGCACAAAAATCTGGGAAAAGCATCCATGTCCTTCTTCACGGCTCTGTCCCTGAGCGGCAACAACCTCCGGACAAAGAAGGCCAGGACACTGCTGGTTTCCTTTGCCGGGTCCATAGGAATCATCGGCATCGCGCTGATTCTCGCCCTCTCCAGCGGGGCTAACCGGTTTATCCAGACGCAGGAGGCGGAGACGCTTTCTCTGTATCCGCTGCAGATAGAAAAAACAGGATATGACCTGATGTCGCTGATGCAGAACACGAGCGGCAGTATGTTTGGAGGAAACAGCGGAGATACCTATACAGACAAGGTGGGCGTGGAAGAAACCGCAAACCAGCTGCTTACGGAGGTAAGCACAAACGATCTGGGCTCCCTGAAAACGTTTCTGGACAGTGACAGCAGCGGAATACAGGAGTATGTCAATGCCATTGAATACAGCTATGGGATCACGCCCCAGATTTACAGCCTGGACGGAGATACCGCAGAGCAGATGAATCCGAATCATATGTTTGACTCGATTTCTTCCGGAAGCATGGACATTACCGGAATGATGACCGGTTCCCTGGGTATGGATTTTTTCAGCGGGCTTCCCCGGTCCGAGGAGCTGTATAAGGATTCCTATGACCTGAAAGCCGGGCACTGGCCGGAGAAGGACACGGACCTTGTCCTGGTTCTGAATTCCGAGGGGAAGGTCAGCGATATTCTTCTCTATGCGGTCGGGCTGAGGGATAAAAAGGAACTGGAGCAGCGGATTCAGGATTTTACAGACGGAAAAGAGAGCGGGAAGACAACCGTCAGCAGCTCATCCTCCGGGGACGGAGCCGTCTATTCCTACGATGATTTTCTGGGCCGCAGCTTCCGGCTGGTTAATTCCTGTGATTACTATACCTATGACGATACCTACGGTGTGTGGACCGATCACAGCCCGGATCAGGATTTTGTACAAAATCTGGTGAAAAACGGGAAAAAGCTGACCATCACCGGAATTGTCCAGCCGAAGGAGGGGACGCTGGCGGAGGTTCTGGAGACCGGAATCGCCTATTCTCCGTCGCTGGAGCAGGAACTGATCCGGGCGGCGGCGCAGAGTGATGTGGTGAAGGATCAGCTGAAAAATCCGGAAATCAATGTACTGACCAGGAAGAAGTTTTCGGATGAAAACGCTTCTTCGGATATGGATCTGAGCAAGCTGTTCTCGGTGGATGAGAATGCTCTTCAACAGGTGTTTTCCGCCAACGCGGAGTCCGTCTCGCCGGAAAGCCTGAATATGGACCAGATCCTCGGAAACCTGAATCTTCAGAATTTGGATTTCAGCAGCCTGAACCTGGAGGACAGCCTGGATGCCTCCTCTGTTCAGAATGCCCTGTCAGGGCTGGAGGGGATGGATCTGGAAAACCTGCTCTCCAAGGTGAAGATTCAGGCGACCGGCGAACAGCTGCAGAACCTGTTTACGGAGGCGGCGAAGGGGTATCTGGAAAACGCGTCCGGGGATCCGTCCACAGACTATTCCAGGCTGGGCAGCACGTTTGTGGAGTATCTGCAGACGGAAGACGGGAAAAACGCCGTCCAGTCGGAGATGCAGAAAATTCTCGATGCCAACAAGGAGAACCTGATTACCAGGGACGATGTGGTCCAGATGGCGATGGATATTTTTTCCGGATATTCTGCCTATATCCAGGAACATCCGACGGACAACCCGCTCAGCTCCGAAACCTTCCAAAACTGGCTGGCCTCTTCCGACGCGGAGGAAACGGTCAGCGCTGCGGTTTCATCCATTGCGGATAAGCTGAGCCGGATCACCGTCACGCAGGAACAGGCGGCATCCATGGCCGGGGTGCTGCAGCAGGGCTACGATGCCTGGGCAGCCCAAAACGGAGCCCCGGAGCTGTCGAAGGTTCCGGATTCGTTTGCCGCCTATCTGCAGTCCGAGGATGCGCAGAAGCTCCTTCTGGAAGCGGCCGGCCAGATGATTGACACCAGCCAGCTGCAGGGCGCCCTTGCGGACACCCTGGAAAGTACGGTAAGCACGCTGGTTCAGACACTTACCTCGCAGATCGGAAGCGCGATTACTTCCGCCATGACCGGGATGGCCGGACAGTTGGAGCAGGCGCTCGCAAGTGCCATGGATCAGACGGTGAGTGCGATTTCCGAAAATATCACGAACATGTTCCAGGTTGACCCGGATCAGCTGGCGTCCGCGTTTCGCGCGAATATGGACGCGGGACAGCTGCAGGAGCTGATGTCCTCGATGATGGAGGGAAGCAGCAGCTCGCTGGAAAATAATCTGACTGCCCTGGGGTATGCCGATACGGAGGAACCGTCCGGCATCCGTATTTATCCGAAGGACTTCAAGGCAAAAAATGAAGTGGTAAATATTCTGAATTCCTATAACGAGCGGATGCGGCAGGAAGGACAGGAGGACAAGGTGATTACTTACACGGATATGGTTACCGCGATGATGTCCTCGGTCACCAGGATTATCGACACCATCAGCTATATCCTGATCGCGTTTGTGGCGATCTCGCTGATTGTTTCTTCTATCATGATCGGTGTCATTACCTATATCAGTGTCCTGGAGAGAAGGAAGGAGATCGGAATTCTACGTGCCCTGGGAGCCTCCCGGCACAATGTCGCGCAGGTGTTTAACGCCGAGACCTTTATTACCGGACTTCTGGCCGGAGTCATAGGCGTAGGGCTTACGCTGCTGCTTACCATACCGGCAAACGCGCTGATCCTGCGTGTAACCGGCCAGGAAATTCACGCGGCACTGCCGGCGGCTTCGGGCGCGGCCCTGATTGCGCTCAGTGTCGTGCTGACGATGATTGCGGGTCTCATTCCTTCCCGCAAGGCATCCCGGAGCGATCCGGTGACAGCGCTGCGGAGTGAGTGACCGCGGGGCATTGAGTTTCCTCTCTGTCTATTTTATACTGTAGATATGTTTTAAGGCACCGGCGCAGAAGCTGCGCGGCAGCGCGCGGATGCGGGACGGAACCGCAGGCCGGTGCCGGCAAATCCGGCAGGGGATGCCGGGCAGCAGGGCAACAGGCAGATAACAGACAGGTACGGACAGGGGGCTTGCTATGAAGCTGATGTTTATCGGGGCCGATCACGAGGTGACCGGAAGCTGTTACTATCTGGAAGCAGCCGGAAAGAAATTTCTTGTGGACTGCGGCATGGAGCAGGGAGAGAATGCTTTTGAGAATAAACCGATTCCGGTACCTGCGTCAGAGCTGGATTTTGTTCTTCTGACCCACGCGCATATTGATCATTCGGGGAATCTTCCCAGACTGTACGCGCAGGGATTCCGGGGTCCGGTTTACGCCACTGACGCCACGGCGGACCTCTGCGACATTATGCTCCGTGACAGCGCGCATATCCAGGAGTTTGAGGCCGAGTGGCGCAACAGAAAGGGCAGAAGGGCAGGAAAAGAGGAATTTATCCCGGCCTATACCATGGAGGACGCCATCGGCCTGATCCGCCAGCTGGTTCCGGAGCATTACGATACGATTTTTTCACTGGCGGAGGGCATTACGGCAAGGTTTGCGGATGCCGGCCATCTGCTGGGTTCGGCAAGCATAGAGCTGTGGCTTCAGGAGGGGTCGGTTCAGAAAAAACTCGTATTTTCCGGGGATATCGGCAATCTGAACCAGCCGCTGATCCGGGATCCCTCTTATCTGAAAAAGGCGGATTATGTGGTCATGGAATCCACCTACGGAGACCGCAGCCACGAGGTTCCGCCGGACTATGTACAGGCTCTGGCAGAGGTGCTTCAGAGAACCTTTGACCGGGGCGGAAACGTTGTTATCCCTTCCTTTGCCGTCGGGCGGACACAGGAGATGCTTTACTTTATCCGCCAGATCAAGGAGCAGAAGCTGGTCAGCGGGCACGGGAATTTCCCGGTGTATGTGGACAGTCCCCTGGCGATCGAGGCGACAACGGTTTTTGACGGCCATAAAATGGACTGCTATGATGAGGAAGCCTCTGACCTGGTCCGCCAGGGAATCAACCCGCTGCAGTTTCCGGGGCTCCGGACGTCCGTCACGACGGAGGAATCCAGGGCGATTAACGAGGATGAGACCCCGAAGGTGATCATCTCTGCCAGCGGCATGTGTGACGCAGGCAGGGTCAAACATCACCTGAAGCATAACCTGTGGCGGAGGGAGTGCACAATCCTGTTTGTCGGCTACCAGGCAGTCGGAACGCCGGGCAGGGCGCTGGTCGAGGGTGCCGATAAGGTGAAGCTGTTCGGAGAGGAGATTGCCGTGAAGGCGGAGATCCGGGTGCTTCCCGGCGTCAGCGGGCACGCGGATAACAAAGGGCTGATGAAGTGGGCCTCTTCCTTTACCGAAAAACCGGAGAAGGTATTTGTCTGCCACGGGGAAGACCAGGTGACAGAGCTGTTTGCCGGACGTCTGCGGGACGAGCTTGGCTATGATGCCTGCGCTCCTTACAGCGGGACGGAGTTTGACCTTGCCGCCGGAGTCATGACGGTGGAAGCCGGTCCGGTGCGGCTGGAAAAGAAAGCGGGAGCTGCCGGGACAGCCGGACGGAAGGCAAACACGGTATTTGACCGCCTGGTTGCGGCGGGACAGAGACTGATGACGGTCATCCGGCACAATGAAGGCGGAGCCAACAAGGATCTGGCCCGGTTTGCGGATCAGATCAACGCGATGTGTGAGAAATGGGACCGCTGAAAAGAAAAAGGAGAAGCGATGAGTGTAATCGGAATTATCGGAGCCATGGAAGAAGAAGTGGCGGATCTGAAAGCGGAAATGTCAGAGGTAACAATCCGGAAGAAAGCCGGTATGGAATTTTACCGAGGCGTCCTGGAGGGACATCCGGCGGTGGTTGTGCAGAGCGGGGTGGGAAAGGTGAATGCCGCTGTCTGCACGCAGATCCTTGCGGATGATTTTCATGTGGACTATCTGCTGAATACCGGAATTGCGGGAAGCCTTCAGAACAGCATTGATATCGGAGATATTGTGATCTCCGTGGACGCGGTTCAGCACGATATGGACGCGACGGTCTGGGGCTATCAGCCGGGGCAGGTGCCGGGCATGGAAACCTATATCTTCCCCGCCTCGGAGAAGCTAATCCGTCTGGCGGAGGAAGTGAATGAAAAAGTAAATCCGGATATTCATTCCTTCCGGGGAAGAATTGTCAGCGGCGACCAGTTTATTTCGGATCCGGAAGTGAAGGAGAAGCTGGTGTCAGAATTCCAGGGCTGCTGTGCGGAAATGGAGGGCGCAGCCATTGCGCAGACGGCGTGGCGGAACGGAATACCGTTTGTCATCCTGCGCGTCATCTCCGACAAGGCAGACGGAAGCGCCGTGGCGGACGACAATACCTTCACCGGGGATTGTGTCCGGCACTGCCTGCGCCTTGTCCGTGGAATGGTAAAGAAGCTGTAAACGGATCACCCGTCTTCTTCCAGGATCTGCAGTTCCAGGAAATCAAAGGAAATGGTTTCCCCGACAAAGCAGTCCTGGGTGAAGCGGGTTTTTTTATGGGTCCGGAATTCCCGGATGTTCAGGTCCAGCCAGACGGGGACGCTGAGATCCCATGCGCTGCAGATTTCTTCCAGAGCGTGAAATATTTTATGGGTGCGTGTATCATCACTGCTGTCCGTTACCGTGTAATCTCTCAGCATGTGATTGTTTTTCATCATTTTTCCCCAGATGCGCATCAATGGCCTCTTTCTGCTGTCTTGCGAAAAGAAGGACAGACTTTTATAATGTGAGTGTTAACTGCAGTGCCCGTGCAGGAATTTCTGTTTAGAGAGTAAGGCAGAAGCGGCGGGTAAGTCAAGCGGCGTTACAGGAGGTTAAAAAAGCATGATTGAATTACAGAACGGCGGGGCATACCTGGTCAGAGGCAGTGATGTTGTGCCGGACGGGCCGGAGGCGGCTGCCAGAATACAGTCCCTTACCGGAAAAACACCGGATCAGAAGGAAGCGGCCCGGAATACCATAGCGTATCGTATCCTGGAAGCACATAATACTTCCGGAAATATGGAACAGCTGAAGATAAAATTCGACAAGATGATTTCTCATGATATCACGTTTGTCGGCATCATCCAGACCGCCAGGGCATCCGGCCTGGAAAAATTCCCCATACCCTATGTGCTGACAAACTGCCATAATTCCCTCTGCGCGGTCGGCGGAACGATTAACGAGGATGACCACATGTTCGGCCTTTCCTGCGCCAAGCGCTACGGCGGGGCCTATGTGCCTCCCCATCAGGCGGTCATTCACCAGTACGCCAGAGAGATGATGAGCGGGGGCGGAAAAATGATCCTCGGATCCGATTCCCACACACGCTACGGCGCCCTGGGAACCATGGCAATGGGAGAAGGCGGTCCGGAGCTGGTGAAACAGCTTCTGAACAGGACTTATGATATTCCCATGCCCGGCGTGGTGGGCGTCTATCTGACAGGAAAACCGGTGCCGGGTGTGGGTCCTCAGGATATCGCCCTTGCCATCATCGGCGCGGTGTTTGAGAAAGGATATGTAAAGAATAAGGTGATGGAATTTGTCGGACCGGGCGTTTCCTCCCTCTCGGCGGATTACCGGATCGGCGTGGATGTCATGACCACAGAGACTACCTGCCTCTCCTCCATCTGGAGAACTGACAGCATTATCCGTGACTATTACGAGGAACACGGACGCCCGGAGGAATACCGGGAGCTGAATCCGGGAGAGATTGCCTATTACGACGGCATGATTACCGTAGAGCTGGACAAGATCCGTCCGATGATCGCCATGCCCTTCCACCCCAGCAACGTTTACACCATAGAGGAATGCAACGCCAACCTGGAAGATATTCTGGATGATGTGGAAAAACGCGCGCAGGTATCTCTGGACGGGAAGGTGGATTTCCATCTGAAGAACAAGATCCATAACGGAAAGCTGCTGGTGGACCAGGGTATTATCGCAGGCTGCGCGGGCGGCGGATTTGAAAACATCTGTGACGCGGCAGACATTCTCCGCGGGCAGTATATCGGCTGCGATGATTTCACGCTCAGCGTTTATCCGGCCAGCGCGCCGATCTATACGGAGCTGGCAAGAAACGGTGTCCTTGCGGACCTGATGGAGACCGGGGCGGTTGTCAAGACGGCATTCTGCGGACCCTGCTTCGGCGCGGGAGACACACCGGCAAACGGAGATCTCTCCATCCGTCATTCCACCAGAAACTTCCCGAACCGGGAGGGCTCCAAGGTGCAGAACGGACAGATTGCCTCGGTGGCGCTTATGGACGCGCGGTCCATCGCGGCGACGGCTGCAAACAAGGGATACCTGACTCCGGCCACGGAATTTGCCGGGGAATACCGCAAACCGCTGTATCACTTTGACAGCAATATTTACGCGCACCGCGTATTTGACAGCCACGGAAAAGCGGATCCTTCCGTCCCGGTCCGCTTCGGACCGAATATCAAGGACTGGCCGTCCATGTCCGCCCTGCCGCGGAATCTGATCCTCAAGGTGGTTTCCGAGATCCACGATCCGGTAACAACAACCGACGAGCTGATTCCCTCCGGAGAGACATCCTCCTATCGTTCCAACCCGCTGGGGCTGGCGGAGTTTGCGCTATCCAGAAAGGATCCGCTGTATGTCGGACGCGCGAAGGAAGTGCAGAAAGCACAGAAGGCACTGGAGGCAGGGGATGATCCGCTGGAGGCTCTTCCGGAGCTGAGGCCTGTCCTGGAAACCATTGACGGGGCGCTGCCCGGAAAAATGAAAGAAGGGTATGGCGTGGGTTCCACCATTTTTGCCGTGAAACCCGGAGACGGTTCGGCCAGAGAGCAGGCGGCGTCCTGCCAGAAGGTACTGGGAGGCTGGGCAAACATCGCGAATGAGTACGCCACCAAGAGATACCGCTCCAACCTGATCAACTGGGGCATGCTTCCCCTGCTGGCTGCACAGGGAGATCTTCCCTTCGCGAACGGCGATTACCTGCTTCTTCCCGATATCCGCAAGGCGCTGGAAGAGAAGGCGGATGTGATTCAGGCGTACTGCGTCGGGACAGAGCTGAAACCCTTTGATCTGCGGATTGGCGCGCTGACCGACGACGAGAGGCAGATCATCCTGGACGGATGCCTGATCAATTACTACAGAAATCAGAAGTAAAACAGAGTGAATTTTTTACCGGGGATGCCGCTCCCACTGACAGGGAGAGGGCATTCCCGGTTTTTCTGTCCGGAGAAGAGCCGTAAGCCTGACCTTAGCCGGCTCCCGGGGATGCGGGCGCGGCAGGAGCCCGGAGGGGGGGATCTGAAGAAAGAAAAATATTCAGAATAATATGTAATATTGGAATAATAAAAAGACGACATCTGATATAAACTAAATAAATACAAAAAAATAAAGATAAATCGGAAATGAGTATTGACAAAATCTTTGGTATCTGCTATTTTATAGTCACATCAAATCAATGGTGTCACATCTCCAGCAGATGTGGTTGTTATCCTGAGACAGAACTTCAGGGTGATGACAAATCATAAATAAAGGAAAAGGAGGTACAGACCATTGGGAAACACTCCACCGGCAACAGATCCTCAATATGAGAGCGGTATTGCATAGCAAATCCCCGCGAGAAAGACCTTTTAGCTGATTTGTATGAGTAAGATGCGTATCCGTATTCTTTGGAAACGGAGCCATATATGTGAAAGGTAATGTGTAGCTGGCAACTCATATTGAGTAATACCGAAAAAATGGAAAGAAAACACAATCGGCTGTGTAAAGAAACAGCTGGTTCCGGCATCCCGGAAAGGGACTGTACAGCAGGGTATCCGGGTAGGAAATAAGCTCATGAGTGACCGAGAACGGAAAAGGCGTGGGCGATCACAGGAAGGAACAGCGAATGGGCATCCGGTACGGAAGGGAGGATGACCGCTTTCCGCGGAAGGGAAGGGGCATTGTCATCCGGACAGGAATGGCTCAGGAGAATCCGGCAAATGTTTCGCGCATGAACCATCCGGTAAGGAAGAGTTTATGGATATCCGATGAGGGAACGCTGGACAGAGACCGAATAAGGGCAATGCGGCAGGGGTTTTGTTTCCAAAGTCCCGGAGACAGGGACAGAGATCACAGAACTTTCTAAGTAAGAATGAAAAAACTTACGAGCAGGGATGGAACTGGAAGATCTTAATATATTAAGACGGAAAGAAAAGGAATAACTGTAAATTGAATATTGAACCAGGTATATAGGCGGGACTGTGATCAGAGAGATGGTTGCAGTCCCGCTTTTTTCTCTTGCCGATTCTCCCGATACTGATTAGAATAGAACAGTGCCGGAGAGGATGCTTTCGGGCCGCGGCCTGCAGGGAAAGGGCCGGCAGCCCGCGGACATCGGGTGTTGTGCCCGGCGGATCAACGGGAGAGTATATTGACATGAAAAAAATAATCGGGAAAATATTCCTGCTGCTGGCCGTTTTTCTGGTCTGTGTGGCAGGCTTTTCGCATAGAGTGAACCGGAAAACAACGGTGCAGAAAACGGACAGCCAGGAGGCGACGCTTCCGCTGGCATATATGCTGATTGACGGGAAAGCGGTCAATGAGATGACCGGCTATACACTGGAACTGGGAGAGAACGAAGAAAGGGAGAGTCTTACTCCGCTCCCGACCGACCGCACGCTTACCGTGGAACTGCAGAATTTTGACCGGCAGATTCAGGGATTGAGCTACCAGGTTACCTCTCTTTCGGACGGAAGTCTGGTGGAAAACGGCCAGCTCCGCACTCAGGCGCAGGACGGAATGCTGCAGGGAACCTTTACCCTGCAGAATACCATCAGGCTTGACCAGGAGTATTCGCTTCGGTTTACCGCGGATCTCGGAAACGGCAAGAATGTCTATTATTACACCCGCATTCTCCAGGCCGGAGGGATTGATCTTGGCAATTACCTGAACTTCACGGAGAATTTTTACAAGAGCGCGCTGAATAAGCAGTCATCTGTGGATCTGGTTGATTATCTGGAGTCGGATGATACGGCCTCCAACAGCAGTTTTTTTGATGTAAATCTTCATTCCAGTCTGTCTCAGGTTTCCTGGGAGGACACGGAACCGCAGCTGGTGCAGCAGGCTGTTCCCACCATTGTGGCAGTCAATTCGACGACGGTCAGCATCAGCCTGAAATACATCATCTGTATGGATCCTAACAAGGATGTTTCCGGTCAGTCGGAAAGCTTCTCTGACACAGCGGCGGACGCGTCGTCATCCGCGGATGAGGGCGGAGAATCCGTCCGTTCCGATTCTACTTCGGGGACGGACAGCAATGTGACCTATGCGGCGGATTACGGCAGCTCCGACAGTCAGATGGAGTATTATACGGTTCAGGAATACTATCGCCTCCGCTACTCCCAGGACGATATGAGTCTGCTGGATTTCCGGCGCTCTGCCGAGCAGGTTTTCAATCCGGCACTTGCCGGTTTTACCGCCACAACGCTGAATCTGGGGGTTCAGGACAGAACCCTGCAGTATAAGTCTAACCAGGCGGGGGATATCACTGCCTTTGTGGCGAACGGGGAACTCTGGTCCTATAACCAGAGCGCGGGGAAGGCCGTCCGGGTGTTCAGTTTCCGCAGCAACATCGGAGTGGCTGCCGCCTCCCGGTCAGCGACGCCGGACAACCGACAGGAGAACAAAAATCACGAGATCAAAATCGAGCAGGTTTCCGAGAACGGGGATATTATTTTCCTTGTCTACGGCTACATGGCGGCCGGTTCCCACGAGGGCAGCATGGGTCTGCTGGTCTGCAGGTATCAGGCGGAGACGGGGACGGTGAGCGAGGAAGTATTCCTTCCCCTTGCGCAGAGCTTTACTACCTTGAGCAGGAATATCTCCAGGCTGTGTTATATCGACAGCAGCAACCAGCTGTATCTGTTTTTGAACAGTGAAATCTGCAGGGTCAGCCTGGAGGACGGCTCCTACAGTATCGTACAGTCCGGGATAGAGCCGGAGTGCTTTATGGCCGCGCAGTCAGAGGGGATTGTTGCCTGGATGGACGGAAGCGATCCTCTACAGACGGACACGATTACCTGGATGGATCTGACAACCGGAAAAAGCCGACAGCTGCAGGCCGCGGAGGGAGAAAAGCTGCGCGCCCTCGGCTTCGCCGGAAATGACCTAGCGTACGGGAAGGAAAAGGACGAGAATATCCTGACCGACGCGCTGGGAAATGTAGAGGCAGGCATGTATGAAATCTGCATCGAAAATATGGACGGCGAGGT
The DNA here is from genome assembly GCF_009696005.1 of Bilifractor porci. GTDB lineage: Bacteria > Bacillota > Clostridia > Lachnospirales > Lachnospiraceae > Bilifractor > Bilifractor porci. The sequence goes on from NZ_VUMV01000002.1 coordinate 453,330, forward strand.
GAAAAAGGATTTCTCCAGGGACGGACAATATGTGACGGACGTCTCCTGGGAGAACGGCTCTCTGAATATGACCCTGAGCACTCTCGGGGACGACGGTTACACCGAGGCCGGCACGGATCATATTATGAACAACAGCGCCAGTGAGAATACAGTTTCAGTATCCACCGTGACAAATGCCCGCGTAGGGGAGCAGGTTACCCTTGTGTTCCCGCAGGCTGATCAGACAGAAAATCTGGAGAGCGGATACGCGGAGCTCCTGACGGCGGAGAACGGATCGGAGACAGTTCTGGAGTGGCCGCCGGCGGAGGAAAAACTCTATTATGTCTATACAGACGGGCAGCTGGTGTCCGTGACAGCCAGCTCCGCAAGTGCCGTTGCGCTGGCGGACAGCGGAAACGGATTCGTCCTGAATTCCGCGCAGCAATATGTTTACGAGAGAGGAAACTGGAACACCACGGCGATGCTGGATGTGGACAGAATTTCTTCCGGACTTCTCTCTGCGCCTCTGGATGTCCAGAAGTTCCAGGAAGCTGTCGGCGACGGGTACGAAGTCATTAACCTGACCGGTTCCGAGGAGGATGTGCTGAAGTATTATCTGAATAAGGGGTATCCGGTAGTGGCGCAGGGAAGCGGCGCCGTATGGCTGATTGTCGGATATGATACGGAGAATTTCTGGATTTATGACGCCTCGGCGGACAATAAGGTAAAGGCGATTGCCACAGACGATACGACAAAGGCATTTGAGGATACAGGAAAGAAATATCTGACCTGCGTGAGCGTTCCGTGACGGTCAGGGCAGTTTAAGAACTGCCCCTGTCCGGGGCTGAGGACAGACAAAAAACGGCTGATTTTGAGACGAAAAAGGAACCTCCGTACCCCCTCAGGGTGCAAGAGGTTCCTTGTGTACAAAGACTGCGCGACCGCAGCCGGGCGGCGTTCTTCCAGACCGTTTTTCCAAATCGAAGAAAACCGCCGGAAATGTTTTATTCCACCGGAGAGAATTCTTCTTTGGATGCGCCGCAGACGGGGCATACCCAGTCTTCAGGAAGATCCTCGAAAGCAGTTCCGGGAGCGATTCCATTGTCCGGATCGCCTTCCGCGGGATCGTAAACGTAGCCGCAGGGTCCACATTCGTATTTCATCTTGCACGTTCTCCTTTCTTAAGATTCCGTTTGATAACAGACCGCCTTCTTGTTCCGGAAAAGAACGGGGCGCGGCAGATGGCGCGGCGCCCGCCGACGGTCGTTTCACCTAGTATACAGCATCCCTCAGGGGCAGGCAAGGAGGAAGAATTGGAATTCAGGCCATGTATTGATATTCATAACGGCAGGGTAAAACAGATTGTCGGCGGAAGCCTGCGGGACGAAGGAAATGCCGCGGAAGAAAATTTTGTTTCGGAGAAGGACGCGGGGTGGTATGCCTCTTTTTACCGGGAAAAGGGACTGAGGGGCGGCCATATCATCCTTCTGAATCCTGCAGATTCCGCGTACTACGCGCAGACCCGGAAACAGGCGGAGCTTGCGCTGTCCGCCTGGCCGGGCGGACTGCAGGTCGGAGGGGGAATTACGGCGGAGAATGCCGCGGATTTTCTGGAGGCGGGAGCCAGCCATGTCATTGTGACGTCCTACGTTTTCCGGGACGGCAGGGTCAGCTGGGAAAATCTGGAAAGGCTTGTTTCCGAGGCTGGCCGGGAGCATCTGGTGCTGGACCTCAGCTGCAGAAAAAAAGACGGCGGCTACTATATCGTTACCGACCGCTGGCAGAAATTTACGGATGTTGCAATCACAGCGGAAACCATAGCAAGGCTGCAGGGCTTCTGTGACGAGTTTCTGATCCATGCCGCGGATGTAGAGGGAAAGAAAAACGGGGTGGAACAGGATCTGGTCTCGCTCCTGGGACGGCTGGACACGGTGCCGGTTACCTATGCGGGCGGCGTCGGAAGCTATGAAGACGTCCGCCGGATAAAGGCAGCCGGAAAAAACCGGCTGAATGTCACGGTCGGAAGTGCGCTGGATCTGTTCGGCGGTCCGCTTTCCTTTGAGAAAATACTGCAGATCTGCAGGGAATAATGAGGAAAAAGGTAGAACTTCTCAGATATAGGTCACCTGTGTCATTTCCTTGTCTTTCAGATCCAGGATGCGGAAGGACAGAAGCAGGTAAAAAAGCTCATCCTCGTTATTAAAATCAATGGGAACAATCTCCTGAATCCGCTCCAGACGGTATAGGAAGGTGCTGCGGTGTATGAACAGCTTTCTGGCGCTCTGCACCGCGTTTTTTTCGCTCTCCAGGTAGGTGCGCAGGGTCTCGCAGTAGTCGGAATGATGTTTTTCGTCATACCGGCGCAGGGTCAGAAGCTTCTGCGAGACAACCATGTGGCTCGGCATATCACGGATGCAGCAGTCGCACAGGTAGGTCAGGGATACGTCCTCGAAACGATGAACCCACCGGTAATTCTCATACTTATTTCCGATTTCCTGTGCGGTTCTTGCCTGGAGGTAGCTGTAGCGCAGGTCGATCGTTCCCTGTATGCTGCTGCTTGCTCCTGTTTTCAGAAGACTGTCTCGCAGGAAGGGAGTCAGTGCCGTCAGAAGCTGGTCCATTGTCCGGTCATGGCGGGAAAGGTTGACAAAAACCAGAATGTCATCCCCGTAGGGGAAGGCACAGGAGCCCTTGACCATCTCTTCCAGGTAGCGGCAGAGATAATTTCCGGATAACCCTTCTTCGTTATCCACGGAGCGGGTGAGAGAGAGGCAGCAGTAGTAATGGCTGGAAAACCACCCGTACTCGGAGAGCTGGTTGTCGATCGCCGTGTAGTCCGTCAGCCTTTCCATAATGATGTCTTCCAGAATTTTGCCAAGAGAGTGCCCGGACCCGGAGCGCGCCTCCTCGTTTCGCTGCAGAACGGCCTGCAGGTATTCGGACAGATGCGCCAGAAGGGCGGCCTGCTCGCTGGAGAGCGGCGTCAGCTCCTCGGAAAGCATGACGCGGCAGGAGAAAACGCCGTGCTCAAAGAGATTGACGCAGAGCTGGCGGCTGCCGGTGTAATAGGAAGGCATCAGAAAAGGCTCTTTTTTATTTTGAAGCTCCCGGTATTCAGGATCCAGTTTTTCCGCGCTGGCGGTGTCAAAACCGACGGCCGGATCAATCAGATGATGAAGGGCTGCGTTCTCATCTATGACAGAGGAGTGCGCCAGAAGAGAAAAATCGGATGCCTGGACAAGAACCGGATTCCCGAAAACCGGGAAGCTGCAGTCCAGCATGGAGGTGAGGTTGTTTCCCTTCCGGAGAAGATCCTTCAGCTGCTCATCCCAGCGGTCATAGCGGTCGAAAATTTCCTGGATTTTATTGAACAGACCTGTTACCGAGGCGGAATCCGGAATGCGGATCAGGTTGGCGGAGTGAAGCACGCGCAAAAAGTTTGTCTCTCTGTGGAAAAAAACAAGGGTGTTTTCGGGAAGCGCCTGCCGGGGAAGGGTTTCCGGAAGAGATTCGCAGAGGCAGACGTGTCCCGCGGGCCACGTGTCCTGGGAACCGAGAAATAAAGGCCTTCCCAGTGTCAGGGTGGCAGGAAGAGACTCCGGCTCCGTGTCCGGAAAAAAATCAGCCAGGTTTTTTACGACGATCTGAGCACTCAGCAGCATGAAAAATCCTTTCATTTCCTTCGAAATATCCGGATCTGGTTTTGAAAAAACAGAATCACGTGTGTCAATAAGTCCCTCCGCCGCCTGCATACAGGTATGCGCGGGGTCGGACTTCCAACAGGGTAATTAAAACATCACAAAAAAATCCGGACAAGTTCACAAATGACTTAATACATATTGTATGAATTGGATGAATAAAAGTCAACAAATATGCGGATTATAGATAGGAGGAGTTTTTGTTATACTTATCTTTGTGTAGAGGATACGTGGAAGGGTTACAGCAAAAACGAAATCTTTCTATGTTTATTTGGAGGTAAAACAAATGATTGTAATCGGCGAGAAGATCAACGGTTCTATCCCCGCAGTGGCGGAGGCAATAGCCAAGAGGGATTCTGATTTCATCAAGGAGCGCGCAAAAATCCAGGCGGCTGCCCATGCGGATTATATCGACTGCTGCGCATCTGTTCCGGAGTCCGAAGAGGTCGAGACTCTGAAGTGGATGATTGACTGCATCCAGGATGTGACAGATATTCCGATTGCGGTAGACAGTCCGAGCCCCAGAGTATTAAAGGAAGTTTTCCCGTACTGCAAGAAACCGGGTATCATCAATTCCGTATCCGGAGAGGGCGATAAGATTGATATTATTTTTCCGGCGATCGCAGATACTGACTGGCAGGTGATTGCGCTCTGCAGTGATGATACCGGAATTCCCAAGACGGCAGATGACCGGCTCCGTGTGTTCCATCACATCATGGACAAGGCGAAGGAATTTGGCATCAAGCCGAGCCGTATCCACATTGATCCGCTGATCGAGATGCTCTGCACCTCCGAGGACGGAATTGCCATGGTAGAGGAGGTTATGCACACCATTCGTGAGGAGTATCCGGATATCCATATCACCGGGGCAGTCAGCAATATCTCCTTTAATCTGCCGGCACGTAAGCTGGTGAACATCGGATTTACGGTTCTGGCTATGAAGGCCGGACTGGACAGCGCTATTTTCGATCCGACCAACCGCGACCTGCTTGGCGTTGTTTACGCGACAGAGGCTCTGCTCGGCAATGATGACTACTGCATGGAGTATATCGAGGGCTACAGAGACGGGCTGTACGGAAAACAGCCGGCAAAAGCCTGACAGGATTTCGATAATATAATCTTCCGCGGAAAGAAGATTGTATGTATAAAAACAAATTTTTATTACGGAGGGTAAAAAAATGTCTAAGATTGATGAAGTTGCTGAACTGGTAGAAAAAGGACGCGCGAAAAAGGTTGGCGCAGCGGTTCAGGAAGCTCTGGACGCAGGATGTGACCCCAATGAAATTCTTCAGAAGGGCATGATCGACGCAATGGGCGTTGTCGGCGAGAAATTCAAAAACAACGAGATCTTCGTTCCGGAAATGCTGGTAGCCGCAAAGGCTATGAAGATGGGTGTAGAGGTTCTGAAACCGCATCTTGCAAGCGGCGCAACAGGAGCTCTCGGAAAAGTTATCATCGCGACCGTCGCAGGCGATCTGCATGATATCGGCAAGAACCTGGTAGCTATGATGATCGAGTCCGCAGGATTCACAGTGATTGACCTTGGCGTTGATGTTCCGATCGACAAGATCATCGAGGCTGTAAATGAGAACCCGGATGTTAAGATTGTCGCTCTGTCTGCCCTGCTGACAACCACCATGCCTTCTCTGCGTGACACGGTAGCTGCCCTGAACGGCGCTCCGTTCCGCAAGAACATCAAGGTTATGGTCGGCGGCGCTCCAATCACCCAGGAGTTTGCTGATGAGATCGGTGCAGACGGATATTCCGAGGATGCGGCATCCGCAGCAGTTCTGGCCAAGAAGCTGGTAGGCGCAGAATAAATCGTTTTCTCCTTCGTATGGAGGGAAACGGATAACGAAAAATAATAGCGGGACTGCTGTACCGGGATTTCCGTGCAGCCGCTCCCGCCTTTTTATTTGTGAATGGTGGACAAGAGAATGAGCAAAACATTTACAGTAACTTTTCTGCCTCAGAAGAAAAAAACAGAGGTACCGGAGGGAACGACGATTCTTGCTGCGGAACAGATGGCGGGACTGGAGCCGGACGCTCCCTGCGGCGGAAACGGAAAATGCGGAAAGTGCAGGGTGGAAATCCTGGAGGGGAAGAAGACCGGCGTCGTGCTTGCCTGCCAGACACCGGTGGATTCTGACATGAAGGTGGACACCATGCTTCAGGAGAAGGTTCAGAGGATTCTGGCGGAAGGCAAAACCCGCTCGGTTCCGGTAGATCCAGGAATCGCGCTGACGGACCGGGATTCCGGCAGGCCGTACTATCTGATGGCTTTCGATATCGGGACGACGACGGTGGTCGGCTATCTGCTTGACGGAAAGGACGGGCATGAGGCAGGGGTTGCCAGTATGATGAATCCCCAGCATCAGTTCGGAGCGGATGTGATCTCAAGGGCCAATTATGTCCTGGAAAACGGCGGAGGGCAGATGCGGAAGGTCATCGTGGATGCGCTGAACCAGCTGATTGGAAAGGCTTGCGCAGACGCGGGAATTCTGCGTGAGGATATTATTCAGATTTCCATTGTGGGAAATACCTGCATGCATCATCTGTTTCTGGGAATTTCTCCGGATTCTCTTGTCCATGCTCCCTACGTACCTGCAGTGAAAGAGGGAATGATCATTACGCCGGAAAAGGCAGGACTGAAGATGAATCCGGCGGGAAGAGTGCTGATTCTGCCGAATATCGCCGGTTTTGTGGGCGCCGATACGGTCGGATGCATGCTCTGTGTAGCTTTTGACCAGCTGGATAAGATGACGCTCATGCTGGATATCGGAACCAACGGCGAGCTTGTCATGGGAAATAAAAAGAAGATGGTTACAACTTCTACAGCCGCAGGCCCTGCTTTTGAGGGCGCGAAAATCGAGTGCGGAATGAGAGGTTCCCGCGGGGCGGTCAGCCATCTGAAAACAGAGGATGGAAAGATTGTCCTGGAGGTAGTGGACCACGCCAAACCTATCGGAATCTGCGGATCCGGCCTGATTGACATTCTTGCCTTCCTGATCCGTTATGGATTTGTAGACAGCTATGGCGGCTTCTGTGACGCGGACGAGCTGGAAGATCCCCTGGCGAAAGCGGAAAGCTGGAGACTGCAGGAAATTGACGGGAAGCCGGCATTTGTGCTTTTTCCCGCGGAGAAAACCGGAAATGGGGCTCCTGTTTATATCAGCCAGAAGGATATCCGGGAAGTCCAGCTGGCAAAGGGCGCGATCGCCGCAGGCATCCAGATTATGACAGAAAAACTGGGCATCCGTCCCGAAGACATTCAGCAGGTATTTCTTGCCGGCGCCTTCGGAAATTATATGGACGCCGGGAATGCCTGTGAGATCGGGCTAATTCCCTATGAACTCCGGGACAGGATCATTCCGATCGGCAATGCTGCCGGCGAGGGCGCCAAGCTGGCCTGCATCAACCAGGGAGAATACCGTTATGCCTGCAGAATGGCGGAGGAAGCGGAATTTATTGAGCTGGCGACGGAGAGTGAGTTCCAGGATGTCTTTGTGGATAAGCTTGAATTTTCCAGGGCTGTGGAACATTGATACCTTGAAGCACGGACAGAGACGGCTGCAGGGTACAGGAAAAGATTTTACGGAAAGGGGTGTCGTTTGGGCGGCGTCCTTTTCTTTTTTTTACCGGGAAGTGCTTTTCGGCGGAACGCTGGGACAAACAATTTTCGGTCTGTCCGGCGGCGCCGCGATTTCGGAAAATGCCGGAAGAAAAGCGAGGCATAAAGCGGGATGCGGATGCCCCGGTTGCCGAAAACGGTATGAATTGCTATAATGTTCCCATTGCAAAAGGCAGAACATGATACGGAAAGCAGTACCCCGCCGACGTGCAGGGAAATTTTGGAGGAGAAAGTGTTAGATAATCTGCGAAACGCAGTGATTGGCGGAAAACCACGGCTGGCTGTCCAGGAAACAGAGCAGGCCATAAAGGACGGATATCCGAAGGAGCAGATCCTGAATGAAGGTTTGCTGCCTGCCATGCACGAGATCAACAGAGAGTTCAGAAAGGATGAACCGGATCTGGCCCACACTCTGTCCTGCGCCAAGGCTATGAAGAATTCGCTGAATCTTCTGCAGGCAAATCTGGAGGAAGAGATGTTCCCGTCCAGGGGACTGGTTATCATCGGAACCTGCGGAGGGGATCTGCATGACATAGGGAAAAACGTTGTGGCGGTTATGTTTGAAGGCGTGGGGGCACGCATCCTGGATCTGGGAGTGGACGTATCTTCCGAGCGCTTTGTACAAAATGTGCGGGAACACCCGGAGGTAAGGGTGGTATGCATTTCCTGTCTTCTGACAACATCCTTCCGCGAGATGGAACGCACGGTTCACAATCTGCGGAAGGAGCGGAAACGCAGTGGCCTGGATTTTATTATTATGGTCGGGGGAGCGCCTGTCACGCAGGAGATTGCAGATAAAATGGGAGCGGATATCTACACGGAAAACGCGGCAAAGGCGGCAGAGGCCGCCCTGCCTTACCTCTGAAAGAAATAACAAATGGCATGGGCAAACCATAAAGTCATGAACCCGCCGGCGGGCAGGCGCTTAGTGTGCAATGATTTTTAGCGCTGTCATTATCACAGGTTGGTAACAAATCAGGAGTAAAGTTTTATCTGATGGGAACAGAAAGTATTTACGGGGATCATCTTCCGGAACTGGAGGCGGTCAAAAAACGTCTTCTTGCGGAGATTGATACTCTTCGGAAAAATGTAAAACAGAAATATGGGATGGATCCGGTGGAACACTGCCTGGCCAGAATAAAGTCTGAGGAGAGCATGAGGGAGAAGTGCCGCAGGCGGGGGCTTCCGGAAACAACAGAGTCCGCCCTGACGGAAATTCATGATGCTGTCGGGATACGGGTAGTAACCTCGTTTATCAGCGATGTTTATCTTGTAAGAGATTATCTGGCGTCCCTGCCGGACTGCCGGGTGGTGGAGGAAAAAGATTACATCCGCCACGCGAAGCCGAACGGATACCGGAGCTATCACATGATTCTGCTGGTGGACAACCATGTTTACGCGGAGATTCAGCTTCGCACCATTTCCCAGGATACCTGGGCGTCACTGGAGCATCACCTGAAATATAAAAAAACATTGAATCAGGATACAAACCTGATTGTGCAGGAGCTGAAACGCTGCGCAGACGAACTGGCATCGACCGATGTTTCCATGCAGACGATTCGTGACGCGATTTTTCAGATACAGAAGGATGAGGATAGATGAAAATACTACTGGCAGAGGATACCCGTGACCTGAACCGGGTCATCACCGTGGCCCTGCAGCATGAGAAATATGAAGTGGATCCGGTTTATGACGGCGAGGAAGCCGCGGAACATGCCTTTCAGAACGGATATGATCTGATTGTTCTGGATATCATGATGCCGAAGAAAAGCGGGATTGAGGTTCTGCGGGAAATCCGTTCGGCCAATAACGTCACGCCGGTACTTCTGTTGACTGCCAAGGCAGAGGTGGATGACCGCGTTTCCGGACTGGATGCCGGGGCGGATGATTATCTGACAAAGCCGTTTGCCATGAAGGAATTTCTTGCAAGGGTAAGGGCCATGACAAGGAGAAAGGCGGAATATGGAGCCGGAGAACTGAAATTCGGCGATCTTACCCTGGATGCGGATAAATTTGAACTGACAAGTGAAAATTCCGTCCGCCTCTCGGTGAAGGAATACGAGCTGCTGCAGACGCTGATTCTGCATCCGGACCGGGATCTGGATACCGCCTATCTGCTGGAAAAGGTCTGGAATAACGCGCCGGATGCCACACCGGATACCGTATGGCTTTACATTTCCTATCTCCGGGGAAAGCTGGCATCCATTGCTTCCAGTGTGAAAATCCTGGGAGAGCGGGGCGGAAGCTACCGTCTGACGCTGAAAGCGGATTGACGAAAAAACAATATGGGACCGTCGGATTGACAAGGCCGTGGAAAAGGAGACAGGGAGGGCACCGGGATGAATGAACAGGGAATTCGGAAACTTCGGAATAAATTCATTCAGTCTGCGCTGATCACGCTGACACTGGTCATGTTCCTGATGGGAACCCTGATTTATATTGCCAATCTTACGATCACCAGACAGAGTATCCACCGGATTCTGAATTTTATTGTGGAAAATAACGGTGAGCTGGAAGGGTCCAAGACGGAGAATGTTGACAGCTCCAGCAGTTCCGAAACGGCGCAGGATCAGGGGGGACATTCGCTGGATAACGATGACTACAGCGTAATCCGTTTCCTCTATGAAATTTTCGGGACGCAGACGATGGAAGGAGTCAGGGATAAATACGAAACCAGATATTTCGCGGTATTGTATGATCCGGAAGGGAATGTCACGGCGGTAAAAAATAATCTGGTGGATTCCGTCACACGGGAAGAGGCGGAAACCTACGGACAGATTGCGCTGGAAAAAAGGCTGTCTTTCGGAAGAAGCGGGACCTATTACTATCAGGTGGAGCGAAGGGACGACGGAAACTGTATTGTTGTATATCTGGACAGTACGCTTCAGGTAGAGGCAATGAACCGGCTGCTGTACTCCGCCCTGATCCTTATCGGCTTTGGGATGATTATTTCCGCTGTTTTTGTCACGGTCTTTGCCAACCGGGCGATCCGCCCGGAGGTTGAAAACGCGGAGCTGCAGAAAAGATTTATCACCAACGCCAGCCATGAACTGAAAACCCCGATTGCCGTGATCAAGGCCAATACCGAGATGCAGGAAATTCTCGACGGAGAGAGCGAGTGGACGCAGTCAACGCTCCGTCAGGTGGAACGGCTTACCGGCCTGATCCAGAACCTGGTGACGATTACCAGGGCGCAGGAGCAGGAGGACAGGGAGGAATTTGCAGATACGGATGTATCCGCGGTGGTAAAGGAAACGGCGGACACCTTCCGGCCGGTGGCGCTTCAGGAAGGAAAGACGCTTACCTGCGAGACACCGGAGAATCTGCATATGGAAGCCGCGCCCAGCCAGATCCGCCAGCTGACCTCCCTGCTTGTGGATAACGCGATTAAATACTGCGACGACAAGGGAGAAATAAAGGTCAGGGTATCTGCCGTCCGAAAAGGAATCCAGCTCCAGGTGTCCAATCCGTACGCGGACGGGAAGAATGTTGACTACAGCAGATTTTTCGAGCGATTCTACAGGGAGGATCAGTCGCATCACTCGGATTCCGAAAAAAGCGGATACGGCATCGGGCTCTCCATCGCGGAAAGCCTGGTGGAGCAGTATCACGGAAGTATAAACGCATCCTGGAAGGACGGGGGCATCTGCTTCACCTGCCTGCTGAAAAATAAAAGTAGGAAAGACTGAATCCGGAGCGGATTATTCCGATTTTTGTCTCATGGCGGGAATTCGTATTTCCACGTCTGTTCCTTGTCCCAGACGGCTGGAGTAGGAGAGGCCATAGTTTTCTCCGAAGAGAATCTGTAACCGCCGGTGTGTATTAAAAACTGCAATGTGACTTCCGCTTCCGGTGCCCATCTGGCTTGTCAGGATTTTTCCCAGCTTATCTGCAGGGATACCGACTCCGTCATCGGAAACCAGCAGTATAATCGACGATTCCTCCAGCCAGCCGGTGATGACAATTGTTCCTCTGCGGGAAGGTTTTTCCAGAATGCCGTGAAGAATTGCGTTTTCGATGATAGGCTGCAGCGTCAGGCGGGGAATCCGGTATTCCAGCATGGCATCAGGGACATCGACAACAAAGGATATTCCGTTGTCAAAGCGCATGTTCTGCAGGCGGATGTAAATAGTCACATGCTCAATCTCATCCGCAATACTGCAGAGAGGATCCTTCTGGCTGAGTGTCAGCCGGTAAAAACGGGAGAGGTCTCTGGTTGCCTGGTTAATTTCTTTGGTACGGCCCTGCTGCGCCATCCAGTTGATCATATCCATGGTATTATACAGAAAATGAGGATTGATTTGAGCCTGCAGCGCCCTGAATTCTGCTCTCCGAAGTTCTTCGGAGGCTTTTTTTTCATCTTCCATCAGGCTGTTGATTTTACCGGCCATATAATTATAAGAGTCCACAAGGTTCCCTATTTCGTCGGTTTCTTCCGGAGAAGGCATTGGCACAGGAGGACTTGTTTTCACCTGGTTCATCTGATCTGCCACTGCCGTAATTCTTCGGGACAGCGAACGGGAGAGAGACAGGGAAATCATTACGCCGATTGTGATAGAGAGTATGGAGACTAACAGAAAAGTCCATATGGTCCGGTTGGCTCTTTGCTCCAGCGGGCGTGACGGAAGCACGGTAACAAGAACCCATTGGGTATTGGTATTACTGATAGCGTAATAGCCAATGTAGACTTTCTTGTTCAGCACAGTCTTTTCGAGAAATCCGTTGGAAGACTCCATGCTTTTCTGGATTGTGTTGTAGTTTGTGTAATAAAGACCGGCAAGGCCGGGATCTGTGGAGACAACGATAGAATCCCTTTCATTTGTAATGTAGGCAATACCCTCGGTATCCTGGAGGGCAGGTGTCAGATATTTTTTCAGGGTATCCGATGAGAAATAGCAGGCCATATAGCCGCGGACATAATCACCGCTGGGCTTACTGATGGAGATCGGGATAATATAAGCCAGGTTATTCAGGCTGCTCTTTTCGCTGTCAGAGAGATAAAAGGGCGGGCAGAACAGACTCGATGGATGGCTGCTGTAGAAAATCCCATACCAGTAAGAGCTTTGGATGCTGCTTACCGGTTTAAAGAGTTCGCCGACCTGATCCGAGAAACAATAGCTGGACGATGGAAGGTCTATATAAAAACGGACATCCGTGACATAGGTTCCCTTTAGGCACTGCGATACTTTCTCCTGAAAATCAGAAGCATCGTCAGAGGAGAGTGTTATGGAAGGGTCGAGGTTTATGATATTGGAAAAGGTATCCTGATAATAGGGCAGATCCTGTATTTTTTCGGAGACGTCTATAATATCGCTGATGACTTGGTTAATAGACGGTGATACCTGGGCGGCAGCTTCCTGCTGCCGCCGGATTGTGTTGGAAGTGATCATCTCCAGAAGGGAACGGGCGAACAGAGAAAAAAGAATAATAAAAGGTATGGCAACGGCCAGAATAACGATGAATGTCATTTTATTTCGAAGTTTCAGGTTGCCATAGCTTTTTTTGATGCGTCGGAAAAATTTCATTTCAGCAGATCCTCCCGATATTCGGAAGGCGATTTCCCGGTGAATTTCCGAAAGGCCTTGCCGAAATAATTACTGTCATTATAGCCTACGCGTGAAGAGATTTCTGATATACTGTTGCGCGGGTCGTCCAGGAGAGCTTTTGCCTTTTCCATTCTGAATTCCGTCAGGTATTGGTTCAAGGTCTGTCCGGTCTCGTTTTTGAAAACGGTGCATGCGTAGGAGGCAGAGAGGGATGCGTATTCGCTTATTTCCTTGGTGGAAAGCATTGGATCCGCATAATGCTGCCGGATATAGCTTTTGATCAGAAATACGGAAGAATTTTCCGGTACATGGGAATTGACTTCTTCCAGAAATTGTCTGATATAGCGGTTCAGGCACTCATGCAGTTCCTGATAAGAAAAGCATGAGCTGATTTCTTCATACACTTCCTCTGCAGCCCTGTTTCGTTCAGAGCCCTGCAGCTGCCGACGCCGGGATTCATCCAGAATGAAAGTAATAAGCTGAAAATAAAGGGACTGGATGGCGCGCGGAAGAAGCTCTCCGTTTTCGGCACAAAGTTCATTCAGGGAAGCGGAAAGCTTTGCGAGAGATGCTTCATCTGCATTCCGGACAGCATCCTGTATCTGCAAAGAGAAGTCAGAAGGAGAGATATTGTTTCTCTTTCCTTTAACATCCGGGGAGACAAGAATACTGCAAGGAGTGTAAAAAAAGCTGTGCTGAAGAAGGATTACGGCAGTGCTGTAAGAGTCATAAAGATTCTTGATGCCGGATACGATGTCACCACAGCAGAGATACCAGGAACGAACAGGCTGGAGAAATGGTATCATAGATTCCATCAGCAGTTTTATCGTAGATTCTGTGAACTCTGCTTTTCTGAAAAAATGAAAAACAAAGAGCCCTGTTCTTTTTTCTGCCGCAATTGTGTGCATGCGCATCTGGCGCATGACCGGGTAAAAACCGGCTTTCAGGCTGTCCAGAAAATCCGGGTGCAGCTCTTCCCGCTCATCTGTATGGAGCAAAACAGTAGCCGCAGAGCGGAAAAGGTTTACGGAGCCGTATCTGGAACAATATTTTTCGCTGAGATCGTCGACTGCCCGGCCGGATGCGTGAGTGGGCAGCGTGAGGCAGAGTGCGAGCCGGGAAGCGGAAAGATCTTCCTGTACGGTTTCTGCGTATCGGTTCCGGATAATCTGCTCGGCCTGTCGGATTGCTTCCTGCAGTGTTTTTTTCATTTCCTCCATATCCAGAGGCTTTTCTATGTAATTAACGGCACGCAGACGGATCGCAGCCTTCAGATATTCTTTATCAGAATAGCCGCTCATAAAAATAAAAACAGTGTCGGGTAAAGTCTCCCGTATTCGGTTAAGCATATCAATGCCGTTAAGGTGCGGCATTCGGACATCGCTCAGAATAATCTCGGGCCGGTGACTTCTGGCCTTACGGAGACCATCCATCCCATCCTCCGCCGTAAATATTTCGTCAATGCCATCCAGCGAGAGGTGCTCGATGGAGGACATCAGACCCGTTCTTGTCAGATTTTCATCATCTACAATTAACAGTTTTATGGCAGTATCCTCATTTCTCCAGTGGTTTAGCGGACAACAGTTGCTTTTGTCCAGGCATCCTATCCGGAAGTGATCTTTTTTTCATCATAATGGAAATGCCAGGAAAAATCCAGTCGGACGACAGTTGTTTCTTCGATGAAGAAAATTACCCCAATCCAAAAAAAATTACCCTTAAACAGCAGTCTGGTCCGGAGATATACTAAATTAGAATGGAAAGGAGGATAAGAGCGTGTCAGATGATTTGATTCTGGAACTTAAGGGGATTACCAAGATCTTCCCGGGTGTGAAAGCGCTGGATCAAGTGCAGTTTCAGCTTCGCCGCGGAGAAGTACATGCTCTGATGGGAGAGAACGGGGCCGGAAAATCGACCTTTATCAAGGTCATTACAGGTGTGCATCAGGCCGAAGAAGGGCACATGTACCTGAACGGACAGGAGGTTCATTTCAAGGGACCGAAGGATGCCCTGGAGGCGGGAATTGCTGCTGTATATCAGCATCCGACCACATACCCGGAGCTGACGGTTACAGAAAATATTTTTATGGGCCATGAATTTAAGAAGAATGGCCTGATCCAGTGGAGGGCAATGAACCAGGAAGCCAGAAAGCTTCTGGATCGTCTGGATGCAGATTTTAAGCCGACAGAAGAGATGGGAGCTCTTTCTGTAGCGCAGCAGCAGATGGTCGAGATTGCCAAGGCGCTTTCTACAAATGCCAAAATTATTATTCTGGATGAGCCTACAGCTGCGCTGGCAGCAAATGAGTCCCAAAGACTTTACCGGATTGTTGACCAGCTGCGGGATGAAGGGGTTTCCATCATTTTTATTTCACATCGTATGGAAGATATGTATCGTGTTGCCAGCCGCGTGACAGTATTCCGTGATGCGCATTATATCGGTACCTATGATGTTGATAAAATTACGACGGCAGATCTGATCAAGGCAATGGTGGGACGTGAAATTTCTGATATGTACCCAAAGCCTGATGTGAAGATTGGAAAGGAAGTATTCCGTTTTGAAGGAATGACCCGCACAGGATACTTCAAGGACGTAGCGATGACTGTTCATGCCGGAGAGATTGTCGGAGTAACGGGACTGGTCGGCGCAGGACGTACAGAGACGATGGAAGCAGTCTGCGGCATTACAAAAGCGGATTCCGGCCATGTTTATGTAGACGGTAAGGAAATTCAAATCAGGAAACCGTCGGATGCCATGAAGGCAGGCATTGTCCTTCTTCCGGAAAACAGGCAGACGCAGGGTCTGATACTTCGCTGGGGATTGGGAGACAATGTCATTCTTCCGATTCAGGATGAGCTGGCAAAAGGACCGTTTAAAATCAAAAACGAAAAAAAGGAAAGAGAACTTTCCAAGAAGTATCTGGAAGAAGTGGATACGAAAGCGGTAACGATTTTTGATCCGGCCAGCAGTCTTTCCGGAGGAAACCAGCAGAAGGTAGTTGTGGCCAAGGCTCTGGCACAGGATAACATGAAGGTTCTTATTATGGATGAGCCGACCAAGGGCGTTGACGTAGGTGCCAAGGCGGAAATTTATGCCATAATGGGGGATCTTGCGAAAAAGGGATACGGGATTCTTATGATATCCTCCGAAATGCCGGAAATTCTCGGAATGAGCGACCGCATATACACGATGTGCAAAGGCCGTGTAACCGGCTGTCTGGATCGCAGAGATGCGACTCAGGAGCTCCTTCTTGAGATGTCCATGGAGAAGGGGAATAACGAGAAGAAGGAGGCAGCCGAATAATGCAGCAGAAAAAATCATTGTGGAAGCGCCTGACAGGTTCCCGGGAGGCAAGCCTGGTCCTGATTCTGGTCGCTCTTCTGATAGTGGTAACCATACTGAGCGGCGGTACGTTTTTAACTCCGTCAAATATTTCTCAGATTTTCCGTAATAATGCGCTGACTATGCTGATGGCTTTGGGAATGCTGTGTGTGCTTCTTACGGCGGGAATTGACATTTCCATTACTTCCATTCTGGCATTTTCAGGCATGACAATCGGTCTGCTTCAGAAATATGACATTCTTCGTAATACGTTTTTACTGTTTCTGATCGCAGCGCTGATCGGGACGGGATGCGGATTACTGAACGGCCTTATTATTTCTAAAGGAAAAGTAGCACCGATTATCTGCACGATGGGCGGCATGTACATCTGGCGAGGACTTGCGTATGTTATTTCCAACAACAACTGGGCATCCGGTGCGGATGTATCCGGTTTTTCCGATTTCGGAAAAGACGGAAGTATAGGGCCTTACATTATTCTGATTATTGCGTATGTGGTTTTCTTCATTGTAATGAAATGGACAACCTTTGGACGCAGGATTTACGCGGTCGGCAGTAAT
Source organism: Bilifractor porci (assembly GCF_009696005.1). Lineage (GTDB taxonomy): Bacteria > Bacillota > Clostridia > Lachnospirales > Lachnospiraceae > Bilifractor > Bilifractor porci. Next base: position 470,080 of record NZ_VUMV01000002.1, read on the forward strand.
GCGGAGGCGGCAGAGGTTTCCGGTATCAATGTAGACAGGATAATTACACTGGTGTATATGATTATGGGACTGCTTGCCGGCCTGTCCGGAGCACTTTCTGTATCTATTTATGCATCTGCACAGCCAAACATGCAGTACGGCAAGGAGATGGATGTAATCGCTGCCTGCGTAATCGGTGGAGTGAGCATGAACGGCGGACGTGGTTCTGTAGTGGGAACATTCCTGGGCGCACTGTTCTATGCTATCGTGGCTAAGGCTCTCCCGCTTATCGGGCTGGAATCCATTTGGCAGAACCTGATCAAAGGAATCATCGTTCTTGCTGTTGTACTGCTGAATGTATTGACACAGCGTGCGATGGACAGGGCTAACCTGGAGAGGAGGGAACTGTAATTATGGCAGGAAAATCTGGAAGAGAGATTAATGCTGTTCCACAGAGCAGTGTGAAACAAAAAATCCTCAGCTGGGAAGGCGGGTTGGTAATCATTTTCATCGCTGTGCTGATTCTGGGTGCAGCTATTTCGCCGACATACAATTTTTCCAGCGTGTTTCGTGAGATGCCGAAATATCTTTGCGAAATTTTTATGATGTTTGCAATGGGCTACATTCTGATAATTGCGGAAATTGATATTTCCGTAGGGGCAATTGTATGTCTTGCAGCGACGCTCGGCTGTTTTGCCGGTAACGCCGGAGTTCCTTTGGCCGGGGTTATTGCTGTATGTATCGGAACCGGCTTTCTGGCGGGATGTTTAAATGGCGTTATTCTGACACATTTTACAGAACTCCCTTCTATGATCGTTACGCTGGGAACGCAGATTATTTTCAGGGGAATCGCAGAGGTGTCGCTTGGCAGCGGCGGATCTGTGTCCATGTCAAACAGCAAAATGATTATGCCGCTGGCCACTATGGTCGGGCCGTTTCCTCTCGTTTTCTTTTTTGTAGCCATTGCCGCAGTGATCTTTATATTTGTACTGTCCAGGACAACTTTCGGAAGAAAGCTTTATGCGGTCGGATCCAATCATACGGCGGCACATTATGCGGGAATTCCGGTTCAGAAGATACGCATGATTTGTTTTGTCCTGATTGGCACCATGGCCGGCGTATGTGCTCTTTTCTACCTGTCCACTACCTTTGGCGCCAATACTACCACCGGTCAGGGATATGAGATGGATGTCATCGCCATGTGCGTATTCGGCGGAATTGCCACGACAGGCGGTAAGGGCAATCTGATAGGCGCGACAATTGCAGGTTTTACAATTGTCTGCCTGCGTATCGCTCTGGGGCAGAGAAATATCAATACACAACTGATACTGGTTATTATTGGTCTGCTTCTGATTGTCTCCGTACTTATTCCACGTATCAGTGAGGTTCTGGGAAATCGAAAACGCAGGGCGGCACAGAGTTGAATACTGTTATTTAAACAGAAATTGTAGACACTTTCTGCTGGTTTGTTGTGAAAACATGACAGATCAGCAGGATTTTTTTACACTTCGTTCGTGACTTTTTACCCGAAATCAAAAAAAATTACCATTTCGTGAAAAAAATGTGAATGCTATCATAAGTTCATGGAAAAGGAAGGTAAATCTTCCGCCCGCCGACTGCAGAACCAGGCAGATTGTTCCGGCGGATAAATTCAGTATCAGGAGGGAAAGAAATGAAAAGAAAAGTAGTCAGCACAATGCTTTGTGCCGCTATGGCTGCAGGACTTCTCGCAGGATGCGGTTCCAGCAGTTCATCCAGCGCGGCAAGTTCATCCAGCGCGGCAAGTTCTGCCAGTGCGGCCAGCTCTTCCGGCTCTGCGGAGACGACGGAGACGGCGGCTTCCAGTGCCAGTGAGGCTGTGAAGTCAGGAAGTACAGCTGCTGCAGGAACAGCAGATGCCAGCGGACATACCTATGCTATTGTTACAAAATCTGCCGGCAATCCTTATAACGAGAGAGAAGCATCCGGATTTCAGGATACTATTGAAGCTCTCGGAGGAACCTGCATTGTTCAGAATCCTGAACAGGCTACTGCAGATGCCCAGATTTCCGTTATTAACTCTCTGATTTCTCAGAAGGTTGATTCTATTGCGGTTGCAGCTAATGATGCGAATGCACTTTCTGCAGTTCTTCAGCAGGCTATGGACGCGGGAATTAAGGTTATGACACTGGATTCCGATGTAGAAGCATCCAGCCGGATGGTATTCTGCAACCAGGCAGGTGTTAAGGAAGTGGGACAGGCCTTGATTGATGCCGTATATGACATCACCGGAGGAGAAGGCGAGTACGCGATTCTTTCCGCTACCTCCCAGGCTACCAACCAGAACTCCTGGATTGACGCCATGAAGAGCATCGCTGAATCTGACGATAAGTACAGTAAGCTTGTTCTGGACGAGGTCGCTTACGGCGATGATGAGCCGCAGAAATCCACGGACCAGACACAGGCGCTTCTGCAGAAGTATCCGAACCTGAAAGTTATCTGCTCACCTACCACCGTCGGTATCAGTGCGGCCGCAAAGGTTCTTCAGGATCAGAATTCTTCTGTTAAGCTGACAGGTCTCGGGCTTCCGTCTGAGATGAAAGAATATATTGGGGATGATGATTCTCATTCCTGTCCGTATATGTTCCTGTGGAATCCGATTGATCTTGGAAAACTCGCTGCTTATACATCGGTAGCACTGGTAAGCGGACAGATTACCGGAGCAGAGGGAGATACCTTTGATGCAGGCGACATGGAGAACAGCCCCTACACCGTTACAACAAATACGGACGGTGCAACTGAAATTATTCTCGGACCGCCTTATAAGTTTGATTCTTCCAACATTGACGAGTGGGCAGAGGTATATTAATTACGCTGCAAAGTAAATAGAATTGCGCAAGAAAGACTACAGGGGTTTCTGTTTAACGGCAGGAGCCCTTTTTTGTACCATGCATGGCCGGGGAGGCCGGGTATAGTCGAAGCTTCCGGCTGAAGGTTCTGAATGAAAACAGGAAACAAAGAAAGGGGAAATATCATGAAACGATTATCCGAAGGAAAGCGCCCGCGAATCGGGCTTTACAGCGCCGGGCTGCAGACGTACTGGAGCCAGTTTGCCGGGCTTAAAGAGACCCTGCTGTCATATAACTCTTTTATTGCGGAAAGACTGGGAGCATGGGGAGAAGTCTTTAACTTTGGACTTGTGGATTCGGAGCAAAAAAGCAGAGAGGCAGGGGAATTTTTTCAATCCCGAAATTGTGATATTGTGTTCAGCCATGCAGCGACCTATTATACCAGTTCATGTGTCCTGCCGGTCCATCAAATTTGCACGGCTCCCTGCGTGATCTTGAATCTACAGCCGGAAGCGGAGATGAATTATGAAAAGACGGATACCGGTCACTGGCTGGCGCAGTGTGTGGGATGCTCCATCCCGGAAATATCAAATGCCTTTAACCGGGCTAAAATTCCTTTCTACGTAGTAAACGGGCTCCTTGGCTTGAACTATACGCCGAAATGGGCGCTGGCTGACGAAAATACCGTGGAACGCCAGGAAGCAAAGCGTGCCTGGGAAGAAATCCGCCAGTGGTGCTGTGCTGCGATGATAAAAAGAACGCTGACGGATGCACGTTTCGGGTTCCTGGGAGGTTACTACAGCGGAATGCTGGATATGTACAGTGATTTTACCATGATTCAGGCCCAGACAGGATTGGATGTGGAGATTTTAGAGATGTGTGATCTTGCGCAGTGCATGGATGCTGTAACAGAGGAGGAAATCCATGAAAAACTGGAGGAGATCAAAAATTTCTTTACTATTTCCGGTGATTCGCCTTCGGATCCGATTGCCAGAAAGCCCGAAGAAGAACAACTGGTATGGTCTGCAAAGGTAGCGGCCGCACAGGAAAGACTGGTGTGTTCAAGAAAGCTGGATGCGCTGGCCTATTATTATCACAGTCAGGACGGCAATTATTACGAGCAGATTCAGAGCGGTTTTATTGTAGGACATTCACTTCTGACGGCAAAAGGAGTTCCATGCTCTGGTGAGGCCGACATAAAAACAGCTGTCGCTATGAAGATCTGCGATTCCCTTGGACTGGGAGGAAGCTTCTGCGAAATAATTGCCGCTGATTTCAACAGGAACACAATGATTCTTGGACATGACGGACCCTTCCACATTGCCATTGCAGACCGGAAGCCGGTGCTTCGCGGCATGAAAATCCTGCATGGGAAAAAGGGACAGGGAATATCCGTAGAGGCAAAAGTGAAGCCGGGACCTGTAACAACCCTGGGAGTTACCCAGACTGGAGACGGGATGCTGAAATTTACTATCAGTGAGGGCGAGGCAGTGGAAGCGCCTGTACTGATGAATGGAAATACCATGACTCATATCAGATTTTCAAAAAATCCCGCGGAATATATGGACGATTGGTTTGCAGAGGCACCTACACATCATCTGGCTCTGGCCGTTGGACATCATGCGGATCAGTTTGTTAAGGTTGCAAAATTTCTGAAGATTCCTTTTGCGGTATTCTGAAAAAAAGAGCCTGGAGTTCTTGTGTGATATAATCGTCAAAAGAGAGGAATAAAATGATTCGAAAAATATTCAAAATGAAAGTATACCCCGGAATGGAGAAAGAATATAAGAGAAGGCATCAGGCTTTGTGGCCGGAAATGAAACAGATGATCCATGTATATGGAGGAAGAAATTATACCATTGCATTGGATACGGAAACAGATATCCTTTATGCACAGATTGAGATAGAAGATGAGAAAAAATGGTCTGCATCGGCTGATGATCCCATTAATCGAAAATGGTGGGATTATATGGCAGACCTTATGGAAACCAATCCGGACAACAGCCCTGTATGTGTGGAACTAGAAGAAGTGTTTCACTTGGATTAAAATTTATCGCACATGCTCCACCGGAGCATCTGCGCCCTAAAGGGACGTTCGCGTTCGAATCCCTCTATGCAAAAAAAGGAACCACAAAAGTGGTTCCTTTTTTGCACGGAGTCGGAGGGATTCGAACCCTCGTGCCGGGATGAACCGACAAACGCATTTCGAGTGCGCCTCGTTACGGCCGCTTCGATACGACTCCACAGGTTCTTATTTTAACAAAGAAAAGAATGACCTTCAAGACCAAATTAACGGGTTGTCCGTTCCTACTCAAATATGGTAACTTGAATCTAAGCAGGGATGTCTCTAATATATTGATTTGACACCCATGTCATGTTT
>NZ_VUMV01000020.1 GCF_009696005.1 Bilifractor porci
TATGGTGTCGAACATTTCAACATTACGACCAAAAGCAAAATCTGTATTTTCTCTTTTCTTTGGTTCTTCTAAATCATCAAAACAATCAGCTAAATCATTTAACTCATATAAATCAGCACCTGACCAAAAGGGCGACCAGTGAGGATTTAGCGGGTTTTTAGTAATCAGTCCCGCATAGCCAAGATCAGCACCAAGACGAGTAGCCATATTGTAATATAATGCTCTGGCAAACTTGACAGGCTTCTGTCTGCTTTTCTCTGTTGATGAGATCGGAGCATTAAGCATATAACCGTAATGACATCTACCAGAGTCTGGTGATTTTGTTATAAAAGACGGGATGGGCAAATGAGCATTTTCAAACTCATAAAAGCAGTTTTCTTTGTCTAAATCAAATATCATTGTATGAAGATACAACGGGTGATTTACTTGTAAATAAAGCATATCTAAAGCTTTATTCTTATTTTGAATAGTCAATCCAAAATCAAGATCATTAGTAGCATATGGCTTTAAAGGTATTTGACTTTTTAATATCTCTCTGTTATTTTCTATATTGAACATTTAGCAGTATCCTTTCTGTAATGCCCCGTTCTCTCACTGTCGCCAAACTAATCGAGAACGCGGGCTTTTCTTTTATTTATAATCTCTTACAGTTTTACTATATCAAAAAAAGTTGTCAATAGATCCGTAAAAAAAAGTTGTTAACTGTGCCATTAGCCATATCAGGTATTAGACGGAGTTTTGGGGACACTACACCACAGCGAAGCACTGGCCGAAGGCTATTGCAGAGTAAGTCACACTGTAACGTATACTAAACTCTATGCAGGATCTGGCTGTGCTGGATAGGAGAACATGAGATGCAGAAACCAAAGCGTAGACTCGGTTTTATGATTGGTAAGAGCAATGCAACATTGCCACCAGATGACGAAACAGAAGCAGAGCTTGATCAGGAAGTCTTGAAGCTGTTTTATCCTAACCAAGAGACACAAGACACTATAGAACGCTCAGAAGCCGGTACAGACGTTTTCATGGCCTCCGGTTCTGATGACCTGTTCAAAAAACTGAAGCTGTAGGTGAAGCTGTAGGGCAGGGGAGAGATGGCCATCTTCACCACTTGAGAACAAACCGACCCGGAACGGTGAGAGAAGGCCAACCCTCGATGCAGTATATACTAATATATACTATAGTCTGTTGATTTTATGAGCATTTCAAACCAATAGACGCCAGCAAACGAGCAAAAGCAAGTTTTACTCGTTTCTGTCGCCGCCGATCAAACCCCATTCCTTAAAATCTGGTGATCTGATGGTCACGAACTTTGTCAGATTTCACGTAGCAGCAGCATTTTTTACGCAAAGCTACCTATTACGCACAGCTACCCATCAAGACAATATATTATTTACCCTATTTTTTATTTGCATTTTATTTGTTGTGCAGTGTATCTATTTATGTAGCCGCTATATTGACAAACTTTTTAGATCGGTTATTTATTTAAATATAGGTTGAGTTCAGCTTTATTTTTGTTTTTCGGAAACTGAGGCAAGGTGTAATCCCGTAGCCGGTATTATACCCAATCCTTCGGATTGCCCTATCTCGCTTTGCTCGTAGGGTTGAAAAAAAGATCTACCCTTCCGCCTATTCCCCTTATCAAAGGGGAGGCGGTAAACCATAGTTTTACATTGAA
>NZ_VUMV01000021.1 GCF_009696005.1 Bilifractor porci
GAGGCGAACCGGGGGAACTGAAACATCTAAGTACCCCGAGGAAAAGAAATCAACCGAGATTCCCCCAGTAGCGGCGAGCGAACGGGGAGCAGCCCAGAGCCTGAATCAGTGTGTGTGTTAGTGGAAGCGTCTGGAAAGGCGCGCGATACAGGGTGACAGCCCCGTACACAAAAATGCACATGCTGTGAGCTCGATGAGTAGGGCGGGACACGTGGTATCCTGTCTGAATATGGGGGGACCATCCTCCAAGGCTAAATACTCCTGACTGACCGATAGTGAACCAGTACCGTGAGGGAAAGGCGAAAAGAACCCCGGCGAGGGGAGTGAAAAAGAACCTGAAACCGTGTACGTACAAGCAGTGGGAGCCTCTTTATGGGGTGACTGCGTACCTTTTGTATAATGGGTCAGCGACTTATATTCTGTAGCAAGGTTAACCGAATAGGGGAGCCGAAGGGAAACCGAGTCTTAACTGGGCGTTAAGTTGCAGGGTATAGACCCGAAACCCGGTGATCTAGCCATGGGCAGGTTGAAGGTTGGGTAACACTAACTGGAGGACCGAACCGACTAATGTTGAAAAATTAGCGGATGACTTGTGGCTGGGGGTGAAAGGCCAATCAAACCGGGAGATAGCTGGTTCTCCCCGAAAGCTATTTAGGTAGCGCCTCGTGAATTCATCTCCGGGGGTAGAGCACTGTTTCGGCAAGGGGGTCATCCCGACTTACCAACCCGATGCAAACTGCGAATACCGGAGAATGTTATCACGGGAGACACACGGCGGGTGCTAACGTCCGTCGTGAAGAGGGAAACAACCCAGACCGCCAGCTAAGGTCCCAAAGTCATGGTTAAGTGGGAAACGATGTGGGAAGGCCCAGACAGCCAGGATGTTGGCTTAGAAGCAGCCATCATTTAAAGAAAGCGTAATAGCTCACTGGTCGAGTCGGCCTGCGCGGAAGATGTAACGGGGCTAAAACTATGTGCCGAAGCTGCGGATGTATACTTTGTATACGTGGTAGGGGAGCGTTCTGTAAGCCTGCGAAGGTGTGCTGTGAGGCATGCTGGAGGTATCAGAAGTGCGAATGCTGACATAAGTAACGATAAAGCGGGTGAAAAGCCCGCTCGCCGGAAGACCAAGGGTTCCTGTCCAACGTTAATCGGGGCAGGGTGAGTCGACCCCTAAGGCGAGGCCGAAAGGCGTAGTCGATGGGAAACAGGTTAATATTCCTGTACTTGGTGTTACTGCGAAGGGGGGACGGAGAAGGCTATGTTAGCCGGGCGACGGTTGTCCCGGTTTAAGCATGTAGGCTGGTTGTCCAGGCAAATCCGGATAATCAAGGCTGAGGTGTGATGACGAGGCACTACGGTGCTGAAGTAACAAATGCCCTGCTTCCAGGAAAAGCCTCTAAGCATCAGGTAACATCAAATCGTACCCCAAACCGACACAGGTGGTCAGGTAGAGAATACCAAGGCGCTTGAGAGAACTCGGGTGAAGGAACTAGGCAAAATGGTGCCGTAACTTCGGGAGAAGGCAC
>NZ_VUMV01000022.1 GCF_009696005.1 Bilifractor porci
GTGGAAATCCGGCTGCTGTGATTATTGGAAAAGAGTGGCCAAATGCAGATTTAATGCAAAAGATAGCACTTGAAAATAACTTATCTGAGACTGCTTTTGTAAAAATTATCTCTGTACACGACAAAAATAGATAACTCATTGAAATAATGTCATAATAATTGTTTTCTAACGACGAATACTATGACACATCTCAATGAGTTATATCTTATCTTAAACAAATATCTAAAATGGAACAAGTCACATTTAAAGTGCTTTGCGCTCATCATGCTTGTGATTATTTTAAAGCAAACATGTAATCTTTCTTCTGCATCTAAAGCCTTGCCCATCAAGTGCTTACCACAATCATTTTATCGACGTATGCAGCGCTTCTTTGCAGGTCAGTATTTTGATTATCGTCAAATTTCTCAGTTGATTTTCAATATGTTTTCATTCGACCAAGTGCAACTGACTTTAGATAGAACCAATTGGAAATGGGGAAAACGAAATATTAATATCCTGATGCTCGCAATCGTTTATCGTGGAATAGCGATACCTATCCTTTGGACATTGCTTAATAAACGTGGAAATTCAGATACGAAAGAGCGTATTGCTTTGATTCAACGCTTTATAGCCATTTTTGGTAAAGACCGTATTGTGAATGTGTTCGCAGACAGAGAGTTTATCGGTGAGCAGTGGTTTACATGGTTAATTGAACAAGACATCAACTTCTGCATTCGTGTTAAAAAAACTTCATTGTCACCAATCATTTAGGAAAGAATCATAAAATTAGTGATTTATTTCGCCATCTTAAAGTTGGTCAAATTGAATGTCGTAAACGACGGATTTTGGTTGGTCGGGTGAAACTATATATAAGTGCACTACAGTTAGAAAATGGAGAGCTTTTACTCGTCGTTTCTCCTCAGTTTAATGCCAATGCTATTCAGGATTATGCATTACGCTGGGAAATTGAAACCTTATTCAGTTGTCTCAAAGGACGCGGGTTTAATCTTGAAAATACGCGCTTGACAGACCCTAGACGAGTGAAAAAATTGATTGCGGTGTTCGCTATAAGCTTCTGTTGGTGTTACTTAACGGGTGAATGGCAACATGATCAAAAAAAAGCGATAAAAATAAAGAAGCATGGACGACTCTCAATGAGTTTATTTCGCTATGGTTTAGACTATGTTCAAATGGCGATTCAGCGTTTAATTGGTTTTGGGAAAAAAGAAGAGTTTAAGGAAATTTTGGCAATTTTAAGAAGGCAGAACCCTGATAGGATAAGGGTTCTGTGAAATTTGTCGTGTACAGAGCATCTTAAGTTTGATCCGTTTTTCTCAGCTACTCTTTTATTTTTAGCATCAATAGGCTTAGTTAGGAATAAATTTCAATCATAAAAACTTGTATAATTCATAAATAAAATAAATGAAAGTAATATTGATAATCAGTATCAAATGATAATTATTCTTTGTATTATTCATGTAATTTTTTAAAGCTACTTAAAGATTATGCAAAGGACTACGAAACACTTTCAAATTAATGCATTAGC
>NZ_VUMV01000023.1 GCF_009696005.1 Bilifractor porci
ACATCCAAGCGTAACAAACAAAGGATTAGGAAGACATCCGAGGAATCACAGAAATGTGATGACTCAGGGCGGAAACAAAAGTTTCTGTCCGCTGTATCCCCTTTTGCCGGGGGATGCAGGAAACAAGCAATTCATGAGGCTTCCTGTTAACGCTATAACAGGAAGAGCGACCGTAATACGATCTAGCATGAAGGGCGCAGGGCGGATGCCTTGGCACTGAGAGCCGATGAAGGACGTGACAAGCTGCGAAAAGCTTCGGGGAGGGGCAAATACCCATTGATCCGGAGATCTCCGAATGGGGCAACCCACACAGACAGACTCTGTGTACCGTATGATGAATCCATAGTCATACGGAGGTAAGCCGGTAAACTGAAACATCTAAGTAGCCGGAGGAAAAGAAAGAAAACTCGATCCCCCCAGTAGCGGCGAGCGAACGGGGGACAGTCCAAACCGCGGTGCATGCACCGCGGGGTTGCGGGCAGCGATACTGCAGCCACAAGGATAGCCGAATGGGTTTGGGAAACCCATCCATAGAACGTGAGAGACGTGTAGGCGAAATCCGAAGGGCGCACAGCTGTACCAGAGTACCACGGGACACGGGAAACCCTGTGGGAAGCCGGAGGGACCACCCTCCAAGACTAAATACTCTCAGTGACCGATAGCGCATAGTACTGTGAAGGAAAGGTGAAAAGGACCCCGGGAGGGGAGTGAAAGAGAACCTGAAACCCTGTGTCTTCAAACTGTGGGAGAGCAAAAGCTCGACCGCGTACTTTTTGTAGAACGGTCCGGCGAGTTGCCGGTGCTGGCGAGGTTAAGCACTTAAGAAGGTGCGGAGCCGAAGGGAAACCAAGTCTTAAGAGGGCGTCCAGTCAGCAGCGGCAGACCCGAAACCGGGTGATCTACCCATGGCCAGGATGAAGCTGCCGTAAGAGGCAGTGGAGGTCCGAACGCACATCTGTTGAAAAAGGTGGCGATGAGCTGTGGGTAGGGGAGAAATTCCAATCGAACCCGGAGATAGCTGGTTCTCCTCGAAACAGCTTTAGGGCTGTCCTCGTTACAGACTTGCGGAGGTAGAGCACTGAATTTGCAAGGGAACGTCAAAGTTTACCAAGCGATATCAAACTCCGAATGCCGTAAAGCCGATTAACGGGAGTCAGACTGCACGAGATAAGTTGGGCGGTCAAAAGGGAAAGAGCCCAGACCCGCAGCTAAGGTCCCCAAGTGCGTGTTAAGTGGTAAAGGATGTGGGATTTCACAGACAACCAGGACGTTGGCTCAGAAGCAGCCATACATTCAAAGAGTGCGTAACAGCTCACTGGTCGAGAGGTCCCGCGCCGAAAATGTCCGGGGCTGAAACACGACACCGAAGCTCGGGAATGTAGC
>NZ_VUMV01000003.1 GCF_009696005.1 Bilifractor porci
TCGACAAAAATTGGCAGTCATCAACCGTCATCAACATTATCTTTTTTACATGTCTCCAAGGATTATTCCTTTACATAGTTTTAAATCCAAATTTAAGTTTTCAGAAGCTTTCCGCATTTCTGACACTTCACAAAAAAAGTCAGAAATGATACACTTTATCTATCAGTCCGGTTTCGGAGATAAGATTAACAGGCCATTTGCGGACTGACAGATACCAGCTATTACCATTCGTAAGGTCGCAGGCATGGCGTTTTGTTTCGTCAGGAGAAAACGGCGCCGCCTGGATGAAAGGAGTATTTATGGTAATTTTCTTTCTCGTTGTCCTGATTTTTATTGCTCTGTGCATCGTGTTTTCCTGTGTGCGGGTTGTTCCGCAGGCAAATGCGTATATTGTGGAGCGGCTGGGAAAATACACGGCCACCTGGGGTGCCGGACTTCATCTGAAAGCCCCTTTTATTGAGAGAGTGGCAAAACGTGTATCCCTGAAGGAACAGGTACTGGATTTTCCGCCTCAGCCTGTAATCACCAAGGATAATGTCACGATGATGATTGACTCTGTTGTGTTCTGCTACGTCTTTGATCCGAAGCTTTTTACCTACGGCGTGGAAAACCCGATTGCCGGACTGCAGAATCTTTCCGCGACTACCCTGCGTAATATTATCGGGGAGATGGAGCTGGATCAGACGCTTACCTCCCGCGACAGCATTAACCGGAAGATGCAGGCCATTCTGGACGAGGCGACAGATCCCTGGGGAATCAAGGTAACACGTGTAGAAATTAAAAACATTCAGCCGCCGAAGGAAATTGAAGAAGTTATGACGAAGCAGATGCGTGCCGAGCGTGAGCGCCGTCAGACGGTTCTGGAAGCACAGGCCCATCAGGAGGCGGTTGTCAGCCGTGCAGAGGGTGATAAAAAAGCCAAGATACTCAGTGCCGAAGCCGAGAGAGACGCGCAGATCGCGCTGGCGGAAGGCCGCGCAAAATCAATTCTTCTGGTCTACCAGGCAGAGGCAGACGGACTGAAGGCACTGAAGGATGCGCAGGCGGATGATTCTGTCCTGAAACTGAAGGGGCTGGAGGCTCTGAAGGAGGTTTCCGACGGCCGTGCAACAAAGATTTTCATGCCCTCTGACCTCTCCGGTATTATCTCTACCCTGGGCGTGGCTTCGGAAGCTCTGGGAATCGGAGATTCCACACCTGTAGACCATAACCCAAAACCCAGAACCCTTCCGGCTGCGGATCCCTGCATTACCCCGGAAACCAGCCGCGGAGGCAGGGAGGCTGCCGCAAGCAACGCGATGATGCAGGCGAATCTCACGGATCAGGCCAAGGAATAGGAGCTGCTGAAGTTGAAGAAACTATCTGCTATATCCGACCCAGTTCTGCACGCGGAAGAAAAATATCGGGAGAGCTTTTTCACCGCTGAGACGGTTTTCCCCTGGCAGCCATATGCCTCCTACTGTACAACCGGACAGTTTGCCAGACTGGAAAAGGGCTTTGTCCGGCACTGCGGACCCACGGCTGTTACAAACCTGGTGCTGATGCTCCGTGCCAGATTTCCTGAAGCTGCGGAGACCGCCTCCCCGGAGGAAATATTCTTGCGGTCAGCCGCCATCGGAAAAAGGCTTTTGATCTACCACAACATGGATCTTTTTCATTTGTACGGCGGAACCAACAATCTGCTGGCCGGAATCTATATAGAGAAATGTCTGCAGTCCTTTGGTTTTCCCTGCCGGATCCTGAATTATTTCGGCAGTCGGCCAATAGCGCATGACGGCAGGCTGAGGCTGATCCGGAGAATTCCGGCAAACCCGGCCACCATGGAGCAGGAGCTGCGGAAGGGAAGGATTCTCTACCTGATGCTGCACCATCACCGCTGCTATGGAAGCCACCATGTCATATGCAGCGGATTCCGGATTCTGAAATCCGCTTCTTCGGGAAGGGAGGAGCGTTATTTCCTGATCGCTGACGGGTGGAGCAGGGCTCCCCGGTATCTGGCGGCTTCCGAACTGGGATTCTGCAGCTACTACTCTGTTTTCTGAAGAGGTTATCCTGTCTGTACAGAGTCCGTATGTAGATAAAGTGGATAAATCCGCCCAATCGGACTGCCCGGACGAGGAGCCCGACAAGAAAAAAGATATCGGTCAAAAGCAGGAATCGAGAGGTAAGAATTGAGAGAGCAAAACCCGCACCGGTAAGAATACGGTGCGGGTTTTTGAGACTGAAACGGTGTTTTACTGCATTGCCTCTTTAATGGCCGCCTCCAGGATATCCAGTCCTTTTTCCATCTGCGCGTCGGTGATGCACAGCGGCGCCAGGAAACGAATGACATTGCTGTAGGTTCCGGCATTTTCCATCAGCAGGCCTTTCTGAAGGGCAATCTGGATAATCCTTGCCGTGAGTTCTGTGGCCGGCTCCTTCGTCTGCGGATCCTTCACAAACTCAATACCGATCATGGCACCCATGCCGCGGATATCGCCGATGACGGGACATGTCTTCTGCAGCTGTTCCATGCGGCTGCGCAGCATTCCGCCGATATGGTTTGCCTTTGCCGGATAATCCTCTTTTTTGAAAATCTCCATGGTTTTCAACGCAGAGGCGCAGGCAAGCGGATTTCCGCAGTACGTGCCGCCGATGGTTCCTGCCGGAGCCGCATCCATAATTTCCGCCGAGGCTACAATCGCGCTGATCGGGACACCGGCTCCCAGTGACTTGGCAGTCGTCATGATGTCCGGCGCGCATCCGGCTTCTTTCCAATATTCGGAGGCATAATATTTTCCGCTTCTGCAGTTTCCGCACTGAACTTCATCCGCGATCAGCAGAATACCGTTCTCATCACAGATTTTACGCACTGCCTTTACCCAGGCCATCGGTGCGGGGATAAAACCGCCTTCGCCCTGAATCGGCTCCACGATCATGGCGGCTACTTCCTTCGCCGGCGCACCCTCGTCAAACACCCGGTTCAGCTCGTCCAGATAGTACCGGACAGCCTCTTCCTCCGTATAGCCCTTCGGCGCGCGGTACAGATAGGGATAAGGCGCACGGTAAATTCCCGCCGGGAATGGTCCCATGCCCTGTGCGTAGGCTTTTTTTGCCGTAAGCGCCATGGTCAGGTTGGTTCTTCCGTGGAATGCCCCGGTGAAGCAGATAATGCTCTGCCTCCCGGTATATGCCTTTGCAATTTTAATGGCATTCTCATCGCACTCCGCCCCGGAATTCGCGAAATAAGCTTTTTTCTTGTCTCCCTTTACCGGAGCCAGCTCCGCCAGCTTCTCCGCCAGCTCGACATATCCTTCGTGAACAATGACATTGAAGATGGTATGAAAATATTTCTCTGACTGCTCCTTCACAGCCTCTACAACCTCCGGCCTGGAATAGCCGATATTCAGAACACCGACTCCCCCGACCCAGTCCAGAATCTTATTTCCGTCCAGATCCTCAATCATAGCGCCTTCGCCGCGCTTGATGCAGACCGGATAGGTCTTTCCGCAGAGCGCCTTCGGGATCGCCGCGTCCCTTCTGGCAAGGAGTGCCGAGGATTTCGGCCCTGGTATTTTTTCGGTAACAACCTCTGGTAATTCTTCTGCAAGTGACATTTTCTTCTGACTCCTTTGCAAATGATATATTCTGCCTTGAAGTATACTTTGCTTTTTTTTGCTCTACAATACTTGCACTTTAGCACAGTGTACTGTTAAACAGGCAGTTTCTGCTTCCCGCATTTTACAGAGAAACAGCCCTTGGGATTTCCAGATCCTCCCCCCGAAGCGCCAGCCGATAGAGCTCCGCTATCTCATCTCTGGAAAGAGCCGCCGGATTATTTTTCAGGTTTGCAGCAGATACCCGGATACAGTTATCGGCCAGCCAGTCGGTATCCTTCTCCTCAATGCCCAGATCCGCAAGCGTGACATCCAGTCCGATAGCTTTCAGCAGTGTGCGTACTTTCCACGCGCAGTCCTCTGCCGTATAGCCTCCCAGAATTCTGGCCAGGCGTCCGTATTTATAACGGCTTTCTCTGCAGTTAACCTCCAGGGTGACAGGCGTAATCGCCGCCAGTCCCAGCCCGTGTGTTACATTCTTCAGGCCGCTGACCGGATGTTCCATGGCATGGGCAAGGGTCACCCCGGCCGTACCGATCACCATCCCTCCGATTGTGCTGGCAATCGAGAGTTTCTCCCATGCCTCATCGCTCTCCCTGCCGTTGACCAGATCCGGAAGGTTATCCGCAATCAGAGGAATAGCATACAGACACAGGGCGTCCGTAAACGGGGTAGCGTTGTGAGCCGTGTAAGCCTCCATGCAGTGGCAGAGCGCGTCGAATCCGACGGCCGCCAGCGTCCGCTTCGGCATGGTCTTCATGCAGTCCGGATCCACCAGGGATGCCTTTGCCACAATGGCAGGACAGCGCAGTGATTTCTTGTCTCCGTTATCCGGGTTGGTAAAGACAGCAAATCCGTTTCCCTCCGAGCCTGTTCCGCAGGTTGTCGGGATAAGAACCAGCGGAAGCGCGCTGTCGCTGCTCTTCTTGCCGTAAATGTAGTCTCTGATATCCCCTTCGTTGACTGCGGCAAAGGCAATTCCTTTCGCGGCATCCATAATGCTGCCGCCGCCGACGGCGACAACCACATCACAGCCCTGTTTTCTTGCCAGCCCGGCTCCTTCCATCGCCGTGGTGGTCAGCGGATTGGGCTCTGCCTTATCAAAGAGAACTGTTTCCATTCCGGCTCTCAGAAGGCTGTTGTTGACCTTGTCATAAAGCCCGGATTTTTTTGCGCTGGAGCGTCCGGTCACGATCAGGGCTTTTCTGCCGTATTGGCAGGCAAGATTTCCGGCCTCCGCAATCTTCCCTCTTCCGAACACAATATGCACCGGAAGGTAGTAGTTGAAGGACAGTTCCGGACGGATCTCCTCTGCCTTCCTCTCAAACGAAAGCGCAACCAGGGGCTTTTCTCCGGAAACAGCGGCGGCAGCTTCTCCGCCTTCTTCCTGCGCGGCTTTCTGCGCCGAGCCGTCCAGCTCCGCGTTCCAGATTTCCTTCAGTGTTCCGAACTTTTCTTTGTAACGGTATTTGCAGACAGCGTAGAATACGACGCCGATGCCCGCCCATCCGAGGATCAGGGACCACTCCACAGGAGCCAGTGTAGCGCCGGAACCCGGAATCATATACATCACACACATCATGCCGGACATGGCAATGGCCATAAACCCAACAAATTTATAATATTTTACTTTGTAGGGCCGTTTCATCTCCGGTTCCTTTTTCCGGAGAATCACAAAAGAAATGGCGACCATGCAGTAAGCCAGACAGCAGGCAAAATTTCCGGCATCCACAACCCAGACCAGCATTTTCCGTCCGAGGAAGGGAGCCAGCATACTCAGTACGCCGATCAGCAGAAGAGCCGCAATGGGGGACTTGTATTTTTTGCTCAGAGTACCGAACACCGGCGGGAGCATGTAGGACTTTGCCATGGAATACATAGCCCGGCTTCCGCCGATCAGGAAGGAGTTCCAGCTGGTGATGATTCCGCAGAGTCCTCCGACAATCAGCACCTTGGCCATGACAGAGCTGTGAAAGGCCAGAGCCATGGCATCTGCCGTGACCAGGCCGTTTCCGCTGTTGGAGGCGGCAATGGTCTGCGCGTTCATCACGTAACCTACGGCGAAAATAACCAGTACATAAAAGCCGACCGCCAGAACAATAGACAGAAGCAGCATCTTTGCTATTTTTTTCAGGGGAACATTGATTTCCTCCGCCGCCTGCGGAATTACATCAAACCCGATAAAGAAGAAGGGGCTCATCATGGCGACCTTGATAATGTTGCTGAATGCCTCGCCGCCGGAATTTCCGACAAATTCCTGTCCGGCAAGGTTAGCCGGGCTTCCGCTGAACAAAGATGCCACAATCAGCAGTATTCCGGCTCCCCCAATAATAACGGTAAGTACCGTCTGCAGGACAGCGGCTGTCTTCGCGCCAAGCAGATTGATCAGTGTGATAACCGCCGCGGTGATAATTGCGACGCACAGCCAGGAGGCATAGACATCAAAACCGGCCACGGTGTACAGATATCCTTTCAGGAAGGGCGGATATAAATAGGTAATAATGGTCGGCATGGCGCATGCCTCGAAGCACACAACGCTGACATACCCCAGAATAATTGCCCAGGTGCAGACAAAAGAGCCTGTCGGCCCCATCGCCCGGTAGCTGAACACATGCTCGCCGCCGCACTCCGGCATGGCCGGCGTCAGTTCCGCGTAGGTAAGCCCGATAAAAAAGATCATGATTCCGCCGATGACAAATCCGAGCATTGCCCCGAATACGCCTCCTGACTGAATCCAGTCCCCGGAGGAGACCACCCATCCCCAGCCGATCATGGCTCCAAAGGCAATTACCAAGATGTCCCAGGCACTGAACACCTTGTTAAATTCCGATTCCTGTTTACTTCCCATACTCTCTGTCTCCCTTCTTTGCAAAGCCACCGGCCGCTGCCCGTCCGCCGGGAAGAAAAAGGATGCCGAAAAAGGAGTTCTGTCCTCTTGCGGCATCCTTGCCCTGACTGTTTTTTTATAGAATGATACGGATGTCAAAAGTATCTTCTGCCGCCTGCCTGCAGGCATGCCTGGCGCCGGACTTTTGACACTGTACTCATAGAATGTTACTTCTCGTGCAGCATTTCGATCAGCATCAGAATATATTTAGCGGTTCCCTCCCAGCCCAGCATACTGCTGTCAATCAGCAGATCTCTTCCATGCCGGTCTCCGCGGTAGGTTCCGGTAATATATTTATGCCGCTCATGCAGCTGGATATCGTTGCTGTCAATCATATCCAGTGCTTTCCCCCGATCCACGCCCAGCTGCTCCATGACAGAGCGGACACGAGTTTCCTTTGGCGCGTAGATAAAAAGATTCAGCACATCTTTGCGATCCTGAAGAATATAATTGGCGCTTCTTCCTATGATGACACAGGGACGCTCCGCCATCTTCTCGATCGCCTGCTGCTGCAGGTAAATGACCTTGTTGGTGAGATTTGCGTACCGCGGTCCCAGCGTGGTCTCAAATTCATACTGCACCCGCTTCTCCGTGTCCGCCTTCTCCACCAGTTCTTTGTCCACACCGAGCTGATGTGCGATTTTATCCACCAGATCACGGTCGTAATATTCGATCCCCAGCGTTTCCGAGAGCATCTTGCCAATCTGGGGGCCTCCGGCTCCAAACTCGCATCCGATGGTAATTACCTTTTTATCCATCGTCTCCTCCTTTCTTCCTGAAAGCTGTACCTTCTCTTTCAGGCAGAAAGCGTTTCAATGGATTTGCGGATAATATCGACTGCCTCATCACACTGTTCCTTTGTGACAATAAGCGGAGGAACCATCCGGATGACGCTGCTTCCGATCGCCGTGATAAGCAGATGGTTGTGGAAGCACTCATGCTTTACATCCACGGAATTCAGGGTTCCGTCAAATTCCACGCCTACAAAGAGTCCCTGCCCTCTGGCCTCCTTTACATGAGGAAGTGTTCCGAGTTTTTCAATAAAGTATGCGCCGACCTCTCTGGCATTTCCCGCAAGATCCTTATCCAGAATTTCATTGACCTCGGCAAGCGCGGCCGCACAGCAGACCGGATGTCCGCCGAAGGTTGTTCCGTGGGAGCCCGGTGTAAACGCCGCCGCCACTTCTTCCGTCGCGCAGATGGCGCCGATCGGCATTCCGCCTCCCAGAGCCTTTGCCATAGAGACGATATCCGGTTTAATTCCGTAGTTCATATAGGACATAATCGCGCCGGTGCGCCCCCATCCGGACTGAACTTCATCCAGAAGCAGAAGAATGTTCTTTTCATCGCAGAATTTACGGAGTCCTGTCAGGAATTCCTTTGTGGCCGGATGGACGCCGCCCTCGCCCTGTACCGGCTCTACCATAATGGCAATGGTGTTCTCCGTGCACTTGGACTTGAAATCCTCCAGGTCATTAAATTTCGCGTAGGAAAATCCCTCGGTCATCGGCCCGAAACCAATCTGGCAGGCATTGTCCGGCTGTCCTGTGGCGGACATGGCGCCGAAGGTTCTGCCATGGAAGCTGTCCTCAGCGGTAACAATATGGTATTTCTCCGGACCGTATTTTTCTACCCCGTATTTTCTGGCCATCTTAATCATGGCCTCGTTCGCCTCTGTTCCGGAGTTCTGATAGAAGATCTTGTCCATGCCGATGGTGGTGCAGATTTTCTCCGCGAGAAGAGCCTGCGGAATGGTGTACGGATAGTTGAAGGTCTGCATCAGGTCCGCCGCCTGATCCTGCACAGCCTTTACCACTCGCGGATTGCAGTTTCCCGCCGCATTGACTGCAATGCCTGCGTAGAAGTCAAGATACGGTGTTCCCTTTTCATCGTACATATACATTCCGCGCCCGGTCTCCGCAAGAAAATCGAACCTCTCATAAGTCTCGATCATATATTTTTTAACTTTATCCTTAATATCCTGCGCTGTAAGTCCCGTATCCTTTAATCTCATGGTTTAAGCCCTCCATCTTTCTGCTCCGGATTCTGCCGGTCTGTTTCTTCCCTTCCGGGTACAGCCGGACATCGTTCTCTGCCGGAGAAATTAAAACGACAAAAGGCAATGATGCGGGATATTCCCTCAGCACCATTGCCTTATGCTTTATATTTTATCCATCCGCTCCGGGGATTCCATGGGACGAAACACAATTTTTTTTGTGTTTGAACACAAAATCCGCATGACAAAACCCAAAAAAACATCTATGATGATGCCTGGGAGTTTCAAAGAAACAGAGCATCCGTGGCATCCTTTGATGTCAAAAGTTCACAAATCACAGGACAGGATTAGATTAGGGAGGAAAACCGATGGCGGTTGAGATGGAAAAACTGATTCAGAAATATCCCGGCAGTGACCTGAAGCTTCTGGCAGGAGAAAAGGGAATTCACGCTCAGGTGACCTGGGTCCATGTGTCGGAACTTCCCAATCCCGGCTCTTTCCTGAAGGGAGGGGAGCTGGTGATCATGACCTGCGTATGCATTGATAAGAAAAATCCGGAGGAGTGGCTGACCAGCCAGCTGGCGTCAATCCGGCAGGCAAAGGCGTCCGGAGTCATTCTGAACGTGGGCGAATATCTTCCGGAAATACCGGGGATCTGCATCGATTTCTGCGAGAAATATGATTTCCCGTTGTTTTCCCTCGGCTGGAGCACGGATCTGCAGGAAGTCACACGGCCGCTCTGCTCCTACATTATCCAGGAAAATGAAAGAGAGCACACCATCAGCAACGCATTTAAGAACGCGATCTTCTTCCCTAACCGCCAGGATCTGTATGTGGTTCCTCTCTCAGACTATCATTTTGAACCAGGCGACCGCTACGCGGTCTGCACCCTGAGCATCGGAAATCCCTCCTCCGAGCCTTATCAGGAGGCCGGAGAGCTGGTTCAGGAGATCCGGGCAAGGCTGAAATACCGCCAGAAAAAGGCATCTGTCTTTACTGCGGATAAGGAAATTGTCGTCGTTTTATGTTCCGATTCCTCAGACGAGGTGCACCGCACTGCCGAAGACCTTTTCTCGCACCTGCGGCAGAGCCTTTCCGGCGGAGAAAACCTTTTTGCAGGCGTGGGAAAGCTTACCAAAAGCGTCCGCTGTATCTATAAAAGTTATCGCCATGCTTCCTCCATCCGGACTCTGCAGGAAAGGCGCTCGGTCGCGCTTACCGACTGCTTCTACGATAATCTCGGAATCTACGGTCTGCTTCTGGGAATTGAAGATGAGGACATTAAAAAAGATTATGTCTCCCGGATTCTGGGTCCCCTTCTTGACTACGACAGGAAAAAAGGCAGCGACCTGACCGGGGCGGTCCGTCTCTACCTGAAAAACGGAGGCAGCATACAGGATACCGCCTCCGAACTCTTTATTCATAAAAACACGGTTACTTACCGGATAAACCTGGCGTCTCAGATTCTGAACATAGACCTGTCCACCCTAAACGGAAAAATGCAGGTGCAGCTTGCGCTGCTGATCCATGATATGGACGCCTGAGAACGCAGGAGGAAGATCTTCCCCTTATTCCGCCTGTCCCCGCAGCTGCTCGTTCAGGATATCCAGCATATCCTGAGTATCCAGGCCGTGAGTCATGCAGGCTTCGTCCAGCGTTTCCATCTGTGAGACGCCGCAGCCGATGCAGTGCAGGCCGCAGCTGGTCATTACCGGCACAAGAGAGGGATACTGCTGCACAATATCTCCGACGATCATGTCGCCGCGGATAAGCTCATTACTCGTTCCCATAAAAGTCTCCATATCCTCCTGAACAGTCCCGATTCCGGCAATGCCGAAATACTTGATCAGCACATTTGCCACATTCGGGGACAGAAAAGCGGGAAGCGTCGGTCCCAGATGGATGTGCTTGATATCAAGGTAAAGCAGCGAGAGCAGAACAATAACGGCTTTCTGCTCGTACCACGCGATATTGTAGACAATCGGCAGCTGGTTCAGGTTGTCAAAACCAAATGCCTCCTTCAGCTTCAGGGCAATCTGCACAAGGGAATACGAATCATTGCACTGCCCCGCGTCAATGACCCGCGGAATCCCGTTGATATCTCCCAGACCCAGCTTGTTGTACCGGTATTTGGCACAGCCGGCGGTAAGGATTACGGTATCATCCGGAAGCGCCTTCGCGAAGTCCGTATAGTACTTTCTTGCCTTGGAGCGGCCGTCACAGCCGGCCATTACGACAAATTTTTTGATTGCCCCGCTCTTAACAGCATCCACAATCTTATCCGCCAGCGCCTCCAGCTGATTATGGGCAAAGCCCACGACCAGTTTCCCGTTTTCCAGCTCTTCCGGCGGCTGGCAGGTCTTTGCCATTTCGATCAGCGCGGAAAAATCCTTATCCCCGTTCTTATCCTCTTCAATATGCACGCAGCCCGGATACCCCGCGGCTCCCGTGGTGAAAAGGCGATTTTTGTAGCTGTCCTTCGGCGGAACAATACAGTTGGTGGTCATCAGGACAGGGCCGTGGAAGCTCTCAAATTCTGTCTTCTGCTGCCACCACGCGTTCCCGTAATTTCCGGCAAAGTTCTCATACTTTTTGAATGCCGGATAAGCCTGCGCCGGAAGCATCTCTCCATGTGTATACACATCCACGCCGGTTCCCTGCGTCTGGTCCAGAAGCATTTCCAGATCATGCAGGTCATGGCCGGAGATCAAGATTCCGGGATTTTTCCGCACCCCTGTGGAAACTTCCGTGATCTCAGGATTTCCGTAGGATTCCCGGTTTGCGCTGTCCAGAAGCGACATGCCCCTGACCCCGTAGCGTCCGGTCTCCATGACCAGAGCCAGAAGATTGCCTCCTGTCATATGGTCATCCAGTGTCTGCGCCAGCGCCCGCTGCATAAACAGATCCACATCCGTGTCTTCTTTTCCCAGCTGGTTCGCGTGATAATTATAGGCCGCCAGTCCCTTTACACCGTAGGTGATCAGTTCGCGGAAGCTGCGGATATCCTCGTCCTTCGAGGAAAGAACGCCTACGTCCGGACCGGATGCCTTCTCTTCATAAAGGCTTTCGCCCCCGCTCCAGCGCGCAGCCGCCGGAAGCTCATCCTTCTTTTCCACCTGGGCAAGCAGTCCGTCCTTTACCTCCAGCGTGCGGCTGATCTGGCGGACAATCACTTCCCTGTCAAAATTGGCATTCGTGATCGTCGTAAACAGGTTTTCTGTTACCAGCCTGTTTACCGATTTGTCTACCGTCTTATTCTCCCTGCGAAGCTGTGTCGTCACCGCGGAAAGTCCCTTGGTAACATAAACCAGCAGATCCTGCATGGCCGCAAGCTCCGGTGTCTTTCCGCAGACGCCGCTGACTGTGCAGCCGGTTCCGCCTGCCGTCTCCTGACACTGATAGCAAAACATTTTATTTTTATTCTCCATTAAAATAATTCCTCCTGGATAATCTGTATCAATCCCGCGTCCTCTTCTGAGGCAAGTTTTACGAACCCTCCGCGGATCCCTTCTGCTTCAAAAGTATCTGCAGCTATTATTCTGCCCCGCGAAACCGGTCATGTCCGTAACATATGCAACACAGCCTCCGGGCTTCTTCAGCAGTTCCCGCCGTTTTGTCCGACACGGTCCTCCCGGATCAGAATCCGGAGAGCTTCTGCCGCTGTACGAATTGCCCCTGTCGTATCATGCACCTGCGGGTTCGGCAGTCCTGCCTTTTCCCTTTCCTGGCAGGCAATCGTCAGAAGCACCGTTCCCATGCGGACGTGCAGGGCGGATGCCGCAATCATAAGGGCGGCGGACTCCATCTCGCTGCCCAGAGCCCCGCATTTTACCCATGCGTCCCATTTCTGAAGGAGTTCCGCCCCTACGGGCTTTTTCTCCGGTTCATGCTGGCCGAAAAAGGAATCCTTGCACTGCACGACTCCCAGATGATACAGAAATCCGCAGGCATCCGCGGCTTCCTTCAGGGCAGCCGTCACAGAGAAATCCGGGACCGCGGGAAACTCAATCGGCGCATACTCCCGTGAGGTTCCCTCCATACGGATTGCCCCCGTGGCAATAATCAGGTCTCCTCCCCGGACATTTTTCTGCATGCCGCCGCAGGTGCCGACGCGGATAAAGGTATGCGCGCCGCAGCGCACCAATTCCTCCAGGGCAATCGCCGCCGACGGTCCGCCGATTCCCGTAGAGGTCACGCTGACCCTCTCCCCTTCCAGCAGGCCGGTATAGGTAGTAAACTCCCTGTTGGACGCCACCTTTTCCGGCTTCTCCAGATAACCGGCGATTTTTTCACACCTTCCGGGATCTCCCGGAAGGATTACATACTTTCCGGTGATGTCCGGAGAAAGCTGCGTATGATACTGCTTCCCGGAACCTTCCGCGTAATCAATCATGGCAAACCTCCCGGTGCAGCCTTACACCGTAATAACCAGCTTCCGGTTGCTCCTTTTATAATGCCGGAATTCCACGCCGGCTGCCTGAAACATCATTTTGGACGCCATGACAGAGGGCGTTTTGTCGTACTTGTCGTCATCGTAAATGACCGTCCGTATCCCCGCCTGTATGATAGCCTTGGCGCATTCATTGCAGGGAAACAGGGAAACATAGAGCTTAGAGCCCTCCAGGCTGCCTCCGCGGTAGTTCAGAATCGCGTTCAGCTCGCTGTGCGTCACATAGACATATTTGGTTTTCAGCGGATCCGGATTCTCTCTTGCCCAGGGAAAGCTGTCATCCGAACACCCTCTCGGAAAACCGTTATATCCCATCGACAGGATCTTATTATCCGCGCTTACAATGCAGCAGCCGACCTGGGAATTCGGGTCCTTGGACCGCATGCCGGCCAGCTTGGCCACTGCCATAAAGTATTCATCCCAGCTGATATAATCTTCCCTTTTATCTGACAACACGCACCTCCGGGCTTTTTATTTTGTGCCGAAAATCCGGTCCCCTGCGTCTCCGAGTCCCGGAACAATATATCCGTTTTCATTCAGATGGTCGTCCAGGGCGCCTACCACAATATCCACATCCGGATGCTCCTTCTGGAGTCTGGCCAGGCCTTCCGGTGCGGCGATAATGCAGAGGAAACGGATATTCCTGCACCCATGCCCCTTCAGCCGCTCAATGGCGTCACAGGCAGAACCGCCGGTCGCAAGCATCGGATCCACAACAAAGACATCTCTCTCCTCGATGTCCGCGGGAAGTTTGCAGTAGTATTCCACAGGCTTCAGCGTTTCGGGATCCCGGTACATGCCGATATGCCCGATTTTTGCGTTGGGAATCATTTCCTCCATGCCGGGAACCATCCCCAGCCCCGCGCGGAGAATCGGCACAATGGCAAGCTTCTTGCCCGCCAGCTTCTTCACCGTTGTCTTTGCGATCGGTGTCTCGATCTCCGTGTCTTCCAGCTCCAGATCCCTGGTGGACTCGTAGCACTCCAGCATGGCGATCTCTTCTACGATTTCACGGAACTCCTTTGTTCCGGTGTCCGACCTGCGGATAATTCCGATCTTGTGCTGAATCAGCGGATGATCCATGATTGTAAGTTTTCCCATCGTTTTTTCCTCCTGCCTGTATCTATTGTTTTTATGCCGTCATTTGCGGATTCCATGTTCTGTCAGGAACCTCTTCTGCTTTTATTCTCCGTAATATTTTTCCAGCTTTTCAATTCTCCTCTTGTGCCGCTCTTCACCCGAAAAAGGTGTGTCCAGGAACATATCGGTAATCATAAGGGCAAGCTCCGGGCCGATCACCCGTCCTCCCAGCGTCAGCACATTGGCATCATTATGCTCCCTGGTTTTCTGCGCCGAATAGCAATCCGAGCAGAGCGCCGCACGGATGCCCCGCATTTTATTCGCGGCAATGCACACGCCGATACCGGTCCCGCAGATCAGGATTCCCCGGCTGCAGGTCCCGTTTTGGATTTCCCTGCAGACAGCCTGCGCATAGTCCGGGTAGTCCACGGATTTTTCGCTAAAACATCCGCAGTCCTTATACTCCAGTCCTCTCTCGTCCAGATGCTTTTTGATTACCTGCATCATGGCATACCCGCCGTGGTCACAACCAAGTGCTATCATTTTTTCCTCCCTCATGGCTCTTCAGGCCTGTAAGATTTTATGCCCGGCCGCTTTAATCAGCCGGTTCATGACCGCTTCCCCAAGTTCCGGGGTCTCAAAGGACTCCGTGTAAATCAGATCCACGCCGTCTGCGTCAAAATCCCGGAGGATTTCATAGAGATGGCGGGCAATCGTCGCCTCATCCGCGCGCGAACCTACACAGCGCACATCTCCTTCCGGATATTCCTGCCTGCTCTCCGATGTGCAGATCACCCCGACCTTTTTCCCTTTGTCCAGATTTTCCCTGACAAGCCTGCGGATTGCCGCCGCAGCCTTCGCAGGTTCCCCTTCCACGATTGTCATGTCAGCTTTTGGCGCGTAGTGACGGTACCGCATGCCGGGAGCCTTCGGACGCACATGGACGTTCTCGGACTGAATACCGGGATCCACCCGCACCAGCCCGAGAACCTCCTCCAGCATTCTTTTATTCAATCTTCCCGGACGGAGAATGACCGGAACCTCCTCGGTGAAATCCACAATCGTGGACTCCACGCCGATCCGGACCTGTCCGCCGTCAATAATCATGTCAATTTTATCCCCCAGATCCTCCTCGACATGAGAAGCCAGCGTCGGACTGGGCCGCCCGGACGTATTCGCGCTCGGCGCCGCCACATAGCCGCCTGCCTGACGGATCAGCTCTCTGGCAATGGCATTATTCGGAAAACGAACAGCTACCGTATCCAGTCCCCCGGTTGTCTCCAGCGGGACAATCTCCGACTTCCGGAAAATCATGGTCAGCGGGCCGGGCCAGTAGGCAGAAGCAAGCCTCTCGGCAGCCTCCGGGACCTCCGTTACCAGCGGGTAGAGAGCCTTTTTGTCCGCGATATGGACAATCAGCGGATTGTCCGACGGTCTGCCTTTTGCCGCGTAAATCTTCCGGGATGCCTCCGGATCCAGCGCATTTCCGCCAAGCCCGTAAACCGTCTCTGTCGGAAAAGCCACAAGCCCCCCGGCCCGGAGAATCCGTCCGGCCTCCTCCAATGCCTCCTGATCCAGCGCGTCCTCTGACATTTTTACCAGCTTTGCACGACTCATTTAATTTTCTTCCTCTTCATGTGAAAAGAGATCATCCTCCGGCATATCGCTCACGATACGCTGAATGCTTTTATACGAATTCATGAACTGCCGCTGCACCTTGTTGAACATGTCCAGAACATGGTTCAGCTCTTCCTGCGCGGCATCGTATTTCTGCTTGCCCTCCCGGTTCTTCTCATCAATCTTGCGCTGTGTCTCCTCCAGCGTCTTCCTGGCATCCGCCTTCGCGTCCTCGCGGATGCGGGCAGCCTCCCGGTTTGCCTCCTCCAGAATTCTGGCCTTTTCTTCCTCTGCCCGGCGGTTCACTTCCTTGGCCTTTACCTTGGCCTCAAAGACCAGACTTCCGATAGTGTCGTAATTATCCACATAAGACTGATACTTTTCGCGGATATCCCTCTCCATGCGAAGGATCTCCTGATCCTTCTCATCCAGGGTTTTCTGAATCTCCGCCATCTGCGCGTCTTTTTCCGCCAGTTCCTTTTTGGTCTTTTCCAGTTCCTCCCGGACATCAGACAGCTCCTGCTCCTTGCTCTTGATGTCTGTCTCCAGCCTGTTTTTATCGGAATACGCGTCGTCCTGCAGCTTTTTTACCGCCGCATCCACTTCTTCTTTATCATAACCGCCCATCAGAGTGGTCTTGAACATGTCTTCTGCGTCTGCCATAAATAAGCACCCCTTTCTGCTTACTGCAAATATTTATTTATAATCTCCCAGATATCGTCCCTCTCAAAACCCAGCCTCCAGGAAGCGACTCCTGCCAGATCATATTTCCGGATCAGCTGCATCTTGGCCTCGACCGATTTTTCTTCCTCCATCCAGATGCTGTACGTAGCGTTCTCATCCGATGTGCTTCCGGTATACTGTCCTGCCTCCGAATCCCATGTCAGGGCAATGTTATGCTCCGACACAAACTGATCCGCCTGATCCATGCCGAAAGCCTCGCAGTTCAGTCCGGACTCTCCCGCATAGGCGGTCCAGCCCCGGCAGTAAAACGGAATCGCGTTGATCACCTGGGCCGCGGGGACTTCCTCCAGCGTGTCCGTGATCCCCTTCTCCACGAACGGAAGAGAGGCCACGCTCCCTGCCTCCTCCGAGGAAGCCGTGTGCTCGTCATAGCCCATGATGACAATATAATCACAGAACTTCGCCTGCTCCGCCCGGTTATAGTATTTTGTAAAGTCCGGCACATATTCGTCCACAGAGATCACCAGATTCTGCTTATGCGCGGCCACACACAGTTCCCTCAGGAACTGAAGGTACTGCGGAACCTGCTCCTCGGTGATCGTCTCTATGTCCACGTTGATGCCGTCAAAGCCGTTGTCCGAGGCGGACTGCAGCAGCTGGTCAATAATCTTCTGCCGAACAGCCTGTTTCTTCAGAAGCTCGCCGGAAGAAAAGTCTCCCCCGTAGACATCCTGGAGCGTCGGCCATACATCCATCCCGGCGGCATGCGCCTGCTGGACATACTCCGGAGACGCCAGGGAATTCAGATTTCCTCCCGCGTCCGCGTAGGTGAACCAGGTGGGAGAAATCGTGTTCAAACCGGCGGCGTTTGATGTAAGAGCGGAAAACTCCGCGTTATTGTCTGTGCTGCTGACATACTGCCAGGAGAGATTGATCTTATGGTCCAGCGAAATCCGGTCAAACTGGAACCGGGAATCCGTCGTGTGGGAAATGGCGCTGCTGTCCGCTTCCTCCAGATAAGTATCCTTGACATAACCCAGATACCCGTCTGAGGTGGAAACCTTATACCAGTCCCCCGCCCGCTCCAGGAGGACAACCAGATCGCCGGTCTTCACATAAGTAAGGATTTCCGCCTTCGGGCCTCCGCGGTACCGCACCTGCGTGTCAGCGGTCACCTTCTCCACCGAAAGGCCGCTCCATTTTGTCCTTGCCGTCACTCTCCATGGATCCGGAAGGATTTCCATGTCTATGTCCGAATTTTCCTGCACACATTCCGCGGAAATATACGGTGTCTGCCCATCCAGCAGGACGACACCGCTCCCGTCATCCGGCGTCCAGCTTTCGGTTCCCGCCGGAAGAGTCAGCAGCAGGCTGCCGCTGTCCTCCTCCCAGTAGAACGCGCTGTTCAGACTGCTCCAGACCATGGAATACGGCAGATAAACCTTTCCGTCACGGACAATCCCCTTGTCCTCCTGGATCGCGTCATTCACAATCACGGCCGCCTGGTCTTCGTTCTCCAGCCCGTAATAGTCCATCTTGTTCATCTCTGTCTTATTCAGAGAAGTCCGGTTATAAAGAACGACCGCCGCACCGAGGATTAATACCATGACTGCCAGGGTAAAAATGAGCGCCAGCGGCGATCTTTTTCTTTTTTTTCTGCTCATAAGATTCTATCACCAAAAGTTGCACATGCCGCCTGTCCCGGCACCTCCTGCAGTGTCCCTTTCCCGCCTCATTTCTCTGTCGGTTATCTATTGTAGCATGTCGGAAAATCGGATGCAACAAAGCCGCGGATGATGATAAACGGCTTGCTTTATGTCGTCCTGCGCCCTATAATAAAACCAGGCCGATAAACTGCAGTACCGTTCCGATAAGGAGGTGAGTCTTTCATCGTTTGGGAACAGGCGGACGTTTCTGTCGGTTTTTCGCATCAGTCTTTTCTGTACTATCTTTTCATTCAGCAATTCCCTGCTGCCACGCGGCGGCAATTTTCAGTTTTTATCACAAATAACCATCAACTGCTTCAGGAACACCACTGCATGGGCAGGTCGGATGCGGCCGGTCTCGGACAAAGACAGAGCTTTTTCATGCAAAAAACAGGAAAGGATCGCTTCTCCTTCTGTCGTCTGAACCAGTGCGGCCGTCATTTTCTCTGCCTGTCGGTCCCAAGCTTATTCTGAAGTCTGCGCCACCGGATACATCTCCAGCCCTGTCAGTCCCTCTGACTTTTTCTGCGGCTCTGTCCCTGTGGAAGCGGACGGATTCCTTAGGGGGAGGTGTGTTATGCAAAAAAAGCAATCAAACAGAACCCGGCTGAATAATGTTCCCGACCCGGATCTTGCGGAGGAAGAGGAAAGCCTGCTTCTGGAGCTGATCGGATACAGTCACAGGGGCGTTGATCTGACGCTGAACGGACACCGGAGGACACCGCTGCAGATCGCCCACACGGTCGTACACGACTGCGAAGACGGTGCTTCCTATATGCGGGACTACAGCACCGGTCCGGGAGGAAATGTGAGAAAAATCAACTTTACCAAAGTCCGGAAACTATAGCGGTATGTCCGGATAGGACGTCCGGCAGCGCATGCGTCCTGCGCCTGTTCCCTCCAAAGAATTCTGCTTTTAATCGTAAAATTTCAACCGGAAAACCCGGAATTGTGCCATGCACAGGTCCCCTGCGGTGCACAATCCGGGTTTTTCCGGCGTCCGGGTGCGCCCGGAACACGAATTCTTTTCTTTACAATCAGGACCCCTGTGGTTATACTGTGGGCGAGAGGATGTGATGAAGATGAAAATCGAAAAACTAAGTGAAAATCAGATCCGCTGCACACTGACCCATGAAGACCTGAACAGCCGGAATATCCGCCTGAGTGAGCTGGCCTATGGTTCTTCCGCCGCCAGGAAATTATTTCAGGATATGATGCAGGAGGCAAGAACCGCTGTCGGTTTTGATACCGGTTCCTCCCCGATTGTCATAGAGGCAATTCCCACTTCCAGAGACGCGCTGACACTGCTGATTACAAAGGTGGATGACCCGGAGGAGCTGGACGCCCGTTTCTCCCGATTCACCCGGTCTGAGGATTCTTCAGATTCCGGCAGCTATTTTCTGGGCGCAGATGATGTGATGGAGCTTTTTCAGCGGATCTACGAGGCGCGCTCATCGGCAGAAGCCGATAAAAAAGAAGCGTCCGCAGAGGCCATGCCGCTTTCCGGATCGGACGCCATACAGAAGGATGCCGGAAAGGAAAAGGGCGGAGACGTGGAAAAGGAACCCATCAATCTGGTGGAATCCTTCCATTTTGACACGCTCGACGATCTCATTCTTGCCGCGCACAATCTGGAGCGCTATTATTCCGGAAAGAACACGCTTTACCGCCGCCATGAAAATGGAAGGCAGTATCAGCTGATCCTCCATCAATCCGGCATGGAGCCGAAGGAATTCAATAAAATCTGCAATATTCTCTCCGAGTACGGCAGGGGCGAAAATTTTACGCCGGCCCAGGAAGCATTCCTGCGTGAGCACGGGGATGTCCTGATGGCGGATTCCGCCATCCAGCAGCTGGCAAAGCTGTAAGCAGCCGGAAACCGGCTTTCGGTTTCGGTGCGCGGTTCGGAAAATAGTGGAAAACAAAAGCGGAACAAAAGAAAAAAGCACCCCTGGAGGTGCTTTTTTCTTTTGTCCGTATTTGCCCCGGACCTTCTGTTTTATTTTTTATCCTTTGTCAGATACTCTTTCATGCTCTGAAGAGCCTTTTCTTCATCGGAGCCGTCTGCGGTGATGGTAACACGTTCTCCGTTGTCCAGACCAAGCGTCATCATTCCCATGATGCTCTTCGCATTCACGTTCCTGCTGCCGCTCTCCAGATGAATGGAGCTTTCGAACTGACTTGCTACCTGAACCAGCATAGCAATGGGCCGGGTCTCCAGTCCGCTGGCCAACTGAATAACGACACTGTCCTTAACCATCTATGTTTCCTCCTCGTGTGTCTCTCTCAGCCGATCCGCTATAGCGCTGAGCTTCCTCAAACGGTGATTGACACCAGATTTTCCTACAGGCGGATCAAGATACGTACCTAACTCCTGTAGAGTCGCTGTGGGATATTGTAACCGAACTTCTGCTATTTCGTCAAGTCTGTTTGATAATTTAGACAAACCTATTATCCTGTTTATGTACAAAATGTCCTCGATCTGTCTCGCAGCCGCTCCCGCCGTTTTCTCAATATTGGCCGTCTCACAGTTAACCCGGCGGTTCACATTGCCGCGGACCTCCCTGACCACGCGGATATTCTCATAATTCAGAAGGGATACCCTGGCATCCATCAGTCCGAGCAGGCTGCCGATTTCTTCGCTGTCTTTGACATATACGACAAAATAATTTCTCCTTCGGAATGTCCCCGGCCGGATGCCCAGGACATCCAGCAGAACCGAAACCTGCTCTGCCTGATAAGCGGTTCCGCACAGAATCTCAAACTGGTAGGAGCGGTCCGGGTCGCTGATTCCCCCGGAAGAAAGAAAGCATCCCCGCAGGAATGCCCTCCTGCAGCAGCCTCTCTGCAGGGGAACCTGATGGATCCAGACTCCTTCCCGGAACTCTTCCAGATGCAGCGCCTGCAGCAAGGCATCCGCCCGGTCCTTTCCGGCCAGAATCCGGAACCGGGATGTTTTCCGTCCTTTTCCACCATCCTGCCGCTCCAGCCGGACAGGTTCCCGGAAACAGCGGCGGATCAGGCGGAATGCCCGATCTGCCACAAAGGAATTCTCCGTATCCATCATAACAACTTCTTCCCCGTCCGCCTGCCGTCCGTCTGCTCCGGTTTTTCCCGCTGTCCTGTCTTGAAACAGGAACAGGGAGGTCAGTTCCGCAATCTGACAGTGTCTTCCCCCTCCTGTCTGTCTGCTCAGCTCTTCCTTTACTTCACTGGAAAAAGACATGGTTCATTCCTTTTTAAGAAAGCTGTCCTTCTGGATATCCCTGTGTTCGATCCGGATTCCATACTCATGCGAATCCTTCAGCCTGGAAAAAAGCTCTTCCGCCAGCGTCACCGAACGGTGCCTTCCCCCTGTACAGCCGATGGAGATGACCAGCTGCGTCTTTCCCTCTTCAATATAGTTGGGGATCAGAAAACGGATCAGGTCCTCCAGCTTGTCAATAAACTGCCCAGACACCTCATACTGCATGACAAAATCGTGAACCGGCCGGTCCTTCCCGGTCAGCTCCTTCAGCTCCGGGACATAATAGGGGTTTGGCAGAAAGCGGACATCAAAAACAAGATCCGAATCCGCCGGAATTCCATACTTAAACCCGAAAGAGAGAACCGTGATCATCAGGCTTCTGAAATCCTGATCCTGAATAAAAATCTTCTCCAGCTCTGTCTTCAGGTCCCTGGTCAGAAGCTGGCTGGTATCCAGAATATAATCCGCGTCTTTCTTCAGAAAGCCGACGGCTTCTCTCTCTTTGCGCAGCCCGTCCTGCACCCGGCCTCCGCGGGCAAGAGGATGGCTTCGCCTGGTCTCCTTATAGCGCTTGACAAGCGTCGTGTCGTCCGCGTCCAGAAACAGAATCCGGAACGGGATTCCCTTTTCTTTGAGATCCGCAAGAACATTCCGGAGATTGGAAAAATCGCTGCTCCGGATGTCCACGCCCATGGCGACGCCGGAAGCCTTGCCCTCTCCGCCCTCGCGGACCAGCTGGACAAATTTGTCAATCAACGGAACCGGGAGATTATCCACGCAGAAATATCCCATATCCTCCAGCATTTTCAGCGCAGTGGTTTTCCCTGCGCCGGACATTCCCGTTACCAGCACAAGTTCTGTTGCCATAACCCCCTCCTGTTCTGTCCGTCCTCTATTCTTCCGTCATCGGGTTTTCCTCAAAACCCAGGAACCGGATCTCCGGTTCCAGCAGAACGCCGGACTGCTTCTGCACGACAGACCTGACATGACGCATCAGCCGGCAGACCTGCTCCGCGGAGGCGTCTCCGCGGTTAATCACAAAACCGCAGTGTTTTTCAGAGACCTGGGCATCGCCGTCCCGGTATCCCCGCAGTCCGGCATCCATAATCAGTTTTCCCGCGTAATATCCCTCCGGGCGCTTAAACGTGCTTCCCGCGCTTCCAAACTCAAGCGGCTGCTTTGCTGTCCGGGCAGCCCTCAGTTCCTCCATCCGCGCCCTGACGGCTGTTCTGTCTCCCGGCTGCAGCTCTGCTTCTCCTTCCAGAACAATCCAGCCGGATTTCTGGACACGGCTGGTACGGTACCCCATATCCAGCTGATCCTCCGGAAGTTCAAGAAATTCCAGCCGGTCATCCAGAACCAGAAGCCCCTTTAACACATTTTTCAGTTCTCCGCCGTAGGCGCCGGCATTCATGGCCGCCCCTCCGCCTATTGTTCCCGGTATTCCGGACGCAAACTCCAGACCGGAAAGCGCGTTCCGTTCCGCCTCGGCGGCAATTTTTGAGAGCAGGGCACCTGCCTGCGCGCGGATTCTGTTCCCGCACACAGAAAGCTTCTGAAAATTATGGTCCAGCTGGATGACAACACCCCGGAAGCCGGAATCCGCAACAAGAAGATTGCTTCCGTTCCCCATCACAAACACGGGAAGCCCTTCCTCCCTGCAGAACTGCAGAACTGCCCGCACCCCTTCGGGATTGTCCGGAGTCACAAAGAAATCTGCAGGCCCTCCGATCCGGAAGGTTGTGTGCTTCTTCATAAGCTCCTGTTTTTTTACCTGGTCAGGTCCCGCGATCCGACACAACTCCTGAAATATCATTTCATCCATTTTCATTGCGGTATTCTGCTTCTCCCCCACGGCTTGTCTGCCGTCCGCAGGGAGCGCCCGCATGCCGCTTAACCTCCGTATCCGTTTTCGACGCCTGTACCGGCCGTATCTGTACCGGTTCCCGTAGTGTCTGTGCCTGTATCAGCCGTATCCGTACCGGTTCCCGTGGCGTCTGTGCCTGTACCGGCCGTATCCGTACCGGTTCCCGCCGTTCCCCCGGTGCTGCCAGTGGTTCCATCCGAAGCAGTACCCGACGCGCCCTGCCCCGAACTGCTTTCTTTTACGGTTCCTCCCAGTTGCTGGATCATGCCGGACGCGTAAGAGGAATAGTCCGTATCTGGCATGTTGTCAACAATCAGCTGCCAGGCCGTTATTGCCTTGTCCGTGTTTCCGGCATTGGTATAAGCATTTGCCAGAAGACTGATAATATCAAAATCATCCGCCTGGATATCAACCGCCTTCTGCAGAGATTCCGCCGCGGCCGCGTAATCTCCCTGGTAATAAGAATTTTCCCCGTCCTGCACATAGGAGTCATAGGCATTGCTTCGGGACGCGTCGTAAATGGTAGTGTACAGGTTTTTCGCGTCCGTGGAAAGCAGGGAGCTGTCTACATTCTGCAGCTGGTCGATCACATCCGTGTAGTTCTCGGATTCATAGGACTGATAGGCCTTCAGCAGCGCTTCATACGCTCCCGTTGTCGTCTCGGCACTGGACTGGTCCTGTGCAGCCTTATCCGCGGACGACTGTGACTCCTGTATCTGGCTCTGCAGGCCGGAGATTGTATTCGTCTGTTCGGCAATGGTATTGCTGTAATCCGTCAGCCTGCTGTTTGCATCCGCGGAAGCCCTGGAAACCGCGGCGGGAACTGCCAGAAAGAATACAGCCAGAACCCCGACCGCAATGCCGATCAGCAGATTCATCAAACTGACATAGGGAGGCGTTGCCCGGAAAAAGACATTTCTCCTTTTTACCCGGTCGGACTCGCTCTCCTCCAGCTCCTCTTCCCGGCGCTTTTTCCTGTTCTCCGCTCCCGTCTGCTCCTCCACTTCACGAAGGTAAAGGCGGGTCACAGGATTGCACACATCGACAGCCTCTGCTTTTTTCAGCGCGCGCCTGGCGGCGGAAAGCTTTCCGTTGTTGATCTCAATCAGAGCCATCAGCTGATAAGCCCTGACAAATTTCGGGTTCAGGACAACGGCTCTGCGCAGCCTGATCAGCGCAATATCATCATGCCCCTCCCGGCAGGAACGCAGTGCCTCATTATACCCGCGGATGCTCCGGTTTCTGTTCTGAAGCTCTCTCTGGTTTTCCCTGACTCTCCGGATATATTCGGAGGCGGGATTTCCGGCCGGTTTCAGATTGGAGCTGATAATCCACTCCTGCAGAGCGGCTACAGTCTCCCCCGTCTCCATATAAATCAGCCCGAGCAGATTTCTGGCGTCCGTAAAGGATCTGTCCAGGTGCAGGCAGATTCGGAGCTTTTCAGCTGCTCCGGACAAATCCCTGACCTTCGCGCGGTCCAGTCCCTGGTTATAATACCGGCGGGAAAGCTGCCGGATTCTGTTTTCTGCGTAGTCCATGCGGCTTACTCCTTGCTTTCCGTGGCTCTTCCCGCTTCTTCTGCCCTGTCCTCTCCGGCGTGCTCCATCCTGTTCTGCCGGAACAGGTCCAGAAGATCTGACATATCCTCATTCCGGATGGATTCCTCTACATTTTCCACATCCAGACAGGGAGTAAACTTCTTCAGTTCCTCTTCAAAATTCAACATGTTATACTCCTCCCGACCGGGCCGCATGCCCCTTTTTTACTCCCCCTGCCCCGCGGTCTTGCCTGTCCGCCAGGCGGACCGCAGGGGATGCATCTGTCCCTCTCGTCACTTCTTTGCCAGATGGCTTTTGATCTGCCCGGCCAGATACAGGGAGCCTACGCAGAAAAGCATACCGTCTCCCTTTCGGGAACACGCAAGGTCAAATGCCCTGCCGACATCCGGCTCCGAATATACTTCCTGCTGCCCTGCCCTGGCAAACTCTTCCGCCAGTATCTTCTCTGAAATACAGCGGCTTCCCTCAATCCGGGTCGTAATGACCCGTTCGGGATGAATCCCCTCCACAATCTCACGAATCATATCCGCATGATCCTTGTCCGATACGGCGGCAAAAAGAACGGTGATTTCATAATTTCTGTGAAATTGGGAAGCAGTCTTTACAAACTGGGCGATTCCGTCCGGATTATGGGCGCCGTCCACCACAACACCGGGCAGAACCGTCTCCATCCGGCATGGCCATACCATTTTGGAAATTCCTTCGGCAAGCCTGCCCGCCGGTATTCCATGATCCTTCTGCAGAATCAGCATGGTAAGAAAGGCCAGGGAAGCATTCATCATCTGATATTCCGCGATCTGTGGTATCTGCAGACGGAAAGTTTCTGCCTTTCCGCCGCTCTTCTCATCCCTCCAGGTAAAATCAAAGGCAATTCCCTCTGTTGTTGTGCGGACAGGACGGCAGCAGTCCTGCGTCAATTCATAGCACGGGCTGTCCAGTTCTTCTGCCCGCCTGCGTATCACTGCCGCGGCAGCCCTGTCATGGCCGTCAAAAATTACCGGGACCCCTTTTTTGATAATCCCTGCCTTCTCGCCGGCAATTTTCTCTGTCGTATCGCCGAGATACTCTGTATGATCCAGACTGATCGACGTGATCACGCATGCCATCGGATGACGGATGACGTTGGTCGCGTCCAGACGTCCGCCAAGCCCCACCTCCAGGATGATATAATCGGTATCCGCCTTTTGAAAAATCAGAACGGCCATCAGAAACAATGTCTCAAAATAAGTCGGATGGCTGCCGCCTTCCTGCAGGAATTCGTCGATCGCTTCTTTTACTTTTTCAAACGCCCAGAGAAAGGTATCATCATCCACCTCTTCCGTCCCGATCTGAAACCGCTCATTGATCCGTACCAGATGAGGAGAGGTAAAGAAACCGACCCGGTATCCGCCCTCCGCCAGCATGGCGCGGAGATAGGCGCAGACGCTTCCTTTTCCGTTTGTCCCGGCCACATGGATGATTTTTTTCCCGTTTTCCGGATGGCCCAGCTTGTCCAGCAGACGGTCGGTATGCGTCAGAGAAGTATCCGCCGCAAATTTACCGATTCCTTCAATATAATTGACCGCTTCCTCGTATGTCATCTTCCCTCTCCCCGCATCTTTCCCCTTGTCCCTTCCGGGAAACCGGATGCTTAAGCTCCAAGCTGGGCCAGACGCTCCTGCACCTGTGCCATCATGCTTCTGTATTTTTCAAGCTTAGCCTGTTCTTCCTCCACCTTGGCTTTGGGAGCCCGGCTCATAAATTTCTCATTTCTCAGCATTCCGTTTGAGCGCGAGATTTCTTTTTGCAGGCGTTCCTCTTCCTTCTTCAAGCGGGCGCGTTCTTTCTCCACATCCACCAGCTCCGCAAACGGAATATAGATTGTTGCTCCCGGAATGACCGCGGATATGGCATCGTCACCAATTCCGGCCTTATCCTTCTGCAGCATGGTGTGATCCGCTTTTGCCAGGAAGGAGAAGAAGCTCTCGGAGCGCCGGAAGGTGTCCAGAATTCCTTCATCCTCCGAAACCACAAATACATTGGCTTTCTTTCCCGGCGGTACCTGGAGAGACGTTCTGACATTGCGGATTTCGGTTACCGCGTCCTTAATCAGCTCCACGCCTGCCGCATCCTCCGGAAAACTCCAGCCTTCACGGAACACCGGCCAGGAGGCTGTCATAATCGTCTCCTCGTCCGGATTCAGTGTGCAGTAAATTTCCTCTGTAATAAACGGCATAAACGGATGCAGCAGCTTCAGCGCATCGGACAAAACCTGACGCAGAACCGCCAGCTTGCAGAGCTTTTCCTCCTCTGTCCCGCTGTACAGGACCGGTTTGGACATCTCAATATACCAGTCGCAGAATTCCTCCCAGATAAAATCGTAGACTTTCTGGACCGCGATCCCCAGTTCATATCGGTCCATATTGTCGGTGACATCCGCAGCCAGCTGGTTTACCTTATCCAGAATCCACCTGTCCGGAGCCGTAAGCCTCTCCGGATCAACGGTTTTCGGCACATCCCTTCCTTCCATATTCATAAGGATAAAGCGGGATGCATTCCACACCTTATTGGCAAAATTCCGGCTTGCTTCCACCCGTTCCCAGTAAAAACGCATATCATTTCCGGGAGCATTTCCTGTCATCAGGGTCAGGCGGAGGGCGTCCGCCCCGTATTTGTCAATAACCTCCAGCGGATCAATGCCGTTCCCCAACGATTTGCTCATCTTGCGTCCCTGGGAATCCCGCACCAGTCCGTGGATCAGGACATGATGGAAGGGAACCTTCCCCGTCTGTTCAATGCCGGAGAATACCATCCGGATGACCCAGAAGAAAATGATATCATACCCGGTTACCAGCACATCCGTGGGATAAAAATACTCCAGTTCCGGCGTCTTGTCCGGCCATCCCAGCGTGGAAAACGGCCAGAGTGCGGAAGAAAACCAAGTGTCCAGTGTGTCCTCATCCTGCTTAAAGTGATGTCCTCCGCATTTCGGACAGGTATCCGGCGCCCCGCCCCTGCGGACAACAATTTCTCCGCAGTCCTGACAGTAATAGGCCGGAATCCGATGTCCCCACCAGAGCTGGCGGGAAATACACCAATCCTTGATATTGTCCAGCCAGTGCTCATAGGTTTTTCCGTAATTTTCCGGAACGAAGGACAGCTCTCCTCTGTGGTAAGCATCCAGTGCCGCCTGTCCCATTTCCTTCATGCGGACAAACCACTGCGGCTTGATCATAGGCTCCACCGTCGTATGGCAGCGGTCATGCGTTCCTACCGCATGGGTGTGCGGGACCACCTTCACCAGAAGCCCCAGCTTTTCCAGATCCTCCACCATGGCCTTGCGCGCCTCATAGCGGTCCATGCCCGCATATTTTCCGCACCTGTCATTCATGGTGGCATCGTCATTCAGAATATTGATTTCTTCCAGCCCGTGCCGTTTTCCCACCTCGAAATCGTTTGGATCATGCGCGGGGGTGATTTTCACGCAGCCTGTCCCGAACTCCTTATCGACATATTCATCGGCAATAACCGGAATCTCCCTGTCTGTAAGCGGAAGCTTCAGCATTTTTCCGATCAGATGGCGGTATCTCTCGTCCTCCGGATTAACGGCAACAGCAGTATCCCCCAGAAGGGTTTCCGGACGTGTCGTTGCTATTTCTACATATTTTCCCGGTTCGCCGACAATCGGGTAATTGATGTGCCAGAAGAAGCCGTCCTGGTCCACGTGCTCCACTTCCGCATCGGACAGAGACGTCTGGCACTTCGGGCACCAGTTGATAATCCGGCTTCCTTTATAGATCCAGCCTTTTTCATAGAGACGGACAAAGACTTCCTCCACCGCTTTGGAGCAGCCCTCGTCCATGGTAAAACGCTCCCGTTCCCAGTCCGCGGAGGAACCCAGTTTCCGGAGCTGCTTCATGATCCGGCTTCCGTACTCGTCCTTCCACTGCCAGCAGTATTTCAGGAATTCGTCTCTGCCGATCTCGTGCTTGTCAATTCCTTTTTCCTTCAGCATGTTGGTAACCTTGACCTCTGTGGCGATTGCCGCATGATCGGTTCCGGGCTGCCAGAGAGCCTCATATCCCTGCATTCTCTTAAAGCGGATCAGAATATCCTGCATGGTATTGTCCAGCGCATGACCCATGTGCAGCTGCCCCGTGACATTTGGCGGCGGCATAACGATACTGAACGGTTTCTTATCCGGATTCACCTTTGCGTGGAAATATCCGTGATCCATCCATTTCTGATAGAGCCGGTCCTCCAGCCCCTTGGGATCATAGGTTTTTGCCAGTTCCTTACTCATAATTCTGATCATCCTCCCGAAGCTTCTATCC
The DNA here is from genome assembly GCF_009696005.1 of Bilifractor porci. GTDB lineage: Bacteria > Bacillota > Clostridia > Lachnospirales > Lachnospiraceae > Bilifractor > Bilifractor porci. Next base: position 29,003 of record NZ_VUMV01000003.1, read on the forward strand.
TGTCTGCGCCGGCATGGCGTTCCCTGTTCCAAGTACTGACATCGGTTACCCTGTCGTCACTTCTACCATAATAAAAGGGTACCCGATATTCGTCAAGAAAAGGATTCCTGAAAAAAGTGCAAAAAAAAGACCCCCGCGGGTCCTGTTCATTCCTGTTCTGTCTGTGTATGCCAGATGGGGTGTCGTCCTTCGGAGCCGGCCTTCTGCCAAGCGGAAAACCAGACCATCATTCTTTACATGCGGAGGAAAACGATGCGGTATAGACATCAAACCTGACTTCCGAAGTATTTCACCCTGCCGTTTAACCATGTATAAATTCCGTCAGGTTCCCGGCTGAGTGATTTACTCGTTCAGGCATTCCATATCGTACAGAAATGGATGGAAGACTTTTCACGGAAGCTTCAGCCCTCACTCATCAGGCAGGTTTCCTGGCTTACGGATCGACGCTCCTGTGTGCCTTCTCGCATGCACCGCATACAATGGCATATTACACATTACTCCCCGCTTACAGTGACCGGATCGTCCGGGATTCTCACCCGGTTCCCTCTCGGCAGCGACAACTGCCTCACCTGAAAAGTTGATATGGAATTCATACACAACCATACGATAGCACAGAGGACTGTACCTGTCAAGAGACCGGCGGGCATACCGCTGTCCTCTATAAGCCCTCCTCTGCCGCGCTTCTCGCCAATTCGGAGCGGATGATGCTGTCTTCGTAAACGGCAGCAAAACAGACACGGACAGGATGGCAGAAGCTCTTTGTTCTGCCATCCTGTCCGTAAAAAAGATATTTTTCTATTTCTTTCAGCGTTTCGACTGCACGTCCGCCTCGTATTTGCGGATCTCATCGAACCAGCCCTCTGCGGGAGAGCCGCATACTTCGTTGTAGTAATCCCACACAAAACCGAAGGGCAGGATTCTTGCCGCTTCCTGGTCCACCATCAGCTGGGTGAAATTCCCCGCGTCCTGCAGCTCTTTCAGATGGTCGTTCGGCAGCAGCATGGCATTGAGCATCGCCTTCTGCCAGCTCCGGAACCCGACTGTCCACGCGGAAACACGGTTGATGCTGGCATCAAAATAATCCAGTGCCATGTGCACTCTGTTCACTGCATGATTGCGGACAATCTCCTTCGCCATCTCCTTTGTCTCGTCATCAAACAGGACGACATGGTCGGAGTCCCATCTGACCGGACGGGTGATGTGCAGGGCAATTTCCGGGAAGAAGCACAGCAGCGCCGGAATTTTATCGGAAACAACCTCTGTGGGATGGTAATGCCCGTTATCCATCAGCGGCATGCATTTGTCGCGGTTAAATGCAGCGTAGCTGAGCGCAAACTCAGCGGAACCGGAGGTGTAGGATTCTACCCCGATGCCAAAAACCTTGGACTCCACGGTCGGTTTTACCTTGCTGAAATCGTAGGGCTCCGAAAGGATCTGGTCAATCGAATCCTTGTAGCGCATTCTGGGACCCATGCGGTCTGCGGGAATATCCTTCAGCCCGTCTCCCGTCCATATATTCATAACCGTGGGCACGCCGGTCTGCTCCGCAAAATAATTGGAAATGCGGACACAGCATTTTCCATGCTCAATCCAGAACTTCCGCACGGATTCATCCGTGCTGGACAGGTTCATGCCGTCCGCGCCGACAACCGGGTAAGAGAAAAACGTCGGGTTAAAATCAATCCCCATTTTGTGCTCTTTTGCGAAATCCACCCATTTCTGGAAATGCTTCGGCTCCAGCTTGTCTCTGGTTACGGTCTTCCCGTCCTCAAAGATCGCGTAGCTGGCATGGAGGTTCAGCTTTACCTTACCGGGAACCAGGGACATCACTTTTTCGATATCCTGCATCAGCTGTTCCGGCGTTTTTGCCCTTCCCGGATAGTTTCCGGTTGTCTGAATGCCTCCCGTAAGCGGACCGTCCTGATCAAAGCCGGTCACATCGTCCCCCTGCCAACAGTGCAGGGAAACCGGAACATTTTTCAGCGTCTCGATGGCCTGATCGGTATCCACACCGTATTTCGCGTACTCTTCCTTCGCGATTTTATATTTCTCTTCTACAGTCACGTGATAATCCTCCTTTTTTTCTTTTCATAAATGGAATCTTTCTGCCGCATGCGCGCGGGGTCGTTTATACATAGGCAGCCACAACAGGTACGAGGCGCAGTCCTTTACTGGCGGACCGACCCGTCCGGATTGTAGACCTTGATGCCGAAGGAAGCGTGAATATTGTCTCTCGCCTCTTCCACACTCTTAAACTCTCCTGACTTCAGCATCTGCGCCGTGATGTTTCCGATGGCGGTTCCCTCGCCGGGACCGGCGTGGATTTCTTTCTTTGTCGCCCTGGCCGTCAGACGGTTCAGGTAATCCGCATTGGAGCCTCCACCAACAATATGAATGCGGGAATACGTCCTTCCGGTAAGCTCCTCCAGTTCCCCGGCTGTCTTCGCATAGCAGTCAGCCAGCGAAGTATAGATCACCGTCGCCAGCTGCCCGAAGTTCTCCGGCACTCTCTGACCAGTTCTTCTGCAGTAGTCCTTAACCTCCTCCGTCATATTATCCGGGGAAAGGAAACAGTCGTCGTTGCAGTCCACGCGGGACGGAAAATCCTTCTCTTCTTCCGCCATATCGCAGATCTCGGAGAAGCTGTACTGATCGTTCACCTCGTGGCGGACGGACTGAATCATCCAGAGTCCCATGATATTTTTCAGATAGCGGAACCTGTGGTCATAACCGCCCTCGTTGGTAAAATTCATCTCACAGCTTTTTCTGGAGGTGTCCGCCTGTTTTCTCTCCACGCCCATCAGAGACCAGGTACCGGAGCTGATATAGATAAAATCGTCATCGTTCGCCGGAACCGCAAGAACTGCGGATCCTGTGTCATGCGTACAGGGAACGACAACTTCCAGATCATACCCGATTTCTTCTGCGACCTCCGGACGCACACTGCCCAGGCTGGTTCCCGGCATAACCACCTTCTGGAATATTTTTCTGGGATAGCCAAGCCGGTCGATCAGTTCCCAGTCGTAATCATTGGTTTTCGCGCTGATCAGCTGACCGGTCGTGGCTTCCGTGTATTCGTTCACCTTTTGCCCTGTCAGAAGGAAATGGAAATAATCCGGTGTGTAGAGCAGGGTTTCCGCCTTCTCCAGATAATCCGGATGCGTTTTCTTCACCGCCATCAGCTGATAAACGGTATTGAAGATAGCCTTCTGGATGCCGGTGCGGGAGTAAAGCTCATCCAGGGAGATGATTTTATAAACCTCCTCATCCATACCTTCTGTCCTGTGGTCCCGGTAGCCGACATAATTTCCGATCGGTTTGTCCTCCTTATCCAGCAGGACAAAGTCCACACCCCAGGTATCCACGCCCACACTGCAGGGAATTTTCCCGATCTCGCGGCATTTCTTCAGCCCGGTGATGACCTCTCTGAAAATACGGTCATGCTCCCAGCAGAGCTCCCCGTCTTTTTTCACCATCCCGTTCTGAAAACGATGAACCTCCTGAAGCTGCATCTTCCCGTTTTCCATCCATCCGAGCATGACACGGCCGCTGGACGCTCCCATATCCACTGCTGCGTAATACTTCGTCTCCATTGTAAAACCTCCTTTGCACTTACGTGCTTCCTTCATTGATAATAACTGCTGTACATATAAAATAGAAGAACCCTTTTTGTCCAAAAAAGGTCCTCTCTTGCATAAACGTAAGTCTGAACCCGCACCCGGTCAGTGTGCCGTGATCTGTTCCAGGATTTCCCTGCTTTTCAGCGGCCGATCCAGAATTTTCTTCATATGACGGTTCAGTTTTTTTTCCAGCTCTCTCAGCACTTCCTCCTTTACCTGGAAGGTAAATAGCTTTTCCAGCGGACTGTACATGATGTACCGGATGGTATAGAGGACGCCCGGGGCGGCATGCTCCGTTTCCGGGGCGTACTCACCGTTGATGGTCATCAGACGCAGCTCAAAAATACGCCTGACCAGTCTGTCATCCAGGTTTGGATTCAGAAGCGCCTTCATGGACAGATACAGAAGGTTCAGCATATCGGTGGCATCCAGCCCCTCTCTTCCGTAGTATCCGGCAAATTCCAGGAAATAATATCCGTAATAGACACCGGGGATTTCTCCGGCCAGCTCTGTAAAATAGTTCCGGATGTCGGTTCCGGTAAGGTTATAGGATGTCCTTCCGGCAATCACCGTAAAGGAACCGAAAACAAACGGGTTGGCCGCTGCCATCAGGACGCTGTTCTGTCTTCTGGCCCCTCTGGCAAAGGCACTTATTTTCCCCAGCTCCCGCGTCAGAATGACCACCCTTTTATCATATTCCCCGATGGGCGCGGCAGACAGTACCATGCCGGAAACGGTTAAGGTATCACTCATAGTTCTTTTTTATCATATCCGTAATTTTTCAGCAGGATATCGCTCTCCCGCCAGTCCTTACGGACCTTGACCCAAAGCTTGAGGTTGACATGGCCGTCCAGCATTTTTTCGATATCCTGCCTGGCCTCTGTCCCGATTTTCTTGAGCATGGCCCCGTTTTTGCCGATAATGATTCCCTTGTGCGATTCTCTCTCACAGATGATTACCGCTTCGATATCCGTGACGCTTCCGTCCGGACGCTCCCGCATTTTTTCGATCACCACGGCAATCCCGTGGGGAATCTCCTGCCCCATGGACCGAAGCGCCTTTTCCCGGATCATCTCCGCCGCGATCTGCCTGACGGGCTGGTCGGTAATGGTATCCTCGTCGAAGAAACGGGGGCCTGTCGGCAGCACCGCGAAAACCGCGTCCAGGACCAGGTCCAGGTTGGTGCTGTGAAGAGCGGAAACCGCTACCGTGTCAGCAAACCGGCAAAGTCCCCGGTAGGCCTCCATGGTTTTGGCAACCTCTTCCTTTCTGCAGCGGTCCGTCTTGTTAATAACCAGGATGACCGGAAGCCCCGACCGGCCAAGAAGCCCCGCTATGTGCTGCTCCGCGGCGCCCACAAAATCCCCCGGCTCAATCAGCCAGAGGACCGCGTCCACATCTTTCAGCGATTTTTCCGCGGCGTCCACCATGTACTCGCCCAGGCGGTTTTTGGCCTTATGGATCCCAGGCGTATCCAGAAACACAATCTGCCCGCGCGCGTCATTATAGACGGTGCGGATCCGGTTTCTGGTCGTCTGGGGTTTTCTGGACGTAATGGCAATTTTCTGCCCGATCAGGTGATTCATCAGCGTGGACTTGCCGACATTCGGCCGGCCGATCATGGCCACATACCCGGATTTTAACTGTTCTGCCATAGCTCTCCTTCTTCAGCCCTGAACCAGCGGCCGGATGACCGAAAGCACATCTCCGTCTTTTTCCAGGACGGATTCGCTTCCGATGACACAGCGGTTATCCGCGTCGAGAACTGCCTGCGCGGCAGCCGACAGCTTCCGGATATCCTCCGGCCGGGCATCCAGCACTTCCTCCCGCTCCTTCTGAAAATCCGCTTCCGTCAGTCCCGCAAACCAGGATGTCATGGCCAGATCTCCCTTTGCGGCGGCATTCAGGGGTGTATCCAGCTCGCTGATCGCACCGATGATATATTTTGTCATGGTACGCTCATCCGCCTGAAAATTCTTCAGATAATCCGGAAGCCCCCGGTAAACCTCAAGCGTGCGTTTCAGATGCGGATCGCGGTAAGAGACCAGATAGCTCTCCCCGGATCTCCGGAACGCGCTCATGCAGCCGTAAGCTCCTCCCAGCACCCGCAGATTCATCCACAGATAGTCATAATTCAGAATCACGCGGAGAATGCGGAAGGCGCCCGTATATTCACATCCGGCCGCCCGGAAATTTCCGGTCTGGGCGACATACTGCACCTGCCCGGAGGTTTTGAAGCCCTCATTTTTCTGCTCCGGTCTCCAGGTAAAGGCACCCTTTCTGCAGGGAGACGCGCAGAGGCTTTTTTTCAGAAGCTCCACCTGCTCCGCGGCCCCGTCGAATCCGCTGTCATCTGCCGTCAGGCTGACATACAGGTTTTCCGGGCGGAACAGAATCTTCATCAGCTCCTGCAGCTTTCCGACAAGTGCTTCCTTCTCTGAATCAAAATTCTTCTCCAGATTTTCAATCAGACGATAGAACTCGATTCCCCCGGTCCGCTCCGACCAGGCGCCCAGAAAGGACTGGCTTGCCTGCGCACGGCGCACGGCAGAGGAATGGCCGGCTGCCGGAATCGACTGCTGCATGCCGGATTTAATGCCTGCCACAATCTCATAGAGCCGTTTGGTGTCGTCCAGACAGGAGCGGCAGAGAATTTCCTGAATCATCCGGAACACGAACTCCTGCTGCGGCAGAAGATATTTCGCGCTTACCGTAAACATCCGGTAACCTTTGTTGTTATCCCTTCCTTTATCCACCTGGAGGCTCTGCAGGGCAAAGCTGATACCTCCTGTACTGGCATTGATCTCATGGAACAGCTCCCCGTAGGAGTAGTTTTCTGTCCCGATCATCCCCAGGACGCCCCGCAGCAGTCCCAGATACGGAACCAGGTCATCCGGAACCTGCTCCGTATTGAACATCAGCCGCAGGTAGCCGATCCCGTTGGTATCATATTTTTCCTTCAGAAAAACAGTCTCCCCGACCCGGCACTCCTGTGTGCAGAGATGCAGGTCCGCGCTTCTGCTGATATCCGAGCGTTTCAGGACGGGAAGGGAATCCATCGCCTCCGGAGAATCCGGAGCCTCCTGGTAAGCCTTCAGCTCCTCGGTCTCCTTGATGATCTCGCTGATCTGGTCCGGTGTAAGGGAAGCCTTCTTTTCCGCCAGCTTCCGCGCTGTCCCGGCGTCCTGCTCCGCCGCCAGCCCCCGCTTCGGAACAAGTGTCACCACCGCGGCATGCGGATTCTGCAGAAGCCATTTCCGGATCAGCTGCTCAAAATAATCGGTCTGCGCCTTCTGCTTGAGAGTCTCAAACACCTGCAGCTCCTTCAGATAATCAAAGGGCTTTTTCCAGTCATAGAGCCAGCTGTCAAACATATCCAGCACATAGAACAGTCCCTTGGGGAAGGATGCGTAATCTGCCTCGCGGAACCGGAACTCGTAATAGTTAATTCCGGAATACAGGGCTTTCTTCGGAATCCCGCTGACGGTCAGTTCCTCCAGCGTATCCCGGATAATCTTCAGGAACCTGTCTTTGTCCTTTTCGTTGGCATTCTGGGCGATGATGCTGAAGAAGGGCTGCAGGGTTCCGTCATTATAGGCGCCCTCCACATTTTTGCAGATGCCGGAGTCCAGAAGAGCCTGTTTGACAGGCGCCCCGGGGGCGTCCAGCAGGACATATTCCAGAATGGAAAAAGACATATTAAGCAGGGTATCCGAATAGTCTCCTACCACAAAGCTCTCGGAGAGATAGGTGTTATCCTCTACCGGCTCGTCCTCCAGGACAGGATATTCCATGGAGACATCGCAGTTTCCGGAAAGCGGTTTCTGGAAAGGAATCTCCGAATCCACGGAGATCCTGTCAAATGCGCCCAGATAGGCCTGATCCAGCCAGCGCAGCTTCTCCTCCATATCCATGTTTCCGTAGAGGCAGATATAGCAGTTGGACGGATGATAATATTTTCTGTGGAAATCCAGGAACTCCTCGTAGGTCAGCTCCGGAATTTCTTCCGGGTCGCCGCCGGACTCCACCCCGTAGGGCGTGTCGGGAAACAGATGATTTAAGACCGCGCGGTTCAGAACCTCCTCCGGAGAAGAGAAAGCCCCCTTCATTTCGTTATAGACCACGCCGTTATAGGTAAGAGGATCGGACTCCTTTTCCATCTGGTAGTGCCAGCCCTCCTGCCGGAAGATTTTTTCATTCCTGTAAATGTTCGGATAAAAGACCGCATCCAGATAGACATCCATCAGGTTCTGAAAATCCGTGTCATTGCAGCTGGCAACCGGATAGACCGTCTTGTCCGGATACGTCATGGCGTTCAGGAATGTATTCAGCGACCCCTTTGCCAGCTCCACAAACGGGTCCTTCAGCGGAAACTTTCTGGAGCCGCAGAGCACCGTGTGCTCAATAATATGGGCTACACCGGTAGAATTTTTCGGCGGGGTCCGGAAACCGATGGTAAACACCTTGTTTTTATCATCATTGGCCAGCAGGGCAATCCTGGCCCCGCTTTTTTTGTGAACCAGAAGAGAAGCATCCGAGTGTACGTCTTCAATTCTCTCCTGACTGATCAATTCGTAAGCATCCAGCATGCACGCGCTCTCCTCTCTGCTTATACATTGGCATACCGCACCTTCATCTGCTTCAGCTGCTCTCTGTTCAGACGGAGATTGAATCCACCCGGATTGATGACCACGCCCTCTGCCTTGGGCACCAGAAGCTTCTCCAGATAATCATAGCCTGTCGGCCCGATCTGAAGACGCCTTCCCGTCGTTTTCGCGTTGAAGCTCTTGAACTCCGTGAGATCCGTGTAAACCGGCTGGAAGAATTTCCCGTCCTTTGTCTGCACCATGGGAATTTTTACCTTTCCCTGCTGCTCCTTGTTCTGCGGGTTCCACTCCCCGGGCACGTCCGTCGTGTCAAAGGAGATAATCAGGCGGGCATGAAAGAGATTATGAACCATCTCCTCCTCCATTCCCTGAAGACGTTTTGCCTCTTCCGGCGTGCGCTTCACCGGACGGCTCAGTTCCTGCATGAAATAAAGGCCGGTCAGCTGAAGCTCCGGATTCGCCCTGGGAATCACGTCCTGTTCCAGTTTCTCCATATCCGGCTTTTCCGCAAGCTTGTCCAGTTCCACGGTGACAGGAGCTCCCTCATCCTGGACAACAACAGCATTTACGCTGTAAAGATAAAGACTTTTCAGGGCCGCGTCCAGTTTTTCCTGCGGGATCTGGACGGCCTGCAGCAGAATCTTATTCTGCGTATAGGGCACCGCAAATTTCTGCGCCGCTGCAGCACTGGTGAAAAGATAGACCTGGTCGTTAAACGTTTCGTCGTCACACTCAATAAAAGGACGGTGTGTGAACCCCGAATAAAGCATGAAGATTTCCTTAAATGTACGGATCCTGTGGATCATAAAACTATTATCTACTACCATAATAATTCCTTTCTCTGATACGCTTTCTACAGTATAACATGCAGATTTCACCTTCGCAATTCTTCAGGCTTTCTTCCGAGCCGTGTCATTCCATCAGCTCGGGAAATCAGCTCATGAAAGTATTTTTTGCGGAATATGACATCTGTATTCAGGAAACGGTCAAACAGGAACCGGAAATTTTCAGCGGAAAAGGCGGGGCACCGCCATGCGATGCCCCGCCCGGAATAACCTTATTCTGTTATTCTCTCCTGTCTGATCAGTCCTGATCTGCTCCGTAAAGAGTAACCAGCTTGTTCAGATAGGTGTATCTGTCTTTTGCTTCCTGCTCGGACTTATTCTGCAGTCTCTCTGCCTTCTCCGGATTTGCCCTCTTCAGGGAGTTGTAACGTACCTCTCCGTCAAGGAATTCCTTGTAGGAATCTGTCGGAGCCTTGGAGTCCAGAGTGAACGCAGCCTTGCCCTCGGCCTTTGCCGCCGGGTTGTAGCGGAACAGATGCCAGTATCCGGCTTTCACCGCCAGCTCTTCCTCTGTGATGGACTTGCCCATGCCCTTCTTGATTCCATGATTGATACACGGAGCGTAAGCAATGATCAGAGAAGGTCCGTTATAGGCCTCTGCCTCTGCGATGGCCTTTACCGCCTGATTGTAATCGGCGCCGATAGCGATCTGCGCGACATACACATAGCCGTAGCTCATGGCGATAGAAGCAAGATCCTTCTTTCTGGTCTCCTTGCCGCCTGCAGCGAACTGGGCAACCGCGCCGGTCGGGGTAGCCTTGGAGGACTGTCCGCCGGTATTGGAGTAAACCTCGGTATCTACAACCAGGATGTTAATATCTTTTCCGGAGGCGATGACATGATCCAGTCCGCCGAATCCGATATCATATCCCCAGCCGTCTCCGCCGAAGCACCACTGGGATTTCTTGGACATAAAGTCTTTGTTCTCCAGAATGTACTTCGCCGCGTCGGACTCATTTCCGGTAAGCAGGGCAACCAGCTTGTCGGTCGCCACGCGGTTGGTGATTCCGTTGGAGAATGTATCAATCCATTCCTGGCACGCATCCTTCAGCTCGCCATCTGCGGAAGCCTTGACCTCTTCCACTCTGCGCATCAGTGCAGATCTGTGCGCGTTCTGCGCCAGAAGCATTCCGTAACCGAACTCTGCGCCATCCTCGAACAGAGAGTTGGACCATGCCGGCCCTCTTCCGTTGGCATCGACCGTGTAAGGTGTGGACGGAGAAGAGTTGCCCCAGATGGAAGAACATCCGGTTGCGTTTCCGACGTACATTCTGTCACCGCAGAGCTGAGTGATCAGTTTTACGTAAGGTGTCTCGCCGCAGCCCGCGCACGCGCCGGAGAACTCCAGCAGCGGTTTCTTGAACTGGCTTCCCTTTACTGTGGTGATTTTGAATTTCTCCACAACGTCATGCTTCTCCGGAAGCTTGACGGCGTAATCAAATCCGGCCTGCTCTCCAAGTGCTTCCTCCAGAGGAGTCATGGTAAGGGCTTTCGCTCCCTTCTTGCCCGGACATACGTTTGCGCAGGAACCGCATCCTGTACAGTCAAGGGCGGATACCTGGATGCCGAATTTATACTGCTTCATTCCTGTCATATCCAGGCTCTTGAATCCTGCCGGGGCAGCCTCCACCTCTGCGGGTGTCATGGCAAACGGACGGATCGCGGCGTGCGGGCATACGAAGGAGCAGCGCGCGCACTGGATACAGTTATCCGGATTCCAGACCGGAACATTTACGGCAATTCCACGTTTCTCATAGGCGGATGTGCCGGACGGAGTAGAGCCGTCCACATAGGGAAGCACATCGGAAACCTTCAGGCTGTAGCCTTCCTGCGCGCTTACCTTGGACTGGATGTTGTTGACGAAATCAACCGCGTCCTGACGTCCCTCGGAGGCATGGGTGAAATCAAGTCCCTCGTCGGCAGCATTCTTCCAGCTCTCCGGTACCTTGACCTCTACAACCTGCTTTGCGCCCTCGTCGATAGCCGCCCAGTTTTTCTTTACAATCTCATCGCCCTTGCGGCCGTAGGTAGCCTTTGCGGCAGCCTTCATCAGCTCGATGGCCTTCTCTTCCGGAATGATCTTCGCCAGCTTGAAGAACGCGGACTGAAGGATGGTATTGATACGGGTCGGACCCATGCCGACTTCGATACCGATCTTCACACCATTGATGATGTAAAACTTAATGTTGTGGTTAGCGATATAAGCCTTTACCTGGCCGGGCAGATGCTCTTCCAGCTCTTCCTGTGTCCAGGGGCAGTTCAGCAGGAACGTACCGCCGTCAACCAGCTCCTGTACCATGTTGTACTTGCGGATATAGGACGGATTATGGCATGCCACAAAGTTTGCGCGATGAATCAGGTAGGTAGATTTAATCGGCTTCTTTCCGAAGCGAAGGTGAGACATGGTAACACCGCCGGACTTCTTGGAATCATAATCGAAATAAGCCTGTGCGTACATATCTGTATTATCGCCGATAATCTTAATGGAGTTCTTGTTTGCTCCGACCGTACCGTCCGCGCCAAGTCCCCAGAACTTGCAGTTGATGGTTCCTTCCGGCGTGGTAACAAGGTCCGGGCCTGTCGGCAGAGACAGGTTTGTCACATCATCAATGATACCGATGGTGAAGTGAGCCTTCTCGGTATTGTCATAGACAGCAACGATCTGGTTCGGGGTGGTATCCCTGGAGCCAAGGCCGTAGCGTCCGCCGAAGATCTTAACATCCTTGAATTTGCTGTCCTTCAGGGCTTCTACAACATCCAGGTACAGCGGTTCGCCGTGAGCGCCCGGCTCTTTTGTCCTGTCAAGGACGGAAATCTGCTTTACTGTGTCCGGAATAGCTTCGATCAGATGCTTCGGAGAGAACGGTCTGTACAGACGTACCTTTACAACGCCGACCTTGCGTCCCTGCGCGTTCAGGTAGTCGATGGTCTCCTCGATGGTATCGTTGACAGAGCCCATTGCGATGATGACATGCTCTGCGTCCGGAGCCCCGTAATAGTTGAACAGCTTATAGTCTGTGCCGATCTTCGCGTTAATCTTGTCCATATAGCCCTGGACAATATCCGGAAGAGCGTCATAGAATTTATTGCAGGCCTCGCGTGTGGTGAAGAAGATATCCGGGTTCTGCGCGGAGCCTTCCTCCTTCGGATGTTCGGGATTCAGCGCGTTTGCGCGGAACGCCTTCAGGGCATCCATATCCAGCATGTCGCGGAGGTCTTCATAATCCCAGGTCTCGATCTTCTGAAGCTCATGGGAGGTACGGAATCCGTCGAAGAAGTTAATAAACGGAACCCTGCCTGTCAGCGCAGCCGCGTGAGCGACCGGGGTCAGGTCCATCACTTCCTGAACAGAGGACTCGCACAGCATAGCGGCGCCGGTCTGGCGGCACGCGTATACGTCAGAGTGATCGCCAAAGATGTTCAGCGCGTGGGTGGCAACGCAGCGGGCAGAAACATCGAATACCGCGGGCAGCTGCTCACCGGCAATTTTGTAAATGTTCGGGATCATCAGAAGAAGACCCTGGGAAGCCGTGTAGGTAGTGGTCAGGGCGCCGGCTGCAAGAGAGCCGTGTACAGCGCCTGCGGCACCAGCCTCAGACTGCATTTCCGTAATCTGAACCTCCTCGCCGAACAGGTTCTTTCTGCCCTGGGTGGCCCACTCGTCTGTGTGCTCCGCCATAGGGGATGATGGTGTGATCGGGTAGATCGCTGCCACTTCGGTAAACGCATAGGAAGCATGAGCTGCCGCTGTGTTACCGTCCATGGTTTTCATTTTTCTAGCCATCGTAACTTATTCCTCCTTATATAGCTATAAAAATTGGTGCCTTTTTTGCATACAGATTCAGTATATCACTTTTTTATTTTTATGTCACGGAGGGGGCAGATGTACTGTAAAAAAAACACGTAAAAAATACGCCGGACAGGTATCCTGACCGACGAATTTTCTCAGTTTTTTTCAGGGAGCGGCTCCCTGTGATTCGTCACATGCCAGCGCAGCACGGCGGCCCCGATAATAACGGCATAACCCAGGAAACTGACGGCATCCGGATACTCCCCAAGGAAAAGCGCCCCGAGCAGGGCCGCAAAAATAACCTGGGAATAATCAAATACCGAAATTTCCTTCGCCGGCGCGTAGGTGTAGGCCTTTGTGACGCAGAGCTGGCCGCCCATGGCGGAAAAGCCCGTCGCCAGAAGGCAGAGAAACTGCCGGACTGTCATGGGCTGGAACTGCGCGACCGCAAAGGGAAGGGTGAACAGCGTGGACGCAGCGGAGAAAAAGAACACAATAACCGGTCCCCGCTCCCCGCGCACGCCGAGCAGGCGTACAAAGGTATAGGCCAGACCTGCTCCGAGTCCGCCGCACAGCCCGATAAATGCCGGACCCGCCGCCATGGAAAAGCCGGGTCTTATCACGATTAAAGCGCCGGTAAATGCCAGCGCGACACAGGCCCAGTCAAATTTTCTGGCTTTTTCCTTCAGGATAAAGATAGAAAACAAAATCGCGAAAAACGGCGACATTTTATTCAGCATGTTGGCATCCGATATAAGCAGGTGATCCACGGCGTAAAAATTGCAGATTAAACCGACCGTTCCCCCGGCTGCCCGCAGAATCAGAAAGGGCAGGCTTCCCTTTTTGATTTTCAGTTTTTCCTCTGTCCGGAGAAGAATAATCAGAGAGACGACAGAGGCCACCAGATTGCGGAACAGCGCCTTTTCCATCGTGGGCAGGCTGCCTGCTTCCTTCAGGAAAAAGGTCATAAGGGCGAAAAAGAATGCCTCCAGCAGCACATAGAGAATGCCCCTGTTTTTATTTTTCAGGGGCGCCGCGGCCGCCGCATTCCTTTCCGCCTCCGGATTTTTCAGATGACTGCTCAAAGCTTTGTAATCAGGATGCAGTTCGGCGTATCCACCTTGTTCGGTTTGCCCTTCTGCACCAGGATATTCTTCTCGTAATCAATGGTAAATGTCGTGATGGTATTGGACTGGTTGTTGCAGCACGCAATATGCTTTCCGTCCGGGAACAGGGCGATATGCTTCGGATATTCACCGCTGATGGGCAGCGCGAATTTCTTATCCAGCAAACCGGTCTCCTTGTCAATCCGGTACATGGCCACCGTGTTGTCCCCCGCCGTGGACGTAAACAGATAATTTCCGTCAAGAGAAACGCACATGCCGGAAGCCGCATCATGGATCTGGTCTACGTTATCGGATGTCGTGCTGATCGTCTGGATTTTTTCAAACTCCGGGGTCTTTCCGCTGTCCGTATAGCGGAATACATCGACCACATTGGAAAGCTCATAGAGAAGATACGCAAAACGTCCGTCGCGGCTGAACCGCAGAAGTCTCGGCCCGGATTCTCTGGGACAGCGGAGAATATCCACCATCTTCAGCTTGTCCCGGTTGGTGATCTGATAAAATTTCACCTGGTCGATCCCGTTATCCACCGCGCAGAGATATTTCTGATCCGGCGTCATCATCACACAGCTTACATGGGGACGGAAATTCCGTTCCGCCACACTGCCGATTCCCTGATGGAACACCCCGTCCATGACAGAACCCAGACGGCCGTCCTGATGGGTATGGACCAGCGTCACCTTCCCGTCGTGATACCCCGCGACAAACAGGTATTTTCCGCTCTTATCCACAGAGACATAGCAGCCTCTCATGCCGTCTATGTCAATCTGGTTGATCATGGTCAGATCCCCGGTCTCACGGTCTATGGAAAATACCGCAACCCCTTCATCCGCGATGGAATACAAAAACTTCCCGTTTACAGACCGACAGAGGTAGGAAGAATTATTTACGGGAATGATCTTTTTCTCTTTCAGTGTTCCCTCTTCCACATTCACATCATACAAGTGAATTCCCACACTGCTGCCATGGGTGTAGGTACCGACATAGGCTACATATTTGTCGCTCATCGGGCAATCCTCCCTTTTTTCTGCTATACTTGCCTTACTGCTGATTTCTGTGATCTTTCACAGCCTGCCTCCCCGCCCGTCCGGCGCAGCCCTGCCTGTGAAATGCTGGAGTCAGTATAGCACGAAACAAGGAGAAGTGACAATGATCAGAAAGGAATCGGAAAAGAATGGAACGCATCCTGACTTACCGGATACAGAAGAATGACAGCGGAAAATCTGTTCATGAATTTCTCCGGGGTCTCGGCTACTCCCGCCACATTCTTCTGTCCATGAAACCGGATCCCATGGCGGTCATGAAAAACGGTAAACCGGTAAGGATGTCCGGCGCGCTGCAGGAAGGAGACGTCCTCCGGATAACGGTCCGTGATGAATCCTCCTCGGAGAATATCGTTCCGGCCCCCGTACCCTTTGACATCGTGTTTGAGGACAGTGACCTTCTGGTTGTCAGCAAGCCCTCCGGCGTGGCGATCCACCCGGCCGTCAGCCATCCTGCCAATACGCTCGCGAACGGAATCGCCCTTTATTTTAAGGAGCAGGGAATCCCCTATGTTTTCCGCTGCATTAACCGCCTGGACCGGGACACCACCGGCCTGCTGATCGTAGCCAAAAACAAGGTAAGCGCCTCCATCCTCGAACGGGATCTCAGGCAGAGGGAGATCCACCGCACCTACCTGGCTGTCGTAGAGGGGATCCTTCCCGAAAGCGGAACCGTTCACGCTCCTGTCGGAAGGAAAAGCAGTTCCCTGATTGAGCGGTGCATCGACTGGGAGAACGGAGACGCCGCAGTCACACATTTCCGCAGACTGTGCGCTTTCCCCCTCTGTACCCCTGTAAATAATGAAGCAGAGACGTCCTCCGGAGCCTTATCCGGGCAGCTGTCTTCCGCGGTTTCCCCGTCTGCCCCTGTGCTTTCCCTGGCGGAGCTGCATCTGGAGACCGGGCGGACCCACCAGATCCGGGTACACATGGCGCACATCGGCCACCCCCTCCTGGGAGATACCCTGTATAACCCGGAGGGCCTGCCGGGCATCAGCCGGCAGGCCCTCCATTCATGGAAACTGGATTTTATTCATCCGGTGACAAAAGAACCGATGCATTTTGAATCCCCGCTTCCCGCAGACATGAGTGCTGTGGTAAATGTACCATGGCAGACGGGTTTGAACGGATAAACCAGGAACCGTTCCGTCCTCGTTTAATCCGGATAGACCAGCCGCTCGTCACTGTCCTCTGCAATCACAGACAGGTCTCTCTCCAGATACCGCCCGGCCAGCCAGGACGCCATGGAAAGATTCTGATCCAGGTAATTACCGCAGTCCCTGGCCGCCGCACCGGGAATCTCCCCCTTGTAATCACGGATAAAAGCAAAGGTGCGTTTCACCAGCTCCAGGATATCTCTGGATTCATAATCGCCGGAGAGAATCAGGTAAAATCCCGTACGGCAGCCCATCGGCCCGAAATAAATAACCCTGTCCGCGTATTCCGGATCATTCCGCAGGAAGGTGGCGCCGAGATGCTCAATCGTGTGGCATTCCGCCGTATTCATCACAGGCTCCCGGTTCGGGGCAGTCAGCCGCAGATCAAAGGTCGTCACGATTTCATCTCCCACATGATCCTTCCGGGAAACATAAATGCCCGGCATCAGCTTCAGATGGTTTACTGTAAAACTGGCTATTTTTTCCATATTTCCCTCCGTTTTCCCCTCGGCCGCTTACTCTTTTTCTTCGGTGCTGTAGCCGTCCGGATTCATCGTCTGCCATCTCCAGGAATCTGCGCACATATCATCCAGGTCATACTGCGCCTTCCACCCAAGCTCTTTTTCCGCCTTGTCGCAGTTGGAATAGCAGGTGGCAATGTCGCCGTCTCTTCTGGGCCGGATCACATATTTCAGCTTGTGCCCGCAGGCCTTTTCAAACGCATGGATGACGTCCAGAACCGAATATCCCTTGCCGGTTCCCAGATTACAGATAAATACGCCGTCGTTTTTCGCCAGCCTTTCCACCGCCTTGACATGCCCCTTGGCCAGATCCACAACATGGATATAGTCGCGCACCCCGGTTCCGTCCGGCGTATCGTAGTCATCTCCGAACACATTGACTTCCGGAAGCTTTCCGATCGCCACCTGTGCCACGTAGGGAAGCAGGTTGTTCGGAATCCCCTTCGGATCCTCGCCGATCAGCCCGCTTTTGTGGGCTCCGATCGGATTAAAATACCGAAGCAGGATGACATTCCACGCAGGATCTGCCGTGTGAATATCCGTCAGGATCTGCTCCTGCATCCATTTGGTCCATCCGTAAGGATTGGTGCAGGTCCCCTTCGGGCACTCCTCCGTGATCGGGATCTGCGCCGGATCCCCGTAAACCGTGGCCGAGGAGCTGAAGATAATATTTTTGCAGCCGTGATTTCTCATCACATCCACCAGATTCAGAAGTCCCCCGATGTTGGTGTGATAGTACTCGACCGGCTTATGCACCGATTCTCCTACCGCCTTCAGGCCCGCAAAATGAATGACCGCGTCTATCTTGTTTTCCTCGAAAATTTTCTCCACCGCGGGCTTATCCAGCATATCCGCCTTGTAGAACTTCAGGGATCTGCCGGTGATTTTCTGAATTCTGTCAATCGCCTTAGGACTGGAATTGTAAAGATTATCGAACACAACGACATCATATCCGGCATCCAGAAGCTCTACACAGGTATGACTTCCGATATATCCCGCACCGCCTGTCACTAAAATAGTCATTTTATCCTCCTCCCTGCCGCTCACAAGTATTCGCATTCCCGTGCCGCCGGTTGCGTCACTCCATGCTCATACTTGTTGTTGTTTCCGGAGCTCAAGCTTCCCGGTCTGCATGCAGCCCGTCAGCTTTTGCTCCGAAACTGGACTCTCTCGTTATACATGTATAGTTAATGTATAAGTCCCCGCGTCACTTCGCTGCTGTGCAGCTCTCGTGCCGCTCACAAGTATTCGCATTCCCGTGCCGCCGGTTGCGTCACTCCATGCTCATACTTGTTGTCGTTTCCGGACCTCAAGCTTCCCGGTCTGCATGCAGCCCGTCAGCTTTTGCTCCGAAACTGGACTTATACATTTATATTATCATAGCACGCGGCTTGTTTTCCTGCATCCGGAAATTAAGTCGTCATTTTCCGTTTTCTCTCTTCGACACCCGGTTCCGGCCTTTGCCGTCCGGCCTCCCGCTCCGGTAATAGTAGAACATATACTGCTGGATCACCCCCGCATAGGGAGAATACAGGCCCCGGTCAAAGCCCTCCGGATACTGATCCTCCAGCACCCGGCTGATCCAGACATCTACCGGGAAGAAATCCAGGCGGTGGAACCCAAACAGAGCCGTGCAGCTTGCGACCTTTACGCCAACCCCTTTAAACCCCATCAGACGGTTCAGAAGATTCTCATCCGACAGTTTCTGCAGGCTCTCCTGCGGGCTCTTCTGTCCGTCGGCGCCGGCCATCTCTGTCCACTGCCGCACCGTCTCCCGGATGTAGGGCATCCGATAGCCCAGACTGCAGCTTGTTTCCCCTTTCTCCTTCCAGGAGCACGCTTCCTCTCCGCATTTCCGGCACCGGAGACGCAGCAGCTGTTCCGCGGATGGAAAGGAAAAGACATCCTCTCCGTCAAAAGTTCCCAGAAAATCGCCTGCCACGCGGCAGAGCTTTTCTACACAGGACTGGATAGCCGGTATGTTTTTTCTCTGCGAAAGAATAAAAGTGATCAGCGTCTCAAAGGGATCCTGCCGGAGAATCCGGATTCCCTTCCCGTAGTCCGCCGCCGCAGACAGAAAACAGTCGTCCTTGGGTATCCTTTCCCGGATCTGCCGGTAACACGTAGGAAAATCCAGATACCCGCTCCAGACCTTCCGGAATTCCTCCTCTGTACAGGATGCCTGCAGAATATTGTCTTTTTCCCGGAGATACAGCACTCTGCCGAACGCTGTAATCCGATAGTACCGGTCATCCAGACGCTTCCAGCGGAAACACTGTCCGCTGTCCGCTATTTTATTCAGATCCAGATCATCCGTCAGTTCCATTTCAAGCATATCCGTCTCGCTCCTGCCGTTCCTTATAGCTGCCCGGAAAGATAGCGCTTGTGTTCTCCCCTGCGGAAAACCTCCATCATTTCCGCTGTCAGCGAACAGTGCTCTTCATCCTCCGGAACCTGGTCCGGAGTGAACCATCCCGCCTCGGAAAGCTCATCCTCTTCCAGAGTTATGGTTTCGTTCGAGCCGTCCAGCTCGCAGAAGAAGCCCATCAGGAGTGTTCCCGTAAACGCCCAGGGCTGGCTCTTATAAAAGTGAAGATTCTTCACCGGCAGCCCGACTTCCTCCATCACCTCACGGTGAACCGTCTGTTCAATGGTTTCCCCGGTTTCCGCAAATCCGGCAATCAAGGCGTAATTTTTATAGCTCCGCCCCGCATATCTGCTCATCAGAAGTTTTCCGTCATGAACTACCGCGACAATCACGGCAGGACAGATCACCGGATAGCGGGTTCTCCCGCATTTCGGGCAGCGCATCATCCGTTCCTTTTCATCATGAACCATCGGTACACCACAGTGACCGCAGAAGCGGCTCTCCTCATACCACTGGGCAAGGCGGAATCCCACCATTCCCGCAAAGGCTCTATCCCCCGGCCGTCCCCCGCGGAAGATCCGGATATTCTTAAACCGGTATCCGTCCGGAGCCGGGAATCCCGCTCCAGAGCCGCTGCCCTCCTCTGCAACAAAATCCGGATCATTCTGTGTTTCTTCCGTGCTTTCCCCGGAAACCGGAACGCCCAGAAAAAAACGCTCCTTGTCAATTCGGAACAAATACTGGAATTTCATTTGATTTTCCGGAAAATCTGTCACCTTCGGATAGTAAATCATTCCCCTGCTGTCCTGCTTCAGAAGAACCGACTGTCCTCTGCAGACCAGCACCGTGTCTGTCTTACGCGGGTAATAGTGAAAATACTCAATATGAAATTGATGTGGCTCGATATCCTGAATCATCCACTCTGCCTCCGTACTTGCCTGTACCGCTCCTCACACCGGCGCGCGCAGAAAAATTTGCGGTTGCTTCCGTGACCGCACCCTGTGACGAATCTCCTACCTGCACACAGGGAAAACATCCCTCCTCCGCACGGCACCGCTGCCCCGATAAGCGAAAAGGATTATTGCATCAGCCATCCGCTGCAATAATCCTTTTCCCTGTTAATCCCTGACCTTAATATGTGCCTCTCGCAGCTGCATCTCCGTTATTTCCCCGGGTGCGCCGCACATCAGATCCTGCGCGTTTCCGTTCATTGGGAACGGAATGACCTCACGGATATTTTCTTCCCCGCGCAGCAGCATAATCATACGGTCGATACCCGGAGCCATGCCCGCGTGCGGCGGCGCCCCGAACTGAAACGCGTTGTACAGCGCGCCGAATTTTTTCTTCAGGTCTTCCTTTGTATAACCCGCGATCTCAAAGGCTTTTTCCATGATCTTAACATCGTGGTTCCGGACTGCGCCGGAAGAAAGCTCCACGCCGTTGCAGACAATGTCGTACTGATAAGCCAGAATATCCTCCGCATTCTGATGCTCCAGCGCATCCAGTCCGCCCTGGGGCATAGAAAACGGGTTGTGGGTGAAAATCATCTTTTTCTCTTCCGGATCATACTCGTACATCGGGAAGTCGTTAATGAAGCAGAACCGGAAGGCGTTTTTCTCCATCAGTCCCAGACGCTCTCCCAGCTCATTCCTGATCTGTCCCGCGAACAGGGCTGCCTGTTTTTCCTTGTCGCTGATAAAGAAAAGTGTGTCGCCTGCTTCCAGCCCTGCCAGGTCCATCAGTTCCTTCTTCATATCAGACGGAATAAATTTGTCGATCGGTCCCTTGTAGGACAGATCCTCCTGCACCTCGAGATAACCCAGGCCGGGCATGCCGATAGAATTCGCAAAGGCAAGCAGCTTCTCATGAAAGCCCTTGGACATCTCCGCGTGAACCTTGATCGCGCGGACGGTTTTCTTCAGGAACGGACGGAACGTACATCTCTGGAAAAACTCTGTCACATCAATGATTCGTAAGGGATTCCGAAGATCCGGCTTATCCGAACCGAACTCCAGCATCGCCTGCTTATAGCTGATGATCGGATAGGGCGCTTTGGTGACAGCCGCGCCCTCCGGCGCAAATTTTTCAAAGGTCTGGGTCAGCACCTCTTCGCCGACACGGAAAACATCCTCCTGTGTGGCAAAGCTCATCTCGAAATCCAGCTGATAAAATTCTCCCGGAGAACGGTCCGCACGGGCGTCCTCATCACGGAAACAGGGTGCAATCTGGAAATATTTATCAAACCCTGACACCATCAGCAGCTGCTTGTACTGCTGCGGTGCCTGCGGAAGCGCATAAAATTTTCCCTTGAATTTTCTTGACGGCACAATGTAATCCCTGGCTCCCTCCGGCGAAGAGGCGCAGAGAATCGGCGTCTGGATCTCCAGAAATCCCATATCCGTC
Source organism: Bilifractor porci (assembly GCF_009696005.1). GTDB lineage: Bacteria > Bacillota > Clostridia > Lachnospirales > Lachnospiraceae > Bilifractor > Bilifractor porci. The sequence continues at coordinate 50,481 of NZ_VUMV01000003.1, forward strand.
ATCTTCTGCCGCAGGAAGGAAATCACGCGGGAACGGAAAATCATGTTGTCCCGCACCTTCGGGTTTCTCAGGTCCAGATACCGGTATTTCAGCCGCACATCCTCCCTGGTTTCCTTCGACGTGATAATCTCAAAAGGCAGCTGCTGATAAACCTTCCCGAGAACCCGGATGCTGCTGGCATCCAGCTCGATGGTCCCGGTGGGAATCTTCGGATTATAGGTATCCTCGTCCCTGTGCTCAATCAGTCCCTCGACGCTGATGCAGTCTTCCTTCGTGAGACCTTCCAGAAGGGAGGTGTCCCGCAGAACAATCTGCATGACTCCGTACATATCTCTCAAATCCAGAAACGATACACCGCCGTGATCGCGGATGTTTTCAATCCACCCCGCAAGGCGGAGCGTCTTGCCGACATCCTCCTCGCTCACCTGATTCAGCACACGGTCTCTGTATTCCCTTGACAGCTGCTCCATGTCCAAATTTTCCTCCATACTCTGCTGTTCCATGATAATGATCACGCGGCATGCCCGGTAAAGCAATTTCCGGCTGCCGCTGTTTTATTATACTTCAGATCAATTTATTGATTATAACTGTCCATCTCGGCGGCTGTCAACCGTATTCCGGCGCAGATGCGCGGAATTCCGGACCAGCAGCGGAATCACACTGAGCAGTGCTCCTCCGACCAGCCCTCCCAGATGCGCGTTCACATCAATGCCTGCCGTCTGAAATCCTGCCCACAGGGAAAGAACGATATAGATCACCAGCCGGCGAAGCGTCAGATCCTCCAGTTTTCCGTGATGCATCAGAAGCGCCACCAGCATGCCTCCCATCAGGGCAAATACGGCCCCGGAAGCACCTGCGGACACGGAGTAATCCCCGCCGCGCAGTTCCATAGCCATAGAAAACAGGTTTCCGCAGAGACCGCCTCCCAGATAGACCAGAAGGAATCCGATTTTTCCCAGGTATCTCTCCATAAAATCACCGAGGAAAAAGAGGGCGAGCATGTTGCTGAAGAGGTGGCCGGGGCCAAAATGCAGAAACATGCTGGTGAACAGCCGGTAGTACTCTCCTTGCCGGATCAGCGGCGTGTAGGCCGCGCCGAGTTTTATCATATGCTGAACATCGTCACTTCCTCCGGTGGCCTCGGCGTAGAAAAATACCGCCACGTTTATCACAAGAATGACAAGCATCACCCAGCTCTTTTGTTTCCGGTGAAGAATCCGCTCCAACGCGTCCTCGCCGGAATCATATGGTCTTTCCATCTGTCCCTTCCCTCCTGTTCAGACAACAGGTGTTCATCCAATAAGCCGCAGAATTCCACAAAAATCCACAAAACCCTCTGTGGTCTTATTGTCACATTTTCTGCTTTGTGCTATGGTTAACCTGTCAATAGAAACAACAGCACCTGATTGTCACGGAGCACTTGTCATGGACCGTTTTCATATTCTTACAGACATCTATTTTGGAGATCACTCCCTGGACCGTCTGAGCAGGCTGGACTGCCAAAAGGCTTTTATTGTCACAGACCCTTTTATGGTTCAGTGCAATGCCATCAGCAATATCACCACACCCTTGCAGAAAGGGAATATTCCCTTTGAACTGTTTACGGATGTCGTGCCTGACCCGCCGGTCGCAAAGGTGGTAGAAGGTGTCAGCTCCTTTATCAGCTCCGGCTGTGATCTGATTATCGGTGTCGGCGGAGGTTCCGCCATGGATCTGTCCAAATCTATCCGGAAAATGGCAGAAAACATTGACAGGCAGAATCAGAAAGTCCACATCCGCCTGATCTGCATTCCCACCACCAGCGGAACCGGAAGTGAAGTAACCTCTTTTGCTGTCATCACCGACCCGGAAAAACAGGTAAAGATCCCTCTGAACTCCGAGGACATGGCTCCCGACGAGGCGATACTGGACGCGGTTCTGGTAAAAAGCGTTCCGGCAAATGTCACGGCGGATACCGGTATGGATGTACTCACACATGCCATAGAGGCATATGTAAGCACGAAACACAACGATTTTTCCGGGGCGCTTGCCGAAAAGGCAGTGGAAATCTGCGGACAGTATCTGTTTCGCTCCTTTGCGGACAATAATGATACCCATGCCCGCGCAAAAATGCACACAGCCGCCACCCTGGCCGGCCTTGCGTTTAATTCGGCCTCCCTCGGCCTGAACCATGGCATGGCGCACCAGCTAGGCGCGCATTTCCATATTCCCCACGGCCGCGCAAATGCCATGCTGCTTCCTCTTGTCACAGAGTACAACGCAGGAATCTCCGCATTCACCCGCAACAGCGACCTTCGGAATAACCTGGAAGCTCCCTCGCCCGTGGTCGAGCGATACTGCAATATCGCCAACATGCTTGGCCTGTCCAGCTTCAACGAGGTTATGACCGTGCACTCTCTGTGCAATTATCTGAAGTACATGGCCGAATCCATGGGAATTCCCCAGCATCTCTCGGAAATTCTGAAAATATCCAAAAAAGAATATGAAACGCATATAGAATCCATGACCGATGCCGCCCTGAAGGACGCCTGCACAGAAACTAATCCGCGCCGCCCCTCCAGAGCCGATGTGACAGAGCTGTACCGGAAATTATGGTGACACCGCAAAATGCCGGTGTCTGCCCCGGTGTCTTTCCGTCTCAGCCTTCATCATAATATTTCATCCGGTCACTGAGATAGCCCGGCTCGTTGTAGATCAATGCCATAAACTCCACATCACTGTCCGAATTGTTTTCCAGGCTGTGAAACTGTCCGACTTTAATCAGGCATACGTCTCCGGCATGGACCTTCGTAACGGAATGGTCATTGTCGATAAAATCCGCCTCGCCCTTCAGAATGTAATACGGCTCTGTGTCGTGCCTGTGCTGGTGCCAGCCTACCGTGGAGCCGGGAGGAAGAATGACTCTGGCATACATTCTCCCGTGTCCGAGCATCTCATCTTTTGTCACCACATGACAGACCTTCGCCGGTCCCTTCCCTCCGGCAAGCCCGTTTACCATTTCCACCTGTTCTTTTCTGACCATCTGCTTCCATCCTTTCTGTTCTGTCTGAAATAAACCGTCATCACGTGAGAGCTGCTGCAGCCCTTCGCCTGTCCAACGAAGGCGTCAGTGCAGCCATAGCCGGCGGACAAGAAGCCGCAGCGCCTCTTTACCCGTCCTGTCATCCGGCGGCCAGTTTTCCTGTGGCCATCCTGCAGGGCGGACGGAATTACTTAATCAGGATACCGCATCTTCTCTCTGCCTTCCAGGTCTTTCCAGATAAAGCACCCGTTTTCCCAGATCATGTACCCGTGCCAGGAGCCTTCCTTCGGAATGGATACAGAGCCCGGATTCATATAGATATAGCCCTCATGTTTCCGCAGCGCCGGCACATGGGTGTGTCCGCACAGAAGGATTTCACCTTCGGAAAGGGGCAGCGGAGAATCCTCGCTGTAATGATGGCCGTGCGTGACATATACCGTCTGGCCGCCGTCGGCCAGCACAAGATAATCCGCCAGAATCGGGAAGTCCAGCACCATCTGATCTACCTCCGTATCACAGTTTCCCCGGACACAGATATAATTTTTCTTCTCATTCAGCATGGCAAGGACAGCCTTCGGGCTGTATTCCTCCGGGAGATCGTTTCTGGGCCCGTGATAGAGAAGATCCCCCAGAAGAACCGCCTTATCCGGCTTTTCCCGGCGCTGGACCTCCAGCAGCATTCTGCAGTATTTCGCGGATCCGTGGATATCCGATGCTATCATCCATTTCATCCTGCCAGTTTCCTTTCTTTCCTGTTTGTCCGTTTCGTGTTATGATCCAGTAAGCGGAAACACTGTACTGGTTTCCTAATGATAACACATATTCCGGCGGCAGCCAAAAGCAGAAAGGAGAGAGGCGCATGAATCCGTGTATTTTTCACGCAGATGTCAATTCTGCCTTTCTCTCCTGGTCTGCAGTGGAACGTCTGCAGAAGGATCCCGGCGCGCTGGATCTCCGGAAGGTACCCTCGGCAGTGGGCGGTGATATTTCAAGACGCCACGGGATAATAACCGCTAAATCCATCCCCGCCAAAAAATACGGCATCCGGACCGGGGAACCGGTCGTCAAGGCTTTGCAGAAATGTCCCGACCTGATCCTGATTCCGTCATCCTTCCAGACGTACCGGAAATTTTCCTCTGCTTTTATCCGGATTTTGAAACAGCACTGCTCCATTGTGGAACAAGCTTCGATCGACGAAGCTTATCTGGATATGACCGGAGAGCTCCGAAGGGACATGGAAAGAGCGGTCCGCCCGGACAGTTTCCGAAACCCGGCGCAAAACGGGTTTCCCCAGGAAACTGCGCTCTCAGAGGAAGAAAAAATGTGGCGCGCATGCGCATGGCAGGAAGCGCTTTCTATTAAAAATGAAATCCGGGACACCCTGGGTTTTACCATCAACGTAGGGATAGCCAAAAACAGGCTTCTGGCCAAAACCGCAAGCGATTTCTCCAAGCCGGACAAAATCCATACCCTCTATCCGGAAGAAATACCCGCAAAGCTCTGGACGCTTCCCATCGGGGAGCTGCACGGCTGCGGGCACGCCACGGCGGAAAAGCTGGAGCAGATTGGGATTCACACCGTAGGAGACGCCGCGCATGCCGACCGAAAACTTCTTCAGTCCTTACTCGGCGAAAAAGGCGGCATCTATATCTGGAACAGTGCAAACGGGATCAGCTCGTCTTCTGTGCATGCCTCCCATGACGAGGCAAAAAGCATTTCCAACGAACTGACCACCCGCTTTGACATTACAGCCGATAACTTTGAGGAAAATGCCCCTCCCCTGGTTCATCGGCTTTCCGCCAGTGTCGCCCGGCGGCTGCAGAAGGCAGAGCTCTACGGAACAACCGTAGGGATCAGCGTAAAAACCAATGATTTCCGCCGCTATTCCAGACAGCTGAAGCTTCCGGAATCCACCGACAGGGAGAGTGATATTGAAACCATCTCCCTGAGGCTTCTCCGCCAGCTGGTTTTCGGTACCGACGGCCTATTTGCCTCCGGAAAAGGCGTCCGGCTGATCGGCGTTGCCGTTTCCGGCCTGGATCACGGAGACTTCCGGCAGATGAACCTGTTTGACTACATGGAAAACCATCAGGAAGAGATAAAAAAAGCTGAACGGAGAAAAAAACTGGATGATATGCTGCGGGAAATCCGCGGCAAGTACGGAGAAAGTTCCATACACAAAGGAACAGACAGCCGGTAAGCAGCATTGCACCATTCATAATCATGATAAGCGGCAAAAAGCACTTCTGGCCCTGTCATCACTTGAAAGAAATGCATTTGGGGCAAATACAGGAGATATCAAACGCATGGAATATTTTGACGTATACAATGACAAAAAAGAAAAAACAGGAAAGATTCTTCCCCGGAAAAACAGCTTTCTGAAGGAAGGGGAATACCAGTTGATTGTTCTTGGAATCGTAGAAAGAAGCGACCACACCTTTCTGATTACCCGCCGCGCCCTGGATAAAAAGTGGGCGGCCGGGGACTGGGAAGTTTCCGGAGGCGGCGCCCAATCCGGCGAGAGCTCTTTCCAGGCCATTCACAGAGAGATTCTGGAGGAAACCGGTCTGGACATCTCCGCCGCAGAAGGCGGCCTCATTTACACCTATAAGAACATTGATCTCGACCGCGGAGATAATTATTTTGTGGACATGTACCACTTCCGGATGGATTTTGAAGATGGCGATATACATCCGCAGGAATCCGAAACAGAGGGATACGCCATCGTTCCTTTTTCGAAAATTGAAAAGCTGGGAAAAGAAGGACACTTTCTTCACTACGAGCGAATTCTGCAGGGATTTGCCGCTGAAAATTATCAGATACAGGATTGATCCTTTATTAAAGTTTTACAGATGCATTTCTTCTGCTGTTCCTGCGACAGCCTGAATAAAACGGAAAGGACCCGGACTTGATCAAAGCAGACCTGATTACCGGATTTCTGGGATCCGGCAAAACAACCTTTATCCGCGGCTATGCCTCTTATCTCCTGCGTCAGAACCGGAACATTGCCATTCTGGAGAACGATTACGGCGCCATCAACGTCGATATGATGATGCTGAAAGATCTGGAGGGCGATCACTGTGACCTGGAGATGGTAATTGGCGGAAACGACTATGACACGCACAAACGCCGTCTGAAGTCCAAGCTGATTACGCTGGGCATGCTGGGCTATGACCGGGTACTTATCGAGCCATCCGGTATTTTTGACGTGGATGAATTTCTGGACGTCCTCCGCGAAGATCCTCTGGAAACCTGGTATGAAATCGGCAGCATTATTTCCATCGTTGACGCAAAGCTGAGTGACAGTCTTTCGGATGAATCCGAATATCTCCTCGTCTCACAGACAGCCGATGCCGGTGCTGTTGTTCTCTCTAAAACCCAGGATGCTTCTGACGAAGACATCCGAAGAACCATGGAACACCTGAACCGTGCTTTCCGGAAGTTTCATACAGACAGGATTCTTACAGAATCTGATCCTGTGCTGAAAAAGCCCTGGGATTCCTATACAGAAGAAGACTTCCAGACAATCCTGCATGCCGGATACCAGCTCCGGGATCATGTGAAAATGCCTCTGGGCGAAGACAATGCGTACCAGTCTCTGTTTTTTATGAATGTAGACGGGCTTACTCCGGAAACCCTGGCCGCAAGGGCAGGACAGCTTTTTGCGGACAGTTCCTGCGGCCATGTCATCCGACTGAAGGGATACCTGTCTGCCGGAAAAAATACTGAAGATCCATGGATCGAAATAAACGCCACAAAGGATAAAACAGAAATCCGGCCCGCCCGCGACGGACAGGCCGTCATCATCGTAATCGGGGAACATCTGGACAGAGAAAAAATCGGCGCGTACTGGAACTTTCAGTACGGAAGCGGAAGAGAACTCCTCCCGTAAACTGGTATAAACCGCTGTAAAAGAAGATGTACCTGGAAAGGAATTTTTCCATGAAAAATATTGTGTGTTTTGGTGATTCCAACACCTACGGCTATGACCCTCGCGCTGCATTCGGAACCCGTTATCCGGATGGAACTTACTGGGTAGACATTCTGCATGCCAAAACCGGGTGGAAATTCTGGAACATGGGCGTCTGCGGAAGAGAAATCCCTCATACTTCCTTTCAGATTCAGACAGCCTGCGCCGAATTGGCCGCACGGGAGCCGTCCGCAGACGCGCTGTGGATGATGCTTGGAACCAATGACCTTTTATCCGGCGAGCAGATTACCGCAGAGACTGTCGGACTGAGGATGGAGGCCTTTCTTACTTCCCTGCTGAACAGCTTCTCTGTCCGTAAGCTCCGCCTGATCACCCCTGTAAAAATGCGGCAGGGAACCTGGACCACCTCTGCTGTGATTGAGGAATCCGAAAAACTCCAGCCGGTTTTCCGCAGCCTGGCCGACAGGCTCCACATTTCTCTTACACAGACAGAAGGCTGGGAGATTCCCCTTGCCTTTGACGGCGTTCATTTTTCCGAACAAGGACACCGGAAATTTGCCGAAAATCTTCTGAGAGACATTCCGCTTCTGTAACCGGACAGGCCGTCATCATCGTAATCGGGGAACATTCGGACAAAGAAAAAGCAAGCAGCTACTGCAGCCACCTCCCATATGCCAGTACCAGGCATTTGTGGAATTCCTCCTCCGAAAGTCCGAAAATAATATTGGCAATTTCAGCCAGGACCGCCGGATGGTCCGCAGGAATCCGGTGAACCTCTCCGGGCTCTGTCAGGGAAAGCATGCAGCTTCTGTTTTCCTCTTTGACAAATGCCTTGATATGACCGACAATACCTCCCTGCCTGTCAATCTCCTCTGCAAGATTTTTGACAGCCTGCTCCAGTTCCTCTGTCACCTGTGCATAGTCTCCCGGAATGCGGCAGCGAACCGTCCCGATCAGCGCTCCTTCATGTTCGTCAATATCCAGCAGCGGCAGCTGCTCCTGTGTATGTTCATGATCATGGTGGTGATGATCGTGTTCCGCCTCCTGGCAGTGCTCGTGTTCATGGTGGTGATGATTGTGTTCCGCCTCCCGGCAGTGTTCGTGTTCATGAATATGGTGTTCCTCACTGATATGCTCTTTCATCGTCCGGCTCCCTTCTTTTTAATGCTCTGTTTTCCTGTCCGTTCCGGTTTTTCTCTGCTTTCTCACAGCTCCGTCTGTTCAAAGCGGAGCGCCTGAAGGACCTTCTCCCAGAACGCATCCGTATGCCCCTCTACCGCACATACCGGTATAACCTCCGCTCCCGGATGATAGCCGGCAACTTCTTTCTGCACCGTTTCCATCTCTTCCGGAGACACCAGGTCTTTTTTATTGACCAGAATAACATCCGCATCCTTCAGCTGACTAATAACAAACTGCGGCATCGCTCTGACCACTCGTTTCCAGCGCTTTGCGTCTGCCAGTGCCAGAATAGAAGCCTGCTTTCCGGCCTCCTCCCGCAGAACGTCCCGGATATTGTCCGGATAGGCCATACCGGTTGCTTCAATCAGCAGAAATTCCGGGTTCCAGGTATTCTCTATCTGCTTTACAGACTCACACAGTGAAGCCGTGCTGGTGCAGCAGATGCATCCGGCAAAAATATTCTGTACCGTAAAATTTGCGGAACTCAGCAGCTGATTATCCACACCGGCCTCGCTGATTTCATTCTCCAGTATGACAACCGGGGTATCCGTGGATGTCTTATCCTCCGTTCCCGCCCTCCGGATCAGATATTTGCCGAACTGCATCAGAACCGTAGTTTTGCCCGAACCAAGAAAACCGCCAAGAATAATAATTTTCATAGGATCCATCCTCCCTGTATCACCCTGCCGTGCTGTCTGTCACACAGCCTGCCCGGCTGTTCCGCCCGGACAAACTGTTCTGCCTGCTTTCAATTATAAAATGTCCACCTGTAAAAACAAGCCGTACAAAGTCTCCGCAGTGCACAAATTCTTTTGCGTTTCTGCCGTCTTTCTTTGTGTTGTCCTGACAGAGAAAGAAAAAAATCCCTGTGCTATAGTAAAAACAGGTTCTGATAAGCGGAAAACAGACAATTTCTACAGGGAGGATTACAATGAAGGCAAAAATTACAGAAAAAGAAAACTACCTGATGCTTCTGCGGGGAGAACAGCCGTACTGGATCCCCCAGTACACCTTCGGCCCCATGCCGGGAGCCGCGCGTCCCTGCACCAGTATCCTGTTCCAGCTTCCTTTTATTGGTGATTTCCGGAAACACGGAGGCGGCAAAGACGTCTGGGGAGTAAATTATGTCGGATCAGACTCAACCATGCAGGCACTTCTGCCTGAACCCGGCAATTTTATCCTGGATGATATCACACACTGGCATGATGTGATCAAGGCACCGGATCTCTCCGATATTGACTGGGAAGGACAGGTGAAAAAGGGATTAGATGAACTTTATTCCATGGGTGTAAAGCGGGAGGATTCCGCCATTGAATACAACATGCACTCCGGCTATTTTCAGGATCTTGTCGGCTTCATGGGATTCGAGAACGCGCTCTGCGCTATGTATGAGGAACCCGAGGAAGTAGCAGCCCTGATGAATTACATCTGTGACTGGTACACCACGGTAGAGGCAAACGTGATAGACATCCTGAAACCCGATGTCATAGGACTGGCAGATGACATCTCAACCTGGAGAAGCCCGTTTATGTCCGAGCCAATGTACCGGGAACTGTTCTATCCCTGCCACGACAGAGAGGCAAAATTTGCCAGAGACCGCGGGCTTCCGATTACCATGCACTGCTGCGGAGAAGCCATGGAGTTTATTGCGGACTGGGTGGAAATGGGCGTAAATGCATGGGATCCTGCACAGCTCAGCAATGACATCGAGGCTGTACAGAAAAAATACGGAAATAAGCTGGCAATCATGGGCGCGTGGGATGCCCGCGGGCGCCTGATTGAGCCTGACTGCACAGATGAAGAAATCCGCCAGTCCGTCCGCGATACCATGGACAAATACGCACAGGGCGGAGGCTTCGGCTGGTGCGGCGGATACCTTGCGGCCAAGGGCGATGTTGAAATGAACCGCCGCAACGGGGTGCTTTTTGAGGAAGTCAATTCCTATGGAGACACCTTCTACGGATATGGCAGGGATATTCAGGCAGACTTTGCCGGGTACAACGCGAACGCAACTCCAACCGTAGGCGCCGGCTCCGCCATGCAGGGAAGCAAGCAGTAACCTCCGATTTTGCCGGCGCAGGAGCGCAAATAAGCAGCCTGCGCCGTGGGCAGAGCGGCATAACAGGTATAGCCGGAAATTTTCATACGTGCTAAAATAGCCTTGTCAAACAAATTGTTTCCATTGTTTTGCAGCATGCTGATACCTGAGAAAAGAGACAAGGAGGTTAGTGTATATGAAAACTCTTTTGGATGACCACAAGTTTTGGGCCTGTGTTACCCTGCTCGGAATGATTATGGCAATGATTACCGGTCACAAGATGGTCATCGGACATAAGGCAGATTCCGCAGAGGAAGATTAAACGCATATTTCCTTTAAAACGAAATAGGTGCGCCGCCAGGCGCACCCACAAAAAGCCCTGGGAGAAAATCTCCCAGGGCTTCTCTTATCTGTGATATTCCGTGAATTACTCGATGATGGTAGCAACACGGCCGGATCCTACGGTGTGGCCACCTTCACGAATAGCGAAGGTAAGTCCCTGCTCCATAGCGATCGGGTGAATCAGCTCGATAGTCATCTCTACGTTATCGCCGGGCATGCACATCTCGGTTCCTTCCGGAAGAGTGATAACGCCGGTAACGTCTGTTGTTCTGAAATAGAACTGCGGACGATAATTGTTAAAGAACGGTGTGTGACGGCCACCCTCATCCTTTGTCAGAACGTAAACCTGAGCAGTGAATTTAGTATGGCAGGTAACAGTTCCGGGTTTTGCGACAACCTGTCCTTTTTCGATATCTGTTCTGTTGATACCACGAAGCAGGATACCGATGTTATCACCAGCCATAGCAGTATCCAGCAGCTTGTGGAACATCTCAATTCCGGTTGCAACGGACTGCAGCTTGCTCTCGGAAATTCCAAGGATTTCTACCGGGTCATTCAGCTTCAGAGTACCACGCTCTACACGGCCGGTAGCAACGGTACCACGACCGGAAATGGTGAATACGTCCTCGACAGGCATCAGGAACGGCTTCTCGGTATCACGAACCGGAGTCGGGATATGCTCATCAACGGTATCCAGCAGCTCCATGATCTTATCTCCCCACGGACCTTCCGGATCTTCCAGAGCCTTCAGGGCAGAGCCGCGGACAATCGGAGTATCCTCGAATCCATACTCGTCAAGCAGCTCGGTAACTTCCATCTCTACCAGCTCGATCAGCTCGTCATCATCGACCATATCGCACTTGTTCAGGAATACAACCATTGCCGGAACACCTACCTGACGTGCAAGCAGAACGTGCTCACGGGTCTGAGCCATAACACCATCGGTAGCAGCTACTACCAGGATAGCTCCATCCATCTGAGCGGCACCGGTGATCATGTTCTTTACATAGTCAGCATGTCCTGGGCAGTCAACGTGAGCGTAATGTCTCTTTGCGGTCTCATACTCTACATGAGCGGTGTTAATGGTAATTCCACGCTCTCTCTCTTCGGGAGCTTTATCAATATTAGCGAAATCTACAATCTTGTTCTCATCGGTAGGCATTCTGGTTGCCAGTACCTTTGTGATAGCAGCAGTCAGAGTGGTTTTACCATGGTCTACATGTCCGATGGTACCAATGTTGCAGTGCTCTTTGGTTCTTTCAAATTTCTGTTTAGCCATTGTAATACTTTCCTCCTTGAAATGAATACTTAAAAGTATTTATTTATCTGATTCTATGACCTATGCACGATTATATTTCATTTCCTCGTGCTTTGCAAGCGAAACCGCTCTCCTCCACAGGGGAAGAGCGGCTCCGCTGCGGCTTATTTCTCTTTCTTGTTATCCGCCAGAACCTTCTCCTGAACAGACTTCGGAACCTGCTCATATCTCTCGAAGAACATGGAGTAGTTCGCGCGTCCTTGTGTCTCGGAACGAAGGTCTGTGGAGTAACCGAACATCTCGGCCAGCGGAACGAAACCACGGATCATCTTGCCTCCGCCGATATCGTCCATTCCCTCGATATGTCCGCGGCGGGAATTGATATCGCCGATAACATCACCCATGTACTCTTCCGGTGTGGAAACCTCAACCTTCATAATCGGCTCCAGCAGTACCGGCGCGCCCTTCTCCATTGCCTGTTTGAATGCCATGGATCCGGCGATATGGAATGCCATTTCGGAAGAATCGACCTCGTGATAGGAGCCGTCGTAGCAGTCGGCCTTGACGCCTACAACCGGATATCCGCCAAGGATACCTGCCTTCATGGCATCCTGAATACCGGAATCTACAGACGGGATGTACTCCTTCGGAATAGATCCTCCGGTTACGCTGTTCACAAACTCATAGGTCTGCTCTCCATTCGCATCCATCGGGGAGAATTTAACCTTGCAGTGTCCGTACTGACCTTTACCACCGGACTGACGTACATACTTGCTGTCAATATCCGACGGCTTGGTGATGGTTTCCTTATAAGCAACCTGCGGAGCGCCGACATTTGCCTCTACGTTAAACTCACGCAGCAGACGGTCTACAATGATCTCCAGATGAAGTTCTCCCATTCCGGCAATGATGGTCTGTCCGGTCTCCTGGTTTGTCGTAGCACGGAAGGTCGGATCCTCCTCTGCCAGTTTTGCAAGGGCTTCTCCCAGCTTCTGCTGGCCGGCCTTGGTCTTCGGCTCGATGGCAAGCTCGATAACCGGATCCGGGAATTCCATGGATTCCAGAATAACCGGATGCTGCTCATCGCAGATGGTATCTCCGGTAGAGGAGAACTTAAAGCCGATGGCGGCAGCGATATCTCCGGAATACACCTTGGTAAGCTCTGCTCTCTTATTTGCGTGCATCTGAAGAATACGACCCACACGCTCTTTCTTGTCCTTTGTGGAGTTCAGCACATAGGATCCGGAATTCAGGGTACCGGAATATACTCTGAAGTAAGCCAGACGGCCTACAAACGGATCCGATACAATCTTGAATACCAGCGCGGAGAACGGCTCGTCATCCGAGGACTTTCTGGTCACTTCATTGCCGTCCAGATCGGTTCCGTCGATATCCGGAACATCGGTCGGAGCCGGCATGAAATCAATAATAGCGTCCAGAAGCTTCTGGATACCCTTGTTCTGATGCGCGGAACCGCAGAGAACCGGAACAGCCTTGTTCTCAATGGTAGCCTTGCGCAGAGCCTTCTTCATGTCCTCTTCGCTGGGCTCGTTTCCGTCCAGATACTCCATCATCAGGTCATCGTCGAACTCTACGATCTTCTCCACCATCTCGGTATGAGCCAGCTCGCATTCGTCCTTCATGTCATCCGGAATATCAACAACAGAGATGTCCTCTCCCTTGGAATCGTTGTAGATGTAAGCCTTCATCTCAAACAGATCCACGATTCCCTTGAAGTAGTCCTCTTTGCCGATCGGGCGTTCCACAACAACCGGGTTTTTGCCCAGCTTCGTCACGATCTCATGCACGGTATTGTCGAAGTTCGCGCCGAGAATATCCATCTTGTTGACGAATGCGATACGCGGAACATTGTAGGTATCAGCCTGACGCCATACATTCTCGGACTGGGGCTCTACACCGCCCTTCGCGTCGAATACGCCGACTGCGCCGTCCAGTACACGAAGAGAACGCTCTACCTCAACCGTAAAGTCTACGTGTCCGGGTGTATCAATAATATTGATACGGTGCTCCAGGGCTCCCGGCATAGGCTTTGTCTGATTCTGATGTGTCCAGTGACAGGTAGTAGCCGCAGATGTGATAGTAATACCACGCTCCTGTTCCTGCTCCATCCAGTCCATGGTCGCGGTACCTTCATAGGTCTCGCCGATTTTATAGTTTACACCGGTGTAGTACAGAATACGCTCTGTCAGAGTGGTTTTTCCCGCATCGATATGCGCCATGATACCAATGTTCCTGGTTCTCTCAAGCGGATACTGTCTTCCATTGTCAGCCAACAGAACTCCCTCCTTTAGAATCTGTAATGAGCAAATGCCTTATTGGCCTCTGCCATCTTATGCATATCTTCTTTACGTTTTACGGAAGCTCCGGTATTGTTCATGGCATCCAGCAGCTCGTTCGCAAGACGGTCTTCCATGGTTTTCTCGCTTCTCTTGCGGGAGAACATGGTAATCCAGCGAAGAGCCAGGGCCTGACGTCTGTCCGGGCGGACCTCAATCGGAACCTGATAGGTAGCTCCGCCGATACGTCTTGCCTTAACTTCCAGCTGAGGCATAACATTGTTCATTGCCTCTTCAAAAACTTCCAGTGCCGGTTTTCCGGCCTTTGCTTCTGCCTTAGCAAATGCTCCGTAAACAATTTTCTGGGCGGTTCCCTTTTTGCCGTCCAGCATAATGTTGTTGATCAGCTTGGTAACAACCTTATTGTTGTATACCGGATCTGCTAAAACATCTCTCTTCTGAGTATGTCCTTTACGTGGCACGTTACTTCCCTCCTTAATCATAAACGATTAGATCTCAGGTACTCACATTATCAGTATGAAGTGTGTATGTCCCGGCAGGACGTCTATAACCTGCAGCCGTGGAGGTTATTCCGATTTACCGTACATTCTTTTACCATACGCTGCTGTGAGATATTCAACTGACTAAATTACTTTTTCGGTCTCTTTGCTCCATATTTGGAACGAGCCTGTTTTCTGTTTGCAACACCTGCGGTATCCAGCGTACCACGGATAATATGATATCTGGTACCGGGCAGATCCTTAACTCTTCCGCCACGGATCATAACCACGCTGTGCTCCTGAAGGTTATGTCCCTCTCCGGGAATATAGCTGGTAACCTCGATTCCGTTGGAAAGACGTACTCTGGCGATTTTTCTGAGTGCAGAGTTCGGCTTTTTCGGTGTAGCTGTCTTAACGGCTGTGCAGACGCCGCGCTTCTGCGGAGAAGAAAGTCCGATGGATTTTTTCTTCAGGGAATTGAAGCTCTTCTGCAATGCCGGTGCTGTGGATTTCTTTACGGAAGTCTCACGGCCTTTTCTAACTAACTGGTTAAATGTAGGCATTTTTATCCTCCTGTACTGATTTTGTTACGGCTGCTTTTCTTCTGAAAAGGTGGGGAAACAGGTTCTTTTTATGCGCGCAAAAATAGGCGCACGGATCCCTCTTTCCGTCACGCCAGATTAGTATAGCTTTTTCTTCTGTTTGTGTCAATTCCCATTTTGGGGAAAGTGCTTCATAAAAAAAGCTGTAATTATTAGGGCTTTGGGCTTTGGAAGGAAAATGGCTTTTATTCCCAGCACAGGCTGCGCTTAGTTTTCTGTTTTGCCATCCGTGCTCTTCATCTGCCGCCGCTTCCTCCGCACCCGGTTGATATGCCTCTCAAACTCTCCGCCGGAAATACACTCCGCCAGAACATACTGATCAAAAACCGGAACGGTACAGGAATAAAAAGAAATTTTTTCCAGAAATTCCGATGTCCGTTTTTCCGGAAGTACCATGTAACCGGCGCGGACAGAAGGAGCAATGCTTTTAGAGAAGGTATTCATGTAGATAACCGTTTTTTCCGGCTCCAGCGAGAAGAGCGTATCCTCGGCCTTGGTCAGCACGGAAAACTCCGAATCAAAATCATCTTCCACAATAACTGCGTTTCTTGTCTCCGCCCAATATACATACTCATGACGCTTAGAAGCAGAAGCTGTAATCCCGGTCGGATAACTGTTAAACGGCGTCACATGAAGGACGCCGGCCGACGTGCGTGAAAGCGCCCCGCTTAAAATTCCTTCCTCTCCCAGAGGAAGAAATTCGCACTTTGCGCCGTTTGCCTGATAAACTTTTGCAATCTTGGCATAAGAAGGGGATTCCAGGCCGTAAACAACGTTCCTCCCCAGAATCTGAACGATCAGGCTGTACAGATACTCCGCCCCGGATCCAATCACAATTTGTTCCGGCTTGACCAGAATGCCCCGGCTTCTGGCCAGATAGTCCCCGATGGCGCAGCGCAGCTCCGGAAGCCCCTGGTTGGGGGACTTTACCATGATTCTCTCTCCATATTCCGAGAGTACCCTCCGCATAATTCTGGCATAGCCGGAGAAAGGAAAATCCTCGCGCTCTTCCGCGTTCGGCCATCTTCTTTCCATGCTCCCCGATTTTCTGCGCTCTCCTCCTGTCCTGTCTGCCACAGGAAAAACATCGGCCTCCCGGTAAACAACATAGTAACCGCTTCTTTCTCTGGACTCCAGATATCCTTCATCCAGAAGAAGCTCGTAGGCATGCTCTGCCGTAATGACACTGACCCCGGTGTCCACCGCTATCATCCGCTTGGAAGGCATTTTATCCCCGAAGCGGAAAATCTGTCTGGTGATATCTTCCCGGATCTGCCGGTAGAGCTGCAGATAGGCTGGGGAGTGTTCTGTCTTATCAATCTTATATTTCATCTATTCTGACCTTTCCACCCTGCAGTGTCCGTAGGACGGAACCTGTAAATAAGCATGGGGATAAAAGATCATCAGTAATCTACGCTTATCAAACAGAGTCCGCATGCCGGCGCCGTCTGTCCGGCCGCCTGTCTGTCACGGCTTTCTAAAATTGCCGTCATATCCTCCGGTTTTCTCTTTCCATATCCAACTTCCAAAAGTGTGCCTGTCATAATGCGCACCATGTTCTGTAAAAAACCATTGCCGTGAAAAAAGAGCCGGATGTAAGGACCCTTCTGGCGGATTTCGATAGAATCGACAACCCGGACAGTGGATTTCTTCATGTGTGAATTGCCGCAAAAGCTCTTGTAGTCGTGCATACCGGTCAGCAGGGCTGCCGCCCTGCGCATTGCTTCCAGATCCGGCATTTTTTCCAGAACCGTCACATACCTGCGGTCAAATACCGGCTTGGTTTTCCCGAACCAGCAGGTATAGCAGTAGGTCTTTCCGATGGCCTTGAACCGGCTGTGAAACCGATCCGCGCATTGTTTCAGCTCGTTTACGCTGATATCCTCCGGAAGATATCGGTTCATGTATTCCTGAATCTGGCTTTCATTCATATCCGTGTCCAGAATCACATTTGCCGTCATAGCCCGCGCATGCACTCCAGCATCTGTCCTGCCGGCGCCGATCACCACGACAGGGTGATCCTCCGGTGCCTGGACCATGCGGCCCAAAACAGTCTCCAGCTTCCCCTGAATCGTCATCGGCTGTCCGGGCTGATGCTCCCACCCATAATATCTGGTGCCATCATAACTGATTATCATTTTATAATTTTTCTTCATTAATCTTCCTCATTTATTCCTGCCTGAAAAGCTAATGTTCTATCATCATACTTCTTTTTAAGGATAAAAACAAAAAGATTGACGCTTCTTTGAATTCTGCTATACTGAAAACGTAATTCAAATACCCTGCTGGGGGAGCGAATGCTGAGAGTGCCGCAATTATGCGGCAGACCCTTATTACCTGATCCGGATAATACCGGCGAAGGGAAGCCAGACAGCCGAAAATCCACGTGATGTCTTGCGTACATGGAAGTTATGTTTCATATGTGCAAAGGCATACACCGTTTCGTCTGCGTATCTCTGATTTCAGTCTCCTCCTGCGGACTTCATGTGAGGAGGTTTTTTTATGTCTGTTTTTGCTACACTTGGAAGTGACGGTTCTTATCAGCTTACGCAGGCCGGGTATCTGCTTATTATCGCAATCATGGTCGGGGCAATGCTGCTGGTATGCCTGATCCGCCGCCCGGATGAAAAAGGATCATTGGGAACGAGGAAGCTGGTATTTTCCGCCATGGCCATAGCCCTCGCAACTGTGGCGTCCATGATAAAGTTTTTCCACCTTCCCATGGGCGGGAGCATTACCTTATTCTCCATGCTGCTGGTCTCCCTGATCGGTTACTGGTACGGTCTCGGAACCGGGCTTTTCGCCGGGCTCGCTTACGGTCTGCTGCAGTTGGTCATTGATCCCTATATTCTGTCTCTTCCCCAGATGCTGGTAGATTATGTATTCGCTTTTATGGCGCTTGGTCTTTCCGGCGTATTCTGCCATGCGAAGCACGGGTTGCTGAAGGGCTATCTTCTGGGCGTTGTCGGCCGGTATTTTTTCGCGGTTCTCTCCGGATATATCTTCTTCGGCAGCTACGGGAATGAATACGGGATGTCTGCCCTGGGCTACTCTCTTGCCTACAACGCCATCTATATTTTCACCGAGTGCGCTCTGACTGTCATCCTTCTTCTGATTCCCGCTGTCAGCAAGGCCATGGCAAGAGTCAAAAGCATGGCGCTGGGGCAGTCCTGACTGCCCGGTTCAGCGAAAGGTTCTGTTGTTTTTTGTTGATTTCTCTGTTCTCCTGTGTTTTTCTGTGCTATAGTAGCTGTAAGACAGAACTGAAGAGAAAGCGCCGGATTTTTCGACCAATTCCAGCAGGATCCGGGTGTTTCTCTGCCAAAGGAGAACAGACATGTTAATCCATTTCTACAGAAATTCTACAATGAAACTGGAGTACGGCGGAAAAAATTTTCTGGTGGATCCGATGTTCCGGAAAAAAGGAACCGTTCACAAACTCGGCCCTACCCTCTATCCGGAAAAGCCCCCGCTGATTGATCTTCCGGAGGACGGGAAAACCATCGCAGACGGAATTGACGCCGTCCTTCTGACCCATCTGCACCCCGGACACTTTGACCAGGAGGCTGCCGACCTGATTCCGAAGGATCTTCCTTTTTTTGTCCAGAACCTGAACGATAAGGATCTCTCCAGAAAATACGGCATGAGCAAGACACAGACCATTGACATGACCCTGGATACCCATCTGGATGATGTCCGGATTATCCGCACAGCCGGACTTCACGGCAACGGCAAAATCATGCATGTAATTAACACCATGCAGAATTCCAGCGGAATTGTGCTGAAAAAAGAAAACGAAAAGACCGTTTTCATCACCGGAGACACAGTTTACTGCTCCGGCGTAGAAGCCGCCCTCGGTTACCATCCGGATGTCATTATTGCCTATCTCGGGGCAAATCAGGGCGAGGGTATGCAGCTTACCATGGGTACGGAAGATCTGGATAAACTCCAGGCCGCCGCGCCGAATGCGAAAATTGTTGCTGTCCATATGGAAACCTTTGAAAATCAGCCTCTCTCCAGGCAGGAGGTACGCGCTTACGCGGAATCGCACAATTTCTCTGACCGGGTGATCATTCCCGAAAATGGAGAGACTATCACCCTCTGACATCAGCGCGCCGACAGGCGCACCACTTAAACAGTAAAAAATAGCAGAGCTTACGGATTCATTCCGTTGGCTCTGCCGTTTTTTATCTTCTTCCTCACCTCTGTCAAAACACGTACGGCTTATTCCTGGGCTTTTGCACCATTACAGAAGGCTCCCGAACCGGATAAACAAGGGAGCAAAAACCAGAGAAACCACCGTCATCAGTTTAATTAGAATATTGATGGACGGGCCGGAGGTATCCTTAAACGGATCGCCCACGGTATCTCCGACTACGGCAGCATGATGTGCCTCGCTTCCCTTTCCGCCGAAATGGCCGCTCTCTATGTATTTCTTTGCGTTATCCCAGGCTCCTCCGGAATTACTCATAAAAATTGCCATTAAAACACCGGTAAGCAGAGCTCCTGCCAGCATGCCGCCCAGGGCATTCGTCCCCAGCACCAGTCCGACGACAATCGGTGCGGCCGCCGCCATAATTCCGGGAGCGATCATTTCGTGAAGAGCCGCCTGCGTGGATATCCCCACACAGGACTTGTAATCCGCGCGGCTGGTACCGGCAAGGATACCCGGATCCGCATAAAACTGCCGGCGTACCTCCTCAATCATCTTGTAAGCCGCCCTGGAAACAGACTCCATGGTAAGCGCAGAAAACAGGAAAGTCAGCATACCTCCGATAAACAGGCCGATGATAACTCTGGGATCCATAATATCTATTTTCTTCAGCTGCACAGCCTGCGCGTAGGACACGAACAGCGCCAGCGCCGTAAGCGCGGCCGACCCGATGGCGAAGCCTTTTCCGATGGCTGCCGTTGTATTGCCGACGGAATCCAGCGTGTCGGTAATATCCCTGACGCTTTCGTCCAGCCCGGACATTTCGGCAATTCCTCCTGCGTTGTCGGCAATCGGGCCATAGGCATCAACAGCAATAGTGCTTCCTGTTGTTGCCAGCATGCCTACCGCGGCAAGGGCAATGCCGTACAGTCCTGCAACCGCATAGGATACAAAGATGCCCACGCAGATGCAGAGGATCGGGATCACTGTGGAACGCATACCGACAGCCAGTCCGGTGATTATCGTTGTTCCGGCTCCTGTCTCCGACTGCTCCGCAATACGCTTGACGGATTTATATTTATCCGACGTGTACAGTTCCGTCATCTGCCCGATCACAAATCCCACCAGGAGACCGAAAATAATAGCGACAGCTTCTGTAAATCCTCCAAACATCACCTTGCTGAGAATCAGCGAAACAACCACAACAATCGCGTAGGCGACATAGTTCCCGGTATTCAGGGCTTTCTGAGGATTGCCTCCTTCCTTTCCCCGCACAAAGAAGGTTCCGATGATGGAAGCGGCAATTCCGGCAGCCGCAAGAAACAGCGGATAAAGAGCGCCGGATGTACTGTAAGCCGCCAGTCCGAGTGTAATGGCAGAAACCAGGGCTCCTACATAAGACTCAAACAGGTCGGCACCCATTCCGGCCACATCCCCCACATTATCACCCACGTTATCGGCAATAACCGCGGGATTGCGGGGATCATCCTCCGGAATATTATTTTCCACTTTACCGACCAGATCCGCGCCTACGTCCGCCGCCTTTGTATAGATTCCTCCGCCGACACGGGCAAAAAGCGCCACTGAAGATGCTCCGAGACTGTAACCGAACAGGACATTGGTATCCCCTGTCAGGTAATAAATAATACTGGCACCAAAGACACCCAGGCCGACCACGCAGAATCCCATAACCGCGCCGCCATGATAAGCAACGGAAAGTGCTTTTGACATTCCTGAAGTTCTGGCAGCATTGGCGGTCCGGACATTGGCCAGGGTAGCCACCTTCATACCGAAAAAACCTGCCAGCACAGAAAACGCTGCCCCCACCAGAAAACAGCAGGCTTCCAGCCAGTTATGAAGAGCAAACCCCAGTATGAAGAACAGCACGGCGGCAAAAATAATAAGGACTCTATACTCTGAAAGAAGAAAAGCACTGGCTCCCTCGCGGATTGCAGACGCAATCTCCTTCATCTTATCCGTCCCGTCGTCTTCCTTTTTCACAAGGTTTGCCATGACCAGGGCAAACAGCAGAGCAAGAATGCCGGCCAAAGGGACTAGAACAACAGCTGCATGGAACATTTTTTCTTCCCTCCTTTGAAAATAATTCTTAATGTTTTTTATTTTTCTTTTAGAAACTATACACAGGCGTGACACATTTTACTTTTATCATAGGTCTCAGATAGTCAGTAAACACTGATTATCATCTCCCCCTCATTTTGAAGAAGAAGACACCGGAGCGCGCCAGAGGCACCCCGGTGTCTTTCGTTTTCATAAAAACATGCCCTGTCTAATAATATACACAAACAGGCTTCCCTTTTCACCATTTTTTCAGTTTTTCATCCAACATTCTTCAATCTGTCTGATCTTTTTCTGTCTCTATCCACACTCTGTAGAAACTTCTCAGGATCCCGGCCGTTTTTTCAGGATATATGCAAAATCTCCACACACCTGAAAGATGCGCAGAGAATTTATCGTCGTTTTCCTATGGAAATATGATGGTGTCAAACAAGGCTTTCCCGTAGTGCCCGAACATGACCGCCCCGTGATCCATAAGGGTCGTCTCTTCCTGGCTGATGCACAGATGATATACTCCGATATCGTTCCGTAAATATCCACCTCGCAGGACCCCAGAACCTCTTTTTTTCCTGTCGAATTTTTTCCGGATTCAGAACTTCGGAAAAAGGCCTTTCAGCGCCGGATACAGGCTTCTGTACACCTGATACTTCTTCTCATATCGTTCCGCCGTTTCCGCATCCGGTCTTACCGTGTCCGTCACATGAACCATCTGCTTCACTGCCTCGGAAACACTTCCGTACTCCCCGCAGCCGACAGCCGCCAGAATAGCTCCTCCGTAGCCCGGCCCCTGCTCCGTCTCCGGAACGGTCAGCTCAATATTCAGTACATCCGCAAAAATCTTTTTCCACAGCGGACTTTTGGCTCCGCCTCCGCAGATCATACTGCTCTTAACAGAAATTCCCAGCTTCTCTGCCGCCTCCAGCGAATCCCGTATGCCAAAGGCAACTCCCTCCAGCACCGCCAACGTCATATCCGTCCGGGAAGTATCCATCGTCATGCCCAGAAAACAGGATCTTGCCGCCGGATCGTTGTGCGGTGCCCGCTCTCCCATAAGATAAGGCAGATAATATACATGTCCGGTTCCCAGCCTGTCTTCCCGGATTTCCGCCTGCTCTTTTTCGTATTCCGTCGTATGAAGAATCTCCTCCATCCACCATTTATTGCAGGATGCCGCGGAAAGCATGCATCCCATCAGATGAAAGCCTCCGTCCGCATGCGCAAACGCATGAAGCGCGTTGCCGGAATCCACACGGAAACTTCCGCTGGTTATAAAAATCGTTCCGGATGTTCCAAGAGAAATATTACACCTTCCCTCTCCGACCACACCGCAGCCGACTGCAGCGGCGGCATTGTCCCCGGCTCCCGCCACGACCTTGACGGTCTCCGGCAGCCCCAGTTCTTCCGCCATTTCCTTTCGGAGCGTTCCTACCACCTGCCAGCTTTCAAAAAGCCGGGGCAGCTGGTCTTCTGAAATTCCGCAGATCCGCAGCATTTCCCGGCTCCAGCATTTGTGCCGGACATCCAGCAGCAGCATACCGGACGCATCCGAATAATCCGTACAGTGCACCCCCGTCAGCATATAATTGATATAATCTTTGGGCAGCATAATTCTGGCTATTCTTCCGAACAGCTCCGGCTCATGCTTTTTCATCCAGAGAAGCTTGGGCGCTGTAAAACCCGCAAAAGCGATATTACCTGTAAGTGCGGTCAGCTTTTCTTTCCCGACTTTCTGATTCAGATCATCCGTCTCCTCCTGCGTCCGCCCGTCATTCCAGAGAATGGCAGGCCGCAGAACCCTGTTCCGGTCATCCAGAACAACCAGCCCATGCATCTGCCCTCCGGCGCCGATTCCGGCAATCCGGGTTCTGTCAACCTTCTCTGTCAGTTTTGGGATTCCTCTTTTTATGGCCGACATCCAGTCCTCCGGATTCTGCTCCGACCAGCCCGGATGTGGAAAAAACAGGGGATACTCCTCCGATACAATATTCTTTATAGAGCCTCTTTCATCCATCAGCAGAAGCTTGACCGCCGATGTGCCCAGATCGATCCCGATATAATACACGCCGCACCTCCTCTGTCGCTTCAGAGTATCAGTCACCATTGTCTATTTTAACAGTAAACTCTCCTGGCACGCAAGGAGGCTATGGCAAATGATACAAAATTTTGTATTACATCCTGTATTTCAAAACACCTGTACCCATGCACTCCTGATTTTCCTTCTCCCTATAAAAAGGAACAGGCCGCCGCCTCAACCGGGGCATTACTGTAAACACTTCCATGCTTATGACACGTTGCTGCCTCTGGTACAAAACACGCCGGGATGATACAATCGCTTCAGCAATCTGTAAGAGGAGGAAATTATATGATCTGCATTGGAAATCATGTGTCGGTCTCAAAAGGCTGGCTGGCCATGGGGCAGGAAGAACAGGGTCTTGGAGGAAATACCTTTGCATTTTTCACCAGAAATCCGAGGGGCGGAAACGGAAAAATGCCCGAGGAAAAAGACGTACTGGCGCTTCAGCACTTCCTGGAGGAAAATCAGTTCGGGACACTGGTCGCACACGCTCCCTATACCATGAATCTCTGTTCCGCAAAAGAAGATGTCCGCCATTTTTCAGAAAACGTGTTCCGGGAAGATCTCGCAAAGATGGAGATGCTGCCCGGCCAGCTGTTCAACTTTCATCCCGGCAGCCATCTCAAGCAGGGATATGAAACGGCTGCCGGCCAGATTGCCGCCGTACTGAACCGGACGCTTACCGACAGCCAGACCACCACCGTACTTCTGGAAACCATGGCCGGAAAGGGCACAGAGGTTGGCAAAACCTTCGAGGAACTCCGGGGAATCCTGGATCGGGTCGAAAAAAAAGAGAAAATCGGCATCTGTCTGGACACCTGCCACGTATGGGATGCCGGCTACGATATCGTAAACGATCTGGATGGCGTACTGCAGGAATTTGACCGCGTGATCGGGCTGGACAGACTGAAAGCGGTGCACCTGAATGACAGCAAAAACCCCATCGGCTCCCACAAAGACCGGCACGAAAAAATCGGCTTCGGCATGATCGGGAGGGAAGCACTGCTTCGTGTCGTCAGGCATCCGCTTCTGCAGGGCCGTCCCTTCATCCTGGAAACGCCCAACGATGCGCAGGGCTACCGGGAGGAAATTGCGCTGATCCGAAACAATCTTCTTCCATAGCCCGAAAAGAGCCCGGTTGTCCGGGCTCCTGAAAAAACAGCTTTTCTGTGTTTCATAACAATTTCCAGTTATCTTCTTCTCGCTAGTCCTCTTTCTCCCCGGGATGCTCCGTTTCTTTCAGCTTCAGATCATAGCCGCCCTCCGGAATGACACCGGTGCCGGTGTTGTCCAGTTCAATCCTGTGATCCACCTTCGTCATAACGCGCCGTGCGCGAAGCTTGGAGAAAATAATAACCTGGCTGGAAAAAAGGCCGTTGTAGCCGGAAAAGACAAAGCTGAGCATGCAGGCCATGCCGAAGTAAGGCAGCCCGGCTCCGCCGAAAACCTCTGCCGAGAGAAGAATAGATGTGATCATAGTGTTCGTCACGCCGCCGAACATCGCCGCAAAACCGACAGCAGCCGCAAAACCGGACGGAATTCCCAGCAGCCGGCCGAACACACAGCCAAAGACAGCGCCGATATAAAAGGTCGGGACAATCTCCCCGCCCTTAAAACCAGCCTCCAGCGTCAGCGCCGTGAAAAGAATCTTTAAGGCAAAATCCCAAGGTCTGGCCTCCCCCTGTCCGATGGCTCTCACAATGACATCCATGCCGGAGCCGTTGTAATCCTGGTTTCCCACAAGCAGCGTCAAGACAACAATCACTGCTCCGCCCGCCACGGCGCGAAGATACGGATTGCGCAGAAAGTGTTCATAAAACTTCTTTGTCTGGTGCAGCACCTCTATAAAAGCAGCGGAAACCAGCCCGCAGGCCACGGCAAGAACCATGACACGCGCCATCATCGTCCATGTGACCGCCGGTGCCTCAATCCGGAACCGGACCGGCTCCGCCCCCATCCATCCGGCCACCTGGGAAGCAAGAATGGACGCAATCATCCCGGGGACCATCACCGCGTGCTTGACCATTCCGACACTGATGACAGTTGCCACAAAAACCGCCGCCGTGACCGGAGTGCCGAAAAGAGCAGCAAAAAAGGCGGCCATCCCGGTCATAGTCGCTACCTTTTCATCCTCTTCATCAAAACGGAAGAGCCGCCCGATATGATTTCCGATGTCCCCGCCGATCTGCAGCGCGGCGCCCTCCCGCCCGGCAGAGCCGCCGCAGAGATGCGTAAGAACCGTTCCTGTAAAAATAGCCGGAACCAGGCGGAATTTCAGAGAATCCCCTTCCACCGCAGAGTCAAATATCCTGTTTGTTCCCACTCCTGATATGTTCAGTTTGCGGTACAGAAAAACAATCAGAACACCTGCCGCGGGGAGCAGAAAAATCAGCCATCCGTGCGCGGACCGGATTTCCGTTACGGCTGCCACGCACCTTGCAAATACGGCTCCCGTGGCTCCGCACACCAGTCCCATCACAATGGAAAGCAAAAGCCACTTAAAAAAATAGCCGATATAATCGACTGCCCACTTTTTCCGTTCTTTCCGGCCGTGTTTCATGGTTCCTGTCATCTCCTGTCCTGCTGTCATAATGTCCCGGTAATTGAACCGGTGGGATTATACATTAAATGACTGAATTTTCTCGTAGATTCGTTTTGCCTCTGCAGCCGGATTCTCTGCTTCTCCAATCGCACCACCGACAATAAGTACGTCCGGCTTCAGTTCTGCGTACACAGGAACAGTATGGTATTTAATCCCTCCTGCCACAGAAATCTCGGCATGTTTCGCATATTTCTTCATAATCCGCAGATCATCCAGAGGTGTTCTTCCCATTTTCTGCTGGTCAACTCCAGTATGAACCGCTATCCCCTGCACACCCAGTTCCTCCAGTTCTGATATTTTCCGGGGTAAGTCAGCTACGCAGATCATGTCCGCACAGATTTTCTTTCCATATCTATTTGATGCTGCAACGCAGGCTTTGATCGTAGCAAGATCAGTCACTCCAAGAACAGTCACATAATCAGCACCGGCTCTGAATGCGGAACCTGCTTCCAGTTCTCCCGCATCCATGATCTTGGTATCCGCAAGGATTTCTTTTTCCGGAAATGTTTCACGAAATCTTCGAACAGCATTCATGCCACTTTCCATAATAAAAGGCGTTCCAATTTCGATAATGTCAATATAATCTCTGACCTGCCTGGTAAGTGAAAGTGCATCTTCCAGATTAAAAACATCAAGTGCAAACTGTAACTTCATTTCTCCTCCCTTTTCCTGATCTTTATATGATTTTTAATCCTCCTCACTCGAGGTTTGCGTGTCGTGTGAACATCTTGTCAGAACTTATCCCTCTCTTTTCCATCAGCCGTAGGATTATGGAATCAAAAAAAATAAATGCACATTGTTCAAAAAGAGAGCCCATGGGCTGAACAGACACCGTTTTATTCTTAACTCTGGCTTTTGGCGTTGGTGCCGGGATTTCAACAGCCAGATCCGCAATGCGTCCAATCGGCCCTTCCGGACAAATCGTTACCGTCGCAATTTGCGCTCCGATTTTTTCAGCTTTCTGCGTCATAGTGACCAGACTACCCGTACTGCCGGAACCAGATGCCGCAATAAATAAGTCTTCCGCTTCAAGACTCGGTGTGATAGTTTCTCCACATACATAGGCCTCAAAACCCATGTGCATCAGCCTCATGGCAAATGCCCTGGCGGCCATCCCGGTTCTTCCTGCACCTGCAACAAAAATCTTCTTTGCATCCAGAATCATATCCGTAAGTTTTTCTCCATCTTCAGGTGAAACCTTTCCTAAAGTATCTGCTATTTCTCCTGTGATCAGGCCTGCATATTCTGTAACATTCATCTTTTTTCCTCCCATACATCCCCACAAAAAACAGAACTGCGGCATCGCTTAGTAAATTGTTTTCTCACGCTTCCATACTCTTACCTGTATACCACACCCGGATTTATTTGTGAAGCAAAAGCTAAGTCATCAATCTGAATCTTTGCCGGAAAGCACCTGGGATTCTCTTGGTATGAAAAATTTTCCGCACTGGCAGAAGAGGCAGACCGGAAACCGGTCTGCCTCTTCTTTACATATAAGTTTTTCTTGCCAATAAAACACTTTCCTCGTGTTTGTCCTGAAACTGAATGCTCATTCTGTGAATAAAGCTACTCTTTATACAACTGCCCTTAATCTCTCTGGAATTCTGGGAAATGACTGCTATACTGTATTTCAAAATAAATTCTCACAAAAAGTAATAAAGGGCTGTGAAGAATCGAAAAATCTATTCTTCACAGCCCTTTTATTAAATGTTATCACAATGTTTATTTAAGAAGGAAATGACTTCTATCAGCCTTCAATGGATATTGTCTTATGCTCCGGAAGCTTCTCTGCCTGATCCTTTGCCGGAATGGTAATATGAAGAACACCGTCTTCAAACCTGGCAGTTACATCGCTTTCCTCGATCTCATCACCGACATAGAAGCTTCTTGCCATGTTGCCTGCATAACGCTCCTGACGAAGGATGTGGCCTTTTTTATCCTTTTCATCCTTGTTCAGGCTCTTATTGGTCTCAATAGTCAGGTAGCCGTTTTCCAATGACAGCGAAACTTCATCTTTCTTGAAGCCCGGTAGATCTACGGCAATTTCATACTTTCCGTCTTTTTCGGAAACATCTGTCTTCATAATATTCTTCGCATGTTTGCCATACAGAGGATTCTTTCTGTTCAGCTCTCTGTTGAATGCCTTATCCCATGCATCGAAATCGTCCATCCAATCATCCATCAGATTTTCTCCAAATAAATCAGGTAAATACATCATAATACATAACCTCCTTTTATTCGGTCCAGGATGCTGTTCTGAACTGTTGTTTACTGCGCTTATATCTGAAAAAGACTACTCGGAAATGAATCCCTGTGAGAGTTCTTCTTCGCTTATCTGAAGAACTCTTTTTCATTCCCTTTCCTCTTTACGATTATGTTATAGCCCCATTTGTTAGCAATGTCAAGAGGTGAGTGCTAATTTTTTTAAATTTTTTCTTTTGTATTTAACTGAGGTAAAACCGTTCCATTGACTCCTGCTCCAAGGAGAAAGTTTATATGTATCGAAGATAATATATTTTTACCAAACGTAAGTTTATGTCTTTCGCTGTAATTCATTTGCTTATCTCTATATTTATTCTACACTTAAAAGAAATCCTGCCAGTTATCTGGTGTTCATTAGGCAGCATTAGCATTGATCTGTTCGATTACTTTCCGAATACCCATCCACACATTCAGATCCGGGAAGATTTCCACAATGCTTCCGCGATCTGTGAATGGTGCTTCCTGTAGAACGGAGAGGTCTTTCATCATTCCATTGTGAACAATGTACTCTACGATCTGATTGACGAAATAAATCTGACGGCTGTCAAGATTGACGTTATTCAGATACGCTGAGAATGCCTCCTTTGCCGCATTCATATCAAGGCCGACGATGCTGCGAACAAATTCACCGAGAGGTTTATCACCATATTCCTGTTCATATTCTTCTTTGGTACCAACCTCACTCCATAACACTTCTTCCAAAATCTCGACATCGTTTGCCGTTAATGGCTTATTGGTTTTCAGCTTCGCAATCGTGATCATATCCTGATGATTTCGGACATAGTATTCTGCCTTTGCTTTATAATTGGCAAGCTCCCCATAATCCAATTCGGATTCATGGACTTCCATGTTCAGAATATCATCGGTAAAATTCGTATCATATCGTACAGACGGCGTGTGTATGTAAACCATCAGACCGCGCAGTTCCTGCCGTATCTTTTCTAGCTCATCAATACCGGCATTCTCCAGATAATCCGTATGTAGAATCTGTCGAATCAACTCAGACTTACCCTGAATAGCCGGTATGTTGGCAATATCAGCCAGCGCTCTAACATGTTTCAGGAGGTCTTTACGGGCTCTGGCATACTTCTCTCCTGAAAGATATGCCAGTTCTATTCCGTACATCAGCGCATCAAAACGGACGCTACTTGCCGAATCAGGATCCGGCAGAATCAGCGGAGCGAGCTCATCCTGCTCAATCAGCGTATCTTCGTAAGATAACGATTGATACCCCTCAGGCCTGGAGTAAAGTTCCACATACTTGATATGCTGCCGGACAGCAAAGTTCTCCCGGTTCAACTCAGATACCTTGCCGCTCATAACTGCAACTAATTTATCCCTATATGCTTTTAATCTCTGCGTCTGGTTTTCCAGCGTCTGAAGTTTATATGCTATCTGAAATTCCAGGTTAAAGACTGCACCCTGCAGCGCGATCTGATTAGCGGAAGGCTTTCCCTTGTTCATCCGGAAGAATTCAAAGTTCCCGCAGAAATCAAAGATATAGAATTTATCTTTATCTTTGCCATCCATAAGTCCCGGACAGAGTCTTGTCCCACGTCCGATCATCTGCCAGAATTTTGCCTTGCTCATGACCTTCTTGAAGAAGACAAGGTTCAGAATCTCCGGCACATCAATACCTGTGTCCAGCATATCAACCGAAATGGCAATCTGTGGCAACTTCCGCGGATCACTGAACTCATCAATCGCGCTCTGTGCATAATTGATCCGATTATCAATTACTTTGGCAAAATCATCCGACAGATGTGGATATTCCTTATGGAACACTTCCAGAATCTTTTCTGCATGAACGTGATTTTTGGCAAATATAATTGTCTTTCCGATTTTTTCACCGTAATCGATCTTCAAGCCCTGTGTCATGACAGTCTGCAGGACTTTCCGGATGGTATCCTCATTAAAGATCCAGGTATTTAATGCGGATGAGCCTATACAATCCGGAAGATTTCCATCTTCATCAATAAACTCTTTCTCATATTCTTCTTTTTCCTCATCTGACAGTTCATCGTAAACAATACCCTGATCTATAAATTTCAGTGTTGTCTCAACAGACTGAAAATCAACCAGATATCCATCCTTTACCGCCTGTGCAAGTTCATATCCATAAGTCGGTACACCATTTTCAAGGTCAAAGACTTCATAGGTGTTTTTATCAATCTCATTCTTCGGTGTTGCAGTCAGGCCGACAAGCGGTGCATCAAAGTAATTAAAGATGTCTCTGTATTTATTGTAGATGGAGCGGTGCGCCTCATCACAGATCACAAGATCAAAATGACCACAGGAGAATATCTTACCTTCTTCATCCTTTGCTTCATCAATCAGATTGATCATGGTCTGATAGGTAGAGAAGATGCAGTGTGCATCGTAGTTATTCTTTTCTTCCGTAATATTGCTGCAGGAAAGATCCGGCAGGAGATTTACGAAATTGCGTTTCGCCTGCACAACGAGTGAAGTTCTGTCTGCAAGAAAGAGAATGTTGCGGATCCACCCGGCATTCATCAGCACTTTACACAGCGCTATAACAGTTCTTGTCTTGCCCGAACCGGTCGCCATGACAAGCAGTGCTTTCCGGCGGTTCTTACTATCAAAACAGCCGCAGACTGCTTTAATAGCGGCTTCCTGATAGTACCGTCCTGCGATCTGCTTATCGACAACCACATTCCGGAGACTTGTCCGCATGGACAGAAGATTAAACCATTTCTCAAGGTCACGCTTTGACCAGATCGCTGCACACTGCCGTTCCGGATACTGTCCGTCGACAATTCTTGTATCAAAGCCATTCGTCAGGAATACAACCGGCCGCCTGTGATACTGCTTTTCCAGAATATCGGCGTATAGTTTTGCCTGCTGACGTCCTTTGGACACATCTACGCAGGTACGCTTTGCTTCAATGACCGCAAGCGGACGATGTGCATCATCATAGAGTACATAGTCTGCGTATCCCTTGCCGGAAGCACTTGGCATCCCGTCAAGTTCAACTTCATTGAGCCAGTCCTTACCTTCTGTCCAGCCGGCATCCACAAGCAGAGAGTCGATGTAAATCTTTCTGGTCTTGAATTCAGAGAGATCAAGCGGCTTTGTGACATACTCCGGAGCCTGCTCTTCCCGGCGTTTTGTCAGCTCCTCTTTCAGTGCCTTGTTTTCTTCTATCAGCGC
This sequence comes from Bilifractor porci, assembly GCF_009696005.1. Taxonomy (GTDB): domain Bacteria; phylum Bacillota; class Clostridia; order Lachnospirales; family Lachnospiraceae; genus Bilifractor; species Bilifractor porci. The sequence continues at coordinate 81,991 of NZ_VUMV01000003.1, forward strand.
TTTCAGGTCTACTTCCGCTGCATCTGATTCGCCTTTCGAATCCGTTACAGCTTCCGGGATCTGCACAGGCTGTTCCACCAGTGATTCATTATACTTATGTTCCTGATAGTTTTCTCCATAGCAATAAGAGATAAAGTCCATGAACAGGAACAGATCTTTCAGGCACAGTTTTGCCTGATCCAGCGTTGCCGGTTTTCCGGTATGGGCAACCTGGTTTCCCATTCGACGGATAAAATCAAGACGCCGCCAGAGACTGTCATCCATCAGATCTTTGAATTCTTCCGTATGAAGGAGTGTAACCAGATTATCCTGGCATGGCATGACAAGAGCCTTATCAACGGAATACATCCACTTGACAGCAAATTCCATGGCCCGACGGCAATTGATAATGCCGGCGGACGGATCAATCATCGCAATCTTTTCCGCCGATATAGCCACTGGTGCAAATGTATGGAATTGCGGCTCTGAATTCAAATAATCAAAATTTGTCATGAGAGAAGACCCTCTTTCTCCCTGTAATAATTGTGTTCCTGAATTTGTGTTAAAATTGCTGCAGCCGGAAGCCATATTTATCTTCCAGATTTTTTTTCAGATCCCGAAAAGCGGGAATGTAAGCCCTAAGAATTTCCGTCACAAGTTCACGTGCTGCCTTGCCATCGTATAAATGAGTCATGTCATTTCTGTCATGAAGCATGGCCAGATATGTCTGCTCATCGATAAAGTCATACACCGCGTATGACTCCTTGATAATCTCTCTGGGCGAGCCTGTGCGAGCTGCATTTCGTCCCTCAAAGGACAGAAGTTCCTTCAGAAGTTTCCAAGTTAATTCAAACTGAAGAGAAAATTTATCAATAATTCCGCTGATAATAAATTCATTCTCCAAATCTTCCTGATCTGCTCTTTCAAGAGACGCCAGATTCGAACAAAAATTTTCATATTTCTTCATAAATCACAATTCCATCCTTGTAAATGTTTTTATAGAATCCAGGCGAAAGTTCTCCGTCAAGGTTTACAATATCATACTCCAGCAATGTATCCGTGTTCTGATCCACTTCCAGACAGAACCTATTGAAATCCCCTCCGGAAACGGCAAGATCGATATCGCTCGCCCTCCAAAAATCGCCCCGGGCTCGTGACCCGAATAGAATCACTTTCTTCACGTCATATTTTATGGCAATATGCCTTATCTCTTCAATCACTTCCGGACGAATACCTGTTCCTGCTCCATCACCAATTTCTCTCATTTTCTTTCCCAATTATTAATACCCCGTGAAAATATCTGCCGCTTCAGATTTTCTCTGCTTCTTCGATGAAAATTTGCGCTGCAACTTTTGATTTGTTGACCTGCTTCTTGAAACTCACAAACTCCTTTTGAAACTCTATTGGCGGTACATATATCCCAATATTTTGAAATTCTTGTGCATTGATATTGGCTTGTCCTACTGCAGTTTTACATTTTGCAAGAAGCATCGCTTTGGAAAAATCTGTATTTAGAAATGCTGAAACAAACTCTGGCAGTGCTCTATCGTTTAGCCTTACACGGATAACAAATCCAGCAAGAACCATTTGCTCATCTCTATCGTACACGCATGTTTTTCCAACCAACTCTTTGCTATTTGTTCTGTTAAATAGTAGATCCCCTTTTCGAACTGCACATTTATCCAGTTCCTGATCTGGTATATCAATAGTTTTTACATCTGTTAGATCTAGCTCGCCCGAATATGTAATGTTGTTCATCCGCAGGTAGCGATATTTTCCTTGATTTCCTTCCGCTGCCTTCCGGCTCGAACCATATCGTACATCTGTTACCAGATCACGTATTGTTCCGGTTTCCCAGCCTTTTTCATTCTCTGGATACGATCCAAACATCTCGACAAATCGGGCTTTAATGAGATCGTCCAGTATATTAATCTCCCGTCGTCGTGCATCAATAATATTATATATTTTATTGAGGATTTCCGTTATTACATCTTGTTCTTGCCTTTCTATGACCGGAACCGGATATTCTGCGACTGCCTTAGGCTGTGCTCTTGTAAGAGACCCTCCTATACCAGTTACTTCGCTAGTCATAAGTTGTTTAAATTTGGGGCTTCGAAAATACCAGGCTAAGAATTCAGGATTGTACTCTGAATTTCTAATTACAATCCATTCAGACGATGCTATACATGGATATGCTGATTCGTCAGCAACAATCCAAACTCGGTTAATACGCGGATTGATTTTACAAAGAAGCACATCATTTTTTCTGACTTTTACCTTGTTGGAGGCAATTTCATTACCATGTAAATATTCTGGATGCCCTGTACTGTAGATTGGGACACTGTACATCTCAAATATTTGCTCAGGAGTATTCATCGGCGAAACGCTTTCGCTAACATATTCATTAATATTCTTAATTTTTGTATATTCCATCAGACGCACCCACAAATATCAAGTTGCCTTTTAGGCTATATATCTCTGATGTGAGTTCTTGACGTTATTCTGATTCACGATTGCATATTGCATCGTAGTATCGATTTGAGAATGTCCTAGGAGCTTCTGTACCTGCTCTATAGGCATGCCTTTGTCTATGGCTCTGGTTGCCATAGTTCGTCTGAACTTATGTGGGTGAATCCGATCCAGAGAAAGCTTCCTTCCCAATTCCCTTATTCTGATCTCCACTCCGCTGATCTTAAGCCGCTTATGCCTTCCATCCAAGGATACAAACAGAGCTGAATTATCATCTGTTCTCGATGCAAGATATTCCATCAGATGGATCTTTGCTTTTGCGTCAAAATAAACCCTACGCTCTTTATCTCCTTTTCCGAATACAACACACTCCCTCTGCTCCAAGTTTACGTCCGCGATATTCAAACGAACAAGTTCTCCCACACGGATTCCTGTAGAATAGAGAAGATCGATAATAGCCAGATCCCTTACTTCCTCGCATGCATCCCGCATTTTCTCCATATTCTCATCCGAGATCACTTCTTTCACCACGGTCTTTGTTTTAATCTTATGAATACGGCGCATTGGGCTTTTTAGAATATAATCTTCTTCTTCCAGCCAGGAAAAGAAGCTGGATATGTTACGCCTGATGTTGTCAATCGTTACTTTGCTGCATCCCCCGCGCTGCTGATACTCCACCAGATAGGCTCGAATCTCATCTGTAGTCATTTTGCGGATAGGTGTGCTGATCTTCTTCAGCATATGATCAACCGTGACTTTGTAATACTGTAGTGTTCGTTCAGAACACCCCTCGATCCGTTTTGCATCCAGAAACAGTTTTAGATATTCGTCGTTCTCGATGTTCTCTTTTTGGGCAGTTACATCGGAAAGGTTTTCTAATAGCACTTCCTGAAGTTTCTTCATCTGTGGGACGCTGAGATACTCCGCCATTTCATTTAGAATGTTAACCAGTTTTTCTTCCATGATGACATACTCCTGTTCGTTGTATACCATCATCCTGCACCAGCCTACGGCCACACATATTATCCAAAATATTGCTGCATCAGACTGTCAAATAACAGTTGTGCTTTATCCAATGCCGACTGCACAGCAACTTTTGATTTGTCGACTTGTTTCATAAACAAAGAAAACTCCTTTTGTAATTCTACTGGAGGAATCATTATCTCAAAACTTCTTATATCTTTTGCAGAAATATGTGGCACTAACGAACCTGTCACATTACTATGTTTGTCGAATCCTCCATTTATAAAGCAATAATATAAATAATCCTGATCAATATCTATAGCTCGTATTCTGGCTGTTCGCTGAATAAGAAGCGCTGGTAAATGATTTGCATCTATACGAGCAACCTTAAATCCCTCAGTTATCCACGGACGATCAAGCGCCATAACTATATCGCCCTCATTGAGCAAATATTCCTCATACCCTTCCAACGACGGCCAATGTACACAATTATCCCACTCTATTCTCTGTGGCATAATGGTTAAACCGCCGCAAATATTTATTCCGTCTTCCACATATTGTTCACTTTTAAAAGGATAACCAGACAGTAAATCTATATGTTTATTAGTTTCCTCTTTCTTCCATCCCATAGGATTCGTAATAGGATCCCCAAACATCTCGACAAATCGGGCTTTGATGAGATCGTCTAATTTCTGTAATTCATCATTTCTTTCCTCTAGAATTGCTGAAACTTTATCCAACAATTCAACTATTTCCTTTTGTTTTTCAAACGGGCAGACCTCAATCTCAACCTTCGATAAAGTTGCTTTATTTAAGGTCTTACCCATCACAGCCTTGTTGGTTCCCTCATCCCAGTTCTTATATTTGAACATGTAATAAATGTACTCTGGAATAAGATCAACCACATGTTTATCATGAAAAGCCATTATGGCCTCATTTGAGTACATTTCTCCTGATGTAATGGCCGTCTTACCAATCGAAAGTTTAAAGCTCATTACAACAGTATTAGCTGGAATCAGTTTTATTCCACTCTCCTCTACAGCTAAGTCAGATATGTATTCTTTTGTATCAGTAACATACTTTCCTGCCTGAGTAAGATCACCAATTGAAATCCACTTGTTATCGCAAGAGTCCCAGTATTCCGGATTATTTCTTGAAGGTGTCTTTCCCATCTGCAGGTCAAATATATCCTCAAGTTTATATCTTGCCATCTATCATCCCCACAAATATCAATTTATCTCATCAGCGAGCATCTTTTCGAGATCATTCAAATCATTTGAAATCTCAGTTTCCAGGCTACGGATACTGGCCAAAATCTCGCTTGTAGGCGGATATTCCACAGGCTTATATTCGACTTTCTTGTACTTATTAATGGACAGATCATATTTGTTATCAACGATTTCCTGCTTTGGCACCATGAAGGACTGCTCCGTTCGCTCACGGCTCATCTCCTGATCCCGATGTCTGAAACGTTTAATAATATCGGGAATGTCATTTTCTTCGATTGGCGTTCTCTTGTCATCCAGGCTGAAACCATCTGCTTTCATGTCATAGAACCAGACATGATCGGTACCGCCGTGGTTTGTTTTCGTGAATATCAAAATTCCGGTGGATACTCCTGCATATGGCTTAAATACACCGGAAGGCATAGAGATCACCGCCTCCAGTCTCTGATTTTCAATGAGCTCCTTACGGATTGCTTTATGAGCAGTTGAAGAACCAAAAAGCACTCCGTCCGGAACGATGCAGGCACAACGGCCGCCAACTTTCAGCATTTGAATGAACAGATCCACAAAGAGTAATTCTGTCTTCTTTGTCTTGCAAAGCCTGAGCAGATCTGTCGAGACAATGTCATAATCAAGGCTCCCCTTAAACGGTGGATTTGCCAAAATCAAGGTATACTTATTCCGATCCGGGTTCTGATCGGACAGGCTGTCACGATATTCGATATAAGGATTATCAATTCCATGTGTCATCATGTTCATGGCGCCAATGCGAAGCATCGTCCGATCCATGTCATAACCATGGAACATATGATTCATGTAGTGGTCTTTTTTCACCCGGTCAAAGAAAATCTCTTCCCGGTGATGTTCCCTTTCATATTCCCCTACAGCCACCAAAAACCCTGACGTACCGCAGGCCGGGTCACATACAACTTCGTCCGGTCCCGGCTGCATCAGCTCTACCATCATCCTGATAATATGCCTGGGGGTCCGGAACTGTCCGTTTACGCCGGAATTTGCCAGTTTAGACAGGAGATATTCGTAAATATCTCCGCGGACATCTGTATCCTTCAGTCCGCTCATCTGTTTATAAAGTTCATCCATGGCATCGACGATCTTGGAAAGCATCAGAGGTGTCGGAATCTTGAAGATCGCATCCTGCATATATTTTGCATAGGCACTCTCTTTATTTCCGTGCAGATCTTTGATAAACGGAAAGACCATCTCCTGCATCACGGAATACATTTTCTGCGCCGGAAAATCATGGAAAACAGACCACTTGAGCTGCGATCCATCAACCATTCGATCTCCGACCTTAACTTCCCCTGCAAATATACTTTCATAGGAAAGGCCCAACATGGCACTTTCCCTGGCATGCAGGTTATCGCTGTCATCCAGGTCGTGAATGAACATGAGATATGTCATCTGTTCAATGACATCCAGCGGATTGGTAAGTCCTCCCGTCCAGAAGATCTCCCATAAAGCATCGATTTTATTTTTCAGTTCACCTGTAATCATGACATCCTCCCAAAATCACTCCTCATTATCCCAATTCCAGCGGTACTTCGTATAACGGCCTCCGCCGATCTTAATGATCTTGTTTTCCTTCTGAAGCTTGGAGAGAGTTCTCTGTATCGTTGCCTGACCGATATTTGGAAATTCTTTTTGTATCTCAGTCTTTGTAAAAGTTCCTAATTTTTTCCGCAGCATCTCTTCGATGCGGTCTGGCTTCGAAACCTTCCGTTCCTCCACAAGTTCCGTGCGTTCCATAAACTCGCGATAGGCAGCTGTTATGACACTAAGCATATATATGACAAATGGCATATAATCATTGTTTCCTTCATGCCACCCCGCTGAGCTCGCCTGCAGTGCATCATAATATTGATCTTTCGTTGTCTCTATAATTTTCTCTATACTGATATACTTGCCAACAAAATATTCATTTTTATACAGCAAAAGCAGTGTAAGCAGCCTGCTCATTCTGCCGTTCCCATCAAGAAATGGATGGATACACAGAAAATCAAGAATGAACATCGGGATAACAAGCAGCGGATCAACCTGAACATCTGCCAGTATCTCCTGATATGCCTTGCATAGATGTTCCATCGCCTCTGGTGTTTCAACCGCCGAAACAGACTGAAATCTTACTTTTCGATTTCCAGCTTCATCCGATTCCTCAATTCTGTTATCGATCGATTTCCAGCTGCCACCGATTCGTGCCTCTTCAAATTTGTACATGTCACGATGAAGCTGCAGTAACAATGCCGGCTTGATGGGAATGTGTTCATAGCTTTCATGGATCGTATTCAAAACATCCCGATATCCGGCAATCTCATATTCGTCTCTGGAATGAGGTGTCGTTTTATCCATGACAATCTTCTTCAACCGCTCATCCGAGGTGTAAATGCCTTCGATTTTGTTTGAACTTTCCGTGCTCTGAATTCTGGCAATTTCAACCAGGTTCTGCAGAATATCCGCATGCCTGGTCGCGATCAGCTCCTGTCTTCCCTTATACTCATGAATTGTTGTCAGATAACTCACAATTTGGGGTGTAAGCAGTTTTGTCCATTTTTTTTGATAAGAGAAATCACGCATATCTCAAGCCTCTATTTTAATCATTTTCAAGTATTTGATATATTTAATTTATCATATGATGCAGTAGAATACAAACCTCTCAATATGATCAATATTGCGAAAATGATCATGTTAAAAAGCTGATGATCATATTATATTCGTATTACCAACACTACATTAAATATGCATGCTTCTCTTCATTCATTCCGACCAAAGATTTGCACCCCCTGGCTTCTTTGCCTGAATCAGTCACCTTTTCAGTCACCCCATCAGTCACTTTGCATAAGATTCGTATTTGTCATTTCTGATCTCCCAATGTCCATGATTTCCGCCTTCAACGTAATGTAATTCATCCATTGCGTTAACACTTCTTTGAAGAGAACAGAGACTGATTGATATCTTTTTTGCCATTTTTTACGGGTAATTCTGTTATTTAACTTCACCATTGAGAGAATTCTAGCAGATCGTAAACAAGCATGTTCAAAATATTTGTCCCGGCTGTTTCAATTTTGCCTTGGGCGGGAATGTTTTGTCGAACGCATCAGCATCCTCATCGCCCACATAATATCCCTGCAGCCTCTGATAGGCACCTGTTAAATCCTTCAGGTATCCGGGAATCAGTTTCCTGCAAAGGAAGAAAGAATCATCTGCGCCCTCCGGAAGGTCGTAATAGCGGATGTCGAATCTACAAGCGTAATCAAATGCACGGTTGATCTGCTCCATTGCGAATACATCAATCCCCTTGTTGCCTTGCTTCTGCCATGACTTTCTTCATCATTTCATCGAATATTTCCGCCCGGATCAAAGCAATTCCCATATCATCACTCAGCACGATAAGCCGGTCTCCTCCCTGCAATTTCAAATGTTCCGTAAGCGGCAAATAATCGGCGTCTATGAAAGGAGCACTGGCTGTGGTAGTCTACAGACAGTGCTCCTTAAAAATTTCATAAAGGATCAAAAATCTCAGCACGGGTGATACTTTTGTTTCTTTTGCGACTTTGGCACGACGCCATGTCTGTGGGCATTCTGCTCACAGGCTCCATATCTACTATGCTCTCTTTCCGATTGTCGTTCCAACCGCTTTCTGCCGATCAGCCTCGTTCCCGGCCATATCTCTTTTACGAGGGGTACGCGGCCGATCCGGTGCCATGAACAGCCGCCCAAACATAGATTGTTGTTTCCGGAGTTTTTTGGCCTCATATTCCTTATACGCGTCGGACCACGGCATCATATCAGCCATAAAGCCAGTGTCCCCACGTGCCCGCCGCAGCGGGATCTGGTCAAACAGATATTGGAGATAGTACCGGACATTTACCCCGTTCTCCTTTGCCGTTTCCACAATGGAATACATGATGGCATTTACCTTCACACCGTCGATCGTGTCGGCAAACAGCACTTATACATCACTATTTTTCGCTTATCCAGAAAACAATCTGACATAAGTAACGCATCTTCAATGATAATAATCTGATACCCTACAACCTGGGCAAACGCTACAACATCCGGGAGATTGCCTTTGACCGATGGGGAGCTGTCCAGATGGTACAGAACCTCGAGGGCATGGGTTTTACCGTTGTTCCATTCGATCAAGGTTTTAAGGACATGTCCCCGCCTACCAAGGGGCTGATGAAGCTCGTCTTAGAACAGCGGAGCGCCCATGGTGGTCACCCAGTGCTCCGTTGGATGATAGACAACATCTTCATCCGCCGTGACCCTGCCGGAAACATCAAGGCCGATAAGGAAAAATCCACGGAGAAGATCGATGGCGCGATCGCCATGATCATGGGACTTGACCGTGCAATCCGCTGTGGAAATGACAGCGGTGAATCGGTCTACGATGACCGTGGGCTTCTCTTTTTTGTAAACATATGATTGCATTTGTATTTGTTTTGTACTAGTATGAAATCAGAAAAGGAGGTGTTCTTATGGCAAAAACACTTGTTCAATTCCGTACAGACGAAACCGAGCGAGCCGAGGCAACTCAAATTTTAGATCAGCTGGGACTGGACATGCCATCCTACCTGAGAATGTGTGTCTCCAGACTGGTCAGGGATCGGGGCATCCCTTTCAGCATGAAAATTAATGAGGCATCTGAAAACAAGGGCGTCTCTGCTATGAGGCGTGCCAGCCGGATTGCGGAAGAAAATGACATCTCTGATATGACGCTTGATGAAATCAATGCCGAAATTGCAGAAGCCAGAAAGTGAGGTGCCTGTGAAATATTTTGCAGTGATTGATACCAACGTTCTGGTTTCCGCAGCACTAAAATGGAAATCCGTCCCCGGAAGCATAGTAAACCTGACATTCAATGACGTAATTGTTCCTCTGGTGAATAAAGAAATTCTTGAGGAATACCGTTCTGTTCTTTTACGACCAAAGTTTCATCTTACAGAGGAAATTGTCCAGGATATCATCGATGAGTTTGTTTCTCATGCACTGGATATTTCTGAAAAACACCTGGATATTGATCTTCCGGATCCGAAAGACAGAGTGTTCTACGAAGTTACGATGCAAGCCAGAAAAGATGAAGATGCATATCTCGTAACCGAAATTATCAAGCATTTTCCTATAAAGCCATATGTAGTAACTCCAAGGCAAATGCTCGATATTATACTGAATGCCACAAATGATAACGAATAAGTACTTTTACCAGCACCAATCCATATTACGGATCGGGCTACCGCTATTACGCCCTGCCTTGTATCGCTGCGATTTTTTGTACCCAAAATCTGTATGTTCGCAAGCATCTGCATCTATTTGAACCTCATTTGATTTAAATGTATAGTTCACTTCATTCACGGAAAACATGTGATGTTTTTCATAGCGCCAGATCTATTACCGCGCAATCCTGCTTATTGCGGGTCTCCCATTAACCCAAAACGTTCCCCATATACTCTCTTCTAAGACAGGCGGAGATTTCTTGATATTCTTGATTTACTCCGCCTGCCGCCGCTCAAACAGCATTGCGTCGGGCGACGATTTTGCGAAATTCTTGATTTGCGTCGCCTGGCTCCGCTCAAACAGCCTCGCGACAGGCGACGATTTTGCGAATTTCTTGATTTGCGCCGCCTGGCTCTGCTTAAATAGACTTGCGTCAGGCGGAGATTTTGGAGAATTCTTGATTTGCGTCGCCTGGCTCCGCTCAAACAGCCTCGCGACAGGCGACGATTTTGCAAGAATCTTGATTTGCGCCGCCCGCCACTGCTCAAATAGCCTGTAGCATGCCACACCAGATGCAGCGATAAGCTTAAAAAAGCTCAAGCGATAAGTCAAAATAAGGTCTTCATAAAACAAGTCTTCAGAAGTTCCTTACTCTGCACTTCACTCGAGCTCAATAAAAAATATCAATTCTTACTAGTTAATCCCAATAAGATCTTTTACTACTTCTCCTGCTATGATCAGTCCGGCAACGGAAGGGACGAAGGCGACGCTGCCGGGAATATCCCGCCGGTCGGTACACTTGTGCTTTGCGCCCGGAGGGCAGATGCAGTTTGTCCTGCAGCTGTTGGCCATGTCATCCAGGGGACGCATTGGCTTTTCCTCAGAGTACACGACCTTCAGGTGCTTTACCTGTCTCTTCTTCATTTCATGGCGCATGACTCTGGCAAGCGGACATACCTTTGTCTGGTAGATATCCGCCACACGGAACTGCGTCGGATCCAGCTTGTTTCCTGCCCCCATGCAGCTGATGACCGGAATATTGTTTTTCTTCGCCTGCATGATGATTTCGATTTTTGCGGTAACCGTATCCACGGCATCCACCACATAATCATATTCTTCAAAAGAAAATTCTCCGGCGTTTTCCGGCAGAAAAAAGGTTTTATGGATCCGGATGTCTGCCTTTGGATTGATTTCCAGCATTCTTTCCTTCATCACATCCGCCTTATCGCGGCCAACCGTTTTCCTTGTCGCTATAATCTGACGATTCAGATTGGTCAGACATACCTTGTCATCATCCACCAGATCAAAATGGCCTACGCCTGTTCTGACCAGAGCCTCGCAGCAAAAGCCGCCCACACCTCCGATTCCGAATACCGCTACCCTGGAATTCTGTAAAATATCCAACGCTTCCTGCCCCAGCAGAAGCTCGGTTCTTGAAAACTGATTCAGCACTGCAATCCTCTTTCTCTATTCCTGTTTTTTCATATAGCATTTTCACTGCAGAACGGAAATTTCCTTCAGTCAGGCATGCTGCGGCCTTTTCTGCACGCCATTCATGTCCGGTCTGCCCGCAGGCACGCTTATGTTCTTTCCTGCTTGCAGGCATTCCGGTCTGCCTGCAGGCATGGCTGCGGCCTTTCCTGAACGCCATGCCTGACCGGCCTGCATATATGTATGCAGTTGTTTCTGTCCGGCGCCTGATCCGATACTGAAAATCCTCTACCTGTATACCACACCCGGAATCATTTGTGAAGCGGAATATAATGAAAGAAGATTGTCGGAATATAATGAAAGAAGACCATCAATCCCAGCCCAGCTTTTTTCGTTTTGCCTTCATATCTTCTACCATCTGCTGTCCCAGCCTGACGGGATCCACATTCACTACCATATGAGAGCCCAGGGTTTCTTCCGTTCCCTGTTTCAGAAACTCAATGACATTTTGGGAACCGAAAATCTGCGCTTCTACACAATGATAAGAAGAGATTCCCATTAGCCGGAAGGCCAGCGCCGCATCCACACCCTTCTCGTTACTCCACTCCGGCGATGTGAATGCATAGGGCATATCCGGAAGCTTCTGTCCCAGAGCTGCCGCGATGCCAGCCATAATTCCGCTGGATCTGGTATTATCAATGCACTCTCCCACATGCCATACCGGCGGCAGGTCCGGCTCCAGGAATTTACGAAGGCTGTCCCCGGCAAGCTGATTGGCGTCTTTTGCACAGTAGCCCAGCTTCATCAGCGGATAGGAGGCGCACCCGTTGGAAAGAATAATCACATTGTTCTGGAGCAATACCTTTGCAACATCGGCGATGCATCTCTCGTAGGGTACCTTTGGATTGTTGCATCCCACCATGTTGACAATGCCTAGAATCCGCCCGTCCCGGATGGCTTCGGCAATCGGACGGAAGCTGCCAAAGCGCCTGTTCAGATACTCCACAGAAAATCCGACTTCTGCCGTCACCTCATACGGAGGAATATAAACGGGAATTCCTTTCCTGTCCTCAAAGCTTTCGATTCCTCTGCGGACTATTTTTTCCGCCAGCGCCCTGGCATCCGCAATATTGGAGTGATGGCGGTCAAATTCCATTCTCTCTGCTCCGGGAAGGCGCGCGGAAGCGCTGGTTGTAATCACGGTTGTCCGGTAGCATTTTGCGACATCCATGATAGCGGGAAAGACATCCTGTACATCCGCAACCCAGAGATCCAGGGCTCCTGTCATCAGCACAAGTTCTGCAGAGACGGCGTTGGACAGCGGGATGACACCGTCATATCGGTACATAGCAGAAAGGCCGCTGCAGCAGATCCCGTAAAAGCGTATTCCTTTTGCCCCTTTTTCCTTTGCCAGCGCCAGCATTTCTTCTGTCTGCCCGCATTTTACGATTTCCTTGACAAGAAGCGGAAGATGCCCGTGTACCGCGATATTCACATATCCCTTTTCCAGGGCTCCGATATTTACCTTAGAGGTTACTCTGTCGCCTACACCAAACAATGCGTCTGTGGCAATGGAAGCCCCGGCCACTCCGGTAAAGCAGAACGCCAGTCCGCAGCGGAGAAACTGCTCCATGGTACTCTTCCAGTCTCCGTCCGTTCCGACTGCCGTCTTGTGATAAGCCTCAAACACCTCATGATAAGCGCTGATCGGCATCAGATCCAGATCCTTCCAGAGCTTTACCCGGTCCGCGGGCGCACAGGCCTCGGCGGTCTTATAAATATGTGCCGGATCCGGACTGGACAGATCTTCCAGAAGTGCCTTTGCCAGATCATAGGCGACATCCTTCAGCTCTCTTCCGTCGGTTGGGATTCCGAAGCCTTTTGCCGTGGCAAGCACCTTCTGCTCTCCCAGAATAGGTGCATCCAGTTTCCCTTCCGCCGCCCACATCAATTCCAGCATTAGTTCTCTTGCATGCATGCCGTGCTGTGCGGCTCCCGCAGCGGCCGCGCGCAGAAGATTTCTTGCGACAATCAAATCCGCGTCTGCCCCGCACACGCCTCTTTTGGCCTTCTGGGTGATCCGGCAGGGTCCCATGTTGCAGATTTTGCAGCAGATTCCGGCAAGGCCGAAATTGCACTGCGGCTGCTGCCGGTCAAACCGGTCAAAAGTGGTATCTATGCCCAGCTGCTCCGAACGTATCAGCATTTCGCGGACAGCAGGATCCGGTGTCTTATCAATCTGATCCTGCTTGGACGGAAACGTCTTGCGATACGCGGTAACCGCGTTCATATAATCGCGGATAAACGCGTCCTCCTCTTCTTTCTTCTCTTCAGATTCTCTGCATCCGGCGGCAGCTTCGTCTCCGTGCTCACACCTTTCCTCCACATGATGCGCATGATGATGCTGCCCTTCGGGGAGATTTCCTTCCTCTACCGCACGGTACTCGGCGTCAATTTTTTCCGGATCATGAGCGGAAGCCTTCAGTGTCACCGTGGGAATCCCGTTCTCATCAAATCCAATCAGATTTCTGTGGCTGTGAATATGTTCTATCATTACATCCTCCTCCGTATTTCATTTATTGCCGCAGTTTTTTCGCAATTCTTTACAATACCCAAAACACTATGTGATGATACCAGTGTCACAAGATACCTTTGTAGTTCCTGTCATAAAATGCAGGTACCTGCAAAACACAATCAGGAGAAGCACCATCCCGACAGCGCATTCCGGCTTCACCAGAAGCTGCAGAAGTTTTCCCCCGATGCCCGCCTGTCCTGCCGCCGCCGCGCTGAGTCTTGTTGCGGCGGCTGTATTAATAAACGGAAAGGTAAAGGCGGAAAAAGACGGATAAAACTGCTTTCTGATCAAACGTAATGCCTGAACCAGTCCGAACACATAAAAAACGTGAGCAAGAAACGCCAGTATCAGGACCGTCGCCTGTCCCCTTGTTCCGTCAAAGGACTGCAGATACCCCACCAGACAAAGACTGACCGGCGCAGCATATATGGCTGTCATCGGCCGGTACTGTTTCTCCACCGGAATGCGGGCATAGCGCACGGTAATCAGAACCATCAGGACCGCTGTACAGGCAAGTCCCCAGTATACCAGCACTCTTCCTATCCGCTGCATCCCGAATACGCTGCCCGTTGCCGCAGCCGCGGTAATCCCGACATACACAAGAAACCAGGTTGTATAGACCCGTTCCAGCCTGAAACGCAGGACAAACCTGCCCGTAAAGTACAAAATCAGAAGGATGTGCAGCAAAAGGCCGATTCCCCAGAGAGCGGCACCGGCATACCGGTTTACAGAGGCAACGCCGACACCGAGAAACATCAGTCCCATGGAAAATGTGCCGGATGCTCCGGCAACAGCCGCATTGCCCATGTCTTCTGCTGATTCCCGCGGAAACAGCAGGAATTTCAGAAGCAGCAGGACAAGCAGAAACAGAGCAGTGCATTCCATCAGTCCCCATAACGCAGCGGAACTGCTTTTCAGGTAATTGCCCAGCGCTGCAAAGCCCAGCATTACACCGGACAAGGGTATTGGAACATGTCTGATTTTTTCTCTCATCTTTTCAAACCTTCTCTTAATACAGATACTTCTGAGAACGCTCTTATTTAATCAATATATTTCATATCGTTATTGTATGTTATTATTACAGCATTCTTCGGCGCTTGTCAACGGAATTTCTGTGATACGCAATGATATCCTGAAAAAATCTGAAGAGACGCGGGACAGCAGAACCGGCCGGCCTTTCTTCCCGATGTTTTATACTGGATAATAACTATATATTATTGCGTTTCCAGTATCGTTTCTTCTGTATTTCCTGTTGTATGACAATTCCAACTTATTTTCATTCTTTTTGCAATTCGGATTGACTGGAGGCACTGACGTCGGTAAAAAGGAATTTTCCTTTACTCGGAATTAACCTGCAATTAATTCTCCCGTGGTATCTGGGCTGTCAGGGCAACCCTATAATAATCCGGTACGTGAAAAAAGGATTTTAAGAAAGAACAAGGGAGGAATCTGTATGAAAATGAACAAACAGTTTGCAGCCATCACCGCAGCAGCCCTCGGCATGTCCATGCTTTTTACGGCCTGCGGCGGCAGCACAGGGAGCACCTCTTCCACCAGCGCGGCGGCCTCTTCCGCTTCCGCTTCTGCGGCAGAAAGCGCAGCTTCTAAGACTGCAGCCTCTGAAAGCGCAGCGGCATCCGCATCCACATCCGGAAGCAGCCAGGCAGCATCGGACACCAGCAGCGATCTGAACAGCAAATCTCTGGATGACATTATCGCAGCCGTTAAAGAAGAAGGCGATGTAGAATCCGTCGGAATGCCTGACAACTGGGCTGACTGGGCTTCTCTGTGGCAGAACCTGAAGGATAATTACGGCATCACCCATACCGACGCGGATATGTCCTCTGCCGAGGAACTGCAGATGTTCCAGACAGAAGGCGAGAATGCGCAGGCAGCAGTCATTGCATCGAACTTTGCCCTGGGCGGAGATCTGACCAATCTGGATCCGGCTTTTGAGTTCTGGGCACAGATGGCAAAGGACGGAAGAATTAACACCCTGGACATCACACAGCAGAATTTTGAGACCGGAGAGGTCGAAGTCGGTGTGGTATGGAGCTTTACCGGCGTTCCGTATTCCAAGGACATCACCAATTATGAAATGAAAGCAACCGTTCCGACAGACAGGTCTATTCAGAGCGGTTATGCTTCTGTGATTAACAAATACGCGCCGCATCCGAATGCAGCTGCTCTGGCAAGAGAGGTTATGTTCAGCGATGAGGGACAGACCTACCAAGCAAATGCTGGCGGTATTCCGACCAGAACGGATGTAACAATCGACGGATTCGATCCGGATCAGTACAAAAACTGCATCCTGATGGATGACACCGACGCTTACTCCAAGGCATGTGAAGAAGTAGTAAGCAGATGGCAGGAAGAAATCACACCGCTTCTTGTTCAGTAAACAGGTTTGCCGGCTTTCCGGCGTAAAAACGGATGGGACGTGCAGACCTCTGCGCGTCCCTTTTCCTGTATGAGTTTTCTGTATGAGTTTTCATCCGATCTTATTTTACCGGAGCAGAATTATATGAAAAAAAGAAAATATATGTATCTTCTGGCGCTTCTGCCATTTCTGGTCATAGCGTTTATGTATGAGATCATTCCTCTTATCACGGTCATTGTAAACAGCTTCCAGTCCGATTCGGGCGGCGGATTCACACTGGAGAATTACCACACGGTTGCTTCCAAGCTTCTCTATCAGATGGCCATTACGAACAGCCTGAAAATTTCTCTGATCTCGGCGGGAATCGGCATCCTGATTGCCTTCCTCGGCGCGCGATCCGCTATGAACGTCGGCAGCCGCTTCCGCAGAGTTTTCATGACAATCCTGAATATGGTTTCCAACTTTGCAGGCATCCCGCTTGCGTTCGCCTACATGATTCTCCTTGGAAATGCCGGAATTGTCGTACAGCTGGGACGCACGATGGGCTGGGATGCACTGGCGAATTACAACCTGTATACCTCCAACGGCCTGGCTATGGTTTATGTGTATTTCCAGATACCGCTTTCCACCCTTCTCCTGATCCCGGCTTTTAACGCGATCCGGAAAGAATGGAAGGAGGCTTCCATGCTTCTGGGTGCGGGAAGCAATACCTTCTGGCTGAAAGTCGGTATTCCCGTCCTGATGCCCAGTATTCTGGATACGTTCAGCATCCTGTTTGCCAACGCTCTGGCTGCCTACGCGACGGTCTACGCCATTATGATGAACAGTATCTCCCTGCTTCCTATCCAGATAGCCGGATGTTTTGTCGGCGAGGTGAAAATCCAGAAGGGACTGGGCGGAGCCTTATCCGTTACCATGATGGTAATCATGGTCATTATGATCCTTCTGACCAGCACCATCAGTAAGCATTTCCAGAAAGGAGTGAAAAAAGCATGAAAAAACATCGCGCCGGTTCCGGCATTATCCCCCTTCTGATTCTTGTCTGGCTTCTGATTCCGCTGATCGTTACCATTATTTATTCCCTCTTTCAGAACTGGACAGGGATTATTCCGAGAGGCTTTTCCCTGAAAGCCTATGCGGAGATTTTCAGCGACCCCGCATTTCTGGCAGCCCTGGGCCGGACCGTCCTGATCTGTAACATTCCGATTCTGATCACGATTCTGCTGATTCTGCTGGCGCTTTTTGTGACCGAGCTGTTTTTCCCCGGTCTGGAGCGCGTGGTGCAGATTATCTGCATGATTCCGTACACCATTCAGGGAGTCATTCTCTCGGTCAGCATCCTGTCCATGTATGTGGCAAACAAGACCTTTCTGGGCAGCTGTCTGGTCATGCTGATCGGTGCGTACTGCATCATCATTCTGCCGTACATCTACCAGGGGATCCGCAACGGCATGCGGGCGGTCAATATGCCTGTCCTGATTGAAGCCGCCGAAACTCTCGGTGCTTCCAGAATCTACGCGTATTTCCGGATTATCGTGCCGAATATTATTTCCTCTGTGATTGTGTCCTCTCTGCTTGCGGTCGGCATTATCTTCGGCGACTATGTCCTTGTCCGCAATCTGGACGGGTCTTCATTCCAGAACATTCAGATCTACCTGTATCAGGCAATGAAATCCGACAGCATGAAATCCAGTGCGGTATTTGTGGTCATTATGGCAGTCACTTTTACTATCTCCGCCATAGTCCTGTGGATTCAGGGCCGACAGGGTAAGCATTCGGAGAAAGCAGCGAAATAACAGCAAACACGAGGTAAACGCAATGTCCTATATAAGATTTGAAAATCTCTGTAAAAATTATGACCAGAAAGCGGTGCTGAAGGATATTAACCTTGAAATTGAAAAAGGCACCCTGGCAACCCTGCTCGGCCCGTCCGGCTGCGGAAAAAGCACTCTGCTCCGCTGCCTTGCCGGTCTGGAAACCGTAACCAGCGGAAAGGTATTTCTGGACGGCAAAGATATCACCGATGTGAACCCCAAGGACCGGGGCATTGGAATGGTCTTTCAGCAATACAGCCTGTTTCCGAATATGACAGTCGAGCAGAATATCGCCTTCGGCCTGAAAATCAAGAAAACAGACAAAAAAGTCATCCAGGAGAAGGTAAACGATATCATTGGCATTGTCGGTCTGAAGGAACAGGCCAGGCAATACCCTTCCCAGCTATCCGGCGGACAGCAGCAGCGCGCCGCCCTGGCGCGGGCGATTGTCACAGAACCGAAGGTTCTGCTTCTGGATGAGCCTCTTTCTGCCATTGCCGCTCTACTGCGTCATTCCCTGCAGATTGAGATCCGCCGAATCCAGCAGGAACTGGGAATTACCGCCATTTTCGTTACCCATGACCAGGACGAAGCCATGGTCATGTCGGATGTAATTCACCTGATGTATCAGGGTCACATGGAACAATCCGGCCGCCCGATCGAACTGTATACAAAACCTGCCACAAAATTCGTGGCGTCCTTTATCGGCCATTATAATCTGCTGGATGCCCCTGTCATGAAGAAAATCTGCGGAGCCGATATCAGCAGCGAGAGCATCGCCTTCCGTCCGGAGCTGATCCATGTAAGCACGGAACCGGTGGAAGATCCGGATTCCTATATGATTCCGGGAGAAATCGCGTTCAGCCTGCCGCACGGAAACATTCTCCGTTACGCCGTTCTGTGCGGAGACACCCAGATAGATGTAGATGCCCTTTTCGGAACGGAAGCTCCCTACTGCAGAAGCGACCGGATTTTTCTGAGCATCCGGAAGGATGACTGCATCTACCTGTAAATCGAACGGAGCCGTCTCCTGCATTCGACGATGCAGGGACGGCTCTTTCAATCATAAAATATGAAGTTCTATACAATTTCCGGATTATCTTCTGAATCCGAAAGCGCCTTTCCCGAGGTACGCGGCACTGTTGCCCAGATGTTCTTCGATACGAAGAAGCTGGTTATATTTTGCCACCCTCTCCGTTCTGGAAGGCGCGCCGGTTTTAATCTGTCCTGCGTTAAGAGCGACCGCAAGATCGGCGATCGTGGTGTCTTCCGTTTCCCCGGAACGATGCGAGATAATCGCCCGGTAGCCTGCCCTGTCTGCCATCCGGATAGCATTCAGGGTTTCCGAAACAGAACCAATCTGGTTGAGCTTGATCAGAATGGCATTTCCTGCTCCCAGGGAAATTCCCTTCCCCAGACGTTCCGTATTTGTCACAAAAAGATCATCTCCGACCAGCTGCAGCCTGCCTCCCAGCCGCTCTGTCATACGCTGCCAGCCTTCCCAGTCCTCTTCATCCAGACCATCCTCCAGGGAATAGATTGGATAATCAGAAGTCAGCTTCTCCCAGTGTTCAATCAGCTCTTCTGTCGTAAAATCCTTTCCGGACTTGGGCTGATGGTAGAAGCCCTTACCCTTTTCACTTTTCCACTCGGAGGCTGCCGCATCCATAGCCAGGACAAAATCTTCCCCGGGCTTATAGCCTGCATTTTCCACAGCCTGAAGGATATGACCGATTGCATCTTCATCAGACTGAAGATCCGGGGCAAAGCCTCCCTCATCACCGACAGCCGTTGTTTTTCCTTCCTTTTTCAGCAGCTGCTGCAGGGCATGAAAAACTTCCGTGCACTGGCGCAGTCCCTCGGAAAAACTTGCGGCTCCAACCGGCATGATCATGAATTCCTGTGTATCGACAGAATTTGACGCATGCGCCCCGCCATTCAGAATGTTCATCATGGGCACCGGAAGCACAATGGCATTGGCTCCCCCGAAATACCGATAAAGAGGAATCTGCTGCGCTTTGGCCGCCGCATGTGCCGCCGCAATGGAAACCGCCAGAATAGCGTTGGCGCCCAGATTCGATTTATCCTTTGTACCGTCGGCGGCGATCATTGCCGCGTCCACCGCATACTGGTCGGACGCATCCATCCCCTTCAGCACAGGCGCAATTTTCTCATTGATGTTGGCAACTGCCTTTTGAACGCCTTTCCCTCCGAACTTCGACGGATCCTGATCCCGGAGCTCCAGCGCTTCAAATTCTCCGGTTGACGCTCCAGACGGAGAAGCTCCTCTGCCGATGGTTCCATCCTTCAGTACAACTTCCGCCTCTACGGTAGGATTCCCGCGGGAATCTATAATCTGCCTTCCTATTACCTTTTCAATTTCAAGATAACTCATATCTCTGTCCTCCTCCTATGCCTGCAGGCCGGTTATCAGCCTTATTTTATTTTTCTAACCATAATTAGAATATTCTAATTATAGTATCCTGTCAAGAGCAGAACACAAGGTTTAGTTATTGCATTCTATAATACTATAGGCATTACTTACTGCGCATGTCCCTACGGTAATTTACAGTTATTTTAAAATATGATCCTGCAGATCTGTTACCGCACTTATTCCGTCATCGTTGTACAATTCATAGTTTTCCGGTTTTCCCTCATTGCAAACATAATGAATCGTGCTGTAATCCAGCGAGGCAGTATTCTCTGCCGGGCGGCAGATCGGAAGAACATGACCTTTCCGGATGAAGATCAGCGTTTCTCCAAGCTCTGCCCTCAGATAATGGTCTCCCTTCGAAAGTCTGATCTCATCGTAATCCTTCCAGCTTCTCATTCGCAGAAGCTTCATATCCTCAGGCAGATAGACATAGCGTCCGGCAGCATTCTGTCTGTAGACTGGCGCGATCATCACGCTTTCGCCGACAAGCAGCTGATCCTCCGTCTCTACAGCCCTCCTGTCGTCCTGCCACTGAAAAGCAAGCGGCATCATATACATACCGTCGCGAAGGGCAGCTTTCATAAATTCACTGTAAATATACGGAAGCAATGCATACCGGAGTTCAACAATCGGCCGGAACCGCTCCGGATGCGCAAACTCGCTGAGTTCCTGGAATCGGTTTCCCTTCGCATTGTGGTTCCGGTACAGGGGTATAAAAAGCGCCATCTCCAACCACCGCATCATCAGATCTTCTGTTGTGTCGTCGCCGAAGCCTCCCATATCGGAACCGGAATATAGGAATCCGCACAGATTGAGCCCGACCATCTGCTGCATGCTTAACAGCAGATGATTCCACCAGCTTCTGTTGTCTCCGGTCCAGACACCCCCGTAACGATGCATTCCAATATAGGACGCTCTGGAAAACAGAAGAATTCTCCGGTCAGGACACAGCTTTCGAAACGCCTCCCCAGCTGCTCTCGTCATAAGATAGCCATAGAGATTGTGCAGCTTGTCATGACGATATAACTTTCCCTTGTAAGTATGATAAAAGCTCCGGTAATCCTCCGGGTTGTTCGACAATTCTCCTGTCAGTGACACCATCTCAAAAAAGGAATCAATATCAAGATTCTGTCCCTTAAATTCATCAAGGCGACGGAAAACCTGTGACAGATGCTTCTCCGTGTAGAAAATCGCCGGCTCGTTCATGTCATTCCAGAAACCATCAACCCCCTGATCCAAAAGAACGCGGTAATGTTCTCCAAACCATTTTCTTGTTTCCGGCTTCATAAAATCCGGAAAGTGAACCTTTCCCGGCCAGACAGCGGCCACAAGGTCATTTCCTTCTTCATCCTTGACAAAATAATCCGCCTTTTTACCCTCCTCGCAAACATCATAACCATCCTCTATCTTGACACCTGCATCAATGATCGGCACAAGATGAATTCCCCGTTTTTTCATCTTTGTGCAGAAATCTGCAAATTCTGGAAACGCCTGCTCATTCACAGTGAAATCCTTGTAATGATCCATATAATCAATGTCAAGATAGATACTGTCAAGCGGAATGCCTTCCTCCAGATATCGGTCGGCAACCGTTTTCACTTCTTCCGCTGTTCGGTAGCTCCAGCGGCTCTGTCCATATCCAAAAGCCCACTTCGGTGGAATGTAGCTTCTGCCCACAAGGCGGCGAAATTCATGCGCGATTCCGGAAAGCGTGGAATCCTGCACCAGATAGAGATTTGCGTCAAAATCATCGAAATCTATCACAAGCACATCTGGATCCGTGTACCCAAGATCGAAAATCACTTTGCCGGGTGTATCCACATAGAGGCCGAAAGCCCTCTGTGGAGAAAAAACAAGGATGAAATTCTGGGAAGCATAGAGAGAATGCTTCCCTTCCGTGTGCATGTAATCATCCGTATTGTTACTGATGTACAGCCAGTTCCTCTTATTCATTCCCCGGACGGTCTCCCCTAATCCATAAACCACATCCTCGCAGTCCATCCGACAGCGAAGCGTTTTTGCGGCAATGTCTGAGGTGAAACCTGGAATTTCTCCTTCTTCTGCCGGTATACTCATTACAACAGAATCTGTCTCAATCGGATTTCCAATTACATAATGTCTGATCATCTCGTTGCTTCTCCTATCCTCAGTTTCCGTCCTTCGCGGGCGCATACCCAGAAAGGGCTGCGAAGCGCTTTCACGTTTCGCAGCCCCTGTTTTCAGAAATCTACTTCTCGATAAGGAATTGCTCTTCTTCCTTTAAATCAACAACCTTGCAGTCATTGATGTACGTACATTCCGGTAATATTATCATTGCTGAAAGTTCATCAACATCCGCCGGCAATGGTGCCAGGTGCCAGATGGCAGATTTGATTTTAACGAGCGTCCATTGCTTTACCAAAAACGCTTTGGTTAAACCAGTAACCGGGATTCCGTTTGATGCCGGTCCCACATGAATAATCATATCTCCGTTTAAGGGAAGAATCATTTCCGGTGTCGTGGTATGATATTCCAGCTGTTTAATCAGCATCTTCTCCGGCTTTTTCACAAGAATCGGAGAAAATGCCAGCCTGTTATGATAAGATTCCGTTACCCTGTCAGGAAAGAATCTGTGTATTTCTCCATTCAACGAGAATCCTTCGGGCTCATTCATGGCGTAATACTCTCCAAACGGGGCAAATGCTTCTCTAGTTAAGGGTTCCACTTTGATTTTGCGCATAGTACCTTTTTCTCCTTTTTACCGCTAATGCAATGGAGATATCCGGTTGATATCTTGACATCAGCATCGCCTGAAAAGCATGATATAGATCTGGTTTTCCAGGCCATACACTGGAAAGAATCTGATTATTGCTATCCAGTTGATGATACCATGAACCGTTTTTATGATCAATCACCATATCGTCCGTATATTTTAAAAAACGAGAATAGTCTTCCGCATATGTTTCTTTCCCGGTAATATGATATAAGCTTGCACTTGTGTTCAAAGCTTCCGCAATTGTCCAATGCATACGATCATGAATAACCGGAGCACCGGTCCAATCCGTTGTATAAACAATCCCTTCCTTCCCATCCGCATTCCAGCCATCCTGAATTGCTCTTTGATAAAGAAGTTCTGCCTGTCCGATGCGTTTAGCCCCTTCCTGGGAAATCATACAGCCATTTGCATTTTTATTTTCAGAATATGATGCCAGCGCATGCTGCGCGATCAGCCGTGCCCATTCGATGCCATGTCCTGGCGTCGCCCCAAAAGGCTTGAATGGGTCATCAGGCTTATCTTCATTGTACATCAATTCAGGTTTCCATTGATCTGTGTAATGTTCCGGAATTCTCCATCCATTCGCTTCCGCCCATTTTAAAACATGAGTGATAATCCTTCCCGCCCGTTCTCTCCAAACAGAATCCCCTGTTGCATCTGACAAAGCAAGAAACGCCTCTACCGTATGCATATTTGCATTCAGGCCACGATAGGCACTGAGATTTTGAAATGGAATATCCCAGGTGTCATATGTCAGACCACAGCCGTCATCCCAAAATTTTCTAATAAAAATCTCTTCCGCTTTTTCAAGCAATTCATCCGCTTTCTCAAATCCGGCAAGTAGAGCGCTGGAAGCCGCAAGCATTACAAAAGCATGTGCATAACACTGCTTATCTGCTTCCACAGAACCATCTTCCCGAATCCCTGTATACCAGCCTCCATTCTGAGAATCCCGCAATTCGTTTAACAGTCCCTCAACTCCCTGGACTGCAGGTTCCATACATTCTTCATAACCAAGCATAGAACCAATACTATACACATGAACCATTCTGGCGGTAATCCATGTTTCACGCGGATACTGTGTCCAAGGTGTTCCATCATCTCCAAGCCAGTAGGAACTTCCTCCAGGAGAAGGGAATTTTTTTCCGAAATCCAAAAGCTTTTTTGCTTCCAGCTCCAGGAACCGGTAGTTTTCTTCTGTATCCAGCCGATATTTCGCCTTCATACTTTTTCTCCAATCATGCTTTTGCCTTTGCCTTCGCTATTTTTTTCTGACAGCGCACGGGGCATTTCACCTCCAAATCAATCCCCTGCACCTGCTGATGGCTGCCGCCAGTTCTTCTTTCCTCGGCTTTGCCATATTCCCGGAAATCCGGCCATTTTCCCTATACAGCCCGAAACCCTCTTTCTGAAAAGCCCGCTCCCAGTCGTTTACAAGCGCCGCCGCATTCTTCCTGCCGTTCATTTCGCCTTTCGCCAGCCATAAGAATGTATAGGCAAGGCACTCGCTCTGCTCCTTGTCCGCCAGCTGTTCTACAAGCCGCAGATCCGTCTCTCCATGGCCAATCAAGAAGCCGTCCGTTCCCAGATTTTTATGTTTGATACGCCCTCTCTGCTCCTTAAAATCGCTGCCGGGACGTGGAAAACGCCTGCCCTGACTCGGACTGACAGAGACGGAAAAACTGCCCTCCTTGCCCTGAAAAGGAACGATTTTCCGAACCTTGTCCGTTACATCCTTCGGTTCGTACTGATCCATCTGGATGATCGTATCCGCCTTGCTAAAAAAAGCGCCGGAGCTGCCTGCTACCAGAATGGTGCTGATATCGGATTTCTCATAGAGAGCGCGCATCCTGTCTGAAAACGGTGTGATTGGCTCCTCTTCTTCCGAGACGATTTTCTGCATGAGCGCGTCCCGCACCATAAAATTGGTTGCGCAGGTATCCTCGTCCATCAGCAGTGTCTTGGACCCACACTCCACAGCCTCCACCACAGAGGCCGCCTGAGAGGTGCTGCCGCTGGCATTTTCGGTAAAGAAAGCCGTTGTATCCTTCTTATTCGGAAGATGATTGATGAACATGGAAATATCATCGCCATTCACGCAGCGCCCGTCCTCCGCCCGGATCTTAACAGCGGATTCATCTGTCACGACAAATTCCCGTCCGTCTCCAGCTATATGATTATAGACGCCCCGTTCCAGGGCTTTTAGCAGGGTGGATTTCCCGTGGTATCCCCCGCCAATAATAAGCGTGACGCCTCTTTTTACGGCCATTCCGCTGATTGTTCCATAGTGGGGGAGTTCCAGAGTGATTCTGTCTTTCTCCGGAGAACGGAAGGGCAGGGCATCTGCCAGAGGCTTCTGTGAGATTCCGCTTTCTCTGGGAAGGATCGCGCCGTCGGCGACAAACGCACAGAGGGACAGCCGATCCAGTTCCTGTCTGAGAAACGCCTGATCTTCCGCCAGATTCAGAACATTTTGAACTGTCTCCTTCTGCCACGCCCCTGCATATGCAGTTTCCCGGACAATATCCGGCAGAAAGTGAAAAAGCATCTTCTCCAGTTCCCCCGCCAGCACCGTCCGGCCGGCTGCCGGAAAGCCTGCGTAAAAACGGAGCGTCACGTCTCCCTTTTCTCCAAGCTGGCAGGCGCTTCTGTCCAAAATCTCCTGTCCCGGACGGCTGGCGCTCATGCTGCCGCTTTTCCCTGACCCTCCTGCCTTTCCGGATACACTGCTTAGCTTTAAGCTCAGCCGTCTTAATATCATATCCTGCAGGGCGACACGGGTCTCATACCTGCCGCAGGCTTTCTGCGGCCAGCGCGCATCCTGTGCCTTTACGGTAACTGCAAGATCGGAAGGAGCAGCAAAGGGATCCCCCTGCACATGAACAATATGCAGCACATAATCTCCGAAATCATAGCTGCCTTTTAACGATTTATATGCCGGGTACCCCCGATGGTCAATGCTCCGAAGCATACGAAGCAGCTCATTTTTTGTATCCATAAAACCTCCTTGTATCTTGCAGTGTCGGCACTATTCTTAGATTGTCCATATCGTCTTTTCCCAACTGCCTCTATCCTGGCGCGACACCGTATTGAAAGGAATATCCTTCAACTGTCTCCTTGAACAAGCCTCTGTTCAAAAGACTGGAATTCCCGCACTTGCAGATAATACCGCACTGGTTGGCAATTTATCCATCCGGCGTAAGCCTTGGTTTCCTGCACTGGCAGACAATCCCTGCCGCAAAAACAAAAAAGATGAATGTGTTCACCAGTTTGCTTTCACTGTTTTTTCAACATCTTTGAAATCTCAAATATCACAGCTGAGCACGCTCCGCCGGCAGCTTCTATGGTCAGGTAATGTTCCGCCATCTCGTTGACCAGCACTTTTCCGGAGGCGGGAAATTCATCATCGGACTCCCAGAAATTTACCGTTATCGGAAACATCGGCGCATAGGGAATAACCGCGCTTACATCGGCTCTGTTTTTCTGAAGCCGTCCGCCAAGTTTTTCACACGCCTGCGCAAACTGCCCTGCCGATACGTTCCCGAAATCACGCCGGAACATTGTTTCAATATCTTTGTTAAAGCCGAAGCCTCTGGAAAGGCCTCCCCGCATATCCGCCAGGGAAATCCAGCGATCCGTCAGTGCACTTCTGTCCGCGGTATCCATGTACTGAAGGATGGTAAGGTGATGCCACATATTCAGCGGCTGCGCTATGATAAAATCCGGATAGTGCACGCAAATCTGCATATTCAGGCTTGGGACAATAAAATTCCCGGTCTTTTCCTCGTAAGTGACTGCCGCCTTGTCGCAGAGTTCTTGTACACTGTACCGTTTCAGCTTTTCACGCGCCGGTCCCAGCATGGCAGAAAGCTGCTTCTGCTGCAGCTCTTCTTTCACAGATTTTCCCGCCGTTACATTCCCAAAAGGTTCCATCTTTCTTCTCCACACAAAAAAGAAATTTCAAAGTTCTTGCATGTTTCCATAGAAACGTTTTTTAAGCTGATACCTGTTTTACCACTCCGTCATCGTTGTATAAAAAATACCGGAAGCCCCTGGAAAAATGAGCTTCCGGCTGGAACGATCAGGCCTGAAAGTAGTACCCGACTCCCCACTTGGTATGTACATACCTCGGTTCGCTGGGGCTGTCTTCAATTTTTTCCCGAAGACGGCGGATATGCACATCCACGGTCCGCACATCTCCCGGATATTCATAACCCCAGACGGTATTCAGCAGGTTTTCACGACTGTACACCTTATTCGGATTCAGAACCAGAAGCTGCAGGACATCAAACTCCTTCGCGGTCAGATTAACCTCCCTGTCGCCGATAAAGACACGCCTGCTGTCGCAGTCGAGCTTCAGATCGCCCGCCTGAACCACGCGGGACTGTTCCTTTGATTTTTCCGGCTTTCCTGTGCGCCGGATAATCGCCTTGATCCTCGCCTTTACCTCCAGTATATTAAATGGCTTGGTGATATAGTCGTCGGCTCCGTACTCCAGCCCCATGATCTTGTCCATGTCCTCGCCTTTTGCCGTCAGCATAATAATCGGGACATTGGAAAATTCCCGTACCTGCTGGCAGACCTGCAGGCCGTTCATTTTGGGAAGCATGAGATCCAGCAGGACAATATCATAATCATTGGCGCGGATCATCTCCAGCGCCTCTTCTCCGTCGTAGGCACTGTAAACCTCAAACCCGTCCTGTTCCAGTGAAAAACGAATCCCCTTGACAATCAGCTTCTCATCATCAACAACAAGCACTTTCCTGGCCATTCTGACATTACCCCTTACACTTCAATCTGATCTTTTATCTTCTGGAAGCTTTTTTCTCCGATCCCGCTTACATTCTGAATATCTTCTGCGGAAGAAAACTTTCCATGTTCCTCCCGGTATCGGATAATATCCTCTGCCCGGCTCTCTCCGATGCCGGACAGGGTCATTAATTCTTCCTTTCCTGCTGTATTAATATTGATTTTTCCTGAATTTCCGCTGCCCGGCTGCTGTATTCCCGAAGGACTTCCCGCTGCCGTCCCAGAAAAACCCGGCGCACTGGTCTCTTCCACCGAATACACGGTGATCTGCCGGCCGTCGGAAAGCAGCTCCGCCTGATTGATCGCTTTTCTGTCCGCCGCCTCGGTCAGTCCTCCTGCCGCGTCCAGCGCCTGATAGACACGGCTGTTTTCCGGAAGCTCGTACACGCCGGGTCTGCAGACCTCCCCGCAGACATAGACAAAAAGCGTTTTCGGTTCCCCTGAAGTTTCTTTCGCAGATATACTTCCAGCAGAGCTGTCGCCGGAAATCGTCTCGGGAACGCTTTCCCCGATCCGGGCGCCGGAATCCGCCACGGAATAGACTGTTCCGGACTCTCCGCATCCGCACAGTATCAGAAAACAGGACATCACTGCTATCATCCTGCACCATTTTCTCATACGCATCACCTCCTGCAGTAAATCCGCAGGTCCCCTGCGATGCACAATCATATTCTAGCGAATCTGAAATTTATTTACAAGGCAAAATCCCGAAAAGAACCTGCTTCTTACGGCTTCTCCCAAAGAGTTCTCCCACACAACGGAATACAGCCGGTGGAATCTGCCCCACCGGCTGTCTGGATGTACTGAACGAACTCTTTATTGACTTTATTGAGGTTTTATTTCTCTGTTTCTTTTGCCAGTGCCTTCTGCTTTGGCGTCTCCAGGCCTTTGAATACTTTGGCCTTGGTGAGCATGGTGCTCATAAACCAGAACATTGCCACATTGATCGGAAGAAGGATCAGCTCCTTCACAATTCTGGCCGGGAGAATAACAAGATAGGCATTCCCGTACAGCAGCGTCAGCCAGTAGGTATTCAGCAGCATATTGACAAATACTGTAACCAGACTGTTTGTAAGGATAATCCTGCGAAGTGTGAGAGGCTTCTTATAAAGAAACGTACCGTAAATCAGGCCGCCCAGGATACCGGAGATGGTAAAGCCCGGAAAAAAGGGGCCGGTCGGCTTGATCATATAATTTACGATATCGGCAAGGCCGCCTTCCAGCATGCCGACAACCGGACCGAAAAGCATTCCTGTCAGCTCATTGGCCAGGAATGTAAAGCTGATCCGGATGGATTCTGTCAGCTGTACGCTGAAAAATCCGAGTACCACGGCAATCGCCAGAAGCATGGCGGCAACCGCCAACGATCTGGTCTTTTTCAGCTCTTTTGCAGATTGTGCGAAACTGTCTTTAAGTCTCATAAAACAAAACACCTCCTCTGCAGTAGCCCTAAAGCTACGCATAAGAAGGCAGTTTCATTATGTGTAGCAGTGGGATTCGGTAAGATGCACCGCAAACATAACTGTTCTTCGTCTTGCCGGCTTACATCCCGCCAGCTCGCACTTGACGCGCACCTTCCTACTCTGCTTCCTTATTCAGTTGAAATTTACGCCTTAATAGTACGCTCCGGAATACCGGTTGTCAAATGTTTTCAATCTTTTACGATACTTTTTCCAGCTTTTCTCTCCAGCCTACATCTGCTGAAATTTATTTGCCAAAAGCTTACAGCAATATTTCCGCGAGGATGCTGTACATTTGATCAATATCACTTTCCGTGATAATCAGCGGCGGAACCAGACGGAGGACATTCCCTGATGCACTGATTACAACCAGCCCTTTCTTCATCGCTTCCGCGACTATCTCTCCTACTTTAACGCTGTCGGCAAGCACAAGCCCCTGCATAAATCCGGCACCGCGCCGCGCGGTGATTTTTTCGGATTTTTCTGTCAGCTCATCCAGCTTTTTCTCCAGATAAGGCGCTGTCCTGCGGACATGTTCGGTAATATGATTTTTTTCAAACAGGTCAAAGACCGTGCTGACCGCCCGGCATGCCAGCGGATTTCCTCCGTAGGTACTTCCGTGATCCCCCGGAACAAGCGAGTGTTCCGCCGTCTTTTTATTCAGAACAAACGCTCCGACCGGAACGCCGCAGCCCAGTGCCTTTGCGCAAGCCATAATATCCGGCGTTACGCCGTATTTCTGCCACGCAAACAGGTAACCGGTTCTTCCCATCCCACACTGGATCTCATCCAAGATAAGCAGAATGTCTCTCTCATCACAGAGTTCGCGAACGCCCTTCAGGAATTCCGGTTCTGCCGGGTAGATGCCGCCCTCGCCCTGCACTGTCTCCATAATAATGGCGCAGGTTTTATCTGTCACCTGGGACCTGACGCTTTCCAGGTCGTTAAAATCCGCAAAACGGATTCCGCCGATCAGCGGCTTGAAGGGATCCTGATAGCCTGCGTTTCCTGTCACGGAGAGTGCGCCAAGACTTCTTCCGTGGAAGGAGTTCCGCATGGCGATAATCTCGTGATCAGTGCTGTGATCCCGCAGCCAGGCATATTTTCTGGCGGCCTTGATTGAGCCCTCGATGGCCTCTGTCCCGCTGTTGGTAAAGAAAACCTTGTCCATTCCGGACGCCTTGATCAGCTTTTCGGAAGCTTCCGCCAGGGGGACATTGTAAAACAGGTTGGAGGTGTGAATCAGCTGATCCACCTGATCCTTCAGTGCTTCGTTGTACTCCTTGTTCCCGTATCCCAGGCCGAAAACCGCGATTCCTGCCGCAAAGTCCAGGTACTCCTTCCCGTCCGTATCATAAAGATGCACGCCCTCGCCGCGCTTGAAAACAACCGGCAGCCGGTTATAGGTGTGCAGGACATTTTTTTCTGTTATTCTGATATAATCCTGTGTATCCATTTTGTCCTTTCCATAGAAACTGCGCTGCCGTTTTTGACAGCACCTCAAGGCATGATCGGTTCTTTACGCTGCAGCCTGTCCGCCATCCTTCCATGTATTCTCCGCTGTCCTTGGAAGCTCCCGCATCGCTGTTCTCTCCAGCCGGTAAGCCAATCTCCCTTTGATAAAGGATGCCGCGGACCGGGCTTATTTCTGGAATTCCCTGTTGAATTTCTGGGACTCATCCTTCATAATTGCCGTTCCGATTCCCTCATTGGTGAAGAACTCCAGGAGCAGACAGTGCGGTATTCTTCCGTCCAGAATGTGGACGCGGGAAATTCCTCTGTTGATGGCATCGATGCAGTTCTGCAGCTTGGGAATCATGCCTCCGCCGACAACGCCTTCCCGGATCAGCTCCTCCGCCTCACTGACGGTAAGCTCAGAGATCAGGGAAGAAGGATCATCCTTATCCCGGAGCACTCCCTCAATGTCGCTCAGGAAGGCCAGTTTCTCCGCCTGCATGGATTCCGCAATCGCGCTTGCGGCATCATCAGCATTGATGTTGTAGGAATGAAAATGATCATCCATGCCGATAGGACACACCACCGGAAGAAAATCTTTTTCCAGCAGGTCATACAGGATTTTGGGATCTACATGTGTCACATCTCCCACATAACCGATATCCTGTCCTCCGGAAGTTTTCTTCCTGCATCCGAGGAGACAGCCGTCTTTTCCGCTGATGCCGACCGCCTTGACTCCAAGCGCCTGCACCATGCTGACCAGTTCCTTGTTAACCTTATTCAGCACCATCTCCGCCACTTCCATGGTGTCTTCATCCGTGACGCGGAGTCCGTTCACAAAATGGGGTTCCATGCCGACCATGCCGACCCACCGTGATATTTCCTTTCCGCCTCCGTGCACAATAATCGGCTTAAAGCCGACCAGTTTCAGAAGAACCACATCCGCGATGACGTTTTTCTTCAGTTTCTCATCGATCATGGCGCTTCCGCCGTATTTGACCACCATGATTTTTCTGTTAAAACGTTGAATATAGGGCAGCGCCTCAATCAGCACTGCCGCTTTATCCAGATATTCCTGCTTGATCATATCCGCCTCTCCCTGCTCCTGCCTGTGTAAGTTCTCCGGAGCCTTCTTGACTCTGACTTTTATCGGCTGCCGGGCATGGCACTGCCCTTACCTGGCTGTTCCTTACCCGGCTGTGCCCACGGGACACGATAACGGCTGGTAACCATCTGTATCTGGCCGTGCCCTGCCTGAATGTGTCAGGAACGATAGTCCGCGTTTATCTTCACATAGTCATAGGTCAGGTCACAGCCCCAGGCTGTCGCCTCCGCATCTCCGGTTTTTACGTCGGCAATAGCGGTTACTTCCTTCTCGCTCAGAATGCGTGTCGCTTCTTCTTCACTGTAATCTACGGCAACGCCGTCCCGGATGATCTGAATTTTTCCGGCAGCGCTCTCGAAATACAGATCCACTTTTTCCGGGTCAAACGTCACGCCGGAGTACCCCATGGCGCAGAGAATTCTTCCCCAGTTGGCATCATGGCCGAAAATAGCCGCTTTTGTCAGATTCGACGTAATGACAGATTTCGCCAGAATCTTCGCGTTCTCCACCGTATCCACATGAATCATGCGGACCTCAAAAAGCGCGGTCGCACCCTCTCCGTCTCCCGCGATCTTTTTCGCCAGGACACGGTTGATCTCGAAAAGCGCGCGGACAAAGTTTTGATAATCCTCTCCCTCTTCCGTGATTTCCGGGTTTTCCGCCAGACCATTGGCCAGCAGCAGCACCGTATCATTGGTAGAGGTGTCTCCGTCCACGGAGATCATGTTGTAGGTATCCGCAATGACGGTGGAAAGAGCCTTCTGCAGCAGCTGCTTGGAGATGGCGGCATCTGTGGTCAGGAAAGAGAGCATGGTACACATATTCGGATGGATCATACCGGATCCCTTGCACATGCCTCCGATGGTTACGGTCTTGCCACCCACCGGAAAGCTGACGGAAACCTCCTTCGGCTTTGTATCGGTTGTCATGATGGCTTTTGCCGCCGTAGCTGCCGCCTCCCTGGTTCCGGACAGGAAGGGGGCAAGCTTTGCCACGCCGGCTTCTATCTTATCCACAGGGAGCTGCTGTCCGATCACACCGGTAGAAGCGACCAGAACCGCATCCTCCGGAACATGCAGGACTTCCGCGGCCGCTTCTGCCGTCTTTCTGCAGTTTTCCAGTCCCTCTTCCCCTGTACACGCATTGGCGATACCGCTGTTAATGACAACTGCCTGTGCCTTCGGGCATTCATAGACAATATGCTGGTCCCATTTCACGGGAGCGGCTTTTACCAGATTTGTGGTAAAGGTGCCTGCCGCAGCACAGGGGACATTACTGCAGATCATTGCCAGATCCCTGGTGTTTCCTTTTTTAATGCCCGCGCTTCCTCCGGCCGCCAGAAATCCCTTTGGTGCCGTTACTCCAGAATCTCCAATCTGAAACTCCATTTCCGCCGCCTCCTGCTTACTGGTTTTTCTGTTCTACTTCTCTGAGCTTCATGGCACGAACCTTTAGAGGCAGGCCGAACAGTGTAATAAATCCGTCCGCGTCATGATGATCGTACAGGTCTCCTGTAGTAAAGGAAGCAAGAGATTCATTGTACAGGCTGTAGGGAGAAGTGGTTCCTGCCTTTATGATGTTGCCTTTATACAGCTTCATCTTTGCCTCGCCGGTCACGTATTTCTGCGTGGACTCCACAAAGGCCTGCATTGCTTCGCGAAGCGGCGTAAACCACTTGCCCTCGTAGACCACCTGTGCCATCTGGCTTCCCAGCTTTTTCTTTGTCTCCATGGTTTCTCTGTCCAGACAAAGCTCTTCCAGCTGGTCATGCGCGGCCATCAGAATGGTTCCACCGGGAGTCTCGTAAACGCCTCTGGATTTCATGCCGACCACACGGTTCTCCACGATATCCACAATGCCGATGCCGTTCTTGCCTCCCAGTACATTCAGCTCCCGGATAATATCGGAAACCTTCATGGCCTTGCCATTCAGCGTCTTCGGGATTCCCTGCTCAAAAGTAATGGAAATCTCTGTCTCTTCGTCGGGAGCTTTTTCCGGCGGTACTGTCAGCACCAACAGTTCATCGTAATTCGGCTCCTGTGAGGGATCCTCCAGTTCCAGTCCTTCATGACTGATATGCCAGATGTTCCGGTCACGGCTGTATCCCTTTCCCATGGAAAAAGGAAGATCAATGCCGTGAGCTCGGCAATAATCAATCTCCGCCTGGCGGGAATCCATCTTCCACAGATCGGTCATTCTCCAGGGAGCAATGATTTTCAGATCCGGCGCAAGCGCTTTAATTCCGAGCTCGAAACGGATCTGGTCGTTTCCTTTTCCCGTCGCGCCGTGGCAGATCGCCACCGCGTTTTCCTTTCTGGCGATCTCCACCAGTTTTTTTACAATGGCAGGTCTTGCCATAGAAGTTCCCAGCAGGTATTTATGCTCGTAGACAGCTCCTGCTTCTACACAGGGCATGATAAAGTTGTCGCACAGATCGTCTACAATATCTTCGATATAGAGCTTTGCGGCGCCGGATTTTCTGGCACGCTCGTCCAGGCCGTCCAGTTCTTCTTCCTGCCCGCAGTCCACGCAGACGCAGATGACATCGTAGCCGAAATTTTCCTTCAGCCAGGGTATAATGGCTGTTGTATCCAGACCGCCGGAATATGCAAGAACTACTTTCTCTCTCATGGTGTTTCCTCCTGAACCGTCCCACTGGGACCTGAAAAATGAGACTGTATGATATATTGATATTTGTTTATTGTACATGATCTCTGGTACGGTTGCTACTATACAACAAGAAAATAAGGATTGCAATACAGAATTGTAATTTTATAAGTTAATATGCATATATTATGCTTTATGTGCATATTTATTCATTTTAGAAAACAGCACCTTCGCCTTCTGTCCTGTGCCTTTGGAAAAATCTTTTTATTTTTGCAACCTGATCTGCCTGTCATTCGTATCTTTGGTGAAGGATCCTTCCGGAGCATATTTAGGAGCGTGATGCACAAATGAGATTGCCTGTAAGTAAACTGGCAGAAAAATATCAGGAAAATGTATTCCGGGCAGCCTTCAGCGTAAGCCGGAATCCGGACGACGCGGAGGATGTTGTGCAGGATACTTTCCTGAAATATATGGAGAGCAACCGCCAGTTTGAAAGCGAAGAACATATAAAAGCGTGGCTTTTAAGGACTGCCATGAACCGGTCGAAAGATGTGGTTCATTCCTTCTGGCACAGAAACCTTGGATCTTTTGAAGAATACATGGATTCTGTTTCTTTTGAAGAACCCGGCGACCGTGAACTGGTAGAAACCGTTCTTTCCCTGCCGGAAAAATATCGCATTCCCATATATCTGTTCTATTACGAGGATTATTCCGTAAAAGAGATCGCAGGCATTTTGAAATTGCCGGAAAGCACGACCAAAAGCCGCCTTTACCGTGGAAGAAAAATGCTGAAAGATATTTTTAAGGAGGACTGGACAGATGACGAATAAGGATAAATTCAAAAGAGCATTCTCTGCACTGCACACATCCGACAGTTTTACGCTTGAGCAGGAGGATACGACTATGACAAAGAAAATCAGATTCCACAAAACCGCGGTTGCGGCATGCACGGCTCTGGCCATCTTTACCGGAGCCGCAACCTGCTATGCGGCGGATGCCGGAGGCATTCAGCGTACCGTCCAGGTATGGCTGCATGGAGATCAGACGACCGCTGTTATAACTGTAGACGATGACAGCATTACACATTACAGCATTACGGACAAAAACGGAAAACAGCTGCAGGGCGGCGGCGGTGTCGCAATCGATGAGGATGGAAAAGAACGTGCCCTGACAGCCTCGGAGATACAGGAACATCTGGATTCTCCCTCAACAGATACCATCGACGGAAAATTGTATCTGTTCTACAAGGATCAGAAAACAGACCTGACCGACAAATTTGATGCAGACGGTCTCGCCTATATCACCTTAAAAGATGGTGGCAAAACTCTTTATGTGACGGTAGCAGAAAACGGAGGGCTTCAGTCCAGCACGAAATGTTACCCTCAGAAGAGTGATCTCCCCCAGGAATGGTTTGAGTAACATCATGATAAATATCCAAACCCGGCAAAGCGGAAGTTAATTGTATATAATTCATAAAATTATTGGGGTTTTCCGAAAAATAATGGTATAATTAACAATCAACAGGTTTCCGCTGAGCCGGGAAAGGAGAATAACATGAATACAACATATACGAAAATTCCGTCGCCCTATAATCCCAATGTGCAGCTGAAGGTCATGCAGGGACATTTTGCCACCAGCCATTCCCACATCACCTGCTATATGGATATAACGACCATGAAGACCCGCTGCAATGAAGCGCACGGCGTGGCTGCCCTTCTGGCAACACACTATTCTGTAGACACACCGGTTGATACGATTGTGTGCATGGACGGGACCGAGGTGATCGGAACCTATCTGGCCGAAGAGCTCACGCGCTCCGGTATTCTCTCCTACAATGCCCACCGGACCATTTATGTGGTTTCCCCGGAATATACAACAGGAGGGCAGATAATTTTCCGCGACAATATGCAGATCGCCATCCGGAAAAAACATGCCCTTATGCTGTTCGGTTCCGTGACAACAGGACGTTCCCTGAATACAGCGGCCGACTGCCTGAAATACTACAGCGCCAGTATCAGCGGCGCGGCAGCCATTTTCAGCGCCGTGGACGAGGTGAACGGCATTCCGGTCACAGCAGCTTTCCATCCTTCGGACGTGCCGGAATTTAAGTCCTATAAGCATACGGAATGCCCGCTCTGTAAAGAGGGAAAGCCGATTGACGCCATCGTAAACAGCTTCGGGTATTCCATACTGTGAGTCACAGCGGCAGCTTTGCCGACGCCATAAGGATATCTGTTCCCGCCTGTACTTTCTGTCCAAAGCAGAAATACCTTGCAGACGGTCAGCGGTTCCGGTATTCTCATTGAACCTTTACAAAAAATTGAATCTTTGCGAAAGAGCCGACGCAGTTTTCCGCGCCGGCTCTTTTTCATGAACAATAAAAATTCTGCAGCTTTCTTACTCTTTTTACTCCTCGATACTGTAGTTCGGAGCTTCCTTTGTGATATGGATGTCATGCGGATGAGATTCTTTCAGGGATGCGGAGGATATTTTCACAAATTTGCCTGTTTCCTTCAGCGTCTCAATGTCCTTTGCCCCGCAGTATCCCATTCCGGAGCGGAGCCCGCCGATCAGCTGGAAGATGGTATCTTCTACCAGCCCTTTATAGGCAACACGTCCCTCTACGCCTTCCGGCACCAGCTTCTTAGCGCCGGACTGGAAATAGCGGTCCGCGCTTCCGTGCGCCTGCTGCATAGCCGCCATGGAACCCATGCCGCGGTATACCTTGTACTTTCTGCCCTGGAAAAGCTCAAACTCTCCCGGTGCCTCATCACATCCGGCAAACATGCTTCCCATCATGCAGACGTTTGCCCCTGCGGCGATCGCTTTTGTAATATCTCCGGAATACTTGATTCCTCCGTCAGCGATAATCGGCGTACCCGTCTTTTTGGACTCCTCGTAGCAGTTCATAACCGCTGTGATCTGCGGAACACCGATTCCCGCGACAACACGCGTGGTGCAGATGGATCCGGGACCGATGCCGACCTTCACACAGTCTGCTCCCGCGTCGATCAGATCATGCGTAGCCTCTGCCGTAGCCACATTTCCCGCAATGACCTGAAGCTCCGGATAGGCGGACTTGATCATGCGGAGGCACTTGAAAATATTCGCGGAATGTCCGTGCGCAGAATCTATAACGATAACATCCACATGGGAATGCACCAGGGCTTCTACCCGGTCCATGACATCTCCGGTGATGCCGACCGCCGCTCCGCAGAGCAGACGCCCCTGCGCATCCTTAGCGGACTGCGGGTATTTGATCTGCTTTTCGATATCTTTAATGGTGATCAGGCCTTTCAGATTAAAGTCCTTGTCTACAATCGGGAGTTTTTCCTTTCTGGCCTTTGCAAGAATACGCTTTGCCTCTTCCAGTGTGACGCCTTCCGGCGCGGTAACCAGGCCGTCCTCTGCCCTTGTCATGGATTCCTTGATTTTCTTGGAAAAATCCTCTTCAAACATAAGATCACGGTTTGTGATAATTCCTACCAGTTTTTTTCCTTCTGTGATGGGAACACCGGAGATTCTGTACTTCGCCATAAGCTGATTGGCATCCTCCAGTGTGTTTTCCGGAGAAAGGAAAAACGGATCCGTGATAACGCCGTTCTCAGAACGTTTTACCTTGTCCACCTCATCCGCCTGCTGCTCAATGGTCATATTCTTATGAATAATTCCGATTCCGCCCTGCCGTGCCATGGCAATCGCCATTCTGTGTTCGGTAACCGTATCCATCCCGGCGCTCATCATAGGAATATTCAGCCTGATTTTTTTTGTCAGCCACGTTGAAACGTCCACCATATTCGGTGTAACTTCCGAATACTGCGGCACCAGTAAAACGTCATCAAATGTAATCCCTTCACCGATAATGCTTCCCATCTTTCCATCCTTTCCTGAACAAAAGCAAGCTGTTGTAATAATTGTACGAGTTTAGCAGACGCCTGTTGAAATGTCAATCGCCAGAAAAATCACTGAAGATAGACCTTTCCCGGCATTCTGGTTCGCAGATCCTGAAGGATCTTCTCGCCGGGCTCAAGCAGAACCATCTGTTTCTGACTGTTTACACTGATAATAAAGGCATAGACCTTATCGCTGTTTTCCGGTTTTCCGGAGGAATAATCTACTTTTTTTATGTTTGGATTGCCGCGGAACCCGTCCATATGACTGGAAGAAAGCGGCGCCAGAAGCTCCATTTCCTTCATATTATAGGAAGCCATCTGCTTTCTGCTCTGCTTGGAAAAAATCTTGGCGATATCCAGTTCCCCACTCACATAGGAATATTCATATTCCACATCCAGGCGGGGGCTGAGAAACATTTTCATAAGCAGCGGTATCAGAAGCAGCACCAGAAGAAATGGCTGAAAGAAGATACCAACAGCAAGAATAAGAATAGTCAGATAAACCGGAAGCGTTTTCAGGACAGACTCTGCCGTTGTCCGTTTCTTTTTGACCACAACCTCTGTAAATAAATCATCCATACAATGAACTCCCATGCCGGCCCTGCCGGTGCGCCCTCTTAATAATAGTGCCTTCTTAAATAATAGCATTTTTTCAAGATTCGTTTGTCAGGCTCTGCCGGAATTACAGCAGAAACCCAAGCCGTTCTCTGTAAATAATAAGTATAATCGAACTTTCTTTTTTTTACAAGGCAGACCAAAAATTCGGGCTGGCTCTTCTGAACACAGGTACGTGAAGGCCGAAAATTCGGGCTGGCACTTATGAGCACAGGCGCGCGAAGGCTAAAATTTTTTCAGGCACAGGAAATGGGAAAATACCATATCCTGTGATCTATAACAGCCCAAACGCTTCCGGAATGTCCTGTGCCGGTAATCCCTTTCACGGCAGCTTGGGCAATCTGACGAAGCTCTTCGCAAATTCTTGTAGGGTCATCCATGGAATCTTCCATTTTAAGCCGTTATACTGGACAAAGAACACCGGACTGAACCGATTCCGCAGATACAGGAACAGGACAGTCTCAGGATAAGAATGACCGCCGGTGCATCCGGCAGAATTACAGGGAGGTAACTTCAATGTCCAGTTTATCATTGGAACACATCGGAAAAAAATACCCCAACGGCTTTGAGGCTGTTAAAGATTTTAATCTGGAAATCGCTGACAAGGAATTCATCATTTTCGTCGGTCCTTCCGGATGCGGAAAATCCACTACGCTTCGTATGATTGCAGGTCTGGAGGAGATTTCTTCCGGCACGCTGAAGATCGATGGAAAAGTTATGAACGACGTAGACCCGAAGGACAGAGATATTGCCATGGTTTTCCAGAACTATGCCCTGTATCCGCATATGACCGTATTTGAC
Source organism: Bilifractor porci (assembly GCF_009696005.1). Lineage (GTDB taxonomy): Bacteria > Bacillota > Clostridia > Lachnospirales > Lachnospiraceae > Bilifractor > Bilifractor porci. The sequence continues at coordinate 121,994 of NZ_VUMV01000003.1, forward strand.
AACATGGCATTCGGTCTGAAGCTCCGCAAGGTTCCGAAGGATCAGATTGAAAAAACCGTAAAAGAGGCAGCCAAGATCCTGGATCTGGAGCACCTTCTTGACCGTAAGCCGAAGGCACTTTCCGGCGGCCAGAGACAGCGTGTTGCCATGGGCCGTGCGATTGTCCGTAATCCCCGTGTCTTCCTGATGGACGAGCCGCTGTCCAACCTGGATGCCAAGCTCCGTGTTCAGATGCGTACAGAAATTGCCAAACTGCATGACAGACTGGGCGCAACGATTATCTATGTAACACATGACCAGACCGAGGCCATGACCCTTGGTACCCGCATTGTTGTTATGAAAGAGGGCGTTGTTCAGCAGGTGGATACTCCCCAGAATCTGTACAATGAGCCCGGCAACCTGTTTGTCGCAGGATTTATCGGTTCCCCACAGATGAACTTCATGGATGCCGTTGTAGAAGAGAAAGGTTCTTCCATCATCCTGAACGTAGGCGGGCAGGAATTCACGCTTCCTGAGAACAAGGCAAAAGTCCTGAAAGAAAAAGGCTATGTCGGGAAGACCGTTGTTGCCGGTATCCGTCCCGAAAATGTAGATGATGATCCGGAATCTCTGGCAAAATATCCGAATTCGACCTTTGAGGCAAAAATTAACGTTTATGAGCTTCTTGGCGCAGAAGTATTCCTGTATTTCGATTTTGCCGGCACTCCGATGACTGCACGCGTACAGCCCGGAACGCCTGCCAGAACAGGTTCTACCGTCAAATTCGCTATTGAAATTGATAAAATGCATATCTTTGACAAGGACACCGAGCTGGCAATCTGCCACTGATTCCCTGCAAAGACGAATGTACACATGGCCGGCGGATCTCTGCATCCGCCGGTTCTTTTATTGTATAAGCGATGCGAGAGCTGCTGAAAGCGGCGAAGCAGCGCGGCGGACTTATACAGGCTGATAATCCAAAAGTCCGGTTTCGGAGCAAAAGCTTACGGGACGCTTGCAGAAAACCGGCAGCACTTATAGAATAAGAGCAAAGCCAGCAAAAAACCGGAGGTACTGTTTATGATTTCAGCAAAGCTATTACTAAGCGCGGTCAGTGATCTGGAGGATATCCTGGATGTCCATTACATCGTCTATAACCATACAGGAGAATGTATTTACGGCCCGGCCCGCCAGGCGGACACCGACTCTTCCGCGGTTTCCCGGTTTATCGGATCGGCCGCGGAAACCATGGTGATCAATGATACTTATTATTTTAAGGTGTTTGAGAATGAGCGGACAGAGTACGTGATTGAGGCAGGCGGCACCAATGCCGAACTGGGCGGACGTCTTGCCGTCAGTGAGATCCGGCACATGCTGGCAGTCTCCGATGCCCAGACAGACCGCAGCCTTTTTATGCAGAATGTTCTTTTGGACAATTTTCTTTCCACAGACATGCACGCCAAGGCCAAAAAGCTGAAAATCAGGGAAAACATCCGCAGGATTGTTTATCTTGTCGAGGTAAACCCTGACAGGGACAACACCGCACACCAGGTCTTGAAAGCGGTCTGCTTAACAACGAAATACGATGTGTTTGTCACTCCTGTGGATTCCAGGCATCTGGCTGTGATTCAGGAAACCGATCCGGAGGAAACAGAGAAACAGTTCCATCAGCAGGCAGAAGTTTTCCTGGATACACTGAACACTGAGGCTATGATTCCCGCCTATATCTCTTACGGCAACCCTGCCTCTTCTCTGAGCACGCTGTCGCAGTCCTACAAAGAGGCGCAGCTTGCCATGACCGTGGGACAAATATTCAAACCGGATCAGCGGATTTCCTCTTACAACAGTCTGGGGATCGGCCGGCTGATCTACCAGCTTCCTCCGTCTCTGTGCAATCTTTTTCTGAAGGAGACCTTTGACCACGACGTTTTTCAGGAACTGGACGACGAGACGATGCTCACCATCCGCCATTTCTTTGACAACAACCTGAATATCTCCGAGACTGCCCGGCAGCTGTACATTCACCGGAATACACTGGTGTACCGGCTGGAAAGGCTTCAGAAAACAACCGGACTGGATATACGGAAATTTGATGAAGCCATGACATTCAAGATTGCCATGCTTGTACATGACTGCCTGATGCACCAGAAAGAGCTGTAAAAACGCGCGCCTCCGGGCGTACTTGTTTTTTCGCCGGAAAATACGGAGTCTGAACGCAGCAGGCCAGAAGTCTAATCCAAATACTCAAAAAAAGAACGCCTTCCCGGACATTTACCGCCCGGAGAGACGTTCTCTTTTATTCCTCTGATCCGGATTTCTCCGGATTTTTTTCAGTTCATTACATCATGCCGGGTGCGCCTGCGCCAGCGGGTGCCGCGGGAGCCGGCTCCTTGATGATGGAGACTGCAGACTCGGTTGTCAGCAGAGAAGAGGCAACGGAGGTTGCATTCTGCAGGGCACTTCTGGTAACTTTTGCCGGATCCAGGATTCCTGCTTCTACCATATCTACGTACTCTTCTTTATAAGCATCGAAGCCTACGCCAACCGGAGACTCTTTTACCTTGTTGATAATGACAGCGCCTTCCAGTCCTGCGTTCTCTGCAATGGTAGCAAGCGGAGCTTCCAGAGCCTTAACAACGATCATCGCACCGGTCTTCTCGTCGCCTTCCAGGGTCTTTGCATATGCGGCAAGATCTTTGGTAGCGTGAACATAAGCGGAACCGCCGCCTGCGATAATTCCTTCCTCAACTGCCGCACGTGTCGCGTTCAGCGCATCCTCCATACGGAACTTGGCTTCCTTCATCTCGGTCTCTGTTGCCGCGCCTACACGGATAACCGCTACGCCGCCGGACAGCTTGGCCAATCTCTCCTGAAGTTTCTCTCTGTCAAAGTCGGACTTCGTCTCTTCGATCTGAGCCTTGATCTGGGCAATTCTATCCTTGATGGCGCTCTTGTCGCCCGCACCGTCAACGATCGTTGTGGTTTCTTTCTTAATCTGAACGGATTTTGCTTTTCCGAGCATATCCATAGTCGCATCTTTCAGCTCAATTCCAAGCTCGGAGGAAACAACCTGGCCGCCTGTCAGGATCGCGATATCCTGCAGCATCTCTTTTCTTCTGTCGCCATAGCCGGGAGCCTTAACCGCACATACCTTGAAGGTACCACGCAGTTTGTTGACAATCAGAGTAGACAGAGCCTCTCCCTCGACATCCTCCGCGATAATCAGCAGGCTTGCGCCATTCTGAACGATCTGCTCCAGAAGCGGCAGGATCTCCTGAATATTGCTGATCTTCTTGTCTGTAATCAGGATGTAGGGATTCTCCAGGTCCGCCTCCATCTTCTCCATATCTGTTGCCAGATAAGCGGAAACATATCCACGGTCAAACTGCATTCCTTCTACCAGATCCAGCTCGGTCTGCATGGTCTTGGACTCCTCGATGGTAATTACGCCATCATTGGTGACCTTCTCCATAGCATCCGCTACCAGCTTGCCGACTTCATCGTCTCCGGAGGATACAGCGGCAACTCTTGCGATCTGCTCCTTACCGCTTACTTTCTTGCTCATATCCTTAATAAGTTCTACAGCCTTGTCGGTCGCTTTCTTCATACCTTTTCTGAGGATAATCGGATTAGCGCCTGCAGCCAGGTTGCGCATACCTTCATGAATCATCGCCTGCGCAAGTACGGTTGCGGTTGTGGTACCGTCGCCGGCTACATCGTTCGTCTTGGAAGCGACCTCACGGATCAGCTGCGCGCCCATGTTTTCAAATCCGTCTTCCAGCTCGATTTCCTTGGCAATGGTAACACCGTCATTGGTAATGGTCGGCGCGCCATAGGATTTCTCCAGGACTACATTGCGTCCCTTCGGTCCAAGTGTCACACGGACGGTATTTGCCAGTTTATCTACACCAGCCTGAAGGGCTGTTCTTGCTTCCTCTCCGTATTTAATTTCCTTTGCCATAATTGCTTATCCTCCTGATTGATTCTGTGATTGATTCTTTGATTACGGCGTCAAAAGCTGTGAATGGCTCTCTGACGCGTCCCTGTTCATTCTTATTTTACAATGGCAAGAATATCATCCTGCTTTACAACGATATATTCCTCGCCGTCCAGCTTTACCTCTGTCCCGGCGTATTTGGAATAGATGACCTTGTCATCGACCTTAACTTCCATTTTTACATCATCCTTGCCCGGTCCTACCGCGATAACTGTTGCTTCCTGCGGTTTTTCTTGCGCCTGAGAGGTAAGGATAATACCGGATTTTGTCTTTTCCTCTGCTTCTACCTGTTTCAGAACAACCCTGTCACCCAAAGGAACTAACTTCATAGTTTATGCCTCCTTAAATTTTCCTTTTCTTTATTAGCACTCGTTATATCTGAGTGCTATCAACGAAGTATATAATAGTAAAAAGGATATCATTACGCAAGCGCATAAAATATGTAATTATCTCTTTTTATCTCGTTATTTATCATTTTTTCTCTGTTTTTTTCTATTTTTTGCAAACTTCCAATTTTCCAGCCTGGAAACACTGCATTCCTGCCCGCTGCAGTTCCACTGGCAGCGGCTTTGCGAGCTACAGGCATGGTATCACAGGGGTCATCGGTTCCCCAAATCTTCGTGTTTCCCGAAAACGCTGCATCTGCCAATTTCCGGAAAACAGCAGGAGCTGCGAAACCCTTGGTTTCCGCAGCTCCTGCTTATGTACGTTTCTTTCTGTATGATACCGCACGGGTCTTCGTTTTATAAGCCCTGCTTACTTTTTTTCCTGTTCTTTCTGCTTTCCGTTTCTCTGCTTTTTAATTTCGTCCAGCTCATCAAAGATGTAATCATTCAGGACCTTGATGTACGTTCCCTTCATTCCGCTTGATCTGGATTCGATAACGCCGGCACTCTCAAATTTCCGGAGTGCATTGACAATCACCGAACGGGTAATGCCGACACGGTCCGCAATCTTGCTGGCAACAAGGATGCCCTCTGTTCCGTTCAGCTCATCAAAGATATGAATGATGGCTTCCAGTTCGCTGAAGGAAAGCGTGCTGAACGCAGATTTGACAACCTGAATTTTCCGGTTTTCCTCTACATTTTCCTCGTTAACCGAGCGCATCATCTCCAGTCCTACCACCGTCGTCCCGTATTCGCTGACGATGATATCGTCAATATCATAGGGCGGATTGTAGCGGTACATAAAAACGGTTCCCAGCCGCTCTCCCGCGATTTCTATGGGATTGATGATAGCCGTAAATTTGTCGTTCTCCGGATCTTCAAACCCAAGTGTGCTCATATTTACGTTTTCTTTTGTGGAAAGTACGCTCAAGAACCGGTCGTTCAGCAGGCTGTCCACGTGGCTGCCCACTTCATTGGTTAAAAGTTCTGTAATTTCCGGCACTCCCTCGCAGACAGCGACGCCCAGAACCTTGCCTTTTTTACTGATCACAAGAATATTGGAATCCAGACATTCCACCATCACCTTGCAGATGTCATTAAAGACAACCTTGGTCGAGCTGTTGTTGTGCAGCAATTTGTTGATTTTTCTAGTCTTGTCCAGTAGTTGTACGCTCATTTCGTCTCCTGTTCTGCTATTTACACAGCCATTATCGTATGCCACACACAAATCAATACGTCAAACTCATCATAACATAGGAAAAAACAGTGTTCAACATTTTTTCTGAAAATTCCGTCATCATCTTTTATTCATCGCAGAAGATTGAATTTTGAATTGTTTCCAAGAGCGTCGGCTGTATAGTAACAGTAAAATGTGGCCTGTATATGGACATCGTTTGAATATTCTGTCAATCCTTGTCTTCCCGGTTTTTCACAAATCCGCATTCTTTGTCCGCGCAGGCAATCCGGTTTCCGCGGATTACCATATATCCGCCGCACTTCGGGCATTTCTCGCTGACCGGCTGCTGCCAGCTCATAAACTCACACTCCGGATAGTGCTCGCATCCGTAGTAGACCCTTCCCTTTCTGGTTTTCTTGCGGAGTATTTCTCCTCCGCACCGGGGACAGGACACGCCTATTTTCTCCTGATACGGCTTTGTATTCCTGCACTCCGGGAATCCGGGGCAGGCAAGGAATTTGCCGTGGGGTCCGTACTTTACCACCATATGTCTGCCGCAGTTCTCGCAGATGACATCAGACACCTCATCCTCGATCTTTACCTTGTCCAGTTCTTTTTCCGCAGCCTGCACAGAGGCCTCCAGATCCGGCCAGAAATTCTCCACGACGGTTTTCCAGTTAATAATCCCGTCACCGACGGCATCCAGAAGCTGTTCCATATTGGCGGTAAAATTCACATCCACAATGCTGGGGAACGCCTGCTTCATCATATCGTTCACCACTTCCCCCAGCTCGGTCATGTACAGGTTTTTCTTTTCCCTTGTCACATAATGGCGGGCAATGATGGTGGTGATGGTCGGCGCGTAGGTGCTGGGCCGTCCGATCCCGAGCTCCTCCAGCGTTTTTACGAGCGTAGCTTCTGTATAGTGCGCTGGAGGCTGGGTAAAATGCTGTTCCTGCTGGAACTCCAGAAGCTTCAGCGAACTACTCTCTGTAATCCCGCTCAGGTAATCATCCCGCACCTTTCCATCTTCCTCCGGTGCATAGACAGAAAGGAATCCGTCGAAGATCACCTTGGAGGACGCCGCCGTAAAGGTATAGGCTCCGGCCTTGATTTTTACGGAATCCGTTTCATAGCGGGCCGGCGTCATGCGGCTGGCCGTAAAACGCTTCCAGATCAGCTGATAGAGGCGGAACTGTTCCCTGGTCAGATGTTCCTTGACAGATACCGGTGTCCTTGTAATATCCGTGGGACGGATCGCCTCGTGCGCGTCCTGCGCGTTTTTATTGGTATTGGCGGTATTCCCGGCGGCCGAGTACGCCTCCCCGTACTGCTTCGCAATATAAGAACGGGCTGCCAGATCTGCTTCCTCGGAAATACGCGTGGAATCGGTACGCAGGTAAGAAATCAGTCCGACCGTTCCCTCTTTCGGGAGCGTAATCCCTTCATACAGCTGCTGGGCAACCTGCATGGTTTTATAGGTGGACATATTCAGCGTCCGGGATGCCTCCTGCTGCAGCGTGCTGGTTGTAAAAGGAAGAGGCGCTTTTCGGGTGCGCTCCCCTTTTTTTAGTTCCTCCACCCGGAAGGATTCTCCCTCCAGGTCAGAGAGTACCTGCCTGACCTGTTCCTCCGACTGCAGCTCGGTCTTCTTTCCGTCCTTCCCGTAAAAATGGGCGGTCAGGGGCTTTTTCATGCCGTCTACCTGAAGATCCGCGTCCAGAGTCCAGTATTCCTTCGGGATAAAAGAATTGATCTCATCCTCCCGGTCGGCAATAATACGCAGCGCCACGGACTGTACCCGGCCGGCGGAAAGGCCGCGCTTGATTTTCTTCCACAGAAGCGGACTGATCTCATACCCGACCATGCGGTCCAGACATCTCCGCGCCTGCTGTTCATTGACCAGATTCATATCAATGTCTCTGGCATTTTTCAAAGACGCCTTAACGGCCGATTTTGTAATTTCATTAAATGTGATCCGGCGCATTTTTTTCGGATCCAGCTTTAATGCCTTGGAAAGATGCCAGGATATCGCCTCACCCTCACGGTCCGGGTCGGTAGCCAGATAAACTTTATCCGCTTTCGAGGCGGCTTTCTTTAAGGAAGCAACCAGTTCTCCCTTTCCACGGATGGTTATGTATTTCGGTTCAAAATCATGCTCCACATCAATTCCGAGACTGCTTTTCGGCAGATCCCTGACATGGCCGTTGGACGCAAGAACCGTGTAGTTCGGTCCGAGAAATTTCTTGACAGACTTCACCTTAGTCGGTGACTCAACGATAACAAGGTTATTTGCCAAAACAAATGCCTCCCGCAAATACTTATATAAATTGCCTATTTCCTCCGAATCTGCGATACGCATGCATCACTATAACGCAAAAGATCAGTCCTTGCAAGAAAATTTCTGACAAAGGAATGCTTTTCTCCTTGACAGCTGACAAAAACTGTTCAATACTGAAGGTGCTTTCGGGGGAAAGCTTTGTCTGCGCAGAGAGTCAGGAGGCTTTATGTTCTGCAGTATTCTCTCTGCCGCAATTTACGGCGTGGATGCCGTTCCCATCTGGGTAGAAGCAGATGTGAGCAGCGGCATGCCCGTTTTTTCCATGGTCGGTTTTGTCTCCTCCCAGGTAAGGGAAGCACAGGACCGCGTCCGCACCGCACTTCGCAACCTGGGCATTCTTCTTCCGCCCAAACGCATCACCATCAATCTTTCTCCGGGCGATATCCGGAAAGAAGGCACCCGCTTTGACCTTCCGATTGCCGCCGCCGTTCTTCAGGCAGTTGGAGAAATACCGGAACACGCCCTGGATGGCGCCATGCTGGTCGGTGAGCTTCATCTGGATGGCAGGACTGAACGGATTGCCGGGGTGCTTCCCAGCGTCCTGATGGCAAGAGAAAGAGGCTGCCGGATCTGTCTGGTGCCGGCAGGCAATCTGAGGGAGGGGCAGATTGTCTCCGGAATCCGTGTCATAGGCATCCGTCATCTGCGCGAGCTGATACAGTTCTGCAAGAGTTCCTCTCTCCCTTCTTCCGGACCGGCTCCTGTTTCCGAAGGGGCGAAATCAGCTTCCCAAGAGGATTTCCGCGACATCCGCGGACAGGCTTCTGCCAGGCGCGCCGCACTGATCTCTGCAGCCGGATTTCACAATCTCCTTTTGTCCGGTCCTCCCGGCTCCGGAAAATCTATGATAGCCAGGAGGATTCCGGGGATTCTCCCTCCTCTTACGCCGGAAGAAAGTCTTGAGATATCCCGGATTTACTCCATTGCAGGACTGCTTCCCGAAGGACAGCCGCTGATGAAAAGCCGCCCCTTCCGCGCACCGCATCACAACATTTCCGCCGCGGCACTCTGCGGCGGCGGTATCATTCCCCGGCCGGGCGAAATTACGCTGGCGCACAGGGGAATTCTGTATCTGGACGAACTGCCGGAAGCCGACCCGCGCACCTTGGAAATGCTGCGCCAGCCACTGGAAGAACGTCGGATTACCGTTTCCCGTTCGGGCGGGACCTTTCTGTTTCCCGCATCCTTCCTTTTTATTGCCGCCATGAATCCGTGTCCCTGCGGCTACTACCCGGACCGGAATCGCTGCAGCTGTTCTCCAAGAGAAATCGAGCTGTATCAGGCACGGATCAGCCAGCCCCTCCTGGACCGTATCGACCTGCACTGCAGCGTCCCGGCCGTCAGCTACTCTGACCTGACCTCTCCTTCTCAAAACGGAGTCTCCTCCGCCCTGCTTCAGAAAAAAGTTACGGCTGCAAGCCTGATTCAACAGGAACGGTATCGGAACGAAAGCTTTCTCTTTAACAGCGAGCTTCCCGTTTCCCTTCTGAACCGGTACTGCTTCCTTACCGGCGAGGCCTCGCGCATGATGGAAAATGCCTTCACCCATCTGAAACTCAGCGCCAGAGGCTACCACCATCTTCTCCGGGTATCCCGGACCATTGCGGATCTGGAGCATTCCGACTCCATCTGCGAAGCACATATCAGCGAAGCAATCTGCTTCCGCACCCAGAGACGAGATGCATAATCTCCCGCCGCCAACAATGCAAAGAAAGGAGATTCTCGTGCAGAAAAGAAACTATATTCTTGACACTTCGCCGGAACTGACGCAGAAAATCCGTCTGGTGGAAAAATACCGTCCGGACGGAACGGTTAACCCTGCCTATCCCTCCCGGCTCCTTCCCTATGGCCAGATGCCGAAATCTTTGTTCCTGATCGGCGAATTTCCCGACCCGTCAGGAAAGACAGCCGCCATTGTCGGCGCCCGCAGCTGCAGTGCCTACGGAAAAGCGGAGGCACGACGGTTTGCCGCCGAACTGGCCTCCTCCGGCGTGCAGATTATCAGCGGAATGGCTTCCGGCATTGATGCCTGGGCGCAGAAGGGTGCCCTGGATGTCCGCGGCAGGACCTTCTCCGTTCTGGGCTGCGGAGTCAATGTCTGCTATCCCAGAGAAAACTACAGCCTGTATCGGGAAATTGCAGAGGGGCACGGAGGACTGATCTCGGAATTCGCCCCGGATGCCCTGCCCATCTCCTGGCATTTCCCGATCCGCAACCGCATAATCAGCGCCCTGGCCGATATCGTTCTCGTTGTGGAAGCCCGCCTGAAAAGCGGCTCGCTGATCACCGCGGATTATGCCCTGGATCAGGGCAAAACCGTCTATGCCGTTCCCGGCAGAAACGACGACCCTCTGAGCCAGGGCTGCAACCGTCTGATCGCACAAGGCGCGGGAATTGCCACCTCTCCGGAGGTTCTGCTGGAGGAACTCGGACTGGCCGCGCCGGAAAGTAAAAAAAGGGAAAAACAGGAAAGACAGCTCCCGCCGGAATGGAAAAAATCAGAAGAATTCAGAAAAATCTTTACCGGCCTGAACAGCCGGGAAATATCCCTCGCGGATCTGCAGGAAAAAACAGGAATCGAAATGCCGCAGCTGTGCCGGGTGCTGATGCAGCTATGCATGTCCGGATATGCCGAAGAAGCCGCGCCCGGCTATTACCGGAAGACGTATTAAATAAAATAGAGCGCAAGCGCTTTCCGGAGGGGTATTCATTTATTGTAAAAAGAACAGCTTACTTACTCTTTACGCATCCGCAGGATATCGAAGGGCTGGGGAATGCCGCCGAGCTTCACGTGGAGTTCCTGCTGCGGGTGGGGCGCGCTGTCCATGGCATTTCCCTCCGCATCCAGTATTTCCTCCACAACAACTTCCGGATTGCTTCCGTCCGGCTTCATCACCTCAATACGGTCGCCGACCGAGAATTTGTTTTTCTGATGCAGCACCGTATACCCTTTCGCGTCCTCTCCTTCGGCAATCCCCAGGCAGATGTAGTTGGTAATGTACGTGTTGCTGTCATAAATCTGGTCTTCCGAGGAGGGATTATGATAATAAAATCCGGTCGTAAACTGCCGGTAGGTGCAGTCCGCAATCTGTTCCCGATACCAGTCCATATGAGATTGGTAAAGAGCCGGATCTTCCAGATAATCGTCGATTGCTTTTCGGTATGTGCGGGCGACAGTAGCCACATAGAGCGCGCTTTTCATACGTCCTTCTATCTTATAGCTGTCAATTCCAGCCGCTATCAGATCCGGAATATGTTCAATCATACAGAGATCCTTGGAGTTAAAGATGAATGTTCCTCTTTCATTTTCCAGGACAGGAAGATATTCTCCCGGCCGGGTCTCCTCCTGCAGAAACGCCATCCTCTCTTCGGGACGTGTTTCCTTCTCCATCTCTTCCAGCCTTTCCGCGTCCTCCGCCGGCGCGGTCAGATACTTCCATCTGCAGGGATGCGTGCAGGCGCCCCGGTTGGCATCTCTCCCGGTAAAATAATTGGAAAGAAGGCATCTGCCGGAGTAGGATATGCACATGGCCCCGTGGACAAAGCTTTCTATTTCCAGATCCTCCGGAACCTGCTGCCGGATCTCCCGGATTTCCCGCAAAGAGAGCTCCCTGGCCGTCACCACCCTGCGGGCTCCAAGGCGGTACCAGAAAAGGAAGGTCTCCGCATTGGTATTATTTGCCTGCGTGCTGATATGACGGTCTATTTCCGGGCAGATCTCCCCCGCGAGGGTGAACACGCCGGGATCTGCAATGATAAGGGCGTCCGGACGAAGTTTCTTCAGCTCTTTCAGATAAGCGCGTATGCCGGCCAGATCGCGGTTGTGTGCCAGAATATTTACCGTCACATGCACTTTTACCCCATGTTCATGTGCGTAGCGGATTCCCTCCGCCATATCTTCACGGCTGAAATTTTTTGCCTTTGCCCGGAGTCCGAACACTTCTCCGCCGATATAAACCGCATCCGCCCCAAAGGCGACCGCCACCTTCAGCACCTCCAGACAGGAGGCGGGGATCAGAAGCTCCGGTTTTCTTTTTCCGTCCATCGTCCGCATCTTACTATCCTCTGCTATCCTTCTTTTCCTGATATTCAGCTGTTCTTCCACTCTGCAGCTTACCCGTAGACACTGTTTTTCCCTTCGCCCGGCGCCCGGCCATTCTCCCGAGCTGCAGCTTATCCGGAGACGCTGTTTTCCATATTCGCCCGGTACCCGGATTTGTACACGGAAATCGTGACCCCGTCTCCCAGGGGAAGAATGGAAGTCTCCAGCACGTCACTGTCCTTCAGCACCCGCAGGTACTCCCGCATGCGTCTGTAAATCGTGCGGTTGCGCCGTTCCACCGCGTAATGGGATTCGATAATGTCCCCTCCCTGCAGCACGTTATCGGAAACAAGCACGCTTCCCGGGCGCATCAGGCGGAGCAGATCCGGAAGATACCGGATATACTGTGCCTTGGCTGCATCCAGAAAAATAAAATCAAAGGGATCCGACAGCGTTTTTAATACATCCGCCGCGTCTCCCTTCAACAAGGTGATCCGGTCTGCGTAACCGGATTCCCTGAAGTTCTTCTGCGCTACAGGTATGCGCTTTTCATAGTCCTCGATGGTCGTTATCCTGCATTCCGGTGCTGTCGCCCCCGCCATAAGAATGGCGGAAAAACCGACTGCCGTTCCGATCTCCAGAACGGATCCCGGTTTTTGCATCTCCAGAATGGTTTTCAGAAAGCTCTGCGTCTCTCTGCGGATCACCGGCACCCTGTCTTTTCTGGCCTGCTGCTCCAGCCTGTCCAGAAAAGGCGTGTTTCCGTGATCCAGAGAATTGATAAAAGCGGTCATCCGACTGTCTGTAATCATACCTTTACATTGCCCTCCGGTGTGGACCCGCTCCCGTCCTGTTCCTGCCCGGAGGATGAGATTACGGTCTCCCCTCCGTCTACCGAGTGCTTCGAATCAGAGCCTGCCAGGGCGGAGATAATGTCATCCGGAGTCATGGCGGTATTTAGAGAATAGGTCCCCGGAAGAATCTGGTTATGATAGTCGGAAATAAGCTCCTGCACCCAGAAAGCAGCGGGGCTTTCTTCCAGAAGTCCCTCCGCCCGGAGCATTTTTCCGATGTCATAGACTGACATGTCCTCCGTAACGGTCACGGTGACTTTTCTCCCGTCCCCGCTGTCCACCGCGTCCTGATTAAACACTTCGTAACCGAGCCCGTATGCTTTTTTACAGAAATATATAAGAACAACGACCAGACAGACGATCAGAAGGACCTTCAGCAGTCCCTTTACGCCGAAAAGCGCGACACGGTATCCGACATTGTCCTTTTTTTCTTTTCCTGCCATTCTCAGCTCCTCTTAGTGCCCGGGCTTTTCCATTTCGGGGATATCCACTGCCACACTTTTGTTGATATAGTTTACAACTCTCTGTACCATGCGGCAGACGGAGCTTTCCGCATCCAGATATTCCGCGGCAAGTGGATTTTTCAGTACGCTGCCGAATTCACGCAGAACCTCGTCTGACTCATCGAAAAGATCTCGTTCCGTCTGCTGAAGCTGAAAGTTCCGAACCCGGTATTCATCCACCTTCTTTTTGAGCTCCGGATTCTGCCGGAGCTGTTCTTCACACTTTTTATACCGCTGGTAATCGCCGGAGCTCCGGATCGCCGAGATCAGCTCCTCTGTCTGTAATGCTACCGGATCCATTCGGTTAAGCCTCCATAATAATAGGAAGAATCATCGGGCGGCGCTGCGTGCGCTTCCAGACAAACGCGCTGAGGGCATCCTTTACCGATGTCTTCAGCTTGCCCCAGTCCGTAATATGACGGTCCAGGCAGTCATCCAGCGCATCCTCCGCGGCCACCCTGGCTTCATCCATCAGATCTTCTGACTCCCGGACGTAAACAAAGCCTCTGGAAACAATGTCCGGTCCCGCCAGCAGCATACCGCTGTGCCGGTCCAGTGTCAGGACGACGATGATAATGCCGTCCTCGGAAAGGTGCTGCCTGTCACGGAGCACAATATTTCCCACATCACCGACGCCAAGTCCGTCTACCATGATTCCACCGGTCTCTACCTTTCCGGTAACCTTCGCGGACTCACTGTCCAGCGAAAGAACGTCCCCGGTTTTCATGATAAAGATATTTTCCTTCGGAATTCCAAGCTCCGCCGCCAGCTTTGCCTGGGCCTTCAGATGCCGGTATTCCCCGTGAACAGGAATCGCGTACTTTGGCTTTACCAGAGAGTAAATCAGCTTGATCTCCTCCTGGCAGGCGTGGCCGGATACATGAACATCCTGGAAAATAACATCCGCGCCTTTTTCACAGAGCTCATTGATAACATTGGAGACTGCTTTTTCATTTCCGGGAATCGGGTGGGAGCTGAACACGATCAGATCCCCCGGCTTAATGGTCACTTTCTTGTGAATATCCGCGGCCATTCTGGAAAGCGCGGCCATGGACTCTCCCTGGCTTCCCGTAGTGACAAGAACCATCTTCTCATCCGGATAATTTTTCATCTCGTTGATGTCTATCAGCGTGTGCTCCGGAATATTCAGATAGCCGAGCTCTGAAGCCGTGGAAATAATATTGACCATGCTGCGGCCTTCCACCACGACTTTTCTTCCGTATTTATAGGCCGTATAGATAATCTGCTGCACACGGTCTACGTTCGAGGCAAAGGTGGCGATAATCAGCCTCTGGTTGGTGTGCTCCGAAAAAATCATATCAAAGGTATGGCCAACCGTGCGCTCGGACTTCGTAAAGCCCTCTCTCTCCGCATTCGTGCTGTCACACATCAGGGCCAATACACCCTTTTTCCCGATTTCCGCAAACCGCTGCAGGTCAATGGCGTCACCGAAGACCGGGGTGTAATCCACCTTAAAATCTCCTGTGTGGACAACAATTCCCGCGGGGGAATAAATGGCCAGCGCGGCCGCGTCCTGTATGCTGTGATTTGTCTTGATAAATTCTATGCGGAAACATCCCAGATTGATGGACTGCCCGAATTTGATCACCTTGCGCCTGGTGGTGCGGAGCATATCGTGCTCCTCCAGCTTATGCTCAATCAGCCCTACGGTCAGCTTGGTCGCGTAGATCGGGACATTGATTTCCCGCAGGACATAAGGCAGAGCCCCGATATGGTCCTCATGTCCGTGTGTAATAACAAACCCTTTTACCTTGTCAATGTTCTGCTTCAGATAGGTAATATCCGGGATAACCAGATCAATTCCCAGCATGTCGTCATCCGGGAAAGCCAGGCCGCAGTCCACCACAACAATACTGTCTTCATATTCAAAGGCAGTAATGTTCATGCCGATCTGTTCGAGGCCGCCCAGAGGGATAATCTTGAGCTTACTCGTCTGATTCGTTTTCAATATTCAGTTAACCTCCATACTTCTTCCGATCTTTGTCTGTTCTTTTTGCAGACTGAAAGACGGGCCGGAGGGCAATCAGGCTTTTCCAGGTTCTTTCGTATCCTGTACCAGTACCGTATCCTCCAGCATCTGCTGGAAAACACCGGCCACTGCATGGAATTCTGTGTCATCCTCTACGGGAACAAAATTCGCTTCCTCATCGCCGTCTTCGGACAGGTCTTTCAGAATGCAGGCATTTGCCTCTTCTCCGTCAGAATCAGTTACCAGGAGATAGTTCACTCCTCCTATCCTGGTTTCCTCTTCTACAAAAAATTCTTCCGTTCTGCCGTTTTCTGTTGTAAAGCTTACTTTTTCTCTTTTCATGTTCGCAGCTCCGGCATCATTTCCGGCCGTTTTCCAAAGAATCCAAATACCCCTGCAGGATGAATGTGGCCGCAATCTGATCGATCACTTCCTTGCGGTCTCGTCCTTTTACCCCTGTCTCGTCCAGAATACGATCCGCTGCCACGGTCGTAAGACGTTCATCCCACATGACAACCTTTTTGCCGGTCCTTCGTTCAAGCATATCGCGGAACTCCAGAGATTTGGCAGCCCGGTCGCCGATGTCATTATTCATGTGTTTTGGAAATCCGAGAACAATGGTGTCCGCGTCATATTCCTTTACCAGTTCTTCAATTCTGGCAAGGGTCTGTCGCAGCTTGTTTTCCTGCTTCCTGCGGATAATCTCCACTCCCTGCGCAGTATACCCCAGCGGGTCGCTGACCGCAACCCCTACAGTTTTGGAGCCATAGTCCAGTCCCAGGATTCTTTTCACGATTTGTCCGTCCTCCAGGATTCGTTTTTGATGTACTCCTTCAGAAGCTCTTCTACCAGCTCGTCCCGCTCCACCTTCATAATCATGCTGCGCGCGCCGTTGTGGCTGGTGATGTAAGTCGGATCTCCGGACATGATATATCCCACGATCTGATTGACGGGGTTATACCCCTTCTCCTCCATCGCGTGATAAACAATATCCAGGACCTTTTTGGCCTGTGTGTCCGTCTCCGGCATTACCTCAAAGTATTGTGTATTGCTTAAATCGCTCATGTCTTCACATCCTTTCACACTCCTGACGAGTGCCGGCCGAATGGCAGAATCCGGCTTATAACTTAATAATTGTAACGTACTTCCCCGAAAAGTGCAAGACAGCTGCCGGGCCGTCAGACCGTTAGGCAGTCCTGGAAGCAGATCCTTTCCGGCGTAACAGAAAGAATCCAGTTGGACAGCCCTTCCGCGGGAATGCCCGGAAAATCCGCGGGCAGAAGCACTTTCTGATATTCCTTTCCGTGTCCCAGCCACCAGCTGCGGCCGCCTTCGGCCACCTTTTCCTCAAACAGCACCTCCAGCGGCGTGCCGCAGTAATACCTCAGGAACTCTTCTCTTCTTTTCCGGTCCAGCTCCCGCAGCACGGCCCCCCTCTCTCTTTTCACCGGCTCCGGGATCTGATCCGGGAATGCCGCCGCCCTGGTTCCTTCCCTCCTGGAATAAGGGAAAACATGTGTCTCGAAGAAATGCATTTTTTCCACAAAGCTCCTGCATTCCTCGAAATCTTCCTCCGTCTCTCCCGGAAATCCGGTGATGATATCTGTACAGATGGCCGGATGCCGGAAATATCTCCGCAGGAGCCCGCAGGTCTGCGCAAATTCTTCCGGCGTATACTTCCGGTTCATGCGCTGCAGTGTGCGGCCGCACCCGCTCTGCAGGGAAAGATGAAAATGAGGACAGACCTTCGGCAGTTCCGCCAGATTTTTCACAAATGCCTCGTCGATCGAACCCGGCTCCAGCGAACCCAGCCGGATTCTGCGGATTCCCTCTGTCTGGTGCACGGCACGGATCAGTGCGGAAAGATTTTCCCCCTCACCCAGATCCTTCCCGTAGGAACAGAGATGGATACCGGTGAGCACCACTTCCTGCACGCCGCTGGCCGCAAGCCGCTCTGTCTCCTGCGCGACATCCGCGATTTTCCTGCTGCGGACCCGGCCTCTGGCATAGGGAATAATACAGTAGGAACAGAACTGGTTGCAGCCGTCCTGCACCTTCAGGAAAGCCCTGGTGTGTCCTTCTGCCCGGTCGGTTTCCAGCTTTTCTATTTCCCTGTCCCGGCGGATTTCCGAAGTATCTGTCCGTCTGCCTCCTCCCGCGAAATACCTCTCCAGCTCCTGTACCAGATCCCCTTTTCTGTCACTTCCGATGATCAGGTCTATGGCAGGGTCCTTCTCCAGCTCCTTTCCCCGCACCTGGGCATAGCAGCCAACGGCCACCACGACGGCATCCGGATTCATACCGCGCGCCCTGTGAAGCATCTGGCGGGATTTCCGGTCTGCAATGTTTGTCACGGTACAGGTATTGATCACATAGACATCCGCTCCCGGCTCGAACGGGACAATGCGGTAGCCGGCGTTTTCCAGCGCCTGCTGCATTGCCTCCAGCTCATACGAATTCACCTTGCATCCCAGATTGTGAAGAGCAGCTTTTCTTAACATAAAATTTCCTTTCTGTCCCCGCCTCCGCCTTGACTTTTCCTTTTTTTGCACGTATCATAGTTTTAATGATGAATCCGAAAATCCGGTTATTCACAGTCTCCGCCGTGTTCTCGCGGCAGGATTTGTATCAGCATATATGGAGGAAAAAAAGATGCAGACAGTTAAAATTTCCCTGAATTCCATTGAAAAAGTAAAGAATTTCGTAAACGCGATTTCCAACTTTGACTTTGACTTTGATCTTGTATCCGGAAGGTACGTCATTGACGCGAAATCCATCATGGGCATTTTCAGTCTGGATCTTTCCAAACCGATTGACCTGAATATTCACACAGACGGGTCTGAATTAACCCAGGTGTTGGATGTCCTGAAGCCCTACATTGTGGAGGAAAAATAAGTTTTCTCCGATTTCTTTCCGGACAATGCCCTATGCTCTGTCCGGGTGTGAAAGCACTTCCGAAGGGCGTATCGTCAGAGAAGCCGGAAAACGGAAAAAATCAAAGAAAATAGGAATTTAAGAACCGGCCTGTTGTCCGGCGCAGACCCGCAGCTTTTGCTGCGGGCTGTTTTTTTGCCTTATTATTACTTACAAAACGGATTCTTCAGGACTCCACCAGAACCGTCTCCGCCGTGCTGACGGCAGTCTCTATCATCGGTTCTATCACACCTTCCAGCTTCTTCTCCGATCTCTCGATCACCTTCAGAATCGGATGTGTCACCGGATGCTTCGCCACAAAAATCGTGCAGCAGTCCTCAAAGGGCTGGATGGATGTCTCGTAGCTTCCGATTTTTCTGGATATTTCGATAATTTCCTGCTTATCAAAACCGATCAGCGGGCGGAATACAGGAAGAGTACAGACCGCATTGGTGCAGACCAGGCTGTCCACCGTCTGGCTGGCCACCTGGCCGACGCTCTCCCCGGTAATCAATGCCTTTGCGCCGTCTTTCCGCGCAAAGCTCTCCGCGATTTTCATCATATATCGCCGCATGATAATGGTAAGCTCCTCATGCGGACATTTTTCGTAGATAGCCAGCTGAATATCCGTAAAATTAACGATGTGGAGCCGGATCGGGCCGCTGTAGGCAGATACGATCCGCGCAAGATCCACAACCTTCTGTTTCGCCCTCTCGCTGGTATACGGCGGCGCATGGAAGTAGACCGCATCGATGGTCACTCCCCTCTTGGCGATCATATAGCCGGCAACCGGGGAATCGATTCCGCCGGAGAGAAGGAGCTCTGCCTCCCCGTTTGTCCCTACCGGCATGCCTCCCGGTCCGGGAATGACATGGGAATAGATATAGATCTTCTTTCTGACCTCCACAGTGATCACACAGTCCGGATGATGGACATCCACCTGCATCCATGGGCATCCGTTCAGAACCGCCTCTCCCAGATCCGCGTTCAGCTGCATGGAATCCTTCGGATAGCTTTTGTTGGAGCGCCGCGCGAAAATCTTAAAGGTCTTAGCCCTGCTTTCCGGATAAACCTCTGCTGTATAGCGGACCACGGCCTGGGCTATGGACTCGAATCCCTCGTCCTCCACAATCACAACAGGGCAGATTCCGGAAATGCCGAACACATGGCGCATGGCATCTACGGCTCCCTCAAAGTCGAAGCTGCCGTCTGCCCTGACATAAATTCTTCCCATTTCACGGGTAACTTCAAATTCTCCCTCTACAGGTTTCAGACTGCGGGCAATCTGGCGGACCAGAGCCTCCTCAAAGAGAATTCTGTTTTTTCCCTTGATGCCGATCTCGGCATATTTAATCAGAAACGCCTGATAATTCATTCTATCCCTCATTCATTCCTGCCAGGCCGTTTTCTGAGGTATGCCTGCATACCTCAGAAAACCGAAAACCGGCCGGTGTCTTGTAAAACCTGCTGACATCCCTGCGGCTGCCGGCGAACGCTCCCGCCGAAAACCGGGAACCGGTCAGCGTCTTGTAAAACGCCGGAGCGCGGGCAGCAGCTCCCGCAGCGCCTCCAGCGTATAATCTATTTCCTCCGGCCGCGTCATGTCCGAGAAGCTGAACCGGACCGCGGATTCCATTTCCTCTCTGGGACACCGGACAGCCGTAAGCGTCGGGCTTCCGGATCTCTTATGGCTGGAACAGGCGCTTCCGGCAGACACATAGATGCCCCTGTCTTCCAGCGCATGCAGAAGAACCTCACTCCTGACCTTCAGGAAGGAGGCATTCAGGATATGCGGCGCCGCCTCCGCCGGATCGGAAGGCCCGTGGATAACTACCTGGTCCAGTCCCGAAAGGCCGTCCGCCAGTCTCTTCCGGAGCGCGTACATATGGGTCCTGTTCTCCTCCAGATGATCATACATCATGCGCGCGGCGAGCCCCAGGCCCGCAATTCCGGGAACATTGTCTGTCCCGGAACGCATACCGGACTGCTGTCCGCCGCCGTAAATCAGCGGGCGGAGACGCACGCGGTCGTTGACATACAGGAAACCGACGCCCTTCGGGCCGTGAATCTTATGGCCGCTGGCCGAAAGCATATCGATCCCCATCCTGCCGGGCAGAATCCGGCACTTGCCGAAAGCCTGGATGGCATCTACATGAAAAACCGTGTCCGGATTTGTCTCGTGGACGATCCGGGCAATCTCTTCGATTGGCTCGATTGTCCCGATCTCGTTATTCACCATCATGACAGAAACCAGAAGGGTGTCCTTTCGGACTGCCTGGCGGAGTTCCTCCGGATGGACGCGCCCCTCCCGATCCACAGGCAGAACCGTCAGGTCAAAGCCCATGTCATGCAGCGCCGATGCCGGAGCCGATACCGCGGGATGCTCCACCGCGCTGATAATAAAATGGCCGCCCGTTCTCCTGTGCGCCATGGCAGTCCCTGCCAGCGCCCAGTTATTGGATTCTGTCCCGCCGGAAGTATAGTAAATTTCCCTCTCGTTTACTTTGAGAATATCCGCCAGAATCTCCGTGGTTCTCCGGATATACTGCTCCGCCTCCACTCCCTTCCTGTGAAGAGAAGAAGGATTTCCGTAATCCTCCAGAAGTGTTTTCCGTATCAGGTCTGCCACTTCGGGATAACAGCGGGTTGTCGCTCCATTGTCCAGATACGCTTCCATGCGTTCTCCTTTTCGGCTGAAATTTTCGCAGCGGTTTCTGCGCATAAAACGGCTGCCGGCCAAACTGCACTCTTTAGTCTGTCTCCAGAAGATACATCAGGATAGAAAGCACTGTCATT
Source organism: Bilifractor porci (assembly GCF_009696005.1). Taxonomy (GTDB): domain Bacteria; phylum Bacillota; class Clostridia; order Lachnospirales; family Lachnospiraceae; genus Bilifractor; species Bilifractor porci. Next base: position 142,972 of record NZ_VUMV01000003.1, read on the forward strand.
CCGGCCGTCTCCGTGCGGAGAATCCGTTTCCCCAGCGTAACCGGCAGAAACCCTGCTTCCTGTGCCTCTTCCACCTCTGTTTCCTCAAAGCCGCCTTCCGGACCGATCAGAACCGCGACAGAATCTCCCGGCCGTACGGAGGAAAAAATTTTCCTTGTACCGGACATTCCTTCCGTGTTTTCATAGGGAATCAGCCGGACATCCATGTCCTGCGCCTCTCGCAGCGCATCCTGAAAACTGCAGGGCGGCTTCACTTCCGGTACGATCATTCTCTTTGACTGCTTTGCCGCGCTGGCCGCGACGGTATTCCAGCGGACCGCCTTGTTTGCCGCCCGCCTTTCATCCAGCTTTACCACACATCTCTTGGACACCACAGGCACAACCGCATACGCGCCCAACTCTACCGCCTTCTGGATCACCGTCTCCATCTTATCACTTTTCGGCAGACACTGAAACAGCGTAATCCGGGAGGGCAGCTCCTTTCCCGGTTTCTGGGCGTCCAGAACCCTGGCTGTCACCTCCTCTTCCGAGAGATGCTCGATCTGACAAGTATATTCCCATTCATCCCCGCAGGCAACCAGAATCTGCTCTCCCGGTCGCATCCGGAGCACGCTGCGGATGTGCCGTACATCTTCTCCGGCAATTCTCACCATTCCGTCCCGGATCTGCTGCTTCTCCACAAAAAACCGATACATGCCGTTTTACCTCTGTACCGTAACCGACATCCACTCGCCCTGCTGCGTGGTCTCCACAGGATGCAGACCGGCTTTCTCCGCCGCGCGGATTACCTTCGGCTCCTGTCCCTGAAGAATCCCGGACGTAATGCATACGCCGCCCGGCTTCAGGGCGCGTGCCACCGCAGGCATAAGAGGAACCAGGACATCCGCCAGAATGTTGGCAGTCACAACATCGTAGGCATTTTCTCCCACGGTGCGCTGTACTTCCGGGTCGTCAATCAGATTGCCGATGATCATCTCAAAGGCATCCTCCGGAATCCCATTGGCTTTTTTGTTGTCCGAGACTGCCGGGACCGCGCACGGATCCAGATCCGTGCCCACCGCGTGAGCCGCTCCCAGCTTCAGGGCAATAATGGAAAGGATGCCGCTGCCTGTCCCCACATCCAGAAGCCTTGTTCCGGCGTTTACATACTTTTTCAGCTGACGGATGCACAGCTGGGTCGTTTCATGCATGCCTGTCCCGAAGGCTGTCCCGGGATCGATGTGAAGAATCAGCCTGTCCCTGTCTTCCTCCCTGACTTTCTCCCAGGACGGAATGACCAGGATATCATCAATATAGAACTGCTTAAAATATTTTTTCCAGTTATTGATCCAGTCCGTATCCTCTGTCTCGGAAATTTCCAGGGTTCCCGCCCCGATATCACAATAGGCGCGCAGCTTTTCCAGCTCCGCGCGGACATTCCTCATAATCCCGTCCACATCGTCCTTTTCCGGATCCAGATAAAAATCCAGCCAGGCAATCCCGTCGTCTGTCTCCGGCATCGGGGCAATGTCCACGAACATCTGTGCTTTTTCCGCATCCGTGAGCGGAACCTTGTCTTCAATCTGGGCGCCCTCAATACCGCAGTCATACAGTGCGGATATCACAATATCCTCGGCGCTCTCCAGCGTTTTCAGACGGAACTTTTTCCACTTCATGGTCAATCCTCTTCAAATTTTTCTTTCATTTTTTCACGGAAGGTCTTTTTCTTTTTCCCTTCCTTTTCCCTGCCGTTATCCGCGCCATCCCTGTTTCCGCAGGCCGCGTCGAACTCCCGCAGCGCTTCTTTCGCCTCCGCGCTCAGTCCGGTCGGGGTCTGCACAATCAGCGTGACATACTGGTCGCCGCGCACATTCTTATTATGCAGGGAAGGAACACCCTTGCCGCGCAGGCGGATCCTGGTATCGGTCTGTGTTCCCGGCTTTACCGAATAGACCACTTCCCCGTCCACCGTGTTGATCCGGATATCTCCTCCCAGGGCTGCCTGCGCAAAGGTAATTGGCGCCGTGGAGAAAATATTTACGCCGTCTCTCTGGAAAATCGGGTGCGGCGCAACGACAACCTGGACCAGGAGATCCCCTCTGGGTCCACCGTTGACGCCCGGTTCTCCCTTGTCCCGGATCCGGATGCTCTGCCCGTCATCAATTCCCGCGGGAACCGCCACCTGGATCTTTTTGCGGCCGGAGGTATAGCCTGTGCCGTGGCAGTCGGGGCACTTCTCGCGGATGATTTTTCCGCTGCCTCCGCACTGCGGACAGGTCTCAATATTCTGTATCATGCCGAACATGGACTGCTGGGTATGTCTGATCTGCCCGGTTCCGTGACAGTTCGGGCAGGTTTCCGGTGAAGTCCCCGGCTTTGCCCCGGATCCCCCACAGGTTCTGCAGGTATCCTTCAGCGTAATCTCCAGATCCTTTGTGCAGCCGAATACGGCTTCTTCAAAGGTCAGGTGTACAACCACCCGGAGGTTCGAGCCTCTCTGAGGTCCGTTATTATTTCTGGACGACCGGCCGCCGCCGAAAATATCCCCGAAGAAATCCCCGAAAATATCCCCCATGTCCATGCCGGAAAAGTCAAATCCCCCGGCACCGCCGGCGCCGCCGTTTTCAAACGCGGCATGGCCGTACTGGTCATAGGCCCGGCGCTTGTCCGGATCACTCAGGACACTGTAGGCCTCCGTCGCCTCCTTGAACTTTTCTTCCGCCACTTTATCACCGGGATTCATATCCGGGTGATATTTTTTTGCCAGTTTTCTGTACGCGTGCTTCAGAGTCTCATCATCCGCATTTCTGTCTACTCCAAGCACCTCATAATAATCGCGTTTCTCCGCCATTGTCTGAACTCCTAACCTGAGATATCCGCCGGACACGCCGGTCTGTACAGACAGAAAACAGGGGCTGCTGGCCAGGATCTCCCGGCAGCAGTCCCTTTTCCTATCCTGTTAGCTTAACGTTTTTTACACTTCTTTATAATCGGCATCTACCACGTCGTCGTTTCCGCCCTGGCCGCCGCCCTGCTGGGTGCCGCCGGATGTCTGTCCGCCCTGCGGTCCCTGGCCGCCGCCGTTTTGCTGCATGTTCTCATACATCTTTGTAAACAGATTCTGTGCGGAGTTCATAACCTTCTCACGCGCCGCCTTGATATCCGTAACCTGTGCATCCGTCAGATTATCTGCCGGAGCCTTTGCCAGAAGATCCTTCAGCGCGTTCAGGTCTGCCTCGACTGTCGCCTTCTCGTCTGCGGATACCTTGTCGCCGGCCTCCTGCAGCGCCTTCTCGATCTGGAACACGGTAGCGTCCGCGTCGTTCCTTGTATCAATGGCTTCCTTACGCTTCTTGTCTTCCTCCTCGTATTTTGCCGCTTCCTTTACCGCCTTGTCAATATCCTCTTCGGACATATTGGATCCGGCGGTAATGGTGATGTGCTGCTCCTTGCCTGTGCCCAGGTCCTTGGCGGAAACATTTACAATACCGTTTGCGTCAATATCGAAGGTAACCTCGATCTGCGGAACGCCGCGTCTTGCCGGCGGGATTCCGTCCAGACGGAACTGACCGAGGGACTTGTTATCCCTCGCGAACTTACGCTCGCCCTGTACGACATTGATATCCACGGCTGTCTGGTTATCCGCCGCAGTAGAGAAAATCTGGCTCTTCTTGGTCGGGATGGTTGTATTTCTCTCAATCAGAGGTGTCGCGATTCCTCCCATTGTCTCGATGGACAGTGTCAGCGGAGTGACATCCAGCAGAAGGATATCTCCTGCCCCTGCGTCTCCTGCCAGCTTGCCGCCCTGGATGGAAGCGCCGATGGCAACACACTCATCCGGGTTCAGAGACTTGCTGGGCTCGTGGCCGGTCAGCTGTTTTACCTTCTCCTGCACAGCAGGGATACGTGTAGATCCTCCGACCAGAAGGACTTTGCCCAGGTCAGAAGCATTCAGTCCCGCGTCGCCTAAAGCCTTTCTTACCGGCTCTGCCGTCATCTCTACCAGATCCGCGGTCAGCTCGTCAAATTTAGCTTTTGTCAGGTTCATGTCCAGATGCTTTGCGCCGTTCGCGTCCGCAGTGATAAACGGAAGGTTGATGTTGGTTGTGGAAGCGCTGGACAGCTCTTTCTTTGCTTTCTCGGCAGCCTCACGGATACGCTGCATAGCCATCTTGTCTCCGGTAAGGTCTATGCCTTCCTGTTTCTTAAACTCCTCGACGATGTAATTGGCAACCTTCTGGTCAAAATCATCACCGCCCAGGTGGTTGTTTCCTGCGGTGGCAAGGACCTCTATGACACCGTCGCCGATCTCGATAATGGAAACATCAAAGGTACCACCGCCAAGGTCGTATACCATGACCTTCTGTTCCTTTTCGTTATCCAGCCCGTATGCCAGCGCCGCCGCTGTCGGCTCGTTGATGATACGTTTTACATCAAGTCCTGCGATTTTGCCCGCGTCCTTAGTTGCCTGACGCTGCGCGTCATTGAAATATGCCGGGCAGGTAATCACTGCTTCTGTAACCTTTTCTCCCAGATACCCTTCCGCGTCGCTTTTCAGCTTCTGCAGAATCATGGCGGAGATTTCCTGTGGGGAATACTGCTTTCCGTCAATATTTACCCTGTAATCGGAACCCATGTGACGCTTGATGGAAGAAACTGTCCGGTCCGCGTTGGTCACTGCCTGACGCTTTGCCGGCTCTCCGACCAGACGCTCCCCTGTTTTTGTAAAAGCAACCACAGAAGGTGTGGTCCTGCTTCCTTCCGAGTTTGCGATAACGGTTGGCTTTCCGCCTTCCATAACAGCTACACAGCTGTTTGTTGTACCAAGATCAATACCTATAATCTTACTCATGATTTTTTCCTCCTGAAATATTCTGAAACTGTCTGATATAGTTCTGTTTTCCCTGTTCATCTATGGTAATCCGTCGGCCCGAAAGCCTCCGGCTGCCTGCTTAATTTGCTACCTTGACCATGCTGTGACGGACAACGGTATCTTTATATTTATAACCCTTCTGCAGCTCCTGGGTAATAATGCCCTCGCCGACATCCGGGTTTTCCTCATGCATCACGGCGTTATGGAGATTCGGATCAAATTCCTTTCCTTCCGCCTCAATGGCGGTAACGCCCAGATCAGCAAGAATGGTCTCCAGCTGCTTGTACACCTTATTCATTCCCTCTACAAAGGGATCGGAAGCATCCGCCCCGGCCAGGCCGCGCTCAAAGTTATCCACCACCGGAAGGATCTTTTCAATGACATCCGTGGCACCCATATCAAACATGGCGGCCTTTTCTTTTTCCGTCCGTTTCCGGAAATTTTCAAATTCCGCCATCTGCCGCTGTACGCGGTCTGTCAGCTCCTCTATTTTCTCGTCCTTCTTGTCTTTCTTCTTTTTGAAAAACCCTCCGGAACTTTTTCCTTCCCCTTCTACACTCCGGAAATCCGCGTCTACGGCAGAAGCCTTTTCCTCTTCCGTAACCGGCTCCTCTTCCGCGGCGCCGTCTGCTTCTTTTTGGGCTTCGGAGGCCTTGGCTTCCTCCGTCCCGGCAGCGGCATCCGCCTTCTGATCCGTTTCCGTTTTTTCTTTCTCCGGTTCCGGAGCGGTATTCTCTCCGCCGGGCTGCTTGAACTCTTCTTCTGCCATATCTTTCTACCTCTTTTCCACACCGGTTCTCCGGTCTATTTTTCCTCCTGCCCGGATGCTCCCGGCTCTTCCCCGCCGGAAGAAGGTCCTTCCAGCTGGGCGTCTCCGTTCCCGAACAGCTCATTCATCTGTGTCTTCAGTGTCCGCAGGTTTTCTACGACATTCTTGTAATCCATCCTTCTGGGCCCCACGATTGCCACGGTTCCCATCATCCCGTTCCCAAGTTTGTACTTGGCGGTAACTACGGAACAGTCCTGCATATTAGCCAGCGGCGACTCCTTTCCGATGAAAGCCTGGATATCTGTGCCGCTTTCCTTGTTTTCCGCGTCCGCCTCGCGGATCATTTCCGCCAGTTCTTTTTTATCCTCGAACGCGTAGATCAACTCCTTCGCCTTGCTGGAATCCGCAAGCTCCGGATAATCAAAAATATTCGTGGCACCGCTGGTATAAATTGGGAAGTCCTCCTCATCCGGCTGAATTGCTTCCGCAACGGCATCCACCACTCTGGCTATTACCTCACTGTGAATTCCCGCCTGCTGTTTCATCCGGGTAATCATATCCAGATTGATCTCCCCGATTGTCTTGCCGCAGAGCTGGTTATTCAGCAACATATTCAGCCGGACTGTCTGATCCTCATCTACAGGATCCGTCAGGCGGATCATCTGGTTTTTCACCAGGTTGCCTTCCGCGACAATCGTTGCCAGCAGCTGGTCCTCTCCCACCCTGGACAACTGTATAAACTTAATGCTGTTCTGGTGATAGGAAGGCCCCGCAATCATCGTCGCGTAGTTTGTGTTCTTTGCCAGCACCTGGACAATTTGCTTCAGCACTTTTTCCAGCCTGTCTGTCTTCTCAATGACCATCTTGCTGGCTTCCTGGCTGACATGGTTCTGCTGCGCCTGCTGCTGGATCAGTTCATTCACATAAAGCCTGTAGCCCTTATCGGAAGGAATCCGCCCCGCAGAGGTGTGCGGCTGAACAATATACCCCATTTCCTCCAGATCCGACATCTCGTTCCGGATGGTTGCAGAGCTTAAATTCAGGTCCGTGTACTTGGAAATGGTACGCGACCCCACCGGCTCCCCTGTTTCCAGGTAGGTCTGAATGATTGCCCGTAAAATTATTTTTTTTCTGTCATCCAATTCCATACCCATATCGGAGTTTCCTTTCTTTTGAGCTGTTAGCACTCTTGTTTGTGGAGTGCTAACATCTACGTACCATAATATAGCGCTGACGAAAAAAAATGTCAACCTTTTTTTCTATATAAGTACAGTTTCTTCAAATTTCTGCTGGCGATGCAAGAATTGCTGAAAGCAACGGGGCAGCGCGAGGCCTTATACATTTCTACATATATAAGAAATGCTGTCAAATATGGGCATGCGGTGACGCGTCAGCTTTTCTGCTGCTGTTTCAATTTCCGGGCAAGCCCCTTCATTTCCCTGGCGCTCTCCAGGACCGCAGGCGTAATTTCCGCGCCTCCCAGAATGCGGGCAAGCTCACGGACGGAGTTTTCTTCGTCCAGCTCCCTGATATGTGTCGTCGTTCCGTTATTTTCTACTGTCTTGGAAATTTCAAAATGATGATCCGCCATGGCGGCGATCTGCGCCAGGTGCGTGATGCAGAGAACCTGGTGGCTCTTCCCGATTCCGGCCATCTTTTCCGAAACTCTCTGCGCTGTCCGTCCGCTGATTCCCGTATCAATTTCATCGAAAATCAGAGTCTCCGTCTCGTCCCTGTCGGCAAGAATGCTCTTTATCGCCAGCATAATCCGGGAGAGCTCTCCGCCGGAAACCACCTTGCTGAGAGGCTTCAGAGGTTCACCCGGATTCGTGGAAATCCGGAATTCTACGGCATCGTACCCGTTCCGGCCGTAACCCGGCGTCCTGGAAAACGCGATTTCAAAATCCGAGGACAAAAAGTTCAGCTCCTTCAGCCCCTCCCCGATCTGCGAAGCAAGGCTCCTGGCACATTCCTTTCTTTTTTCCGAAAGTTTTTCGCAGCTTTTTTCCAGCTTTTCCTCCGCCTTACGAAGTTCCTCTGTCAGTCTTGTTTTCTCTGCCTCGAAATTTTCCAGCTTCTGCAGCTTTTCCTGCTGCCTGTGCAGATACTCTCCGATTTCTTCCAGAGTACTGCCGTACTTGGACTTCAGACGGTTCACCTGGTCCAGCCGGGTTTCCGTCTCATAAAAATCCTCCTCGGAGAACGTGAAATCCTCCAGATAGCCGGAGGCCTCACGGTTAAAATCATTCAGGAGGTTGTCGATGTCCCCCAGCGACCGCGCCAGTTCTTCCAGCTGACCGTCGAAATCCGCGATAGCATTAAGCTCCGATACCGCCTTTCCGACGGCGTCCCCGGCTCCCTCTTCATAACCGGTCAGCCGGTGTACTTCTCCAAGCGCCTCCGCGATTTTTTTCCCGTTTGCCATTTTGCGGTACGTCTTCTCCAGCTCCTCATCCTCACCCGGCTGAAGAGAAGCGTCCTCAATTTCCTTTATCTCATATTGAAGAAGAGAGCTTTCCCGCTCTCTCTCGCTCTCATCAATCTGGTAGTCCTCCAGCGCCTTCTTTACGCCGCGGTACTCCTTCCAGAGCAGAGCCGTTTCCTCCAGAAGTCCGGAAAGGCTGTCCTTTCCGTAGGCATCCAGAATTTCCAGCTGGCGGTCCGGGTAAAGAAGCGACTGATGCTCATGCTGCCCGTGAATATCCAGCAGCAGGGAAGAAATCCGTCTGACTCCTGCCGCCGTGGACGCTTCTCCGTTCAGGCGGAAGATACTGCGGCCGTCCTGTATTTTCCGGGTGATGATCAACAGTCCGTCCTCGGTTTCCACATCCATTTCCCGGAGACGTTCCAGCACTGCCGGGTTTTCCACGGCAAAGACCAGTTCTACCAGTCCCGGCTTCGAGTCATCACGGAGCATTTCCCTGGACATCTTCTGGCCCAGGGCGAGGTTTACCGAGCCCAGAAGCATGGACTTTCCTGCCCCTGTTTCTCCGGTCAGAATGTTCAGGCCGGATCCGAAGGAAACCTCCGTCTCTTCTATCAGCCCGATATTTTTCACATGCAGCTCTGTAAGCATTTATTTCCCCCACAGCATTTTTTTCAGTCTGTCCATGACACGGATGGTCTCGTTCCTGCTCCGGATCGCGCACATGATGGTGTTATCCCCCGCAATGCAGCCCACAATCTCGCTGATGTTCATTTCGTCCAGCGCGGCGGCGGCAGCCATTGCCATGCCTGAGACTGTCTTGATAACCAGAATATTTTCCGCCGTGTCAATGGAGAGGACCGCATCCTTAAGAACCCGGACATACCTTCCCGCGGAATCCATGGCCTGATTCTGGAGAAGCGCATAGCGCATTTTCCCGCTCTCCCCCTCGGTCTTCGTCAGCTTCAGCTCCCGGATATCTCTGGAAACCGTTGCCTGCGTGACCTGGTACCCCGCCTTCTGCAGACGGTCGGCCAATTCTTCCTGCGTGTCAATTTCATATTCATGGATCAGTTTCAGAATTTCCGCCTGTCGTTCCAGCTTCATTTTTCTTTCCTTTTCCTTTTCAGATGGCCTGGAGTTTTCTCCTGAGAATGTCCAGAAAGCTGTCATTCCGGGTCTTTACAATCAGCACATCCTGATCCGCCCTGCGGATTTCCACATAATCCCCGGTATCCATTCCCTGCCTGTCTCCGCCGTCAAAGTATGCCATGGCGTGTTCTGTGGTCTGGTCTCTTCCGTTATTGACCCGGACCGTGATCCTGCTTTCCGGGGGCAGCACAATTCCTCTTGTGTTCAGGGTATGCGGTGCCAGAGGCGTAACCAGAAACAGGGCGGCCTCCGGAGCGATAATCGGTCCGCCCGCGGAAAGAGAATACCCTGTGGATCCGGTGGGAGTGGCAATAATCAGTCCGTCCGCCCGATAGGTATTCAGGTAGGCCCCGTTCACAAGCAGATCCATGCTGATCAGGTGCATGCCGTCCTTCCTCCCGATAACTACGTCATTCAGCGCCCGCTTTGTGCGCATCAGGCGGCCGGCATTGTACACATCCCCCCGCAGCATCATCCTGTGCTCAATCTGATAGGTATCCTGCAGAAGGGCATTCAGAGCCGGAAGCATGGTTGTCTGATCCGTCTCCGCCAGAAAACCCAGATGGCCGGTATTGATTCCCAGAATAGGGATCTGCCGCTCGACGATATCACCGGCGGCGCGCATCAGTGTGCCGTCTCCGCCAAGAACAATCACGCATTCCGTATCCGCCGGAATTTTATCCGGATCGGTGTAGCGGTAATCCACTTCCGGATTCTGGTTTTTCGGCCTGACGGTACAGACCGCCCCGTGATTTGTCAGATATTCCATCACCTGGCTTGTCACCAAAAGATCCGGATCCTTGGGAAAATTTGTCACAATGTAAAAATGCTTCATCTTATCTGTACCGTCAGTCCAGAGCCTTATGCGCCCCTGCTACTACCTCTCTTATTTTCTCTTCGTCCACGGAATCCGGAAGTCCGGTCTCCGGATTTCCTGTCTTTCTGCTGTAAAGAAGGTATTCGATATTTCCCTCCGGCCCCTTCACCGGAGAAAAATCCAGACCGGAAGGAAAAAGTCCGATCTCCCGCGCAAAACTCACAACCAGGCCGATGACCTCCCTGTGAACTGCCGGATCCCGCACCACGCCTTTTTTTCCGACCTTTTCTCTGCCGGCCTCGAACTGGGGCTTAATCAGCGTGACCAGTTCCCCCTCTGCATCCATCAGCTCTTTCACAGGACCCAGCACCTTGGTCAGCGATATGAAAGAAACATCAACCGAAACAAAAGAAGGAGGCTCGGCGATATCGGAGGGAACCACATAGCGGATGTTCGTCCGCTCCATGCAGACCACCCGGCTGTCCTCCCGAAGTTTCCAGTCCAGCTGGCCGTGCCCCACATCCACGGCATAGACCTTCGCGGCGCCATTCTGAAGCATGCAGTCCGTAAATCCGCCCGTGGAGCTTCCCACGTCCATGCAGACCCGGCCGGACAGCTGCAGGCCAAAGCATTTCACGGCCTTGTCCAGTTTCAGCCCGCCCCGGCTGACAAACGGAAACGGCTTGCTGTTTTTCAGCGTAACCGTCGAGCCGGCCGGGAAGGTGCTTCCCGCCTTATCCTCCCGCTGCCCGTTGACCAGAACCTCTCCGGCCATAATCAGCACTTTTGCTTTTTCTCTGGAAGGCGCCAGTCCGTTCTGCACCAGCAGCACATCCAGTCTCTCCTTCTGCTCCTTTGGTTCCTTTGCCAATGCAATCCTCCATCTGTTTTTTGTCCCGCTGTTTTTCACCCAGCCGCGCTCATTTTTTCCTTCCGCCAGCCGCACTCACTTTTTTCTTTCTGCCAGAGACAGCAGGAAATTCCGCAGAAACGAGGTGTCCCCCTGCAGTCCCTGCAGCGCCTGCAGGGACAGTCCCGTAAGTCTGCGCACCTCTGCCTCTGCCCCGTCCTCGCCAAACAATGTCACATAGGTTGTCTTATGGTTTTTTATGTCCGAGCCCGCAGGCTTGCCGATATCCTCCGTTTTTCCGGTGACGTCTAGAATATCATCCCGGATCTGGAACGCCAGCCCGGCATTTCTTCCGACTCTTTCCATGACCGCCGTCTGCTCCGGACCGGCGCCCGCAAGAACGGCGCCGATCATCAGCGAAGCCTCCAGCAGGGCAGACGTCTTCCGCAGATAAATATCATCCAGCGCCTCTTTGTCCAGGGTGAACACCTCGTTTTTTTCATTTTCCACGTCCACGCTCTGTCCGCCCAGCATTCCCCGGTATCCGGTTTTTTCTGCCAGAATCCGCAGAGCCTCTGCCGTTCTCTCCGGATCCGCCCCCGGAATCCCGAATGCCTTCAGCGCCGTCTCATAGGCATAATTCAGAAGAGCGTCTCCCGCAAGAAGCCCAAGCGCTTCCCCATACTTTGCGTGTGTGGTGGGCTTCCCCCGGCGGATGGCGTCGTTATCAATCGCCGGAAGGTCGTCATGGATCAGGGAATGGGTGTGAACCATCTCGATTGCCGCCATAAACGGCCGGACGGTCTCGCCGGTGCCCCCGTACAGCTTCCACGCCTCCCACATTAAAACCGGACGGATTCTTTTCCCTCCGGCTGTCATGCTGTAATTCATCGCCTCTGTAAGACGCTCCGGTTTTTCTCCGGACTGGGGAAGATACTGCCGGATAACCGCGTCCGCGCGGGAAGTCCGTTCTTTCAGTTCCTCGCTAAAATTCATTGATCTCTCCATCCTCGGTAATCTGAAGCATCTTTTTTTCCACCGTATCTATTTTTTCCTTGCAGCTTGTCAGAAGATCCATCCCCCGCTTGTAAAGAGAAAAGGATTCCTCCAGCGGGATATCTCTGTCCTCCAGCCGCTCTACCAGCCTGTCCAGCTCCGCGAAGGATTCCTCCAGCGTCAGCTGTTCTTCTTTGTTCTGTCCGTCCATCGCATTTTCTCCTGTGAGTGCCTGACCGCAAGCCCTGCCGTCCGTTCCGGATGAGGTCCGATACCTGTGAAGCCCTTTTGCCGGCGGGTCTGACGGTTTATATGACTTTCTTCTTCTCTATCTCGGTTACCGTCCCATGTATCACACCGTCCCGCACCGTGACATGAAGCATATCACCTGGCTTTACGCGGGCAACACTGGAAATGTTTTTTCCGTTTTTATCGGATGTGTAGGAATATCCCTGGCTCAGCTTCCGCACCGGCGATAGCCCTTCCATCCGCTCTGCCAGAATCTGAAGCCTGTGCCTGCTCCGCTCCAGTAATCGCTCCGGTCTTCCGCGCATTTTTTCCTGATAGATCCGCAGGGTCTGTTTTTTCTCCCGGATAATACGCTCCGGCTGCGCCCGGAGCTGTTCCGCCGTTCTGCGAAGCCTCTCTTTCCTGTCCTCCAGAATCCGCCTCTCTCCAGACTGCAGCGAATCCTCCAGATCCGCCAGCCGCTGCCGCTTTTCCCTGATCTGATGCGCCGGGCTGACCAACCGAAGCCGCGCCGAGATCTGCGACGTATGCTCTCTCCCGCCCCGGATCTTTTCTTTCATATCCGCCGTCAGGCGCTGCCTGTACTGCTCCAGTCTCCGGAGAACACCGGCAACATCCGCTACCGCCAGCTCCGCCCCCGCAGAGGGCGTAGGCGCCCGCAGGTCTGCGGCAAAATCCGCGATTGTGGTATCTGTCTCATGTCCCACCGCAGAGATGACAGGTGTCCGGCAATTATAGATCGCCCAGGCGACCTCCTCTTCGTTAAACGCCCAAAGATCCTCGATCGAGCCTCCGCCTCTGCCTACAATAATGCAGTCCAGTCCCAGCTGGTCCAGAACCTGGATCCCGGTGGCAATACTGTGCGCGGCGCCTTCTCCCTGCACCTGTGCCGGATATAAAAATAATTGAATATAGGGATTTCTCCGCAGAGAAATGTTGCGGATATCCTGAACAGCGGCCCCCGTAGGCGCCGTGACAATGCCAAGCTGCCTGACGTAGCCGGGAATCGGCTTTTTACGCGCCGGATCGAACAGACCCTTTTTCTCCAGCTCCGCTTTCAGCGCCAGGAAGCGCTCGTACAGCACCCCGGCACCCTGCAGCATAATTTTTTTTGCGTAGAGCTGATACCTTCCGTCGCGGATATACGTATCCACAGAGCCCGTTACAACAACCCGGTCCCCGTCCTTCATGGAAAAGCCGAGCCCTTTCCGGTCTCCCGCGAACATCACACAGGACAGCGCAGATCTCTCATCCTTCAGTGTAAAATAGATATGCCCGGAGGAATGATATTTGCAGTTACTGATCTCCCCGCTGACAGAAATGCGGCGGAGCAGATAATCGGCGGAAAACATGTTCCGGATGTAACTGTTCACCTGTTCTACGCTGTACACACGTTCTTTCACAACTGCTTACTCCGATGCTCCGGATTCCTTCTGATGCTCCGCGGCTTCCGATGTCCCGGGCTCCGCTTCTTCTTCCGAACCGGCTCTGGCTATTTTCCCCAGAATCCCATTAATAAAGGAAGGGGATTCTGCCCCGCCGTAATGCTTGGCCAGCTCTACGGCCTCATTGATTGCGACCCCGGTGGGAACCGTGTCGTCATATTTCATCTCGTAGACCGCCAGCCGCAGAATGGAAAGATCCACCTTCGCCATACGGCTTGTCTTCCAGCCGCGGGACGTCTGGTTCAGCAGCGTGTCTATTTCAGGAATGTGCTTCATAATGCCGCCAAGTTTTTCCGTAACCGCGGCCTCATCCTCTGCCGTGACAGATTCCGAATAGGGAACCTCTTCCCGTCCTTCCTTCAGACCGTCCAGATACAAAGCGGCCTGTTCCTTCATTTCCTCTTCTGTATTAAACTGCCGCATAAAAAGAATACGGAATACGGTTTCTCTTAATTCGCTGCGTTTCATAGATTCTCCTGTTACTGTGCCGCAACGTCGGCGACACTGACATTCACCTCACGTACACCAAGCCCGGTCATCGTCTCCAGTGTGTTCTTAACCTTTTCCTGCACCTTGCGGGTTGTCTCCGGAATACTGTAAGCGTACTGCATAAGGATAACCATGCTGACAGTGATCTCCTTATCCTCCACCCGTATCTTGATTCCTCTTGACAGGGCCCTGCTTCCGGCCCGCGCCGCTTTTTCATGGGTAATATTTCCAATAATAGAGGCAACGCCTTCTACTTCCGTGGCCGCCAGCGCCGCAATGGTGCTGATGACCTCGTCCGCGATTTCCACTGTGCCTGTGGTATGATCATCGTAAATCGTATATGAATTTTTGGAATTTTTTTCGTTCTTCGATGCTTTCTGTGCCATAATGCCCTCCTGACCTTCTGGAGCTTTTGCCGCTATTATAGCAAATATCCTTTTCAAATAAAAGAGCGGCTTTGCCGTAGTCATTGACGGAAAAAAGCCCTCTGTGCTATAGTAAATTTCCGTGCAAAGAGTATGATTATGATACCTTTTTATCAATTTCATCAATTCAAATCAGAGGAGGCACACGTGGCTGATTATTCCAGGGAAATTGAGCGGCGGCGGACGTTCGCCATTATCTCGCATCCGGATGCCGGAAAAACAACATTGACTGAAAAATTTCTGCTTTACGGAGGGGTACTGAACCAGGCCGGTTCCGTAAAGGGGAAGGCAACTGCCCGCCACGCGGTTTCCGACTGGATGGAAATTGAAAAACAGAGAGGTATTTCTGTCACCTCCTCGGTGCTCCAGTTTTTGTATGACGGGTACTGCATCAATATTCTGGATACACCCGGACACCAGGACTTCTCCGAGGACACCTACCGAACCCTGATGGCGGCGGATTCCGCCGTTATGGTCATCGACGGCGGCAAGGGTGTGGAGGCTCAGACAAGAAAACTGTTCAAGGTCTGCGCTATGCGCCATATTCCTATCTTTACCTTTATTAATAAGCTGGACCGGGACGCAAGAGACACCTTTGATCTGGTGGATGAGATTGAAAAGGAACTGGGAATTCCCACCTGCCCCGTCAACTGGCCAATCGGATCCGGAAAGAACTTCCGCGGGGTTTATGACCGCAATACCCGGCGGGTTCTCACCTTCCGCGACACACTAAAGGGAACCAAAGAAGGAATTGAGGAAGAGATCGATCTGAACGACCCGCACCTGCTGGACGTCATCACCGAAGACCAGAAGGCCCAGCTGGAGGAAGAAATTGAGCTTCTGGACGGGGCATCCGTGGAATTCGATCAGTCTAAAGTAGACAAAGGCGAGCTCTCTCCTGTTTTCTTCGGGTCGGCACTGACCAATTTCGGCGTGGAAACCTTCCTGCAGCACTTCCTGAAAATGACCAGTTCTCCCCTTCCCCGGATGGCGGACTGCGGACTGATCAACCCGGCGGACCCGGATTTTTCCGCCTTTGTGTTTAAGATTCAGGCCAATATGAATAAAAACCACCGGGACAGAATCGCCTTTATGCGGATCTGCTCCGGAAAATTTGACGCCGACAAAGAAGTCTACCATGTACAGGGCGACAGAAAAATGCGGCTCCTGCAGCCCCAGCAGATGATGGCCGACGACAGACATGTAGTATCGGAGGCATATGCCGGCGATATTATCGGCGTTTTCGATCCCGGGCTCTTTTCCATCGGCGACACCGTTTGTGCCCCCGGAAAAAAATTCCGCTTTGAGGGAATTCCGACCTTTGCGCCGGAGCATTTTGCCCGTGTAGCGCTTCTGGATTCCATGAAACGGAAACAGTTTGTAAAGGGGATCGAGCAGATCGCGCAGGAAGGGGCCATCCAGATCTTCCGGGAAAACAGCGGCGGCATGGAGGAGATCATTGTGGGCGTTGTCGGCGTCCTGCAGTTTGACGTTCTGAAATTCCGGCTGGAAAACGAGTACAACGTGGATATCCGCCTGGATATGCTGCCCTACGAGTACATCCGCTGGATCGTGAACAAGGACGAGGTAGATTTGGATCACCTGGTGGGAACCAGTGATATGAAGAAGGTTGTGGACATGAAGGGAAATCCGCTGCTGCTGTTTGTCAACTCCTGGAGCGTCGGGATGGTACTCGACCGCAACGAGGGACTGCAGCTGGAGGAATTTTCAAGGAACTGAGACACGTAACTTGTAAAACGATGATATTTCCGTATCAGATCGAGACGCAAAAAGAAACGTATTTTTTTGCGTCTCTTTTTGCGTCTTATTTTGCATCGTAATTTATATTTTCGTTTCAGTGCAACGAGGAAAAAGCACCTGTAGAAGGGCCGTCGCAGGCATTTCAACAGGTGCTTTTTGTTACTGATATATTCTGAATACCGCCGGTTCCGCGCGGAGCGCAGCCTTACTTCAGCTTCCAGATGTCTTTGTTGTACTGCTCAATGGTCCGGTCGGAGCTGAAATACCCGGCCTTTGCGATGTTGACCAGCTCTTTCTTATACCAGCTCTCTCTGTCATTGAAATCATCAAACATCTTTTCCTTGGTGGCAATATAATCCTTCAGATCCAGAAGAGTCATAAACCAGTCCTTAGTAACCAGCTCGTGGTGCAGTCTCTCCAGGCAGACCGGATCGCCCCGGTTCACCATTTCTTCCCCTACAATGAAATCCACCAGCTTATGAATCAGCGGGTCGGTGTCGTAGTAATCCTCCGGATGGTAGGCGGCCTTCTCGTACAGATCCACTACCTTGTCTGAGGACGCGCCGAAGATATAGATATTGTCGTCGCCAACCATCTGATGAATCTCTACATTCGCGCCGTCCTCGGTTCCAAGCGTAACGGCACCGTTAAGCATGAATTTCATGTTGCTGGTTCCGGATGCCTCCTTGGAAGCCAGAGAGATCTGCTCGGAGATATCCGCTGCCGGGATGATGTGGGAGGCCTTTGTCACGTTATAGTTTTCCACCATCATCACACGAAGATACGGGCTTACCTCCGGATCGTTCATGGTCAGATCCTGCAGGCAGAGGATCAGATGAATGATATCCTTCGCGATGATATAGGCCGGAGCCGCCTTGGCGCCGAACAGCATCGTGATCGGACGGGCGGGAAGGTTTCCCTTTTTAATCTCCAGATATTTATAGATGGCGTACAGACAGTTCATCTGCTGGCGCTTATACTCATGAAGACGTTTTACCTGTACATCCAGAATGGAGTCCACATCCAAGCTGAGATTCTGCGTCTCATACAGATAGCGGGCCAGTTTTCTCTTATTGTGGTGGCGGATTTCTCCGAGCCTGTGCAGCACCGCCGGGTCATCCTTATATTTCAGCAGCTTTTCCAGCTCCATGGCGTCCCTGCGGAAGCCTCCGCCGATCAGGCTCTCAATGAAATTCGTAAGCTCCGGGTTGGAATAAATCAGCCAGCGGCGGAAGGTGATGCCGTTTGTCTTGTTGTTGAACTTCTCCGGATACAGCTCATAGAAGTTATGCAGCTCTGTATCTTCCAGAATTTTCGTGTGAAGAGCGGCAACGCCGTTGACGGAATGTCCGTAATGGATATCCATATGCGCCATATGCACCCGGTTATCCTTGTCGATAATATAGGTGCTCTCCGGATATTTCTTCTCCCTGACACGGGCATCCAGTTCCCGGATAATGGGAATCAGGTGCGGAACCACTTCCGCCAGATAATCAATCGGCCACTTCTCCAGCGCCTCCGCCAGAATAGTGTGGTTGGTATACGCACAGGTCTTTGTCACCACATCTATCGCCTCGTTCATGGAGAAGCCCCGGTTCTGCAGCAGACGGATCAGCTCCGGAATGACCATAGACGGATGGGTGTCATTGATCTGGACAGCCACATAATCATACAGACGGTGAAGGTCTCCGCCCCTCTCTTCCGTTTCCTTCAGGATCAGCTGGGCAGCATTGCTGACTATAAAATACTGCTGATAGATCCGGAGAAGCTGGCCCTGGCGGGTGCTGTCGTCCGGATAGAGAAACAGCGTCAGATTATGGGGAATATCGTCCATATCAAAGGAGATGCTGTCGTCTGTAACCATGTTGTCATCGACAGAATCCAGGTCGAACAGATGCAGGCGGTTGCAGTTCCCGGTCTCATAGCCCGGAATATCAATGTCATACATCACCGAGCGGAGAGTAAAGCGGCGGAAGGGAACCTCAAAGGACTCCGGGCGGCGCTCCAGCCAGCTCTCTGTCCGTATCCACGGATTTTTCACTTCTTTCTGCTTGTTGTTCACAAATTCCTGGCGGAACAGGCCGAAGTGATAATTCAGCCCGACGCCGTCTCCGCAGAGCTGCAGGGTGGCTATGGAATCCAGGAAGCAGGCGGCCAGCCGGCCAAGCCCGCCATTGCCCAGAGACGGCTCCAGCTCCAGCTCCTCGATATCGGAGAGCTCCAGCTTGTACTTTTTCAGGATGGTATTGATCTCGTCATACAGGCCCAGGTTGATCAGATTGTTAGACAGCAGCTTGCCAATCAGAAATTCCGCGGAAATATAGTACAGCTTCTTCTTTCCCTCTATCCTCGGCTCCTGCTCCATCTTCTCCCGTGTGATGCAGAGAAGGACCTCGAAAATTTCCTCCTTGGTGCAGTCACTCAGGTTTCTTCCGAATTTTGCCCGCAGCATGTTGTTGATTTTTTCTTCCATATGTACACTCCTGTTATTTCTGGTTTTTCTCTGTACCCTGCCCGGCTTCCGAAGCGCCGGCCCGGCCGTAAACTTGTGTCATTTCCAGAATCTCCGCCTTCAGCTCCGGTCCGGCCTGTCCGGGGAGCATCCTCCATCTCCAGTTTGTCCCGACGGTTGCGGGAAGGTTGATTCTTGCGCTGTTTCCAAGCTCCAGCCAGTCCTGCATGGGAATAACGGCCAGATCCGCCGGACTTGCCAGAGCAAGCCGGATCATTTCCCGGCAGGCCTCTCTGTCTGTCATCCGCTGTCTTCCTACATACTGACGGAAAAATCTTTTTTCTCCGGGCTCCGCGTTGTGATACCACCCCACGGTGGTGTCGTTGTCGTGGGTTCCCGTATACACCACGCAGTTTGCCGGATAGTTCCACGGAAGGAAGGAATTGTCCGGCCCGGATCCAAAGGCAAACTGAAGGACCTTCATGCCCGGATAACCGGTTTCCCGGATCAGCTCTTTTACCCCGTCTGTAATAACTCCCAGATCCTCCGCGATGACTCCGGCCTGTCCCATGGCTTTTTTCAGAACACGAAACAGATCCATGCCCGGTCCCTTTACCCATCTGCCGTTTCTGGCCGTCTTTTCCCCATAAGGAACCGAATAATATGCCTCGAAGCCGCGGAAATGGTCGATCCGGATCATGTCATACAGCTCCCTGCAGTGCGTCATTCTTTTTACCCACCAGGAATAGCCGGTTTTTTTATGATACTCCCAGTCATACAGCGGATTGCCCCACAGCTGTCCGTCCGCGGAAAAGACATCCGGGGGAACGCCGGCAACAGCCTGCGGAACACGGTCCCTGTCAAACTGAAACAGTTCCGGCGCCGCCCAGGCATCCGAGCTGTCCATCGCCACATAGATCGGAATATCGCCGATAATCCGGATTCCCTGCCTGTTGGCGTAGGCTTTCAGCTCTCTCCACTGCTTGAGAAATTCATATTCCAGAAAAGCGTAAAAGCCTTCCTCCGCGGTTTCCTTTTCCTCCGCCTCAAGCAGAGCGCCCGGTTCCCGGTTTTTAAAGGCGTCCGGCCATTCCATCCAGCTTTTTCCGCCGAACCGGTCCTTCAGGACCCGGAACAGGCAGTAATCCTCCAGCCAGTCTCTGTTTTCCTCCCGGAAAACCCGGAACGCCTCTTTGTCCGCCGCACTCCCCTCCGGGGAGCGGAACCGGTTCCAGGCTTTCCGCAGGACCGCAAAGCGGGTCCGGTAAAGTTTTCCGTAATCAACGGAATCCGCCTGTTCCCCGCAGTCCGCCTCCCTGCACTCCTCTTCCGTCAGAAGGTTTTCCTTCTGCAGCTGTTCCAGGGAGATGAAATACGGATTTCCCGCAAAGGTTGAAAATGCCTGGTAGGGGGAATCCCCGAACCCGGTCGGTCCCAGAGGAAGAACCTGCCAGTAAGTTTGGCCAGCTTCCCTCAGAAAATCGACAAATTGATATGCTTCATCAGAAAAGCCTCCGATCCCGTACTTCGATGGAAGTGCTGACACCGGAAGCAATATTCCGCCTGCTCTCATTCTTTATCCTCAATGGTGCGGACAGAGTCTCTCTCGTGGAGCTCCGCCTCGTACATAACATGTTTCTTCCTGGTATCTCCGTTTATCTGATCCATCAGAAGATCAATGGAAGACTGCGCCATCTTTCTGGCCGGCTGGATCATGGTGGTAAGCGCGGGGTACATATAGCGGACCGCCTCGATTCCGTCGAATCCGATGACCGAATAATCCTCCGGTATTTTTTTCCCGGTATCGTAAATGGCTTTGTAGACTCCCATGGCCATCCGGTCGGAGATAACAAAAAACGCCGTGAACCTTCTGCCTGATTTCAGCAGCTCCATCGCTGCCGCGTAGCCGTTGGCCTCGGAATACTCCGGCAGATCCTCCTTCTGATAGCCCACCAATTCCGGATCAAAGGGAATGCCGTAATCCTGCAGCGCCCGCCTGTATCCTGCAAGGCGCCGGCTTCCCACGGTGTAATCCCCCTTCCGTCCGGCGATAATCGCGATCCGGCGGTGGCCCTTCCGGCAGAAATAGCTGACCGCCTTGTAGGCCTCTGCCTCATCGTCAATCGAGACCATGGAGATCCGCGGCTCCGCCTTATCCAGAACCGGGCTGGCCACGGCGACCGAACAAAGGACGGCCGGCACCTGGATATTCTCCAGCACGACCTCCGGATAGTCCAGAATTCCTCCGAGAAAAATGATTCCCTTCAGCCTTTTCTCTTTTGTAATTTCCTCCGCGGCATAGGCCTCATCCGCGTCCTCATCAATGGTATGCAGCAGATACTGATAGCCTTCCTTTTCCAGCCCTGCCTGAAAATAAGGAAACATACTCTGAAAGAAAGGGTTATTGATACCCTTGACCAGCAGGACGATGGTATTGGACTCCGCCATTTTCAGATTCCGCGCACTGTTGTTGGGAATATAATTAAATTCCTTTACCACCTGCAGCACCCGCTCCCTTGTCCGGGCGTTGATCCCGGGGTCATTGTTAATGGCCCGCGACACTGTGCTGATGCTGACATCACAGATTCTTGCTATATCTTTAATGGTCAGTCCCGCCATTGCCTCCTGCATCTCCTCTCAGGATTTTCTTCCGTAAATATTTGTCATTCTCCGTATTTTATCCGCAAGTTCATCCGTTATCTGCTCGCCGCTCACCCTCCATGTCCAGTTTTTCCCGGTCGTACTGGGATGATTGATCCTGGCCGTATTGTCCAGATGCAGCCAGTCCTGCAGCGGAATCATGCAGAGATCCGCCACGGAGCCCTCCACGACACGGATGATCTGGTCGACCAGCTCTTCCTTGCTGTCTCCGAAGTAGCCGACATAGTCCATCAGCTCCTGCATCTCGGTGGGCATGATGTTATCCATCCATCCGGCCAGTGTCTCGTTGTCGTGCGTTCCCGTATATACCACGCAGTTGCTGATATAGTTGAACGGCAGATAAGTCCATCTTCCGCTGGAATCTCTGGAATCAAAACCGAACTCAAAAACTCGCATATTCGGATAGCCGGTGTCCTTTACCAGCTTCCGCACGGAATCTGTAATATACCCCAGATCCTCCGCGATAATGCTGACGTGCCCGATTTCCTTCCGCAGCGTCTGAAACAGCTCCAATCCGGGTCCCTTCTTCCAGACACCCCCGGCAGCCGTCTTTTCTCCGGCTTTTACCGAATAATATTCGTCAAAGCCACGGAAATGATCAATGCGGACGACATCGTAAAACTCTACGCACCGGCGCATCCGCATCACCCACCAGCTGTAGCCGGTTCTGCGGTGTTCTTCCCAGTCGTAAAGGGGGTTGCCCCACAGCTGTCCGTCCGCGGAAAAGCCGTCCGGAGGAACTCCCGCCACCGCAGAGGGCAGATTTTTTTCATCCGTCTGGAACAGTGACGGATTTGCCCAGAAATCCGCGCTGTCCGGCGCCACATAGATAGGGATGTCCCCGATTATCTGTATGCCGTGTGCATTGGCATAATTCTTCAGAGCTTCCCATTCCCGCATGAATTCATACTGCAGGAACTCGTAAAAGAGGATCTCCTCTTTCCGTGTTTTTTTCTCCCTCTCCAGCGCTTCCGGATTCCGGAAGCGGATATCATCTTCCCACTCGCAGAACGCCTTTCCGCCGTGGGCATCCTTTTCCGCCATAAACAGGGCGTAATCCTCCAGCCAGCAGGAGGTTTTCTGTAAAAAGCCGGAGAAATCCGGATCTTCTGCGGTTTTCCACCGAACGAATGCTTTTTTCAGAACTGCCAGGCGGTGTTCATAAATCCATCCGTAATCAACCCGACTGTCCTTTCCTTCTGTGTCCAGCTCCCGCAGCTCTTCTTCCTCCAGCAGTCCTTTTTTCCGAAGCGCCTCCGGATCGATAAAATACGGATTTCCGGCAAATACCGAGAACGACTGGTACGGCGAATCGCCGTAGCCGGTAGGTCCCAGTGGAAGAATCTGCCAGTACTTCTGTCCGGCCTTTACCAGAAAATCCACAAACCGGTAGGCTTCTTCTGAAAAGCAACCGATCCCATAGTTCCCCGGAAGGCTGAAAACAGGCATTAGTATTCCGCTTGCTCGCATCTTTTCCTTTCTCTCCCTCTCTTCGTGCTGCCCTGCCGTCCTACAGACGGCGCTGTTCCCGTCTGCAGGCTTGGCTGTCCCGGGCAAAAAATCTCTCAGCCTTTGACCGCTCCGGCCACAACTCCCTCGATGATGTATCTCTGCACGAAAATGTAGAAGATAACAATAGGAAGAATAGCAAGTACCAGAACCGCCATCATGGCGCCCCAGTCGATCTGTCCGTGGGACTGCTTCAGGAACTGTACGGCGATCTGAATCGTCTTATATTTGTTTACGTTCAGAACCAGGCTGGGCAGGAGGTAGTCGTTCCAGATCCACATGGCGTCCAGAATGGCAACGGTGATGATCGTCGGCTTCATAATCGGAAGAACTACCTTGAAGTAGGTCTGAACCGGTGAGCATCCGTCGATCATGGCCGCCTCTTCAATTTCCAGCGGAATCTGTTTGACAAAGCCGGTAAACATAAACACTGCAAGTCCTGCGCCGAATCCCAGGTACACAATACAGATCCCTGCCGGGTTTGACAGATGAAGAATGTTGGCGAACTTGGAAAGTGTGAACATGACCATCTGGAAAGGCACGATCATAGAGAACAGGCAGAGCAGGTAAATCGCTTTTGTTGCCACGTTCTTTACACGGACAATGTACCATGCGCACATGGAGCAGCAGATAACGATCAGCGCAACGGAAACCACGGTGATAAACAGCGAGTAGCCGAAGCAGCGGAAGAAATCCGTCTTTTTGATCGCGTTTGCATAGTTTGTCATACCGACAAAGGTCTTCTTAATCCCCTCCGCCCAGCGGTCAAAGCCCCTGGACAGACTTACATTACTGATTCCAAAGGGATTTTTGAAAATATAAGCCTTTCTCTTAAAGGAGTTCAGCACAACAATCAGAATCGGAGAAATCCACAGGAACGCGAGGATGGCGAAAAACACCGTCATAGCTGTCCCGTGCTTTGTCTGCCTTGCGGCGGATACCATTTCTTTTTTTCCTGAACCGGCAGCCATTATGCCTCTACCTCCTTTCTCGTTGTGAGCTTATTCTGAACCAGAGCGATCACGGCAACCAGGATAAAGAAGATGACAGCCTTTGCCTGCCCTACGCCCTGCCATCCGGTTGTCCCGTACATGGTATCGTAGATATTCAGGGCAAGCAGCTGGGAGAGCTTTCCGGGATTGCCTCCGGTCAGCGCCAGGTTCTGGTCGAACAGCTTGAATCCGTTTGTCAGTGTAAGGAACGAACAGATGGTTATGGTCGGGCGGAGCATCGGAAGGATGACATACCGCAGAAGCTCTCTTCCGTTGGCGCCGTCAATTTTTGCCGCCTCGATCAGGTCCGGGGAAATGTTCTGGATTCCGGCTACATAGATGATCATCATATATCCGATCTGCTGCCAGCAGACCACGATGACCAGACCCCAGAAGGCCGTCCACTGTGTGGAAACAACCGTCATAGAATGCTTGGCGAGAATGGCGTTGAAAATCATCAGCCAGATGTAGGAAAGAACGATTCCGCCGATCAGATTAGGCAGGAAGAAAGAAGTACGGAACAGATTGGTTCCTTTAATTCCTTTTGTCAGAGCCATGGCGATCGCAAAGGCCACGACATTGATAATAATGACAGTCACCAGTGTAAAAAGACTGGTGTACCACAGTGAGTGCAGGAAGGTTGTGTCCAGCTTTCCGTTCACAAAAAAGATCTTTGTGTAGTTCTGCAGCCCTACCCACTTCCAGTCCACAACCGTTGTGAACTTGCAGAAGGAAAGGAAGATACCATAGACAAAGGGAACAATGAAGCCGATGCAGAACGCCGCCATGGTCGGGAGAACAAATACCGGCCAGTATTTTTTGGTTGCCTTATTCATATAATTCCGAACCCCCTTCTGTCAGGAACAGGGCAGCCGCATAGCAGCTGCGACCGCCCTGTTCCGGCATAAGTATATGTATTTCTTTACTTGCTTATTTCTGGCTTTCCGCAGTTATGAATTTGCGGCTTCTTCCTGCAGCTTCCACTGGTTTGCCCATCCGTCTACGAATGCGGAAACAACTGCATCCCAGTCGCCGGAACCGTCGGTATAAGCGGTAAGGGCGGAAACCACATCTGCTCTCCAGTCATCTACGTTCGGTGTCGCGTTGAATGCCCATGCAACAGATGTCTTGCCTGCAGCGGTAAGATCAGATGCCTGCTTGCCGAACTCGTTTGTCGGAGCGTAATCTCCTGTGAAGGTATCGAACGGGCAGGAAAGACCCATAGTGTTGGTCAGGGCGTCGCGTCCTTCGTCAGAGGTAATAACCCAGTTCAGGAATTCCAGAGACGCGTCAATGTCATCCTGGGAAGCCTTGCTGTTTACTGCCCAGTGGTTCTCTGTACCTACGCAGAGGCCTTCATTTGCATCGTCTACGCCAAAGTAAATCGGGATCATCTGAAGATCATCATCTGCAGTCAGATAACCGTTATCTCCATCGGCATCCTTCAGCGCGGAATACTCCCAGTCGCCGTTCTGATAGAACACGGCTTCTTCCATGCCGAATTCCTGCTCTGCGTTGTAGGTACCGCCTGCCAGAGTCTTAGGATCCGCGCCGGAATCCGATACATACATATCCCATACTTTCTTGAAATTATCCAGGTAGGTTCCCTTGATCTCAGCTTCTCCGGCTGTCGGATCCTCCAGGCCGTCATCCTTGAACTCGTAGTACAGCGGCATATTTGCCAGATGTCCGGAGAATCTCCAGGAAGAGGAGTCGTCCAGTCCTGCGGATGTGAACGCGCCTGTCAGGTCGTAGCCGAACTGGTCGTTGATGTCATCCTTGCGTGCCTGTATGTCATCTGCCACTGCCTTTAAGGTGTCGAAGCTGTCGATGTCGTCAATGGAGGAGATCACCGCGTTGTCCATGGTGCAGTAGTCATCCAGGATGGTCTTGTTTACGATAATGCCGTATGCCTCATAGCAGTTTGCGATTCCGGCAACCTTTCCGTCGTATTTTACATCCAGGGAATGATCGGATACATGGCTGTAAAGATCGGAATCCTTCAGATCGTAGGTGTAGTCATTCCAGGTCTGGGCGTCTGTGGAAGAGCCGATGTTGAAGATGGTCGGAGCCTCGCTCTTTGCCATCTCGGACTGCAGTGTGGTTGCGTACTGTCCGTCTGCAGCGGTAAGGACGTTGACCTCTACGCCGGTCTGATCGGTGTAGGTCTTTGCCAGATCCTGCCATGCCTGGTCTGTCTCCGGTTTGAAGTTCAGCATGTAAACCTTTCCGTTTCCGGAAGATGTCTTTGCCGTGCTGTCAGATGCCGTATCTGCAGCCGCTGAAGTGCTTCCCACTTCCTCCGAAGCGGCGCTGCTAGACGCTGCCGCGCTTTCGGATGCCGCGCTGCTTGCGGAAGACGCCGCGGATGAAGAGCCGCCGCAGGCTGCCAGCATGGAAGCTGCCATGGTTGTCCCAAGCACGATGCTGAGAACTTTCTTTTTCATGTTCTTGTTCCTCCTTTTATATCCTTTACCTCTTGGTAAGCAGGTTCTTGAAACCGTTTTCATCCAACCTGATAAACGCTACTGTTTATTGGATTGGAAACGTTTTCTATGCTTGGAGAATAGCACAGGTTGGAAACGTTTTCAATACTTTTTCCCGACGGAGTTCAACTTTGTAAGTTATGGTCAAAAAAAAGCAGCAGGTTTTGTCTATTATTCCTGCTGCTGCCGATGTCTGGCATGACTTCGGCTTATCTTTTATTATTATTTTCTTTTACAGGCAAATATTCCAGAAGCCGCCCCGCAATGCCGAATTCCCTGCACTGCTCCAGGAGTCCTCCGCGGACTCCTGGAGCAGTTACGAAGTGGCGAAGCCGGAACAGATGGCGTAACAAAATCAGCAATCAGGGAAGCACCCTGCTGAAACGATAGACGGTTGCGGACTCAAATGCCCCTCCTGCCCTCAGCACGGGCTGGGCAAACTGCGGGAGGTTGACCGCGTTCGGAAAATACTGCGTCTCCATGGCAAAGCCGGAACGGAAGTCATAAACGGCTCCGGCTTTGCCTTTCTGCTTCTTCAAAAAATTACCTGTGTAGAACTGCAGGCCGGGCTCATCCGTGATGACCTCCATCCGCAGACCGGTCTTTGGGGCAAAAACGACCGCGGCCCTCCGCATACGATCCTGTTTTTCCGCGAGCACATAATTGTGGTCATACCCGCCCGTCAGCTGCAGCTGTTCGTCCGCTCTTTCGATGTCCGCACCGATTTCTTTCGGAGCGCGGAAATCAAACGGAGTTCCCTCTACCTCCGCCTGCTCTCCGGTCGGTATTCCGCCCTTTCTGACGGGAATGAACTGCTCCGCAAAAATCTGCACCTGATGTCCGCAGATATCTGTCCCGCTTCCCTGACCGTTCAGATTGAAATAGCTGTGATTGGTAGGATTGCAGACGGTGTCCTGATCTGCCTGCGCGCGCCAGAGCAGCTGCAGCGCGCCCTCCTCCGGAAAAGAATAAGTCACAGAGATCACCAGATTTCCCGGAAAACCCTGGTCGCCGTCCGGGGAGTACAGCGAAAAGGTAATGGAAGTTCCGTCGGCGGACACACCTTCGGTCTTCCAGATCCGTTTTTCATAGCGGTTCCATCCGCTGTGGAGATTGTTTTCCCCTTCATTGCGGTCCAGACAGAAAGTTTTCCCGTTCAGGGAAAAGGAAGCTCCGTCGATCCGATTCGCGTTTCTCCCTACACTGCCGCCCATGGAGGCGTCCCCCTCCTCATAGCCTCTGACATCATCATAGCCCAGCACAACATCTGTCAGCCTGCCGTCTCTGTCCTCTGTCCGAAACGCGACCAGTGATGCCCCGAAATCTGTGAGGTCTGCTTCACACGTTCCC
Source organism: Bilifractor porci (assembly GCF_009696005.1). Taxonomy (GTDB): domain Bacteria; phylum Bacillota; class Clostridia; order Lachnospirales; family Lachnospiraceae; genus Bilifractor; species Bilifractor porci. The sequence goes on from NZ_VUMV01000003.1 coordinate 170,652, forward strand.
CGCCTGATGGTATACAGAGACGCCTGCTTCCCGTCTGCCGTTGTTCCGAATTCTTTTTTCCCGCTCATTTTCCCCTCCTCTGAAACCCCGGTTCTGCAAGATCCCGGACGGAGTCCCCCTCCTTCAGCGCCGCACTAAATACAATGCTCTGGACCGGCTCTTCCTTTTTTTCATGTTTCAATTCCAGCCGGTGAAGAACCAGTTCGACCGCTTTCCGTCCCATTTCTTCCATCGGCTGCGCGACGACGGTCAGATCCGGCTTCATGATATGCGGCAGGATCAGGTCATCAAATCCCAGCATGGAGATGCTGCCCGGACAGTCTGCCCCCTCTTCATTGAGTGCCATGACAGCGCCGAGATTCAGGTCATAGTTTGTCAGAAAAACGGCTGTCGGCGGATCCTCCAGCCGCAGCAGCTCCTTCATGCCGCGGTACCCGTGTTCCACCGAATGGCTTCCCAGTTTCAGGTACTCCGGAGGAATAGAAAGGGAAGACTCTGACATAGCCAGCTCCAAACCCTTCATACGCTGAATTCCGGTATATTCCATCTTTGAGGCGATCGCCGCAATTTTCCTGTGATGTTTCCGCATCAGATACTTTCCGGCAAGGTAGGCTGCCTGCTGATTATTCACCGTCACGCTGTCATATCCTGACCCGCTGACCCTGCGGTCAAGAAGAACCACCGGGATGCCCGACTCGTCCGCCGGGGAAAGGAACTCCGCCGTGTGCGCCACCGGGGTTATGATGATGCCGTCCACCTTCTTGTTCACCAGAAAGCGGACATTTTCCGCCTCCTGCCCCTCGTTGTTGCGGGAATCACAGATGAGCATGCCGTACCCGTGTCTGCTTAATTCCGCCCCGATATAGCTGACCAGCGTCCCGTTGAAAATACTGGCGGCGTTATAACAGATCACCCCGATGGTTTTTGTGCGGTTTGTCACCAGTCCCCTGGCGATCTCATTGACCTGATAATGCAGCTTTTCTACAGCCGCGTCTATTTTTTCCCGGTTTTTCGGAAGAACATTCCCGCCGTTCAGATATTTTGAAATCGTTGCCAGTGACAGACCGGTCTCCCGGCTGATATCCTTGATTGTTGCCGCCATTCCCCACACCTCATAAAGAACACGATGGCAAAACGTACATAAAAGCACAGAGATGCCGTCTATGAATACTGCAATTTTATCAAAAAAGTACATGGTTTGCAACGTTTCGCTTATGCATATTGCGGGATTTTGCGTCTGGTGTCTGAAAAAGCCGCGGACAATTCCGCGGCTTATCTGACTTCAAAATAATATTCGTGTTCCTGTACCGAAATCGTTTTTTTCTCGATCCGGCTGATCTCGATAAAGCGGGCTTCCTGCAGCTCCCGGATCAATCGGTACAGCTGCTCCCAGGTGCCCTGCGCCTCCATGACAACGGTTCCGTCCCACTGGTTCTCCACCCAGCCGGTTACGCCGAGTTCTTCGGCAAATACCCTGGCACGATAACGAAAGCCGACTCCCTGCACCTCCCCGGAGAAGATATACCTCCGGCGGATCAGACCGGCCCCGCTCATAGGATCCCCTGTTTTTTCAGTGCTGCCTTTTCCTTTCTCGCGACTGGTTCTGCAGCGGATACGGCGCTCTTTTCCTGGATTTTCTTTTTCTTCCTGTCGCCCTTTCCGGAGTCCTTATCCACGCCTTTTTTCTTTTTCTTTTTCGGCGGAACATAGGCGGGAAGCTGGTATTTTTCCCGGAAGGACTCAAACTCATCCACAAACTCCGGCTCGTTTCCGTTTTTCAGCTCGTTCAGATAACTGTGCGTCTCAAAAGAGGAATTCCGGGTCTGGATGATGCATACGGCCACATTGGAGCAGTGGTCGCTGACTCTCTCGCAGTTTGTCAGGTAATCCGTCAGCAGAATTCCCAGTTCCGGGCGGCAGATACCGGCCTGGAGACGATCCACATGGTGGTTCTTGATTTCCTTTGTCAGATCGTCAATCACCTCTTCCAGCGGTTCGACCTTATCCGCCTCTGTATCGTCATCCCTGGCAAAGGAATCCACCGTCATGATCAGGATCTCTTCCAGCGCATTTCTCAGGACAACAAGCTCTGCCTCTGCTTCCGCCGAGAATTTCAGCTTTTTCGCATGCATCTCCTGCGCCAGCTTGGTCATGTTAATGGCGTGATCGCCGATCCGCTCAAAATCATTGATGCTGTGCAGCATCTCGGAAACGGCATTATTGTCATCGTCAGCCAGCTCCCGGCTGGAAAGACGGATCAGGAAGGTATCCAGTTCATCCTCCAGATAATCCAGCCGTTCTTCCATGACTGAAATTTTCTCCGCCGACTCCTGACTGTACTCCTCAAAAAGAGTCATCGCCTGATGAAAGGAATCCCTGGCAAGGCTGGCCATCTCTCTGGTTTTTTCCCTGCACTGACGAACCGCCAGCCCCGGAGAAAGCAGAAGTCTCTCGTCCAGCAGCACCTGCGGCGACTGCTCGTCCTCTTCCCGCAGGGGAACCAGCTTTTCCGCCATGGCGACCAGCTTCCCGGAAAACGGAAGCAGGAATAAAATGGTGCCGACATTAAATACCGAATGAAAAACAGCGATTCCCAGTGATGATATCGTACTTTCAAAGAAAGGCATACGAACCAGGTAGCGAAGAATAAAATAAAGAACCAGCCAGACCACCGTTCCGATAATCTTGATTCCAATATGGATCGCAGGCACCCGTTTTGCCTTGCGGCTTACCCCGATGCCGGAAAGGATTGCCGTCACACAGGTGCCGATATTGGCGCCCATAACCAGCGGTATGGCCATACCTACGCTGATGGAACCGGTAAGGGAGAGAGCCTGCAGCACGCCGATGGAGGCTGCGGAGGACTGAATAATGCCGGTAAAAGCCGTCCCGATCAGAACTCCGATGATCGGATTATCAAAAGCGATAAGAATTTTCTGGAACTGCGGCATCTCTGCCAACGGAGAAACCGCATTGGACATGATGGTCATGCCGTACATCAGCACCGCGAAACCGCAGAGAATGGTACCGATGTCTTTCTTTTTCTGGGACTTTCCCGCCATGATCATAATCACGCCGACCAGCGCGACAATCGGGGAAAAGTTCTCCGGCTTCAGCATGGAGATAAAGAAATTATCCGACTGAATGCCAGAGAGGGAAAGGATCCAGGCGGTCAGTGTTGTGCCGAAATCCGATCCCATAATCACACAGACGGTCTGCTCGATTTCCATGATACCGGAATTGACCAGGCCTACCAGCATAACCGTAAGCGCAGATGAAGACTGGATAGCAATCGTTACTACCGCGCCCAATACAAGACTTTTCCATTTGCTGGAGGTCATTTTTTTCAGGATAGACTCCAGACGTCCGCCGGCCATTTTCTCCAGATAATTGGACATGACATTCATTCCAAAGAGAAAAAACGCAAGCCCTCCACACAATGCAAACAGATTATAGATATTCATACACTCTCCCGCGCCGCCTGCGCGTCACTCCATGCTCCTATTTATTGTCTCCATAAAAAAAACTTCTGTGCTTTTGTCCGGAAGCCGGACTATACAGCAATATAAATAGAAATGCCCTGTCTGTCAAATGCCCTGCTCCGTCGAGAGGAGGATCCGGTCATTGTCCAGGGCAGAACCGGAGCCCTGCGTGAATTTCTCCAGAAGGTCATCCACGGTCATCCCCTCTCTTTCCTTCCCCTCTGCGCTGAAGACCACCTTGCCGCCGCTCATCATCAGCGTACGGTTTCCCAGCTCCAGCGCCTGGCTCATGTTATGCGTGACCATCAGGCAGGTGATCTTCCGCTCTTTTACGATTTTTTTCGTCAGATCCAGAACCTTTTCCGCTGTCGCCGGATCCAGAGCGGCCGTGTGCTCGTCCAGAAGCAGCAGCTTCGGCGTAACCACAGTGGCCATGAGCAGGGTGAGTGCCTGCCTCTGCCCGCCGGAAAGAAGCCCGACCGGGTTTTTCATCCGGTCCTCCAGGCCCATGTGTAGCAGAGCCAGCTGTTCCCGGAACAGCTCTTTTTCCTTCTTCGTCACCCGGCTGAAAACATCGTGTCTCCTGGTAGACGCCCGCAGATAGGCCACCGCCAGGTTCTCTTCGATTGTCATATGCGGGGCGGTTCCCATCAGCGGATCCTGGAAAAGCCGGCCGATAAAACGGCTGCGGACATGCTCCGGGACGAAGGTAATGTCCTGGCCGTCCAGCTCAATCATGCCCCTGTCCACGAAGAAGCTTCCGGCAATCGCATTGAACATCGTGGATTTTCCCGCCCCGTTTGATCCGACAATCGTGGCAAAATCTCCGTCCTTCAGTTCCAGAGAGAGATCGTCCAGCGCGACCTTTTCATTTACCGTCCCTCTGTTAAAAACCTTTGAAAGGTGCAGCAGTCTGAGCATCGTTATTTTGCCTCCTCTTCCGCCATCTTCCTGTGTTCCCGCATGGCCGCGGCCTTTTTCCGCTGCAGCGCGATCTGATCCTTTGCCGCAGGCGCCGCACAGGCGATCGCAACGATAATCGCGGATACCAGCTTGAAGGCCTCTGTCGGCACCTTCAGCCGGAGGGCAATCGAAATGATAAACCGGTACAGGCAGGATCCCAGAACCACGCAGGAGATCCTCCAGAGCATATTGCCGCTTTTTCTGGAAATGGTCTCGCCGATAATCAGAGAGGCCAGCGCGATGGTAACCATCCCGGTACCCAGGTTAATATCTGAGGTCTTATTGTACTGTCCGATCAGCGAACCGGCCAGCCCTGTCATGGCATTGGCAAAACACAGGCCGACCGTTACGGTGAACTGCGGATTAATTGATGATGCCCGGACCATGGCCGGGCTGTCTCCGGTTGCACGGATCGAAAGCCCCAGCCGTGTTCCCAGAAACCACTTGATAAAAAGAACAACCAGCGCCAGGATCAGCGCCAGAAAAATAAGGCTGCTCCACTCCTGCCACCAGGCTGCCCCGCTGATTCCCTTTACCAGCGTAAATACCGTGTCTGTCCCGAAAATAGGCAGATTGGAGGAAAAGCCCATAACCGCCAGGTTAATGGTGTACAGGCCTGTGTTTACGATAATGCCGGCCAGGATGCTCTGGACACCGAATTTCGTCTGCAGAAGGGCGGTAATATAGCCCGAACAGATGCCTGCCGCGACCGAGGCAAACAGGGCAAGTACCGGATGTCCCGCAATCGTGACGACGGCGCCGACCGCGCATCCCAGTGTATAACAGCCGTCCGTGGACAGGTCACAGATATCCAGGATACTGAAGCTGATAAACAGGGAGAGCGCGACCAGTCCGTAAATCAGTCCCACCTCCAACGCTGTCTGTACAATCTGCGGTGTTAAAAAATTCATGATTCTTCCCTCACGTCAAAACAAGCTTTCACACCCCGCCGGGGCGCCGGAATACGAATACGTCTCTTAGTGTTTCCGGATATAAATCATAATATAGATCAGGTCGGCGACAGAAATCGCGACGGATACAATCCCCATATAAGGATGCCGGATAAAGGCCATAAGCAGCTCCGCCACTCCGAGGACAACCAGAAAAATGCCGATCGCCGTCTGGTATTTCCGCTCCTCTACAGGATCTCTTTTCTTATCCTTATATTTGCCTGAAAAGGCATCCAGGATTCCTCTCCCTTTTCCCATAAAAAATACAACGGCCAGGACGCCCAGAAGCACAGCCATAAACAAGTCAAATTCCGGGGTAAACATCAGTTTTCTTCCTCCTCGTCTCTGCACAGTACCCTGGCATCCTCCACCGGGTCTGCATAATATTGTTTCCGGATCCCTACCTGACGGAATCCGTGCGCCTCATACAGGCGGTTTGCCGGAGCATTTCCCCTGCGCACCTCCAGGAATATTTTCCTCACTCCGAGCTGTGTGCTTCTGTGGATCAGTTCTTCCAGAAGGAACGTGCCGATCCGCTTCCCCCTCTGTTCCGGATCGACGGAAACATTGGTAATGTCCCCGGTGTCCAGGGACTGCAGGAGCCCGCAGTATCCCAGGATGCGGTCCGTGTCTTCTTCCGGAACCGCAACCAGAAACAGGGCATCTCCGGAAGAAAGCATCTCCAGGAAACTCTTCCTGCTCCATGGCCTGGAAAAATTTTTCTGCTCCAGGAGCGCTACCTGGTCCAGATCCCTTTCCGCCATGGGGCGGATTCTTATCGGACTCACTTCCCGCCGCCCCTCTCCGGAGAAACAGGACCGGCCGTTTTTTCCTCCGGGCCGCTTTCCTGTCCGGCATGCATCCTGGCCTCTCTCTCCCTCTCCGCCTGGGACTTTCTCAGATACTCCGGGGCAAAGGAATCCGGATCTGTCAGCAATTCCGGATGCAGGATCCTGCCCTGTCTTCTCCCCTCTGTGCTCCCGCAGAGGCGCTCCATCGCCAGGGCTCCCACGGCACCGGCCCTCTGCCTGCACAGGTGGGCGGGAGCCATCGACCAGGGCACCCGCAGCTGTCTTTGCAGCATGTCCCCGCAGACATCCGCACCGTCGCCGAGAACCGTCACCGGTTTTCCCATCTGGTTCAGTTCCTGCACGATCTCTTCGGCCGCTTTCGGCTTCTGCGGACGGAGTACCTGGAGCATGTGATCCCGGAAACAGTAAATCCCGGTATATACCTGTGCCCTGCGCGCGTCCATCATGGGGCAGACCAGTCCCTCCACATCATATAAATTATACGCGAGAGCGTCCACAGTCTCAACCGGAATGATCGGAATCTGCAGCGCAAGCCCAAGACCCTTTGCCGTGGCCGCGCCGATCCGCAGCCCCGTAAAGGATCCCGGCCCCTTTGCGATAGCGATGGCATCCAGTCCGTCTTTGGGAATTCCAAGCATCCGCATGACCTCATCGAGCATGGGCAGCAAGGTCTGTGAATGTGTTTTTTTGTAGTTCACGGAGTACTCCGCAAGCAGTCCGTCGTTCTCAAGAACAGCTGCAGAGGCAACCAGCCCCGAGCTGTCCAGCGCAAGCAATCTCATTCTGAAAGTCCTTCCAGTTCAATCTTCCGGTAGGAAAATCCCTTCTCCGGATTTTTTGTAATGGTCACAGCAATAATGTTCTCCGGCAGAAGCTCCTGCACCTGCCCCGCCCACTCAATCAGGCAGACGCCGTCTCCAAAGAGGTAGTCGTCAAATCCGACCTCTTCCATTTCTTCCGGCTCTTCAATCCGGTAGACATCGAAGTGGTAGAGCGGCAGCCGTCCTCCGGCGTACTCCTGGACGATCGTAAAGGTCGGGCTTGTGACCGGATCGGTAATTCCCAGTCCTGCGGCCATGCCCTGGGCGAATACGGTTTTCCCCGCTCCCAGATCCCCGTTCAGTGTGTAAATCTGTCCGGCCTCGGCCTTTTCTCCCAGACTTCTGGCAAAGGCAAAGGTTTCCTCCGGACTGCTGGTTTCCTTTATCATTTTTTCCTGTCTCTTTCCCTGCATATCTGTTATAATGAACGCCATCAAACGAAAGGAGCTGTAAACAGATGTCTAATCCTGTAGTAACGATTACAATGGAGAACGGCGACGTCATGAAAGCCGAACTGTATCCGGACAAGGCACCCAATACCGTCAATAACTTTATCTCCCTGGTCTCGCGCGGTTTTTATGACGGACTGATTTTCCACAGAGTCATTTCCGGTTTTATGATCCAGGGCGGCGACCCGGATGGAAACGGAACCGGGGGACCGGGGTATTCCATCAAAGGAGAATTTATATCCAACGGGTTCCACAATGACCTTTCCCACACAGAGGGCGTGCTCTCCATGGCAAGGGCAATGGACCCGGATTCCGCCGGAAGCCAGTTCTTCATCATGCACAAAGCCGCCCCTTACCTGGACGGCCAGTACGCTGCCTTCGGCAAAATAACCGAGGGAGGCGATGTGGTAGATAAAATTGCCTCTGTTCGGACGGACTTTATGGACCGCCCTGTGGAGGAGCAGAAAATCCGCTCTATCACAGTGGAAACCTTCGGCACGGATTATCCGGAACCGGAACGGATCTGATCATTCCTCCGGAATAATCTTACCGTCCGCCTGCATATACCAGGTATAACTGATAATCTCCGCCCTCCCGCGGCCGGCAGTCAGCTCTGCAAGCTCTGCCGTGAGGCTTTTCTCCTGCCCTGCAGGAAGAATCACCTCGGTGCGGACATTCTCCGCATATTCCGCACCGAGGACGGGGATTTTATTCTGCGCGAGAAAATACTGCAGCTTCCCGACTCCGTTGTAGTCGGTGACCAGCATGACCCGGCAGCCGTAAATCTTATCCGCCAGAATGCTGTTCTTCAGACCGTCCGAGGCCGCTGCCGTGTACGCCCGGACCAGACCTCCGGTGCCCAGAAGAATTCCTCCGAAGTACCGGGTGACGGTAATAACGGCGTTTCTCAGCCCTGCCCCGTCCAGCACGTCCAGAATCGGCCTTCCGGCCGTACCCTGCGGCTCCCCGTCGTCCGAAGCCCGGAGCACCGGATGCTTGGTGCCCACCGAATAGGCCCAGCACGTATGTCTGGCGTCCCAGTATTTTTTCCGGACAGACTCTATCAGGGCCGCAGCCTCTTCTTCTGTTTTTACCGGACGGACCGACGACAGAAATACGGACTTTTTCTCTTCGTATCTGCCGTCCCCGCCTCTGTAAACTGCTCTGTATGCTTCCATATTCCGCTTATTCCGCTCTGTAAGGCTTTCATCATCAGGTTCTGCGGCGCTCTCCCCGGCAGCGGCAGACTTCCGGCCATCCCGCCGTTACTGCCCGGTCTCCGTATCCGTGCCGGAGGTATCTCCTCCGCCAAACAGATTCTGAATGGTCTGCCAGATATTTCCTCCGGTATCCCCGGTGCCGTCCGTGCCGCCGTAGGTTCCGGTGCCTGCATCGGCCCCCTCGGAAGCCTCCTGCGTTACTTCCGGAGTTACCGTCGGCGCCACCGTCGGAACGGGCGTCGGGATGTGCTGCGTGCAGACCGTTGTCGGTGCCGTCCCTTCCGCAAAATACTCTGTCGTCACCGGACACCCGGTTCCCGCCAGAAGCCCGCTCTGCGAGCAGATGCTGACTTCTTCCACGCTGTCCGGAACAGAGAAGTTTTTGGCAGCCTTGCCCTCGTGGATCCGGTTCATCACGTTCGTCCAGAGAGTATTGATGTACTGTCTCTCGTTCTCGGAAAGTTCCTCGTTTGTATCATATCCGGTCCAGATTCCGCAGGTATAGTACGGCGTATATCCTACAAAGACCAGATCCTTATAAGAATCCGTCGTCCCGGTCTTTCCCGCCACCGCGATAGAAGAATCATCCAGCTGGAACTGTGTCCCGGTCCCCGACTTCATGACATCTTCCATAGCGCTGGTAAGCAGATACGCGGTGGATTCCTTAAACACCTTGGTTCCGGAGGATGCACTCTCCAGAAGAACATTGCCGCTGCGGTCCGTCACCTTCGTGTAAAACACCGGCTTATTGTATACGCCTTTGTTGGCGACCGCCGCATAGGCCGCCGTAAGCTCCAGGTTCGACACGCCGTTTGTAATACCGCCGAGGGCGAGAGACTGCGTCGTATCCTTGTCGCTGTCCAGGGTGGTAATTCCCAGCCTTGTCAGGTAATCGTAGCCGACCTCCGGTGTAATCTGCGTAATCAGCTTGGCTGCTATGACGTTATTGGACGTCTCGATGGCCTTGCGGACCGTCATGGTGCCGTGATGGGTATTGTCCGCGTTTTTGACCTCCTGCCCGTCGCTGTAATTAAACTGGTCGTCCGTCTCTGTCGTGGCAAGCGTAATCTCTCCACGCTCCAGGGCCGGCCCGTACGTGGACAGGATCTTAAAGGTCGATCCGGGCTGCCGCTCCGAATCCGTCGCGCGGTCCAGGGTAAGGCTTCCGGTCTTTTCTCCGCGGCCGCCCACAATGCCCCTTACCTCTCCGGTTGACTGGTCAATCACGGTCATACATGCCTGCGGCTCCGGAACAAAGCTGATCCGCTCTGCGACAATCGTATCCCCCTCGCCGACAACCGCCGCCTTGTACTGGTCCACATAGCTCTGGGCTTCCTCCTGCGAGCTGAAATTCAGATCAAAATTCTCGTCTCCCTGTTCCTGGAAATAGGTCTGCAGCATTTCCCGGCTGTAGTTCACCCTGGATCCGTCCGCCTTGTCCACGGTGAGCGCCCAGTCCAGCCCGACCTCCGAGCCCTCCGGGAAATTATCCGGATTGGTAAACTCGTCTTCCATGACAGACTGTACCTCCGGATCCTCGGTGGAGTAAATTTTCAGACCGCCGCTGTAAATGGCACTGTTCGCCTGGGCCTCTGTATAACCCTTCTGCGCCATCAGATCCTGCTTCACCTGGGAAATCAGTTCATCGACAAAATAAGAATAGACCTCTTCCTCCGTGGAAACAGAAGCCGAATTTTCCTTGATACGGTCATAGACATTATCGCTCATGGCCTCATCGTATTCATCCTGGGTAATGTAATTCTGTTCCAGCATATACTCCAGAACCGTGTGCATACGGGAGGCATTCTCTTCCGGATAAAGGATGGGATTAAACTGGCTGGGATTCTGCGGGATGGCAGCCAGGACCGCACACTCGGAGAGGGTAAGATCCTTGGCATTCTTACCGAAATAGGTCTGGGCGGCGGTCTGGACACCATAGGCCCCGTTCCCGAAGTTTACCGTGTTCAGGTAATTTTCCAGAATAACCGCCTTGGGATCCTCCCCCGCCTCCCGCAGGGACTTTTCCAGTTCCACAGCCAGATACTGCTCCTGAATCTTTCTCTCAATCCGCTGGATTTTTGTCTCTGTCATCCAGTCGGTAAAGACGTTGTTCTTCAGCAGCTGCTGTGTAATGGTACTGGCTCCCTCAGACCGGGAAAAACCGGAGCTGAGGGCGACGATGACCGCACGGATCATTCCATGCGGGTCTACCCCGTTGTGCTCGTAGAAACGGGAGTCCTCGATGGCGACAATGGCATGCTGCATATTCAGGGGGATATCGTCCAGAGATACGGAAACACGGTTTCCGTTCACGGAATTCAGTTTGCGGACTTCGTTTCCGTCCTTGTCATATATAAAGGAAGCAAAGCCCATGGGCATGATATTGGCGTCCGAAATTTCAGGCGTATCATCGATGATTCCCCTGTAAGCTCCTGCCGCCATGCATATTCCGAGGATGATAAAGCTCAGAAAGGCAATAAGGAGCGCCCTTAAAAGCACCACCACGACCCGGTAGCCGACCCGCGGCGCCGAGGACTCCAGCGCTTCTCCCTCCGCTATCACACCTGCTTTTCCTAAATCCATAGTTTCCTCCTTCACTGCTGCGCATCTGCCAGGCCTCCCGCTTTGCGGCGGACGCCTCAGTTCTCTCCGGGTCCGGCAGAATCTTCAGAAGCGGAGCGCTTTTTCGAAAGATTTTCCTGTACTCTCCGGTACAGCTCCTGCGCGGCGTTGTAGCCCATCTTTTTCTGTCTGTGGTTAACAGCGGCCGTCTCTACAATAACAGCCAGATTACGGCCGGGACGGATAGGCAGTGAATGACAGACGACCCGGTTCCCCAGAAACTCCGTGTACTCCTCCTCCAGGCCGAGGCGGTCGTAAACCTTATCCTTATCCCACTCCTCCAGCTTGATCACCAGATCAATGGAATGGGTCTTTTCTACACTCTCAACACCGAACAATGTCTTGACATCGATGATCCCGATACCGCGGAGCTCGATAAAATGGCGGGTGATGTCCGGGGATGTCCCCACCAGCGTGACATCACTGACACGGCTGATCTGAACCACGTCATCCGTAATCAGACGATGTCCCCTCTTGATCAGCTCCAGCGCGGCCTCGCTTTTCCCGATGCCGCTCTCGCCCATAATCAGTACTCCCTCGCCGAACACATCGACCAGAACTCCGTGTATGGAAATGGTCGGTGCCAGCTGGACATTCATCCAGCGGATAATTTCCGCGGAAAAATCCGAAGTTGTCCGCTCCGTCGCAAAGGTCGGAACCTGGTATTTGTGAGCCAGATCCAGGAGATCCTTTCCCGGCTGCATGGATGTCGTAAAAATCACACAGGGAACCCCGTGCGAGAGGAATTTTTCATAGGCAGAAGCACGTGTCTTTTCATCCAGATGCTGCAGCCAGGAAAACTCCACATACCCGATGATCTGCACACGTTCATTGGCAAAATGCTCGTAATAACCGGTCAGCTGCAGTGCAGGCCTGTTAATCTCCGGAACGGTAATCTTGTTCACATCCATCCGGATATCCGGCGTCAGATTTTTCAGATCCATTTCCCTCTGAAGCGTTTCCAGCGTAATGTACTTGTTCGTCATTTTTCCTCCTTCCGCTGCCGCCTGTATCTTGTAACTTCCATGCTTCCTCCGCGTACCTTCCCATCCGGCACGAACCGGTTTTCTCCTGAGCTGTCCTTCTCTTCTGCCTCCTGAAAAAGAAGTGATCTCTTCAGGTCTTATTCAGAAAATCCAGTACACTCTCCGCGGCCCTGCGGTTCATAGAAGGCAGCGCCGCAAGCTCATCCACATCCGCCTTCCGGATGGCATCCAGGTTCGGGTAGTTCCGCATCAGTTCCTTCCGCCTGCTCTTCCCGATGCCGGGGATATCATCCAGCACCGAATGCACCTGTTCCTTCCCGCGGAGCATCCGGTGATACTCAATGGCAAAACGGTGGGTCTCATCCTGAATCCTGGTCAACAGGTGAAATCCCTCGGAATCCGTCCGGATGGGAATTTCTTTATTGCTATAGTATAAACCACGTGTGCGGTGTCTGTCATCCTTAACCATTCCGGCAACCGGGACAGACAGCCCCAGCTCTCCCAGAACCTTTTCGGCCACATTCACCTGCCCCTTCCCGCCGTCCATCAGGATCAGGTCCGGCAGACGGTCAAAACCGGCGTCCTCGTCCAGGCCGCGCCGGAACCTCCTGGTCAAAACCTCCTCCATGCTGGCATAATCATTGGGGCCTTCCACGGATTTGATACGGAATTTCCTGTAATCCGCCTTTTTGGGCCTGCCTTGCTCATAAACAACCATGGAACCTACGCTCTGATAACCGCTGATGTTGGAAATATCATAAGATTCGATCCTCTCCGGGGCTTCCATTCCCAGCCAGGCCCCGATCTCCCCGACTGCGCCGATCGTCTTCGCCGCCTCCCGCTTCATTCGGTCTTTATCCTGCGAGAGCAGGATTTCCGCGTTCCGCATGGCAAGCTCCATCAGCTTTTCTTTGCTTCCCTTCCGCGGGACACGGATGCGCACCCGCTTTCCCTTTTTCTCCGAGAGCCAGTCCTCGATCACCTCCGGTTCCCGGATTTCTTCCGAGAGCATCAGGTTATGCGGAATAAACGGCGTTCCGGAATAAAACTGCTGGATGAAGGACTGCAGGATTTCCGCCTTATCCTCGCTGTCCGCTGCCTTCAGGTAAAAATGGTCGCGACCGATCAGCCGCCCGTCACGCACAAAAAACACCTGCGCAATGGCATCCTCGCCGTCCGCCGCCAGGGCAAGAACATCGGTGTCCTCCCCGTTGGAACTGGACATTTTCTGACGTTCCTGCACCTTACTCACACTCTGGATCATGTCCCGCAGGGCAGCGGCTTCCTCAAACCGCATCTCCTCCGCGGCTTTTTTCATATCCGCCTGCAGCCGGGGCAGGATTCCTTCTGTCCTGCCGTTCAGAAAATCACAGGCTTCCTGAATCTTTTTACGGTACTCTTCCGGGGAAATCCACCCCTGACAGGGGGCCTGGCATTGATGGATGTGATAATAAAGACAGGGTCTGTTTTTCCCCTGTTCCTCCGGCAGCCTGTGGCTGCAGTTCCGGATCTGGTACAGCTTCCGGACCAGGTCAATCGTCTCCTTCGCCGCGCCCGCGTCCGGATAGGGGCCGAAATAGAGCGATTTATCCTTTTTCATTCTGTGCGCGTACAAAACTCTGGGATAGGTTTCCTGAACGGTGACGCGGATAAAGGGATACGCCTTGTCATCCATCAGCATCGTGTTATATTTCGGCCTGTATTCCTTGATCAGATTACATTCCAGTACAAGGGCTTCCACCTCTGTATCTGTAACAATATACTCAAACCGTGTAACCTGCGGAAGCATGGTGTAGATTTTCAGACGCTTTTTCCTGCTCTTCTGAAAATACTGTTTTACCCGGTTCCGCAGGTTGACAGCCTTGCCGACATAGATGATTTCATCCCGCTGCCCGTGCATCAGGTACACGCCCGGCCGCGTCGGCAGCTTTTTCAGCTCATCCTCGATAACAAAGCCGGTGGATGTGACAGTTTTGCCCTCCCCGGCCTGCTGCGTCTGCTGTATTTCTTTCTCCCGGCTGTTCTCCGGATTTTTGTCTTCTGGAGCTGTCATGCTGCTTTGCTCCTTTTCGGTAATCACTGCTCCGGCAGCTCTGTCTGCGCCGTCCTCTCCCGCTGCACGGTGCGGAAGATCTGCATAAATTCCTTTCCGGTAATGGTCTCCTGGATAATCAGGTAGCCCGCGATGCGGTCCAGGGCGTCCTTATTGTCAAGAAGTATCTGCCTGGCCTGCCCATAGGCAGCCTTCAGGGCTTTCATCACTTCATGGTCAATCTCGGTGGCCGTCTCGTCTCCGCAGTTCAGATAGGCTTTTCCGCCCAGATACTGACTCTCTACCTCCGCGAGCCCCATCAGGCCGAACCTGTCGGACATTCCGTACTGGGTGATCATGGCGCGGACCAGTTTAGTCGCACGCTCTATATCATTGGACGCGCCGGTGGTTACATCGCCGAATTCGATATCCTCTGCCGCCCTGCCGGCCAGCAGCACGACAATCTGGGATTCCAGCTCTTTTTTGCTGTTCAGATATTTTTCCTCCTCCGGGACCTGCATGGTATAGCCCAGGGCGCCCATAGTCCGCGGGACAATGGTAATTTTCTGAACCGGCTCGGAATTCTTCTGGCAGGCGGCGGCAAGTGCGTGCCCGACCTCATGATAGGCGACAATCTTCCGCTCTTCCTTGCTGAGCACGCGGTCCTTCTTCTCCATTCCCACCAGAACGACCTCTACCGCCTCCAGCAGATCCTTCTGAGAAACCGCGGCCCGGTTATGCTTCACCGCGAGAATCGCGGCTTCATTTACCATGTTGGCAAGATCCGATCCTACTGCCCCGGAGGTCGCCAGGGCGATCTCTTCGAAATTAACCGTCTCGTCCAGACGTACCTTCTTTGCGTGAACCTTCAGGATATTGACACGTCCCTTCAGATCCGGGCGGTCCACGATGACCCGGCGGTCAAAACGTCCCGGCCGCAGAAGCGCGGGGTCCAAAACTTCGGGACGGTTCGTTGCTCCCAGAATCAGCAGTCCCTTGGAACTGTCAAAGCCGTCCATTTCCGCCAGAAGCTGGTTCAGCGTCTGTTCTCTCTCATCATTCCCGCCGTAATGGGAATCCCTGGTCTTTCCGATCGCGTCAATCTCATCGATAAAAATAATGCAGGGAGCCGCCTTTTTGGCCTCGTCAAAAAGATCCCTGACCCGGGAAGCTCCGACGCCGACAAACATTTCCACAAACTCCGACCCGGAGAGGGAGAAAAAGGGCACATGCGCCTCTCCGGCGACAGCCTTGGCCAGAAGCGTCTTTCCGGTTCCCGGCGGGCCGACCAGGAGCGCGCCCTTGGGAAGCTTTGCCCCGATCTGCACGTACTTCGCCGGATTGTGGAGGAAATCCACACATTCCTGCAGAGATTCCTTGGCCTCCTCTTCTCCGGCCACATCCGCAAAGGTTACCCCCGTGTCCTTCTGCACATAGTTTCTTGCCTTGCTTCGGCCGATTCCCATCATGCCGCCGCCCTTGTTCATATACCGCATGATGATATTCCATCCGACCAGAAGGATCACCAGCGGAAGCACAATACTGAGAACAGCGGAAGCAACCGAGGCGGCCACATTCGGCGCCTTCTTGGAATACTCAATACCGGTTCCCTTCAGGACATCATTCAGTCCGTTTTCATCTCCCACCAGCGTGGTGGAATACGTCATTGTCATGCCGGACTGATACGCGTCCTTCGGTGTTATGATAAGCTTCTCATCCTCAAGCTCGACCTTTGAAATCTGATCCTTTTCCACCATCTCCAGAAACTGGTCGTAGGTGATTGTTTTGGAGGTTGTGCGGTTCATCATGTCGCCGAACACGCTGAACAGCATCAGGCTGATAATCAGACAGATGGTGATGACCCAGAAGGTCTGCCGTCTGTTATTTCCGGGACCCTGCTGGTTCCGGTTGTTATTATCTGGTTCCATAAACCCCCCTCTTCATTTTTTTCTGTTATTCACCCGGTCCATCAGCAGACCTTCGCTCTCCGGAAAGTAATCCCGGAACGCGTCTGTCGCGGCCTGGGTAAAAATAGAAAATTCCTCCTCCACCCCCAGGTCTTCCGGAATGGCATAGGCCACCTGGAACAGGTCTCTGGATATTTTATTCACCAGAGACTCTTTGCTCACCCTGCCCAGTCCCAGAATGAAGGATCCGTACTGCTTATCATTCTGGCAGAGGCTGATGTACAGCCGGCACATGTTATAGAGCTCGTCCTGAAGAACCTGCCGCCCGGTTTCTCCGTATTCCTCCGCCAGGCTGAATTTCCAGTCCTTCCGGATGGAATCCAGATCCTTCTGTACTTTTCTTTTTCCAAAAAGAGCGTGGCCGGAATTGTTCAGGAAAGACATGGTCATCCATCCGCGGATAAAAAAGTCCACCGGCGCATCGTTCTGAGAGGTATATCTGGCATCCAGAAGTTTTTTCCTCAGCTCGTTCTCCGGTGACATACCCTCCGAGGCAATCGCCTGCTCCAGAATTTCTCTTCTTTTTCCACGGTCCATTTCTCTTTTAAACTGCTGGACCCACAGTTTCTCATCGTAATCCGTCATGTCATTTCTCCTTCTGTCTTTCAGCAGCAGATGACCCCGCCAAACGGAAACAGGCAGCAGTTGCACAGCGCGAGAATCCCGCAGCACTCCGCCGCTGTTCTTCCGGAACTGTTTTCCTGGCACGGCGTATCATATCCATACCCTCTTCCCATTTCTCCATACCAGCCGGAGGCTCCGTTCAGCTGCTGATACAGAAGCTCAAACTGATAGTTCTGCGGCTCCATGTCGCAGGCTTTCTTTGCGTCCTCTCTGGCCTGGACGGTATTGCCAAGACCCGCGTTCGCCGCGGCGTGCAGGTAATACCAGGTTCCGGTTCTTGTCCGTATGCCGTCCAGAACCCGCATCGCCTCCTGATAGTGCCGCGAATTAATAAAATTGGCCGCGGCCTGCATTTCGGGATCCCCGTAATCGCCCTGTTCCTCGCCTCCAAAGCCGCCGAAACCGGCATCGGAACCGGAGTACCCCCTGGAACGCTCGTCCATAATCTGCTTGTATGCCTGCTGAACCAGCTTGAACATTTCCTCCGCCTTGTCCTTGTTCGGATTGTTGATATTGGCATCCGGATGATATTTCCGGCTGAGACGGCGGTAGGCCTTCTTCACTTCTTCATCACTTGCGTCTCTCGAAACACCGAGCACGCTGTATGGATCTCTCATCTGATCTTATTTCTTTCCTGTCTTCTTTTCTTTATCCGCTTTTTCTGCCCGGTATCTGGCCCAGATACCAGAATACATGATATTTCTCAGGATGTCTACATGCTCCAGAACAGGCAGTTTTTCAAAAGCCCTCGCCGCAGACGCCGCGGCTTCTGTCAGAATCCGGAAGGCTTCTTCCTCCGTAACAGGCTCCTTCTGAAGCAGAAACGGGTTGTAATCGCCCGATTTCCGGTCCTTCTCCCTATCCTCCCAGGCATCCATAAGATAAATGAATCGCCCCAGGTACAACCCCATGGAACGAAGCTCCTCCTGCCAGACGTCCTCCTGACAGACAAAAATCTCTCCCAGCAGATATCCGGTCAGCGAAGCCGCGCGGTCTATGGAAGGGTTTCTTTCCTCTTCCGCCCTGTGCAGATTCCGGAGATATCTCCGGATGGCTTTCACCTGCCGGGGATATTTTGCCGCGGTCTCCAGATATTCTTTTCTGAGAAGCCGGGAGGCAGCCAGACCGAGTGCATTCCTGTCATCCAGCCAGTCGTCCTCCAGATTATGATAGGACAGCAGAAGATTCATATCCGCCGCGTATGCCGTGTAAGAATTGCGGATAACCGCCTGCTTCTTCAGGGGATGGAGCCCGCAGAACACATCCTCTGTCTGATCCGGCGCTTCATAAAGCCCCGTCAGCAGCACAGCAAGAAATACCATGTCATAGGTAAGTGTGAGCCTTGCCTTTTCATGACCGGCAGCCTTCAGATCCCGGCAGACCCCGCAGTAAAAAGCCCGGTAGGTATCCAGATCTTTTCCCTTGAGCTCTTTTGGGTCTGTCCTAATATATCCGAACATAGCTGCCCTCCTTTACGCGGACGCCTCAGGTGCGGCGCTCAAAATCTGTGTGGCACTTCGGACAGTGAATGGAAATCCTGCCCTTTCCCTTCGGAACGCGGACCAGCTGGTGGCAGTGGGGGCAGCGGAAATAGACATGTTCCTCATCCTCCGCGGCCTTTGCCCCGCCATGGAAAACGCTCTTCACACGGTCACAGAACTCCAGATATTTTGCGTTTTCCGTCTGTCTCGCCTCGTGATTCCTGGAAAAAATACGGAAAATCCCGTAAACCAGAACGACAGCAATGATAACCGACAGCACATAGCTTCTGATAAAAACAGAAATCAGCACCATAATAAACGATGCACTGAGAATGAAGTGCTCCAGCTCATCCACCCCATATATATCATTGCCGAAACGGTTGCCGCCATCCCCGAATTTTTTCATTATGCCTGCACCTCCCCGGAAAAAACTAATCCTACTTTACTTCTTTTCATTATTAAATGCAATTCGCGTCCTGTGAATTTTTTATAAAATCCAGGAATCTCCTTTGTGTATCTTTTGACGCATCGCTGTCCCCGTATGCTATACTGGATATGCAGCCGGAGGCACTGTTTCCGGAACGGTTTTCTTCCGTATCCGGCAGGCAGAAGAGTGCCGGGCTGTGTCCCCTTCAGCGGGACGCCGGAAAACCTGTCAGTATAAAGGAAGTTACGTTTATGAAAAAAACACCCAGACGCGCCCGTATTCTGGCCCTGATCGGAATTATTCTCCTTCTTGGCATGTATGGCTCCACCATGGTATTCGCCCTCATGAAAAGTCCCGCAGCCAGGGGGCTTCTGATGGGCTCTGTTTTCTGCACCATTGCCGTCCCGGTCCTGCTGTACGCCATCCTTCTGGCGGCAAAAAACGTCCGCGGAAAAGCCCTTCCGCACCATGAGGAAAAAGAAACAGCCGCAGACCCTTCCCCATCCGAGCCGGAACCCGACCCCGGAGTTCAGGATACCCTCACCTACGGTCAAAACAAATCAGAGTCCTCTGATCCGGGCAAGAAATAAACAGATATCACTCTTTTGGGAATTTTATCTAAAGCGAAACGTTTCTCTTGCATCTGAAGCAGGTAAACGTTACAATAACTCTATCGAATTGACACGATAGAAAGGAGCAATATTGCCATGTTAAATGGAATTCCTAAAATTTTATCCCCGGAGCTTCTGAAGGTTCTCTGTGAGATGGGGCACAGTGACCGTCTTGTCATCGGTGACGGCAATTTCCCTGTCCCCACCATGGGCAAGGATGCTGTAATTATCCGCGCTGACGGTCACGGCGTACCGGAGCTGCTGGATGCCATCCTGGAGGTGTTCCCGCTGGATCCGTATGTAGACAAGCCGGTACATCTGATGGAGGTTATGCCCGGCGACAATGTGGAAACCCCCATCTGGGACGAGTACAAAAAGATTATTGCCAAGCATGACGAAAGAGGCGCGAACGCCATCGGCTATTATGAGCGCTTCGAGTTCTATGAACAGACGAAAACTGTTTACTGCATCATCGCATCCGGAGAACAGGCTCTGTATGCCAACATCATGCTTCAGAAGGGCGTTGTGAAATAAAGCCTTCCTGCCGGCTCTGCCGGCATTTTTTATTTCCCGGCATTCCAGCGCGGCTCTGCATCGGTGCGGTTTTTCGCCGTCGGCTGTTTTCTGTCGGAAAAAGCCCGGACATACAGTCTATCCGACTGCCTGTCCGGGCTCTTCTGATTTTATCAGGAAAATCTCTGCATGTTCATGTTCAGGCGGGTTCCAGGGTCATACCCCGGTTCATGCAGACATGACCGGTTTATGTCCTCCTGACCCTGACGCCATTATTTGTATGCCTTGTACAATGGACCGTAAGTTGCGCATGCCCTGTAGTCTGCCGCCTCTTTGTCCTTTGTTCCGAACGCGTTCCATGCTGCCGGGCGGTAAATCTTCTCATCCGGTACATTATGCATAGCTACCGGAATACGAAGCATAGACGCAAAGGTAATCAGATCCGCGCCAATATGTCCGTAAACAATTGCGCCATGGTTTGCGCCCCAGTTTCTCATTACGGTATAGGCATCCTCAAACGCAGATCCCGGTACATGATCAACACGGGGTGCAAACCAGGTACACGGCCATGTATAATCCGTTCTCTTCCAAATAGTATCTGTCACCTCATCCGGAAGGGCAACCGTCCAACCTTCCGCGATCTGCAGGAAGGGTCCAAGACCTTTAACCAGATTCAGACGAACCATGGTCACAGGCATTTCTACGTTCGTAAGGAATCTGGAGGAATAACCGCCTCCGCGGAAATATCCGTTGTCCGCCGGCATCCACTCGGTAGCTGCCGCCATATCCTTTTGATCCTGCTCTGTCAGCTTCCACCACGGTTTTACTGCAGGCTGTCCGTTCTCGTCCTTGCAGACACCAGAATAATCCAGTGCAGAAGCACCGGAGTTGATCAGATGCAGGAAACCGTCAGCATCCTTCGCATGGCCTTCGATCTCATATCCGGTAACCCTCTTGACGGATTTTCCGCTCCAGTAAGTACGTACATCAGAAAACAGCGCTGCACGTCCTGTCAGCTGCTTCTCAAACAGCATGCAAAGACCGTTCAGGCAGTCATTTTCTGTCGCCAGAACATACGGCTCCCTTGCCCCGTCATAATCAAACGATGTGGAAAGAAATGCCTCCGGATAGTCGCAGTTCGGCCAGTGGTCCGTCCACTGTCTCTGTCCCTGGAATCCGCCGGCAACCGCGTTATGTCCGAGAGCCTCCTCCTCAAACTTCTGTCCGCCGGCTGTCGCCTTTTCATCCGCAAGTCTTGCGTTTCCGCGCATCAGGTCCTTGATGATGATATACATCTTAACCGTGAACTCCCACTGCTCATCCTTAACTTCACGGGATTTCTGAATCCAGTCGGGATTTTTATCCCAGCCTTCCTTGCAGTATTCCTTAGTCCACTTCAGCGCTCTCTCAAACTCATCTTTATCATAAATGCCTTCATCCATACGGCGAAGGATCTCCACTTCGTCAACAGATTCCATGCGCATGCCCAGATAAGATTCAATGAAATCCGGATCAATAATGGATCCTCCGATACCCATGGTAACAGAACCAATCTGCAGATAACTCAGACCGCGCAGAGAAGCAGCCGCCACTGCCGCACGTCCGAAACGGAGGAGCATTTCCGTTACATCCTCCGGAATGGTATCGTCATCTGCGTCCTGAACATCCCGTCCATACATGCCGAATGCCGGAATTCCCTTCTGCGCATGAGTGGCCAGAACAGACGCCAGATATACAGCTCCGGGTCTCTCTGTCGCGTTCAGTCCCCAGACACCCTTGATTGTTGTGGGATCCATATCCATGGTCTCCGAGCCGTAGCACCAGCAGGGTGTGACAGAAAGAGTAATGTCTACTCCTTCTTTTTTAAACTGTTCTGCGCAAAGAGCAGCTTCACGTACACCGCCGATGGTCCAGTTGGAAATAACAACCTTGACCGGCGTCCCATCCGCATAGGTCAGGTTATCCTCATAGAGTTTTTTTGCCCTTCTGGCCATTCCCATAGTCTGCTCTTCCAGAGATCCGCGAACATCCAGCGGCCCCTTGCGGCCGTCGATAACGGGGCGGATACCGATGACCGGATGCCCTCCGACGAGTTTTCTTTCGTCTGCCATTATTACACCTCCATATAAGCTGAGAAATACATATACAGTGAAAAGCACCAAATTTACGCCTAAGTGAAACGTTTCGTTTCAGCATTATGGATTATAGCATTCTTTTCGAAGGATTTCCATATCTTCCTGAAAAAAACCTTGATTTTTTCTTTTTTTGTAATAATCCGACAGAATACCACAAACGCTTTCGTGCAAGTCGCCAGATGCGGAAGCTTTCGCTTTTTTTCCGCATTTTCGGATGCGCAGCTGCTTCTCGATGCCGCCAGGGTGGCCAGGCATTGATTTCTGCCCTTGTTTTCGGGCACGCGGATGCTTCCCGGCAGCAGATGCCCCTTGACGAACCGCCGGTTTGGAATGAAAATATGAGGATAGAAGAGCGGCTGAAGGTGCCGTCTGAAAAGGAGGAGAATATTTAATGGAAGAAATATTAACGCAGCTTACCCAATGGGGGGGAATCGTCCTGACCCTCGTGATTGCCCTGGTCATGCTGATCATGGCACTTTCCGGCGGGATAAAAAAAGAGGAGCGCCAGATAAAAAGCGCCGTGGGGCATTATGTCCTGCGCTATCCCGCGTCTAACGCAGGCCGGGCTGCCCTTCTGCTTCTGGTTGGACTGGTCCTGGATTACGGCCTCGGATGGTACGGGACCGGAAAAAGCGATACGGCAAAGGCCCTGCTTCTGGTTCTGGAGTTTGCTGTCGGTATTGTTACGGCCTTTTTATTCGGCTATTTCATACGCAAATACTTCCGTTTCAGAATTGTCGTAAATGAGCAGAAAATATCCGTCTACCCCGTTTTCGGGGATTCCTTTGAGACTTCCTTTTCCAACATACGCAGCGTCAAGCGCGTCACAAAGGGGGATAAAGCCTCTACCGAATCCGACAGTATGATCCTGCGCACAAGAGACGGAAAAAAGTTCAAGGCCGACCGACAGATGTCCTCGTACCGCCTTTTTGAGATGCAGACCAAGGCGGATGTACAGCTTCCCAACCTGACCAAAAAATTCAAAAAGCAGGAGGATGATTTTTCCGAGGATGATGACTGACGGAATGTAACGGCATGGCGCATGTTTCGTCCTGCGCCTGCACTGCCGTCATGTCCCTGCCTCGGTCAGATCTGTCAGCTAACCGCACATCCAGCTGTCATGCGCCGGATGACCGCGCTGCCGTTTTCCCGCAGCCAGTTCCGGCGCCTTTTATAGTCCGGCAGCACCTTTTCCACCTCCTCCCAGAATTTCGGAGAGTGATTCATCTCTTTTCTGTGGCTCAATTCGTGTACAATAACATAATCCTGCACTTCCCTGGGGGCAAGCATAAGCAGACAGTTAAAATTCAGATTTCCCTTCGACGAACAGCTTCCCCACAGTGTCTTCTGATTCCGGATCGTTACTCTTCCATAGGTTACTCCCATCTGCCCGGCATATGCGGCAATCCTGGGCGGCAGCTCCCGGAGCGCCTGATCCGCCAGATGCCGGATATCCTCCGGTGAAAGAGGATGCTTCTCTGCCTCACGGAGTTTATCCGTCTCCTTTTTCATGCGGTTTCTTTGTTTTATGACCCAGCCTTCATGCGAACAGACAAACTGTCTGATCTCTTTCACAGAAGCCCTGAGCGGGGCACGCACCAGAAGGCTTCCGTCCGGACAAATCTCCATAGCGATTGTCCTTCTGTCACTCCTGATGACAGAAAGTTCTTTTTCTGCTTTACAACACCACACCATCCACGTATGTTCCTTTCCATGGTTTACCCGGCCTGTTTTCCGGTTATTTGTGAAATTCTGCCATTCCTAATGTCTTGTTTTTCCGAAAAAACACCATTGTCCACAATTAGGAGTGACTAACCCCTGTCGGGTAGACTAAGATATTTACAAGAGTGTGAATGGGTATCAACAAAACGCCGGTTCTGCCGGCACCAACAATTATTGTACAACCAGGGAGGAAATTGGACAATGGCGAAGAAAAAACTGGTGGTAACAGACAAAACCGCCTGCATGGCATGTCTTGCGTGCGCGCAGGCCTGTTCCGAGGCATTTTACAAGGTCTCTGATCCCGCAAAATCCTGCATTCAGATTGTAGTCGGCAAGGATGGCGAGCCGGTACCCAAGACCTGTATCCAGTGCGGAAAATGCGCGCGCACCTGCAAGCAGGGCGCTATCTCTCAGAATGCCAAGGGAGTATTTATCATTGATAAGAAGCTCTGCAACGGCTGCGGTGAATGCGTTGCCGTCTGCCCGATGCAGGTTATGGTGAAAGTTCCGGAAAATGATTTCACAACCAAATGCATTGCCTGCGGGATCTGTACGAAGGCCTGCCCAATGGGAATTTTGGAAATTCAGACAAAAGAATAACGGGAGTATCCCCCCGTTCTTCCGAAGGTTCATCTCCCGGTGAGATGAACCTTTTTTGTTTTCTCGCCCCAGAAGGTACAGCGGATGGATGCGCCCTCCTTCTGCATCAGATCGATAAAGGCATCACAGTCTGCGGAATGCAGAAAATCCCTGATATGATCCAGCAGGTTATTTTTGCGTATTTCCTTTTCCCTGACCGTCAGGGAGCAGATCCAGTCATCCTTTACATAGACGACAACTGTATACATCTTCCTGTTCAGAAGAAGGTTCAGATCTTCACAGAGAAGCCGGAAATCCTCTTCTGTCGCCGCATACTGAGAATCCCACTCCCCAAAGCTGAGTGTAAACTGATCCTCCACATCCAGAAACAGGTTATCCCCTGCTCCCGGATTCTGCACCTCCATGCAGACGTGCCCTTTCTCCAGATACTCATATCCCTCCTCATCATTCAGATGAGTGGTAATTTCCGGTCCCTTCAGGCTCTGCTGAAGTTCCTGTATTTTATCCGCCGGACGAATTTTTTCAGTCTTTCCCATAAAGTTGTTTCCTCTTTCTTTGATCTTTTACAGAACCCGCGTGCCGGCTTTCCCGGCGTCCATCCGCGGGGCATGACGGCCGGAATATCCCTGATACCCTGCCTGCGCGGATCGAAGCAGCAGCGCGGCAGATTCTACGTATTCATTGTATACACCGCAGAAGAAGAAAGCAATCCGATTTTCGCGCGTACACCACAGCAGCAGAATCCTGACTGCTTTTCATGTGTACACCACTGAACAAGAATGCAATCCGATTTTCACGTATACACCGCAGAATAAAAAAGCAATCTGATTTTCATCGGGAAGGACGTAGAAGTCAGACCGGAAATGGACTATACTGAAGGGAAATTCATATGTGAAAATGCAGGAAAGGAAACCATCAACATGCAGAAAACAAAAAAGGTATCCGATTCTATGGTAGAGCAGATCTTTCAGCTTCGACCGGAACACCTGAACGGCGCGGGAAGACTTTTCGGCGGAAGGCTGATGGAATGGATCGACGAGGTTGCCGGCCTGGTCGCCATCCGTCACTCCGAATCCGATGTTGTGACGGCCGCCGTAGACAACCTGAAATTTATCCGCGGCGCCTACCAGGACGATCTGATTGTCTTAATCGGCAGAATAACCTATGTCGGCCGGACATCCATGGAAGTACGCGTAGATACTTATGTAGAAAGCCTGGACGGGATGCGCCGTCCGATCAACCGCGCCTACTTTATTGAAGTTGCCGTGGATAAAAACAACAGACCCAAGCCTGTGCCCCGGCTTGAAATAGAGGGAGAAGGCCAGAAAGCAGACTGGCAGGGAGCCATAAAAAGAAAAGAAATGAGGCTGCAGAGAGCAAAAGAAGGGTTCTGAAAGAACCCTTCTTTTCTTATTGCCTTATGCCGCAAAGGAATCAAAGCTTCGGGCCGGCTGCAACCAGCGCCTTTCCTGCCTCGTTTCCTTCATACTTTGCAAAGTTCTTAATAAATCTCTGTGCCAAATCCTTGGCCTTCTCATCCCACTCGGAAGCATCCTGATAGGTGTCACGGGGATCCAGAATTCCGCTGTCTACGCCCGGAAGCTCGGTCGGAACCTCAAAATCGAAGTAAGGAATCTTCTTGGTCGGAGCCTTCTGAACGTCACCGTTAAGAATTGCGTCGATAATCCCGCGGGTATCCTTAATGGAGATACGTTTTCCGGTTCCGTTCCATCCGGTGTTCACCAGATAAGCCTTTGCCCCGCTCTTCTCCATTCTCTTAACGAGTTCTTCCGCGTATTTGGTCGGATGCAGCTCCAGGAAAGCCTGGCCGAAGCATGCGGAGAAGGTCGGTGTGGGCTCGGTAATCCCGCGCTCAGTTCCCGCGAGCTTTGCTGTGAATCCGGACAGGAAATAATACTTTGTCTGCTCCGGAGTCAGGACAGATACCGGCGGAAGTACGCCAAACGCATCTGCGGAAAGGAAGATGACATTTTCCGCTGCCGGTCCGTGAGAAATCGGCTTTACAATCTTTTCAATATGGTCGATCGGATAGGAAACACGGGTGTTCTCGGTAACACTCTTGTCCGCGAAATCGATCTTTCCGTTCTCATCTACCGTTACGTTCTCCAGAAGGGCGTCCCTCCGGATCGCGTTGTAGATATCCGGCTCGGAATCTTTGTCCAGGTTGATAACCTTTGCATAGCATCCGCCCTCGTAGTTAAACACGCCGTTGTCGTCCCAGCCGTGCTCGTCGTCACCGATCAGCAGACGCTTCGGATCGGTAGAAAGGGTTGTCTTTCCGGTACCGGACAGTCCGAAGAATACAGCAGTGTTCTTTCCGTCCAGGTCGGTATTGGCAGAGCAGTGCATGGACGCAATACCCTTCAGCGGCATAAAGTAGTTCATCATAGAGAACATTCCTTTTTTCATTTCTCCGCCATACCAGGTGTTGATGATTACCTGCTCTTTCGATGTCACATTGAACACGACTGCCGTCTCGGAATTCAGACCCAGCTCTTTATAATTGGTTACCTTCGCCTTGGACGCGTTGTAAACAACGAAATCCGGCTCGAAGTTTTCCTGCTCCTCCGCGGTCGGCTTGATGAACATGTTGCGGACAAAATGTGCCTGCCATGCAACTTCCATGATAAACCGGACAGCCATTCTGGTGTCCTTATTGGCGCCGCAGAATCCGTCCACGACATAGAGCTTCTTGTTGGAAAGCTCCTTCTGGGCGATCTCCTTGACAACCTTCCAGGTCTCCTCGGAAGCCGGATGATTGTCATTCTTATACTCGTCAGATGTCCACCACACGGTGTCCCTGGAATTCTCATCCATAACGATAAATTTATCTTTGGGAGAGCGTCCGGTGTAAATACCGGTCATAACATTAACAGCGCCAAGCTCTGTAACCTGGCCCTTCTCATAACCGGTCAGACCTGGTTTTGTCTCTTCCTCAAACAGTTCTTCGTAGGAGGGATTGTACACAATCTCCGGGGTACCTGTAATGCCGTACTTGCTTAAATCAATCTTTGCCATTCTGGTTAACCTCCTTTGCAGGCTCCATGTTCTTCCTCCGACCCGTCCCAGGGCGTTCCGGACTTCTATGCCTGCAGCTTTCTGCTTTTGCACTGAAACTAATACAAAAAATGGTTCCGTTACCGATTATACATGAATCCTCTGAGATTGTCACCAGATTGACAATCGGAAAAATGCACGAAGAATTCAGGAAATGCCGGGATTCCTTGCGGATTTTGACGAACTTCGAGACATCTTCTCATCCCTCCCAGAACGAAAACCACAGCAAGACGCTTTTATGACACACAAAAGAACTGCCGCCTCCTTCCGCAAAAGGAAAAGCAGCAGTTCCGGGAAAATAAGGGTATTCTTTCTCAGGCGATTCCTGTGAACTGATAGCCGGCGTCCTCCACAGCTTTTTTCAGGACTGCCTCATCTACCGCCTTGCTTAACGTCAGGACAGCCTGTCCGCTGGTGCGTGAAACCTCCGCGGAAGTCACTCCGTCCAGTGCCTCCAGCGCGTTCTTTACGTGTTTTTCGCAGTTGCCGCACATCATTCCCTCTACTTTGATTGTCTCTGTCATGTTCTTATCCTCCTTGTTTTCTTCTTTGTCCTTCACAACCTTATGATATGAATCATCCGGGCCTGCGGCAGCACCTGCTGCTTCCCCGTCCGGATTATTCCCTAAAATTTTATCCGCGGCGTTCTCTCTTTCTTCTGCTCCTCCGGCGGTTTCCGGAAGCGCCCTGTGCCGCATCGGTCTGTCATGCGACGGGCTGTGCACTTTGAACAGGTTCAGCCGCAGCGCATTCATGCAGACCGTAAAGCTGGAAAGAGACATGGCCGCCGCACCCCACATAGGATTCATGTGAATTCCCGGATACAGCCCTGCCGCCATGGGAATCAGAATGACGTTGTAGGCAAACGCCCAGAACAGGTTCTCATGTATATTCCGGAGTGTCGCCCTGCTCAGGCGGATCGCGGCCGATACGTCCGTAAGCTTTGAGTTCATCAGTACGATATCCGCGGAATCTATGGCGACATCTGTACCGGCGCCGATGGCGATCCCTGTGTCTGCCCTTGTAAGTGCAGGCGCATCGTTAATGCCGTCTCCGACCATGGCCACCCTGCCGCGTTTCTGCAGCTCCCGGATGACAGATTCCTTTCCTTCCGGAAGAACGCCGGCAATGACTCTGTCCACCCCGGCCTGGCTGCCGATGGCCTTTGCCGTCCTCTCATTATCGCCGGTCAGCATGACCACTTCAATTCCCATATTCTGCATTTCCCTGACCGCCTGGGCGGAGTCATCCTTGATGACATCCGCCACGGCAATAATGCCGGTCAGCTTCCCGTCGCTTTCAAAAAACAGGGGTGTCTTTCCCTGCCCGGCCAGATCCCTCGCCTTTGCCCGGATGGCCTCGGGAATCTCCGTCCGCCCGGAAATAAACTTCTCCGATCCTCCATAGAGGAGATGTCCCTGCAGACGGCCTTTTAACCCGTGGCCTGCCAGGGCCTCGAAATCCGTTACCTCCTGTCCGGCTATTTTTTTTGCCTGGGCTGCTTCCACAACCGCCCTTGCCAGCGGGTGCTCCGATTTTCTCTCCAGCGCATAGGCGCTCTCCAGAAGTTCTTCTTCTGTCACTCCTTCTGCCGGAATCATGTCGGTTACCTGCGGCTTTCCGGCTGTAATCGTTCCTGTCTTGTCCAGCGCGATAATCTGCACCTTTCCGGCATTTTCCAGCGCTTCGGAAGTCTTGAAAAGGACGCCGTTTTTGGCTCCCATTCCATTTCCTACCATGATGGCGACCGGAGTCGCAAGGCCGAGGGCGCAGGGGCAGGCAATCACCAGCACGCTGATGGCGCGCTCCAGGGAATAGGCCAGACCGCCGCCGGCAAACATCCATATCACAAGAACCGCCGCGGCAATCAGGATAATGGCCGGCACGAAGATACCGGAAACCTTGTCCGCCACACGGGCAATCGGCGCTTTTGTCGCCGCCGCGTCGCTGACCATCTGGATGATCTGGGAAAATGTCGTGTCCTCCCCGATTCTTGCCGCTCTTGCCCGGATAAACCCGGACTGGTTGATGGTGGCCGCAGAAACGCTGTCATCCACGCCTTTGTCCACCGGGATGGATTCCCCTGTCAGCGCCGACTCGTCTACCGCGGTTGTCCCTTCGATAATCACACCGTCCACCGGGATGGACTCTCCCGGCTTTACGACAAAAATGTCTCCCACCTGCACCTCGTCAATTCCCACCTGCACCTGCTCTCCGTTCCGCTCTACAACAGCGGTCCTGGGCGCAAGCTTCATTAAATTCTTCAGCGCGTCTGTAGTACGGCCCTTGGAAAGAGATTCCAGCGTCTTACCCACAGTGATCAGGGCGGGAATCATGGCAGCCGACTCAAAATAAAGTTCATTATGATAGATGGGCATCAGGTCCGCATTCGCGGTCCCTGTTGTTGCCAGATACGTCATCTTTAGCAGAATATACAGGGACCAGCCGAACGACACACCGGAGCCCAGGGCTACCAGCGTATCCATATTCGGGGCACGGTGCGCCAGCGACTTAAAGCCGGAGGTAAAAAATGCCCGGTTGATTATCATGACGACAATGGCCAGAAGCATCTGGATGACCGCCAGGCCGATATGGTTATGAACCAGAAAGAACGGAACCGGCCATCCCCACATATTGTGTCCCATCGTGATATACATCAGGACCAGAAGGAAGCCTACCGAAAGCACCAGACGTCTGACAAGCTTTGGTGTCTCTCTGTCCTTCAGGGCATCCTCTTCTGCCGCCAGCTTCGCGCTCGCGCTTTCCTTCTGAACCGTTTCTTCCCGGGGTGCCGCGCCGTACCCGGCGTTCTCCACAGCTTTTACAATTTCCGAATCTCCTGCCGTACCGTCCACAGCCATGGAATTTGTAAGCAGCGATACCGTAACGGAGGAAACCCCCGGTACCTTCGCCACAGCTTTTTCCACATGGGCCTGGCAGGACGCGCATGTCATTCCTGTTACCGTAAATTGCTTCATTGCTCTGTCCCTCTCTTCCGCCGCCTCATTTCATCAGCTTCTGCAGCACTTCACAAAGCTCGTCTATCGTCTCATCCTTTCCTTCCTGAATGTCATGAACTACACAGCCGCGGATATGACATCCCAGAAGAACCTTGTTAAAGCTGTTCAGCGCGCTTGTAGCCGCCGACACCTGAATCAGAATATCCGGGCAGTAGGCATCATTTTCTACCATCTTTTCGATTCCCCGGATCTGGCCTTCCACCCGTTTCAGTCTGGTCAGAAGTGCTTTCTGCTCCTGTGGTGTTCTCTTTTTATGCCTTCCGCTGCCGCAGCAGGATTCCTCCTGTGCCGCCTGCAGCGCTCCGCCGTCTGTACAGCATTCCCGTTCTGACCCGTCTGCCCCGTGTTCCGCAGCAGAAATGATTTCTGCTCCCGGCTTTTTTTCAACCGCCATAATCTTTTCCTTTCCCCCGCCGCATGCCAGCTCTGTATGTATGCATATGTTTATATACCCCTGGTGGGTATCATGTGAGCATAGAATATACCCTTTGGGGGTATATGTCAAGGGCAAATTCACAGGAACCCTGTAATTTTTTCCCCGACATGATATTATAATGATACCAGGGGCGGGAATTGCGTCAAAATTTCTTGCATGAGTATTTGGAGAAGAGAATAGAATGGATACAAAAGAAGAGAAAATGCGTTCTCACGATATGGATATGCTGAACGGACCGCTGGCGGGTAAAATTTTCCTGTTTTCTCTGCCGCTGGCCCTGACCAGTATTCTGCAGCAGCTTTTTAACAGTGCGGACCTGGCGGTGGTCGGCCGTTTTTCCAGTTCTACGGCGCTGGCAGCCGTGGGGGATAACAGTGCGCCGATCAATCTGATTGTTTCCCTGTTTGTCGGGCTTTCTCTTGGCGTCAACGTCGTCATCGGCATGCTGATCGGCCAGGGAAAAAAAGAAAAAATCCGGGAAGCAGTTTCCACCATCTACCTGGTTGCCATCCTCAGCGGACTGATTCTTCTGCCGACCGGAGAGCTTGTCGCGAGGCCTCTCCTTTCAGCCATGGGCACGCCGGAGGATGTCATGGGCCTTGCCCTGCTGTACCTGCGGATTTACTTTTTCGCGACGCCTTTTATTATGATTTACAACTTCGGCTCGGCTATTCTCCGGGCACGCGGAGATTCCGCCAGACCGCTGATCGCACTGGCTGTCTCCGGCGTGATCAATATCGGGCTGAACCTTTTCTTTGTGATCGGTTTTCACATGTCTGTTGACGGAGTGGCCTATGCCACAGTAATTTCGAATATCATCAGCTCTGTGCTGGTAACCGTTTTTCTGATCCGGGAGAAGGGGGAGTTTCACCTGTCCCTGCGTCATCTGAAAATCCACAGGGAGTACCTCTCCACCCTTTTCCGAATCGGCATTCCGGCCGGCCTGCAGGGAATGGTTTTCTCCCTGTCTAACGTGGTGATCCAGTGGGCGATCAACTCTTTCGGCTCCAGCGCCATTGCGGGCTCGACCGCCGGACAGAATTTTGAATTCATGGCCTATTTCATCGTAAATGCCTTTTCGCAGGCAGCCGTGACCTTTACCGCGCAGAATTACGGGGCAGGCAAATACGACCGCTGCCGACGCGTATACGTCCTGTCCATGCTGCTGGGCGAGGCCCTGACCTTCGCGCTGTCCATGGCCTTCTGGTTCGGAAAGGATATCCTGCTCCAGCTTTTCACCACGGATCCGGAAGTCATTTCCTTTGCCGTGGTCCGCATGTTCTGGGTATCCAATCTGGAAATCGGGACAGGCACCTATGAAATTCCGGGCGGCTGTCTCCGTGGAATGGGAATCAGCATGGCGCCGACCCTGGTTGTTATTTTCGGGTCCTGCGTGTTCCGGCTCATTTACATCGCCACCTTTTTTGCCTCCCACCACACATTCACCACCCTTTTGATGGCCTATCCCATTTCCTGGGCGATTACCGGAATTTCCGTCCAGCTGATGTATTTCATCATGCGCAGAAAAAAGCTTGCGTAATCAGCCCCGGTTCCCGGCATCCGAATCCTGGACGGTTTCCGTGCTGTCCCCTTTTTTAGCGGGAAAGATCTTCGTCAGCAGGATCATGATGGCAATCAGGACAAGCGTAACAATGAATATTCCAAGCATCCCCAGACCCATAATCTTCAGTGACTCTACAAATGTACTCATGACTTAACCTCCTTGTCAAAATGCTTACACAAGCGGAACCAGGCTCAGGATCAGGCCGCCGGCAATAACAGACGCGATCTGTCCGGAGACATTTACCCCGGTGGCCTGCATGATCAGGACATTGGAGGAATCCTCCTTCATGCCCATCTGGGTGATGACCCTTGCGGACATCGGAAACGCGGAAATTCCACAGGCACCGATCATCGGATTGACCTTTTTATCTTTTGGAAGGAACAGATTCAGAAGCTTCGCGAAAAGCACGCCGCCTGCCGTGTCAAAAATAAACGCAACCAGTCCCAGAAGAAGAATCAGCAGCGTCCTGACATTCAGAAAGTCCTCCGCACGCATCTGGGATGCCACGGTCAGTCCGAGCATCAGCGTAATAATGTTTGCCAGCGAATGCTGGGCGGTATCGGAAAGAGCATCCAGGACGCCGCACTCACGGACCAGGTTTCCGAACATCAGGAAGCCTACCAGGGCGACCGATCTGGGTGCCACAATTCCCGCCACAATCGTGATGCAGATCGGGAAAAGAATTTTTACGGGTTTGGAAACGCTGTGCGGACTGTAGGACATATGCATCCTGCGTTCTTTTTTTGTTGTCACCGCGCGGATAACCACCGGCTGGATGATCGGCACAAGCGCCATGTAGGAATATGCCGCGACAATAATCGCCCCCAGATATTTAGACCCGAAATAATTCGCGACAAAAATGGAGGTCGGTCCGTCCGCCGCGCCGATAATGCCGACAGACGCCGCATCCTGGAGGCTGAAGCCCATCAGTGTTGCCAGACTGAGTGTGAAGAAGATGCCAAACTGCGCCGCTCCTCCAAAGAGCATCATCAGCGGATTGGCAAGAAGAGGCGTAAAATCAATCATCGCCCCGATGCCGATAAAGAGCAGCAGAAGGAACAGCTCGTTGGCAATTCCCGCGTTAAACAATGTGTCCAGCGGTCCTTCTGTCACCACCCCGTTGATCATCTGCGTAACGGCTCCCGACATAGGCAGATTAACCAGCACGGCGCCGAATCCCATCGGCACCAGCAGGGACGGCTCCATTTTTTTTACGATTCCCAGATAAATAAGGACACCGCCGATGATCCACATGGCCACCATCTGCCATGTGATGTTCCCCGCATTTGAGAAAAGTCCTAAAATTTCCTGCATAAAAAACTCCTTTCTGTGATCCGCGCAAAAATGGCGGGACTTCGCTGCAGCATAAAAGCTGCAACAGAAGTCTCGCCATAAGATTTCATAAAAATATGAAGCTCTTCAGACCGGTCTCGGAGATTTCTCCCGTGTTGACGGAACCGGTCACAGCAGCGCTGCAGGCTACTCCCTGTCTGTTGAATACGGCACTTATTCTACAAAACTTCCCTTGAAATTGCAACCGGAAAATTTTAGGCAGACACAAGGCAAACATACCATACGCCGATAAAAAAGTTTTATGCCAGCACGGAGAGGAAAGTTTTGTAATCCTCCTCGTTCTGGTCCGCGTAAGCTTCGGCAAAATGAATCATCGCCTCTGTAAACTTGCTGCTTTTACCGATATACCCGGCAATCGCGTGACGGTTTCCGGTCTTGGCATGGGCATGCGCAAGTATTCTGGCGCAAAGCGCGCAGTACCCCGCGAAATCCGCCTCTTCTATTTTGGTGAGGTCAAAAGCCCCTTTATAATCCCAATACTGGCGGACATAATAATCCCGCTCCCTGCCGTCCGTATCCGGAATACGCGCCCATCCGGTCAGAATGTCTCCGTAGGTCTGCGCTGCCCGAAGCCCTTCTACCACCCGTCGGCCGTGCTCCAGATATTCAGATTTTCCGGCATAGGGCTCCAGCACGGAATCGTTGGCTTCCTTGATCTGAAGGACCAGCGTATCGTGTCCCCCTCCGCCTTCCAGCAGGATCAGCCAGCAGCGGGTGCCTACGCTTCCCACCCCTACGACCTTCCGCGCTGCATCCCGCACCACATACTGGTCTACCAGGTAACGGCGTTCCCTGGGGAGACTGAGCCTGTACTGCTTCAGCACATGTCCCAGCATCTTTGTCACCTCATCGGCGGAAGCCCCCATGTTTTTTTCATCCAGCATGGACCTCACCGGCACAATCCTGGGAGGATCCGAGCGGAAGCGCAGCTGCCCGTTCTCCATCTCCGTGTATTTCATCACGGCCTTCTCCCGGTTTTTCGCAAGTGCCTTCTCCAGTGTTTTTTCCAGAAGGGCTCTGCTTATTTCCGGCATCTGCCCGGAATACCTTTCGTGAAGCATTTCCATGTCCACATGATCGTACCAGACATCAAGCGCGCTCATAGAAGAATACTGCCGCATAGAATCCCGATACATGGCTGCCGCTTCCGTAAGCGCCCGCGTCCGTGTCTCCGCAGAAAAATTCCGGTCCCTGCCGCAGACCTCTATGCTGGCCATCATGCGCTTGACATCCCATTCCCAGGGCGCGGGAAGCGTCTCATCAAAATCATTCAGATCAAAAACCAGATGGCGCTCCGGCGAGGCAAATATGCCGAAGTTTGCGATATGCGCGTCCCCGCAGGCCTGCACCCGGATACCCGTTGCCGGGCTTTCCGCCAGATCGGATGCCATAATAACGGCGGCTCCCCGCAAAAAAGCAAACGGCGACGCACTCATTCTCTCATGCCGGACAGGCAGAAGTTCCTGCACCCTGTTTTTTTCCTGCCCGAAAATCAGACGGATCTTGTCTTTCCTCCCCGACCAGACGTCCCACTTGCCAAGCTCCGTTCTGGAAATTGTTTTCCGGGCGTTCTTCCCCTGTGCCTTCCCCTGCTCCGGCTGATACCTCTCGCTTCCGGAAATTTCTTTTACAATGGAATTCCGTATCTGCCCGATCAAAAAGGCTGCTCTTTTTGCCCGTTCTGAGGAAAACACAGGCGCGCCCGTCCCGATGATCTGCTTCAAGGCCTGTGCCAGCACTGTCCCTTCCGGTTCCCTTCCTGCCGTCTGCGCGTTTTCTGTCTTCTCCTTTTCCTGAACCTCTGTCCCCGGCAAAGTTTCCTGTTTGATCTCTTCCCCGCTGCTGACGCTCATTTTCATTTCCTTCTTCCATCCCCTGCTTCTGTATTTTCCCTTATTTTTCACTATGGAAATTATAACCGTTCTCCTGTTTTTGACAATCCGCTTTTTCCGAATCCGCCCGGTTCGGATCGGATGATACATTTTTCCCCGTCTGTAAGCAGACTTCCCGCCTCTTTTCGGATATAATGATGACAGCAGGGACAGGAGGCCATCCCCCGATTCATGCAGATAAGATCGGTTTATGCCCTTTGGGATTGGCATCATCACATAACAGAAAGAACCGCAGGGGAACAATTACCCGGCTGTCGGGAGAAACAGATATGCTTGAACTCAGGAACATATGTAAAGAATATCGGACAGGGGATTCCGTCCAGACGGCACTGGACCATGTGAATCTCACCCTTTCGGATATGGAATTCGTCGCCATTCTGGGGCCCTCCGGATCCGGAAAGACCACGCTCCTGAATATCATCGGCGGCCTGGACCGGTATGACAGCGGAGATTTGATTATTGACGGCATTTCCACCCGGAATTACTCCGACCGGGACTGGGACGCGTACCGAAACCGCGCCGTCGGTTTTGTCTTCCAGAATTACAACCTGATTATGCATCAGAGCGTGCTGTCCAATGTCGAACTTGCCCTTACCATTTCCGGCATCACCGGCGAGGAGCGCAAGCGCCGGGCAGAGGACGCCCTGCTCCGCGTCGGCCTTGGCAGCCATATGTCCAAAAAACCAAACCAGCTCTCCGGCGGGCAGATGCAGCGAGTGGCCATTGCCCGCGCGCTGGTCAACGACCCCAGCATTGTGCTTGCCGATGAGCCGACCGGAGCCCTGGACAGCGATACCAGCATCCAGGTTATGGAACTGCTGAAGAAGGTCTCCCGAAGGCGTCTGGTTGTCATGGTCACACATAACCCCGAACTGGCCGAAAAATACGCTACACGGATCGTCACCATTCGTGACGGCCATTTTGCGGGGAGCCGGGATCTGCCCCAGAACCGCTTTTCTCCGGAAGATTTATCGGAGAAGAATACCGGAGACAGCAATACCGGAAAGGAACACCCCCTCCGTCAAGATTCCGTGAAAAACGGACGCTTCCGCCGGACCTCCATGACCTTTTTTACCGCACTTGCGCTCAGCTTTCAGAACCTGCGGACGAAAAAAGCGCGCACCTTCATGGTTGCCTTCGCCGGTTCCATCGGCATTATCGGCATTGCGCTGATCATGGCGATCGAAACAGGCCTGCAGCAATACATAAAGGCAACGGAGAAGGCCACACTCTCCCAGTACCCGATCGAAATTTATTCCACCGGGATTGACTGGTCCTCCTTACTGACCGAGGGCTACGGAAATCTTTTTGCCAGCAGCACAAATACGGCATCCGGGCAGGAGAACGTGTCCTCCGGCTCAGACGAAATAGCCGTAAATACCCTTGCCAAAAACATTTTTACCGGCATGAATAAAAATGACCTGGCGTCCTTCAAAAAGTACCTGGAAAGCGGAGAATCCGAAATACCGGATTACGCGGCAGACATCGAATACAACTACGGGATAGAGCCGCAAATCTACCGTCTGGAGAAGGACGGATCCGCGGATCAGCTGAACCCTAACCGCATGCTCTCGGATATGCTGACCTCCATTATTGATGTCAGCAGCCTCATGAACGGATTTGTGGGGGAATCTCTTTTTCACGCCATGCCGTCTGACCCGTCCCTCTATGAGGCATCCTACGAGGTCAGGGCAGGACGATGGCCGCGGAACAACCATGAGCTGGTACTGGTCCTTACCGGAGACGGACGGACCTCCGACTTCATGCTTTATGAGCTTGGCATCCTGGATCCGGAAGAACTGCGGCAGATGATCCGGCAGTTTTCCTCCGGTTCCGGCAATTCCATTCTGGATTTTGCCCAGAATGCCGCCGCGGCAGTCGGGGCGGACAGCTCCGGAAGCAGTTCCTCCTCCGGCAGCGCCGCCGCTTCTTCTTCACCCTCGGACTCGGCCTCTGCGGTATCCTCCTCTTCCGGGGACGGCAGCCCCGTCATCTGTACATACAGCGATTTTATCGGAAAAACCTTCAAACTGGTTTTGAACAGCGACACGTACACCTACGACAGCCAGATGAAGGTGTGGAGTTCCCAGACAGACAATGAGGCCTACATGAAGAACCTGATACAAAACGGGGAGGATCTGACCATTGTAGGAATCGTCCAGCCGAAAAACGGGGCGTCTGACCTGATGCTTTCCTCCGGAATCGGCTATCCGCGGGGGCTGGTTAATGATATCATGAAACAGGAGCGCCAGAGTGAGCCGGTAAAGGCCCAGCTTGCCGATCCGGATACGAACATCTTCACCGGGAAGAAGTTCTCGGATCCTTCGTCCGGAGCTTTTGACTTTGGCAGCATGATTACCCTGGATCACGACGATGTCGCGAAGGCATTTCACGTAAATACCGATGCCGCGGACTCCGATACCATGCAGAATTACCTGTCCGCTGAGATTGATAAAATGTCCGGGCAGATTATTCAGTACGCCTCCCAGGAGGCGGAAGCGGAAATATCCGGTATTTCTCTGGACGATTTTCTGGATCCGGATGAACTGGAAAAGCAGATACCGCAGCTTTCCGGGGATGATCTGAAGGAAATTCTGAAAGCAGCATCTGCCAGTCTCTCCGGGGATGCCGTTCAAAACGCGGTCCGTGCGCTGGGAGAAGGCTACACGGCCTATCTCGGAAAGCAGCTGGAGGATCCGGACACAAGAAAGGCATACGAAGAAAGCCTGGCATTAATTTTCCGCCCTGTCACCGATTACGTGTCGGAGTATCTGAAATCCGATGCCGCCCGATCCGTAATAGAAGAACAGTTTCAGGACTTCATCCGGCAGAACGCGGCCCTGTTCACTCCGGAAAAAATACAGGCCATACTGCAGGAGGAAATACAGGCATATCTGACATGGGTGGCACAGCAGAATGCAGAACGTCCGGCAGATGACCAGCTCTCTGCGGACAATCCCCTGGTTATCCAGCTGTACCTCTCCGGCAGCGAAGGACAGCAGCGGATCAGCGCCCTGGCGGCTTCTGTGACGAGTCAGGCTGCCGCCCTTAGTAAAGACCAGCTGTTGCAGCTGGCGGACGCGCTGGCACAGTCCTTCGACAGCTACGCGGCGCAAAACACCATGCCGAATCTTTCCGATCTAAGCCGCCGACTGGCGGATAACCTGACCGGAAGCCTGACGGATTACCTTTCTACAGAAGACGCACAGAACACGGTAATGGCCGCTGTTTCCTCCGTCATCAGCGAAAGCGGCCTGCAGCGTGCCGTCTCCGACGCGGTAAAAGAAAAACTGTCTGATGCGGCCGGCCAGACAGCGCAGGGCATAACAGAAAAAATCAACCGTATGGCCGCCCAGAAGCTTCAGTCTTTCACCGAAAAAACCGCCTCCCAGGCAAAACAGATCGTCCTTGACACCATTTCCGGCGATTACCCGCAGATCGCGGAATATATAAACCGGAATATCGGCGATTTCTTTACGGTAAATGAAGACCTGTTCCGAAAGGCCATCCGTGTGGACGCAGGGGTTTCCGAGCTGCAGTCCATCCTGACCTCTTTTCTGAACAGCGGAAAGGCGACTCTGACAGGCAACCTGACCGAATTTGGCTGGGCAGATCCGGAAAGTCCCGCAGAGATTCTGATCTACCCGGAAGATTTCAGCGCCAAGAACAAAATCGCTGATTTAATCACGGACTACAACAATGCCAGGAAGAGCAGCGGAGAAAAAGACAAGGTTATCACCTATTCCGATGTGGTGGCCACCATGATGCAGTCCGTGACCGATATCATTGACTCCGTCAGCCGCATCCTGATGGCGTTCGTATCCATCTCCCTGGTCGTCTCTTCCATCATGATCGGAGTAATTACCTATATCAGTGTGCTGGAGCGCAAAAAAGAAATCGGTATCCTGCGTGCCATCGGCGCCTCCCGCCACAATGTAAGAGAGGTGTTTAACGCGGAAACTTCTATTACCGGATTTCTGTCCGGGTGCCTGGGCATCGGCATCACCTATGCCCTGGTTCCCTTGGCGACCGCACTGATCCGGCAGAAAACCGGACAGATGATCCGCGCAGCCCTGCCTCCCCTGATGGCGGCAGGACTGATTCTTCTCTCTGTTTTCCTGACCTTGCTGGCAGGACTGATTCCTTCCGGGCAGGCCGCGCGCAGCGACCCCGTTGCGGCGCTCCGCTCAGAATAACAGCATCATTTTGCATAAGAAAGGAAATTGTTATGAGACTTGCTCTCGCGCAGATGAAAATGAGCAGTGACAAAACAGACAACCTGATCCACAGCCTGAAGCTTCTGGAGACAGCTGCCGGAAAACAGGCGGATCTGATCCTCTATCCGGAGGTGCAGCTTTCCCCCTTCTTCGCCCAGTTTCCAGCAAACCCGGGAGGCTGCTGCGGCGGGCTCACCGGGCCGGAAGCAATCACCGAAGACGATCCGGTTTTTCAGACTTTCCGGGAACTCTGCCGTCAGAACCACATCATGGCTTCCCCGAACTTTTATTTTCAGGCAAAGAACGAGCGCACATCGGACAGAACACAGGAAGAGAATGGCAGCATCGCCGGAGGTAAAAAATACGACGCCAGCTTCCTGATCGACAGGGAGGGCCGCGTCATCGGATGCCAGAAAATGGTTCACGTCGCCCAGACCCCCCTGTTTTATGAGCAGGACTATTACACCCCGTCGGATGACGGCTTTCATGTTTATGAAACAGAAGGAATGAAAGCAGGAATTGTTGTCTGCTTTGACAGACATTATCCGGAAAGCATACGGACGGAGGCGCTTCTCGGCGCGGAACTGATTCTGATTCCCACAGCCAACGTAAAGTCCGAACCCATGGAAATGTTTGAGCAGGAAATCCGCGTACAGGCCTACCAGAACTGCTGCTACATTGCCATGTGCAACCGGGTCGGGAAAGAAGCAGCCATGGACTTCGCCGGTGAATCCCTGATTGTAGATCCAGATGGAAATGTAATTGCAAAAGCAGGCGCACAGGAGGAGCTTCTAATTGCCGATCTGGATCCGGAGAAGGCGCGCGACGCGCGCAGACAGCGCCCGTATCTGAACCTCCGCCGGCCGGAATTTTATGCGTAATTGCTCCGGAAGGTGCCATGCTGCAGAGAAGCGGCGCTGACGCGCTGCCGGCCAGCCTCCAGGCAGGAAAAACAATCCGGCTCTCTTTCTGCGTTTTCTGTGTGATTCACTATAAAAAAATCGATTCTGCATGCAGATGAAAAGTCCGGCGTCTTTCAGCAAGACGCCGGACTTCTTTAAACTTTAGAACCTTACGCACGTACCGTCGGCATTCCGCTGAAGGACATTGGTGACCTGAAAGCCTCCGCCCTGCAGAACCTTGGTCATCTGTTCTACCGAAACTTCCCCGGTTGCCTTGATTTCAATTTCAACACCTCGCTCCGTGTGGAAAACAGCTATATTCTCCAGGTTTGCGTTCTCCTGGGCAAACAACTGCGCCACCTTCAGGAACTGACCGGGTCTGTCCTCGCAGGACACGACAAACCGTGTTCCCGGTTTACGGTAGCCCGTCAGATCAATAAACGCACGGTAAATATCTCGATCCGTGATAATTCCAAGAACTTTTCCGTCTTCATCCACTACCGGAAGAACAGAGATGTCATTATCTGCCATAAGGCCGGAAGCCTCTTCCAGAAAAACATCCGGTCCGATTGTTTTAACATCTTTAATCATAATATCGCCCACAGTCGTGCGCGTAAGCAGATAGTTCAGCTCATAGATGGAAAGCGACGTACGGTCTGCTCCGGATTTTTCCTTTACCAGGCCTCCTGTTACCAGACCAATCAGGTGTCCTTCATCGTCCACCACGGGTAATCGGTGAAAGCCTCCCTTGCCCATGATATCTGTTGCCTTAAGAAGAGAAACATCCCTTTTAATTACCGCGGGATTCTTTGTCATATGATCTTTTACAAACATAATTAACCTCCCAGGTATGCCTTTCTTACACGCTCATCCTTCGCCAGCTCCTCGCCGGTTCCCTCCAGCGTGATCTTTCCGGTTTCCAGCACATAGGCTCTGTCGGCAATCGCAAGCGCCATACGCGCATTCTGCTCCACCAGCAGCACCGTTGTGCCTTGCTTATTGATGTCCTCAATAATATGAAAAATTTCCTTTACCAGCAGAGGGGAAAGTCCCATCGACGGTTCGTCCATAAGAACCAGCTTCGGCTTTGCCATCAGCGCGCGCCCCATTGCCAGCATCTGCTGCTCTCCTCCGGAAAGCGTTCCGGCAAGCTGTGTACGCCGTTCCTTCA
This sequence comes from Bilifractor porci, assembly GCF_009696005.1. GTDB lineage: Bacteria > Bacillota > Clostridia > Lachnospirales > Lachnospiraceae > Bilifractor > Bilifractor porci. The sequence goes on from NZ_VUMV01000003.1 coordinate 212,702, forward strand.
GCCGCGGAAAAAGATCAAATACCCTTTCCTGATCCTTCGCGATTCCCGCCTTGTCTCTCCGGGTATAGGCGCCCAGAATCAGGTTTTCCTCTACCGTCTGCTGTGCAAAAACCCGCCGCCCCTCCGGCACCTGGGCAAGTCCCAGGGAGACAATTTTGTGAGACGGCATCTTCACCAGATCCTGTCCGTCCATGGTAATAGAGCCCGACGCAGGCTTAAGCAGCCCTGAAATCGCGTGCATGGTTGTTGTTTTGCCCGCACCATTTGCGCCGATCAGCGTTACGATTTCTCCGTCTCTGACCTCAAAGGAAATACCCTTGATGGCTTCGATCATTCCATAGCGCACTTTCAGATTTTCAACTTTCAGCATAGCGCATTCTCCTTAATCACCGATATAGGCTTTAATTACTTCCGGATTATTCTGAATCTCCTGCGGAGTTCCCTCCGCAAGCAGCATGCCGTAATTCAGAACGGTGATATGCTCGCAGATCCGCATAACCAGCTGCATGTCGTGCTCAATCAGGAGAATCGCGATTTTAAAGTGATCCCTCACCTCCCGTATCATCGCCATAAGTTCCTCTGTTTCCTGCGGATTCATGCCCGCCGCGGGTTCATCCAGAAGCAGGAGCTTCGGCCTTGTGGCCATGGCACGCGCAATTTCCAGGCGGCGCTGCTGCCCGTAGGGAAGATTGCCTGCTGTCAGAGACGCATATTGGGAAAGATGGAAAATCTCAAGAAGTTCTTCTGCCTCTTTCTCCGCTTCCTTCTCCTCGCGGCGGAAACGCCCGGTACGGAAAATGGCGTCAAAGTTGCTGTACCGGATATGGTTATGCATTCCCGTCTTCACATTGTCTATCACAGACATATTGTAAAACAGGCGGATATTCTGAAAGGTCCGGGCGATGCCTGCCTGCGAGGCTTCCACCGGATTCAGCTTTTCCATATCCTTCCCCTCAAGAAAAATCTTTCCGCGGGTAGGCTGGTAAACCTTAGTCAGCATATTAAACACGGTTGTTTTTCCTGCTCCGTTCGGACCGATCAGCCCGTCGATCTGCTCCGGATATATTTTCATATTCAGGTTATTCACCGCGGTCAGTCCGCCAAAATCAATACCGAGATCCTGAACCTCCAGAATCGGCTGTCTGTTTTCCTCAGCCATTGACTGACGCCCCCTTTCCGCTGCCGTTCCCGGCCTTCCCTTTGCGCAGAGTTTTTATCTTCATGCGAATCGTCTGGTTATTCGTCACAATCATAATGACAATCAGAACAACCGCATAAATCAGCATACGGTAAATGGAAAGGAACCGCAGCATCTCCGGAAGCACCACCAGAAGAGTTGTCGCAATAATCGTTCCGGTCATATTTCCCAGTCCGCCCAGCACAACATAGACAAGAATCAGGATCGAAAGATTGAAATCGAATTTCGTTGCCGCAAAGGAGGAATAATTCATTCCGTAAAGCGCACCGGCGGCTCCGCCAAGCGCCGCAGAAACTACAAACGCCAGCGTTTTCTCCGCGACTGCGTTAATGCCGACGGTCGACGCGGCAATCCGGTTGTCCCTGCAGGCCATGATAGCACGCCCGTTTCTGCTGTACATAATGTGATACACAACAATCAGAGAAATCAGGACAAGAAGAAAACCTGCCGTAAAGTTAGAAGCCGTTTTTACGCCGGTGGCTCCCATGGGTCCGGAAATCATCATGCTGCCGTCCGGCTGCATCTGAATCGTATTATTGACAAAGCTGAAATGCAGCCCGTTTCCGTCAATGCCCAGGTACACATTGTTGATAATATTCACAATAATCTGTCCGAAAGCAAGCGTCACGATGGCAAGGTAATCGCCCTCCAGCTTCAGCACCGGAATGGACATCAGCCAGCCCAGGAAACCTGCTACCAGCGTTCCGCAGATGATGCAGATCAGAAGCACAAGCGCAGGAGCTGTAATTCCGTGAAAATTCAGCACCCCTGCGATAATAACCGCCGTGAAGGCGCCAAGTGACATAAAGCCCGCCTGACCGAGATTCAGCTCGCCGGAAATACCGACATTCATGTTCAGGCCGATCGCCGCGACAATATAGCAGCACACCGGAACCAGCAGAGAAGAATACTTCCTTCCCAGAAGGCCGGAGGCGCTCATAATGCTCAGTACGATAAAGAGCACAATGACAATCGAATAGGAAACCGCAGAATTCCTGTTGATGCTTAATTTTCTTTTCATCTTCGGCCTCCTCTCAGACTTTTTCGCTGACCTTGCGGCCAAGAAGCCCTGCCGGTTTAATCAGCAGGATGACTACCAGTACGCCAAATACAATCGCGTCCGACAGCTGCTGTGAAATATATGCCTTGGAAAGATTCTCGATCACCCCAAGCAGAAGTCCTCCCAGGAAGGCACCGGGGATGGATCCGATACCGCCCAGGACAGCCGCCGTAAATGCTTTAATTCCGGGCATGGCTCCCAGTGTGGGCGAGATGGAGGGATAGGTCGAAGCCAGAAGGACCGCCGCTACCGCCGCAAGACCGGAGCCGATGGCAAAGGTAAGTGAAATAATCGCATTCACATTGATTCCCATGAGGGTCGCCGCCCCTTTGTCCTCCGAGCATGCCCGCATCGCGCGTCCTGTATTTGTCCGGCCGACAAACAGCATCAGAAGTATCATAATAATGCAGCAGACGGCAATCGTAATAATCGTCAGCCATGAAATCGAGAGGGAACCGAGCGTCAGTCCTCCCTGCGGAAAAATATTCGAGGGAAAGAATTTGGAATCTGCTCCCCAAAGGATCAGCGCACCGTTCTCCAGAAAATAAGAGACACCGATGGCGGTAATCAGCACGGCCAGCGAAGAAGCCTCACGGAGCGGTTTATAGGCAAGCCGTTCAATAACAACACCAAGCACAGTGCAGGCAAGAATAGAAAGCAAGATGGCGACAGCAGGCGGCATTCCGGCTCCGGAAATTGCAAAGAACGCAACATACGCGCCGACCATAATGATGTCGCCATGCGCGAAGTTCAGCATTTTTGCAATTCCGTAAACCATGGAATAACCGAGCGCCATAATCGCATAGACGCTTCCCAGTCCCAGGCCGCTGATCAGATATGACAGGAATTGCATGGGAATACCTCCTCAGATGAAAAGAACAGAAATCTGCCCCGGAGCAGCCGGCAGAACCGGTTCTCCGAAGCAGATCTAATCATTTACTCGGCAGAAACATAGGCGCCGTCTTTAATTACAATGGCACGCGGCTCCTTGGAAACTTCTCCGTTCTCATTCCATGTGATATCTCCGGGAGCGGTGATACCCTGGAACTTCATGGTTGTAAACTGCTGGATCAGCGCCGCGGTAATATCATCCGTAGAGCTCTCCGGTGTTACATCCGAATTGTTCAGCGCCTGTGCAAGTGCGTAAACGGCATCGTAGGCGTCGGCTGCAAACTGATTCGGGGTTTCGCCGTATTTGTCCTTGTATGCCTTTACAAAGTTCTGGGTCTTTTCATCCTGAGCGTCAGCAGAGAACGGGGTCAGCATGTAAAGTCCCTCTGCCAGAGAGGTATCAAAGTTATCCTGTGTCAGGATACCATCCATACCGTCACAGCCAAAGAAGGTCGGCGCATATCCGGCGTTCTTTGCCGCCTGCAAAACCAGAGAAGCGGGCTGATAGTATATAGGAAGAAATACAATATCTGCTCCGGCATCCTGTGCCTGTTTAATCTGAACCGAGAAGTCGGTTGCCCCCTTTGTAAAGGTACCGGTGCTGACAACATTCAGATTCTTTGCCTTCGCCTCTTCTACGAAAGTGTTGTAAATACCGGTGGAATAGTTGTCGTCATTGCGGTAAATAATGCCGACCTTTGTGCCAAGATCCGTGTGCTCGGACAGATAATCCGCGGAAGCTTTTCCCTGGTTCGGATCCGTAAAGCACATCTGGAACACATTTCCATAGGGATTCGTGTTGTTCTCGGAATCCTGATAAATAACAGCTGTGGAGGAGCCGGACGGTGTAATGCCGAAGATATTGTCCTCTTTATAGAGCGGAGCTACCGACTGTCCGGAACCGGATGTAACGGTAAGCAGAGAAAGCTGCATACCCCAGTCGGCCAGCGTATTGTAGGCATTTACAGCTGCCTCGGTATCCGCCTGGTCATCCTGGAAGTTCATCTCAAACTGAACGCCTCCCTGCTTGTTGATTTCATCAATAGCCAGTTCCGCGGCATTCTTTACGGCAATTCCGTAAACAGAAGCGTCTCCGGAAAGCGGGCCGGAACCTCCCAGCTTAAAAGCCTCTCCGGAAGCTGTGGTTGTTGTTCCGGAAGCTGAACCGGATGCCACCTCTGCATCCGATCCGGAAGCAGCGGCAGAAGATGTACCCGCGGAAGATCCGCAGGCTGTCATTGCGCCGCAGAGCGCGGCGATAACACCCAAACGCAAAAATTTGTTTCTCATAAAAGATTCTCCTTCCCTTATTAAACCATTTCAAAAATGTACAAGCCCTATAATAAGCGAAAACGAAAACGGATGCAATGCCATTTCCCCGGCGAATGCCCGCTGATACATGAAAAATTTGCCTCCTGAACCCCTTTTTGGTGAGCGCAGGAAAATACAGAACGCCAAAAAGGGTGTGTCCTGCGCACACCCGATCCCATCGGCCGCCCTCTGCACCCGCCTTATAACACAGCTGTCAGCCTGTCCACATCCTCCATTTGTGTCGCCCAGCTGGTTGCGATCCTCATAATAACATGGGAGTCATCTGCGTTTTCCCAGAAGCCAAGCTCCACCTTTTCTGAAAGAGCAGCGGCCTTTTCCTTATCCAGAACTACAAATATCTGATTCGTCGGAGAACCGTATGTCGTCGGATACCCTTTTTCACGCAGTGCCTTCCGGATCGCGTCAGCCGCCGCAATGGCAGGAACGCCGATTTTCCCATAAAGGCCGTCGGTAAACAGCGTATCAAACTGAATCCCTGCAATACGTCCCTTCGCAAGTAATGCCCCGTGCTGCTTGATCATCGTAAAAAGATGCGGAATATAGTCATGCCTGGGAATAACCACAGCCTCCCCGTACAGCGCGCCGCACTTGGTTCCCCCAATGTAAAAAGCATCGCAGAGCGCGGCGAGATCCGGAAGAGTGACATCGTTTTCACGGCAGGCCAGCGCATACGCAAGTCTCGCGCCATCCACATAAAGCGCAATCTGATAGTTACGGCAGACACCGCTGATCCTTTTCAGCTCATCCAGGGAATACAGCGTGCCATATTCCGTCGGCTGGGACAGATAAACCATGCCCGGCATAACCATATGCTCATGGTTTGCGTCATTCCGGTACTGGCTGATGCACTTTTCTATCCCGTCCGCTGAAATTTTTCCGGCTGTATGGGGCAGGGCAAGCACCTTATGTCCGCCGTACTCAATCGCCCCCGCCTCATGCATGCTGATATGTCCGCTTTCGGACGCAATCACTCCCTGATAAGGACGAAGGATCGAGTCAATCATGACCGCGTTGGTCTGTGTGCCTCCCGCAAGAAAAAACACATCCGCCTCCGGCGACTGACACGCCGCGCGGATTTTGTTTCTGGCCGATTCGGAAAACACATCGAACCCATATCCCTCTGTCTTCAGCAGATTGGTTTCCAGCAGCCGCTCCAGGATTGCCGGATGCGCCCCCTCCATATAATCCGAAACGAAAGACAGTTTTTCTTCCATCTGTCTATTCCTCACTTCCCTCATTGTCTTTTGAATGTCATGCCGCTCTAAAAAAGAGCCTCGCGTCAGTTTCCGCTACTCATGATATTCATCATAGTAATCCTCGGCATCCTCTTCATCCTCAAAATCATCCGCATTGTCCTCGTAAAAATCTTCCGGATCATCATAATCATTGACGTGATATTCATCCTCATCTCTGCCCTGGACTGTCGGCGAAACCGTCGGCGTATTGCTCCGGTCTGTTCCGTATCCGTCGTATATGTGTGTTTCGGGGTATTCCGTTCCACGATTATCCGTGTTTTCACTGTTTTCTTTGTTTTCTTCGTACCGGGAAGCCTGGATGGCATCCACGTCTTGTTTTTCACCCGCAATATAATACGTTTCGTCCTGATACAAATCTTTTGTGTCTGTATAGGTAAGCCGACGGGATTCTGCCTGATCCGCAACTGTCAGATCGACAATTTTCCTGTACTCCACAGATTTTCCGTAGCACTTCAGATCTTCCGGGCTGTCCGCAATCTCTTCATAGCTCATATCAAACCCGTCCGGCAAGTCCGCCAATGCCGCATCACTCATGGAACTGTGCACCTGAGACGCGACTGACTCCATCCCCCGCAGTTTCTGCCATTCTTCCCATTCCCCCCAATTATCCGGCGGTTCCACAGTAATCACGGCATAATCAAGCCACAGATAACCGTTTTTCTCTTTGGAAAAATCGGAGGTAATCGAGACTTTGCGCACGGGATATTCCTCAAAATACAGCTTCAAATCTTTTTCTGTCCGCTCCTTTGCATCCGAGGCAACCAGTTTTCGATCCGATGCCAGAGCCTCCCTCTGAACCGCATACAGCTCCTCCTGTCTTTTTTGCACCTGCTCCGGGGAATGATAAAATTCCTGATACTTATAATTTCCGTAAACACAGGCAAGGATTCCTCCGGCAACAGAAAAAAGGACAGCAAGAGTAATTGCTTTTTTTCTCATTTTCCTTTCTCCTCCTGCAATCCCTCACAGACGCCCCACCGTACTTCCACTATTCCTCCTGTGCCGAACTCTTACTCCGCATCTGTTTTTTCTCTCACAATTTCCGCCCGAAATACCATAATGGTGTCGGCATCGGAACAGCAGAATTCCGCAGTTCCCTCTGCCTGCCCGGGAATTTTTCCTCCGTACCGCAGGATATCAATATAGGGAAACGCACAGTGCATGGCCATCGGACAGATCCGTCCCCTGTCCTCATCAAAATCAAACACCTCGCCGACATGGTGTCCCCGGTGACACCCTTGTTTTCCCCGCCGGTCTGTTACGGTTATTCTAATTTTCGGCTTCTTTTCCATCGCGAACCCACCTCCGGCTTTCCCAACTTCACAGCACATCCGTCAGCCTCTTCGTTATTATACCGCCATTTGCCAAACGAACATAGCCAAACATTTTACTCCGATCCAATAAAAAATATCCCGTTTACAAATGAAACATTTTTTATTACAATTCTTTCGAGACATCAAGAATGCATAATTTACAGGAGGATTCCATGAATACAGAAAAAAATATGCCGGTTCTGTTTGTCGGGCACGGCTCACCAATGAACGCAATAGAAAAAAGTCCCGCCAGAGAAGGCTGGAAAAAGATGGGGAAAAAATTTGAAAAGCCTGGAGTTATTCTCGCTGTATCTGCGCATTGGGCAACGGAGGGAACGTTCGTAAGAACCGCGGATACCAATCGCCAGATTTACGATATGTACGGATTTCCGGAGGAATTGTACGAAGTGAAATATGCCCCTGCCGGTTCTCCGGAATATGCCGGTAAAGTATTAAATCTTTTAGAAGGGACGGCAAAACCAGACAACTCCTGGGGCATTGACCACGGCGTCTGGAGCATTCTCTGCAATATGTACCCGGAGGCAGATATTCCGGTGGTCATGATAAGTACAGATGTCGGAGCCTCTCCGGAGCAGCTGTTTGAGACCGGCCGGAAGCTTCAGCCGCTCCGGGCCGAAGGCGCAATGATACTTGCAAGCGGCAATGTCGTTCACAATCTCCGCCTGGTGAACTGGGATATGCAGGACGGCTACGCATGGGCGGATTCCTTTGACACAGCAATCCGGGATGCCATCCTTTCCGGTAATCCATCCATACCTCTTGGGTTCAGGAAGATACCGGATGTGCAGAAGGCTGTTCCGACCATCGAGCACTACGCGCCTCTGCTTGTGGCCCTTGGCGCAATTTCCAAAACGGACTCCGCAGCTGTTTTTAACGAATACCGGGAGCTGGGTTCCATGTCAATGACATCCTATATGTGGGAATAACCATTCTGCAGATACAGGATATGCATATGCCCTTCGGCATCATGGACAATCTGGCTTTTTACATGATAGACTTCCCGGATCATCTGTGTCGTGAGCACTTCCTCCGGCGTCCCGCTGGCCAGAATCTGTCCGTCGCGCAGAACATAAAGTCTGTCACAGAACATGGCTGCCATATTGCAGAACAGCCACGATCTGTTTCCATACTTTGTTTTTCATTTTCTTCTTTCCTTTCTGTCTGGAAATACGATGATTTAAGTGAAAAAGAATAATTACGGCATAAAAAAACCGGAAGGGTTATCCCTTTCCGGTTTCATTCTTCCGCCTCTTGATTACCTTCAGGCGGGTAAACTCTTCTCGTTCCTTTTCCTCCAGCGCCTCGGAAATATCCTTGGCCAGCTGTGTGTAATGGGGAATGGTGATATTCTTCAGCGCATTCGCCCGCTTCTGCGTTCTCTTGATGTTCATGGCAAGACGATACGCCGAATTTTCTATGCTGGAAAGCCGGATGGTCAGCTCCTTGACCTTCTCAAAGGCAATTCTCGCGTCATCCAGCGATTCTCTGGTGGTATAAAAGGCATAGTTCGGATACACACCGGACGGCTTCGACTCTGTCAGGGGGATCTCAACCCCCATGACGCTCCGCGTCTTAATCCGGATGCTGGTTTCTACCGGAACCGCATAGGCAATCTTCTGGACATTGCTGATTCCGTTCTCGATATCCGCCTTCTGCAGAGCCAGATAAGCCTGAGAGAAGGTTTCATCAATCTGTGACTGGATATCCTTTGCCTGGTCGATCAGGTTCATGATTTCCCGAATCAGAATATTCCGTTTTTTATCCATCAGGTCATAACCCATTTTGGCCAGAGACAAGGAATTCTTGGCCAGAATCAGGTTTCCCTTGGTAGGAAATGTAGTCGGATCCATACTTCATCCTCTCGTTTATCTGTAAATGTCCGCCGCCCAGACGCCTCATGCAAAAGATCCGGAAAAGAACCCCTGAGGGCACCGTTCCATGCTTCTGCCATCAGCGCGTTTTCCGTTTGCGGAACACCGGCGCTTACGCTGTCTGATCTGCAAACTCTACAGTCTCGGTGGACGGATCGTACACAGATTTCTTGTAATACTTGTCCAGGAGCTTCGTGTCAATACGGTCCAGTTCCTCCCTGGGCAGAAGACCCAGCAGTTTCCAGCCGATGTTCAGCGTAGTCTCGATATCCCTGTTTTCCTCCGGGCTCTGTCCGATGAAATGCTTTTCAAACATTTTGCCGAAAATCAGGTACAGCTTGTCGATATCGGAAAGCTCATCCTCGCCGATAACAGACGCCAGAGACCTGGCGTCTCCCACTTTCGCGTAGCAGGAGAAAAGCTGGTTGGCGACATCCTGATGATCCTCTCTGGTGTAGCCTTCTCCGATACCGTCCTTCATCAGACGGGAGAGAGAGGGGAGTACGGAGATGGGCGGATAAATCGACTGTCCGTGCAGCGCACGATCCAGAACAATCTGCCCCTCGGTAATATATCCGGTAAGATCCGGAATCGGGTGCGTAATATCGTCATTGGGCATGGTCAGAATCGGGATCTGCGTCACCGATCCGTCAATCCCCTTCACAATTCCGGCGCGCTCGTAGAGTGTGGCAAGCTCGCTGTACAGATATCCGGGGTAACCTTTTCTGGAAGGAATTTCTCCCTTGGAGGAGGACACCTCACGCATAGCCTCGCAGAAGGAGGTGATATCCGTCAGAATAACCAGAATGTGCATGTTCTTCTCAAAGGCCAGGTATTCTGCTGTCGTCAGCGCGATCTTCGGTGTAATCAGACGCTCGACAACCGGATCATTGGCAAGATTCAGGAACATCACCACATGATCCGATACGCCGCTTTCCTCGAAGGTCTTGCGGAAATAATCCGCCACATCATATTTGACACCCATGGCGGCAAATACAATGGCAAACTTTTCATCGCTATTGTCTCCCAGAGACGCCTGCTGCACAATCTGCGCCGCCAGACGGTCATGGGGAAGTCCGTTTCCGGAGAAAATCGGCAGCTTCTGTCCTCGAATCAGCGTCGTCAGTCCGTCAATGGCGGAAATACCGGTGCGAATATAGTTTCTCGGATAGAGACGGGTAACAGGGTTCAGCGGAAGACCATTCACATCCCTGCGGACATCGGAGGTAATCGGCCCCAACCCGTCAATGGGAACGCCGATACCGTTAAAGGTCCGTCCCAGCATATCTTCCGAAAGAGATACCTCCATGGGGTGCCCCGTCAGGCGGGTTCTGGTATTTTCCAGGGACAGCCCTTCGGTTCCCTCAAACACCTGAATCAGAACCTTGTCCTTATATGCTGCGATAATACGGCCCAGTTTTTTCTCTTTTTCCGAAATCTGGAACTCCACGATCTCATCATAGGCGGCGTCTTCCACACCTTCCAGTACAACCAGCGGACCATTGATTTCGCTTAAGCCTAAATATTCTATCGCCATACTGCGTAACTCTCCTTATGCGTTCTTCTCCAGAACCTCATCATAGAATTTGTCAATATCCTTCCTGTACTGATCAAACATCTCCGGCTTGTCGTTCGGCACATCATACTTCATGGCTACAACACGCTCGAAAATATCACTCTGCTTCAGCACGGACATAGGCTGCCCCATCAGAATCAGTGTCTTTGCCTTCTGATAGAGATAAAGGATCGTCTCCATCATCAGGAACTGCTTCTTCATGGGAACAGAAGTATCGTCTTTGTGGAACGCATTCTGCTGCAGGAATCCCAGGCGGATAACCCTGGCAATTTCCAATGTCAGCTTCTGGTCGTCCGGAAGCACATCGGAACCGATCAGCTTTACGATCTCCATCAGAGAATGTTCCTGGTTCAGAATCGCGATAAACTGATTTCTGTCGTCTACAAATTTTTTATCGACATTTGTGGTAAACCACGGCGAAAGATCGTTGACATACTCGCTGTAGCTGTCCAGCCACTGGATGGCGGGGAAGTGACGGGCATAGGCCAGCGACTTGTCCAGTCCCCAGAAGCAGCGGACATAACGCTTGGTATTCATGGTTACAGGCTCGGAAAAATCACCGCCCTGCGGAGATACCGCTCCGATAATGGAAACGCTTCCCTCCGTGCCGTTCAGGTTCTGCATCATTCCCGCGCGCTCATAGAACGCAGACAGACGGGAGGCCAGATAAGCCGGATAGCCTTCCTCGGCCGGCATTTCCTCCAGACGTCCGGAAAGCTCACGTAATGCCTCCGCCCAACGGGAGGTTGAATCCGCCATGATGGCCACATCATATCCCATATCCCGGTAATACTCGGCCAGCGTCAGACCGGTGTAAATAGATGCCTCACGGGCTGCCACCGGCATGTTGGATGTATTGGCAATCAGTGCCGTCCGGTCCATCAGCGGATTTCCGGTACGCGGATCTTCCAGTCCCGAAAATTCCTCCAGAACCTGGGTCATCTCGTTTCCGCGCTCCCCGCAGCCGACATAAATAATGATATCCGCGTCAGACCACTTGGCGATCTGATGCTGCAGCATGGTTTTTCCGGTTCCGAATCCACCGGGAATCGCCGCTGTCCCGCCCTTTGCGATGGGGAACATGGTGTCCAGTATTCTCTGTCCGGTAACCAGCGGCTCACTGGAGGAGTAATGCTTCGCTGCCGGACGCGGCACACGAATCGGCCACTTCTGGCAAAGGGTCAGTGCTTCCTCCCTGCCGTCCCTGTGACGGATTTTTACAATCGGATCCAGAATGGTGTATTCGCCGTCCTCCGTTACCCAGGTGACCTCGGCATCTAATACGGCCGGGGGGACCATGGAACGGTGCGTAATGCTTTTTGTCTCCGGGACCTCTGCAATAACCGTTCCTCCGGTTACATGGTCTCCAACCTTTACCTTCACGGTAACCGGCCATTTTTTCTCTGTATCCAGGGAATTTACAGCCAGACCGCGGGTGATATATTTTCCGGATTTCTTGGCAATCTCAGAAAGCGGACGTTCTACACCGTCAAAAATATTATGCAGGATTCCGGGTCCGAGGGTGACAGAAATAGCAGCTCCGCTTCCCTCTACCACCGCTCCCGGCCGCAGGCCGGAGGTCTCTTCATATACCTGGATGGTAGTCTGCTCGGATGTCAGGCTGATTACCTCGCCGACCAGTTTTTCCTCGCCGACATAGACCATCTCACCCATTTTGAAGCCTCTGGCGTTCTTTACATAAACCACAGGGCCGTTGATGCCGTAGATAATATCCCTTGTGTGTTCAGACATGCTCATAGCCTCCTTCAAAGGTGAAGCGGTCTTTTTCTTCCTGCAGCAGAACACTGAACGCAAAATCGAACAGCAGGTTTCTGCCCGGAATCTTTGCCCGGACGCCGCCCATCATATTTTCCTTAGATGTCTCCATCGGCACTCCGGTTTTCCGGGAGATGGTTTCTGCCAGTCCCTGATCTGAGGAATCCAGCAGATAATGAACCTCCTCTCCGTCGGCAACCATCTTCTGCGCTTCCTTCACCTTCTGACAGATATAGTCAATATAGGCAGGGGTTTTCTTGAACTCCATCAGATTCTGAACAACCTCTTCAAAGAGTTCTTTCTTCAGCGCGTCGCTGCGCACGGAAAGATTGCGGCGGATTCCCAGCTGTTCCCTGGAGAGTTCAATATTGTTCTCCCTCTTCAGCTTTTCCTCCTCGTCCGCCAGCTCGATTTTTTCCAGACGGTTCTTTCTCTGCTTATGCTCTTCAAACATCTGGTCCAGAGCGGCCTGATGTTCTTTGATCTTCTCCTGGGCCTGCTTGTTGGCGCTGTCGATGGATTTTTCGTAAAAGCTTTCTAACTTTTCTTCGTTTGTCACGGTATTGTCTCCTAAAGCCTTACCTACAGCTTCACTCCGATTGCTTCATTCACATAGGATGTGATAAAGTCTTTTTTCCGCCCTGTGCCATGCCGGTCGGGAATTTCGATCAGCAGCGGCGTGTGATGATGGAGCCGGATATCATCAATGATCTCCGGAAACTCCTTGCCGAATTTCTCCGTCAGGAGAATGATGGCGACGTCCTTGTCCGCGACGGCGGATTCCAGGGCCTCCCGGAGCTCCTCCCTCTCGTGTACGACAACACCTTCGACACCCGCCAGCCGCATGCCGGTCAATGTATCGACATTATCACTGATCAGAAACATTTTCATACAGTTAACCCAGCTGGCCGATGATCATAAAGGAAATGATCAGACCATACAGAGCAATACCTTCGGCCATGGCTACGAAGATCAGAGATTTACCGAAAATAGAACCATCCTCGCTGATTGCGCCCAGCGCCGCGCTGGAAGAGCTCGCGACACCGATTCCGGAACCCATGCCGGAAAGACCGATAGCCAGAGCAGCGGCGATATAGCCGAGACCTGTACCTGTGCTGACGGTTCCGGCATCCGCATGTACGGAAGCGGCGCCTGCCAGCGTAACAACAGCGGCAATCGCAAGAATTCCGAAGAAGCCGAGGCAGTTTGCCGCCAGTGTATGTTTATAACGTGTTTTGCTGTGATCTCCCTTGTAGAATACGGTAAACGGGATCACGATTGTCATTACCAGAGCTGCTGCTGTAAGAATCTGAATCATTGTTGTCATTTTAATCCTCCCGGGTAAATTTCCCTTTGTTCATAATGATATCCACTGCCGAATACGGCGTGGCAAAAGCACCATAACTGTCTTTAGTTCTGTCCGGCCTTTCGGATAAAAGGCTTGAACTCACGTCCGTCCCCTTTATAGAACCGGCTGAACATCTCATAATACTCCAGACGGAGAACCTGGATTCCAACCATCAGTCCTTCCATCAGCATGACAAAAATATTTCCTAATACAACGCCTATGATGTTTGGAGAACTGCCGCTTCCTGTCGCAAGAAGCATAACCACCTGCATCATTGCCACATGGCTGACCGCGTAGGCACCGATTCGCACGTAGGAAAGTGTATTGGAAAGATAACTGAGCAGCGTCTCAAAGGTTTCAAAGAACGCCTGGACAAAATACATTCCCTTGCCGCCTTCAATAAACGGCTTTCTGTGCTGTACCATGCGGGCCAGCATCTCTTTCAGGAAGATGCCGACAAGCCCCAGAACAGCCAGAACAATAAGGATTTTCAGGACAGTTCCCATGCCCCCGTGCCCGGTCATAATAAGGAATACCATGGCGACAATGCTTCCATAGAAGACAAGTCCTGCCACCGCATTCTGACTGAACCAGGTGTTCTCCACATCCTTCTGCTTTACGGCATTGATGATGGCCAGCACAATATCGAACAGGATCATGAACATACCGAAAGCAATCGCAAGCACAAATACAGTATTGATGTTTCCGAGTCCCGGAAGCCGTACCATATCGTCCTTCGGATGAATCAGGGCGTCATACGGCAGGAATTCCTCGAATCCGAAAAAGCTGTTGTAAATAAGGCCGAAAATGGTGGAGAAAATTCCCGCGGTTCCGATAATGGCCGCCAGCGGTTTTCCTTTCCATTTGTACAGCAGAAAGCCTCCGATCAGAAGGCAGAGCCCCTGCCCGAAATCCCCGAACATGATACCGAAGATAAAGGCATAGGTCAGTGTCAGATAAACGGTCGGATCAAATTCATGGTACCCCGGCAGCCCGTACATCCGCACAAACATCTCAAACGGCTTGAAGAACCGCGGGTTTTCCAGCTTCGTCGGCGGCTGGGAATCTATATTGGCGTCATCGTCTTCCACCATACAGAAGATCTCAGTTTCATCCTTGATATCCTCCTGGAACGCGGCCGCGTCTTTTTCGGACATCCATCCGCAGAGGATGTAAAAGGTCTGGGATTTGGACTTTGTAAGGGCAGCCATCTTCCGCACATCAAAATGGCTGGAATAGCTCTTCAGAAGATCCCGTGCCTCAAGGATTGTCCCCGCTTCCTTCTCCAGCAGGCTCTGCATCTCCCGGGTGCACTTTTGTATGCCTGCGTCAATCCGTCTGATGGCCGCCTGCGCGTTCCGGTATTCCTCCTGCGGAGTTCCCCGGAATTGATCCGACATATAAATCCGCTCAAAATGCAGAGACGCGTAAACCGCGTCCACCTTCTGGTGGTTGTTCTTCGGGGTAAAATACACACCGTAAACATACTGGCTGTTGGAATAACACTGGTAGAAAACAGAATTGCTGTTTTCATAGATGTAATTCTCAAATTTTGTGAAAAACTCTCTGGCAATCCGCCCGAACCGGTAGTGGATAAAATGATAGTTCATCATATCCTCGAACCGGACCGGAAGGCTCTGGAAAGGTTCCAGCGTTGTCATCTGTTCTTCATAGGTTTTGCGGTCATTCCGCAGGGCTTCTCGTTCGTTCTGATTTTTCACGAACGGCACATCGGTCTGATTCACCGTATTGAGCGCTTCTTCGATAGTCATCGGTTTCGCAGACGGCTTCCTTCCGGCCGGAAGCATGGACACATACTCCTCTGCCTTCTGAAGCGCTTCCTTATAAGGATTGATTTCGATATAAGGAGTCAGCGTCTGAACCGTTTTCAGCTCGGCAAGCGCATTCTCAAGATGAATTTCATAGCGGGACAGGTACTTCTCGACCACACGGTCGATGTCCGCCTTAGGGCCGGTGATGCTAAGAAATTTCATTTTCAGGATCAAAGCAAAACACCTCCAACGGTTAACTGGTTACAATAGCATCCTTATTCTATCTGCAGGAGATGTGCACTTCCGCAAGCTCCGGGGAGATCTTGTAGCGCACACACTCGGTGGCAATCACTATCCTGTCTACCTCGTGGTCCTTGTAATACAGATAAGAATATAATACAGCCGGAGAATACGGGTTATTCCGCGACTCTCTTGCCAGGATTTCCTTCAGGATTGCGGAATAACAGGCTTCCAGCTTTTCGGAGGTAAAGTCTCCGAACTGTCTGGCGTAATAGCTGTTTCCGATAACATTCTCCGCTGTCTGGACACTGTCGGCTTCCACCATCGCTTTGATCTCGGATTTTGACAGCCGGTAGTTGACCGGCAGCAGAAGCGCGTAAATATCCGCATCCGACATATGGTAATTTGCCTTGCAGCGATGAATCCAGATAATATTCAGCATATCGAACTTGGCGCCAAGAATATGCGTCAGCTCTGTCATCTCCGACTTATTTGACGCCTTTCCCTTGGTTTTCCAGAGAAGTCCGAAATAAAACAGGTCAAGAGCCGTCTCAAAATCAAAAATTGTCGGATGATCCCCCGCAAGAACCTTGCTCATGGCAGGCGCGTATAAAGTTCCGGACAGAAGCGAAACAAATTCCTCGATCGTCTCCGCCTCGGTCAGCTCCGTGAAACGAAGCTGCGATATCCTGCCAAAGTATCTTGGGAAGGCGCTTAAGTCCGGGCGTTCCGGACGCTGTCCGAAAATAGCGTACAGACATTCCTTCAGGAAATACACCTCGTACCGCATCATATAGATGCCAAGGAATTCCTTCTGTTCCGCATTGGCGAACTTGTATAACTTGGTAAAATCGTAATAGACACTCTCCCGGAGAAGCGGCTCTATATTCCCCCGGTGAAGGTGGGCGTCGTCCAGGCTGCGCAGGACATACTCATAATTCCCGCGCTGCCGGAGCCAGGCTACAACTGCGGGAACATCCGGCTGCGCCAGGATTTCCCGAAACTGCTCTTCTGTAAGAAGCCGGCTCTTCATTGCGCTGACCTTCGCCGAGATGCCGCTGTAGGACAGAAGTCCGTGCATCATGCCAGGCAAAAAATCACTTCCTTATAATAGAATCGAAAATCTGGGAAGCCAGCTTCTCGTGGTTGGTCTCATAGTAATGATTCAGATTTGCTAAATTTTGTTCTGCTGACGTTTTCAGGTTCTGCAGTTCCTTCTGGCGGTTCACAGACAGCTCCGCCTTCAGTTTGTCCAGCTTATCTGCCGTGATTTTGTCTGCTTCCCTGTCATAGTCCGCAACCTTTTCCTCGTACGCCTGATCCTGCGCTTTGGTCTGTGCCGCGGCATCGTCCAGAATACGGGCTGTTGCTGTCTCAATCTGGGTGATCTTGTCAATAATTGGATCCACAGCAATTCCTCCGTTTTTTCTCATCGCAATAAACAATATTTTAATACATCCATTTTTCACAAAAGTCAAGTGAATCTCCCTCACCTTACAGGGGTTTAACAGTGTATTTTGAACAAAAAAACGGCCTGGTTTGTTCACAATTTGTAGAGCCGACTATTTTTACGGACATTGTATGAAAAAAAAACAAGTTTCCCCTCTTGCCACGCAGCTTTCCTCGTGTCTTTCTTTATGGTATCATGCAGCCTGTAAAAGAATGGATTTTGCCGAACACCACAGGACAGATGAATCATAGATCACCAAAAATGAGGCATAGATGAACAAGGAGTTGCAGAACAAATGAGATTACGAAATATTCCCGGCTCGAAGGAAGCCATTGATGCCAGCGATTTTGTCGTCCACGACAGCAGTGCACAGAAGGGACACTGGCAGGAGCTTTTTCCCTCCCCATCCCCTCTTTACGCAGAGATCGGAATGGGGAAAGGGCGCTTTCTGATGGACATGGCAGCTGCTTATCCGGACAGAAACTTTATCGGCATTGAGATGTACAGCAGCGTCCTGATCCGGGCCATCGAAAAAGCAGAAAAACGCGCACTTGGAGAAAATGCCCCGACCCGGGCACAGATGATTCACTCGGCCCGCGCAGAGCTTCAGGGTGGAGGCAGTCTTGAAGATGCTTCCGCCGACTCTGCTCCCGGACCGGATTTATCGGAAAAAAGAGAGTCTTTCCTCCGTTCCTGCAATTTCCGCTTTCTGCGCCTGGACGCCAGGGAATTGGAGAGTGCTTTCGCTCCGGGGGAAATTGCGGGAATCTATCTGAATTTTTCAGATCCATGGCCTAAGGACCGGCACGCCCACCGAAGGCTGACTTCCCGGCAGTTTCTGAAAAGATATGAAACGGTACTGCAGCCCGAAGGGACGATTGAGTTCAAGACAGACAATATTGATCTGTTCCGGTTCTCCCTGACTGAAATCCGGGAAGCCGGATGGGAGCTTCTGGCGTACACCTTCGACCTGCACCACGATCCGGAACTGAATACGGGGAACATCATGACAGAGTACGAGGAAAAGTTTTCGTCCCGCGGCAATAAAATCTGCAAACTGATTGCCAGAAAACCGGATGTATGATACATTGCAGATGGAACACGACAGGAGCATTTCCCTGAATGATACAAAGAAAGGATGATATATTATGGTACATGTACTGAACGCAGATACTTTTGACACAGAGGTTTTGAAAGCAGACGGACTCGTTATCGTAGATATGTTCGCTACCTGGTGCGGCCCCTGCAAGATGATGGCTCCGATTGTCGATAATCTTGCCGAGGATTATACGGACGTTAAATTCTGCAAGCTGGACGTTGATCAGGCTCCCACCGTGGCTGCCAGATACGGTGTCCAGTCCATCCCCACCTTCCTGTTCTTCCGCAACGGAGAACTGGTTCGCACACTGGTAGGCGGAAGAGATGCCGATTCCTTCGCGGACGAGATCGACGCGCTGAAGTAAGAGGGGCTGTCTTTATTTACATGACACAGCTTCGTGCTGTCCATGCAGCTGCGAACAACAGCATGCAATAAAGTAAATTCGCAGGGGGATATTCTGAAAGAAACATCCGCAGCGCCGGTCCTTTCTCCCTGCAGTGCATAAGCGCTGCAGGGAGATTAGTACCGCTGCGCGAGGACAGAGCGCAAGCGGTTTCTGGAAGAATATCCCCCTGCGATTTATTTAATAGGTATAAAATCCTTTTCCCGCGTTAATTCCTTTTTCTCCCTTATCAATCTTCTCTTTCAGAAGCGCGGCGATTTTCTGCATGGTCGATCCTTCTTTTTTCGACTCCGGATTCAGGGAAACAATGTTATAAGCCGTTTCCAGTCCAACAATGTCCAGAATCTTAAACGGTCCTACCGGGGCGCCGGTTCCCAGCTGCCAGGTTTTGTCAATGGTTTCCGGATCCGATACTCCCTCCGCCCAGAGCATTTCTGCCGCGTTCAGGAACGGAACCAGCAGGGAGTTCAGAATATACCCCGGCTGCTCCTTGTGCAGCTGAAGCGGAACCATCTGCAGCTCCTGTGCAAATTCTACTGCTTTCCGGAAGCTTTCCGGACTGGTTCCCGCGTGTCCCATGACCTCCGCCGTATTGTTTTTCCAGATGGAATTGGCAAAATGAAGTGCCAGATACCTGTCCGGCCTTCCTGTATGCTCTGCGAACATGCTGGGCAGAAGGGTTGACGTATTCGTCAGCAGCAGGGTTTTCTCATCCAGCAGATCTCTCATCTTTTCATAAATCTCTACCTTGGCCTGCGGGTTTTCAGACATGGATTCAATCACTACGTCCGCCCCCTTCAGCGCCTCTGCCATATTCAGGCTGATATGCAGCAGACTGCCAAAGCGTTCCTTTGCCTGCGCCGCCAGCCTGTCAATTTCTTCCGGTGTCATGCCTTCCCATTTTGTGATCAGTCCTCTTGGATAAAGGAATCCTCCCATCGGGTTTCCGATCAGCTTTTTGGCTGCCTCCAGATCTGCCAGCATAGCTTCTTCGTAATGCTGTATTTTCGGCTGGGTTCTTCCCACCGAACCCTCGCTGCGCAGCCAAATTGTCGTGTCATGCCCTGTGTATGCGCACATCAGGGCAATCTGGGTTCCCAGAACTCCGCCGCCTACTACAACAACTTTTCCAAATTCCATGTTACTCGCCTCCTGCTCTATAACTGATTCGTATACCTATGGTGCCAAAGCGATCCTCTTCCCTTTTTCTGCACGAAGGAAAGAGGCATGTTAAAAACATAACATGTTCCGGTGGAAACTGCATCCGATAAAGAATTTTTCCTATGTATTTTTTTACATACAGACAATCGTATACGGAGGATATACAAAGTCAGTAATTATCTGAAAAATTGTTTCTTATCACACACAATTCCGAACCAGTTCGGAAAGATTTTTTACTACCGCAAAGTCAAGTGTTTTTCGGATTTTCTTCCACAAAAAAGCATTTTTATCAGAACTTCACAAAACATGCGTTCTGTTGAAAACTTATGGTAACGTGTTATTTCATCCTCTTTTTTGTGGATAAAGTGGATAACTTCGTTGATAACTCTATTTTCCGGGCATTTCCAGATATATTTTATGTGGATAGATTTGTGAATGAATGTCAGTAAATTTTTTTGTCTCCGACAGCCCGGAGGTTCTTTTGTGCAGTTTTTTTAATCTCAAATTTTCAAAGCAATTCAGACAATTTTATGTAACCTGAAATTGTTCTTTCAATTTCTGAAATGTGCCTCTTCTTCCGTTGATCCCCGGAAAAAAGATTTTACCTCTGCACCTGATTCGGGTATGATGGGTACAGGAAACAATCTGCCTTTGGACTTGCCGCCGGCAGACTGCTTTGTCCGGAGATTATATCCGGAGACTATATTAAGAAGAAAACCAGGAAATTCAGAAAAGAGGTTCTAAGAATGCTGAATACAAAAATGCAGGAGCTGGGGGAAAACCGATCGGTCATTCGTGACCTGTTTGAATATGGAAAGAAAAGAAAGGCGGAAATCGGAGAGGACAAGGTTTTCGATTTCAGTCTGGGGAATCCTTGTGTTCCCGCCCCTGATCCGGTGAATGAAACGATCTATGACCTGCTGGATTCACAGGATGACGTCTATCTGCACGGCTATACATCCGCGCAGGGTGACCTGTTAACCAGGCGGACGATTGCCGCAGATCTGAACCGCCGTTTTGGAACGTCTTTCCAGGCAGATAACCTTTATATGACCTGCGGGGCGGCAGCATCTCTTAAGCTCTCTCTGACTGCGCTGATTGTACCGGATGCAGGAGACGAAGTCCTGGCCTTTGCCCCGTTTTTCCCTGAATACCGGGTTTTTGCGGAGACCGCGGGAGCGGCGTTCCGGATTGTTCCCACCGACCCGGAAACCTTTCAGATCCGGATTCCGGAGCTGGAAAAGGCAGTCGGAAGGAATACCAAGGCGATCCTTATTAACTCACCGAATAATCCGTCCGGAGTTGTTTACCCGGAAGCCGTCATCCGGGATCTCTCCGCCTTTCTTGCCGAAAAAGAGAAAGAATACGGTCATCCCATCTATCTGATCGCGGATGAGCCCTACAGGGAACTTGTCTATCACAGCGGCACCGTTGTTCCCTACCTTCCGAATTATTATCCTGACACTTTGGTATGCTACTCCTACAGCAAATCTCTCTCTCTTCCGGGAGAACGTATCGGCTATATTCTGGTTCCGGACGAGGCGGCAGATTCCAAAGCTCTGTACGCGGCCATTTGCGGCGCGGGCAGGGCGCTGGGCTATGTCTGCGCCCCCAGTCTGATGCAGCATGTGATCGCGGCCTGCGACGGAATGGTATCTGATCTGGAGGCTTATAGGGTAAACCGGGATCTTCTGTATCAGTCCCTGGTTTCTTTCGGCTATACCTGCGTTCATCCGGACGGAGCCTTTTATCTGTTTGTAAAAGCCATGGAACCTGACGCCTCCGCCTTCTGCGAAAGGGCGAAAAAGCATGAGCTTCTCCTTGTTCCGGCGGACAGCTTCGGCGCTCCGGGATATGTGCGCATCGCCTACTGCGTGACAGAAGAACAGATCCGAAACAGCCTTCCGGCCTTCCGCGCACTGGCAGAAGAATACGGAAAGGGCTGATTATACCCGAATCTTCTTCCCCAGCGCGAACGAATACAGCCATGTCTCTCTGACAGGCGTTCCGGTAATCTGCTCCAGCGCCTTCCGGTAGAACAGAAGCTGGGGCCGGTATTTTTCCGCAAGATCGCGTCCGTCTCTTGTACGGACGCGGTCTGTTTTATAATCTACCAGGATAAAGCCTCCGTCTTCCTCGAAATAGGCATCAATGATTCCCTGCACCAGTATTTTTTCGTCCACGGGCCAGGAGGAATCAATCTCATCGGCCGGAACATCCAGAACAAAGGGCTGTTCCCGGTGCAGGCTGCCCTTCCGGGCCGCCCGCCGCATCCGCTCCCCCAGATCGGAGGAGAGAAAGCCTGCCATCGTTTTTTCGCTGATGACCGCCGCATCCGCCTGACTGAGTATTCCGTCATCCAGCATGCGCTGCTTTTCTCTGCGAACCGCCTCCTCCGCGTCCGTTTCTCCTGTTTCTGTTTCTTTTATCTGACTGTAATCAAAGGTCTGGAGAAAATGATGCCAGATGGTTCCGCGGGAAGCCCCGGCGGTTTCCTCCGGCAGCTTCTTCTCCCGCATAAACGCCGGGATATAGGGCACAATTCCCTCCGCGGGGTACATCTCCTTCCCTCTGTCCTCCTGCATCTCCTCCAACTCGGCTTTCTTCAGTTCACTGACCGTCATTTTGGCCGGAAGGGAAGCCGCCCTGCTGTAAGGATAGGAGAACGCCGATATTCTGCGAAGGGTCTGTAGAATCTGTTCCTCTTTCTTCTTATCTTCCGTTAAAGCACCTTCCTCCACGGTAAGACGGATGCCGTCTGCGCCGGTGTCCGCCTGATTATCCTCCCCTGCCGGCAGAGTGCCCGGTATCTCCCGCAGATTCCCGACATAGTGTTCCGCCGTCCGCTCTTCCTCCTCTTTCAGAAAGCTTCCGGAGACAATCTGTGTATCCAGGATTTTCCTGTCTTCCGGCCTGGCCGGAAGAATCCAGTCCAGATAGCACCTTGCACCCGTCAGCTTCGTGTAGGGGATGCTTTCTTCCGGTTCCGGCAGACCGGCGGCATCCGCCACGACGCCGGTCATAACCAGCTTTTCCTTCGCGCGGGTCAGCGCCACATACAGAACCCTCAGTTCTTCCGCCCTGCTCTCCAGACTGTTCTGCAGGGCGATGGCGCTGCGCTGCAGCGTAGAATGTTTGATTCGTGTTTCCGGATGAAAATCCTCCAGTCCGATCCCCAGACGGGAATTCAGAAGAACATTTCCCTTCTGGTCGGAAAGATTAAACTGCTTCCCCAGTCCGGAAACAAAAACAATCGGAAATTCCAGCCCCTTGCTTTTATGGATGGTCATGACACGGACAATATTCTCATTCTCGGAGTACAGGTTGACCTCCCCCTCGTCAATCTGATAGCGGTTCATTCTCTCGATATAGCGGATGAAGGAAAAAAGCCCGCAGTTTCCCGTCTGCTCAAAGGCATACGCCTTCTCTGTCAGCATATCCAGGTTGGCCTTTCTCTGTTCGCCCGCCGGCATGGAGGCCGCGTAATCGCCAAACCCGGTGCGGTCCAGAACTTCCTGGACCAGATCATGGACTGCCGTAAAAGATACCTGTGCCCGCAGCATGTGATACGTTTCAAAAAACGTCTGCAGCTTGTTTCTCAGCACTTCCGTCTCTTCTGTCTCTTCCCCGGAAAGAGGTTCGGACTTTTTCTCTGCAGGCAAATCCGGCTGCGCGAATTTTTCAGCAGCTTCGTAAACTGGGCTTTCGGGAAACGTTGTTTTCAGAAGAGCCATCTCGGTATCTGTCAGGTTTCCGATCGGGGAATGCAGCACCGCCGCAAAAGGGATTTCCTGTCTGGGGTTGTCCAGAATCCGGAGATAATCCAGTACCAGCACCACCTCCATCGCAGAGAAATAGCCCTCTCTGGACAGGCTGTAGGCGGGAATCCCTTCTTCATTCAGGACTTTTACAAAAACATCCGCCCACCCGGAAACCGAGCGGAGCAGTACGGCAAAATCGTTCCACTCCGGCCTGCGGAAAGCTTCTGTATCCTTATCCCACACCCATCCCTCTCTCTGCAGCTTTCTGATTTTTGCGGCCACCAGGCGGGCTTCCGCTTCAATCATCACATCCCTGCCATGATCCTCCTGAAATTCTTCCGAGCCGCGGTCCAGCAGGAGCAGCTCGCTGTCCGGAAAGTCCGGATCCGGGCAGCCCGGGTAATAAGCCGCCCCATAATGCAGGGCAGCCGCATCATCATAAGTAATACCGCCGAATTCCGGAACCATCAGTTTCCGGAACAGGGCATTGACGGTGTCCAGTATCTGTGCCCGGCTCCGGAAATTCTGAAACAGATCAATCCGGAGAGAATCTTCACCGGAACGCTCCTTTGCTTCCCGTCCGATCGGAACCGTCTGGCCGTCCTGTCCCGAACAGCTGTTTTTTTCCTGAAAAGGCAGATAAGAATGGTACTTTTCCAGGAAAAGATCCGGCCGGGCCTGGCGAAAACCATAGATAGACTGTTTGATATCGCCCACCATAAAACGGTTGTTCCGTCCTTCCCCATTACCGGAAACAGCAGCCAGCAGCGCTTCCTGGATGTAGTTGCTGTCCTGATATTCATCAATCATCACCGCCGCGTAGCGCCCGGAAATCTCTCTGGCCGCGTCTGTCCGGCGCAGAGTTCCATCCTCCCCCTTTTCCAGAAGAATCCGGAGTGCAAAATGCTCCAAATCCGAAAAATCGCAGAGATTTCTTTTCCTCTTTTCCTCTCCGAAGGCAGCCATAAAATCGGATGTCAGCTGTACCAGCTCCTCCATAAAAGGAGCCGTGTCCTCCATCTCCTGCAGAATCTCCTGCACGGTCCGGGAAAAATACTGTCCGCGCAGCACGGCAATCTGATCCCAGATCTGGTTATGGCGGTTCTTGATCTGTTCCTTTAATCCGGCGTCCTCCCCCTTCTGCAGACGCCTGGAGGAAAGCCTGTTTTTTTCCCATTCCGCCAGTGTCCTTCTGTAGTCCTCGTAGGTCCGGCAGGAACAGAGTGCGTTCACCGCGTCCCTGTCGTACGCGATATTGTCCGCGTAACAGGAGGGCGCATCCTCCCGGCGCATGTCCCCCAGATTTTTCGCCTGCAGCAGACGGATGCTTTCCTTCCTTTTTTCCGCCTCTGCCAGAACCGCCTGCATCCACGGAGCTTTCTCCAGTTCTTCCTCTTTTGTCACCGTGGATGTTTTCCGGCACTTCTCCAGCCATTCTCCCGGCCAGGGTTCGCTGACGGCCTGTTCGTAAACCTGAAGCACAAGCTCCTCCAGCCTGCTGTCCGTTTTCCCGGAGGCGAAAGACTCCGCAAAATTCTGAAACTCCGGCCTGTTTTGGGCATACCGCTCCTCAATCACATTTCCCAGAACCTCTCTTTTGATCATAGAGAGTTCATTTTCGTCCCCGATCCGGTAACCAGGATCCAAATCAATCCGCTGGTAATAATTCTGGATCACAGATGTGCAGAATCCGTGGATGGTGCTGATCTGGGCGTGATGAAGAAGCGCCCCCTGCTGCTGGAGATGCACATTGCCGGGATCCTCCGCCAGCTTTTTTTCCAGGGCGGCACCGATTCTTTCCTTCATTTCTCCGGCAGCCGCCCGTGTAAACGTGACAACAAGAAGCTCATCCAGATTGACCGGATGCTCCGGATCCGTAATCAGCGACAGAATACGCTCTACCAGTACCGCAGTCTTGCCGGAACCGGCCGCAGCGGAAACAAGAAGATTTTTTTCCCTCAGGCTGATGACTGCCTGCTGTTCTTCCGTCCATTTCACACTCATCTCTGGTTTTCCTCCTGACCTCCGGCCTTTCTCATTTTTTCCAGGACCGCGCCCTTTTCTTCCTTCCGGATCTGCCGGTACCGGTCTCCCAGCCGTTCATCGAACTGGCAGACCGCTCGGTAAGGGCAGTACCCGCAGGCGGTCTGGTCCCCCATCCGGTACGGGCTGACCGCTGTCTCCCCGCACATCATCCTGCTTCCGAGTTTTTTCACCTCTCTGTCCGTGTAGTCCAGAAGTACGCGGAAATCTTCCCCCGCCGCGGAACCGGAATTTTTGGACGGCTCCCCTCCCTTGTTCAGAGAGACAGGTATGACAAGCGACGCCCCGGAAACCAGATCCCGGTCAAACAGACGCACTATCGCATTCTCGGAACGGAGCAGTCCGTCCGGGCGCAGTTCCTTCAGAAGCGCCGCTTTTTCCATGCCGGGCTCCGCATCTTCAATAAAAGGATCCCGGATATGATAGTAAAACATTGCCCCCGGCTCCACACTTTCTCCGGGATATTTCTTCTGCTCCTCCTGCAGAACCGCCTGCATGTACACGGGAAGCTGAAGCTGCAGGCCATGATACAGCCGGGTCAGATCCAGCCGGGTCTCTCCGGTCTTGTAATCAATGATTTTTAAGTAACGTCTGCCGTCCTGCACACATTCGTCCACCCGGTCAATCCGCCCGGTCAGTTTCATCTGTGCTCCGCCTTCCAGGAAGTATCGGGCATCCCGCATTCTTCCGGAAAAAGAGGTCTCTGCCGACTCCGGCCGGAATTCCCCCGGCTTCAGCTGTTCCTGGAGCGCCCAGACCGTCTGACGCAGCATTTTCCTGAGCCGGCTGACCATAGCCGTATTCCTGGCAGTGCTGTAAAGAAGCCCGCTGTGATTTCCCAGCACATTTTCCAGAGCCGTATCCGCAAGAGCATCCCGCTCCGGCCCGGACAGCGCCGCCCATTCTCTGTGGTCTCTGCCCAGACTCCGTGTAAAATATTCCAGCGCCTCATGCATAATTGTCCCGAAATCCGCCGCGGTAAATACAAACTCCTCTCGTTCCTGCAGCCCCAGGCCGTAATCCAGAAAATGACGGTACGGGCACCCGGCAAATTCCTCCAGCCTGGTCACAGAATTTACCAGCGTCATGCCGTAAAGCTTTCCCGCTATCGCCCTGCCGATTCCGGTGTCTTTCCTGTAAAACCGGGACGCCAGCAGAAGCCGGTCCAGCTCCCTGCTCTTTTCCGGGCTTTCCCGCATCCATTTCGCAAGTCCCCGGAATTCTGCCGACGGCAGATTTCTGCGCATGCCGGACAGTCCCTCAAACAGAAGATTTTTTCTGCCCTCCGGCGTTTCCAGACGTTCCCCGGCCGGATGATCGGCATCCAGGTTTCGTATTTCCAGATCCGGGAACATTTTTTTTACGACGCTGATCAGATACGAAGGCATCTGCGCCTTCCCGCCGCCGGATGTGCGGCTGAAAGAAAGGTACAAAAGATCCCGCGGCTTTGTCATGCTCAGATACAGATAAAACCGCTGCTGATAGATTTCCTCTCTGGCCGTAGGCGAAAGCTCTATGTTTTTTTTCTGAAGCTCCTCCCGGTCCGTCTCCGAGAGCACTCCCCCCGCAGCCAGCGACTGTGGGATAATTCCCTCATTGACTCCCACAAAAAAGAGCACACGTACCCTGCCCAGCCTTGTCCGCCGGATATCTCCCACGGTAACCTGATCTTCCCCCGGCGGAATCAGGCCGACTCTTCCCTCCTGAAAACCGGCTTCCAGGACATCCCGGAAATCCTCCAACTTCATCGGCTCGTCTCCCAGAACCTCCACAATCTTGTCCAGAAGATCCATGACATATGCCCAGATCTGGGAATATTCTCTCTCCGAGAGCAGATCCTTCCCTTCCCTGAACCGCTCCTGTTCTGCCTTTATTTTTTCCTGACACCTGGTTTTTACCAGAAAGCGGTACAGCGCCTCTGCCTTTCTTCCGGCAGTTCCCATTCTTTCATGCAGCCCTTCGTAAAGCTCCTCCGTCTCCTGCAGGAATTTTTCCCGGAGTCCGTTGTAACAGAGCATCCGGTCCTCCCGGTCCTGCTTCGGCCGGCGCACAAAAGTCTCCCGATACATTTTATGCCCCCGGATGCCCGCAGCCAGGACATAGTTTTCCAGCAGGTCTGTTTCCTCTGGTGTAAAATCCGACAGACCGCTCCGCAGATAACGGAAAACCGACTCATAGCTGTAATTCCGGATCATCATATCCAAGACGGAACGAATACATTCCACCAGCTGATTTGTCATGACGCTTTTTTTCTGATCCAGAAAATACGGGATGTCCGCCGACGCAAAAATCCGTTCCGCTTTTCCCGCATAGGAATCCAGATCTCCGGTAACAACCGCAAAATCGCGGTAATGATACCCTCTTTCCCTGACCAGACGACGGATTTGTTCTGCCGCAAAGGTAACCTCCTGTGTGGGATCCGCCGCTTCTGCCAGGCGAATTCCGGAACATTCTTTCCCTGCCTGACCCGTCTTTCTGTACACCCGGTTTCCATACCGGAACAGATTCTGTTCCAGGAACGCAAGCTCCGGATTATCCGCAAACCGTCCCTTTCCCCTGCTGTCTGCCTTCCGGACAGGCAAAAGTTCTGTATGGGTTTCCTCTGCCAGCTTCGCGGTATCCCGGATCATCCGCTTGCTCATGTAAAAGAGCTGGTGGATGCCGCCCGTCTGCCAGGGATCCTCTCTCCCGTCCAGCGTAACCACAACCGTGACCTTTTCCGCCAGCGCCAGCAGCTCACGGACGACCAGATTCTGTACCGGCGTAAAGCCGGTAAACCCGTCCAGAAGGACAACGCTGTCCCGCACCAGGGACGACTTCCCAATGACTCCGCAGAGAAGCTCCGGCACCTCTTCCGTGGTGAGATAATGATCCCGGATGTAATCGCGGAACCCCTGGTAAACCGTCTGGACATCCCGGATTTTATCCGAAAAATAAGGACTGCTTCCCTCTGTCCACGCGGACAGCTCCCGCGGCTCAATCCGGTACTGCATCAACTCCGAAATCAGAGACTTCATCTGCTCCACCGCGCCCTGCCGGGACAGAGACTTTCCCAGCACCTTCAAATTCTTTTTCTGCGCGGATACCACCCGCTGTACCACAAGACTTTTCCCGGTATCCTCCAGAACCGGACGGCTGTCCCCGCCGGTTTCCCCGAAGACCCGCCAGGCCAGCCGGTTAAAACTGAGGATATCCACATTCAGAAGGCCGTGAACAGGGCTTTTCTGCAGAATTTCCTTCTGTGTCTGCATGGTAAACTGCTCCGGTACAATCACCAGATACTGTTTCTCCGGATGTTCCGCGGATTCCCGCAGAAGTTCCTCATAGACATATTGCGACTTGCCGGCACCGCTGCTGCCGGTTACAAACTGAAGCGACATTTTTTCACCTCTTGTCCTCTTTATCTGGCAGAAATATCATGGGATGATTTTACAATCTTCCCGGTAAAGGTTCAACCGGACGCCCCTCTTTCCGGTGTTTCTCACCCAACCCTCCGTCCGGATGGCGCCTGCGCCGCCGGAAAAATGTCAAGTACCAGTTTTACTGCAGGCAGAAGTTTTTCCGCACTACAACCTTCCGGGAAATTCTGCAAAAATAAGGATACTCCAAAATCGGCTCGGAGACGAAAGGCGCATACCGGGAGGCGTAAATGAAAAAAATACTGGATAAAATCTGGGAGGGCATTCTGATTCTCTGGGAAGATTTCCTGATTGGTCTGAAGATGGTCTTTTACATTCTTTTGATCATATTTTTTATTTTCGGCATTATTGCCCTGTTTTCAGGTGCCCCGGGTCTGGGAATTTTCCTGATTGTTCTGAACGCCCTGCTGTTTCTGCTGCTCCGAAAGCTGGACAAGGCATCCGACAAAAAATTTGAGAAGGAATTTGAAGAAATGGTCCGGAAAAATCGCGAAGAATGAGGAATCCTGCACTCTGTCCTTACAAGCGCAGGATTCCCCGGCCGGATGTCCGGCATGCGAGGCAGAGGGATCAAGAAAGATGCCGGATCTGCTCCATCCAGGCAGCGGCGCAGGCATCACTTGGCATGCGCAGATCCCCTCTGGGGCTGACCGCTACCGAGCCTACCTTGGGGCCGTCCGGAAGGCAGGAACGCTTAAACTGCTGTGAGAAAAACCGCCTGTAAAAGTTTTCCAGCCACTTTCTGACTGTCAAGGCATCGTACTGCCCGCCAAATGCATAGTTCGCCAGACGATAGATTTTTGCCGGCTCAAAGCCCGCGCGGAGCATGTAATACAGGAAAAAGTCGTGCAGCTCGTAGGGTCCCACCAGTTCTTCTGTTTTCTGGGCAATCTGCCCCTCCGACGGAGGAAGAAGCTCCGGGCTGACCGGCGTGTCCAGCACATCCAGCAGTGTATTCCTCAACCCTTCCTCTCCGCAGGTATCCGCGTAATAGCGAACCAGATGACGGACCAGGGTCTTTGGCACAGAGACATTGACGGCATACATGGACATATGATCCCCGTTATAGGTGGCCCATCCGAGAGCCAGCTCGGAAAGATCCCCTGTTCCAATGACCAGGCCGCCGCACTGATTGGCCAGATCCATCAGGATCTGTGTTCTCTCTCTGGCCTGCGCGTTTTCATACGTGACATCATGCGTGTCACTGTCCTGCCCGATGTCGCGGAAGTGAACCGTCACGGCGTCTTTAATGCTTACCTCGCGGAGCGTGGCTCCCAGTTTTTCCGTCAGTCTGCACGCATTGTCGTAGGTCCTGTCCGTGGTGCCGAACCCGGGCATGGTGACAGACAGGATGTTCTTTCTCGGAATGCCCAGCATGTCAAAGGCCCTTGTCGTCACCAGCAGGGCAAGTGTAGAATCCAGACCGCCGGAAATGCCGACAACCGCATGTCTGCACTTCGTATGCTTCAGTCTTTTCCGCAGACCGAGCGCCTGAATATTCAGAATCTCATTACAGCGCTGTTCCCTTGACTGTGCATCTGAAGGAACAAACGGATGCGGATCAATCCGGCGGGTCAGCCTGGTCTCCTCCACCTCCAGATCAAAGAATACCGTCTCATAACGGGCAGCGGCGTCCGCCCCTGCCTTCGGATAGGTGCTGAGCCTTCTTCTTTCCGCGGCAAGGCGGTCCACATCAATTTCCGAGACAGCCGTGTCATTGGAAAAGCGCCGGGATTCCGCCAGAATCGTTCCGTTTTCCGCAATCATATCCTGGCCGCCGAACACAAGGTCTGTCGTAGACTCATCAATCCCGGCCGAAGCATAGAGATAGGCGCACACCAGGCTGGCCGAATTCTGGCAGACCAGGGAACGGCGATAAGAGTCCTTGCCTACCATATCATCACTGGCGGAAAGATTTACCATCACAGTGGCTCCCGCCGCCGTATGCGAAATTCCCGGAGGACATGGTACCCAGAGATCCTCACAGATCTCCGCCGCCACAACCAGGTGAGGGACCTGTCTGCAGGCAAAAAGCAGATTCATGCCGAAGGGAACCTTCCGGCCGTTCCAGTCAATCCAGATCACGGACTCTTCCCCAGGCGTAAAATGTCTGCGCTCATAAAACTCATTGTAATTGGGAATGTGTTTTTTGGGCACGAACCCCAGAAGCCTTCCTCTGTTCAGCACAGCCGCCGCATTGTACAGCTTTCCCTTTACTTCCAGCGGAAGGCCGACAAAAATCAGCGCGTCTGTATCCTCCGTCTGCTCCCGCAGATTTTCCAGCTGCTGTGCCGCCTCATTCAGCAGGCGGTCCTGAAGGAACAGGTCGCTGCAGGTATATCCTGTCAAACAGAGTTCCGGAAATACCATGACTTTTACGCCGAGTTGCCGCATTTCCTGTATCCGCTGCCGGACAGCCTCCGCATTTGCCCGGCAGTCCGCCACACAAACCTCCGGTGTCGATACGCCGACTTTAATGAATCCCTGTCTCATGCTGTAACCCTCTTTTTTCTCTACTCTTTCTGTCAGTTTCAACCCTGCTGACGGGCGGCGGCAAGAATCTCCTTCATCTCTTCCACGCTGAAGCTGTAGGATTTTCCGCAGAAATTACAATTCAGCTCCGCAGGTTTTCCCTCGTCAATCAGGGACTGCAGTTCTCTGGCGCCGATGCTCAGCAGCACCTTGCCTACCCGCTCCCTGCTGCAGTTACAGTGATACTTGGCAGGCATGGTTTCCAGTATTTCCGGCCGAAGCCCGCGCAGGATCTTCTCCAGAATCTGTTCCGGAGTCAGTCCGTTTTCCAGCAGCTGTGTAACCGAATGCAGTTCCTTCAGATTATTTTCCAGCGCAGTAATTACCTCATCGCTGACTCCCGGCATCAGCTGGACAATGAAGCCTCCGGCCTCTTTGACGCTCTGGTCCCTGTCCACCAGAACACCCAGTCCGACAGAAGACGGCACCTGTTCGCTGACCGCAAAATAATTCGTCAGATCCTCTCCGATTTCTCCGGAAACCAGCTCTACCTGGCTGGAATAGGGTTCCTTCAATCCCTGATCCCGAACCACGGTAAGGGTTCCCCTGCCCACAGCCCCTCCGACATTCAGTTTGCCGTCCGGCCTCGGATCAATCCACACCTCAGGCTGATAGGGAAATCCTTTTACTCTTCCCTTCGCATCGGCCGTCACAGTGATTCCCTGCAGGGGGCCGTCACCCCGGATGGTCAGCGTAAGCAGATCCCCTTCTCCCTTCAGCATGATCCCCATCATGCACCCGGCCGTAAGAAGGCGCCCCATGGCGGCCGTCACCACCGGACTTGTCTTATGTATGCTTCTTGCTTCTTCCGTTAAATCTCTGGTAGAAGCAGCGAATGCGCGGATATATCCATCCGCGGCTGTTCCTCTGACAACATAATCCATTACTTAAACTCCTTTTTCTGTTTTCTTTCCGTTTTCCCTGGCCAGGTATACAATCCTCTGACTTTCCTCTGTGGCAGCCCTGTCTGTGTAGCTGTCATACATCGTCTCAAAACGCATTCCTGCCTCCTCCAGAATGCGGATCACTGTTTCCGGAGGATAGGCTCTTTCCAGATGAACCTCCTCCGTTTTCCTGAAAATCCGGTCATCCTCTTCCCAGTCATCATAATTCTCCGTGCGCTGTATGCCGTCATTTTCCGGCAGAAAAAGAGTCAGATCATACTCATTGATTTTTTCCTTTTCATCGTAGCTGTTCTGCCAGATAAAGCTTCCCTCTTTCCGGTTCTCCGCAATCGTACTCTCCCCGATCCGGCGGTATTTCTCCTCTGTATTCATATCAAACAGAAAGACGCCTTCCGGATCCAGATAATTATTGACCCAGCGGAAGGTCTGCAGCAGATCTTCTTCTTCCAGCAGATAATTCATGCTGTCACAGACACTGACAATCGCGCGCACCGTTCCATAAAGCTCGAAATCCCGCATATCCTGCTCCAGATAGAGAATATCATGTCCGGACACGATTTTTTTCTCCTGCGCTGCCTCCAGCATATCGACCGAGCTGTCGATTCCGATCATATCATATCCCGCGGAAGCCAGCAGCTCTGTCATGGTTCCGGTTCCGCATCCCAGCTCACAGACAAGGCCGTCCCTGATGCCATTTTCCTTCAGCCTCCTGACAATAAAATCCTTCCACCCGCTATAATCCACATCCTCCATAAAAGGATCATAGACCGAGGCAAAGCTCCCGTACATAGAATTCATGGTGTGTAAACTCCGTATTTCAGTATTTCAATGACCCGCCATGCCCAGGACAGGGCATGGCCGCATGGAACCAGCCTGCACGGCTTTATGCTCACATGCACAGAAGCATTCTATCACATTTTTAACGATAATAATCCCAGGACTTTTACAGTTCCCATCTGTTCTTATCTCCGTTCTTATCTCCATCTTCTCACATTCAACCTTTCTTTGTTATTATTACAGTATAATAAAGCAAGAAACAGACTGGCTGTCATACATTTTATCATAGGCTTCCGTCTGCATTTCCGCTATAATATTGTTAACCCTGAATTATTCATGACGACTCAAAAATCGTACTAATCAGTATTACCGAAAAATTTGTAACCCTTTTCGCAGATAACAGTTGATTGCTCCTGAAAAATGAGCGCACTTATCCTCTTGTCATGATATGGTACGATTCTGAGTTGTCAAAGTGCTTCACAATTGTTATTCCAGCTGCGGCTGTCATGTCTGCTTATGCTCCGGGAGGAAATCTTTTTACGGTGATCGATGAAGCGGCCAGGTATCAGAATTTAGCGTAGATTTTTATGATGAATAAATACGTGTTGCAGACTGATGATGCGAGATGCAAGCTATAAAGAAGAAAAAAATGATTATTCCAGACTATAACCCCAGTGAGCAGGAAACTGTCGGAACCTACAGGGTCTACCCTGCTTTTCAGGCTATGTTCAAGGCCTTCGGATTCCCCGTTTCGGATACCGAACCAAGATTCAATCGTCCGATTACTCCGAAAGAAAACATGAAGCTCCTGTTCTTGGGCCAGACTCCGTTCTGGATCCCGGAGGACAGCCCCATGATGGTGACCGCCGACACTCTCGGATTCTTTCCCAGGCAGACGCCCGATAACTTTGCCACACGACTCGTGCTCGATGGCGGTGAGGAGCCTTGCGTATTCCCCGGGCTCACACAAAAAAGCGCTTGGTTTGATCTCAACTGGCAATTTGTCCCGGCTGCAGGCGGTGCCACCGTGGCCCCGGGTGCCCCGAAGGTCCCGGATATGGCGGAATGGGAAAGGTACGTCTCCATCCCCAATCTTGACGATATGGACTGGGACGGTATGGAAGCCATGAATAAACAATACTTCTCAGATGGCAAATTCAATATCTTAAATGTCCTAAATGGGCCCTGGGAGCGTCTGATGTCTCTGATGAATGTTTCCGAAGCCGCTATGGCTTTAATCGATGCGGATCAGTACGACGGTATCCATCGCTTTTTTGACGCATACTGCATTTTCTTTGACGATTACATTACAAGGGTTGCTGGGCGCTGCAGTATTGACGGCGTGCTTATGCACGACGATTGGGGCCATCAGAACAGTGCCTTCTTTTCCCCCGCGACCGCAAAAGAAATGCTTCTTCCATATTTGAAGAGGATCGTCGCCTCTTGCCATAAAAACGGTCTGATTTACGAGCAGCATAGCTGTGGGAGAAATGAAGCGTTCATTGAAATGTATGCCGAGGCCGGTGTGGACCTCTATTGTCCACAGAACATCAATGACTTCGACTATATGTTGGAAAAATGTAAGGACAGTCAGTTGGTGCTTGCTTGTCCCACCCCCATGTTGCCCCCCGATGCCTCTCCTGAGCAGGTTTACGCTGCAGCGCAGGCGTGGTTTGACCATTATGGAAAATACCGGGTAATGGCAGGCGCTATGTTCCCGAATTCTTTATTCTATGCCGCTTTGTATGAAATCAGCCGCAAGGCTTATGCAGAGCAGGCGTGCGCATCGAGGTCAAAGGAACAATAATTGGCAACTGCCCGAGACTGAAAAAGCCGGAAATGCACAGCGTTTCCGGCTTTTTCAATATGAGGGGCAGGCAGTCAGTCTGTGGTGATTGCCAACACTTGAAATGGAGTCTCAACCTGCCTTTCGGACGGTGAAAATGAGCCTCGACGGGCAGGATTCAAAAGAGATCGAAAATAACAAATTACGTTTGATAACTACATCATTAATATGATCACCGCTAAGGCGCCGATATATGACGTGAAGCCGATGCTTCCATTCGTGGGAGACGGAGTTGTGCCGGGACTTGTTCCGAAGTTCATGAAAGATGCGGGCAATGATATTCTTCTTGGCGTAGGAGCCGGTATTCACGCACATCCGATGGGACCGCGTGCCGGTGCAAAGGCGTTCCGTGAGGCAATTGATGCGTGTATGAATGATGTGCCGCTTCGGGAGGCTGCCGAGAAAGGATCCGAAGAACTTAAGGTGGCGGTTGCCAAATGGGGAATTTACGGAGAGGATCACAGCAAGAATTTGTATGCTCTGTAATTAGTAGAAGCATTTATAATTCAATGAGGCTGGCGCGTTAGATGCGTTAGCCTTTTTTTGAGTAGTGTGACAGGCGGTGCACGATTCTAAGCAGTCTCTCTTTCAGAATCATGGTGTGTTTTACGCCACAACCTCAAAGCAGAGTGTGTTGTCGTTGTAATTATAGTAGAAACAGTCTCCGTACTGAAAACCGATTTCGTTGATCATCTGATTTAAAATCTCGCAGTTGTTACTGAGCAGATAGCCCATTGCATCCTGATAAGCGGCGAAATTGCTGAAGCGGATTGAGAGATTGCTGGTTCCGGCTGCGTACTGGACGGCAAATGCGTTTCGGATCGCTTCATAATTATAAGAATCAAAGTAGCTGCCAGTTCTCTTATTATAGTTGAAGACATCGGGATTGTTGTAATACGTGCTGTAGTCAAACTGCTTGTAATGAGAATCTATAAGATTTAATTCCTCATAGGTGAGACCAAAATAATCGTACTGGATACAGGCAGCCCCGTCAGGCTCAATGACATCCGGATCATCCCAGGTCACGTCGATATAGGTGTCGTTTCCGGGAAAACTGTCCAGGTAATTCCAGCAATGGCTCTCGTCGTCACTAACAACAACCGATGCAGCTTCTCCTGCCTGCTCCATCAGATAGGAAAAGACTTCTGCATATCCCACGCAGACGGCGTCTCCGGTTACCATGGCATACAGAGAGCGGATATAAGGAAGACTGATACTCTGGTCATAGGTAAGTCTTACGACCAGATCGTCATGGATAATTTTGGCTTTTGTCCAGCAATCTGCGCCGGCCGGAATCTTGGCCAGAACTTCATTCCTTACCGCTGCAATTTCATTCTGCTTTGAAGTAATCTGCGCCGGATCTGTTGTGTGATACGTAAAATGAACTACGATCACAGGGATGTATCCGCCAATGGAATGCTCTCCTGTATAATCCGAATAAGTGTTCTGGTCAATCCAGAAACAGTCACGAGTAATAGCGAAATATACTGTGTTGTAGGAGAGGGTACCGGCATCAATCAGAACCAGATCGCTCGGGCAGCTCATAGAGATAGAATCAAAGTAGTTTTTGGCTTCCTGCAGGCCGTTGCTCAGATCGATAACCGGGGTATTCTCGCTATAAGAAAGACTGGAGAGCACATATTCTTCCACTGTCTCCTGGGTCGGGTCATACTGGTCATTCAGGATAGAGGCTGATTCTTCTGTCTCAGAAGAAACCGTGTCATACTCATTGCTATAGAAATTAGCATCATCCGCTTCATCCGCAGATTCCTGCTGACTTTCCTCTGTGGTCTGCGCGGATTCGTCATAGTCTGAATCGTTCAGAGCGTTTATCTCCCTGCGAAAATCGGATGCAGGACTGTTGGAATCTTCCCACTCGGTTTTGACTGTGCGGGTACTTTCCTTTTCGGAGACAGAATCGTATGCCGTTAAGGGCAGGAATACGGCAGCTGTAAGAATCAAGGCTGTGATCGTTGTCTTTTTCATCTTATTTCTCCTCCTCAAGTGATTTCTGCTTCAGAAATCAACGGTGTGTCATTTGGTATGCTCTTATCATAGAAGCTGGTTTTGCCATTTTTTTCAGAATGGACTCCTTTGCCATGCCTCAGTTGCCATCTGGCTGGCGGCTGTTTCGGTCAGAATCCGTTTTCTTGAATTTAAGGTCAGATTCGGTCTTTTGCAGGACAACCAGGTCACAGGCCCGGAACGTTGATCATGAAACATTTTCGGCAAAACCAGATGCTATAGTTGTCAGGAGACAATAGATGGGAGTACTATTAAAATATGCTTTATATACGTGGCGATACGCACCGGCAGTTTGCCGGTGTCCGGGCATTCTGTGCCTGGAAAAAGACCAGCAAAGCAGATATTCTAATCATCACCGGGGATGTCGGAATCAATGGAAGAAATCCACAGCAGGATCGGATTCTGAAACAAGAGCTTCAGGAATTCCCGATCACGTTCTTCTGCCTGCGTGGCAATCATGACCGGAGACCGACGGCTCTGGAGAGCTATCGGGAAACAATCCGCTATGGGGGACTGGTCTATCGGGAAGAGGAGTTTCCAGATCTTCTTTTCGCCAAAAACGGGGAGACCTATGAGCTGAACGGGCGTAAGGCGTTTGTCATTGACGGCGCCTCAAGTTCGGATTGTACCTACCGCCTGGAGCACGGGCTCCCGTGGTGGGCAGATGAACAGCTCTCCGAGCCGGAGCGAAGACATGTGGAGCAGCAGCTTGCCCTGCAGGGATGGAAGGCAGACCTGATTCTCTCGCACACCATGCCGGAAAAGTATATCCCGAAAGAATGTCTGCAGAGGAAGCGGAAGACAGGAAATCCGGATCTGTCTATGGAAGCCTGGATGAACCAGCTGGAAGAAAAAACAGCGTACCGCAAATGGTACGCCGGGCACTGGCATGTGGAGAAACAGGTAACTGACCGCATGGAAATTTTATATCAGAATTTTACAGAGGTGGAGGATGGATAACAGAACAGACTGGTCCGTGGAATTCATTGAAAATGAGAGCAGGCGCATGGAAATCATCCGAAAGGGATTTGCGGAGCATCTCACAAGCCGGAGCGTGAATAAACTGCTGCTGGAAAACTACTGCGAGGCACTGTATGCCCGCAATATTTACGAGGCTGCGCTGATCTACTGCTTTGACCATGAGAAGACCTATGCGGAGTGGAGAGAAATGGTCACACAGTGTGATCAGGTGTATCATCCGGATCCGGATAAATCCGGAACTGTCATTCTTCTCTCGAAGCTGCGGGACTATGTGGAAAAGGAGTCAACGCAGGAGGGAAACGGGCTCAATACCGCCTTTATCACAAGGAAAATGCAATCGGAATTGGAGGAGACGGCGAGTGAGGAAAGCTTTATGGATTTCCTGCTTAAGAACATTGAGAATTTCAGTGCCGTGCGGGAAAAAGCCAGATATTATTTTTCCAAGTACACGCTTCTCTATATTGATGAGAAAATAGAAAATTATCTGTCTGCCTGCGAAAAGGTGGATATTCTCCGGAGCCGGAAGGCAGGAATGCTCTCCGAAGAAGAAAAATATCCGGAGAAAGCAGCAGTAGAGGAACTCTCTTTTCTGAAACCCCTGAAACCGCTGCAGCGCTCTGCGGATACGGCAAAATTTGACACAAAAAACTATCTTCCAATGGAAGAAAAAAAGAAGCTGCTGGGAGAAATGTCTCTGACATCCGGTGGAATTTTCGATGCCATGAATCAGTACTATTTCGGCTATATTTCCATGGACTGGCTGGAACTGTGCCTGGAGATGTATCCGGAGATCGAGGGCTGGCCGACAGAGACAAAACGAAAGATTGCGCAGGCGCTTGGTCTTTTAAAGCCGGACACGACAGAGGAGGAAGAAAAACAGATTCTGGATTCCCTGGAAGACCGGATTCTGGAGAAAGAGGAAGAACTGGAACTGCAGCGGGACAGGGCGTACGCGAGAAAAAAAGAACCTGCCACGACGCCAGCCGGAGAAGATTCCGCTTCCCCAATTACAGCTTCCGAAAAGCAGGCGGAGAATCTTTTGAATTCCGAGACGCAGGAGAAAAAGGCCACACTGGCATTTCGCGATTTTCTGCTGGGCAGAAAAGATATCAACAGGAGAACACTGCTTCTGTATCTGTTGTTCATACAGGCCAGAACGTCGCTGTCGGAGGAAAATAAGATCACGGTGCCGCGGCTCAACAAGATCCTCCTGAACTGCGGCTTTTCACAGCTTCAACCAAACAGGGAGTTTGACCGGTTTGTCATGGGCTTTTTAAAGGCGGAAGATCCGATTGGGTATTTCCAGCTCTTTGTAGAGGACAGGCTGAAAAATCAGAAGGAGTCTGTCCTATATGGAATTTATGAAAACTCCTACAGCCACCAGAAAGAACTGGTGCGTGATATGCTCAGAAAAAGGATGATGTAATGACGGAACAGGCAGAGAGTAACAGATATCTTCCGAACGGCAGCATTCTGCTGGAACGGTATAAGATTATCCGGGCGCTTGGACAGGGAGGCTTTTCCATCACATATCTTGTCTTTGACAGGGTTCTGTCGGTAAATGCTGCCCTGAAGGAGTGCTTTCCCTCGCAGATGGCAGTGCGGGAGTCGGATGGAAGAACCGTTTCTGTGCTGCCGGACCAGCAGGAGAGATTTGCGCATATCCGGGACTCCTTTCAAAAAGAAGCGGAATTTACCTTTGGAGATTACGACCAGACGGGAATCTGCGCCGTAAAGGATTTTTTTGAGGCGAACGGAACGGTCTATATTGTAGAAGAGTATCTTCCGGGAGGCACCTTCAAAGAATATCTGCGGCAGAAATCGGATCACCGGGTACCTGCAGAGGAACTTCGAAATCTGTTTCTTCCTGTCATGAAGGGGCTGGCTTTTCTGCACGAAAAGGGAAGTATTCACGGAGATATTTCTCCGGATAACCTGATGTTTGACGGCCAGGGAAGGATGAAGATTGTGGATTTTGGCTCTTCCTGGCTGTTTGCGGAAGAAAAGAGAAACTATCGGACCTTCAAGCCCGGTTACGCTGCTCCGGAACAGTATCTGACAGATGGGATCATCGGGCCATGGACAGATATCTATGCCCTATGCGCGGTTTTGTACGAGGCACTTACCGGAAAATGTCCGTACAGTGCGGAAAAAAGAAAGAAGGGAAAAGAATTACGTCCGATCCGGGATATCACAGATCTGGACCCCGGTGTGGAGAGCGCTGTTCTGCAGGGTCTGCAGCTGGATATTCCGAAGCGGTTTTTCTGGATGGGAACGCTGATGGAGCGTCTGGAAATGGAAGATGCAGATGTGCAGAAACGCCTTCCGGAAACCAGAAAACAGTGGAGCGAGGCGTGGATGCAAGCCGCCATGGCTCCCTCCTTTCTTGCTGCAAAGCGAAGACGGCTGAGCAGGAGGCAGAAGACCCTGCTAAAGCGGACGGCTATTGCTCTGGCGGCAGGGTATGGACTGCTGATAGCGGGATCCTTTCTTTATCTGCGAATGCATCCGGTGGAGGCGTTTCAGATTCGGCTGCAACAGGCCAGAGTTTCTGCACAGAGGCAGAAAGAAAATGCCTATTACCCGGCGGATGCCGCTCTGCGGAAAACGCTGGAATCTTATCCATCCTCGACCACAGACTCGCATGTCACCTACCAGTCCATACCGGAATCCTGGTTCAGGAAGCATCACATTTATGGCAATCAGGCCAATCTGTTTGCCGCGGATGTGGATCTGATTGAGGATGTTATGGCGTACGCGTATGGTCAGAATATCCATGTCGCATCCTCCGAGTTTTCTGGAGATGTGACTTATGATACGGATTATCAGGATCTGAAGGCAGCTTGTGAGGCAGAGAATACTTATCACATCCGGACGGATGATGCGGATTCTGCCACAATTATTCAGATCACCTATGATATCAGGGACAACCGGATCCTTCATCTTTCAGTCAATGGCTCGAAAGAAGCTGCGGCTGCTTTTCTGCGGGAGGTCTTCCCTTATCTGGCCGCGGGAAAATACCTGAAGGATGCGGAAATAGAAGAATTATTTGCGACGGCGCACCGGCAGAAGAACAGGCACGAAGAAGATTCCTCCGAATCCGAAGGAGCGAAATGGGAGACGAACCGGAGCGGCTGTCTGTTTTTAAAAGAAGATCCGATGAATTCGGATGATTCTAATAACTATTCTCTTGATGTTTCCAGGACAGACGACGCGTTATTCGGATGGTTTGGATACTATGAGTATTGAGGAAAAACGGATTATGGAATTGGCGTCTGGTACCATCCTGAATCAAAGATATCGGATCGTAAAAAAGCTCGGGCAGGGAGGATTTGCCATTACTTATCTGGCCGGAGATCTGCAGCTGAAAAAAAGGGTTGTGATCAAGGAGTTTTTTCCTTATGCCATGGCATCCAGAGACGGAGAGAGCGCAGCCGTATTGCCTCCGGAAGGTGAGCTGCAGAAAACGTATCTGAAGTATAAAAAGGATTTTTTGAAAGAGGCCATAATACAGGCATCCCTGTTCGAGATCACAGGCGTTGTCAAAGTACTCGGGTATTTTGAGGAAAATGACACGGTCTATGAAGTCATGGAATACGTGGATGGCATTACGCTGCGAGCGTTTCTGGAAGAACATGGAGAACTCTTGAATTTTACTCAGGTATGGAAACAGATGCTTCCCGTGCTGGAGGCTGTGGCGGCGATCCACGAAAGAGGGTATGTGCACAGAGATATCAGCCCGGATAATATTATGGTTCAGAAAGACGGGCGCCTGAAGCTGATGGATTTCGGAGCTTCCCGTGTGTACCAGACTGACACGGACCGTCAGAAGACTATGACAGTTCTTATCAAGGATGGTTTTACGCCTCCGGAGCAGTATGATTCGCATGGAAAGCAGGGCCCCTGGACGGATATCTACGCGCTTGCTGCTGTTTTTTACTATCTTCTTACCGGATATACGCCGGAAAGTGCCATGGAGCGGCAGGTGCAGGATACCCTTTTTCTGCCCTCGGAATTTGGATGTGAGATCCCACCGGAGACGGAGATGAAATTGGTGTCCAAAGGGCTTTCCCTCAATCCCAAGGAACGGTACCAGTCTGTCTGGGAGATGGAGAGCGACTTAGTCGGAGCGGAGACACAGGCTCCGAGAGAACAAAAAAGAAGAAAGGATTTTCTTCCGGCAGCTGTTCTCCTGGCCGCCGCCGCTCTCTGTTCCGTTGCTGCCGCCGCCGCTTTTGCGGATTCGCTGCATCTGGAGCCGCCGACACAGG
Organism: Bilifractor porci; assembly: GCF_009696005.1. Taxonomy (GTDB): domain Bacteria; phylum Bacillota; class Clostridia; order Lachnospirales; family Lachnospiraceae; genus Bilifractor; species Bilifractor porci. The sequence continues at coordinate 255,029 of NZ_VUMV01000003.1, forward strand.
CACAGGAGTATGACAGGAATTCAGCGAAAAATACGGAATTGAAGCAATATCTGGAGGAACATGCTGCTTCCGAAGAAGAGACAGAAGATGGGATTGTGTATCAGCTGAAAGAGGCGGACGCAGAAGCCCTGAACCTTACCAGTGATGTCAATTTTCTGAATCTGACACGGGAGGATCTGCTCTCCGGGTATGAAAAAGAAGGATTCCATGTGGAAACCGTTTCCGAAAAGGCAGATCTTACGGTGACAGAGCAATATGGAACAGACACGGTAAAATTTTTAAAGACGCAGCGACTGTCTGTGCCAGAAAAAGACTGCCTGGTGTTTGTGAACTATGATCTCTATTCAGAAAAAATCCATCGGATTTCCATTCGACTTCAGGAGGACACAGAGGACCTTGCCGCATTGAGTGACATTAGCAACGAGACACTGCAGATTGTACAGAGTTGCCTGCGGCTTCCGGACAGTGCCCGGGAAGGCAAAAAAGAATTCCCGGAAGACTTCTCAGAGATGGCTGCTCAAATAGAAGAGGGGAATCAGGCAAGCGTGGCCGGCCTCTATTTGGGAAGAGATGCAAAGCTGCTCATGCTCCATACCGATGCCTCTTCCGGGCTGACCGTACATGTTATTCCCTTTAAAGATGGAATCTGAAGATCATGATACGGAAGAGCTGCCGGCTGCCTGTCATTTGCTTATACATCTGACAGCTGCGATTGGCGGCCCTTTTCATTGGCATACAGGGAAAATGTTTACGTGATGCTGGTGTCTGGCAGATGAAAATTTCTCTCTATAAAATCAGAATTGATAATGAGAGGCGAAGATCCCATCCACATGGTTCCTGAGTTCTACTTCAGAGCGGATCTGATTGCTGTTAAACTGAATCATTTCTGCATTGCACGCGATTCTCTCCAGCTGCGCATTCGAAACCTGCGATGCCGACGCAATTCTCTGCAGATCCTGATCTACGGAAGAAATGGCGTCCTGCATCTGGCAGAGCTGCTCGCTTGATTTGTTTACCGCAAGGAACAAAGCACGCTGATTGAATTCAATTTTATTCAGATGGGAAAGAATTTTATTCTGCCCTTCCGCAAGATGATCCATTCTTGCTTCCATACTGTAAAGATTGTAAGCACCTTCGTGACCTTCCAGACTGCTGCATCTTCCCGATGACAGATACTCAAAAAAAGAAGTGACGGCAGCACGGTTCCGATAGGCCGGATAAATAATATTGTAACTGTAGATATGGGTTAAATCTTTTTCTATGACAGCAAGCTCTTTCTGCAGGTCATACAGGCGATTCTGTAAAACACCCGCTAATTTCTTTGCGGTATGTGCTTTTCGCACGCTTTGGTCATAGGCTTTCTTATTGGCCAGATACAGATCCCGGTTTTTCTGGTTCTGTGCGTCAATGCTTTTGTTTTCCTTACGAATCTTCACATTTCTGATTATGTCACAGAACCCTTTGATCACAGCAATAGTACTTCCAAGCATGGCAAAGCTCATACATACCGAAAGAGCATAGCCGACGCCGCTTCGAGCCAGTGAAAAAAATTCCATCAGAATAGAGGAAAACAGGAAGAATACAACGCCCAGGGAAATGGTTTTAAAAGCCTTATTTTCCTTCTGGGAAGGTACGACCGCCTGCACCGGCTCCGGAAGAGGCATAGTATTGTTCAGGTTCTGGATAGTGCTTTTTAAATTCTGAATCGCTGTTTCCTGATTATATTTCAGCTTTTCCATCAAATAAACATCTCCGACATATTTCTTTAACGCACCATTGCTTAACGTCATAATCTCCTCCTATCTGGATGACATATTTTACTCTGCCATCCGCTGAATGTTCTGCGTTTTTCTATGTTTCCATCTTATCCGCTGAAATTGCCAATTTTTATGTATAAGTCCAGTCGCAAAGCAGGGACGAATGCATGCTTGCATGCAATTCCGGCCCTGCTTTAGCGACTGGACTTATACATATTGTGGCAGGAGGATGGACAAATAGATTTTAAGCATTTTGTGTTATGTTCGGTTGTTCATATTTAGGAAATGCGCTATTATTAACAATAAGTAAGCATGCGTTCACTCATATAATTAGGTGAAGTGACGGCGTTTGCTGTGGTTAGACAGCGCAAAATGAAAAATAGTACAGCCGCATTGTTTCGACTGTGTTGCCAGCTCCGATTGTGAAACTGCGAGTAAGCAGGAAAGCTCCTTTGGGCAAAAAGAATTTCAGCTGGTTTTATACCTGGACCAGCTGGAACAATTTCCGTGCGTTCTACCTATTATAAAGACGAAACGGATTATGACATTGTCAGCGGACCAGAGGGAGCACTGAGCGCCGCCTCAGACTGTCTGCAGACAGGGTACAGTGCAAAGATAACGGGAAATATGGATTTTATCTATCAGCCCCACCAGAATAGCGACACTAGGGAAGAGAAGATCTACCAGTGTATGACAGAGGACGGAATGCTTCTCTACCAGTTTACTGGTACAGAGGATAAAATCCCGAAAACCCTGGAGACGGGGAGCAAGGTATATGCCCGCTCTTCCAAGAAGAATGACAGTCAGGATTCAGGTGTGGTTTTTGTTTACTATCAGCTGCAGGAAGATACGAATACGCATTACACTGTTAAAGTGACTTATGTTGATGAAGAAAGTGGCAAAGAAATAACCACACGTACCTTCTACGTCAATAATAGGCCTGAATTATTCATGACGACTCAAAAATCGTACTAATCAGTATTACCGAAAAATTTGTAACCCTTTTCGCAGATAACAGGTGATTGCTCCTGAAAAATGAGCGCACTTATCCTCTTGTCATGATCTGGTACGATTCTGAGTTGTCAAAGTGCTTCACAATTGTTATTCCAGCTGTGGCTGCAGCTTTTCTATGTTAGAAAGCGTTTCATAGAATTCCATCTTATAGGGACAACTGCTGCACAGTTTGAATGTAATATATCTTGCTGAACGAATCACCCTTGCAGCGATCTTCAGCAGCTTCAATCGGATGGTGTCGATTCTCTGCTTCCTCATGGAAGCGGAAAGCGCCAGCCGGCGAAACCAATTAAATAAGTTGTATGCCAGAGCGTGGACTCTGAGGCGGTTTGCGTTAACAACTCTGGAGTGACTGCTTACGGAAGAAAAATCAAAGCCACTTTTACTCTCTTTGATGAAGTTTTCCATCTTTCCGCGGCCACAATAATACTGGAGGACCTTGTATGGTTCCATTTCCATCGTTGTTACGACAAAGGTATAAAGATGCGTCAGCTGATTCGCCGGCTTTTCAGTCTTAAAAACCACACGTCTCGGATGTGACCAGCTTCCGGCCTGATACTGGAATTCGCCATATTCTACGGCATAATCCACGGCGTTGTATTTGGTTGCACGCGCAAGCGCATCATCCGCATTGACAGCGAGTTCCCGGAGTTTTGCATTTTCCTTTAAGCGGATTGCATACTTACAGCCGTTTTTTTCGCAGATTTCATAAACCTCAGGAGACGCAAAACCACTGTCTCCGCGAAGATAACGCTGTATGGACGGATATTTGATGCGAAACTCTTCTAATAGAGGTTCCATAAAAGCGCCTGCGCCGTTGCTGCAGTATTTCGTTCCATCCCGAAGTTCTGTTTTCAGCAGATCCCCGGTAAGACCGTCGTAGCAAAGAAGCGGATGATAACCGTGAGCCTGATAGTGGTAATTGAAGGCTTCGCCTTCCTGATTCCCATAAGTATTCAGCAGTGTTGAATCCAGATCAAAGAGCATGAATTCTGGCTTTTGGATGGAATAGACGATCTCCCTCATACGGGAGTCGATCTGATCCATCTGCGCCAGAGTGGATTCGTCCATACGGTTCCAGAAACTGGAAAGTGTAGGCTGAGAAGCCAGACGATCCTTCCCCAGAACCGTCTTAAAAATCGGATCATCTGTCAATTCATCGGAACAGTCGTCTTCAAAATATGCCGCGATGATCTGGTAGATCATCTGTAAGAGATTATCTGAATCTGTGTGCAGTCTGACTTTGGTGTAATCTGTAGTTTTAAAAAATTTCTTTACGAGGTGTATCAATCCTATTTTGGAAGCAAACTCCTTGATTAGAAGAAGTCCTGCGTCAGAAGAAAGATCGCCACCGTTGAAATTTATTTTAATTTGTTTGTTGCTTTCAAGTGAAATGGTGTTTACAATTGCCATAAAGGACTTCCTTTCGAGGTTTGGTTTTTGGATTAGGACACCTTAATCATACCAAGGATGAGGTCCTTTTTCTATTCACTTTTCAGATGAAAGCAATAAAACTTGTAACAACAGTAACTATACGGCTTTCAGCCGCAATCACCGCATCGCGGTGAATAATTCAGGTTAACTGTTCAGCACCCCTGAAAATCGATGTGAAGAGGCGGCACAAGCTTACTTGTGCGGGCCGATTTCCATCAATTTTCGGGGCGGCCAAGGCGCGCAGCGCCTATGACCGCCCACAATGTGAGGTGCGCAGCTCCTCGCACATGAGAATGCTGAATAGTTACTTATTTGAAAGAAAGGGAACCCGCGAAATGAAAGAAAACAGCTCTTTTCAGAAAATCTATGAAGTAGTCCGTAGGATTCCGGCAGGCACCGTGGCAACCTACGGACAGATTGCCGCCCTTGCGGGAAACCGGCACTGGGCCAGGGTGGTCGGCTATGCTCTCCACGCGAATCCGGATCCGGAGCATATCCCCTGCTACCGTGTTGTCAACCGGAACGGACAGGTCTCTTCCGCCTTTGCGTTCGGCGGAAAGAACCGGCAGATTGAACTGTTAGAGGCCGATGGGGTTCCCTGTCCGGATGGAATCGTTGATCTGAAAAAGTACCAGTGGAAGCAGTTTCCCCTGTCATACTTTCAGGAACAGGAAGTGTAAAAAACCGTCCCTCCCTTTGTACAGACCATCCTATCATTACCCTGGCAATGCGGTAATTCCGTGCAATGAAGTAATTATAGATAGTATTCACAAAGAAAGGAACGGTTTTCCGGCATAAGAATTGCCCCGTTCACTGTGCATATACGCACAATATATGATTTATGCTCTGATTTCTTTTCTCATAAAGCTGATGTACGCTGCCGCAAAGCCGACCACAGCCACCGCAATCATTGTAATGATGTGAGGAACAATCTGCAGCATGCTCTGCCCCAGCGTCAGGTAGCTTGCGACCGCGCCCTCCTGCGACTCCATGATGGAAATAACATTCGTCGAATGCACATTCGGATTCATCAGGATAGAAGTAATCTCGCTGAACAGATAATAGGGCGAAACCCTGTTCCATGCCATCTGCGTCTGATAGTTATTCAGCATATTCATCTGCGCATTCGCTCCGGTAAGCGGATAAACCAGGCTGGCAATCCCGGAGGCAATCAGACTCTGGAACAGCGTCAGCACCAGCCAGATGGCAACGCAGGCCAGCGCAGCTGTAGCCGCATGCCTGCAGACCACGGAAAAGAATTCCGCCCAGGCCAGCCACAGACAGATATACACAGTCGCCAAAAGAAGATAAATCACCAGGCGTGCGATCTGTTCCCCGGTGGGAATCAGTCCGGTAGCCACCATGCTGAACCCCGCGGCGATTCCTCCGATGGAAAAGATCATGATGGCAACCGCTGTGGCTCCTGCCAAAAACTTCGCGTTAATAATCGTATCTCTGTAAATAGGCTGCGCCGCCAGACGGTTCAGGGTTCCCTGCGCCATCTCTTCGTTGATGGCGTCAAAGCCCAGCATAATTCCTACCAGCGGTCCCAGAAAAGCGATAAACGTCGAGAAGGAATAAATATTGCTGCCGGAAGTTGTAAACAACTTCAGAAAAATAAACTCTGATGTCGCTGCGGCTGCCGTTTTTGCGTCTGTGGACTGCGCCGCGGAAGAAATAGAGCCGATTGCCCCGTACAGCGCGATAAACATAATAACAGCAAGAAGAAGGAACAGGATCCGGAAGCGGATGGAATTCAGATGGTCAGAGAGCTCTTTCTCATACAGAATCTTCATCCCATGACGATTGGTTTTCGCCGCACTGCTGTTTTCTTCTTCAATGAATTTTTTCCAGCTGTTCTTTATTCCGGCCAAACCGTCTTTGTTTTCCGTCTTTGCTGCTTCCACTGTTCTCTCCTCCTTCCTTTTCTGCCTGCTCAAAATACCTGCGGTATATTTCCTCCAGATCGCCGCCGCTCTGATGCATCTCCCGGATCACATAATCCTGATCCGCCAGAAGCCGAACCAGTTCCTTCTGCATGTCGCGGTTTGCCTCTACATGAATGGATCCGTCCACCTTTTTCCCAATCAGTTTCACGCCGGGGATCGACCGGATGCTCTTCTGAAAGGCGTCCGTCCAGATGTTTTCTCCGTTTCGCTCCACCTTGAAATCAAAAATATACAGCCCCTCGCTCCGAAGCTGCGCGCCCAGCTCGTCGATTCTTCCGCAGGCAATCATCTTGCCCTTCACAAAAATGCCGACGCGATCCGAGATCGCCTGAATCTGATACAGGTCATGGGATGAAATCAGGATCGTCAGCCCGTCCTTATCCGCCAGCTCCCGAATCAGTTTTGTCAATTCCCGCGTTCCCTGCGGATCAATGCCGGACGTCGGTTCATCCATAATGATAATCTTCGGTTTTTTCATCAGGACATCCGCAATGCCCAGCCGCTGCCGCATACCTCTGGAATAGGTTCCCGCCTTCCGGTCTCCCGCATAGGCAATTCCTACCCGTTCCATCAACTCGTCTGCCCTCTGCGCGGCTTCTTCCCGCGCGAGCCCGTTCATCATACCGCTGAAGATAAGATTCTCCCTGCCGGTTACCGACGGATAAAAGCCCACCTTATCCGGCAGATAGCCCACTTCGTTTTTCACAGCCAGAGAATTTCTGGTACAGTCTTTCCCATCAATCGCCGCGTGCCCCGAGGTCGGATCGGTAAGTCCAAGCAGCATCAGGGTGGTTGTTGTCTTTCCCGCTCCGTTCGGCCCAAGCAGTCCGAAAATTTCTCCCGGATAAATTTCCAGATTCAGCTTTTTTACTGCCTGCACATCTCCGTAGTTTTTACTCAGGCCGCTGGTTCTGATGATGGGTTTCGCATACGCTCTGCTCATACATCAGTGCCTCCCGAATTTTCTGAATACAGCCACAAGCGCGGCCGCGATGGCAATAATCACCACGACACCCACAACGCCCCAGACCGTCTGTGTCTGAACCGTTACACGGAACTGCTGGTCGGAGGATGTCTCTGTCGCAGACGCAGTCATTGTAACCGCGTAATCTCCGCTGATGGATGACTGAGAAGGTGTCACATAGGCGGTAACCTCCTTCGTTTTCCCGGCTTCCAGAGAATCAATCGTGCTCTCGGAAAATTCCACCGTCCAGTCGGTAGGCGCGCTGGCCGTCAGATTGATATTGGTAAGCGGAAGGTTGCTGTTATTTACCACGTCAATCACAACTGCCGTCTTTTTATTCGCCTTGGCATTAAAGGACAGCGTCTGGTCCTGCGTAGTAAGGCTCAGGCTGTAGGTACCGGTAATTTTTACCTTCAGTGTAAGGTTCAGCGTTTCATTTGCGGATTTTGCCGTAATCGGGATTTCATAGTCGCCGGCATCCGCGTCCTTTTTCGGCGTAACCGTGACGGTGACAGAAGAAGTAGAGCCTCCTTTTACGTCGACGGAAGAAACATTATTGGATTCGCCGGAAGGGGTGAATGTTGTTGTCCATCCGTCCGGGCTTTCCGCGGAAAGGCTGTAGGACTGATCGGATGTAGAATTGTTCTGAAGAGTTGTATTAAAGGTGAAGGTTCCGTCGGAAGTTCCTTCCTGGGAATCATAATCTGCTGTCAGTGTACTGGCGCCCAGATCTTCCTGCGATACGTTCAGCGTCAGATCCAGGGTATCACTGCTGGTCTCGCCCTGGGCTGTCAGTGTAATGGTATAAGTGCCCTCCGCCAGATCCTCCGGAAGATCAACAGAAAACGTCGCCAGGGCACTGTTCTGCCCGTTTTTTACATAAACGTTGCTGATGGTATTTCCTCCGCCCTGGAAATACCCGGTGGCTCCGTCCGGAACACCGGAGCTGCTCAGGCTTACCAGCTCGCCGCTGCCGCCGTTGGCAAAATCCAGGTCAAAGGATACGGTGCTGCCCGGCTTCGCGGAAACGCCCGGATAAGAAGTGCTCATCTCCAGACCGTCGCTGATAACCCGGTTCGCATCCTCCGATTCGGAAGTTGAGGTGGCTGTGTCCGCGGCAAAAACGCCTGCCGATGTCGTAAACACCATGCAGGACGCCAGTGCCGCAAAGCCCAGTGCTTTCATCCATCTTGTGCTTTTCTTTTTCATCTTTGAGTGACCTCCTGATTTTTTTCAAACCTTCCTTTTTATTTCGGGTTTATGTTTGTATGAAAATTCTAAGAAAAAATTGTGGTCAGACTGTCACTCTAATGTGTTAATTCTGTGAAGAAGGTGAAGCGACGAACAAAGGAAATATCGCACTTAACCTATTGTTTTCCATCCCTCCTCCAGCATCGCCAGCGAAGCCATCAGATGAATTCGGATTTCCGGATATTCCAGATTTAATCCGGTCAGTTCCTGTATTTTTTCTACACGATGCTGAACGGTATTTCTGTGCACAAACAATTTTTCTGCCGTTTTCCTGTAATCTCTTTCGTTAATCAGAAAACAATCCAGTGTTTGAATAAGCTTTGTGCCATGCTGTTTATCATATTTTTCCAGAATATGTACCGCCGGATGGCAGAATTCAGGACCCGCATATTTTTGAAAAAGCTCTCTTAAATATGCAAAGATATAATTCTCACATCGGTTTACAGCCCCAGCTGTATGCTTCCCGTAAATCAAAGCCGTTCTCGCAAAAACGATCTGTTCCGGAAGCTCCGAAAAATCAGTAAAGACATAACTCATGCCACAAAAACTTTCTGTGTCATGCAGCATTTTGCCAATTTTTTTATCTATACCGTTATTTGCCTCCGCGTCAGCCAGATCCAGATTTAGAAAAGCCACTGCCTGTTTTTCCTGGCAATCCGCCATAACATACATCAGATGATTCATTTTTCTGCACAGCGGAATCAGAATTCCGGAATCACCCCTGATATTTTCTATCAGCAGGATCTTTTTTCTCTGCTCCGGAGCCCATCCCAGTTTATTCGCATAGTTCTGGAATCTGGCAGCATTTGTTCTGGAGAATAATTTATCCGTAGAAAACACCGTCCGAAACAGATGATGCATCGTCAGTTCTTCATCGGCACTTTTCCGGTTTTTCTCCATCCAGATCTGAATCGTTTCTCCGAGCTTAAAAAATATCTGTTCCTTGGCTTTTTCTGCATCCGTATTATAGTTGATTTCAATCAAATTATAGATATGTATGTCATCCAGATACAATCCCATGACATAGCAGGGAGATATCCCCGGCCCGACACTGTCCAGAATAAGACGGTTCTTTAATAGCGCAGCCGTTTTTTTCTGGCGGACACGGGCGATATACTCCAATGGTAGCGACTGATTTGCCTCCACATCCTCATACAATTTTCTTTCCTTCTCAAATCCATTCTCGGTTCTTTGCAGCGGATAAGACAATTCTCCCCGGATCAGATAGCTTTCGTCTGTGACATAGACAGTATCATGAAAAAAGGGGCGGCTGGCATCCAGAATTTCCTGTAGTGATGCGCCCCGCTCTATCATTTGCATACAGGTATCGTCCCACATGTTATAAACATCAAAGCAATCCAGAATAGAATTAAAAACCTCATCTATATCATTAGTGTCCAGAACAAGCATATCCTGACGGTGAACACAGATAACTTTATTTTTTTCGCTCTCAATATAATCCTCTGCACGTGCCAGATACAGATTATTTTCCGTCCGCATGGGAACATCAGCAAGAATCCGCACTCCGCGAAGTTCCATATTGCCGGATTTAATAAACGCTCTTGGATGATAAGTCTTCAAAAAATCTCTGATTATCCACATACTCAGTTTCATCGAGTACCTTTCTCCCCCTCTGAGAATTTTATTATTTCTAAAATACTGAACATGTTTTCTTTCCGTACGGCACCGGCTCCCACACCCGGAAAGCCGGACAGCTGCATTCCCGTAATGCTCTGCGCTGTAAAAACTGTCGTACAACCTATACATTGCATAAGATTGTAATTTTTTACAACATAATTTTATCTTTTAGTCATAAAAATGTAAACCGCTACCTTGTGAATACACAGCTTCACTGGTAGCTTATGAACTATAAAAAAGCAGCGGATTCCGCACCTCGTTTTTTAGGAGAATTCTCAGCAGTCAGGATAGCCATGATCTGAAACAATATAAAAGGCAGAAAGGTAAACACATGAAAACTCAAGAATTTAATGAAAGAATCGGCCGTGTCATGGATGCAGTATCTCTGCGGGAGGGAGATCGTGTTCCGTTCATCCCATCCATGAACAATTTTTATGCTCTGCATTACGGAGTCAGCATTCAAAATGCCATGAATGACTGCCGGAGCCTTACACAAGCAATACAAAAATATGTAAATGATTACAACCCTGATATGGTTTACTCTCCGGGAGCCTTCTTCCCGATTCCTCCGATGGAAACAGCTGGCTATACCAATGCCAAGTGGCCGGGAAGTTACTGGGATTTACCGGAAAATACACCTTATCAGTATGTAGACAGCTCCTATATGGATGAAGATGACTATGAAACCTATCTGAAGGATCCTTCTGCCTTTCTTCTGCACCGGGTACTACCCGGAAAATATAAAAATTTATCGGGGCTTTCCATGCTGAATCTTCCGGGTCTCTGCGGCCAGTCCATTTACTCATTAGCCGCTTTCGGACTCCCTTCTGTCCAGAAAACACTCCAGACAATGATAAAAGTCGGCCAGCAGGTATCGGAAGCTCTGCAGCGCGGTGCTGAATTATCTTTCACGCTGGTAAATGAAGGATATCCGGTTTACGGAGATGCCGTGGCATGCTGCCCGTTTGATGATTTTGCAGATAATGTACGGGGGCTTCTTGATACTTGCATGGATCTTGTAACCGATCCGGAGCCGTTGAATGAAGTCCTGACCCGCTGGGGGGATGTCTCTATTCCTGGCGCTGTAGAGACGGCCCGCATGACACACCAGCAGTTTGTATTCATTCCTCTTCACTGCGGAACGGATAACTTTATGTCACCGGACAATTACAACAAATACTACTGGCCACACCTGAAACGCCTTCTGCTCGCACTGATCAAAGCCGGACTTACGCCTTTTGTTTTCTGCGAAGGACACTACGACACACGGCTGGAGACTATCCGGGACATTCCAAAGGGGAAAGTCATTTATTCCTTTGAATCCGTGGATATGAAAAACGCAAAACGTATTCTGGGTGACACTGCCTGCATCGCAGGAGGATTTCCCACCAGTCTTCTGATGGAAGGTCACAAACCTGAAGATGTTGAAAATAAGGTGAAAGAAATGATGGATATCTGTGCACCAGGCGGAGGTTTTATCATGTCTAACTCTGTAGCTCTGGATTATGTGGAACCGGCACTGATGCACGCCTGGAGAAACGCGACAGAAAAATACGGAACATTTTAAGGAGGATTTCCAGATGAAAAAAGCAACCGTCTCCAAACTGAGCTTTTTATCCGTTATGAGTCTGTATCTTGTCTACCTCGGAACAGCAGAAATTTCCCCGGCCCTGGCAACGCTTGCACAACATTTTACAGGAAAAAACGTCACATGGATTTCTACCGTTCCCTCTCTTTTTCTGGTTATAGGCTCCCTTCTTGCAGGTGCTGTCCTGGGAAAAAGAATACATTTTCGATCCCTGATCATTCTGGCTTATTCTGCTCAGCAGACTGTTCCAAAACGGCATAACAGGAAATCTGATCATCGATATCTTTTTACTTTTTGCTGTTGGAATTCTGTTTTTGATCCGTTCCCCATTCCGAAAAACAATAGGAACACATCCAGCCAAAACAGACTAAGACCAGCGATGCCTGAACAGGGGCTGCCGTTTGGCAGCCCCTGTTGATACACTCTTGCGATTTTGCATTTTTCACTCTGGACTTCCTGCTTTCGCAGCCTTCATCTGCTCCTGCATTTTCTTTGCGTTTTCGCCTGCATAAAAAGCAGCCTTCTCATCAGTCAGTTTGTAGAAAATGCCTGTAACCAATGCACCGATCAGTACCAGCACCGAAGGGATAATCCCCAGCAGGAACATAAAATGGTTCTGGAATTCCGGCGTTACCTGAATCCCTGCCCGGTAGCCAATCGCATCCAGCCCGTAAACGGCGATTGCTCCGCCGAGCATCATTCCTATCTTCATGGGGACAGAAAACATGGCAATGGCAATATTCCTGGTATCTTTTCCGGTCTTATACAGATAATACTCTCCGCAGTCTATAAAATAATTCGGTCCGAATCCCGTAAACAGGTAAACAAAAGCACCACCGATCGCGCCGAATACCGTGTACAGGATCCAGTTTCCTCCGACAAAGAAATACACACAGATAAAAGCCAGCGCATAAATAACCAGAGCTGATACAAATGCCCTCTTCTTTCCCAGCTTCTTGCCAAGCTGCGGAACAAACAGAGAGGCTATCGTACCCGTAATCATGGTGATTGTCATACTGACAGAGATTTTCATATAATCTCCGACGATATACATGAAATAGTAGGTGCTAAGGCCCTGAATGGTATACAGCCCAATATAGTAAATAGAATAGGCAATAAACATGACAAGCATCTGATTGTTCTTTACAACAGAGAGCACCATGTCCTTAATGGTGATCTGCGGACCTACCACCACTTTCTCCGGATTGTCGGGATCGCACTCCTTGGTAATGCCGTTCAGCATCTGAACCCCGAAAATGTACGGAATGGCAAAAATAAGCGCCACAATCATATAGCCCCATCCGGCTCCAACCACTGGAGTCAGTGCTGTTACCAGCGGTACCGTTAATGCGGAAGTAATCAGCATGGCCACACACATAAACTGCGCGCCTCTCGCACTCAGGCGGAACCGATCTGTCATGTTTCCCTTAGCCAGACAGGGCGCAAGAGCATAATAAGCATTTGTAACGAAACTGAACGTAACGTTCAGCACAATGTAACCGACAAATGCCACGCCGACCCGGAACCCCATCGGCCAGGATGAGGTATCAAAGAACGAACAAACGATACCAAAAATAATAAACCATCTGCCGAGCAGCAGCCAGGAGCGGTAACGGCCCCATTTTAAGTGAGACCTTTCAATAATACCTCCGCTGAGAATTCCGATAACCAGATCGATTGCCCTGGCTATCAGCAGAGTTGTCGCCACAACACCTGCCGAAATCATAAGCGTATCTGTCATAAAAATGGTCAGATATGTCATCTGCACCATTGCCGCCAGAGATGAAAACATCAGATACGCACCGTAAATATTGACCTGTTTATTGGACAGGGCGCCTTTTTCAGCCTGCATCGCCTGTTTTGCCATATTCAGATTCCTCCTCCACATTTCATTATTTGCCTATTCTGTGATATAGCCTCTTCATGCTTTTCCGTAGGTGCCCACCACCTTGTGGACCTCCGGACCGTTTCCGTAGAAGGCATCTCCGTACCTGTAAACCTCCTCAAAGAGCACTTTGTTTTTCCGGATAACCTCCTGATCACCGACGGCGCCCAGATAACCTCCGCACCACGCAAAGCCTCCTCCTTTTGCGTACCTGTCCATCGTGTCCCGGACAGACTGCCGGATCTCTTCATCGGTCACATCCGGTTCGATCAGTCTTCCTCTGGCATCCCAGGCTCCCATGATGGCAAGCTTATTGCCATATTTTGCCTGTATGGCATCAATATCGTTACTGAGCTGCGCCGGATCCCATCCGCTGACTCCAATAGAAAGCCAGTCATCAATAAATTCCGATGCCTCTCCGCAGCAGTGCATCGTAATCCGCATTCCTCTATCCCGCGCAAGCTTTGCTTCTCTGTCATGGCACGGCAGGAAAATATCATGATACATCTGCTCGGAAATAAAAGGTGCTCTCCAGGTAGAAACGTCGTCCATCAGATCAATGCAGTCCGGTTTCAGGATATCCAGAATATGCTCCTCTACCTCTGTATACCAGTCGCAGATGTAATCCATCAGGGCTTTTACCTCTTCCGGTTCCTCGTACAGAGCACACAGACCATTTTCAAATCCCATAAAGGCCACAAAATCCTGGAAATAGCCGGCATGCATGTTGTAAGAAAGGGCAGAATCCTCCCGGTTATAGCCCATTTTGTACAGACCGTCCATGCCGTCTTTTACGACTTTTTCCCAGTCAATCCCCTCCAGAGAAGGTGCCTTAATCACATCGTGCCATTTTTCAACGTCGTCCAGAATAAAGTTTCCCGGTTCCGGGAGAATAGCCTTTCCGGTAGAATCAGACCCCACATAATTGACTCCCCACACATCTTTTCCCCCGCCTTTCATACGGAATTCCCCGATAAACGGAGGGGTGAAAATCGCGCTGGTGCAGGGTCGTGTCTCTCCCGGCATCGGCCCGAAAGAATAAATCGGAACCCATTCGGGTTCTTTTCCGTCCAGCATCATAAGATAATTCTCACGCTCAGTTAATTTTGCCGCCATTGTGATGCTTCCTCCTTTAAAATTTCAGGCATTTCAACTTGTTTCGTCCTGCAGGAACTCTTTCGTCTGAATATTGTCTGATATTTATTCTATTATTCTGTTTGTCTCCCTTCTATGTTCTGAAAGCACAAAAAACGCGCCCTTATAGGCGCATTTTTTTGATACAGTTATTTATGATTTGTTAAGCTTGCAAACTTTTTTTACTCTCCCCGCAGGGCTGTCCAGAAAATGACGCCCATCAGATTCACAACCGCCAGTGTGATCCAGCACGCGCTGAAGGCACCTGTCGCGTCCACAATTCCGCCGACAATCATCGGGGACAGGATGGACGCCATCTGGAATACACAGTTCTGCACACCCATGGTGGAGGCAGAAAGTCCTGCCGGCGAATATTTCGTAACCAGCGCATTAAGCTGCGCATTCGGAAGATAGGTAAGAAAGCCGTAAAAGAAGCCGATCACGGAAAGCGCGGCTGCACCTGTGGTGTTCCCGAACAGCAGAGTAAACACCGAAATCAGCACATAAACGACAATCAGATATTTTTTCATACTCAGATGAAAGGTTTTTACAATGATCCCTGTCAGAAGCGAGCCGATCACGCCCCCGACACTGTAAATTGTCATCACGTTAGCCGCCTGGTTAGCACTCATCCCCAGGTTATTCAGATAGGTATTCGCCCATGTGGACACGCCCAGATTCAGGAACATATAAAAGAAACCGCCGAAGCAGACACAGACCAGGTTCCTTGTCGTAAAAACAATCCTGATTCCCGTTAACAGATTCGGCTTCACACCGCCCTGTGCTTTTGTATTCCGGATGAACACAGCTGTCAGGATACCTATAGCAATCGCCACGTAACCTACTGCCCGGAAAGCCGTTCTCCAGCTGTATGCGGTAAGAAGTGCCGCCCCCAGTTTATTGGCCACCGTCAGTCCAAGAGTCGGTCCCACCAGCAGGACGCCGAAGGCAATTCCCCGGTCTTTCTGCTCAAAGTTCTCACTGATCACCTTTGTGCAGCAGCTCATTACCACGCCTGCGCCCAGGCCTGTCACCACCCGCAGCGCAAGACCGGCTCCATAGCTGTTGATCAGCGATACGCCGATGGTCGCCGCTCCGGAAATAAAAAGTCCCACAGATAACGTTACTTTCACACCTATCCTGTCGGCCAGCGTGCCGCCCGGAATCTGTGTGATAACATATCCGATAAAAAATGCCGACATAAAGGACCCGGCGGCAACATTGCTCATATTCAGCTCGCTCATCACCGTTTTGCTGACCGGTGACCAGACAAAACGGGTCATAAAGGTCACAGCAAACGATGCCAGAAGCAGAAGCAGGATCATCCATCTTCCCGCACTATTTTTCTTTTCCACGATAGTAAGCCTCCCTGCTCATTTTTCTAATATAATGTCTTGTCACACGGACGGCGCCGCAGGTTATAACTGCTGCCGCGCCGCCTCTCTGCAGCACAATCCCTGCGCTGCTCAAAAAATAAATCACCCATGTGTGTCCGGACAGGACGTCAGGAAATTGCGACGCCGTATTTTTCCCTGTTATACCTGTTAATTTCGTCAATAATAATCTTCTCCACTTCCGGATAGATGGTTCCGGGTCCTCCATAGGTAATGCCCGGCCAATAGCCTTTCAGACCGCCGTATTCTTCACAGGCCCTGCGTGTTTCTCTGCGGATTTCTTCTTCGCTGGCATCTGCTCTGTCAATGACTGAATCAATGCCTCCCATCAGCAGCATACGGTCTCCCACTTTCTCGGAAATTGCCGCGACATTATTGGTCGGCAAAACTCCCTGCCAGATATCAATGCCGATTTCCGCCATATCCTCCACAATCGGTTCCATATAGGAATCGCCGTGATGCATGACGATTACTCCATTCTCATGCAGATAGGAGTACAGTTTTCGATAAGGCTCCTTGAACAAATCCCGCCAGGTTGACGGAGACATAAACAGGCTTGTCTTGGATCCCCAGTCATCATGAGAAATAATCAGATCCGGATGAAGGTGTTCCACAACCAGTTTCATATAGGTCAGACGATATTCACAGATCGCATCAATAAGTTCCTGCATATCGTCCGGTTCTTCCAGCATATTGCAGAGAGTGTCCTCGAAAGTCATCAACATATGCAGCTGCTCAAAAATACCTGTTCCCATAATGACACAGGTCAGATAACGGTCATGGTCGATGGCTTTTTCATTTTCTATGGCTGTCTCCCATCCTTCACTGCACCGTCCGATCAGATCCGGCACTTTGACATAATCACGCCAGTGCGTAATATCCTTGATGACCTGATTTTCTTTTGTGACAATCGGGACTGCCGCCGGCGCATCCTGCGGAAAAGAAATATGTGTTCCCCAGACATCCTCCGACTCCGTTCCGCGAATTCTGTTTCCACGGATCAGCTTAAAACAGGGGTCTCCTCCGATGGGCTTCAGCATGGTAAAGGAATTGCAGAGACATTCCGGCTTTCCGTCCTTCTTTAACGTCTCCAGCAGGTTCTGTTTTGGTGTGAGCATATGGCTTCCTCCTTCTCTTTCCTGTTACGTTACGGCCGCCAAAAGTTGATTACGGACAGCTCCGTGTTTCCATTCCATCTCCCGCTTGTGGCACTTCGTACAACATGTGAATATCCTGATCTTAGCAGGGGATTCTTTTCCTATCCATGATTTTTCATCCTCTGTTTTCTATCAATATCCGTCACTTTGATGGATCATGTACGCATCTTTTTTTACAGTTCTTGCAATCATGGAAAAAAGCTTTTATGATCAGAGACAGGCCCGCAGATAAAAAACGGGCAGTAAACAGTCCAGTCCGTATAGAATTGCCGAAAAAGAGGAGAATCCCGAATGTTTCTGACAGCTGAAATTCTGAAGAAGATGCTTTCCCGCCGGTACCGCATCATGCCGGATACTCTCCCATCGAATCCGTCATTTTGCGGCTTTCGCTTTTATAACGGTTCTGCGCCGCAGAAAGATCATCTCTGCGTCATCTCTCCGGAAGAACTTGCCTTCCTGCGGCCGGAAAACGGACCCGGAATTTTCCTCTGCAACGGTACAGGAACCGAAACAAAAGATCTTTGTCTTCCGGAAGACTTCACGGTTCTCTGCCTTGAAAACCGCGTGGAATCCGGCGAACTGATCAATGCGCTGAATGAAATCTTTGAAGAAATTGAAAGCTGGGAGGGATCCCTGACCAGGCTTACTCCCGATGTTTCCGATATTAGAAACGCATTAAATGAGAGCCGTAATCTCCTGCGGGGGAGCATTATTCTGGCAGACAACCGTTTTCACTATATTGCCTACACCGATGATTTCCGGGGAAATGCCGCCCTGATCCAGACGATAGAAGGCATTCCGAAATATGTCACGGAAGATATCCTGACAGATCCTGCCTACCAGGCGGTCCAGTCATCCAGACGCGTCATGCTCTATCAGGTGCATACCGCCCGCCAGGTTGTCCCTGCCCTGTGCTATAACCTGTTCAAAAAGGACAGCAGCATCTACAATGCTCGTATTATGCTGACATCAAAGGAGGCATTCACCCCAGACCAATACGACCTGCTGAAAATCCTTGGCGACCGGCTGGCCGATGTGCTCTGGCAGATAGCCCCCTTTTCTTTCCCGATTCCCGCCTTCAGCAGTCTGCATCACGCTGTGGCATCCTGTCTGAAGGAAGAGCCCGCATCGCGGCCGCTGGTTCACGCCATTCTCCGGATGGTTCACTGGAGTGCACAGGACAAATATGTGCTTGCTCTGTTTTCCCCTTATTTTATCCGGGAAAAAGACGAGATGAACGCGGTCTCTGTCAATCAGCTGGAGCTGCTCTTTCCGAATTCGTGCGGTGTGATTATCGACCAGCGGGTGGCACTTCTGGTAAATCTGGGCTCTAAAAAAGAGCAGGGACACTTCCGCTTCCAAGAAAATATCGCCACGTTTCTGCGGGATTCGCTATACAAGGCCGGAATCAGCAGTGAATTTGATGATTTTTTCCGAATCCGCTATGCCCTGTATGAAGCGGAATCCGCACTCCGAATCGGGAATATCCGCGACAGCATGTACTGGTACTACCGTTTTCCCGACTATGCCATGGCGTACACGCTGGATCACGCTTCCCGCGACGTTTACTATAAGGATCTGGTCAATCAGTCCTTCCTTGACCTTCTGGATTATGACCGGGAGCACTCATCCTCCCTTGCCAAAACGCTGGAACAATATGTAAAAAACAAATTTAATGTGTCGCATACAGCCTCTGCCCTTTACCTGAACCGCTCCACAGTTCTTGCCCACCTGAAAAAAATAGAGGAAATAACCTCTCTGAACCTGGATGACTGGCACACCCATCTGCATCTGCTGCTGTCCTTTGCGCTGCTGGAAAATGAATAGGGTTTGTAACTTAGACTTCCTTTAGCACGTATGCTTCAATACATTTTAACGATGCACCCCTTTTGGTATCAGGGGATTGCATGTTTTAACGATAGCACGAAGGCCGCTGTTTTAGCGCATTTTCGTCATGTGATCGCTTCTTTTTCAGACTTACATCCGCCGTCACTCAATAGGTTTAATTTCTCCTACTGCTCTGATATACTGATGTAAATGAAAAAAGGAGGTTTTTATCATGACCGTTAATACAGATAACCTTGTTTCCATCACAGAAGCTAACCAGAACTTCTCCCGGGTGGCCCGGATGGTTGACGAGAAAGGCTCTGTTGTAATTCTTAAAAACAACACCCCCCGCTATCTTCTGGTAGAATTCAACAGTGCCCAGAAGGAGCAGATCGCAGACGATGAGGATGTCATGTCCATTTCAAAACGTCTGATTGCCAAAAACCGGAAAGCCTATGAGGTGCTTGCCAAATGATCATTCTCTCCCGTGAGCAGATTATCGCCCTGCACAGTCAGCTTATTTCCGAAACGGGAGGCATTGACTTGATACGCATGGATTATTGACCATCCGATATAAAGAGTAAAAAGAAAAGCGCCTCCAATGAGGCGCCTTACCCTTTATTTCTTTTGGCTCTTTTGCATTTCAAATATTACTCTTCTATTGTTTTTATTCTTCCATCGAGATGAAGCTGCGGCTGAAAAATAACCTTTTTTTCACCTGTATCTTCTGATTTTATCTCGCTGATCAGATATTCCGCAGCCTTCTTCCCCATCTCTATCCCTCCAAGCCGAATCGTTCCTATCTGGGGTCTGATGAGGTCTGCCAGCATGGTTCCATCACAGCCAATCACCGAAATATCATCTGGAATCTGAAGTCCCCGTTCCAAAATTGCCCGGACCGCTCCGATCGCCATCAGGTCATTTCCTGCCATTACGGCAGTAAAATCCGGTTTTTTTCTGTCCCCGCATCCGTGCTCATCCAAAAGTCTCCTCATACACTCTTGTCCGGATTCAAGTTTGTAATCTCCCGTCAAAATTAAGGAATCATCCACCAACAATCCGTTTTTACTAAGTCCGTTCCGAAATCCTTCCTGCCTCCGGTTGGCATTGACCGCATTGGAAGGACCGCTGATATACGCTATCCTCCGGTGCCCGCTTCTGTACAGATAATCCACTACCTGTTCCTCGGCTTCCCGGTTTGCAAAAAGAATTCTCGGCACATCTTTCAGTTCTTTTCCATACCTTTCTACAGTAACAATCGGAAACCCTTTTTTGTGGAGATCCACGATAGTCGTATTATCATCCTTGGCATTCGATGTACTTATGATAATTCCGTCCGTCAGGTTCTCCGCCAGGCTAAGAAGATAGTCCCTTTCCTTTTTGGAATTGCCATCTGTATTGCAGAGTATCAGCTGATACCCCAGCCTGGATGCGTATTCTTCGACGCCCCGGAATAAGTCCTGGAAAAAGCTGTTATAAATATCCGGAAAAATAACTCCGATCAGATTTGTTTTCTGTGTTACCAGCGATCTCGCGATCTTACTCGGATGATAATTGAGCCGTTCAATAGCAGCCCAGACTCTCTGCTCCGTATCCTTTGAGCAGTATCCTTCCACATGATTCAAAAGCCGGGAAACTGTAGTCGTCGATACACCGCTCTCTTTCGCAATATCCCGAATTGTTACCTTTTTGCCCATCACAACAACCTGATTAATTCTGTATTGCCTGCATAGTCGGCAAAGCCGACCTCTAAACCCTATCCTTATCTTATCCTAATCGGGGAATGCTGACAATAAAACAATCCGGCAAAATTGTTTATTCATCCGCATACCGATAATCATCTTTCAAGGCGGCCGCATAGCGCATAATGCCTGCCTCTGTTGCCTCGTCTCCGCTTACTTCTCCGGTAATTTTCCCTTCATGCATCACCAGAATTCTGTCACAGAGCGAAATCAATTCCGGAAGTTCTGAAGAAACGATGACTATACCAATACCTTTGCTGGCAATTTTCCGCAGGATTCCATATATTTCATCCTTTGCTCCTACATCAATACCGCGGGTAGGTTCATCACACAAAAGAATCGACGGATGGTTTGCGATCCATCTGGCAATCACCACCTTCTGCTGATTTCCTCCGCTGAGAGTGAAAATCGGATTGGAAGGGTCTCCTGCTTTAATCAGATAATCAGAGGTCATCTTTGCCATTAGATCATCTGACTTTTTCTTATTCAGGAAGATTCCGTTTTTAATTTTATCCAGAACAACCATCTGCGCATTCTGCTGCACCGACATGGATGCAATCAACCCGTCATCTCTGCGGTTCTCCGGGATCATACTGATCCGATGCCGGATCGCGTCAGCAGGTGATTTTACACTTACTTTTTTCCCTTCAAGATAGAGCTCACCACTGTCCGGCCGGTTTGCCCCGAAAATAGCCGTAAGAACTTCTGTGCGTCCGGCGCCGACAAATCCGGCAAGTCCAAGAATTTCGCCCTTTTTCAGCTGGAAACTGACATCCTCAAACTGCCTTTTCTTGCTAAAATGCTTCACTTCCATCAATACTTCGTCCCGGACATAGCTTTCTCTTTTCTTCGACCGGTCTATTTTTCGTCCTACCATCAATGTAACGATGTCATCCATAGTCAGGTCTTTGATATCTCTTGTCGTGATAAAGCAGCCGTCGCGAAGAATCGTTGCCCTGTCTCCCAGTTCCATGCATTCCTCAAGCCTGTGAGAGACATAGAGAACCGTAGTCTTCTGATTCTTAACCAGTTCTCTGACAACTGTATACATAACATCCCTCTGGTCATCCGTAAGCGCCGCTGTAGGCTCATCCAAAATCAGAATTTTCGGTTTATAATATACAGCCTTAGCGATCTGAATAATAGACTGCTCTGCAATGCTGAGCTCCTCCACCAGCTGCGTCGGCTTCAAATTCAGCTGAAACCGTTTCAGGAGTTTTTCCGTCTCATCATTCATATATTTTTTATCCAGAAACAGTCCCTTTACAGCCTCTTTGCGATTCAAAAAGATATTTTCCGCAATCGTCATATTCAGACAAAGTGGGATTTCCTGGTGTACAATGGAAATTCCCAGCTTTTCCGACTGCTCCACTGTTTTAATGACTACCGGTTTGCCTCCGATGAAAATCTGTCCTTCTGTCGGCTGGAAAATTCCTCCGCACAGATTGATCAACGTAGATTTTCCCGCGCCGTTTTCTCCACAGAGACAATGGATCTCACCTTCGCGTATATCAAAGGAGACCTGATTCAATGCAGTCGTCCCGCCGAACTTCTTGGTTATATTCTTAAACTGAATATAAGCTCCCATAGCTGCCTCCTGTTATCCTCTGGAATCTTTTCTGTGCATAAAGGTATCCAGCAATACTGCAAGAATCAAAACGACGCCGATAAACCCATCCTGCCAGAATACCGGAACACTAAGAAGAACCATTCCGTTCTTGACTACACTGATAATCATCGCGCCGATAAAGGTTCCCAGCATGGTACCGCGTCCGCCGCTTAAAGAAGCGCCTCCAAGAATAACTGCCGCGATTACATCCATTTCACGGCCTTCTCCTGCTGTTGTCGGCACTGAGCCCAGATATGCAATACTGATCATAGCCGCAAGTGCACTTACCGCTCCTGAAATGATAAAGCCGAGAATTTTAACACGATCTGTGTTAATACCGACCAGGTTTGCTGCCTTCGGATTGCCGCCTGTCGCATACATATTATAGCCGGCCTCTGTTTTTGCCAGAACAATTCCTGCTACAATAAAAATCACCGCCATGATGAAAATCTGAATCGGAATCGGCCCCAGGGAGCCTCCCATTTTGAAAACCCAACTGTTTGTCACAGATTCCGGGAAAACACTGATACTTTGTCCACCGGAAATCGCGTAGGCCACACTGCGGAAGATTTTCATGGTACCAAGTGTTGCGATAAACGCCGGTATTTTCGTCTTTGTGACAAGGACACCATTCAGCAGTCCAATCGCACAGCCTGCAAGAATTGCAATCAGAAATGCCAATGTCGGATTAACATTACCTTTATACAGAGTTGCCGCCAGCATGCCGGTTGTACCGAAAATGGATCCTACCGACAGATCCATCTCTCCGGAAATAATCAGAAACGTCATACCTACCGCCATAATGCCAATCTGCACCGTCTGACGGACAACATTTATAAAGTTTGTGGGTGAGATAAACACTGGTCTTGCTAGGGTAAGCAAAATAATCAATGCAATCAGAACACAGATAACTCCCAGCTCACGAAATGATTTTAATTTTTCCTTCATGCTATTCACTTTTCCTTTTTACAGTCATAAATTCTCTTCCGACATTTCAGCAATGCCGGAAGAGACGCTCTTTAGCCATTTTCAGCCAGTTGTCATTCCGGTTCTACGCTGTCCACGTTGTCTGCGGTTACCATCTGTGCTCCGGTATTAATATCAATGAAATCCGCGCCGTCTGCCAGGTTCATGTAAAGTTCCATAACCGAATAATATCCCTGCAGATAAGGATTCTGTCCGACTGTCAGCTGCATATCACCATTCTTGACATGTTTCAGGGTTCCCTCTGTCAGATCAAAGCCTGCCCCGTAAACCTTTCCGGTAAGCCCGTAAGCATTGATAAAGTTTCCGATAGCCTCACTGAATACGTCTACACCGAGAAATGCGTTGACATCCTGATGTGCCAGATATGCGCTTTCAATCACGCTGTAAGCGTTGTCCAGATCTGTTCCGATATCAATAGTGTCAATATACTCCACGTCCGGATATTCTTCCGCAGCCTTTTTAATTCCTGCCTCTCTTGCTTCCAGGGCCGAATCTGTCGGTCCGCAGCTGGCAACAATATATTTGCCTTTTCCATTCATAACGGTTCCAAACATATACTTACCAAGCTGATACCCGGCGTCCTCATAGTCCTGTCCGATAAATGCCTTTGTTCCACAGTCCTCTGCATCCTGATTAAAGCCAACTACCGGAATCCCCTGATCCTCCGCTTTCTTAATGACAGAGTTGAAGCCAGTGGGATCCCATGTTACAGTCGCAATCCCATTATATTTAGCGGCAATCGCTGATTCTATCAGGTTGACCTGAGCGTCCAGGTCACTGGCCGTGGAAGGAGAAGTCACATCGACGGTAATCCCCAGATCCTTACCTGCCTGTTTCGCTCCGTCTGCAAGCGTCGTATAAAAGGAACTGTTCATGGCATGCATAACGACAGAGATTTTAATGTCCTTGGAACCGGTCTGCGTCTCCCCGGAGCCGGATGCAACTGCCTCTCCGGAGGCAGAAGTGCCAGTAGTTGTCCCCTGCGAAGCCGTGCTGTCCGCTGCTGTTCCTGATCCAGATGCTCCCCCGCAGCCAGCAAGTGCCGCTGCCATCAGTCCACTTAGTGCCAACGAAAGAATACCCTTTTTTGTCATAGTTGAAAGCCCTCCGCTTTTTTATTTTCTATATAGTTTTTGCTTTTTCGGTCGATTTCCGCCAAATTCCCTGCCGATAAAAATTATCCTTTGTATTCTACCCGTTCCTCATAATAGCCGGGAACCAGACATCCGTCCTTGGCAAACCATTTCGGTGCGTCAATCCCCGCCTGAAGAACAACATTTCCAAAAGGCTCAAAAGAACCGGTTCTAACAATATATTTTGCCTTTGGAAGATAGGTGGAAAACAGCTGCTCATGAGGCATGGTTTCCACCTGACACCTTTTGGAGAGCCCGGACACCGCCTCAAAATGCTTCGGATTGTATTTTTTCTGTTCCTCCGCCACAATCACCTTTTCATAAATCATCTCGTCCATGATGTACTTCAGCACCTGCTGAATGGTCGGAATATCCTGCGCCAGCGCCAGATCAATTCTTGTCGCGCTGTCCGGCACCGGTACCCCGGCATCGCCGATTACCATAATCTGAGTATGGCCCATATCGGCAATAGCCCTCATCAGATCTCTATTCAGAATCCCTCCTGCCTTCATTTGTTCTCCTTCCTGTAAGAATCTACTTCTTTTCTATAGGGAATGGCGTCCACCACACCATATCTGGTAACTGCAAGACCCGCCGCAATATTTCCGAACTCCGCGGCCTTGTTCGGATCCTGCCCCTCCGCAACCGCTACACAAAATGCCCCGCTGAAGGTATCGCCCGCGCCAGTGGTATCAACCGCTGCGACACGGATTCCCGGTACAATTCTGCTTCCGCTCTCCGTAACCAGAAGGACTCCGCCTTCGCCGAGCGTCATCACTACATTTTTTATTCCACGGTTACAAAGCTGTATCCCCACCTCTTCATCCGAGATATTCTCCGAAAGAGAAATTCCCAGCATCTGTCTGGCTTCTGTCTGGTTCGGGGTTACATAGTCACAATATCGGAAAATTTCCTCTGGAAGTTCCCGGAAGGGAGCCGGATTCAATACAAAGCTGACTCCTGCTTCCTTACATCTTTTTGCTGCATGAAGCACCGTCTCTACTGGCATTTCAAGCTGCATCAGAAGAATTTTGCACTTCTCAATTTCAGGGAAGATACGATCAATATCCTCGGATGAAAATTCATTATTGGCTCCCAGGCCGATAACAATCTCGTTTTCTCCGTTTTCATTCACATAAATAAGTCCTGCGCCTGTTGCTGTTCCCTCTGTGCTTTTCCGAATATATTCAGTGCTGATCCCTTCCTGCTGGTACAAATCGAGGCACATCTGTCCAAAGGAATCATCCCCGATGCAGGTGGCGTATAGAACCTCCGCGCCCATTCTGTGTGCTGCAACCGCCTGATTGGATCCTTTTCCTCCGTGCATCATCTCAAAGCCATGCCCCGGTACTGTCTGTCCGGCTGCAGGAAATTGTCTGCATCTTATGGTTGCTCCCACAGCATAACTGCCAATAACAGCAATCTTTGCCTTATTTTCCATTTTTCCGTTCTCTCAACCCGTCAATATTTATCTCTGCTAAAAAATAATCAAGTTCCAAACATCTTATTGTTCTAATTTCGTCTGCAGCCTACTGTGCGTTAAACCACTCCGGTACCCCGTACTTTTTCGCCGTATCAAACAGCGCCACGATCTTTTCCGGCGGAATGTCTGCAAGGATGTTATGGATCTGAGAAAAAACAAATCCACCTCCGGGAGCAAAAATCCGAATCATCTCTTTTGCTTCATTTACAATATCCTCAATGCTTCCGTGCGTCATCGTAGACTGTGTACTGCACGCGCTTCCCCAGATCGTAAGCCGGTCTCCGAATTCTTTCTTGATCTGAGCCGGATCCATATTGTCACAGTCCCGCTGAATAGGATTCAGAATATCAAAGCCGCTTTCGATAATATCTCCGATAATCGGATAAATGCTTCCGTCGCAGTGCAGAGAGATATGCATATCCGGGCATTTCTTTTTAATTGCCGCATTGATTTTTGCATGCCTGGGTTTTATAAACTCCCGGTAAATTTCAGGAGAAATCAGCATGGCTTTCTGTGACCCGAGATCGTCATTATTCTGCACGATCTGAATATAATCCCCTACCGCATCCAGATATCTTTCCATGTAAGTAATATAGGCATCCGTCATTTTATCGAGGTAATACTCCGCCAGATCCGGATCTTCATAAAACAGCATCAGATAATTTTCATATCCAAAATCCTTGAATCCACGTTCAAACAAACTGAAGCTGGTAAATCCCGAAATGGCAAAATCCGTGTTTTCATAGATATACTTAGCTCTGTCATGCAGGTAATGCATCTCGTAATCGCTGATCTGCGGAAGTCCGAGGTACTGGCTGTCGCCGTCTTCATCCTCAATACTGAGGCCACGGTCTACATCCTCCTCCGTCTCCGCATTTTCCAGAGGATGATATACCTCATCATAAAAAATGCCACCCTTGGGTCTGACCGCTATCAGATGTCCATGCTTGTCATAAATTCCCATCCCGCCGTTATCCAAAGGCTTTGGATGATAGTATTTTGACTGCAGACAGGGTCCGCCATTCTCCGGAAGCTCTCCGTCCGTCAATTCATCAATACGGATCCCGACGGAAGGAACCAGCCTGGGAAGAATAACAACATCGCTCCCGATTCTCTTTGCCACTTCAAAATCCATTTCAGCAAGCAGCTGCTTCACATCGAAAAGAACGGTTTTACTGTCCACGCCCAAGTATTGTTTCAATTTGTTATATGCAATGGCGTTGATTCCTGTTGATCTGGAAGAACCGAGATCAATCGGCACCCTGTCAGTTTCTTCATGATTCAAGGCCATTAACACACGCTCGCGGGAATTCACAATTTCTCCTCCTTAGTAGAAGCCTAATGTTAACCGTTATTGTTAATCGGTTTTGTTAATCGTTACACATACACTATCACTAACCCTTCCTGTATGCAACAGAAAAAGTAACTTTCTACAAATTCCATGATTTTATCCTTATATTTTTGTGCACTAATACTTGTGTTTTTCGTCTTTTCTGCAGACCATCCGCCTGTAAATAAATTGGACGCTGAACATTACCAGAAGCCATCAAAACAGTTGTAAATTCTTTATTCCCGCACGCCAACCTCTTGACTCCCTGTATCACTTATGTCAGGATTCAATCTGTAATCTGGAAATTGTTCACAAATGGAGAACTACATCATGCCGGAATTAAGCAGAAGAACAGAACAGTTTACCGATTCTGTCATCCGCAGAATGACAAGAATCTCAGATGAATACGGAGCGATTAATCTTTCCCAGGGATTTCCTGACTTCGATCCGCCCGAAGCCCTCACCGCCAGGCTGGCGGAAATTGCCCCAAAAGGGCCTCATCAATACGCCATTACCTGGGGCGCAGAGAATTTCCGGGATGCCCTTGCGGAAAAACAGCTGCATTTTTCCGGCCGGAAGCCGGACCCTGAGAAAGAAATTACGGTTACCTGCGGCAGCACAGAGGCCATGATGGCAGCAGTAATGTCCGCGGTGAATCCGGGTGAAAAAGTTATCGTCTTCTCACCTTTTTACGAAAACTACGGAGCAGATGCCATCCTGTCCGGTGCCCGGCCGATCTATGTGCCTCTGGTTCCGCCTGATTTTTCCTTTGATCCGGAAGTTCTGGAAGATGCCTTCCGTCAGGGCGTAAAGGCTTTGATCCTGTGCAATCCTTCCAATCCCTGCGGAAAAGTATTTACCGAGGACGAGCTGCGCCTGATTGCCGGTCTGGCGGAGAAATACGATGCCTTTGTGATAACCGATGAGGTATATGAACATATTCTGTACACCCCGAACCGCCACATCTATTTCAATACCCTCCCCGGCATGTGGGACCGGACGATCATGTGCAGTTCTCTTTCCAAAACCTATTCGATCACAGGATGGCGCCTTGGATATGTGATCGCCAATGAACGTATTTCAGAACGTGTGAAAAAAGTGCATGATTTTCTGACCGTGGGAGCTGCCGCCCCTCTGATGGAAGCCGCTGTTGCCGGACTGACCCTGCCAGACTCCTATTACAGAGATCTGCAGGCTCATTACCAGCATATGAAGGAGCTGTTTGCCGGTGGATTGAAAAACCTCGGTTTTATCTTTACCGATCCACAGGGCGCCTATTATATCTTAATTAATATTGATAAGTGGAGAAAAAAGAATGAGTCGGATCTGGAATTCTGTGAATGGCTTGCGCGGGAAGTCGGCGTCGGCGCAGTGCCCGGATCCAGTTTTTTCCGCGAGCCGGTAAATAACCTGATTCGTCTGCATTTCGCCAAACAGGATGACACGCTTCTGCAGGCTCTGGACCGTCTTTCCGACCTGGACAGAAAAGCAGCAAGCCGCTATAGTTGATTTAAGGCATTTTTGCATTTGCAGCGGCATATTTTCTATTGGCCATAATCATAAATGGGCGAAAAAAGCTTTTATCAATCATATAATATAGCGAAACAAGGAGGAAAAAGCTGATGAAACGCATTCTATGCTACGGAGATTCCAACACTTACGGCGCGGATGGGCGCAGATACCGGACGGAGAGGATTTCCCTGCGTTATGATGAACAGACCAGATGGACCTCACTGCTCCAGAAAAATCTCGGTTCCGATTATCTGATCTCCGAAGAGGGATTTAACGGCCGCACCACTGTGTTTGATGATCCTATGGAAAACGGCAGAAATGGATTTGCTTATCTTGATGTGATTTTCGGCTCTCACCAGCCTCTTGACCTGGTTATTCTGATGCTTGGAACGAACGACGCAAAACCGCGTTTCTCCGCTTCCTCCAGAGATATATCCAGAGGAATGGAACGCATCATCCTTCACCTCAAGGATCTGATCCGATCCTCCATAAACCCTGACACAAAGATTTTGCTTCTGGCTCCGCCGCATATTGAACGCTGTGAAACAGGCGAATATCTGTACGGATTTGATGAAAATTCATCCCTGAAAAGCCATGAACTGGCTGTAAAATATTCTCAGCTAGCCGGGAACAACGGCTGTCTGTTTGCGGATACCTCCAAATGGGTTTCTCCGGATCCCAGTGACGGAATCCATCTGGGCCCGGAAGCCCACAAAGTATTCGCACAGAAACTGACAGAGCTTCTGACGTCTATTTTGTAACCTGCAGCCCGATTAGGAAAAATATTCCCTTTCGTTGGCAAAAAGTCCGGGCCGGTTTCCGCAATAAACAGAAACCGGCCCGGACAGCTGCAGTTTTTACTTCCTGTTCTGATATCAGTGGTTCAGATTTTTCAGTTCTTCCATCATTTCCAGATCATCTGCGGTTACGCGGATATTCGTTGTTACTTTATCCTCGCCCGGTTTGGTAACAGACATCTCCACAACCGACCCTTCCGGAAGCCCGGAGAGCAGAACCCTCTGCACAAAAGAAACTGCTTTGGGATGATTGTGCTCGAATTTCTTTTTCATCTGCATCAGCTTAAATACATTTGCCGGATTCATTGCCATGACAATCAATACCTCCTCCGCACAAAAATTAAATCTCTGCCGTTTTACCCGGTACTTCAGAGTATATCAAGGCCGTCTCTTTTCGTCTATCCACAGGAGAATTTCTTATTCACGTGTATAACCGCTTGTCTTCTTATACCACGGGTAGGAATGTCAATGTACCTTTGCCGCCTATGTCATGTATAGTTCTGCTGATATTTTCCTCCCCGGTCAGCTTCCCGGGTTCTTCCTGTCAAGTACGAATTTTTCCGAAAACCGGCCCCAACCTGTACTTTTTTCATACCACGTCCCGAAGCATAATAAATCATGTTCCGGACAGCCGGGCAGCAGAGTACAGACAGCAGACCGGGTGCATACTGCAGCAGATTCCGGATGATATGGCTGCCCGGACATTTCACCACACAAAGGGCTCTGCCCGAAAAGAAAAGCAATAAAAGAAAAAATCAATGGAGGAAAATGTTAATGAAAAAGAAATTACTTGCATTCCTGATCACCGGCGCGCTTTCCTGCTCCTTTTCCCTGCGTGAAACCTGGATGGACTTTCGGATCTGCAGGCCTCCGATCAGGCTCATAAAGACGCAGAAAATCATGCCGCCGAAAATGAAATAAGTGGAACTGGAGTACACGATGCTGTCCGAATAGTGGATTATCTCCAGTATGCAGGCGACAGAAAGAATCAGCATGGGACCCACCCAGAGCATTCCAGCCTTGTTTTTGTACCGGATCGCTTCCGCAATTACGGCGACAGTAAAAGAAAAAATAGAAACCGGAATAAGAATCTGATAAAGGCGCGTGCTCTGTGTAAACATACCCGTGCCTGTCATCTGAAGGATGATACACGCAAGCATGGAAGCCATCAGAAAAAACCTCAGAGCCAGCAGCGGTTTTTTCTGATGAAACTTCACACTGTTTTCCCGCAGAAGCTCCAGCGGAAGGGCGAGACTGAAAAAGCTGATATAGCTGACCACATACCACAGATTCGGATCGTTGATGAGGAAGAGCGCCATGTCACAGTTGGAAAAGCCCCATAATCCGGTCAGCGCCATGAAGGCTCCCAGCCACAGCAGGAGCACACCACTTCTGTCCATATGGATGACAATCAGTGAGACAAAAATCACTATCATTCCCGCCAGCATCATGATAGTGCTTCCCGCCATCAGGCCCATCATGGTAATCATGTGATAGCGCACAAGTCCGGACTGATTGGAAACCAGCAGCTGGGGAATGGACACACTGCTCCTGGTATTCGGAGAAGTATACTGAAGCGTTATCGTGA
Source organism: Bilifractor porci (assembly GCF_009696005.1). GTDB lineage: Bacteria > Bacillota > Clostridia > Lachnospirales > Lachnospiraceae > Bilifractor > Bilifractor porci. Next base: position 286,202 of record NZ_VUMV01000003.1, read on the forward strand.
CTTCTCCGGTCTCATCCACAGGAACCATATGGATGGCCGTCCCCGGATCTTTCATATACGAAGGACGCTCATCCGCCTCTCCAAAGGAATATTCCTCCTCCCCGTTTACATACACGGTAAGAGGGGCAAAGGCGGTCCGCACCTCTATATAGCAGTCACTCCGTTCATTGATAAACCGGAACTCTGCCGTAACCCGTGTGCCGGGCGTCAGGTTCTTTACCCTCAGTGGAAGTGTCTCTGTACTGGTGGAGCCGTTCACAGTTACCTCTGCCGTATTGATTTTCCTGAGTACTGCCGCCTCCCCCGAATAGGAATGGGCGTCAAAATATGGAATCAGACGCAGGAAAGGAAGACAACCTCATCTCCCTCGGATGAATCCCCCTGCTTGTCATGGAATCTCCGCCTTCTTCCAGGCCGTCGTAGGTGCCCAGTACCCGATAAGCTTCCTCCGTAAAATCATAGACGGCGCGCAGGTTAGTTTCTTCCCCGTTCACTTCTGCCGGAATGGAATAAAGATTATAATTGTCCGTTTCTTCTATCAGTTCTGCGTTTACCGGTTCTCCCCCGGTGTAGTCATCAAAAGCGCTGTCCAGCATGCTGATATTTGACAGATTGACAACGGAAAGCGTTGCCTCATCTTCGCTGTCCCGCCTGGAATTCTGCCTCAGTCCCGTCTTCTTCCGATGCATCGGCCGCCCCGTTTTCTTGTGCAGCCACATGGTCAGAATAACCCTGTACGTCCTGAGCGCTCCTGTCCTCTTCCTGTCCGCAGCCGGAAAGCCCTGTCCCGGCGGCAAGCAGAGCTGCCATAAGCAGAGCTGCGTATCTTCTTTTCATGTTCTGACTCTCCTTTGCAGAACCCTTTATGTCTCCTTCCACCCGTCCGCGATGGAAAAAAGGTACTGCTCATAAGCACGCTTTGCGGCAAAAAAGCCCTGCCTGTGGATATGGACGTGCTGTCCGTCTTCCATGACAAAAGTCATCAGTTCTCTGTCGATCCCCCGTATTATTGCCAGGTTCACCAGGAAGCTCTTATGGCAGCGCGGGAAATATTCGGCCGGAAACCTTTTCTCCTCATCATCCAGTTTCCCGCGGACCTGCAGTTCTCTGCCGTCGTCCATATGGATCCACAGCTTTTTTCCTTTCTGCTCCACAAACAGAATTCTGTCAAAAGGTATTCGTATCCTTGTACCGTTTGTTTCGCCTTCATAATGCGGTTCCGCTTCTTTTTTCCGGACAACTGTCTGCACAAGGTCACGAACCTCTTCCTGGTTCACAGGTTTCTCCAGATACCGTGCGGCACGAAGCCGGTAGGATTCCAGCGCAAAGTCCTGACTGGTGGTTGCAATGGCGGCTGTGACACGCCCGTCTGCCTTCCGTATTTTCTCCAGTGCGTCGATCCCTGTCATTCCTCCCATATAAATATCAAGGATAATCAGGTCATACTTTCCCGGATAGTACGATTCCAGCAGCTCTTCTGCGCTTCCGAACGCCTCAGCTTTCACCTTCTCCGCTGCTTCTGTCACCATGTCAAGGAGACGTACCCATTCTTCTTTATCGTCTTCGCAAATTCCTACCAAAAGCTGTTCCATTCACAGGTTCCTCCTTCCCCGGATGTCCGGAAAAAAGGATTTTCTCCTTCTCATTTTGATTATAAATTTAACACGTTCAATTCTTCAACGGTCAGATCTATCAGCTTTTCCGCGGCTTTGGTATTCTTTCCGAGCATTCCGCCCAGACCCGGCAGGCCGCGGGTAAGGTCATTCAGTGCATAATTGACTTTAACCCCCAGCATAATTCCTCCATGAAACCGCTTCTATTGAACTGGCTTGTATCACTTTCTGCACGTGCTGCGTATCAGGATGGGAACAGCGCCCTCCTTATGATTCAGGCTTTGCCGATGTCCCGGAGGAAGAAGGAATGGATGAAAAGACAACACTGCGCATTCTGAACGAAACAATCAACCGCAAAATGGGGCTTCCAAAAGAAATTGTGCGCACACCCTCACTGGCGGCAGGAGACCTGGTCGTTTTATACGCTCTTCTGACAGAAGACCGCGCACTGGCGCAGTCGGAAATCGCCAGATTTTTGTTCCGGCCGCGTCAGACGATCAATTCCTCTCTTCAGAAAATGCAGCAGCAGGGAACAGGAACAGTTTTCCGGACTCCTGATCAAATTCGGCGACGCGATTGAACAGGAAACTGCGTTACAGAAAAAAGCGAAAAATTTATCTCAGAAAAGCCGGTCAGGACAAAATCCCGCCGGCGCTTTCACAGGAAGATAGGTAGAAGACTTCTTTCCAATCTTTCACGCATATCCGTATTTCTTTTTCTTTGCTGCCCAGAATCCGATTGTCACCGCCAGTGAGCAAAGCTCAGCCGCAAAGGTGGCAAACCAGATCCCGGTCAGTCCCAGAAGAGCCGGAAGCAGCAGAACCGCCCCGATCTGGAACACAAAAGTCCGGCTGAAGGAAAGAAAGGCAGAAACACCGCCGTCTCCGAGCGCGGTAAAAAAAGCCGATCCGTAAATGGTAAACCCGACAATAAGAAAGCTGAGAGAGAAAATACGGAAGCCCGCCCTGGTCATGGCATGAAGCCCCGGATCGTATCCTACAAAGATCCATGTCACAGGATCCGCGCACAGCTCTGCCAGAAGAAACATGATCAGATCCATGCTGCCGATGATAACCAGGCTCTTTCTGAATAGATTTTTCAGCTCTGCCTGGTTCTGGGCGCCATACTGATAGGAAACAATCGGGGCGCTTCCGTTTGCATATCCCATCAGAATCGCCGCAAAAATAAACGCCATGTACATGATCGCCCCATAAGCGGCAACACCGTCTGCTCCGGCAAGCTCCAGCAGACGGTAATTATACAGAATAGAAACGACCGAGCTGGAAATGCTGCTGAGCATTTCCGAGGAGCCGTTGGTACATGCCTTCCCAAAAACTCTTCCCTCAAAATGCGCCCTGCGCAGCCGGAGAAGGGAATCATTTTTCCGCAGAAAATAGATAACCGGTATCACACCGCCCAAAATTTCACTGATATTGGTAGCCACGGCGGCGCCGACGAGCCCGAAACGGAATACGCCGACCAGAAGAAAATCCAGAACAATATTTGCTCCCCCGGCCATCACCGTAACCGCCAGCCCGGCCTTAGGTTTTTCCGCCACATTAAAATACATCTGAAAGGATGTCTGCAGCATAAAAAAAGGCATGCTTAATGTTGTAAAACGACCATACAGAATACTGTAATCCTGCAGCTTTCCGGACGCACCCAGAAGTCCCGTCAGGGGCTTCAGAAAAATCTCGCACAGCACGGTCGCCGCCACACCCAGCCAAAAAGTAACGAAAACAAGCATGGAAAAATATTCCTGTGCCTGTTCGTTTCTTTTTTCGCCCAGAGCCTGCGCTACAATGGCGGATCCTCCCGTCCCAAGCATAAATCCGATTGCACTTATAATCATAAAAACCGGATAAACAAGATTTACCGCTGCAAAGGCTTCCTTTCCGACATAATTAGAAACAAACAGCCCATCTACGATGCTGTAAATGGATGTGAACACCATCATCACCATAGATGGGAAAGTATACCGTAACAGACGGCCATATGTAAAATGATCAGATAAACGAATACGCATACAAATTTTATTTTACAGGACCCAGATACCGGTCCGATCCAAACCCAAGAATCAACGTGAAAATATTCGGCAGAAAAATCAGCCCCAGTGCAAATCCGGCTCCATGTCCGAATGCCTGTGAGAGCTTGACAGTTTTAATAATTTCAATCACCCATCCGACAAAGGGAATCAGCATAAGCAGAAAATACCAGCCCTCACCCCAGGCGATTTTATAAATTTGATACAAGTTCAGAAACGGCACAAGCGCCATCCAGCCTTCTACCCCCGCCTTTGTAAAAATCTTCCACCAGGCTATAACAAGAAGAACATAAAAACAGATCGCGCACGCCCAGATTCCGGCGGCCATACTTCCCACTAGCCATTCCATCCAAAAATTCATATTCCTCTGTCCCCCTTCATTTTCTATAGTAAAATTCTACCCTGCTTTCCGCATAAAGTCCAGCCCCGGACGCCCCAGACAATCCTTCACAAAACTTTTGTCTCCTGCGGTTCTTATGCTATACTGATACATATTTCCCTGTTGTTTACAGGAGAATATCCGGAAACCTGATTCGTCAATGAATAAAAAAGGAGAGGAAAAACCGATGGCAGACTTTCATATGGAAACAAAATGCGTTCAGTCCGGCTACCGCCCGAAAAACGGCGAACCGAGAGAAGTGCCGATCATCCAGAGCACAACCTTCAAATACGATACCAGCGCAGACATGGGAAAACTGTTTGATCTGGAGGCATCCGGCTATTTCTACAGCAGACTGCAGAACCCCACCAATGACTATGTAGCCGCAAAAATTGCAGATATGGAAGGCGGAACCGCTGCCATGCTGACCTCTTCAGGACAGGCAGCCAACTTTTTTGCCGTATTCAACATTGCCACCGCGGGCGATCATGTGGTGGCTTCCTCCTCCATCTACGGAGGCACCTATAATCTGTTCCACGTTACGATGCGAAAAATGGGAATTGATTTTACTTTTGTCAGCCCGGACTGTACGGAAGCGGAATTAAACGCCGCATTCCGTCCGAACACCAAGGCTGTATTCGGCGAAACCATTGCAAATCCCGCGCTGACCGTTTTTGACTTTGAAAAGTTTTCAAAAGCGGCGCACGCCCACGGCGTACCCCTGATTATAGACAACACCTTTGCCACACCGGTAAACTGCCGCCCGTTTCAGTGGGGAGCAGATATCGTAACCCACTCTACCACAAAATACATGGATGGACATGGTTCCTGTGTGGGCGGCGCCATTGTAGACTCCGGGAACTTTGACTGGATGGCACATGCGGAAAAATTCCCCGGACTGACCACACCGGACGACAGCTATCACGGAATTGTATATGCGGAACGTTTTGGAAAAGAGGGAGCATTTATCACCAAAGCAACCGCACAGCTGATGCGTGATTTCGGCTCCATACCAAGCCCCTATAACTCCTATATCCTGAATATCGGTCTGGAAAGCCTGCACTGCCGTATGAAACAGCACTGTGCAAACGGACTGGCCGTGGCAAAGTTTCTGTCCGAAAGTGATATGGTAGAGCAGGTAAGCTACCCGTCCTTACCCGGAGACCCGTACTACAGCCGCGCGCAGAAATACATGAACGGCGGAAACACCTGCGGAGTAGTTTCCTTCCGGATAAAAGGCAGCCGCACAGATGCGGAAGCCTTTATGAAACATCTGAAAATATTTGCAATTGAAACTCACGTTGCGGATGCCCGTTCCTGCTGTCTTCACCCCGCAAGCTCCACACACCGTCAGCTTTCAGATCAGGAGCTTCTGGATGCCGGAATCAGCTCCAACCTGATCCGCATGAGCTGCGGACTGGAAAACACAGAAGATCTGGTGCAGGATATCGCACAGGCTCTGGACGCGGTAAAAGCTTCCCGGTAATCCCGTGAAGCCCTCCTGGCGCAGGATCAATTCGGAAGGGTCACTCCTGCCGGCAGTTAAAGCACAGGTTCTTCAGCATTTCCATGTCTGTAACCTTTATTTTCCCTCTGCCGGCACGAAGCAGCCCCTCCTCTGAAAACCTCTTAATCATCCGCGCCACGACTTCTCTGGCCGTATTGATATCCCTCGCGATCTGATCGTGCGTAACCGCAATTTCCGTGCTTCCGGTCTGCTCGCAGGTCTGTACAATCCAGGAGGCAATACGCTGGTCGATACGCAGAAACAAAACTTCCTGAAACGTCCATGTCACATCCGAAAAGCGCCTGGTAAGCAGCTCATAAATCATGCAGCGGACATAGATATTGTTTTCCTTCAGCCTTGCAAGGACAATGGATGGAACAATCAGAATGCGGCTTTTTTCCTCTGCCTCCATCTGCGTGTCAAAGGTAATCTGAGACACGACGCAGGAAGCGGAGAGGACGTCGTCCTCTCCGGCACGAAGGTGATAAAGTGTGATCTCCCTTCCTTCTTCCGAGGTTAGAAATGTCCGGACGGAGCCGGAGAGTACACGGATAAAACCCAGGCACTCACTTCCGCGGGAAAAAACCGTGCTGTTTTTATCAAAAACACGGACGATTGTATGTTCACGAACCAACTTCTGCTCCGCGTCACTTAATTTGTCCCAGAAGGGCAGCGCCGCCGACAGCTTTTCTGTTTCCGTTCCTGTGTGCAGCTCCTGTTTTCTTCCGTATTTCTCCATCTCCTGTGTCCCTCTGGCGTATCCGCCCGCATTGCTCTCTGTTTATATGAAAAGATTCACATTCGACTCTTCTGCCTCTCCCAGATAGCTTCCGACACCGCCGATTTCCACGCCGTCAATCAGTTCTTCCTTCCGGATTCCCATCACATCCATACTCATGGAACAGGCTATAATCTTTACGCCGTTTTCCATGGCTTTTTTCATCATATCTTCCAGCGAATCAATGTTCTTATCCTGCATAATCCGGCGCATCATGGCAGTTCCCAGTCCCCCCATGTTCATGCGGGAGAGTTTTAACTTTCCTGTGCCTTTCGGAAGCATTTTCCCAAACATGGCCTCCACCGGAGATTTTCTGACACCGGAAGCCGTTGGTTTCCGCAGCGCCGTAAGTCCCCAGAATGTGAAAAACATCGTCACCGGACGTCCCATGGCCAGCGCACCGTTGGCAATGACAAATGCCGCCAGAACCTTATCCATATCGCCATCAAAAACAATGATGGTTTTTCCCTGCGGTGTGTCCATTATAACATGATCCTCGGATGCCGGAACACTGCTTCCAGGAACCGGAACTGCCGATCCGGTGTTATTTCCTTTGCAGAGAACAGCAACAAAGTCTGTTCCCTGCTTTTCGTTGGAAAGAAGCATGTTTCCCGTGCGGCGGCACCAGGAAATAATATCCTTCGCGAATCCCGGATCCGACGCGGTCACCTCCAGGATATCTCCATCCCGCATCTTCTCCATGGCATGGTAAACTTCCATAATGGGACCGGGGCACTGCAGACCGGAACAATTTATACGAATCCGTTCATGTTTTATATGTTTCCCGGTATTTCCCGGCATCCCTTTTGTATCCGGCTCGGTATCCTCCTGCCCTGTTTTTCCGTCCGGCTTCCCTGTGCCGGGATTTCCTTTCACCGCCGAAACTGAACTGCTTTTAGCTTCGCCATCTGTTCCGGATCCTGCGGTTTGACCATCCGGGTGAAAAGAGCGGTAAAGCCTGGCTCCTCCCGGGTAAACCTTGATGTGGTCAAACCCGTGCTGCAGGAGTATTCTTGCCGCTGTATACGCCCGAACCCCAACCGCGCACAGAACAATATAATGTTGTTTCCGATCGAGCTCTTCCAGTCTGCCGCGCAGCTGTCCTAAGGGTATATTCACCGATTCTTTCGGAGCCCAGGCCAGCCTCTCCGCCTCTTCTCTGACATCCAGAATCATTTCCCCGCTGTCCGGCTTTGGATCATCCCATTCCGCAAATGATACCAGCTTCCGGATCACATTTTCTGCCGCAAAAGCTGCCATATTTACCGGATCCTTGGCGGAGGAATACGGCGGTGCATACGCCAGCTCCAGATTTTTCAGCTCTGCAATCCCTCCTCCCATCTGCATAACCGTCCCGATCGTATCAATTCTTTTATCCGCACCATCTCCGCCCACAATCTGGGCTCCGAAAATCTTTTTTCCATCCGGAGAGAACAGCAGCTTAATGATCAGCGGAAGCGCACCGGGATAATAACCCGCATGAGAATTCTGGCTGATCACGACTTTCTCATAATCCCTTCCTCTTACCATGCCTCGACGGATCAGCTTTTTTTCTCCTGCTCCGACAGAAGCAGCAGTCAGATCAAATACCCTGGCAACAGAAGCGCCCTGTGTTCCCCTGTATCTTTCCTGTCCGCCTGCTATATTATCGGCCACAATCCTGGCCTGCCGGTTGGCGGGACCCGCCAGCGGAATCATCGTCTTCTCTCCAAAAACGGGATCATTTACCTCTATCACATCGCCGGCAGCATAAATATCCGGATCCGAGGTGCGTAGCTGCTCATCCACACAGATTCCGCCCCTTTCATTGCACTTTAATCCGGCCTGCACGGCAAGCTGGCTGTTTGGACGCACGCCTATGGAAAGAATCACAAAATCCGCGGAAATCTCTCTTCCACTTGAAAGTCTTACAAATACCGTCCGATCCTCTGTCCGGAACGAAGCGACCCCATCCGAAAGGTATAGTTCCACCCCGTTCTCCCGGATATTTTCTTCCAGAAGCATGGCCATTTCCCGGTCAAAGGGCGCCATAACCTGGTCCAGCGCTTCCACAATAGAAACCTGCAAACCTTCCTTTCGCAGATTCTCCGCAGTCTCCAGACCGATAAAGCCTCCGCCCACTACAACAGCTTTTTTATTTTGACTGTCTGAGGCCATGCTCCGGATTTTTTCCGCATCCGGAACCGTCCACAGAGTGAAAATCCTGTCAGAATCAATGCCGGGAATACGAGGGCGGACCGGAGAAGAACCGGTGGCGATGACCAGCTTGTCATAGCTCTCCTCGTATGCCCGGTTCGCCGCCAGATCGGTCACCAGAATCTTCTTTTGTTTCCGGTCAATCGACGTCACCTCATTCCGGGTTCTGACATCTACCCGGAATCTCTCCCGAAGAGTCTCTTCCTTTGTCACCAGAAGCGCATCTTTCGATTGAATAACATTTCCGACATAATAAGGAAGTCCGCAGTTCGCGTAAGAAATATACGGTCCTCTTTCCAGAAGCACAATTTCCGCGCCTTCATCCAGTCTGCGCAGGCGGGCAGCGCAGCCCGCGCCCGCCGCCACTCCTCCGATAATCACAGTTTTTCCCATCCTCGTCTCCTCCTTTTTTTCCGGCTCTTTCCCGCAGCTTTTTCCCGGATGCGGCCACAGTCCGGCCGGATTCCTCTTTCCTGCTCTCGTCTGCTTTACAGTCCCAGCATATCTTCAATATCCTCTCTGGCCTGGACGCCAACCGAGCTGGCCGCTGCCTTTCCACCCTTAAAGACAATCAGGGTAGGAATGCTGGATACCCGATAGGCTGAGGCAAGCTCCGGTTCTTCATCCACATTTACCTTGCCAACCTTGTATTTTCCCTCTGCCTGTGCGGCTATTTCCGAAATGATCGGCGAAAGCATCCGGCAGGGTCCGCACCAGGCGGCCCAGAAATCTACCAGAACCGGCACCTCTGCCTGCAAAACTTCTCTCTGAAAATTATCCCTTGTAATTTTTATTTCCGCCATAATAAACTCCTTTCATCGCAATATACCTTTGAATAGGATTCACATCTTTCTGATGCATTCACTCTACACCTTATTTTCCGCAGTTTCTGTGACAAGGTCACACAACAGCAGATATATAGAAAAATCACGGGGGATCATTCCGGATTCACAGCTGTCAAACCTCCGCAATCATTCTCCGTGATTCTTTTCTTTTATTTTTTTCCGGTATAAAATCGGAATATCATTCAGACATTCAGGCGAACACGAACAGGATCATTTTTCTGTCCGGCTCATGAAACTACGCGCAAAACCTCCTGCTGCAGGGAATCCACTCTCTTTTCCGCCTCCTGCCTGCAGTCAGCCTTCGTGTAAAAGTAAAACTTCAGCTTCGGCTCCGTCCCGGAGGGACGCATGGCAAACCAGTCCCCGTTTGTCATGCGGAATTTCAGGACATCCGAAGGCGGAATATCCTGCCAGCCATGAAGGTAATCAATAATCTCCGCAACCTGGAATTTCCCGAACAGACCCGGTTTTTCCGCTCTGGCCTTCTGCATGATCCCGGAAATTTCCTCTGCCCCGGACTGACCTTCTCGGATCAGGGAAACCTGCCGTTCCGCAAAATACCCGTATTTCCGGTAAAGAGCTTCCAGCGCATCCGCCAGGGTCATATTTTTCTTTTTATAGAATGCCGCCATCTCCATCATAAGCAGACCCGCACAGATGCCGTCCTTATCCCTTACCCTCTCTCCCGGCGCGCAGCCGATGCTCTCCTCGTAGGCAAAGAAATACTGAAACCCTGCCTTTTCCATACGAGGAATCACCCCGCAGATATTCTTAAATCCTGTGAGTGCCTCAAACACCCGGATTCCGTATGCCTCGCAGATGGTTTTTCCCATATCTCCGGTCACAATGGACTTGATCATCGCTCCCTTCTCCGGAAGCATGCCCGCCGCCTTCTGGCTTTCCGCCATATAAGCGATCAGCATGGCGCCTGTCTGATTTCCGTTCAGAGGATAATATCCCCCTTTTCCGTTCGGAAGCTCCACTGCCATGCGGTTGCTGTCCGGGTCTGTGGCAATCAGGAGTTCTGCATGGAGTTTCTTTCCCAGTTTTTCCGCAAGAGCAAAGCCCTTCGGGTCCTCCGGATTGGGATAACCGACAGTCGTAAAATCCGGATCCGGATCTTTCTGCTCCGGTACAATAGCAAAATTCCGATATCCCATTTCCCGCGCGACGGTTTCCATGGGAATACTGCCCGCACCATTTAATGGTGTGTACACGACTGCCACCGACTTATCCAACTCTTCTTCTGGTCTCTGTGCCATTCCTTCCACATAATCCAGATACCGGCGGTCCATTTCTCCCCCGATCATCCGAATCAGTCCCAGTTGTTTTCCCTCTTCCAGCGGTATTCTGGAAAAAGAATCAAAAAGATCCAATGCCTGAATCTCCTTCATGATTTTCTCTGAAACAGCGCCGGAAATCTGTGCCCCATCCTGCTGGTAAACCTTATATCCGTTGTACTCCTTCGGGTTGTGGCTGGCCGTCATGTTAATTCCGGAAAGGGCATGGAGCTCCCTTACCGCAAAGGACAGCTCCGGCGTCGGGCGCATGGACGGGAAAAGCCAGACACGGATGCCGTTTCCCGCCAGAATTTCCGCCGCCAGCTCCGAATACTCTCTGGAGTGGTGTCTGCAGTCATAGGCCACCGCAACCCCTCGCTCCAGATCTTCTCCGGTTTTCTTCAGGTAATTGGCGATCCCCTGTGTCGCCCTTCCGACGGTAAGAGGATTCATGCGGTTGGTTCCCGCCCCGCAGATTCCTCTCAGTCCTGCCGTCCCAAACACAATCTCCTGATAAAACCGGTCATTGATTTCCTTCCTGTTCCCCCGGATGGACAATAATTCTTTTCTCATAGGGTCTTCTTCCGGAAGTTTATCCAGCCAGATCTCATATCTTTCTTCTGCGTTCATTGTACTTCCCCCTTCCCCTTTGCTTCTGTTCCGTCTGTAAATCTATTATATCTGCAAGCACAATCCTATGACAACGAAACACACGTTTTTTTATAAAACTCTTGACTTCCCATTATTATTTGATACAATATAATTGTTCGAAATATTTATGTTGTTTATTCCCTTTCATGGAGGTTTTGCTATGAGCGGTTTTTATGATTATTCTGTAACGAAAAGAGATGGTTCTTCCCTGTCTATGGAAGAATTCCGGGGAAAAGTTGTGCTGGTTGTAAATACGGCTACCGGCTGCGGTTTCACGCCGCAGTACAAGGATCTGGAAAGCATCTATGAAGAATTCCACGACAAGGGTCTGGAAATTCTGGATATTCCCTGCAATCAGTTTGCGGGCCAGACTCCCGGAACGGACGATGAAGTCCACAGCTTCTGCACCTTAAAGTACAACACACAGTTTGACCAGATGACCAAGAGCGACGTAAACGGCGATAATGCGCTGGATTTATACAAATATCTTAAGAGCCAGAAAACCTTTGAAGGCTTCGGAAAGGGACCCAAGGCTCTTATGATGAGCGCTATGCTGAAGAAAATCGATCCGGATTACAAAAACAACGCCGAAATTAAATGGAATTTCACCAAGTTTCTGGTGGACAGAAACGGGAACGTAGTCAGCCGTTTTGAACCCACCGAGGATATGAAGGCTGTCCGGGAAGCCGTGGAGAAGCTGATCTGATGGAAGAGCTTACCTATCATCCGGACGAAGCCCTTCTGCTGAAAAATCAGCTCTGCTTTCCGCTGTACGCGGCCGCCAGAAAGGTGACCGGGGCCTATACCCCTTTCCTGAAACCTTTCGGCATAACCTATACGCAGTACATCACCTTCCTGGTCCTGTGGGAAAAGGACGGGATCACTGTGGGCGAAATCGGCACCCGGCTCCATCTGGATAACGGAACACTCACCCCCCTGCTGAAAAAAATGGAAGCACAGGGCTTTATCACCCGCCGCCGCAATGCGGAGGATGAGCGTAAAGTTACGGTTTACCTGACGCCGGAGGGGCTGGACATGAAAGAAAAGCTGAAGGATGTGCCTCTGAAGATCGGTCACTGCCTGACCATCGGCCAGGAGGACGCAAAAACGCTTTACCGGATTCTCTACAAAATCCTGGACATCTGAACATACACATGGACTGCCGCCGCACACAGATTCGTGCTTCCCAGCGGCAGTCTTTTCCCTGTCTGCCGTTCCGGTTCGGCAAAGCGCCGGGCATGGCGAGAATAGAGGAACAAAGAGCGGAGCACGGCAAAAAGAGAGAAACCAAAAGTGGAGTACGAAAAAAAAAGAAGAAAGAAGATTATAAAATGAACGAAAACCGCGATAAAATCATCATCCGAACCAGCATCATCGGCATTCTGGTAAATGTTCTGCTTGCCGCCTTCAAAGCTGCCGTAGGCCTGCTGTCCCGTTCCGTGGCTGTCGTAATGGATGCAGTTAATAACCTGAGCGATGCGCTGTCTTCCGTAATTACCATCCTGGGGACAAAGCTGGCTGGAAAAGAACCGGATAAAAAACATCCTCTCGGCTACGGGCGGATCGAATATCTGAGTGCCATGATTATTTCTGTAATCGTGCTGTACGCCGGTGTCACCTCTCTGATTGAATCGGTCAAAAAGATCCTGCATCCGGAAAAACCGGACTACTCCGCCACCGCCCTTCTGATTATCGCCGTGGCCGTCGTCGCAAAGGTCGCCCTGGGAAGATTTGTTAAGAAAAAGGGGGTTGAAGTAAAATCCGATTCCCTTGTGGCCTCCGGGAGCGATGCCCTGCACGACTCCATTATATCCGTCTCCACACTGGCCGCTGCCGTTATCTATCTCTTTTTCCACATCAGTCTGGAGGCATGGCTGGGCGCCATTATCTCTGCTGTTATCGTCAAATCCGGACTGGATATGCTTCGGGACACTGTAAGTGAAATTCTCGGCGAACGGATTGACGCGGAAACTGCGCAGTCTGTTAAAAATACGATCTGCCAGACAAAGGGCGTCCGCGGGGCTTACGACCTGGTGATCAATAATTATGGTCCGAACCGCCAGATCGGATCCGTCCACATTGAGGTGCCGGACACCATGACAGCCGGAGAACTGGATGGGCTGGAACGGGAAATCTCAATGAATGTTTTTCAGAAGCATCATATCATTCTGACCGGTATTTCCGTCTACTCCATGAATATCGATGACGCGGAGGCCGTCCGGGTAGAAACCGGTATCCGGAAAATTCTGGAGGGATACCCGGACATCCTGCAGATGCACGGCTTTTTCCTGGATAAAAACGACAAGAGCATGAAATTTGACATCATCATCAGCTATGACGCACCGAACAGAAAACAGATCTACAAAGAGATTACGAAAAGAGTGAAAGCTGCCTTCCCGGAGTACACGCCGCAGATACAGCTGGATTTTGATATTTCCGACTGACACAGCAGATCCGGCAGCCATTCCGCGGCGCCGCGATAACTGGATAAATGAAAGCTGCGAGGACAGTGATAATTAACGGATGCAAAATTTTTATTTCGTGATACCATAGTTCTGTCACCGGACTTGAAAGAATATCAGGATAATATATTTTATGAAAGTACAGAACAACGTGTTGACTCGAAAAATCTATGATACTGACAAGATCGACTGGAACCATCTGCAGTTTTCCCCCTCGGATCTCCGGAAGCTTCTGATCCCGCTGATCATTGAGCAGCTGCTTACATCCTTCATGGGTATGGCAGATACAATGATGGTATCCCGCATCGGCAGTGCCGCCATCTCCGCCGTTTCTCTGACGGATTCCATCAATGTGCTCGTCATCCAGATCTTCGAGGCGCTGGCAGCAGGAGGAACCATCGTCTGCTCCCAGTACATCGGCCATAAAGACCTGAAAAGAAGCAATTTCGCTGCCTCGCAGCTGACGATTACTGTTTTTTGTCTCTCTGTTGCACTGTCAGTCATCTGCGTCCTCTGGAGAAGGCCGATTCTTTCCCTGGTATTCGGCAGCGTAGAACCGGATGTAATGCATAATGCCATCGTCTACTTCCTGTTCACCGGGGCGTCCTTCCCTTTTCTCGCCCTGTTCCAGGCCGGAGCTTCCTTTTACCGCGCCGGCGGAAACAGCCGTTTCCCCATGATCATATCCGTCCTCTCCAACCTGATGAATATTGCCGGAAACGCGCTGTTCATCTTTGTTTTCAGATGGGGCGTGGCGGGAGCCGCTCTTTCCACGCTGCTCTCCAGAATCTTCTGCGCAGTTGTTATCTTCGGATTCCTGCGGCTTCCAAGACAGGCCATTGTGATCCATCGCTACCTGGTACGCCCCGACTTCCGGATGATCAAACGCATTCTTTCCATCGGAATACCTTCCGGCATTGAAAATGGAATGTTTCAGTTTGGAAAACTTGCCATTCAGTCCAGCGTATCCACCCTTGGTACCATTTCCATCGCGGCTAATGCCATGACAATTATCCTGGAAAACCTGAACGGAATCGGCGGAATCGGAATCGGAATCGGCCTGATGACCGTGGTCGGGCAGACCATAGGAGCCGGAAAACCGGATGAGGCAAAATTCTACATCGCCAGAGTAACCTGGTATGCAGAGCTTGTTATTCTAGGCTCCTGTCTGCTGGTATTTGTCCTGACAAAACCGGTAACTGCTCTGGCAGGCATGGATCCGACAGCCGCTGATATGTGCTTTCAGATGGTTGTCTTCATTACGGTTCTGAAACCCATTGTGTGGGTTTTCTCCTTTATCCCTGCCTACGGCATGCGCGCCGCTGGCGACGTAAAGTTCTCCATGATCGCATCCAGCCTGACCATGTGGCTCTGCCGTGTTCTCCTGACCACGCTGCTGATCCGCGTATTTCATTTCGGACCGATTGCCGTCTGGATCGGAATGGCCAGCGACTGGACCTGCCGCGGCATCGTTTTTACCATCCGCTTCTTCTCCGGAAAGTGGCTGAAGCATTATGTTATCTGAACAAAAAAACCGCAAAATAAGCCGCCGATACGGCAGAATAGAGGTAAACATGAACGATGAAATAAAAGAAAAGAAAAAAAGAAGAATGCCTGAGATCGGCGAATCCGTGTTTGATATCGGATATCTGCTGTTTGACCTTATTGCGGCCATCCTGTTTTTTACAAAGGCAGACGGCAGACAGCTCTTTTATCTGTACGGAACACTGACCCTGCTCTTGGGAGGAGGAGATGCTTTTCATCTGATTCCCCGTGTAGACCGGGCGCTCCGGGGTAGCACCCCTTCCACAGAAAAACGCCTTGGCTTCGGTCTTGCCGTCTCCTCGGTCACAATGACTGTTTTCTATATTCTGCTGATGTACATCTGGATGGCCACATTCCCCGGCCTGACCGTTCCCCCGGTTCTGTTTGTGCTGGTTTGGGGAACTGCTCTTCTGCGCATAATCCTGTGTCTGTTTCCCCAGAACAACTGGCTGCACAGGGAGGGCAATCCCCGCTGGTCCTTCTATCGGAATGCACCGTTTGCCGTAACGGGAATCTGTCTGATCATTCTTAACCTGATATCCGGAAACACAGGCAATTACGGGCTCTGGAAAATGGCGCCCGCCATAATCGGCAGCTTTGCCTGCTACCTTCCGGTTACGGTCTGGGCGAAGAAAAAACCAATGATCGGCATGCTGATGATCCCCAAAACATGCATGTATATCTGGATGATTGCCATGGGGCTTGGGCTTCTGGGAAAAATCTGAGTCGAACAACACCGGATTTTTACAAAAAGATCCGGTGGAAGTGAAATAATTAAGCAGCCATTTTTTCAAATAGCTGCTCAAAATCGTAATGTTGTATAGTCTAAAAATACCAGAACATCCCTTTCAGGAAGTACATGGATGTAATCCACAGATGTTTTGTATCTTTATAGGAACTGGCTGAATTCTATCTTTTCCGCATTCGGTCCCTCAATGGTAAAAAATTTCACTCCATTCTCCCAATACGGCAGGAAATGAATGGTATCCTTCAGTGTATTCATGCCCATACTGCAAATCTCATCATATACTGCCTCTACATCGGTTACATTGATTGCTACATGTTCAATAGCACCATAGGCTTTTGCCGCTTTCGGCACTTCATATGTTTCCATTACCAAGTCATTTAATTTAAAAAATATCACTTCAGACCCCTCGTTTACGGTCTCAAAGGCTGCCTTAAACCCCAGTTTTTCATAAAATTCCCTGGTAGCCGCCATGTCCTCTGTAGGAATACCGATATGCTGGATTCCTGTAAGTAATTCTTTTTTCATTGTATTCGCCCTCCTTTTACGTATCACCTACAACTAACTGGTGGTGTGTCAGTTTTCTACTTTTTTATGCTAACGCTCCACAATACACATTTCAATATGCTTTTTGCTCTGAGAGCTCTCCCCGCAGTTTTTCTGCCGCCTTTTCATATGCCGGAACACGGACATGCAGCCGGTGCGCGGTCCGCACAACCTCAAAGATCAGGCCGTCCGCCTCGGAATTTTTTCCCGCTGCAATATCTTTCTGCATCGAGGTGGTCATATCCGGTTTCAGGCTGTCCAGAATATCCAGATTTCTTTTCACAATATTTTCTGTAAAACAGATTCCCTGCGCCTGCGCAAGCAGATCAATCTCATGAACGAGCTCACGGAAAAAATTCCGGCACTCACCTTCCTGCTGCATAGCGCCTGCGCTTACACCGTAATAGAGCCCGCATGCCCCCTGGGGTGAGACATAAGAAAACTTCATCAGCGCGTCTCTCCGGATATCTTCGCTAAGACCTCCGCCAATTCCACAGGAAGCAAGCTCTCCTTCTATCTCCTTCAGTTCCGGGTGGAATTCCTCTGCGCTTCGGACACCGAAAACCACACGCAGAATATCGCCGCTCATTCTTATCACACCGGGAGACTCCAGCTGCGCTGCCACGTAAATGCACCCGTCCAGCACAAGAATACCCGGAAGTTTCTTCTGCATGGCAGCTCCGGTGCCATAGATGTTCAAAATCGGAATAACAATCGTATTCTTGTGCGCCACCCTCCGGATAAATGGAATCAGCGGATCGAGAGAATATCCCTTCACACAGACAAAAATGACATCCGGCCGATCCCGGTATTCCTCCATGGGGCACGCCTTCACCGGATTTACCGTAAACTCATCCCCGGTCCGTATCACCCGAAGTCCCTGCCGCCGCATCGCCGCAAGATGTTCTCCCCGCGCAATAAAGGAAACATCCTTTCCCGCCCTGACAAGATATGCCCCCAGCGTGCCTCCTGTACCCCCCGCGCCTATAATCAGATATTTTCGCATCTCACACCTTCATTCTTACGGCAGACGGTGCCATTCCTTGTCTGTCATTTCACGTCTGTCTCTTTCTGTTTACCTGACTGCTTCTTTCTTATTCCATCCGGAGTACCGGTTTGATGCAGCCGTCCTTTCTGGACTCCTGAATCACTTCGTTTATTTTCTCAAACGGATAAAATGATAACCCGTTTTTGTTTCCCGGTGTAACTCGGAATCTTAAAGATTTATATTAACATACGCGGTCGGGTTCCGTCACATGTCCTGCCTATTTTCCCTCCTCCCGTTATATGGAAATGATTACCGTTGAAAAGAAAAAAGCCGACACCCGGAAATTTCCGGATATCGGCCCGATCCTTTTATTTTTATCCAAGAAGCTTTTCAACCAGAGTCGGAACCTGCGCGAAATCTGACTCGTCCGGATTCCATTGAGACCGGACGTTCTCATCAACAACTGTAAAGCCCGCTTCTTTCAGCTTCGACTGAAGGATCTTGACGGATTCACCGCTCCATCCATAACAGCCAAATGCCACCGCCTTTTTATTTCTAAACTTCAGCTGCTTCAAAAACTCCATCCATCCGGCTACACTGGAAAGAATGCTGTTGCTGACTGTCGGAGAGCCTACCGCTATTGCCTTTGACTTAAAGACTTCCGTCATTATTTCGTTCTTATCGCCTCTGGCAATGTTGAATACTTTGACGACCGTATCCGGGCTCTGCCTGTGAATCTCGTCAGCAATCCTGTGCGCTATTTTTTCCGTGCCCTCCCACATCGTATCATATGCAACCGTTACCTGATCCTCCTGGTAGGCATCCGCCCAGGCTGCATACTTTTCCACAATCTGCAGGGGTTCTTCTCTCCAGATCGCCCCGTGAGCGGGAGCGATCATTTCAATCGGAAGATGTAGCCCGGAAAGTTCCTCCAGCTTCTTCTTCAGAATAGGCGCAAACGGATTCAGGATATTGGCAAAATATTTCATAGCCTCCTTATTCAGCACACAAGGATCCGCTTTGTCGTTAAAAAGCTCTTCCACCGCATAATGCTGTCCAAAAGCGTCCATAGAAAAAAGAACATTGTCTCCGGTCAGGAACGTTGCCATAGAATCCGGCCAATGAAGCATACGCATTTCCACGAAAATCAGCTTCTTTCCGTTTCCGACATCAACCGTATCTCCTGTTTTAACGACCCGGAAATTCCATCCTCGTTTTCCGTACTGCCCTTCTATGCTTTTTACCGCATTTGCTGTACAGTAGATCGGCGTATCCGGAATTTCTTCCATCAATGCCGTCAGCGATCCCGAATGATCGCACTCTCCATGGTTTGCAACAATAAAATCAATCTTATTAAGATCAATCTCACTCCTCAAATTTTCCACAAAGTCAAACCGGTGCGGTATCCACACAGTATCAACCAGAACTGTTTTTTCTTCTTCAATCAAATACGCATTCTGGCTGGATCCGTTAAGAATCGAGTAGTCATCACCATGAAAACGTTCCAGCTCCCAGTCCAGATACCCTATCCAGCTGATATTTCCCTTCACATGTTTTCTCATCCCTGCCACCTGCTTTCGGACCGTATTTCTGTTTTATGCTTCATCTCCGAAGAAAAGCTTCAGATCGTCATCCACGGTTCCGATTCCTGCGATGCCAAAGTTGTCTACCAGCACCTTAGTTACGTTCGGAGAAAGGAAAGCCGGAAGCGTCGGTCCGAGATGAATATTCTTAACACCCAGATACAGGAGCGCAAGAAGTACAATAACGGCCTTCTGCTCATACCACGCGATATTGAACACGATCGGAAGATCATTGATATCATCCAGCTTGAAGATTTCTTTGAGTTTCAAAGCAATCAGCGCCAGAGAATAGGAGTCATTGCACTGACCCGCATCCAGAACCCTCGGAATACCGCCAATATCGCCAAGATCCAGTTTGTTATATTTATACTTCGCGCATCCTGCTGTCAGAATCACAACATCTTTCGGAAGCTTCTTCGCAAACTCTGTATAGTACTCCCGTGTCTTGTGTCTGCCGTCGCATCCTGCCATCACAACGAACTTCCGGATGGCGCCGGTCTTGACCGCGTCCACGACCTTGTCCGCAAGTGCAAATACCTGCTCATGTGCAAATCCGCCGGTAATTGTTCCTGTCTCGATCTCCGTCGGCGCAGGACAGTTCTTCGCCTGTGCAATGATTGCAGAGAAATCCTTGGTCTCTCCATATGCGCCGTCGATGTGCCTGCAGCCGGGGAATCCTGCCGCACCGGTCGTCCAGAGACGGTCTTTATAGCTCTCTGCGGGAGGCACTACGCAGTTGGTCGTCATCAGAATCGGACCATTGAACTTCTCAAACTCTTCCTTCTGTTTCCACCACGCATTTCCGTAGTTTCCTGCAAAGTGCGGATATTTCTTAAATGCCGGATAATAATGCGCGGGCAGCATCTCAGAATGGGTGTAGACATCCACACCGGTTCCTTTTGTCTGCTCCAGCAGCATCTCCAGATCACGAAGGTCATGCCCGGAGATCAGAATACCCGGATTCTTACGGACGCCTATATCCACCTGTGTCACTTCCGGATTTCCGTAAGCCTCTGTATTTGCCTTATCCAGAAGAGCCATACCCTCTACGCCGTACTTGCCTGTCTCAAGGGTAAGGGATACCAGATCGTCTACTCCAAGAGAATCATCCAGTGTTTTTGCAAGTGCTTTCTGGATAAACGCGTCTACCTCTTCATTGTCCTGAAGCAGAGCGTTTGCGTGCTTGGAATAAGCGGAAAGTCCCTTTAATCCATAGGTAATCAGTTCGCGGAGAGAACGGATATCCTCGTCTTTGGTGGCAAGCACTCCAACCCCCGCCGCCTTTGCGTCAAAACTATCAGCCGCTCCATTCCAGAAAGCGGCATCCGGAAGGTTCTCTTTGTTTTCCAGCTTGCCAAGAAGCTCCTGCTTTACCGCAAGTGTCTCTTCGACCGCCTGGCGAATCGCATCCCTGTCAAAGTTCGCGTTGGTGATCGTCATAAAAAGATTTCTGGTAACCAGATGGTTCACATCTTTTTCCACGGGAATTCCTTCCTCGCGCATCCTGGATGTCACACAGGACAGCCCCTTCGTCACGTAAACCAGCAGATCCTGCATAGCTGCCACTTCCGGTTTTTTCCCGCAGACACCGGAGATGGTGCATCCCTTACATCCGGCTGTTTCCTGACACTGATAACAGAACATCTTGTTTTCCATCACTGAACCTCCTCAATCGCCCCTACCGGGCATCCTTCTTTTGCTTCTGCAGCTGCAGCGAGCTGCTCCTCCGGTACATCTTCATCCTTTGCTACGGCAGTGCCTTCCTCACTCATCGAAAAAATCTCCGGGCATGTGCTCTCGCACAGGCCGCAGCCGATGCAGGTATCATTCACAAAGTACCGCATATTACTCTCCTTTCCTTATTCCAGCGTCAATAATAATGCCATCTTAAATCTTCCATCCGCCTTAACCGCATGCATTCCGCCGCTTGCGAAGCGGAAATTTTCTCCCGCCTGGATCGGATGGTCTACCCCTTCATACCGGATGATTCCCTTTCCATCCAGCGCGAAAATCAGCGCATCACCCGGCGCCGCATGCTCGGAAAGGCCGGTACCCTCGTCAAACGCCATAACCACAAACTTCATCTTGTCGTTGTGGACGATGTCCATATTGACAATTCTGCCCTCCTGATATGGGACACACTCCGCAAGTTTGAATACTTCACCCGGTTTTAATACTTCGTTCATCTTATCTTCCCTCCTGACTGCAATCTCTGTATAGACGGACGCTTCATCCGACCGCATACCAACCGGAGTCCGGACCGGCGTCAAAATCATATCCCCGGTTTCCAGCCTCCCGATGACGCCATCTGCTCCATAGACCTCAAGCCTGCCTTCCTGCACATAAATCAGCTTGTGATACGAATACAGCTCGGCGCTGATATCTGTGCCCGCTGCCAGGGAAAAAACGGTAACCGAATTTTCTCCGTCATAAATCATGTCCGAAACCGTGCAGCCCGAAACCGGCGCATGCTCCCTGAAAATAGAAAACACTTCTCCGACTTTTTGCTTCATGCAGATACCTCCCTTGCCTGGCTTAATACCGCGTGCTCTTATCCCCCTGACCGGCTGACCGCTGCAGGCTCTTGTTGTCTTTCTGTGGATAGTATAGTAGGATAGGAGAAAGAAGTGCGTTGCAAATGCCACATAAATAAAAATTTTTTTCGTTCTTAAAAAACAGCTGAAAATCCAAAAACAGGGACACCCGGTGATCTTTACCTATTGCAAAAACGCCCGACTGCGGGCATGGAGACTGCTATGAATGAAACACTTCTGTCGAAAACCGTTCTTTTCAGGGGATTAAGTAAGGAAGAAATTCACGACGCGATGCTGGCGCTTCAGGCACGAGAACTTCTATATAAAAAAGACGCTTCCATCCTTCTGGCCGGAAGCACAACTGAAAAAATGGGACTGGTCCTGGAAGGAAGCGTAAGAATAGAAAGCAACGATATGTGGGGGAACCGCACCATCTTAAGTCACGTCGGTCCCGGTCAGTTTTTTGCTGAGACCTATGCGTTTTTGAATAACGAGCCTCTGCTGGTCGATGTCGTAGCAAATGAAGACTCCCGGATTCTTTTTCTCAAAATCCACAGCCTGAAAGAAACGAATGCGGCCACACACACCTGGGTGCTGAAGCTCCTGACCAACCTGCTTGTGGTCACTGCCCATAAAAACCTTGTCCTGTCCGGCCGCAGCTTCCACACCTCTCCAAAGACAATCCGGGGAAAAGTACTGGCATACCTGAACTCCGTAGCACTGCAGAGCGGCAGCCACCGGTTCGACATTCCCTTTGACCGCCAGCAGCTTGCGGACTATCTGAATGTCGACCGGACCGCGCTCTCCAAAGAACTGGGAAAAATGAAAAACGAAGGGCTGATTACCTTTGAAAAAAATCACTTTGAGATTCAAAAGGCATCCAGTTTTTGATTTTAGCAGGAAACAGCCGTGGGAACTGCTCGTCTCCCTCTATCTGAAATAGGTAAACCTGTCTCCTTTCAGCTGAGCCCATATAGCATCAACCAGATTTTCCGTACCTGAATCGAATGACAATTCTCTATCATTATTCTCCATAAATTTCAGGTTCTGCTGCATTTGTTCATAACTGCTGAAGCCCATGATAACAGAGCTCACTTCTTTATGAGACAGAATCCAACGATAGGAAAATTCTACCAGGGACATCTCCTGCTGTTCCGCAACCTTCTGAAGCTGTAATACTGCATCTGCATTCTTCTGGGAATAATATCTGTCCCGGTAGCCCTGATTCTCATCGAGCCTTCCTCTTACTTCCTGCTTTTTATCTCCTGTATACTTCCCGGTAAGCATCCCTCCCGCAAGAGGATTATAAGCAGTAAATCCCATCTGATATTTCCGCAGGAACGGCATGAGTTCATCCTCCACGCCTCTGGTAAGCAGATTATAAACCCCTTCGTAGGCCGCTGGTAATACCTTCCGGTTTTCCAATGCCATCCGACTCATCTCACACACTTGCCACGCCGGAAAGTTACTGACCCCATAATACCGGATTTTTCCGGCGCTCACCAA
The DNA here is from genome assembly GCF_009696005.1 of Bilifractor porci. Lineage (GTDB taxonomy): Bacteria > Bacillota > Clostridia > Lachnospirales > Lachnospiraceae > Bilifractor > Bilifractor porci. Next base: position 309,404 of record NZ_VUMV01000003.1, read on the forward strand.
CCCATCCATTGTTTCAATGACTTCAGAGATATCCACTGACGGATCCGGAACATGAAGGTAATACAAATCGATGTAATCTGTCTGCAACCTGGCCAGGCTGCCATCCACCGCTTTCCGGATATGCGCCCGGCTCAGTCCTCTGTCGTCTTTCCCCGGTCCCATAGGACCGCCGACCTTAGTTGCCAGGATGACCTTGTCCCGAAATCCTTTCACCGCACTGCCTACCAGTCGTTCACTTTCGCCCTGTGCGCCGCGGGGATAAATATCAGCCGTATCAATAAAATTTACCCCCTGGCTGTAGGCATACTGTACCGCCCTGACAGCTTCTTCCTTATCGATTTTCTCTCCGAATGTCATCGTTCCCAAGCAAATTTCCGATACCGTCAGATCCGTTTTACCAAGCTTATGACTATGCATAACTTTTTTCCAATCTGTAATACAAAACAACGTAAAAAGTCTTTTTACAGCAGTATGATATTTTAATATTATATCACCTGCTATTCTTTGTCCTTCCCGCTTTAATGTCTTCCTGCATACTCTTGATTTTTTCATCTGTCAAAGGGAATAGAAGGAATACAACTACTCCTATGAACAAAATTGCAGCCGGAAGAGCACTGAAAAGTACACGCAGTCCACTTGCTGCAGAAGCCGTAACATTTTCCTTTTGAAAACCAATTGCAACAAGACCATAACCAAGAACTGTATTGCCAATAGCAGTTCCAATTTTCGGTAAAATATTAAACATTGACATCATAAACGGCTTGAGATCTTTGCCAGTCTTCCACTGTGTATAATCAACAATAGATGAGTACAATGTTATCTCTGTTGTATGTGAAATAGAATATCCAACATATCCTACACAGAGCAAAACTGTAAAAGCAATTCCTGATTTACCGAAAAAATAAGCGAGTGCAAAGCTCCCTCCATAAATACCTAGTCCCAAAGCATAACTCTTTTTTAGAGAATTAATCGCCTTAGACACAAAGGGCGCAATATAGGAACCAAAGATCATAATAAATGTACTAAGAGACAAGTACACTGTCAGCATATTTTTATTTCCTACAACATAAGTGTAATAATATGCAGCTAATCCCATAACTGTAAAGAAAGCAGCAGTCTTTGTTGTTACACCAAGAACAAAAAGTATAAAAGGTTTCGTAATGGTATACTTAATCATTTGCCAAACAGAAGCATTATATGAATCTTCCGTTTTACTCTGCTTTTTCGTATTCTGATTGGTATTATCTTCAGCTGCGGCCTCTTGAACAACGTCAATATCTTTCATCATCACAAACAACTGAAAATACGCAAGTACAACACAAACAGCAATTAAAACTGCAAATAACGTATAGCCTCTTGCCTCATCGCCATTACCAAATAACGAAATTAATTTGACACTAAACAATGAAAATAAAAACTTTCCTATGGAATTGCAAATGTTCTTGGACGCAGAATATGCCTGTCTTTCGTCACGATCTTTCGCCAACAACGGAAGGCTTCCAATATATGCCGAATAACACATATTATATCCAATATAGCAAAGAACATATGCTGCTCCGAACCAGAGTCCCTTTGCTGCTCCAGAGAGATTTGGATTGCTGAATGAAAGGACACGAAACAGAGCCGCCAGGATCGCTCCTATCATTAACCATGGACGAAACTTACCCGATTTGAATTTTGCTTTCTGCATAATAGCGCCGATAAACGGAACTGAAATCATATCCACAAAACCTGCTGCCGTAATAATTGCTGCCATTGTTTTTGTTTCCAGTCCTACGGCACCAGTCAGATAAACAGCCCAATAAGTAGATGCAATTGTTGAAATCCAAGTCGAAAATCCATTAGTCAAGCCATATCTCATAGATTTCAGAGTATAAATATGCTTTTTCTTTTCCATGTATGAATCCCCCGTCATATCTCTTTTGTTTTATTCAATTCCCAGGTATTTTTCTCTTGAATATCTATAAACCGATTCAAAAAATCTCTGGTTCTTTATTTCGGAACTAAACCCTATCATCCCCGGCTTCCCTGGTACAAAAAACTCATCTACATATTTTTTTGCGATCGCATCAACTTCATCATTTCCCATATTTTCTGAAATAACTGGTGTTTCAATTCCAATCAATATTTTATCTCCATACGCATGATACAGAGCCACTTTATCATTCATGGGTTGACCACTCCAGGAATCCACTCCGATTTCTATCATTGCCGGGAGCAGTTTTTCAACCTTTCCACAACAGTGCATGTCATAGATCAATCCGCATTTATGAAGATGATCCGCAACCTTTCGCATATGTGGAACCAGCATTTCTTCAACTGTTTCCAATGAGAAAAACGGAGCACGCTGACTTCCCCAGTCATCATGAATGGTAAAACCTGCAACCTCAGGAAAATACTTTCGATATAAATCTATAATTCTAATATACAGATCCGCCAGACGATCTAAAAATGCATGCACTGCATTCTTCTGTTCATCATCAATTAAGGCAACAGCCGCATTCTCAAAATCCATCATAGAAATAAGCCGTTCAAAATAGCCATTCATTATTGTCGGACAAAGTAAAAGGTCATTCTCATGAATAAAACTTTCGCTAATCTTCCTTTGTCCCTCCCAATCCCATTTAGAAGGATCCGGCCATGAAATCTTCTTCTCCCACTCATTCATATCATCCAGAAGCGGATGGCCTGGTTCAACCATCGCTCCACCTACAACTTCCACAAAATTCCACTTAATGCCAAACATATCATTAAATCCCTCTGGATGCCTGGCCACTGGCTGACCATCCAGATTAAATCCTCTTGCCTCGATATCGGGAAATATTTTAGGACAGAAGTTCTGATAATATCTATAATTTGGCATATACTTCGGATTTTTCTCTCTAATTGCTTCCAGCATCACCTCCTTAGGTGAAACCGGCGCATTATAAACAGGAAGATCTATCCTGCCCCTAACTCCTGGTAAAATGTAGCGAACCTTCATTTCTTCTTCTGAAAATAAATCACTCATTCTTGCACCCCTCCTGTTCTATTGCATATGTGCTGTTTAAGACAAAATAACTCAAATGCTTTTCAATACCGGGCTATCATCAAAATTCCATCCTCCAAAACTTTTATAATCTGTTATCTATAGGTATATTTGAGTTATTTTCTGTCTCTATATTCTTATTATAAGTTCCGATTGCATTCCGTCAATCATATATGTATACATTTTTGTTTTTCATCACTATATACAAAGCGTTAAATATATTTTTTGTATACTTTTTTATTATTCTATTATTATGCAAAATTAATTTAACCTTTATCTCTTTTTCTGCTATGATCATAGAATAGCATCGAAAATTATTTAGAAGGAGAATTTAAATTGATATCGTTTCCACCTGAAATTGTCGAAATGTACAAAGATTTAAAGCCTACTCATAATCGAATCTATAGAATCATTCGGGACAGTATATTCTCCGGTAAAATAAAAACCAATGAAAAATTTACAGAAGAAGCTATCTCCGGGTTTTCAACAGTTGTAACTGAATAATACGTAACACCAAATGCCTTCCAAGCCGCAGAAATGCGACTTTTTTTGTGCTTAAAACTTGTCAAGCATTGAAAAAAAATGTTGTATATGTTGTGTC
>NZ_VUMV01000004.1 GCF_009696005.1 Bilifractor porci
CGACACAACATATACAACATTTTTTTTCAATGCTTGACAAGTTTTAAGCACAAAAAAAGTCGCATTTCTGCGGCTTGGAAGGCATTTGGTGTTACGTATTATTCAGTTACAACTGTTGAAAACCCGGCTGTGTTATCCGCATCGGAGTAACACAGCGCTCTTTCTATTGTTTTTTTCGCTTTAGTGTGCTAAACTTCTGAATAGTAAACCGATGATTCCAATCCGGCACAGGACAGTTTCCGGGGTATTTTACCCGGGCCGGAGAACCTGAAGAAAGGCGGACAGATACAGATCATGAGCAAGGATATTCATAACCCGGCGGTAGACCAGCTGTTCCGGGCGATTCTGACTCTGAAAAATGTGGAAGAATGCTATACTTTTTTTGAGGACGCCTGCACGATTAATGAGCTTCTTTCCATCTCACAGCGCTTTGAAGTGGCGGGAATGCTCCGCGAAAAGAAAACTTATCTGGAAATCTCCAAACAGACCGGCGCATCCACGGCTACGATCAGCCGCGTGAACCGGTCTCTGACATATGGAAATGACGGCTATGAACTGGTGCTGAAACGGCTGGACGAAAAAAACTGATCCGCCGATTCTATGTCCAGACTCATCTGATTCTTCAGCGCGTCCAGGGAGTCAAATTTCTCCTCCGGACGCCGGAAGGAAAGGAATTCCACTTTTGCCTCCTGGCCATACAGGTCCAGGGAACAGTCAAACAGGTACGTCTCGTTCCCTTCTTCATTTCCGCTGTTTACTGTCGGCTTTACTCCGAGGCTCGATATTCCCTGATAAACTTTACCCCCGACATAGGTCCTGGAAAAATAGACGCCGCGGGGCGGAAGCATTTTTTCCGGCGCGGGCCGCTGATTGATGGTGGGGAATCCCAGAGAATGTCCCAGATGGCGTCCGTGGATGATGGGGCCGGTGATGAAATACGGGCCTCCCATCAGTTCCTGCACCTTCTCCATATGGCCTTTTTCCAGTTCTTCCCGGATGTAGGTGCTGCTGATTTCTCTCTCTCCGTCCATCTCCTTCTGCATGACAGAGACATGAAAGCCCATGCTCTTTCCCGCCTCAAGAAGATAGTCCGCATCCCCTTTCCGGTCTTTCCCGAAACGAAAGTCGGTTCCTGCTACCACGGCCGAGGCATGAAGTCTTTTTAAGAGTACTTCACGAATAAACTGATCCGGCTCCATGCTCCTGATTTCTTCCGTAAACGGGCATTCCACCAGAAGATCCACGCCCAGATCCCGGAGAAGATTCTCCCTCTCTTCATTTGTCATCAGCATTTTTGCTTCCCGGCGCCCCATCTGGACCTGCGGGGAAACCGTAAAGGTAAACACTCCCGCTTTCCAGTGGTTTTCCAGGGCAATCCTGCGCACCTCTTTCAGCAGCTTCCTGTGTCCGCGGTGAACACCGTCAAATTTACCCAGGGTAACCACGCATGGGCGCTCTGACTGATACTCCGCTAAATTCTTTACAAATTCCATAATTTATCCCTGCGGCCGGTAGAACATCCTGCGGACCCGGTAAATTTTATCCTGTCCTCCGGACTCTCCGTCCCTCTTTTCCTCCGGAATCCGATCCGGCCTGTCTCCGGATTTCTGACAGACCTCCACGGATTCCACGTCCTTCTTTTCTTCTGAAACCCGATCCCCGGACTCCCGGTAAATTCCGATAAACTGTCCCTCTGAATCGTAGACCCTGATATCTTCCCTGTCCATGTCTATAAAATGACCCGCATCCGGGCTTCTGTGAGAGAAGCATCCGTCTGCCCGGCTCAGGCCGCCGCCGTCCGAAAAATGTTCCTCTTCCGGACTGCTGCAGCAGCTTTCCTCCGGAGACCTGATCTGAAGCAGGTCCGCGGGAACAGCGTTTCCATTGTGCACCAGCCTGTCCGCCTCCGGACTGCAGACAGCAGACGGGAGATTGCGGAACATGTAATCGGTCGGGAGAATGACAGAGGCTGTTTTTCCCTCTTCCGATAATTTCTGTATATCCGCCAGTTTTCTGGCGTCCTCCAGGCAGAATTCTCCGACCCTGGTTCGGACCAGATGTTCCATGCAGCCTCCACAGCCGAGCCTGTCCCCCAGATCGCTGCAGAGGGTCCGGATATAGGTACCGCGGGAGCAGGTGACACGGAGCCGGACCCTGGGGATGTCTATGGAAAGGACTTCTATTTCATAGAAGACGACCTTCCGGGGCTCCCTCTCCACCTCGATGCCGGCTCTGGCGAGCTCGTACAGTTTTTTACCGTTCTTTTTCAGGGCGGAATACATGGGCGGAACCTGCAGCTGCTCTCCCTGAAAGGAAAGCGCCGCCCTTCGGATTTCCTCCGCGGAGCAGGATACCGGCTTCTCCGAAAGAATCTTTCCGTCTGTGTCCTGCGTATCCGTGGTTCTTCCCAGAAGCAGCACTGCCTCGTAGGTTTTGGTTTCTCCGGCAAGGAACTCGCACATTTTAGCCGCCGTTCCCAGGCAGACCGGGAGCACTCCTTCCGCGGAAGGATCCAGTGTGCCGGTGTGTCCGATCTTTTTCTGTCTCAGGATGCCGCGGAGCTTCGCCACAACGTCAAAAGACGTGTACCCCGGCTCCTTGCAGATAATGATAATACCGTCGTACACGTCTTTTTCCTCCCTCGTTATTCTTTTTCCGGGTACAGGGCTTTTTCGATATAGTAGGTCAGGTTGTTAATTACGTCGTGCGGGGTGCCCTGCATGGTCGCTCCCGCCGCCCGTATGTGCCCGCCGCCGCCAAAGTGCTGGGCGATCTCACTGACATCCACGGTCTCACGGGAGCGCAGGCTTACCTTGTAAACCTCCGAATCCGTCTCGTACATAAAGACGGCAACCTCCACACCGGCTGTGTTCCGCAGCTGCGAGACGATACCTTCCATGTCCGCGGAGGTGACCCCGTAAAAACGCATGTCCCGCTGTCTCATGTAGCTGATAATCAGCCTGCCGTTGAACAGCAGAATGCTCTCCATGAGCGACCGACCCAGAAGCTGGTTCTGCACATATGTTTTTTCAAAAAACGTGCGCTCGATAATCTCGGAAAACGGGACTCCCTTTTCCATCAGTTTCGCCGCCGCCCGCAAGGTGTCCGGACTAGTGGAGGAATACTGGAACACCCCGGTGTCATGAACGATGCCGGTATAAATACATTCCGCACAGTTCCTGCTGACTTTTGTCTCATCCATAAAGGAAAAAACAAGTTCGCAGGTGGAACTGATTTCCGGGACATTAAACAACCAGCTGTAGGAGCCTCTGTTCGTCACATGGTGGTCGAAACAGAGGGTTTTCTCCGCCGCGTCCACCAGGGGCTCCGCCACCCCGATCCGGTCCCTGCTGCTGATGTCGAGCAGGATCAGCAGGTCGTACTGTTTTCCGGGAATCAGCTCGGTATGAATGGAATTAAACCCGTTCATGAATTGAAACACCTGCCGCGGCTTCTGCAGATAGACGTCCACATCCGTTTCCGGAAAATTATCCCTGATATAGTTGTAAACGCCGAGACAGGCTCCCACACAGTCCCCGTCCGGATTTACATGGCCGGCAACCGCTGCAATCCGGACACCCTTCAGGAATTCCCCGATGTTTTTTTGCTTCATATGATCAGCCCTCTTCCTTTTCGCGCCCTGATTCTGCCTCCTCGTCTTTGCTGATTACATCATCAATCAGCTTTGACATGCGCACCCCGTACTCAATGGACTCGTCCAGGGCGAAGCTGAGCTCCGGCGTATTCCTTAGATTCAGAATCCGGGCCAGCTCATGACGGATAAATCCCCGGGAGCTTTCCAGCCCCTTCATGGTATCGGCTTTTTCTTCCTCTGTGCCCAAAACACTGACGCTGACCTTGCAGGTCTTCAGGTCTGTTGCGACAACCGCGCTTGTCACCGATGTCATCGGCGCAATCCTGGGGTCTTTCAGATTCCGGATGATGCTGCTCAGTTCTTCCCGGACAGCTTCATTGATCCGCGCATTTTTTACACTGTTTTTCCGCATAGCTAAAACCTCCTCTGCAGATGCCGGAACAGAACCCTGCCCCGCTTATTTGCTGCGGGGAACTTCTACCATTACATAGGCCTCTACCTGGTCATTTTCCTGCAGATCATTAAATCCGTCAAATACCAGGCCGCATTCATATCCGGCCTTTACTTCCTTCACATCGTCCTTAAACCGCTTCAGCGAGGCAAGGCCGCCCTCGAAAATCTGCTTGTCGTCCCTGCTGATTCTGACCTTGCAGCCTCTCTGGATCACGCCGTCCAGGACATAGGATCCGGCAATGGTTCCCACGCCGGAAGCCTTGAACAGCTGGCGAACCTCTGCATGTCCGGTTACCTTCTCCTCGTAAATCGGCTCCAGCATACCCTTCATGGCTGCCTCGATATCATCAATCGCCTGATAGATGACCTTGTACAGACGAATATCCACGCCCTCTTGGTCTGCCATGGATTTAGCCGTGGCATCCGGACGGACATTAAATCCGATTACAATCGCATTGGACGCCGCTGCCAGAGTGACGTCTGTCTCGGTAATAGAACCGACACCTCCGTGAATGATCTTGACGACCACCTCATCGTTAGAGAGCTTAAGCAGCGACTGCTTCAGCGCTTCTACCGAGCCTTGTACATCCGCCTTGACGATCAAATCCAGCTCCTTCAGGCTTCCTTCCTGAATCTGGCTGAACAGGGCATCCAGAGACATTCTGGACTTGGTGTCTTCCAGAAGCTTGCTCTTGCTCTCCGAGATAAATGTCGCCGCAAAGTTCTTTGCGTCCTTGTCTGTGTCTGTTGCCACCAGAACCTCTCCGGCATTCGGCACATCATTCAGTCCCAGCACCTCCACAGGAGTAGACGGACCGGCAGTCTTTACACGGCGGGAATTCTCATCCATCATGGCACGAACCTTTCCGGAAGCGGAACCGCAGGCGATGTAGTCTCCCACATGAAGGGTTCCCTTCTGGATCAGGACGTTTGCCACCGGGCCTTTGCCCTTATCCAGCTTTGCCTCCAGAACAAGTCCTCTTGCCTTGCGGTTCGGATTTGCTTTCAGCTCCAGAATATCCGCGGTAAGAAGAATCATATCCAGCAGGTTATCGATACCCTCTCCGGTTTTTGCGGATACCGGAACAAAGATTGTGCTGCCGCCCCAGTCTTCCGCAACCAGGCCGTATTCGGTCAGTTCCTGCTTGACGCGGTCCACATTCGCACCCGGCTTATCAATTTTGTTTACCGCTACAATAATCTCAATGCCCGCCGCCTTGGCATGGTTAATCGCCTCGATGGTCTGGGGCATCACGCCGTCATCGGCAGCCACAACAAGAACCGCGATATCCGTGGATTTCGCGCCGCGCATACGCATGGCCGTAAATGCCTCGTGTCCCGGCGTATCCAGGAACGTTACCTTCCGGTCTCTCACCTTGACGCTGTAGGCACCGATATTCTGCGTGATGCCTCCCGCCTCGCGGTCGGTCACGTGCGTATTACGGATGTAGTCCAGAAGAGAGGTTTTACCATGATCGACATGACCCATGACGCAGACAACCGGAGGACGCGGAACGAGATCCTTCTCATCCTCCTCGTCTTCCTTCAGAAGCTCGGCGATCACATCGACCTTCTCCTCCGGCTCGGCGATAATATCGTACTCCAGGGCAATTTCCTCGGCCTTTTCATAGTCGATCTCCTGGTTTACCGTGTACATTTCGCCCTTCATAAAGAGATTCTTGACAATCTCTGAAGGCTGCATCTTCATCTTCTCCGCCAGTTCGCGGATCGTCATTTTCTCCGGAAGTTTAATCTCCGTTACCTCTTCCTTTTTCTCTTCCTTCTGCTTGTGGACAGGCTTCTGCAGGGCCTTCGGGATCAGCTGCTTCTGGCTCCGCCCGTTCTTCCGGTCGCTGGTGAACTTGTTTTCCCTCTGCTCCGCCTTGTTTTTATCCTTATCCTTATTATGCCCGCCGTCTCTTCTCTTGGTCGAAAGATCTGCCGGTGCCTCTGCCGCAGCCGCAGGTCTCCCGCCTCTGCCCTGTCCGGGTCTGGCGTCCCTGCTGCCGAAGGAGCGGCTTCCGTCACGGTTAAACGGCTTCTGTCCGTCGCGGTTTCCGTAAGAGGGCTTTCCGTCGCGCCCGCCGGAGGAAGGCCTGCCGTCGCGGTTACCGAAGGAACGGCTTCCGTCGCGGCTGAAAGACTTCTGCCCGTCGCGGTTTCCGTAAGAAGGTCTGCCGTCACGCCCGCCGGAGGAAGGCCTGCCATCGCGGCTGAAGGACTTCTGCCCGTCGCGGTTTCCGTAAGAGCGTCCTCTGCCCTGGTCGCCGCGCGGACGCTCGGCACGCTGGGGACGGTTTTCCGCCGTCTTTCCTCCGGATTCCACGGTATTCTCCGCTCTGGCGGCATCTGCTGCCGGCTTTGTCTCCGGTGCCTTTGCAGCAGCATTTGTCTCCTGCACAGCGGCTGCCTGTCTTGCTGCCGGGATTCCTGCCTCTGCGCGGATATCCTTCGGGGCGGCTTCCGCTTCTTCTGCCGCACTTGTAATTCCTGTCTTGGGAGCGGTATTTTCCTCTTCCGCCTGGGGTCTGCTGTGCTTCACCGGCTTGGAAAATGCCTTGGGCGGCTCTGTGTTCCGGAACATCGGCTGCGGACGGGGAACTTTTACAAGCGGCGGCTTACGCTCACCGGTTCTGTTCCCGGCTCCCGCGGAGCCGTCCCTCTGTCCGCGCGCCGGGTTATTCTGGGGTTTCCCCGGACGGCGCTCCCTGCCTGCCTGCGTCTGCCCGCTTCTTCCCGCGTTCAGACGATGCAGCGCCTTGCCTTCCTTACTGGTCGCGTTCTGCGGGTGGAACACGGCAATCAGCTTTTTTTTCTTCCTCGGCTCTGCCTCTGTCTCCGCACCGGCCTTCGCCTGTGCCCTGCCCTTTCCTTCCGCGTCGGACGGAGCACTGCTCTTTTGCGCCTCCGGGGCGCCTGCCTTTTCCGCCGAACCGGTTTCTGTCTTTTTTCCGAATTTTTCCCGGACAATCCTTGCGCTGTCCTCTTCGAGAGAACTCAACTGACTTTTTACCTCCCTATCCTTTTTCTGTAAAAATTCCAGGATTTCTTTCCCGTCAACATTTAGTTCCTTTGCCAGCTCAAATACTCTGATTTTCGCCAAATTCCAACACCGACCTTTCTTATGCCTCTGTCTGGATTCCCAGCTGTTTCTTTATTGCTTCTGCCAGGTTTTTATCGGTGACTGCCGCAACGGACCTCTCACCTTTTCCGATTCTTCTTCCCAGATCCGCTTTCGGCAGAAATTCTGTGACGGGAACCTTATACCAGACAGCCATATTCGTAAATTTCTTCCGGGTATTCTCCGAAGCGTCCTCGGAAAGAATCACCAGATGAGCCTTCCCGGAGCGGATGGTTTTTTCCGCGGAAAATTCTCCGGATACCACCTGGCCGGCCTTCATGGCCAGTCCCAGCAGCGATGCCGCTTTTTCCTTATTCAAAATTCCTCAGCTCCTTTTCCAGTTCATCGTAAATCTCTTCCGGAATATCCGTGTTCAACGAGCGCGAAAGCCCTCTGTTCTTTTTTGCTTTCTGCAGGCATTCCGTGTTTCTGCACAGATAGGCGCCCCTGCCGTTTTTTCTTCCGGTGGCGTCCAGAACCAGTTCTCCTTCCGGAGTCCTGACAACACGAATCAATTCCTTTTTGGTCCTGCTCTGCCTGCAGCCTACGCAGGTACGCAGGGGCTCTTTTCGGACAGTACCCAATCTATACCACTCCTTTTACTGTTCGGCGTCTTCCTCTGCCGCGGCCGGTTCTCCGGATGATTCTTCCGCTTCGGCATCCGGGTCTTCTGCATCCTGCCCTTCGCCATCCGTGTCTTCTGCATTCTGCTCCCCGTCATCCGGTTCTTCCGGAACGTCCTCCGGATTCTCTTCCGGCAGCCCTGTATCTCCCTGGAAGTCCTCTTCCTCTTCAAAGCTGTCTTTTTCTTTCAGCTCGCCGTATTCATCCTCTTCGTAATTCTGCTCCAGTTCCTCGAAGATTCCTTCTTCTCTTGCCTGGGTCTCGCTCTTGATGTCAATTTTATACTGTGTCAGATGAGCGGCCAGACGGGCATTCTGCCCCTCCCGCCCGATGGCCAGGGAAAGCTGATAATCCGGCACAATGACAAGGGCGGCTTTTTCATCCGGATCCACCATGACGGAGATTACCTTAGCCGGAGAGAGGGCATTTTCAATCAGATATGCCTGGTTCTCATCCCAGTTGATCACATCTACCTTTTCTCCGTTCAGCTCGCTTACAATCGTGTTGACACGGGAACCGTTGACACCGACGCAGGCTCCAACCGCGTCCACGTCCGGATCGTTGCTCCACACGGCGATTTTTGTACGGGAACCGGCCTCGCGGGCAATGGCCTTGATCTCGATGATGCCTTCGCGGACTTCCGCGACCTCTTCCTCAAACAGCCGCTTGACAAGCTCCGGATGCGTGCGGGAAACCAGGACCTTGGGACCCTTTGGTGTGTCCCGGACCTCCAGGACATAAACCTTTACCCGCTCGTTCTGCTTTAATGTCTCGCCGCGGACCATCTCATTCTCGGTAAGAAGAGCGTCGATTTTTCCCAGGTTGATGCTGACGTTTCTTCCGATATAGCGCTGCACCACACCGGTAACCACATCATGTTCTTTTTCAAAATACTGATTGTAGAGCGACCTGCGCTCCTCCTCGCGGATTTTCTGGAGGATGACGTTCTTGGCGTCGTGCGTCGCAATTCTCTTGAAGTCTTTGGACTGGATTTCAACGGAAGCGATATCGCCGACCTGGAGGGAGCTGTCAATCTTCTGCGCGTCTTCCAGGCTGATCTGCTCTACCGCGTCATCCACGTTTTCAACTACTTCTTTTTTTGCGACAATGTGGTAATCGCAGGTATCCGGATCAATGGAAACCGTCACATTGTCAGCTGTCCCGAAGTTTTTCTTGCAGGCAGAAAGCAGAGACTGCTGAATTGCCTCCAGAAGAGTATCCTTGCTGATATTCTTTTCTCTCTCCAGAATATTCAATGCTTCAAGTAACTCTGTATTCATGTTTTTTTCCTGTCCTCCTGTTGAACAATCTTATTATTCCGTTTTTTACTGCCGTCCCGTTTTAGGTTTCAGAACCGGACAGCCATCCGGATCAGCGCCAGATTGGTTTTCTCCAGCACCAGCTCGTTTCCGTCATCATCTGCAATGGTCACCGTATCAGGACCATAAGCCTTCAGGTATCCGATAAACTCTTTTTCATGCTCTACCGGCCGGAAGGTATGGATCTCCACTTCTTTTCCGACGGCACGGGCAAAATCCTTTTCTTTTTTCAGCGGGCGTCCCAGTCCGGGAGAGCTCACCTCCAGGATGTAGGCATCCGGAATAAAATCCTCCTGGTCCAGTTTTTTCTCCAGGGCGCGGCTGATGGTTTCACAGTCATCCACCGTGATGCCGCCCTCTTTGTCGCAGTAGACCCGCAGATACCAGGTGCCTGCCTCCTTTACGTACTCCACATCGACCAGCTCCATGTGAAGTTCCTCCAGAATCGGCGTCACCAGCTCTTCCGTGCGCCTCTCGATATTTTCGGATTTTGCCATACACTCACCTCGTTCTCCGGAACCGGTCTTTCCGTATCCGCGTATCCGCAAACCCCTTCTGGTATCCGGTTCCAGTCAGACAGCAGAAAACAACAAAGAAGAGTGGGTAGACACCCACTCTTACAGTAATCAACTATTCATCTTGACAACTCTATCATACCGTGCCTGTAAATGCAAGTTTTTTCTGCGTAAACCGCAGGAAAATCGCAGGAAAACTCTGCTTTTTTCCGTTTCCGCGCCGCTGCCCTTCATCCGTTTTCCCGGAGGGCAAAGACAGAGACTCCGAGAGGGGGAATTTTTACCTTGATGGAGTTTTCCCGCTCATGCGCCTCGATCGGCCGACTTGCTTTTACCCGCGGATTGACCGCCCCGCTGCCGCCGAAGGCTACCGCATCACTATTAAAGATTTCCTTGTATTTTCCCGCCTTCGGGACTCCCACGCGGAAATCATCGTACTCTACATTGGAGAAATTGCACACTGCCAGCAGCGTGTTTTTCCCGTCCCTGCTCCTCCGGAGGAAGATAAGCAGGTTTCTCTGCCAGTCCAGATTGTCAATCCACTCAAAGCCGTCCGCGGAAAAGTCCTCTTCATAGAGAGCCGGCTGGCTGCGGTACAGCCGGAGCAGGGTCCGTGTGCAGTCCTGCATGGCCGCGTGCAGCGGCTCCGCGCACTCCTTCCAGTCCAGCTGTTCCTCCGGATTCCATCTGCCGGACTGACCGAATTCTGTTCCCATGAACAGCAGTTTCTTTCCCGGATGAACCAGCATATAGGAAAGTGTCAGGCGCAGGTTTGCCATTTTCAGGCTCTCCCTGTAGCCCGGCATCAGCTTCAGGTAAGCGCCCTCCTCCTGTATTCTGGAATGATCCAGGCTGAGCATAAACCTCTCGCTGTACATGTAGGCCATGCTGAAGGTCAGGCTGTCCTGATGCTGCCCCCGGAACAGCGGATCCAGCTGGATATAATTCATGTAATCGTCCAGACAGCCGTTATTCCACTTATAAGTGAATCCGAGCCCCTGCTCCCTGACGGGTCCGGTGACCAGCGGCCATCCGGTGTTTTCCTCCGCCACAGTGACGGTACCGGGGCATTCCTTCGCGATCACGGTATTCAGTTTCTGCAGGAATTCCTCCGCCTCCAGGTTCTCATTTCCGCCGTATCTGTTTGCCACCCATCCTCCCGCAGGACGGCCGTAGTCCAGATACAGCATGGAAGAAACATCGTTAATCCGAAGTCCGTCCGCGTGATATTTTTTCAGCCAGAACAGGGCGCTGGACAGCAAAAAGCTGACCACTTCCTTCCGCCCGTAATTAAAGATGAGCGTATCGTACTTCGGATGAACGCCCTGCCGGGGGTCCAGATGCTCATAGAGGCAGGTCCCGTCGAAAGACGACAGTCCCTCATTCCCTCTGGCAAAAAACGCGGGAACCCAGTCGAGAATCACACCGATGCCCGCCTGATGGAAGGCGTCCACCAGCGACATGAAATCCTCCGACGAGCCGTATCTGCTGGTAGGAGCAAAATAACCGCTCGTGGCATAGCCGAGGGAGGCATCGTCCGGATACTCCATGACGGGTGTAAACTCCACGTGCGTAAAGCCCATTTTCCCGACATACGCGGGAAGTTCCTGCGCCAGCTCCCTGTACCCTAAGGGCGTCCCGTCCGCTTTTTTCTGCCAGGATCCCAGGTGCGCCTCGTAGACAGCCATAGGCGCCGCTGTGCCGCTGCCGTTCTTTTTTCTTTTTTCCATCCAGGCGTCGTCCTGCCAGGCATGCGCCGGTTCCCGGACCACCGACGCGTTTTCCGGCGCTTTCTGCGACTGCGCCGCAAAGGGATCCGCCTTCAGATAAACCAGGCCTGTTTTCAGCTTCTGTTCATATTTATACAGGGCACCTTCTCCCACTCCCGGCACAAAAAGCTCGAAGATGCCGGAGGCGGTTCGGTTCATCTGCAAATACCGTCCGTCCCAATGATTAAAGTCTCCTGCCACGGATACGCGGAGGGCATTCGGCGCCCACACCGCGAAGTACGTGCCCTTAACCCCGCGGACTGTCCGGATATGGGCGCCCAGGGTCTCTGCGGCATCGTACCAGGTTCCCTCCTGGAACTTCTTCTCTTCCTTCTCGGTAATCTGGCAGGGGAACGCGTAGGCATCCGCAAATTCCCTGTCCTCCCTGCCCTCCGCATCATAGAGCACAAACCGGTACCGGGGAATTCTCCCGCTTTTCCCGGCCGGGATAATGCCCGCAAAAAAGCCGGACTCGTCTTCCAGATACATGGGAGTCAGTCTGCCGTCCGGCGTGCGGATATCCGCCCTGCTCCGCCCCGGAAAGAAGGCCTGAACCAGAATGCCCTCTTTCACCGGTCTCGGACCCAGAATGCCGCGTGGAGCTGATTCTTCCGAGTAGGTCACCGCTTCGATTTCCGCCCAGTCCATATAATCATAGACCACGTCCGCCATGCTTTTCATTTTCTCTTCCTGCCTTCCTGCCTCTTTTTCATTTTTCCTTTCCATACCCCAAAGTATAACGCAAAACTCCGGGAACTTACACCTTTGTTTTGAAAAACAGGGTAAATTCCCGGAGAATTATCGCAATTCCGTTCGATATAGTTCTTTCGCGCGAAATCTGTCAGTTCTGATCCGGCGCAGAACCGGCTTCGTCCGCAGTTCCTTCCTCTGCCGCGCCGTTTTCTTTTTTATCTACGTATTTTACCTCCGGAAGCGCCTCCGGCTCCCGGTTCAGGATGTCCATAAACTCTTCGCCGGTAATGGTCTCCTTCTCATACAGATCTTTCGCAAGCTCATGCAGCTTGCCCATATTTTCGGAAAGAATCTTTTCCGCCTTGCTGTATTCCTTCTGCACCAGGGCGACAACCATCTGGTCGATCTTTCCCGCCGTCTGTTCGGAACAGGAAAGGGAGGTATCTCCGCCCAGATACTTGTTGCTGACGGTTTCCATGGCAACCATTCCGAAATCTTCGCTCATACCGAACCGGGTAATCATTGCCCGCGCCATTTTTGTGGCCTGTTCGATATCGTTGGAAGCTCCTGTGGTGATGGAATGGAACACCAGATCCTCTGCCACACGGCCGCCCGTGAAGGTGGCGATACGGTTCTCCAGCTCCTCCTTGCTCATCAGGTTGTGCTCGCCCTCGTCCACCTGCATGGTGTAGCCGAGCGCCCCGGATGTTCTTGGGATGATGGTAATCTTGGTAACCGGAGCCGAGTGTGTCTGCATCGCCGCCACCAGGGCATGTCCTGTCTCATGATAGGCTACGATCAGCTTCTCCTTATTGGAAAGGACCTTGTTCTTCTTCTGGTATCCGGCAATGACAACTTCTACGCTCTCCAGCAGGTCATTCTGTGTGACAAATTTTCTTCCGTCACGGACCGCGCGCAGCGCAGCCTCGTTGATCATGTTGGCCAGCTCTGCGCCGCTGGCGCCGGAGGCCGTGCGGGCTACGGCATTAAAATCTACGTTATCGGAGATCTTGATCTTCTTGGCGTGCAGACGCAGGATCTCCTCTCTTCCCTTCAGATCCGGAAGCTCAACCGGAATCCTCCGGTCAAAACGGCCCGGACGCAGGAGCGCCGGATCCAGAGAATCCGGACGGTTTGTGGCTGCCAGGATAACAACACCTTTTCTGGCATCAAATCCGTCCATCTCTGCCAGCAGCTGGTTCAGGGTCTGCTCCCGCTCGTCATTTCCGGCAAAACCGGAGCCGTCACGCTTTTTGCCGATGGTATCGATCTCATCAATAAATACGATACAGGGTGCCTTCTCGTTCGCCTGCTTGAACAGGTCACGGACCTTCGCGGCGCCCATGCCGACAAACATCTCCACAAATTCCGAACCGGAAATGGAGAAGAACGGAACTTCTGCCTCTCCGGCGACAGCCTTGGCCAGCAGGGTTTTGCCTGTTCCGGGAGGCCCTACCAGCAGGGCGCCCTTCGGCATTTTCGCTCCGATCTCTGTATATTTGGCAGGATTGTGCAGGAAATCCACAATCTCCTGCAGAAGCTCCTTGGCCTCATCCTCTCCGGCGACATCCTTAAATTTGATTCCTGTCTCCGACTTGATATAGACCTTCGCATTGCTCTTTCCGAAGCTCATGGCATCACCCATGCCGCCGCCCATTCTTGTCTGAACAGACCGCATAAGCAGCATGCCGAGGAAATAGATGACGACAATCGGAAGAATCCAGCTCAGAATAAAGCTGAGTACCGGCGACATCTGCTGCACGATCGGTGTCTCAAAATCGGTGATGCCCGCGTCATACAGCCGGTCCACCAGCTTATAGTCATTCATCAGGCCGGTCTGATATTTCTGTCCGGAGCCGTCTGTGAAGTAGATCACGCTGTCCTGGCTGTCTACCTGAACCTCCTTCACCTCTCCTTTATCCAGCATTTCGAGAAAGTTTCCGTAAGTGGAGTCCTCGATCTGCGCGCTGTTGATCTTGGGAACCAGGAGCAGATTCAGAAGAAGAAGGACAATCATGGCCAGAACATAGTAGAAAATCAGAGGTCTTTTATTGTTCTTAACTTCTTTCATTCAAAAATCCTTTCTAAAATTATTCTTTTTATTTCGGGTCTTCATTCCCAGAATGGAGCAGATGCTGTGCGGAATGACTGACGCGTACGTCAGAAACTCCGGATGGAATCCCCGTCCTCGGTTCCCGCCTCAACCTTTTTAATCTCCACATCGTATCCCACGCTGTCATTCACCTGTACATGAACCGTCTCTCCGGCTCTGTGTCCCATGACCGCTCTGCCAAGCGGAGATTCCGGGGTAATGTAGCCTTTCAGCGAATTGCCGCGGACGGTCGTGACAATCTTAAACACATCGGTCTCGTCGTCATCGGGAAAATAGACGGTCACCTGTTTATCCATGCCGACCTGGTCATCCTCGGAATTGTCCGTAACCAGAACGGCCGTCTTGATCATATTCTCCAGATAGCGGATCCTGCTGTCATTCTCTCCCTTGGCCTTTCTGGCGGCATGGTATTCAAAGTTCTCGCTCAGGTCGCCCTGCGCGCGGGCCTCCTGCACTTCTTTCAGAATCTGGGGACGGACTACCGTCTTGCGGTGGTCAATCTCCTCCTGCATTTTTTCGATATCCTGCTTTGTCAGTCTGTCATGCATGTTCCTGTACTCTCCTGAAAATCATTCCGTGTCCGTCCGCCCCTCCAAAAATCCGGACGCACGGACTTGCGCTTCTTGAGCGCCTGCCTGCGGTGCATGCCCGGATGATACTTCTTAATCTATCCTTTCCGGTTCCCGCCTGCAGGGCATGGGTGTTTCATTTCAGAAACGCCCGGTACGCGCGGTAGGTCTCGTAAATATCCGCCTTGCTGGTAATTTCCCACGGGGCGTGCATATTCAGGACCGCTACGCCGAAATCAATCACCTCCATGCCGAGGTTCGCCAGGATGTAGGCGATCGTTCCGCCGCCGCCTTCATCCACCTTGCCCAGCTCGGAAGTCTGATAGATGATGTCCTCCTTGTCCAGAAGGCTGCGGAGAAACGCGATGTATTCCGCGTTGGCGTCGTTGGACCCGCTCTTTCCTCTCGCTCCGGTGTATTTATTGAACACAGGCCCCCTGCCCAGATACGCGCAGTTATTCTTTTCCATCACGTCCGGATAGTTCGGGTCGAATCCTGCGCTCACATCGGAGGACAGCACTCTTGTTTTGCAGAGCACGCGGCGCAGCTCCAGCTCACTGTAGCATCCCTGCAGGTTCATGACCTCCGCCAGTGTATTCTCGAAAAAGCGGGAATGCATTCCCGTCGCCCCGACGCTTCCGATCTCTTCCTTGTCTGTCAGAAGGCAGATGCTTGTGTACTCCGGATCCTTCTGATCCAGAATGGCGCGGTAGGAGGGATACGCGCATACCTTGTCATCCTGTCCGTAGCCCATAATCATGCTGCGGTCCAGTCCGTAGTCTCTGGCCGGTCCTGCCGGAACCACCTCGATCTCCGCGGAAACAAGATCCTCTTCCTTCACATCGTATTTTTTCTTCAGAATATGGAGAACATTGGCCTTTACCGCGTTTTCCTCGTCGGAATCCTTCAGCGGACGGCTGCCGACCAGTACATTCAGTTTTTCACCTTCCACTCCTTCCGAAAGCTTTTTGGACATCTGGCGTCCCGCCAGGTGAATCAGCAGGTCGCTGCATCCGAATACCGGATCGTCCGGATCTTCGCCGATGCAGACCTGCACCGCCGTTCCGTCCTTCTTCACAATCACTCCGTGGAGCGCCATAGGAAGCGTGACCCATTGATATTTTTTGATTCCGCCGTAATAATGCGTATCCAGCATGGCCAGATCTGTGTCCTCGTAGAGCGGATGCTGCTTCAGATCCAGTCTCGGGGAGTCAATGTGGGCTCCCAGAAGGCGGATACCCTCCGCAATCGGTTTTTTCCCGATCCGGACGATCATCAGGGACTTGCCCATCATATCCGCGTAGACCAGTTCTCCTGCCGAAAGGCTTCTGCCTTCCCGGATGGCTTCCGGAAGGCTTCTGGCACCGGCCGTTTTCAGCCCTTCCTCCATTCCGGATACATTTTCCCGTTCTGTCTTATGGGAAGAAAGAAAGACCCGGTAATCCTCACAGAATTCCTCCAGCTTCTTTTCATCCGACTTATCCCAGATTGTTTTTTCCTTTTTCTTATCTTTTTTTTCTGTATCGCCCATAAGTAGTCCTCTTTTCATGATGTTGGGGTCAAAAGGTATTTTGACCCCAAATTTTTGCCCCTGGTATCACATTATTTAATGATTGTACACCGAATCCGCCCCGTTTTCCAGCAGAGGCTGCCGCCCGTTCCGCGAAGCGGTTAGCAACCAACCGCATGGTTGGCTAACACGCTGTACGTTCCCCAGTATACCTCCGTTTGCGATTAAACACCAGCCCAAAAGTGTGAAAAAAAGATTAAAAAAAGACCGCCGCATGACGGGTCGTCTTTTCATGCGGCAGCCTGACGGAAACAGAAGAAAGCCGTTATTCCTGCTTTTCTGATTTCGCTGTATTTTCTTTTTTATCCCCGCGGTGCAGAACAAGATTAACCAGAATTCCCATCAGCAGCGCGGTGGCGATACTGGTGATCTGGATACGGACAAAATCCAGCGTCAGACCGCCAATGCCGAGCACCAGAATGGTGCTGACCACAAACAGGTTGCGGTTATCATCCAGATCCACCTTCTGGATCATTTTCAGTCCGCTGACGGCAATGAATCCGTACAGGGCAATGCAGATTCCGCCGATGACACAGACAGGAATGGTATTGACAAATGCCACAAACGGCGTGAAGAACGAGCAGAGAAGGCAGAGGACTGCGGTCAGGATGATCGTGTAGATGGACGCGTCACCTGTAATCGCCACGCAGCCGATTGCTTCCCCGTAAGAGGTGTTCGGACATCCGCCGAAGAAAGAACCCAGAATAGAGCCGAGCCCATCTCCCAGAAGCGTTCTGTGAAGTCCCGGATCTTTGATCAGGTTGCGCCCGATTACCGTGCTGAGGTTCTCGTGGTCGGCAATGTGCTCCGCAAAAACGACCAGCGCCACCGGGGCGAACAGAAGAAGGACATTGGCGACACCGACAGCACCGCCCAGCGACTTTGTGCCGTTTTCCAGCATTCCGAGGAATGTGAACTGCGGTACGCTGAAGAAGCTTGCGGCGGAAAGATTCCGGAAATTATCTGCCAGCGGCGTATAATTGACAATCTGCAGATAAGGAATCCCGGCCGCCCTGCCGATCACGGTAAAGACAGACGCCACCAGATACCCCGCAAGAATACCAATGATAAACGGGATCATCCGGATATGGCTGCCCCCGTAGACGGAAGCCGCAACCGTAACCAGAAAGGCAATCAGGCCGCAGAGAATCGCGATCAGGTTGTAGTCACCGCTGGACGTATTGTTCAGGTTGCTGACTGCGGAGGTACAGAGACTCAGTCCGATCAGGGCAACCGTAGGGCCGATGATAACGGGAGGCATCAGCCTGTCCACCCACTTTGTCCCGACAAATGCGATAATTACGGCAAGAATGACATAAACCGCGCCGGCAAAGACGGCTCCCAGAAAAATTCCGAAATAGCCGAAAGAACAGGCACCGATCAGGGGAGAAATAAAGGCAAAGGAGCTTCCCAGAAAAATCGGGCTGCGTTTTTTTGTACAGAACACATATAAAAGGGTTCCCGCCCCTGCCCCAAACAGCGCCGCGGGCTGGCTCATGGTCACCTCTGTCCCGCCGGCAGTTCCCAGATTGACCAGCGCAGGCACCAGAAGCGTAGCCGCAATAATGGCAAGAAGCTGCTGGAACGCATACACCAGGTTTTTCTTAAACGGCGGCTTCTCCTCAACGGAATAAGCTAGTTTCATGTTGTTTTCTCCTCCTCTTTTTCATGCTTACCTTCAGATGCGACATACCGGACAGCGGAGGTTCCTACACATCTGTCCCGGCTGTCCCAGTCCCATATTTTACAAAGATACCGGTTATAATGCAATGCTCATTTCTACGGCTTTTTCCTTTCCGTATTCATTCACCTAAAAGAGCGCTCCAACAATGCGGTACAAGAATTCGCGCGTCAAAAGCGCGCCAACAGAAAAACCGGACAGAAGGCATAAAAAAACAAAAGAAAAGTCCAAAGACCGCATGAAAAACGTAACAAGGCCTGAAATGCCCGGAAATGCCAGATATGCCGGATATTTGCCGGATGAGTGCATAGAAGAAGCCCGGAACCCTTTCTAAATAAAGGAAAGCTCCGGGCTTATCAGATGGAGCAGTCGGAATGGTATCCGAACCCCCGGCAAACCGTTCGTGTATGGAAAATATTATATACTTATTGTCCCATTTAGTCACGCGGCATAAAAAAGGCGGCGGGTCGGCTCCCGGGAGCCTTGCCGCCGCTAAAACGTCGGCGCGGTTGCGTCGGCGTTTTCTTCATGTCATTCGAGCGTATTATTGAGCGCCTGAGCGATGACCGCCGCGCCGATCCACGAGATAACGCCGAGACCGGCAACGATCGCCGCGGCCGTAATGACCGCACTCATCTCTTTAACAGACGATTGACCTCAGATTGCACGGCGTTGTAGTCATAGCCGGCCGCCTGAATACGTCTGCGGCGTTCTGATCCGTTGCCCCACTTGCCGGCGATGACCTCGCGGGCGATCTCTGTGACGGACTTGCTCGGTGCTTTGGATCCGCCTGAGAGCAATGCGTTTACGCGGCTCTGGACGGCGTTGTAGTCATAGCCGGCCGCGGCGAGACGATTGCGACGGTCGACACCGGAGCCCCACTTGCCCGCGATGACTTCACGGGCGACCTCGTCGACGGACTTCTTTTTCACGCTTGCGGAAAGTTTAGAGTCAACGCAAGCTTGGACGGCGTTGTAGTCATAGCCGGCCGCCTGGAGGCGGTTTTTGCGGTCCGTTCCGTTGCCCCACTTGCCCGCAATGACCTCGGCCGCGATCTCATCGACGGATTTCTTGACCGCTGCCGCTGTCGTAGTAGCAAACACGCTTCGGTCGATGATCTCGGAGGCGTCCATGTTCTGATTCATCCATTTCGACGTGAACTGCCAGAGCTGATAATTCGCACCGTCTGACAGTGTCGGCTTTTTCTGAGGCTGCCCGTTATTTGTTCCGTACTTTGCGATCCATCGGTAGTCCGCCGCCGTTCCGTGCATGTACTGATTATAGTAATACTCCCCGGTATACAGTCCGCAGCGGAAACCGGCGGCCTTAATTTCATGCTCAAAGGCATAGTAATTGGCACGCGCCGCCGTTCCGTACTTTGCCTCCTCGAGATCGTAGAAGATCGGGAGCTCAGGGTTGTGTCCGCTGATTAGGCGGAGAACGTGCTCAGCTTCGGAACGTGCTGCCGCTTCGGTCGCCGCGTAGGAATAGAGATATACACCGTAAGGGATCCCGAGGCGTTCACATTCAGAAACATTGCGGGCCCAGTACTTATCGTCCTGGGCTGTTATGTTCGAGCCATATCCGCACCGGATGATTGCGCCCTCGATCTGTGTTTTCAGACTTTCCCAGTTCAGCACCCCGTTGTGTTCAGATACGTCAATAATCATATTATTCGCCTCCCTTGTTGTAGTTCTTGGTCGAAATTCCGAGCAGAGCGCCCAGGAACACGTCGACCGCTGAGATCGTTCCGGTGATCTCGGTGCCGTGCGGGAGACCCCAGATCCCGGCGAGAGCGGCGTAAAGTGTAGCCGCTGCCGGCAGCGCGATCTGAGCGATCCATTTCAGTTTGTCATAGGTTTCATTTTTCATGGTCATAGCTCATACTCCTTTCGCTTGATCTCAATGTCGCGCCGATCCGCCTCGTCGTCGGCGATGATCGGCAGCTTTTCGCAAGCCTCATAGCCGGCCTTCCCGTCTCCATTTCCGCCCATTGCACGGTATGGAGCATATAAGCCGGCGAGGTTTGCCATCTCTGTTTGTGTGATCCCTCCGCGGCGGATGAACTTGCGCGTGAGGTATGCGATCTTATCGTGTCCGAGAGCGAGGATCATCTTGCTTGTTTCGCTTTGCTCCTCGTCCTCTTTTTCCTTTGCCTTGTCGTGTCGAGTTACGAAAAACTGAACGAGCGAGACAAAGCCGCCCGAGCCCAGTGCCGAGACGATCGCGATCGTGATATTTTGCCAAAATGGAGTCATGTTTCTCCCTCCTCCGTGTGAAACGCCGCCGCGTATTCTTCCTCGGCCTGAGTGAGCTCCCGAAACATAGCGACCTCATTAAGCAGCCGCGCAATGATCCGCGACTGCTTTGTGATCGTTTCTTGCTGTATCATCGCGAGCTCGGTGAGGTTAATCCTTGTCGGTGTTTGCATTGACATATTCTTTGACGGCCTCCTGGAGATTGCTGAGCTTAGGGACGTCCTCCAGAGTGCACGTCCCGGCGATGACTCGACGGCCCCAGATACGAACGAGGCCGCTATTCTGTGTGAATGTAATCATGTTATGCTACCTCCCTTCCTTTTACTGTGAGATCGACGCGATGAGCTCGGTGAGCTCGGCGATCGCGTTGTTTGCGTCGGTGAGCTGAGACTTGAGCGCGGCGGCCTGGATCTCCGCGTCGGTCAGATCGCGGAGGCAGAGCCACCACTTGCCGCCGTCCTGAGTAATCTGAACGAGGGTCATCTGTCCGTGCTCTTCGATGGATCCGTCGGATCCTTTGAGCGTCACCTTGGAGAGCTTGCCCTCGATGTCGGCCGCCTTGAGCTCGGTTTTGCTTATAAAGCTGTTCCCGTTGAGCTCGAGGCTCTTAATCTGTGTGTCATCATCCAAAACAATCGTGAATGTCCTTTTCGCCATGTTGGCCTCCTTCCGAACAATTCATAAAACAGGCTCGCGAGCTGATAGATCTGCCCGTGGGTCATATACTTATAGTGCCCACCGAGCCACGACTTGAAGGCGTTTTCTATCGCGGGGTACTCAAGACGACCCGCCTCGAGGAGTCTCTTATATGCCTTGAGTTTTCTCCGCTCCCGGGTGATCGCTTTCGGATTGATCCGGCGCTCGATCCTCCCGGTCTCGGTCAGTCGGTACGACACCTGGAGGTGTCGGAACGGTTTGCTGATTTTTGTGATCCTTGTCTTTTTCACGTTTACGATGAGCCCTTGCCGGGCGGCGGTGTCTGAGAGACCCGCACGCAGCTCCTCCAGGTCGTCCCGGTCCTCGTTGATCGCGTAGGAGTCGTCGGTGTACCGGGCGTAGAGCTTTTCGCCCTGGACGATCTTCGCGTAGTTGTCCCAAGGGATCGGGAACGAGATCCCGACGTTCTGAGACGGTTGCGCTCCGATGTCGACGCCCTTTGGTAGATAGCGCCGGCCGGTGAGCTCGGCGCCGGGCACGTTCGCATTGATGAGCGGGTCGACCTTATCGGTCATGAACCTCCGGATCTCGTCCTCGGTGAACCGGGAGACGTCGACCTCGTAGGTCTTGAATATTTTCCGCAAGAGCCGGATCGTGTAGGCCACGGTCTCCGGATCGACATCGGCCTTAATGAGCAGCGTGCCTGTGTCAGCGAGGCACACCGAATGCCGGATGTTCGCGTAATAGCCCGAGAAATCAAAGAGCTCGATCCACCCGCCGTTCGTTCCGTGCGTCGCATAATAGCGGCGGAGATGCTCGACGAGGCGTCGGCGTTCAAAGTCGACGCCCTTGCCCTTTTGGCTTGCCGAGTTGTCAAAGATGAGAAACTTAGCAGCCGCGGGCGTTAGGACGTCATCGCATAAAACGTGGTAGAGACTTTTGTCCCTCATTACGTTGCTCGATATGTACCGGGCATGGCCTCGTTCACTGATGAGGAACTTGTGCCCGGTTTGTGGCTCGTAGGTTCCTTTCTCAAGGTCGTCCGCGAGTCGTGCTGTTTCCAGTAATTGATTGCAGCGGTAGCGCTGAGTCGTCTGCTTGAACTTGCTCCCGCGCATCGCCTTTGTGCCGCCCTCATAGAGGGCATTCATGTCAAAAAATACAATCATAAAACCATGCTGAGAGCCGCGGCGGTCGTAACCGGCGGCGTCATGATTGAGGTTTATCGTCTGGAGATCTCCAGGCGAACGGATGCTCTTTCCTTTCCCATTTCCCCGCGTGGAAACTTGCCCAGGTGCGGGGCTGTGAAATCCGGCCGGACCCCGATGACGTTCGAGGCGTTCCAGTTGTTCGCATTGCCGTTGTTGTTGACATTGCAGAAATTCGTCGAGGACTGCACGTACAAAGAGCACCCGCATTAGTTACGCTTTTAAGTGCGGGAGGAACCGGTTGTCCGACTGCCGGATCTTTTTAATCATTTTGTCGAGGTCGTCGATCTCGAGGACGATGCTCTTGTACCGATTTTTGTCGGCCGGGAGCTGCTCCGCGATGAACTGGAGCTCGCCTTGGAGTCGATCGCAAGCCTTGAGTGCTTCGTTCCATTCCTGACGGCGGTCGTCGTATTCAAATTTCCAAACCGGCCAGATCTTATTCGCGCCGCGGATATGTGCTTCAATGTCGCCGGCGAGATCGTCGACGCGGTTCCGATGCCGTTCAATAAACCACGGAATGAACCCGGCGTACATTTCCCGGATCTTTGACGCGAGGATATCCTTCTCCTCGCCCTGGAGCCCTTTCGTCGCTTTCTTCACGGCCGCGTCGATATGCTTTTCACTGAGCCCGAAACTTATGAGGAGCTCCCGGCTCAGTTCTCCGCGGATCGTGATCGCCTTGTCGAGGGCCTCGAGCTTAGACCAGGCGCGTTTGCTTTTTGGTATGTCTGACATAATTCCTCCACGGGGCGGGACAAGCCCGCCCGATTATGCGATTAGGAAAGCCGGCCGGACCCCGAGGACGCCCGAGGCGGCCCAGGTGTCCGCACCGCCGAAGTTGTGGACAAAGCAGAAATGCGCCGAGGACCGCACGTCCCTCAGCCACCAGTTTTCGCGGTTTACAATGAGATCCGGGCGCGCCTGGAAAAGCGCGATCTGAGACTTGTCGCATCCGACGTCGTAGCCATTGCCGGCCCATGCGACATGGCCGTAGACCATGGCCTGATTCATGAGGTCGATCTGTCTGTCGTACCAGGACCACCCGGAGCTTGCTCCGTTGCTGACCGCGTTCGCGAGCAGATTGCGGTAGGTGAGGACGTGGGACTCGCCGAAATCGGCCTTTACTGTTGAGAGGGCCTGAGTCAGTCCGTCCGAGACCATGTTCGAGCCGTAGTAGGCCCCGGTCGTTACGTTTGTCGAGTTCATGACGTGGTTATAAAAAGACTTGTCCGGGAAAACGAGCATGTGGTGTTTCGTGAGCTCAGTGTCTCCGCAATGGAGACGATAGTCCGCGTGTCCGGCCCAGTATTTGTGGCCGTTGATCGTCCAGTAGCCGCCGGGGCGGACCTTGTCAAAAGTGCCGGCGACGATGTCGGCACTCTGCTCGTTGGTGAACGATGCCCCGAGGTTGTACTCATAGATGAAAGAGTTCGCGCGGGATGCTCCGGTCGCACTGAGCATTTTCGTCAAGGTCTGGAGTGCGGTGATCGCCGAGGCATTGTCCCCGGTCACGCCCAGGACTTCATTGATCGCGGCGATGAGCCCGGTCTTGTCGGTCGTTTTGAGCCCGGAGAGGTCGCCTGTCACGAACTTACTGAGGGCGCTTGCTTTGATCGACTTGACCCCGTTGTCGTTATGGACGAGCAAAGTCTCAGAGCCGTCGGTCAGCGCGTCGAGCGTCGGCTCGTCGGTAAACTTCCGGCCGTTTGACACGTCAATAGTGATTGCCATAATTTGCCTCCTTTTTTGGCTTGTACTTAATCAAACGACCGCCCGGGAGAATCCGAGGCGGTCGATGTTACCGTTTAGGCGTATTTATATTTCCAGTCCCTCAGGATCGCGAACCCGTCGTCGTCCAGGATCGGGCAGTTGTCGTCGTCGAGGAGCGGAGCGAAAAAGTCGTTCTGGATCGTCATGTGCTCCAGAACGTCGAGCCTCTCGTCATGCTCGACGACCTCAGCGGTCAGCGTCGCGGCGGTGCTGTCGCTGATCGCGGCCTCGCACTTGCTGAGCCATTCGGAGAACGCTTGCCACTGAGCTGTCTGCCAGGTGTCCTGCTCTGACTGTTCGGACGCTTTCCAGTCATCGAGGGCGGCTTTCCATGCGGCCTCATAGGCCTCGATGCTTGTCGTGTAATTGCCGTAGCTCTCGGTGATCTTCGCGGTGTACTGCTCGAAAAAGCTGTCGAACTGAGCAGTCAGTGTACTCGCGTCGATCTGAGTAATGACACCGGCGCAGATCCCGCAGAGGCTCGAGTTGTATCGGTCGTCGGTGATCTGTGCCTGAGTGACGGTCGTGAGGCCCTTAGTGACGGAGACGTCCGCGAGAGCGATCTCCCAGACGTCGGCGCCCTGAGTAAGCGCCGGCGCTGTTGGAGACTTTGACGGCGATCCGGTGAGGACCGCGAGCTCCATGAGTCGCTGAGTCAAGTCCCACCTCAGAACGACGCGGTCGATTCTGTCGAGTGAGCCGTCGGCGTTGCTGATCGTGAGATTGTAGAGCTCCTGATTGCGGAATGCGTAGCCATTGATGAAACCGTAGCCGGGCCGGACGCCGATCGTCATACCGTCGCCGGCGACGACTTGCAGACCGTCCGACGGGGCGGGGAATACGCCGTTCGAGATGAACGTCGAGAAATACCAGGCCCAGTCCTCGGCCTTATAAACGCGGTCATGGTCCACGCTGTTAAAAGGCATGTAGTTCATGATTTACCTCCTCTTTTTAATCGCCTCGAGAAGCGTCGGAGTCGATTCGCCGAACGTGGCCTCGAGCGTTGTCTTGCCTTTTTCCCAGGTCTGAGAAACCTCTGTAATCCTTGAGTTGATCTTGATGCCCCACCTCTTTTCGATGCACGTCACGCGGTCGCCGAGGTCAAAATCGTCCTTGTAGGCAAGATTCGAGTCGGCGCGGATCGTACTCTTGAACGTGTAGGTCTCGATCATGGTCGCAAGCTCTGTCGCACCGCGGTTCTCGAGCATGGTCTTGTAGGTCGCGTCCGGGATGTCGGTGCTCGTGCCGCTGTCACCCTCGACACTCCGCGACATATCCGTCGCGTCGACGAGGACCTCGCACCGGTCAAGACCTGAAGCACCGGCTCCGTCGAAGGTCGCGATCATCTGGACGTTGTTGCTGTCTGAGGACCCGCGGACGTAGGCGAAATTTTTATAGTTTTCGACACTGTTCTCGTACTCCTGTTCCGTGACATTATCGAAATCACGCGAAAAAATGCACGGCGGATTGCCGTCGGTGTTTCCGTCGGTGAGGTTTCGGCCCTCATAGAGATAAAATCCGAACTGTTTCGTCCGCTCGTTTACGAGAATGTCATAGCCGAGCTTTCCGTCTTGGCATTGTGCCTTGACCTCGTCGCCGAGGTCCTTGAGATACTCCGGAGAGTAGTCGATGCTCACCCCGCCGAAATCGCTCTGCGTGATCGTGATGAACTGAGGAAACTGCCGCGCGGTGTCCGCTTTGCTGCCGATGTTCCGGGTGACGAGCTCGTTGACAATTGCCTGTTTTGTGCCGGTCGTTGAGAATGTCGGGGCGATGACTCGCTGACTGAGCCACTTGCTCAGACCGTAGCCGGTCGCCTCGATCTGCTCCTGACCGGTCTCGTCTTTCGTGTAGTGCACGTACTTAATGACCGCGCCGCGCCTCCAGATCGCGCCGTCGGCGTCCGTGTAGTCGGTGTACTTGTCGTGCTTTACGACGACGCGATCCCGGACGAGGAGCTCCCTGTTATTGTCAGTGATCGGCGCGAGGATCTTGAACTCGCCGACGTCGAAATAGCGGACGGTCCAGATGACGCTCGCCGCCTCGTCGATGACGCCGAGGGCGTTGAGCTGTTTGTCAAAAATTCTCAGATCCATTGGCTTATACTCCTAGAATTTTCGGGCTGAAATAGATCGAGCACTCGAGATTGTCGAGCCCCGTGTCCGCGTTGTATCGGAAAACGTTGTCGCCGACATCGAGCTGCATAAAGGTCGAGTCGACATCGAGATAGCGGTAAACATTGGACACGACGCCCTGACGGGTGAGCCTTGCCCTCTTGGATCCGTAGGACGTGTTGATCTCGACAACGTCGCCGGCGACCATCGTATAGTTGAGTTTTATGAACTCCCGGGTGTTGACGTTTAGGAGCATCGGGTTTGTGAGCTCACCGATTGCCCGGAATACGATCCTCATACCGATCGAGACGTGTCCGCCGTTGTAAACGTCGACGATGACGCTGTCCGAACGGCTGCCGAAAATCATGTCCGTTGCGTCGTCCCTGTCGATCTCTGTCGGAAATTCCCAGGCGGCTTCCCACGTCGCGATGTCCTCGCGGTGCTCGGTTTCTTCTTGCCAGAACGGATCGAGGCACTTGAAATCGACCTCAAACGCCTGAGAGAGATCCCGCGTGAACGTCGGCGTCCCGTCGACGATCGCCCCGATCTTACGGGCAAAGCTGCCGTAGTAGTAGCGGAGAGTCCCCGCAAGCTCCGGGTTTAAGATCTTGAGCGCGTTCTGTCTCAGATCGATCTGTGCTGATTTATCGCGCTCAGTGATCTTGCCCTTGATCTTGATCGGCCTCGGCTCGATCCGGACGCCCGTGTAGGTGTCGCCGTGCTGTCCCATCGAGGACGTCGAGTAAATCGTGTCGTCGAGGTCGCTGAGCCCCGTCACGTCCTTCGAGACATTGACGTGATATCTGGAGCCGACCCCGAACGTGATCGACTCGCCCTTTGTGTTTGTGTAGGTTAATATTTCCTGTGTTTTCATGTCAGCGCCCTCGCAATCCGGCCGAGTTCCTTAGCGGCCTGTTTCTGCTGCCCGACGTAGCTCGTGTCCTCGGCGTTGATCGTCTGATTGACGGTTATGCCGTGCGGGTTGCCCGCGATCTGGGTAAGCAATTCGACGATCTGATTCAGAGCCGCCGAGCTTGCGCCGGCAGACTCTTCCCGAACGATTGCGCGGAGATCGTCAAGCGCACCGACAAACTCAGGCCTTTTCTCGCCGACACCGATGACGGTCGGAGATGAGAAAATGCCGCCGCGGTCATACCAGTCGACCGCAAAGTGCGGAACACTCGGCGGATTGAGCGAGAACTTGCCCTCGATCGAAAAATGCGGGAGCTTGATGTCAGGGAGTTTCCACTCGAAATTAAAAAATCCTTTCATTTTGTCGATTGCGTTCTTGACCGCGTCTCGTGCCGTCTCGATCGGCGTAATGATCGCCGACTTGATGCCATTCCAGACCGTTGTGACCGTATTCTTTACGGCATTAAATACCGAGGACACGGTGTCCCGGATACTGTTGACAACGGTCGACACGGCTGTCTTGATCCCATTCCAGACGGTCGAGGTCACTGTCTTGATACCATTCCAGACCGTTGTGACAACGAGATTGACAGCATTGATCGCGGTCGTGACCGCGTTCTTGATACCATTCCAGACCGTAGTGATGACCGCGACGATCGCATTCCAGACGGTCGAGGTCACTGTCTTGATCGTATTCCAGACGGTTGTGATGACCGTCGCGATCGCGTTGATTGTCACTGTGATCGCGTTCTTGATCGTATTCCAGACCGTAGTGACAACGGCGACGATCGCATTCCAGATCGTGACAAAAAAGCTTTGAATCGCCGTTAGGACGGTGACGATGACGTTCTTGATATTATTCCAGGTCTCGCTCCATGTAGTGCCGAACCACCCGCAGACCGTGTTGAGGATGCCCTCCATGATGTTGAGCACGTTCTGGAACGTGTTCTTGATGAAATCCCAGATCGCGCCGAAAACCTCCTGGACGCCTTGCCATGCCTGATCCCAGTTTCCGGTAAAGATGCCGATAAAGATGTCGAGGATCCCGACGATGACATCGGTCACGGCTTGGAATACGTTCGCGATCTGCTGGAACACGCCCTCAAAAACCGGCGCGAGGAGATTGCAGAAACCGTTCCAGATCGCACTCAGCGTGTTCGTGATGTCGGTCATGCTGATCCCGAGAGAGGCGAACCGCTCCTTCACTTCATCGACGAAACCGGTAAAAATGCCCTTGATCTGTGTCCAGATCGCGGTCATCGCATTCCGGAAAACCTCGTTTGTGTCCCATAGGTGCTTGAATGCGGCCACGAGAACCGCAACGACGGCAACGATCGCAAGGATCGGCGCGGCAGCGGCTAACATGGATCCGCTGAGCGCTCCAGTCGCGCCGGAGGCCGCAGAAAGAGCCCCGGAGAGCTTACCGATCCCCGCCGTGATCGCTCCGATCGTGGAGACCGCCTTGCCGACTAGGACAAGAACCGGGCCGATCGCGGCAGCAATCGCCGCAATTTTTATGATCATCTGTTGCTGTTCCGGGGTCATTTCCTGGAACCGGGCATTTAAGTCCTTGAGCTTCTGGACGACCTTGTCGAGAACCGGTGCGATCATGGTCTGAATCGTCGTGAAAAGCTGAGCGCCGATCGCCTTGAGATTATTGAGCGCGGTCGTGAACTGATCGGCGGGGTCGAGGGTCGCGTTGAATGCGTCGGCCGTGTTTCCGCTGAAATCGCTCATCGACGTCCCGAGGGCGTCGAGGTTGATCTTTCCGTCATAGATTGCAGCACCGAGAACCGGGCCGGCCTTAGCACCGAAAACCTCGACAGCGGCCTGCATTGCCTCGGTCTTATCCTTTGAGCCCTTAATTTTGTCGCTGAGCTCTTGCATTGCCTCGCCGGTCGTCTTACCGTCGGCCGTGGCATTTTTAAGGGCGGCCTTGAGACCGGTGAGCGCAACGCTTGAGTCGACGCCGGACTTGTCCAGGTTAGCCAGGAACATTGCAGAGTCTGAGGCATTGAAGCCCATTTCTTGCAAGGCCTCGCTGTTCGTTGTCATGTCGCTCGCGAGCTTTAAGACATCGACGCCGGTGTCCTGTCCGGCCTTGTTCAAGGTGTCGAGCATGAGCCCGGCCTGATCGGCGCTCAGACCATAGGCAGCCATCGCCGCCTGGACGGTGTCAATAGAACCGGAGACGTCCTGATTGTTGATTGTTGCGAACTCGATGAACTGGGTGCTCAGCTGCTCGAGCTGATCGCCGGTAGCGCCGAACCTCGTGTTCACCTCACCGACCGCGTCGCCGGCCGACTGGAAACTCGTCGGGATCGTCGTCGCGATGTTCTGGGCTCGTTGCTGCATATCGTCCAGGGCGGCTCCGCTTGCACCGGTTTTAGTGACGATGGTATCCATCGCCGAGTCGACCTCAGTCCATGCGGCGCCGGCAGCCGCTCCCGCGGCCACGATCGGTCCGGTGACGCCGGCCGTTAATTTCTCGCCGACGCCGCTGATCTTGTCGCCGGTCTCGCTGATCTTGCTGCCGGCAACCTGGAGCGCCTGAGCGCCCGCGCTGCCGAACTCTTTCATCTCGTCATTGAGTCCGTCGAGCTTGCTCTTTGTCGTGTCGATCTGGACCTGGAGTTCTTTGTATTCCTCCGAGTTCTTGTCGACACCCTCGGCGTCGAGCTCTTTCTGAGCCTTTTGCAGCGCCTCGAGTTTGTTCTTTGTCTCGTTGATCTTGTCAGCGAGGAGGACTTGCTTGTCCTTTAACAGATCCGTATTGCCCGGGTCAAATTTCAGAGACCGCTCGACCTCGCTGAGCTGTTTCTGTGTGTTCTTTAAGGCCTTGTCGGCTTGCGATAGGGCGGACGAGAGCTTGGTAGTGTCGCCGCCGATCTCGATCGTTATGCCTTTAATATTTCCACCGGCCATGTCTCTTTCCTCCTCCCTTAAAATGCGGCGAACCGATCAATGTCGGCCTGTGTTGCTTTCCTTGTCCGGATTTTCGCCCCGTTTCCAGATTCGGGCGAGCTTTCCGCTTTTCGGGCTTCCTCGGTCATCTGATTCCACTCGATGATGTAGTCGATCCACCCGCCGATCGTCATGACGTCGGCGTCGGCTCGTGTGAGCCCGCGCATGAGTCCCGCCGCGAGGATCCGATCCGTTGTTACTTCTTGGTCGTCGTCGCCTTCTTGGCCGTCGGAATCGGGGCTTTCGATTTTTTTGAGGCAAAGCATGACAAAATCAGATCCGGGAAAAGGTCAGAAATGACGTCGAGCGGCTCAAAGTCGTCGCCGAACGATGCGACCCATGTCAGAGGGTCCGGGATGTTGAAGTCCACAAGACGAGCCGCGGACCATGCGATCTCGACGACGCCAGAGAAACCCAGGCGCTCGAGGAAAGTCATCGCAAGCTCGCTCTCGTCGGGCTTTTTCTTTGTATTTGCTGTCTCGCGGATGATCGGAATGAGGATCGGCAGCGCGTCGCGGCCGAACTGTGATTTATAGATTAGTGTCCAGGCGAACGAGGTCGAAAACGTGACCGACTTATCGCCGAACTGGAGAGTTTTCAGCATTGTTTACCTCCGAAAAACACAAAAAATAAGCGGCTCAGGCATAGCAAGCCGAGCCGCTTACCCTTTTCAAACGTGCGGCCGTTTATGATGTGGCCGCGTTAGGATCGACATATTCATAAGGGGCCGTGCCGTACCAGTCGGAATAGGCCGCGTCCCCTTCCTCCGCTGTCACCTTGACGTATCCGTTATCAATACGAGGGCTTGCGGAGAAATCGAGCTCCGACTTGTTCGGGTCGATCTTGTCCTCTTTGGTAGAGGACGAAATACCCGGGCGAGTTGCCAGGCAGCGGTAGAACAGGAACCGGCGCTTCTTAACGTCGCCCTTGATCTCGAACGCAATAGCAAACTCGGACGGCTGAACGTCGGCGTTCTCAAAGATCGCGCCGTTCTTGTCGACGATTTCCTTGAGGATCTGAGTCCGGAATGCGGAAACCAGATCCGCGACGGTCAGCTTTCCGGAGTAGCCGGTATTGCTGACCGGTCTGTAATAAATGCCGTCATCGGCATAAAACGGATCACTGGAGCCCTCAGCGTCGAAACTCATTTCTGTCGCGCCGGGCTGAGCGAAAACCGTGCCATAGGTCGGCTTGCCGGTGTCATCGGTCGAGGTGATCGGCCAGATGTGCACGTTAGACAGGCCAAACGTGACTTTGTTAGTTGTCTTATCAGACATTTCCTTTACCTCCTCTAAAATTCATAAAGCGATTCGTAGAAGTCCTCATCCTCGATGTAAACGGTGTCCGCCGTTCTCTCATAGACGAGCTCAGCCGCGTCGGCCTGAGACTCAAAGACCTCCATGATCGTGTCCATTGTGTCCGGATCGTCGGCATAAAACTCGACGTCCTCGCTATCGTCCCGAGCGTAGACCTTATCGTCGGCCTTGAAACCGGGAACCGCAATGCGCCGATAGACGGCAAACGGTGTCGAGATCGGGTCGTCCTGGGTGAAATGGTCGTAGACGTAGCCCGCAATGATGCCGGCGTCTTTCATTGCCTGGAGGATCGTCTTGATCTCAGTCTCCTTTTTGTGCAATTTCTTCCACCCCTTCCTGAACCTTCTCGACCGCTGCCTCCTCTGCCGGCTTGATGTGCGCCCGCCCAGGAACTCGGCCGCCTCCTCGTTTTGCGTGTCCTTTTTCGAGGAGGTGGGCGATCTGATAACGATCGCGGCTATGCACCGTCGCTATGGTATAGAGCCCGGCGCTCCCTTCCTCGATCTTCACAGACCAACTCTTTTTATAGCGGCCCGTCCTCACGGGTGCGCCGTTCTTGACGTCGTCCTTTGCCTCTTTGGCCACCTTCTTTATGAGCTCCCCGGTCGCTTTCCGGACGTTGTCGCCGTACTTGTCGAGGATCTTGTTGACGGTTGCGCTGAGGTCGCCGACATCAATCGTCGACGAGTTACTCATTTCTTTTTCGGCTCAGCCGCCTCGGTCTCGGTTTTGTCCTTGACCTCAGTCGCGAGCCCATCGGACACGAGCAAGGCGCCGCGAGCGTTTTCAACGTCGAGGATCTGCCCGGGGCTCGCTTCAAAGCGCCCGGAGATGAACCTCTTTTTTGCTTTTATCTTCATGTTGCCTCCTTAATCTGCACCGTAACGGACTCGAGATCATAAAGATCGACGCCGCTCTCGGGTTTTGCCTGGATGCGGGTGATCCTATACTGCCGGCCGTCTTTTTGATCGACGGCGATGTCCATCCGGTTTACTTTGTCGGTGTGCGGCACTTTAATCACGCGGTCGATGCGATTGCCGTCCGCGCTGTTCTCCGCGGAATAGTAACGGACCACGCCGACCGATTGCTCCT
The DNA here is from genome assembly GCF_009696005.1 of Bilifractor porci. Taxonomy (GTDB): domain Bacteria; phylum Bacillota; class Clostridia; order Lachnospirales; family Lachnospiraceae; genus Bilifractor; species Bilifractor porci. The sequence goes on from NZ_VUMV01000004.1 coordinate 32,317, forward strand.
GATAGCGGAGCGAGATCTTGAGGTCGCCGAGGCGGCGGTCCTTTGCCGCGTAGATCTTGACCGCCCCGTCATTAAAGACCTCAACCTGTTGTCTTGGCATTCGCATAGTCTGTCACCGCTTTCGCGTCCCTCAGGCTGTTAATGTCTGAGAGGTAATTCGTTTTGAACTGATCGACCGCACCCGCTCGATCGTAGAGCAGATAAGCAAACAAGAGCTCCTGAGCGCTAGGGTCGGCAGAATCGCCAGAAAAGGCCGACGTTTCGACGCCGGTCTTTCTGACTATAAAGGCGATGCCGCGCCGGATCGAGCCCTTGAGCTTGTTGTCGGTCGTGTCGTCTGCCCAGGTGATGTCGAGGTAGTTTTTCGCCTCGCTGAGCAGCTCGTCCGAGACTTCGATTGCGCTCATCGTCTACCTCCTCCCGGTTCTATTAAGCTGTGACGTTCTGAACCTTGAGATACTTAGGCTTGAGGCCGGAAATGTCGAGGCGGAGGAATGCGTTGTTATCCTTCGGGCGGCCGTTCGCATAGGCGACGATCTTGTAGTATCTCTTGTCGTCGAGGAACTTGTAATCGTCGGAGAACTGGATGCCCTTGCTGCCACCGACGCCGAGGAAATAGCGCTTAGCCATACCGAGCTCGGCCTCGCCCTGAGGTACGGCGATCGACTGAATGACCTGAGTCGGATACGGCAGAACGTCGTTGACATAGGTGCCGTTTGCATTGAGGACGGTAGTACCAGGCATGATGAGCTTGAAATAATCGAACGGATTGACAACCATGACGAGGTTGCTGACCGCTCTCGGCTTTCCGGTCTGAGTCTTGGCAAGCTGAGCAATCAGATTGCCGTAGGTGTCAGAGTTGAGATCGGTGATCGCGATCTTGTCCTTGCGAGGATAAACGCCCGCAGTGACAGTGACATCGTCGGCGACGGAACGGTCCATGCCGATCGGCATATTGTGACCGGATCCGGTGACGATGCCGATCTCATAGCCGATGGAAAGAGCCTCGGAGAGGCAAGTGCGGATATAAGAGTCGATCCATGCGGGGCCGAGGTCGAGCATGGCCTCCTCGATCGGCATGAACGCGGAGAGCTTGAACTGTCCGAGGTCGATCGTCTCGAAACCGCTTGTCAGCTCAGCCTCGACGGCCGCGGTGACATCGCCCCAGGTTGCGGCACCGGTGATTGTGACATCATCGTTTACGGTTGCGCCGTCGGTGCCCTTTACAGAGTAGGCGATGGTCGGCACGCCGTCCTTGTTGATAATGAAACGGGTCAGGCCGGTTGTGTTGACAGCGTCAACGGCGGCGAGCAGAGGATGAGACTGCTGCATATCCTCCATGACCTGTTCAATGATCGTAGTCGGGAAAGTCTTGTCCGCGCCGGTCAGAGCCATCATCGGGTTGCCCTTGTTAGAGCGGGCGGCCTCGATAAAGGTGTTGTAGAACTTGCTCTCCTCGTTTGTGAGCTGTCTCACACCGCGGCGTGCCAGAACGGCAGCATCGGCATTTGCTCCGACGCTCTGAGCGGATGCGAGGATCTGATCGTTGATATTCTGGAAAAGATCCTGCAGACCGAGTTCAAAATCCTCGGTATTGCCCTCGCGGGCCGCGTTTGCGATTCGCTGAGCGATCGCCGTCTGGGTCTCGTTCATCTCATCTTTGTTTCTGAGTGTAGGCATATCTTGTTACCTCCTTCTGTGTGCCGGATCCTCCGGCTTTGTGAAATTGAAAAATCCTTTATGCTCATCGCGTGCCGGAGATTTCGGCGCGGGATTGCCTAAAAATTTGTTGACGACCGCCGCAGCCCGATCGGCGAGACCGGGATCGGCGGCCAGTGCTGCCTCGACTCTTGCAGCCAGAGCGACGAGCTGAGGGCAAGTATCGATAGTGTTCGCGAGTGTCGCAAACGGTGCGAGCGTGTCGTTGAGCTTTCCGGCCAGGTCCTCGATATCCTTGAGCCCGGACACGTCGACGTCGATCGTCCCGAAACTCCTATCGTGTGGCCTGGAGACCGCGGCCATGATCGAGCGCATTGCGTCGTTGCTGATCGCGGCGACGTCGCCGCCCTCCTCGGGCTCGGATTCCACGTTGGAGACCTCAGTCGCAAAACCCATGCGGACCGCGTCCTCGGGCTTGATCCACGTCTCAGCCCTGAGCATGTCATCGAGCTCCTCGCGGGAGACATTGACGCCGCTCTCGAGGTAGGCGTTGACGGCCGCGTCCGTGACGGTCCTGAGCGTGTCGGCATATTTCTCCAGGTCGTCGGCGTTGCCGTCGACCGATGTATAGGCGGCCTGGTGGATAAATAGCAGAGACGCCGGCTGCATGACTCGGCGGGATCCGGCAGCAAAGATGATGCTCCCGGCAGACGCCGCGAAACCTTCGCAGATCGTCGTCACGTTCTCGCGATCCTTGAGGGTGTTATAGATGCCGAGGCCCTCTTTGAGATCGCCGCCGTTGGAGTTGATGTGGACCGTGATCGCGGTGTCTGCCGGGATCCCGTTGAGCTCCTGGACGAGGCCATACGCGGAGCGCTCCGACGGATCGCGGAAAAGTCTCCCGAGACCGTGAGCCTCGGGCGCGATGTTGCCGAAAATGTAGACATCGGCGACCTTTGCCTCATCGTCCTCCTCGATGTAGAAATACGGCGCCGGCTCTTTATTGATCGTCGCCGGTGTCTTGTTGTTCGTTGACATTGTTGTTTACCTCCTCTTGTTCCGGATCCGGCTCGTCGTCCGGTTCCTGTTCTGTGTCTTGGGTGTCCTGATCGGGCCCGGTTCGAGTCGGATCCGTCATCGGATCCGCGCGTGGCTGACCGTCCACGACGCCGTCGAGCTGATCCGCCGCCGGCGCGTAGTTCTTTGTCATCCAATGCTGCCATGCCCACGACTCGTCAATCACGGCCTCGCCGAGCCTTGCCCTGATCTCGTTAATACAGAACGTGCCGGACCCGATGAGCTTGTCGATCGGATCGGCGATGTCGAACAGATCGCGGTAGCGGACGTTCGAGTAGTTCGGCACGATGTAAGAGCCGGCGAAAACTCTCGACTGACCGTAGAGCTTGCGGTTGAGTTCCTGGACGATCATGCCCGCGAGCGGTTTGATCGTCGTGTTCATGAAATGCGTGAAATCCTGATCGGTGACTCCCTTTCCTGTCGCGATGCTAGGCGGAACGCCGAGCGCCTCGGCTGTGAGCTCCATGATGTCGTCCATCATTGCACGGACGTCTCTCGTCGACCCCGCTGAGGTTCCGGAGGTGTCCTGAAACTCGTAGCCGTCGAACACCGGCAGCACGGCATTGTCTGACGTGAAATACTTTTTCATCTTGTCCGTGACGAGATCCGTGTAGGTGCTCTCGAAATCCGGATCCTGTTCGGCGATCTCGTGAACTCTGAGCACGCCATGACCGCCCGCGTCTCTTACGATCTTTTTGGTCGTTGCCTTGAGCAGATCGCCCTCGGTGGCCGCGATCGCGTTGACGCTTGTCTGGATCGAACTCCCCTCGATCGTGAAATGCAAGACGGCAGAGGCCCCAAAAACGCCGGGGATCGATTGCCCGTCGCTTGTTATGTCTCGGTAGATGTTACCGGTGAGCCGGCGTTCAACGGTGAAACCGTCGGCGACATATCGGCCGCCCGCGTACTCGACAACGATCGCCTCCTGGGCGAGATAAAGCTGAGATACGAGATGTCGGAAAAATTCGGCACGGGTTTCGTTCGGATTCGGTGCATAGTTCCACGCCCAGGCCTCACCGGCCTGGACACGGCGGCCGCGTCGGTATGTGTCCCACTCAACGAGAGAGACGGTCGAACCGATCCGACGCACGCAGCTCCAGAACGCCATATTTTGCAGATATGAGGCAAGTCCGGCCAGCGCGTCGGCGTCGTAGTCTGTCGAGGCTTCGAGGAAATCCCCGGTCGCGGTCTCTGAGTCGCTGCCTGTTTTTCGTAAAATCCATTTAAGTAAATTAAAGGCCATGTGTCGCCCTCCTTAAAAGCTGATGACGTCGAGCTTGCGGTGTCCGGCGCGTCGTTCGATGATCCGGTCCTCAATCGTCATCGCGGCCACGAGGGCCATGAACGGGTCCGTCTTGCGGCTCTTTGCCTCGATCTTGCCGTAGACGTAATTCCCGAGATCCTGATCGTTTTCTTGTCCGGGCCGTCTGCCGTAGCGGATGAGCTTCGTGTTATTCGTTGCCCATCTCAACTCCGGGGCGTCGTCCCAGGTGAACCACTGATTCGCAAAGCATGAGTCGATGACCGGCGCGATCTTCATGATGTCGCTCGGCCGGACGAGCTTGAGGTTCTTGAGGTCCTTCGGATCGTAGCCGATGCCGGCGAGCTGCCGGGCTAGCAGCGCAAAGCGGAAATCGTCGATCGCGACCGCCCGGATTGAATACTTTTTTCTCATTTCCACGAGGTACGAGGTTATAAGATCCGGATGGATCTCGACGTCATCGACGACCGTGAGCCGACCGTCGTCGGCCCATTTCCGCCAGGGTGCTTTGATCCTCGGCAGATCTTTCGACCGGGAGCAGACCCACGAGTGCGTGATGTCGTAACGGTTGTCGCCCTGTTTGAAATGGAGGTCGACACTCACCCAGTCAGTGATCTTTGAAAAGTCGATGCCGGCGACGCAGCTCCACCCGGTCAGATCCGGGAGCGGGCGGTTCGTCGCCTTGATGTTCTCGTAGTCTGTCACCTTGATGTCATTCGCCTGATCCGGCAGGTTCATTCGCTTTGTCATGAATGCCGGGAGCCGGTGCGGGTTCGCTTTCCATTCCCGGTACTCTTTTTCTGTCTCAGATCTCAGCGACGGGAGATAGGGGAGCGACGGGTTCGCCTTTTCCCAGTTCGCCTCGTCGTCGACCTCCTCTTTGGAGTCGAGTCGACAGATGAACGGGAGCAAACCATTGTCCGGATCCCCGCCGAACAGAATGCCCTCAGACGTTTCGAGGAGATCGTCGAGCGGTCCCTCGCGGACGTCGCCGTTTGTCGTATAGTAAGACCGGCGCGGATGCGGATGCTTGCCGAGGCCGGTCGTGAAAACATTGATGTTTCTGTAGTCCTCGTATTGATGGATCTCATTGAACACGACGATCCCCGACCGCATTCCGTCTTTTCCTTTCGGGTTGTTCGTGCGGCCCTTGATCTGACCGCCGCCGCGGAGATCCTTGACGCTTTCCGTTTTCCAGGAAAAATAGCGCTTTAGTTTCTTTTGGTACTCGCTATGGTCAAAGGCGTCCACGATGTCGAGGACCGGGCGAAGGGCCTGTTCCTCGTTGTTCGCGCAGACGTCGACGTCATAGCCCGGGATCCCGTTGTAAGGCGAGATCAAGGCGACGGACTCGAGGGCGATCGTTCCGTCCTTGCCCGCGCCTCGACCGATCATGCAAAACAGGTCTGTCCACCGTGGGAGCTTGCTGTCCCTCCAGTAGGTGCAGTCATGGAGGACGATGACGAACTCCTGCCAGGGGAACAGCTGCTCGAACGGGAAATACTTGGCCAGGCCGAGATAATGGTCGGCCTGATCGGTGTCGATATAGATGTCCTCATTCTCGAAACAATAGAGGACATGATCGACGAGGGCCTTGACCTCTTTGTCGGTGCGGAGCTTTCCGGACTTAACGAGGTCAATAAAGTTCTGAACATGCGGGCATAGCTTAGAGGTCGATGTCTCCGCCATCGTCTGTCGCTGCTCCTAGCACCGGCCCGTCCGCAAAGGTCGTGATAATCTTGAGGAGCGTCGCGACGGTCTGATTCGCCGCGGTGCTCGTCTTGTTGTACTCGCCGATCGCGGGGTTCGCGACGATGTTCGGACGCCCTCGGACGTACTCCTTCTCGATGAGGACATCGCTCTCGTCGATCTCCTTCTGGAGGCGAGTCAACGTGTTTAGCTGTGTCTTGTATCGGCTGAATGTTGTCACAAAAAAGAAATTTTGTTCGACGCCTCCGCGCTCGGCCATTTCGATGAGCTGCTTTGCGACCGCGTTGAGGTTATTCTTTTTTGCGGTTTGTTTTTTCGTTGTGGCCATTGTCTGCACCTTCTAACGTTTCGATAATCTTCAGTTCCCGCGGAGAGAGAGACCACTTGATCGCGTTCGTTTCTTGCTCCGCTTTGTTTCGCTCCGCTTTGTTTCGGGCTTCGATCATCGCCGCACGCGGAACGAGGTAGCCGCTGCCGTAGATGCCGCGACCAGAGTCCTTTTGCGATTCCAGTTCGCGGACGAACTCGGCGCGGTTCTCGCGGTAGTCGACGCCGTAGCCGGACCACTTGCCGAGCATGACCGACGTGACAACGCCGTCCGGATATTCGTACTTGTCCGGATGGTTCTTGTTCTCCGCGTTGATCTCGTCGTTGACGGCTTTGACCTTTGCAGTGAGATTCGGGGCGGTGCGTATGAGATCGCCCCGAGAGCAGACGAACGAGGTCCGGACCTCCGCGCCGTTGTCGTATGTGATCGAGACACTCGCCGCGATGTGCGACGTCGCCGGGCGTAACCCGAGCAGAGTCAGCGCCGGAGCGAACAGGAAATAGTCGATTTTATGATCCTCATACCATGCGAGGATCTGAGACAGGATCGAAAACGGCGGGTTGTCGATGACGACGCACCCGTCGGGATAATTCTCTCGCTGATAATCGCCGCCCGGATAAAACGGACGGACGATCTTGCGATCTTGCCACCCGTATTCCTCAACGGCCCAGTCTTTCACCGCGTTATAAATAGCGGGCGGGGTGTAACAGTCGTCGGTTGTGAGCTTTGGCTTGAATTTGTCCTCAAACTCGTCGTACTGTTCATCCCGCTCGCCGTTTGCCTTTGCATTGTCGACGGCCTCGGCGATCTTCTCGTCCTCGTCGACATCCGGATCCAGGAGCTCAGGGTCGTCGAGCTCGAACACGCCCATATCTGAGCCCTTGAGCTCAATGAGCTCCTCGTCGAGGAGCTGAGCATCCCATGTCGCAAGCTCGGAGACCTTGTTGTCCGCGATCCGGAACTCCCGGGCCTCCCGCTCGGTCAGATCGTCGGCCACGATGACAGGGACTTCTTTAAGCCCGAGCTTTTTCGCGGCCTTGAATCTCGTGTGTCCGGAGATAATTACGCCCGAGCCGTCAACGATGATCGGGTTCTTGAACCCATAGCGCTTGATCGACTCCTCCAGAGCCGGGACCGCGGCGTCATTGCGTCGAGGGTTCCGGGCGTATGGCTTGAGCTCCGATAATTTTTTGTATACAATTCCGACCTTTTTCCGATTATTTGGCATATTTCCCTAGCGATTCCCAAAACTTCGCGCGCGACCGGCTTTTTTGGAATTGTCGAGGCCAGCCCCGGTACCGAGGGAAATGAGAAAAATTTTTATTTTTGACCCGGGGGGTATGATTCTAAAATCCTCACGCAAGAAAATTTTTTAATCCCACCGTTCCTCGGTGATCGGTTCCGAAATTTTTCTTCTCAGCTTCTCCGGATGCTCCTCGTCGTGGCAAGAGGAGCAGAGGCTCACGAGATTCCTCCGCTTTGTATGTGTCACCGGATCTTTGTACCAGATCTCAAGCGCAAGGTCCGGCCGATCTTTTAAGTGATTGACATGATGAACCGTGTCCGCCTTGCGGTATCTGTGATAGACCTCCCGACATCTCTGACACTCGTACCGATCGAGCGCTAGGACCTCGGCCCTTTTGCTTAGCCACTTGCTCCACTGATAAAACCGGTGCGGATTATTCTGCACGCACCACCACGCGTATGCTATCTCTGACTCTGTCATTGTTTCGCCCACGCAAAAGGGCAAGACCTTGTCGGCCTTGCCCTCACTACTTCACGGTATTGATTATACCCCGAAACCATTTTCTAGTTTAACCCACTTTTTCATTCTCGATCTGGAGAACGTCGAGCCGGTAGAAGAACGCCCGCCTTATCCCGTAGAAATCCGTCGAGCCGATCGGAAGACCGCATCGCCTCATCGTCTGCGTATAGCTCAACCCTTCGGAGACAGAGACGAGCAGTGCCCTCCAGATGTGGCGATAGCCCGCAGCATTCGCAGCCCACATTGCGGACTCCTCGATGATCCGACAATCATGCCTCGCCTTCTCGGTTCTCATCGCGTGCCTGATCGCTGCCGTCTCGGTCGGACTCCCGCCGAAACCTCCGCCGCTGCCGATCTTGTCGTAGCGGATCGCCGGCGCGCTCGCGTCTGTCAAGCTGTCTGCCTCTGCCCGCTTGGCTTTGTACTGGAGACAGAAATGTCTCAGCTCTTGGTATCTCTCGCGGCTGATCTCGTAGTCGTCCCACGTCAGATCCCTCAGGCGTTCCCGCGCTTGCCGCTTCTCGAGATCCCTGATCGCACGGAACGCCTCGCCGGCTGTCGGATCGTCGTAGCCCTCGCTGTTCTTGTAGCTCATTGATTCACCTCCTCTCGCAAGTCCTTAAGCGCTGTCATGAGCGCAGCCTGACTTGTGTCTTTTCTATCGAGACTATCGGCCACCCTCTCGTCGACGGTTCCCGTCGCGATGAGCCGGTGAATGATAACCGGCCGCTTTTGGCCTTGCCGGTATAGCCTCGCGTTCGCCTGTTGATATTGATCGAGACTCCACGGCAGAGAGTACCAGACGATAATGTGCCCGCCGTCCTGGAGATTGAGACCATATCCGACGGACGCCGGATGCGCGATGAGCACCCGGATCCGTCCGTCATTCCAGTCCTTGATGTCTGTCTCTGTCTTGAGTTCCCTCGGCTCGTACTTGCTGAACGCCTTGAGGATCCGTGCCCGCTCGTGTCGATAGCCGTAGAAAATGAGCACCGGCTCAGAGCTTGCCTCGATGATCTCCGCGAGTGTATCGAGCTTCTCGCGATGAAACTCAACCGCTCCGCCGTTGTCGTCATAGACCGCGCCGCCTGAGAGTTGTAGGAGCTTTCCCATGACGGCCGCGGCATTTGCTGCCGAGATCGCGGTGTCCTCGCTCAGCTCGAGGAGGTGTTCACGCTCGAGCTTTTTGTAGACCGCCCGTTCATCGTCGGTGAGCGTGACCCGGACGTCCCGGTCGATCCGATCCGGCAGCTCGAGGTAGTCCGCCGAGAGCATTGAGATCGTGATGTCGCTGATCTTGTGCGTGATCGCCGCCTCAGCTCCCTCGACCGGTGTCCAGTCGTAAACGACGTGCCCGTTCGTTCGACCCGGACGAAAGTATAGCTGCCGGAATCTCGTGACAGTCCGCTCGAGACGTTCACCGCCGTCGAGGACAAAGATCTCGGCCCAGAGATCCATGAGCCCGTTCGGATCCGGTGAGCCGGTGAGCCCGACGATCCGACGAAACTTTGGCCGGACCTTTTTCAAGGCCCGGAACCTTGCAGCCGCCGGATTCTTGAAACTTGTCAACTCGTCCACAACAAGCATGTCCCATTTCCACATTCCGCGGTAGTTATCCACAAGCCAGACCACATTCTCGCGGTTGATAACGTAGATGTCCGCGTCCTCCGCGATCGCGGCCTTGCGCTTTGCAGCGGAGCCGAGGATCTTCGCGACCCGGAGATCTTTGAGGTGATCCCACTTGTCGCACTCCCGGCTCCAGGTGTCTTTTGCGACCATGAGCGGAGCGATGACAAGCACCCGTGTCACGTCGAGCTCGTCATAGATGAGCTGCTTGATCGCTGTGAGTGTGATGACGCTCTTGCCTAAACCCATCTCGAGGAATAGCCCGACCGAGGGCTGTGAGATGATCTTCTCGATCGCTCGACGTTGATAGTCGTAGGGCACAAACTTCATAGCCGTCCCTCCTGGACATCGGATACAAACCGATCGACGTCGTCCTTGCCATAGAGCACCCGGACATCCTGTCCGTGATCGCGGATCCTCCCGATCTGATAGTTCTGGATGTCACTGAGCTCGCCGCGCTCCGTCTTGAGCTCGACAAAGATGACCCGACCACCAGACGTGACGACGATCCGATCCGGCACTCCGTCATTGCCAGGGCTTACAAACTTATAGACAAGGCATCCCGCTTTTCTGAGCCGGTTGCAAAAGGACCGCTCGAGGTTTGCCTCCCGTCTTATAGATTTCTCCATTTCATAGCCTCCCGTCTTTTCGTGGGACAATCTCCCACGCGCGTATTAGAGCATTCATTTTTTACACTTATTTCTGCTTTTTTCTTGGTAGCAGATAGTTTTTTCTGTGGAATTGTTTTGCTTTATTTTCTTGTCCCTTGTCCCATAAATGGCTAAAAAGCCTATACAATCAACGTTTTCGGATGGGACAAGCTATGGGACAAGCGTCTTTGAGCTTGTCCCGTTGTCCCATGCCTCGGCGCTGACCTATGGGACAAGCTCCGGAGCTTGTCCCGCTTGTCCCATAGCTTGTCCCGTCATTTTCGGGAGCTTGTCCCATGATTTAATCGGTCGTTTTGAACTTCACGCCGGTCATTTGATAGACGTATTCTTGGTAGCCTTTGAGTGTCATCTCGCTATTGTCGACCTCGTTCCATTCGTCAACGATCGCCTCGCTCAGATCGCCGAGACGCTTAAAACCCCATCCGTATTTCTCGTGCATGACCTTAATGACAAGGGACAAGAGCATGGCTACCGCCTCAGCGGAGGCGTCGAGCTCCGCCTGCTGCCGGATCCGGTCGATGTCGCTTTGCCTCATCATGCGAGCCGGGTCCCGGTTCCCCGAAACACCGGCCGCGCGTCGCTGCTGCCTGTTCATTCATGCTGCCTCCTCAGTCGTCAAAGTCGTCCTGATCGCAAGTATCAAAGATGAGCGCAATAACAAGAATCACCACCGAGCTTACGGTGATCGCGCCGATGACGGCCAGAATGTCGATTAAAATCCTCATAGCCTTAGTCCTCCTCTGATAAAAGCCCGGCCTCGTCGAGCTGATCGACGGCCATATTGAGACCCGCAACCCAGAGATAGACCCTCGGGTCGACGGTTCGGCCCCAGGAGCTGGAGCCCTCCCACCAGTCGTCGCCGAGATACTTGTCCAGGAACTCGGCGACCTCGCCGTTCGGGAAAAAGCCGTGCGCGTTGACGTAGTTCGGGAGCTCGTCCTGGAACTCCTCCCAGTCATCCTTGAAATCGTCGTCATCGAAATCCACGCCGCTGTCTTTGAGTTCCTCCTCGATGTCGTCAATGATGTCGTCCTCGTCCCAGTTGAACCGATCGGAGGAGCACTGAAATTTTCCGATAAAGTAGTAGATGCTCCGGGTATACTCGGTGATATTGTGCACGCTATTCGGGTTGTACCATGTCGCAATGCAATCCCCGAGATCTCCGGAGATAATGAGTGATCCGCGCTTCTTGTCAATGATATAGTTCACATAGTAGTCGCCGCTGCCGTCGGCTTTCCTCCAGTCGATGACCGTGTAGCGGTCGGTGTTCTGGACGAGCGTCGCCTTGTGACCTCGCCTTTCGAAGGCTTTTTCTGCTTCTAATAATTTTCGGGTTTCCTCTGCCATCATCATGTATGCACCTCCTCAACAAAACGGGATATCTTCATTGTCGGGCATATCCTCAGCAGCCATTTCGGCCGCCTGGATGTCCTCGTCGATGTGATCGTCGTCCGGATCTTCGTCGATCTCTTTCAGGCGGTCATAAAATCGCCTTATCTTCATAACTTCGATGTCTCGATTCGCGGAGAGCTTGAGCTCTTTCGCGCAAGTCTCGACGTCCGTGAACTCCTCGATGAGGTGAGCCTTGGCCTCCCTTTCCGTGACCGGCGTCGGATTCTCTCCGCGCTCGATCCTCGCACACTTGAGCGCCGCCTGGGCGAGCTCGGCCGCCTCCTCGGCGAGCTGCTCGAGCCTTGCCGCTTTTCCGATGTATTCAATCATGTCGTGCCTCCTATCTTGTTTGTTTAACGAAAACCCTCTGCCGGCCATAGTCGGCGATGTACTGCCGCTGATCGGTGCGGACCCACCCGAGCCTCATAAGCATCGAGGCTATGTCGTAGGAATCCTTCCGGGTGATCCGCGCGAGCGGATTCCGGAAACATTCGCACCAGATTTCGACGACGGCGACGATCTCGCGGTCTTCGGTTGCCTCCTCGGCGCGCGGGATCGGCAGGATCGAGTCGGCGTCTCCGTCGAGAAACGCGATCCGCGCGTCTCGGCTCATTGTTTTCCAGTCCTTCGGGAGCTTGCGGGCAAGGAACGCCTCGACGAGGCCCTCGCGCTCATCGCTTTCGAGCGCCTCGGTCTGTTTTTCGAGCGCGATCGCCGCCGCGTCCTTGGAGAGTAGGAGCGACGTCTCGCCGAGTTCCTTGTAGCGGAAAAACATCTCGGCCCAGATCTGATCCCGATCGGCGTCGGTGAGGTTCCATGGTTTCTGTTCGGTTTGTCCTGTGATCTCGATCGGCCAGAACCGGCGGTTTCCGGTGATGTCCTTGAGGTAGCCGCCGGCGTTGTTTACAGTTCCGAAAATAACGCACTGTCTCGGATGCTTTTCCACGTTGCGGCCATAGGCGGCGCGGTAGATGTCCTCCTGTCTGGAGACGAAAGCCTTGATCGATTCGACGTCCATCTTGCGCATGCCCTTTAGCTCGCCGATCTCAATGATCCAATAGCCCTGCAGCTTTTCCGCTGCCGTTTTGTCCTTCATGTCCTCGAACGTGAGATTGTCAGAGAACCATCGCCCCGCGAGCTTAGCGACGAGCGTCGACTTGCCGGTCCCGGGCGGTCCGGAGAGAATCAGCATATTGTCGAACTTGCACCCGGGCTCGTAGATCCTCCGGATCGCGGCGAGAAGCGTCTTTTCAGTCGCCTCTCGGGTGTAAACATTGTCCTCGGCGCCCAGATAGTCGATGAGGAGCGTCGCCGCGCGCGCGTTTCCGTCCCACTCGAGCCCCTCAAGGTATTGCTTGACGGGGTGAAACGATCGCCCCTGGGCTCTTATGATTTTCTGATCGAGGACGTACTGCCTCGGGAACTCGGCATAATTGCTTGCGACGTAGGTGTAGAGCTGAGCGTCGTCCGCGTCGGTCCATGACCCCGGCCGGCGTTTCCAGGGAACCGGGTGTTCCGGGTCGATCTTGATGTCACCGGCGAGGAGGTCATATGTGAGCCCCTGGAGCGCCGGATCGAGCTCGAAAACACGGCCGGCATTGACGACCGATTTCTCGATGACGCCTTTGCCCGAGCGGTCGAGCTTGAGGCGGACGTCGGCGGGCGTGAGCTCTGTCTGCTCTCCATCGTCAAAGTCTGAGGCCTCGACGCTGTGATGCTCCGCGTCATAGATCCGGAGCGTCGGCTCGTCTTTGAGAGCAAAGTCCTCCATCGCCTTAAAACTCGGGCGCTTATTCGGTGCGACGTCTCCGTGGATCTTGTCGTCCTCGCCGCCGAACTTGTGGATCCGGACAAGGTCCCAGGCATTGCACTCGAGACCGCCGGCCGGATCCGTCCCATGATTTGAGAACGCGAACTTGCCGCCGTCATAGATGACAAGGCCGGCCGTCGTCGATCCGGGGATATAAGTGTAACGATCCTCGTGATCCGTCGGCGCGTAGACGTCGCCGAGGAACTTGTCAATCGCCTCGGGCACGGTGTAGGCACGGCAGAACGCGCCCACGATGCCCGGCTTGGTTGTCGGATCGGCTTGCTTGTCCGCGACCTTGCGGTGTGAGTCCGCCTCGAGCTTTGACGTCGGCCAGAGGGAGGCGTCATGCCATTCGCCCTCTGGGTATCGTCTCAGCACGTCATCGGGGTCCAGTAGCGGAGCGTCGACATAATCGAAAAAGTACGGCGCGTCCTCCGCGTGGCTTGGCCAGTACATGAGCCGAGACGGCTGAAATGTCGACGGGTCCATGTAGTCCATGCCGATGTCTGTCGCAAGCATTCTGGCGACCGCCTCATACTCGTCGGCGCTTACGTCTCGCGAGAGAGGAATGAGGAGCCGGAGCCTCGGCTTTTCCGGCTGATATTTGTGAGTTGAATAGCACGCCGAGGCGTAGGTCCCGTCGAGCTTCATCCCGGAGTAAAAATCCACCGGGGCAAAGTCCAGATCGAACGAGATGATCGAGCGCGACTTGACGGTTTTCGCGGATCGGCGGCCCTCACTCAGGGCACCGCCCACGAAACCGCCGACGTCTTTCGCGTTGTCCTGTTCGGCCTTGCTCATTTTCATGTACTCGGCAAAGGTTTCTGGCGTCGCCGTCGGCCTTGCGAGTCGGGCAAGCAGCGCCGACCACATGAACTGCTTGTTTTTCCAGTGCTTGTCGTACCGGTTTTTTCCTGTCGAGATCCATAGCCGGCGATCGTGGTCGATATGAGGCGCCGGCGGAAACTCGAGGATATTTTTTTCGGCTTGTTGCTGCATTGATGTCCCTCCCTTAGGCCTCGATATGATCGCGAGACCATCCCGCGTCGTATTCATAGACCGGCAGCCTGAGCGCATAGGCCGCGCCGAGCTCCATCTGAGCCCCGCGGGAGTGTTTCCACCCAGGCAAGAGGATGACGGCGTCCGCTGAGCAGACGAGATCGAGGCAGTGCTTCATGATGTCGTTGTAGCCGAGCCCGGTGCCCTCGAACATGAATCGAGGGTTGATGATATTGCAGAACCCGAGCTCGCGGAGATCTTGCTCAGCTCTCGCGAAATGCGCCGCGGAGATTGCTCCAGGGACCCCGGTTATAGGCCCGGAGATATAGATTTTTTTATTTCTTTTCATGTTTTCACCCTCCACGGGGCGGGACGAGCCCGCCCGATTATGCGATTAGGAAAGCCGGCCGGACCCCGAGGACGTTCGAGGCGTCCCAGGCGTCCGCATGGCCGCCGGTGTTGACAAGGCAGAAAATCGTCGAGGTATCGCGGAATGTGTTCGCGAGCCATCCCCATTCGGGATCTCCGCACCTTGACGCCGTGCGGTTGTGCGCGTCTGTCATGAGCGGCCATTGCTCGTGGCCATCCGGCTTTACCCAACTCGGGAGATTATCGCCGAACATTTCGCCCGCGAACGGGATCCGGAGCAAATCGCCGTTGTTCCATGGCTTCATGTAGGGGCGGATCTCCTCGAAATCGCTCAGGACGGTGTCGCTCTGGAGATATTTCCTGAGATCGCTATTGTCGTAGCCGCCGTGGTTCGTGTTCTTTTTGTTCATCGGCATGGGCCGGTCGAGGTACTGATCGAGCAGGAAAGTTGCACCTTTTTCGGTGACTTTTTGACATGTTGCCGTATATCGTCCGACGCGGAGCCGGTCGCCGATCTGGATGTCGGGTGTTTCGATTTCTGTCATTCTTTCGATTTTCATGAGTGTCCTCCTAGTCTTTTTGGTAGTAGTCGCAAGCATAGGTTCCGCCTTTGAGCGGGAGACCCGGTGCCCAGTCGATTGGCTCGGCCATGAGGCCGTCGATCCGGTCGAACGCGGCCTCGTCGGCTCGCGGTACGTCGATTATCATTTCGTCGTGGACGTGGGCAACGACGTGGTAGCCCATTTCTTCAACCTTGACCATCTTTTCGGCGAGGCAGTCCCTCGCGGTCGCCTGGACGATGTTCTCGGTCAGCTTGCCGCCATAGGTCCGGATCGGCGCCCAGGTGTGCGCCGTATCAGTCCCCCAGTATTCGATTTCTTTGCCGTAGTTCCCGTCCTGGAGCGCCGGCCACGGGTAGGCGATCGACCGCCCGCTCGGCAGCTTGCCGAACATGAACCGCCGGCCGTCGATCTCGTCCATCGAGAACCCGATCGCGATCGGCTTGCCGTTGACCGTTCGCTTGTGATACCGTCCGTCGTCTCCGATCGCCTCAATGTAGGCAAAGGATCTGCGGCCGGTCTCAATCGTTGTCTGAGCGCACCGCTCGAACAGTTTCCAGAGCCGGGTGATCCTCGGCGATCTCTCGCGCCACTTGCTCACGATGTCCGGCATGTCCTCCTCCGGGATCGTATGAGTTGTGTCCATAGCTTTCATAGCGCCGACGCCGCCGCCGTAGCCCAGGGCAAGCTCAGCGACTTTGCCGCGCTGTCTCAGGTGTCCGTTGACACCGTGCTTTACGACGGGAACGCAGAACATCTGAGAGGCAGAGGCGCAATAGATGTCTCCGCCGTTTCGGAATGTGTCAAGGCGCCATTGCTCCCCGCCGAGCCATGCAATGACCCGGGCCTCGATCGCGCTGAAATCCGTCACGATAAAGTGACACCCGTCCGACGGTATGAACGCCGTCCGCACGAGCTCGCTGAACACTTGCGCCGGCTCTCCGTACATCATTTCCAGAGCCTCGAAGTCTTTTTCCGCGACGGTCTGCCGCGCGAGATCGAGGTCCGGGATGTGGTTTTGCGGTAGGTTCTGGAGCTGAACGATCCGGCCGGCCCATCGTCCGGTCCGGTTTGCGCCGTAGAACTGGAGCATTCCGCGGACTCTGCCGTCCCGGCAGACCGAGTCGAGCATGGTCTGATATTTTTTTGTGCTGCTCTTGCCGAGGGCTTGTCTGAGTCTGAGCATTCTCCGCACTTTCGGGGAGTAGAGGCTCTCGTGTCCGGGCTTTAAGGCCTCGGCGACGGCAGCCTTAGACATATCGGTCGAGAGTCCGGGCGCACCGTTAGCAGAGAACCACCCCTTGAGCTGTGCGACACTGTTCGGATTCTGGAGCCCGGTGAGCTCTCGCGCCTCAGTCATGCAACGATCGACCCGGATCTTGTCATAGTCGACGATCCCCTGGACGAACGGCACGTCAATCCGGATCCCGCGGTCGCCGATATTCTGATCGACGGACCAGAGCCTTTGCTCTCTCGGGATCGGCCGGAACCTTTTGAGCCGGCTGAGGATCGCCTGTTCCGTTGTGACGTCTTGCTTGTTGTATACGCAGAACAAGTGCCACCGGTCGGGGTCGTCTTTTGGCATATTTCGGCGCCGTCCGCCGTTGCTCTTGGTCGGCGTGACGTACTTGCAGAAATACTGGATGAGCGCCTTGCCTGTTTTGAGCTTTTTCTGATCCTCCGGGAGCCCGAGAGCCTCGCCCGCGTCTTTCAGAGATCGCGGGAGGCCGAGCGTTGAGGCCAGAACGGCGGTGCATCTCCATTCGTCGGGATTGCACTCCGCGCCGTAGTAGCTCTTTAGGGTTGTGCGTTCAAAGTTTGCATTGTAGGCCGTTTTGATGATCGTCGGATCGTTGAGAGCCTGGAGGAACTCGTCCTCGTTTCCGTCGAGGATCTCCCCGTCTGCGCAGAGTTCTTTGAGCAGATCCGTCTTGCCGAACAGTTCCATCTGTTCGC
The DNA here is from genome assembly GCF_009696005.1 of Bilifractor porci. Lineage (GTDB taxonomy): Bacteria > Bacillota > Clostridia > Lachnospirales > Lachnospiraceae > Bilifractor > Bilifractor porci. Next base: position 49,500 of record NZ_VUMV01000004.1, read on the forward strand.
CTTGTGCAGATAGATCGACGCCCAGGACTCCGGGCCGCTCAGCAAAGCGTCGCGGCATAAACTGTTTGACGGGGCCGTCCCCGATCTTGTACGCGACGAGTATAATTTCAAAATCAGGCGCGTCCGCGTAGGCGTACGCGCCGTTCTTGATGTCGGTTCCTGAAAAGGTCTCAACGTCGACGCCCATCTCAATCGAGATCGGTGTCAATGTCATCGTCCTCCTCGAAATCGTCCGCAGTCACATTGTTGCTGCCGCCGAGCTGATCGCCGTCCTTGATCTTTTTTATTCCCTTGAGGATGACGCCGACGCCATTCTGACTCATGTTATACGGATAGAACGCAACGATCGCGCGGACATAGCAGCCGGGATAGAGTTCCTCCGGGTCGATGATCTCGACGCCGTCCTCGTCGAAAAGTTTCGGACGGCTTGAGCTTCTCGCGCTGAAATAGTAGTTTCCGTCATAGGCTCCGGAGGTGTCGGTCGACTCGCTGCCGTCGTGGATCGGCTCGGTCAGCTTTCCCGGGATCTTTCCGCCCCATTTCTTGCTCTTGCCGTCCTCTTTTGCGAGCTCGACCGCCGCCTCGAGAACTTTGAGGCTTTCAGTGTCGTCTCCAGGAACGATGAGCGAGGCGCTGTACTTGTCGCTCGCCTCATCCTTCTCGAACAGATGCGGGTAGGAGAGTCTCACAAGTCCTGTGATAACGCTGCCGTCTTTCTTGATCTTTGCTGTGTACTTCTTGTCTGCCATTGCTTTGTCCTCCTTAATCAAAATCAATCATTGAAATCATCCGCTGTGACATTCGTCACGATTGCGGGACGTTTATCGCTTTCAGGTGCCAGTGTCGGCGCTCCCTCAGGCTTAAATACAAGCCCGGGCTCCTCAAGCACCTCGTGAAATTCCTTTTTTCCCATGAGCTGTGTCATCTTGGTCACGCCGAGGAGCTTTTTCTCGTAGATGAGGGCGGGATCGTAGCCGGCCTTGACGAGTGTCGCCGCGACGATTTCCTCGCTCTTGTACTTTCGCTTTGCCACGGACTCTACGACTTTCCACCCGGTCACGGCCTCGCCGCTCTGAGCGAGCTCGAGGGCCTCGTTTTCGAGATCCTTAGCCCACGCCGTGTACTCTCGGGCGGCGCTGAGTGCCCTGCCCATATCGTCTCCAGAGAGAACGGCGTTGTCCTTGCGCCGGCGCTCGATCATGTCCTCGAACTCGTGCATTTTCGCGGCACGGGCTTTACAGGACCCGGCGGCCGGACAAAAATGAGACTTGCACCACGGCCCGGGGGTGTATTTCGGGCTTTTGCTGAGTGCTCTCTTTGCAGCGGGCACGATGACGGCCTTGCCCCAGGAGCGGAGATCGTCAGCCGTGAGCTCCTCAGATGTCACCGAGTCGAGGCGGGGCTGATAGATGACCATCTTGACTCGGCTGAAATCGTAGGAGAGATCAAAGGCGGACATTGTGCCGTAGGTGTAGAGACGGATCTGAGGGTTCGCGATCGCACTGATTGGAACGCCTTTGCCGTATTTCAAATCAATGACCTCACAGGTGTCGTCGCCGATGATAACGACGTCCGACGTCCCGAAACCACCTGGAACGATGTCGGAAAAGTCGACATGCTGCTCAGTCATGAGCTCGGCGGCCGCGTCTTTTTTGCGGATCGCTTCATACTCCTCTATGACGTAGTCGACATAGGGCTCGAGGGTTTTCTTCATGTCATCGAACGATCCTGCGAGCTCTTTGTGTACTGAGTAGAATGCGTTGACGTTATCGCGTTCGACCATATACTCGGCGGAGATCTGAGGAGAGATCGATCCGGCGCGGGCATTTTCGATCATGGTCTGAGCCAGAGCGTGCGCGAGGGTTCCCTCCTCGGCAGCCGGCGACGTGGTCTCCGGAAATAACTCGGCCATGTGCACCGATCCCGGGCAATTTGTCCAGAGCTCGGCACCGCTCGCCGAGAGCTTTGCGTGTTTAGGCATTGTCCCCGCCTCCGATCTTGTTCGCCTCAGTGATGAACTCGGTAAACTTAGACGGGTCGAGCGTGCTGACGCTCTGGGCGCCGAGCTTGCCGAGAAGCGCTTTCATTTCGTCTTTGTGTCCGCCCTTGATAGCCGTGTGGAGAACCTTGCGGACGGCGGCAATGTCGGGCGTTCCCTTAGGCGGGTCGACCGGTTTCGGCATGACGTCCTCAGGCTTAGCTGAGGCCTCCGTTTTCTTCTTTTCCGGGGCCTTTGTGGTCTCGGTGGGCGATTTACCGTCTGATTCTTTCGGGGCGTCCTGAGGGCTCTCTGAGCTCTCTGCCGGGGCTACTTCCTTAAAGGCTCCGACCTTTTTTGCGGCCTCGAGAATACGATCCTCGTCGGATTTCTTGATCTTCTTACCGTCCGGGGTGTCGATGACCTCCGGGACGTCCGCCTGGATCTCGATGTCTCGGCCGTCCTTGTCGATATGGCTGAATGTCACGAAATTCGCAGCGAAACCGATGACCTTTGCGAACTGAGGGAGCTCTTTCATAAACCTCTCTGCGTTGCTGAACTCAAGTGTGATTTTCATGTTGTGCCTCCTTTGGCTTGTTAGCGTTTTCCGCCGTCGCCTGTCGTTTCTGATCGGCGTAGACCGCCTCAATCAGTGCCTCGGCGAGGTGTCTCAACTCGGGATGTCGATCCATCAGGACCACCTCGAGGCGAGGAGCTCGCAGCCACCCGCGAGCAATGCGGAGACAACGGCACCAGCCATAGTGACCGTGCCGACGATGCCGTCGCTGTCGATGAACGTCGCGAAAACGAGCGCGGCCATTAAGAAAAGGCCTGCCCGGGTTTCCCATGCCTCCCGCTTTTTATGTCTGTATCTTGAGATTTTTGTCATTGAGTGCCTCCGTGTATACGTTTCGTATACCTATTAAGCAAAAAAAAATATCGATCGGGACGTTGAAATGTCGGGAAATTGCAGACTTAACAGGATCCGCGGGGACTCGTTCGCCGGCCTCGTAGAGAGAAACGGCACCCACGGTCACGCCGATCGCGTCGGCGGTCTGTGTCTGGGTCTCACCCGCGTCGAGTCTGAGCTGTCTGAGCTTTTGCCCGAGCTTTTTCCGCTCCTCGATGCTCATCATGTTTAGCTTCATTTAGTGCCTCCATTTTGTGATATATGCCGCGGTCTCGGTGCGCGCTTGCCGGCGCGGCTTTTTCTGTACTTGAGGTTTACGTTCTGTATACCTCGACTAATACGTTATACGTTCCGTAAACTTTTGTCAATCAATTTTTTACAAAGTGTATAATTTTTATTTTACAGAGCGTATAATAGGAACCGGGCGAGGAGGCCCGAGCGATGAGAGAATTAAAAGACATATTAAGAGAACTCAGGGCCGAGCACGAGATGACTCAGGATGATCTCGCCCGGCAGATTGGAGTACAAAAGGCAACAATTTCCCATTATGAGGCGGGGACGAGATACCCGAAACGCGACACGCTCCAGGCGATCGCGGACCTTTTCAATGTGAGCACGGATTTCCTGACCGGGCGGTCGACTCGGACCGAGCTCGTCGTCAATGATGAGGAGAGGCTTTTAATCGAGGCATACCGTCACGCCGATCCGGGGATCCGCGAGGCGGTCCGGCGCGTCCTGAACGTAAAGGAAAAGACGACGGCAACCGACGACGATTCGGCCGCAATGTGATCTATGTAGATTTCAGATAACCCCGGCCGTTTTGGCCGTTTTTTACATGGAGGTGTTGAAAATGTTCGGAAACAAAGAAACAAAAGAGGAAAAACAGGCAAGAAAAGAGCAAGAACTCATGGCCCGGTATGGTCTGGAGGACGTGTCGCCGGAATATGCCGACGCGGTGAAAAAGGCGGTCAGTGGACTCACCGGCTCGAGTATGATCGAGCTCGGCACTGCACTCTCCGGATCTGCCCAGGACGTCGCAAAGCTGACGCTCCTCCGGGCGATTGTTGAACAGAATTTTATTATTATTCGAGAACTTGACAAGATTGCAAAGAAATAAGAGGTGTTTAGAAATGACCGGGGTTATTTATGCAAGATATAGCGAGGGCCCTCATCAGACCGATCAAAGCATTGAAGGCCAGGTGGCCGACTGTAAAGCATACGCGGCGCGGAATGGTATCGAGATCCTCGGCGTGTATGCGGATCGGCATATCTCGGGCAAGAGCGCAGCGACGCGGCCTGAGTTCCAGAGACTCATTGAGGACGCCCAGGCGGGGCGGTTTGAGTGCGTTGTCGTCTGGAAAATCGACCGATTCGGGCGAAACCGGGAGGACATCGCACTATATAAGCTCAAGCTCAAGCGCGCCGGCGTGAAGCTCTTTTACGCTGCCGAGTCCGTGCCCGAGGGTCCGGAGGGCATTATTCTCGAGAGCGTTCTCGAGGGGATCGCCGAGTATTATAGCGAGGATCTGAGGCAAAAGGTCATCCGGGGACGCCGTGAGACTCTGAAAAAGGGGATCCTTGCGGGCGAGGTCCTCCCGATCGGGTACAAACGCGACGAAAACCGGCATGTCATCATTGACGAGGAAAAGGCTCCGCTTGTCCGGGAGGTTTTCCGCAAGTATGCCGCCGGCGACGGGCTCAAGTCTTGCGTCGCCTATCTGAACGATCATCATGTAACCGGCGCAAGGGGCGCCAAAATGAGTACGGGCGTCGTCGGCAGAATGCTCCGGAACAGGCGATACCTCGGGATCTTTGACGAGTGCGGCGTCGAGCTCCGATTCGATCCGATCATTGACCCGCAAACCTTCGAGGAGGCTCAGAAAATGCACAAGACATCGAGAAACCGAAACATAAATGCCTCGGGCAAGGCAAAAGAGGCCTATTTGCTCTCGTGCCGGTGTTTTTGCGGGTATTGCCGGACGATGATCGTCGCCGATTGCGGAACAGGCAAGATGGGCAAAGTTTACCGGTACTACGCTTGCCCGAAACATAAGCGCGGCGGAGATCCGTGCGAGCTCAAGCCGATTCCGCGCGACGTTCTGGAGGATCTCGTTGTTTCTGCGACCGTCGAGGATATGCTCACCGACGAAACGATCAAAGCGCTCACCGATGAGGTCATGGATATTCAGACCGAGGGCGCTAAAGAGTCGCCGGCCGTGCCGCTGAGGGCAGCTCTCGACGGAAACAAGAAAAAACAGGCGAACCTTGTCCGTGCGATCGAACTCGGAAACGCTCCGGACATTCTTGTCTCAAGGCTCCAGGAGCTCACCGACGAGGCGGCAGAGCTCGAGCAAAAGATCCGCCAGGCGGAGTATGAGCGGCCGACGATCCCGCGGGATGTCATTGAGGGGTGGCTCCGGTCCTTCAAAAACGGCGACAAAAAAGACCCGGAGTTTCGGAAACGTCTCATCGAGACGTTCGTCGCCCGGGTCGATGTCTATAATGACAAAGCGGTTATTTATTACAATATCACCGAAAAAAAGCCGAAAAATAAGGCCGCATCCGGGGTTCGGATACGACCCGTAACGTGGAGCATATGAGATTCGAACTCACGACCTCCACAATGCGAATGTGGCGCGCTCCCAACTGCGCTAATGCCCCGTACAAATAGATAATTTACTCTGATTGCGGCTTCTTGTCAACGGTAATTCTTCGCAAAAGCCTTGCAGTCCGGCAGAACGCCCTGCCGGACTTTTATAAAACGATTCTTCCTCGCGGGGCGGGGAATCTGCCGGTTCACCGTATCATCTCGCGGATATTTACCATCTGCCGCTCGATATGCCGCTTGATGTAGGCCGTCGCCGCTTCCGCGTCGTGGGCACGCAGGCTCTCCACCAGCCGGTCGTGTTCCTCAATCAGGGTATCCCTGTTATCTGTATCCTTCAGGTACTCCACACGGTAGCGGTACATCTGCTCCCGCATGTTATTAATCAGCTGCACCAGCCGGGGATTCCCGGTGGACTGATAGATGATATCGTGAAAGGTCTCATCCGCTTCCGCCAGGTCAGAAAGATCATCATCCCTGCTGTCTATCAGCCGCGCAAATTCTCTGGACGCCGCATTCAGCCTGTCCAGTTCTTCCTGCGTGATCCGCTCGCTTGCCAGCTTCATCGCCATCTCTTCCAGACCCTCACGAACCTCCAGAACATCCCGCAGATCCTTTTCTGTAATTTTGGCAACCTGTGCCCCGCGCCGTGGCGTATTTACCACCAGCCCTTCCAGCTCCAGCATCCGGATGGCTTCCCGGATGGGAGTCCGGCTGACACCCAGGCGGTTGGCAAGCTTTATTTCCATCAGGCGTTCTCCCGGTTTCAGGTCTCCGCGCAGGATTCCCTTCCGGAGAGTATGAAACACGACATCCCGGAGAGGCATTCCCTGAAACTCCGTCATCTCTCTGCTAAGTTCATCTTCGGTCATGCATCTGTCCTCCTGTTCTGAAACGGCTCTGTTACATAGATCTGCCTTGCCGCTCCACTTTTCCTAACTGCGCTGCATGCAATCCTCGCCTGAGCTTCTTCTCGAAAAATTCCGTACACCGTCGGCCCGCTGCCGCTCATAAGAGCGCCTTCGGCCCCCTTTTCCATCATCGTCTGCTTGATCTTTGCAATGACCGGATATTCCGGAACAGTAACCAGCTCCAGCACATTTCCCAGCCTCTCTGTCACGCCTTCCAGAGAGCCTTCTTCCAACGCGCGGACCATTCCGTCTATATCCGGGTGTTCCCATCCTTTCTGTTCATCCAGACGGATGTAGACGCCTTTTGTGGACACGCTGATTCCCGGTTTGGCCACCAGAATCCAACAGTGCGGCAGCGGGGGCAGCTCCGTCAGCTTCTCGCCGATGCCCTCCGAGAGCGCCGTCCCGCGCATGATGCAGTAAGGAACATCCGCGCCGATTTTCACTCCCCGGTTCATCAGCTCCTCCCCGGACAGCCGCAGATGAAAAAGCCGGTTCATCCCGACAAGAGCGGCCGCAGCATCCGCGCTGCCGCCGGCAAGACCCGCGGCAACCGGGATTCTCTTGTTCAGATCCACGGAAATGCCTTCCTCTATCCGAAACTCCCTGCGGAGCAGGTCTGCCGCCCTCCAAATCAGATTGGTCTGATCCGTGGGAATAAACGGAAGATTGGCCCGGATCCGGATTTCCGGTTCCGGAATGACACACATCTCCAGCCGGTCATAAAGCTTCAGGGACTGCATGACCATGCGGACAAGATGATAGCCGTCCTCTCTTTTTCCCGTGACATCCAGCCCCAGATTTATTTTTGCTCTGGCCTTCAAAACAATTTTCTGCATAAGCCGTTTCCGTCTCTCCGCTCTGTACTTGCAGGTACTGCTGTTTTTTTCTATAATGATGGAAGCGCCAGAGCTTGTATCGCTTCCGGCGTTATCATCACTATAATGCATACGGCGCAAAAAAACAACAAACGTGCCGGGCATTTGTGGAACATCGGAGGAACCTCATGCTTCGTACCTTATTGCTGATCATCATTGCTGTACTCTACCTGATTATCACCCTTCCGGTCATGGCCGTCCTGGCCGTCATCAGCAGAAAGAATCCGGAAAAAAGCGAGCGGACCGCACGGAAAATGGTCCAGTGGGTATTCCGCCTTCTGACCCGCGCGACCGGGAGCACCGTGACTGTCCGTGGCCTCGAAAACATCCCGAAAGACGAACCGGCACTGTTTATCGGAAATCACCGGAGCATTTTTGACATTATCACCGTATATCCCTACATCCACGAACCAGTCAGCTTCGTATCCAAGGTCTCCATCCACAAAATCCCCCTTCTCGGCATATGGATGGATTTTATCCAATCTCTTTACTTTGACCGTTCCGACATGAAGCAGGCCATGCGCATGATCCTGGACGGAACCGAACTGCTGAAGAAAGGCACGTCTGTCTTTATCTATCCGGAAGGAACCCGGAAAAAGACCGGAAACGACCTGCCGCTGGGCGAGTTTCACGAGGGAAGCTTCCGCATGGCGGTAAAAAGCGGACGCGTCATTGTTCCCGTGGCCTTCACCGGAACCATTCACATTTTTGAGGAGCACAAGCCCCGGATCCGTCCCTCCCAGGTGACGATCACCTTCTGCCCGCCTATTGATCCGAAAAACTACGACCGCCGCGAGCAGAAACGCCTCGGAGCTGTTACACGCGAAAAAATAACAGAAGCCCTGCTCGCGCAGGGTGTTGTACCCGATCCCGAACCTGCTCCTGAATCAAACGAATTATAATTACCGCTGCATTTCTGCATCCTAACTGATATTGTAATCTCGCCTTGCGGCTTTCATGACGCAGCAGAATATCGTGGACACCGCTGCACTGCTCTGCAGCATTTGCGTCAAATATGAGTATTCAAAGCTTTCATGCCATATAGAACAGATATTTACAGCTTTGTGCCGAAAGTGGATGAAACCTGAAAGTCTCCTGCCAGTAGATCGTTAAGGAAATAAGCAGGCCAATTTTTTCGCCATGTGATGCCAGATAAGGTTACCTTCAGTGTATTAATTGGTCTAGGCAAATAGTGAACGCTCTGCCAGGATGCATACGACCGGCAGAAAAAATGTTGCCGCCAGGATGCGTTTTTCAGAAACAGGGGCTGCCGCTTGTGCATGAAATGAATATTCTTCCAGAATATTCATTTCATGCATCTTGGCGGCAGCCCCGTCTGTGCAGCTACTATGAAAATTGATTCGTTCTTTATGGCTCGATTTCCTCGAATACCACAACCGCCCCGTCTGTTTTTGCCTCCTCGTAGGCTTCCATGGAGCGGATTGTCCAGTTCATCCGCTGAACCCTGTACAGGCAGCGGCAGATCCACAGGCTGGGATTATACCGCTGGTCGGGACGGCTGGAAATATAGTCCGGCTCGGTCAGGAAATTCATCAGCAGGCTGGCACACAGAAAATCCCAGAGAAGATTTTTGAGAGCGCCCCCTGTACTGTGCCTGTAATCAATCACCTGTCCGCGCACAAATTCTCTTCTCTGCTTCCGGAACCAGCGCAGAACCCTGGGATCCAGGGATTCTATGGCAAACACACCCTCATATTCGTCCGCCACATCACAGACCTGGTCGCTGATGGCATTGTAATCCTGATCCTCTACCAGAATGTTCAGGATAACCGGTACCTGCCCGTCAATAAATTTCAGTGCCTCCCGGAGCGTGGGAATGGTCTCCTCGGTTCCTTCCAGGCGCAGCTCCTTCAGCTCCTCCAGTGTGCTGTTTTCCACGGAGCCATTCGCCGCGCACATTCTTGCGACCAGGCTGTCCGAGAAGACTACCGGCACTCCGTCTCTTGTCAGCCGGACATCCAAACGGATTCCGTAACCGTGTGCAATCGCATCCCGAAATGCCGGGATGGAGTTTTCCGGAATTCCTTTTTCCGGACTGGAGAAGCCTCCGTTCGCATAATCATACTTCCGGATTTCACTGAGATCCGGTTTATTGAAGATTCTCGGCTTGACCGCGAACGCCCACGCCGCGGCGGTGCCAATGACAGCCCCGATCACTTTTTTTGCGTGTTTTCCCATATACAAAGCCTCCTTTGAATATCAGATATTCTGTCAGGCAAACACTCTGTCTGCTTCAGACACAGCCTATTATAACCTACTTTTCCCGCACCCGTCTACCTTCAACTTCTCTTCCAAAGCCGGCTTTCTCTTTTACATTTTCCGTTTTTTCTTGCCGCCGGATTTTTCCCGCTCTTCCGGTATGCGAGGTTCATGGATCAGACGGCAAAGCAGGCGCAGAAGTGGTTTTTCTCCTTCTCCTCAAGCGGAGGCATGTGCCCGGCGCACTCCTTTCTTACGAATCCGCACCTGTCACGGAACGGGCACCCTTCCGGAACATGCAGAGGGCCGGGCGTCTCCCCTTTCAGCACAGGTATCTCCTTTGTAAAATCCATATTCAGGTCAAACACAGACCCCAGCATGGCCCTGGTATACGGATGCAAGGAGCGGGCTGCCACATCGCGCCCGTCCATCAGCTCTACCACATGGCCGAGATACATGACGGCCGTCCGGTGGGAGAGCTGCCGGACCAGTGCCAGGTCATGGCACACGAATGCAATGGCAATGTTTTTTTCTCTCTGCAGACGCACCAGAAGCTCTATGATGGATTTCTGCACCGCCACATCCAGAGCGGACGTCGCCTCATCACAGAGCAGGACATCCGGCTCCAGCGCCAGTGCCCGCGCAATTCCCACCCGCTGTCTCTGTCCGCCGCTGAGGTCTTTCGGATAGCGCCCCGCGAATTCCTCCGGAAGCTCTACCATCCGCAGCAGTTCCACCGCTTTCTCGGGCACCTCCTGCCGGCGTATGATGTGATAATTCAGCAGAGGCTCGCAGATGATGTCCCGAACCTTCATCCTCGGATGAAACGCTTCCGACGGATCCTGGAAGACCATCTGGATATGTCTTCTCGCGTCACGGAGCGCCTTCCCCTTCAGGCCGCTGATTTTTGTGCCTTGATAGAGGACTTCGCCGGAATCCGGCTGTTCCAGCCCGACAAGCAGACGCAGGAACGTGCTTTTTCCGCCCCCGCTTTCTCCCACGATGCCCAGTGTCTGTCCGGCATACAGGGAGAGGGTGACATTCTCACACGCCGTCAGCGTCTGTCCGTGTGCCGCCGGAAATCTTTTTGTCACCTGTTTTGCCTCCAGAACAGGCGTTTTCTTTCCCGCCTCACACATAGCGGTCACCTCCGATACATGGAACAGACCGGATCAGTGCTTCGGTGTACCGGCTGCGGGGATGATTCAGGATTTCCTCTCTGGTTCCGCTGTCCACCAGCCTGCCCTCCTTCAGTACATAGATATGATCGGACAGATACGCCGCCAGCGCCAGATTATGCGTAATCAGCAGAATTCCCGCCTCATAGCGCCTGCGGAGTTCCCGGATCCGGAGAACAATCTGAGCCTGTGTTGTGACATCCAGTGCGCTGGTGGGCTCGTCCGCCAGCAGATAATCCGGATGCAGGGCTATTGCCATGGCGATTCCGACTCTCTGGCGCATGCCGCCCGAAAGCTGGAAGGGATAATTGTCCATCACGTTTTCCGCGTCCGGAAGTCCCACGTCTTTCAGCATTTTTACGGCCAGATTTCCGGCCGTCTTTTTATCTGCCGCCCCATGGGTGCGCAGATACTCCACAAACTGTTTTCCCACCGTCATAATCGGATCCAGGGCGGCACCCGCATCCTGCGGCACGGCCGCCGCCTTTCTTCCTCTGATCCGCTGCCACTCTTTTTCGTCCAGAGCCAGAACGGAATTCCCATCCAGAAGAATATCCCCATCCGTAATCCTGCCCCGTCCCGGAAGAAGTCCCATGGCGGCATTCAGTACCGTGGATTTCCCGCTTCCGCTTTCCCCGACCAGGCTGATAATCTCCCCTTTTTCCAGGGAAAGAGAAAAATGTTCCAGCACCGGGGGTTCATCCCCGTACTGTATCGTAACGTTCCGGAATTCCAGCATGCTATTCCTCCTCCGGCGTGATCAGATCTCTCAGGCAGTCTCCCAGCATATTAAATACGGCAACCGTAAGAAACATGGCCGCTCCCGGAAAAATCATCATCCACGGCGCTGTCTGAAGGTAGGTTCTCGCTTCATTCATCATCAGTCCCCACTCCGGAGCCGGAGGCTGCGCCCCAAAGCCGAGGAAAGAAAGCGCAGCCATCTCCAGCATCATTTTTCCGATATCCGCCGCGGCCGTAACCAGAATGGACGGCAGGGAGAGCTGCAGCATGTACTTCCGGAGAATATAGAGTGTACCGGACCCATCCAGTCTGGCCGCAGCCACAAAATCTCTGTCTTTGATTTTCAGGACAAGACTTCTGGAGAGCCTGGCATACTTCGGCCAGGTAACAGCCGCAACCGCGAACACCGCGTTTGCCGTGCCTGCTCCCATAATGCCCGCGATCGCAATAGCCAGAACGAGTCCCGGAAAGGCCATCATCATGTCCGACAGGCGCATAATGACCGCAGCCGCAGCCCTGCCGGAATATCCCGCCAGAATTCCGAGGGCTGTTCCCAGGACAGATACGATTCCGACCAGGGCAAAGGACGTAAGCAGGGAAATCCTTGTGCCGTAAATGACCCTGGAATAAAGGTCTCTTCCCAGTTTATCGGTGCCGAACCAGTGCTGTTGGGACGGAGCCTGCGCCGCATCTGTCATGACCGCTTTTAACGGATCCTGCGAGGCGAACAGGGACGGGAAGCACGCCACTGCCACAAGCAGCAGCGCCAGGCAGAAAAATACCGTAAATGCCTTGTGATTCCTGATGAATCTGCTTACTCTTTTCATCCGCGCAGCCGCTCCTTTGTTCCGGGATTCAGATATTCATAGGAGATATCCACAAGCAGGTTAATCACCATATAGATCAGCGCAATCCAGAGAACATATCCCTGTATCAGCGGATAGTCCCGGTTTGCGACAGCCTGCACCGCCATGCTGCCGAGTCCCGGATAGGAAAAAATCACCTCAACCACGGCTGTGCCTCCCAGGAGCGAACCGAAGGAAAGTCCCAGAAGGGTAACCAGCGGGAGCATCGCGTTTTTCAGCACATGTCTCCACAGGATATTGTTTTTTTTCAGTCCCCGCAGCCTTCCGCCCCACACGTATCCGCGGTGCAGCTCTTCCAGAACCGCGGCCCTCACCTGTCTGGTATAGACCGCCGTCATGGACACCGCCAGTGTAACTGAAGGCAGAACCAGGTCACTAAAGCCGGTTCCCGTGGACATGACCGGAAGCCAGCCCAGCTTCAGCGCGAAGAAATACATAAGTATCAGGGCAACCCAGAAGCCGGGAAGCGCGTTTCCGATAAACGTAAGAAACCGGACAATATAATCTGCCGCTTTATTGTGATGTACGGCCGTAAGCATACCGAGAGGAAAGGAAAAAACAACAACCAGAAAAAGCGAAAAAAGGGCCAGCTTCAGTGTCGGCCAGAGACGCGCGGACATGACCGCCGCCACAGGCTTTTTCAGCGCAAGGGAGGTGCCCATATCCCCGCGGAACACCCCGGCCAGCCAGCTTCCGTACTGCGCCAGAAACGGACGGTCAAGGCCGAGTTCTTTTCTGGTCTGTTCGATGACCGCGTCATCCGGAACACTGCCGGCAGAGGCGTACATCGCCCTGACCGGATCGCCCGGCGCCAGATACATCAGACTGAACGTAAGAAAGCTGATGCCGAACAGCACAACCACGATCTGAAGAATTCTTTTTCCAACCTGCTTCGCCGTCAAGATAATGGTTCTCCCCTTCCCGCCGCTTTTTTATGAAATGTCCGTCTTTTCATTCACCCAGTAAAAGTCCGCCGGCGTCGCGTAGATGTTCGTGACGTTTTTCTTCATCACAAAATTGATGTTGGGATAGCAGTAATAAATGGCAGCCGCGTCATCCAGAAGCACCTGCTCCGCCTGCTTGACCAGTTCCTTTCTCTGCTCCGGATCCGCGGTAACGGACACCTGGTCCATCAGGTCATTGAATTCCTTGCTGTCATACCCCGTCGCATTGTAGGTTCCGCCTTCGCAGAAAAAGGTTTTCATCTGGTTTTCCGGATCTCCACAGTTCATCATGTTGATACTCATGCACAGCAGGTCGTAGTCCCCGGATTTCTGCCTGTTCATGACCACGGAAGTGTCCTGCACATCCGGCGTAATTTTGATCCCGATCTCCGCAAGCGCCGCCTGTGTCGCCTCTACCATGATCTGCTGCTCCGGCCTTCCTGTATAATACACGTAATCCAGGTCAATGGTATTTCCGTCCGGATCCTCCCGGAAGCCGTCCCCGTCCCTGTCCTGATACCCCGCCTGGTCAAGAAGCTGCGCGGCGCTCTCCGGATCATATGCGTTAGGATCCTTCAGCTCTCCGTAGCCGTAATCCGCGGCGGAAGTAAGAAGGGTGATGCCCGGCGTATACTGTCCCATCAGAAGGCTGCTGCAGTAGGTCTCCTTATCCAGAGAGCGCAGAATTGCCTCCCGGAGAACCATGTCTCCCAGCGGCCCGTTTTCATTCATAAAGCCAATGGTCGTCCTCCCGCCGGTTCCCTTTTCCACGGTGTAATCTGAACTGTTTTCAAAAGAACCCACGTCGTTCATGCTGAGATTGTACACAGCGTCAAATTCCCCTGACTGCAGTGCCATGGTAAGAGCAGACTGATCCTCTGTGTAGACAAAATCAATCTTGTCCAGGGCGACGTCGCCTCCCCAGTAATTCCTGTTTTTCACGACAACGCATTCTTTTGTCGTCGGATCATAGGAATCCAGCGTAAACGGACCGGTACCTACCGGACCCTCTGCGGCAGGATCGGAGGTGCCAGCCGTGGTGTCTATGATGGCAAAAAGCGGATCGGACAGCTTGTTCGGCAAAATCGGTTCCGGATTTTCCGTCTTGATGGTAAGTGTCTGTCCCTCCGCGGCAATCTCCGTGGGAGTAAAATATTCCGGTCCTCTTTGGCCGTTTGCAAATACATTTTCAATGGAAGCTTTTGCGAGTTCGGCTGTCAGCTTCGTCCCGTTGGAAAAAGTAACATCGTCCCGGATGGTAAAGGTCCACTCCGTATGATCCTCGTTGCTGGAATAGTCGTCACTGACCAGCCAGCCGGATACAGACATATCATCATTCATGCGGGTCAGAGTCTGAGCGATGCCGTAGCGGAGCACATACCAGCCGTCATAGTCCACCACCGGATCCAGTCCGGAGGAGGTTGCCTGGCCGCTTCCGACCGTTAAAACCTTTTCTCCCGCACTGCCGGAGTCCCCGGACGCTTCCGAAACGCTGTTTGCCGATGCGGCAGTCCCTGCGCCCGAACCGTCCCCGCAGCCTGCCAGAAGGCAGACAGCCGTCACAGCCGCAAGAATTACAGTTCCTGTTCCTTGTACTTTTCTTCTTCTCATGGCCTTCTCCTTCTTTTTGCTGCAGTCCGTCTGCGGCTATTATAATCGTCCTGTCCTCTTTCCTGAAGCCCCGGGAGGGGATTCTTTCCTTTTTTCCACGCTGGAATGTTTTTCATAATGTCACAAATTTCATATCCGGGCAAGTCCCAGGGTCATACCCCGGTTCATGCACATGATCCGTTTATGGCCTTCTGCCCCTGCTGACCCCGGAAGCATCCTGCCATCTCCTCACAACAGGCAGAAAAACGCCCCTGCAGAAGAGAAAGACCTCCCATCTGCAGGAGCGTTGTCCGCCTTACCAAGCTGCCGGCGGCGGTTCAGAGATTTTTTACGAACAGGCAGCGGATCGCGTTCAGCACGGCAAGAATCATCACGCCCACGTCCGCCAGGATGGCGACCCACATATTTGCGATTCCCAGTGCACCCAGTACCAGGCACACAATTTTTACCGTCAGGGTAAAGAAGATATTCTGACGCACAATGCGCAGGCATTTTTTGGAGATGCGGATCGCCTTGGAAATTTTCAGCGGATCATCATTCATCAGAACAACGTCCGCCGCCTCGATGGCCGCATCCGATCCAAGCGCCCCCATGGCGATTCCGATATCCGCCCGTGCCAGAACCGGGGCGTCATTGATGCCGTCTCCCACAAAAGCGACCTTTTTCCCGGTTCCTTCTCTCTCCTTCAGCAGTTCTTCCACAACCGTGACCTTATCCGCAGGCAGCAGCCCGGCCCGGTAATCGGTCAGTCCGACTTCCTGCGCGACAGAAGCCGCCGCCTTTTCGATGTCTCCGGTCAGCATGACTTCCTTTTCCACGCCTGCCTTTTTCAGCTCGGACATGGCCTCTCTGGCATGTTCCTTCAGCTCGTCGATGATCAGGATGTGTCCGGCATAGCGGCCGTCTACCGCCACATGAATAACGGTACCGATGTGATGGCAGGCAATCGGCTCTACGCCGATCTTCCGCATGAGCCTGTCGTTTCCGACCGCCACATGCACCCTGCCGTCAATGACAGCCTCTACCCCGTGTCCGCTGATTTCCTGCACGTCCGTCACACGCGTCTGATCCACAGCCTTACCGTAAGCCTTCTGCAGACTCGCGCTGATCGGATGGGAGGAATGGCACTCTGCAAGCGCCGCGTATTCCAGAATTCTGTCCGCCTCCACCGGACTGTGATGCACGCCTGCCACGGCAAAATTGCCCTTTGTGATGGTTCCGGTTTTATCGAAGGCGATTGTCTTGACCTGTGCCAGAACCTCCAGATAATTGGAACCTTTGATCAGGATTCCCTGGCTTCCGGCACCGCCAAGCCCCGCAAAAAAGCTGAGCGGGATACTGATAACAAAAGCACAGGGACAGCTGATAACGAGGAAAGTGCAGGCCCGCAGCAGCCAGTCCTTCCAGATGTCCGCTGTGGATGCATAATTTCCCAGCCCGGTGATCATACAGATGACAGGAGCCGCGATTCCCAGTGCCATGGCGGCATAGACAACAATCGGCGTGTAGACTCTGGCGAATTTCGAGATAAAATTCTCTGCATTTGCTTTTCTGGACGCCGCATTCTCAACCAGCTCCAGAATCTTCGACGCCGTGGATTCCTCAAATTCGGCAGTCGTCCGGATTTTCAGAACACCGCTCATGTTGATCATCCCGCTGAGAACCGTACTGTCCGGCCCGACTTCCCGCGGCATGCTCTCCCCGGTCAGCGCCGCCGTATTCATGGAAGAATTTCCTTCCACAACAACCCCGTCAATAGGAACCTTTTCACCGGGCTGGACAACGATGATACTTCCGGTCTCCACCTCATCCGGATCCACCCTCTCCATCTGGCCGTCGTCCCCTTCGATATTTGCATAATCCGGGCGGATGTCCATAAGCTCCGAAATACTCCGCCGGCTCTTCCCCACCGCGTAGCTCTGGAAAAACTCTCCGACCTGGTAGAGCAGCATAACCGCAACGCTTTCCGGATACTCTCCCAGAATAATCGCGCCGACCGTCGCAATCGCCATCAGAAAGTGTTCATCAAAGGGCTGTCTCTTCATGATTCCCCTGATCGCCTTCCACAGGACGTCATATCCTGTAATCAGGTATGGCACCAGAAACAGAAGAAACAGAAGAACTGGCGGAAGGTCCGCCTTTATCACGCCCTCTGAGATCAGGAGCAGCGGCACATACAGGACAGCCGCCACAAGAATTCGTATGAGAAGTTTCTTTTGCTTTGGATTCATAGAGAATTTCTCCCTTCCGATACTCTGCCGCTGCCGTCAGATATAGACTTCGCAGTCGTCTTCCATCTTTCTGCAGTTCTCACGGACTCTGGGCATAACCTCCGCGGGATCTGCCCCCTCCTCGAATTCCACCTTCATTTTCAGGGTCATGAAGCTGACGCTGGCGTCCTTAACCCCGTCTGTTTTTCTGGCTGCCTCTTCCATCAGGTTTGCGCAGTTGGCGCAGTCCACATCAATTTTATAGCTTTTCTTCATTTTACCCTCCCGGAATTTTCCTTTCTGTCATATGCTGTCATGAAGCATTTCATTTGATTGTTTGTTCAAATGTTAAATTCATTATAGCATCTCTTTCTCGCCTGTCAACCGGGAAATCCTCTTTTCTTTACTCGTCCTCAATCTGACGGAGAAGATACCTTCCCACGGTGTTGCTGAACCCGCGGATGGAGCGGATATAGGCGAAATCTTTGCCGAAAATCTTTTTTTCCGCCTGAAGTTCTGTTTCGTCTCCCACAAAGACCCCGAGAACGGCGACATGGTTCCGACGCAGGCTGCGAATCTCTGTCCCTGTGTCCAGGATCGCCCTTCTGCCCCGGTAAGGCTCCGGATTTTCCGCCCCCGGGCGGTTAAGCAGTGTGTCATTCGGCTTCCCGTCGCTCAGAACAATCAGTATTTTATTCTTTTCCTCCCTCTGCAGAAGATCGTTTCCGATGGCGCGGACCGCCAGTCCGTCCCGGTTGCCGGAGCTTGTCGTAAAACTGAAGATGTTCTGGTTGGCCGCCCGGTCCTCATCGTATTCCCGGAAACGCCGGAGAACCGTGTAGTTCCAGAACGTACAGAAGCTCATGACACGGACGGGGATATCCAGCTCGGAGAGCGCTTCGCTTATCATAAACGCCTGCAGGGCCACATCTGACTGCCGCTTTCTCTGTGAGCCGCTGGCATCCAGGAGGAGATCAACGGCGAAATCGCAGGAATCGCTCTTCATCTTCCGGATAAACAGCCGGGAATCTTCCGACCTGCCCGGTTTCCAAAGCTGGGAAGGGACAATTTTTCCGTGGTCCGCACGCACAAACTGATCCTCGTCCCGCAGAACCAGCGCCTTCCGCAGCATATCGGCAAGAACCCGGATATTCCGGTTCACCAGCGTATACTGTTCTTTGTATTTTTTCCGGTTGTCTCTGCAGATTTTTTCCGCCAGCACATACTGGTTGTTTTTTATCACGGGACTGTCCAGGATTCCATCCGTATAATAGAGACGGCACCCCGCGTGTATGCCGCGGCACATCTGATAATTTCTTCTGTTCTGCTCCGCCGGGGCAAGATAGCTCCGTCCGAAATTCCGCTCCACAAAGGAGTACATGCGGGACATCTCTTCCGGGCCGGCCACGATGATTTTTTTCTTTTCCGCACGTTCCTCCCGGCCGCTCTCCTTTTCCTGAAGATCCTGTTCTTCCTCCGCCTCCAGGCTGGTCATGGAATCGGTCAGCTTCTGAAGAACGGTTTCCACCGAAGCGTTCTCCGCATCCTCGTTCAGCAGATCCTTCCAGGAAAATTCTGTCAGTTCTTCCGCCGTGACGGCCAGCACATCATCCAGGCTTTTGGAAAAATGAGGATCCACCATCCGGTTATACAGATCATCAATCCCCCGGATCAGTTCCTCCGTCGTCTGTACTTTTCTGAGCGCGTGTACGCTTTCCAGCTGCTCCTGAATCTCTCTGGTACCCTTCCAGGAGCCGTCCAGCTTTTCCCTCAGAAGGGCCAGCCGGAGTCTCCCGAGAGGGTACCCGCTCAGCTTCTTGAAGTCTTGATCCAGGACATCGTTGTACGCCATCTCCCGCAGCCGGCGGATACCCTCTCTCTCCGCGTCCAGCCTCCAGCCCACGGCTTCTTCCGTGCAGATCTGCGCCGTATTCAGCAGCTCCGCCTGATCGGCATGGCAGTAAACTTTTTTCAGGAGATACATGGACACCGCGTCCTGATCAAAATATTTCGCCAGCCCGCCCTGTTTTACCCCGTCATAGACCGCGATATGGGCAGATTTCCGAAACAATGCCGTATCCGGCCGGATATCCAGCGTGTAATCGCCGCTGACCGTCCAGACCAGATTCCGGATCCGGTTCTCCAGTTCATAATTCCGCTCTTCCGCATCCTTGTAAGTAGGTTCCTGATCCGTCATCTCTAACCGCCTTTCTGCTGCGTCAGCTTCTGTACGAATCTGTGACCGCCTTTGACGAAAAAACCATCAGAAAATATCATCACTTGTCCAGGTATCCGGAATGCGCGTGGACACCACATCCTGGATAATTTCTTTTTCAAACAGATCAAAGCTCTTGTTTACGATTCCCATCCGGAGCGCCAGAAACGGGGACAGCCCCCTCTTCATGGTGCGGACGGCCTCCGCCAGGCCGCGGAGATCCAGACATTTCGTGGAAATTTCTCCGTTTTCCGCCTTCAGCTGCAGATCCAGAAACAGCCCTACCAGCTGCCTGCACGCTTTTTCCTTCATATCCGGGAACATTTGTTTCAGCACGTAGGTCAGCGTCTCTTCCGTATGTGCCGGCATGTCAATCACAAGAAATCTTGACACCAGCGCCTCATTCAGTTCCCTGGTCCCCGCGTAGCCGTAATTC
This sequence comes from Bilifractor porci, assembly GCF_009696005.1. Taxonomy (GTDB): domain Bacteria; phylum Bacillota; class Clostridia; order Lachnospirales; family Lachnospiraceae; genus Bilifractor; species Bilifractor porci. Next base: position 69,203 of record NZ_VUMV01000004.1, read on the forward strand.
ATGGTCCCGATAAAGCGTGTGGCCGGATGAAGGTCTATCTTTTCATAGCCGGGTACATCGATGCTTCTGCGGTAATCCAGCGCCGCGTGCAGAACGGAAATAGCATCATTTTTCGCCATATTGATTTCATCAAGAATCCCAAAGCCGCCATACTGGGCACACCGGCTGATGCTTCCCCTGCGCAGCTGCACCTCGTTGTTCCGGAACGTATCGGTTCCGATCAGCTCCTCGCTTCCGGTATTGACGTGAAAAGAGATGTTGTATACCGGCCTACCGAACAGCCACGCAAGATTCTCCGCCAGGACATTCTTTCCTGTTGCCTTGGCGCCTGTCAGAAGAAGGTTTTCCCCCTGCAGAAGAGCCGCCACAGACATTTCCAGTATTTCTTTCCCGTAAAAAGGAATCTCCGGCCTGTTTACCCGGTTTTTCACTTCTTCCTCCACCGGATATGCCGCGGCGTACCGCTCCAGATCCTGAATCAGCTTTTCATTTACGCCCTGTTCCCGCAGATAATGATAATCAGAAAGCATCGTTTCACTCCTTGTTATTCCCATCCATGACGCTGCCGGATCGAGCACCCGCAAAGGCGCCGCGCGCTTCCCGCGGGTTCGACAGCGTTCTTATTCTATCATCCGGCTCCGCATGCCGCAACGGCAATCCTGCTCATTCCTGTCCACGCAAAAAAACGCACCCCTGCTGCCCCCTTCCTGCGGCGAAAAAAATCTATTGACAACCGTGGGGAGCTGCGCTATTATACTATTTGCTGATTGATTTCAGCGCGTGTGCAATTAGCTCAGCTGGATAGAGCGTTTGGCTACGGACCAAAAGGCCGGGGGTTCGAATCCTCTATTGCACGCTGCAGAAGCAGAAGCTTCCGGGATTCCCGGAAGCTTCTTTTTTTGCTGTCACGTTTTTCTTCCACATCGTATGAAGATGCCGGGGCAAAAGGCCTTCTGATCCCAACATTCTTTTGATGCAGGCGGCAAAGGCTCCCTCTTGGCTCCGGCACAAAAAAAGAGCCGCTCGGACCACTCTCTGACGGTCCCACGGCAGGGCTTCCGCCCTCAGACGGTTTCGGCGGAATCCTTGATATCCGGAATAAGCTCCACATAAATCTGATCAAATTTTCTGGCCAGGCTTTTCCGGATATTCCGGCGGATCAGCGACCAGTGACTGATGTCAATCAGGCTGCTGTCCGGCTTCTGTGTCAGATAGACTTCAATCCATACCTTGCGCCCGGTCTGAATGACATCGAGAAAAGAACAGGTATAGGGATAGTTCTCCAGGCTTGTCTCCACCGATGCCCGGATCATCTGCATGGTCTCCTCGTCCGGGGCAAACAGCATCAGTTTGCGGAAACCGCTGATCAGCGATGCCACCGGCTCCCTCAAAAGGAATATCGCCATCACGATGGCCAGGACGGAATCCATGTACGGGGCCAGAGATGACAGCGGGGTGTTTTTCAAGGCGCTCTGGGCGAAGAATGCCACCGAGATTCCCATGCTGTTGACGACATCCTGCTTCCACAGAAACACCTCCGACTGTATGGTCGGAGTGGTGTATTTCTTACTCAGACGGTGCAGGATGATCCAGGCAGCCAGGCACAGAAATCCGATCACCATCTCGTATACGGCGACTCCGCTTACATCCACCGTATGGCCGCCCTGGAGAATCACACGCACATTTTCATAGATCATCACACAGATAACAGCCAGGAGAATCCCGTACTTGATGATCAGAAAAACGGATTCCACCTGGGCGTACCCGTATGGGTGCTTTTCTGTGACCGGCTTATACAGAAGCGGGATCAGAACCAGAAAAGGTCCGAGCAGAATCAGATCCGCCACGTCAAAAACGCCGTCCATCAGCACCGTGTAGGAATGAAGTACCGCAGCCATGATCACCTCGGTAATAGTGAACAGAAGGCTTCCCACAAAAGAAAACCGGAGAATTCTCTCCTCCGCCCTTTTTTTATCCTGCATTGATTTTTCCGTGGTACTCACAAATTCACTCCCTACTCGGTAATTTTTAACGCGATTCGGTAAAACACCGGATCATCCAGTGCCTCCTGCCAGGTAGAATAGGGAACCAGGGAACCGAAAATACTTTCCGGAGAAAAGCGAAGACCGTCCGAATGGTATTCATTGGAAAGGAGGACACACTCGCACCGTGGCAGGAGATCCGGATTCTGCAGAAGCTTCTGCATCTTTCTGTTGGAGATCTCGTTGTTTTCCGTCACCATCACCAGAAGGCTGGCCATTCCCAGCAGTTCCGCCCCGTCCGGGCCGAGCACGGTTCCGATATCCATAACAATGTAGTCAAAATCCTCTTTGTTTTTCAGAATATCCAGCAGATTCAGCCACTCTCTCATGCCTACATGCAGGGCCGGAAGATATTTCTGAAACGGCTTCAGATAGGAAATTCCATCCGTCTTGGTATTGTTCAGAATGGTCCAGTAGGTGTCTTCCGTGGGCTGCTGCAGCTTCCGGGCCAGATCCTCATCCGCGGTATCCGTGAAGGGATAAAACGCCGCTGTGCTCTGCATGGCGTCGCAGCTGACCAGAAGAACCTTCTGATCCAGCTTTTTCAGCTTGCGGGCAATGGCCAGCGCGGCCAGGCTCTTGCCGCATCCCCCGATGGGAGAATAGACGGCAATCATGCGAGCGGATTTTTTTTCACTTCCGGGACGGTCATTCAGAAGCCCCATACTGCAGAGTTTCTGGTCAATAGTACGGAATACCTCTTCCTCCGGAACATATTTCATTAGTACCTTGACATTTTCCGGATAGATTCTCCCTACCTCGACCTCCGGCGTCATCAGAAAAATATTGCCGATTTCATGCATCTGCAGATATTCCCCGTAGGATCTCTGATCCACAACAAGAAGGTCTATCTGCTTTCTGTCAGTAAAGAACTTTTCTACATAAGCAGAATCCGTTATGAACTGTACTCTCATAAAAGGAGAATACCGCCGGAAAAGCTCCTCTTCATACTGTTTCAGATATTCATGATCGGTATCAATAACGACCAGATTCCATTTTTCATCCATTACTGATACATGTCCTTTTCTTTACTCACTCTACCGTGAAGGTGCAGTCTCCGAACCGGAGCACCGTACCGCTTCCGATCGGCACCTCTGTGTTTGGCGTGATCTTCTGATCATTGACATAGGTTCCCAGGTCGCTCCCAAGATCGCACACATAAAAATTTATCTCATTCCATCCGATTTTTGCGTGAACCGGACTGACACTCTCCGAGCCCTCAATCAGCCCGTTTGCTTCCACCGGGTCTGAACCGATCAGAAACGCTTCATGATCCACGCGGAAAAGCAGCTCCTTCGGGGTATTGACGCTCTTCAGGCAGAGCATCTCGTCCTCCTCCGGCATTCTCCGCTCAATGGCTTCCTTCAGGGAGTCCCAGCTGCCGAAATTTTTTTCCTTCTGATAGCTGATCTGCCGGTTAACGGCCTCCCCGCCTTCTGTCCTGGAGAAAATATCTTCCATCAGCGCATAGACGCGTCTCTGGTAGATCCGGCTGTTCTGCTGATCCGGAGGCAGAACGGCGGGAAGAGCGATCAGAAACACCCTCCGCTGCGGATCCAGATAGATGCTGTCCACATCCCAGACAACATTCTCCGGCGAAATCACCCCGTTTTTTTCCAGATTCTGAATCCGGTCCAGAACCGCCCTGGCGACAGCGCATACTTCTTCCACACTCATATCGGCCGAAGCTTTTGAAAATTCCTCCAGGCCGTCCGGAAAAAAGCCGAGCTTGATCCTGTCATTATAATGCGCGTAGCTGCAGGGAAGAAGCCCGGCAGATAATCCTTCCTCCTTCAGATAGGCAAACGCCTCCTGGTCCAGCTGTTCTTCTGATTCCAGTAAAAAATCTCTCACTTTCCTCGCTGCCTCCGCGTGCCGTTGTCAGGCACTTATCCCTGCAGAGCCTCCAGAATCGTCCGCAGTGTCGATACGGGAATCTGTCCCGGCGCGGATTCGGCGTCAACGGTCCCGAATGTCACACAGGAGCCTGTCAGAGCCCCGCTGACCCGTGAAACCATGCCGATTTTTCCCATAGCAATCGCGATCACCGGCTTATCCGTCAGACGGTTTTCTTCCTCTGCCATTTCCATCATTTTCAGGACATCCCTGCTGTCTGACGGCATGGCCGCCAGTTTCAGGACATCTGCCCCGGTTCTGCTGATCCGGTTCATAAGCTCCATCTGTTCCGGTTTCTTCGGCATCCTCCCGAAGAAATGCGCCGAGCCGATGACCGGCTTCTGTCTTGCCTGTATTTCCCTGGTCAGAATCTCCATGTCGGAATCGGTGCGGAGCTCCTCTACATCAATGGCTGACACCTCCGGCCTCTCCGCCGCATGAAGCAGCAGGCCGATGTAATCCTCGGGGTAGAGGGCTATCCGCCCGCCCTCTGTGGCCGTGCGGATGGTAAACAGGATCGGAAGGCCGTCCAGCACATCCGCCATCTTTTTCAGTGCCCGGTCAACCGCAGGGAAAACAGAACTTACCGTATTGACCGGGAGTTCCCCGCTTTCCGGACACGCCTCCAGCGGGTGAATCTCCTCAAAACAATCCACCCTCCACTCGACAAAATCCGGAAATACAGAGGCGACATTGGCTGCCTGATCGACAATTTCTTCCAAGGTACGGCCGGTGATCGGAACACAGATTTTAGGCATGCCCTCCCCGAGAACTACCGACCGTTCTCCCTGTCCCAGACGTACTGTTTTTTTGGGCACTGCCTTTTTCTTCTTTTTCCCCTTTTTACCTTTTTTATTCTTTCTTCCCCACTCATAGAGCGAGACTGTTTTTGTTTTCGGGGCTGCTGTTTCCGTCAATGTTTCCCCATCGGTTTCCGGGGCAGCGGCAGCCTCCTCTTTCCGGGGCAGCTGCTCTTCCGGAATCACCTTTCTTACGGTTTCTTCCGGGGGAACTTCCTTTTTTCCGTGCGGAACAGTTTCCTCATCTGCGTTCTCCTCCGGAAGCTCTTCCGTATGTGCAGTTTCTGCCGCCTGCGGGAAAGGCGCTTCTCTCTCCGTCTTCTGCAGAGAAAACGACTCTTCCTGCGAAGCCTTCTCTTCCTCCCAGATCTTTTCCGCTGTTCCGGCCGACACCTCTGCCGGGCTCTCTTCTCCGGGAACATCCGCTGCCTTCTGCACGTCCGGGCAGGCCTGTTCTTCGGAAGATTCTGCAGCTCCGGATTCCGTCTTTCCCCCGGAATCCTGAGCAGGCGAAGACACCGCTTCCGCGGATGCCTGTTCCAGTGCTGTCCCGGCTGTTTCTCCTGCCGTGCCTTTCTCTGTCTCTGGCGTGTATTCTGTATCGGAACCTTCCCGGCTTACTTCCTCTGCAGGAACCGCTGCTTTTTTATTACGCTTTCTGCCAAATAACCACATTTTACTTTTTCCTCTTAAATTCTTATGCCAGCGCCGCTTTTCATACAAGTTTCCCGCGTCACACGATGCTGTCAGGGATTCTATTATAAGTGTATTTCTTTTTTTTTGCAACGCTGGCGAGAACCATGCTATACTTCGGTGCAGAATCCGGAACAAATCCGGAACAGAATCTGCCGTATCAGAAAGGAGTCAGCAACATGGAAGTCAGAATTACCGGTAAAACCCGTCTGACCGGCCTTCTGGGAAGCCCTGTTTCCCACAGCCTGTCGCCGGCCATGCACAACCGCGCTTTCCAGTATCTCGGCCTGGATTATGTATATCTCTGCTTCGACGTGGGGGAGAAAGACCTGAGAACGGCCGTTGAGGGGCTGAAAATCTGCGGGATCCGCGGATTCAACTGCACCATGCCGGATAAAAGCAGAATGCTCGATCTGACCGACAGCTGTTCCAGGGCGGCAGAAATGATCGGTGCCGTGAACACGGTTCTGAATGAGGATGGAATCCTGACCGGATATAACACAGACGGCATCGGCTTTATGCGGGCGGCATCCGAAAACGGTTTTACTCCGGACGGAAAGGCTGTCACCATTCTTGGTGCCGGCGGCGCCGCCACCGCCATTGCCGTACAGGCTGCTCTGGACGGGATCAGCCGTCTTACCATCGCGGCAAGGCCGGGCAGCCGTTTTCATGACCGGACCGTGTCCCTGCTGGAGTCCATTTCCCGGAACACCGGATGCCGGACGGAACTGACGGACATCCGTGACAAAAAAGAGCTGGAGCAAAACCTTTCCTCCTGCGACCTACTGGTACAGGCCACCCCTGTCGGAATGCATCCCTCCGAGGGGCAGACCATCCTGGATGATTTTTCCAGCTTAAAAAAAGGCGCCCTGGTGGCAGACCTGATCTATCATCCGAGGCAGACTGCTTTCCTGAAGCTCGCGGAGGATTCCGGTTTCCGCACCTTTAACGGTCTGCGCATGCTTCTGTACCAGGGTGCAGAAGCCTTCCGGATCTGGACGGGAGAGGATATGCCGACCGACCAGGTTCTTCCTCTTCTGCAGTAACCGCCGCACGCCCGTCACGGAAATCGGAGCGGAGGAAACCAAGTCAGACACGTGGGGCGCGCCGCCGGGCGCACCACGACAAAGGCTGCCGCTTTACACAGGTAAAGGGCAGCCTTTTCTATCTTTTCTATAACCGGTCAGGCTGCATACTCCGGCTGCAGCCTGACAACTCCTGATACATTAATATTTCTTCTGCAGGAAATCCGGAATCTGGATATCCTTCTTCGGCGTAGTCGGCACCTTCGGTGTTACCGGGTTCTTGGGAAGATTGAAGGAAGGCATCTTGTAGCCCGCGGACGCAAAAGAATTCTTTTTGGTCTCTTCCTCCTCTTTCTTCTTCCCTGCCACGCTTGCCTCTTTGGTCGTCGCGTCGTCCAGTCCGGTGGCGATCACTGTGATCTTCGCGGTATCCGGCTGGGAATCGTCGTACATCGCGCCGAAGATAATATTTGCGTCCTCCCCGGCCAGCTGCTGTACATAGCTTGCGGCATCGTTCGCGTCCATCAGGCTGATGTCTCCGGAAATATTGATGATAACATGGCTTGCGCCATCGATTGTGGTCTCCAGCAGCGGACTCTGAACGGCCTTCTGAACCGCTTCCATGGCCTTGTCGTCGCCCTTGGCCTCTCCGATACCGATGTGCGCCACGCCCTTGTCCTTCATGACTGTCTGGACATCCGCAAAGTCAAGGTTAATCAGGGCAGGCTGGTTAATCAGGTCTGTAATTCCCTGTACTGCCTCCTGAAGGACCTCATCTGCCTTGGCAAGCGCCTCCGGCATGGTCGTCCTGCGGTCTACTATTTCCAGAAGCTTGTCGTTCGGAATGACAATCAGCGTATCAACGTTCTTTTTCAGCTTTTCAATGCCGTTCAGCGCGTTTGTCATACGGGTGCGCGCCTCAAACCGGAATGGTTTGGTGACAACGCCTACGGTCAGGCAGCCCATCTCCTTGGCAAGACCGGCTACAACAGGAGCAGCGCCTGTACCGGTTCCGCCTCCCATTCCGCAGGTCACGAACACCATATCCGCGCCTTCAAACAGCTTCTTAATTTCCTCCACGCTCTCTTCCGCGGCTTTTTCGCCGACCTCCGGCTTGGCTCCCGCGCCGAGACCCTTGGTTACCTTTTCACCGATCTGGAGAACCGTAGGCGCCTTGCAGAGAGCAAGTGCCTGTTTATCCGTATTAATTCCGACAAATTCCACACCGCCGATACCTTCATCTACCATGCGGTTGACCGCGTTGTTGCCGGCGCCGCCGACACCGATCACAACGATTCTTGCCGAAGATTCCGCTTCGTTTGACATGATTTCTAACAAAACACTTCCTCCTTTATGCGCTCTGCGCCTGATTTCCCATTCTGATGACTCACATGCCGCAGCCCGGCTGCGCCTTCTTGTCTGTTCCGAAAATACGACGGCCTGAAGCACGGCAGGAATTGCATGCCTGTAATTTCCTGTGCCCCGGCGCCCCGGATGCTGACTCACAGTCCGCAAAAAACCGCAAGACTCCTGTAAAGTCCCGGAGAAGACTGCACACACCTAATAATATAATTCTTCCCCGAATTTATCAACCCTGGTTTTCATATTAAAACCGCATTTTCCGACCCATGTCCAACCCGTGTCACCCATTTCCGGCACCTCAGTACCCATACGTCCCGGAATCATATCCGTAGGTATCCGTTCCGTAGGTACCATCCCCGTAGGTATCGGTTCCGTTGGTGTCCGTTCCATAAGTGTCTGCCCCATAGGTGTCTGTCCCGTAAGTATCTGTCCCGTCTCCGCCGGTATCGGTTCCATACCGGTCTGTCCCGGTGCCGGAGGTGTCGGCTCCCTGCGAATACGTGCCGGAGGTATCTGTGCCGGACGAATACGTGTCCTGCGTACCGGTATCCGATGCGCCTTCGCTTCCTGCGTCTGCTCCCGAAGCAGTACCGGTTCCTGTATCGGAGGTACTGCCGGAGCTGCTGTCCGTCCCGCTCTCCCCCGTGGAAGAACTGCTGTCCGCCCCTGCCTGGTCAAAAATGATATTGACGGTATCCTCGGAATAATTCTCCAGATGCAGGGTTCCGGACAGGCCGTCCAGCTGCGGGAGGATGGCGTCCACGCGGGCCATCTTTTCCTCCAGGAGAGTATCTTTTCCCAGGCAGACGTCTACCGTGCCGTAGTGAAGTGTAATGCTGTTATCCGAATCCACGGAGATACTGTCCGGCTTGATATCAAATTTATTAAACAGCCTTGTGACCGCCTGAAGCGTGCTGAAAATTCCGGAATCCGTTACGGAAATCGTCTGTCCCACCTTCAGCGCGTCCTCGGTGAGTCCGGTTACCTCGACCACATCCGCAAGGGCAGGACGGAACTGTGTGTCCGCCCCCCGCTCTGTCACGGCCTGAAGGGCTCCCGACGTATCTGCGCCGGAGGCAGAGGAGGCCGCTGTTCCGACCGATTCCGTACTCTCTGTTCCGGTTCCCCCGCTCTGCGTTCCGGACGGAAGCGCCTCCAGGACGACTCCTTCCGAATCAAAATAATAGTCAAACGTATCCTGCCTGATAAAGCCTACCGGGGCGTCCTCGTTCACATGCAGCCGCAGGCTGTTATGGCTCTCATATTCCACCGTGATGGACTTGATAAACGCCTGACCGGGATCCAGGCTTTTTTTTACAAAAGCAAGATAAAGCGAGTTCCGATCCGCAAAATTCTGGAAAACCATCTCGCGGATCTCCTGATCGGTGTACCTGGTGGAACCGACAACCGTCACATGAATATCGGAAACATAAAAAAATCCTGCAAAGCAAAGAAACACCGCTGCCAGAACCCCCAGAATCATCCCCGCGATTTTTAATCTTCGTTTTGTTTTTTTCCGCATGGGATTCCTCCGTTACTTACTCTTACCCGGATTTTCGCGGCGGAACAGATCTATATCCGCAAAAACCACTTCAGGAGTTTCTCTCCAGGGTGTGTACATATTCCTTAAACATGTCGCCGCGCTGCTCATAATTATCAAACTGCCCCCAGCTTGCGCAGGCGGGAGAAAGCAGTACCGCATCGCCCGGTGCCGCATGTTCCGCGCAGGCATAAACCGCCTGCTCCAGATTCTCGTAAAACGCAATCCGGTCCTTTGGAAACCCGCAGGAAACCGCTGCCTTCGCGATTTTCTCCCGTGTCTGGCCGATCAGGGCAAAAAATTTAACTTTCCCGTTAAAATGGCCAATCCAGTCCTCATACGAGGATTCCTTGTCAAACCCGCCCCCGATCAGAAGGGTGGGACGGTTCATTGCCTCAATTCCCTTAATCGCGGCGTCCGGATTGGTTCCCTTGGAATCATTGTAATACCGCACACCGTTGATTTCTGTCACATATTCAATCCGATGCGCGACCCCGCGGAACGCGCAGATCGTTTCCGCCACCTTTTCCATCGGGACGCCTGCATGCAGGGCCATGGCGGCAGCCACCATGATATTTTCATAATTGTGCAGCCCGAGAAGCTGCAGGTCTCCGGTTTTCGCGATATCCCGCACCGTTTTTCCGTCAGAAATCCGGATGGTGTCTCCCTCCAGATAGATTCCCTTTTCAAGAACTCTTCTGCTGGAAAAATACAAAACCGGCACCCTGGTTTTTTCTCCAAACTCCCGCAGGACCGGATCCTCATAATTCAGGACACACAGATCCTCTTCTGTCTGGTTCTCCGCAATCCGCTCCTTCACACGGATATATTCCTCCATGGTGTGATGACGGTTCAGGTGATCTTCTGTAATATTCGTAATGGCGCTTGCCGCCGGATGAAACTGTTCGATGGTCTCCAGCTGGAAGCTGCTGATCTCCGCAACGGTCCATGCGCTGTCCGACTGCCGCAGGGCAGCGTCCGTATAGGGAGCCCCGATATTTCCCACAACATAGACCTCCGGATAGAAGCTCTTCATGATTTCCCCCAGCAGTGTCGTCGTGGTTGTTTTTCCGTTCGTCCCGGTGACCGCCAGGATTTTTCCCTTTCCGCAGCGATACGCCAGCTCCACTTCTCCCCATACAGGAATGCCGTGCGCCCGAAAGGCCTCTACCTCCGGAATATCACAGGGAACTCCCGGACTCATGACAACCAGATCCAGGCTCCCGATTTCATCCTCCGGAAGCTTTCCCAGGATGACCGGCACCGAATCTGCGCGAAGCAGCCCTTTTTCCGCCCCGGATGCCGCAGGGGAGCCGGACTGCGCCGCAGTCTGCAGGGCTTCCCGCAGCTTTTGATGAATGGCGCCGGCGTCTGCCTTTTCATTGCCGTCATAAATAACCGGATCCGCTCCTGTCTGAAGCAGCAGGGACGCTGCTCCAATCCCGCTTTTTCCGGATCCGAATACCAGTACCTTTTTCTTTCTGAAGTCCATTTTTTCCTCCCCGCCGGCCGTATGCAGGCGGCACGGCATACAAAAGTATCTCTGCGCCTATCCTTTTTCTGCCGTCAGGAAAGTCCGCAGAGTCCGAACAGGCAGAGCAGGGCTGTTGTGATGGTAAACGTTGCGACGATTCTTGTCTCGGACCATCCGCAGAGCTCGAAATGATGGTGTATCGGCGTCATTTTGAAAATCCTCTTCCCGTGCGTCGCCTTGAAGTACGAAACCTGAAGGACAACGGACACCAGCTCAAACGCATAGATAAAGCCGACAATGGGAATGTAAAGAGGAATCTGAAGGACATACGCCGCAGCCGCGACGAATCCTCCCAGCGCCAGGGAACCCGTGTCTCCCATAAAGATTTTTGCCGGATAAGAATTCCAGAGAAGAAATCCCAGAAGGCTGCCGAACACCGCAAGCGTAACCGGCTCCACCTGACCGCCCAGAATGCCGGATGCCATGGTAAAAAACAGAGCCACAACCGCCGACACGCTGGAGGCAAGGCCGTCCAGCCCGTCTGTGAAGTTCACCCCGTTAACCGTGGCAAGAATGACGATAAAGGCAAAGACTATCGAAAACCATCCCATGTGGATAAAATTCCGCGAGAACGGAATCCTGAGTTCCAGGGAGATACCCGTCACTTTTGTCAGGACCGCAAGAAAAACCGCCGTTACCAGAAACTGGAGGGCAAGCTTCTGCTTCGGAAAAAGCCCGTCGGAGCGCCGCAGGACAACCTTCAGAAAATCATCCAGAAAACCGATCAGGCCGAAGCCGACGGAAAGAATCAGTACCGGAAGGATGGAGGGATGACCGGGAAGATAAATCAGCCCCGGAATCAGAATTCCCAGAATAATGGCGATGCCTCCCATGGTCGGCGTCCCCGCCTTTGCCAGATGGGCCTTAACCCCTTCCTTCCTCTCTGTCTGTCCCGCCTTCAGCCGCTTCAGGACCGGAATCAGCAGGGGGGTTGCCACAGCCGTAATGCCAAAGCTGAGTAAAACCGGCAGTAAATCCTGAATATTCATGTCTCTTATCCTCCATTGTAGACAGTGTCCTGATAACCGGTATCCTGATAGTACTGGGCGTCCTCATTGGTAATCCCGTCGCTGTAATAGGAATTGTCCGTCTGCGTCTGATCCGTGCCGGTATCCTGCGGCGTATCCGCAAGATTGGTGTCGCTGATGCCGGTTTCTCCCACCGTCTGGTCGGTTATCTCCTGTTCCACCGAGTGGGTCTGCCCGTTGGAAATATAGTTTCCGTTTTCGTCATAGGTCCCGGCCTGCGCCATGCTGCTCTCTGTGCTGCTGTCCGTTCCATAGGTCTGACCGTAGTCATTAACCTCGATTCCGTTGTCGTAGCTCTGATAGTTGTGATTGAGCAGGTCATTGTTGGTACAGGTGACTGTCGTCACGTTATCCTGTGTGTAGCCTTCCTCGTCCGGGAAGATATTCATATAAGGAAGAAGCTGGATAAAAATGTTTCTCGCGATACTCTCCGCGTACACGGAGGTTTCCTGCGCCTCTGTATTTGGCTCGTCCACAACCACATAGACCAGGACCTGCGGATCGTCCAGCGGCGCGAATCCCACAAAATCCAGCAGATAATTGCCTTCCCCTCGGGGAAGCTTTTCCGCCGTTCCTGTCTTTCCACCCATGGAGTAGCCCGGAATTTTCGCCACATATCCGGTTCCTCCCTGTTCCATAACCGCCGCCATTGCTTCCCGGACGTCCGCGCTGACATCCTCCGAGACCGTGCGCCGCTCCAGGATGGGATTGACGGACTGGTAGACGGCTCCGCTGGAATCGGTAATCTCCTTGACGACATGCGGCTTATAGTAATATCCCCCGTTGATTACAGAGGATATGGCGGCCGCCTCCTGGATCATGGTCAGTGTGAAGCCCTGGCCGAATGCCGCGCAGGCCAGTTCTACCGGTCCCATGGTCTCATCGGTGTAAATCAGACCGGCCTCTTCCCCCGGAAGATCGATACCTGTCCGGCTTCCCAGGTTGAAAATGTCCTCGTATTTGCTGAAATCCGTTACGCCGATCTTCTCCCCCATCTGCATCAGGGCATCGTTGCAGGAGTTTTTCATGACCTCATTCAGCGTCTGGGTTCCATGAACCCCTTCGCACTGGATGTACTTGTCATATACCTGCTCGCCGCCGTCACAGGTGAATTTTGCATCGGTATCAAAGGCGGCCGTCTCCAGCCCTGCCGCCATGGTCAGCGGCTTGAAGACGGAACCCGGCTCGAAGGCGTCTGAGATGCAGAAATTGCCCCACATTTTATTCAGCGCGTCCATCATCTCATCGTTTGTCATGCCCTTTAGCTGGCTGGACGTATAGTAATCCGACAGATCCCTGGGATTGTTCAGGTCGTACCAATAATTAGAATCCATTCCAAGAATTTCCCCGGTGTCGGGATCCATAACAATCACGCCGATATTCTGCGCCCCGTTTGTCTTGTTCTTATCCGTGGCCATTTCGTTATTAAAATTCTCTATGGCGCTCCGGATAATCTGCTGGATGTTAATGTCGATGGTGGAGACCACATTTCTTCCCTGTGTGGAGGGAATAATAGTCTGCTCCACATCCGCGTCCATGTTGTAGTACCCGTACTCCCGGCCGCTGGTCCCGTTCAGGATATCTGAATAATACCCCTCGATTCCCCAGTCTGCCGTGGTTCCGTCATAGGTAAACCCGATCAGGTCGCAGGCCTGGGAATCCATCGGATAGGTACGGACATAGTTCTCCTCGAACCACACACCCTTGATGTTTTCTCTCTCCTGCACCTCTTCCTCTGTCAGATCCTTGTTCTCATCGCTCCCTGTGTCACAGTAATCCTCAAATGCCTTTTTCTTCGTAATGGAAACATTCTTTTCGAGAATGACATACTGGCTGTTCTTCGTGTCATCCGCAGTCAGCTTTTCCCGGATGTCCGCCTCATTCATCCCCAGCACGCTGACAAGCGCCTTAACCGTGGGCTCCAGATAGGCCTGAGACGTATTCCCCTCGGAATCCTCTACATCAGAATTCACCACCTTGCAGTCGAGTATGACATTGTAAACCTTCTCGCTGGTGGCCAGAACCGTGCCGTTCCTGTCCGTGATATCCCCTCTCTGGGCAGGAATCGTGCGCGTATCATACTGCTGCTGCGCCTGCGTCATGACAATCCGTTTGTACTGCTGGCCCTCTGTGGCATTAATGCTGGTAATTCTTACCGCTAAACCGACTAAAGCCAGTATGACTGCCAGAAACAGCCCTACCAGCTTTTTACTCGTCTTACTGCTTATTCTGCGAGGCAGACGGTTCTGCCGCCGCTCGCGTTTTCTATCTGAACCATTACTCAATCTTTCTGACCTCTCCGGCTTGTTTTCAGCTTTTCCGATTATAGCACAGGGGGCGGAAACACTCCACCCCCTTTCTCTGAAGACACTTTTCTGCAAAACCGGTGTCAGCTGTCGGTGCCCGGCACGCTTACATACTGCCGCACATAGCTTTCATCCGCGGCGTCATAGTATTTTATCTGGGATTCCGTCGCGTAGTGCATCCCCAGCTTATTGATGGCTGTCGCCTTGATGTCGTTGACGTCAATTCCGGCAATTACCTGTCTGTAGGACGCGTCGTTGTCCGCCTGCAGATTGGACAGGCTGGTGCGCATGGACGCTATCTTCTCCTCCTGATTGGTCAGTGTTTCCCGAAGCTGAAGATAATGAATGCAGAGGAAAACCGTCGCGGCGCATACCAGTGACAGAAAAAGCACATACCCCGCGCTCATGCTTTCTGCCCGGATGCGGTTTCGTTTTGTCCTCTCGCTGACCTCCCGCGGTGCACGCTTCCGTTTTTCCGGTCTCTCCTCCGGCCACGGCTCTTCAATCTTCCGTACCGCGTTTCCGTCTTCTTCGTACCGCACCCGCATACTCCCCCTGCGTGTGCTTCTTCTTTCTTCCGATCTCCCTGAATTTACCCTTCCTGCGGCAACTGTACTGACACGGCTCCGCGTTCTTCTGCTTCCCGCCATACTTCTATCACTCTCCCTGGCTGTGTGCAGAAGTCCTTCCCCACAGAACCTCTGCCAGATGTTTGATTTTCAGTTCCCCAACCTACGTTCAAACACACGAAGCTTCGAACTCTTTGACCGCGTATTGGTTTCCATTTCTTCTTCCGACGGAACAATCGGCTTTCTGGTAACAACGATTCCCTTTGGCTTTTTCCCGCAGACGCAAACCGGAAAGTCCGGAGGACAGGTGCAGGGATTTTCCGCCTTTCGGAATATGTTTTTGACGATCCGGTCTTCCAGTGAATGAAATGTGATAACACAAATCCTTCCGCCGTCATTCAGAAAGTCAATCATGCCCTCCAGCGAATCCTGCAGTACCTCCAGCTCACGGTTTACTTCGATCCGGATTGCCTGGAACGTCCGTTTTGCGGGATGTCCGCCTCCTGCCCTGGCTTTTGCCGGTATCGATGCCCGGATGATTTCCGTCAGCTGTCCGGTTGTGACGATCGGCTGCTCCTGTCTTGCCCGGCAGATATGCCTGGCAATACTCTGGGCAAAGCGCTCTTCGCCGTAATCCCGGATAATTCTGTACAGTTCCCCTTCGTCGTAGTCATTTACGACCTCCCTGGCGGAAAGTGCCTGCCTTCTGTCCATCCGCATGTCCAGGGGCACGTCCTCCCTGTACGTAAAGCCACGCTCCGCGTCATCCAGCTGATGTGAGGAAACGCCGAGATCCAGCAGGATTCCGTCCACCGACTGAACCCCCTCCTGTTTCAGCATTTCCGTCAGATTGCAATAGTTTCCGCGCAGAATCGTTACACGATCCTTATACTGAATAAGACGATTCCGCGCTGCCTCTATCGCATCTGCATCCTGATCGATGCCGATCAGTCTGCCGCTGCCGGATAACCTTTTACAAACCTCCGCTGCATGACCGGCACCCCCTATTGTGCCGTCCACGTAGATCCCCTCCGGTTTTATCTTCAGATTTTTAATTGTCTCCTGTAATAATACCGGCTGATGACTGAATTCCATGTGCTCCTGCCTTAGAAACCAGATGCCTGTCAGATGGTGACTCCGATCTCCTGCAGTCCTTTCGCAATGGCATCCATATCCTCATAATTGTTGCTCTTCTCCCAGCGGCTCTTGCTCCAGATCTCGATGCGGTCCAGGTTCCCGGCCAGAATCACATCCTTCTCCAGCCCGGCATATTCCCGCAGTGTTGACGGTACGAGAATTCTCCCCTGCCGGTCCAGCTCACATGGAGTTGCCCCGCTGACAAAAAATCGGGTGAAGGTTCTTGCATCTTTGCTTGTAAGTGGAAGAGAGGCCAGTTTCTCTTCAAAAGCCTTCCATGCTTCCTGGGGATAGATGGAAAGACAGCCGTCCATTCCCCTTGTCAGTACAGAGTTCTCCCCTAACTCCTCCCTGAACCTGGATGGAATGATCAATCTGCCCTTGGCATCTATATTATGATTGAACTCTCCCATGAACATAAGTCTGCCCCTCACGGCGGCGGCGGTCTCCCCATTTTTTACCACCATCCACCACTTTTCTCCACTTATGACCACATTTTAGACTACAATGTTCTTTTTTTCAACCGGATTTCCGGAGGAAAAATGCACAAAAAAAACCGGTTCCAGATGGAACCGGCATATCTTGTATCTTTTCATTGAATAACCACAGCATATTGTCCTGTGGCGTCGTAATTTTTTTTGAACTGCTGGTAACTTCGCTCCACCTTTCCGTCGATCGGATCGGAAATCAGCACGGCGTCCTTCTCTCTGTCATAGCCGTACAGTACCATACAGTGTTCCGGGTAATACCACTGGTAAACCGTGCCGTTATAGGTGACGGATGCGCCTCCTGTCCGGGCGGATACGTTTCCCTGCGTGTTCCAGATGATCACCGGATAACCGCTGTCCACAAGGGCAAGCAGATCATTCAGATCCGTTCCCGTCAGGTCGGACGCCCGGAGGGAACTCCCCTGCTCCCGCAGATATTTATTGACGGCGCTGACGATGGCCGGAGGAAAACAGCCGGCCCCGGAACTCGTATGCGGATTCCCCACGTAGCTGACCGCATAATTCGTTCCTTTTGCCAGATACTCATCCGCAATGGTGCATTTCTCCAGATCGGTGTACCCGATGCTCTTCAGCGCAATCGTAGCCGCAACCGACTCGCAGCCGGTGGGAAGCTCCGGATTCTGCTTTACATTCTCTACCTCCAGTTCCACCCGGAGATACGAACGGGTGCGGAAATCCAGCTTCCCGTCCTCTGTTTTCCCTGCATCCGTCTCTTCCGCTTCTGCCGGGTCAGAGGAACTCTGCACACTTTTATCCGTTTTCGCGGTTTCCTGTGAAGATTCAGACAGACTGCCGTTATCCTGCGTCTGCGAGGAGACCGCCTTGCTGCTGTCGTCTTCCTGCGCCTCTGAGGAAGCTGCCTTGCTGTTTTCTCCCTGCGTCTGTGCAGAAGCTGCCTGGCCGCTGTCTTCCTGCGCCTCTGAGGAGGCTGTCTGGCTGCTGGCTTCCTGGGCCTCTGAGGAGGCTGCCTGGCCACTGTCGTCTTCCTGCGCCTGTGAAGAGGCGGAAGTCCCTGTCTCTCCCGTGTTCTCCGACTCGGCAGAAACAACCGGATTCTCCTCGTCTGAATTTTCTTCTCCGGTCAGACTCTTAAAAAAGCTGTTCGCCTCCACCTTTGTCTTCAGTCCGCTGAAGAAACTGACGCTGTCCGCCGTGTCTGCCGTATTCTCCGCTTCGGCCGTATTTTCCGCAGTCTCATCTGCGGCAGTATTCTCTGTATTCTCAGCCGCGGCAGTCTCCTCCGCCGCTTCCGTGTGCGCCGGCTCCGACAACGAAACCGTTTCGGCTGTCTGTTCCGCTGACGCTTCCGCCCGAACCTCTGTACTGTTATTTCCGGCAGCGCCGGTTTTCTCTGAAAATACGCCTCCCGCCGTGCAGACCGAAATTGCCACTGCGCCGGTCAGAAGTATGCCTGCGGAAGAAAAAATCAGCTTTTCATGCGGAATGCCATGAATATTTCTTCTCCACCTGTGTAGCCGGGCACGAAGCGGCCTTTTCTTATTTCCGGTAGATTTCAATTTTGCGTCCTCCACTGTCAAACCCGCACTGCCGGACTGTCTGCGGGATCTCCCTCAACTGTCTTCCGGCCAGCCTGTCCGTCCCTCCTCCGGGACGTCAGGGCAGCCGCAATGCCCGGGCAGCCTGATCAGGCTCTCTCCGGCCTCAGTCATCCCTGCCGGCCGTTCCGTTCTCCACTTTCTCCAGGACACTGTCGTGGGCCGCTTTTTCAAAGCCGTCCTGCAGCGGCTCCAGCTGAAAAGCTCCGTACTTACGGCAGAGTGCTGTCTCCAGAAGAAAATCGCAGAATTCCGGGTTTTTGGGAAGAATCGGGCCGTGGCTGTAAGAGCCGAACAGGTTTCTGTCGTGTATTCCCTCTGTGCCGTCCTCCCCGTTATTTCCGAATCCCCGGATCACCTTCCCCAGGGGCTTCACACCGTCACCCAGATACGTCCTGCCGCTGTGGTTTTCAAAGCCTACTACGGTGCTGCCCCCGGAATCCTCTCCCAGCGCAAACGCGTAGTTCCCGATCATTCTCTTATCGCCGCCGACCGTATAAAAGTCCGCGGCTCCAAGGAACTCACATTTCACCCCGTCATGCGTCTGGTAATAATGTCCCATCATCTGATAGCCGCCGCAGATGGTCAGGAAGGTTTTCCCGTCCCTCACCGCCGCTCGGATTTCTTCTCCCTTTCCCGCTTTCAGATCTTCCAGCAGGACCTCCTGCTCAAAGTCCTGCCCTCCTCCGATAAAGAACAGGTCAAAATCCGCGAGAGAAGCTCTGTCACCGATGCCGACCCGCGCAACCTCCGCACGGATTCCCCGCCACTGCAGTCTTTTTGTCATGCAGAGTATATTTCCCCTGTCCCCGTATAAATTCAGCACCTCCGGATAGAGGTGGCAAATTTTTAATTCACTCACACCCTTCACCCCTTCCAGAATTCCTGTTTTCCTGTCGCCCCGCCCAGTACCCGGCGCAGCTCCAGCATGGATGTATAGTTCGGAAGTACAAATACCGGGAGCTGACTCTCCTGCATTTTCTGCAGCAGCTCCTCCGATGTCCGGACGCAGGTAATCCTGTCCTCCGGCGCGTCCGCGTACTTCAGCCGCAGCTGCATGTCCTCCGCCCGATCTCCCCATACATAAATATGATGCAGCTGCGGGTCCTTGCAGACCTGCTCAAAATCCGCGTCCCAGATCCAGGAAATATCGTGCCCGTCCGCCGTTCTGTCGTTCAGGCAGAACACCGCGTTGTACGGCTCCCCAAGGCTTTTCAGATAAGCCAGCGCCTGATTGCATCCCGCAGGATTCTTCACAAGAATCATCTGCACATTTGTCTGGCCCAGGCGGAAATTTTCCATCCGGCCGAAGCTGCTGTGCACATCCGCCAGAGAACGAATCATTTCTTCCGGCGGAAACCCGGCCGCCGTGTAGGCACAGACTGCGGCCACCGCATTATAGATATTGTAAACAGCCGGAATGCCGACAGTAACCGCGGAAGAAATACCGTTGATTTTCATATGAACCCGGCTGTCCCTTGCTGTCATGCTGTCAATAGAAGTGACGGCCACGGAAGGATCTGCGCGGTGATATCCGCATTTCGGACAGACAAAGCCGCCCAGATGCGCATAGGTATGGAATGTATACTGATATTCGGTTCCACAGTTCACACAATAGCGGGCGTCCGATATCTCCACATTCTTCTGTTCTCCCACCGGAACATCAATGCCGTAGTAAATGACCTGGTTCGGCACATCCTGCGCGAGACTTGATGTCAGGGAGCAGTCTGCGTTCAGGCACAGGATACTCTCCGGAACCAGACGGATACCCGTCCGGATCTGCTCCAGCGTATGCATCACCTCCCCGTAGCGGTCAAGCTGATCCCGGAACAGATTGGTCACCACAATTACCTTCGGATGAACCAGGGGTACCACCTGCTTCAGCGCCCCCTCGTCGCACTCGATAACCGCGTATTTTTTTACCGGCCTTCCACCCGCCGTGGCGTTTGCGGCGAATTCCGCGGTCACACCCGGAAGCAGATTTGCCCCGGATTTATTGGCCAGGGTGTCCCTCCCGGATGCCGTCATGGCATGCTCCAGCATCCGGCAGGTAGTAGTCTTCCCGTTTGTACCGGTAACCACAATCACTTCCATGCCCCTGGAAACGGTTTCCAGAATATTTTTGTCAAACGCCATGGCCGCGCGCCCCGGCAGAGTCGTGCCGCCCCGTTTCATCACACGCAGTCCCCAGCGGGCCGCCTTACAGGCTGCTACCCCGAGAACCGTACGAATATTTCCTGCCATATCTGCACCTGCCTCTATCTGCTCTTTTCCGCGCAGCCGCCGGAAAGCCTGGTCTGTACCCAGTACGCGCCCATGCTCTGGCCCGGCTGCCCCGTAACCTCTCTGCTGAGATATTCTCCAAGGCCGTCCGCCTCCGGGCTCCAGCCCTGCGCCTGCTCCACCGTGCCGTACTCTACCTCTGCGTACCAGAATTCTGTAGGAAGCCCCTGATCTACGTGATTGACTTCCAGACGGAGTCCGTCCTGCAGCTGATAGGTCCTGCGGATCTTCGGGATCAGCGGATACCCGGTCAGATCCTCCAGCTGCAAAAACTGCTCTCTGGAGAGCGGCATCTCAATCTCCTTGCGCACAAGCCCTCTTCCGGATTTGAAGCAGAGGATATATTCTGTCTCCCCGTCCTTCCGGGCTTCCTCCCGGATCCGTACTGTCGGGTCCACGCAGAGATAGCCCTGTCTCATAGCGTGTTCAAACAGCAGGGGAAGCTTCTTTTCCGGCCATCCCTTTACCATCCATTTGCGTTCGATTTCCATATCCGAACCCCTCTCTGCGCAATTCTTCCGGCACCGGCATCCGTTCCATCATAACATACCCCGGAAGAAAGTAAAGCACAGGAAAACAAATGCGCCAGAAGCCGATGCGGTCTGTTCCGGCAATCGTACTTCTGACGCTGCGGTCATTCTGTGATGCTTAAGTCAATAGAGCCGAAAGGTCTTTTGACTCTGCATCATTCCATGTTTGTATATCCCATAAGATATTCGTCGATCTCCTTTGCGCACTGCCGTCCCTCGGCAATCGCCCACACGACGAGTGACTGGCCTCTATGCATATCGCCCGCTGTAAAGACCTTTTCCGCATTGGTCCGATAGTGGCCTTCCTCTGTCCTGACGGTGCTGCGCGGGGAGAGCTCCACACCGAACGCATCGGCCACATAGGGCTGGCAGCCGAGAAATCCCGCCGCAATCAGCAGAAGCTCGCAGGGCATTGTCTTTTCCGTTCCGGGCACTTCCTCCAGCCTGCCCTGATGAAACTTTACCCGGACCGTCCGGATGGCAGTAAGCTTCCCGTTCTTCCGGACCAGCTCCTTTACTGTTGTCTCGTAGATCCGCGGGTCATGCCCGAACAGCTCGATGGCCTCCTCCTGCCCATAGTCCGTTTTCAGGATTTTCGGCCACTCCGGCCAGGGATTGGAGTCCGCTCGGACTGCCGGGGGCTCCGGCATCATCTCCAGCTGCGTAACAGATTTGCAGCCTTGTCTGATGCATGTCCCGACACAGTCGTTGCCGGTGTCGCCGCCTCCGACAATGACGACATGCTTGTTTCTGGCGCTGATATAGCATCTGTCCCCGTAATTTTTTTCCGGAAGCTTCCCGTCATTCTCCAGAAGCGCATGGGTGGTGGACTTCAGGAAATCCACGGCAAAATGGACTCCCCTTGCGCTGTTAAAGTCCGGCACATTCAGGGCTCTGGGATTTTTGGCGCCGCAGCAGAGCGCAATGGCGTCATATTCCTTCAGAAGATTCTGCACCGAGTACTCCGCCCCGGCCGCTTCCTGCTCTTTTCCGTCCATTCTTTTCCCGGATGCCGCGGAAATTTCTTTCGGGGTCTCCGCGCCGATATCGACCCCTGTCACAAACCTGACGCCCTCGGCCTCCATCAGCTTCTGACGGCGGAAAACAATGCTTTTATCCAGCTTCATATTCGGTATGCCGTACATAAGCAGCCCGCCGATCCGGTCATCCCTCTCAAAAACCGTTACCAGGTGGCCTCTTTTGTTCAGACGGTCGGCAACCGCCAGGCCGGCCGGACCGCTCCCGATGACCGCGACCTTTTTCCCACTGCGTACAGCTGGAATCTGCGGCTTCATCTTCCCTGCGGCAAACCCTGTCTCGATGATATACAGCTCATTGTCATGGATGGTGACAGGGCTGTCGTTCATCCCGCAGATACAGGCCTTTTCGCAGAGCGCGGGGCAGACCCGCGCGGTAAATTCCGGAAAGCTGCTCGTCTTCAGCAGCCGTGACAGCGCATAAACCGGATGGTTCTGATATATTTCATCGTTCCACTCCGGAATCAGGTTGTGCAGCGGACATCCTGTCACCATCCCCTTCAGTTTTAAAGCAGACTGACACAGCGGCACCCCGCAGTTCATGCACCGCGCGCCCTGCTTCCTTCTCTCCTCTGTATCCAGCGGTCCATGGAACTCATTGAAATTCTGAATCCGCTCCCTGACCCCGGTTGTTGTATTATCTTCTCTCTGATATTCCAGAAATCCTGTAGGCTTACCCATTCCGGACGCCCCTTTCCTGTTTGATTCTGTGAACCGCCGCGCATACCCGGTACCGCATCGGCCACGTTCCTGCCTTGTTTCCTGTTTCCGACAGATCCGAGATCTGTAAAGCCTCTTTATTTCGCGAGCTCATAAAACGCTTCCAGCTCCGCGCTGTCATGCGAGACGCCCTGTTCCTCGAATTTGCTGATCTCCGAAAGTACTCTCTGGTAATCATTGGGAACAATCTTCTTAAAGTGCGGAAGATAGTCCTCGAAGTCCTTCAGGATTCTTACGCCCAGCTCGGAACCTGTCTCCTTTACATAGTCGGTCAGAATATCGTGAAGCTCCGCGATATCAAATTTCTCCGTCACTTCCCGCATGGAAACCATCTCTTCATTCAGCTTCTTGTAAAGCGTGTGTTCGAGATCCAGTACATAGGCAAAACCGCCGCTCATGCCTGCCGCAAAATTCTTCCCGGTTTTTCCGAGAACAACAGCGCGGCCTCCGGTCATATACTCCAGCCCGTGATCCCCGCAGCCCTCCACGACTGCCGTGGCTCCGGAATTGCGGACACAGAACCTTTCTCCGGCAATTCCGCAGATGTATGCTTTTCCGCCTGTCGCCCCGTACAAGGCCACATTTCCGATGATGATGTTTTCCGAGGCCTTAAACCTGCTGTTCGCAGGAGGAACAACGACAATCTTTCCGCCGGACAGTCCTTTTCCCAGGTAGTCATTGGCGTCTCCCGACAGACGGAGCGTCAGTCCCTTCGGGGCAAAAGCGCCGAACGACTGTCCGCCGCCGCCCTGGCAGTTGACCACAAAGGTATCTTCCTCCAGACTGTCCCCGAAACGCGCGGTAATCTCCGATCCGAAAATCGTTCCCAGCGTCCGGTTTGTGCTGGATACCTGAATGGTCTCCTCATGGTGCACTCCCTTTGCCATCGCCTCTGAAAATTTCGGAAGGAGAACCGCCATATCCTCCGTCTGCTCCAGATGGAAATCATACTGGGCTTTCGGGTCGAAATGCCGGTCCGGACGCTTTGCCAGCTCCGGCTTCAGAATCTCGGAAAGATCTACCTTGTCGGCACGGTCTGTGATTTGTTTCTCCTTCATCTTCAGACAGTCGCAGCGTCCCACCATCTCATCAATGGTCCGAAACCCCAGCTTTGCCATGATCTCCCGCATCTCCTGCGCGATAAACAGCATGAAATTCATCACATATTCGGGCTTGCCCCGGAACCTTTTGCGCAGCTCCACATTCTGCGTCGCGATTCCGGCCGGGCAGGTATCCTTGTTGCAGACACGCATCATCATACATCCCATGGATACCAGCGGAGCCGTTGCGAAGCCGAATTCTTCCGCTCCCAGAAGGCAGGCGATGACCACATCTCTGCCGCTCATCAGTTTTCCGTCTGTCTCCAGGATCACCCGGTTGCGAAGCCCGTTTTCCATCAGGCTCTGGTGCGCCTCCGTCAGTCCCAGCTCCCAGGGAAGTCCCGCCCCGTGGATCGAGGAAAGCGGGGCGGCCCCGGTGCCTCCGTCATATCCGGAAATCAGGATCACCTGCGCGCCGGCCTTGGCGACACCGGAGGCAATCGTTCCGACACCGTTCTCCGAGACCAGTTTGACATTGATTCTCGCGTTCCGGTTCGCGTTCTTCAGGTCATAAATCAGCTGGGCCAGATCCTCGATGGAGTAAATATCATGGTGCGGCGGCGGTGAGATCAGGGAGACACCGGGCGTGGAAAATCTTGTTTTCGCCACCCACGGGTAAACCTTTTTCCCCGGAAGGTGCCCGCCTTCTCCGGGCTTGGCCCCCTGCGCCATTTTGATCTGTATCTCCTTCGCGCTGTTCAGATACGCGCTTGTCACGCCAAAACGGCCGGAAGCCACCTGCTTGATGGCGCTGTTTCTTTCTGTCCCGAACCGGTCAGGGCTTTCCCCGCCCTCTCCGGTATTGGATTCCCCGCCCAGCCGGTTCATGGCAATGGCCATGCATTCATGCGCCTCCTGCGACAGCGAGCCGTAAGACATAGCCCCGGTCTTAAAGCGTTTTACAATTTCCTCCGCCGGCTCTACCTCTTCAATGGGAACCGCCGGCTGCTGCGGCGCAAATTCCAGGAGCCCGCGCAGCGTGTGCGGCAGATTGTCATCCACCATGGCGGTGTACTCCTTAAAGCGGCTGTAATCCCCGTTCTGCGTCGCCTGCTGCAAGGCGATGATCGTGGCCGGATTATAGAGATGGTTCTCCTTGTCATCCCCGCTGCGGAGCTTATGGAAGCCGATGGAATCCAGTGTTGTATCCACGCCCAGCCCCAGCGGATCGAAGGCATGGTCATGCCGGTAGGTGACGCCTTCCTCGATTTCCTGCAGCCCGATTCCCTCTACCCGGCTCACTACTCCGGTAAAATAGCGGTCAACCACCTCTTTGGAAAGTCCGATGGCCTCAAAAATCTTGGCTGACTGATAAGACTGCAGGGTAGAGATTCCCATCTTCGCGGCAATCTTCACAATGCCGTTCAGAATTGCCTTGTTGTAATCCGCGATCGCGGTGTGGTAATCCTTGTCCAGAATGCCCCGGTCAATCATCTCCGAGATGCACTCGTGTGCCAGATACGGGTTGATGGCACGCGCGCCAAAACCCAGGATTGTGGCAAACTGATGGACATCTCTGGGCTCCCCGCTCTCCAGGACCAGAGATACCTGCGTTCTCTTCTTCGTGCGCACCAGGTGCTGTTCCACGGCAGAAACGGCCAGCAGCGACGGAATCGCCACATGATTCTCGTCCACCCCGCGGTCGGAAAGAATCAGGATATTAGCTCCTTTCCCGTATGCCCTGTCGCATGAGAGATTCAGCTTTTCCAGTGCTTTTTCCAGCGATGTATTTTTGTAATACAAAAGCGAGATCACCTGGCTCTTGAAGCCCGGCTGATCCAGAGCCTTTATTTTCAGCAGATCCACGCCGGTCAGAATCGGGTTCGCAATCTCCAGGACGGTACAGTTGTCCGATTTTTCCTGAAGAAGATTACCGTCGGAGCCCAGGTACACGGTCGTATCTGTGACGATTTCTTCCCGCAGGGAGTCGATCGGCGGATTTGTCACCTGCGCAAACAGCTGCTTGAAATAATGAAACAGCGACTGATGCTTTTCGGACAGGACCGCCAGCGGAATATCATGCCCCATCGAGCCGGTGGGCTCCACTCCGTCCTTTGCCATGGGCAGGATTTCATCCCGCACGTCCTCGTTGGTGTATCCGAACACTTTGTACAGCTTATCCCGCATCTGCTGTGTATGCTCCGGGATCTTCTGATTGGGAATCTTCAGATCCTTCAGATAGAGCAGGTGCTGATCGAGCCACTCCCCGTAAGGACGCCGACCGGAATAATATTCCTTGCACTCCTCATCGGAAATAATTCTCTTCTGCACCGTATCGACCAGCAAAATGCGGCCCGGCTGCAGACGGGACTTTTTTATGATATGTTCCGGAGCAATGTCCAGAACCCCGACCTCCGAAGCAAGAATCAGGCGGTTATCATCCGTGATATAATAGCGGCTCGGCCGGAGTCCGTTCCGGTCCAGCGTCGCGCCGACCAGATCTCCGTCTGTAAACAAGATGGCAGCAGGACCGTCCCAGGGCTCCATCATGGTCGCATAATAATGGTAGAAATCCCTCTTCGCCTCCGGCATATTGCGCTCGTGTCTCCACGGCTCCGGAATCATCGCCATGACCGCCAGCGGCAGCGGCATGCCGTTCATATAAAGAAATTCCAGCGTATTGTCCAGCATGGCAGAGTCTGATCCGTTGCTGTTGATAACCGGCAGAATTTTATCCATATCGTTATCCATCAGCTCGGAGGACATGGTTTCCTCACGGGCAAGCATACGGTCCACATTGCCCCGGATCGTGTTAATTTCCCCGTTGTGGGCGATCATCCGGTAGGGATGCGCGCGAAGCCAGCTTGGCGTGGTGTTGGTGGAGAAACGGGAATGCACGACTGCAATCGCCGTCTCATAATCCGTACTCTGCAGATCCTCGTAAAATTTGCGAAGCTGCGAGACAAGGAACATTCCCTTGTACACGATGGTCCGGGAGGAAAGCGACGCAATGTAAGTGTCCTCGGAACTCTGCTCAAACTCTCTTCTGGCCACATACAGCCGACGGTCAAAGGCAATTCCCTTCGGAACATTTTTCGGGCGCTCGATAAAGCACTGATAAATCTCCGGCATACAGGCTACCGCCACTTCCCCGAGGATTTCCGGATGCACAGGCACCTTTCTCCAGCCGAGGAAATTCAGATCGTTTTTCTTGGCAATCACCTCGAACATGCGCATGGAAAAAATGCGTTTTCTCTGCTCCTGCGGAAGAAAAAACATACCGACGCCGTAATCTCTGGCTTCCCCAAGGGTAATCCCGCAGTCTGCTGCCGCTTTTTTGAAAAAGCGGTGCGAGATCTGCAGAAGAATCCCGACACCGTCCCCCACCTTTCCCGTGGCATCTTTTCCGGCGCGGTGCTCCAGCTTCTCCACAATGTGAAGAGCGTCATCCAGGACACGGTACTCCACATGTCCGTCAATATTGACTACGGTGCCGATTCCGCAGGCATCGTGGTCAAGCTTCCAGTTTTCGGTCGGATTATTACTCATCTTCATTTCTCCTCTGATCATTCCGGGATGAAAGAATGCTTTATATAGTAAAAAAAGGCAAAAAGATTGCGAAAAATCGCAGCCCCTTTGCCTTGTTCGTACCCTATCACAATTAAGTAGTTATTGTCAAGTATACAAGCCCTCTGACGGAAAATTTCTGAAGAGCCATACTGTCCGGCAGCCGGTCTCCTCCGGCGCAGCTTCTGTCTGATACAGAATCAGACATTAAAGCGGAAGAGGATCACATCTCCGTCCTGAACCACGTAGTCCTTTCCTTCCATGCGCACAAGCCCCTTCTCCCTTGCGGCGGCGTAAGATCCCGCATCCAGCAGGTTCTTGTAATTAACAACCTCCGCTTTGATAAAGCCCCGCTCAAAATCTGTATGGATTTTCCCTGCCGCCTGCGGAGCCTTAGTTCCGATTTTAATGGTCCACGCGCGTGTCTCATCCTCGCCCGCCGTAAGGAAGCTCATCAGCCCCAGCGTCCGGTAGCTGGCCTGGATCAGCTTGTCCAGACCGGAGGACTTGACTCCCAGATCCTCCAGAAACATCTCCCGGTCTTCATCGCTCATCTCGGACATCTCCGCCTCTATCTCGGCGGAGATCACAAACACCTCGCTGTTTTTTTCTTTCGCCAGCTCCCGGACGGCCGCCACATGCGGATTGGAAGCCCCGTCATCCGCAAGGTCATCCTCCGCGACATTTGCCGCATAGATCACCGGCTTTGCCGTAAGAAGGTTCAGCTCCCGGAACGCGGAGACAATTCCTTCTTCATCTTTGTATTTTTCCATATCAAAGACAATGGCGTCTTTTCCTGCTTCCAGATGTGCCTTCAACTCTGTGAGCATTTCCAGCTCCCGCTTCGCGTCTTTATCTCCTACGCGGGCCGCTTTTGTCGTCTTGGAGATCCGGCGTTCCAGAACCTCCAGATCCGCAAAAATAAGCTCCAGATCTATGGTATCAATATCCCTCTTCGGATCTACCGAACCATCCACATGGATCACATTCGGATCCTCAAAGCAGCGAACCACATGAACAATGGCGTCACACTCCCGGATGTTGGCAAGGAACTGGTTGCCCAGACCTTCTCCCTTAGAGGCACCCTTTACAAGCCCCGCGATATCCACAAACTCCACCACGGCAGGCGTTACCTTTTTAGAATGATAGAAATCCCCCAGAAGTTTCAGCCGGAAATCCGGAACCGGAACCACACCGACATTCGGGTCGATGGTACAGAACGGATAATTCGCCATCTCCGCGCCTGCCTTGGTCAGAGAATTAAACAATGTACTTTTCCCGACATTCGGGAGCCCGACGATTCCTAATTTCATATGATTCTATATCTCCTTTATTTGTAATTATTCAGCGCCCTGAAAACTGATGAAATCCAGACGGAGAGCTTGCTCGCCGGACGGTTCCAGAAGTTTTCTGAGGGGCGGACAAGCGGCGAAGCCTCTCTGACCGCACACAGCGAGGAACGCAAAGCATTCCGAGTCCGGGGTGCTGAATAGATACCTTTATCTCAAGTTGATCCGCCCCGGATACTTATACCATTTTTACATTAGAAGCCGCATCCGCTGATATTCTGATCTTTACGCAAAAGCTTCGCACATAAAGATTGAACTCCTTCCCCCTAACCGAAAAGAGTCCAATACAACAACGCATTATAGCAGATGGGTGTTATTTTCTCAATAAAACTTTTTAAGCAGCAGGAAGGCCCAAAAACCCGCTTGATCTCGCAAACGGGATTCCGTCTTTTTATTTAAAAATATCTTTTAATGCCTGTCTGAATGGTGTATCTGCACATCCATACCATTTGGCTGTGTGCTTTATGTCTCTGTGAGCGATGAAAGGAAACTTTATCACGAAATCAGCAAACACTAATCCTGGGATTAATAGTAGTAGAAATATCATACCATAGAAATTCATGTATACGAAGCAACGGACGATCAACAACGTAGTAACTGATATTGTTATGGGTAGTTTTTTTAATATCCTGAAATAAACAATAAAGGCTTTCTTCATTACGCTCACCTCTTTTATATAATATATCATGCTCTTTTCATTGTTTACAGGTCGATAGATGATAATATTTTTTCATCGTAGTGATATAAACAGCTTCCTCTACTTCTTTTCCTTGTCGCTTCTGAACATTTCACTGGTAACCATCCGAGGCAGGCGCTATAATACGGAAGGCTGAAGGGAGGAACTTTCAATGAAATTACCAAGTCGTGTGTTTTCTTCCATATTTTTGCTAATCACCTCATGCATGCTGGGAATTGCGTTCATCTTTTCACTCGTTATCGGTTTTGGAAATGGTCTTTCGGATGTAGATGTTCCGGGGCTTTGTCTGCGTTTTCCGGACACATGGTCTCCACTGGAAATCCGGATATTTCTTCTTGCCCTGATTCTTATATCTGCCGCACTCCTCACCCTGGCATTTATCCGAATAAACCACGCCGGTTCCAGAGCTAGACAGAGAGCCCTTCTTCTGCTGGCCATAGTTTTCCTGGTACTGCAGTTGTTTATCGTCTTTGGCCTCCATACGATTCAGAATACCGATGCCTTCGAGGTACAGGACCAGGCTCTTGCTATCGCAAAGGGCATCCATAAAACCGTGGATTACACAAAGTCTTCCTATTTCAAAAAGTACGGGAACAACGATCTGTATTTGATTTTCTGTGTTCAGGTTTTCCGATTTTGCCTGCTCTTTCATATCCATGCATATCATGCCATATTTGAGCTTTTGAATCTGATCGCTGTGGATCTTGGAATTTTCATGACTTGCCGGACGATCTTTCTGCTGAAGGGTTCCAGGGCTTCTCTTACCGTTTTTCTGCTGAGCATCCTCAATCCTCTTAATATAGTTCTGTTATGCTGGCCCTACACCTGTACCCTGAGCATGCCGTTGATGATGTTAAGCCCTTGGATTACAGCCGTACTTCTGAATAAAAAAAACAGCGCAGGCATTCGTTTTGCGGAATGTCTTCTGATTGGCATTACTGCTGTTGCTGCCTATTACTTTCGTCCCACCGCAGTTTTTCCGGTGATTGCTCTGATTCTGAGCGTCGTCTGTGCAGGCATTCGCTATGCCTTCTGCCGGTCCGGCAGTTCCGTCCGGGCACCGCAGAGAAAGTTTTTTGCCGCAGACCATACTCGCTCAACGAAAGCCTCTTCTCCCTCTCCGCGGAGAATTCTCCGGAAGTCGGGAATTCCAGCCGGAAAGCTGCTTCTAATTGCCTGTGCGGTTCTTCTGATGGCAGGTACATCGGCAGCGATCCGAAATGCCTCTCTGCGTCTGGATCCGATAACCGAGACAAAATTTCCGAAAATGTACTGGCTTATGCTTGGGGCATCCGAAACAGGGCGGTTTACAGGAGAGGAAATGCACTATACCCAGCGGATGGATACAATGGAGGAAAAGAAAGATGCGGATCTGGAAACGATCCAGAAGGTTCTGAAAGAGCGAGGCACGGCAGGTAATCTGAAACATTACCTGGAAAAGACAGGACTGACATGGTCGGACGGAACGGCAGAGTACACGAATCGAACGGAAGAATCGGAGAACAGCCTTCCCTGGCTGTATCGGCTTCTGAACGGACCGGGAGAAGGAATCCTGCTCCTCTGGTGTCAGGCATATCGTATTCTTCTGCTTTTTATGGCGCTTTTCGGAGTTCTGCTGCAGCTGTTTTCGACCATGAAACATACCCGTCACACTGTCTCCGGCTCCGGTATTCTCCGAAAAAAGCCTTCGGGGAGGGGTGCGGGATTTATTTTTCAGGTTTGTGTTATCACTCTTCTTGGCGGATTTGTATTCTACACTTTCTGGGAAGGGAAACCGGTTTACAGCTATCCCTTTCTCCCTTACCTGATACTGGTGGGATTTCCGGCATGGGAAAAAATCTGCAGGCTATACGAGGAGAGCAGACAAAATGTTCCATATTCTTTCTGCAGGGCTCGAAGCATTCTGACCGTCATTCTGCTCTCCGTTACCGGTATCGGAATGGTGCAAAAATATATCATGACAGAAAGAGCCGGAGTTTATGACGTTCCATCTATTGTGTGTGACAGCACTGCTCTCCCTTCCTGGGTCAGTATTCCGGAAGGACATACTCTGACACAAGGCTTTTATCCTTCCGGGGTTTTTAATACGATCCGAATCCGCGTAAAATCTGTGAATAAGGATAAAACAGGAGATCTGTATCGAATACTTGTGGTTTCCGGCGCTTCCGGGGATAACGGAAATCCTGCCTCTTACCGCCCCGAAGATATCGTGTTCGATAAAACAATAGAATCCGGACAAATCAAAGACGGGGCTCTGACCGCAGCGTTCCCGGCCGTATATCCCGAAAAAAAAGAAGCCTTCCGTATTCTTATTACCAATCTCTCTGCGGAAGGAAAACGCGTAGACGGTTTGCAGTCCTCTGTCCGCTTCGGAACAAGACTCTGTTACGTCATGGATGAATATAAGGGAGACTGCGTTCTGAACGGCAGAAGGCATCCCGGCGATCTTCTGATCCGGGTAAGCCAAAGAGACGGATAAAGCCTTAGCGCTTTATCCGTCTCTCACTTTTTAATAAAATCAGGTCTGCTCTGTGTTAATGGATTTATGCTCGATTTTTGTCCATTTTCTGGTGGGGAAGAAACATGTCTTGATGGAACAGAGCATATAGACCCACATAAATACCGGAAAGGTGACAATAGCAGGGATTCCGATTTTACGGCGGCTGATACAATTATAACGAAGTGTACCAAGCACACCGACATAGACGCCGATCATCCCTAAGAGGCCGGCAAACGCAAACGGCACAAAAAAATACAGAGACAATTTAAAGATCATAACAGTCCGGTTCAAAACAGAAAGGATCTCCACAATCCAGGAACACGGACCCATAAGAAGCAGCATTAGTGTATCAAACTTCTGAATAGGACGAGCCTCAGATTTTTTACATGACAGAAGGCTCTTTCCATACTTCCTCAGAACCTGATAACCACCAGTACACCATCTGCCGATCTGATTGAACATCACCCGGAACTGGTACGGCTGTTCATCATAAAGCACCGCATCCACGCAGAACGCAACGCGCCTTCCTTTGAGGATATTGTAAATGCTGAACTCCACATCCTCTGTAATTGTCCCCGTATTCCATCCCTCCCTCCGCAGGATATCCGCATCCACCGCGAATCCGGTTCCCGTAAGAAAGGCTGAAAGTCCCAGTTTTTCCCTGGCATAGGAAAAGAAAACAGTGTAGCACGCCCAGTACATCGTGTACCATTTTGTTACAATGGAACGGTACGGCTGACCTCCCAGGCGGTTTCCCTGAACAATCGGATTCCCTTCTCTAAGCTTTCTGTCCATTTTGGATAGGAAGTCTGCTTTCAGCACATTATCCGCATCTATTACAGCAAAAGCATCCGCGTTTTTCCCTGCTTCTGTTTTTAGAATTTGTCCCAGCCCCCAGTGGAGTACTGCTCCTTTTCCCCTGTTTTCTCCGTCCTGCCTTTTAAAAACCGTCACGAAGGGATATTTTTTCCCAACACAGACCGTATCGTCCGTACAGCGGTCTGCGAGCAGAAAAACATGTATTTTCTTTTGATCATAATCCAGAGCCGCAATACTCTGAAAAAGATTTCCTATAGCGTTTTCTTCATTATGCGCGCACACAATAATCCCGAAATCTGTACATCTCTGCCTTAGCAGAACCGGGTTGGAATGTTTCTTCTTCAACAGCCCTCCAGCCGCAATAATTCCAATCCAGACCATAACCAGCATCGGAATCATCTGCACAATTGTGAGAACCAATGTTATATTAAACACATCATCCAGACTCATATAGAATTTCTTCCTATTCAGACCGCTTATGGCGATGCCACGAATTGCTGATATTCGGGCAGATCCCGGGGCATGCCCCGATTCATGCAGGCACGACCGGTTTATCCCCATTTGCCCCTGTCATCATTCTTTTATCTTTCGCAAAAAAATGGAGCCACAGGCCAAAAGGTCCATGCTCCACAGTTCAAATTCTTATGCAACAAATCACCCTTGTAATGCTGATTTCTACTATACCAAAAAAGGCCGTCTATATCTACTGAAAATGGGCACGGAATTCACTGTTTATAGTCTGTGAATCCGGCTGCCTTCTAATATATCCGCCACCCTTTTTCTGAGCTCCGGCACCACTTCAGTCTCGAACCACGGATTCTTTGCCTGCCACCGGAAATTTAATGGACTCGGATGTACAATCGGGAAATATTCCGGAAGATACTCCTGGTAACAGCGCACGGTTTCTGTCAGATTTCTCTTTGCCCTCTTCTTCAGATAATAATCTATGCTGTATTTTCCGATCAGGATCGTCAGTCGGATTTCCGGCATCATCTCCAGAATCACCGGGTGGTATTCTTCTGCAATGAACCTGCGCGGCGGCAAATCCCCGGTTTTTCCCTTCCCCGGATAATAAAAATCCATAGGCATGATGGCAATCCGTTTGGAATAAAACAGTTTTCCGTCAATCCCCATCCAGTCTCTCAATTTTTCACCAGATTTATCATGGAAGAGAATTCCGGATTCCTCCACTTTTTTACCCGGTGCCTGGCCGACAATCAGGATCTCCGCCTCCGGGTTGATCTGAAAAATCGGCGGGATTCCTCTTGCTGTATACTCCGCATTACGCGGATCTGATTTTATCTGCTTTTCCATTTCCTGCAAAGTCATTTTTCATTCCTCCCGCTTAACTATCCGCACCGTCTGCCGAAAGATTCCGGA
This sequence comes from Bilifractor porci, assembly GCF_009696005.1. Taxonomy (GTDB): domain Bacteria; phylum Bacillota; class Clostridia; order Lachnospirales; family Lachnospiraceae; genus Bilifractor; species Bilifractor porci. The sequence continues at coordinate 103,122 of NZ_VUMV01000004.1, forward strand.
GCAATAGTTTCCCTCCTGCCAATCATTTGTACCCCCATGAGATCTCCAGAGCTGTGGGGATCTCAATTCCTTATTTATGGCAGTTTCCGTGTCTGCAGGAATGTCCTTCGCTATGATCATGGTCATGATGATCGCAATTTGCCTCTCCTTTTGCTTCAAGAGTGCCGGCAAGCAGAGCCTCGACAGCTGCATCAGCGCTTCCATTTGCTCCTGCATAGAGCTTAATACCGGCTTCTTGTATTGCATGAACCGCTCCTCCGCCAATACCACCACAGATCAGGACATCAACATTGGCGATATTCAGAATGCCCGCCAGTGCTCCGCATCCCTCGCCATTGGTGTCCAGAATTTGAGAATTAACAATCTTCCCGTTTTCGATATCATAAAGCTTGAATTTCTCAGTCTTTCCAAAATGGCCAAATACATTCCCGTTATCGTAAGTCACAGCTGCTCTCATGGCTTTACCTCCTTTACTCTTTAGATTTATAGGAACCTTCATTCTTTCTCTGTCAATTTTGACATTTCCGCCGGCTATCCGAAGTCTCTTTCCTTCAACAATGGCACGCACCAGTTTTTTTCTGGCGTTCTCGTACATGGCTGTAACTGTAGTTCTTGCCACGTCCATCCTCAAAGCACATTCTTGCTGATTGAGGTCCTCGTAATCCAGAAGCCTGAGAACTTCATACTCATCCAGAGACATCATTATTGTTTCGATACGATCCGCATTAACTTCTTCCGGAACAAAGCCGTAATAGTCCGGAAAGCAGAATATTTTTCTGCACTTCGTATTCCTTGGCATAGTATCCTCCAAACGCCAAAATTGACATATGTCAGAATTAATATACCATATTTCTGACATATGTCAATATATTTGCACTGTTATGGCTGTCCTTTGGCATCAGGTCACGAATCGGCACATCTTTCCGAATGCCTGTCATGTGCACTTCACCAACCCTCAAGAATCCCTACTGCTTTTTTATCGTGTATTGCATATTCTGCTTCAAAATGATCGACAAAGGCTTCCGAAATTCTGTCTTTTGTATTCTTTGCCATGCCCGTTCCTTTCCCAGGAGCAGCAGGCATTGAGTCAGGTTTTGGATATATGATAACAGACCCGTGAGTTACACCTTTTACTTCTTTGCAAGAATCGCAATCCACGGCCTTGAATAGTGGTGATTAACCCTGATTTCTGAAAATCCAGCCTTTTTTAAAGCTGCCTCGATTTCCGGTACTGTATATACTTTCATCCCGTCAATGACCTTTTCATATTTGAGGGAAGAGGCATCTGCCCCGTCGGATTCATTGCAGATCATAAAATATCCTCCCTGTTTCAGAATACCTGCCACCTGTGCAAAACACCGGTCAAGTCCTGGCCAGAAATAGATTGTTTCAAAAGCCACGGCAAGATCAAAGGTTTCTTTCTGCGAATCAAGGGACGATACATCTCCCTTCAAGACCGTGCAGCGTCCCTCATCTATTTTATCCCGGTTATATTCCCTGGCTTTTTCCACAGAAAGAGGAGAATAGTCAACGCCTGTTACATGGCTTTCCGGGAACTTTTCAAGAAGCCGGGAAATGCTGCGTCCTCCACCGCAGCCGAGGTCAACGGCCTTATTCACCGGAAGTTCAGGCAGCTGTGCAAAGCCCCAGTCAGTAAGCTTCGCATGTCCGGAATTCATCCCAGAGATCATCAATTTGCCCAGTTTTCCTTCCGGCTTTCGTGTCTGATTGAAATAATTCTTTAAAAGTCCCAAAATGTATTCCTCCCTGCGTATATGTCCTGCATTTTTTCGCGGTATAAAACACTCACATCCCCATGCTCACTTTCTCCCACCGAAAAACGCCGGGCCTCCAAGTCTCATCCAAACCGACTCTATGTGACTCATGAACAGTCCCTCGGTTGCGGGTATCAGGCGGGTCTCTCGGAAACCGACTTTCTTAAGTTCTTGGATGAAGGCATGCATATCACCATATCTTGCCGCCGAAAAAAATCGTGAATGGCAAGGGTACCGCCTTTCTTTAACAGGCGAAGTGTCTCCAACAAAATCTTCTGTCTTTTCCGGATGGAATATTGTGATAGACATAATTACTTATAACTGCATCAAAGCTTTCAACCAGAAAATCCAGTGATGCCGCATCTCCCTGCACGAATATGACCATAGGAACGGTCACTGCAAGTCAAGTAAGTCTTGTCTAACTATACCATGCCGTCATATAAAAATCAAACTGATGGCGTATAATATTTTTCGCAAATTTAATTTCATATAATAATCCCAAGTTAGAAATTGTCTGCCAAAAATATAATGGGCGGGGTTGAACCCGCCCCAAGGAATAGTTCTGCTTTCAATGTCACATTGAGGAACTTTCTATCTACATAGAACAGCAGAGGAATTCTCTCGGGCGTGACCAATCCCACGCCCACCTGCGAAGCGGAGCCGTTCATTTTTTTGAGGGTTACGGGGCACATTCTAAATATGCTCACACATAGCGAATCCTGCCGGATACATGATTGAAAAATCCCTGTAATTTTTGTATATTCAAAGAGTATAAGCCGTTGTCCTTTCTTATGTGTCATCCGAGGCAGATTTCCAGCCGGAAGCAAATTTACGAGCTGATCCGGGGACTTAAGTCCATGGGCGACAACATTTCCATGTCGTTGTATCTGCAATCGCCTTAGAAAAAAACCAAGGATTCCCCTCGCATACAACGCTGTTGCAAACCGTTTGGGGCGCAGGGAACCGGCTGAATAAAGGAGATGGGTAAATCATGTGGATTCTGTTTGCATTCGGTTCAGCTCTCTTTGCAGGTCTGACATCCATTCTTGCCAAGTGCGGCATCAAGAAAACGGACTCGACCGTAGCTACTGCCATTCGTACCATTGTAGTGCTGCTGTTCTCGTGGCTGATGGTGTTTGTGGTGGGATCTCAGGGAACGATCTCCGAGATTACGGGGAAGACGCTTCTGTTTCTGGTGCTGTCCGGCCTTGCCACCGGCGCAAGCTGGCTGTGCTATTTCAAGGCGCTCCAGCTTGGTGATGTGAACAAAGTTGTGCCCATCGACAAATCCAGTACGGTGCTGACTATTCTGATGGCAGCTATCTGTCTGAACGAGAGCGTCAGCCTGACCAGGGGCGTAGGCGTAGTGCTGATCGCCATCGGTACCTTCCTTATGATTGAAAAAAAGCAGAGCAGCGGCGAAACCAAAAGTGCCGCATGGCTGTGGTATGCGCTGGGCTCGGCAGTGTTTGCCAGCCTGACGGCCATCTTGGGCAAGATAGGGATCTCCGGGGTGGAATCCAATCTGGGGACGGCCATTCGCACAGCGGTGGTATTGCTCATGTCGTGGGCGATGGTGTTTGTCACTGGAAAACAGGGAGAACTGAAGCTCATTCCCAAAAACGAGCTGGGCTTCATCTGCGTGTCCGGTCTTGCTACCGGCGGCAGCTGGCTGTGCTACTACAAAGCTCTGCAAGACGGTCCCGCCAGCGTGGTTGTTCCCATTGACAAGCTGAGCATTCTGGTGACGGTGCTGTTCTCCTATCTTGTGTTCCACGAGAGGTTGACAAAAAAGTCCGCGCTGGGTCTCGCAGGAATCGTAGCCGGCACATTGCTGATGCTGCTTTAATTGTAAACCAGATTGACATTGCAGACCGTTTTTACTATAATCAAACCGATCGGAGGGCAATCCATTCGATATTTTCAGAAATGGCGAGCCGGATAAGGTTACAGGCTGAGATGCTTGTTTTCCTTGTCCGGCTTTTTTTGCGCCGAAGTTTTCGCAGCCTTCGGATGCGGCTACCTGGATTCAATCTTTCATAGGAGGAAGTATGAACATACCAAAAAAAGCTACAGGAACTTTTACTGAAGGAAGAATACTGAAGCCTTTGCTGCTGTTTGCGTTTCCGGTTCTGCTGGCCATGTTTCTTCAGGCGATGTACGGGGCAGTGGATCTGCTGGTAGTCGGAAGGTTCTGCGGTGCAGCGGATATTTCAGGTGTATCAACCGGCTCCCAGATTATGCAAACCATTACAAACGTGCTGGCCAGTTTTGCCATGGGAACAACCATTTTACTCGGTCAGCGCATCGGCCAGGGTCGTTCCAGAGAATGCGGAAAGATCATCGGTTCTTCTGTTCTGTTTTTCGGAATAATCGCGGCCGTTCTGACTGTCGTTCTTCTTCTCTTCGCCCCACAGGCAGCTTCTGTCATGCAGGCTCCGGAAGAGGCTTTTTCACAGACGGTTACGTATGTCCGCATCTGTGGCGGTGGCACCCTGATCCTTACCGCATACAATCTGATCAGCTGCATTTTCCGGGGTCTGGGTGACTCCCGCACGCCTCTGCTTACCGTCGGAATCGCCTGTGTGTGTAATATACTTGGAGATCTTCTTCTGGTCGGCGCATTTCATATGGGCTGTGCCGGAGCCGCTGCGGCTACCGTTGCGGCTCAGCTGATCAGTGTAGTGATTTCGGCACTGATCATCCGCAAAAAACATCTTCCGTTCCAGATGACCGTGAAGGATATCCGTTGGAGCAGGGATCTGATTGGAAAGACGTCTTCCCTTGGTCTTCCGATTGCTGTGCAGGATTTTCTGGTGGGAATTTCATTCCTGATTATTCTCTCTATTGTAAATTCTCTGGGAGTTCTTGTATCCGCCGGAGTCGGGGTGGCTGAAAAGGTCTGCGCCTTTATCATGCTGGTTCCGTCTTCCTTTATGCAGTCCATGGCTGCTTTTGTCGCCCAGAACTATGGCGCAGGCAGGTACAAAAGGGCTCTGAAATCTCTGGGCATCGGCATCATGATTTCGTTTTGCATCGGCCTGGCTATGTTTGCAGTTACCTTTTTTCATGGCAATCTGCTGGCAGGCATTTTCTCCCATGACAGCCAGATCATTGCCAATGCGTGGGAGTATCTGAAAGCTTACTCTCTGGACTGCCTTCTGACCGCGATCTTCTTTTGCTTTGTGGGATTTTTCAACGGAATCGGACAGACCCGGTTCGTCATGATCCAGGGAATTTTGGGCGCCTTCTGCGTCAGAGTCCCGGTCTCCTATCTGATGAGTCTTCAGCGGCCAGTCTCCCTGTTTCACATTGGTCTGGCTACGCCTGCCTCCTCGCTTCTTCAGACGGCTCTTGGTCTGCTCTGGCTGTTACATGTAAAAAAAATGTGGAAAGCAGCAAAATAACCGTTTTCCTCCGATCTGACAGCTTTAGCAGTGAAAGAATGCAGACAGGGATCAGAATCAGCTGAAGAACAATCGCTGCCGCACATGCCGGCAAGCGAAGCGATTTCAAACGAAATCCGGATCAATTTGCCCGCTCCGTAGAAATGTACCCGACAGTCATAAGACAGCGCTTGTTCCATCACCTTTGGCCACCTCTCCATGCAGCGCTTCACTTAAAGAATACGGCACACCTCTCGGCCCCCTGACAGCATAAATGCCATATTCATTTTTCAAAACATGAAATGTGAACCTGTCCGGCTTAAACCGCTCAAGAAGTTCGATCTTCATGATTGCTCTGATCGTAAGGTGATCATCCGTATAATTGTAAGGGATATTCGTCTGCGTAACTTTGCATTGATAGAGAATAGCCGATACCGGGTAAGCTACGTACATAAATACGATATCACCCGCTTTAATTCCCATTCCCTGCTTCCAGTTTATTTCACTTTTATCATCAAACGCGTGCTCTATATCGTAATACTTCGGATTTGCTGGGATAATCCATTCTTTTGGCGGACGATACGCCTGCTTTTTTTGTTTGGAGGCAGTTACGAGAAAGCTTTCATCAATCCATCTGCAGATATCTTCGAAAGGAACCGTTCCATCAAGAAGGATGGAGATCCAACTTCCACGGGTGAAATGATATCCTTTAAAATATCCATCTTGTTGCGTTACTACGTCCACGAGCAGCGGATCACTTAGTTTTACATTGATAATATCCACCCTCTGTTGTCCGGTCAGTCCCAGCTTATCCTTCGGAACATCCATGATAATCGCAAACCACTTACGGTTGTCCGAATGCCGCATGACCGGAAAGGTCGGAGCAGTCGGCAAAGGATAATCCTCCACAACGTCATATTTCTTTTTCACATATTTGAATATCTCATCGCGCTCAATCATTGCTTCTTTGCCTTTGCAGACTGCCTTACCTCTCTATGTTCAATTTTCCCATGGTTTCTCGGGCTTTCCTGAAAGCGACGGGTCAACATAAGCGTACCTATTTGGTTCTTTCCCGATTTTTCTGAAATATGCTTTGATGTCTTTCTCGTGTCCGATATCATTCGGCTCATAGATTTGTTCTTTACGAATCTCATCGGGAAGATACTGCTGCTCCACCCAGTGATTCGGATAGTTATGCGCATACTTGTAACCGACACCCCGGCCAAGCTTTTTTGCCCCCTTATAGCTGGAGTCCTGCAGGTAGGATGGAATCGGCAGATTCCCCGTCTTCCGGACTAGCGACAATGCTTTTTCAATACCGAGATAAGCGGAATTGGATTTTGGAGCGGAAGCAATATAGGCGGCCGCCTGCGCCAAAATGATTCTACCTTCCGGCATGCCAACGCGCTCTACACCGATTGCCGCCGATGCTGCAACACAGATGGCCATCGGGTCGGCATTACCAACTTCTTCCGATGCAGCTACCAGCATTCTGCGTGCAATATACTTCACATCCTCGCCCGCTTCCAGCATCCGGGCCAGATAATAAAGGGCAGCATCCGGATCCGATCCGCACATGGACTCAATAAAAGCAGCGATCGTATCGTAGTGATTGTCCCCGGTCTTATCGTAGCGGATTGCTTTCTTCTGTATGCATTCCTCTGCTACCTCCAGTGTGACATGTATCTTTCCATCACTGCCCGGATCTGTTGTAAGCACAGCAAGTTCTATGGCATTTAGCGCGGCGCGGGCATCGCCATCCGCAATATCCGCAAGGAAATCTGCCGCCTCCTCCGTGATAACAGCGTTGTACGATTTTACTCCCCTTTCTGACTCAAAAGCCCGGTGGATCAAAGTCAGAATATTCTCCTTCGACAGCGGCTTCAGTTCGAAGATTCTTGATCTCGAAAGAAGTGCTCCATTCACTTCAAAATATGGATTCTCTGTCGTCGCGCCGATCAAAATCACCGTGCCGTCTTCCACATATGGCAGCAGATAGTCCTGCTGCGCCTTATTGAACCGGTGGATCTCATCAATAAAAAGAATCGTTTTTCTTCCGTAACCGCCCAAATTCTCTTTAGCTCTTGCGACAACCTCCTCAAGATCTTTCTTTCCTGCAATCGTAGCGTTCACCTGATGGAAATCAGCGGATGTAGTACCAGCAATCACACGTGCGAGGGTTGTTTTTCCCACGCCGGGCGGTCCGTAAAAGATAACCGAACTGATCCGGTCCGCTTTAATTGCACGGTAAAGAAGCTTATCCTTCCCGATAATATCCTCCTGGCCAACTACCTCCTCCAAAGTCTGCGGACGCATCCTGGCAGCAAGGGGAGCCTCCTTTTCTTTCCGGCTCTCAGCCGCATATTCAAAAAGATCCATTTACTGTCCCACCTTGTCTTCCGAATCACCGTACAGCTTTTTATCGTACTTAAAGCCCCAGTTCATAATCGCATAGAATACCGGAAGCAGGTCTCTTCCCATTTCGGTCAGGGAATACTCCACATGAGGTGGAATCTCATTAAACTGCTTCCTTGTGATCAGTTCGTCGTCTTCAAGTTCACGGAGTCCCTTGGTCAGCATTGTGTTCGTAATACCCGGAAGATCTTTCTTCAGCTGTCCAAACCGGACTGTGTCATAAATGCACATCTCATACATAAGCTGTGACTTCCATCTGCCCTGCAGCATTACGAGAAGCGGAGTGACAGGACAGTGCCCATTCTCCGTTACAATTCCGTTCTTGATATTCTTCAGGTACTCTGGATAGGTCATATACTCTGCAGGTTTTTCTTCTATTTTCGCTGCCATAATTTTTCCTCTCAGCAATGTTTAGCTCACGTCTTTAAATCTTCTTCCGACTTAATTGTATATAAATGATACTATATCCAGATAGGCAATCAAATACATTTTTTCTAACATTGTGTCAGATATTACGAAAGATTTTTTACCTTTTATATATACTGCCCGGTAATGCTTTCATTAAACCGTTTGATTTCATCAGGGGTGCCACTCGCAACGATCCTGCCGCCTTCCTTTCCGCCGCCCGGTCCCATGTCGATAATGTAATCGGCATTCTTAATGACATCCAGATCATGCTCAATGACAACGACAGTTGCTCCATGATCAATCAGTGTCTGAAAAACAAGCAGCAGCGTCTTCACATCCTGCGGATGCAGGCCAATCGTCGGTTCATCAAAAACAAACACAGAGTCGCTCTGACCCTTTCCCATCTCGCTGGCAAGCTTCAGCCGCTGCGCTTCGCCGCCGGAAAGCCCAGGTGTTTCCTCTCCAAGAGTCAGATATCCGAGGCCTAAGTCATGCAGTACCTGCAGGCGCTGCTGCAGGAGTTTAAGTCCGCCGAGGGCGTGCAGCACCTGATCCACATTCATATTCATGAGTTCCGGCAGACTGTATTCGTTCCCGTCCTTTGCTTTTCTGCGGATATCAAAAGCATTTCTGCTGTACCGGGAGCCCCGGCAGTCCGGGCAGGGAATCTTCACGTCGGGCAAAAACTGAACATCCAGCGAAATCTCCCCTGTTCCGTCACAGGTCGGGCAGCGGAGTTTTCCCGTATTATAAGAGAAATCTCCGGCCTTGAAGCAGTGTTCCTTCGCGTCTTTTGTTTTTGCGTAAACTTTTCTGAGCTCGTCATGGACATTCGCGTACGTCGCCACGGTCGAGCGCACATTGATGCCAATCGGTGTCGCATCGATCAGCTTGACTTGTGTGATTCCCTCTGCCTCGATGTTTTTTACATGTCCAGGAAGCTTCTGCCCGCTGATTTTTGCCCTGAGCGCCGGAATCAGACTTTCAAGCACCATTGTCGTCTTTCCAGATCCGGAGACGCCCGTCACCACCGTGAGTCTCCCCATCGGGATCCGCACATCCAGTGGATGTACAGTGTGAATAGTTCCTGTATCCAAATGAATGACGCCTTTCTCAAACATGGCAGACGCCTTTGTAACCGGGCGGATTCTTGCTTCATACTGATCGGAGAGATATGATCCAATGACCGATTCCGGATTTTTTGAGACATCCTCGATGCTTCCCTCCGCAATAACCGTTCCTCCGTCCGCTCCGGCTCCTTTTCCCATCTCGATCATCCAGTCGGCGTGCTTCAACACCTGCGTGTCATGATCGACAATGATGACGGAGTTCCCGTCCGCCCGAAGATCGTCCATCACGCCGGTCAGCCCTTTGAGATTATAGGGGTGCAGGCCGATCGACGGCTCATCAAGAACATAGAGTACGCCGGTCGTACGGTTGCGGACTGCCCTCGCGAGCTGCACACGCTGCCTCTCACCCGTGGAAAGTGTCGAGGCCGCTCTGTCAAGAGAGAGATAGCCAAGCCCCAGATCCATCAGCCGCTTTGAGACATCCATGAAGGATTCGCAGATGTTTTCTGCCATGGGACGCATCTCTTCCGGCAAAGAAGCCGGAACGCCCTGCACCCAGGGAATCAGTTCTGAGAGAGTCATAGCCGCGGCCTCATCCAGCCCTATCCCCCGAAGCCTGGGCGCGCGGGCGGCTTCCGAAAGCCTTGTCCCGTGACAATCCGGACAGACATCCTCTTCCAGATATTTTACAAGCCGCTTCATTCCCTTCTCGTCCTTAACCTTAGCCAGAGAATTTTTCACGGAATTAACCGCGCTGTAATAATTGAAATCCATCTCCGCCGGTTCCAGCGTATTCGGATTGACGTAGTGAATATGATGCTTCTTCAGTTCGCCGTGATAGACAATTTCCTTTTCCTCCGGCGAGAGGTCGCGGAACGGCACATCAGTCCGCACGCCCATCGTCCGCACAATATCCTTCATCAGTGACCACATGAGCGTCCCCCAGACGACGACCGCACCTTCGTCAATTGTCTTGGAATCATCCGGCACCAGCGCTGCCTCATTCACAGTCTGGACGACTCCCGTTCCGCCGCAGGTCGGGCAAGCACCTGTACTGTTGAAGGCAAGTTCCTCGGCTCCTGGGCCATAGAATTTCGCGCCGCAGACAGGGCACGTGATTTCCTGCATGGCAGCGACAGATAGAGACGGCGGGCAGTAGTGCCCGTTGGGGCAGCGGTGGCTTGCAAGACGGGAAAACATAAGCCGCAGACTATTGAGCAATTCCGAAAGTGTACCGAACGTGCTGCGGATGCCGGGAACTCCCGGCCGCTGGCGCAGCGCAAGCGCCGCCGGTACATACCGGACATCATCCACATCCGCCCGTTCCGCCTGCGTCATTCTCCGGCGCGTGTAAGTAGAGAGGGATTCCAGGTATCTGCGGGATCCCTCCGCATACAGCGCGCCAAGCGCAAGCGATGATTTTCCCGAACCGGAGACCCCGGCGATCGCTACAATCTCATTAAGCGGGACATCCACATTGATATTTTTCAGGTTATGAACCTTCGCGCCGCGTACCTCGATATTCTTTGGCAACATCTTCCTTTGTCTGCTCTCACTGGACATAACAATGACCTCTTTGCCTTTCTTGCTCCTTATTTTTATTCTTGATAGTTGTTTTGTTCCTGGTATCTATATCGTAGTGTATTCCAATTTTATATCAAGTACGCAGTTTTTTCTAATATAGTATCTTTTGTGATACCATCACAAAAGTCGTCGGCAATGTCAGAGATTTTAACCTTTCCTTTTTATTCTAGATTCTCATCCTGCTTTGTCTGTACATTTCCTGTCAGAGTCTCTACACAGAAAAAGCCTGCAAACATCAGGAGTATTCCCTAATGCCCGCAGGCGTGATAACGATTCCAATTCGATCCTGCCAGATATAAAACTAAACTTTAATGCTAAGTTTCGTAAGCTGTCGTATTTCCGGTATTCGTATTAGACTATTTCTATCAACTATCTGATTTCCTGTTGCCAAAGTGTTGCCACGGTTTGTTTAGATTACAGCTTATTACGGTAATTTTCCAGCATATGAAAGAATCCTGCCAGATATACTGTTTCTCCATCTACTCTGTAGATAAACACATAATCATGTTTCTCCAATGTCAGTTTCCGGTATCCTTTTGATTGCAGATAAGGATCTTCGCAGAAAGCAAAAGACTCTGCCATTTTTTCAAGCAGGTCATACGCGTGCTCGATGTCATCCAAAACTGCTTCCGCTGCAGTAGGATTTCTCAAAGTATTGACAATGTAGCTGATGCATTTATCGATCTGACGCTCTGTATGTTCCGGAATAGCGAGCTTATAAGCCATAATTCTCCCTCACATCAGACAATGCTTCTCGAGCCGATCTGGTTTTTCCGCCTCTAATATCATTTTCGGATATCTCCAGCTCACGGTAGAGCTGCTCCCTATGATGCATCTCCTCGAAGGCCTCCATACTCATCAGCACCATATCGCCATATCCATTCTTTGTTACAAAAATAGGATCAGAACTCTTATGGCACATTTCGGAAACTTTTGCTGTATCTTTTAAATCTTTAATAGGAATGATCTGCGGCATGTAATCACCTCTCGTTTCTCACTAACTATGTCTTATTTATACCATAATTATGGGCTTTTCGCAACGCTATCTGCAACACTGCTTAACTACAAATTGGCATAAAGCAAAAGGCATCAGACGTCACCCTTGATCCCCTCATCTGTTATTATTTAGCTTATCACATTATTCTTCTTTCTTTTCTTCCAGTCCCGGAAGTTCTTCAAGCGAAATCTCTGATATCATCTTCATTTGGCGGACTGCCATGCTGCGGAGCAGTTTCAGTCTCTCAGCCATTGTCGGTCCCTGCCTTAAGCCCCCAAAATGTCATGCTCGCCAGATGTCAAATTTTAGAGTCATTCATAGGCTTACGGCATTAACAGGTGCATCAATCCGATTTCATGCTGTACCGGTGTCATACCGTGCGTGAGCAAAGCTATTAATTACCGCCTCACGAATCGCCTCAGCTGGTACTTCCGGTATCTCCACACGGTGAATTCCGTCATCATTCATTTTTACACGCCGACGCATATTTTTTATAATAAAGGACAACTTGAGAGACACTGGCACTCACACCTGCTCCCAAGCCTTCTCCACAGTACCGGTGGAATCTTACCGTAAATCCGTAATCGTCTCCACGATATTGCACTTTGCATCCGACTTTATTCTTTTTAATACGATCTTCTCCCACAGCTCATCCGCGGAACGAACTGTACCGGAATTTTATCCGTTACCGAATAACTTCTGTCTGTTTTCATCCGATCCAAATACTCCACTGCTTTTCCCGCGCGCAAAAACACATCCTGCCGGACAGATGATAACTGCGGCATGACATTTCTGCATAACTCCATGTCGTCAAAGCCCACAACCCAGATATCTTCCGGGACACGTATCCCTGCGTGAATCAGAAAGTACATGATTTCAACCGCATAATAATCCGATGCAGCAAACACCGAATCATAATCCTGAAATAGCGGTAAGATATCCCGATAATATGCCTGTCTTTCTTTTTTACTCATAGGTACTTCCAGAAAATCAACTTTTCTTCCATAACCGGAGCAAAGCCCCTCATATCTGTCAAAATCCGGTTTCAGCCGGTTATCCGCTATAAATAATATTTTCTCTCTGCCGTTTTCCCTGAAGAACGCGCCGACCTGCCTTCCTCCGTCATAATCATCCAGCATCAGATTGCAGATGTTTCTGTTATTCTGAAAAAAGCCGTCATATACAACAAACGGTATTCTGATGCGGTCACGAAGTTTCTGATACTCATCTTCGCAGAAACCCATGATTACCATTCCATCCATATTCCACATGGATGCGAAGGGGACAATATCCATAATATTGTTTGTCTTCTTCAGCATTAAAAAATACCCATGGCTTTCCAGTGTGTCCGATAACGCATTGACCGCGCTGCTGACGAACGGGTCTTCCAGAACATGTCCTTCATATTTCGGATGATTATTTACGACCACTCCGACAATCCTCGAATTGTTCTGCGAAAGGAGCGTCGCGGCCATATTCGGAATATATCCTCTTTCAACGAGTTTTTCCTGCACACGTCTGACAGTTGCATCGGATATCTTTTTTGTTTTGCCATGGATGACATTGGAAACAGTCGCTGTACTGACGCCTAATTCATCTGCAATATCAATAATCCGGATTTTCTTTTCATCCCACATACTCATCTCCAATTATTGTAGTGTATGCATCCATTTTCTGCTTCTGAACATAAAAACAGATACGATCAGACGGATCAGTTCTTCCTGCGATAAAACAAAGTAGACCCAGATAACCGGCATCTTTAAATACAGTCCTGTAAGCAGTGCCAGAGGTACGCCGATCAGCCAGGTTCCCATCATGTCAATCATCATGACATACTTTGTTTTTCCGCCGCTTCGGATGATTCCGCCTCCCAGTATCATATTCTGTACCTTCACAGGCATCAGGATGGCAAATGCTGCCAGAATATCCGCGCCGATTCCGCGAACATCTCCTGAAACATTGAACAGCTGAACATACGGATTTCTGATCAAAATCAATAAAAGCGTGAAGACCAGTGATCCGGCCACTCCAAGACCGCATAGCTTTTTGGAATCCTCATAAGCAGCATCATATTCCCTGCTGCCCAGCCTTTTGCCGATCAGAATCCCGGCTGCCTGAGACAGGCCGCTTAATGCTCCCATGGTCAGACCCTGAACAGCGCCCGTCAATGACATCCCTGCCAGTTCATTGGTCCCCATGTGCCCATAAACGTATGTGTAAACACTTTGTCCCACGGACCAGAAAAACTCATTCAAAACAATCGGCAGCAGCATCATAAAGTACTGCGAATATCCTGCCTTTCTAAGGCTTAACGAAATACGAATCCGACCATATAACCTGTAGAAACACAGGATGGAAATCAGTGCTCCCGCTGCCTGGGATATGACACTCGCATATGCGGCGCCTGCTATTCCAAAACGCGGCGCGCCAAAATTTCCAAAAATAAGACAGTAGTTTAAACCTGTATTGAGCAGAGCGGAAAAAATGCCGATATAAAGCGGCCAGGTTGATTTATCCCGGCATCGAAGAGCCGTCCCCAAAATATTACAGATTCCCAGTGGAATGAATGTCCATGAGATAATCCCGAGATATGTGCTGCCCTCAGCGATTACCTGCTCTTCTTCCGTAAACATTCCCACGAACGGATTCTGGAAAAGGCTGAAAACAGATAGAAAGGTAAGCCCGGTTAATATCATCACCAGAAAATTGATACAGATGCTCTTTTCCTCCGCTTCTCTGTTGTGGTTGCCAATGTACTGCGAGATCATGATTCCTGTGATCGTACTGATTGCTCCAATGACGAACGCATAAATAAAACTGGGCTTTCCGGCAATTTCAACCGCAGCAACACTTTTATCTCCAAGCTGACCGACCATGATCTGATCGACCATGGAAAAGGAAGACTGCAGCATGGATTGTAATGCCACCGGTATGGAGATGCGCAGCACATCTTGTAAAAATCTTTTATCTGACATGGGGTTTCTCCTTTACGCTTTTGTTCCATAGTATTTAAAAAAAGCTCATTCCACAATAGGTTAATCGCGTAACCCGCATATAATAATGTCTTTTTGCGCTCTTATAATTTGCAACTTCCTGTAATCCTTTTAACGGTTTAAGACCTCACTTCTTAGCAATTCAACAATTCTTTCAGAATCAGACACACTCATCGAGTCCTCATAGCTGTCAATCACGGTCTGGAAACGGTATATCTGAATATACAAAGTGAATTATTTATCACATTTATTGTTGACAAGTAATTTTGATGTGATATATTTATAACATCAAGTGACAAATATATCACACAGGAGGCATTATGAATAAAAAAGTCAGTATTACAGAATTGATGACAGAAACTGCAGTTCTTACCATTGGTTTGACATTCTACTATTGGTGCTGGGTAAGAACGGATTGGAAAGAATCCTACACGTATATTCAAAACGCTGTCGCAGGAGGGATCATCTGCTTTATTTGCCTGATATCATACAGAATCCGGAAATTTCGCAAAGAGCCTGTCGATGAACTTGCAAGAGCAAATTTAAAAAGATCTGACTCCATCTGTCTGAAAATATTTGCAACAGTAATGGTTTTGACTGCATTTATTGGCGGCACATTGGGGCATGTAGCTAATACTGCATCTTTCATGGGCTGGCTTATTATGATTTCGCTGATCATCATTTCCATACTGCGAATTATCATTTTCAAGGTAATGGATCAGAAGGGAGTATGAGGTGGCACTTGTTACAAAAATAAAAGAATTCCGTGAAAAAGCAGGATTAACGCAGGCGGATCTTGCGGAGAAAGTTGGTGCCCGGAGGGAGACAATTGTTCATCTGGAAAACGGCAAATATAATCCCTCATTAAAGCTGGCAATGGATATCGCAAGAGTTTTTGATGTTACTGTCGAGGAATTATTTACATTCACAGACCAAGGTAAATAGGAAGCTCTGGTTTCAGACAAAAGTTGAGGCGATA
Organism: Bilifractor porci; assembly: GCF_009696005.1. Lineage (GTDB taxonomy): Bacteria > Bacillota > Clostridia > Lachnospirales > Lachnospiraceae > Bilifractor > Bilifractor porci. Next base: position 118,729 of record NZ_VUMV01000004.1, read on the forward strand.
AACGATAATTCTATTTTTTGAAAAGTGTACTCAAAATATACTCACGAGGCATAGAAAAAGTCCGAAAACCCAGTGTTTATGCCGGGTTTCGGACTTTCAATATTTATTCGAACTCGAAAACGAAATATAGATTCTAACCTATTCGAGTTTTGTTTCTTGATATGATTTGATTCAGATTGATTTCAGTTATCCCATTTCTACAGGGTATACGAACTGCTGTTATCAATTTGTTATCAAATCACTTTTTTATGCCCCAGAAATGGCGTATTTACGCCATTCTTCGCTCAATTTTCATTATTCGAGCTCGAGGCTCCATAAAGAAATTTGCGTAATTAATGTAGCTGCTCCGCTACTTTTTCTCGGTTTTATCACGCATTTGGATCACCTTAATTTATATCGCATTCAAAGTGTACTCAAAATGTACTCACAGCTGTTCTTAGTTCAAACTACTTCGCGGCTGGTGTATCCACTTGTACCTACTGGCTTCTTTGTCTGAATCAGTCGCCCCATCAGTCACCTTGCGCGAAGTCAATATTGATCATTCTTGATCTCCCAATGTCCGCGATTTCCACTTCCAACGTAATGTAATTCATCCATTTCGTTAATTATCCTTTGAAAAGAACGGAGACTGATTGATAACTTTTCCGCCATTTCTTTCCGGGTAATTCTGTTATTTGACTTCACTATTGAGAGAATGCTGGATTCATAGGATTCTCATATTTTTTCTTCGTCGTGAGTGCCACCGTGAGGGACATTGGCACTCACGCCTGTTTCCCGGGCTGTAGATGTCAAATAGTCACCCTTTTATTTCTTGGGGGCAAACTCGATCCGCAGTGTAACATTCAGTGCCTCTCATATACTTCAGCCTGCTTTTGCAATTTCTTTGTAAAGATCCGCAATCACATCACTGAGCTTATGCTTTTTCAGACTTTCCTCAAAATCTTTCTGTACTTCCTGCAGTTTGTCGTAGAGTGCGGAATGAATATTCCTTCCGACCGGGCACTGTGGATTTGTGTTCTCATGGAAATGAAACAGGTCGTCCTTGCTCTTCTCCACAGCCTCATACACGTCATAAAATGTGATTTCATCCAGCGGTCTGGTGATCGCAATGCCGCCCGGGCCTCTCTTGATTTCAATTAATCCGGCATTCTTAAGATCGGACATGAGGTTCCGGATGATCACAGGGTTGCTTCCAATGCTGGATGCAAGGAACTCGCTGGTCACTTTCTCCTCTTTTCCAAAATACTCCACAGCCGCCAATATGTGTATCGCTATCGTAAATTTAGTTGAAATCTGCATAATTATGTTCTCTCCTCTATAAAAGAGTTCTTTTCGTACTTCTGAGATCCAGCCGCTTTAATGACCGCTCCGGCGGGACAAACATTCATACAGTTTCCGCAGTGCAGACACCGGTTCTGATCAATCACGCCCGGTATTCGTGAGAGATCAATGCAGCGCTGCGGACACACAGAAAGGCATTTCCCGCATCCGGTACAGCTTCTGCTGATCTGATACCCGCCGGCTTTTAAGGAAACTTTCCCAATGGCAAATGTTCCTCTCGTCACATGCGCCGGATCGCTGATGTCAAAGAAATTTCCATCCGCCTCACAGATCCGGAATACCTCCAGCGCAGAGCGCGTATCACCCGGATAGATGTCCTGCATATAGGTATTCTTTTCAAAAATCTCATCGAGCTTCTCACTGCCAACATTTTCCACCTTGCCTGCCAGCGAAATGCACCGCTTGCCCGAGACGGCGGAGAGACTGATGTAGTGCTGTTCCATCAGCTGCGCATAGAATTCCTTACCCTTTGCAGTAAGAAAGTACACGCCATTTTTATCATACAGCATCATGTCAATGCAGCGGGTCACCGGATGTCCAATCCGGTCAATGGTTGCCACTACTGTGGAATGGATGTCCTCAACCAGTATTTTTAAGTAATCCTGTGTACCTGACATTTTCCCCTTCCCATCACCGGCAAAAGGCTCCCGGCCGCTGCCGGAAGCCTGTAAGCCTGTCCTGTAACGCCGTCTCCTGCTATCGGTCAGGCTCTTACAACGGATATTCTCTGCTGAATGTGATTTCCTTTCTCAATTTCGTCAACCATTGCAATGGCATAATCGGCATAGGAGATCACGCTCTCTCCCCTGTCATTCAGTGTTAATTCCTCGCCGCCGAGAAGATACTTTCCGGTTCTCTCCCCGTCTGCCTGGAAATCACCGGCCGGAGAAATGTAGGTCCACTTGACATCCTTCCGCTCCCGGAGTTCACCAAGCGCCTTTCCCATAGCGGAAGCCAGCGGCTTAAAGGCATCCGGGAAATCCGGTCCTTCCATGACGGTTGCCGTGTGCTCCTTGTTGACATAAAGGCTGCCCGCCCCTCCGACGATCAGAAGTCTCGTATCTGTTCCGCTCAGGATGTCGCAGAGGTGCTTAAGCGATGTGCTGTGCTGCGGAAGTGTCTCTTCTGTCCATGCGCCAAAAGCATCCACAACTGCGTCAAAGCCCTTAAGATCCTCTGAGGTCAGGTCAAACAGATCTTTCTGTACATAGTGCTGTGCCTTTGTGTTATTTTCCTTGCGTCCGAAGCCCGTCACATCAAAGCCGCGGCTCACGGCCTCTGTGATAACCTTGTTTGCTACTCTTCCGTTTGCTGCAACAACTGCGATTTTCTTCATTTTGATTCTCTCCTTGTTCTAAGGCTATGTAAATTGTACTTTAGATGAAATATTATTTATTTCATCTCTTGGTTATAAGATAACACTGCCGCTTCGTGTTGTCAAATACTTTATTACAATTAATTTGTGCTGTCTTTTTCCGAGTAATTACCTTGACAAATGAGAAACACGCTTCCGCAAATGTCTAGCCGAGTAATATCTTCCGGTAAATATCTCGGTCGCTGTCTTTAAACACATTGAAGATGACACGACGCACGGTAGTCTTAGGATGAGCATCGAGCCAGCAACTTGTCGTATGCACCGCGATTTCCGCCGCTTTGTCCTGCGGAAAATGAAATACTCCGGTAGAGACGCAGCAGAACGCGACGGATTCCAGCTGATGATCAGAAGCCAGGGAAAGAACCGAACGGTAGCAGGAGGCCAACTGCTCCTTGTCCTTTCCGGTAAGCCATCCGGACACAATCGGTCCGACGGTATGGATGACATATCGCGCCGGAAGATTGTATCCCGGTGTGATCTTTGCCCCTCCGGTCGGCTCTTCATGCCCCTGCGCTTTCATGATCTGATAGCACTTTTCCCGAAGTTCCACACCGGCCATTGTGTGGATGATATTGTCAATACAGCCATGAAGCGGCGAGAAGCACCCCAGCATCTGTGAATTGGCAGCATTGACGATGGCATCTGTGCGAAGTGTCGTGATGTCCCCCTGCCACAGCACAAGACGCGGGTCAAGTTCAGCAGACGGGAGATCTGATATGTCTGTAATACCCTTTTTCTCTGTAATGCTCTTCAAAACTTCCGCCTGCACGATATAGAAGGCATCCGGCAGTGTGTGCCCGGTATCCCCAGACGGCATCCGCACATTGCAAAGCGCACGGTATAAATCAAATGCCTGTTTCGGATTCTCAGGCAGGGCATATTCCGCATACTCCGGCATCTCTGCCTCCAGACACTTGATGAGAAAATGAAGTTTTATCATCAGCTCACTGTTCTTCATATCGTTTTCTCCTTTAACTCTCCGGCACCTGGAAATCCGTCCGCTCCCAGAATCAGCAAATTCAGCCTGAATGATCCTTGTTTTTTCATACCTTTGTATCTATGTCTCTGAAACAACAAGTATTCTTAAGCTTCAAGGGCTTCCAGAACCTCTCGTATTCCCGTATCCATGCAAACGCTCCGCTTTGTAATATCTCTTGCGCAGCCTGCCTCGCCCTTGTTGATGCAGGCATAGAAGGCCTTTGGATTCTCTTTCGTATACTGCCAGAAGTTAAATTTTATGATCCCGGGCGTGTTCATCCCAACTCCAAGTTCCAGATATAGAACGTGCAGCCCCTCATGCCGCCGCAGGAATTCCTGATACCGCTCCGCCGCCTGATACCAGCCCTCGTCCTGCACAAAACTGTCGTCTACACGAAGGTTTGTAGTCATCAGCTTCCCGTCATCCGGACAGACAGGGATCCGATTGGAAGGGATCGTCATGCTGACATTGCCGCTTTCCGGAAGGAACAGCTCACCTTCTTGTCCGATTTGCCAGCCTTCCGCCAGGAGCATCCCTCGTATACAATCGTAGTTATCATACGTTTTATCCCGCGACGCCTCTTGCGGGTCACTGCTTTGAAAAAGCCCGTAATCGCCCTGCGTGTAATACAGACGTTTCCTGTCAAATCCGCTTCGCTGAAAGCAATGATCAACGTTCGTTGTCAGGACAAAATAATCCTTGTCCTTTACGAGTGTACGAAGCTTCTCGTAGAGATCTGACGGGATCGGCGCATACCGATTGATCCAGATATACCGGCACCAGTATCCCCAGAATTCTTCCATGGTTCTGTACGGATAAAAGCCCCCGGAATACATATCCCGAAAGCCATATTTTCTCTCGAAGTCAGCGAAATATTCCTCAAAACGTTTTCCTGTATATGTATATCCAGCCGCAGTGGAAAGTCCGCTGCCGGCTCCGATGACAATGGCATCGGCATTTTCCAGCCTGTCCTTTAAAACAGTAATCTTATCTCCAAAACTTATTTCAGGGCCGCACGTCATGATTGTATTGGGATTGAAAAAATACATCAGTTTCTCCTCTCTTTCTCTGAGGCCATTCTGTTTAACTCCGGCCATATGGTCAGAAGCATTGCGCAAAAGCAGGTAATTCCCCCAACCACATTGGAGACCGGTTCCGCCATAAAAACACCGTCTGTCCGAAGATTTGCGATATCTGAGATCCGTATTATCCCGCGACCTCTCCGCATGCTGCACCGCAGTATTCACAGTCATTGAGCTTCTCTTCCGGAAGGAAGCACATCCTACGCTGCTTCTCCACGAGCTTCTTCACAAAGTCTGTCGCCGGATCCGTAAGCAGTTCCTTCGGCGTCCCGAACTGCTGAATCTCTCCGTGATCCATCACCAGTACCTTCGTACCGAGCTTCAACGCCTCCTCGATATCATGTGTTACAAACAGAATCGTGATACCGGTCTTCTTATGAATCTCTTTCAGCTCATTCTGGAGCTGTTCCCTTGTGATCGCGTCCACTGCGCCGAACGGCTCATCCATGAGCAGGATATTCGGAGAGGCAGCAAGCGCTCTCGCGATGCCGACTCTCTGCTGCTGTCCGCCGGAAAGTTCCGACGGATAGCGCTCCTTCATAGACGGATCCAGCCCGATGATCTGCATCCATTTGTCAACCGCCTTCGCTGTTTTCTCCTTGTCCTTTTTATTCAACAGGCTCGGAACATAGGAAATATTCTGCTCCACGGTCATATTCGGAAAAAGCACGCTGCCCTGAATCGCGTATCCGATCCCGCGGCGGAGAGCAATCATATCCTTATTCCGGATATTTTCTCCATCGACCAGTATGTCACCGCTGGTTGGCGGAATCAGACCGTTGATCATTTTCAGCGCCGTCGTCTTTCCGCATCCTGAAGAACCAATGATGGTGACAAATTCTCCTTTGGCAATCGAGAGATTCAGATCCGGAATAACAACAGTATCTCCATAGGATTTCCGAATATGCCGGAACCCAATAACCGTATTTGTTTCACTCATTTCAGCAGTCCTTTCCCGGCAAGGAAGGCATTCGCCACTTCGGCGGGCTCTTTCTTCTCCGTTTCCACTTCGTAATTCATTTCCTGCATGTCGGATTCCGTCAGAATTTTGTCAAGTTTCTGAAGTGCCGTGTCAAGCTCCGGATACTTGTCGAGAATATCCTGTCGAACAACAATACCGCACTGATAGGACGGATACATTTGTTTGTCATCCTCAAGTACTGTAACATCCGCCTGTGAAAGCTGCCCGTCTGTCGTATTGACCGGCATGATATCAATCTTGCCGCTGTTTATCGCCTGATATTTCAGCCCCATATCCATGTCACTGGTCGATTTGAAAGTAAGGCCATAGGTACTGCAGAGCTTGTCATAGCCGTCCTGCCGCTCAAAGAAGTCATACTCCGCACCGAAAACCAGCTGTCCGTTCACTTTCTGCAGGTCGGAATATGTCTTAAGCCCATACTGGTCTGCAATCTCCTTCCGGACCGCAATGCCATAGGTGTCATTAAAGCCAAGCATCACATCCCAGGTAAGCCCAAGCTTGTCCTGATACTCTTCCTGCAGCTGATCAAACTGATCCTCCGAGTACAGGCTGTCGCGTTTCAGAACCATGTTCCAGCCGGTTCCGGTGTATTCCGGATAAAGGTCAAATTCTCCGCTTTCCATAGCCGGTTCAATATTGGATGTACCGCCACCGACACCCTGCGTCAGATCTACAGTCAGATCCGTATCCTGTTCGATCACGGTTTTCAGCATTTCTCCGAGAATATACTGCTCGGTCATCGGCTTCGTAGCCAGATGAATCACCCTGTTGCTCCGGCGGGGAATCGCAACGCCGGCAATCAGGCAGGCAATCAGAACGAGAGCTGTCACGGCCATGACCCGGTTCTGTTTTTTTGCCTTCTTTCCATGCAGATTCATTCTCTTTTCCACAAAGCCAAGAAGAAAATCCACAACAAGGGCCAGAACAGCGATCAGAAGGCTGCCCGCAATCGTCATTGCCGCGTTATTTGTTGTGATGCCACGGTAGATCGCGACACCAAGCCCGCCCGCACCGATGAATGATGCGATACCGGCAAGGGCAATTGTCATCGTGACCATGTTCCGGATGCCGGAAAGGATTACAGGCATGGCGAGAGGCAGCTGCACGCGGAACAGGATCTGCCTCTTGGTGCTGCCCATTCCCTTCGCCGCTTCCAGAATCGCAGGATCCACATTGGTCATGCCCGTGTAGGTATTGCGCACCATTGGAAGCAGGGCATAGATTGTCAATGCGATTACCGCGGTCGCATTGCCGATTCCGGAGAAGGGGATCAGAAAGCCAAGCATGGAGATGGATGGAATTGTATAGAGAAAGTTAATGACACCGAGCGTCGGCTTTGCGCTTTTCTGGTATTCACTGATCAGGATACCGACCAGTCCGCCGAATACGATGGCGATCAGAATCGCCGCGAGTGAAATCTCGATGTGCTCGAGGAGCAGTTTCCCGAAAAAGTCCCATTTGGTGGTCAGTAAAATCCATACATCTTTTAGCATCTTATGCTCCTCTCCTCACAATCGCCTGAACCGGGCAGTTCTCAAAGCAGAGTCCGCAGTGCAGGCAGTGCTCCTGATGGATTACAAAAGGCTTGCCTTTCGTGATGCACTGCTGTGGACAATTCCGCATACACTTCCCGCAGCCGATACAGCCATTCGTGATCCGGAAGCCTTTTTCACGCAGTGCACAGCTGCCGTCTTTTTCTTTATGTATCTCTTGTTCATCTGGAGCCTCAGCATGTCCAAATGTGAAGCTTTCCCGGTAAATCGGGCTTTTTCCAAGGTCAAAGAATTCCAGCTCACCGCTTTCAATGCAGAAAGGCTCCAGAATATAGCGGCTCTCCCCAGGGTACACGCCGTTCATCACCGGATTTTCCTCAAAGATCCGGTCAATCCAGTGCTTCTGATCCGTGAGTTTCTCTGCCTTTCCGGAAAGCCGGACCATCTGGAATTCCTTATTGAGTCCTGTGACGGCAACGTCCGGATGTTTCATGAGCTGACGGTAAAAATCCTTTCCGCGCCCGGTGCAGAAATACAGTTTATCCTCCTCCACGATCATCACATCGATGATCCGGACCTCCAGTTTCCCCTCGTCATTCACCGTGGCAAAGGCCACGTCCTTGATCTCCCGCAGGATCTTCAGACAATTCTGTGCGTCCATACTTTTTTCCTCCTCATGTGTTTTGAGAAATATGCTGGTTAAAATTTTCCGGAATTTACCAGTTCCTGACGGGCAGGTACCGGTTCCCTGTTGCTCCAGTGCTCCGCAATCTTTCCATCCTGCAGGCGGAAAATATCAAACTGCGCATAGGCAGTGCCATCCGTCAGGACATTCGAATAGGTCACAACATGATCTCCCTGTCCTGCGGTTTTAAATACAAAATCATAGGCAACTGCATGATCTGTAATGAAGGATTTCCAGTCATCCGCTGTTTTTCCAAGCTGACGATCATGCTGGATCAGGGAATCCGAGACATAGTGATCGAACCGGTTCATGGAATGATTCTGCAGCACTTCCGTCAGGAAAAGCCGCACCGTGTTTTTATTTGCTTCTGTCTTTTCTATATCCTGAATTTCAAATTCACCAAAGATCGGATCCGGGCCGTTCTCATTTTTCTGATACGCATCGATCACATCCCAGTGCTCGACAATCCGTCCATTTTCATCGGAACGGAAGAGATCCGTGGTCACCCACTGTGCAGCGCCGTCATTCAGGTTCTGATGCACGTGCAGGAATACATAGGGACCATCTGAAAGGCAGCGTACGATCCGGATATCCCGTTTGGGATTCCTCTTGAAAAAATCTTCAAAGAATTCCCGGAACCCTTCCTTGCCGTCCTTCACACCGGTGCTGTGCTGCGTATAGGTGTCACCCATATAGTTGTCAAGCACCTCCTGCACTTCACCATCGCGGATCCCTCTCAGATACAGATTCTTTGCATTTTCTAAGTTTTTCAGCATCCCATACGCTCCCTCTTTCTGAAGTCATTCCCGTTTCTTTTATGTAATATAATTTATTACATCTATTTTGTCAACCCTTATCTATCATTTTTGCAATGATTCTGGTTAGAATCGAGCTTCATGCAGGTTCCATTCAATTCTGCTTTATTTCAAGCCGCAAGATCCCGAAAGCAAAACAAGCAGCCAGACGTCTTCACAGGTCACGTCTGACTGCTATGTATCCCGCACTGGATGATGCGGTATCAATATTTGTCTCGCTATCCTTTTTTCCTCGTCCTATCCCTTTCTATAAATCAGTTTATGCGCGTCATTGCTGCTTATTCCTTTGCTTTTCCCACGGCTAGAATACGCTTTCCACGAGCACCGTCTTATCACAGACAGTTTAGCCTACAGGCTCACCTCTTTTCTGGATGATTTCTTATCCGCATAGTTCATGCCGCATCCCGAAACTTCTGTTTTCATTGCCGCAAGCTGCTTCAGTATACTCGGTTTCTGCTCCTGCTTCCGCTGCTCCTGCAGCCCCCATTCTTTCTTTCCTGACGTTGTGATTCCATCCCATTCCGCCTGTGCCCTGCGAACCTGCTCCAACGTCCTCTTTGCCAGCCGATATTCCTGCTCCGCTTCCTTAACGCTCCTGTATCCATTGGCATCCGCAATCAGAAACAGCTGATTCCTACATAACCTGATCTGACGCTCCAGTCCATCGATCCGCTCCTGCAGATCCTTCCGTTCTCTGTGATGGAAGATGGATGTCGGCGTATGATCCAGCGTCAGCTGGACCGTTTCTTTTTGTTTCTGCAGTGCATAGAGCTTGCGGTTGGTCTTATTGAGCTGCCGGTGAACCAATTCGATCCGCATGAACCGAAACTCCGCTTCACGGGAATCCGGGCGTTCAGCTTTCCGTTTCCCCGGCAGTACAGATTCCGTTGTGTCAGAGCTTTCCCTCATCCCGCAAGCATCTGCTTCTTTCCCTACGGGCTGCATCAGAAGATCCAGAAATTCCTTTAGTATTGTGATGGCTCTCCTTAAAATCTCCGCCAGAAGCCCCGGCTGCACACCATGCGTCTTCACAGATTCCGATACCTTCTGGACGACTTCCTCCTGCTTGAACTCCGTCACTTCCTCCTGGCTGCCGCCAGCAATCAGAACCTGATCTACAGTCTGATTCCATTCCTGCCGGAGCTGATTGTCGCTGCGGATTTCCTCCTCTTTCGGATTGTTTTTTCCGATCTTCTTTGTGGCAAGATAGGGGCCGGATGCATCGAAGAGCCGGAGCTTATCTTCCTCTCGGTCCACGGCCTTGTTGATCAGATCCGTGTACATCACCTTTACATCATCGAGAAAGTTCCGGTTCTTGAACACGTCCTTTCTTCCGGAGAACCACTTGATGTCATAGATCTCGCCCTTTGCCAGGATCCGGCACCCCGGCCTGACATTGCCCTCCGCATCCAGGATTTCCTTCTTCGTTCTCACATGACGGCCGGCTTCATCGAAAAACATATTCCTTCCAGCCCGCTTCACGTCTGTCTTCTCCAGCGTTTCCCGGTCCGCAAAGACCAGGTGGATGTGATAGTTGGTCATTGCCTTATTGTGGTGAAGTGCCGCTGTGCACTGCACGCCGTATTTCTGCCGGAACGTTTCTGTAAACAGCTGGAGCAGAAGCTCCGGATCCTTTTCCTGCAGGCTTTCCGGGAGGGCAATGATCAGTTCCCGCCCCTCAATACACTTGCCCGTCTTTTGATTGCTCTTCCAGAAGTCGTGCTGCGCCTGTTCCGACAGATACTGCCAGAACTCCGGCTTTACTGTGCTGTAGACTGCATACAGATGTTCCTGTCTTTTCGGATTGCTGATATAGTCCACGCGTCCCCGCACGTCAGTCAGCTTTGTCATCCTGATGAAGGAATGTCTTGCCATGAAATTCTCCCCTCTCGCTGTTGCGAGCCCCCGGAGGGCCTCCGAAGGACGAAATCCTTTGCATAAACCGCAGGTTTGTGCAAAGGGAGTATTTCGCTCTCAGTCGCCGAGGGCTCTTCTGATTTGTTTCCTGAATGAGTTTTGAAATGTTTCTGATCTGAGCTTGCATGATTTTTCTTTCGGCTGTCGCCGGGTTATCGCCGTATATGGCGTGAATTTTGATTTCTGATTGCCGTTTCCGGCACTGCTTTTTTCTTTGCACCCGTTCGTCTGCTTCTTCAATCAGATTTGTAAACGTAAACTGTAAACGAGATATACAACATCTTTTTTATCTCGTTTACGTTTACCCGTTTACAATTTCATCGTCTCTCAGAAAGGGATGTCTGCATTATCCGGCACCTGCATGAATCCTTCTTCATCTGTCAGTCTGATCCATGCTCTCTGTGTCCCATAGCTCGCAAATCTGTGGGATTTTGTTTTCGTGCTCCAGCCCGGCATACCTGCATTCATCGTATTGGAAATTGGCTGCAGAACGCTACGGTTTCTCGGATCATACGTCTGGCCAAATGCCTCTTCATAGATCTGAATGGCACACACTTCGTTTCCGCTGAATGTGTCAAGAAAATGCTGAATCACACCGAATGTGGAATCGTCCGGCATATATTCGGTCTGCATTGCCCTGACTGTTTCCTCCATCTCTTTCGGGAACGTCAGCTTGAAATTCCCACTTCGATAGATGAACATTGCCTCTGCCCAGCAGTCGATAATATACTGACGGCATTCCTGCTCATTTTCGAGCGGATGATGTTCTGCACGACTCGCATCAATCTGCACCGGGGCAAATCGCCGATTCCCTGTCTTGTCGTACGGCAGGAAATTCACGTTGTTGGATGTCCCAAGAAAGACACACTGCCGCGGCCGGTCTTCCGGATGAACCTCATACGGAATCTTGTACGTTTCTTTTGTGCGGCTCAGGAATGATTTAATGAGTTCAATGCTCTTGGCACTGGTTGTCGCCAGCATTTCCGCCATCTCGATGAACCAGTGGCCCTGCATTTTCCGATAGACATTGTCATCATCCAGTCTCCGAAGATCATCGGTGAACCATTCGTCACGGATCGCCAGGAATCTAAGAAGCGTTGATTTGCCAGCTCCCTGTCCGCCGACGAGACACAACATGATTTCAAATTTACAGCCGGGACGAAATGCTCTGCTGATCGCTCCGAGCATCATCAGCTTTGTCATTTCATAGACGTAATCGCTTTCCTCTGCACCGAGATACTTCGGAAGCAGATGGCGGATTCGTTCCACACCATCCCACACCAGCGTGTTCAGATAGTCCCGGATCGGATGAAAGGAATTCTCACTGCTGACAATGTCCAGTGCAGCACGTATCTGCTTTTCTCTCGTCAGTCCGTAATGATTTTCCATATAAAGCCGGATCTGATTGACATCTGTATCTGTGATTGCTTCTCCCCGGCGTTTCCAGCCGACATCCTTTACGATCTCTGTCTTGTCGGTCAGCTCGTTCCGGCGGATACTGCCAGCAAGGACCGGATCCTTCTGAAGCACCGTCACACAGTTCTGAATGGACTGTCTCGTCTGTCCCTTTTCGGTCTGTTCCAGTTCCTTTACGACATCTTCCACGGATAGTTTCCCTGCATTCTGCAACTCCTGATCAAGCAGGTCTTCGAGCTGCAGATTCTCTGTTCCATTTTTGTTCTCGTCTGTCAAGATTTCTAATGACCTCCTTCATTTCAAGAAAGAATGCTCTCTGTTCCGCTTCGGATCCGTAACAGAGAACGTCCAGAAAATAGTTATATGCGTCGAGATTGCTGAGGGATTCCATGAACAGCGGATTCCACTCCTCCGCTTCGGATTTCGGGGCAAATCGTTCCTTCCAACCTTGCATACTGTTCACATACATCTTCATGACACTGATCGCCCAGGACCGCCACCTTTCGAATTTTTCATTGACTCTGCAATCTGTCTGTCCTTGCTTTGCCGCCGGGGATCGTATTGGCCGAAATGCTTTTTCTGATATGTGAATTTCAAAATCCCCTGCAAGTTTTCTGGCTGCCTCAATATTGGTCAGATGAAACAGCTTTGCCGCGTAGTCAATCACATCGCCATCTGCTCCGCATCCGAAACAGTGAAACCGTTCATCCACCTTTAGACTTGGATTACGATCCGGATGAAACGGGCAGCACGCCATCCCGTTTCTTCCAACCTTCAGCCCGTAGAATTCTGCCGCCTCTCTTGTGGTTACTTTGCTCTTTATTGTCTGAAAAATATTGTCGCCGCTTCTTCTGTTCGCTATACTGTGACTGTCAATTATTGATAGGAACCGCCCCTCAGCTGTGCCACCAGCTGATTTCGGGGCAGTTCTTTTTGCTTTTTCAGGATTTCCCATGCGAATTATCCTTGTCCGGTGTTTTGGTACTGATGCGGATCATTTCTTCCACAAGAGCACTGCACCTTTCAACTGCGTCACGTATTTCTTCCAGATCCGATACCTTCTCCAGTGTTGTCCGGAGTTTTTTCAGTTCCACAGCCAGACGGTCACTCTGATACTTGCCTGCGCGGATCACAACCGTCTCTCCATAGAGCATCCTGATGAAGTAATCACCCTTGGCCAGTCCGCTGACTGCAACCTTTGCATCAATCAGGCGAAGTTCCTCTTCCGAAACCCGAAAATTGAGAATCCGATTTCTTTTTCTGTCCTTATTTTCGCAGCTCATTTTTATATGTCCTCCCTGCCGAATCGATCAAGCCGTTCCGCGATTTTTGCCTGTTTGTTGGGATACAGATGGGAATATGTATTCAGTGTTGTTTCGATCTTTTCATGTCCGAGACGGTCCGCAATCTCCTTTGGTGAGAAACCAAGTTCAATCAGAAGACTTGCGTGGCTGTGCCGCAAATCATGAATCCGGATCTTCTTGACTCCGCTGGCCTTGATCCCGCGCTGCAGCTCCTTCTCCAGAAAGGTCTTGGTAACAGGAATCAGTGGTTCATCCGGTTCCGGTTCATAACGATCTTCCAGATAGTCACGGATATCCTCTGTCAGAAATTCCGGAATCGTGATGTCACGGATGCTTTTCGGTGTCTTGGGCGGCGTAATAATGTCTTTCCCTCTCAGACACTGATAGGATTTTGTAACAGAGATCACTCTGGCCTGCAGGTTCACGTCATTGATTTCCAGCGCCAGCAGTTCCCCGATCCGCATCCCGGTCCAGAACAGGATCTGAAATGCCAGCCAGGATTCCCGCTTATCGATAACGCAGTCGGCAAATACATTGAATTCCTCTTTGGTCCAGAAGCTCATCTCATCAGCTTTGCTTTTTCCCATACTGCCCGCGGTCCTGCACGGATTGTTCTTCAGTCCGTAATAGCGAACCGCGAAATTGAAAATTGCGCTGAGCTGATTATTGATGGTCTTCAGATACGTCTTGGAATATCCCTTGTTGATGAGTTCCGTCTGCCATTTGCGAATATCAGCCGGGGTTATCTCATTCATTTTCTTTTCTCCGAAATACGGAAGCACCTTGTCATCCATGATGTAGTGCTTATTAATCATGGTGTGCTCCCTGAGCCGCGCTTCCATATCCTTGAAGTACAGATCCACGAAGTCCTTAAACCTCATATCGAAATCGCTCTGCTGCTTCAGCAGGAAATTCCGAAGCCATTCCTCGGCTTCCCTTCTCGTGTTAAATCCCCGCTTCATGCTCTTTCTGAGTTTTCCCGTCCAGTCACGATAGCGATATTGAATCAGCCATTTTCCTGTCTTCTTGTCTTTTTCAGGTCTCATCAGGCGGTCACCTCCTCGACTCCATAGCATCGTTTTTCCAGATACTTGCGGGGCACTCTTCCGGATACTGTCAGGAATCCTTTGGTCTGCAGTTCCTCATTCAGCACGTGAATAATCTTGTAGGCATGCCCTTTGGAACCCCCCATCATCTCTGCGAGCTGTTCCGCTGTCACAAAATTCATTTCCGATCTCATGTGTTTCCTCCTTCTGTTGTTATGTAGCCCTATCGCTACATTTATTATATTGTAGCGTTCTCGCTACGTCAATGCCTTTGCGGAAATTTTGTAGCCAAGTCGCTATGTTTGTGATATGTTTTATGTAGTGATAGATATCTCCCGATCCTATATGGACCAGGCATCTGTACGGAATACAAAGAGAAGAAGGGAATTGCATACGATGACAATCGGCGAAAAAATAAAATATTTCCGCAAACAGCGGGGTATTACACAGGGAGAACTTGCAGAATTGACAGGAATCCATCCTGTCTCCATCCGGAAATACGAGACAAATAAAATGCAGCCGCTCCCTCCTCAGGTCGAGAAGATTGCAGCTGCATTGAACGTGAACTTCAGTGCGATCTATGGAATGGATCAGAGCGCTTTCCGTCTGGAAACACGCGGAGATCTGATGGGATTATTGATGACTGCCTATAAAGCCGGACTGATTCAGGTTGATGGTCCGAAAGACAGATATGGTGCCTTCAAAGAAGAGCAGTGCTGCATCCGCCTGACCCCGGTACTCTCGCAGTATTTTGCTGTGGTGGGTCAGGAAGATGAGAATAGGAATATGCTGCCAGCACTAAAAGTGACAGATTCATCTGTCCTGTCTGATTTTATTCGTTGGGAAGGTTTATACCGTGAAGGATATCTGAAGGATCAGGAACTGCTGACAAAAGGAAATTCTTCTGAAGATAAAAATTATGTCGCTGATGATTTTCAAGAGATGCTGGAGCAGATCGAGCTTGACCTGCAGGCGTCTCAGAAGAAACTGGATAAGACCTGTGATCACGGCGATGATGCCGACTCTGAAACGGAATAATTTTGAAAAGTGTACTCAAAATGTACTCACGAGACATAGAAAAAGCCCGGAAGCCCAGTGTTTATGCTGGTTTCCGGACTTTTAACATTTATTCGAATTCTATCGTCCCCGGGGGTTTTGATGTGATATCATAGAACACCCGGTTGACATGGTTTACTTCGTTTACAATCCGGTTTGTCACGGTTTTCAGCACCGGATACGGAATTTCTGCGGCATCCGCGGTCATAAAGTCAATGGTGTTTACCGCACGCAGCGCTATTGCATAGTCATAGGTTCTCTCGTCACCCATAACACCTACGGAACGCATATTTGTCAGTGCGGCAAAATACTGACCGACAGTTTTATTCATGCCGGCCTTGTCCATCTCTTCCCGATAGATGGCATCTGCTTCCTGCACGATTTTCACCTTCTCCGGGGTGACTTCTCCGATAATGCGGATTCCCAGTCCGGGACCGGGGAAGGGCTGCCTCATGACTAGCTTTTCCGGAATTCCAAGATGCAGGCCGACCTTCCGCACTTCATCCTTGAACAGATAGCGGAGCGGCTCAACGATTTCCTTAAAATCCACATAGTCCGGAAGGCCGCCTACATTATGATGGGATTTGATCTTGGCGGATTCCCCTCCGAGACCGCTTTCTACGACATCCGGATAGATGGTTCCCTGCACAAGATAATCCACTTTTCCGATTTTCTTTGCTTCCTGTTCAAAAACGCGGATAAATTCTTCTCCGATGATTTTCCGTTTCTGCTCCGGCTCCGTAATTCCCTTCAATTTCGAGAAGAACAAATCCGAAGCGTCAACGCGGACAAAATTCAGGTCGTAGGGTCCGTCGGGTCCGAATACGGCGGACACCATATCACCCTCGTCCTTCCGCAGAAGGCCGTGGTCTACAAATACACAAGTCAGATTTTTCCCTACGGCTTTAGACAGAAGCACTGCCGCTACAGAGGAATCCACTCCTCCGGACAGCGCACAGAGCACTTTTCCGTCACCGATTTTTTCCCGGAGCTCCGAAATGGTCTGTTCTGCAAAATCCTCCATTCGCCAAGTGCCCTTGCACCCGCAGACATGCAGAACAAAGTTCCTGAGCATCTCCGTTCCGTACTGGGAATGGAGCACTTCTGGATGATACTGAAACGCATACAGCCCGGCCTCAACATTCTGAACAGCAGCGTAGGGACAGTTTGCCGTGTGCGCGATAACCTCAAAGCCATCTGCCAGACTGGTGATATAATCATTATGGCTCATCCAGACAATACTTTTCTCCGGTATGCCCTGATAGAGCGCCGAATCCGGACGGTCAAGAATCAATTCTGTCTTTCCATATTCCCGTTCCGGTGCTTTTTCCACTTTTCCTCCGAGAACATGCATCATCAGCTGCGCCCCGTAGCAGAGTCCCAGCACCGGAATTCCCATGTGAAACAGCTCCGCGGGCGCAGAAGCCGCCCCTTTTTCGTATACACTGTTCGGCCCTCCGGTCAGAATAATTCCTTTGGGATTCATTTTTCTGATTTCATCCAGGGAGGTCCGATAGGAATAGATTTCACAATAAACATTGCATTCCCGGACACGCCTTGCGACCAGCTGATTATACTGTCCGCCAAAGTCTATGACCAGGACTTTTTCCTGATTGCTCTGATCCATGTACGATTCCTTTCGGTGATTACAATGATTGATTTGCCGGGCGCAGAGAAGCGCCGGCATTCTATAAGCTCCACGCCATTATAACCCATCCGAAAAAATGTGTCACCCTTTTTCAGATTTTCCTCTGCCTCGCTGATTTCAGCCCTTTCTGATCATGCGCAGAAGCTCGGCCGGTTTAGGCGCTGTCCCGTACAGCAGTACGCCGACGCGGTAGATTCTGGCTGCAAGTACGCCGATTCCGATCACAGAAATCCCCAGCAGTCCCACAGAAACGGCGACCTGCCAGGCCGGAACGGTACTCATGGCTATGCGTGTAAACATGGCCATCGGTGAAGTAAACGGAATAAAGGAGCAGACCAGCATGGGAACCGTATCCACCTGCCCACTTCCCATCGCCGTCATAACCACAATAAACGCGATGATAAAGAGAAAGGTGATAGGCATGATTGCCGTATTGATATCCTCCAGCCGTGAGACCGTTGATCCCACCGCGCCGTATAAAAACGCATAGATGAAAAAGCCGAGGGCGAAAAACAGGAGCATAAACAGCAGAAGATGAAGCGGCATGTCAAAGATGGAGGTAACAATACGATTGTCCTGCCAATCCGTCCTGGTGATATTAAAGAGCAGAAATGCTGTTCCGAAGATGCAGAGAAGCTGGATCAGCCCCGCCAGGCAGGCCGCAATTACCTTTCCGAACATCATGCTGACCGGATCCGCGCTGGTAATCAGAAGTTCCATGGCACGGGAGCTTTTTTCTGTCGCAACACTGGTGCTGACCATCTGCCCGTAAAGGAGAATAACCATATACAGGGCGAAAATCATAATATAGGTATAGAAAAAATTCTGCGACTGATCTTTTCCGATTGTTTTCACCGTGTGATTCACCGGGACAGAGAGAATGCTTCCTGCCTGCTCAATGCTCATCCCGCTGCCGGTAAGCGCCCTCATCTGCGCTATGCCGCGCAGAACCTCATCGGCGATCTCTGTATTGTAATCATACATGGTACGATTGTTTACATAATAGACATACTCACTGTCGCTTTTAATCCAGAAGCCGCAGTCGGCAGCGCCGCTCTTTACCCGGCTGATAATCTCC
The DNA here is from genome assembly GCF_009696005.1 of Bilifractor porci. GTDB lineage: Bacteria > Bacillota > Clostridia > Lachnospirales > Lachnospiraceae > Bilifractor > Bilifractor porci. Next base: position 136,946 of record NZ_VUMV01000004.1, read on the forward strand.
TCTTCTCCTTCTGCCAGGCTGACGTGATAATCCGGAAACGCCTGCGCAAAGGCAGTTTCCGCAGTCTTTTCCATTTCCGGATCCTCCGCATAAAGGAGTATCTGCTGCGCATCCTTCTGCTCCGACGTCCCGCTTTTCAGAAGCCCGGATATTTTCGGAAAAAACATTATAACGGCAATCAAAATCATCAGAAATACCGTGGTGCCCACAAAAAATTTATTTTTGAAATAATTTCTGAGTTCAAAGCTGAAAATTGTCCTGAACTGTTTCATGGCCCACCTCCGTCAGATCTGATTCTTTGTGTACTGCACAAAAATATCATTCAGGGACGGCTCGAACACCCGTATCTCATCAACCGCCCATTTTTCCGTCACCAGGCGCATCTCCCGATACCTGTCCCGGGGATCGGCAAGTGTGATCCGCAAGGAACCGTCTTCTGCCAGGCTGGCTCTCCCGTTATAATACCGGCAGATTTCTTCCTGCTCAGGCGAGCGCACCACGAGGGCATTTCCCGCATGACGATGTCTGATTTCCCGGAGGTTTCCTTCCAGGACTATGTTTCCTCCATTGAGAATGGCAATCTCATTGCAGAATTCCTCAATGTAATTCATCTGATGACTGGAAAACAGAATAATTTTTCCCAGCCGCATTTCCTCCCGCACAACTTCTTTAAGCAGCTCTGCGCTCACCGGATCCAGGCCGGAAAACGGCTCGTCCAGGATCACAATATCCGGATCGTGGGCTACTGCGGTAATCAGCTGGATTTTCTGCTGATTTCCCTTGGATAGAGAATCCAGTTTTTTCCCGCTGTATTCCTTCATATCCAGACGTTCCAGCCACCGGTCAACGGCCGCCGCGGCATCGGAGCGGCTCATTCCTTTTAATTCCGCGAAATATATCAGCTGGTCACGGATGATCTTTTTCGGGTACAGACCGCGCTCCTCCGGCAGATAGCCGATGCCTGTCTTTTGATAGTCGATCGGCTTTCCATCCAGCAGGATCTCTCCGCTGTCTGCCGGAAACACATTCATCAGAATACGAAGTGTTGTTGTCTTTCCGGCACCATTTCTTCCCAGCAGCCCGACCGCAGTGCCGCTTTCCGCCTTCAGGCTGACTCCCTTCAGCACCTGATGTGTTCCGAAGTTCTTGCACAGCTCCCTCAGTTCCAGTTTCATCCGCGTTCCCTGCCCTTCTGTATTTTCCTGTATCCTACAGATTCAGCATATCACAGGTGTTCTTTCCCTGTCACCAGCCATCCTTCTGTTTTCCGAAGACTTAACCTGGTGTTTACCTGAGCAGCACAGATTTTCTTTATTCTCCTGCATACAGAATACAGCTTTAAATCCGACTTCCTGATATATCTTCAGGACTTTTTTCCCCCGCATGAAGAATACAAGTTCAACCCCATACAGCTTCCCTCAGCTTTGTTGTGATTCTCCCGCATGAAGAATTCAGGCAGACCCTTTTTATAGGTGTATCATGGTTTTAACCGTCCGCACCTTTCCCGGAACCATCAGAAGGGGAAAAGCACCATCCCGGCGGCGACGCCCCCAATTAGAATCACCGCGCGCAGGAGGTCTCCTCTGCCGGACTGAATTTCACGATAAGCGGTTCGTCCTCCATCCCCGTCGAAGCCCTTTGATTCCATGGCCATGGCCAGATTTTCCGACCAATGGATACAGTTGACCATAGAGGCGAATAGGGGTTTCAGCGAAAAAACAGGCAGACGGATCCCCCTGACCCTGTACGCCAGTTTTGCGGCACTGTACTCCCGTTTGATATCGGGCATCAGATGAAAGGCTGCCAGAATCCCATAGGCGAATTTGGGTTTTACATGACCCTGCTGCATCAGGCTGAGGATAAATTCTTCCCCGTCCGTGGTAAACGCAAACAGAAGGCCGAGGCCGGCAAAGCCAAGTACCCTGCTGGCAAGCTGCAGGGCATTGTATAACGAGCCGGCGGCGGCAGTCATCGCAGAGAAATTATAGCTGCTGAAGGTGGTTCCGGCAGCCTTTGCTGCTTCTTCTGTACCGGTCCCGGAGGCCGGATGCAGGAATCCGGTCATAAATAAAGAAACTGCGGCAATAGACACCGGTATCATGATCCAGGCAAGCTGTTTCCTGCTTTTTTGAGGAAAGGACAGGATCAGTGCCATGCATACGGCAAACAAGAGGAGATTCAGGAGGACAGAATAACTGAAAGACAGGAGAACTCCGGCAATTAAGATTGCCAGCGCCTTATAGAATGGATTCCATCTGTTCATTATTCCTGATCCTCCGTGCTTTTTTCTTTTTGTTCCCCTGCCCTGCAGCCGGAAAGTTCCGAATCCGCGCCAGGAGTCCCCGGCGCATTTTCTATCGTAGAGGCGAACGCCGACAGACGCACGGAGGCGCTAGCGCAATCTCCCGCGCTGCTGTCTGTTTCCACGCTCACCAGTCTGCCGTTTTCGATCCTCAGGATATGATCTGCCCATTCCCGTACCACGCTGATGTCATGGCTGGAGAAGATAACAGTAAGGCCTTCTTCTTTTACCTTCTTCCGAAGCAGCCCCATGATTTCCTGTGTCATGGCGTAGTCCTGCCCATAGGTCGGCTCGTCAAGCAGCAGAATCTTCTGGTCCCCGGCCAGCACGGCCAGTACGGCCAGCCTCCTCTGCTGTCCCTGACTGAGCATATACGGGGAATACTTCACATACTTCTCCAGATGGAATTCTGCCAGCAGGCGTCTGGCTTCTCTTTCCAATGCTTCGTTCTGCCGAGAGGATTCCGGACTGTTTTTCCACTTATCCGATTTTGTTTCCTTCCGGATTCTTTCTTCCGACTTCCGATTGTTTTCTCCGGCTCTCTTCTGCTGTTCCTGCAGCCCCGCCTTGATCTCATCCAGAACATTATTTGTCACAAACTGGTTGGATGGATTCTGAAAGACAATGCCCATCTGTGAGAATAGTTCCTTTTCCTTTACTGTTTTCAGTTCCCTGCCGCGCAGGAGGATAGAGCCCTCGTATGCCTGCTGCCGGAGCAGGGTGCGGAAAAGTGTTGTTTTTCCGCTTCCCGATGCGCCCAGCAGCGCTGTCATTCTTCCGCCGTAGATCTCGCAGGCCGCATCTCTGATCAGATCTTGCTGTCCTTCTCTCTTCCGGAGAAGCGCCGGTTTATTTCCGGCAAAAATATTCGTGTGATTTAAGCGGATTACCGCCTGCCCCGGTTTCTGCGCATCCTTCGGCTTTCTATCCGAAAACGGCCACTTCAGGCCTTCCTGTTCAAACAGGGCATGATAGTCCTTCAGATTGTCTGCGGTAATTCCTTCATGCATTCTGCCCCCGCTCTCCATGATCACAACCTGGTCCAGACAGCTCAGCCAGGGTTCCAGGTCATGTTCTACCGCAAGGATGGTCGTTCCGTATTTCTCATTCCATCCCTTCAGGATGGCAAGAATCCGGCCTGTCCACTCCGGGTCGATATTTGCAAAGGGTTCATCCAGGATCAGAATGCGGCTTCCCAGAAGGAGTATGCATGCCAGCTGTGCCTTCTGCTTTTCTCCCCCGGACAGGGTATGGAGTTCACGATCCAGATACTCTGTCATATGAAGTTTTTCGGCTGCCGAGAAAATCCGCCCGTCCATTTCTTCTCTGGGGCAGGATATATTCTCCAGACAGAAAGCCATCTCCCTGCGCAGAGTATCCATGCAGAACTGCAGGTCCGGGTTCTGGAACATCATGGTCATCTGACGTGCCCTCTGCGGAAAAGACAGCTCACGAAGTTCTCTGCCCATCAGGCGGATCTGGCCTTCTTCCAGAACTCCGCCGTTTTCCGGATACAGGCCGGCAAGCACTGCCGCCAGCGTACTTTTTCCGCATCCGCTTCTTCCCGTCAGGATCGTAATTTTTCCGGCTTCCAGATGAAAATTCACATGATCCAGGATATTCCTCTTATTCTGGGGGAAATACCGGAAGGATACATGATCAGCGGTCAGCGCGTCCAATTTCCACTTCCTCATCCATATCCTGTCTGTTTGTCTGTCCCAGCGCGTAGGCATTCAGTACGCCTGCTTTTGCCAGTCCGTCCGCCAGAAGCTTTGTGATAAAGCCGGAAAAGATCAGCGCGCTGATCCAGCGGATCACAATCATGGTAATGATTATATTTGGAGCCAGCAGATAATACTGGGAACGCACGGTATTCCAGGCATAGCCGATCAGCGCCGCAAAGGTAGCGCCCAGGAGCAGGCTCTTCAGATCATATTTTTTGTACCGGAAAACCATAAAGCCAAGTTCAATGCTGAATCCCTGGACAAGCCCGCTCAGAATTACCATGGGACCAAACCAGTTTCCCATCAGCACTTCCAGCACGGACGCAATCAATTCCGCAACAATGCCCACTCCGGGTTTCTGAATAACATAGACGGCAAAAGCCGCCGCCATATACCATACGCCGAAGATGGGCTCATAGCCGATTGCTCCCCAGCCGCTTGGGGTGAGCGCTGTAGTCAGAAAAAGTCCCAGATAATCCATGCCCAGATATACAAAGGAAAAAAGGACTCCCACAATGGCGACCATCAGGATATCCTTCAGCTTCCATCCCTCTTTCTTCTTCACATCTGCATTTCCATTCTTAACCGGCGTTTCCACCTCATCCGCCGCCGCGCTTCCGGCAGCAGCCATTTTTTCGTTTTTCTCCATTTTCTCCCTCTCCAATCTCTGTTTTCTGTCTTTAATCCCTACCGTGTCAAAAGTCCGGCACCACGCATGTCTGCATGCAGGTGGTAAAGGAGACATTTACATGTCCTAAATGAGGCGCTTTTGTGGTGCGTAAGCGTTACGAAAATGCCGGATAGAGCCGCGTGGTGGGACTGCAAAGCTCCGAAACCACGCGTTATTATAAATGGGTGGTGACAGACGCCTATGACACCCATCGATAAGGCAATTACAGTGCCTGCTCCTCCGACAGATTTACCGCAAATGTAATCTCCATAATATAATGGCTGACAGCGTCCTCGCAGTATGCGGATGCTTCCTCCAGGAATGAGAAAATATCCTGTACATCTCCCTTCAGGACCGTTACGTAGTGCGCGGTCCTGTCGTAGATTCCCAGATCAATGGAACGATTTACCACATCCGCAATGTATCTCATATAATCCGGAATCCCCATCGGGTAGAGGGCGAATTTTACCACCGTCGGAAAGTGTATGTCGGCAATAAAGGATTCGTTTACCAGATTGTCATCCAGCGCCATGTAGGAATCCGCCAGCGTATCGCCCGGGCAGCCCTTTGACACCGTCGCCTCCATTGTCATATGGACGCCTTCTGTGTAAGCGTTGATAAAACAGGCCTTCAGCGCGTCCCACACATGTATTCTTCTGCCCCGATAAATGGTTGACAGTTCATCCGTATCCGACCAGACCTTGGAAGTATCCGTTTTCTTAACAGCTCCCAGAATAATGTCAATAAACCGGTCACTCATAGGCGCAAGGCTGAAACGGCATCCTGTCAGTGTGTGATCGGCAGAGATTGAGCAGGTCAGCTTTTCCCCGTAATCCACATGTTTCTTACTATTCATCCTAAACCTCTTCTTTTCGCAGCTCTTTTGCATCGCCAGGTACTATATAAGTCCTCCGCGCTGCTCCGCTGCTTTCAGCAGTTCTCGCATCGCTAACAGGTATTCGCATTTCCGTGCCGCTTACACGTCACTCCATGCTCATACCTGTTGTCGTCGCTAATGTTCTTGCCCATTGGTGAGCAAGCTCCCCATGGGGCAAGAACATTGCGACTGGACTTATACAGTAAAAATCCTCCTGGGTTACAGGAGGATTTTCGCACACAAAATACAGTTACTTCCCTTCGCTGGAATTATCCAGATCAGGTATTAAGGGTCAGCAGTTTCCTTCTTCTGTCTCTCTTCTTCCGGAAACCGGCGCCGCAGTCAGATGCGGTTCCTTCCGTTTTCCGGGACAGAGAATAGATACAGACAGGCATCAGAAACTGCACTCTCAGCAGCAGCTCCCCCAGCAGGTATAAAAATATTCAGTTATTGCTCACCAGCAAGCTTCCTTCCGGACACCGTGTTCTCAGTCCGGCGGATTTTTTCCGGATCCGAACCGCAAAAATACAGCGACCCGTTGGACAAATTTATTTCCTACTTTGTTTGATAGCAGCCTGAGCCGCGGCAAGGCGTGCGATCGGCACACGATACGGCGAGCAGGATACATAGTCAAGCCCGATGCTGTTGCAGAACTCTACCGAGGACGGATCTCCGCCGTGCTCTCCGCAGATTCCGATGGAGATGTCCGGACGTGTCTCATGTCCCAGCTTAACAGCCAGCTTCATCAGCTTGCCGACTCCATCCTGATCCAGCTTTGCAAACGGATCGTTCTCAAGAATCTTCTTATCGTAGTAAGCATCCAGGAATTTTCCTGCGTCGTCACGGGAGAATCCGAATGTCATCTGGGTCAGATCGTTGGTTCCGAAGCAGAAGAACTCTGCCTCCTTCGCGATCTCATCTGCTGTGATGGCAGCTCTCGGAATCTCGATCATGGTTCCGACCTTATACTTCATATCGGAACCGGCAGCTTTCAGCTCTGCGTCCGCGGTCTCCACGATGATGTTCTTAACGAATGCCATCTCTTTGTCGATTCCAACCAGCGGAACCTCCAGCTCCGGAACAATGGTCCAGTCCGGATGCTTCTTCTGTACGTTCAGAGCCGCACGGATGACAGCCTTGGTCTGCATAACTGCGATTTCCGGATAGGTAATCGGCAGACGGCATCCACGATGACCCATCATCGGGTTTGCTTCCTTCAGGCCGGCGATAATTCCCTTAACCTGTTCTACTGTCTTGCCCTTTGCCTTGGCAAGCTTCTCGATATCTTCCTCATCCTTCGGAACGAACTCATGAAGCGGCGGATCCAGGAAACGGATGGTTACCGGATCTCCTTCCATTGCCTCGAACAGCTGCTCGAAGTCTCCCTGCTGCAGCGGAAGGATCTTATCCAGAGCTGCCTCTCTCTCTTCCTTGGTATCGGAAACGATCATCTCGCGGAAAGCGTCAATTCTGTTTCCGGAGAAGAACATATGCTCGGTACGGCAAAGGCCGATTCCCTGTGCGCCAAGCTCTCTTGCTTTCTTTGCGTCTGTCGGTGTATCCGCGTTGGTGCGGACCTGCATGGTGCGGATCTCATCTGCCCACTCCATGATGGCAGCGAAATCGTCATCCTCTACAGCACCTTCCTGAACCGGAAGAGCTCCGTCATAGATGTTTCCGGTAGACCCGTCGAAGGAAATGACATCTCCCTCTTTGTAGGTCTTTCCGCCAAGAGTAAAGGATTTCTCATCCTCTGCAAATACGATGTCGGAGCAGCCTGCTACGCAGCATGCGCCCATTCCACGGGCAACAACAGCCGCGTGGCTGGTCATACCGCCGCGGGCGGTCAGGATACCCTGGGCAGCCTTCATTCCCTCAATATCTTCCGGAGAGGTCTCACGGCGGACAAGCACTACCTTCTCGCCGTTCTGCGCCTGCTTCTTTGCCTCTTCTGCCGTAAATACAATTTTTCCGCATGCGGCGCCCGGAGCAGCCGGAAGTCCCTTGCCGACCTGGGTTGCCTTCTTAACAGTATCCTTGGAGAAGGATCCGTGAAGCAGTGTATCCAGGTTTCTGGGCTCTACGGAGAGAACAGCCTGCTTCTTGTCGATCATTCCCTCATTTACCATGTCGTGAGCGATCTTCAGAGCTGCCTTTGCAGTTCTCTTGCCATTACGGCACTGCAGCATATAGAGTTTTCCATCCTCGATGGTGAACTCCATGTCCTGCATATCTCTGTAGTGATCTTCCAGCTTGTTGGCGATGTCGATCAGCTCATCGTAGATCTCCGGAAGAGTCTTCTTGATCTCCTCGATCTTCATAGGTGTGCGGACACCGGAAACGACGTCCTCGCCCTGTGCGTTCATCAGAACCTCTGCGTAGAACTTGTTCTCTCCGGTTGCAGGATCACGGGTAAACGCAACACCGGATCCGGATGTCGGTCCCATATTACCGAATGCCATCATCTGTACGTTAACGGCAGTTCCCCAGGAATACGGGATATCATTGTCGCGGCGATAAACGTTTGCGCGCGGATTATCCCAGCTGCGGAATACAGCCTTTACAGCCTCGATCAGCTGTACCTTCGGATCGTCCGGGAAGTCCTTTCCGATCGCGTCTTTATATTTTGCCTTGAACTGGTTTGCCAGATCCTTCAGATCCTCCGCATCCAGATCTACGTCGTTCTGAACGCCTTTTTCTGCTTTCTTTGCGTCAATCAGCTTCTCAAATTCGCTCTTGGAAACTTCCATAACGACATCGGAGAACATCTGGATGAATCTTCTGTAGCAGTCCCATGCCCAGCGCGGATTGTTGGATTTTGCCGCCAGAGTTTCCACTACCTCTTCGTTCAGTCCGAGGTTCAGAATGGTATCCATCATGCCAGGCATAGAAGCACGTGCGCCGGAACGGACAGAAACCAGAAGCGGATTCTCCTTGGAAGCAAATTTCTTGCCGGTGATCTCTTCCATTTTGCCGATGTACTCTGCAATCTGGCCTCTGATCTCATCGTTGATCTGCCTTCCATCCTCATAGTACTGTGTGCAGGCCTCAGTGGTAATGGTGAAGCCCTGCGGAACGGGAAGACCCAGGTTGGTCATCTCCGCAAGGTTTGCGCCCTTGCCGCCGAGCAGCTCGCGCATATCCTTGTTGCCCTCTGTGAACAGATAGACCCATTTTCTAGCCATTCTACAAATTCCTCCTAAACTGTTGTGTAATAAATAATAGGTATTACGTGATAAATATTAAGTATGCATGCAGAATTATTTTAACATGAAAAGCAGGAACGTCAAGGCACAAAGCGAAAGACATTCCTGTTTTTCATTTATTTTCCTCCGGAGACCGGTGAGATGCATAGTCCCGGTTTTCCGGAGTTCTGTGCAACCCGGACGTGAGACCGGCTTACTTGTTGTAATTAACAATCTGGCCGAAATCGGCTTTCAGGGAAGCGCCGCCGATCAGTCCGCCGTCGATATCCGGCTTAGCCAGAAGCTCTTTGCAGTTTCCCGCGTTCATGGAACCGCCGTACTGGATGCGGATTTTCTCTGCGGTATCGGTATCATAGATCTCTGCGATGGTATCGCGGATGCCCTTGCAGACCTCCTCGGCCTGATCAGCAGTCGCGGTTTTTCCGGTGCCGATCGCCCAGATCGGCTCGTAGGCAATCACCATGGTCTTTGCCTGCTCCGCGGTAACTCCCTGCAGATCGGACTTAATCTGAAGGCGGATCCAGTCCATGGTCACACCGGTCTCCCGCTGCTCCAGAGACTCGCCGCAGCAGAGAATCGGGGTAAGGCCCTTCTCAAAGGCTTTTTTCACTTTTCTGTTCAGGAAAGCGTCATCCTCACTGTAATATCCGCGTCTCTCGGAGTGTCCGATGATAACATATTTCACTCCGGCGTCCACCAGCATGTCTCCAGAGATTTCTCCCGTGTACGCGCCCTTGTCCTGATCGGAAATGTTCTCCGCGCCTACCGCTACGTTTGTTCCCTTTACCGCTTCTACAACGGTGGTAATATCAACAGCGGGAACGCAGTACACAACATCCACATCCGGATTGTTTACGAGCGGCTTCAGAAGCTCCACCAGCTCCTTTGCCTCGCTCGGTGTCTTGTTCATTTTCCAGTTGCCGGCAATAATTTTACGTCTTGCCATGATATGGCCTCCTTCTATAACCCACTTGCCCGGAACAGGCGGGTGCCTGTTCCACGCTTACAGTCTTTCGTTTTTCCTACGTGTATAGAACTTTGCAGTAAACTAAGTTTTATGTAAACTGCCGGACGGAACTCAGTCCTTGTCGTTCGCCGCCGCAACTCCCGGAAGCTCCTTGCCCTCCAGGAATTCCAGGGAAGCTCCGCCGCCGGTGGAGATATGGCTCATCTTGTCACCGTAGCCGAGCTGGTTAACCGCAGCCGCGGAATCTCCGCCGCCGATAATTGTGGTCGCATCGGTCTCCGCAAGAGCGGCTGCCACAGCCTTGGTTCCTGCAGCGAGAGTCGGGTTCTCGAATACGCCCATCGGTCCGTTCCAGACAACGGTCTTTGCGGTCTTGACAGCGTCCGCGTACAGGGCAATGGTCTTGGGTCCGATATCCGCACCTTCCTGATCCGCCGGAATCTTATCCGCATCCACAACAACAGTCTTGACCGGGGCGTCAATCGGGTCCGGGAACTCCGGAATGCAGACGGTATCAACCGGAAGAAGCAGCTTCTTGCCCAGCTTCTCCGCTTTTTCAATCATTTCCCTGCAGTAATCAACCTTGCTCTCATCCAGAAGGGATTTTCCGACTTCGTAGCCCTTTGCCTTCAGGAAGGTATAGGCCATGCCGCCTCCGATAATCAGCGTATCGCATTTCTCCAGGAGGTTGTTGATAACATTCAGCTTATCGGCAACCTTTGCCCCGCCGAGAATGGCGACAAACGGGCGAACCGGATTCTCTACGGCATTTCCGAGGAAGTTGATCTCCTTCTGCATCAGATATCCGACGACGCAGGTCTTGATGTATTTGGTTACGCCGACGTTGGAGCAGTGCGCGCGGTGGGCGGTTCCGAACGCGTCATTGACAAAGACATCTGCCAGGGATGCCAGATCCTTGGAGAAAGCGTCTTCGTTCTTTGTCTCTTCTTTGCGGAAACGTGTGTTCTCCAGAAGGATAATATCTCCATCCTTCATCTGGTCCACTGCCGCGCGGACATTGTCATCCACAACAACGGGACTGGGTACGAACTTCACTTCCTGTCCGAGAAGCTCGGAGAGACGGACTGCCACCGGCGCAAGCGTCTTTGTCTTTTTATCCTCTTCGGTTTTCACCTTTCCCAGATGGGAGCAGAGAATAATCTTACCGCCGTCGGCAACCAGCTTTTTAATGGTAGGAAGAGCGGCTACCAGACGGTTCTCGTCGGTAATCTTTCCATCCTTGAGCGGAACGTTGAAATCACAGCGGACCAGCACACGCTGTCCCTTTACATTAATGTCATCTACAGATTTTTTGTTTAATCCCATGACTTTCACTCCTTTACTGCCTGTAATACCAATTTTTTCATAACCGAAACGAGGGCCCGGTCCCACGGGCCGGACCCTCGCAAGGTCTTCGATCGAAAAATTACTTATTCAGGAATTTTGCGAAGTATTTGATCGTCCTGCACATATTGGAGGTGAAGGAGTTCTCGTTGTCATACCAGGAAACTACCTGAACCTCTGTCTTGTCCTCGCCGCAGGGCAGAACCATGGTCTGTGTCGCGTCGAACAGAGAACCATAGGTCATTCCGACGATATCCTTGGATACGATCTGATCCTCGTTATATCCGAAGGACTCTGTCTGGGAAGCTTTCATTTTCGCGTTGATCTCGTCTACGGTAACCTTGCCGTTAACAACAGCGGTAAGGATGGTGGTGGAACCTGTCGGAACCGGAACACGCTGTGCGGAACCGATCAGCTTGCCGTTCAGCTCCGGAACAACAAGACCGATTGCCTTTGCGGCGCCGGTGCTGTTGGGAACAATGTTCTCTGCGGCTGCGCGGCTGCGGCGGAAATTACCCTTTCTCTGCGGTCCGTCCAGAATCATCTGGTCGCCGGTGTAAGCGTGAATGGTAACCATGATACCGGACTCGATCGGGCACAGCTCGTTCAGAGCCTTTGCCATAGGAGCCAGGCAGTTGGTTGTACAGGAAGCCGCGGAGATGATGTCATCCTCTGCAGTCAGTGTCTCATGGTTTGTATTGTAAACGATGGTCGGCAGATCGTTTCCGGCAGGAGCGGAAATAACAACCTTCTTAGCGCCGGCGTCAATATGAGCCTGTGCCTTAGCCTTTGATGTGTAGAATCCGGTGCACTCCAGAACTACGTCGATGTCCAGCTTCTTCCAGGGAAGATTATGAGCATCTGCCTCTTTGTAGATCTCGATCTCCTGTCCGTCTACAGTGATAGAGTGATCGGAGAAGCTAACGGTATCTGCCTTCGCGTATTTGCCCTGAGAAGAATCATATTTCAGGAGGTACGCAAGCATCTCCGGGCTTGTCAGATCGTTGATCGCAACAATCTCAAATCCCTCTGCTTTGAACATCTGACGGAAAGCCAGACGTCCGATACGGCCAAAACCATTAATCGCAACTCTTACTGCCATAATTAAATTTCCTCCTACACATAATTAAATCATTATTGTGTCTAAACTTTAACAACTCCGTTCATATAATACCGAACCGGAAGGCAAAATGCAAGTCCTTTGCTCAGATGGGGCGGCAAAAAAGTTCCGGACCGCCCATCCGGTTAAAGATGCACCATGACAGGCTTTTTCTGCCGGTATTCTGTGACGTAGTGAATGCCGAGATCCAGAAGGAGCTCACGGACCTGATCCATACCGTATCCCACATCCTCGGGCCGGTGGGCATCTGACCCAACGGTAATCAGATCGCCGCCGAGATTGTGGTACCGGCGGATAATATCCGGATGCGGATTAGGGAATCCGAGCCCGCTGCGCAGCCCCGCCGTGTTGACCTCCAGCGCAATCTGGCGGTTGATGATTTCCATCAGGATGGAATCGATCAGATCCTCGTATTTTTCATAGGAATAGTGTTCCGCCTTGGAATACCCGTAACGAACCACATAATCCAGATGTCCCAGCGCCTGATATCCCCGCGGTTTTCTGACATTTTCCAGCACCAGCTCAAAATACCGCCGGTAAAGCTGCTCATCTGTCAGATCGATTTCCTTCCTGTCGTACGGATCCCTGCCGTCCACCAGATGGACGGACCCGATGGCAAAATCAAAGGGATAGCTGCTGATATAGCGGTAAACCCTCTCCCCGATGCTCAGCTCCGGCTGCAGGCCCATTTCCACGCCAAGGCAGATCTCTATCCTGTCCGCGTACTTTGTCCGGAGATTCTCCAGCATTTTCAGATATTCCTCTGTGTCCAGGCGGAATTCTCCACCCGGATAATCCATGTCGTAGTGATCCGTAATACAGATTCTGCTCATGCCAAGCGAGACCGCTTTCCGGATTACGGCATCCGGATCTGCCTCGCTGTCGGATGAAAACCTGGTGTGAACGTGCCAGTCATTCAGCATACCGATCCACCTCTGTTCTTTCTGAATTCTTTCTGAAATTCTCTATGCAGCTGCTTCAGCAGGTTCTCTTTTCTGCGGGCTCCTGCCTGTCCTGCTGCTTTTCCAGCAGGGCGCGGCTCTCTTCCGCCAGCTCGGAAATCATGATGCCGTCCACTGCCTGCGAAATGGCATCGTTGATCCTTTTCCACACAAATTTTGTCACGCAGGCATCCGCTCCGTCACAGGGATTTCCCTCGATAGCGGGACATTCCACGGCATCCAGGTTCCCCTCCAGCGACCGGAGTACGCTGCCGACGGAGATTTCCTCCGCAGGCTTTGCCAGACGATACCCGCCGCCGGCGCCTCTGACGCTGTCCACCAGACCGTCCTGTTTCAGCTTCCGGATGAGCTGTTCCAGATAGCTTTCCGAAATATTCTGTCTCTGCGCAATGCTCTGCGCGGAGACAGCGCCGTCCGTTTCATGAACCGCCAGGTCAATTAACGCGCGAAGCCCATATCTTCCACGAGTGCTAAGTTTCATTTTTCCTCACCTCAACAGACAAACCGGGGCAGAACCGCCGTTTAATCCTACTATTTTACTGCACTTAATGCAGGTTCAGTCTACCATCGGGGCGTCCGGCTGTCAAGGCGGGCTCAATTTCTGATTTTGTGAACTGTTTCTACCTTAATCATGTTGGTCGTTCCGGGTCTTCCTCCCATGGAGCCGCCGGTCAGGACCACGTTGTCTCCCATCTTCAGGCTCAACACCTTCTTGGCCTGCTGCAGCGCGTGATACAGAAGCACATCCAGGGACTCAAATTCCTCGCAGAGCAGCGGCAGCACGCCCCAGCTCAGTGCAAGCTTGTTGAATGCCTTCCGCGACGTCGTCATTCCGATAATCTGCACCGGACAGCGGAACCGGCTGACCATGCGGGCGGTCAGTCCGCTTCTGGAGTTTACGACAATGCACTTGGCTTTGACATCAATCGCCATGTTGCAGGTAGCGTGGGAAATCGCATCCAGGTTGTCTCTTGTCACGAACTCGGTGTGGCGGAACCAGCTGGTGTAATCAATATGTTCCTCAGTGAACCGCGCCACCTCCGACATGGTTTTCACCGCCTCCACCGGGTATTTGCCTGCGGCAGACTCTCCGGAGAGCATGATCGCGGAAGCGCCGTCATAAACCGCGTTCGCCACATCGGAAATCTCCGCCCTGGTCGGCCGCACATTGCTGATCATGGATTCCAGCATTTCTGTGGCGATAATGACACGTTTTCCGAGCATACGGCATTTTGACACGATCTCCTTCTGGACGCTCGGCACCTCCATAAACGGGATCTCCACTCCCAGGTCTCCTCTGGCCACCATAATGCCGTCCACGACCTCTGAGATCTTCTCCACGTTTTCTACACCGGCACGGTTCTCGATTTTTGCGATAATATCAATTTCTTTGCCTCCGTTGGCATCCAGGAAATCACGCATTGCCTGCGCGTCCTCCCTGGTGGAAACAAAAGAAGCGGCTACATAATCCACGTCCTGTTCGATGCCGAACAGCAGGTCGCTCTTGTCCTGCTCGCTGAGGAAGTCATTCTTCAAAAGCTTCCCCGGAAAGTTCATGCTCTTTTTATCAGAAAGAACGCCTCCCGCCGTCACTCTGGTGATGACATTGGAGCCCTCAACCTTTTCCACCTGGCAGACCACCAGCCCGTTGTTGACCAGAATAGTATCTCCCGCTGTGAGATCATCCGCAAACCCCTTGTAGCTGACCGAAACGCGGGACTCGTCGCCGACGATGTCATCTGTGGTAAAGATGAACTCCTGTCCTTCCTGCAGCGTCACTCGGTGATCCTTAAAAACCCCGATCCGGTATTCCGGCCCCTTGGTATCCAGCATTATCGCCACCGGCTGGTTCAGCTGTTCCCGGACTTTTTTGATCCGCTTGATTTTTTCCAGATGTTCCTCATGTGTGCCGTGAGAAAAATTCAGTCTGGCAACATTCATACCCGCCCTGCACATCTGCGTAAGTATTTTTTCTGAATCCGAAGCAGGTCCGATTGTACAGATAATTTTTGTTTTTCGCATAGGAGTCCTTTCTGAAAAATGATTATCCCGTAATCGCCGGGCGGCATTCCGCGTTTTTCATGTCTGCCCGGACATTCCCCATCATAGCACAATCCATATCATCATATACACTGATTTTTTTCAGCTGAGCTGCCAGCGGACATGGCTGCCGTCCTCCTTCTTGACGACAACCAGCTGGTCGTCGATCTCCTGTTTCAGCTCCGTGACATGGGAAATGATGCCGATCAGCCGGTTTCCGCCCGCCATTTCTTTCAGCACCCGCACGGCCTGGTCCCTGGATCGGTCATCCAGCGATCCGAAGCCTTCATCGATAAACATCATATCCAGGTGGATGGACGCCGAGTTCTCCTGAATCTGATCCGCCATGCCGAGAGCCAGGGACAGCGCCGCCATAAAGGATTCCCCGCCGGAGAGCGTGCGGACCTCTCGTTCTCTTCCCGTGACGGTGGAGTACACCATCAGGTCCAGCCCTCTGTTCTTTCCGACGCCGGCCTTTTCCGCATCGAGCATCCGGAGCTCATACTGTCCGCCCGACATTTCCTGGAAGCGCCGGTTTGCCGCAGCAAGGATCCGCTCCAGGTAATAGCGCTGCGCAAAGGTTTCCAGATCCATGCGGGATCCGGACACATTTCCGGAAACCAGCCGGTAAAGCGTATCCAGCCGGATGTGTTCCTGAATAACGGCCTCCCTCTTTTCCTTTCCGGACTGCAGTGCCTGGAGGGCCTGCCGGTTCCCCGCATACAGGCCGGCTGCTGTCTTTTCCCTCTGCCGCGCGGCGTCGCACCGGTTCTGCGCCTGCGCCGCCCGCACGCGAAGGTTCTTCATATCCGGCATCTTCCTGCCGCCAATCTGCTTTTCCGCCTCTCCTTCCAGCTGGCAGGCTCCCGCATATTCCTGCCTCCATTGCTCCGCCTGCCTCCGCATCGCTTCAGCATCCTCTGCGCTGTACCGCCCCGCCAGTTCTTTCCACCGGGGCTCCGGCAGATTTTTCCTGCCGCAGATCTCCCGATAGCTTTCCGAGCGCTTTCTTATTTCCTCCTCTTCTGCAGGAATGCGCTGCTCCAGCTGGAGAATCCCCGCCTCGCAGGAGGTTCTCGCGGCAGCGTCTGTCTCCGCCTCCTCTGCCGCGCGTTTCCAGCTTACTTCTTTCTTCCGCTTTTCTTCCTCCGCCTGCTTTCCCGCCTCTGCCGCCTCTTTTCTGGAAGCGAAGTCTCTTCCTCCGCGCAGGCCGTCCGCCAACGCCTCCGCCGCAGACACCTCTCCGGTCAATTTGCGGATTTTCCCCTCCAGCTGATCCAGGGAATCCCGGAGCGTTTTTGTTTTTTCTTCCGCTTCCGCCTCCTGCGCTTTCTGTTTTTTCAGCTCCTGCAGTTCCTGCAAACAGCGGTCCCGAAACGCAAGCAGCCTGCTGTGTTCCTCCCGCAGCAGATCGTGCAGCTGCTCCGGAGAAAGTTTTTCGGCCTGCCGCAGAACGCCGTTTTTTTGCAGGTGGTCATTCACCTTATTTCTTGTCAGCAGACACTGACGCTGCTTTTCCTCCAGAACACCGGCGGCAGCCCTGGCACGGGCCGCTGCCTTTTCCTGCTCTTCCCGCAGCCCGCCGAGAATCCGGTTTTCCCTGTCCAGGGTCTCTCTGGTGATGTTGCGGTGCTGCCCCGAAAGTTCCCGCGGATGCGGATGCTCCCTGGAACCGCAGACCGGGCAGGGCATTCCCGGCACCAATGCCCGCGCAAGAAAACCTGCCTGCTCATCCAGGAAGCTCCTTCGCATGGCCTCGTATTCCTGATTTTTCTGCTCATACTGTTCGCGGATTCCGGCATACGCCGCCCTGCATTCCTCTGCTTTTCTTTTCTGGTCTCCGGCTTCTTTTTCTGCCTTCTGATACTCCTGGTATTCCGCCAGAAGAAGCTTCCTGTCGTCCATGCGGATCCTGCATTCCGCCGCCCGGTCCTCCGCCCCCGCAAGACGGGAGAGTTCCTGTCTTCTCTTATTCCCTTCCTCGCCCAGTTTTTCAAGCTGCGCCCGATGTGCCTGTTCCATCTGCCTGGACCGGTTCAGTTCTTCCCGTTTTCCATCCAGAAGCTTCTGTGCCTTTTCCTCCCGGCTGATAGCGTCCAGTGATTTTCTGACACGCTCCATGGTCCGGCTGTAATTCGTAAGCGCCGCATCCATGCTTTCCTTTGCTGCCGCCTGCTTCCGCGCGGCCTGCCCTGCCTGCTCCGCAAGCTTCGGGAGCCTCTGTCTCTCCTCCTCCAGCTTCTGCTTTGTCTGTCTGTCCGCCTGTACACTGTCCTCCAGCCGCTTCCAGATTCCGGCGATCTCTCTGGCATCCATGATCCTTCCGGCCAGCTGTTCTTCCTGTTCTGTCTTTTGCCTGTGCCCCGACAGCTCCTTCCGCCTTTCCGACGCCTGTCTTTTCTGCTCAAAAATCTTCCGAAGATTCTCTCCCTCTGTCAGCGCGTCTCTGGCGGCATCTCTCTCTGTCTGCGCACTCTCCGCCTCCTGAGAGGCCTTTTCCGCCTCCTCCCGCATCCGTTCCGTCAGCACAGACAGCTTCTCCACGAATTCTTCCAGAACAGTGACTTTTCCTTCCGCGATGTTTTTCTGAAGCGCTCTCAGCTCTTCGGACAAATTTTCTGTGTTTTCCGGCGCGGAATCCGAAGTCTCCGGCAGGACCAGGCGGGCCGCCTCCGTCTGGCAAACGGTACGGATAACAGCAATTTCCTTCTCCTTCTCCTTCTTCCGCCTGTTCAGTTCCTCCGTGATCCGGCTGTAAATTTCCGTGTGAAAAAGCTTCCGGAAAATCACCTTTTTCTCATCCGATTTCGCGCGCAGAAGCTCCATGAACTCCCCCTGCGCGATCATGGCCACCTGCATAAACTGCTCTTTTGTCAGCCCGATGATGTCAACCAGCTTAGCGTCCGTCTCCTTCCGGGGATACTCTTTCCCATCCGGAAGAATAAGCGATACCGATTCGCTCTCCTCTGTCCATCCGGTTCCCCTGCGCAGCGGACGGATATGCCTCGGCACTCTTCTAACCGTGTAAACTTCCTCTTTTTCCCCGTATTTCTGTGAAAAAGCGAGCTCGACAAACGGCTCGGCAGCAGGAGAGACGTACTGGCTCTGCAGCTCCGGCCCGTTTTTTCTGTTCACCGCCGAACCGGCTTCCCCGTAAAGGGCAAAGACAATGGCATCAAAGATAGTGCTTTTACCGGCGCCGGTATCCCCTGTAATCAGAAACAGGTTCTGCCCGGTCTGCGTAAAATCAATCTCCGTTTTTTTCCCGTAGGAGGCAAACGCCTGCATAATCAGTCTGACCGGGCGCATTTATACCACCTCCTGTACCGTACGGATAACGTCTCTGAGAATTTTCCTCTCCTCGCTGTCTGTGTCTTTTAGAAAACTGCAGCAGAGCTCATAGGGATTTTTGACCGCTTCCCGCGAGACGGACGCGCGGTAATCCACACTTCTTCTCCGTTCCCGCCGTATCTCCAGAAGATTGGGAAAGGCAAGCCGGAGTCTGTCCTGCATGTCCAGAATATCCAGATCAACCCGGTCTGTCAGGATTGCCGTTACATAATCCGTGCAGCCCTGTCCGAGAACCTCTTCCAGCGTCCCCCGTATCACACGGACCGGATGCAGCGGCACCAGCGGAAGAACGGCTGTTTTCGTCCTGCCTTTTTCCCCCATATCCACCTGGATAACTCCTTTCTGCTGTCCTGCCTCACTGACCGAGCAGGCCAGCGGCGTCCCGCAGTAACGGTAATATTCGCTTCCGACCTTCATCGGTTTGTGGATATGCCCCAGGGCCGCGTAATCAAACGGCTTCAGAACCTCTGCCGAAACCTGGTCAATATTTCCCACGGTCCGGATTTCCGAATCCATCCGCTCCACCTCGTCTGCCGTTTTTCCCGCCGGAAGGTAAAACTGATGGCTGACCAGGACATTGCGGACAGAGGGATCTAAATTTTCTCGCGCCAGAAGTCTCTTTATCGTTTCCTGATAGGTGAGAAGTTTCCCGTTCTGATCTGTCCCGGTAATCTCCTTTACCATGGACGGCCTGACATACGGAAGAAGATAAAAGCAGACAGATCCATAACTGTCGCAAAGCGTCACCTTCTGAATAGATTCTTCCGGTGTCTGCGGCGGCGTCCCGATCATATAAAGATTCTGACGGGACAAAACACTCCGGAAGCAGTCGATTCTCTGCGCGCTGTCATGGTTGCCGCTGATCATCATAATGGCGGCTTCCGGGACCGCCCGCATGAGATCCGCCGTGAATCCGCTGAAAATTTCCACAGCCTCCGCCGAGGGCACCGCCCTGTCATAGATATCCCCCGCCACCACCACGGCGTCAGGCTTTTTTTCTTCCGCCAGCCGGACGATTTCTTTCAAAATATAAGCCTGATCCTCCTGCATATCCCTGTTCATCAGTTTCAGGCCGATATGAAGATCGGAAATATGGAAAAAGCGCAATGCCGCCCTCCTTTCCGGACTTTACAGTCCCTGTTCCCGCCATACGCGTTTTTCTCTGCCTTCAATCGGACACTCTGTTCGTTAAAGCTGCTGTCCGGACGGCTGCAGAAAAATAGTACGAAGCAGGCCGCGCAATTCTTCCGCGCTTTCACACTGATTGACCTGCCTGCGGAAAGAGGCGGAATTCGGCATGCCGGATGTGTACCATGCAGCATGTTTCCGCATTTCATGAACCGCTGTATACTCTCCCTTATATTCCTCCATCAGTGAAAGATGGCGCAGGATCAGGCTGTATTTCTCCGTTAAAGACGGCGGTGCGGGGATTTCCCCGGTTTCCAGAAAGGTCCGTACATCCCTGAAAATCCACGGATTTCCCTCCGCCGCCCGCGCGATCATTATTCCGTCTGCTCCGGTTTCCTCCAGCATTCTTTCCGCAGCAGCCGGTGAATCCACATCTCCGTTTCCAAGGACAGGGATCGAAACCGCTTCTTTTACCCTGCGGATGCAGTCCCAGTCCGCCCGTCCAGAGTAGAACTGGGATCTTGTCCTGCCATGAACGGCAATCATAGAGGCTCCCGCGTCCTCCAGCCTCTTCGCGACTTCCACCGCGTTGCAGTGTTCCAGATCAAATCCTCTGCGGATTTTCACAGAGACCGGTTTGTGTATTTTCCGGACGACCGCGCGGATAATATCCGCAGCCAGCTCCGGGTTTTTCATCAGCGCGGACCCTTCTCCGTTATTTACCACCTTGGGAACCGGACATCCCATATTAAAATCCAGGATATCAAACGGCTTGTCCTCGATTCTTGCCGCTGCCTCCGCGACGGATTCCGGCTCACTTCCAAACAGCTGCAGGGCAGCCGGCCGTTCCGCCGGATGTAACCGCATCAGCTCTTCGGTATTTTTATTCCTGTAAAGGATTGCCTTTGCGCTGACCATCTCGGTATACACCAGGCCTGCCCCCTGTTCCCTGCATAATAAACGAAAAGGCAGGTCTGTCACACCTGCCATCGGCCCCAGAGCCAGAGGATATTCGATAAAAACCTTCCCCAGCTGAATTCCTTTCATTTGTTTCCTTTCCCGCTGTACTTTGTTGTATTGAAATTGCGGCTGCTCTGAATGCTGCAGAATACGCTTTGATAAAAAGCTTCTCTCAGTGATTTTGTTTTCGGGTTTTGGCACTGTAATCACTTTTTACTCTCCGGATCAATACCATTAAAAACACGGTAGAACAGCTCCAGCGACTCAAACAGCTCCCTGTTTTTCTCCTGCATCTCCTTAATTTTCAGCTTCGCGTTGATATCATCGTAGGTTCCGTCCACCTCGTCCGCCTCCGTGCGGAGCCGGAGATTTCCCTCATTATCGTATTCGACGGTGAGAATTCCCCCTACTTCCGACGTGAAGAGGACGCAGGCAACCTTCAGCTCATCTTTTACTCTCTGAGGAAGAACGTCAAACGCCGGATTGAAATAAAATTTCTGTGTATAGGCATTGGCTCCGCAGAGCACTACATAATCATCCATTTTTTCTCCTGTCCCGAAGTTTCCCCCGGTTTTTCTGTCCCATGCGGAATCCGTCTTTTCTGCAGTGATACATGAAAGTCCGTGCAGGCTCTATATCTTCTGCATCAAAACATGGAAGCCCGTGCAGGCTCTATATCTTCTGCATCAAAACATGGAAGCCCGTGCAGGCTCTATATCTTCTGCATCAAAACATGGAAGCCCGTGCAGGCTCTATATCTTCTGCATCAAAACATGGAAGTCCACGCAAGATCCATATTCTTTGCAGCGGTGCAGAGACGTCCGTGTAAAAAACAGGATTTCAGACCGCGTATCCGTAAATTCCCCTGACCGAAACCTCGCCGGAGAAAACCGTCTCCACCCGGCCGTTATCCGCCCTTTTTACCAGAAGTTCTCCCCTGTCGTCTATCCCCAGCGCCGTCCCGGTAAACGGCGCGCGCGGATCCAGTACACGCACCTGTTTTCCCCTGTTGACCAGAATCTTCTGATAGGCTTCCTTCAGTCCTGTCATATCGCCGGTTCCGGCGAATACCCGGTAGTTTTCCGCGAAAGATGCAATGACCCGGCCGGCTGTCTGCTCCCTGCTCCAGCTGCGGCCTGTTTCCGCGGCAATCGAAGTGGCTTTTTCCCGGAGTTCTTCCGAAAAAGAAGTCATATTGACATTGATGCCGGTGCCGATAATCACACTGTGGGAAACAGTATCCAGCTCGGTCAGGATTCCGCAGATTTTTTTTCCATTAACAACTACATCATTGGGCCATTTGATCCCTGCATCCAGCCCTGTCCCGGCTCGAATCCCCTCTGCCACGGAGAGCCCCATGACAAGTGTCAGCATAGAAAGATTCTCCGGCGCCAAATCCGGCCTCAGAAGAATGCTGAACATCACAGAGGTACCGGCGGGAACCTCCCAGGATCTTCCCCGTCTTCCCCTTCCGGCGCTCTGATAATCGGTCAGATAAATGCCGCCGTCCCGCGCACCCTGCCTGGCTTCCTGCCTGGCCCAACTGTTGGTGGAATCCACGGTCTCAAGATAATGAATCTCCCAGCTCCCCGCTGTCCCGGACAGAAAGGCCGCCAGCTCTTCCGTCTTCAGCCGTGCGCCCATCAGAAAGCTCCCAGTGTCGCGGCCATGACGGCCTTGATGGTGTGCATGCGGTTCTCCGCCTCATCAAAGACCAGGGACTGCTTAGACTCAAAGACCTCGTCTGTTACTTCCATATCATTCAAACCGTATTTTTCGTGAATTTTCTTCCCGATTCCGGTATTCAGGTCGTGGAAAGAGGGCAGGCAGTGCAGAAATACAGCCTGGCTCCCCGCGTTTTTCATCACATCGGCTGTCACCTTATAGGGACTCAGATCCTGTATCCGCTCCTCCCAGACGCTGTCCGGCTCTCCCATGGAAACCCAGACGTCGGTGCATATCACATCTGCCCCGCGGGTAGCCGCTGTCACATTTTCCGTAAGTGTAATGCTGCCCCCGCTCTCCTCCGCGTATTCCTCGCACTGGTCCACCAGCTTCTGATCCGGGAAGTACTTGGACGGCGCGCAGGCAGTATAATGCAGCCCCAGTTTGGAGCAGGCGACCATATAGGAATTTCCCATATTGTACCGGGCATCGCCCAGATAAACCAGGCGGATTCCTTTCAGCTGTCCGAAATGCTCCCGGATGGTCAGCATATCCGCCAGCATCTGTGTGGGATGATACTCATTGGTCAGGCCGTTCCACACCGGCACCCCTGCATATTTTGCCAGCTCTTCCACGATTTCCTGTCCGAATCCCCGGTACTCGATTCCCTCGTACATGCGGCCGAGAACACGCGCTGTATCGGCGATGCTCTCTTTTTTCCCGATCTGTGATCCGGACGGATCCAGATACGTTGTTCCCATCCCAAGATCATGGGCGGCCACTTCAAAGGAGCAGCGTGTCCTTGTGCTTGTTTTCTCAAAAATCAGAGCGACATTTCTTCCCCGGAGGGTATCGACCCGGATTCCCTTTTTCTTTTTCTCCTTCAAAAGAGCGGAGAGATCCAGAAGATAAGTAATTTCCTCCGGTGTATAGTCTTTCAGTGTCAGAAAGCTGCGTCCTGTTAAATCCATCTGTATTTTCCTCCTCCTGATGCTTCCTCCGGCTCCGGAGATAAATCTCCTTCCGGACGGCTTTTGTCAGCCCTTCCTGTTTCCTCTGTTTCCCGGAAATTCCGCTGTTCTCTGTGTGCAGACAGTATCCATACCGTCCAATCCGTCAATGGTGTGGATCCCCGCCGCCCGCTGTACGCAGGCAGTGTCCATAACGCCCGGCCCGTCAATGGTTTGAATATCCCGCCGTCCTCTGCGCGTGGGCAGTGTAAAGCAGAACAGCGGCGGATATCGCGGCATTGAGCGATTCCACCTGTCCCTCCATAGGTATCCTGATTCTACTGTCCAGCATTCCGGTCAGCTTTTCAGACAGTCCGTTTCCCTCGTTCCCGATGCAGAATGCCGTGCCTTCCGTGTAATCCTGATCCGCATAGCTCTGGCTGCCTTTCAGATGGGCGCCGAAAACACGGATTTTCTTTTCCTTCAGCCAGTGTACCGTCTCCTCCAGGTTTTCCTCCCGGCGGAGCGGAACGCGGAAGATCGATCCCATGGTGGAGCGAATCACCTTTGGCTGATACAGATCCGCAGTTCCGGTGCTGACGACGACCCCCGTCACTCCGGCAGCCTCTGCCGTCCGAATCATGGTTCCTACATTTCCGGGATCCTGCAAATCCTCCAGAACCAGTATCAGCGGGGCGTTTCCGCCTGCGTCCAGCAGGTCGTTCCTGGACCATTCCGGTATCTTTGCAACAGTAAGGATTCCCTGCGGCGTTTTGGTGTCACAGACCCTGCGGAACAGATTTTCTTCCAGAACATCATAACAGATCCCATTCAGAATGTCCGCATGTTCCCTGTAAAAGGACTCGGAAACATAGACATGCTCCCGAAGCATTGGGGGAATCTCCCGAAACAGACGGGTTCCCTCCGCGACAAAGAGACCTTCTTCCCTGCGGATTTTTGCTTTGGAATTCAGCGCCCGTATTTTTTTTACCTGTACATTGGATGCAGATGTAATCATTTCCATAAATACTCCCGGATATTCTGCGGCTGTGCCATGCCGTTCCGCCGCAACTGTCTTCTGAACTCTGATGACCTGCAACACTTCCGCAAGCCCGGCATCTCAAGCGTTCCGCCACAGCCACCCACTGAATCTCCGCCGACAGCAAAACCGCCGGCAAACAGGCACCGGCATTGCAGCCCGTGCAGCCTGCTTGCCGGCGGCACTTATACTGTTCTGATTCTTCTCCTGCCCGGTACAACAGACCGCATGTTTCCTGCAGGTCTCTGCCATTCCTGTTCAGTCTCGCATCACATAATTGTAGGACAGAGATTTGGCCAGCTCCACTTCGTATTCGGACAGTGACTTCTTCATGGAAAGAGCTTCGTTGATATCAAAGTCTACGAACTCTCCGTTTTTGTAGGCGACAACCCTTTTTGTCTTTCCCTGAAGCAGAAGGTCTACCGCGTAGGCGCCCATAATGGTCGCGTACATACGATCCTTGCAGGTAGGGCTCCCTCCCCGCTGCATGTGACCCAGGATGGTCGCCCTGGTCCCGATTCCCGTAGCGGCCTCAATACGTTTTGCCATAGCCTGAGAATGACCGATTCCCTCCGCATTTATGATAATGTGGTGCTTCTTTCCTTTTTTCCTTGTCTCAATAATATGATTAATAATCTGCTGCTCGTCATAATCATATTTTTCCGGGAGCAGCACATCCTCTGCGCCGGAGGCGATACCGCACCACAGTGCGATATATCCGGCATTCCGTCCCATAACCTCAATAATACTTACCCGCTCATGGGAAGTAGAGGTATCTCTTACCTTGTCAATCGCCTCCATGGCGGTATTTACTGCTGTATCGAATCCGATGGTATATTCTGTGCAGGCAATATCCAGGTCGATGGTTCCCGGAATGCCGATGGTATTGATTCCCAGGTTAGCCAGCTTCTGTGCTCCGGCAAAAGAGCCGTCGCCGCCGATCACGACCAGTCCCTGGATGCCATGCTTTTTACAGGTGGCTGCTGCCTGCTGAAGACCTTCCTCGGTTCTCATTTCCGCGCAGCGGGCTGAGAGAAGAATCGTACCGCCCTTTCCGATAATATCGGAGACGTCTCTGGCACCCATATCCACGATCTCTTCGTTTATCAATCCCTCATAGCCCTTCAGGATCCCCTTGGCTGTCAGACCTTTTCCGACCGCCCTGCGGACCACTGCACGAATGGCCGCATTCATGCCCGGAGCGTCCCCGCCGCTAGTCAGAACACCGATGGTCTTGATCTCATTTTTCGCTGCCATGATTTATCCTCCATACACGTTTGATCCCATTCGAATAGCATTTTAATGCATTTATCTGTGCTTTTCAATGTTCATTTACACGACTTTAACATTGTCCGGTCCCAGAATTCTGTAAAAATCACCTAGGGCTCCGTTCCCGTTATCTGCGTCTATGCCCACGGAAAGCCGCTTGACCGCACGTTCTTTTTTCAGATAAATCACCAGCCTGTCCTTCCCCGGATTGCCGGCGGCAAGGGTCTGAATGTTCTGTTCTTCCCGCCGGTACGCCTCCTTATCCGCAAACTGCAGCCATACCTCGGAAGAGACTTCCGAAAACGGAACCAGCTTTTCCAGTATCAGCTTGCTGGCCTTGTCCTCTTCGCCGGACACCCGGCCGGACAGAAACACCTTGGCATCCTCCTGCAGCAGAGGGCTGTATTTCTCATAACTTTTGGGAAACACGATCACCTCTACCGTACCGAGAAGGTCCTCCAGAATTAAAAAAGCCATCGTCTGATTTGTTTTCGTGTATTTGATGGTTTTTTCCAGAATCATGCCGCCGACCGTGACGTGGGCGCCGTCCTCCAGGCGGGGCTGCCCGGTCTCCTCGTCCTGCTGGAAATCCGTGGTTACCGCAGTAATGTGCTTCTTCCATCTGGCCTCGTATTCCTGAAGCGGGTGTCCGGTAATATAGATGCCGGTCACTTCCTTTTCAAATGCCAGCTTCTCCTCCCGGTCGAATTCTCCCACGTCGGGCAGCCGGATCTCCAGGCTCTTCCGATCCTTCTCTGTCATAAAATCAAAGAGGCTCATCTGCCCGGTCATGCTGCTTTTCTTTTCTTCCGCGGCCTGATCCATCACAAGGCTGTAAACCTGCAGATACTGTTTCCTGGTTCCTCCCAGGCTGTCAAACGCCCCGGACTTGATGAAATTTTCCAGTGTGCGTTTGTTGACCTCCTTGCCGGAAAGGCGCTGGCAGAAATCCTGGAGGCTCCGGAAGGGGCCTCCTCTCTCCCTTTCCTGCTCCACCGCTTCCATCACCGGTTTCCCGATCCCCTTCACCGCTGTCAGCGCATAGCGTATTTTCCCGTTCTCCACGGAAAAGGTTCCCCGGCTCCTGTTGATGTCCGGAGGCAGAATATCAATTTTCATCTGCCTGCAGTGAAGAATATATTCCGCACATTTGCCGGGATTGTCGATCACCGAAGTCATCAGCGCGGCCATAAATTCTACCGGATAGTAGTATTTCAGCCAGGCAGTCTGGAAGGAAACAATTGCGTAGGCGGCGGCATGGGATTTATTAAAGGCATACTTGGCGAAGTCAATCATGTCGTCGTATATTTTATTGGCCACGGACTCGCTGATTCCGTTCCGGATGCAGCCCGGAATGTTCTTCTCCTCGTTTCCGTAGACAAAG
The DNA here is from genome assembly GCF_009696005.1 of Bilifractor porci. Classification (GTDB taxonomy): domain Bacteria; phylum Bacillota; class Clostridia; order Lachnospirales; family Lachnospiraceae; genus Bilifractor; species Bilifractor porci. Next base: position 163,904 of record NZ_VUMV01000004.1, read on the forward strand.
TTCTGCCTTTCCTCCTGCATCACCTTGATCTTTTTTTTGGACATCGCGCGTCGCAGGACATCGCTGCCCCCATAGGTATAACCCGCCAGGTCACGCACGATCTGCATCACCTGCTCCTGGTAGACGATGCAGCCGTAGGTCGGCTTGAGAATCGGTTCCAGCTGCGGGCAGTCATAGCGTATCAACTCCGGATGGCTCTTTCCGTTGATGTACTGCGGAATGAAATCCATCGGACCCGGACGGTAGAGGGCGACTCCCGCGATAATGTCCTCCAGCGTGGACGGCTTCAGCTCCTTCATAAAGCTCTTCATCCCGCCGGATTCCAACTGGAACACGCCCTCGCATTTCCCCGCGCTGATCATCCCCATGACGTTCGGGTCGTTATAATCAATATCCCGGAGGCTGATCTTTTTTCCTTCCTTTTCCTCCGCCAGCTTCTGTGCGTCCTGGATAACTGTCAGCGTGCGGAGGCCCAGAAAATCCATCTTCAGAAGCCCCAGCTCTTCCAGTGTCGTCATGGTAAACTGGGTTGTAATCGTGCCGTCCGCGGCACGGGAGAGCGGGACGAACTCCTCCACCGGCCGGGAGGAAATGACCACGCCGGCGGCATGCATGGATGTATGCCTGGGCAGGCCCTCCAGCCGCCGTGCCATATCAATCAGCCTGTGGACTTCCTCGTCGCCCTCATAGAGCTTCTTCAGCTCCTGATTCATGCCGAGCGCCTTGTCAATCGTAATATTCAGCTCATTGGGAATCATCTTGGCGATCGTGTCGCAGCGGGAATACGGCAGATCCATCACCCTTCCGACATCGCGGATGACGCCGCGCGCGGCCATCGTTCCGAAGGTAACGATCTGGACAACCCGGTCCTTCCCGTACTTCCGCACCACATAGTCAATAACCTCCTGCCTCCGTTCGAAACAGAAGTCCACATCAATATCCGGCATGGAAACACGCTCCGGGTTTAGGAAGCGCTCGAACAGAAGGTTGTATTTCAGCGGATCCAGCTCGGTGATATCCAGTGTGTAGGAGACCAGGCTGCCTGCCGCGCTTCCACGGCCCGGCCCGACCATGATATCATGGATCTTGGCAAAATGGACGTAATCCCAGACGATAAGGAAATAGTCCACATACCCCATCTTCCGTATGACTTCCAGCTCATAGTCAAGGCGGTCCCGGATCTCCTTCGTTACCGGATGGTAGCGCTCTTCCAATCCCTTCCGGCATAGCTCCTGCAGATATGTCCAGGAGGTATACCCTTCCGGAACATCGAATTTCGGCAGCTTCAGCTCGTGAAACCTGATTTCCACATGGCAGCGCTCCGCAATTCTGCAGGTATTCTCCAGCGCCTCCGGCGCGTAAGGAAACAGCTCTGCCATCTCCTCCGGGGACTTTACATAGTACTGTCCGCCCTCGTAACGCATCCGGTTCTCGTCCGAAAGCTTTTTCCCCGTCTGGATGCAGAGGAGGATATCATGCGCCTCCGCGTCCTCCGCACGGGTATAGTGACAGTCATTGGTGCAGATCAGCGGGATGCCCGTCTCCCGGCTCAGACGTACCAGTTGGGGATTGATCATCCGCTGCTCCGGTATTCCGTGATCCTGAAGCTCCAGGAAGAAATTGCCGTGCCCGAAAATTTTATCATAGCGCAGCGCCGCTTCCTTCGCCTCTTCATACTGGTTCCGGGTCAGATGGACCGCGACTTCTCCGGCAAGACAGGCGGAAGAAGCAATAATTCCCTCGTGAAATTTTTCCAGAAGCTCCAGATCCACGCGCGGGCGATAGTAAAAACCCTCCAGAAATCCATGTGAAACGATCTTTTTCAGATTATCGTAGCCCCGGTTATTTTCCGCCAGCAGGACCAGATGGTAGTACCGGTCGCTGCCTGCGCCGGGTTCCCTGTCAAAACGGGAGCCCGGCGCCACGTAGACCTCGCAGCCCAGAATCGGCCGGATTCCCTGCGCCCTGCACTCCTTGTAAAAATCAATAGCGCCGTACATCACCCCATGATCGGTGATGGCCGCGCTGTCCATTCCCAGTTCTTTTACCCTGGCTACATATTCCTTTATTTTATTCGAGCCGTCCAGAAGACTGTACTCTGTATGTGAGTGAAGATGCGTAAAATTCATGTCACTCCGTCCTGTTCCGGTAAATCATTCTCCATCTGCTTTCCGGATTGTCCCCGCAAATGAATCTCCATCCGCTTTCCGGATTATTTCCTTAAACATCTCCGTCTGCTTTCCGGATACATCCGTCCAGCAGGACAATTTTCCCTTCCTTCAGCAGATGGCCGACTGCCCTCTTAAATGCCGCCTTGGAGATTCCGAATTTCTCGCGGATCTGTTCCGGCGACACCTTGTCATCAAAAGGAAACTCCCCTCCGGCCTGTTCCAGCTCCCGGAAGATCTGTTCCGCGTCTGTATCCATCTGAAGGTAGGATTTTTCTCTGGCCGAAACCGTCAGCTTTCCATCCTCCCTCACCTTAGTCACCCGCACCCGGATGACCTGGCCGGGCTTGTAATTTCCCTGCGCTTCCTGCCGGGGGATCATCGCCGAGTACTTATCCTCGACGGCGAGAAAAACCCCGAAATTTTCGCTGATCTCATAGACCCTGGCTTCCAGAACGGCGCCCGGCAGATAGGGGGAATCCGTTCTCAGATACGGGTACAGCTTCATGGTGGCGCAGAGCCGCCCGCTTTTATCCACGTACAGGGCCGCCAGCACCTGATCCCCGGCCTTTACCCTGGCCGTCTGCTCATGGAAAGGCAGGAGCAGATCCTTCTCCAGTCCCCAGTCCAGAAACGCGCCGATCCGCGAGGTTTCCTTTACCGTCAGAAGCGCAATCCCCCCGACCTCCATCAATGGCTTCCGGGTGGTCGCTATCAGTCTGTCCTCCGAATCCCGGTATAGAAAAACGTCCAGCCTGGTTCCCGCTTCCGCGCCTTCCGGCACCTGCTTCGCAGGAAGCAGCACGGTGTTCTCCCTGGACTCCCCCGCGTTTTCCGCCAGATAAGCACCAAAGTCCAGTACTTTTACAATTTCAAGATTCTGTATACATCCGATCTTCAGCATTTTTTCTCTCCCTGTGTCTCTATCCGGGATTTTCGTTTCAGGATTCCCACTTCAAGATCTCCACTCCGGGCTTTCCGCCTCACGATTCCCACTTCAGGATCTCCGCACTAGGATTCCCTGGAAAAATCCGCAAGAAAGACTTCCTCTCCCTCGGGAGAATCCATCCTGACAAAACAGTGACTGTCCGCAATATGCACAATGGGAATCAGCACATCCCCAAGCATGGACTGTTTCCGGTATTCTACCCTGAGCCGCCTGATCTCCCAGTCGGAGGGCACCAGCTTCAGGGCCATCCGGACATACTGCCCGTTGTTGACGTGTCCGTTGATATCCAGGTGGTATTCCTGCACCGTGATGGGCCGCTGCAGGCAGCCGCCGTCCGGAAACCTTATTTTCCGTTTCCCCAGATCCTCATGGAGAGTCCTGTCCGGATATACGCCGTAGGCATCGGTCTGCTCCTGCGGGACACGGGCTGGCCGCATCTCCTGCATATCCATGAAAACCCAGTCCGAACTGGCGGCAGCCAGCAGCTCCCCTTCTTCGTTTTCCACGGAAAACTGGCGGGTCGCGATCATCCCACGGATCATCGTGACCCAGGTCGAAACGGTAATCTTTTCATTAAAAACCGGGTATCGCTTTACCTTCAGCTGCAGTGAGGCGATGACCCATGCCCGGTGGTTTTCCCTGTTTTTCTGAAACCCGCACCCGGCCGCCTCCCCGTGGAAGGTCGCGCAGTCCTGCAGATAGTTGATCAGCCCGTAAGGCGTCAGCTTTCCGTTCTCATCAATCTCGCTGAACCGCACATGGCCGGAAAATGAATAAATCATAATTTTGTCTTCCTCCAGAAGTATTGTACACTGGGGCAAAGAAAAAAGCCATCACAACTCTGTGATGGCCTGGTCGCTGGGCTACCTGGATTCGAACCAGGAAATGACGGAGTCAGAGTCCGTTGCCTTACCGTTTGGCGATAGCCCAATGTTTTGCAACGAAGATGATTATAAACGAGGGTATACGAAAATGCAAGCGTTTTTTTATTTTTTTGCTTTTCCCCTCTTCTGCCCCTTTTTGCTCTCCCGGCATGAGAGCCCGATCCGGGAAAATACCGGGCAGCTATTTACAAATTTACAGGCAGATGCCCTTTGAGATCGTAAGCTTACAGAAACACCGCCAGGAGATTGACGCACATATGCGCGGCAATGCTGACCTTCAGGCTCCCGCTTTTTTCATAGATCCATCCCAGCATCAGACCGATCACCACGGCATAGAGAAACTGAATCATATTTCCGTGATAGACGCCGAAAAGGACAGAGGACAGAAGCAGCGCCTTCTTTGTTCCCCAGTAAGCCCTGGCGCGCCGGTAGACCATGCCGCGGAAAATCATCTCCTCCGCGGGCGGCCCCAGAATGACCGTCGCCAGGATCAGCGGAACCGCTTTCTGACCATCAAAGGCTCCGGCCGCATTGATCCGGTAATAGCGGAAAACATTCTCCAGCCCGCTTCCGGTCAGCACGCTGCTCCATAAAAAACCGGCCGCCGCAACAGCCAGGACTGCCAGCAGGACCTGCCACGCCTTCCATCTGCAAGAGCCGTATCCAAAGCGCATCTGGTCAGCCTGAAAGGCCTTCCGCATCAGAATCATCACCAGGGCATAGTACGAGGCGCTGAGATACAGCGGAAGCGCCCTGACTTTCTCTGTCAGCGCCTGGTAATTCATGATATTGATATTAAGGGCAAAGGACGCGATGCTCATCCCCACGGCTGTTACCGCGATGATGCAGAGAAAAAAGAACAGCACCGGCTGAACAACATCCCAGATTTTATTTTTCATCCGCTGCCTCCAGCAGAAAATCTTCCAGCTCACGGACCGTTCCGCAGATGCGGTCCGCGCCTGCTGCTTCCAGCTCCTCCCGGCTTCCATACCCGTAGGATACGCCCGCGGCGCAGATCCCGAAGGCATGCGCCCCCTCGATGTCGTATTTCCGGTCTCCGACCATAATTACCCGGTCTGTCTGGCCGGTATACCCGGACTGTTCCAGCGCAAACCGGATAATATCCGGTTTTTCCACACGGGAACCGTCCATGGCCGCCCCGAAAATGTAATCAAAGCAGGCATCGATCCGAAAATGCCGCACGATTTCCCGCACAAACTGTTCTGCCTTGGAAGAAGCGATCCCGGTTTTCTGCCCCGCATCCCGCAGTCTGCGAAGCATCTCCGGAATTCCGGGATAGACACTGCTCTCAAATTTCCCCACGGCGGAATAGCGCTCGCGGAAATAAGCAACAGCCTGCAGCGCCTGTTCCTCATTCATGCGGCACTGTTTCTTGAACTGCGGGATCAGCGGCGGGCCGATAAAAGGCGTCAGTTCCTCCAGCGGGACCTCCGGATAATTCATTTTCCGCAGCGCGTACTGCACGGACCGGGTGATTCCGGGATGGGAGGCGGTTATCGTCCCGTCCAGGTCAAAAAGATAGAGCTTTGTCATGTTCTTCTCCTGTGCGCACATGCTTTCCGGAATCCTACATGCGCTCCGGCGCTTCAAAGCCGAGCACATCAATGGCGTCCTCCAGAACTTCCCGAACCGTGTCCAGAAGGAGAAGCCAGGATTTTTTCTGCTCCCGGTTCTCTTCCGAAAGGATTTTCGTCTCGTGATAAAAGCTGTTGAAATTGTTTGCAAGCTCGTAAATATACGCGCAGAGACGGTGCGGCGCCTTTTCCGCGTAGGCTCCCTCCAGTGCCTCATTGTACCGGGCGGTCTGGAGCATCAGGTTCTTCTCGCCCTTGCCGGCAGGCTCCAGAATTTTCGCGTCCGCAAGGCTTCCGCCCTCTTCCCGGAATTTCTCCAGAATAGATTTGATCCGGACAATGGTATAAAGGATATACGGTCCTGTATTCCCCTCGAAGGAAGTAAAGCGGTCAACATCAAAGACATAGTCCTTGGACGCCTGGTTGGAGAGATCGCCGTACTTAATGGCGGCCAGCCCCACCATCTCTGCCGTCCGGGAGGCATCTTTGTCCTTCACGCTGCGGTTTTCGACAATTTTTTTGTACATTTCCTGGTTAATATCCGCAATCAGCGTCTCCAGACGCATGACGCCGCCCTCTCTGGTCTTGAAAGGCTTCCCGTCCTTTCCGTTCATGGTTCCGAAACCGAGGAAGGACAGCTTTGTGCTTTCCGGCACCAGACCGGTTTTCCTGGCGCAGCGGAACACCTGGATAAAATGCATCTCCTGACGCTTGTCCACAACGTAGAGAATCTCATCCGGATGATAGTCCTCTTCCCTCTGCACAATCGTCGCCAGGTCTGTCGTGGTGTAAAGGGCGGCCCCGTCGGATTTCAGGATCATGCAGGGCGGAACCTCCTTCTGGTCCTTCTCCTCCGCCACATCCACAATCAGGGCACCCTGGTCTTCATAGGCAAAGCCCTTCTCCTTCATCTCCTCCACCATGGGGCCGATATACTCCTGCACATCAGACTCTCCTTTCCAGAGATCGAAGTCCACGTGCAGCTTCGCGTAGTTTTTCTTCAGATCGCTGACCGAAAGATCCAGGATATGCCTCCACAGCGCACGGTACCCCGGCCTTCCGCCCTGAAGATCGGCGGTCGCCTGCAGCGCCCTCTCCTTATATTCCGCGTCCTCCTTGGAACGGGCGCTTGCCGCCGGATAGATTTCCTCCAGCTCACTCATGGTAAAAGGCGGCTCCTGCGGGTATCCGGAGGTGATTGCCGGGTCAAAATAGGGAAGATCCGGTTTTCTCTCCTGCAGTTCTGTGATAATCAGACCCATCTGGAGCCCCCAGTCTCCCAGATGCACGTCCCCGATCACCGTGTTTCCCAGTCTTCTTCCCATCCGCTTGATGCTCTCGCCGATAATCGCGGAGCGCAGATGTCCCACATGAAGAGGCTTAGCCACATTCGGCCCGCCGTAATCAATAATGATAGTCTCCGGACTTGAGGTTTTCTCCACCGAATGTTCCGGATCCTCCGCCATTTTCTGCAGATATCCCGACACAAAGGCCGGAGACAGGGTCAGGTTGATAAATCCCGGCATAACAGCCTCCGCCTTCTCAAAGACAGGGCTTCCCTGCAGCCGGGCAGCTACGTCCTCCGCGATCCGGATGGGCGCTTTCTGATATTCCTTTTTTGCCGCCAGAGCCCCGTTGCACTGATATTCGCACAGATCCGGACGGTTGGAAACAGAGACTCTGGCGTAGGACCTGCTGTATCCCGCGCCCTCAAATGCTTCCGCCGTTTTTTCCGCAATCAAATCCACCAATTTTTTCAATTTTTCTTCCTCTCCTTCTTCTTGCCCAGGTCACTGTGCTCAATACAGTACTGAATAATGGCCTTACGTGTAATGATCCCGATAAAAACCCCGTTGTCATCCACAACCGGCACAAAATTCTGCCGCATGGCCACCTGCATCAGATCCTCGATATCACAGTTGATATTGACCGGATCCATTTTCCACCTGCGGCGGATTTTCATGATATTGATATCCTCTGCCTCGTGCATGTTCAGATTATAGTAATCCTTGATAGCGCGCAGAAGATCCCCTTCTGTCAGCGTACCCACATAACGGCCGCCTTTGTCCAGGATGGGAATCGCCGTGTATTTATGATACTCCATTTTTTCCAGCGCCTGCCTCAGCGTACAGGAATCCGGAATATAGGCGGTTTCCGCCTTCGGAGTGATAAAAAACAAAATATTCATGCCCGTTTCTCCTTATTGTTTCCGACCGGGTCTTACCCTTTGAAAACGAATTCAGTATAATGGAATCATAGTAAAGTTTCAAGGTTTCAGGAAAGGAGTTCTGTATGGGAGCAAAAGAAGAAAATTACCGGCATCTAGGCGAGACGATGATCAAAAAATTCAGGAAGAGAAATATAGACGCCTGTTACTGCGCCAGCAAAGAAGAGGCTGTAAAGAAGGTGCTGGAAATGATTCCGAAGGAAGAGAGTGTTACCTGGGGAGGGTCTGTCACCCTGCAGGAAACAGGCATCCTGGAGGCTCTGAAAAGCAAGGGATGCCGGATGATTGACCGGAACGAGGCAAAAACACCGGAAGAAAAAAGACAGATGTACGCCAGACAGGTTCTGTCCGACTGGTTTCTGATGAGCACCAACGCCTTCTCCGCGGACGGAGAACTGGTGAATATAGACGGAAACGGGAACCGCGTCTCCCTTCTGATCCACGGTCCGTCCCATGTCATTGTCCTGGCGGGCATGAACAAATTCGCCCCGACCCTGGAGGACGCGGTGCGCAGAGCCAGAAACGTGGCCTCCCCCGCCAACTGCGTCCGCCTGGGGCTGAAAACCCCGTGCGCGGCAACCGGGATCTGCGGGGACTGCGCCGACCCCACGATCTGCTGCCAGTTTGTCATTACCCGCCACTCCCGGCATGACGGACGGATCACCGTCATCCTCGTCGGCGAGGATCTCGGCTACTGATTCCATGCCTTCCTTTCGGCCCGGATGTATCGACTTGCATGCGGATTCCGCACGGCAGGATTTTCCTGCTGTGCGGAACGGAAGCGGCGGCAGGGCTTCCTGTCTCTTTGGACTGCTGCCGTGCCATCATCCGGTTCTGTGAAATTCTTATTGAGCCCCGTTACTCCCTCTGCAGCGCCTGAATCGGATCCAGATTGGCCGCCTTTACAGAAGGCAGAAGGCCGAACACGATGCCGATCAGCATGGAAAAGCCGACGCCGATCAGGATGGCCGGCACACTGATGGCGACAGGGATTCCGGACGTATGCGAGATCACATAGGCCAGAATAATACCGGCAGCCACACCAATCACACCGCCTGTACTGGTCAGCACGACAGATTCTGTCAGGAACTGTCCCAGAATGGTTTTCTTTCTGGCTCCCAGCGCTTTCTTCAGTCCGATCTCCGCGGTTCGCTCCGTCACGGATACCAGCATGATATTCATGACGCCGATTCCTCCCACCAGCAGGGCAATGCTGGCGATCCAGATCAGCAGGTTGTTGGTGCTGGCACTCAGCTCCTGCTTGTTTTTTGCCTTTTCCAGCATGTCCTCCGCGCGGTAGGTAATGGCTGTGTTTCCGGAGGCCGTACCCTCTGTTCCTGTTTCCACTCCGTCTGCGCCTTCCTCCGCGTCCGCGTCCGCCGTCTCCGCATCCTGCCCCGCGGAAGCTTCCGCCGGGCTGTAGCCGGCCACGGACTCGTTCATCACCTCTGCGACTTCTTTTCCGACATTGCTCATATCGTTCGTGGTGACCGCCCTGGCCACACAGTTCTGCGGCTCGTCATATTGATAAACGACAGGCCAAACGGCATCCGGGATCATTACCACGCCGTTTGTGTTCTGCGCGTAATTGTAATAATCCATCAGTGAGTTGATTTCCGGACCGCTTGCGCTGCTCCTTACAAGCCCCACTACGGTAAAAGGCTCGTTTCGCACCGTTATCGTCCCGCCGACCGCCCCGCCGTCCGGAAACAGAGCGGCCGCCGCCGTTTCATCCAGAAGAACCACCTTCCGGAACGCCGGATAATCCGAATCCAGAAAAGGCCGTCCGGAAATCACCTGATACCCCTTTGTGCCCAGGTAATGGGTGTCAATCCCATACACCGCACCGGACGAAAGCATATTGCTTCCGTTTGCGATATTTCCCTCCCAGGACCTCTCCAGGTAAAAAGACGCGTCCTCTACATCCGGAAAATCACGGATCCTGTCCATCTGGTCCTGTGAGACCGGCGAGATGCCGGCGGGAAGCCCGTAATCCATGTAATAGTCGCTGGAGCCCTGCTTCAAGGAGACCGTGACATTATTATTTCCGGCGCCGATCAGGCTTTTCAGGATCTGCTCGTTGGTTCCCTTGATCGTGGAAACGATTGCTATAATGGACGCGATGCCGATAATAACCCCCAGCATGGTCAGGAAGGAACGCATTTTATGATTCCAGATTCCCTGAAATGCCAGTCTGATATTTTCACTCATTCCCTGCTCCTTCCTTAAGACGTAACCAGCTCCTCCATGGATGCCTCCCTGGTCTTCGCTCCCTCCACGGCTGTTTTCCCGTACGGGAACGCGATCCAGTCATCCGGACTGATTCCGGATTTCACCTCATAAGATCCGCCGTTTAATTTTCCGGTTTCGATATACTGCTTCTTCAGTTTTCCGTCTTCGCCGCGTTTCATGACATACTTTCTTCCGCTGTCATCCCGGACGAAGGCCTGGTCAATGCTGATGGTATTCCCTGTCCCGGAGGAATCCTGCGCAGAGGAGGAAGATGCCAGCTGTATGTTCAGGCTTTCTCCTTCTTTCAGATCCGCTCCCTTTTCCGCAATCCGGGCGATAAACGGATAGTAGGACTGGCTGACCGAATCGGAATAGCCGGAATTAAATACGCCGCTTGTATCCGGATAGGGGGAAATATCCTGGATCTCCGCCTGGTACATGCCGCCTGTCTGCCAGGACGTGACCGTAACAATATCTCCGGTTCTGACCTGTCCCAGAAGCAGTTCCGGAAGTCCGCCCTTTACATAGAGTCCCTCACTTCCGCTGACCTGGACAAAAGCGCTGCCGTCCTGCGGGGGAGACTGGGGATCTCCTGCCTTTGTGACCGTTCCGTCCAGCTTCGCGGTTACCCTTCCGCTGTCCAATGCCTCCTGTGTCATCTGGATTTTCAGACGGCTCTCTCTTTCATCCAGCTCCAGATCCCTCAGAGCCTTCTCCTGTTCCTTTCTGGAATCCGCAATTTCTTCTTTTGTATAAGAAGCGTCCGAAGGGATCAGCTCCGAACCGCCGGACAGTCCGGCAGAATTATCCGAAGAATTCCCGTCTGATACCCCACTGTTTTTCCCAGCTAACCCGGCATCGGCGGAATCCGTCAGAAGGTTTGACACGCGCACGTTTCCCGCAAACGCCAGTTCACCGGACGGTATTCCCGCTGCAGATTTCAGGGAAGCGGTCTGCGCCGCAGCTTGTTGTGCACCCGCCGCTTCTTTCTTTCCGGCAGGCGCAGACGAATCTGATCCCGCCCCGCTTCCGCCCGGCATTTCGGCACCGGAAGGCTCTGTCGCCGGTGGTGTACCGGAAGGCTCCGCGGCCGGTGACGCGGGTGTTTCCGTCGGTGTCACCTCCGGAGTGACTGACGGGATGACAGACGGTGTTTCGGTCGGCGTCACTGACGGTTCCGCAGTCGGCTTTGCTTCCTGCGCGGAATCCTTCTGCTCTTTGATCTCCGGTTTTCCGTTGCCCGCAAAGCTGACGCAGATTTCTCCGTCTGCCTCCCGCTGCAGGGCATCTCTCCCCCACGTTTTTTCTCCTGTTGTTCCGCTGTCCTTCCAGGTCAGAAGTTTTCCCGTCACCTTATCGCCTTCATGTGCTTCCAGAAGAAAATAACAGGTATCCTTCCCCGCGTTTTTTTCCTTCAGCATCGAAAAGAAGGAATCTTCCAGATAAATATCCGCCCCGTTCCGGACAAGATATCGGTAGGGATGCTCCCTGCTTCCCAGGTTTTCCTCTGCCGTGTCTTCATTAAAGGCCACGGCTTTGCCGTCCAGCCGGGTATAAGCTTCCGACACGGCCAGATCGATTTTCAGTGTATTCTGCCGGGCAAGCTGGTCCGCCAGGCTCAGGCTGTCTCCCAGCCACATGCGGAGAATCGGGCTGTCCGGCGAGTTTTCCGCGTGCACCTCCAGAGAGAACCAGACCGTCTCCAGCTTTCTCTCCTGAGCTTTTTTCTGAAGCATCTCCAGAAAAGACGGCTGGATCGTCGTCTGCTCCAGACACAGATAGCGGAGCGGGTTTCCCTGTGTCCCCGCGTCCTCATCCGTCTCATTCAGCGCAGCCGCGTCCCCTGTCAGGTTCGCGTAAGTTTTTAATTTGCTCTCTCCGTTTTCTTCCTCCCCTTCGTCTCCGAATCCCCCGCCGTAATCCCCGCCGCCGTCGGAATCGGACACGGGCTTCAGGGTTTTCAGCGTCTCCAGGTTTTTCCGCGCCACTTCCATTTTCAGCTGGATCTGCTGGAGGTTCAGCTTTTCTTTTTCCAGCCCGAGCGATGTCTTTGACGTATCGTATTCCAGAAGGACATCGCCCTTTCGTACCGTCTGCCCTTCCTTTACACAGACCTTCGACACGGTCTCCGCGTCTGTCAGATACACATTCTGCATGGCGTCCGTCGTAACATATCCGCTCATGGACGCAGCCATATCCATCATATAACCGGAATAACTGACATCGTTCACGGAGATGACCAGCGCCGTCCCGGAGGAGGATGTCGTCTTTCTGACCGCCACCGAAATGCCCACGGCAGCCCCCGAAAGAACAGCCGCTGTCAGAATAACTGAAACCACCTTTTTACTTCTCCCCGTCATGCCCTGCCTCCTTCCCCGCGGATTCTCCGTCCGCCTCGGAGAGCCTGCCGTCGCGGATAAGCACCATCCGCCCCGCCTGTTCCGCGATGTGCGCGTCATGCGTGATCATCAGAACGGTAACGCCCTCCTGATTCAGCTGACGAAACAAGTCCATAATCTGCATCCCGGACGCGGAATCCAGGGCTCCCGTCGGCTCATCCGCCAGCAGAAGCTCCGGATGATTGACCATCGCCCTGGCAATCGCCACCCTCTGTTTCTGCCCTCCGGAAAGCTGGTTCGGCTTATGCCTCAGCCTGTCTCCCAGCCCGACCCTCTCCAGTGCCTCCGCTGCCCGCTTCCTTCTCTCATTCCCCGCCACCTTCGCGTAAATCAGCGGAAGCTCCACGTTCTGAAGGGCGGTCTGGTCTGCGAGCAGCTGGAAATTCTGAAAAACAAACCCGATTTTGTTCAGCCGGATGTCCGCCAGCTGGTCGTCCGTACAGTCCTTCAGCAGTGCCCCGTCCAGCAGGATTTCTCCGGAGGTCGGCCTGTCCAGACAGCCGATCAGGTTCATCAGTGTGGATTTTCCGGAACCGGAGGGTCCCATGACCGCCACATATTCTCCGCTCTCCATAGAAAAATTGATATTCCTGAGTACAGGCGTGACAAGCCTGCCCTGGACATAATCCTTGCAGATCTCCCTGCATTCCAGAATTTTACCCATCGGCCGCGCCCCCTTATCCAACTGCTTCTGTGTCGGCGGAACCCGCTTCCCCGGTACCGGATGTCTGCCCGGCGTTATCCCCGGCGTCTTCCGTCCCGGTGTCGTTCCCCCGTACTTCCCTGGTTCCGTAATCATTATACACACTGGAACCGTACACTTCTTCTCCGGCGCTGGAGGAGAATACACTTTCCATGTCCGTACCGCTGCCGGAAACCACAGACGTATCGGCCGGCATTTCTGCCATCGGGGCAGTGCGCATTCCTTCCTTCAGCGAGGAATCCGGAAAAGCGATGGAATCACTCTCCGAGAGCCCGGACAGAATCTCTACCGTGCCCAGGCTTTCATCCTTATCTCCTAACGTCACCGCCTGCTTTGCCAGCTTCCCGTCCTTATCGGCCCATACGAAGGGATTCTCCGCATCCGTCTCATCGACCAGATACTCCGGAATCCAAAGGCCGTCCTTCTTCTCTGTCTGTCCGACATCCGGTTCCAGATATACATGCTGCCCCATAATCAGCCCGTCGCTGGAATCCAGCTCCACATAAAACGGATAGCTGCTGCTTCCGGCGGACATATCGGATGACATACCGTTGTTCTGTCCCGATGACGGGTTGGATGTATCAATCTTGGAAACCGTTCCTTTCCATGTCGCGGAAGAATCGGTGCGGCTGACAACCAGCATGGGACTTCCCTCCGCAATCTGGCTGATGTTCTGTTCGTTGATGCTGCCCTTAATCCGGTAATCCCCCGATTTCATCACGGTGAGAAAGGAATTATCCTGCATTCCGGATACGGAGGCGTCCGCATTTGAGGTTCCGCTCCGGATGCTTTTTACCACGCCGTCGATCTCCGATGTAACCGTGGCGTGGGCGATGTTGTCATTGAGCTTGTCGATATCCGCCTGTTTGCTCTGGATATCCAGTTCTTTCTGTTTTTCCGCCAGCTGCTGTTCCTGTATCTGGATCGTGTAATTGGCCTGATCTGCCGCCTTCGCTTTTCTCTGCTGCTTCTGCAGCTCCGCGATGGTGGCATTGATGGATTCCTTTTCGTTATTCAGCCGTTCCAGATCAATCTGCGCCTGCGCGAGACTGTCGTTATACTTGTCCGTGTCGTAGGTAAAAAGGGGATCTCCTTTTTTTACCTTCTGTCCCACGGTGACCAGGATCTCCTTGACCGTGCTGTCTGACTTCTGCTCGACAGACCAGGTATCCTGGGACTCCACGACTCCGGCAAACCGGTTCACCATTCCCGTGCCGTCCGTATTTCCGGCCAGAACCGACACCTTTTCCACATAGGCCGTGTTTTCTTCGTCTGCGGAAGCGCCGGTCCCGCTGTTCTTCAGACGAATCCCGATGAAGCCTGCGGCCGCACAGGCCGCCAGCACAACAGCCAGAATCACTGCCATTTTCTTTTTATTCCTGGGCATAGTTTCCGTCCTCCTGTTCCTTGAGTGACTGCAGCAGAGCATCGTACTGCTTCTGATCCGTGATCTGCAGGTTAGTCCAGTAGTCCCCGTCCTGACAGGTAAAAGAAGCATCGGGCATTTCATCCGTCCCGGCGAGCCACGCGGATGATTTGGCCGGTTTTGTGCAGGCAAGCAGTTCTGCGATCTGCGTTTTCTCTGTCAGTGTATAGTTTCTGTAAAGACCGGTCCCGTCCGCATCCTGCTCGAATACACTCAGGTCAATCTTTACCACCTGATCCGCGGAGAATCCGGTTTTGACCAGTTTGTCCACATCCACTCCCTGTTGTTTCAGATACTGCAGCGTCTCCGAAAACTCCGGATAGATATAGAAGCTCTGATTTTCCGTGTATATTCCGTCCGGATCGTTTCCATTATTTTCAAAGTACGCCAGAAGCAGCGGTGTTTCCTCCCGCAGCTCCTGATAAGACATCTTATTCATGTCCCGGCGGATGCAGGCAGCCAGCATCCGGATGTTTTCGCTTCCGGACAGGCTTTCTCCCTTCTGCTCATAGTCCCCGGAAAGCCAGCTCTCCAGAGAGACGTCCGTGTAAAGGGACGGATCCAGATGGTTGGCCGGATAATAGCCCTCTCTCCATGCCTTGTCCTCCCCTATGCTGTCCAGCATGGCAGCCGCCCCGGAGGCCGGGATTTCGTAATACCGGTAATGGATTCTCCCGTTTTTCATCCGGAAAGCCACCTGGACAGACGTTGTGTTTTCCGGATCGGAGCTGTACTGTCCCTCTGTATAGTTTCTGACCTCCCGGTATATCGGTTCAAAATTTTCGGTAAAGCTATCCTGCAGGACTTCGCGCGCATAGCTGTCCGGCTGCTGGATTAACGAGCCGAAATCATCCATGGACATGGGAACATAAACGGCCATCGCCCCGATCTTATCCTCCGCAGGAAGCCAGCAGTCAATACGGAAGGGATCCGCCGCAAAAAAGACCAGAACGCCGGCGCATACGGCCATGATCGCCGTAAGCGACCGCCAGTGTTTCCGGATACTCTTCAGATCCACATGAATGATGAATTCCAGAATCCCGTTGAAGATAAATGCAAGAAGCAGCGTAAAGACAGCCACCGCGGGAACGGACACACCGCTTTCTCCGCTGCCCGACAGTACGCCCAGCATCATCCCTGCCCCGACAGAGGCGGGAACCGTGACCGCAGCCTTCAGGATATTCTCCATACCCGGAAAAGAAAGCGCATTGCCTGCCGCTTCCGAGGGACGTCTGCGGTAGAGCAGATACGCCGCCAGGAAAGCTCCTGCCAGATAAACAGCCAGAACTGCCAGGGAAAGAGCAGGAGATCCCGCGGTTCCCTCCGTGTCCGCGAATCCGGCTGCCCGGATCAGCAGGGTGAAAGGAGAGAGCCAGAACCCGATATTCATGCCCGCGCCTGTCATTGTTCCGCCTATGCTGGGGAAAAATACGCTTGTCATCCCGTACAGTAGGGCACAGAGCGCCGGCCCGTAAAGCAGAAAGCAGATCATCAGCAGCACGCCGACCAGGATTCTGCCGGCGAGGACCATAGCCAACACGCAGAAGGTATAGACAGCCGAGAAGCCAAGGATATACATGGCCGCAGAGGAAAAAGCAATTCGCATCGCGTCCGCCGTGACATTCCCGTAAACCGCCCCGATCCCGAACAGAGAAATCAGAACCGCCGCCAGATACGGAACCACAGCGGCCAGCCACCCCACAAGATAATGCGCCAGAAAGGCTTTTTCTCTTTTCAGGGCAAGGCTCTGGTAAAAATCACTCTTCTCCCGGCTGTCCAGAAAAGAAAACATCACACCGGCCGCGATGACCGCGGCAATCAGCACTGCGGCAATGGTCAGAGGGTTTCCTCTTCCCAGAACGGCGGACACGGTATGCAGGTTCTGCCGCGCGATCTCCGATTTCGACATCCCGTTATAAGCATCCCTTCTGGTACCCTGCAGAAGAAGCAGGTAACAGACCGGATACAGGAAAAGCGCGGCGGCAGAAACCAGCGCCGGCAGCCAGGCATTCTGGCGCATCTCATTCCGAATCATTTTACGCAATGATATTTTTGATGTCATACCCGGCCACCTCCGTCTCTGTAATAAATATTTCCTCCAGGGTAAGGGGAAGCTCCTCCGCAAAAACAGGATCCGCGGACTGCACCCTTGCCAGAATGACGTCTCTGTCTCCCCGGACCACCAGCGTCAGCATGGAGCCCCTCCTGTCCAGGCGCACAATATCCAGATCCGCGAGAAGCTGCTTCTCCGCTTCCGGATCCCGGATCACACACTGCACCTTCTGCATGTTCATCTTCAAATCAGACAGATTTTCCGAGAACAGGATGCCTCCCTGGTGCAGAAGTCCCACATGATCGCAGAAATCTTCCAGCTCCCTCAGATTGTGGGAGGCCACCACGGGAACAAATTCCCGGTCCAGCATCTCTGTGGCAAAAATACTCTTTACCGCCTGGCGCATCACCGGATCCAGTCCGTCAAAGGTCTCATCGCAGAACAGGTACTTTGTCCCGGCGCAGATACCAAGAAGCACGGAGAGCTGCTTCTTCATCCCCCTGGAAAAAGTCCGTATTTTCTGATTTTTCGGAAGGCCGAACCGGCCCATCAGTTTTTCAAACCTCTCCGTGTCGAAGCCGGGATAAACAACCCGGTACAGCTCCGTCATGCTCTCCGCCGTGGCATTGATCGGAAAATACCCGGTATCTGAGATAAAACAGATCCTGCTTTTTGCGGACTCATTCTCCCATACCGGCTCCCCGTCAATCCGGATCTCCCCGCTGTCCGGCCGAAGGACACCGGCAAGCATCCGCAGAAGCGTGCTTTTTCCGGCTCCGTTTGTCCCGACCATGCCGAAAACCTCCCCGTCCCGGATCCGGCACGTCAGGTCTCTGACCGCCTCCACGCCCGCAAAGGCTTTCGACGCCTGTATTACTTCAATCATACGGCGCTCTCCTCCTCTCCCCCGTTTTCATAGATGCCTTCGAGTATTTTTTCACAGGCCGCCCTGTCAATCCCCAGTTTCTTCCCTTCCCGCAGCAGAGTTTTCAGCCTGTCTTCCCAGTCCCTTCTCCTGTTCTTCATCAGGGCGCTGCTTCCGGACACAAAATTACCGCGGCCCCTGACCGTGTAAATGTATCCGTCATGCTCCAGAATCGAATAGGCCTTCTGTATGGTATTCGGATTGATGGACAATTCCTGCGCCATCTGCCTGACGGACGGAAGCTGCTCATCTTCCTGCAGGACGCCGGTCAGAATCAGCATTTCATAGCGAGCCACGATCTGTTCGTAGATCGGGCGTCTGTCCTGATAATCAATGGATATCACGCAAGCCACCTCGCTTTCCGTTTGCTATAAGTGTACTATAACACGTAGTACATGCAGGTGTCAATCTCTTCTCTCACAGCGCGGACAAACTGCTTCCCATCCCCGGCTTCCGCCTGCCGGGACAGGCTGCGCAGGTAATCCCATTTCATTGCTGCGGTTCTGCCTTCTAACGCCTTCAGCCCGCCGGATACGGCCGAAAGGCGCTGTCAGCAGAACAGACCCCCCTGGCGCAGAAAAAGGCAGCCCCCGTTTTTCCGGAGACTGCCCTGTTTTTTCTATATGAATGAAACGGATACCTGGGAAGGATCCTTACTCGTTTTCCGGAACCCGGATTCCAAGCTCTTCCAGCTGCTTGTCCTCCACGGGAGCCGGAGCCTCGGTCATAAGGTCAGACGCGTCCTTTACCTTCGGGAACGCGATGACATCGCGGATGGAATCGGCCTGCGCCATCAGCATGACGAGACGGTCAAGGCCGTAGGCAAGCCCTGCATGCGGCGGAACGCCGTATTTGAAAGCGGTCAGCAGGAAGCTGAACTGTTCCCATGCTCTTTCTTTTGTGAATCCCAGAACCTCAAACATCTTTTCCTGAATATCGTCCTGATGGATACGGACGGAACCTCCGCCGACCTCAAAGCCGTTCAGCGTTATATCATAGGCCTTTGCCCGGACGCTGCCCGGATCGGAGTCTATTTTATCCCAGTCCTCTTCCATGGGCATGGTGAAAGGATGGTGCATCGCCATGAACCGGTTTTCCTCATCGGACCACTCCAGCAGAGGGAATTCCACAATCCACAGGAAATGGAAATCGTCTTTCCGGACCAGTCCGAGCTCGTCACGGAAATGCAGCCGAAGCTGCCCCAGAACGTTCCACACAATTTTATTGCGGTCGGCGGCAAACAGGAGCAAATCGCCCTTCTCGCCTCCCATGGCCTTGATCAGCGCGTTCTGCTGTTCTTCGGTCATAAACTTAGCGAAAGAAGCTTTTACGGTTCCGTCTGTCTTCAGCTGAATCCAGGCAAGTCCTCCGGCACCGCTCCCCCTGGCCATCTCGACCAGCTTGTCGATCTGTTTCCGGCCCATATCTCCCTGGCCCTTCACATTGATTCCGCGGACCGATCCGTCTTTTTTCGCAAGGGCATTCCGGAACACCGGGAATTCGCTGTCCTTTACGACATCGGAAACATCCACCAGCTCCATGCCGAACCGGACATCCGGCTTATCCGACCCGAACCGGTTCATCGCGTCGATCCATGTCATTCTGGGAATTGGAAGAGGAATGTCCACACCCAGAGCATGTTTGAAAAGATACTGCAGGAAACGCTCATTGACATCAATCACATCCTCTACATCCACAAAGGAAAGCTCCATGTCAATCTGCGTAAATTCCGGCTGGCGGTCCGCGCGCAGATCCTCGTCCCGGAAGCAGCGGGCCAGCTGGATATACCGGTCATAGCCGGAACACATCAGGAGCTGTTTGAACAGCTGCGGAGACTGCGGCAGCGCGTAGAAGCTTCCCGGATGGACACGGCTGGGAACCAGATAATCCCTGGCGCCTTCGGGCGTGCTTTTCCCCAGCATCGGCGTTTCCAGCTCCAGAAATCCCTCTTTGTGGAAGAACTCGCGGGTCAGATAGGCGACCTCTGACCGCAGGATCATATTTCTCTGCAGATCCGGACGGCGAAGATCCAGATACCTGTATTTCAGGCGCACATCGTCTCTTGTCTTGCTGTCTTCCTCTACCGGGAACGGCGGTGTCTCCGCTTCCGCGAGGATTCTCAGGTAGGAAACACGGACCTCCATGGTGCCGGTGGCAAGCTTTTCGTTGACGGCGCCTGCCCGGCGTCCCACGATTCCCCTGACGGCGATCACATATTCCGAGCGGAGTTTCGCCGCCTTTTCAAATCCGGCCTCATCAATCGTGCCGTTTTCAAAAATCAGCTGCATGATGCCGGAGCGGTCGCGGAGATCCACAAAGATAATGCCTCCCTTATTCCTGCTCTTCTGCACCCAGCCCATCAGGGTGACTTCTTTTCCGATCTCCTGCTCCGTGACTTCCCCGCAGCGATGGGACCGCTTCATACCTTTCATGGATTCCGCCATGCCTGTTTCCTCCTGCTTCTTTTATTCTGACAGCCCTGACTGATGTTCTGACGTCTCAGGCGCTTACTCAGCGGGCAAATACATCAACAATTTCCGTGTAGCCCTCGGCCTCCAGCTGTTCCTTCTGGAACTTCCGGTTCTTTTTCATGACCAGAAGATTGACAATCATCCCTCTGCCGCGCTCTTCCATGGCCTGGTCGATGACCTGGCGGATTTTTTCGTCGGGAAGCTTTTTCTCCAGAAGATAGGCTTTCCGCGCCGCCGCGTCCGGAATCTGGAAATCTCTTTCCAGAAGGAGCATGACGATCCGCTCAAACCCGATGGAAAATCCGCACGCGGGTGTGGACTGTCCGGTAAATTTGCCTACCATGCCGTCATAGCGGCCGCCGCCGCCGACAGATCCGCCGTACTCGTCCATGGAAATCTCGAAAATAGGCCCCGTATAATAGGACATTCCCCGGACCAGCGTCAGATCAAAGGAGATTTTGAAATCCGCCGTCTTCACGGCATCCACGCTGTTCATAATGGTAATCAGCCCGTCCGCATAGGCAGGATCCAGAAATCCGTCCAGCTTTTCCCTGACCATGCGCACGCCGTCTGTGTCCGGCGTCACCGTAAGGAACAGGTCTTGGCATTTTTCCACGGCCTCTTTGGAAAATCCCTCTTTCTCCAGTTCCTCTGCCACACCGTCCAGACCGATCTTATCCATCTTGTCCAAGACAATGAAGACCTCGTCCCAGGAATCCTCCGGAAAGCCGCAGTATGCCGCGACTGCCTTGAGAATCCGGCGGTCGTTGATCCGTATGGTAAAGTTATGGAAATCCAGCTTCCCCAGAAGCGTGGTGGTGGCAAGGATCAGCTCGATCTCCGCCAGATTGGAGGCCTCTCCCAGAATATCAATATCACACTGCATGAACTGACGGAAACGCCCTCTCTGCGGACGGTCCGCGCGCCAGACATTCCCCATCTGCAGCGCCTTGAACGGGCTGGGAAGCGAAGCGGCGTTATTAGCGTAATAGCGGGAGAGCGGAAGCGTCAGGTCATAGCGCAGACCGCTGTCGGCCAGATCCGCCTCTGTGCTGTTTTCGTTGATTTTAAGCTTCTCTCCGCGCTTCATAATCTTGAAAATCAGCTTCTCGTTTTCTCCCCCCTGCTTGCTGTTCAGGTTTTCAATATGTTCCACGCAGGGCGTTTCCATGGACAGAAAGCCGAACCCCTGATACGTGGTGCGGATCAGCTGCTGCACATATTCCCTGATCTGCATTTCCCTGGGCAGGATATCCTTCATGCCTGTGACAGGCTTTTTTGTCAATGTCATAATGATTTCCAGACTCCTTTCACGTTTTCCGACACCTCCGGAAGCTTCAGGCTCCCGTCCTCGCTCTGATGCATCACCCTCTGAAAAGCCAGAAAAACTCTGAGGTCGAAATCCTTCATATCTTCCGTCATCAGCTCCATAGCCTTTTCCGGGCTGTAGGCCTTTCGATAGGCCCGGTCGGAAACCAATGCACAGAATACATCACAAACCCTCAGAATGCAAGCCCCGACAGGGATGTTCGGACCAGCCAGATTGTCCGGGTAGCCGCTTCCGTCGTAATTCTCATGGTGAAACAGCACATCCTCGCAGATTTCCTCGTCAAACCCGTGGCGTTTCAAAATCTCATAACCCTTCATGGGGTGCATGCGGACAGAATTCATCTCCTCCACAACAAGCGGATCCTCCTGCTGAAATGCCTGGTTCAGCTCCGCCTTTCCGATATCATGCAGAAATCCCGCGACCGCCAGATTTTCGCACTTTTCTTCCGGAAGCTTCAGCTCCTTCGCCACCTCGTAGGCAAGGTTGCTGACCTGCTTCCCATGCTCCAGCTGAGCCTCCACGGAAAAGATCAGAAGGTGGCGGTTATTCCGGTACCTTTTCTGTCTTCTGCCTGCCGCTTCCGGTTCTGCCTGCTTTTTCCTTTTGTGTGCATTCTTTTTTCCGGAGTCTTTTTTTCTCTCTGTTTTCTTCTTTTTCGTCATAGCTTTTCCCGACGGATTTCCATCCTTACCTTCTCTGCTTCCTCCCGCTTTCTCTGAAGCATCTCATCCAGCCTGCCGATGTAATTTCCGAGATCCTTCACATTTTCCACCCGCTCAATACGCCTGCCCCCATGAAAGACAAACTTCGTGGAGGCCCCGCTCCCGGCAGCCATGATGGTCTGCTTTTCTTCCATAATCAGGATGTTGTAGATTCCTTCCTTCCCTGCCTTTGCGTAGCCCACGTTTTCAAAATTTCCGGCCATATTTTTCTGTCTGTACAGGTAGTACGGATGCATTCCCATATCTCCTGCGCAGTCCGCCGTCCGATCCATGATGGCATCCGATGCCTCAAAAGAAACCGGAACATATTCCTCCCGGAAAAGATTCAGCCTGGCCGCCCGCTTCAGGGCAAGGGCATGAACCGTAAGGCTGTCCGGCTCCAGGCTCCGGATTCGGGAAAGTGTCCGCTCCACCTCCGGCTGCCCCTCGCCGGGAAGCCCTACTATCAGATCCATATTGATATTGGAAAAGCCCATGCTGCGTGCAAGACGGAATTTTTCTTCCGTTTCCTCCACAGTATGTCTTCTTCCGATCAGATCCAGCGTCTTCTGGTTCATCGTCTGCGGATTCACGGATATTCTGCTCACCGGAAATTCCCGGAGAACCTCCAGTTTTTCCTCCGTGATGGTATCGGGCCGCCCCGCTTCCACGGTAAATTCCCTTACCGTCTCCATCGGAAACTGTTCCTGCAGGACAGACAGCAGCTGTCTTAACTGATCCGGCGTAAGAGATGTCGGCGTTCCACCGCCGACATAGACGGTATCGAGACGTCTTCCCTTCATCATCCCGGAAATAAAACGCAATTCTCGAAAAAGTGCCTCCAGATATTCCTGAACCATTCCGCCGAACCGGTTCATCGGGTGAGAGCCGAAGGAACAGTACAGACAGATCGAGGGACAAAATGGGATCCCCACATACAGGCTGTAGCCGTTTTCCGCCTCCATGCCCGCCAGAATCCGTCTTTCCCGTTCAGCGGTTTCCAAGGCAAGGGCAGCCTTTTTTTTACTGATAAAATACGTTTTCTCCGTCTGCGCAAGGATTTCTCCTTCCGTCTTTCCCTCTTCCAGAAGACGCGAAAAAATCTTTGTGGGTCGGATCCCGGTCAGATCTCCCCACGGAAGATCCCTTCCCGTCATCTGCCGCAGCGATTTGTAAACCAGCTGCTTCACCTGATTTTTACAGGAAATACGATCCGCCGGGTCGTCCAGAAGCACGACCGCAGACCATGGCGCCTGAGGGAGAGCGCTGTCCCAAGCTCCGGAAGCTGTCCTTCCAAAAGTAAAACCGACGGACGTGCCCTGATACGAAATATGGAATTCCGCATCCGGCATATCCTCCGGTTTTTTCTGATCCTCATACCAGATTGTGATTTCCGCCTCCGGAAAAAAAGCCTTCAGCAAGGAATAGATATCATATTCAAATTTCCGCTCATTCAGACACAGACCGAATTTATACTGCAAGGGGATTATACTTCCTTTCCTCTTCGATGCGGGTAAACGAATCATGACCCGGAAAAACGTCGGTATCCGCCGGAAGCTCCTTCAGCAGACGCCGCACACTGGACTGGATGGCCGCCGAGCTTGACGTGGGAAAATCCGTCCTTCCGTATGACTCGCAGAAAAGCGTGTCCCCGGTAAAGGCCATCTTCTGATCCGGAATATAGTAGCAGCAGCTCCCCCTGGTATGTCCCGGCGTGTGCAGCACCTGAATCTCCATCCCCGCAAGGCGCAGCACATCCCCGTCCTTCAGGAGCCGGTCCGCCTTTGCGGAGACAGAAAGCCCCTGCCAGCCGGAAAGATTCCACTCCGGATTTTCCAGGACAGCCTCCTCCTCTTCTTCCGAATAGACCGGAACCGCGTACTTTTTCCTGACCTCATCCAAGGCAAGAATATGGTCAAAATGCCCGTGTGTCAGAAGGACAGCCACCGGTTTTCCTTCCATGTCCGAAATTTTCCGGGAAATCCTGTCCGCGGCGTCTGCCGGATCAATCAGGATCAGCTCCTTTGTCTCCGGATTTTCCAGAAAATATACATTGGTCATCACCGGTCCGAGAACCAGGCTCTGCAGCTTTGCCTTCATATCCATCTACCCCTTGGAACGTTCTACTTCGTTGACATCTCTGACCTGCCGGATCTTATTCAGCAGCTCCTTCAGCTCTTCCCTGCAGTGAACCGAAAAGCCCATCTCGATCGTGGCGGCCCCCTGCCTGCTGGTACGGACATTCATGGATGTCACGTCTATTTTTCTCTCGGTAAAAATCTTGGAAATATCCACCAGCAGCCCGGTCCGGTTGTCTGCGTAAATATTGATGGTTACCGGATAAGAAGTGTCCTCCTCCTGCTCCGGCGCCCACTCCGCCTCAATCAGCCTGCTCCTCTCACTCTCCGGGAGGGAGATAATATTGATACAGTCTGTGCGGTGAATGGTTATTCCCCTTCCCCTGGTGACAAATCCCACAATTTCATCGCCCGGAATCGGGCTGCAGCATTTCGAGAAACGAACGGCGACATCATGAATGCCCCGGACCGTAATTCCTCCTCTGTGCTCGGCAGCTTTCTGCGTGTCTCCGGTGCGCTGCTCCGCGTTCCCCAGAACATCCTGGTCTGTGAGGTGGGCCTTCTGATCCTTCTCCCAGACCTCCAGGAGTTTGTTCAGCACCTGGCCTTCCTTCAGGCCTCCGTGCCCGATCGCGGCCAGAACCGAATCCCAGTCCTGGAACCCGTATTTGTTCATGACCTTGGAGGTGTACTCCGGCCTGGTCAGCTCGCCGATATTTTTCCCCTTCATGTGGGCATAGCCGGCAAGCATCTCCTTGCCCTTGATGATGTTGTCTTCCTTTTTCTCCTGGCGGAACCAGCGGTTGATCCGGTTTTTGGCCTGTGTGCTCTTGACGACCTTCAGCCAGTCCCTGCTGGGACCCCGTGAATTCTGGGAAGTGATGATCTCCACCCGGTCCCCGTTGTGAAGCTCGGTCTCAATAGGCACCAGCTTTCCGTTGACCCTGGCTCCCACCATTTTATTCCCCACGGCGGAGTGAATCGCGTAGGCAAAATCAATGGTACAGGAACCGGCAGGAAGCGTCTTTACATCTCCGGCGGGAGAAAAACAGTAGACATTCTCGTTGAACAGGTTCAGGTCACTTTTCAGCAGGCTCATAAACTCCTTGTTGTCAGACATGTCCTGCTGCCACTCCAGAATTTCGCGAAGCCAGTTCAGCTTTTCCTCTTCCTGTTTCTTTTCCGTCTCCGGTGTTTTTCCGTCAGAAGCCTCCTTGTATTTCCAGTGCGCGGCGATACCGAATTCCGCAACCCGGTGCATCTCGAAAGTCCGGATCTGGATTTCAAACGGCTTCCCCTCCGGACCGATCAGCGTCGTGTGAAGGGACTGGTACATATTCGGCTTGGGCATGGCGATATAGTCCTTAAAACGCCCCGGTATCGGCGTATACATCTCGTGGATCACGCCCAGCGCCGCGTAGCAGTCTTTCACCGTCTCCACGATGATTCGGACCGCAAACAGATCGTAGATCTGGTCCAGCGTCTTGTCCTGGTTGACCATCTTCTTGTAGATGCTGAAAAAGTGCTTGGCCCTTCCGCTGATCTGCGCCTCGATCCCCGCGTCGTCAATGTGTTTTTTCACATCCGCGACAATGCGGCCGACAAACGCCTCTCTCTCCGATTTCTTCTGATTGATCTGATGGACCAGGTCGTAGTAGGCTTCCGGCTTCAGGTATTTCAGAGAGAGGTCGTCCAGCTCGTTTTTGATTTTGGTGATACCAAGCCTCTGGGCGATCGGGGAATAAATATCGATGGTCTCTCTGGCCTTTTCCTTCTGCTTGTTCTCCGGCATATATTTCAGGGTCCGCATGTTGTGAAGCCGGTCCGCCAGCTTGACAAGAATGACACGGATATCCTTGGCCATGGCCAGGAACATCTTCCGGAGATTCTCCGCCTCTTCCTCAATTTTATCCTTGGAGTAATTCAGCTGTCCCAGCTTGGTGACGCCGTCTACGATTTCCGCGATCTCCGCGCCGAATTCCGCCGTCAGCTCCTCCTTAGTCATGACCGTATCTTCCAGGACATCGTGCAGGAGGCCGGCGGCGATACTCTCCTTATCCAGCTCCAGCTCCGCCAGGATGATTGCCACGCAGAGAGGATGTATAATATAAGGCTCTCCGGATTTTCTTTTCTGTTCCCCGTGAGCCTTTCTGGCAGTCTGATATGCTTTTCCGATCACATCGAGATTGGTAGAGGGATGGTATTTCCGCACGCTTCGCAGGAGCTCCTGATAGAGCTCCTCCGGCGCGACAAAGTCATCCATGGTACGCAGACTGGCATCGACTTCAGCAATTTCCTTCTTCAGTTTTTCATCTTCCAGTTCTCTTTTTTTCGCTGCGTCTTCCATGTGCAACATCCTCTTCCTGTCTGTCCGTCTTACTTGCCCTCGTATACGATGGCGGAAGAAATATCATACCGGGAAAGTCTCTCCCGGCCCTTCAGTCCGGCAAGTTCCATAACAAAGAGCATCTTGACTACCTCACCGCCAAGCTGCTCGACCAGCTTTGCCGCGGCCTCGATCGTCCCGCCCGTGGCAATCAGGTCGTCTACCAGGACAACCTTCTGCCCCGGCTTCAGCGCGTCCTTGTGCATCTCTATGGTAGCGCTTCCGTACTCCAGGTCGTAGCTCTGCCGCACGACCTCCCTGGGCAGTTTTCCCTTTTTACGGATGGGTACAAAGGGCTTGTGAAGATTATAGGCCAGCGGCATTCCGAAAATGAAGCCGCGGGACTCGGTTCCCGCAATGACGTCAAAGTCCAGACCCTCCAGCTCCTTCTGCAGGGAATCTATGGCAAGCTTCAGCCCGTCCGCGTCCTCAAGAATACCGGTAATATCACGGAAAATAATGCCCGGTTTCGGAAAATCCGGGATACTGATTACATAATCCTCCAGTTTTTTCATTTCTTATCTCCTTCAGTCTCTGGGAATTTCTGCACCTGTCTGTGTGCAAGGCCTGAAACATCGCGTATCAAGTACGGATAATGTCAGGATTTTATGAGTATAGCATCTTTTTTTTTCATAATCAACGATAGGAGCGTATGGTCATCTGCAAGGTATTTCTTCCCATATAAGTGTCAATGGAGGGAGCGTACAGGACGGAAAGGGCCGGGTGCGTCCGGCAGTAGGAGACAAATTCCTCTCCATCCCCGAAATAGACCGCGTCGAACCTCCGTCCCCCCGCGTCTGCCATCTGCAGCTTTACCACGTTCCTGTTCTTGCCGAAGACCCGCGGACTGCAGGGCCGCAGATCCCGCTGCGCAAACAGCGGCTTGGGGTTACCGTTTCCGAAGGGCTTCAGCAGATCCATCTCCCGGATCAGCGACGGACTGACATAGGAAAACGGCATGGCCATGTCCGCGACGATCTTCGGTGTGAGATCGGTCTGTGTCAGCGTACACAGCCGGTTCAGCCTCTCGCGCAGGAGTCCCACATTTTCCTCCGGAAGAGAGATCCCGGCCGCCATCGGATGGCCGCCGAATTTTGTCAGCAGGTCGGAGCATCGGCAGAGCTCCTCATACATGGAGTACGCCTCAATGGAGCGCCCGGATCCCTTCACCCCGTCCGCTGTCCGGGTAAGCACGAAAGAAGGGCGGTAAAAATGCTCCTTCAGCCTGCCGGCTATAATCCCCGCCAGACTCTCGTGGCAGTCCGGCATAAATACCACAAGAACCCGGTCATGAACCAGATCGGATTCCTCCACCATGTGGACGGCCTCTTCTTCTCCCTTCACCGTCATTTCCTTCCGGCTGGCATTCAGCTCGATCAGCTCCTGTGCCAGAGGAGCCGCCTCCTGCCGCGTTCCGGCCATCATCAGGCGCAGGGCGCGCGCCGCCGTATCCAGCCTTCCGCTGGCATTCAGGCAGGGACCCAGGATAAAGCCGATGTGATAGACGTCCAGATTCTCCGGTTCCAGCTGGTTCTGGAGAATCAGCTCCAGAAGACCGGGCTTCTGTGTGCGATGAAGCGCCCGGAGTCCTTCCCGGACCAAGATTCGGTTTTCATCCTTCAGCTCCATGACGTCGCCAACCGTGGCAATCGCCACATACTCGATAAATTCCCCGAAAGCCGCGTCTCCCCTGCCGCAGAGACGGTACAGGAAGTCCACCAGCTTCCAGGCGACGGCCGCCCCGCAGAGCCCCGGAAACGGGTAGGTTTCATCTTTCCTCTTCGGATCAATGACTGCCTCCGCCGGCGGAAGGATGTACTCCCGTTTTCCGTCCCCGTCCACGCGGAAGGGAATTTCGTGGTGATCGGTCACGACAGCCCTCATGCCCAGCCGGTATGCCAGGGCAATCTGATCCGCCGCCGCTATGCCGTTGTCGCAGGTAAGCAGAAGCTCGATGCCGTCCGCCGCCGCCTGCCGGACAAGGTTCTCATTCAGCCCGTAGCCGTCCCGCAGCCTCTCCGGAATCCTCACATCCACGCGGGCTCCCAGGCCGCGCAGGGCTTTCAGCAGGATGCAGGAGGACATGATGCCGTCAATATCATAATCCCCGATAATCCTGATCCGGGTTTCCTCCTGCACAGCCTGCTTCAGCAGTGCCGCCGCTTCCGGAAGATTTTTCATCGCTTCCGGCGGGTAAAGATCCTCCCTTCCCCCGTGGAGATATTTTTCGACGGCCTCCTCCCCGATCACATCTCTGTTGCGGATCAGCCGCGCCGTCACCTGGTCAATGTGAAACTGTCCGGCAATTTTCCTGAAATCCGCTTTTTTTGCCGCTACCATCCAGCGTTCTTCATTCATCGTTTTCTCTTTCTGTTCCTTGCTGCCGCGCGGCAGCCAGGCCTGCGGAAGCTCCTCTCCCGAATCCTGCCTGTACTGCCAGAAGAGGCTGCCACCCTCCTGCGCGCGGGAACCGGATGTTCCCTTTCACATCGAGTGACAGCCTCATGCTGTGATCAGTGATATCTGTTTTTCTTCCGCTTTGTACTGGAAAGCTCGCTCCTGTCTTTCTTGACATACCGGTTCTTTCCCTGTCCCGGCGCGGCCGGCTTCTCTGCGGAGGCCTCCGGTTCGGATCCTTCCGTTTTCCCCGCCGAAGCCGAAAGACCCATAACATCTTTCACGCGGTTTTTCCCGATCCGGGTTTTCATGAGATACCAGAGCGGACCCGTGACAAAGACGGAACTGAAGCATCCGGCAGCCAGGCCGATCATAATCGGCAGCGCAAATTCCCGGATAGAAGGTACACCATAGAGATACAAGACAAAAATCGTGATGAATGTCGTCAGGTTGGAATACAGGCTTCGGGTAAGCGTCTGCGTAATCGAAGCGTTTACGATCTCCGCCAGGCTGCTCTCCCCCTTCATCATCGGAAGGTTCTCCCGGATACGGTCAAAGATGACAATCGTCGCATTGATCGAATATCCCAGAATGGTCAGCATAACCGCAATAAAAGTACTGCCGACAGACGCCCGGAACCATACATAGTAGGCAATCACCACACAGATGTCATGCACCAGGGCAAGTACGGCGCTGGAGGCAAACCGGAAATCCCGGAACCGGACAAAGATATAAAACAGCATGCAGATAACAGAGATCACAACAGCCAGAATGGCATTGGAACGCATCTCACCGCTGATTGTGGACGAAATATTTTCCGCAGTTATCGCACTTTCCTCCACACCGGAAAAATTCTCCGCAAGAGCGCTGTCCAGCGCATTTCTCTTGTCCAGATCCAGCTCGCTGGTCTTAATAACTACCTGCGTCGAACCTGTAATCTTCTGGAATTGGATATCCGTAGTCCCAGTGGCCTCTGTGACGACCGGCTTAACCTTACTGTCCAGGTCCGCCAGCGTCATATCCTCGCCGAAATCTACCGTTGTCGCGGTTCCGCCCACAAAGTCAAGGCTGAAATTCATGACAGAGCCTTTGCTCTGTTTATAAAAAAGCATCCCCGCGGGAACAGAAAGAATCATAATCAGCGCGATGGTCAGCGTTACCGCGCGTTTTCCGACAAAATTAATGTTCTTCCGCTGTCTGATTGTGCCATAGAGCTTCAGGCTCCGCACGCCGATTCCATAGAAGGCGTAGCTGATCCATCTGGATACAGCCAGGCAGGTGAACATGGACAGAACAACTCCGATTGCCAGCGTCTCCGCAAATCCACGCACGCTTCCCGTGCCCAGAACATAGAGGACAGCGGCCGCAATCAGTGTCGTGATATTGCCGTCAAAGATCGCCGAGAAGGCCTTGTGGAATCCTCCCTTCAGCGCGTTGTGCAGGGATTTTCCTGCCGAGAGCTCTTCCCGCACACGGGCATAGATAATGACATTCGCATCTACCGCCATTCCTATGGTAAGAATGACACCGGCGACGCCCGGAAGGGTAAGGGTGATGTCAAACGCGTTCAGGAAGCCCAGATCCAGGAAGGTGAAAAGAATCAGCGCCCACCCGGCGACAAGTCCTGAGATCCGGTACACACAGATCATAAAGAGAATGACGAGCAGTACACCGATCATTCCCGCGATCAGCGCCGTATGAAGCGCTTCTTGTCCCAGGGACGCCCCGACGACATTGGAGTAAATCTCATTCAGTTCCAGGGACAGAGATCCGATACGGATGAAGGAGGCCAGCTGTTTTGCCTCGTCAATGCTGCTCATGCCCGTGATCTGCGCGGTTCCGCCGGAGATCTCCTGCTGAACCGTCGGAGAGCTGATCACCTCTCCGTCATAGACTATGGAGATTGCCTTTCCCACGTTAGCTGCCGTGGCCTCCTGGAACTTTTTTGCCCCGTCGGTAGTCATGGTCAGCTCTACCACATATTTATGAGAGCCGGTCTGCTGATCATTGTAGGCAACTCCCTGCGCGTCCGCGATGTCGGTTCCTTCCAGCACCACATTTCCGTCCGAGTCCTCAAATTGAAGAGAACCGGGCTTTCCCAGATCCTGAAGGATTTCATTGGCGTCCGTCACACCGGGAATTTCTACGTTGATACGGTTCAGCCCCTGCTGATAGACATTTGCCTCCGTACTGTACTGCTGCACACGCTGCTGCAGTTTGTAGATCGTGTCGTCCATATCCTCCTGGCTGGGATTGGAATCCGTGGCCTCGTAGGTGATGCTGACACCTCCGGAAAGATCCAGTCCGGTCCGGATGTTTTTCATGGAACCCGTGTGCTTGCTCCCCCACCCTGCGACGACAGTGTACCCCAGAAGTACCGTCACCACGAGCATGATAAGGAGAACCGCAATGCTCTGTTTTTTCTTCATCATCGTTCTCTTGTCCTCGTTACATTTTTTCAGTTTTTCCGCGGCAAAACCGCATTTTTAATCATAGCATTTCAGCGTCTGTTCGTCCAGATGGGAATGCCCGCCGGTATTCATTCACACTCCGCACAGGTTTCGCAGCTCTCAGCAGTAAATTCCGGCTGTTCCTTTGCAAGAGCCGCCTTGATCATCAGCGCGCACTCCACCCTCTTTCTCTGCATCACGCAGCCGATCTGATACACATCGTTAACGCTGCCTGTGAAATTATAGGAGTTTGCCGCGCAGCCGCCGCTGCAGTAGAATCTCGCGAAGCACTGCGAGCACTCCGGCTTGGAATACACATTGACTTCTTTGAACTCCTCCACCAGATCTTTTCGGATAACGCCGTCTTTTACATTGCCCAGAAGAAACTTCTCGTTTCCGACAAACTGATGGCAGGGATACAGATCGCCCCAGGGAGTAACCGCCAGATATTCCCCTCCCGACCCGCACCCGGAGAGGCGTTTGTATACACAGGGGCCTCCGGTGAGATCAATCATAAAATGGAAGAAATTAAAGCCTCTCCCCTCTTTCTCCCGTTTGACCATTTCTTTTGCCAGAATATCGTACTGCTCGCAGATTACCGGAAGATCCTCCTCCCGGATCGCATAGTCCTCGGTCGGAGGAGCCACCACGGGTTCGATGGAAATCTGCTTAAAGCCCAGATCAGCCAGATGCAGGACATCCTTCGCGAAATCCAGATTATAGTGCGTAAAGGTTCCCCGGACATAATATTTGTCCTGATGGCGGCTCTCTGCAAACTTCTGGTATTTGGGAACAATCAGGTCATAGCTGCCCTTTCCGTTCCGGAACGGCCGCATCCGGTTGTGCACCTCCGGACGCCCGTCAATGCTGAGGACGACATTCCCCATCTCCCGGTTGCAGAATTCCATAATCTCATCATTCAGAAGAACCCCGTTCGTCGTTAAGGTAAAGCGGAAATTCTTGCCGTATTGTTTCTCCTGTTCCCTTCCGTACCGGACCAGGTCCTTTACGACCTGCCAGTTCATCGTCGGTTCCCCACCGAAAAAATCCACCTCCAGATTTCTGCGGTTTCCGGAATTTTCAATCAAGAAATCCAGCGCCTGCTTTCCCACCTCGTAGGACATCAGGGCACGACGGCCGTGATACTCCCCTTCTTCGGCAAAGCAGTACCGGCACGCGAGGTTGCAGTCATGGGCGATGTGCAGGCAGAGCGCCTTTACGACCGTCGGCCGATCCTTAAATCTGTCGATGGAATCCCTGTAAATATCCTCCGTAAACAGCATTCCCTGCTCCCGGAGTTCTCCGCACTCCTCCAGCGCCTCCCTGATATCCTCTGCCTCGTATTTTCCGGAGAGAGCCGCTGCCGCGGCATCCCCATTCTTTCCGTCTGCCAGTTCCTGCAGTACGTCATAGACAAGCTCATCCACCACATGGACAGAGCCGCTGTTCACATCCAGGCAGAGATTATATCCGTTGTTTTTATAAAGATGTATCATTCTGTTCTCCAATGTTCCTCTGACATCAAAAGGGGGTGCCCCACGTCCCTTCCGGGATGCAGGAACACCTCCTGTTCTTTCTACTATCTTGATCTGCTTATCTGCCGCGTTCCGGTTTAAGCCGCACCATGCTTATACGGACAGCTGACCGCCGAAACTTTATCTGCAGCAATGTCCCGCCCGCGGGACAGACCTTTTATTTGGAATGCTCGCAGGTCTGGTTTCCGACCGTGCAGGAAGTCTTGCATGCAGACTGGCAGGAAGTCTGGCACTCGCCGCAGCCGCCTTTTTTCAGAGTATTCTGCAGATTTTTGGTGTTTAATGTCTTAATATGTTTCATCTCTAAACCCTCCTGTGGTTTGATCCGCGTTTTCTGAAACTGTTCCTATTATACATAACCAGCCGGCCTTTGGCAATACACTAATGCGAAACGCCCAGAAAGGCAAACGGATCCGGATCGGACAGAAAATGCATCATATGATAGGCACAGATCAGTGCCACCCGCTCTTCTCTCAGGATTCTCCGGACCTCCGCCCTGTCGGCCAGAACCACCTGTATCTCCTCCGCCTCTTCCATAAAACGGTCACTGATCTTTCCGTCCGCGTAACCGTACACCGTGCCGCAAGCCTCATCCGTCATTCCGACAGAAGTAAAGCGCGGGTGTTCAAATTCCTCCGGCGCATGGATGGGGGTAAAGGTAAGACCTGTCTCCTCATGCAGCTCCCTCGCGGCCGCAGTGTGAAAATCCTCTCCGTTTTCCACCAGCCCGGCCGGAAGCTCATAGACAAAATCGTCCACCGGATAACGGTACTGGCGGATCAGGACTACCCTGTCCCGCTTTTCCCCGTAGAGGCTGTAAATCACAACCCCGTCCGCGCTGTCCTTCCTGGTCCGGATTTTCAGCCCGTCTGCATCCGGCGATCTGGAAGCGATCATGTAGTCGCTCTCGTGCCCCTTGGAATTGACTCCGTGAAGATGATACATGCTGAGGTAATGATTTTTTGTCAGCTGTTCGATTTTATCTATTTTTGCCATTTACTTCTGCCTCTTGATGTTCTGTCTTTTTATCTTCTGCCTTTCAGGATCGGTGACAGCGGCTTGTAAATCAGGAAACAAACCACTACATCAATCATACCCTTCAGAAAGGTAAATGGCAAATTGAAACAGATCAGGCTCTGGAGAACACTCTTCATAGAAGGGATAATGGCCTGATAAGCCGCCAGAATGGTTTCCTCCGGCATAAAATTATAGTACACCGGATATACAATAAAGAAATTGGACGGAAGCGAGATAAGCGCCATGGCGGCTGCACCGGCGACAGATGCCGCAATCGCCGTCTTTTTTGTCTTGCGGAATTTGTAAATAAAGCCCGCGACTCCCGCAAAAACCGCTCCCAGCATGAAATTGGAGAGTTCTCCCACTCCAAAGCTTCCGGAAAACAGGACATGAATCAGATTTTTCAGAAACTCGATCAGGATTCCGCAGACCGGTCCCATGGAGAAAGCCCCCAGAATGGCCGGAAGATCCGAGAAATCGAATTTGATAAATGTCGGCATAAACGGCACCGGAATCTCAAGCAGCTGCAGAATGACCGCCACTGCCGTCAGCACTCCGGTCACTGCTATGTAGTGAATCCCGGCGTTCCTTCCTGTCCTTGATGCTTTTCTTTCTGTTACCCTTTCGTTTGTTGTTACTGCTTCCATTTTTCTCCCTTTCCGGAGATCTTTTCAAGTTATTATTTCCGGCCTGAAATTATAAAACGCCCGGATCATAGTGATCCGGGCGGTATCAGCAGAAATAACACGGCTGCCATCTTCTTTCATCCAGACTTTACTGTTGGTACCGGACTCTCACCGGTTCAGCTGCCATAAGGCAGGTCGCGGACTTATCGGTCTACCGATTTACCGCCAGTGGGGAATCGCACCCCGCCCACGAAGATCTCCTATCAAATTTACCAGCTCATCATAACCCCAAACACAGAGAATTGCAAGAGACAGATCAGCCTTCCCGGGTCTGATCTCCTGAGCCCTGCCGCTCTTCCATGATACTACGGTAGGCCGGCCGGATGATTTTTCCCTGCCCTACGATTTCCTCGATCCGGTGTGCACTCCAGCCGGCAACTCTCGCAACCGCGAAAATAGGTGTATAAAGCTCTCTCGGAATTCCAAGCATATCGTAGACAAAACCGCTGTAGAAATCCACATTCGGGCTCACGCCCTTATAAATCCGAAAGCGGTCTCTGATAGCCTCCGGTGCCAGCTTCTCCACCCGCATATAAAGCTCAAGGTCTTCCTCCCTCCCCTTCGCCTTTGCCAGCAGCTGAACATATTTTTTAAACAGACGTTCTCTGGGATCCGACAGCGAATACACTGCATGTCCCATGCCGTATATCAGTCCTTTGCGGTCAAACTCCTTTTTATCCAGAATTTTCTCCAAATAACTGCGGATTTCATCATCATCCTGTTGATCTCTGACCTTTTCCCGAAGATCGTCCATCATTTCCATGACTTTAATATTGGCTCCGCCGTGCCGCGGACCCTTGAGGGAGGACATGGCCGCCGCGATTGTCGCATAGGTATCTGAACCGGAGGATGTTACCACCCGCGTGGTAAAGGTAGAGTTGTTTCCACCGCCGTGCTCCATATGAAGCATCAGTGCGGCATCCAGCGCCTTGGCCTCCACCTCCGTATACCGGGAATCCGGCCGGAGCAGCCGGAGTATGTTCCCCGCAGTGGATGCCTCTGGATCCGGCCTGTGAATATACATACTCTGCAGATTTTCATAATGGTTATAAGCATGATAACCGTAAATGGCAAGCATGGGAAAGACGGCAATCAGCTGCAGGCACTGCCGGAGCACGTTTTCCAGATCTGTATTCTGGCTTTTTTCATCATAGGAAGCCAGTGTAAGAATGCTTCTTGTCATGGAGTTCATAATATCCCTGGTGGGCGCCTTCATGATGACATCCCTGGTAAAATTGGTCGGGAGCTCTCTCGCCTCTTCCAGAATCGAAATAAACTTGCCCGCTTCCGCTTCCTCCGGCAGTTCTCCAAACAAAAGCAAATATGTAAGGTTCTCGTATCCGTAAAGATTATTCACGTATCTGTGAACCAGCTCCTCAATTTTATAGCCTCTGTACCAAAGCTCCCCATCGCAGGGCTTCCCGTCACGAAAGGCAACGATTTTGGAGATATTCGTCAGTCCGGCAACCACACCTTGTCCGGACAGGTCACGAAGGCCTCTTTTTACCTCGTATTTCTGATAATCCCCCTCCGGTATACAATCATTTTTCCGGCACATCTCCGAGTATCCCTGCATATCTGTCTGTATCAGATTCATGTTTTTCACATCTATCCTCCCGGCTGACAGCCTTTTAACCGATTTCTGCAACCGCCTCAAAGGCGCCCGGCAGTGTTTTCAGAATAATGCGGGACAGCAGGTCGATGGTCTCCTGAAAATCGTCCGGCATGCCGGACTCTACCCAATCCAAAAGCGGTCCGACACAGCTGTACTTGTAGAAATCAATTATCTGCTTCTTCTTTTTTGAGTCCATGTTTTTGCTCTGATCCTGCCTGTCGATCATTTCCTCTATGTAATGCGTCGTCACCTGGTAGAGAAATTTTTCCACCTGCGCCCGCCCCGTGGAATCATAAACATTAAAAATAATTTCTTTATATTCCTGCGCGTGTGTCATAAGCAGTTTCATTTTTATCTTGTAGGAATCGTTCTTATTTCCCTGCGCGATAATCTGATCTCCAAGTCTCAGAAACGTGTATTCCACAAGATCATTCAGTGACCTGAAATGATAATAAAAACTCATACGGCTGCAGTTTGCGGTCTGAGTCAGTTCTTTGATGGTTATCTGTTCCAGACGTTTGGTTTTAAGCAGCTCCATAAGAGCATGCGACAAGTCCATTTTCATAATGTCCGACATCGCCACCTCCTGTTAGACAGACTGTCTCTCTGCCATACGGACATTGTATGAAACCGGGGAGCCGGACACTGACAGGCAAAGAATTTTCCCGGTTCCGGAAAAGCCGGCATCTGCATGGCATTTTTTTAATCAGTTGTCTATATCATTGCACAATCCAGCCGAATAGCAATCCACAGAATTGACTATTAGTCATTTTTTTACTCAAAACCAGAACTTTGTACAAGAAAAAACAGAGATCCGCGTCAGATCAGTCCCCTGCTTCGCAGCAAAAAGAGCCAGAATGTCAGGGTAAGAGAAGAAAGAAGCGTTGTCAGCATGACTGTTCCGGAAGATACGACTCCTTTGTGCCCCATATTTTTTGCCATCACATAGCCGGCCACAGTGGACGCGGAGCCCAGCATAATAAGAACTGCCACCAGTTTCTCCTGCCGGAATCCCAGCGCGGCAGCCACCGGAAGACCCAGAGCGGCAAAGCCGACCAGCTTGAGGAATGTGGCAAACAGCACCGGACGCACCTTTTCGGAAAAGGCCGTAAAATTCAGGCTTGCTCCCATAGCAA
This sequence comes from Bilifractor porci, assembly GCF_009696005.1. GTDB lineage: Bacteria > Bacillota > Clostridia > Lachnospirales > Lachnospiraceae > Bilifractor > Bilifractor porci. The sequence continues at coordinate 201,267 of NZ_VUMV01000004.1, forward strand.
GCAGGCCCATGGGGCTGGCAAGTCTTCCGATATAGGAGAAGGTTTTCCCGAACATCTCCGGCATCGGAATTTTCAGAACCGACCAGACAAAGCCGGCCAGGATTCCCAGAATGATCGGATTTGTAACGATCCCGATGAGAGCCTTTTTCAGCCGTGCCCGATCCAGACGGTCCTGGGCTCCCCCCGATAAAGACAGAACCAGTACCGCGCAGACATTATAGAGCGGGACAGCTCCCAGCATCATCAGGGATCCCATGGCCGCAGATGCGCCTGTGCCCGCGCTTCCGTAAATATTTTCAATATAAGCCATACCCAGCAGGGACGCACTGCTCCGGTAGGACGCCTGGACAAATTCTCCCCTGTCCTCAGCGGGACAGAGGAAGAAGGAAAGAAGAAGCGCAATGCCGACGCAGGCGAGCGTAGCAAAAAAGCAGAACAGGACAAAGGATGTGTCCCAGACGGTAAAAAAGTCCACCGGATAGAGCTCAGCAAACAGATTAACCGGAAGTGCAATTTTAAATACAAAGGAATTCATTCCCGCTGCCAGCGACTCGCTGATCACCCCGGTTCTCCGAAAAAAATACCCCAGCATCATGACAAAAAAAATGGGAAGTGTAGCATTCAGGCTGAAAATAAAATTCTGCAAGATATTCCTCCAAATAATCTTCTGTTCATTGTCTATTTACGTTTTTCCGGATCCGGTAGGAAAGCTGCAGGGTGAGAACCGTGTCCGGATCTTCCAGTTCCAGACCGGTCAGTTTCCGGATGTGATCCATGCGACGGCAGAAAGTAGTCCTGTGAATATATAGATTTTCCGCCGCCCTGGTCATGTTCATACTGCTTTCCAGAAAAGCTTTAAGTGTTCCGGACAACTCTGTTCCATGTGCCCTGTCATACTTTTCCAGAGCACAAACCGCAGGATGGACAAGCATGGATTCCGGAAGCCCTCCCTGGATCCGCTGCAGAAAGTAGGGAAGCCGGATCTCATCAAACAGATGATACCAGAGCTGCGGACTCTGCACCATACCGATACGAAGCGCCTCGCGCGCGGCAAGCGCTCCCTGCTCCAGCTCCGCAAAGCTGCGGAAAACAGGACTGACCCCTGCCTGGCAGACATTGTCCCGGACAAAGTAAGCCATCCTCTGCAGCAGGCTCCGGTAGGCCGCCCCTGTGTCCCTGCCGTCGGCAGCGGCGTCTTTCAAACCGATTCCGCAGTTCAGGATCAGCATGATTTCCGATTCGGAGCGGACCGCACAGGAGCCGATCCACTGCTGTTCCAGCTGCACGGTGAGGTACGGCAGCGTGGTTTTCAGCTGCACATCCCACCCTTTTTCCGGGAAAAAACGGATGACCACGACCAGATATTCATCCGTCATCTTCCATCCGTATTTTGCGATTGTTTTTTCCACCGAATCCCTGTCCGGCGCTTCCCCCTGCAGCATCTGTCTGCACAGATTGTGCAGCTGGTCGTTCTGATGTTTTCTGGGAACCAGTTTCCCGTACCGGAACATGTCCTGCACGTAGCCGGCGTACGCGGAAAACAGTTCTTCCGTACCCGGAGACAATTTTTCCATGCCCGCCGGAAGCTCCATGACCAGCCGGGCGATGTACTGCTGATCCACAAAGATATTGACGCAGTAACAAAGGACATCCACTTCATCAATCAGATAGTAAAACGGGGCTGTAAGAGAAGCCACCTCATGAAATTTCCTGTGCGTGATCAGCATCTGAAAGGTCTCCGTATCCAGCCTGCCGTTCTTCAACGGATGTGCCCGGCTGTATGCCTCCGTCGCGTACATGACATTCATATCAAAATCAATAATCGCATAATTCTCAAAGAGGAACTCCCTGCCGAGGGCAAGAAAAGACGTCTCGTTTTCCGCCCGGTAGATTCCTTCCGCCATTTTTCTGTCCCAGGACAGAAGCTGGATAAAAATCTCCTGCGCTTCCTCCAGGAGTCCTGCAAGATCCCGGGAGTTCTGAAGCACCGCGTAATTCTGCCCTGCATCTGGCAGACCTGTCTCCTCTGGGTCTGCCTTTCCGCTTTCTGCCCCTCCGCGTCCTCCGGTCAGGATAAAGAATGCATGGTCTTTTCCGTCCGTTTTGTCCAAAAAGCAGGGCAGATCCTCTTCCCGGACCAGAAACAGGGTATGCAGCGAAGGCTGCCCGTTTTTCCTATTCTCCGCCCGGAACAGACGCAGATGCCGGATTTCCATGCCCGGAACGGCACAGTTTTCCCGCAGTATCTTCGTCTCCGCTGTTCCTTCCGCTTCCCGCCTTTTCCATGCCGCAAGAAGCATTTCCATGGTAATTTTCAAGATTTTCTCCTTTTTCCCCGACGTGCTACACTTTGAAGCAATTCGCACTCTATTTATCACGCAAAGGTGGCTGTCAAACCTTTTCTATTTCGATTATGATACTGATTATACAATAATTTTGAGTGGGAGAAGCATGAAATCATTTTATTCAGAACGCGTCATCCTGTAGCATTCCCAAGGAGGTAAAGAAAATGGATGAACAAATCAGAAAAACCTATCAGGAAAAGATAGACCGCATCAACAGCGCAATCGCTCTGAAGCCTACCGACCGGGTTCCTCTCGCGCCTTTTTTCTCGTCCTACGCGCAGCGGGCAGAGGGCTCCAGCTACCGGGATCTGTACTATGACTTCGACAAGGCCGGCCAGGCTGCCATCCGCTTTTATCAGAAGCACCCGATGCTGGATGCCTGTACCGGAATTTCTTTTACCAGCGGAAAGGCCAACGAGCTGGCGGACTCCCAGATGATTGACTGGCCCGGAAAGCCCGGAACAAAGGTTTCGGATTACAGTTCGCACCAGGTGATTGAGCGGGAATTTATGGCGCAGGAAGAATACCCGGAAATGCTGGGGGACTTTACCGGCTTCATGATCCGGAAATACATTCCCAGGGCATTTCCTAAGCTGCAGGGGCTGTCCGGCCTGCAGGCCATTCCCACCATTGTCCTCTCGACCAGCATTCTCGCCCCCTTCTACAGCCCAGCTGCGCTGGAGGCCTATCAGCTTCTGGGAAAAATAGCCGCTGCTGACGGCGAGGCGGCGGCTGCATCCGCGAAATTTGCCCCTATGCTTGCGGAGATCGGCCTCCCGGTCATGTTTACCGGTGCATCCGAAGCACCGTATGACATTCTCGGCGACTACTTCCGAGGCACCATGGGAATATTTGAAGATCTGATTGACGAGGATATGCAGGAATACATGGAGCAGGCTTGTGACATGTTTGCAGATCAGCAGATTCAGGCGCTGCAGTATTTCCGCTATGCGGATCTCCCGGTAAAGAGAGTCTTTTTCCCGCTACACAAGGCAATGGACGGCTTTATGAACGATGAACAGTTTGAGCGTCTGTACTGGAAACCGCTGAAAAAGATTATGCTTGCCTTAATTGATATGGATGTTACGCCCTTTATTTACTGTGAAGGCAAATACAATTCCCGTCTGGAACATCTGACGGATGTTCCGAAGGGGAAGGTCCTGTACCATTTTGAAAACGTGGACATGAAGGAAGCCAAACGTATTCTGGGCGGAACCGCATGCATCAGCGGCAATCTCCCGATCTCCCAGCTGGAGTTTGGCAAAAAAGAAACCGTGATCCGCATGACCCGTCAGCTTCTGGAAGACTGCATGCCCGGAGGCGGCTATATTTTCGATTTTGACGGCTGTCTGGAAAACGCTAAGGAGGAAAATCTGGACGCCATGTTCGAAACGCTGGATAAATACGGAAAGTACTGAGCATTTATTTTATTCAATCAACTGGAATCATCTTCGGAGCCGGATGGGCGTGTATGCCTCCGGCTCTTCTGATTCCGGAGTTCTCACATGATTCCGGATCTGATCCCCGCATCTCGCCCAGCTTCAGCCCCATATAAAGAGTCGACGCGTCCCGGAATCTCCGCGGGTTATACCCTGTTTTCCTCGCGATTTATATCCAGCACTTTCCATTGCCTGTAACATGTACCTTTCTCATGCAGCCTGATATGAGATGGCTATAACAAGCTTGTTCCATGAGTGTTACTTACGCATGCGCGTACCACCAGGAGGATAATTTTTTGAAAGTTGTTATTGCCATCGTTTCTCTGAAGGGAAGCCTTACTTCCCTCGAAGCCGGCGACGCCATCCGCGCCGGCGTACGCAAAGCTGATCCCAATGCGCAGATCATCGTCCGGCCTGTATCCGACGGCGGCGAAGGCACCGTTGAAGCCCTGACCCTCGGCATGGGCGGTACCTTGCAGATCCATACCGGTGAATGCTTTAATGCTGTACCTTCCGGCACACCTTTATTCCTTGTTAAAAATACCCGAGCAGTTTCCCCATTGCCGGAAGCCACAGGGATGCAAGCGCCACGATCAGCAGCTGAATCCATACGGTAGCTTTTGGCATATCAAACATTTTATAAGACCCGGTGGTGAATGTCATAAGAGGTACGGTATCAAGCGGCAGCAGATAGCAGTTATTTGCGCAGAGTCCCAGGGCGGCCACTGCCAGCGCCGGAGGCAGGCCGATCCTGGCGGCAAATCCGATGACCGGAGCCGCCAGCATGGAAATCAGCGCAGGCGCTACGGGAATCGGAATCAGCATAAGGAAGATCAGGATGCAGAGAAAACCGATGCCAAGTACGGGCGATGCCGGAAAAGATGACGGGAATAAAATACCGGACATCCAGTCGCTTAATCCGCTGCTGCTGATACAGTTACCAATAGAGATCATGGAGCCCATCAGGACAAAGGCTTCAAAACTGATGCTTTTTGTGTAGTCTCTCCAGCTCATGATTCGGAGTTTTCCCGGAAGGAAAAACAGGGAAAGTCCCAGCAGCGTCACTGCGGCAATCTGTAGGAACGGCACCCAGGAACTTAAAATCCACAGAACCATCATTGCTAGCAGAACCGTCAGTACATACTTCTCCTTCCGGCTCATTTTTTCAGGCATACGTCTGGTTTCTCTGCGGATGTACGCCTGAATTTTTTCTTCCGAGAGGGGAGCCGGCTGAAAAATTCTGACGCACACAGCCCATGCAAACGGCAGCGCCGCACAGGCAAGAGGGATTCCAAACAGCATCCAATGCACAAAGGGAATTGTCTGTCCCGTGTTTTTTTCCAGAAGACTTACGGCAAGCACATTAAGAGCCGACCCGGCCGGGGTCATCATCCCTCCGATCATACTGGCCACCGGCAGGGAAATCATATAAGCCCTGGCCGTCCGGTGCCGTTCCTCCGGACTGTCGTACGCGTCGAGAAATTCAAGGATCATCGGGATAAATACTGCCGCGGCGGCAACATTAGAGATGACAGAAGAAAGAAGGCAGGTGACAAGCATAATGGCAAACATGAGCCTCCTTGTGTTCTGCCCGAACCTCCGCATCAGCGCCAGCAGAAATCTCCTTGTCACAGACACCTTTGTCAAGGCGGAAGAGATCCCATAGGATGCCAGAACAAAAAACAACGTCGGGTTTGTATAACCGCTGAACGCTCCCTGTACAGAATCCGTGCAGCGAAAAAAATAAAGGAATGCCGCGGACATTAGGCAGACAATGCCCAGCGGAAGTGCCTCTGTCACCAGAAGCACAATGACCGCCAGCAGGACGCCTAATGTATTCCGTGCCGGAACCGGGAAGTTTTCTCCCACAGGAACCAGAAATATCCCGGCAAGAATACCAATGGCCGCCGCAACTCCTATTATCTGGAGCTTTCCGGCTTTTCCGTTTTCGATTATTTCAAACTTCTCTTCTTCCGTTCCCATAGACCGGCTCCCTGTCACTGTTTCTATTCGATCAACTGTTACCCGTTCATCTCCAGATATTTCTTACGGCTGTACCGGTAGAGCTCCTCCGCCAGATTTACCTTGCGGTCCGGTTTCATATCTTTCAGGCGGCAGGCAAAGCGTCCTGAGAAAGCCAGATCATCCACGCGTCGGTGGATATCCGCAACTGCTTCCTCATCACTCATATCCTCCGGTATTACATACAGGGTGCATTGTGCCAGGTTTTTTCCGTACTGTTCCATGATCGCTTTCTTGTCGTTTGCCCTGTCCTGTCCTTCCCAGGCATCGAATCCGGCTTCTATGATCAGCGGCATCAGTGTGCCGATGTTTCCGCAGGAATGCAGTGTAATGAACATCCCCAGGTCATGAGCTGCCTTTGTGACCTTCTGATACTGGGGAAGAAACAGCTCGCGGAAAATTTTTGGTGAAAAGAAGGTGCTTTTTTCTGTCCCCATATCGTCATGGAACAGGATCATATCCGCGTGGTAATATTTTTTCGCGATTTTTATCAGTTCGATGTGCCACTCGGCAAGCCTGTCATAGAAAGCAGTCAGCTCCTCCGGGCATTCCAGCAGCGCCACGAAGGCATCTTCAAAACTCGTCAGATCCGCGGTCCTCTCGAAAAAGCCGTTGACGATGATAAAATAGCTCAGCCTGTCCTCTGTCACCTTATCCTTATAGTTCTTCTCATAGTCTGCCGCCCAGTCTATCGCATTCAGATCCGGCCACTGAATTTCCTTTTCCCAGTTCTCAATATCCGACAGCGCACGGGTTCCAGGCGTCACCATCGCCGCGTGTGACAGCGGCTCGTAGGTCCACTGAATCCCGAACCAGTCCGTCCCGCCGAAATTTCTTGCCCTGGCGTCCGGCATCACGACTGGCTGAATCTGGTTATTTTCAATCTGCTGATTGGGAACCCACAGGTGTTTCTCTCCGCGCAGCATACGGAGCATATTTTCCTTCGGGGTGATCGGATAATTGTACTTTGGTGCCTTTCCTTCCGGAGAGCCGTAAATACTCATGACCGTATATTCTCCCACCTGTTTCAGTTCCTGATCGATCATCTCATCATATTTGTCCGTCATTTTTCTCCTCCTGTCTTCCCGATGCCGCACCTTTGCAGGAAAACCGGTTCCTGTTTCTCCCCTCCGCACATCAAGGACTGCATCGCATTGATAAAATTGATACAGCCAGTATATAATCTGAATTTCCTGATGATAATCCGCATTTTTCAGGGAAAAGCCACCGGATTTTCCGCTTTTCCTGCCGAAGAAACGGTGTCTGAGGTTTCTCCCTCAGACACCGCGAATCGGATGCTTATTCTGTTTTGCTTTCTCTGCTTTGCTTCTTCCGTTTTACTTTTTCTGTTGGCAGGATGGAGATGTCTGATCCTCTGTCCCCGTTTTTTTACTTACAGCCAGCTGCTCCCTCCTCCTTGCCTTTGGTTCCACAATATAATAGGACACCAGCAGCTTCAGCCTCTCCTCCGGTTTATTCAGATCCACCCCGATCAGCTTCTGAATCCGTTCCAGCCGGTAAGTGAGCGTACTTCTGTGAATAAACAATTCATTCGCCGTGCGGAGCACGTTTCTTTCATGCTCCAGATAGACAAGAAGGGTTTCGTACAGCTCAGAATTATTTTTCTGATCATATTCACGGAGCTTCCGCAGCGCCGAGGAACAGAGCAAGTCCCCGGGAATGTCCCGGCCGGCACATTCCGCCATATAGTCCAGCATAAAGTCATCAAAATAGTAATACCAGTACATACTGCTGCTGATGCGCCCGAATTCCAGCGCTATTTTTGCCATTTTATAGGCCTTGGAAATCTGATAAAAATCCCGGATTTCCGAGCTGACGCCGATTTTCAGCAGCCCCTCCCTCATCAGGACGGCAATCCGGCTCACGGCATCCGCAGGTTTGTCATGGTTATAGGAAAGATTCACCACTACGGTAATCCCGTTTTCATGGAAAAAAGCGTGCCCGGTTGAGATCTGATATTCGATCTGGTTCAGGACCGCATAGGAGGAAATGAGGTTGAAATCCTTTTGTTCCGTCACAATCCGCATGCAGATATAGCGATCTGTCCTGTTCCATCTCTGAAACTGTAGGTGATCCATAATCTGCCGTTCATCCACCTGTTCCCCATTGCACATGGAGATCAGAAGGTGATCCGTGTCATTATCTATACTGAACTGCTCCAAAAGTCCGCCCTGCAGATAGTATTCCAGCAGGTCTCCCAGATAATCCAGCGCCAGGTAATCACCGGGAATGATACTGCTGTCTATTTCATTCACCAGGATTCTTCCCAGATAAATATCCTCATTCCAGAGATTGCGGAACAAAATCCGATAGCCTGTCTGCTCCGACGGAAACATATCCGCCCGCTTTTCCCGCAGCCCATTCTGATAAACAATATCCGTCTTAAAATCATTGATTGTAGACAGCGCCACCATCGTCTGTCCGGTTCTTTTATCCCGGTCTCTCTGCGCCATGCCCGCACGGTAGCCGGTTTCCGCCAGAATAACGAACTCCTTATTATGAATAAACAGGGGATTGTTAAAAATATCCCTGCTTGCGTCCAGAATTTCCTGCAGAGGACGGCGCTGGCTGAGAGAGGCCTGAAGCCTGATATCCCACCGGCGCAACCGGTCAAACACGTCCTGCACCATGCTGAAGATTTCCAGGGGATTATTCGTATCCAGCACGACAATGGCCGGCGTATTCTCCGGCAATACATCCGGGTTGACTTTCCCCGAAACCACCATCGGGATCCCCCGGAACATCTGCGCCCGGCTTACCAGATCGCCTGCGGAAATAAAATACACATATTCCGGCTTCAGCATAATGCCAAGCGCATAGAGCCTTACGCCCGTCAGGATCTGGCTGTCTCCGCTCCCGTAATACTCTATTTTCTTCCCGTACTGATCCAGGGCATCCGCAATGATGCGGAGGTTCAGACGAAATCCGGGCTGAAACACCTTTTTCTTCATTCTCTACCCCCTCGGGCTGACTGTTCTGCCGGTTCGCAGGCGGATGGCAAGTTTTACAAGGCACGCGCTGATACCTGTTGCCGTTTCCGAACCGAATACTTCCCGGTTTACAAACGGGTCACAAGCCTCTGCTTTGAAGCCGGACTAATACAGTAAGAAGGGGTGCGCGGCACCCCTTCCCATCAGTATACGTTAACATCAGCTGCAACAAAAGCGTTTTTCCAATCAGGCCGCTTTTCTGGCCGCTATTTCATTCTGGTACTGAACGACTTTGTCCTTTGTGAGATGGAAACCGGCCAGAAGAAGGACGCCTGCAATGATCAGGGCAATGGCCGGAACCACAATAAACGCAACGCAGATTCCCTTTTTCAGTTCCTCTGTCGCAGATGCGGGATCAATTTTTGTGCTGAAGTTTGCCGCTGCCAGGCAGGCATTAATAATAATGCCGCGGGTCATAATGGAAACCTTCAGCGGGACGTTCTGCAGGCCGCTGATCCATCCGGTCGCGTTTTTCCCGGTTTTCCACTCGGAATAAATAATGGTATCCGCATAGAGCGCCGGTGTACAGGCATATCCGATGCCGTACCCGAACTGCGCGACGGACATCAGAATGATAACCAGCATAACATTGCTGTAAGCGGCGTTCGCGACAAACATCACCACCGCCATGGCAAAGAAGGTGATGATTGTAGTGGTCCTTGTTGTGAGCTTGTTGGCCACAAATTTGGACAGGTAGGATCCGATCACGCACAAGATATTTGCCACAAGAATATAGGTGGCCATCAAGCCCTTGTTCTGCGCGACATAGGTAAAGTAGTAGATCGCCGCGCCCATGCACACAAAATTGAACATCCACTTGGCCAGATCCGCAAGCAGAAGCACAAGGAGCGGAGGATTCTGGACCAGAGACTTCAGCAGGTCCCCGCCGCTTGTCCTGGTTGTGTCTTTCTTTGCAGCAGTCTGTGAGGTTTCTACTTCCTCATAGCCCTCAAACATCTTAAAATGGGCAAAATACAGGACTGCCATAAAAATACCGAGAGTGAACGCCGTTGCCCCGTACTGGTTTACCTCGCTCAAATGAGCGGCAAAGAAAGCTGCGAGAGGCGGTCCTACATAGGAGAACAGGACTTTGGACAGGTTTGCCCATGCCGCCCTGGTGGATGCCAACTGGGCGCGATCCTCAGGCGTTTTTCCGGCGACCGCAATCATGGAAACGTTGGCAACATACGGAAAATTCCATGCCACGTGGCTTACAATGGTGGCCACGATAATAATGACTGCAGATACCGCCGTACTGCCGATCTTGATAAACTGGAAGGCGTAAAGGAACGGGACCAGCCACGGCAGGAGAATCAGCCAGGAACGGTATCGTCCCCATTTCTTCGGTTTGATACTGTTCAGGATCGCCCCATAAATCCACGAAAGGCATGCGTCCACGGTACTGGCAATCGTGGTGATCAGCGTTACCATCGGAAGGCTGAAGGCTGCCAGATTCGTCAGAAAGAAGTTGAAATAGTAGCTTTCAACATTCGTCATGAGCGAAAATCCGCAGTCACCGACGCCATAGAACACCTTCAGCGCTTTGCTGAGAGGCTTGCCGCCCTGGTTTTCGGCAGTTTTACTTGCTTCACTCATTTCTATTCCTCCTCATTTTTTCTTTTTACAGCGCAGAATTTACGCTTTTGCCATCAATCAGTCTCTCCACCACCTGCATGCAGGCATGCGTGGCGTCAGGATTTTGACACTGTAGCCGTAAACTCTTGTGTAATTTTATAGCATAAAGTATAGAATAATTTAATTTTTAGGTAAATCCGCACAAATGTGAACGATACCTTACAGCTTTCCGCTTTTTTGTACAGTATTTTTACTGCCACTTCTTCACGTCATCTGCTACACTACTGTATAGACCCGGCGGCAAAGCAGCCGGGAACTATCATAAGGAGCAGCGAACTTTATGGAAAAGGGAAAAGATAAAATGGAAAACCCGGGCGGAATGAAAGTTCTTCCTTTCCATAAGACACAGGAAGATGCCGTTCAGGCCTATCAGGAATTTTACCGCGGCCGTCCTCTTCTTCCGGGGATTTTCCTGAAAGAATCCCACATTCAGGAAATGCAGGGAGGCTATGTCCCCTATTTTCTGATCAGCGGTACGGCTGACGTTGATGCCGTCTATGAGGCGCAGGACACCTCTCCCGCAGAGGGTCCCGGAAAAATCCGCAAAATCGTGTCCGAATACCAGGCTGTCCGCAAAGCCACTGTCGATTACTACCACCTCCCGGTCAACGCGTCCGGGCAGATACCGGAATCCTTTATGAAAAATCTGGAGCCGTTCCGCCTGAAGGAGCTGATTCCGGCGGAGGATTCTCCGGAAAAAGAGCATATACAGGATTTTCTGACTATCGACATTCAAAAGGATCCGGAAGCCGAACAGAAGCGGGTTTCCGAGATCATGTCCGGAATCCTGAAGGGCTCCGTCCATCACAGCTATGTGAAGGAAGAGCGGATCAGCGCTGACTATCAGAATGAGAAAGAGCAGTGTGTTCTTTTCCCTGTCTACCTCCTGACCACAAAATACGGGAACCGGTATTTTCATTTCGGCATGAACGGACAGACTGGAAAAGTATACGGAGATCTGCCTATAAGCTACCCGCATCTGACAGCGCTGTTCATGGGACTTTTTGTCGGGGGCGCAGCCGCCGTCTGGGGCATCCTCCGTCTCCTGTTCTTTTTCGCACAGATGCCGGTTTCCGCATTTGTCAACAATACCTTTCTCCTGATCGGCTTATTTGCCGGCCTCATAGCCGCCAATCATGTCGTATCCGACCGGTACGAAAAAATGAAAAAACCGGCGCCTCCGCCGGAAAAGAAATATGAGAGCTGTGAGATCCGGAACCGGGAATTTTCTGATATCCTGATCCGGAAACAGTACACAGACAGGAAAAACGTTGTCATCCGGGAAGAAACCGGAACGCAGACAAACCAAGACTGAAAACACCACGACCGGAGATATAAAAATGTACGAAGATTATAACACACCCGTCCCGGATATACAGGCAGTTCTCTCCCGCATTCAGTTTGATGAGACAGCCTTTCCTCCGGATCTGGCACATCTGGAAAAACTGATTTACGCCTTCCAGACCCATATTCCTTTTGAGGATCTGGACAGCTCCTGGCTGAAGCAGCCGCTTCGCCTGGACATCCCCACCCTGTATGAAAAGCTGATTGTCCGGAAGCGGGGCGGCTTCTGTTTTGAGCTGAACGGCTTTTTGGAACGTTTCCTGAAGGATCTCGGATATGATTGTTATTCCGTATTCTGCCGGATTATTCGCGGCAGGGATTTTGTTCCTCCCTGCACGCACCGCGGCGTCATTGTCATCCTGAACGGAAATTCCTATTACTGTGATGTGGGTTTCGGAGGTCCCCAGCCTGCGGGTCCGGTTCCTGTCGGCGGCGGAGCCGCTGCCCGGTACGCCGGGGAACTTTTTCGGACAGATCCGGCAGATGCGGACTGGTGGACGCTGTCCCGCGCGGACAAAAACGGACGTTGGGAAAAAATTCTGCAGTTCACCCTTCATCCGCAGAATCCGGCGGAATTTATCCCTGTCTGCTTCTACTGTTCCACACATCCGGACTCTCTTTTTGTCCGGACAAGGCTGGTCAGCCTCCGCACAGAAAACGGATCTAAAAATATCACCGACGGCACCTTTACCGAGCACTGCGGCGGAGAGGTGCGTTCGGCAGTTCTTCCATCCGTTCGGGAATTCCGCAGAATCCTGCAGGAAGAATTCGGTATTGCCGCGGGCGGAGGGCAGGACGCCTGAACACCCGCGGCAGTTTTTCCTTCAGTCAGACGACTGACACCCCGTACTTCTCGATATTGTACCTGCGTATTTCGTCAATGACGATCTTCTCCACTTCCGGATAGATGGTTCCCGGCCCACCGTAGGTAATGCCCGGCCAGAATCCGGGCAGATCCCCGTACTCCACACAGGCGCGCCTGGTTTCCTTCCGGATTTCTTCTTCCGTCGCGTCCGCGCGGTCAATGACGGAATCCACGCCTCCCATCAGGAGCATTCTGTCTCCAACCTCTTCGCAGATCTTCGGGATGTTGTTGGTATTCAGGACTCCCTGCCAGATATCCACCCCGATCTCCGCCATATCGTGTACCAGAGGCTCCATGTAGGAATCTCCGTGGTGCATGACGATCACATTCTGGGAGTGCAGATAGCTGTACAGCTTCCTGTAAGGCTCCCGGAACAATTCTCGCCAGGTATCCACCGAGAAAAACAGGCTGGTTCTGGATCCCCAGTCATCGTGCGACACAATGCAGTCCGGATGCAGATGCTCGACAATCAGCTTCATATAGGTCAGACGGTAATCGCAGATGACATCAATCAACTCCTTCATTGCTTCCGGTTCCAGCAGCATATTCATCAGCGTATCCTCAAAGGTCATCAGCATATGCAGCTGCTCGAAAATACCGGTTCCCATCACCACCATCGTCAGGTATTTTTCGTGGTCGATCGCCTTCTCGTTTTCTATGGCCGTCTCCCATCCCTCCGAACACTTGCCGGCCAGATCGGGAACCTTCACGTATTTTCTCCACTCGGTGATATCTTTGATTACCTGGTTCTCCGGAGTTACCAGAGGTACTGCCGCCGGGGCATCCTCCGGGAAGAGAATTTTGGTTCCCCACTGGTCGTAGGATTCCGTGCCCCGGATCCGGTTTCCCCTGACAAGGCGGAAAACCGGATCCCCGGCAATCCCACGAAACATCGTGAAGCTGTTGTTCAGACAGACTGGTTTTCCCTGTTTGAATTTCAGGGATTCCAGCAAATTTTCTTTTGGTGTCAGCATGGCAGTTCCTCCTTTTCCGGTTCAGGCGGCATTTTCCGCCCTGCCGCCCGACCTCTCTGTGTGATAGATGCAGAATCCGAATAAGAAATGCAGCTTAAAATAGCTCTTTGCTCATTTTATCAATTTCCTCGGTCAGAGCCTGATAGACACCCTCAAAGGTACTCATCGGCCCGCCCTGGGAAGCGCTTGGGATATAGTACAGTTTTCCGTACTCCGTGCATGCCCTGCGGACCTGGTCGGCAACCTCCTGCCTGGTCCAGTCCGGATGATCCACGGCAGCGGAATCAATACCACCCATAAAGGATATCCTTCCTCCATAGGTGTCAATGCATTTCCTGACATCATTGCCGGTCATAATTCCCTGCCAGATGTCAATTCCCATATCAATCATATCCGGTATCAGTGTGGCGGCATAGGAGTCGGAATGATGAACAATCAGCTGAACGCCACGCTCCCTGTAGTAGCCGTAAATCTCCTTGTAGGCCGGTACGAAAAACTCCTCGAACATCGCCGGAGACATAAAGGTTGATCTCTGGCTTCCCCAGTCATCATGGTGAAAAACGGCATCTATATGCAGATGGTCACAGGTTTCCCTTGCGGATTCCAGCTCCCACTCTGTCAGATACTTGATCAGGTCGTGCATCTCTTCCGGCTCTTCGTAAAAATTCATCATGGTATCTTCCATGCCCATGAAGTAATGCAGGGACTCAAACAGTCCGGGTGCCTGAAAATTAGCGACAAAACGATCCCTGCGGTCTACCGCCTCTGCCGCCGCGATGGCAGGCTCCCATGCCGCCTCCGGCATTTTGGGAGACGGGGCATGAACGATATCCCTCCATTGTGTGATGTCCTTCAGCAGACGGTGCGCGTCATCGTGAACCGGGAACGGACCCGGTGTGCCGACCGGCCAGGATCTGGTAACTCCCCAGTCATTCGTGACATTCAGCTCCCCGTATTTCGGTGCCTTGTAAGTGGCGCGGATCGGATCGTTCATAATAATGGCAAGAAATTCAAACTGATTGACAAAACGGTCCGGATGGCCTCCGTGTATTGTCTCCAGCAGGTTTTCTCTTTTTGTAAGCATTCCGCTTTCCTCCTTATCCGGGCATACGCCCTGCTATTCTGTGTATTTTACCTGTAAAAAACATAGCATCCCGGAAAAATCTATTCAATTCGCACAACGTTTGAAAACAATCCGCGGCAATCCGCAGTATTGCGGATATGCTGCCATGCGGGAATCTTCTACCCGATACGGTGCAGAAAGCGCAGCCGTCCTATCGTTTCCGTTACAGCAAAGAAACCGGAGGGCGGCGCAGAGGCGGCACCCGGCCTGCAGAGGAAGTGCCTGTGGAAGAATCTCCGCGCCATATGCTACAATAATCCCGTACCGCAGACTTTTTAACGGGGCGGGTCATTCTCCGCCCCGAAGGAGAATGAATGAATATTCTGACTGTCATCTGGCTGCTTTCGGCCATCCTTTCCCTCCTGTACGGGCTTCTTATTTTCAGCGCAGGAAGCGGATCTTCCTTCTATTTGGTATGGTTTCTGATTTCCGGCTTTTTTGTTCTCTGTTCCTTTCTCTCTTCCCAACACAGATGGAGCCACACACCGGGCGTCTTCCGCCTGTGTTTCCTGCTGGCTGTGGGAGCCGGCGCCGCAGTCCTGGCTCTTTGCAGCATTCTGATTCTGACGGCCTTTCCGAACCGGGGTGAGGAGGGACTGGACTGTGTGATCGTCCTGGGATGCCAGGTGCGCCCCGACGGGGAGCCGTCCCGGTCGCTCCGCAGCCGCCTGGACACAGCAGCCGCCTATCTGAAGAAAAATCCCGACACGGCTGTGATCGTCTCCGGCGGACAGGGCAGCAACGAGCCCTGTGCCGAAGCGGAAACTATGGCAGCCTATCTGGAGTCCTGCGGCATTGACGGCGGACGCATCCGGCAGGAATCTCTCTCCTCCACGACGGAGGAAAATCTCCGGAACAGCTTCCGCCTCTGCCGTCCGTCTGCTGACCGCATCGGGATTGTCACCAGCAATTTTCATCTGTACCGTTCCCTCCTCCTCGCAAAGAGGCTGGGCGGAAGCCATATCTGCGGCATCGCCGCCCCCTCTCTGCCCCTGTACCTTCCCAATAACATGCTGCGGGAGATTCTGGCACTGATTCATTCCTTCTTGACACGTGTCTAAAATATGATATTATTTTGATATCAGATTCATTTCTTTTTACTCGCACTTCTGTGCAGAAAGGTGATGTTATGGAAGAAAAAGTGATTGCCGGGAAGAAAAACGGAATGGCCGTCATGCTTCTGCTGATTGTTTTATACGCCGCGGCTGTCCTGCTGATGGTAATGGGAATCTCCATGGGAACGGAAGAGGATCCCTGGCTTCCCGTCTTTCTGCCGGGGCTGATCTGGCTGTTTATCGGCTGGTTTCCGTTTCTCGGACTGAAGGTTCTGAAGCCTCAGGAGGCTCTGGTTCTTACCTTATTCGGACAGTACATCGGGACTCTGAAGGGAGCGGGCTTCTACTATGTAAATCCCTGCTGCGTCTCGGTCAATCCGGCGAATAAAACACGGCTTGGCCAGAGCGGGGACGTGGATGATGGAGCGGCAGGGCGGAAGATTCTGATTGCCTCTTCCTCCAACAATACGGCAGAGACGGCAACCAAAAAGATTTCCCTGAAGGTCATGACCTTAAGCAACGCCAAGCAGAAGGTCAATGATGTTCTCGGGAATCCTGTGGAGATCGGCGTAGCCGTCATCTGGCGGGTGACCGATACGGCAAAGGCCGTATTCAATGTGGACAATTACAAGGAGTACCTCTCCCTGCAGGCGGATACGGCGGTCCGGGATATTGTTAAAATCTACCCCTACGATGTGGCGCCGAATATAGATACAACAGGAGACGGAAAGGCAGATGACGGCAGTCTCCGCGGTTCCACAACAGTTGTGGCGGAACGGATCAGGCAGATGATCCAGTCCAAGGTGGAAAACTCCGGTCTGGAAATTCTGGAGGCGAGGATTACCTATCTGGCCTACGCGCCGGAAATCGCCGCTGTCATGCTGCAGCGCCAGCAGGCTTCCGCTGTGGTAGAGGCCAGGAAGATGATTGTAGAGGGTGCTGTCGGCATGGTGGAAATGGCCCTGGAAAGGCTGAATAAAAACGGTGTTGTCGATCTGGACGAAGAGAGAAAGGCTACCATGGTCTCCAACCTGATGGTTGTCCTGTGCGGAAACCATGACCCGCAGCCGGTCATCAATTCCGGAAGTCTCTACTGATGGCCAAAAAGCAGATCCCTCTGCGGCTCAGCGAAAAGCTGTACAATGAAATCGCAGCCTGGGCAGAGGATGATTTCCGTTCTGTAAACGGACAGATCGAATACCTTCTTACTGAATGCGTCCGACAGCGCAAAAAAAACGGCGGTTATGTTTCAGACCACCTGGACGAACCGCCTGATCTTGACATTTCCTGACCGTTTGTTTGCAATCCCTGTTCTTTTCTAACTGCAACAGCCTAATCATGCTCCGTGAAGAACGGAGCATTTATTTATGTGTTCTTCCCGGTCAGCAGCCGTTCCACCGCCTTCTCGTCGTAGATGACCTGCGCTACCCGCTCTGTCTCGATCCTGTACAGCGCGTTTCCCGCGATATGCTCCGCCGCCTGTTCCAGCTCCCGGCAGCCCGTATATCCCTGGAAGCGTCTGATTACGCAGTCCACTGCCCCTTCGGTGAGCACGCACTCCTTTTTGCTCATACCTACCTTTTTCAGCACCCTGGGAAGGGCATACTGGGTAAAGATGATTTTCTTTTCCTCCGGTGTGTAATCCGGGATCTCGATCACCGAAAAGCGGGAAAGAAGCGGTCCGCTGATTTTGCTTTTGTCATTGGCTGTCCCGATCGGATAAACGCCCCCGGTGGGGATGGCGCACTCCATGTAGACGTCGGTAAAGCCCAGGTTATCCAGAAGCGTCAGCAGGACGTCTCCCGGGTTTCCGTTGGTATGCTCCCCGTCCGCCTTATCCAGCTCGTTGATGACAAAAACAATGTTGGAGGTTCCTGCCCTGGAAAAAGCCTCCATAATCTTCCCCGGCTTCGCGTTCACATAGACGCGGGGGCTGCCGGTCAGCGCTTCCGGATCACGGATGGTACTCATATCCAGCACGGTGCAGGGAAGTTTCAATATTTTTCCGACCGCATACGCAATCCTGGATTTTCCCGTGCCGGGAGGGCCGATCAGCAGAAGCCCGTAGGCCGGAAGCGTATGTGTCCGGTTGATCTGTATGATGGTCTCTATGACTCTCTGTTTGACATTTTCCAGCCCGTAGAGCTCCTCATCCAGTATTTTCCGCGCCTCCCAGGGATCAATCGGCGGAAAATCCGTACTCTCCCACCGCACATTCAGCATGAGCATCAGGGCGCGCTTGGCATGGTTTTTCTCTTCCGCGCTGACCGACGGGTCTTCCAGTTCCTTCAGCGTCCGCTCTGCCCAGTGGCGGATCTGGCCGGGAAGCGTAATACCGCCGATCTTTACAAAGCTTTTAATGCCTTCCAGCGTCTCAAACCGCTCCTCTTCCGGTGCCTCCTCCTGCGGAAATACCTGGGAGCTCTGGAGACGGTGGATCAGCGTCTGCAGAAAGCTGTCGTCCGGCTCCTCCCGGTCCTCCGGCTCTTTCTGCCTGTGGATTCCTGTCACCGCAAAAGTCTCCCCCTGGTAATAGCCGTCCAGACGCAGAAACGCGTGCTCCTCCATCAGCGACAGAAGGAGTTTCTGAAAACGGACGTCCACCTTATAAACCGGGCACAGCTCCGGTTTCTCCCCTGTCCGGCACTCAAACATCAGTCTCCCGTCCGGATTGGTAAACTTTCCGATAAATACATGATTTCTCTCCCGCCCGTCGGACAGGGTAAAGACCGGCTCGCCGTAAACAGGCTTGAACCGCGGAATATCCGGCTTGTCAATCACAAAATTAAAATTCCGGAATCCGCTTAAAACCGCCTGTTTTTCGGCATCCCCGACGGCATCCCCCTCTTTTTCAAAGGTGGAATTCCAGAAGTCCTCCAGCTCTTTTTTCTGGGATTCTGTTACATCGGAACCAAACTGCATCCCGAATTTCTCCAATGCTTCTCTCAGCTTTTCCATGCATCTCCTGTTCGTATTCTGCTGTTTCTTATTTTTCCGGAGCTGCCGCCACCGTTTTTTACTTCCACTGTTCTGCCCGGGAAACGCAGGCTCTTCAGTCCCGCGTTTCCATGACCAGCAGGTCGCCGCTTTCCCAGCGGATTCTTCCCTCGTCTGCCTCCGGGGAAAGCTGGTTGCTGACGCACAGCCCCCCGTCACCCTGGATCAGCGTCCGGTCCTCCAGCGGATAGCAGAAGCCCTCGATCGTCAGTCCCCTGACCTCTCCCCGGACGGGGAAGAGAGAGAGATACTTCCCGTACATGTCCTCTCTCCGAAGGATCAGCTCGTGGCCCGGCGGAAGACAGATGCGGTTGTGGGCATCCAGAATCCAGGCGCGGATGCCTCTTTCTTTCAGCAGGACAAGATTAAAGATATTGCTCAGCGTATGATCCAGCCTTGTTCCGGTCGCCCCGAAAAAAACAATGCTGTCTGCTCCCAGCTGAACCGCTTTTTCCAGCGCAATATCTGTGTCCGTCATGTCCTTTTCCGGGCGGTAGGTATCAATCGGGATCTCCTTTTGTCCCCTGTAGTACGCGATAATCTCCGGACGGATGCTGTCAAAATCTCCGACGATGTAATCCGGATGAATGCCGGAATGGAAGCAGAACTCAAGTCCCCTGTCCGCAGCTACAACAAGATCCGGGGGTTCCTTTCGGAAATATTCCCTGACCGCCTCCCGGTCGATCGTTCCCCCTGTAAAAATGACGGCATTCATCTTACCAGCGCCTGCATCTTCCGGAAATTTTCCGCCGGATCCCCCTGAAAGACAGCTGACCCCATGACAAGGACGTCCGCCCCGGCATCCAGAACCGTCTGCAGGGTACCGGCATTGATGCCTCCGTCCACCTCTATCCTGATATCCGGATGTCCTGCCTTCTCCAGCATGTTCCGGAGAGCGCGTATTTTTCCCGTCATGGCAGGAAGATAGCTCTGTCCCCCGAAGCCCGGATTCACAGTCATGACCAGCACCATATCCGTCTTATCCAGCACATAGTCCAGAACAGAAAGCGGCGTGGCCGGATTTAATGCCACTCCCGTGCGCATTCCCGCCTCGCGGATGGCTCCCAGCACCCGGTCCAAGTGTGTGCAGGCCTCGGCATGTACGCAGACCAGGTCCGCC
This sequence comes from Bilifractor porci, assembly GCF_009696005.1. GTDB lineage: Bacteria > Bacillota > Clostridia > Lachnospirales > Lachnospiraceae > Bilifractor > Bilifractor porci. The sequence goes on from NZ_VUMV01000004.1 coordinate 221,197, forward strand.
CCGGCTTTCTTCAGCGCGTCAATGTGCGTGTCCGGGTGTTCCGTCATCATATGAACGTCGAAAAAGAGTCCGCTTTTTTTCCGGATCGACGTAATGACCGGCTCTCCAAAGGAAACCGGGGGAACAAACGTGCCGTCCATGACATCGATATGAACCCATCTGCATCCGCACGCCTCCAGCGCCTTCAGCTGCTCCCCCAGAACCGTAAAATCCGCTGAAAGAATAGACGGATTCAGAATAATCTCTCTTTCCTCTGTATGCATCTTTCCTGTCCTCCCTTAAAATCCCCAAAATCCCGCGGTCTGCAGTGCCTCCGCACAGCGCGGATATTCCGCGTTGCTTCAGGAGTATTTGTGTTTTTCCCTGTCCTGCAGTTCCCGGTAAAACCGGCAGTAGTTCTCATACCTCTCCGGAGCGATTTTTCCCGTCCGGACCGCCTCCCGGACGCCGCAGTCCGGCTCCGTCACATGGGAGCAGCCCTGAAATCTGCACAATTCCTCAAAAGAACCGAATTCCGGAAAACAGGCCTGCAGCTCTTCCTTTTCCATGTCCGGAAGATCCAGGGAGGCAAACCCCGGTGTATCGCAGAAATACGTGCCGCTCCCCAGCGGAACCAGCTCCGCGTGGCGGGTTGTGTTCTTCCCCTTGTGCAGTTTTCTGCTGATTTCTCCGGTCTCCATGATCACCGTGTCCTGGAGCACATTGGTGAGGGTCGATTTGCCGACTCCCGATGGCCCCGCGATGACCGTGGTTTTTCCCGCCAGAATACCGCGGAGCTCTTCCAGCTCCGGATCCTCTCTCGTTTCCGGAGAACTCTTTTTTTCTTTTTCCCAGATTCCCGCGCTGGTCAGGAGAACCCGGTAACCGCAGCTCTCATAGATCGTTTTCCAGCGCTGCGATTCTGCGGAATCCGCCAGATCCTTTTTATTCAGGCAGATAATAACCGGTACCTCCTGCCTGTGCATCAGGATCAGAAAACGATCCAGAAGTGCCGCGTCCGGATCCGGCTCCTTCAGGGCAAAAAACACAACCGCCTGGTCGACATTCGCCGCAGCCGGACGGATCAGCTCATTCTTCCTCGGAAGAATTTCCGTCAGATTCGCCTCTGCCTTTTCCTCATCCAGAATCTCTATCCTGACCCGGTCGCCCACCAGCGGCTTCTTTTTCTCTTTTCGGAAGATCCCCCTGGCCCTGCACTGGTAAATCCGCATTCCCTCCCTGGGAACGAGATTGGCAGGCAGTCCGATCCGCGGCGCGGCATCCGACGCCTCCTCCACCGCGACATAATAAAATCCGGAGATTCCCTTTATAATGGTTCCCTCGGCCCACTCTTTTTTCTTCTGTCCAGACCCGCCGCTGCTTAAATTTTGTTCCCTTTCTTTGCTCATAATGCCTCACAACGGAAAAAGCACCTGGCCTTCTTCCGCAGAAGATTCAGTCAGGTGCCTGTACAATCAGCTTTCCTCGGTAAAGGTTACATTGGGATATCTTGCAATCAGGGTACCGTCCTCGTAGATATTGATGACTGCCGTTTCGCCGGAATCGCTCTCCACCTTCGTGGTAAACGGCCCGTCTGTCCAGGGATCCTCTCCCTCGTATATCGTTGTCGTCTTGTCTCCCTGCACGAGTTCCAGCTTTACCGTGCCCCCGTTGTAGCCGTCCGGCTCCGACAGCGGTGTGTTGAACACATATTTTGTGGCCGTCTTGTTAATGGTAACCGTAACCGTATCGGTGGTCTTGTCGACGGTTTCCCCTACATCCGGGGATACCGAAAGGACTACCCCGTTGGACTGCGAGGAATCCGATCCCGTCTGGGTGGTGTACTTGATTCCCATGGTATCCAGCGTCGCCAGCGCACTGTCCTTACTCTGTCCCACTATGTCCGGAACCTTTACATCATTGGAGGTATCCCGTCCCTTGCTGACATAAAGCGTGACAGTTGCCCCCGACGGTACCGAGGTTCCCTCTGCCGGACTTGTTGAAATAACATTTCCGACATCCACCGTGTCATCATACTGCAGCTGGATATCCGGAACCAGGCCCGCGCTCTCCAGCGCCGCCTCCGCGTCCGCCTGGGTGGATCCTGTGAGGCCTGTCGGCACTGTGACATCCGCCTTTCCGCTTGACACGATTACATCAATGGTGGTTCCCTTGTCCACCATGGTGCCCTCCGAAATGGTCTGATTGATAATCTGGCCGCTGTCATAATCCTCGGAAGCCGCGGTGCTTGTCTGTCTGACGCCGATGCCCAGCTTATTGCAGGCGGCGGTCGCCTCGTCAACTGTCATGCCCAGAAGGTTCGGAACCGCTACCTGCTCCGAGCTGCTGGACGCCTCGGCTGTCGGCGTCGCCTCTGCCGAGGTGCTGGTGCTTGCCGCGGACGAAGAGGACGCGGACTTCCCAAAATGAAACAGCCCGGTCATGTTTCCGATCACCACGATCAGGATAATAACAATGACCGCCCCCACCAGGAATCCGCCGATGGTGATGGCCTTTTCCAGACCGGTTTTCCCGTCGTCGTCATCGTCATCATCCTCGTCGTCATCATCGTCATACTCTTCTTCCCGGCGCCTTCTGGCCCGCTCCCTGCGCTCCTCCTCTTCCCTTGAGAGTCTGCGCGGAGCCTGCTGGTTCTGCGGTGTCCGGACGGCGGCTGCCGCCGCTCCCGCGCGGGGCGCGATCTGAACAAAATTTCCCTGCGGGTCGATCAGGGAATGCTTCAGATCCTCGATCAGCTCCCCGACGTTGTGATAGCGCCGCTCCGGATTTTTCTGCGTACATTTCAGAATAATCTGTTCCAGTGAGTAAGGAAGATCCGGCGTGTACCGTGACGGGGACACCATCTCCTCCTGCAGATGCTTGATCGCGATGGAAACCGTAGAATCCCCGTCAAAAGGAACTCTGCCAGTAACCATCTCGTACATGGTTATTCCCAGCGAATAAATATCGCTCTTGGCATCGGAAATCCCGCCACGCACCTGCTCCGGCGAGCTGTAATGAACCGATCCCATGACGTTTGCCGTGATCGTATTGGAATTCATTGCCTTGGCAATGCCGAAATCCGAAAGCTTTACCTTTCCGTCGGTGGAGATCATGATATTCTGCGGCTTGACATCCCGGTGGATAATTCCCCTGTTATGAGCCGCCTCCAGCCCGAGCGAAACCTGGATGGCAATGCTGGTAGCTTCCTTGACGCTTAATTTCCCCTTCTTCTGTATATAATTTTTAAGAGTGATTCCCTCGACCAGCTCCATGACGATATAGTAGAGCCCGCGGTCCTCTCCGACATCATAGACATTGACCACATTCGGATGGGACAGCTTGGCCGCCGCCTGGGCCTCTTTCTGGAATCTCTGAACGAAACCGGTATCCTCGCGGAACTCCGCCTTCATCACCTTGACCGCTACCAGACGGTTCAGCTTGTGATCCTGTGCCTTATACACATCCGCCATACCGCCGGATCCGATCCTTGCGATGATCTCATACCGCTCGCTTAAGATTACTCCCTCTTTCAGCATACTTTCTTTCTCTCCTGTCAGGCATACGGACGAATGACAATAACAGCGATATTATCCTTACCGCCGTTGGCATTTGCCTCCTGAATCAGTGCCTCTGACTTGTCCTCAATGCTGTCGTCCTTCAGGATTTCAAACATCCTGGCGTCTTCCACCATATTGCTGAGGCCGTCCGAACACATTAAAATCTGATCATCCTGATTCAGACGGAAATCGAAAAAATCCACCTGAACCGTATCCGCCGTGCCGATTGCCCTGGTTATAATGTTCTTATCCGGATGATTTCTCCCCTCTTCCGGCGTAAGCTCTCCCAGGCGGACCATTTCCGCGATCAGCGAATGATCCTGTGAAATTTGAGTCATGGTATCATTGGCAAGATATAGCCTGGAATCTCCTACATTTGCCACGTAGGCGTAACCTCCGACCAGCGTACACGCAACCATGGTCGTCCCCATTCCCGCCATGGCAGGATCCTCACGGGACTGCTCCAGAACCTCGCGGTTCGCAGCTTCCATGGCATTCCGCATGATCTTGACCGGATTAAAATTCTTATCCCTGCGCACGGTTTCCACCATCACGGATACCCCGTACCGGGATGCGAAATCTCCTGCATTGTGCCCGCCCATGCCATCTGCCACAATAAAAAGGTTCGGCAGATTTCCAATCGGTTCTTGGGATGTGAAGATATAGTCCTGATTCATTTTTCTTTTCTGACCGATATCAGTGGCAGAAAATACCTTCATATGTACCAATTACCCCCGGGTTTCAATATAGCTCTTGCGGAGCTGTCCACAGGCTCCGTCGATATCAGAGCCCATTTCCCTTCTAATAGTAACATTTATTCCGTAATTTTCAAGTTTATTTTGGAAGCGCAGAACCGCCTCATGCCCGGAGCGCCTGTATTTCCTCTCCCTCACCGGATTGATGGGGATCAAGTTGACATGGCAGTTCAGCCCCCTTAAAAGGTCGGCCAGCTCCGCCGCGTCGGTCTCCGAATCATTTTCGCCGGCCGCAAGCGCGTACTCAAAGGTGACCCTCCGTCCTGTCTGGTCAAAATAATACCGGCAGGCATCCAGAATCTCCCGGATGCTGTAGGCATTGGCCACCGGCATCAGTTTTTTTCTCTTTTCGTCATTGGACGCGTGCAGGGAAATCGCCAGGCCTGTCTGCAGGTGTTCTTCCGCAAATGCCCGGATTTTCGGCACGATTCCGCAGGTAGACACCGTGACTGCGCGCTGGCTGAGATTCAGCCCGTCCTTATCGGACGCAAGACGGAGAAAACGGACCAGATTATCGTAATTGTCGAAAGGCTCTCCGCTTCCCATGACAACCAGGCTGGAGACCCTCTCCCCGGTCATCCTCTGAATCTGATATACCTGCTCCAGCATCTCCGAGGCGGTCAGATCCCTCACCTTTCCGTCCAGCGTCGAGGCGCAGAACCGGCAGCCCATCCGGCAGCCGACCTGGGAGGACAGGCAGACAGAAGCGCCGTGGTGATATTCCATGCGGACGCTCTCGATCACATTCCCGTCCGGCAGGGCGAACAGATATTTTCTGGTCCCGTCAATCTTTGAGACCTGCTCCCGGACAGCCTGCAGCCTGACAATCGGATACTCCGCCTCCAGCTTTTCCCGCAGCTCTCCCGGAAGATTAGTCATCTCCGCGTAGCTCTCGACACGCTGCCGGTGCAGCCAGGAAAACAGCTGTTTTCCCCGGAAAGCCTTCTCTCCCAGAGAAACGCAGAGCTCCTGCAGCTCCGGAAGATCCATTGATTTGATATCTGCCGCCATACTTTCCCGACCTCTTTTCATCCCCGACGCATGGGGTGTGGTGTTCGTTGCGCTGCGGAATCCCCGCCGTAGAAATAATTTGATCCTTTCCCCTCACAAGGGGTGTTAAGAAGGGATAAGCCCGGAACCGGGCTTACACACGGAACACAGCGTAGTAGAAGCCGTCTCCCGGATAGCTGCCCGGAAGGAGCTGTCTTTCTTCTTTCTTTACCAGTGGAAAATGTTCCAGGAGCCATGCGGTGTTGTCTTCATTTTCCGCCCGGTTGACGGTGCAGGTGGAGAACAGTAGCGTTCCCCCCGGACGGACACAGCGGACCGCGTTGGCAAGAATTTTTTTCTGCAGTTCTGCCAGAGAGGCTTCCTTTTCCGCGGAAGCGTGATAGCGGATATCCGGCTTTCTGCCGATGACTCCGTAGCCGGAGCAGGGAACATCCGCGATCACCACATCAAAAGCCTCACGATCCTCCGGGCGGAACTGCGTGGCGTCCCACAGACAGGGCTGCATTTCCGGAACCTGGCATCTCTCGCGGTTTTCACGCAGCAGCGCGAGCTTCCGCCCGGTCACATCCCTGGAGATCACAACACCCGCCCTCTTCCCTCCGGGGTCCGCTTCCCGCATCAGGTCTGCGGCAAGGATGCTCTTTCCGCCGGGGGCGGCGCACATATCCAGGACACGGCTGCCTGGACGGATTCCCGCGGCCCTGACGGCCAGCATGGAACTGACATCCTGGGCATACAGGGTCCCGCTCTGAAAATCCGGAAGGGACGCCAGATGGTTCACTCCCTTCAGGTACCAGGCATCCGGAACCAGGCTGCTCTTTTCCGCTGTGCAGCCCTGCGGAAGACGGCTCTGGAAATTGTCTTCCCCGGCTGCCTGTCCTCTTACCCGGACCGTCAGAGGCCTCTCTTCCAAAAAGCTCCGGCAGATTTTCTCCGCCGTCTCCGGTCCGTAGGCATCCATCCACTTCCGCACAAGGAACTCCGGCATGGAATACAGGATCTGGATCCGGAAACACGGGTTGTCGTCCTGTTCAGACGGCCAGCGGAGCCGGTCCGGCTCCCGGATAATGCTCCGCAGAATCCCGTTGACAAATCCCCGGAGATTCCCGAAGCCCTTCGCTGACGCCAGCCGCACCGCTTCGTTGACAGCCGCGGAATCCGGCACACTGTCCATATAGCGGATCTGGTAGACGCTCATCCGCAGGATTTCGCGGATGGCCGGGCGCATCCGCCCGGTCGGAATCCTGGCATACTGGTTCAGGATATAATCCATCTGGATTCGATACTCGATCGTCCCTTCAAACAGACGCACCAGAAATGCGCGGTCCTGCGCAGTCAGCCACGCCCTTTTTTCCAGCGCGTCCCGCAGCACCAGGTGACTCTGCCGGTTCTCCTTCTGCGCCTCCAGAAGCAGCTCCAGGGCAAGCGCCCGCACGGATTTTTTCTTCCGGTCCTGCTCAGTCATCTCTTCTTCCCGCTCCGGAGAGAATCAGCATACGAAGAAGATACATCAGCGAAGTCGCCGCCGCCGCGACATAAGTCATGGCCGCCGCGGAAAGCACGCTTCTGGCCCCGCCGAGTTCTTCCCTGCTCATCAGGTTCATGCCTTTCAGCTTCTTCATGGCCCGGTGAGAGGCGTTAAATTCAACCGGGAGGGTCACAAGCTGAAAGAGAAGGGCAAAAAGGAAAAGAAAAATACCGATTTTCATGATCACCGGCAGCTGGAAGAGCAATCCGATAAAGAACAGCGGCCAGGCGGCAGAGGAGCCGAAATTAGCCACCGGGACAAGCGCCGACCGGATTCCCAGGGGCGCGTAGCCCTTCGCGTCCTGAATGGCATGCCCGCACTCGTGTGCCGCCACTCCCTGTGCCGCCAGGGAGGAGCTTCCGTACACCGTCTGCGAAAGGGAAACTGTTTTATTCCGGGGATCATAGTGATCCGTCAGATCGCCGGATACCTGCAGGACCTGGACGCCGTACAGCCCTTCGCTGGCAAGAATCTGCTGCGCCACCTGCGCCCCGGTCATGCCGCTTCCGCTCCGGATTCTGCTGTATTTCCGGAACGTTCCCCGCATGACGCTCTGCACAATCAGTGTAAACACAAATGCCGCCAGAATTAACAGATACGTCCAGTCAATGCCGTAATAATAATAATTTCCGTACATAACCGATCAGCCTCCTGTCTGTCCTGTTTCCTTTTAGAAGCCCAGCCGCGTCTCTCCGGCGGCAAACCGGCGTCCCCGCAGGAAATCTGCGGCAGTCATCCGTTTTCTTCCCTCCAGCTGGAGTTCCTCCAGGATCAGGATTCCCTCCCCGGTCTGCACCCGGATTCCCCCGGCTTCCGCCCCCAGCACCGTGCCGCAGGGCTTCCGGCTGTCCGATTCTCCGGATACAGAGGCCTTCCATATCTTCAGCTGCCTGCCCTCCAGGCCGGTATAGGCGGACGGCCAGGGGTTCAGTCCCCGGATCTGGCAGTCAATCTGGTGCGCCGTCCTGCCCCAGTCAATGATGCCGTCCTTTTTTTCAATCATCCTGGCATAAGCCGTTGTGCTCTCCCCGGGCTGTTTCCGGGGATGAATTTCTCCGGCCTGGAGCTTAGGAAGAGTCTCCGCCAGAAGATCAGCCCCGGCGCGGCTCAGGCGCTCAAACAGGGATCCTCCTGTCTCCTGCGGATCCAGTGTGATTTCCGTCTGGGCGAGCATATCTCCGGTGTCCAGGCCTTCGTCCATCTGCATGATAGTCACGCCGGATGTTTTTTCGCCGTTCAGCACCGCCCACTGAATCGGGGCGGCCCCCCGGTAGGCCGGAAGGAGCGACGCGTGGACATTCAGGCATCCGTATTCCGGAAGCTTCAGAATACTCTGGGGGACTATCTGTCCGTAGGCGACGACAACAATCACCTCCGGGTTCAGCTTCTTCAGGATTTCCAGATTCTCCGGTTCCCGGATACGCGCAGGCTGGTAAACCGGCAGTCCGAGCTTCTCCGCAGCCGCTTTTACGGCCGTCGGCCGAAGCTCCTGCTTCCTTCCGACCGGCTTGTCCGGCTGGGTGAAAACGGCCTCCACCTCTTGTCCGGAGGCAGCGAGCGCTTCCAGTGTCCCGACCGCAAAGTCGGGGGTTCCCATAAACACGATTCTCATCTCAAAGCTCCTCTGTTTCTTCCTCTTCCGGGCTCTCCTGCTCCTCTGTCTCTCCCGCCCGGTGGAGAGGCCCTTTTGCCAGCTTCCGGTACAGATGCCCGTCCAGATGGTCAAATTCATGGCAGCAGGCTCTGGCCAGCAGCCCATCCGCTTCCAGCTCGAAGGGCTCCATGTTCTCATCAAAAGCCTTTACGATGATATGCTCCGGCCTTGTCACCAGCCCGACCATGCCGGGAATGGAGAGGCAGCCTTCCTCCCCGGTCTGTTCCCCATCCTTTTCCACAATTTCCGGATTGATAAAAACAAAGGGATGTTCCCCGTCCACATCAATCACGCAGATCCTTTTCAGGATTCCCACCTGCGGCGCGGCCAGACCCACGCCGTAGGCGTCATACATGGTTTCAAACATATCCTCGATCAGGGTCTTAATCCTGGGCGTCATTTTTGTGACCGGCCTGCAGACCTTTTCCAGAACCTTGTCTCCCTCCAGACGAATTGTACGCAGTGCCATCTCTATTCCCTCTTTCTTTCAAAGATGCGGGCGCTCTCTTTGCGCGCCGCAGAAATTTTTCTGAAACTCCCTCGCGGGAAAACGGATACGGGCTGCCGTTCCGTTTTCCCCTGACTCTAGGAATTCAGTTCAAACGTAAAATAAATATCCCGGAATCCGGAATTAATTTCAATGTAGCGCTCCGCCATGCTGCGCAGGCGGATAATCTCCTGCCGGTCCGGCTCCCGAACGTACAGCACCTCCCGCCAGTTATCCTTAATCCTGGCCACCGTCTCCGGCGTCGGCCCCAGCAGGACCGTCTGTTCGGACCTCCGATATTTCCGGAGGAACTCGCGGAGCGCCAGAAACGCCCGCTGCAGTCTCTGCCCGTCCGTACAGCTTCCCCTCACGGCAAGCATCTGCCAGACCGGAGGATAATTCAGGAACTCTCTCCCGGCAATTTCTTCGGAGTAAAAAGCGTCGTAATCCTGGCTGGCCGCGGCACGTATGCTGTAGTGATCCGGCTGATAGGTCTGAATGACGGCAAGACCGGGCACACTTCCCCTGCCGGCGCGTCCGACTGCCTGTACAAGCAGCTGGTACGTCCTCTCTGCCGCCCGGTAGCTGTTCTCTCCCAGCGAGAGATCCGCCGCCAGGACTCCCACCAGCGTAACATCCGGAAAATCATGTCCCTTTACGATCATCTGCGTACCGACCAGGATATCCGCCTGATGCATGGCAAACGTGCGGAGAATCTTCCGGTAATCATTCTTCCCCCTTGTGGAATCCGCGTCCATGCGCAGAATCCTTGCCTGCGGAAACCTGCTTTTCAGCTCGCTTTCCACCTTCTGGGTTCCCACACGGAAGCCGCTGATAAACGGAGAACCGCAGTGAGGGCAGACCCGGACCGGATCTGTCTCATAGCCACAGTAGTGGCATACAAGCTTCCCGTTGTTGTGAAGCGTGAGAGAAACATCGCAGTGCGGGCACCGGATGACCTCTCCGCAGGACCGGCAGGACAAAAAGCCGGAAACTCCCCTCCGGTTCAGGAAAAGCATGCTCTGTTCCTTTTTCCGGAGTCTTTCCTCCAGTTCCAGCTGCAGGCGGGAGCTGATCACGGACCGGTTGCCGTTCTGAAGCTCCTTCCGCATATCCACAATTTCCACCGACGGGAGGCCGGCTCCGCCATAGCGGCTGTCCAGAACAAACCCGGCGAATTCCCCCTTCCGGCAGCGGTACCACGCGTCTACGGAAGGGGTCGCGGAGCCGAATACCACATGCGCCTGTTCCATGCGCGCGCGTTCCAGCGCGGTCTCCCTCGCGTCATAGCAGGGGGCTTTTTCCGACCGGTAACTCGGTTCATGCTCCTCGTCGATCAGGATCAGCCCGGTGTCGGGAAACGGGGTGAATAATGCCGAACGGGGACCTATGACGATCTTTGCCTCCCCTGTCCTGGCCCGCTCCATCTGGTCGAACCGCTCCCCCTTTGACATTCTGGAATGAAGGACCGCGACCGCATCCCCGAACCTTCTGCGGAATCTCCGCACCGTCTGCCAGGAAAGGGAGATCTCCGGAATCAGGACAATCGCCTGCCTTCCCTCCCGCAGCACTTCCCCGATCAGGTCCATATAGATCAGTGTCTTTCCGCTTCCGGTGATTCCGCGGATCAGACACGGACGATTCTGTCCGTTCCACTCCGCCAGAATTCCGTCCCTGACTTTTTTCTGGCCGGGAGTCAGCTCCCTGCCCTCCTGTTCCGGAACCGACAGGCCGTTTTCCGCCTCGTCCGCATCTTCCAGCAGATCCTCCGGATTCCGGATGACCCGGTGGGTCTCCACGGAAATCAGGCCGTCTTTCTGAAGACTCTGCAGGACAGAGGATGTAACCCCCGCTGTTTTCATAAACCGGAGGCGGTCCGGGCAGCTCTCCCCGCCCGGGTCCAGAAGAGACCGGAGCGCGCGCTCCTTCGCCTTATGTCCCTTCTGCCGGCTCTCCTCCAGGGCGCGCTGCAGCGTTTCCCTGTCCGCGATCACCCGTATGCTGTCCGCGGTAGACGCCTTCTCCTTTTCCTTTACGGGAAGAACCGTCTGAAGCGCACGGTTCATGGTCGAGCCGTAGGTCTTTTTCATCCAGACAGCCAGCTGCAGGAGACGCCCCTCGATCGGCAGCCGCCCTTCCTGGATCTCCAGAATCGGCCGTATCCGGCTCTCCTCAATTTTCGGAGCGGCACTGATGCCGACCACATAGCCGTCCACGGTCCGGGTTCCCCTGCCGAACGGAATCCGCACCGCCGTTCCCTCCCGCACACTCTCCCGCAGTTTTTCCGGAATTCTGTACTGGAAGGTTTTATCCAGACTCTCCTGGGTAATATTTACAATTACATCAGCATACAGTTCCTGCATCTGCCTGTCTGTCTTCCTCCAGGATCTCCTGAATCAGCACACGCTCGTCCATGGGATATTTCTTTCCCTTGATAATCTGGTAGTCCTCGTGTCCCTTTCCGGCGAGAACAATAATATCTCCCGGCTCGCCGTGATGGATGGCGTACCGGATCGCCTCTTTCCGGTCCGCAATCTCAATGTATTCCCCGTCGGTTTTTTCCATGCCTGTCCGGATATCGTCCATGATTGCCTGCGGATCCTCATTCCTGGGATTGTCCGAGGTGATAATGGTGAAATCCGCCATCTTTCCGGAGACTTCCCCCATCTCGAACCGGCGGTCCCTGTCCCTGTTTCCGCCGCATCCGAACAAACATACGATGCGGTTCGGATGGTACTCGCGGAGGGTGGAAAGAAGGCTCTCCAGCGCCATCGCGTTGTGCGCGTAATCAATCATCAGGGTAAATTTGTCGGAAACCCGGACCATCTCCACCCGTCCCTTGACCTTTGCATGGGTCAGAGCCTTCATGATCTCTTCCTCTGTCACCCCGAAGTGGTAGCAGACCGCCACGGCCGCCAGTGAATTATAGACAGAAAAACGGCCGGGAATATCGATTTCCACCGGAATATTGACCAGCCCGGAAGCCTGATAGCGGATTCCCAGATAGCCCGGCTTGCAGATCATCATGGCGTTTTCCGCGCGGAGATCCGCCTGTTCGCTGTAGCCGTAGGTTTCCAGCTTGCAGGACGCGCCCTCCACAATCTGCTGGAAATGCCTGTCGTCCCGGTTCACAATGCCGATCCTGCAGTTCTGGAGAAGCTTCTTCTTGCACTCCATGTATTCCTCAAAGCTGGCGTGTTCATTCGGCCCGATATGGTCCGCCTCTATATTGGTAAAAATGCCGTAATCAAAATAGATCCCGGCGACCCGGTCCAGTTTCAGAGCCTGGGAGGATACCTCCATGACCACGCTGTCAAACCCGGCCCGGACCATCTCCGAAAAGTACTCGTAGATCAGGTAGGATTCCGGCGTCGTATTCTCGGACGGAATGGTGCGCAGCCCGGTGATGCTCTCAATCGTGCCGATCAGGCCTGTTTTATGGCCTGCCGCCTCCAGAATGGACTGGATCATATAAGTCGTTGTCGTTTTCCCCTTGGTCCCGGTAATGCCGATGGTTGTCAGCTTTTTCTCCGGATGGTCAAACCATACAGAGGAAACCAGCGCCAGCGCGTAACGGGTGCTGGGAACACGGATCACCGTGACGGAGGAAGGCACTTCTACCGGTGTCTCCACAAGAAAAGCCGCCGCCCCCTTCTCAGCGACCTCCTTCGCATAGGCATGGCCGTCGGAGACGGCTCCCCGGATGCAGACGAACAGGTAATTTTCCCCTGCCTTCCGGGAATCATAGGCAACACCCTCTATTTCTTTCTCCAGACTGCCCTGCAGCACCTCGGCCTGCAGGCCGTCCAGAAGTTCTTTCAGTTTTTTCATTTTCCGCTCCCATCCAGCGCCGGCGCAGCCGGCCTGTGTCTGTACTTCTGCCGGATATCCGGCAGACGCAACGTAACGAGTAAAGGATAGCATAATTTCAGGCAACAGAAAACCCCGAATCTCTCGGATCCGGGGTTCTCTGTGTTCTTAAAATGAGGGGGAGATAGTTTGTTTTGATCAACTATCTGAGACTCATTCTAACGAGAAAATGTGATGAAACTTTGACCGCTTTCCAAAACATTTCTAAAATTTCTAAAAAATCATGCTCTCCAGATACAGACGGAAACCGGATGCCCCACCTGGTTTTCAATCTGTGTCTGCCAGATGCGCAGCGTCTCCTCGTCCCCGTACCAGAGCTGATGCGCGCTGCCTGCCTCGTCCGTGTAGCTGTAAAGCAGGGCTCCGTTAGATTCGTCCCGGACAGGTTCCCCGCCGTAGGTTCCCATGATCTTGGCGACATCCCTGTCCGAACAGGGCTCTGTATATCCGCCGCCCAGGTTCCAGTCGTAGCCTCCGTTCGCGATGGCGTAGGAGAGGTTCGGCACCCTGGAAAAGTTGCTGACGATGCCGCTTAAAAAATCAAAATCCGCCCTCGGTCCGGCATCGGTGCCGATCCCGTGCGCGTCATAGCACATCACGACATGTTCCACCCGGTCGGAGAAATTCAGCTGATCCGCCGGAATCGAAGGCTCCAGCACAACGCGCACACCCAGTCCTCTGCTCCCTGCCTCCTCGGCCAGCATGTCCTCAAAGCGGATGACAAGATTCCAGAGCGTGGTGTCTCCGTAGATACTCTCGTAGTCAATTTCCACTCCGTCGAATCCCTGTTCCGAGGCGAGAGCCGCCAGCTGCTGCGCATGCGCGCGGGCGCTGCCCTCGTCCTCCAGAAGCGTGTAGAGAATATTGGAATTTTTTGCCTCTGTCCATCCGTCCTCAATAATATCATTGGTCACAGACAGATAATATTTTTTATCGGGATACGCGGCCTTCAGATCCGTCATCAGCGCGGTGAGCGCGTCCGGCTCGCTGATCTGTCCGGCCGAATTGAAGGTGGCCGCAAAAATGCTGACCTCAGAGATGCCATCCTGATGGGCGTCCAGATAGGTTTTCGCGGAATCCTCATCCCAGTCAACCGCCCAGACACTCCTGCTGAAATCCGCAGGATTCTGCGGAAGCAGGGCCGCCTGCTCCGCCGTGATTCCGGGAATGGCCGGGGCGTCTGCGGAGCTGCTGACGGCAGAGTCTGCGTTCATGGACTCCGTGCTCTCCGCGGCGGAAGCAGAGGCCTCCGCCTGTGAGGCGCCGTCCCCAAACGGCAGAACCGCCCCCTGCAGGATCATGGAAATACAGAAAAAAAGTCCCACCAGGCAGAAGGCCGCGGAGGATACCGCCAGAACGATCCATTTCTTCATAAGAATCAGCCTTCTACGATGCTGGTTCCGGCGCTGCCCTCGAATGCCGCCTTGGCATTATGAACCGATGTGATGACCGCTCTTTTCCCGCCCCTGCGGATAAAGCTGCAGGCGGCCTGGACTTTGGGAAGCATCGTGGCGTCCCCGAACTGCCCCTCCCGGATATAGCCCTCCGCCTCGGAAACCGTGATCTTCCCCAGAGGCGTGGCATTCTCCCTGCCGTAGTTCAGCATGACATGATCGACGCTGGTCAGGATGACCAGCTCGTCCGCGCGAAGCTCCTCGGCAAGCCTGGTAGCAATCAGATCCTTCTCGATCACCGCGCTGGCGCCGCGAAGCGTCTCGCCCTGCTCCAGAACCGGAATTCCGCCTCCGCCGCCCGCTATGACAATGTGGCCGGCGTCCAGCAGAAGCCGAATGGAGTCCAGCTCGATAATCTCCTGCGGCTTCGGAGCCGCGATAATCCTGCGGTACCCGCCTTCTACCTCTGTCACAAAGTTTCCCTTTTTCTGCTCCGCTTCCGCCTCCTCTTTGGTAAGGACACGGCCGATCACCTTTGTGGGCTGGTAGAGCGCCTCATCATAGGGATCCACCGTCACCTGCGTGATGATGGTGGCAATATTCCGGTAAATACCGCGGCGGAGAAGCTCTGCCCGGAGCGCGTTCTGAATATCATAGCCGATATACCCCTGGCTCATGGCGGAGCACACGGCCATAGGAGCGCCCGTGTATTCCGCGTGCGCCTTGGCGAATTCGTTCATTGCTGTATGAATCATGCCTACCTGCGTACCGTTGCTGTGCGTGATCACGACGTTCGCCCCGTCCGCAACCAGGTCCGCAACCGCCCGGACCGCCTTAGTGACTGCCTCTCTCTGCTCCGGGAGAGTCGCCCCCAGCGCCGAGTGTCCCAGGGAAATTACCACACGTTTTTTCTGCATCTGCAGCACCTCGCTTCCTGACAGATATCGCTGTCCGCGTCAGATCTATTTGTTACGGTCAATCAGAAGTCAAATTTCCCGTCGAAATACTGATCCAGTTCCTCGATTTTCACCCGCACCTGCTCCATGGTATCCCTGTCGCGGATTGTCACGGCGCCGTCATTTTCGGAATCGAAATCATAGGTCACGCAGTACGGCGTTCCGATTTCATCCTGCCTGCGGTATCTCTTTCCGATATTTCCCCTGTCGTCATATTCACAGTTGTATTTCTCGCAGAGATGGTCGTAAATCTTCTCCGCCTGCTCCGTCAGCTTTTTGGACAGCGGCAGAACAGCAATCTTCACCGGGGCAAGCGCCGGATGGAAATGCAGGACTGTGCGGACATCGTTTTTCTCCTCGTCCAGGACTTCCTCGTCATAGGCGCTGCACAGGAACGCAAGAACCACACGGTCCGCTCCCAGCGACGGCTCAATGACATAGGGGATGTAGCGGATGTTCTTCTGGTCGTCGAAATACGTAAGATCTTGGCCGGATACCTCCTGATGGCGTCCCAGGTCGTAGTCGGTCCGGTCCGCGATTCCCCAGAGCTCTCCCCAGCCGAAGGGGAACAGGAACTCGATATCCGTCGTCGCCTTGCTGTAGAAGCTCAGCTCCTCCTTGGCGTGATCACGGAGCCTCATCTCTTCCGGCTTCATGCCCAGCTTCTGCAGCCAGTCGCGGCAGAAGGATCTCCAGTAATCGAACCACTCCAGATCCGTATCCGGCTCACAGAAAAACTCCAGCTCCATCTGCTCAAACTCACGCGTGCGGAAGGTAAAGTTTCCGGGTGTGATTTCATTCCGGAAAGACTTGCCGATCTGTCCGATTCCGAAGGGAATCTTCTTTCTGGTCGTGCGCTGCACATTCTTGAAATTGACAAAAATACCCTGCGCGGTTTCCGGACGGAGATAAACCGTATTCTTGGCATCCTCCGTGACGCCCTGGAACGTCTTGAACATCAGGTTAAACTGCCGGATATCCGTAAAATTGTGTTTTCCGCAGCTGGGGCAGGGGATCTGATGCTCTTCAATAAAGCCCATCATCTTTTCCTGTGACCATCCGTCGCAGCTGCCGTTCTCGATCTCAATTCCGTTCTGTTCGCAGAAATCCTCGATCAGCTTGTCCGCGCGGAAGCGCTCATGGCACTCCTTGCAGTCCATCAGCGGATCGGAAAAGCTTCCCAGATGCCCGGACGCGACCCAGGTCTGCGGATTCATCAGGATCGCGCAGTCCACGCCCACGTTATATTTATTGTCCTGCACAAACTTCTTCCACCAGGCCTTCTTGACGTTATTCTTCAGCTCCACGCCGAGCGGGCCGTAATCCCAGGTATTGGCCAGGCCGCCGTATATCTCGGATCCCGGAAACACAAACCCGCGTGATTTGGCCATCGCGATAATTTTATCCATTGTCTTTTCCATTTTTTTCCGCCTCTCTGTCTGCTGTTGACTGATTTCTGAAACCGCCGCGGCCCCGCAGGGTCCCGGAAGATATCCCGTGATATGAATGTTCAAAGTACCTTTTATCCCCCTGCACGCAGGCATGCGTGGTGTCGGATTTTGGCACTGTGATCATGGTGGTACTATCATTTATAAATGATATACGCGTAATAATCGGACACGGTGGCATAGGGGTTGATCTGCCGGCTGTCCGTCCCTCCTTCCGCCGCCTGGGAAACAGCGGCCGTCCCGCTTCCGCCTGCGGAGGAAGCAGAGGAAGCCTTGACACTCTCCGTCTGCGTCTCTCCCGCCGAGGATACGCTGCTGTCTGACGAAGCCGCCGCAGGCGTTGCCACCGGCGTATCCAGCACCGTGTTCACCGTTGCCGTCAGCCTTCCGGTTATTGTCACATTGTCCGTGGCATAGAGAATTTTATCCGGAAGCCTTACCTGGACCGGCTCCTCACAGATGAAAATTTTCCACTCCTTTGCCCTCTCGGAGATGATCTCCGCGTCTGCCGCGGCACCCTTTTTGTCTACAAAGCTCTGCGAGACGTCATACCCCGCGTCCTCCGCGGCCTGTATCGTGCCGAGAAAGCAGGTGACGTTGTTAAACTTCGCGTAATCGTCACACGTCGCATAAGTCATCACCGTCTCTGCCGTCCGGTTGGCCACCGTACATTTTGTCAGGGAAACCTTGCCCCCGCCGCTGTCCGTATAATCCGCGATCTCCTGTTCAATGTACTGCTTCAGCTCATCCTCGGTAAACGAGTCCTCTCCCACCGATTCCACCACGGTCTCGGTGATCACTCCCGTCTCGTCCGCGGAGATGGATGTGTTCTCATTGCTGTTCGGGAGAGAGCAGCCCGCCGCAACAATTCCTATAGCGCCTGCCAGCGCTCCCGCCAGCAGCGTCTGTTTCCGATTTCTGTTGTTCCGCTTCATACAGCTCCCCGGCGATAAATAATGTCATCTCTTCCCGGTCCGTTGGAAACCATGGTGATGGGATATCCGATCTGGCTTTCGATGAAATTCACATAATCCTGCGCTTCCCTGGGAAGATCCTCAAATTTCCGGATGCCCCGGATGTCGCATTTCCAACCCTTAAAGGTACGGTAAACCGGTTTGCAGCGCTTCAGGTCTTTGGTAACCGGAAATTCCGTGATTTCCTTCCCGTCCAGCTCGTAGGCCACGCAGACGGGAATCTCGTCCAGATATCCCAGGTCATCCAGCACCGTGAACGCGACATCCGTCGCGCCCTGCAGGCGGCACCCGTATTTAGACGCCACACAGTCGTACCATCCGACCCTTCTGGGTCTGCCCGTCGTCGCGCCGTACTCTCCCCCGTCTCCGCCATGATTGCGGAGGAGCTCTGCGTCCTCCCCGAAAATTTCAGAGACAAATTCACCCGCGCCCACCGCGGAAGAATAAGCCTTGGAGACGACGACCACTTTTTTGATCTCATAGGGTGGAATTCCGGCCCCGATGGCGCCGTATGCCGCCAGAGGAGAGCTGGAGGTCACCATCGGGTAGATGCCGTGATCCGGATCCTTCATGGTGCCCAGCTGGCCCTCCAGCAGAATGTTTTTCCCCTCCCGGATCGCTGTATCCAGGTAAAGAGACACATTGCCCAGATAATCCTTCACCTTTTCCCTTCTGTCTTTGATCCACTGAAGGAGCCCCTGCCTGTCAATCGGATCCGTGTGGTAAAGTCCGGTCAGCAGGACATCCTTCTGGTCCGCAATGCGGTTGATTTTCTCCATCAGGACCTCGTCGTCCTGATAAAATTCGTTGATCTGCCAACCGATCTTGGCAAATTTATCACTGTAGAAGGGCGCAATGCCGGACTTCGTGGAACCGAAGGATTTTCCCGCCAGCCTGGCCTCCTCCAGGGAATCAAACTGCACATGGTAGGGCATCATGACCTGTACGCGGTCAGAAACCATCAGTTGCGGCTTCGGCACCCCGCGGGACACAATCTCATCCAGTTCCTGTATAAATTTATCAATATCGAAAGCCATGCCGTTTCCGATGATATTCATGATATCCGGATGGAATACGCCGGAGGGCATGGTGTGAAGCGCAAATTTTCCGTACTGATTCACAATGGTGTGGCCGGCATTTGCGCCGCCCTGGAAACGGATGACAATATCCGCCTCGTTTGCCAGTGTATCGGTAATTTTTCCCTTTCCCTCATCGCCCCAGTTTGCACCAACAACAGCCTTAACCATGACATCCTCCTTTATACAGAAATCGTTGCCCTGACGCCCAGAAGATCCTTCCTCTCCTTCAGGAGAGGGTCAATGACTTCCTTCAGGTACTTCTCCACCTGACGGGGAGCGCGTCCGATGTATTTTTTCGGATCCATGGATTTTCTCAGGTCGCCGATGGATAGGTTGAAGGCCGGATCCGCCGCGATGCGGTCCAGCAGGTCGTTCTCACGCCCCTGCTCCTTAACCGTCCTTCCCGCCTCCATGGAGAGCTCCCGGATTCTTTCATGCAGCTCCTGCCGGTCGCCTCCCGCTTTCACGGCGTCCATCATGATGTTCTCCGTGGCCATAAAGGGCAGCTCCGCCATCAGGTGCTTTTCAATGACCTTCGGATAAACCACAAGACCGTCCGCCACGTTCAGAACCAAATCCAGAATGCCGTCGACCGCCAGGAAGCCTTCCGCGACGGAGAGTCTCTTGTTCGCCGAGTCGTCCAGCGTCCTCTCGAACCACTGCTCCGAAGAAGTCATGGCCGGATTCAGCGCGTCAATCATCACATATCTGGACAGGGAGGCAATCCGCTCGCTCCGCATCGGGTTCCGCTTATAGGCCATGGCAGAGGAGCCGATCTGGGTTTTTTCAAACGGCTCTTCGACCTCTTTCAGATGCTGCAGGAGGCGGACATCATTGGAGAACTTATGCGCGCTGGCCGCAATTCCCGCCAGGACATTCAGCACCCTGGTGTCTACCTTTCTGGAATAGGTCTGTCCGGACACCGGATAGCATTCCCGGAACCCCATTTTTTCCGCGATCATCGGGTCAATCCGGTCTACCTTCTCCTGATCCCCGTTGAACAGCTCCAGGAAGCTGGCCTGCGTTCCCGTTGTCCCCTTGGAGCCGAGCAGCTTCAGCGTGCCCTGCACATACTCCAGATCTCCGAGATCCATGACAAACTCATTCAGCCAGAGGGTCGCCCGCTTGCCCAGCGTTGTGGGCTGCGCCGGCTGGAAATGAGTAAAAGCAAGGCAGGGCTGGTCTTTTTCCTTTCTGGCGAATTTCGCCAGCACGTCTATGACATTGACCAGTTTTTTCCGGATGAGCTTCAGGGCCTCGCTCATAATAATAATATCTGTATTGTCTCCCACATAGCAGGAGGTTGCGCCCAGATGGATAATGCCCTTTGCCTTCGGGCACTGGACGCCGTAGGCATAGACATGGGACATAACGTCATGACGGACCACTTTCTCCCTTGCCCTTGCCACATCATAATTGATGTCGGACACATGCGCCTTCATCTCGTCAATCTGTTCCTGCGTAATATTCAGTCCGAGCTCCTTCTCCGTCTCAGCCAGAGCAATCCAGAGCCTTCTCCATGTGGTGAACTTAAAATCCTCGGAAAAAATGTGCTGCATTTCCCTGCTGGCATAGCGCTCTGACAGGGGACTGATATAGCCGTCCGTATTTGCCATGTTCTTTCCCTTCCTGAATGAATCTTTCGGAATGAATCCGAAGCCAGTCCTGAGGCCGCAAAAAGCCATAAATCACGTTGCCATTATAAGGCATAGACAGGGTAAAAGCAAACCATACCCTTAATCCGGATTGGCGTAGCCCGACAAAAACCGGCGGGTTCTTTCCTCCTTCGGATGGTGAAAGATCTCCTCCGGTGTTCCCTGCTCCGCAATCACGCCCTTATCCATAAAGATCACCTGGTCGGACACGTCGCGCGCAAAGGACATCTCGTGCGTCACAATAATCATGGTCGTGTGCTGCTCCGCCAGGCTGCGGATGACCTTCAGCACTTCGCCGGTAAGCAGCGGATCCAGCGCGGAGGTCGGCTCGTCAAAGCAGAGAATATCCGGCTGCAGGGCGAGTGCCCGGGCAATGGCCACCCGCTGCTGCTGTCCCCCGGAGAGCTGGTGCGGGTAGTTGTTCTCCCTGTTTTCCAGCCCCATCTTCCGAAGGAGCTCTCTTCCGTGCGACTCAATCCTGCCGAGGCTCTCCGCGTCCGCTTTTTCCAGCGCCAGCTTCGGGGCCAGCGTCACGTTTTCCAGTGCCGTGTACTGCGGAAAAAGGTTGAAATTCTGAAAAACTAACCCGAAATGCAGGCGTTTTTTCCGGATCTGCTCCTCACTCTCCTGCGCTTTTTCCGCCGCGTCAAACAGCTTTTCTCCGCGTACCGTGATGGTTCCCCCGTCCGGTACCTCCAGAAAGTTCAGACAGCGGAGCAGGGTGGTTTTCCCGCTACCGGAGGAACCGATGATGGAAACCGCCTGCCCCTCCTCCATCTGAAAGCTGATATCCTTCAGCACCTTCGTGTTCTCAAAATTTTTTTCTATATGTGATACTTCCAGAAGTGCCATTTTTTCCCTCATGCTTTCAGCGGAAATAACTCAATTTTTTCTCGATATATCCGAACAGGATGGTCAGCAGGCCGCAGAACAGAAGATAAAACACGCCCGTATAAAACAGCGGCCAGATCAGCCCGTTGGATTTGGTAAAGGAATTGCCCATGAAAATAATTTCTGTAACACTGATGACGTTTGCCAGAGAGGTATCCTTAACCAGTGTGATAATTTCGTTTGACATGGGCGGGACAATCCGTTTGATCACCTGCAGAAGAACGACCTTCCGGAAAATCTGCCCCCTGGTCATTCCGAGAACCTGCCCGGCCTCATACTGGCCGACCGGGACCGACTGGATGCCGCCGCGGTAGATCTCCGAAAAATAGCAGGAATAATTGATGACAAAGGCCACCAGCGCAGCGACAAACCGCCCGTTGTTTCCCATGCCGTTCCATACCGGATTTCCCAAAAGGCCCGGTCCGTAAAAAATAACCATCAGCTGCAGCATCAGCGGCGTCCCGCGGATCACCCAGATGAGAAACTTGATGGGATATTTCAGAATCTTCGCCCTGCTCATGGAACCAAGGCTGAGCAGCAGCCCCAGGGGCAGGGAAAACAGCAGGGTCAGGGCAAATAATTCCACCGTTTTCGCAAATCCCTGCAGAAGCTGCAAAGTTACTGTGATAAACATGTCGCTACTCCTTGAAACTCTTTTTCAGTAAAACCGCCATGTCACAAGCGCGTGACACCACAGATTGTCTCCGCCGCGCACGCCGCCGTGCCGCCGGATTTTCCCTGTCACGCAGAAAAGCAGGCCGGCTCCCGCAGAGGGGAGATCCGACCTGTCGTCAGAAGCTGACGCTTCTTTTTCTTCTGTTTCCTGCGCCGGAAAGCAGTCAGGCAATCGGAATCAGGGATTCCTGCACACCGTATTTTTCTGCCAGCTCCTTCAGTGATCCGTCCTTCTCATAAGAGGCAAGCGACTGATTGATGAATTCCGCCAGATCCGATCCCTTTCTGCAGCCGATCCCATATTCCTCACTGGTGAGTTCTACCGTATGCACCATATCCGCAAAATCCGTTCCCTCGCCGATCATCGCTCCAGCCATCAGCAGGTCAATGATGCAGGCGTCTGATGTCCCGGACTTCACCTCCATTAACGCATTGGCCTGGGATTCCACCGAGGAATAATTAAATCCCGCGTCCTTCGCGGCCTCTTCTCCTGCCGATCCGGTTTCCACGGCGAAATTCAGGCTCTTCATGCTCTCGGCATCCGGATACTGGTCTGCCTTGTCCGCAGGCATGACGACAACCTGCGCGTTTTTCAGATACGGCTTGGTACACTCCATGGAATTGGTAACCTCATCCGTAAGGGTCATTCCATTCCAGACCACATCGATGCTCTTGTTCTGCAGCTCCAGGATCTTGCTGTCCCAGTCGATTTCCACAAACTCCACATCAACGCCCAGGTCGTCCGCCACCTTCGTCGCCAGATCCGCGTCAAAGCCGATCCAGTTTCCGCTGTCGTCCTTATAATCCATCGGCGCGAAATCTGTAACGCCGACGATCAGTTTTCCCTTTCCTTTAATATAGTCCACATCGCTGTCTCCCGACGCAGTGCCGGAGGATGCCGATGTGCTCTGCGCTGTGACAGAAACCTCCTGCGCCTGGCTTTCAGACGCTGCCGCTCCGGATGATGCCGAAGCAGAGGAACTTCCTGCCGCGGAAGAACTTCCGCATCCCGCCAGGCCTGCCGCCATTGCCACGGCAAGAATGCCGCCGATTACTTTCTTTTTCATAGATTTTCTCCTCCTGTCATACGATCCCTGCAGGGTAAAGGAACGCCGCAGACGTACCCTTCCCTCATTGCCGCGGGAAATGGCCGTTCCTTTCACGTTGTCGTGTGTAATCACTTTACCATGATAAACTACCCTGCGCAAGCGATATCGTACCATAGGAAAAAATACTCGTCAATCCCGACATCTCCCTTCCGCGGAAATCCGGCCGCAGAAGACAACCGGGGGAGGATAAATGGACGCATGGAAGAAGCATAAAAATGATTTGACAACGCATTTTTTTGACAGATAATAAAAGTTAGGTTTGCTGATACAGACATCATGTGCAGAACCCTGTATCTCAAAATCGTGTTACTTCCCTGTTTGGTTCTGTGAGGAGGAAAAACTATGAATTCACCTGCGGAGATTGCTAGAAACTACGTTGACATCGGAGTCAGAAAAATCAGCCTTCCTGTTCCGAAAATGTTCCTTCTGGGCATCCTGGCCGGCATCTACATCGCCTTCGGGGCCGTGGCCAGCCAGGCGGTTGCCGTCAGCATCCCGCTGGCTTCCGTCGCAAAGTTCGCGGGAGCCTGCGTATTCCCGGTCGGACTGATGCTTGTCCTGTGCGCCGGCTCGGAACTTTTCACCGGCAACTGTCTTCTTATCATTCCGGTTCTGGAGAAAAAGGCTTCCGTTGGCCGGATGCTGAAAAGCTGGCTTTTCGTATACCTTGGAAACCTGGCGGGAAGTATCCTTACCGCGCTGGCCGTCACTTACGGCCATGTCCTCTCCCTGTTTGATTCCGGTCTGGCAAAATCTGTCGTCTCCACGGCATCCGGAAAAGTGAGCATGAGCTTCACCGATGCCATAATCCGGGGAATCCTGTGCAACATCCTGGTGTGTCTGGCTGTCTGGGTCTCTTTCGCGGCAAAGGAGCTTGCCGGCAAAATCATCGGCCTGATGCTTCCGGTTATGGTTTTTGTCCTATGCGGTTTTGAACACAGCGTGGCAAACATGTACTTTGTCCCTGCCGGAATCTTCGCCTCCTCCGAGTACGGAATCGCGGCGGACGGCCTGAACTGGGGAACCTTTTTTGCCCGGAACCTTCTTCCTGTCACCATCGGGAATATCATCGGCGGCTCTGTCATTGTCGGATGTACCTACTGGTTCTGCTACCTCCGGAAGAAAAACGTGTAAATAACGGTTTTTTACGCCTTCACGTTTTCTGTCCGTCCGGCGTATCCAGCCAGATCTCATACCAGTCCAGACATGTCCGCGTCCAGCGCGCGCATGTCCGGACTGTTTTTTCTTCGGCCGTTTCCGGCTTTTCCGGCTTTTCCGCCGTCACGGCAGACAGCTCCTGCCTGCCGTCCCCTGCTTCCGCGTATGTTCTGCACGAAGAGCCGCCTGCCCGGCTCTCTGCCCTTTCCGATATGCCGACGTTTTCGGCAAATTCCTTCAGCCGCAGGCACCGGATCTCCTCCAGAGCGGCGCATGCGTCCCGGTAGTCCTTCTCCGCCTTCTCCCTCTCCCTCTTGTTCAGCCCGAAGCGCCAGTCCAGCTCCGCCTCCTCGGTGGAAATCTCACGAAGCCGGAAGCGCTCTGCTTTCGGGACCGCCCGCAGCTCCTCGATCAGCCTCTGATTTTCCGCTGTGCGGACCGCGGCCGCGTCCTGACCGTCGGCAGCCTTTCTCCGGCTCTCCCTGTAGTGCGTATAGCCAAAGGGATAGTACCGGACTTCTTTGTTCCCCTTCTCGAAAATCAACAGAGAATCGGCCACCCGGTCCAGAAAGTAGCGGTCATGAGAGACAAACAGAATCGTCCCGCGGTAGCACCGGAAAACCGATTCCATGGTTTCCTTGGCGGGGATATCCATGTAATTGGTCGGCTCATCCAGAATCAGGAAATTCGGGCCAGACTGCAGCAGAGAGGCAAGCACCAGGCGGGCCTTTTCCCCGCCGGAAAGATCACAGACCCTCTTCCCCAGATCCTTTCCCCGGAACAGATATCCCGCCAGGATTTCCCGTATTTCCTTCTCATGCAGGGCCGGGTATCTGTCATGAAACCACTCCAGCACCGAACACGCGTCCCGGATATCCGCAGACATCTGGTCAAAGTACGCGGCATCGGTATGCTCTCCCATCCGCTGGCTCCCGGACAGAGGCGGAAGCTTCCCGGCAATCGTCCGGAGAAAGGTACTTTTCCCGGAGCCGTTCGGTCCCAGAATGCCGATCTTCTGCCCCCGGCGGATCCGGAAAGAAATTTCCTGCAGCGGTTTTCCCCTGTCATAGCCGGTCTCCAGATGCTCGCACTCGTAAACCCACCTGCCTCCCCGCCGTGCAGGAAGAATCTCTCCAAAGTGGATCACCGCGTCATCCGGATCCGGTTTTTCGGCCGGCTTCATCCGCTCCAGCAGTTTTTTTCTGTTTCTGGCAAAAGCCGCCTTCCGCGGACGGTTCTTAAACCGCGCGATCAGCTCCTTCTCCCTTTCGATTTCCTCCTGCTGCTGCCGGTATTTTTTCAGCTTCCGCTCATACGCCGCCGCCTTTTCCTTTACAAAGGCCGAATAGTTTCCGGGATAGCGCACCAGTTTCTGTCCGGCCGCCTCCCAGACGACATCCGCTGTCCGGTCCAGAAAATAGCGGTCATGAGAAACCATGACGACCGCCTTTTTATAATTCCGGATATAGTTTTCCAGCCACTCCACCGAGTCCAGATCCAGGTGATTGGTCGGCTCGTCCAGAATCAGGACATCCGGCTGCAGGAGAAGAAGCCGGATCAGCATCAGCTTTGTCTGCTCGCCTCCCGAAAACTCCTTCAGTTTCTTTGTCCTGGCGGAAAGGGGAAAGCCGAAATTTGTCAGCATGCGGTGATACCGCTGTTCCTCCTCATAATACTCCGGAGAGAAGCGGTATTCCGCAGGCCTGCCGGAGAGCAGGGCCTGCTGCACCAGCTCCTCTACCGTCTTTTCCGGCTGGTCCGCGGCCTGCTGGTTCAGCATGCCAAGGGAAAAAGTCCTTGCCTGCGTCATGCCCGAATCCGGGTTTTTCTCGTTTTTTTCCAGCTCGATCTCTCCGGCAAGCACCTTCAGGAGCGTGGTCTTTCCCGCCCCGTTGCGGCCTGTCACCGCAATTTTTTCCGTGCCGCGTATTTCAAAGGAAAAATGGGAAAGGACCGGCGTGCCATTGCGGCACGCCGATCCGTCTCTGATCTCAAGAAGCATATTTTCTACTGATCCTCATCATAGAGCCGCACAACCCTGGGGGAAATGCCGCACAGCATCTCGTAATTAAATCTTCCGGCAGGATCCGCGACTTCCTCTACGGGAATAAACCCGCCTCCGTCGCGCCCGATCAGGGTAACGACGTCCTCTACCTTTACATCCGGTATGCCACTGACATCCACCATCATCTGGTCCATGCAGATTCTTCCCAGAATCGGCGCGTACTGCCCGCGGATCAGCACCCTGCCTTTGGATGACAGCGCCCGCGGATATCCGTCCGCGTATCCGGCGGAGACCGTCGCGATGCGGGTAACCGGCTTATCCGTCACATAGGTGGCGCCGTAGCTGACGCCGACCCCCGGTCCCACATCCTTGACATGGATCACATGCGCCTTCCACTGAAGCGCCGGCTCCAGATGAAGGTTTTCCTTGCTGACCTCCTCGGAGGGATAGATCCCGTAGGTAATGATACCGGAGCGTACCATGCCGAATCTCCAGGTATCCTGGTCAAACTCCATAATCCCGGCGCTGTTGCAGACATGAAGGATGGGAATTTCCACCCCGCGCTGCCGCAGCAGCTCCACCATGGCGTCAAACTTCTTCATCTGGTTTCTGGTGTAGGACTGATCCTGCTGGTCGCAGCAGGAGAAGTGGGTAAACATCCCCTCGATACCAACAGACGGAAGCGATGCGATCTCCGCGATCCTGTCCGCTTCTTTTTCGTTTACCTGAAACCCGATCCTTGTCATTCCGGTGTCCAGCGCGATGTGCATCCGTGCCCTTACTCCCTGCCGTTCCGCCTCGCTGCTCAGCGCGCGGGCGTCCTCCACCCGGTAAATGGAGGGGCGGATGTCCTCCGCAATCATCTCCGGATATTCCGAGGGAGAGGTATATCCCAAAATCAGCACGGGAAGGGAAATATCATTTTCCCGGAGTTCCAGGGCCTCGTCCACGGTGGCCACCGCAAAAAAATCAACCATGTCCTCCAGCGCGTGCGCCACGCGCACGGCGCCGTGCCCGTAGGCGTCGGCCTTTACCACCGCGAGCATTCTTACCCCCGGCGCGATTCTTTTTTTTGCCTCTGCGATATTATGCCGGATTGCCCGCAGAGATACCTCCGCATAGCATCTGTAATACTTATCCATGATTTTTCTCCTGTGCCATCCTGTTCAAATAGCCTTCGGCATGCAGATGGCTGCAGGGCATGGGAAAGCTGTGCCGTCATCCGGCACTGCCTGAAAACAGGTTCCAACGCATGATTATATACGAGGAGGCTCCGCGTTGCAACGGCAGCTGCAGTCTCCGGCCTGTCAGCGCCGTCTCCCGGCCGCCCGCGGCCTGCTGTCATCCGCCGTCATCAGGAACTGCAGCATGATGCCGCAGGCCGCCAGGACAAGAAGAATGATCAGACGGGAGTTCTGCACCTGCAGCAGCGTGACGGAGGGAGCCAGAGATGTCAGCGCGCGGACAGCCGCGTACGCCCCGCTCCCGGCCGTAATAACAATAATAAAAGGCCGCGCGAATTTCACGGAAAGGATGCCGACCGCCACAAAGGCCGCGATCTCCAGGACAAAGGCAAGTACCGTCCAGCCGTCTCCGGAAGGAAACGATATGGCGGAGACCAGGTAAAACCCCAGAAGGCCGCAGAACACAAAGACTCCCATCAGATAGATCTTAAAGGCAAGAAAGCCGACAAGCAGGCCCGCCGCGATACCAGCCAGCACGGGAACGGCGGCGGAGTCGCTGACCAGCTGTCCGGAAATGCCGTATCCCAGAAGGAATCCCAGAAGAAACCCGAAAAGGGTGATCCAGAATTTTAACAGACGGTAGCCGAAAAAGCACTGAATGATGCCGGTAATCAGCGACAGGACAAGAAACACCGCCGATATCTGATCCAGTAATTTTGTGATGGAATCCAACATTCCCTTTCCTCCGTGACAGGCAGCAGATGTCTGCCCTTCTGACCAATCAGTTTCTTCCCTGCGCCTGCAGGACGGGTGCCAGGGTCTCGCGGACTTTTTTTCTTCTGGCCGCATACTGCGGATAAAAATCCTGTCCCGTCTGGTAAGGCTGTACATAAAAGACCTGAAGGATGTAACGGCGCATCTGATCCGCGCTCTGCCCGGTCAGAAGCTCTGTCTTTTGCCCGGCCGTACGCAGGAAGTCATGCCAGTCCGCCGCAAATTTCTCATAGGCATCCAGATCCGGCGTGTCCAGCCAGTCCCGCAGAAGGACAGGGGTTCCTGTTCTTCCTGGGCATTCCTCTTTCTGAAGAATATAGACAAACGTCCGCCCGGAAAACCGCTGTCCGCCTTTCTGGCGCAGTTCTTCCGGATCCGGATAGTAGCGTCCCATGGGGAACATCCGGCAGAAGGACGGGCGGAAGGCATGGATAGTGCAGCGCCCGTCCCCGCCGAGAAACGGGCAGCCGTCCTCTTTGTCTTCCTGTGTCTCATCGTGCTCCATCAGATTCGGAAGAATCAGCCCGTCCACCAGACGGATCTCAATCTGCTTCTCGATCATATCGGTAAACGTCCGGTGAATCCCGACGGTCAGCCGGTACATATCATACGGATCGAGAATAATGGAATCCCCTGTGTTTCTGCAGCACTCCGAGCAGCCCGCACAGCCCCCGCAGCCTGTCGGAGCCATATCATCCGGCAGATAAAATTTTCCGTCGGATATTTCCTCTATATCCACGTCCCGAAGCATACGATCTCCTTCCCCGCGGTTTTCCGCAGACAGGTCTGCCCTGTATCCGCGCTTTCCTGGCCCGTCCTTCGGACTTCCCAGGCGCCTCCTGCGCCGCAAAGCCTGTTATTTCACCCTGGGCCGCTCGATAATCAGGCCGCTCCGGTAAGCGGCAAGCAGCTCCTTCAGTTCCCCGATCCGGCTCTGCAGCTCTCTTCCGTTGTCCGTGTCCGCAACATGAAGGCGGTGCGGCGCCATCGTCACCATAATCCGGTCCGAATGGATATCCGTCTCGTTCCGGATGGCGTCCTCGGTGGAGGTAAATGGCTTATGGGCGACCAGCATCATGCCGTAGGAATTGTAAATCAGCGTATAGCCGGCAATCCCCGTGCTGGACTGGTAGGCGCGGGAAAAGCCTCCGTCTATAATCAGCACCTTTCCTCCGCATTTAACGGGACTTTCGCCGTCTCTCTGACGGACCGGGACGTGCCCGTTCACAATGTGCGCGTCTTCACCGAGGCCGAACTCCGCCAGGACATGGTTCATGACCTCCTCGTTGTCCAGGAGGCGGTAATACGGATTCTTTCTCTCTACGTGGGTCTCCGGCTCCTTCAGAAAATATCTCTCAAAAGTAGCCATCTTGTCTTTTCCGAACAGCGGGGACTGCGGGCTGCTCCAGATCCACCAGAGAATGTCCCTTCCCTTTTCCTTTTCCGTCCTGTCCACCGCAAAGAAGGCCTTGCGGACATATTTTTCCAGCTCGTCGTACAGAGCCTTCCCGGAGTATTTCTTCCCGTACACGTTGACCTTCTGGAACTGTCCGTTCTCGTCCAGAGGCAGGCAGCCGTGGTACAGCAGGTTGTTATTGTAGATCTTGTACAGGTTTCCCTTGTTCAGGAGAAAGCTCATGTGCGACTGCAGGCGCTCGCACTGCAGAAACGCCGACTGCAGACGTTCCATGACCTCCCGCTCTTCCGCCGTAAGCCGGTACGGATCCTTCGGATCAATCGTCGGGAAATTGGTGTCCAGAAGGCGGTACCTTTTTCCGTCCAGTTCGATCTCTCCCTTTTCGTAATCAATCTTATCCAGAAGGAGACGGTTTTCCATGTTGAACGTTTTCCGCTTCCTGATCAGCTGTCCCTCCAGCTTGAACTGGATAATCGTGATGGCCTTGTGGATCCGCATGTTCAGATCCACCTCCTCCACCCGGTACTGGTCCGCGCCGCCCGATTTTACCCGGAAAAGCTCACAGGGGTCGTCCTTATAGGTTTTCAGCGCAAAGGTCGCCAGCGGCAGCATATTGATGCCGTACCCGTCCTCCAGAATGTCCAGATTGCCGTAACGGGCCGAAAAACGTATGACCGTGGCAATACAGGCAGGAGAACCTGCCGCGGCGCCCATCCAGACAATGTCATGGTTGCCCCAGGTAATGTCCACGGAATGGTAGCGCATCAGCCTGTCCACAATTTTATCCGGACTGGGTCCCCTGTCGTAGATATCCCCCAGAATATGAAGATGGTCCACGACCATAGTCTGGATCAGATAGCAGAGGGCCGTGATAAACGGCTCCGCGCTGCCGATCTCGATAATGGTATCGACAATCGAATTGTAATAGGCCTCCTTGTCCAGAACCTCCGGTTTTTCCGTGATCAGCTCCTCGATCACATAGGCAAAGTCCTTCGGAAGAGCCTTGCGGACCTTGGATCTGGTATACTTGGAGGAAGCCCTCTTGCACACCTCAATCAGACGGTAAAGAGTGATCTTGTACCAGTCGTCGATATCCTTTTCCGATTTCCGGATCAGGTTCATCTTCTCGCCCGGATAATAGATGAGTGTGGCCAGGGAGTTTTTATCCGCCTCCGAGAGCGTTCTCCCGAAAACCTCGTCAATCTTTTTCTTCACCGATCCGGAGCCGTTTTTCAGCACATGGGTAAACGCCTCGTACTCCCCGTGCACATCTGTAAGAAAATGCTCCGTCCCCTTCGGAAGATTCAGAATAGACGACAGATTGATAATCTCCGTGGAAGCCTCCGCAATCGTCGGATAAAGCTCCGCAAGCCGCTGCAGGTACCGCAGCTCCATATCCTGTTCCTTCATAGTTTCCTCCCGGTTTTATCCCTGTAATCCGCGGTGCCGGTACTGCCGGCACCGCAGGGGTGCTGCCGGCCTGTCCCTGTAACGGCCGGCTTCCTTCCGCCGTCCATCCGGGTCAAACCGCTGAACCGTGTTACGCTTCCTTCACAAAATCAAACAGAGAAATCTGGTTTGTCTCCGGAAGATCCTTCAGAATTCCCAGTCTGGAAAGTGTATCCGAGATAGACTTTCCGACCTTCGCCCTCCTCCGGAAATCGTCCTTGGAGAGAAATTCCCCGTCCCTTGCCGCAAGCACAATGGTGTCCGCCGCAACAGCGCCAAGTCCCTCAATGGCATCCAGGGAAGGCATGATCTTCCCGTCGATGATCTGAAAACGGTGGGCCTGCGCCCGGTACAGGTCGATGGGCATAAACTCAAATCCCCTTGCGTACATCTCCTGCACAATCCTCATGTCCCGGTACTGGTCCTGCTCCATATTGGACAGCTCGTCGCTCCGTTTTTCGTAGTCATTCATCAGGCTCTCCAGCTTCTGCTTTCCCATGCACATTTTTTCATAGGAAAAAGCCTTCGCCCGGATGGAGAAAAACGCGGCGTAGTAGGCAAGCGGGCGGTAAATCTTATACCAGGCGATCCGGTAGGCCATCATGACGTAGGCAACCGCGTGTCCCTTGGGGAACATGTACTTGATTTTCTGGCAGGACCAGATGTACCAGTCCGGCACACCGTGCTCCTTCATGTCCTTCACCCACTCCGGCCAGTTCTTGCACGCCCCCTTTGCCACAATTCCCTTCCGCACCTTCTCCATGATGGAAAAGCTCTCTTCGGAATCCATTCCACGGTTAATCAGATATACCATGATGTCATCCCGGCAGCAGATCGCCGTTCCCAGGGTGCACTTTCCTTCCTTAATCAGTGTCTCCGCATTTCCCAGATAGACATCCGTCCCGTGAGACAGTCCGGAAATGCGGCAGAGGTCGGTAAAGTTCTGCGGTTTGGTATCACGGAGCATCTGCATGGCAAAATCCGTGCCAAATTCCGGAATCCCCAGACACCCCAGGCTGGTGCCGCGGATATCCTCCGGCCGGATGTCCAGGGCATCCGTGTTCTGAAACAGGCTCATCACCTTCGGCTCATCCAGCGGGATCTTCGTCGCGTCCACATCTGTCAGATCCTCCAGCATCCGGATCATGGTCGGATCATCGTGTCCCAGGATATCCAGCTTCAGCAGGTTGGAGTCAATGGAGTGATAGTCAAAATGCGTGCTGATAATATCGCTGTCAGGGTCGTCCGCCGGATGCTGCACCGGGGTAAAGGAGTTGATATCCTCCCCCACCGGAAGAACGACAATGCCGCCCGGATGCTGGCCGGTGGTCCGCCGGATTCCCGTGCAGCCCTGCACAATCCTGTCTATTTCGCAGCCGCGCTTATGAATCCCCTTTTCTTCATAATAATTTTTTACAAATCCGAAAGCGGTCTTGTCCGCCAGCGTGCCGATCGTTCCCGCCTTAAAGGTCTGTCCGGCGCCGAAAATAACCTCTGTATACTTGTGCGCCTTCGTCTGATACTCTCCCGAAAAATTCAGGTCGATATCCGGCTCCTTGTTCCCCTTGAAGCCGAGGAAGGTCTCAAAAGGAATATTAAAACCGAGCTTCTGCATTTTTCTGCCGCACACCGGGCAGTTCTTATCCGGCATATCGCAGCCGGACATACCCATTTTCCGGTATTTTTCCACATCCGGCGTATCAAACTCCACATGTTTGTCATACTCGCAGAGATAATGGGGCGGCAGCGGATTTACCTCGGTAATTCCCGCCATGGTGGCCGCAAAGGAAGATCCGACAGAGCCGCGAGACCCAACCAGATAGCCGTCCTCGTTGCACTTCCACACCAGCTTCTGGGCAATGATGTACATCACCGCATAGCCATTGCCGATAATGGAATTCAGCTCCCTGTCCAAGCGCTCCTCCACGACATCCGGAAGCTGTTCCCCGTAAATCTCGTGAGCCTTCCGGTTGCAGATCTCCCGGAGCATTTTATCCGAATTCTCGATCACCGGCGGGAATTTTCCCGCCCGGATGGGACTGATCTTCTCAACGGAATCGCAGATTTTCCGGGGATTGTCGATCACCACCTCGCGGGCGGCGTCCTCCCCCAGATAATCAAATTCCTTCAGCATTTCCTCCGTTGTCCGGAGAAAAAGCGGTGCCTGCTGATCCGCGTCCTCAAACTTTTTTCCTTTCATGATAATACGGCGGTAAATTTCATCCTCCGGATTCATAAAATGGACGTCGCAGGTGGCAACCACCGGTTTTCGGAACTGTTTCCCAAGCTTCAGGATTTTTTTATTAAACTCCTGCAGGTCCTCCACGGTCTGAACCGCCGGAATCTTTTCATCCTCCAGCATAAACGCGTTGTTTCCCAGCGGCTGGATCTCCAGGTAATCATAGAAACTGACGATTCTGGCGATTTCCTCCGCCGGCGCCCCCCGCAGGAGCGCCTGATAGAGCTCTCCCGCACAGCAGGCAGATCCCACAATCAGCCCCTCCCGGTGCGCCTGCAGAAAGCTCTTGGGAAGCTTCGCGTTCCGGTTGAAATATTTCAGATGAGACTCCGAGACACAGCGGTACAGATTCACCCGCCCGGTCTCGTTTTTGGCGAGGATGATCGCGTGGCTGCTTTTCAGTTTCCGGACAGCGCCCTCGTTCAGCCGTCCTCTCTCGTTTAACTCGTCCAGATCGGAGACATGCATCTCCTTCAGCATCTGCACAAACTTCACAAAAATTTCCGCCGTGCAGGCAGCGTCATCCACCGCCCGGTGGTGATGATCCAGGGACACACCGACAGCCTTCGCGACCGTATCCAGCTTGAAGCGGGACAGATTCGGCAGAAGCAGCTGCGCCATGGCAACAGTATCCACATAGGTTTCCGGCCTGGGAAGTCCCTGGTCCCGGCAGGCCTTGATGATAAAGCCCATATCAAAATCCGCGTTGTGCGCAACCATGACCGCGCCCCGGCAGAATTCCAGAAATTCCGGCAGCACGCGGTCGATCGTCGGCGCGTCCAGCACCATCTCGTCGTTGATGGAGGTCAGCTCCTCGATCCTGTAGGGAATGGGCTCCTGCGGATTGACAAATGTGGAAAACCTGTCTGTGATTTTCCCGTTTTCCACCCTTACCGCTCCGATCTCAATGATTTTACAGGTCAGATTGGACAGTCCCGTAGTCTCGATATCGAACACCACATAGGGATCATCCAGGCTCTGGCCGCGGCTGTCCGTCGCGATTCCCTTCAGGTCGTCAACCAGATATGCCTCCATCCCGTAAATCACCTTGAACGGGGCCGAAATCTTTTTCAGTTCCTCCTTCGGGACATCCGGATGCTCCGTCTGATATTTTTTCCGATAGGCGTCGTCAATATCCTCCATGGTATGATTTGCCTCCGGAAACGCCTGCACCACGCCATGATCCGTAATGGCAATGGCCGGCATCCCCCACCGGTACGCCTGTTTCACCAGCTTCGAGGCGTCCGTGATCCCGTCCATGTCACTCATCTTTGTATGACAGTGCAGCTCCACTCTCTTCACCGCGGCGTTATCGTACCTTCCCTGGCGGAAATCCGAGGACTTAAGGATTCCCTGGACGCCGGACATGGTCAGCTCGTGCTCCCAGTTATCCATCTGCACCCGCCCCTTCACACGGACAAAGGTTCCCCTGGAGAGAGCTTCTTCCGCCTCCTTTTTCTGCGACTGCAGGAGGAAGAGCTTGACATTGATGGTGTCGGTATCGTCGGTCACGGCGAATATGGCAAGCGCCTTTTCATTTCTCAGCTCCCGAACCTCGCTGGCAATAATCTCTCCGCGGATCACGGCATCCGTCACCGTCTCGTCGATGGAGGCGATATCAATGGAATCCTCCTCAAAATCCCGCCCGAAAATGACTTCCGGCTTCCCCGGCGGATGAAAGACATTCTGATACGCGCCCTGCGCCCTGCGCCGGCCGCTCCACTTCCCCCTGCCGGGACGGAGCCCGCCGCTTTCTGCCCGCCCGGTACGCAAGGCAGAGCTTCCGGAAGCGGCCTTTTCCGCCCCTTCTCCTGCTTTTTCCCGCACTGCCTCCGCGGCCGGAGGAAGGCCGCCCGCAGCCTCTCCCCGCCCATGCCGGGAACTGGCGAAAATATGCCGGGCCTGCGCCTGCATCTGCCGCTCTCCGGACAGGAGGCGCCGATGGTCCCGAACCTCGTAATAGCTGACTTCCACCTTAACCGGAAGGCTGCACCGCTCTGTGAAAATCTTTTCCAGACAGGCGTGCAGCTCCTGCTCCTTTTCTCTGGTCAGACAGTTTTCTTCCAGGGACAGATCCATTTCCTCTTCTTCCGGAAACGTAATCTTTGCCGTGCGGAACGCATATGCAAGAAGGACATCCTTCCTCTGCAGCTCCAGCTGGATGCTCGGACGGTACACTTCCATAAGCTTTTCCGGCGTATACTGTCTGGACAGCTGGAAATGCTCTCTGACTTTTACCAGGATGCTGACATCCGAAAAAAGCTGGCGCTTGACCTGCTCTTCCAGCTGATAGATGTATTTTTTGTGTATCCACTGCGGGCTGCTGATGTAAATCAGGAGAACATTCCGCTTCCGGTCCACCGCCACTCTGCGCACCACGGCAAGGCGTAGGTATTCCTCCGCCTCTCCTTCCAGCTCCAGATTCGGAAACACGTCTTCAATATGTTTTTCTTCCTGTACGAATTCCATAGGCCTTTCTGTGCCGGCACCGCCGGCAGTAAACTGCAGGCTTCCCTCACCGCGGGCAGGACGGATGCGCCAGCCTCCCTTTATTTTTCGGAAAGCATATGCTCCAGCTCTTCCCGCAGCACGGCAAGAAGCCGGTCCTCCGGTATTTTGCGGACAATCTCCCCGTTTTTGATAAGGAGGCCTTCGCCCTTCCCTCCTGCAATTCCGATGTCCGCCTCTCTTGCCTCCCCGGGTCCGTTGACAACGCAGCCCATCACGGCCACCTTGATGTCCAAGGGAATATCCTGCACCATATCCTCCACCTGATTTGCCAGAGAAATCAGGTCGATCTGTGTTCTTCCGCAGGTCGGGCAGGAAACCACCTCCACGCCCCCCTTCCGGAGTCCGAGCGTCTTCAGAATCCGCTTTGCCGCCTTCACCTCTTCCAGCGGGTCGCCGGTCAGGGAAACCCGGATCGTATCCCCGATTCCTTCATGAAGGATAATTCCCAGCCCGACTGCGGACTTGATGGTTCCGGAATAAAGCGTTCCCGCCTCCGTGATTCCCACATGAAGCGGATGATCAGTCCTGTCCGCAATCAGCTCGTGCGCCCTGACGCACATGGGGACATCCGAGGATTTGATGCTGATGACCAGGTTGTCATATCCCATATCCTCAATGACCGCTGCCTGATGCAGCGCGCTTTCCACCAGGCCTTCCGCGGTAACACCCCCGTACTTTTCCAGGATGTCTTTTTCCAGCGATCCGCTGTTTACCCCCACCCGGATCGGCAGGTTTCTCTCCCTGCAGGCATCTACCACCGCCCGCACCCTGTCTTCGCTCCCGATATTCCCGGGATTGATGCGGATTTTATCCGCCCCGTGCGCGACAGCCGCCAGCGCAAGCTTATAGTCAAAATGAATGTCCGCCACAAGGGGGATGGAAATCTGCTTTTTGATCTCCGTCAGCGCCTCTGCAGCCTCCTTTGTGGGAACCGCGCAGCGGACAATATCGCAGCCTGCGGCTGTAAGTGCCTGAATCTGCGCGGCAGTCGCCGCCGCATCCTCCGTCTTCGTATTTGTCATGGACTGTATCAGGACCGGGTTTCCGCCGCCTATCACCCGGTTTCCGATTTTCACTGTCTTTGTCTTCACTTTTCTTACCTCCCGCGGAACCCGGCCGCTGCCGGCTGAAGTGCTGCCGTTCCGGTTTTCCATTCCTCCGGACTGTTATACCGGCCTCGCCATGTGATATTTTCTTTCGTACGTCCGGAATGTGTACTCGATGTTGAAGCAGGTCTGCTCCTCGCTTTCTTCCACCAGCTTCCACTCCGGCACCAGGTCCAGATTAGTAAACCAGGTATCTGCCTGGTAGGCATAATTGACCTTTGTCACATAGAGTGTATCACAGTAAGGCACCATAAGTGTGTAAATCTGGGAACCCCCGATAATAAAAATATCGTCCAGGTCATATTTTTTCAGTTCCTCCAGCAGTTCATCCCTGCTGTGGACAACAACGGCTCCCTTCGCCTGAAAATCCTTCTGCCTGGATAGAACGATATTGGTCCGCCCGTCCAGCGCACGGCCGTTCGGAAGAGAATCCCAGGTTTTTCTTCCCATGACCACCACGTGGCCCATGGTTTTCTCCCGGAACCAGCGGAGATCGGCGGGAATACTGACCAGCGGCTTCCCATCTGCTCCGATCGCCCAGTTCTTATCTACACAAACGATTGCTTTCATACGTTCCGACTGCCTCCTTCTGCTCTCGCGCACTGTACCCCCATTATCTCTCAGAAAGAGTAAAATCTCAAGGACGAGAAGAAGCCGCTTCTGCCGGCACCGGCAGAAACGGCTTCCTTTCTTTGCTCTTTTTTTATGAATCTCCGGCCTCTTCGGCGCTCTCCCCGTAGCCGTAGCTGCTCTGATCCGTGCCCGGCTGTGGAATATAGCCTGCCGTGGAAACCGGTCCGATCACCGGCTGCTCGTCTCCGAATGTCACCGTGCTTCCCGCGGGCACATAGATAATCATTGTCTTTCCGGGATTGATCTTCTGGGTATTTCCGCTGCTGTCTGTAAAATAAGTGGTCTGATCCCTTCCCTGTTTCACCCAGGTGATATTTTTGGCCTTTCCGTCGGTGATGTAGAGACCCTCTCCGACATTATAAAGCAGAAGATCCAGGTGTCCCTTTTCTGAAATCACTCCCTGCTCGACATACTCGACAATGACATTTTTGAAGGCCAGCTGCTGGCCGTTCTCCTGATCCACCTGCGGGGCGTCGTATTCAAAACGGTAGTACAAGCCGTCATCCGCGTTATACTCAAAATACGGCATGTTCCAGCTGAAGGGGATATTTACCCTGGATGCCTCTGTCACGCCGTCCCCGTCCTCCAGAGGTGTATCCTCATAATTAAAGGAAAAGATACCCGTGTAGCCGTCCCGGTGTGTGGTGCTTAATCCCAGGCCGGAAGCTATGGAGATCAGGCCGTCCCCGGAGGCATAGGCGTTGTGCGGCGCCTCCCTGTCGCTGGTCCGGAAGAAAGCCCCGCTCCCGTCGTAGGCAGTTCCGTTGATGGTTGTCAGGCCGTCCTCCTGAAAA
The DNA here is from genome assembly GCF_009696005.1 of Bilifractor porci. Lineage (GTDB taxonomy): Bacteria > Bacillota > Clostridia > Lachnospirales > Lachnospiraceae > Bilifractor > Bilifractor porci. The sequence goes on from NZ_VUMV01000004.1 coordinate 259,492, forward strand.
CGGGTAAACGCAAAGGGGCTTCCGCCGAAATGACAGTAAATGCCGTCCATATCATAATTGAAGTCAACGAAATAATGCCTCGCGCTCCTGCAGGGGCCGATTTTCTCAATTCCCGCCGGATCCTGGAAAACCGCCATCATCCTCGTGATCGTTCCTTCCACCATCGCTTCGTAGATGACATCTGCCTGACTGATTCCGGACTGCGGAACAGCCGGCTGAAGGTTGTTAATCATCACACAGTAGGGCTTTTTCATTCCCTCCTCTGTGCTGACCGGTTCGCCGGTAAGGTAGCTGTACATCTGTCCTTCCGGCAGCGCGTACGGATCCTGTGTCGGTTCCGGAGTCGGTGTTTCCGTTACCGCCTCCTGCGTCGGTTCCGGAGTCGGTGTCTCCGTTGACGCCTCCTGCGTCGGCGCCGGTGTTTCTGTCACGGTTCCGAGAGCCGTCGTGGAATCCGCGGTAATTTCATTCGGGTTGCTGCAGCCGGCCAGCATGGATGCAGATGCCAGCAGGCAGAGGATACTTGTCAAAGCCTTCTTTTTCATTCTGTCCCCCTCAGTGTAAGGCCGGATTCTTATTCAAGCAAAATTCCTAATAATCCGGTCCGTTTTCCGGTTTCCATGGTAATAATACACAAAACCCATTATAAGGCCTCCCGGCCGGAATGACAAGACTGGGGCTGCACGCATGAAAAAGTCCATAAAAACGTGAAAAACTTCTCATGGAAATATTTCATGAAAATGCCGGCTGCCCGCGCCGGCCGCCGGAATATATTCACCAGGGGACGAAAAGACCCGGCAGAATGCCTGCCGGGTCTTGTATGCCATTTTAGTTTTTCAGACGGTCAGCCGCCTCTCTTACGAGAAGTGGGTGACCAGGGAAACAATTCTCAGACAGAACAGCACGAATACCACCCACATCACCGGGCTGATGTCCTTCGTTTTCTTCTCGAACACCTTCAGAATCACCCACACAATAATTCCGAACATGATACCGGTTGCGATGGAATACGCAAGAGGCATCATAACCAGCGCCATGTAAGCCGCTGCGGTATCTGCGATATCCCCGTCAAACTCAATTTTCTTCGCGGAGGAAACCATCAGCATGCCGACATAGATCAGCGCAGGCGCCGTCGCAAAGCTCGGAATGGCGAGGAAGATCGGTGACAGCACCAGGGATACCAGGAACATGAAACCGGTAACGACTGCCGTCAGTCCTGTCCGTCCTCCGGCCGCCACACCCGCGCTGGATTCTACAAAGGATGTGATCGTGGATGTTCCCAGGCAGGCACCTGCAACTGTACCGATAGCGTCAGACATCAGGACGCGGCCGACACGGGGAAGCTTTCCTTCCTTGTCCAGCAGTCTCGCCTTGTCCGCAACGCCGACAACAGTTCCGACCGTATCAAACAGATCCACATAGAGGAAGCTGAACATAATCGCGATAAACTGGATCAGATGCTTGCCGGCCCACGCGAAGTTAAATTTGAAGGCGGTGTTTGCAATGCCCCCAAGCTGAAGTCCCTGGGAGAAATCCGGGAACAGGCTGTAAACCCCGTTTTCCACATCGACCACATACCAGCCGCCGAGCTGCGCCAGCATGCCAAGGAACCAGGTCGCAAGAATGCCGATCAGGACAGAACCCTTGACATGATAATGCTCCAGAACCAGGATAATCACGAATCCGATCAGCGCAAGGGCAACCTGCGGCTTCGCGAAATCTCCGAGGGAGACAAGCGTGGAATCATTTTTGATAATAATGCCGGCTCCCTGCATGCCGATAAAAGCGACAAACAGGCCGATACCGGCGGAAATCCCGTTTTTCAGATTCATCGGAATTCCGTTGATAATCTGTTCCCTGACCTTAAACAAGGAGAGGATAATAAAAATAATACCCTCTACAAATACAGCCGTCAGGCAGATGGTAAACGCATCGGCCTCTCCGCCAAGCTCTCCCAGGCAGACCGTATAGGCAAAATACGCATTCAGGCCCAGGCCCGCGGAAAGAGCGATCGGATAATTCGCCCACAGACCCATGATGAATGTCGCGATTGCGGATGCCAGTGCTGTTGCGACAAATACACCGCTCTTGTCCATGACTGTTCCCAGAATGTTCGGATTGACAGCCAGGATGTAGGCCATCGTCAGGAATGTTGTCAGACCCGCAATGACCTCGGTGCGCACGTTTGTGCCGTGCTCCTTCAGTTTGAAATATTTCTCCATCTCCTTTTGCCGGCTTCTTACCGGCCCCTCCTTTTGAAAATTTATTTGTAATTATTCAGCGCCCCAGGAAACTGATGAAATCCGGACGGAGAGCTTGCTCACCGGACGATTTCGGAAGTTTTCTGAGGGGCGGACAAGCGGCAAAACCGCCCTGAGCGCCCACAACAAGGAACGCAAAGCGTTCCGAATCCGGGATGCTGAATAAATACATTAATTTTTAGGAAGACAGAGGAGCCTGTTCCCCCATCTCCGCAAAAGCCGGCTTTTTCAGGCGCGGACGGCGTTTCCTTTGTCCTTCTTCCTTCGGCCTGCTTTCATTGCCCGGAAAACGCCTCAGCTCTTTGCCGCTTCCTCCAGTACAGAGGTGCAGTGCGGGCATCGGGTTGCGTCTACCGGAATTTCAGACTTGCAGTAAGGACAGATCTTTGTCTTGGGAGCTTCCTCTGCCACTTCCTTATGCAGCAGCTTATCCCTCATCTCCGATGCCTTGTTCAGCGCCTTCAGAACGCAGAACAGGACAAGCGCGATCAGCAGGAAATTGACGACGGCCGCCAGAAAGGTTCCCAGACCCAGGACGACCGCGCTTTCCCCGCTCCCGCGCAGCGTGACATTCCAGGAATCGAAATTCGTCCCCCCGAAAATGGCGGAGATCAGCGGCATGATGATATTATCCACCAGAGAGTTTACAATAGCTGTAAACGCTCCGCCGATAATAATGCCGACTGCCATGTCCATGACATTTCCCCGTGTAATAAATTTCTTGAATTCTTTAAAAAAAGCCTTCATCGTTTCTTCCTCCTCATCTCTGCAGGATTTCTTTCTTACACTGACGTTTTAACGCGTCAGAAGCACAAAAACAAGCCTGCCGGGTGCCTCGTGTATTATGACCAGGCTCATATCACAAATAATACCACAGGTTTTTACACAGTCCAATCCTCATCCTTCAGAAATTGTATCATCTTCCGGATTCCGGTGAATTACTTCCCTCGTGTTTTTTTCCACCAGCTTCCGGGGCACCATGATCTGGTGGCCGCACCCTGTGCACCGGAGCCGGAAATCCGCTCCCGTCCGAAGGATCTCCCAGGTCTGGCTCCCGCAGGGATGCGGCTTTTTCAGCTTCACATAATCTCCCACCGTATACTCTCTGTGTACGCCCATGCCTTTATCCCCGCACCTGTATCTGGCCGAGCACCTGTCCGATCGGCTCCTGAATCAGAAGATCCGCCGTCCGGTCCATGCTCGTGGAGCCTTTATTAATCAGCACAATCCGGTCTCCGCGGAAATACTGGACAAGTCCTGCCGCCGGGTAAACCACCAGCGAGGTTCCTCCGACAATCAGCACATCCGCGTGTTCAATCGCGCGGACCGCCCCTTCGATGGTGTTCTGGTCCAGCCCCTCCTCGTACAGCACGACATCCGGCTTAATCACGCCGCCGCATTTGGCGCAGTGAGGAACCCCCTCTGATTTTTTCATGAATTCCGCGTCATAAAAAGCCCCGCACCTGGTACAGTAATTTCTGTGCACGCTCCCGTGCAGCTCGTACACCGTCCTGCTGCCTGCCTTCTGATGGAGGCCGTCAATATTCTGCGTCACAACCGCTTTCAGTTTTCCGGCCGCCTCCATCTCCGCCAGCTTTTTGTGGGCGGCATTCGGCTGTGCGTCCAGCACCAGCATTTTATCCCGGTAAAAACGATAAAATTCCTCTGTGTGCTTCACAAAAAAGGTATGGCTCAGAATGGTCTCCGGCGGCCATGCGTATTTCTGGTGATAGAGGCCGTCCACACTGCGGAAATCCGGAATACCGCTCTCCGTGGACACTCCTGCCCCGCCAAAAAATACAATGCTGTGGTGTTCATCTACGATTTTCTGAAGCTCCTGAATTTTTTCTTCCATGTCAGCACCATCCTTTCCCCGAAATTTTCTCTGTCGTTTTTACGTCTGCATCTGTACCGCCTGTACCACAAAGCGGGAAACACTGTCCGCCGTACAGGTGGAAAGCGTGACGATTCTGCTGTCCACAGAAAAGCCCTGTTCTCCCAGATCCACCTGGGACTGCGCCTTCATCTGGCCCGCCCAGTCCACAAAGGTCTGGTCTGTCCCCTCAAACAGCGTATAAACACTGCTCACCGCATCCGTCTCGTGAAGGCTGAACATCCGGTATCGGAGATTCTTCTCCGGCGTGAGAATCCAGAAGGTGGAGTCCTCCTTGTATTTTCCCTTTGTGAGAAGGTGGGAAAGTGTTCCGAACATTGAACCGTTTTTCATGTTGTGCCCGTAAATGATTGTATTCGGGTCCGTAAAATCCCCGCTGTTTTCTGCCTCCATAAAAATCGAGCCGGAAAAATTGTAGGTTCTCTCTGTCGTGCGGTGCAGATAATAATCGTCATCCTCTCCCTGCATAATCGGGTAGCTGATGTCCAGGGCAGGAATATACAGCCATCCGACGACATCCCCGTTCACCTTTTTCAGCGCGTCAAAATCCACCTGGATGGGCGGCACAGGCGCAGCGTCTGCTTCCGCGGAACCTCCCTCCCCGGAATCTGCCCCGGACCCTGAAGGGGTTTCTCCCCCTGCGGCTGCATCGTCCCCCGTATCCGTTGTATACGCGTCCGCAATCCGGCTGTATTCCTTTTCTCCCTGTCGATAGGCATAGAGGGTTGTAACCAGCCGGTATCCGGCATATGCCATAACCGCCAGGCAGGCCACAATGCCTATCGTAAGCAGGACGCTGCCGGGGCTTTTCTTCTTTCCGTCTCCTCTACTCATTCCTGCCGTCCCTCCGGTTCCGAAGATAAATGATACGCAGTCCCTTCAGAAGAAGGTTCTGGTCCAGCCGGACGCTCTGCCGGCAGTACGGGATAATCAGGGAGGAAAATTCTCCCGTTGCCACCACAGTAGGCATCTCCCCAAGCTCGTCCCTGACCCGCTCCACCATTCCGTCCAGCATGGCGGCATTGCCGTAAATCAGTCCGCTTCTCATCGAATCCACCGTATTCGTCCCGATCAGTCCGGATGGCTTTTCCGTCAGGCTGATCTGCGGAAGCTGCGAAGTCATGGAGGCAAGGGCGTCCAGCCCGATCACCGCCCCGGGCACAATCATGCCGCCCCGGTATTCTCCCTGCTTGTCAATAACCGAAAAGGTAGTCGCCGTACCCATATCAAAAATCAGGATCGGCTTCCGGTATTCCGCCAGCGCCCCGACCGCGTCTGCCACGCGGTCGCTTCCCAGCTGCGCCGGATTGTCAATCCGGATTTTCAGGCCGTTTTTCAATCCCGGCCCGACAATCATGCAGTGTTTCCCCGTAAGCGCCTCCGCCGCGTCCGCCATGGTTTTTTTCAGTGCGGGAACGACGGACGAGAGAATGCTCCCCTCGATCTGTGAAGGCTCTACATGGTGCACTTCCAGAAGGCTTTTGAGAACCACCAGGTACTCATCACTGGTCTTATACCGGTCTGTGGCGAGCCGGCAGGAAAAATGAATGTTCTTTTCATCCAGAATTCCAAAGACGATTTTGGTATTTCCGACATCTATGGCTAATATCATCTTCTTTCCTCCTGTACAGGCTTATTGTACTCCCTGGAGGGGAAGAACGCACGTATTTCCTCCTTTTTTACCGCACGGCAAGACTGGACGAAAAGAAAGAAATAGTTTATGATGTGAACGCTTAATCCATAAACAGCGTATAGAAACATTCTCCGAGAGGTATAGAAATGAGTTTTCAGTTTATAAAGGCGCTTCCTTCACCGGAACAGATGAAGGCACTGGTTCCGGTTCCGGAATCCGTGCGGAAGGCAAAAGAAGAGCGGGACGCCATGATCCGGAAGGTATTTACCGGGGAATCCGATAAATTTCTGGTCATCATCGGTCCCTGTTCGGCAGACAACGAGGATGCTGTCCTGGATTATGTGACAAGGCTTGCCAAAGTCCAGGAAAAAGTGCGTGACAAACTGATCCTGATTCCGCGTATTTACACCAACAAGCCCCGTACCACCGGCATGGGCTACAAGGGAATTGTTCATCAGCCGGATCCGGAGGGAAAGCCGGATCTGGAGGCCGGACTAATTGCCATGCGCAAAATGCACATCCACGCCATAGAGGCCTCCGGGCTGACCTCCGCCGATGAGATGCTGTACCCCGCGAACTGGAGCTATGTGTCGGACTTCCTGTCCTATGTGGCAATCGGCGCGCGGTCCGTGGAAAACCAGCAGCACCGGCTGACCGTATCCGGCCTTGACATCCCTGCCGGAATGAAAAACCCCACCAGCGGGGACCTCTCGGTGATGATTAACTCCATTATTGCCGCACAGCACTCGCACACCTTTATCTACCGGAGCTCGGAATACCGGACAACCGGAAATCCTCTGGCGCACGCGGTCCTGCGCGGCGCGACAAACAAACACGGAAATAACATCCCGAACTATCACTATGAAGATCTGGAGCTGCTTCTGGCAAAATACAGCGAAACTACACTGGCCAATCCTGCCGCCATTGTAGACACCAATCATTCCAATTCCGACAAACAGTTTAATCAGCAGCCCCGCATTGCGAGAGAGATCATGCACAGCCGTATCTACGATCCCCGCGTCCACGATCTGGTCAAGGGACTCATGATCGAAAGCTATCTTGTGGAAGGAAGCCAGAAAATAGGTTCCGGAACCCATGTCTACGGCAAATCCATCACGGATCCCTGCCTGGGCTGGGAGGATTCGGAAAAACTGATTGACGAAATCGCGGAACTGGCCTGAAACCCTGGAGCTTTTCGGGTCTCTCGCCTTTGTGTTTCCTATTCCGGCGTGCCGGACAGGCGCCCAATCCACCGACAACCGGCCGGTTCATGTCGGCGTTCTGCCACGGCCGGATGGCGCCCAGTCCACTGACAGCCGGCTGAACCATGTCCGCGTCCTGCCACGGCCGATGGGCCGGCATCAAAATATAAGCTCTACGTGAAACAAAAACAGAAAAAAGCTCCCGAAGCGGCATCAATCCCCGGGCCTTGCCCGGAGATACCGATCGGGAGCTTTCTCTTTCAGTTTTTCTGTGGTTCCGTGTTTCGTTTTTCCGGTCCGGGACCGCTGAAACGGCGGACCGGCTCCGGACTTCCCCTTTACATCAACCGCATATACATCTGTGTCGTCGCAATGTCCGCGTGTCCCATCATTTTCTGTACGTTGCGGATATCCGCCCCGTTTTTCAGCATATGGGCGGCAAAAGAATGCCGTAAGGTATGCGGCGTGATATCCTTGGTGATGCCTGCGGCGGCAGAATAGCTTTTCAGTATTTTCCAGAATCCCTGACGGCTCATCGGACTGCCGGAGCAATTAGAGAACAGATACTCACTGTCCCTTCCTTTTAACAGCCGGGTTCTCGCCGACTCAATATACGTCCGTATTTTCTCCTCTGTCTCCGCCGACAGGGGGATGGTTCTTTCCTTCCCGTTCTCTCTGCAGGTCAGATATCCCACCTCAAGATTCAGGTCTTCTACCTTCAGATTGACCAGCTCACTCACCCGGATTCCTGTCGAATACAGAAGCAGAAGCATCGTCTCATCGCGGATTCCCTTATCCGTCTGGATATTCGGCTGCTCCAGCAACTTCTGGACCTCCTCCACAGTCAGGATTTCCGGAACCTTTTTTTCCACTTTCGGACTCTTCAGGGATACCGAAGGATCGTCCTCTATCCTGTGCACGCGGAGCAGATACTGATAAAAGGAACGAAGCGAAGCAATATTTCTGGAAACCGTAGCCGGAGACATATGATCTCTCTCCAGATAAAGAAGATAGGAATTCAGGTTTGTCTCTGTGGCCTTGGTAATATCCGGTACATTCTGTTCTTCAAAATATTCCGCTGCTTTTTTCAGATCTCTTTTATAGGAAACCTCGGTATTATGAGAAATTTTTCGGAAATCGTGCAAGTAAGTAATATACTCCTGAATTGCATTACTCATATCATTACACCCTCATTTTACTGTTTTTGATATCGTAAAAGCAATTCACCCTTCAAAAACGTAATCCTAATTATAGTCGGTTTTTTCAGAATTGCAAAGGCTGATTTTCTGCATAAATACTGCGTTTACGGGGATTTTTCCAAAAAAATACAAGATGTTGTACTGTTTTACATAATGCAGTCCGACATCTTGTATTAAGAAAATTTATCTTCTATTTTTCGGAATTGTTAATCCGGTTCCTCCGTCTTTTCCGCAGGCACTTCGATATCCGGGGCCGGCTGATCCTGATTTATCTCCTCCGGAATCTCCCCTGCACTCTCCTGCGCTTCCGCTTCTTCCGATGCTTCGGATGTTTCCTCCGTTTCCCCGGGGTTCGCGGCTCCCTCTGCCGCTGTGTCCTGAAGCGCCTTCTGCTGCTCCTCCTCTTTCCGGAGTTTCATTAAATGACGTACCGAAAAGACGGCAATCCCGGCTCCTCCGACAATAAACAGGATTGAGAAAATGATGCCCGCGGCATAACTTTTCCCGGTCATTTCGCCTCCGATAATCCCATCCTTCAAAATCTGATATGCCAGATAGATCAGATACACTCCCGCGGCAATCCGTATACCGTCTCCCACTTTCGGGTTTCCCATAAGTTTCCTCCCATGAGCCATGCTCGGTTTCTGAATACAGCCTGTTTCAAACGCTCTTTATCATACCATGACAGCGAAATGTCAGAAAGCCCCGGATTTTTCTTTCAGGGCAGCACGTCCAGAAATTCCATCCCGATATCCCGGATTTTTCCGTTCACAGCATCCCCCAGCCATTCCGCCATAGACACTCCGGCCCTGGTGCGGAAATAAAAATTCCGGTGCCGCACAATGGTATGGACCGTCCCGCCCAGCATCATCCGGAGATTCCTGAAATTGTAAACGAAGAAGCCGAATCTGTCCGTAATTTCCTTCAGCTCTTTCAGCATCTGCCTCATCTGCCGGAAGTAGATCTCCTGAATCTCGTGATTTGTCGTATAGGATTTGTTTGCGACATCATTGTAATAGGAGCTGAGAAGATAGTCTCTCGGAGATCCCGCATACAGATAGCGCAGCCGGTCTCCCCAGATCTGATGGAGATTTCTGTACCAGTCAACCGTAATGTTGGAAGAATGCAGAGGTTCCCAGACGCTCTCCGGGGCACCCCATACTTCTCTCGCCGTCCTTCTCCATCGCCGGTAAAGCAGCTGGGCACTGTCCGAAAGAAGCGTGACGTCCCTGCATTCCGGATAATAATCTTCCAATATTTCATTTGTCACTGCCGGAACCGCAAAGGCACCCGCACTGTCTCCCGCGATCAGGATTTTATCCGGATCCGGGAAGAAACTTTTCCCCACCTTCATGGCTTTCTGAAAATTGATATGTCCGTGAAAATGCAGGACCTGCTGCGATCCGTCCTCCGCCGTATAGGGAAAATCCGCTTCCCCCACGTGGAAATCGCCGGTAGCGTAGGTGATAACCACAATATTCCAATGCTCAAACGGGTTCCTCGGATTTCCCAGTTCCGTAATCCCTGTGTTAATATTCATAATCTGCGTAAAGGGACGAAGGTTATTCCAGTAATAATTCGGAAGTCCGGCCGCAACCTTCGCTCCGGTAACCGGGCGGGCAGCCGTATACTCGTTCCAGGCAACCCCTCCGCCGGAAAGGAACACACACAGGTGGCTGCTCTCCGCCTTTTTCAGATAGATATGGTAGCCCGACCCGTCTCCGGAGAGTCCTTCCGGAATCGGGATCCGGTACCAGACCTGCTTTTCCGGCATGCCTTCCAAGACAGGTGCCTCATAGCGTTTCTCGATCCGCTCCCCGATCCTGTTTTCTACAAAATCCCCGATATATTCCATGGTGATCTGGTTTCTGGTCAGGTTTTGTTTCTGCAATCATTTACCCTCCACGCCGCTAATAGATTTGCCCTACGGTGAGTAAACTCCCCGCGGACAAATCCATTGCGACTGGACCTCTTGTTCATGTATAAGTCCTCCGCGCTGCTCCGTTGCCTTCTGCAACTCCCGCATCGCTAACAAGCATTCGCATTTCCGCCGTGTTTCTCACGGCTTCATGCTCATTCTTGTTGTCGTCGCTATTGTCTTTGCCCTACGGTGAGTAAACTCCCCGCGGGCAAATCCATTGCGACTGGACCTCTTGTTCATGTATAAGTCCTCCGCGCTGCTCCGTTGCCTTCTGCAACTCCCGCATCGCTAACAAGCATTCGCATTTCCGCCGTGTTTCTCACGGCTTCATGCTCATTCTTGTTGTCGTCGCTATTGTCTTTGCCCTACGGTGAGTAAACTCCCCGCGGGCAAATCCATTGCGACTGGAC
>NZ_VUMV01000005.1 GCF_009696005.1 Bilifractor porci
AAGAGGAAGATGTTGCCTTTATCCGCCTGCAGTTCTGTGATATTTTCGGTCATCCGAAGAATCTGGCGATTACGGCGGCACAGCTGGAGCGTGCCCTGAATCATGAATGCATTTTTGACGCCTCTGCAATTTCAGGATTCCGGGATACTCTTCATGAGCTGTATCTGTATCCGGATCTGAATACCTTTGATGTGTTTCCCTGGAGGCCGCAGACCGGCAAGGTGGCAAGGATGTTCTGCAATCTGGCGCAGGGAGACGGAACTCCCTTTGAAGGGGATTCCCGTCTGGTTCTGAACCGTGTCCTGCAGGACGCAGAGAAGATGGGATATTATTTTGAAATTATGCCGGAACCGGAATTTTTCCTGTTCCACACGGATGATGACGGATGTCCGACGACAATTACGCATGAGGACGCGGGCTTTTTTGATGTGGCGCCGGCAGATCTGGCGGAAAATGTGCGGCGTGACATCATCCTGACGCTGGAGGAGATGGGGTTCGATATTTACGGGTCTCACCATGAGCTTTCTCCTGCCCAGCATGAGATTGATTTTGCCCCCGGAAACGCGGCTAAGATCGCAGATCAGATGCAGACGTTTAAGATGGCTGTAAAAACAATAGCCAAAAAGCACGGGCTGCATGCGTCCTTTATGCCAAAACCCAAGGCGGAGGTGAACGGATCCGGCCTGCACCTGAATATCTCCTGCAGGGACCGCTTTGGGAAAAATCTGTTCTGTCTGGACAGCGACAGGAACCAGCTGTCAGACACCGCCCGTCATTTTGCGGCCGGTCTGCTGGCTCACGCGCCGGGTATCACGCTGGTGACGAACCCGCTGGTAAATTCTTATAAAAGGCTGATTTCCGGCTTTGATGCGCCTACAAAGATCTACTGGACGGATATTCTGGCCAACCGTTCCGCTGTCGTCAATGTTCCGCAGCGCAGAGGCGATCAGACCTGTATTGAGTTCCGCAGCCCGGACGGCGCCTGCAACGATTATCTTGCTTTTGCGCTCTGTCTGGCGTCCGGACTGGACGGCGTAAAGAATAGCCTGGAGCCTCCGAAGCTGATTCATGAAAATCTCTCCGGAAAGTCCGACAGGGAGATCAGCGCCATGAATATTGATGTCCTTCCGGAGACACTGGGAGAGGCTCTGGAATGTTATCAGAAGGATTCTCTGGTCAGGAACATAATGGGGGATCTGATCTACGAGGAGTACCTGCAGGCCAAGCAGAAGGAATGGGGAGAGTTCCGGGCGGTTGTGACAAACTGGGAAATCGAAAATTATCTTCAGAAATATTGACAGAAAGGATTCGGAAAAAGATTGCAAAGTATCATTGTCGCGTATTCGAATCCGGAGGATGCAAAAAAAATACGGTCGATACTGGTGCGTAACGGAATGCCGGTCCTTTCCGCCTGTCTGTCCGGGGCGCAGGTGCTCTCCCGGACAGGCTCACTGGAAGAGGGAATTATCGTCTGCGGCTATCACCTGAGGGATATGATCTACCGGGATCTGGCAGATAATCTTCCCCCTGGGTTTCAGATGCTTCTGATTACCTCTTCCAGCAGAATTTCGGGAGAAACCATGCCGGACAATGTAGTTTTTCTTTCCACTCCTCTGAAAGTCAGCGAGATGCTGCAGTCTCTTCAGCTGATGATGGGAGATCTGCGTGTACGCAGAAAAAAGAAAAACGGAAAGCCTGCGCAGAGAAATGAAAAAGAAAAGCAGCTGATCGAACAGGCGAAGGCCATTCTTATGGAAAGAAACCACATGACGGAGCCGGAGGCACACCGGTATCTGCAGAAATGCGCCATGGATTCCGGAACAAAAGTATCGGAGACCGCGGAGATGATTCTTCTGCTGGCCAGTCCGGGTTGAAGCCTAAAATCTTTACTTTTTATTGCCTGTTTTTTGCTTGTATCTCCCTAATGATTATGCTAGTATTAGAAAAGATTAAAAAAATATTTCGTATTTGTTAAGTCAAATCTTTAGCAAATATCCTGGGGAGGAAATCTGGTCCATGAATTTTAAGAAACTGGTTGCATTCAGTCTGGCGGCCCTGCTTGCGGCTGTCCCCGCGTTACCTGCTTTTTCCACAGCTGTTTATGCGGATGAATCTGCGGATGCAAATCTTGCCGCGATCAATGACAGCATTGACAGCCTGGAGCAGCAGAAGGAGGATCTTCTGGGCAGCATTGACGATCTGAAACAGAAGCTGGTTACTACCATTTCCCAGCTGGATTCCGTGAATAATGACATTACGGAACTGCAGGGGAAGATGGAGCAGACACAGTCAGATCTGGAACAGGCGCAGGCGGAACAGACGACCGAATACAATGCCATGAAGAAAAGAATCCAGTATCTGTATGAAACCGGCGGAGAGGTAGGCGGCTGGGCAGCTGTTTTTCTGAGCGGCGGAAATATTTCGGATATTCTGAATAAAGCGGAATACACGCAGCAGATGTATGATTATGACCGGCAGCAGCTGGAAGACTATGTCAATACCGTTAATCAGGTCACATCTCTCCAGCAGCAGCAGCAGGATCAGAAAGCACAGCTGGAGTCTTCCAAAAACTCTCTGACAGAGGGACAGCAGACGCTGGAAGGACTGATCTCCGAGGCGCAGAACCAGTATGATGATTTTGACGCGGAGCTGGCGGAAGCCTATCAGCTGGCGGACCAGTATCAGCAGCTGATTGTAGAACAGAATAAGGCTATTTCCCAGAAGGCGGAAGCAGATGCCGCCGCACAGCAGGCGGCAGCGGCTTCGACGGATACTTCCTCTGCCTATATGGTGGCCATTGGGAATGCCGCGGACACGACTTACAGCACAGATAATACGGGCACGGACAATTCTTATACCTATACCGGGACTTATACAGATAACTCCGCGGCAACAGGCGGAACAGCCAGCTCCGGTACCTCATTCGGAAGTACCGGAACGGTAAGCGGAAGCGTGTCCTCTTCTCTGGGGCAGCAGATTCTGAATTATGCCAGCCAGTATGTGGGCGGCAAATATGTCTGGGGAGGAAACGACCTGAATACAGGTGTGGACTGCTCCGGATTTGTCCAGCAGGTGTACAAGAATTTCGGCATCAATACATCCCGGACATCCTATGATATTGAAAATGACGGGCAGGCGGTGTCCTACTCGGATGTCCAGGTCGGAGATGTTCTCTGTTACGACGGACATGTCGGGATTTATGCCGGCGACGGAAAAATCATCAATGCCATTGATGACGCGCATGGAATCGGTTATTCAGATGCGAATTATTCGGAGATCCGCACAATCCGGAGATATTCCTGATAAGGGAAAACAGATAGACAAACAAGCTCTAAAAGCGGCCCGGCAGAAAACCTGCCGGGCCGTCTTTTGCAAATAAGGCTCTTTAACACCAATAGCGAAGAAAACGAGGATTCTGCCTGTGAAAAGGATATATGATCAAACGGTTCTACTGCAGCTTTGTCAAAAAGCACATCTTGACACGATAATTGATCTCAACAAGATTGGTTTCTCTGGCTATGTATATCAAAAAGGAGAATATCTTTGTCAGCCCTGCGAAGAAGAGAAATATTTACAAATTATAGTAGATGGACAAGTCAGTATTTATCATATTCGGGATGATGGTACGAAATATTCTCTGACTCAGGGAGGAGCTGTTTTTCTATTGGGAGATATGGAATTTTATCAGTCGTCACCAGTTCTGTTTTTTGCAGAGGCTTTAACCGAAACGGTGAGCATTGCTATTCCTCTGACGCAATACCGGGAGATATTAAAAAATGATGTTCGTTTTCTTAATTTCCTGGTGGGTGTGCTATCTCAAAAGATGTTTGCAATTACCAGCTCCATTGCGATGAATACCTCGCTGACAGATCGCGTGTTGAATCACATGAAATATCATTGTGAAAATGGACTTCTATACGGGCTGGAGAAAAATGCCTTTCAGCTCCGTTGCAGCAGCCGCCAGCTGCAGCGGGTCATGACTAATCTGGAGCAGCAAGGTATTGTGAAAAAATGCGGGAAGGGCAAATATATTTTGCTAAAGTAATGCTTTTTATGCCTGCTTTTTCAGATATGAGGGTAGAATTGGTGATAGAACAGGATTCCGGTCAGGATTGCGGGAACAACATCGGATACTCACTATACAGTCAGAATGCCGTCATATCCAAAGGCCTGAGCGAGCAGAAAGATGGCAACTACGGAAATGTTACCTTTCCTGAACAGGAAAAGCAGCAATGCAGGCAGTGACTTTTCAACCGACAAAGGTGTCTGCCACAAAAGGTGCGTTGGAGGAAAAAGGATATAGGAATCACGTGCATAGGAGTGGGTTATTCCCCAGAGCCATAAGAAATACAGCAAATGTAACAAGTGATTACGTCAAAAACCCGGACATGTGTCGTGGTTTTTAACAATGCTATCCTTTACAATAAGCGTTGAAATGGTATTTTTTATGACTCACAATACGAATCATAGACGGTAAAAGGGGGAATTGTTTATGCGAAAGAAAAAAGCTTCTGCATTTTTGTGCACAGCGCTGTGTGTGGCAATGATTTCCGGATGCGGAACTTCCGGAGTTCAGGATGTCAGCAGTGCATCCGCGTCGGTAAGCGCTGGGAGTGCTATGAAGTCTGCTTCGACAATAACAGAGACTGCCGCGGCAAAACAGATATCCGAGGAATATGCGGAGGAACTGACGAATGAGTATAAAGATCCGGATAGAGAGGATCAGTCCTATGTGCGATGGTGGCTTCCGCAGGCATCACTGACTGATAAGCAGCTGAAAGAGGAGGTACAGGAGATTTATGATGCCGGATTTGATGGCGCGGAGCTCTGCATGCAGACAAGCGATGCACCTACGGATCAGTATGCCTATGGCTCGGATATGTGGTCACATAAATGGAAATTGCTGATTGAAGAATTTTTGGATCACAATATGTCGGTCAGTCTGACTGCCGGAACAAACTGGGCAACAGCAAATGTACCAGGCCTGGATCCAGACAGCCAGGAGGCCAGTCAGGTGGTGGCAATGGGAGCAGAGATCGTAGAACCCGGGCAGAGCATCACGGAATTGCCAAAGCCGGAGACTATGCATGATAAAGCAACATTCATCGGAGCATATGCATACAAGATCGAAGAAACAGGGAAGGGAGAATACAAGTCTGTTCCTTCCAAACCCTGGGTACAGCCGGTTGATTACGAAAAACATATCGTCGATGAAAGTACTATGCAGGAGATCACCGGTATCCAGCAGGGTGATACTGTCTGGGATCAGAAGGTAAACTGGACCGCCCCGGACGGAGAGGTCGGAGAGAACGATGCGGGCAAATATTATGTGGTAGCTTACTGGCAGCAGGGAAATTATCACACGTCCGAGCCGTCCACGGAGACAGCGTATGCCACGAATTATTTTGATAAACGTGGAGTGGAAGCACTGAAGAAGTTCTGGGAAGAGCATTATCTGAATGATCAAGAATTGAATGAAAAGATCAGGCAGGGTGATGTCATGCTGTTTATGGATTCGATTGAGCTGAATCCGACCGGAGGTATCATCTGGTACACAGATTTTATCCGGGATGAATTCAAAAAGAGAAAGGGGTATGACATCCTTCCTTACATGTTTCTTCTGGAAGGACTTCCGGAGGTATATGCTGTCTTTGACGTATATACAGCACCTGCGAGCGGGTACAATTCAACAACAGATACCGCAAAGAGTGAAAAGATTGTAAACGACTATCTGGATGTACTCACACAACTCTATGAGGAGAATATGCTGAAGCCTCTGAAAGAGTGGTTTAACAGTTACGGAATCAAAACAAGAGCGCAGATTTCCTATGGGCGTTCGTTTGAGATTACAGAGCCCTCTGCATACGTAGATTATCCGGAGGCAGAAAATCTGCAGGAGTACAACCAGATTGATATTCTCCGACTTCATACGGCGGGTGCAAAGCTCCAGAATAAGACTTTGTCCATGGAAACTGGAGGAACCCTGGATCCCTATACCACGACAATGCAGATGCGTTTAAAGTCGGTATACGGAGAATATGCAGCGGGATTCCAGAAAGTTGTATGGCATATCTGGAGTGCAACTGATTCCTACGGGACAGATAAGACAAATTGGCCTGGGGATATGCCGATGACGCCGATGGCGTTTGACCGCTGGGATAACCGGGAACCTGCTTATGAGGAATATGATGAGTTAAATGCACATATCGGCAGAATTCAGCATTTAATGAAGGAGGGAAATTCCCGCACGGATATTGGTTTTATCCATAATAACTGGAACCAGGGTCTGAATTCTTATGGCGGCCGTGACAATACGGTAGAGCATATGAATAATATGCTGGCACACATGGGTGTTTATTACCGCTCCACAGAATTGCAGGATAACGGATATACCTATGATTATCTCAGTCCGGACCTGCTGGATATGGACACGGTGTTCTTTGACGAAGAGACAAAGACAATTGAACCAGCCGGATATAAAGCTCTTGTGATTTACCAGAAATGGCTGGATCCGGACGGCGCAAAGAAGATTCTCGACTGGGCGAAAAAAGGACTTCCTGTTGTAGTGATGGAGGGTGCAGCCAGGGAAACGCCGTTTAACGACGGCAGAGATGATGAGCTGGCAGAGACCATGGCAGAGCTGGAAAAACTGGACAATGTAAAGGTAGCGGCAATCAATGATGCGGATGAAGGTTTTGATTACTTCAGCCATGATACGCAGGGATACGATGATGATGTTTACGAGTGCATGCAGGAGCTTGGCGTACAGCCTTATTGTGGATATGATGGAGCAAACCATCAGATCCTGACCCAGAGCAGAGAGGGAAGCAATGGCGTCCGGTATCTGTATGCGTATAACTACTGCTCAGATGACTATCATCAGAACAGTTATATTGATTCTGTGAAGAATGAAAGTCATGGAACCGAGTGTAAGACGAATCTTGTTTTAGATGGCGAGTATGAGCCATATGTGATCAATGCATGGACGGGAGAGACACAGCTGGTTGCAAACTATGAAATTCGTGATGGACAAACCTATGTCCCGATCGACATCAAATATGATGATATAGCGCTCTATGCTTTCCGCCCGATGAAGGAAGAGACTCTGCATGCAACGGCAACGACAGCAGACAGTGTGGTACAGAAAAATGGAAAGCTGTATGCAAAGGCATTTTCCAGCGGTGATTACAGCACAGAACTCTCTGATGGAAGTACCGTTGAGACAAAGGCAGAGGTTCCGGACAGCTATGATATCACGAACTGGGATGTCAACGTCGAGTCCTGGTCTAAGGGAGATAATCTTATCATAGATGAGGAGACCATCGACGGGCTCAAGACCGTTAACAGTCAGTATGAGACAAAGAAGACGGCAATCAATGTCAAGCTGGACAAACTGAAAACATGGAATAACATTCCTGAAGTCGGAGACAAGGTATCCGGTACAGCGAGCTACAAGGCAACATTCAATTGGGATGCATCCAAAGCAGATGGAGCGGTACTTGATTTTGGTGATTCTCTGGTCAGCACAATGGAGGTCTGGATCAATGGCAAGAAGGTGGGAGGAGACGTCAGCACCAATCCTTCCAAGAGCAAGACGGTCATTGCGGACGGCAGTACCGGAAGGGAACAGTACACCGGAGGCATCAGCTTCAAAGATCCAAAGGCTGACGTTTCGGAATATCTGAAGGACGGCGAGAATACGATTGAGGTTAAATATAGTTCTACGCTTGGAAACGTTGAAATCGCAAATGGCGGAGCACAGGCAAAAGAGGCCGACTGGTGGGGATATGATACTTCTGTGGAGGCTTATGGACCGGTACAGGCAGTTCTGCATCCATACACCCTGACAAGTCTGACTTAATAATACTCGCTGAAACAAAGACGATGGAAGTCGGAATATAACAGATGTGAGGATGAAAATCGAAAAGCGTTAATGAATAAATGATGGGTTTTTGAAAAGAAGAACTGATCTCAATGAAAAGGAGGCGTTGAGACAGTTCTTTTTTTATTAGAATCGCCGTAACTTTTCATCGGTTTGCAGGTCTGGACAGTGGCTGGAAGCAGAATCTGGCACTGGTGTATTGCGGCCGGATATGTTACCATCAGGATTATGCATTCCAGGCGACATCTGCAAGAAGATGAATAGCGCAATCAAGGGTATCGGGCTTTTTTTAGGTTCGCACGAAGCAAGGATGGAAAGGAGAAAAACGATGAGAATTGCAGTGACATATGACAATACGAATGGTGAGGTCTTTCAGCATTTCGGAAAAACAGAGTTTTTTAAGATTTATGAGACAGAGAATGACAAGGTATTGTCGGCAGAAGTACTGAGTGCCGGCGGCGTCGGACATGAGGCGCTGGCAGGGGTACTTGCCAGGGGCGGGGTCGATGTTGTCATCTGCGGCGGCCTGGGAGCAGGGATGCAGGCAGCACTGGCGGACGCAGGAATCCGCGTGGTCTCCGGGGCAGCAGGGGATGCGGACCGGGCCGTGGAGGCGTTTCTGGGAGGCACGATGGAATCTCAGGGAGTAAACTGCGAACATCACAGCTGCCATGGCACAGAGGACGAAGCTGTTTCCGGCCGGGAGACTGCGGACGGAACAGATTCTGCGGAGGAGAGCAGCGAGGACGCCGGGTGCTGCGGCGGAGACTGCGGCTCCGGCTGTGGCGGCGGAGATTGTGAATCCGGCTGCGGCGGAGGCTGCGGGGGCTGCGGAGGACAGGAGTTAAAGGTCATCCTGGAAGGGAAAAACGCGGGAAAAAAGGTAAAAACACACTACCGCGGTACCTTTAACGACGGGACACAGTTCGATTCCTCCTATGACCGTGGTGAGCCGCTGGAGTTTATCTGCGGTGCAGGGATGATGATTCCGGGGTTTGACAAAGCCGTTGTGAATATGGAAATCGGTGAGGAAGTGGACATCCACCTGAGCCCGGAGGAAGCTTACGGTATGCCGGATCCGAAAAACGTTTTTACCTTCCCGATTGCGGATCTGGAGGGATCGGATCAGCTGCAGATCGGGCAGAAGGTCTATCTGACGTCCGGAAACGGAAGACCCTTCCCTGTTGTTGTTACAGCTAAGGATGAAAAAAACATTACGCTGGATGCCAACCATGAGATGGCGGGAAAAGAACTGAATTTTCATATTGAGCTTATTTCGGCAGAGTAAAACCCTTGCAATTAAAAAAACTCTGGTATATAATTAGCGCGAAAAAGTGTACTAAAATACTAGGGATTAAAACCAGATGGAGGATAGGTATGGCAGAGCAGCTGTTAAAGGTAAAGGATCTGACAGTCCGTGTGGAGGAGAAAGAAATCCTGCACGGCCTGAATCTTACAATAAATAAGGGAGAGACTCATGTCCTTATGGGGCCGAACGGCGCGGGGAAGTCTACGCTGGGAAATGCGATTATGGGAAACCCGGCTTACGAGGTTACCGGAGGAAGTATCGTGTTCAAGGGAGAGGAACTTCTTTCCAAACCCGTGAACGAGAGAGCAAAAGACGGTATTTTCATGTCCTTCCAGAATCCTCTGGAGGTTCCGGGAATTTCCCTGATGAATTTTATCCGCAGTGCGGTGGAACAGAAGACGGGAGAAAAAATCCGGCTGTTTCCGTTCCGCAAGGAAATTTTTAAGGCCATGGATGTTCTGCAGATGGATCATTCCTATGCGGAGCGTGACCTGAATGTCGGGTTCTCCGGCGGCGAAAAAAAGAAAGCGGAAATTCTGCAGCTGCTTATGCTGAAACCTTCTCTGGCCATTCTGGATGAGACGGACTCCGGCCTGGATGTAGATGCCGTCCGCACCGTATCCAAGGGCGTGGAGGAGTATCAGAAAGATAAGGACGGTGCTCTGCTTATTATCACGCACAGCACCCGGATTCTGGAGTCTCTGCATGTAGACGCCACGCATGTTCTGGTAAACGGAACAATCGTGGAAGACGGCGACGGTTCCCTGGTAGATGAAATCAATGAGCACGGCTTCGAGCGGTTTGAGAATGCCTGAGGGAAGGGAATTGCCATGAAGGAAAAAACTTATGTAGAAGATATAGACAGGAGCATGTACGATTTCCGAAACGAGGAAGGTGCTGATACCTACCGGATCGAGGAAGGCCTTACACCGAAAATCGTGCTGGAACTGTCAGAGGAAAAAAATGATCCGGAATGGATGCGCGATTTCCGGCTGCATTCTCTCGAAATTTATAATAAGAAGAAAGTTCCGGACTGGGGTCCTTCCATCGAGGGGCTGAACATGGATCAGATTGTTACCTATGTCCGCCCAAACACAAAAATGCAGGGAAGCTGGGACGAGGTTCCGGAAGAAATCAAGGATACCTTTGAGAGGCTGGGAATTCCGCAGGCGGAGAGAAAATCTCTTGCGGGAGTGGGAGCCCAGTACGACTCGGAGTTGGTTTATCACAACGTAAAGGCAGAGGTGGCTGCGCAGGGCGTGGTGTACTCGGATCTGGAGAGTGCGCTCCGCGGTGAATACGCGGATCTGATCCGGTCTCATTTTATGAAGCTGGTTCCCCCGACCGATCACAAGTTTGCCGCCCTTCACGGCGCGGTCTGGTCAGGCGGCTCTTTCGTGTATGTGCCGAAGGGAGTAAAGGTGGAGATTCCCCTTCAGTCTTACTTCCGTCTGAATGCTGCCGGGGCAGGACAGTTTGAGCATACGCTGATTATCGTGGAGGAGGGCGCCTATCTTCATTTTATTGAGGGATGTTCCGCTCCGAAATATAATGTGGCGAATCTGCATGCCGGCTGCGTAGAGCTCTATGTAGGGAAGAACGCGACGCTGCGGTATTCTACCATAGAAAACTGGTCCAAGAACATGTATAACCTAAATACTAAGCGGGCAAAGGTGGAGGAGGGCGGAAAAGTAGAATGGGTTTCCGGATCCTTCGGTTCCCATGTCTCCTACCTGTATCCCATGAGCATTCTGGCAGGACGGGGTGCCAGAGCAGAGTTTACCGGTGTGACCTTTGCTGGAAAAGGACAGAATCTGGACACTGGCTGCAAGATTGTCCACAGTGCGCCGGACACTTCTTCGTATGTGAATACCAGATCCATCTCCAAGAGTGGGGGTATCAGCACCTTCCGCAGCTCTGTTGTCGTGAATCATCAGGCAAAGAACAGCAAGTCCTCGGTGTCCTGCCAGTCCCTGATGCTGGATTCGGAGTCCCGTTCGGACACCATTCCGGCCATGGACATCCGGACCTCCCAGGCCGATATCGGACACGAGGCGAAAATCGGACGAATCAGCGACCAGGCAGTCTTCTACCTTATGAGCCGCGGAATTTCCGAGGAAGAGGCCCGGGCGCTTATTGTCAGCGGATTTGCGGACAACGTTTCCAAGGAGCTGCCTCTGGAATATGCGGTAGAGATGAATAACCTGATCCGCCTGGAAATGAAGGGCACAGTAGGCTGAGGAGGAATCGGAAATGAATGAAAAGAAGGATATAACACTGAACCGGCTTCCTGCCATCACCTGGTACTGGCTGAAAATGAACGAATCACGGGTGCAGGTGCCCGCACAGCTGGCAGAGGGCGGTGTGGAAACCGCATTTCCATCTGATGCTGTGGCGGAGAGCAGCACGAAGGATCCGGCGCTGGAGCAGCAGCCTTCGGGATGCGGAGAACAGGTCGGCACTTTGCTGAAGGAAATCAAGACCAGGACATTTACCGCCAGGGCCGGCAGAAAAGCCGAAAACCCGGTGCGTCTGCGCTTTCCGTTTGCGGACGGGGACCAGAAGGCATTTTCTATCGGGCTTGTGACAGAAGAAAACAGCAGCATGACGGTACTGATGGACTATGCATCGGTTCCGGCGGAGGCGGCCGGCAGGGCCGGGGGAGCGGAATACACCGATACGGCAGCCGGTTTTGGAGCGGTCCAGACAAAGGTACGCGTAAAGAAGAATTCTGTTCTGCGCCTGGTGCAGACCGTGCGTCTGGGCAGCGGTTTTACCTTTATCAACGATGTGGGCGGAACCTGCGAGGACGGCGGAAGAATAGAAATTATCCATCTGTTTCTCGGGGGTGGGGATATCTATCAGGGCTGCCGTATTGATCTGGCAGGCAGCAAAAGCTCCCTGAAAACGGACATTGCTTATCAGGTGCTTGGCGACGGGCATCTGGATATGAATTACTTTGCCAATCACACGGGGAAAAAGACAGAATGCGCTATCAATGCCAGCGGCGTCCTGCGTGACCGTGCGAAAAAGACCTTCCGGGGCACCATTGATTTCAAAAGAGGAGCTGCGGGTTCTGTCGGGAACGAAATGGAAGATGTTCTGATGATGGACGATGAGGTGCAGAATCAGACTATTCCGCTGATCCTCTGTGCAGAAGAGGACGTCGTGGGCAACCACGGAGCCACCATCGGAAGACTGGATGATTCCCTTATGTTTTATCTGGAATCCCGCGGAATGGACAGGGATCAGATCTATGAGATGATGGCCAAGGCCCGTCTGGACTCGGTGATCCGCCTGATTCCGGATGAGAGATGGAGAGAAGACATCAATACCTGGCTGGGAGGCACAGAGGATGACAACGAGTGAAAGAAAACGGGAGGATGCGGAAATCCGGAAGGATTTTCCGCTTCTTAATCCGGAGACAGCATATCTGGACAATTCGGCAACAACGCAGAAACCCAGGCAGGTTCTGGAGGCCGTCTCTCATTATTATGAGAGTGAAAACGCCAACCCGCTCCGGGGGCTTTATCAGCTGAGCCTTAGGGCCACAGACTCCTATGAGCAGGCAAGAGAGGCGGTCCGTGCTTTTATCCACGCGAAAAGCACGGAGGAAATCATTTTTACCAGGAACGCGACCGAGAGCCTGAACCTGGTGGGATACAGCTGGACGGCAGACAACCTGAAGCCGGATGATGAGATTTTAATCACCATTCTGGAACACCACAGCAATATGCTGCCCTGGCAGCAGGCCGCGAAACGAACCGGCGCAACGCTGAAATATCTGGAGTGCGACAAAACCGGAAACATAACCGAAGAAGATTTTCGCAGGGCGATAACCCCGAAGACAAAGCTGGTCTGCATGACACATGTCTCAAATGTCATCGGGAGGACAAATGACCTGAAAACATTTGCCCGGATTGCGCATGAGTACGGGGCGGTTTTTGTGGCGGACGGCGCGCAGAGCGTTCCCCACATGCCGGTGGATGTACAGGATCTGGATGTGGATTTTCTGGCATTTTCCGGACACAAAATGCTCTCGCCCATGGGAATCGGCGTCCTTTACGGGAAAAAAGAAATTCTGGATGCCATGCAGCCCTTTCTCTACGGCGGGGAAATGATTGAATATGTGACGAGGGAGGGCGCCACCTACGCGGAGCTTCCTCATAAATTTGAAGCCGGTACGGTAAACGCGGGCGGGGCGGTAGGCCTTCATGCGGCAATCCAGTACATCAATTCCATCGGATTTGATAAAATCCAGGAGCGGGAGGATCATCTGACCGCTTACGCGATGGAAAAGATAAAGGAAATCCCGGAGGTGCACATTCTTGGATCCGATGATCCGAAGGAGCATCACGGTATTCTTACTTTTACGGTGGATGGAGTTCATCCGCACGATATCGCGGCTATGATGGACGAGGATCATGTGGATGTGCGCGCAGGACATCACTGTGCGCAGCCTCTTCTGAAATTCCTCGGCACAATGTCCACGGCCAGGGCGAGCTTTTCTTTCTATAACACGGAGGAAGAGGCGGACCGCCTGGTTGACAGCATGAAGACGCTGCGGAAACGTATGGGTTATTAAAGAAGAATCAGGTCCGGCATTTCGCTTCTGTGCGGCGGACTGTCACGGAAGAAGGGATTAGCTATGCACAACACATTTTACAGTGAGATATTAACAGAGCATAATCTGCATCCCACGCACAAGCATGAGCTTCCGGATGCAAATTATGAGCTGGAGGGAGTAAATCCCAGCTGCGGCGATGATATTATCCTGAAGCTGAAGGTAGAAGACGGAGTGGTAAAGGACGGGGCATTTGTGGGAGACGGCTGCGCGATTTCCCAGGCATCCGCCGACATGATGCTGGATCTGGTGATCGGAAGGCCGGTTGAAGAGGCCAAAAGACTGTCAGAAATCTTTCTGAGAATGATCAAAGGAAAAATCACCGAAGAGGAAAAGGAAGAGCTGGAGGAAGCCGGAGCGCTGGAGGATATTTCCCATATGCCTGCCAGGGTAAAATGCGCGGTCCTGGGATGGCATACCATGGATGAAATTTTCGAGGATCCGGATAAAGCAAGAAAAAAGGCTGACGCATAGAACTCTGAAACGGATGAGAGCTGATGTCGGAACGGCACCTTCGGAAATCACCGAAAAGAGGGAACAGCGGAAATGACAAAAGAAGTGATTATCACGCTCCGGGGAATTCAGTTCGGCAGCGCGGAGGATTCCGCGCAGCCCGTGGAGATTGTCACACCCGGAGAATATTATTATAAAAACGGTCAGCATTATCTGATTTTCGAGGAGAGCACAGAGGGATTCCGGGAGGTCACCCATAATCTCTATAAATTCACCGAAGATCGCCTGATGGTCCATAAAAAAGGGCTGATCGACACAGAGATGATATTTGAGAAGGGAAAGAAAACTATCTCCGCATACCATACACCCTTCGGGCGCATGGATATGAATATCGCGGCGACGGATTTCTGTCTGAAAGTCTCGGAAAACCAGCTCGATTACCGCGTGGATTACGCGCTGAACATGGGCGAAGGCTTTGCAGCGGACTGCCAGGTGAATTTTAACGTAAAATCACGAGACTGGTGGTATATGAAGGAACTGTGACTTTCCAATCATTCGGATGAAACATCTAAAATATAAGAAAAAGTATTGTGAAAAACAGACAAAAAAATACTGTCGCCTCACAAGGATAGAAAATGAATATTCTGGAAGAAACATCCGCAGCGCTGGTCCTTTCTCCCTGCAAGCGTAAGCGCCGCAGGGAGATTAGTACCGCTGCGCGAGGACAGAGCGCAAGCGGTTTCTGGAAGAATATTCATTTTCTTCAGTAAAGCGACAGTCCTTTTTATATTGCTTATGCTTCGCCGCGGCCTTTCTTTAACAGCTTGTCCATCCGGCTTTCTTTTTTCTTCGGAGCCTCCAGCGGTCCGCGGATGCCGCGGACATCCGTAATATAGAGCCCGCTGACAGTTGCCTTCACTTCCTTCTTGACAGGAATGATTTCATACACCTTTTTATCTGCGATGAAAGTCATAATCTTCGGACCGACCTTTGCCTTTACAATCGGGAATTTGGTGCGGCGCATCATTTTCGGCGTCTGCTCCAGGACAATAGGCGGAAAACCTGCGTCCCGGATTCTCATTTTCTTCTTGTCAATGACCAGCATGCTCACAGTCTGCTTGGCCGCGTCAATCTGCGCCTGCTGCTCATCCTGTTTCTTCTGTGCTCTTTTTCCGAGGAAATAGAGCACAATAATAATACCTACGAGAATTCCTATGACAATCAGTAAAACTCCCCACCAGGGCATCGTGTTTTCCTCCTTTTTTCTGTCGTTGACATACTGTTTTATGATAGCATCTGCGTGCTGAAAAGGCAAGATTCGGTTGCTGAATATGTTGATTTGCGGTATGATTATTACACTATGGCTGAGAATAATAAGAAAAACCAAAACAGAAAAATGCAGATAGACAGCCTGCTGGATTATCCGGTCCGGAAAACAAACGGGAATTCCGGCACAAAACGGTCCGGTGCCTCCTCTGCGCAGAAACAGAACGCAGGCAGGACCGCGGGAAAAAACTCCGGCAGCGCGGCCGGACGAAGAAGTACCTCGGGAAGAAGCAGCGCAGCCTCCGGGGGAAACTCTGCTTCCGCACAGAGATCCGGCAATGCCGTCAGGCGGACAGGAACCGCCGCTTCTTCTTCCAGGAAGACTTCGGCATCGGGTACCGAGACGGAAGCCCAGCGCAGGGAAAGACTGCGCCGGAACAGGGAGAGGCAGGCGCTTCGGAAAAAACGGCGGAAGAGAAAGAAGATCATCCGTATGGCACTGGCGGTTGTCGCTGTCTCCGCCCTTGCGGCCATCCTGATTACCGGGGGAGCGGCCATACACCGATACCGGGTGAAAAAAGCGGAGGCAGAGGCCGCCGCCGCAGCCGCAGAGGAAGCAGCGCGTACTCTGGATACCTTCCGGGCGTCAGAGGTTCTGCATCTCTCTTTTCCGACCCTGACGATTAAGGATTCTTCTTCTGCGGAAGACAGTTCGTCGGACGGGACCGATACAGCGTCTGTCGATGCAGACGGAGACGGAATTCCGGACGAGACATCGGGAACCGATACAACGGAAACGGCGGACGCTGCGGCGGGAACTTCTTCCGACAGCTCTGCGGATTCTTCTGAGAAACAGGCTCTCAGTGTGAGTGATTTTAACCAGATCCTTTCTGATCTGTATGACCAGAACTATGTGCTGGTCGATGTGTACAGTCTTGCCGCAAGCGGGGACAGCGGTTTTACAGATGGTTCCGTCCAGGTTCCGAAGGGAAAGAAACCGCTGATCATTTCTCAGATGGACTGCAGCTATACGGCAGAGAATGACGGGAAGGCGGACAGCCTTGTCCTGGATTCCAAAAGCGGGAAGATTTTATGTCAGTACACGGAGACAAATGAGAACGATGGGAGTACAGATTCCCTGACCGGCGCTGTGGATGTGATTCCGTGCCTGGAGAATTTTATTTCCCAGCATCCGGATTTTTCTTATAACGGGGCGCGCGGCATTATCGGCATTACCGGCTACCGGGGGCTGTTTGGCTATACGGTGGAGAAAGATGAAAATGTGATTGCCGCACCGACGGTGACAATTTCCCCGTCTACGCAGAACATCACCTATTCGGAAGACGATGAAACACAGAACAGCGGAGACGGAAGCGGTACCACGGGTACAGACACGAGAACAGACGGAAGCGGTACTGCCGGCACGGGAACAGATGAAAGCGGGCAGACCGGAACGGCGTATACCGACGGAACCGGTACGGATGCTTACGGGACTGCAGACAATACCTACGCGTCCGCGACCACGGACGATACGGCAGATGGAATGTTTGCTTTTGCTTATCCGGACAATCCGATTATCACCGGAATCCTGAAGAATGCCCGGACAGACAGAGGATTGGCATCTGTGCTGGCGGCCAGGCAGGAAGGCACTGTGTCAGAAGAGAACACCACGGCTGAAAATACAGATACTTCCGGAACAGGCGGCGGTACTTCCGGTACGGCAGAGAGTACGGACAGCAGCTCGGAGAGCAGCTCCGTCAGCTCATCCAGCAGCTCTTCTTCCGGGAATCTGACAAATAACGAACAGGTCAGCCGGAATCTTCAGACCTGCCAGGCCATTATCAGCGCGCTCCGCTCGTCGGGCTGGCATTTTGCCTGCAACAGCTATGACCTGACCAGCTACGGAAGCCAGTACGATATTATGAAGAACGATGTGGATCAGTGGGAGGATGTGTTCTCTTCCATACTGGGCACGACAGACATCATGCTGTTTCCGAAAAAGACAGATATCGGGGACTGGGGAGTCTATACCGCGGATAACCAGAAGTACAGCTATCTCAGCAGCCTGGGATTCCATTATTACTTTATTGAAAACAGCGGGGAGCTGACCTGGGCGCAGGTGCAGCCGGAATATGTCCGCCAGGGCATTCACGAAATTGATTCTTACGCAGATTATCTGGAGGTTTTGAAATAGTGAAGAAAAAAACAGCGGTACTGATTCTCTGCGCGCTTATGGCGGCAGGCCTTGCGGCGTGCGGCGGCAAAGGCGGGGAAAACTTGTCTTCTGTAACCGGAGAGAGTATCGAGACTTCGGCAGTCTCCTCTTCCTCCCAGGAGGACGCGGTCATGAGCATCCCGCTGGCGGAGGGCGACGACTGGAAACTGGAGGACTGCATCGTCCTCGGCAATTACAAGGGACTTAAGCTTACCAAAACCGTCGGACAGGTGACGGATGAAGAGGTAGATTCTTATATTCAGTCCCAGGCCACGGCGGAAGAAGTGACAGACGAGAACGCCGCTGTTCAGGATGGAGATACGGTTAACATTGATTATGTCGGAAAAATTGACGGTCAGGAATTTGACGGAGGCAGCGCACAGGGCAGCGTCCTGGTCATCGGCTCGGATACGTTTATTGACGGGTTTGAGGACGGGCTGATCGGAATGAAAAAGGGGGAGACAAAGGATCTGAACCTGAAGTTTCCCGATGATTACGGCAATACGGATGTCGCGGGGAAGGACGTGGTTTTTACCGTAACACTGAATTCTATCTCCCGCGCCCCGGAGCAGGATGACGCCTGGGTGAGTTCCTATACGGACGGGGAGTACACGACCATGGACGACTATCGCGCCTATATGAAAGAGTCTCTCCAGAAGGGAAATGAGGAGGCCGCGGACCAGCAGCTGAATTCCGATGCATGGGAGCAGGTAGAGAGCGCATGTACGTTCCTTAAGCTGCCGAAATCCTATGTGGAGGAAGGCTCAGAGGAGTTCGAGAAAAATGTAACCAGCCAGGCGGAGCAGTATAACCTGTCCCTGGATGATTTTATTGAACAGAACGGTCTTACCGCGGAGGAATATAAGGTAAGAAAAGAACAGTACGGCCGATACACGGCAGAGAGCCGTCTGCTTCTGGATGCCTTGATGCAGGCGGAGCAGCTTACCGATGACAGCCAGGAATACCAGGATGCGCTGGCAGAGACAGAAAAGGCCTGGGGCATGACAGCGGATGCGTTAAAAGAACAATACGGGGAGGATACGCTGAAGCAGTATGTCGAGACCCAGATGGTCCTGGATAAAGTGATCGGTTATGCGGATGTTACGGAAACACAGACCGATGGGGCAGACAGTATCACGGTAACGAACGCAGGAGGAACCACAGAATGACTCCCGAAGAATTTCAGAAAAAGCTGCAGGAGATTGTGGCGCTTACGGAAAAGCAGAATCAGATCATCTCGCAGGAGGACGTCAGGACGTTTTTTGAGAAGGATCATCTGAACCAGGAACAGCTGGATCTGGTTTTCGAGTTTCTTCAGTCCAGGCATATTATCGTGCGGGGATTCCATAAGGCGCCGAAAAAAAATACCGGCGTACCGGAGACTGCCGGGGACAATTCCGAGGGAAGCACCGGGGAAGCCATTCCGGAGAAGTTCGGGACGGAGCAGGAACAGCATTATCTGGAGATGTATCTGGATGAGATCGCGGCCGTGCGCCCTCTGGATGAGGAAGAGAAGCAGACGCTTCTGGAGAAGCTCCGGAGCAAAGACCCGGCGGCAAGACGCCGTCTGACGGAACTGATGCTTTCGGATATTGTGAAGCTGGCAGAGCAGATGAGAATCCCGGAGGTTTCCGTGCAGGATCTGATTCAGGAAGCAAACCTCCAGCTGGTTCTGGCGGTGGATATGCTGGATTACCGGATGACCGGATCCCTGAAAGAAGTACATGATCGCCTGCTGGAAGATGCGCGGCAGGCCATGGAGACGATGATCGAAGAACAGAGGGATGTCCATACCCGTGACCGCCGGATGGTAGAAAAGGTGGAAGAAATGAAGGACGCCATCAACGTCCTGAAGAAAAAACTCGGACGGAAGGTTTATCTGGATGAGGTTGCGGATTATCTTGAGATTACCGAAGAGGAGGCGGCGGATATTCTCCGCCTGGCCGGGGAAGAGGTCAAGGACGAAGGCACGGACGGAGAGAAGTAAGAGCTTTTGGTCTCCTGAAGAACAGAAAGAATACAGAGGAGCGGCTGTCTGACAAAACGGGCAGCAGCTTCTTTTTTTTATTTTCCCCAAAAAACCTATTGACATACAGAGAAATAGGTATATAATCCTATATATCAACTAGGAAATATAAGAATAAAAAGAGAGAGGAGGACATCACTTGACAGCTGTAAACAGAAAAAATGACCGCAGGAGTGCGGGAGGAGTCATGCGATGTTGCTCCGCATCCCGGCAGATACGAATGTGACGAAGAAAATTTAGAATAGAGATTTAGAAAGAGATTTCCGGATATCCGGAGAAAGGAATGAATCATGGGAAAGGTATATAAGGGAGCAATCGAACTGATCGGAAAGACACCTCTGGTAGAGGTCACAAACATCGAGAAGAAGTATAATCTTCAGGCGAGAGTCCTTGTAAAGCTTGAGTATTTTAATCCGGCGGGCAGTGTAAAGGACAGAATTGCCAAGGCAATGATCGAGGATGCGGAGGAGTCCGGAAAGCTGAAACCGGGATCAACCATTGTAGAACCCACCTCCGGAAATACGGGAATCGGACTTGCTTCTGTTGCGGCGGCAAAGGGGTATAAGCTGATTCTTACCATGCCGGAGACCATGAGTGTGGAGCGCAGAAACATCCTGAAGGCTTACGGCGCGGAGCTGGTGCTTACCGACGGAAGCAAGGGAATGACAGGAGCCATTGCCAAGGCAAAGGAAATTGTGGCAAATACACCCGGCGCTTTTCTTCCCGGACAGTTTGACAACCCGGCAAATCCCAAGGCACATTATGAGACTACCGGCCCGGAGATCTGGGAGGATACAGACGGAAAGGTAGACGCGTTCCTTGCCGGTGTCGGTACCGGCGGAACCCTTACCGGAACCGGAAAATATCTGAAAGAGAAGAATCCGGACATTCAGATTATCGCCATCGAGCCGACAACCTCTCCTGTTCTTACAGAAGGACATGGAGGCCCGCATAAGATTCAGGGAATCGGAGCCGGTTTTGTACCGTCCGTTCTGGACACGAAGCTTTATAACGAGGTAATTACCGTAGACAACGAGCATCCGTTCCAGACGGCAAAAGAACTGGCGCATCTGGAGGGCATTCTGGTCGGCATTTCCTCCGGAGCCGCGCTGTACGCCGCTATTCAGGTGGCACAGCGTCCGGAGAATAAAGGAAAGACCATTGTAGCGCTGCTTCCGGACAGCGGAGACCGCTACTATTCTACAGCCCTCTTCGAGAACTGAAAAAATATCGTTTCGGAGGAACAGGATACGGAGAAATCCGCGGGCTGTGTTTGGAAATAAGCAGCAGGAACCGGGCGGCCGGACTGGAAACGGGACGTGCCGCAGGATTTCAGAACTGAAAACAGATCTGCGCGGGGGCTGGAATTGCCGTACGCAAAGAAGAATAATGAAAAACAGAGCAGGAGAAAAACGATGAGCGAATTAAAAGAAAGAAAATTACACTTTGAGACACTTGCCCTTCATGTTGGCCAGGAACAGGCGGATCCAGTCACGGATTCCCGCGCCGTTCCCATCTATCAGACATCTTCCTTTGTGTTCCGCAACAGTGATCACGCGGAAGCAAGATTCGCGCTGAAGGACGCGGGAAATATTTACGGACGGCTTACCAACCCCACCGAGGATATCTTTGAGAAGAGAATCGCAGCGCTGGAAGGCGGCGTTGCGGCATTGGCAGTTTCCTCCGGCGCAGCGGCAGTTACCTACGCGTTCCAGGCGGTGGCAAAAGCAGGAGACCATATTGTATCTGCCAAGAATATCTACGGCGGAACCTATAACTTCCTGGCACACACATTTGTCGATTACGGCGTCACCACAACATTCGTGGATCCCTTTGACCTGAAGGAAGCAGAAAATGCGATCAAGGAGAATACAAAAGCCCTGTATATTGAGACGCTGGGCAACCCCAACGGTGAGGTGGTAGATATTCAGGCATGGGCAGATCTGGCGCATAAGCACGGCCTGCCGCTGATTATTGATAATACCTTTGCGACTCCGTATCTGATCCGCCCGATTGAGTACGGCGCTGATATTGTGGTTCATTCCGCAACAAAGTTTATCGGCGGACATGGAACGACTATCGGAGGTGTCATTGTTGACGCCGGCAAGTTTGATTATAATTCCCCGAAGTGGCCGTGGCTTTCTACACCGAATGCCTCCTATCACGGTCTTACCTTCGCGAAGGACACAGCGCCCGCGGTTATCGCAACCTATATCCGCGCGATCATTCTTCGTGACGAAGGAGCGACCCTTTCCCCGTTCCATGCTTGGATTTTCCTTCAGGGACTGGAAACCCTCAGCCTCCGCGTAGAGCGTCAGACAGAAAACACCAAGAAGGTTGTAGAGTACCTGAAGACGAAACCGGAAGTGGAGTATATCAGCCATCCGGCGGCTTCCGAGGATCCGGCGCAGCAGGCACTTTACAAAAAGTATCTTCCGAACGGGGGCGGCTCAATTTTCACCTTCGATCTGAAGGGCGACGAAAGACATGCCAAGGACTTCATTGACCATCTGAAGCTGTTCAGTCTGCTGGCCAATGTCGCGGATGTAAAATCTCTGGTTATTCATCCGGCCTCCACCACGCATTCCGAGGATAATGATGAGGAGCTGGCGGATCAGGGAATCAAGAAAAATACCATCCGGCTTTCCATCGGAACCGAGCACATTGACGATATCATCGCCGACCTGGAAGAGGCATTCCAGGCTGTGAAGTAAGGAAAAACAGGAGACAGCGGCAGGTGCGGGGCTGTTTCTTTACAGAGGCAGCTTTCGCAGAGGTTGTTCAGTGTTTATCCAGGGCTGCATGCAGTTCTGGATCATTTTGGTACAGGAGGTTGACATGAAAATATCGACAAAGGGCAGATACGCGCTGCGGCTGATGCTGGATATTGCACAGCATGATACCGGAGAGCCGGTGCGTCTGAAGGATATTGCGGAACGACAGGACATCTCCATGAAATATCTGGAGCAGATTGTCTCCGCACTGGTGAAGGCGAATTTTCTGATCAGCATCCGGGGACCACAGGGCGGATACCGGCTCTCAAGAAAGCCCGATACCTACACAGTAGGATCGATTCTGCGTATTACAGAGGGGAATCTTGCGCCTGTGGAGTGCCTGAGTACGGAGGAAAACACCTGCTACCGCGCACCCATGTGTGCCACCCTGCGGATCTGGAAGGAACTGGATGAGGCCATTTCCTCTGTTGTGGACAAATATACGCTGGAGGATCTGGTCAGCTGGTCGTCAGAGATGGTTAATAATTATGTAATCTGAGACAAAGAATAAAGAATTGGAGAAAAGGCTGGAGCTGCATGGTTTAGCAGTTGCAGTCTTTTGGTTTGTTATCTGCCCA
Organism: Bilifractor porci; assembly: GCF_009696005.1. GTDB lineage: Bacteria > Bacillota > Clostridia > Lachnospirales > Lachnospiraceae > Bilifractor > Bilifractor porci. The sequence continues at coordinate 23,128 of NZ_VUMV01000005.1, forward strand.
AAATAGTTATCCGTTATTCGTGTGCATAAATGGGTGGTATAATATTGCAGTAAATGCAAATCCAGAAATTCTGGATAGAGTTTTGTGAATTTATTGCATCAGCAAATAAATGATTCACGCAAACCAGATATTTCAACAAGGTTAACAGGAGGTATAGTATGGAGTATCGGCAATATCAAAATGTTTATGTGGTAAGGCTTGACCGTGGAGAACTAGTTGTGGATAAATTGCAGGAACTTGTTCAAAAAGAACATATTTCCCTGGCAAAAATTGAAGGACTGGGAGCAGCAGATTTTCTTAAAGCGGGTCTTTATGATGTTGAAACTAGGGAATTTAAGTGTAAGGAGTTTCATGAACCGCTGGAAATACTTTCTCTTATCGGGAATGTTACAGTCATGGATGGAAAGCCTTATTTTCACATTCATATTGCGGTATCAGACGAACAGCAGCGGGCATGGGGAGGACACCTTAAAGAAGCACGAATCGGCGGTACAGGAGAAATTTTTCTTACTGTACTGGATGGAACCGTTGGAAGAATGCAGGACAGGATTGGAAACACAGGACTGAACATTTTTTCGTTTAGTTAAACACCAAATAGACAGGCTGCAAAAGAGCTATTTTCATGCTTCTTTGCAGCCTTTTATAGTATCCTTTGTGCTTATATATCAGCCTGTATTTGCTGTTATAACTATTGAATCATTATCTGGATAATTCTGTGATTCTTACGATACTCTTTTGGGGAAATTCCCAAATATTTCTGAAAAACCCGGTTAAAATTGCTTGGGGAACTATATCCACATTTTAGCGCAATAACCGTAATTGGCTCATCTGTCAGAATCAAAAGACTTTCCGCCTCTCCGATGCGTCTCCGTGCAAGGTATTGCATTGGTGAGAAACCAAAATAATGCTTGAACATTCGGGAAATATATGAAGAACTTAACGTAGCATGCCTGGCAAGGTCATCTAATGTGAGATCTTCCATATAGTGATGATCTACATATTCTTTTGTATTCATCACCAGATTGTAAGAATATTCAGAATGATTGTCAACAGCGAAGTATTCGCTTAAATTCTTTTGAAACATTAACATAAGTTTATAAATAAGAATCTGAAGTAAGGAAATGGTAATGCTATTTTGATGTCTGCTCCTAAGATCCGCATCATATTCAATCAGTTTCATTAATTTGTGTATAAACTCTGTTTCCCCGGAACTTTTTATCTGCGGCGAATGACCAGAAGGCACAATATGATTAGGTTGCATGAACGGAAGAGAAACTCCTGTAATGCTAAATACATATGTGCTGAAGGCGTTGCGTTCAGGATTTTCATCATGTACAACATTGCTGTTTATGCCGATCAGGTCTCCTCTTCGTACAGAAAAAACTCTTCCGTCCAAAAGTATTTCTCCGTTTCCTACTGTCACATAGTATATTTCCAGTTGATCCGGATGGCTGTGTGCTGTTCTCGGATTGGTCAGATGCGCTTCTATAGATCTGTGCGAAATGCTAAGGAGCGCAGGAGTGCCTATGTTAGAGAAATAATAATGATCTGAATTTTCTGTTTTGCTTTTTTTCATATCTTTTTACCGGTCTTTACAACTGAAATTAAATTTATGCCAATCGCTGTGTCGCTGATCAAACATATTGATATTCTTTGACTTTCTCAAATTAACATCGAGCTAAGAATTATGTCAAGGTATCAAGGCTTAAGATTCATTGAAAAACCACATGTTTTTTATGGATAGGATTTGCCATTGATCCAATGGCTTTATAGAAGAAATGAAATGCCTTTATATCATATCAGGTACACAGGGATACCTGCGCATAATAAGACAAAAACGGCTCATGGGCACAAGACTAGCTAATGAGGAAAAAGTGCTAATTCGTGCAAGAATATGGCGATATAATGATTATTTCATGAAGAATTAAGACAATGATATGCCAATATATTGAAGAGATGCGCATTGGACAAAATGTTAATTAAATAACAAGATAACAAGAAATGATAAATATATACTGTGTAAGCATAAAATGCTGAAATATTTCAGCTAAAAACAACAAAAAGTGAAAAGAAACGGGAAGGAGTTGGTGATAACATGCTAATTAGAAATTGATGAAACAAAAAATAATTGGTTAAAATGCTGAAATAATTATGCAATAAGGAGGAGCATTATGTCAGAATGGAATCTTCCCTATCGGGGGCGCCATCATATGGAACAGGATGACGGTATTTATTATCAGAATATGACAAATCTAGAGGTGAGCGAGAGACTGAAAAAGAATGATGTTCTTTTAATGCCGATTGGTTCGACGGAGAACCATGGCCCTAGCGCACCTTATGGTGAGGACACCTACCTTGACACAAGACTCTGTGAACTTGTGGCTGAAAAGACCGGATGTACAGTTGCAATGCCGACATGGTATGGCTCTCATCCATATCATCATCTTGGGCAGAAAGGCACCATTATGATCCCGGAAGAGGTTCTGGCAGACTACATTATGTATATGCTGGCGGGCTTCTGGAATACGGGCTTTCGTAAAATAATAATTATTAATGGACATGGACAGGATTATGTTATTCCCCTTGCAATTCATAAATTTGGAAAGAAATGGCAGGTTCCGGCAATTATTCTTTACTGCCATTTCTGGAACGCTGCAAAAGAACAGATGGGGACAAAAGAAGTTGGCGGACCGTATGAGAAATTTTTCGTTCATGCAGATGAGGTGGAACAGTCCTGGTGCCAGGCACTTTTCCCGGAACTTATTCATCAGGATAAAGCGATTAAAACTGAGGCAGCTCCGCTGCTTCCACCCGGCCATATCTGCGATTCCGCAGAGCTGAATGGCGGAGTGATTAAATGGTATAACGCGTTAGGTTCCTGTGGGATGGAATGTATCTGCCAGCCTGAAGGAGTTATTGGAGATGCTACGAAGGCTGACTGGCATAAAGCGGAGAAAGGCGTTGAAAAAACATTGGATTATCTGGTTAAGCTGGTAAATGATATTCTTGAAAAATATCCGGCAGGGACCCTTCCCCCAATTGAAATGATGACGCAGAGAAAGAAGGAAGATATTGAAGCTGTAATCAAAGGACCAAACGCACCAGGGGGGAGACATATATATACTCTGGCTTATTGATACAGAGCCGGTTTTTATAGGGACTTTCCTGGTTGAGCTTTATGGCCGGAAACCTTTCTGCGGACTTTCGGCCATAAGGCTTAGGATATCAGGAGGTACGGATACTGTTGATGGCGGAAAATACATTGTTGGGAAACAAAAATGAAAGAATATATTTTGACAGAACCTTATAAAATTGATGTCAGGGAAATGCCGATTCCGGAGCCTGGCGAGGGAGAGGTGTTAATAAAAATCAGTAATGTGGGAATATGTGGTTCAGATATTCATTTATATAACGGCACATACAGTGGGCCTAACAGCTACCCGATTCTTTTTGGCCATGAGTGGTCCGGCACAGTTGTAAAAAAAGGCTGCAAGGTCACGAAAGTTGAAGTTGGTGACAAAGTAACAGGAGATTGTTCTAGATACTGCGGGCATTGCGTTAACTGCAAAAGAGATAAAAATCTTTGCAAAGAAATAGAAAAGTTTGGAATAACAATTGACGGAGCGTCTTCCGAGTATATTGTCCGTGACGAAAAGTATATCTATAAGGCTCCTTCAGACATTAATATGAAGCTGCTTGCTTTGACAGAACCTATCTCCGTGGCAAGACACTTAATTGTAAAAATGATTCGTCAGACGGGTACTTTGCGAGAAAAGAAGATCCTGATTTATGGCGGAGGGGCAATTGGACAGGCGGCGCTTCTGATTCTTAAACATGAGTTCGGATGCGATGATGTTTATCTTTCGGACTTGATTCCTTATCGAATGGAACTCTCGGAAAAATTTGGCGGTAAAAAACCGGAACCAGAAGAATTGAAATGGACGTATGAGAATAGCTATTTCAACATGTACAACAAGACCCCATTTGACGTTGTGATTGAGACAACAGGGGTTGCAGGAGTTTTTGCAAATGCCCTGAATCTGGTTCGTCCTGGCGGCATACTTGGCTGCGTCGGCATGATTAGCAGTGTGGAAATTCCACAAAAGCTGATTGTAACAAAAGCAATGACAATCATAGGAAGCATTGGAGGAACGGAAGAATTCGATGATGTAATCCGTTTTATTCACAGTAACGAAGAGCTTGTAAAAAATATGGTCAGCCATGAGGTTTCTTGTGATAATATTCCGGAGGCATTTGAGCATGCTTCAAATCCACAGGATGCAATGAAGGTAAGCATAGTTTTTTAGTTTTATTTAACGGAAGGAAGTGCGCAGAAAATGGATGGAAAAATGAAGGCGGTCGTGCTTCATGGTCCGGATGATTACACGGTGGATCTAATTGATATTCCAAAACCGGGAAGAGACGAAGTTCTTGTTAAGATAATGGGAGTCGCTATTTGCGGGTCGGATCCGGGGCTGTTTTCCGGGGCAAAAAGAAATAATGGATGGCCGCCGAAGTATCCTTTTGTACTCGGTCATGAATTTGCAGGGCAGGTAGTAGAACTTGGAGAGAATGTTACGAAATTTAGGATAGGCGACCGGGTAGCAGGTGAAGCTCATTGCGGTTGCGGTCACTGCGAGATGTGTATGAAAGGCTTTTACAACCTTTGCCTGAATTACGGAAAAGAAGGATCAGGGCATCATCATTATGGACACAACACCATGGGGTGTTACGCACAATATGAAAAATATAATGTAAAGGCACTGACAGCACTTCCTGATTCTTTGAGCTATGATGAAGGAACTCTTGTGGATACAGCTGGGACTGCATACAATGCGATTCGCTTGACGGGGATTGAGCCTGGCGGTTATACAGCAATTATCGGACCGGGTCCAATGGGACTTCTGGCTATGGAGATTGCAAATGCCATGGGTTCACAGACTATTGTTATTGGAAGGGGACATCGCCTGGAAGTAGCAAAGAAGTTGGGGGCTACTTATACCGTTAATTTTGAAGAGACGAAGGATGTAGTGGAAGAAGTTAGGAAAATTACGGGTGGCTATGGGGCGCATCAGGTTATTGAATGTGCCGGAAATACTTCTGCATTTATGGAAGCGGTACAGATGGCCAGAAAAAACGGGCAGGTAGCATTTATTACTATCCCGGGAGAAGATGGCCAGATGGTTGCAGGAAAATCACTTGTTATGAACCAGATCACTTTACATGGTGTGCGGGCAAATCCAAATTGTTCTTCTACAGTAATTAACCTCATGGCACAAAAGAGAATTAACGCTAAGGCACTTATTACACATACGTTTTCTATCGATCAGATTCATGAAGCGTTTGAAACGTTCATATACAGAAAGGACGGAGCTGTTAAAGTAGTTGTTCATCCGAATGACTAATATAAGAAAGAAGGCTATTTTGATGGGTAATGTATAGGAGGGCTTCTTTTGTATAGGTTTAATGAAGAAAATGTGATATTACGCATGACAGATATCACAAAGCGTTTCCCAGGAACTTTAGCATTGGATCATGTTCGACTGACATGTGAGAAGGGGAAAGTGCATGTTTTACTGGGAGAGAATGGCGCGGGAAAATCCACTCTGGTTAAGGTTGTTTGCGGACTTTACAGCCTTGATGAAGGAACTGAATGGTATGACGGAAAAGAAGTGAATTTTTCTAATGTAAAGGAATCGATGGCGGCAGGGATTGGGATGATTCATCAGGAACTCAGTCTCCTTCCGGAAAGAACAGTTGCGCAGAATATTTTTGCAGGTCATGAGCCAATGAAGCGGAAAGGGATCATAGATATCAAGAAGATGATTTCTGACAGTCAGGCTATTCTGGACAGACTGGGATTGGACTATGATCCAAATGCGCTTGTTAAGAAACTGAGTATAGCACAACAGCAGATGGTGGAGGTGGCAAAAGCACTTTCACATGATGTGAAACTGTTGATTATGGATGAGCCAACATCATCGCTTACCAGTAAAGAGATAAGAACTCTTTTTGGAATTGTTCGCCGTCTTACCGCCGAGGGAGTTGCAATTATCTATATATCTCATCGCATGGAGGAGATTCAGGAAATAGGTGATTGCGTGACTGTAATGAGGGATGGCCAGTATATTGATACCGTTGACGCAAAAACAGCCACCATGGACGATTTGATTGCCATGATGGTAGGTAGAAAACTCGGGAAAATGTATGAAAGAAACTTCCAAAAACCCGAGGACATTATTTTTGAAACCAGGAATTTAGCGGGATTACGTTTTAAGAACGTCAATATTTCGGTTCGTTCGGGAGAAATTGTTTCACTCTATGGGCTTGTTGGAGCCGGCAGATCAGAGATTGCAATGGCGGCTTTCGGATATGATCCTATAGATGAAGGAACAGTCCTGTTGTTTGGAAAAGAAATTAAACATCCAACGCCATATAATTGTGTGAAGGCTGGAATGGGATTCCTTCCAGAAGATAGAAAAACACAGGGGCTTCATCTGGCAATGCCGATTGCGGATAATGTTGTTGAAGCCAGCCTTGGAAAAATATTTAAAAGAGGGTTTTTAAATAGTAAAAGAGAGAATGAGATAGCAGAAAAATATATCAATGATCTTAAGATAGCTACACCAGGTGCGGAAAAACTTGTCGGAGAACTCTCCGGAGGAAATCAGCAGAAAGTAGTAATTGCAAAATGGCTGGCGACAGGATGCAAATTCTTGATATTTGATGAGCCGACACGAGGAATTGATGTTGGAGCAAAAAGTGAAATTTACAAGTTGATGGATACCCTGGTCGGTCAAGGATATGGAATTCTTATGATCTCCTCCGACTTGCAGGAAGTTATTGGAGTCAGCGACAGGTGCTATGTAATGAAGGATGGGCTCATTACCGGCGAGTTGGAACATCAGGAACTCACACAGGAGCGCATCATGCAATTTGCATTTGGTGGGAAAGGAGCAACGGAATGATTAAAAAGGGTAAAATAAAAATTCCGGGCATAGCACTTTTTGTGATAGTTCTGTATATATTATTCTGTTTTATCGCACAGAGCTTTTTTTCCTGGTATAATTTCGTTCTTATACTTAGAAATAGCTGCACATTGTTGATTGTATCTCTAGGTATGACATGGTCTATTCTTATAGCCCAAACAGATCTTTCGGTTGGTTCTGTTATGTCTATGGGCGCTGTTATGTCTGCAGTCATGTCCAATGCGGGGATTCCTACAGTTGTTATCGTTATTTGCGTTTTGGCAATGGGCGTTGGAGTTGGTTCTTTAAATGGTATTCTGATTTCAAAATTTAAATTTGATTTTTGGGTCACTACCTTTTCAACGATGAGTATATTTGCTGGGTTAGCATTGGTTATTGCAAATGGCGCAACTGTTGGTTTCGAAAACAAATTCTATGATTTTATCGGAAATGCGACGCTTCCGGGAGGGATTTACTGGCTAATTATTATTACTGCTTTGATTAGCGGAATTTGCATCTATGTTGAACGGAATACAGAGTTTGGATTTAATATGTTTTCTGTAGGAGGATGCGAATCAGCAGCAATAGATAGCGGTATTAACGTGGCAAAAAATCAGTTTTTGGTTTATCTGTTCAGTGGGATTCTTTCATCAATTTCGGGTATCCTTGTAGCAGGAATGTCAAACGCAGGAGCTCCGACAGTCGGAGTAGATTACACATTTACAGCTATGGCTGCTGTGGTCATCGGTGGCACACCGTTTATAGGTGGAAAGGGCGGTATAGTAGGAACAATTTTTGGGACATTATTGCTGCGTATTCTGACAAGTGGATTGAGCATGATGGGGATTGCGCCTACGTGGCAAAAAGCAATTACTGGGGTCATCATTGTGTCGCTGATTGTAGTAGATGTTGTCAATGAAAACCGGGTTGTGAAAAATGGATTAAGGAGGATCTATACAGATGCAGAATAAAAAACAGATTATCAATCTGGCTTCCAGATTTCTGATTCTCCTGATTTTGTGCGTCGTTATGTCATTTCTTCGTCCAGATGCATTTCTTACGGCAAATAATCTGAGACAGGTTTTGCTGGAACAGGCGCCTTTTACGATTCTGATCAGCTTCGGAATGAGTCTTTGTATTATTTCACATGGAATTGATATTTCACTGTCCTCAACGATGGTTTTATCAGCTTATCTTAGTGCGAATGCATTTCTGAATGGAAAGTATTTTCTAGGAGCTTTAATTGCGATAGCTGTTGGCGGCGGATTTGGGGCTCTTAATGGAATATTAATTAGCAAAATAAAGGTACCGGCATTTATCGCAACTTATAGTGTCGATTTTATCGCTCTGGGATTGGCATATGTTATCTGCGATGGAAAGTATATCTATGGTTTTCCGGATTCTTTCAGAGCACTTGTGACAGGAGAACTTATTCCGGGGTTACCTAATATTGCGCTGGTAACAATTGTTGTTTTTGTTATTCTTTATGTTTTAACCAGGTTTACAAACTATGGCAGAGGATTTTATTCCATTGGGCATAATGCAACGGCAACAAAGCTATCAGGTATAAAAGCAGATGGAATTGTATGCTCCGTTTATATTATAGGAGGTTTGCTTGCGGCATTGACAGGGGTTCTCTATCTGGCAAGATTGAATTCTGCTGATCCTAGTATTCGTGGAACACTGACAATGGATTCCCTTGCGGCTTCGTTGATCGGAGGTATTCCTTTCTCGGGAGGAACCGGAACATTGGCTAATACAATTGCGGGTGCTTTTATTATTGTAGTTATTAGAAATGGGATGAATATTTTAAATGTTCCAACGACTTGGAATCAGGTTGTTGTAGGTGTCGTCATTGTATTCTCTCTGTTCTATGAGGCTTTTATGGATAAAATGTTTGTGCGTTTGGCAGCAAAAAACAAGACAAAGGAGCAGGCTGCTTAAGATAAACGTTGTATTTCTAAGGAGGAAAGATTTATGAAAAAAAGAAACTTATCAATTTTATTATCATTGGTAATGGCTGCTGCAATAGCTGGATGTGGTAGTTCTTCTACTGCTTCTTCCGCTGATTCCAAGGCGGAAAGTTCATCAGCAGAGGAGGCTTCATCTGCAGCAGCGTCTGCATCTTCAGTTTCCGGAGAATCCGTTGGTTCGAGCTCCGTTTCTTCGACAAGTGGTAATGATACTGCGACAGCAACTGCTGGAGCAATTACATCAGATAATTATACACCGGGCACAACACAGGATGCAGGAGAAGCTGCGGGTAAAAACATTACTTTTATTATCAAAAACACAACAGCACCATTTTTTATCAGTATGAAGGAGGGCGCAGAACAGGCAGGAAAAGATTATGGAGTAACAGTATCCGTTCAGGCACCTACTGATACAGATGAAGGGGCTGGTAATACACAGCAAACACAGCTTGCTGAACAGGCAATTGCAAGTAAGACGGATTGCCTTTGCATTGCGCCGGTGGATAATGAAGCTATTATGCCTGCAATGAAGAAGGTGAATGATGCAGGAATCCCAATTGTCGAAGTTAATTCTCGGTTGTCTGATGAGAGTTTTTCATCAACGTTTGTTGGACTTGAGAATGTGCAGCAGGGTTATGATACGATGGAGCAGCTGATTAAGGGACTGAACGGAGAGGGAAAGATCTTTCTGATTGAAGGGACGACAGGTGCACAGACATCAGCAGACAGAATTACTGGTGCGAAGAAGGCACTGGAAGAAGATGGACCAAATATTGAGGTGGTTGCACAGCAATCTGCAAATTATAATCGAGCCGAGGCGCTGAATGTTGTGCAAAATCTGCTTCAGTCAAATCCGGATGTTGATGGAATCTTTTGCTGCAATGATGAAATGGCTCTTGGTGCTGTTGAAGCTGTAGATTCAGCAGGAAAAACCGGTGATATCCTTATTACAGGCCAGGACGCGAATGACGATGCAGTTTCTGCACTTAAAGAAGGTAAGATTTATGCGACATCGTATGGCAATCCTTATATGCAGGGATATATGGGAGTGGTTGCAGCAGTTGATACGCTTAATGGTGGCGCGAAGAGTGATTTCTATCAGGTGCAGACAAAAGTTGTTACAATAGACAATGCAGATACGTTCAAAGATTGATAATACACGAACTGTAATAGAAAGATCAAGTAAAGAGGAGACCTGTAAATGGATAAAGCAAAAATGAATCTGGATAAATGGATTTTCACTGAAAACCCCACTATCTTTTTTGAAAATACTCCTGTAGGACGTTGTAAAAAGGAAGTCTGGGACATGAGTGAGGAAGAAGTGGATAGAGTCTTAAGGGAAGATTATGGAATTCCAGCTCCTCCGGAACTTGATAAAGCCGGAAGCTATATCCAGACAACTCCGCGCGGAGAACAAATTGAGAATAGGAGGAAAAGTGATATAGTTTTTGTTCCGGTGGCGTGTACTGAGAATCATGGCATGCATCTACCGACAGGTCAGGATTTGTTTCAGGTAACGATGTTTCTGGAAGGAATGAAGAGACATCTGGCGAAACAGGGAAAAGTTTTAAATATTGCATGGCCTTGTCTTCTTTATGGAGGACATCCGTATCATCATATTGGCATGCCGGGAACGGTGATTATGCCGCAAGAGGTTGTGGTCGAGACTGTTGTACATGTAATGGCTGGTTTGTGGGATGATGGATACAGAAAAATAATTCTGGTAAATAACCATGGTCAGTTGTGGAATCTTGTGACAGGCCTTCAGCAGTTTACAAAGAGATATCAGGTACCAGGCATTTTTGAGGTCTTTGACTGGCACCGTTCGGTTCGGGAGTTCTTTCAGCCGAATAATGGTCAGGAAAACAGCATGGAAACACCTTTCAATCATGCTTGTGAGAGTGAGACGTCACTTGGCCTCCTGGGATTCCCGGATATGATTGATATGAGCAGGGCGGTCGATACAAAACCAGAGCCGTTTCTTGATACAGGATGGTTTGACAATTCGACAGATAACTATCATCGCCCACATAGGTGGGATGAGGGAGAAGGGCATGCAGCAATTGAGCGATATGCAACTCCGGAAGGATGCGTTGGGACACCTACGATTGCTACAGCGGATAAAGCAAAAAGACCGATCCTGGCTATTTGCAGGATGTTGGAACTCCTTTATGATGAGATTAGCACAAAATATCCGGCGGGAGAAGTTCCTAAAGCGGAAACAATGACTATGAGAACGTCGGAAGAGATTGCTCCGTTCTTGAAGGAGCCGCTTAGTGAGGGTTGGAAGTCCATTTGGCAGCTTCCGAAAATCGGACCTGCGGAGAGTTTGTAATTTGAATTAATGCATTAAAAAATGTCCGGGATTTTACTCAATTCCGGACATTTACTATGGAAAACGATAAGGTTGGAGTGGTTAATATATCGGAAAACTGGTTAAAAAATCTAACGAGTTTTCATCATGGTTAAGAATAATAGCTGTTATTTTTATATAGATGTCTGGGACAGGATAGAGAAAAACAGGAGGTTGAAATTGAAGATCAGGGATAATGTTACTTTTCCACTCTGCTTACAAATATGGGATACAGATTTCAAATCGAGTAATTTTACTAAAATGCTTCAGATTCTGTGCCAAGAACATTTTTTTGGAGTCGAACTCAACCTTACATCGTTTGATATATCTGAAATTGAAGTGTTGTTGGAATTGCTTCGTTCTTATAATCTGAGGCTTACCGGAATTGCGACAGGGGCATGGGCTAAGAAGAATGACTATTCATTCTCCAGTGAAGATGAAAATGCACGAAAGGCATCGGTAAAGGCGTTTATCGAACAGGTACTGGCTGCGGCAGCATTTGCGAAGACAAAAGTAATTGTCGGAACATTGAAAGGCGCAGTGCAGATAGATAAGCAGAAACAACTGCAAAGTTTTTTTCGCAGTCTGTGTGAAATTGACGCTGTTAATAAAAAAATGAAAGTTCCTGTTTATCTGGAAGCAACCAACCACTATGAATCTTGTGCAGCAAATACGGTTTCAGATACTGTAGAGGTGATCAAAAAATTACATGGAGAGGGACGTTATTTTGTCCTTCCGGATACGTATCATATGAATATGGAAGAAACAAACTTTTTTATTCCTGTTTTAAAAAACAGAAACTATTTTACGAATATTCATATGTCTGATAATAATAGATGCTTTCCAGGCTATGGAATGTTGCGGTTCGGAGAGGTTTATTCAGCATTAAAAGCGGCAGATTATCAAGGAACGGTAACGATAGAAGGGAGAATCCAAAATGATTTTGACGAAGAAATACGAAATTCTGCCGCATTTTTAAGATGTACTGCGATGAATTTTTGCTGAAGATAAGCAGAAAAAATATATAATGTTCCGAAGAAAACTTCCGGGTATTTTATAACAATACCCGGAAGGAAACGTGCATTTTTCAATTTAAGAAGATTGTTTTATAAGATCCCTTATGGATTCAATAGCCTTTTTTGCGGTGTCATCTCTGTCATCTCTGGGAAAACACTCTACGGTTACATATCCGGTGTAATGAATCGCTCTAAGAGCATGGAAAACCGAGATGAAATCAATATTTCCGCTCCCGGGATACCATCTCTGGTTGTCTGCTAAGTGAAGGTAACCGAGTTTGTCTCCTACTTGAAGAATTGTTTCTGAAAGATTATCTTCCTCCAGGTTCATGTGATAGGTATCAAGATGAACAAAACAATTATCCAGTTCCCATTCGCTGATAAAAGACAGGAGTTGTTCTGCTTTTGTGAAAATGTTCATCTCGTAGTGATTAATAACCTCAATAACAACTGGAACATGATGGACTTTGGAATAGTTGTTGATCTCTTGTAAATTTTTTCCAAGACGCCTCATGTAAGGTGTGAAGTTCTGATTTGCAGGGATAGTTCCTCTGACCCATCCGAGGACGATGCCAGCTCCCAGCTTTGAAGCAATATCTATATAATCCATAACACCTTTAAGCGCCGCCTTCTCCACATAGGGACGGTCATCGGTTAATGTGCAGAACCCCTCAGTTGCAAGTTTTCCAGTAACAATCATGGATATAGAAACTCCCGTTTCCCTCATGGCCTGACGGATATGGTCATAATTAAGAATTTCATTTTCGCGCATGTGTATCTCAATGGCATCATAACCAAGAGCTGCAGCCTTCTGTAGATTCTCTTCAATTGTGCCATGCAGAAGTAACGGGGAAGAATTGTTTGCGTACTGTACAGAAGAGATACCGATTTTCCATTCATTCATCATTGCCACCTCTTTTAACAGCGTCTACCATTTCCCCGTATTTTGCCTTTTCATCCTTTATAAACGAAAAAACGTCATCCGTTTTTGGAAGGTCATCAGAACAATTGTTACTACGAACCATCATAGATGCTTCGGCTGAGCCGAATTCCAGACATTTGCTGACATCCCAGCCACTGAAGAGACCATAAATAAATCCTGCGCCATAACCGTCTCCCCCGCCAAATCCTTTTCGGGCATCTACTGGGAATGGCCTTACGCTGAAGCAATCACCGTTTTTTACATAAGCAGTGGAACCCTGCATTCCGTGTTTGATGACAACAATTTTTGCATTTTGTGCGAACCAATACGAAGCGCTTTCTTGATCACCCATGCCTGGTTTAATGAGGGATTCTGTGAGATCAAATTCTTCTCTTGAACCCATAATAATGTCAGCTTCTTTTGCAATGGCTGAATAGTAAATGGAAATTTCATCATGGCTCTTCCATGTATATTCTCTATAATCAATATCGAAAATTAGTTTTGTGCCATTCTTTTTTGCCAGAAGAGCAGCCTTTAACGCTGCCTCACGAGATGGACTCTGAGAAAGCGCTGTGCCGGAAATCAGGAGAACTTTTGCCGTTTTTATATAATCTTCATCAATGTTATCAACGGAAAGCTGCAGGTCGGCAGCCTGATTTCTATACATGAGGATACTGCTTTTTTTAGAAGAAAGCATTTCCGTAAATGTGAGGCCTAAGTTTTCGCCATGTGTACAGCGCGTGATATGAGAGGTGTCTACACCGACCGAATTAAAATAGTTCTCAATAAAGTCGCCAAACTGATCATTACTTACGCATCCGATGAATCCGGCCTTTAATCCATGCTTTGTAACACCAACGGCAACATTGGCAGGAGAGCCTCCTAAAAACATTTCAAAGTAATGTACCTTATCTAAGGGTTTAAACTCTTCTTTGACGTTTTCTGAATATGCCGGGTTTAAATCAATTGTCGCACGCCCCAGAAGGATAATATCAAGGGGTCTTGTTTCATCTACATCCAAATACTTCATTTTTCCTCCTTTTTGGTTTGACTTTACGGAAAGACAGATAATAAAAATAAAACTTAAGAATTAATATAGTACGCGGATACCATGACTGCTTAGAAACGCCTCTGTTTTTTCGTCTGGCTTTGAATCTGTTACCAGACAATATATCTGGTTCAGACTGCAATATGTATATAATGAAGATCGGTTAAATTTAGTGTGATCTGCCAGCAGATATATTTCACGGCTCTTTTCACATACGCGCCTTTTGATATGGTATTCACTACTTTCGGCATTTGTCACACCTCCGTCAACGGAAATTCCAGTGGAAGCCATGAAAGCCTTAGTAATATTCATGGAAGAAATGCCCTGGATAACTTCGCTTCCGGTAAATGACAGCGTTTTTCGATTAAGCGTACCTGGAAGTGTGATTAACTGAATATTCGCGTAAGGCATCAGCGCTTCTAAGACCAGATAGCTGTTTGTTATGACGGTACATGGCGTATCTGCCAGATTGCTTGCAAGCTGATAACATGTTGAACCGCTGTCGATAAAAATGACATCATTTTCATTGACAAGTCCTGATGCCAGCTTGCCGATTTTTTCCTTCTCCTCAATGTTTTTGCTACTTCGTTCCTGATAAGGGGATAAAAGAATTTGCGTATGGAAAGGAGCAGAAAGATTATTTTTTTCCGGACTTTTGAGCCGAAGGCCACCGTATACCTTTTCCACAATCCCCCGTTTTTCCAGAATGTCAAAATCTCTTCGAGCAGTGCTTGTTGATATATTAAACCAGTTGCAGATATCGTCGATAGAGACGGATTTGTTCTTGCGAACCAAATCTTCTATTTGATTGATTCTACTTTCCTTCATTTCTGTTGATACCGCCTTCAATTTATTGTTTATATTTATGAATATAAAACAAGCATAAAATCTTGTCAAGAGTTATCCTAGCAATATGGCGGAGTAGTAAAAAAGCTTGCAGAGATATGTCCATAAAACACAAAAAGAAATCAAAATAGATTCAAAAAACATTCATTTCACTATTGCGCTATGATGCAAAATATGTTAATATCTGACCGAAATAAAAAGTTGTGGATTCGATCAAAGAGAATTCAGGAAAGGATGAGAACATGACAGAAATTAAAAGAATGGGTTATTGTGTTGGGGGGAAATGGATCCAATCTAAAACTGACAAATACATGGATGTTACGGATTCCAGCACAGGAGAGGTAATTGCCCAGGTTCCTCAGTGTACACCAGAAGAATGTGAATCTGCAATTGCTTCAGCACAGGAGGCTTTTCCGGCTTGGTCAAGGCTTTCTATCTCCAAAAGAGTTCAATATTTATATAAATGGAGAGATGTTCTGTATGCACATAAGGAAGAACTTTCTGTTCTTTGCGCAAAGGAATTGGGGAAAAGTTTAAGTGAGGCAAGAGGAGATGTTCAAAAGGCAATTGAACCAACGGAGGAAGCTTGCAATATTCCTACGCTGATTGAGGGTGACTGTGCTATGCAGGTCACCACAAATTATGATACGATGACCTGGCGTAAACCTCTTGGCGTTGTGGCCGGAATTGTGCCGATGAATTTTCCTGCAATGATTCCCTGGGGTTGGATGGTTCCGCTTGCAATTGCATGTGGAGATACAGTGGTTTTGAAGGCAAATTCCCAAACCCCATTGACATCTATGAGAATGCTTGAGTTGTTTTACTCAGAAGGAGGCTTTCCGGAAGGCGTTGTAAATCTGGTAACTACAAGCCGTACGGAGGCGGAAATTTTTCTGACTGATCCGCGCATTAAGGCGGTTACGTTTGTTGGGACAACAGGTGTTGGTAAACATATCTATTCAGTGGCTGCTGCACACGGCAAAAGAGTGCAGGCACAATGCGAAGCAAAAAATCATGCCCTCGTCCTTAAGGATTGCAATCTAGAAGCTACAGTTAATGCTATTATTAATTCTACATATGGGTGTGCAGGAATGCGCTGTATGGCATTGCCGGTTGTCTGCGTAGAAGAAAGCATCGCTGATGAATTCGTTGCTCTTCTGAAAGAAAAGGCTTTAGCGATGAAGATTGGGTGTGCTTACCACGAGGACACAAAACTCGGACCGGTGGTTTCTCAGAAACATAAGGAAAAAATATGCAAGTGGATTCAGACGGGCATTGATGAAGGCGCTGAACTGATTTTGGATGGACGTGATATTAAAGTTCCTGGGTTTGAAGGAGGGTACTTTGTAGGACCGACAATTTTGGATCATGTGGAACCCGGAATGACTGTCGGTGATTGTGAGATTTTCGGTCCTGTAACATGCATAAAGCGGGTGAAGGATTATGAAGAAGGCATTAAGGTTATGAATGCTAATCCGTTTGCAAATGGATCTTGTATTTTTACCAGCAGTGGATATTATAGTAGAAAATTTGTTATGGATACAGATGGCGGAATGGTTGGTGTGAATGTTGGCATTCCGGTTCCGACAGCGTATTTCCCATTCTCAGGAAATAAAGATAGCTTTTTTGGAGATCTTCATGTTCTTGGTAAAGATGGTGTGCATTTCTTTACTCGGGCAGAGACGGTCACAACACATTGGTTTGATGAAAAAGCAGGGAAAAGAGATGTAGGAACCTGGGAGGGTAGTACCGAGCAGTAACATTGGTTCATAAAAGTGCCATGCCCGGATATTCTTATAGAAAGCAGTATCCGGGCGTCGTAGCTTTTCAGAGGAGAATAAATATGTCACTGACGAATATGATAAGCATCATGGATCAATGTCGCAAGCAGGGAAAAGGATGCGGATCCTTTAGTACATACAGCATGGAAGAAGTGATGGGGGCTATACTGGCCGCAGAAGAAACAAAAACGCCTGTCATTTTACAATTGGCCGAGGCGCGTTTTGTAACTGCACCCCTGGAGTATATGGGAGCAATGATGCTTGCTGCGGCAAAAGATGCCGAGGTGCCCATTGCAGTACATCTGGATCATGGGAAAACACTAGATTCAGTTGAAAAGTCCCTGAAAATGGGGTTTACATCTGTAATGATTGACGGCTCAGCTGAGCCTTTTGATGAAAATGTCAAACTTACAAATGAGACCATTGAACTTGCCCGGGAATATCATGCTGATGTAGAGGCGGAACTCGGTGTGGTTGGAAGATCGGAGGACGAATATACCGTAACATATACCAGACCCGAAGATGCAAAAGCATTTATTGATGCAACACATGTAGATGCATTGGCGGTTGGAATTGGCAATCTTCACGGGAATTATCCAGGAGGAACACCTCATCTTCGGTTGGATATTTTACAGAAAATTCACAATGTGATTCCAGATCAACATCTTGTTCTTCATGGTGGAAGTGGTATTTCAGATGCAGATTTTCAGAAATGCATTAGAAATGGCGTTACGAAAATTAATATCAACACAGCTATCTTGAATAATATGCTTAAAGCAGCGGAAGAGTATCTCTCTGATGATGAAAAGAATAAGATTGATTTTTATGGACTGAACAGAGTTCTTGTGGCATCAGCCTGCCAGACGGTAAAGCATCATATTGAGGTGTTTAATATGGTGCCATTACATGCAGAAGATTAGGAAAATATCCCTTGAGTTTTTTTATTTACTGGTGCGAAGATAAACATGATCTACAGAAGAGAAGATATGCCCAGACGATAGAAAGTCCGGGCATTATTATTAGGCACTTCTGGAGGTATTGCTAACCGGTGCAAGTTTGGTGTCTGTCTGATGCGTTATGTAAAGGACTCACTCTTAAAGGCAGAAAGCAAAAGCTTCTTTGGCACCATCCTCATGAATCTTCTTCAAATACATAGTGACAGTTTGCTCTAAATCCGGAACGTCGGTCAGGTTCCGCCCCCA
Organism: Bilifractor porci; assembly: GCF_009696005.1. Lineage (GTDB taxonomy): Bacteria > Bacillota > Clostridia > Lachnospirales > Lachnospiraceae > Bilifractor > Bilifractor porci. Next base: position 41,237 of record NZ_VUMV01000005.1, read on the forward strand.
CATTTTTACATTGCACAAAACAGCATGAACCAATTCTTCTTCCGTGCTGTTTTTGTGTTCATTGTAGAAATCGAGAATCCATGCATCATCAGAAACAATATATATTATCCCATCGTCTCTTCTGCAGGAAAGACCCTTCTCTGAGCGTTCCTGAATATCATTTGAATAAAAGGCAATATATGCTGCCAGAGACATCGTCAGACAAGTAGGAAGCTTATTTTTCTTTTCTGTATATTCCAAAAACGAGGGCATATTTCTAGCTCTCCACTTGGACGTGGAATTTAAGCTTATGCTCAACAGTTCATGGTTTATAAACGGATTATTAAAACGATCCTCAACAGCCGCAGCAAAAGCTTCCAGATCCTGTTGTTCCAACGGTAGTGTGGGAATGACCTCATCAAAAAGCATTTTATTCATGAAACCCTTTATCGTTTCATCGTGCATACAGTCCCTCACAATGTTGAATCCCGCAAGATATGCGCCCAGGGCAAAGCCTGTATGTGCGCCGTTAAGGATGCGGACTTTTCTTTGCTTATAAGGCGTAACATCCGATACGACCTGTACATTAAGGCCAGCCTTTTTGAAAGGAAGAACATTCTCCAATCCAGAAGAGCCTTCGATGATCCAAACGCCAAAGCACTCGCCTACATCAATCAAGTCGTCTTCATAGCCGTTTGCCCTATCCATTTCCGATTTTGTTTTTGGATCGTGTACGCGTCCTGGGACGATGCGATCCACAAGCGTGGAACAAAAGGTACATTTTTCACACCAGTTATGGAACGCGTCAGAAAGTTTCCAATGGTCAATGTATTGCTCGACACACTTTTTTAATTCCTTCCCGTTGTTATCAATCAGTTCGCAAGAAAGGATAATAAGAGGCTCTTTTCCAGCCTCAAACCTATGAAGCAAAATTTGTGTCACTTTTCCCGGAAATGAAGATGCCGGGCGATCTTCCCTTCTGCAAGAAGGGTCGTATACGATTCCTGCTTCTGTTGTGTTTGAGACAATATATTGCAGATCATCAGAGGCAGCTACTTCCATCATTTTGTCAAAGTCTTCTGTATCATAAGGATTCAGGCACCGGCTGACGGAAGAAATCACTCGTTTGTCATCAATCCTCCGGCCTTTCTCTGATCCACGCAGATAGAGTGTATAAAGACCCTGCTGTGTGTTGATCTGCTCCGTGAGTCCGGTTCGAATAGGCTGTATGAGAACAGCCTTTCCATTGAATCCGGCCTTTTCATTTGCCATATCGAACCAGTAATCAACAAATGCCCGAAGAAAGTTTCCCTCTCCAAATTGCAGGATTTTCTCTGGCGCTTTTTCAAGAAGATACCCTTTATATCCCAACATGCGCAAAGTCTTGTAACTTAATTTTTCCATATCAGCATCCCTTTCGCTAGAAATTAATCAGCAATTTAAGATCTGGTCAGCGTTTATTATACCAAACGCGTAAAAGGTTTTTTGCTGTATTAAGCTTGTATTCATTGTTATATCTTTATTATTTAACAGAGAATTTAACGTTTCACGCGGGCACCGCCACCGCCCATGATGGCCTCTACTTCATTGATGCTTGCCATGGATGTATCGCCGGGTGTAGTCATTGCAAGAGCACCATGCGCCGCACCGTAATTAACGGCTTTCGCAGGGTCACCTGTTGTCATTAGACCATAGATCAGGCCGGAGGCAAAGGAATCACCGCCTCCTACACGATCCATGATTTCTAGGTTGTTATATTCACGGGACATGTGGATAGACCCTTCTGCCCAGCAGAGCGCCTTCCAATCATTGACAGTGGCCGTACGGACTGTGCGGAGAGTGGTAGCGACTGCCTTAAAATTCGGATATGTTTTAGCTGCCTTTTCAATCATCTTTTTATAGCCGTCTATATTGAGCTCTTTCAGTCTGGAATCATTTCCTTCTATGCCGAATCCTAGACATGCAGTGAAATCTTCTTCATTTCCGATCATAACGTCTACATATTTTGCGATTTCTTTATTCACTTCCTGTGCTTTCTTAATTCCTCCGATTGCACTCCACATGGAAGGACGGTAGTTGAGGTCATATGATACCAGCGTCCCGTATTTTTTTGCTGACTTACATGCAGCTATGACGGTTTCACAAGACTGAGCAGAGAGGGCGGCATAGATGCCGCCGGTGTGGAGCCAGCGGACACCAAGCTCTCCAAAAATATAATCAAAGTTGAAATCACCTGGGGTAGCTTGTGAGATCGCTGTATTCGCACGGTCAGAACAACCTAAGGCACCGCGGATGCCGAATCCTCGCTCGGTGAAATTGATTCCATTACGGCAGCTGCGGCCGATACCGTCAGTTTTCTTCCAGTGAATAAGGGAGGTGTTTATGCCGCCCTGTTCAATCAGATCTTTCATGAGGCGTCCGATTTCATTATCCGCAAAAGAGGTGATAACTGCGGTGTTCAGTCCGAAGCATTTGTGCAGGCCACGGATAACGTTGTATTCGCCACCGCCTTCCCATACCTGAAAGTTTCTTGCCGTGCGTATACGCCCCTCGCCCGGATCCAGCCGAAGCATTACCTCGCCCAGTGAAACCGCGTCAAATGTGCATTCCATTGATGGTTTTACATTTAAATCCATGTTCTTCCCCTTCATCAGTATTGTTTAGAAGTTTACATTTCATGTGTCATACAAAATACTGCATTTTGCAGTCGGCTTTATTTGCGAATTTCCTTCACGATACCGGAGGCTTCCGTGACAAGAGAATAAATCTTGTCAAAGTTCCCGCTGTTGATCATGTCTTTTTTTACCATCCAGCTGCCGCCGCAAGCCCAGATGCGGTTGCAGGCCAGATATTCACGGACGTTCGTGGCGCTGATGCCACCGGTTGGCATGAAGTAAGTGTTGGGATAGGGAGATGCGAGTGCCTTTATCATCTTCAAACCACCGGCGGGTTCTGCTGGAAAGAATTTAACGACTGTAAGACCGTAATCGAGAGCCATCTCTATTTCCGTAGGTGTCTGAATACCCGGTGTAATAGGAATATCATGAGAGACGCAGTAACGAACCACGTCGGGGTTGAATCCGGGGCTGACTATGAATTTTGCACCGGCATCTGTGGCGCGTTTTACCTGCTCAACGCTGAGAACTGTGCCTGCACCTACCAGCATATCCGGAAATTTATCTTCCATGATGCGGATTGATTCTTCTGCGGCATCTGTTCGGAAGGTAACCTCTGCAGCGGGAAGCCCTCCTTTCATGAGCTCTTTACCGAGCGCTTCTGCATCTTTTGCATTATCAAGAACAACGACGGGAATGATACCGATCTTTCTCAATTTTACCAATACCTGATTCATACGTACCCCCTTAACATGCGATGGTTTCATTATATGAAACTATATACCATAATATGAACTTCAAACTTTATTATAAATATTATGGCCTGAATGTCAATAAGCATTAAAAATAAAAAGCATTGTGCTAATTTCTAATATTTTCCACTTGCAATGAAGCATAGAAGAGTATAAAATGTATTTCACAATATGAAATAAAAGCATAATGTAGTGAATTTATACTTATAATGGAGCTGTGCTTGCAGATAGAAATTAGTAGCAAACATTGTGCAAAGGGTCATTTAGCGTATATGAGGGCTGCTGCAGGATATACCCTGCATGACAGAATGGTTTTAGGAGTTGATAATGGTGGATAAAAAGAAAAATCCAATACAGGTGGCCGATAGATTGTTTGGTGCAGTAGAGTATCTGTCTGCCCATGGCGCCAGTACACTTACGGAAGTAAGCGAAGCGCTGGGACTGAATAAAAGCACGATGCACAGGGTCTTGGCTTCCTTGGAATTTATGAATTATGTGACTCAGGATCCCATAACCGGTAAATATGATTTGACGATGAAACTGACCGAATTGTCATTCAGGCATCGCCAGCATTTTGACCTGTTGCAGCGGATACATCCTCATTTGAAGCAACTCGTGAAGGCCTCGGGAGAAACCGTACACTTTGTAAAGCGGGACGGGAAGGATGCGGTTTATATTGATAAAGCGGAATCTGATCAGAATCAGGTACAGATGGTATCCAGAATAGGAAGTCGTATCCCCTTGTACCGGTCAGCCGTTGGTAAGGCGATGCTGGCTACTCTGAGCGAAGATATGGTTGAAAAGATATGGAGACAAAGCACAATCGAAAGAATTACGCCTTATACTATTACAGACTATGAAGAGTTTTTGGAAGCGTTGGCTGACGTGAGACGAAGGGGGTATGCATTGGATAATGAGGAAAACGAACCCGGTGTTCGCTGTGTGGCAGCATCCCTGGAATTTATGAAGCAGGAGGCGGAATATGCTTTCAGTATTTCGGCTCCAATTCAACGTATGGATAATGATAGGATAAGGGTGCTGTCTGCTCTTATTCTGGAGACAAAGAAAAACATCCAGGAGGATTTTGACCGCTGAGTTGTGAAAACAGAAAGTGGGGAGCTGCTTGCGGGGCAGGGAGGAAAAATGAAGCGGATTATACAGATTAATGAAAAGGATAATGTCGTGGTTGCGCTTCGTCCCGTGATGCGGGGAGAGACTGTTTCGACGTCTGAAGGCTTGTCTGTTACTGTCAGGGAGGATATACCGCAGGGGCACAAAATAGCAATATGTGATATGAAGGCTGGCGAGAATGTGATCAAGTATGGATTTCCCATCGGCCATACTACACAGGATGTCCAGGGCGGTAGCTGGCTGCATACGCATAATGTAAGAACAAACCTGAAGGGAGAAGGCAAATATTGCTATCATCCTATACACCCGAGTGTTCAGAAAAAGGAGCCTGGTACTTTTCAAGGGTACATAAGACCTGACGGAAGGGTGGCGATTCGCAATGAAATCTGGATTATACCAACTGTAGGATGTGTCAATAGCATTGCCCGGAAATTGGCTGCAGATAATCAGGATTTGGTGACCGGATCCATAGGGGGAATATATGCTTTTACGCATCCTTTTGGATGCTCCCAGACTGGCGCGGATCATGCGCAGACCAGAAAGCTTTTAGCCGCATTGGTAAATCATCCGAATGCGGCGGCAGTACTCGTGGTGGGTCTTGGATGTGAAAATCTGACACACGAGCAGTTCCTCCAAGAACTTGGGAATTATGATAAGAATCGAGTTAAATTTTTGATTTGCCAGAAGGTCGAAGACGAATTTGAGGTGGGACGAACTCTCCTTCAGGAATGTGCGACGTACGCTTTGAAGTTTAATCGTCAGTTGGTTTTAACAACCGAGCTGATTGTTGGGATGAAGTGTGGTGGATCCGATGGGCTTTCGGGAATCACGGCGAATCCGCTGGTGGGAAGGCTCAGCGACCGTCTGGTGGCCGAAGGAGGAACAACAATTCTGACAGAAGTACCGGAAATGTTCGGTGCAGAGGAGGGTCTGCTGAATAGATGCAGGAATAAGGATGTGTTTGACAAGGCTGTCCAGATGATCAATGGATTCAAGGAATATTTCATCCGTCATGGGGAGACTGTGTACGACAATCCAAGCCCGGGAAACAAAGAGGGAGGCATTACAACCTTGGAGGATAAAAGTTGTGGCTGCGTCCAAAAAGGCGGAAACTCGGCTATATCAGATGTCTTGGACTATGGGGATCAGGTTCGGGAAAAAGGGCTTAATATGCTTTATGGTCCGGGCAATGACCTCGTATCTGCCACTGCCTTGACAGCGGCAGGTTGCCATATGATACTCTTTACTACCGGGCGAGGAACACCTTTCGGAGCTCCGGTTCCCACCCTAAAGATTTCGACCAATACCAGACTTTATGAAAAAAAGAAAAAATGGATAGATTTTAATGCAGGGGTTATCGCGGAAGGGCGGTTGCTGGATTCAGCGGCTGATGATTTATATCGGTTTGTTTTGTGTATTGCAAGTGGAGAACAGACTTGCACGGAGCAAAAAGGATTTCGTGATATATCCATATTCAAGGACGGAGTTGTGCTATAAATTTTACAAGGATAAAAAGATATGCCCGGACGATAGAGAAAGTCCGGGCATTGTGTTTCTTAGCGGGGTAATTAAACACTCAGCTTTTTGTCCATGATCCATCCTGTCAGGGCATAGAACAGGGCGGTAATACCAAGATACAGCAGGGAATAGAGAACGCCGGTGGAGACGGGGAAAGTCATAGAAAGCAGAACACTTCCGAGAAATCCCTGCCCCAGAGGAAGGTTTGCCATGACAATCCCCACTCCGATAACAACGGCCAGAAAGATCAGAAAGCTGAACAGACCTCCGAAACGTCTTCCGTTCAGAAGCGCAGCCTGAATGGCTACCGCAAAAAAGGCAATGGTAATGATACTCAGCCAGCCGCTGAAAAGGACCAGCAGCACTCTTGCGATGTCGGCCGGATTCAGATGAATGTTTCCCATCATATCAGAGAGAAGCTGAATAACGGTGGGAAAGTCCGATGCCTGTACGCCCCAGAGGAACAGGTCGATTCCTGCCAGTGCCACAAAGCAGATGCCGCCGACAGCCAGTGTAATTCCGTTTTCCAGAATTTTCGCGCCGATTATTTTATAGCTGCTGTTCGGTGTCAGGAACAGCATGTAGCTCTGGCAAGAATTCAGTTCCCGGTACAGTACGGAAATGCTGACCAGACCGAGAATCAGCATGCCAAGAGTGGCGCAGAAGGACAGCCCTGTGATTCCTGTTCCAAGAAGTACGGCCGCATTTGACAGCAGACCCAGAAGAAAAAGAATCTCAAAAATGCAGGTACTGATCAGAACCGCGGTTTTTACAGTTCTTGTCTTGCGAAATTCATATTTTAACAGATGTTTCATTTTATTCTCCTTATTCCATGATTTCACGGTATTTGTACGCAAGAGATTTTCCTTCCCGGACACGGAGATCTTCTACGTCGCAGACTTCAACGGCATGTCCGTTCCGGAGGAAAACAGCCTTACTGGCAAAGGACTCAATTTCCTCGACCAGATGGCTGGAAATAACCAGTGTGACATTCGGCTCCACAGAAGAGATCACAGCCTCCATGATGCGGTCTCTCGCGATCAGGTCGATCCCGTTCAGCGGTTCGTCCAGAAGAAAAACGGATGCTTTTCTTGCCATGGTGGCGGCAATCTTCAGTTTTGCGGCCATTCCGGATGAAAGCTGCCGGATTTTCATATCTTCTGTCAGCGCCATTTCCGCCAACAGTTCCCGGTATCTGTCAGAGGAAAAATCATCAAAGAAATCCTGAAAATATTCTCCGACATCTTCGACTGTCATCCAGCGGAAAAAATAAGGTTCGGTGGACATATAGGCAATTTCCCTGCGGCTTTCAATCCCTACAGGGCTGCCGTTGTAAAGCATCTCCCCGGAGGTGGGCTTGGTTAGACCGGCCGCAGTTTTCATCCAGGTGGTTTTTCCGCTTCCGTTAGGTCCCAGAAGCGCATAGATCTGCCCTTCCTCCAGTTTCAAGGAAACGTCGTCCAGAGCCTTTTTGTTCAGATAGTTTTTTGTCAGATGGATGCTTTCCAGCATAATTAATTCTCCTTCCGTATCAGGCTGCAGATTTCTTCTCTGGTGTAGCCCAGTTCTTCCATGTTTTTCAGAAAATAGGCGACCAGTTCTTCCGCCATTTCGCTTTTGATCTGTGTTACCATTTCCGGATCCTCCTTTACAAAAGTGCCCAGCCCTCTTTTGGTATAACAGATGCCTTCCTGTTCCAGTTCCTGATAGACTTTCGCAGAGGTGTTGGGGTTGATTGTGTATTGAACAGCCAGATCCCTTCCGGACGGCAGCTTGTCGCCCGGATGGATTTTCCCGCTCACAATGTCTTTTTTAATTGCTGTTACTACCTGGCGATAGATCGGCAGAGATGTGTCAAATTTCATCGGCTCCTCCTTCCTTGATTTCTAGTACACTAGTACTATAGTACACTAATGCCATAGCGTCAATACCTTTTTTATTTTATTCGCTCTTGTGCTAAAGGTGTCAAAAGTACCTTTTATTATCTGCATGCGGATGGGATCGGTTTATCATCGCTGGATTCAGGCATCCTTCGGTTTATTTTATGAGGAAAGAATGGTAAATCCCTGAAAACATCCGGAGAATCAGATAAAATCATGGAAGCTCGTTGCAAAATCCGGAGAAAGGTGAGATTATTCTGTTGGCGTAACGATTCAGAGGAGGAAAACCATGTCCGGGAAAAAAACGGATGATCTTTGGATTTGTTGAAACCGGAATGACAAAGACAGAATGATGTCAAGAGATACAGTCCATGCATGGATAAGTTTTCTGAAATCAGATGTGTGTGCAGAAAAATTGGAAGGAAGAGCTTATGAAACGGGAGTGGGAGAATAACGAAGATTTGAACTGGAATGAAAGAGTCAAGCTGCAGAAGGACGGTCTGGAAATCTTTTCTCAGCTGGAAGCTCTTACGTCCAGAGAGGAAGCGCTTACAAAGGAAGAGCATGAGTGGATGAAGTGGGCCGGCCTTATGGAACAGAAAAGCGCGGATAAAGATGAGGAAGGCTTATGGCAGGCACATGTGAAGCTTCCCTGCGGGATGCTGAGTGCCGCACAGGCAGAAGAAATAGCCGGTCTGGCCAGGGATTTTGGGGAAAATACGCTTCGTTTTACCGTTCGTCAGTCTGTCCAGATTCAGAATATTAAGCGCAGAGATCTGCAGGAGGTACTTCGTCGGCTTCATGCGGCAGGACTGACGACTACAGAGGCAGAAGGGGACTGTACCAGAAATATCATCGGCAATCCTCTTATGGGTGCAGACCCGGAGGAGTGCATGGATGCCATGCCCCTGGTGGAAGGGCTGCAGAGACTGCTTGTGGGAAATCCGGAGTTTTCCAATCTTCCCAGAAAATTCAAGGTGTCAGTGACATCGGAACCGGGGGATGCGGCTTCTGCGGAGGTGAATGACCTTTCGTTTGTCCCCGCCAGAGCAGAGAGAAACGGAGAAAACATATACGGTTATGCCGCCTATGTGGGCGGAGGTCTTGCCTCCGCGCCCAGGTTCGCCTGCCGCCTGCCCTATTTTCTGAATACCGAGGATGCGATCAGACTGGCCCGTGCGGTTGTTACGATTTACCGTGATTATGGATACCGGGTAAAAAGGTCTCACTGCAGACTTAAATTCCTTCTGGAAGACTGGGGAGAAGCGAAATTCTGCAGCATGATTGATTCTATTGAAAAAGATCTACCGCGCGGAGGAAAAGAAGTGCGCGCCCCGTGGAAGGGGGAGGTGTGCTACGGAATTCACAGCCAGAAGCAGGAGGGGCTGTGCTTTGCGGGATTTCATATTCCCGGAGATATTCTGACTGGGGACGAACTGAAGAATCTGGCGGATCTGTCTCTGGAGTACGGGGACGGTTCTCTCCGCGTGTGCCAGGGACAGTGCATCCTGATCTTGAATATTCCGAAGGAAAGAACCGCAGAATTTAGCGGGAAGTCCGGGCAGAACGAAGATGCAGAGGACGGAAAGTATCTGGAACAGGAAAAGTTTTTTGAAAAATTCCCGCTGCGTCCCGGCATGTTTTCCGGCTATGCCAACGCATGCGTAGGCAGTGAATTCTGCCGCTTTGCAGCGGTGGAGACAAGGCAGAGGCTTATTGCCGTGACCGGTGAGCTGGATCGTATGTTCCCGGATCTGGACTGCCCGATCCGCATCGCTCTTACGGGATGCGGCGCAGGGTGCGCGGCTCCGCAGACGGCTGATATCGGACTAAAGGGTGTCCATATAATCTCAGAAGGAAAGGTGTCTCCCGCTTATATTCTGTACGTAGGAGGAACGCTGGGAGAAAAAGCCTCTCTTTCCGTGCAGCTTCCCGGAAAAGTGCCGGATGACCAGCTGGTGGATCGGATTGCGGGAATTATTCGTATCTATCTTTCCGAACGAAGAAGCGGAGAATCCTTCCATGATTTCACAAAACGGGTGGGCGCAGAACGCTTTCAGTAATTACTGGAAGATGATAAGGCCGATGCCACGCATGCCTGCAGGCAGGTGGCAAAAGGTACTTTTAACGCCAGTAACATGAAAAGTATTAATAGCAAGAAATAGGAAAAGATGGAGAAATTCATAGTAAAAAAGGACAGCGGACTGTCCATTTGTCATGTGCTTTTAAGCAGTGGGGAGACGCCGTTTATATTTACTGCATCTGAGGAACCCGGCGGGGTACCGGAATATCTTTGTTTCCTGGAATATCGGAAGCCGGAGCGCATCTGGCTGGTGATACCATACGAGCGGGATTCGGTCTGGGACATGGTGCTCCGTCTGGCCGATATCCGGACCGTTATGCGAAGAGCCGGTGCTGCATGCCTGGTAAGGGAAAAAACAGATGGGACATATGCAGCAACATCCATGCAGGCGGCGGAGATTCCGGAAAAGCTGTTTCCAAGGCAGGGACTGATGCTGTACTGTGATCACGAGCTGGAGTATCTGCGCAGCATGACAGGGTAAACAGGAAATAGGACGGCGCGGTGTGCCGGTGACACACGCTGCGAAGCAGCAGCGCGGACCGAGTCGGCCGAAGGCACGACGAGACTTCGAACCTTCGAATAACCGGCCGGACTCGGTTTATACAGAAAAAGGGCTGCTCAAAGAGCAGCCCCTTTTCTGTATGAAAAGAGCGCGAGACGGGATTCGAACCCGCGACCCCAACCTTGGCAAGGTTGTACTCCACCCCTGAGCCACTCGCGCATAAAGAGCAGGTGATGGGAATCGAACCCACGTATCCAGCTTGGAAGGCTGGTGTTCTACCATTGAACTACACCTGCAGATATTCATTTAACAGCAGTCCGTTTTCCGAACGCAAAGCGAATTATACTATAGGCGGGGGAACTGTGTCAAGCGTTTTTTTTATTCGGGAAAATTTCTAAAATTTGCAAAAATTTCCTGTCCGGATTGCAAGAACAGGGGCAGGCCGAACCCTCGGCCTGCCCTGCGTCAAATAGAAACATTAGTACAAAATGCTGCCCTGAGGCAATTAGTAATTCTCAGCACGTACCTCAAAGAATGCCTGGGGATGTTTGCATACGGGACAGAGCTTCGGAGCTTCTGTTCCAATGACAATATGCCCGCAGTTTCTGCATTCCCAGATAGTAACACCGGCCTTCTTAAATACCTCCAGATCCTCGACATTTTTAAGAAGTTTGCGATAGCGCTCTTCGTGTGTTTTCTCGATTGCCGCTACGCCGCGGAAACGCTCGGCAAGTTCATGGAAGCCTTCTTCGTCAGCCTCCTTTGCCATGCGGTCATACATATCTGTCCACTCATAGTTTTCCCCGGCTGCACCTGCTTCCAGATTTTCTGCCGTATTGCCAAGCAGGCCGAGTTCCTTGAACCAAAGCTTGGCATGCTCTTTTTCATTATCTGCGGTTTTTTCAAAAAGGGCAGCGATCTGCTCATAGCCCGCTTTTCTGGCCGCGGAGGCAAAAAAGGTGTATTTGTTCCTAGCCTGAGATTCTCCGGAAAAAGCCTCCAGTAAATTTTTTTCTGTTTTTGTTCCTGCATACTTGTTAGCCATAAAATCCTCCTAAAAAATAATAATAGTAATCATTACTGATATATGAATCATAGCATTCTCTTTTTTCGTTGTCAAATACTTTTTGAATAATTTCAGCGTTATTTTTTGAGAAATTTCAGCGGTATCTTTCAGGAAATTCTGCTGACTGCACCCCGAGGATTCCTGCTCCGGCGGAAAGACGGTATGTTCCTTGCAGATTCCGGAAAGATTCGGTATGATGGTATCGCTTTTATCGGTTGTCGGGTTTCAGGACATTTTAAGGGTAAAGAGGTAATTCAGTGTCAGAGATAGATCAGAGCAAAATCAGAAATTTCAGTATTGTGGCCCATATTGATCACGGAAAATCCACGCTGGCGGACAGGATTATAGAGATGACGGGTCTGTTGACCAGCAGGGAAATGCAGAGCCAGGTTCTGGATAATATGGAACTGGAACGGGAGCGCGGCATTACCATCAAGGCGCAGGCATGCCGGATTATCTATAATGCGCAGGACGGACAGGAGTATATTCTGAATATGATAGATACTCCCGGACATGTTGATTTTAATTATGAAGTTTCCCGCAGCCTGGCGGCCTGCGACGGGGCAGTTCTTGTGGTAGACGCCACGCAAGGAGTGGAGGCGCAGACACTGGGCAATGTCTATCTGGCGCTGGACGATGATCTGGAAATTGTCCCGGTTATCAATAAAATCGATCTGCCCAGTGCGGATCCGCAGAGAGTGATTGAGGAGATCGAGGACATCATCGGGATTGAGGCGCAGGACGCCCCACAGATTTCCGCAAAGACCGGGGAGCATGTGGATCAGGTTCTGGAGGCCATTGTCCGCAAAATTCCCGCGCCAAAAGGGGACAGGAACGCACCGCTGAAAGCGTTGATTTTTGATTCTGTCTATGATTCCTATAAGGGAGTTATTATCTCCGTGCGGATTATGGACGGAAAAGTCCGCCGGGGAAGCAGGATTAAAATGATGGCTACCGGGGCGGTGGAGGAAGTGGTAGAGGTCGGATACTTTGGCCCCGGCCAGTTTATTCCCTGTGACGAGCTGGATGCCGGAATGGTCGGCTATATTACGGCAAGCATTAAAAATGTGTCCAGCACGCGGGTCGGAGATACGGTGACAGAAGCGGACCGACCCTGTGAAAAGGCGCTTCCCGGTTATAAAAAGGTTCAGCCAATGGTTTACTGTGGGATTTATCCGGCGGATTCCGCGAAATACCAGGATCTTCGGGATGCGCTGGAAAAGCTTCAGTTGAACGATGCATCTTTGTCTTATGAGCCGGAGACCTCTGCGGCGCTTGGATTTGGATTCCGGTGCGGTTTCCTGGGACTGCTTCATCTGGAGGTCGTTCAGGAAAGGCTGGAGCGTGAATACGATCTGGATCTGGTTACTACGGCTCCGGGTGTTGTCTACCGGGTGCATAAAACAGATGGAAGCATGATGGAGCTGACAAATCCGTCTAATCTTCCGGATCCTTCCGAGATTGATTATATGGAAGAACCTGTGGTCAGGGCGGAGATTATGGTCACGACGGAATTTGTCGGTTCAATCATGCAGCTGTGCGAGGAGCGGCGCGGGGTCTATATCGGCATGGATTATATGGAACAGACACGGGCAGTGCTTCACTACCGGCTGCCTCTGAACGAGATTATCTATGATTTCTTTGACGCGCTGAAGTCACGTTCCAGGGGATACGCCTCGCTGGATTACGAGCTGGACGGCTACCAGCGAAGTGACCTTGTAAAGCTTGACATTCTTGTGAATAAAGAAACTGTAGATGCCCTTTCTTTCATCGTGTTCGCGGATTCTGCCTATGAAAGAGGCCGTAAAATGTGTGAAAAGCTGAAGGAAGAGATTCCCCGCCAGCTTTTTGATATACCAATCCAGGCGGCGGTCAATTCCAGGATTATTGCCAGAGAGACCGTGAAAGCCCTGCGCAAAGATGTCCTGGCGAAGTGCTACGGCGGGGATATTTCCCGGAAGAAGAAACTTCTGGAAAAACAGAAGGAAGGAAAGAAGAAGATGCGTCAGATCGGAAGTGTAGAGATTCCGCAAAAGGCATTTCTGAATGTCCTCAAGCTGGATGACCAGTAAAAAACAAGGGCAGTAAGAGAAAGGAAATTGTTTTGCCGGAGCAGTTTGGTGTCAGCGGAAACCCGCGCGGGAAGAAAAAACAGGAGATAGAGCTGTATCTTCATCTCCCGTTCTGTGTAAAAAAGTGTGCTTACTGCGATTTTCTGAGTTTCCCTTCCGGGGCAGAGGCGCAGGACGCATATGTAGAGGCCCTGAAGGGAGAGATCCGGGATTATTTCGCGGAGATGGAAGAAAAAGACAGAACAGAATACCGCCTGCGCAGTGTTTTTATCGGAGGGGGTACGCCGTCTCTGCTTCCCGCGGATCAGATTGCCGGAATCCTGGCTGAAATCCGGAGGGTGCTGCCGGGTACTGTTTCTGTGGAAGGCTCGTGCGAGATTACCATAGAGGCAAACCCGGGAACGCTGAATCTGCAGAAACTTACGCTGTACCGGGATTCCGGAATCAACCGGATTTCCATCGGCTGTCAGTCGGCGGATGACGGGGAACTGGAAGTACTGGGGAGAATCCACAGCTTTGCGGATTTCCGGGAAAGCTTCAGCCTTGCCAGAGAGGCAGGGTTTGAAAACATAAATGTAGACCTGATGTCAGGCCTTCCCGGACAGACACTGCAGGGCTGGGAAAAGACGCTCCGGACAGTGGCGGAGTACGGGCCGGAGCATATCTCCGCCTACAGCCTGATTCTGGAAGAGGGAACGCCGCTGTTCCGCAGGTATGCGGGGAAAGACGCAAAAGATGCCGTTCCCCCGCTGCCGGACGAAGAGGTGGAGAGGGAGATGTACCAGCGCACAGAAGAAATTCTGCGGGAGTACGGCCTCTGCCGCTATGAAATTTCCAATTACGCAAAACCGGGATATGAGTCTTTACATAATATCGGCTACTGGAACGGAACCCTTTATAAAGGCTTCGGACTGGGAGCCGCTTCCCTTCTTCCCGGAAGCGGGCTCTCTTTTGGAGGGAGGACAGAAGGAACGGGTGAAATCCGTCTGCGTGTCCGAAATACAGAGGATCTGGACCGTTATCTGGACAGCCCTTCCTCCTGCGGCCGGGTGGAGGAGCGTCTGACAAAGAAGGATCAGATGGCGGAATTTATGATTCTCGGTTTCCGGATGATCCGGGGGATATCGCTATTGGAATTCAGGGAAAGGTTTGACAGGGATCTGGAAGACGTGTATGGTTCTGTGCTGCAAAAGCAGCAGAAGGACGGCCTGGTGGAACGGCGCGGCGGAAACCTGCGTCTGACAGCGCGCGGGCTGGATCTCGCCAATCTTGTCATGGAGGAGTATCTTTAAGAAGCAGGCTGCTCCCGGGTATTATTGTCTGTGCGGCGGCACAGAAGAAAGAAGAGTTTTGATGACTGAAAAAAACGCGCGCCGGTTTATCCGTATCCGCGGCGCGGCTGAAAATAATCTGAAAAATATTGATCTGGATATTCCCAGAGATGAACTGGTTGTGCTTACCGGCCTTTCCGGGTCCGGAAAAAGCTCACTGGCCTTTGATACGATCTACGCAGAAGGACAGCGCAGATATATGGAGAGCCTTTCCTCCTACGCCAGACAGTTTCTGGGGCAGATGGAAAAGCCGAATGTGGAGAGTATCGAAGGACTTCCGCCGGCTATTTCCATTGACCAGAAGTCCACGAACAGGAATCCCCGCTCTACGGTCGGTACAGTGACGGAAATCTATGATTATTTCCGCCTTCTGTATGCGCGGGTAGGTATCCCGCACTGCCCGAAGTGCGGAAGAGTGATCAGCAGGCAGACGGTGGATCAGATGGTAGATCTGATTATGGCCATGCCGGAGAGAAGCCGGATCCAGCTTCTCGCACCTGTGGTCCGGGGCAGGAAGGGGAGACATGAAAAGGTTCTGGAGCAGGCAAAGCGCTCCGGCTACGTCCGTGTCCTGATTGACGGGAGCCAGTATGAGCTCTCGGAGGAAATCCGGCTGGATAAGAACCTGAAGCATAATATTGCCATTATTGTGGACCGGCTGATTGTCAAGCCGGGATTTGAGAAGAGACTGACAGATTCCATTGAAAATGTCCTGCAGCTTTCCGGAGGGCTGCTGGAGGTGGAGGATATGAAGGATCAGTCCGTTCATACCTTCAGCCAGAGCTTTTCCTGTCCGGACTGCGGGATCAGCATTGATGAGATCGAACCCAGAAGCTTCTCTTTTAATAATCCCTTCGGCGCCTGCCCGGAGTGTACCGGCCTGGGCTACCGGATGGAATTTGCGGAGGAACTGATGATTCCGGATCCGTCCCGCTCTATTGATGACGGCGCAATTGCGGTCCTGGGCTGGCAGTCCAGTACACAGAAGGGCAGCTTTACCCGCTGTATGCTGGAGGCGCTGGCAGAGGAATATAAGTTCCGCCTGGATGTTCCGTTTCAGTCCTATCCGAAAAAAATTCATGATATTCTGATCTACGGCACCGGAGGACATTCGGTACAGGTGCATTACAAGGGACAGAGAGGAGAGGGCGTTTACGATGTGGTCTTTGAAGGCCTGATCAAAAACGTGGAACGCCGCTATCGGGAGACGGGCTCGGAAAGCACGAGGCAGGAGTATGAAAATTTTATGCGGATCACACCTTGTCCTGTCTGCCACGGTCAGAGACTGAAGGCCTCTTCCCTGGCGGTAACGGTTGCGGATAAAAATATTTATGAGGTGACAAACCTTTCTGTGGAAAAACTGCTGGAATTTCTGGACAGCATCAGGCTCTCGGACTATCAGATGATGATCGGAAAGCAGATCCTGAAGGAAATCCGTTCCCGCGTCAGCTTTCTGAATGATGTCGGGCTGGATTATCTGACGCTTGCGCGTTCTACCGGGTCGCTGTCAGGGGGAGAGGCGCAGCGAATTCGTCTGGCCACGCAGATCGGTTCCGGACTGGTCGGAGTCGCCTATATTCTGGATGAGCCGAGCATCGGCCTTCATCAGCGGGACAATGGGAAGCTTCTCGCAACGCTGAAGCACCTCCGGGATCTGGGAAACAGTGTGATTGTCGTGGAGCATGACGAGGAAACCATGCGCGCGGCGGACTATGTGGTGGATATCGGTCCCGGAGCCGGCGAGCACGGCGGCGAAGTGGTGGCGGCAGGAACCGCAGAGGATATCATGAAATGTGAGAGGTCTGTCACCGGGCAGTACCTGAGCGGGAAACGGAAGATTCCGGTTCCGGAGAAGAGAAGAACCCCGTCCGGGTGGCTCACGGTCACAGGCGCCAGGGAGCATAATCTGAAGAATATTACCGTGAAATTCCCGCTTGGCGTGATGACCTGTGTGACTGGCGTGTCCGGGTCGGGAAAGAGTTCGCTGGTCAATGAGATCCTCTACAAGAGGCTGCAGCGGGATCTGAACCGCGCACTGGTGATTCCGGGAGAGCATAAGGATATTCTGGGAGAGAACCAGCTGGATAAGGTGATCGCGATTGACCAGTCGCCCATCGGGAGGACGCCGAGATCCAATCCGGCCACCTACTGCGGGGTTTTCGATATGATCCGCGATCTGTTCGCGTCGACGCCGGACGCGAAGGCAAGAGGGTATAAGAAGGGAAGGTTCAGCTTTAATGTCAAGGGTGGCCGCTGTGAGGCGTGCTCCGGAGACGGTATTATTAAGATTGAGATGCATTTCCTTCCGGATGTGTATGTCCCCTGTGAGGTGTGCGGAGGAAAACGCTACAACCGGGAAACCCTGGATGTGAAGTACAAGGGAAAAAGTATTTATGATGTGCTGAACATGACGGTAGAGGAGGCGCTGGACTTTTTCGCCCCGGTTCCGTCCATCAGACGGAAGATACAGACGCTTTACGATGTGGGGCTGTCCTACATCCGTCTGGGCCAGCCCTCTACAGAGCTGTCCGGAGGAGAGGCGCAGAGGGTAAAGCTGGCTACGGAGCTGTCCAAAAAAAGTACAGGGAGAACCGTCTACATTCTTGACGAACCCACAACGGGTCTTCATTTCGCGGATGTGGACAAGCTGGTTTCTATTCTGCAGCGGCTGACGGACGGCGGCAATACGGTCATTGTAATCGAACATAATCTGGACGTGATTAAGACGGCGGATTATATTATTGATATGGGACCGGAAGGCGGCGACAGGGGCGGCACGGTGATTGCCAAGGGCACACCGGAGCAGGTGGCGGAGTGCAAAGACTCCTACACCGGACAGTATATCCGGGAGATGCTGAAGAATGCCTGAGCGCCGGCAGGATGGAGCCGGACCGGGATGACCGGTTTCCGGCGGAACGGAACGTCACGTCTCATCGGGAGCAGACGGCGCATCCATACGGCGCGTCCGTGGGGAAGGAACCCGCGCAAGGACAAGAAACAGGGGAGCAACCGGGGAAGGGAGTTATTATGCCGGCAGCGACAGATATCGGAATTGATCTGGGAACATCTACAATCGTGGTCTATGTAAAAGGGAAGGGCATTATCCTGCGGGAACCGGCGCTGGCTGCCTTTGATAAGGATAAAAATATGGTTGTCGCCTTCGGGGACGAGGCGCTGAACCGTCTGGAGCATAATTCCGGCAATCTGCTTGCGCTCCATCCGCTGAAGGGGGGAGTGATCTCGGATTTTCTGGTCACAGAAAAGATGCTGCAGTATTTTATCCAGAAATCTATGGGACATTTCCGGCTTTTCAAGCCGCATATTGTGCTCTGCATCCCCAGCGGCGTCACAGAAATCGAAAAGCGTGCGGTGGAGGAGGCTGCTTATCAGGCAGGCGCCAGAGATGTGGTTCTGGTGCCGGAGCCGGTGGCGGCTGCCATGGGTGCCGGCATCGATGTGCTCCGGCCCAGCGGGAGCATGGTGGTCAGTGTGGGAGGCGGAATTACGGAAATCGCCGTCATCTCACTGGCCGGCATCGTGGTTTCGCAGTCCATCCAGGTGGGCGGGGACAGCTTTGACCAGGCGGTACTCCAGTATGTCAGGGATGTCTACGGGCTGTTTATCGGAGAGCAGACAGCCGAGGAAATTAAAATTCATATCGGCACGGCGGACCGGGAAAAAAGACTGGATCACGCGGAAATCCGCGGCAGGGACATTCATACCGGCACGCCCCGCACGATAAGTATGACCAGCGGGCAGGTACGGGAGGCTGTGGAAAAGCCGGTCCGGCAGATTTCGGACGCCGTGCACGCGGTTCTGGAGAGGACGCCCCCGGATCTTGCCGCGGATATCGCGGAGAGAGGAATTCTTCTGGCAGGAGGAGGCGCCCAGCTGAACGGATTGACAGAGGTTATTCACAAGGATACGGGGATCGCGGTCATGCTGGCGGAAAATCCGGAAACTGCGGTCGCCCGCGGCACCGGTGTCTATATCCGGAACATCAATGTCATGGATAAAACCTATCACGTCTGAGGATGGGGCTGCAGGAAGGCTTATGGATAAAGTAGAGGGCTATATTGAACACATCATTTTCCGGAATGAGGAAAATGGCTATACCGTGCTGAATCTCAGCATGCGGGACGAGGAAGTGACGGTTCTCGGCACGGCCCCTTCGGTGAATGAGGGGGAGTATATGCGTGCCGAGGGAGAGTACACGGTGCATCCCACGTACGGCAGGCAGTTCCGGGCCTCTCACTGCGAGGTCACCGTTCCTTCCGGCGGCGCCGCGCTGGAGCGTTACCTGGGAAGCGGCGCCATCAAGGGAGTCGGGCCGGCACTGGCCGCCCGGATTCTTAAAAAATTCGGCGATGATACACTCCGGATTATGGAGGAGGAGCCGGAGCGGCTGTCCGAGGTTAAGGGGATCAGCGAGAGAAAGGCGCAGGAAATCGCCGGACAGGTGGAAGAAAAAGCGCAGATGCAGAATGCACTGATTTTCTTATCACAGTATGGGGTTTCTCTCAGCCTCGGCGTAAAAATCTATAACCAGTATCAGGACAGACTGTATCAGGTACTTCGGGAAAATCCGTACAAGCTGGCGGAAGACATCCGGGGAGTGGGATTTAAGATTGCGGATGAGATTGCCGGAAAGGTCGGCATCCGCGCGGATTCGGAGTTCCGGATCCGGAGCGGCCTGTACTTTACACTTCGGGAAGCCTCCGCGCAGGGGCACCTGTATCTGCCAAAGGAAGAGCTGCTGCGGCGCGCTTCTGATCTTCTGGGGACGGATGCCGGACAGATGGAAAAATATCTGACGGATCTTGTCATCGAAAAAAAGCTGACCCTGAAAACACAGGGACAGGACGTCTTGGTATACACTTATCAGAATTATTTTCTTGAATTGAATACGGCCAGAATGCTGCAGGATCTGAACCTGAGGACCGGCGAGGATTCGCGGAGAATTGAGGAACGGATTGCAGGTATTGAGAAGCAGGATAAAATCCGTCTGGATGAGATGCAGAAAAAGGCAGTGGCCGCGGCGGCGCAGAACGGCCTCCTCATACTGACCGGGGGACCGGGGACGGGAAAGACGACTACCATAAATACCATGATCCGTTATTTTGAAGCGGAGAATCTTTCTATCCTGCTCGCGGCGCCCACAGGGCGGGCGGCCAAGCGTATGACGGAGGCCACCGGCTGCGAGGCTTCCACCATTCACCGGATGCTGGAGGTGAACGGCGGGATGGTCGAGGAGGATCAGGAAGAACCCGCCCGGTTTGAGCGGAACGCGGAAAATCCGCTGGAGGCGGATGTCATTATTATTGATGAGATGTCCATGGTGGACATTTATCTGATGCATGCCCTCCTCTCTGCAGTTGTTCCCGGTACCAGGCTGATCTTGGTAGGCGACCGCAACCAGCTTCCCAGCGTAGGACCCGGCAGTGTGCTGCGCGATATAATCCGTTCCGGGGCATTTCCTGTTATTACGCTGCAGCATATTTTCCGTCAGGCACAGGAGAGCGATATTATTGTCAATGCGCACCGGATCCACGCCGGCCAGAGTATTTCACTGGACAATAAAAGCCGGGATTTCTTTTTTCTTCAGAGAAACGATGTACTTGTAATCAAGCGGATTCTTCTTTCGCTGGTCAGCGACAAGCTTCCGAGATATACCGGATCCGAGATATCCGACATCCAGGTGCTCTCTCCCATGCGGAAGGGGGAGCTGGGAGTAGAAAAACTGAATGCCTTTCTGCAGAAATACCTGAATCCTCCGGCTCCCGGAAAAACAGAGAAAATAACGGGAGACACTTGTTTCCGGGAAGGGGACAAGGTCATGCAGATCCGGAATGACTACCAGCTGGAGTGGGAGATTCGCGGCAGATACGGCATTGTCGCCCAGAGAGGAACCGGCGTGTTTAACGGAGACACCGGTATGATTCGGACAATCAGCCCGCAGCTGGAAACCTTAACGGTTGAATTTGAAGACAGCAAAATGGTCGACTACACGTTTAAGCAGCTGGATGAGCTGGAACTGGCCTATGCCACCACGGTTCATAAGGCACAGGGAAGCGAATTTCCGGCAGTCGTCATCCCGCTGCTGGGAGTGCCGCACATGCTGATGACCAGAAACCTGATCTACACAGCGGTCACCCGCGCAAGAAAATGTGTGGTCCTGGTTGGCAGCGCGGAGATTTTTCGGGAGATGGTTGCCAATCCGACGGAAGAAAACCGTTATACGACTCTCGCGGAAAGAATCCGGGAAATCGGTTCGGAACAGATAAGAGGAGAAGAGTGACCAGACAGGACGAAGGAAGAAAAACTGCAGGAAAGACAGCAGAAAAAACAGCAGAAAGAGCAGGGGGAAGAATCCGGGAACGGATTCTGTCTGCGGTGTATCCCAGAAGGTGTCCGCTTTGTGACGGAATCCTGTCAGGCGGGGAACCCTTTCTCTGCAGGAAATGCGCCGGGAAGGTGCGGTTTATCCGGGGACCGGTGTGTATGAAGTGCGGAGCCCCTCTTGCGGAGCAGCAGGAGTACGGCGCGGAATCCCGGGAAGACCAGGCCTCTGACAGGGGTTTCCGAGAGGGACAGGAGCGCGGCGCTGATTTCAGGAAGGAGAAAAATTCCGGGCAGGGCTGCAGGGAAATCCTGCTGCCGGAAGAGTCGGCGGAATTCTGTCCGAAATGCAAGGCCGTGCCGCATGCCTTTGTGCAGGGATTCGCGCCGTTTCTTTACCGGGGCGAGATCCGTCAGTCCCTGATGCGCCTGAAATACGGGAACCGGGCCGAGTATGCCCGGTTTTTCGGAAAGGCGCTGGCTGTCTACGGACAGCCCTGGCTGGAGCAGTGGAACGTGCAGCTGCTGGTTCCTGTTCCGGTTCATCCGTCCAGAGAGCGCAGAAGAGGCTACAATCAGGCCGCGGAGATTGCGCGGGTCCTGGGAAAAGAAATTCATGTTCCCGTGGAGGAGGACGGCGTCTGCCGCGTAAAGAATACAAAGCCGCAGAAGGAGCTGACGGGTCGGATGCGCCGCAGAAACCTGCAGGGGGCGTTTCAGGTCCGGGCAGGAACCCGGATGCCTGCCCGTGTGCTGATTGTCGATGATATTTTTACCACCGGGGCAACGGTGGACGAGCTTGCTCGTACCCTGTACGAATCCGGGGCGCAGGAGGTGTATGCCGCCTGTGCCAGCATGGATTAATACTTTCGTAACAGAAGGAAGTGTGCTAGAATAAATCCACATGCCGGCCACAGCCGGAACGGAAGGGGATTTCCTATGATTGATGAAAAACGGCTGTATCAGATGATCAGCCTTGCCCGGTTTGAAAATAAAAACAGGGATAAGGCGCTCCGCATCAGCAGGACCTATCAGAATGACTATATTGCCATGTCGCTTCTGGGTAATTTTGTTCTTACTACAGTTGCCTATATTCTGGCGCTTGTGCTGTTTGCCATGTATAACATGAATTTTCTTCTGGCCAATCTGAACGACCTGAATTTCAGGCCGATGCTGGCTGTGGTCATTATTGTCTATCTGATCGTGCTGGGCGTGTTTTCGGTCATTTCATACACGAGGGCAAAGCTCCGCTATGTCCGCGCGCAGGCAAGGATGGCCGAATATCAGAGACAGCTGCGCAGGCTGTACAAAATGTACAAGGACGAGGAACAGCTCGACACGATCCGCAAAAACTGGGGGAGAAAAAATCGAGATGAATAACGCTTTGGCAAATTTCCGCGAACAGGTGAAAGAGCTGTACGCGAACTATGATGTGTATATCCGGCCGCTGCTGAAATTCGCGCTGGCGCTGATTATTTTCATGTCCATCAACAATGAGCTGGGCTATCTGACCATCCTGAACAGTCTGTTCGTCATTGTGATTCTGGCTGTGATCTGTTCGATCCTGCCGGTTAACGGAACGGTAGTGATCGGTGTCCTTTTGATTATTGCGCACTGCTTCGGGCTGGGCGTGGAGGTCGGCGGTTTCGCGCTGATTATCTACCTGATCATGATTATTCTGTACTTCCGGTTTAATTCCAGGGATTCCCTGATCCTGCTTCTTACGCCGGTGGCCTTCCGGCTGCATATGCCGGCGGCTGTTCCGATCGGGGCGGGGCTGCTCCGCGGGCCTTTATCCACCATCTCTGTTGTGTGCGGGCTGATCTCTTACGAGTTCATCCATGTGGTGAAGACGGATATTGAGCCGATGAAGAATACCGCTTCCGGCACATCAAATCTGCTGGATGTCCTGGAGGCGATGCCGCAGAAGCTGCTTTCTCAGGAAATCATTATGCAGCTGATTACCTTTGTCGTCGTGATGCTGGCGGTCATGGTCATCCGGAGGCTGATTACGGTTTACTCCTGGGAGACGGCCATTGTTGTCGGAACCATTCTCTATTTGTTTCTGAATATCGCCGGATCCTTTATTCTGGGAATGGGAACAGACATTGTCACGCTGGTGGCTGGAGCGGTCCTCTCTCTGGCTGTCTGTCTGGTCCTCAAGCTGTTTTTCTATTTCCCGGATTACGCGGGAAGCGAGTACCTGGAGTTTGAGGATGATAAATACTACTATAAGGTCAAGGTTATCCCCAAGGTCCTTCCCAGAAAGAAATCCTTCCGGGAGGACGAGGACGCGGAAGACGGGGAAGGAGAGGACAACTCTTTTCTGGATGATGACACACAGGAGACGGAGGACGACGGCCTGACCGTTGAGGACCGGCATTTCGGCGCTGTCCGCGGCCCGGAGGCGGAAAAAACAATCCGGATGCCTTCGGAAGAGCAGATCGAGTCCTGGATCAGCCAGGAAAACAGAGGAAAAACGCTGGGGAAAAAGCCGGATATTGGCGGAGAGACGATTCAGCTTACGGAAATCCATAAGAAGCCGAGGGAGGAAGAAACCATCGATCAGTTCCGTGAACGTCTGGAAGCCTCTATGCGGGCGCAGAAGAAAACGGCATCTTCTGACAGGAATCAGGAGGGATCCGGAAAAGATTAAGACGTGGAATTGCAGAATTCTCTCAGGAAAGGAGTGGTAATACGGTGGACGCTGTACTTGGGTGGCTGCAAATCAATGTATTATCCTGGCTGAAGCCGCCAAAGACCATACAGGTGATTGATATCGTACAGATCGCGCTGATTGCCTGGCTGGTCTACCGTATGATTCTCTGGATGAAAAATACCAGGGCATATACGCTCCTGCGGGGAATTCTGTTTATTCTGGCCTTTGTGGTGCTTGCCAACCTTCTGAATATGGAGGTTATTGTATGGCTGATGGGCAACCTGAGTGTTGTGGCGTTTACAGCGGTTGTCATTATTTTCCAGCCGGAGCTGCGAAAAGCGCTGGAGCAGATGGGACACAGCAATTTTGTGAATTCGCTGATGGCGATCAACCGCTCCCCGGAGGAAAACAAGCGCTTCAGCGACCATACCGTCAGTGAGCTGGTAAGGGCCTGCTTTGAGATGAGCGAGGTTAAGACAGGAGCCCTTATCGTCCTGGAGAGGGAAACTCATCTCTACGAGTATGAGAATACCGGGATTCCCCTGGACGCTGTGGTCTCCAGCCAGCTCCTTGTGAATATTTTTGAACATAACACACCGCTGCATGACGGCGCGGTCATTATTCGCGAGAACCGGATTGCGGCGGCAACCTGCTACCTGCCTCTTTCTGACAACATGGATCTGAGCAAAAAGCTGGGAACCCGTCACCGTGCCGGTGTCGGCATCAGCGAGCAGAGTGACTGCTTTGTCCTCATTGTCTCGGAGGAAACGGGGGCTGTTTCCTACGCGCAGAGCGGAAGACTCCACGCGGCTGTGTCGCCCAGTGAACTGCGCCGGGCGCTTCAGGAGGCTCAGAAGATCTATGACGACAGTGCCAGAATCCTGAAAAAGGGGAGGAAACGGAATGGGATCTAGATTTCTAGCTAAACTGAAGGAAAATCTGGGTCTTAAACTGCTCTCTGTCCTGATTGCGGTTGTGATCTGGTATGTGGTTGTAGATGTCAACGACCCGGTGGAGACGGAGTCCTACAGTGTAAAGATCACGGTGGAAAATGACTCCTATATTTCCAACGGGAAGCAGGTGTACCATATTGATGACAGCTATAAGACGGTAACGGTTTATCTGAAGGGCAACCGTTCTGTCCTGAAGAATATCAGCGCGGAGGATATTACGGTTACGGCGGATCTGACACAGATTGTGGACATGGATACGGATCCGGTCATGGTTCCGCTGTCCGCGTCGTGTCCGGGGATTTCCGCTTCCAATATTACACTTTCCAGACAGGCAATACCGATCACCATCGAGACGGTGGACAGCAGGGAGTTCCCGGTTACGGTGGATGTCGGGGATTCGGAGCCCGGAACAAATTATGAGGTCGGCACGACAACGCCGAATCCGGAAAAAGTGGTGATTACGGGAGCTGCGTCCATTGTAGACAGCATTGATACGGTTGTCGCAAAGATTGATGTTACAGGAATGACCCAGAACGGGACGAAGGCCGCGACGCTGGTTATCTCGGATACCAGCGGAAAACAGCTGTCCGAAGAGACAATCGCGGATGACCTGACCTTTGACGGAGGCGTGCCGGATGTAACGGTCTATGTGGAACTCTGGAAAAAGGTGTCCGGGGTGACTCTGGATGTGCAGTATTCGGGGACGCCTGCAAAGGGGTACAATGTAAATTCTGTCTCCACGACGCCCCAGACCGTAACGCTGGTAGGAGACGACGAGGCGGTAGCCGAGCTCGGGGCGGAGGGAAACAAGCTGACCATACCCGCGGACATGATTTCGGTCAGCGGCGCATCCTCGGATGTCACCGCGGAAATCAACCTGGCGGATATTCTGCCCGACAACATGCGTGTCGCGGAAAATACCTCCGGCACAGTTTCCGTGACCATACAGGTTCTTTCAGACGGAAGCCGGGAGTTTTCGATTGATGTAGACAACATCGAGGTGGATGATCTGAGCGACAGCCTGAGCATCTCTTACGATCAGACAACGGTGGCCGTTATTGTGACAGGCACGAAGAGTGTGGTGGATGCCATGACGGCCAGTGACATAAAAGTCTCGATAGACGCCAGAAATCTGGAGGAGGGGGATATGGATGTCACCCTGAATGTATCTCTTCCGACAGGGGTAAGTCTGTCCGAGCCGGTAAATATGAAGGTGCATGTAAAAGCGAAAGCGACGCCTACCGCGACGGAAACCCCGTCATCCGCGGCCGGCTGACGCCCTGCGGACTCCCCGGCAGAGGGAGCCGTGAATCAGGAAAAGGGATGTGAGAAGCAGGCGATGATCAGGAAGACAGTAAAAATCACAGATCCCATGGGACTTCATCTGCGGCCGGCCGGAAAGCTGTGCGAGGAGGCGGTCCGTTTTCAGAGCAGGATCACCCTGGAGTACAGCAGAGAGGGAGCGCTCTGTACCGCGAATGCGAAAAGCGTCCTTGGCATTCTTGCGGCCTGCATCGGGCGGGGAGAGACCATTGCCGTCTGCTGTGACGGACCGGATGAGGAAGAGGCGGCCAGGGAGATCCTGAAGCTTTTTGACGAGATGGAGCAGTCCTGCTGATCCGTTTCGGGAGGATTGCGGGAGCACGAAACGCGCAATAATCCGCAAGGATACTTTTACAAAGGAGATCAGTTCGTATGTGTGGAATAGTTGGATTTACCGGGGAGACACAGGCGGCGCCCATTCTTCTGGACGGGCTGGAGAAGCTGGAATACCGCGGCTATGATTCTGCGGGACTGGCGGTGTATGACGGAAAAAAAATAAATGTCGCCAAGGCAGTCGGCCATCTGGAGGTGCTGTATAATCAGACACACGGAGGCTCCACGCTTCCGGGAACCTGCGGAATCGGGCATACCCGCTGGGCGACGCACGGGGAGCCGTCGGTATGCAACGCGCATCCGCATACCAACAAGGACAAGACGATTGCGGTTGTCCATAACGGCATTATCGAGAATTATCTGTATTACAAGAAGTATCTGATGAAAAAGGGCTACGAATTTGTCTCTGATACAGATACAGAGGTGATTGTCCATCTTCTGGATTATTATTATAAGGGGAATCCGCTGGAGACCATTACCACGGTTCTCAGCCGCCTGGAAGGCTCCTATGCGCTGGGAATTCTGTTCGCGGACTGTCCCGGAGAGATTTTTGCGGCCAGAAAAGACAGCCCTCTGATTGTCGGGGCGGCCGAGAACGCCGGCTTTATCGCCTCCGATGTGCCGGCCATACTGAAATATACAAGAACGGTCTACTATCTGCAGAATGAGGAGATCGCCCATCTGAAGGGCGGGGAAATCCATTTCTATAATATCGACGGGGACGAAGTGCAGAAGGAGCCCCGCAAGATCGACTGGGATATCCACGCGGCGGAAAAGGAAGGCTATCCGCACTTCATGCTGAAGGAGATGAACGAGGAGCCGAAGGCTGTCTCCGATACGCTCAGTCCCAGGATCAAGGATGGGAAGATCGTCATAGACGAGCTGAATATGACGGACGAACAGATACGCGCGGTGAAAAAAATATTTATCGTAGCCTGCGGATCTGCCTATCATACGGGAGTGACCGGAAAATACGTCATGGAAGGACTGGCGCGTATCCCAGTAGAGGTGGATCTGGCATCCGAGTTCCGCTACCGGAATCCGATTCTGGAAGAGGGCACGCTTGTCATTGTGATCAGCCAGTCCGGGGAGACGGCGGATTCCCTTGCCGCGCTCCGCGAAGCAAAAAGCAGGGGAATTGCCACGCTGGGTATTATTAATGTCGTGGGAAGCTCTATCGCCAGGGAGGCAGATAACGTCATGTACACCTGGGCCGGGCCGGAGATTGCCGTTGCGACGACCAAGGCGTACAGTACGCAGCTGATTGCGCTCTATCTTCTCAGTATTCATTTCGCGGAGGTCAGAGGAAAGATCAGTGCTGACCAGACGGCCGGAATGATTGAGGACCTGAAGCAGCTTCCGGAACAGATTTCCATGCTGCTCAGCCACCAGACCAGCATTCAGAAATTCGCGAACCGCTATCTGGCTGCCGAACATGTATTTTTCATCGGGCGCGGAATAGACTATGCCATTTCTCTGGAGGGTTCGCTGAAGCTGAAGGAAATTTCTTATATCCATTCCGAGGCATACGCGGCCGGAGAGCTGAAGCACGGGACCATCAGCCTGATTGAAGACGGGCGTCTGGTTGTCGCCGTTATGACGCAGCCGCAGCTGTTTAAGAAGACGCTCAGCAACGTGGTGGAAGTGAAGAGCCGGGGGGCATTTGTCATGGCGGTCACCACCGTGGGAAATACAGAGGTGGAAAAGGTGGCTGATTATGTCATCTATATTCCTGAGACGAATCCGTATTTCGCGAATTCTCTCGCGATTATCCCCCTGCAGCTGTTCGGGTATTATGTGTCCATCGGAAGGGGACTGGATCCCGATAAGCCGAGGAATCTTGCAAAGTCCGTAACGGTAGAGTAAGACAGGACTTTTCAATTTCACAATTATCAGATATACTTATTCCCTGTAACCGGATTCCGTAAAATGCCGGAATCCGGACCGGGGCTTTGCAGGGAGCCCGGAAATTCAACTGGAGAAGGAGTCAGGTATCATGAGTCAGGAAAAGGTTGACGCATACAAGAAGGAAAAGAAAAACCGTCAGAAAATCATGAAAAAGGAGAAATGGGTACGCCGGCTTGAAATTTTCGGCACGCTGGCGGTTCTGGTGGTATTGATCGGCTGGTTCAGTGTGGCAGTTTATCACAACGTAACAGCGAACGAAGAAGCCAGTGCGGCGAACGTAACGACAGAGCTGCATCTGGACGCTGTGGATGAGTATAACCAGAAGCTGAGCGAGGCACAGAGTGCCGGTACGGTTGCCGCCTCTTCGGACCAGTCCGGCGAGTCGGTTACGGCGTCTTCCTCCGCGCAGGAAGCAAACACGGACTCTGTGGTATCTGCGTCCTGATCATTCGGAAAAGAACAGAAAAGAGCGGGCTGTATGGCCCGCTCTTTTGTGAAATGCTGAGTTAAAGCTGTATTACCGCTTTCTTTTATCAGAAAAAATGATCAAAGCTTAACAACATTGGCAGCCTGCATTCCCTTTTTGCCTTCTACAAGGTCATAGGTCACTTCCTGGCCGTCTGTAAGGGTCTTGTATCCGTCACCCTGGATAGCAGAGAAATGTACAAATACATCCTGTCCATCCTCTCCGGTGATGAAACCGTATCCCTTCTCAGCTTTGAACCATTTAACAGTTCCCTTGTTCATTTTGAAGTACCTCCATACTTGCGTAAAAGTGTTAAAAAAACTGTGTTAAGTATAGTCATTTTCTGGCTAAATTGTCAAGAGATTTCTGGACATTCTGCGCATCATCTGCGGGGCCGCAGACCCTGTTCTTGAAAAGCGCCTGCCCTTCCATTATACTGTGGGGTAAGAAAAGAAGGGATAATTTATGAGTTCTATTTTAATAAAAAACGGAAGAATTCTGGATCCGGCAGTCGGAAGAGATGAGGTCGGCGATCTTTTTCTGAAGGACGGTGTGATCGCGGAACTGCCGGGCAGTCCTGCGGGAACAAAAGACGAAACGCGCGTCCGGGGGAAAAAGAATTCCGGAACAGTTTCGCTGCCGGAAGATACGGTGGTTCTGGATGCTTCCGGCTGCTATGTCATGCCCGGACTGATTGACATGCATGTTCATCTGCGGGATCCCGGACAAACCTGGAAGGAGGATGTCTCCAGCGGGTCCAGGGCCGCCGCCGCAGGGGGATTTACCACCATTGTGGCTATGCCGAACACAAGGCCGACGATCGATTCCCCGGACCGCGTGGATTATGTGCGGAATAAGGCAGCGCATGTCGCGCCGGTTCATGTCCTGCAGGCCGGTTCTGTCACCAAAGGGCTGAAAGGCGAGGAGCTTTCGGATATCCGGGGCATGGCTGCACACGGGATTCCGGCGATCAGCGAGGACGGCCGTTCCGTCATGAATGCCAGGCTCTGCAGGGAGGCAATGGAAATTGCCGCGGAGCTGCATCTGCCTTTTCTGGATCACTGTGAGGATGCCGCTCTGGTAAACGGAGGATGTGTGAACGAGGACAGCTTTTCCAGGAAAGAGCACCTGAAGGGAATATCCAATTCCGTGGAGGATGTGATAGCGGCACGGGATATTCTTCTGGCGGGAGAAACCGGGGCGCAGCTGCACCTGTGCCATTGCTCCACGAAACTCAGCTATCAGATGCTGAAGCGGGCAAAGGAGCAGGGCTTTTCTGTCAGCGGCGAGGTCTGCCCGCATCATTTTACACTTACAAGCGCGGACCGGATTCCGGGAGATACCAATTACAAGATGAATCCGCCCCTCCGGACGGGGGAGGACAGGGAAGCGCTTCTCCAGGGGCTGGCGGACGGAACCTTTGAGGTGATCAGCACCGATCATGCGCCCCACACGGCGGAGGAAAAACAGCAGCCCATGGACCGGGCGCCCTTTGGCATTGTCGGCCTGGAGACCTGTGTGCCGCTGACAGTCACGCAGCTCGTGAAAAAGGGCATTCTGACGCCGCTGCAGATGGCGGAGAAGCTGAGCGGGAACCCGGCACGCCTGCTGCATCTGGAGGACAGAGGTTCCCTGGAGGCGGGGAAGGCGGCCGATGTCACGATTATCAATCCGGAAGAGGAGTATTGCATTGACGCGGGAAAATTCTATTCGCGCGGGCGGAATACTCCCTTTGACGGAATGAAGGTCTCCGGCCGGGTCAGAGTTACCATCTGCGGGGGAAAAATCGTTTACCGTGATGGAAGGCTGTATGGCTGAAGTTGCAGAAACGCAGACCGGCGCGGGTTTCGGAGCGCAGCAAAACAGAGAGACAGAGAAAAGGAAAAACAGAGATAAAGGAGACAGAAGATGATAGACAGGCTGGTTAACCGGATCAAAAAGCTTCAGGCGCCGGTTGTCGTGGGACTGGACCCCATGCTTTCCTATGTGCCGGAACAGGTGCAGAAGAAGGCGTTTCAGGAATACGGAGAGACGCTGGAGGGGGCGGCGGAGGCCGTCTGGCAGTTTAATAAGGCGATTGTGGACGCTACCTGTGACCTGATTCCCGGAGTAAAGCCGCAGGCAGCCATGTATGAGCAGTTTGGGGTGCCGGGAATGGCGGCGTTTGAAAAAACCGTTTCCTACTGCCAGTCCAAGGGATTGCTGGTCATCGGGGATATCAAGAGAGGTGACATCGGCTCTACCTCCGCGGCTTACGCCGCGGGCCATCTGGGAAGCGTCCAGGTGGGGAGCAGAAGCCTGGAAGGGTTTCATGAGGATTTTGCCACTGTCAACCCCTACCTGGGCAGCGACGGCATCGAACCGTTCCTGCAGGTCTGCAGAGAGCATAAAAAGGGGATTTTTGTCCTGGTCAAGACATCCAATCCTTCCAGCGGGGAATTCCAGGACCAGCTGGTGGACGGCCGCCCGCTCTATGAACTGGTAGGGGAAAAGGTCGCGTCCTGGGGCGAGAGCTTCTGCGGTGAGGAGTACAGCTATGTGGGTGCTGTTGTGGGAGCAACCTATCCGGAAATGGGAAGGGTTCTCCGGAAAATCATGCCGAAGGCCTACATTCTCGTGCCCGGCTACGGCGCCCAGGGAGGCACGGCGGAAGATTTGAAGCCGTTCTTTAATAAGGACGGGCTTGGAGCAGTTGTCAATTCTTCCAGAGGAATCATCTGTGCCTGGAAAAATGAAAAATATCAGAAATTCGGTCCGGAAAACTATGCGGATGCGAGCCGGCAGGCAGTTCTCGACATGATCGGGGATATCCGAAGCATCCTGTAAGAATCTGTACCCCGCAGGAGGACGGCGGCAGTTTTGAGGCTGCACGCCGCCCGGATAAGGGAGAACACCGGCAGTGAGCTGAAGACCTGCGCGGAGAAGGAAAAACACCTGCCGTGCTGCGGCTGCCGGGTGTGCAAAAGATGAATACGGCCGGTGGAGAGGCATCACCAGGGAAAGCCGTCGGGACAGACGGACAGAAAAAGAGGAGAGACGGCGGATATGAAGAAAAAAATAACGGCTCCTGTCTTAGAAAATAAAAAAATTGCGGACGGAATTTATGACATGACGCTGGATGTCCCGGAGATCGCGGAGCAGGCCGGGGCGGGGCAGTTTGTCAGCCTGTTCTGCGGGGACAGGAGCCGTCTGCTGCCGAGGCCGATCAGCCTGTGCGGGATTGACGCGGAAAAAGGAACCATCCGGCTGGTCTACCGCGTTACGGGGAAACAGACCGGGACGGCGCAGATTGCGGAACGGAAGGCCGGAGATACCATAGAAGTCATGGGACCGCTGGGCAACGGTTTTCCGCTGGAGATGGCGGAAGGAAAAAAGGTGTTTCTGATCGGGGGCGGAATCGGCATCCCGCCCATGCTGGAAACCGCGCGCGTGCTGGCGGATAAAGCACAGGTGGAGAGCGTCCTCGGATGGAGAGATGCGGAAACCTTTCTCCGGGCGGAATTCGAGCCGTACGGGACAGTCATCGCTGCCACGGAGGACGGAAGCGTGGGCACAAGGGGAAATGTACTGGATGCCATCCGGGAAAACGGGCTTTCCGCGGATCTTATTTTTGCCTGCGGGCCGCGGCCGATGCTGCGTGCGCTGAAGGAGTATGCGGAAAAAAACAGTATTCCCTGCTATCTGTCCATGGAGGAGAGGATGGCCTGCGGGATCGGCGCCTGTCTTGCCTGCGTCTGCGAGACAACAGAGGTAGACAGCCATTCCCATGTGAAAAACAGACGGGTCTGCAAGGACGGGCCGGTATTCGAGGCAGGCGAGGTGAAATTATGAATACGGAAAAGGATCTTACGGTAACAATCGCCGGAGTGGAGCTGAAGAATCCGGTTATGACTGCTTCCGGAACATTCGGAAGCGGGGTGGAATACAGCGATTTTGTCGATCTCAACCGGCTGGGGGCAGTGGTTACCAAAGGCGTCTCCGATGTGCCCTGGGAGGGCAATCCGGTTCCGAGGGTCGCAGAGGTATACGGGGGCATGCTGAATGCCATCGGTCTGCAGAATCCCGGAGTGGAGGTGTTCTGCCGGAGGGATATCCCCTATCTGAAGCAGTTTGATACGAAAATTGTCGTTAATGTCTGCGGCCATACGGAACAGGAATATGTGCGGGTGGTGGACCGGCTGGCGGATGAGCCGGTGGATCTTCTGGAAATCAATATCTCCTGTCCCAATGTAAAGGCCGGGGGGATTACCTTTGGCACAAACCCGCGGGGAGTGGAGAATATCACCAGGGAATTAAAATGCCACGCAAAGCAGCCGCTGATCATGAAGCTGAGTCCCAATGTCACAGACATCGCCGAGATCGCCAGGGCGGCGGAGGCCGGAGGAGCGGACGCGGTTTCTCTGATCAATACCCTTACGGGGATGAAGATTGATGTGAACCGCAGGACCTTCGTCCTGGCCAACCGGACAGGGGGCATGTCCGGCCCGGCGGTTAAGCCGGTCGCTGTCCGGATGGTCTACCAGACGGCACAGGCGGTTCAGATTCCGGTGATCGGCATGGGGGGAATTGCCTCGGCGGAGGATGCCCTGGAATTTATTCTGGCAGGTGCCACGGCGGTTTCGGTCGGAACAGCAAACTTCTACGACCCGGAGGCCACAGTGAAGATTGCGGACGGGCTGGAGCGCTATCTGCAGGAGCAGAAGATAGACAGCATCCGGGAGCTCATCGGAGCGGTGCGGTAAGAGAAGAAAACTATCCCGCAGAGAGGCAGAAGAATACAACAGCACAGAAGGGCAGAGAAATATCACAACGCAGAAAGGCAGAGGAATATGGAAGAATATAAAAAAGAGTTTATCGGGTTCATGCTGGACAGCAAGGTGCTGAAATTCGGTGATTTTACGCTGAAAAGCGGACGCCGTTCTCCCTTTTTTATGAATGCGGGAGCCTATGTGACGGGAACCCAGCTGCGCAGGCTCGGACAGTATTATGCGCGGGCGATACACGATCATTACGGCCTGGATTTTGACGTCCTTTTCGGACCGGCCTATAAAGGAATTCCGCTTTCCGTTGTTACAGCTGCCGCAATCAGTGAGCTGTACGGGGTGGATGTCCGTTACTGCTCCAACCGTAAGGAGGCCAAGGACCATGGAGACGCCGGCATCCTTCTGGGAAGCAGGCTGAGGGACGGAGACAGGGTCGTTATCATCGAGGATGTCACCACGTCCGGAAAATCGATTGAGGAGACCTATCCGATTCTTCAGGCGCAGGCAAAGGTGGATATCAAAGGACTGATCGTCTCCCTGAACCGCATGGAAAAGGGTCAGGGAAGCAGGAGCGCCCAGACGGAAATCCATGAAAAATACGGATTTCCTGTCAACGCCATTGTAACCATGGCGGACGTCTGCGAGTATCTGGAGAATCAGGAGGGTCCGGACAGGATTCTTACGGATGACCTGAAGAGGGCAATCGCAGACTACTATGACCGGTATGCGGCAGAGGAATACAGGGGGCTCTTTCACTGATGGCAAGACCCAGATATACATTTCTGAAGAATAAAAATCTTCCGGATCTGAAGTGGTCGCTGCTTTTGTCCACAGTCTCGCTTGCGGTAATGGCCGTGCTTCTCCTGATATCCTTTTTCAGAAAGGGACAGGGCTTTGCGGCATCGGGAGCGTTCGGGCTGGGAGGATTTCTGCTGGCGCTCTATTCCTTTGTGACCAGTATGAGAATTCTTGTCAGAAGGCCGGAGCATCTGCGGCTTCCCGCCTTCTGCACCATCTATGCCGGAGGGCTTTTTATCGGCTGGCTTTCCCTGCTTCTGCTGGGACTGAACCAATAAAGCCCCGGAGCCGGCTGTATAGCGGACGGATTGATACAGTACCGGTTTTCCTGCCCGGAAGGAACGGGGACGCCGGAGGACAGACCCGGGATGAACGCACAGAAGGAAGTCCGGAAAAGGGGGAGAAGCTTGAGCGAACAGATTTTAACAGAGGAGCAGCAGGAGCGGAGATCTCTTGCGCTCGAACGGCTGAAGAGCATACCGGAGGAAACTATTCTGCAGGAACCGTTCCTGGAATTTTTCCGCCGTGAGGCTCGTTTTTTGCTTTATACGGAGGAAATCCGGGAGACGCTGAAGAAAGAGAAAACCGCAGAGACGGAACTCCGTGTACTGGAAGACAGGAATCAGAGACTGTACGGGGAACTTCTGCCGGAGCATTACGGCTCCTGCTGGGGAAATCCGGATTACGCGGCAGGACAGGCAGGTGTAAAGATGGGCCGGCTTCTGTCCTTTCTTTACGCGGAGCTGCGCGGCATGATTCCCTGCGCCTACGAGGACAGGCAGTGGGATATGCTGGTGATGACGGAGCTTTTTCTGGAGATCTACGGCCTGTTTGTCTCGGCCGCCGCGGACCGGCAGATTCCGGAAGAGGGCAGCGTACAGGACGCCCTGTACTGGTACGTGATGGATTACAGCCGGGAAATGATGGACCAGAGAAACCGGGAAGCGCTGGATCCGGACGAGTCTTTTATCCGGGATCTGGTTATGCAGTCAGATCTCACGGACATCCGTTATCTGTACCGGTTTGGGGAGTATGTCTCGGAAAATGAAAAGCAGCTCGCCGCGTTTCTGAATACTCTCTCCCAGGAGGAAATCGATGCGATTGCGAATACCTGGACAGAGGGATACCGCATCGGGTTTGAGGTGCAGCGAAAAGAGATACGGAAAAAGAAAACGGTAAATGTCCGATATTCCCTCGGCTTTGAGAGGATTGTCCGGGCGGCGGTGCTTCGCTTCCGGAGTATGGGTCTGGAATCTGTGATCTACCGAGCCGCGTTTCATTCCGTGAATAAACGCTCGCACCTGAGAATCGGATTTCTGGGTCCTCTCCCCAACCCTCAGTTTGAGTATGACCACCGGAATGACGCGGCCATTTATACCGACGAGCGTTTTATCACCAGAAAGCTGCAGAATTTACAGAGCTCCTATGAGAGCAGAAAGGCCGAGGCGGCTGTGCACGGCGGCCCTGCCTGCATGGATACCTTCGGGGAACTGCCGTTTACGCCGGAGGCCAAGGAATCCTGCTGCCGTCTGAGCGCCGCGCAGCAGGCTCTCCAGGTCCGTTATCAGAATGAGTCCGGACAGATTGTGAACAGGTATATCCGCGGGGATGAGAGGAGTTTTACCATCATCGCCTACCCGGTGCCGGAAATCGGGAGCAGTTTTCCGGAAATCTTCCGGGAGACGGAAAAAATCAATAACCTGGATTACCGGAAATATCAGAAGATTCAGCAGAAGCTGATTGACGTGCTGGATCAGGGCGTCTGCGTGCACATTCAGGGACGAAAGGGCAACCGGACAGATCTTACCGTCGCCCTGCATCCGCTGGAAAACCCCGAAACGCAGACAAAATTTGAAAACTGTGTGGCAGACGTCAATATCCCGGTGGGAGAGGTCTTTACCTCTCCGGTTCTGAAAGGGACGAACGGCGTGCTGCATGTCAGCCGGGTCTATCTGGAGGACTTTCAGTTCCGGGACCTGTGCATCACGGTGAGAGACGGGATGACCGCGGATTATTCCTGCGCGAATTTTGAAAAAGAAGAGGACAACCGCCGCTTTATCGAAGAAAATATCCTGTACCATCATCCAGCTCTTCCCATGGGAGAGTTTGCTGTCGGGACAAACACGACAGCTTATCGGATGGCTGCCCGGTTCCATATCGCGGATAAGCTTCCGATTTTGATCGCGGAGAAGATGGGACCGCATTTTGCCTTCGGGGACACCTGCTACAGCTGGCAGGAAGAGGTTCCGGTCTACAATCCGGACGGCAGGGAGATGATCGCCAGGGATAATGAAAAATCGCTGCTGCGGAAAACGGATCCGGGAAAGGCATATTTCGGCTGCCACACGGATATCACCATTCCGTATGAAGAGCTGGGACATATCCGCGTGATCCGTCCGGATGGAAGCATGATTCCGATTATCGAGGAAGGATATTTTGTCCTTCCCGGAACGGAGGAGCTGAATGAGCCGCTGAAGGGGCTGATCTGAGTATGGACGGCATTCGGGAAATCTATTATGATAGGGCATAGACAACGTATTTTCTGAGGCGGTGAGCCCGGAAGAATCCCGTCATCCGGGAGGAAGGAAAAGGAGAAGAAAATGGCTGAAGTTGGTATCGTAATGGGAAGCGATTCGGATATGGCCGTCATGGCAAAGGCGGCTGCAACGCTGGAGGAATTCGGAATTGACTACGAGATGCGTATCATTTCCGCCCACAGGGAGCCGGAGGAGCTGGTAGCCTGGGCAAAAGGAGCGGCGGACAGAGGCATCCGCGTGATCATAGCGGGAGCCGGGATGGCAGCAGCCCTGCCGGGAATGGTTGCGGCGCTGTTCCCGCTTCCGGTGATCGGAGTCCCGATGAGCTCAAAGGCGCTTGGAGGAACAGACGCCCTGTATTCGATTGTGCAGATGCCCTCCGGAATCCCGGTTGCCACGGTGGCTGTTGACGGGGCAAAGAACGCGGCTATTCTTGCCGCCAGGATTCTTGCTGTTTCCGATCCGGAACTGCTTCAGAAAGTGATTGCGTACGGAGAAGAGGGCCGCAGGGGAGTTGTGGCCAAGGATGAGAAGCTTCAGAAGGTCGGATATAAAAATTACAATGCCTGAATGGGATGATAAAAGTATGTGGCCTGCGCTGAGGGTCAGGACAGAAAACGGGAGGTATTATGGATTACAGAAATGCAGGAGTAGATATTGAGGCCGGATATAAGTCCGTGGAGCTGATGAAACAGTATGTGAAAACGACGGCCCGCCCTGAAATGCTGGGCGGTCTCGGCGGATTTTCCGGTGCTTTTTCCATGGAAGGCTTTAAGAGCATGGAAAAACCCACA
The DNA here is from genome assembly GCF_009696005.1 of Bilifractor porci. Taxonomy (GTDB): domain Bacteria; phylum Bacillota; class Clostridia; order Lachnospirales; family Lachnospiraceae; genus Bilifractor; species Bilifractor porci. Next base: position 79,039 of record NZ_VUMV01000005.1, read on the forward strand.
CTGGTTTCCGGAACAGACGGCGTGGGAACGAAGCTGAAGCTGGCTTTTCTGATGAATAAGCATGATACGGTCGGCATTGACTGTGTGGCCATGTGTGTAAATGACATTGCCTGCGCCGGCGGAGAGCCTCTTTTCTTTCTGGATTATATCGCCTGCGGGAAGAATTATCCGGAGAAGATCGCGGAAATTGTCAAAGGAGTCGCGGACGGCTGCCGCCAGGCAGGCGCTGCCCTGATCGGCGGCGAGACTGCCGAGATGCCGGGATTTTACCCGCAGGACGAGTACGATCTGGCAGGCTTTGCCGTTGGAATTGTAGATGAAAAGGATATGATCACCGGAGCGGATCTGGAGCCGGGAGATACCCTGGTCGGACTGGCCTCCTCCGGGGTGCACAGCAACGGATTCTCCCTTGTACGGAAAATATTTGATATGACGCAGGAATCTCTGGATACCTATTATCCGGAGCTGGACGGTAAACTGGGAGATGTCCTTCTGGTTCCGACGAAAATTTATGTCAGGGCGCTGAAAAATATCAGGCTTTCCGGCGTCCGGATTCATGCCTGCAGCCATATCACGGGCGGCGGATTCTATGAAAACGTCCCGCGCATGCTGAAAGATGGCGTCTGCGCAAAAATAGACAAAAACAGTTATCCGGTCCCGCCCATCTTCCGGCTGATGGCCCAAAAGGGCGAGGTGGAAGAAAAGGTCATGTACAATACCTACAATATGGGTATCGGCATGGTGCTGGCAGTCCGCCCGGAGGATGTGGAAAAAACCATGCAGGCTGCCCGTGATGCCGGGGAGTATCCTTATGTAATCGGAAAAATCGAGGAAGGACAAAAGGGAGTAATCTTATGCTGAATCTTGTCGTTCTGGTATCCGGAGGCGGCACAAACCTGCAGGCGGTTCTGGACGCCATAGACAGCGGAAAAATCAGGAATGCCCGTGTGGCTGCCGTAATCAGCAACAATCCCAAAGCCTATGCCCTGGAGAGGGCAAGGAAACATGGAATTGAAGCGGTCTGCGTCAGCCCGGGCCGGTTTTCCGCCCGCTGTGATTTTGAGAAAGCCCTGCTGGAAAAGGTAAAGGGTTACCGTCCGGATCTTGTCGTGCTTGCGGGATGTCTGGTTGTAATACCGCCGGAGATGGTGGAGGCATTTCCGAACCGCATCATCAATATCCACCCGTCGCTGATCCCGTCTTTCTGCGGAACCGGATTCTACGGATTAAAACCCCACGAGGCAGTGCTGAAAAGAGGCTGCCGGGTAACCGGGGCTACCGTACATTTTGTGGATGCGGGAACGGATTCCGGACCGATTATTCTCCAGAAGGCTGTATATGTACAGGAGGGGGATACACCGGAAATTCTCCAGCGGCGCGTCATGGAAGAGGCGGAGTGGAAGATTATGCCGGAGGCAATCAACCTGATCGCGGAGGGAAGAGTTTCGGTTGAAAACGGAAAAGTAAAAATAAAAGATTATACCTACGGAACGGTCTGAAAAAAGGAGGCACAAATGAAGGTACTTGTCGTAGGAAGCGGCGGCAGAGAACATGCCATTGTATGGAAGGCGGCGCAGAGCCCAAGAGTGGATAAAATATACTGCGCGCCCGGAAACGCCGGGATTGCGGAGCTGGCGGAGTGCGTGGACATCAAGGCCATGGAATTTGACAGACTGGTGGATTTTGCAAAGACAAACGCCATTGATCTGACGATTGTCGGTATGGATGATCCGCTGGTAGGCGGAATTGTGGATGCCTTCGAGGCGGAGGGACTCCGTGTGTTCGGGCCGCGGAAAAACGCCGCAATCCTGGAGGGCTCCAAGGCCTTTTCCAAGGATCTCATGAAAAAGTATCATATTCCCACGGCCGCCTATGAGACTTTTACCGATCCGAAAGAGGCAGTGAAATACCTGGAGACATCCAAATATCCCATTGTCCTGAAGGCGGACGGACTGGCTCTGGGCAAGGGCGTCCTGATCTGTGAAAACAAGGAACAGGCGCTGGACGGTGTCAGGGAGATCATGGAAGACAAGAAATTCGGTTCCGCCGGCAATAAAATGGTCGTGGAGGAATTTCTGACCGGAAGAGAGGTATCGGTTCTCTCGTACGTTGACGGAAAAATCGTAAAGACCATGGCCTCCGCGCAGGATCATAAGCGGGCAAAAGACGGGGATGAAGGGCTGAATACCGGGGGAATGGGTAATTTCTCTCCGACACCGTTCTACACAAAGGAAGTCGACGAGTACTGTCAGAAATACATATTCCAGCCGACGGTAGATGCTATGGCCGCGGAGGGACGCCCCTTCAAGGGTGTTATTTTCTTCGGACTGATTCTGACTGCAGACGGGCCGAAGGTTCTGGAGTACAATGCCAGATTCGGGGATCCGGAAGCGCAGGTGGTGCTTCCGCGTCAGGAGAACGATATTATTGATGTCTGTGAGGCATGTATTGACGGGACGCTGGATCAGATTGACCTGAAATTTAAGGATGACGCCTGTGTCTGCGTAGTCCTGGCCAGCGACGGCTATCCGGTTTCCTACAAAAAGGGCTATCCCATCCGGGGGCTGGACAACTTTAAGGGGAAAGACGGCTACTATGTGTTCCATGCGGGTACTGCGTTTAACGAAAAAGGTGAGGTTGTTACCAATGGAGGACGCGTCCTGGGAGTGACCGCCCTGGGCAAAGATCTCAAAGAAGCCCGTGCCAATGCCTACAAGGCGGTGGACTGGGTTGATTTTGACAACAAATATTACCGTCACGACATCGGACATGCCATCGACGAGTTTCAGGGATAAACCCGGCCGCGCATGGATTCGATGAGGGATACGCCGTGTTTATACAAAATGCGAAAGAGATTCGTCAGGAAAAACAGCGGGAGAGAGAAATAGCCCGCGAAGAAAAAATACAGGAAAAGCTGGACGAGGAGGAGCAGTTCCGGGAAGAGGAGAGAGCTGCCGCACAGAAAAGCAGAGAAGAAGAGGAGCAGGAGAAAAAAAGGGGAGAAAAGCAGGCGGAAGCGGAAAAGGAATCCCAGAGGCGCAGAAATCAGCGGCTGAAGGAAAATTTCAACCACAAGTACACACAGATTGCCTGGTACGTGGTTATCACAGTTGTCATCATCTACATTCTGTTGAAAATTCTGGATCATCTGGGGGAGATCGGGGCAGCGATCGGGGCCGGACTGGGCTGGCTGAGCGTCCTTCTGAAACCCCTGATCATCGGATTTGCCATTGCTTATCTGCTGTATCCCCTGGACAATTTTTTTCAGAGACAGCTGCTTAAAATTCCCTGGTTCCGCAGAAAACGGCTCTCTGCCAGGGGACTTGCCGTCGGAATCACGGCTGTTATTGTGGTGGGCATTATTGCCGCTGGTCTGTCTGCCATTGTTTCCACGGTGACCAGAGAACTGACCGTGTTCCACGTGAATGATATTGATAAGCTGTTAAGCAGCCTTCAGTCCTCCATGAACAGCTTTTACAACAGTGTTATCCGGGTCATGAATAATTTCTCTATTTCCTCGGATCAGCTTGCCGGATACCTGGAACCTCTGCGGACAGCAGTTGTGGACTGGGCCGGGGATCTTGCGAAATCTGTTGCAGGCGGTGTACGGCACCTCCCCTCTACACTTTCCACAACTGTTTTTGCCATTATCTTCGGCGTCTATTTCCAGCTGGACGGAGATGGGCTGAAAAAATACTGGAGTCATGCCCTGAAGGCAATCACGACGTGGAATGCGTATAACAACATCCGGAACTTCTTTCGGGATGCAGATTCGGTGTTTTCCGGCTACATCCGCGGACAGCTGGTGGATGCTACCTTTATGGCGGTTGTTGTCAGCATCTCTCTGTCCCTGGTAGGCATCCGATACGCGATCGTCATCGGAATCCTGACAGGCATAGGGAATCTGATTCCGTATGTCGGACCTTTTGTGGCATACGGTTCCACCATTTTCGTCAGCCTTCTGCACTGGGATCCCAGGAAACTGATCATTGCGCTGATTGTTCTTTTTATCATTCAGACGATAGACGGAAATGTGATTAACCCGAAATTCCTCAGCAACGCGATAAAAATTCATCCATTGCTTGTTATTGCGTCGCTGATTATCGGAAGTGCCATCGGAGGCTTTCTTGGAATGCTTCTGGCTGTTCCTTGCGGAGCGCTTGCTAAAATATATTTTGAGAAACTGATCAATTATATTATAAAACGAAGGAAGCTGGAACTTCCGGATGAATAAGCTGCTGCGGATTACAGCAGGAAGCGGCACACAGCGACTTTAACGGAAAGAGCGGAAAATAAATCCGCCGGATCGGGACAGAGCTGTGTGCCGCCTTTGTACATTTGACAGGAATAACAGCCGTAGAAGTATTAAGCAGAAGGTAAGGACAGAGTATGAAGAAACATGGTAAGTTAATGATTCTTTTTCCGGGAATCGGCTATACAAATGACAGGCCGCTTCTGTACTATACAGGTAAAATGGCTGTTTCGGAATTTGGTTTTACGCTGAAAAGGGTAAGCTACCGCGGACTTCCGGACAAGGTAAAAGGAGATCCGGTCAAAATGAAGGAGGCGTTTCAGGCGGCTCTGCGTTCAGCAGAGGATGATCTGAAGGAGTTGGATTTTTCTGTGTATTCTGAAATAGTTATGGTTTCCAAGAGCATTGGCACGGCGGCAGCCGGAGCATATGCGGAGGGACATGGTCTGTGCTGCAGAAATATTTACTATACCCCGCTGGAGGAGACGTTTTCCAGGATCAGACCAGAGAGTGGTATTGCTTTTCATGGAACCGCGGATCCGTGGGCAGGTGACGAAGCAGTTATCCGCGGATGTGAAAAAATGCATATACCGCTTACTGTCATAGAAAACGCGAATCATTCTCTGGAAACGGGGAATGTGCGGAAGGATATTTCCAATCTGGGGAAGATAATGGAGCAGGTATATCAATTTCTAAGTATGGTATGATCGAGCTGGAATGATAAGAGAGAGGCTGCAGTGTTAGAGGTGTGCAAAGCCAGCCCGTTATTGTGATGGCGGTCATTAATGCGTTTGCGCATCGGCGAATTGAATCGGGGCAGAGCGTGGAAGTAGCGGTTTACCGAAGCTTTATTGATATTTACAGTCCGGGAAGATTCCCGGAAGGGATGACTCCGCAGTTGTTTATTGAACAGCCGCTTGCCCCGATCCGCCGAAATCCGTTAATCACAAGAACACTGTATTACTCTAAAGATATGGAAAGCTTTGCGACCGGATTGAGGAGGATTCAGGATGCTTGTGATAAAGTCGGTTGCAAAGTGGAATATCGTGGAAATGATTATGGATTTACGGTGAGATTCCACCGGCACTGCGGAGAAGGCTGGGGGACAGGCATGAGTGCCAATGTCCCTCAAGATGTCTCTCAAGATGTCCCTCAAGGGGCAAGTTTGAAGGATAGAATCAGGGATGAAGTTGTCCGGAACAATAAAATAACACAATCTGAGCTGGCTGAAAAACTAGGAGTCAGCAGGAAAACGATCAGCAGAAATATGAAAGAAATGCAGGATATTCATTATGTAGGAAGCGGATATAGCGGACATTGGGAAGTTGAGAGATAAATGTGCTGCGGGGTTCCAAAAGGTTTTTCAGTTGCCCGTGATAACACGTTGCGATAACTTATATATAGTATCAGTTTGTATACCCTGTAGAAGCAGGATAGCTGAAATCAAATTTCAGTGAATAGAAGATTATCGGTAAAATTCCTTTATGCGATGAGATTCTATCATCTTTTCTGAAATGGCAACCCAGAACAGGTACGATCTGTGGATAAAGTGAACGAAAGTGGGCGAGTCAAGATGATTAACCGTGAGGATATGCTGGAACTGACGAGACGGATGACGCCGGAGCGTGCCTGCTTTACCAGGCTGGCCGGAGCTTATGTGACGGAAGAAGGAGAAATCGAAGATACCTTCAATATCAATTTTCTGAAGCTCGACGGCTCGCAGAAGGCAAAAAATATCAGGCTGGCAAAAAAGGTCCCGTTTTCCAGAACAAACGACCAGCTGAAGGAATATACCATTCCGGCATCCATGAAGGGCAGAGACAGTATCTTCCAGCTGCTGACAGCTATGGTGGAATGCCGCCTGAAGAATGACGCGCTTCTGGATGTATTCTATGAGCAGATGATTGATGCCTACCCTTCAGACAGCCCAAGCGCCATCTTTGTTTTTTCCGGTACTTACGATGTTCCTCTCCGGCGCGCAGACAGGGAATATTTCGAGGAATCCGAGGAAGTCTACGATTTTATCATCTGTACAATCGGACCGCTGTCCGGGGAATATGAACCGGGAAATCCGGAGTTCGGATTTCTCTATCCGGCCTTCCGCTTCCGCAGCGCGGACGCAGACCGGATAGATATTTACCACGCAGATCCCGGTAAAATCCAGGAAGGTCTGATGTATAAGCTGACAGGCATGCGGCTGTAGCCGGAATTATACCTGAACGCCGATTTCTTCCGAGACATCTCTCATTACTTTTCGGAAGAAGATATAGGAAATGGTGAGAGAGACAATTTCCGAGATCGGGAAGCACCACCAGACATTGTTCAGGTTTCCGGTCAGGGAGAGAAGCCAGGCGGTCGGGATCAGGACAACAAGCTGCCGGCAGACGGAAATAATCAGCGAGTAAATACTTCTGGAAAATGCCTGGAAAACAGAGCCCAGGACGATGGAAATTGCCGCAATCGGGAAATGGACAGCAATAATCCGAAGAGCAGGGCTTCCGATAGCAAGCATCTGGGAGGATGCATTAAAGATTTTCAGAAGCGGTCCCGGAATCAGTTCGAAGCATAAGGTTCCGACTACCATGACAGCAAAGGCCAGTTTCACGGAGAAGCGCAGCGCCTCCCGGATCCGGTCTGTTTTTTTTGCGCCCAGATTATAGGCCAGAACCGGTATCAGCCCGTTATTCAGTCCGAATACCGGCATGAAGAAGAAACTCTGGAGCTTGAAATATACACCGAACACGGCGGTTGCCGTCGAAGAGAAGGTGCCTACAATACGGTTCATCAGATACGTCATGATGGATCCGATGGACATCATCAAAATAGAAGGAACGCCGACAGCATAAATCTGCCGGATCGTCGGTCTGTCAGGATGAATGATTTCACGGAAGGAAAGAGTAATATCGCTGTTGAATTTTCTGTTCAGAAACAGTCCGAGGACGGATGCAAGGCACTGCCCCAGAACAGTTGCGTAAGCGGCGCCTGCCACTCCCATTTTCGGAAATCCCAGAAGACCGAAAATCATAATCGGGTCAAAAATCATATTGATCACGGCACCGGTGATCTGCGAGTACATGCTGTAAAGCGTCCGCCCTGTCGCCTGCAGCAGACGTTCCAGGGTGATCTGGAAGAAAACGCCGATGGAGAGCGTGCAGCAGATGCGTATGTAAGTGACGCCGTATTCCCGGATAGTCGGATCGGAGGTCTGGGAAGAGATAAACGGACCGGAGACGGTCAGCCCGATCACCAGAAAAGCCAGAAAACTCAGAAATGCCAGGAACAGGCCGGTATTTGCCGCTTGGTCTGCCTTCCTGTAGTCTTTTTCTCCCAGTGACCGGGACAGAAGAGCGTTAATACCGACTCCCGTACCGGAAGCGACCGCGATCATCAGATTCTGCAGGGGAAAGGCAAGCGTGACTGCCGTCAGCGCCGCCTCCGAGATCTGCGAGACGAAAATACTGTCCACAATATTATACAAAGCCTGTACCAGCATGGATACCATCATGGGAAGGCTCATTGACACAACCAGTTTCTTTACGGGCATGACGCCCATCTTATTTTCCGTACGTTCCATAATCCCTCTCTTGTCCGCCCGCCGAAGCAGATGCGGATCCTGTATCAAAGAATACGCCGCCTGGCGTATCGCAAAAATGGGAGGAAGTGTCCTGAAGTGCTGTCACTCCTCCACGAAGTTTTTATAATCGGCAGACAACAAAAATGTGATTTACGAAAAACGGATGTTCTCGTAAATCACATAAAGCCGGTGTTCTGCCGACATCTGTTAAAGCACATTCCTCATGCCCGTCTGCGGGCAGAACCGCTTATTCCGCGTGAGAAGAGGTGTGCGCCTTATAATCCGGATGATTGGAGCTCCAGAGCTTTTCTGCCACAGGTGCCCAGTTCTTTGCGTAGTCCTCGACCTTGTCAGTCAGATGCTCCACGGATTCCGGATCCAGCATATCCGTGCTCTTGGCGCCGGTTTCTTCTACCATGGCACGCAGCTTATTCGGATTCTCCAGGAACGGGCAGGGCTGAAGCAGGTTCTCGTTAAACGGCTGCTGCTGGTGATATGCCTTGAACAGCGGCTGCTGCAGACACTCCAGAAGACTCTTGTCATGGATATTCGCAGAGGAGTAGTGGATAAATACGCAGGGCTCCACATCTCCGCGCGGATTGATATGGCAATACGCCTTTCCTCCGGCGATACATCCGGACACCCACTCTCCGTCATTCTGGAAATCCATCAGGAAGATTTCTTTTCCGCCCTGGTATCCGCGGACCTCACGGATCCGGTGATACATATACTCACGCTGCTCCGGAGTAGGAACCAGATCCATGGTGGCATCGTTGCCCACCGGCATAAAGTGGAAGTACCAGCTGAAAAGGACACCCTTGTCAATCAGGAAATCCAGGAACTCGTCGCTGGTAACTGCCTTATAGTTCGCGCTGGTGTAGCAGATAGATGTTCCGTAAGGAAGCTTGTTCTTGCGGAGCAGATCCATGGTACTCATGATCTTGGCAAAAACACCCTTGCCGCGGCGGGCGTCGGTCGCGTCGTCCAGACCTTCTACAGACATGGACAGAACGATGTTCTTGCACTCTCTCATGTCATCACAGAACTGCTGGTCTACCAGCGTTCCGTTTGTAAAGATCATGAAACCGCAGTCCTTGTGCTTTTTCGCAAGCGAGACAATATCTTTTTTGCGAATCAGCGGTTCGCCTCCGGTCAGTACATAGCCATGTGTGCCAAGCGCCTTGCCCTCGGTGACAATTTTATCCATATCCTCATAAGAAAGATTCAGGGTACGGCTGTATTCGGAAGCCCAGCAGCCGGTGCAGTGCAGATTGCAGGCGCTGGTCGGATCAAACAGGATGACCCACGGAATGTTAATTCCGTATTTCTTGACATTTTTCTGGGTCTCATGGTAGCCGATGTATCCGGTTTCAAAACCGAAGGACAGGAACAGACCCTTGACAACCTCCGGATCCACATCGCGCAGGACACGGTCGAAGAAATTGGGCCATTTCATACCGGGCTTGAAATTGTTTTTCAGGTTTTCAAAAGCCTCCGGACGCCAGGTATCTCCCAGAAACTTGGATGCCACATCAATGATCTTCAGATAGCCGTCTTCCTTGTTGGCCGTCTTGATGACCTGATCCAGCGCTATTTCAAAGGCTTTTCTCTCTGCGGCATGTACGATTTTATTTGGCATAGTGCAACTCCTCCTCGCATGTCCATTCAGACGTATAATCAATCAGACCATTCATCCGGATGAGCGTCTTTTATAATCTCATATGCTGAAAATTATAAAGAAAACAAAAAAGAAAGTCGAGCAGGGCTTGTTCAATACGCTGGGACAGATAGTGAAAAATGTCCGAAAAGTCTACAGATTTTTTAAACTGGGCAATGTTGGAAAAGATGGAGAAAAGCTTGTCGGCGCACTTTTTTTTTACTAAACTATATTAGGTACATTTTCATACAGCCGGTTTTTCGGGGAATATTAAATCAGGCCCGGCAGGTCTGCCGCAGGGCATGAATATCTTATGGATGAGAAATTGCTTTCAAAGCTTAGCGTTATTACGGAAGAAGAGCAGAGAATTCTGGATGGAAACGGGGGAGTGGAAAAGCAGCTTTACACCTCCGGAGAGGAATTTACGGTGGACAGCGCCCGGATGCTGAAAGACGGGCAGCTGATCGCGGTCCGTCCCCATACACGGTTTATCCGGTTTCCCATGCACCGCCATAATTATGTGGAGGTCGTGTATGTGTGCCGTGGTTCCGTGACAAACATCATCGGGGAAAACAGGATAACCGTCAGGCAGGGGGAACTGCTGTTTCTCAATCAGTATACCAGGCATGAGCTTCTCCCGGCCGGCATGGATGATATCATCATTAACTTCATCATACTCCCGGAGTTTTTTGATGTTGCCCTGGAGATGATCGGCGGCAATAACATGCTTGCCAATTTTGTCATTAACACCCTGCGCCAAGACGGCCAGAAGGGGGAATATCTGTACTTTCGTGTTTCGGGGATCCTTCAGATTCAGAATCTGATGGAGAATCTGATCACATCACTGGTTACAGGAACTGCCGGGGACGGAGTGGTCAACCGAAACCGGATTAACCAGACGACGATGGGGCTGCTGTTCATGCATCTTCTGGATTCCGTGCAGTCTGCGGAAAGCCTGAATCCGGATCAGTATGAGAATATGATTGTCATGAGCACGCTGGACTATATTGACCGGAATTATCCGACTGCCTCGCTTGGGGAGCTGGCACAGAACCTGAAGCTCCCTGTCCATACCCTGAGCAGGATGATCAAGCGCTCGGCGGGAGGAAATTTTACGGAGCTGCTTCAGAGAAAAAGACTGAACCGGGCTGTATCGCTGCTGGTAGAAACCGATGAACCGATCAATGACATTATTGACATGGTAGGATATGAAAATCACAGCTATTTTCACCGGGTTTTCAAGGCCAGGTACGGAATGACGCCGCATGCTTTCAGGAAAAAGAATCAGGAGATGAAGAGAATCCGGATCGACGGCGGAAATGTTAAAAAAATGTGAAATCAGGGAATAACTCTCCATACTCCTTGTTTCCGTGTACGCAAAATGATACAATCGTGGGTACGCCCTGATTTCGGCAGGACTATTTTCTGTACAGACAGAGGTATTTGATCAGAAAGATTATCGAAAAGAAAGGAGAATTATGCAGAGCAAAAAAAAGAGTGTACTGCGTACGCTGGCAGCAGAGATCAAAGAATTTAAGATCCCCTCCATTCTGACCCCTGTGTTTATGGTCGGAGAGGTAATCTTTGAAATGCTGATTCCTCTGCTGATGGCGTCCATTATTGACGATGGCGTGGAAAAAGGAGATATGAACGCCATTATTTCCATCGGCATCCGCATGCTGATTCTGGCGGTGTGCGGCCTTATCTGCGGCGTTCTTGGCGGCCGGTACGGAGCAATGGCATCGGCCGGGTTCGCGAAAAATCTGCGGGAGGCGATGTTCTATAACATCCAGAGATTTTCATTCTCCAATATCGACAGATACAGCACGTCCAGTCTTGTCATCCGTCTTACGACGGACGTGACAAACATCCAGAATGCCTACCAGATGCTGCTCCGGATGTTCACGCGGGCGCCGATCAGCATGATTGTGGCGCTGTTCATGTCTTTTACCATCAATTCCCATCTGGCAAGCATCTACCTGGTGGCTGTCATTGTCCTGGGTCTCCTGCTTTTCTTCATTATGAGAAGGGCAACCCGGTATTTTTCCCAGGTTTTCCCGAAATACGATGATCTGAACGAAAGCATTGACGAAAATGTCACGGGAATTCGCGCCGTCAAGGCGTTTGTCCGAGAGGACTACGAGACAAAGAAGGAACATCGGGCGTCGGAAAATATTTACAGGCTTTTTACAAAAGCGGAAAACAACCTTGTCGTGGTCGCCCCGCTGATGCAGGCCACTGTCTATACCTGCATCCTGCTGATCAGCTGGCTGGGGGCAAAGATGATTGTCTCCTCGACGCTGACAACGGGAGAGCTTATGAGCCTGCTGACTTACTGCATGAATATCCTGATGAGCCTGATGATGGTCGCCATGGTATTTGTCATGGTTACGATAAGCGAGGCCAGTGCCGAGCGAATCAGCGAGGTATTAAATGAGAAGCCGGATCTGACGAACCCGGAAAATCCGGACTACGAGATTTCGGACGGAAGCATCGCCTTCGACCATGTAGATTTCAGCTATGCGAAGGGAAGCGGCGAGCCGGTGCTGCGCGATATCAATCTGTCCATCCGTTCCGGAGAGACGGTCGGCATCATCGGGGGGACCGGAAGCGCGAAAACTTCGCTCGTGAACCTTCTGTCCAGGCTGTACGATGTGGACAAGGGCGCGGTCCGGGTCGGAGGAAAGGATGTCCGAACCATCGACCTTGTTACCCTGCGGGACCAGGTTGCTGTGGTTCTGCAGAAAAATGTCCTGTTTTCCGGAACCATTCTGGAAAATCTTCGCTGGGGAAACGAAAATGCCACAGAAGAGGAGTGCAAGGAGGCCTGCCGGATTGCCTGTGCGGATGAGTTTATCAATCGGATGCCGGAGGGGTACAACACCTATATTGAGCAGGGAGGAAGCAATGTCTCCGGAGGACAGAAGCAGAGACTCTGTATTGCCAGGGCACTGCTCAAAAAACCAAAAATCCTGATCCTGGATGATTCCACCAGCGCCGTTGATACCGCCACCGATGCGAAAATACGGAAAGCGATGGAGGAGGACATACCGGATACCACCCGCCTGATTATTGCACAGCGTATTTCCAGTGTGCAGAATGCAGACAGAATTATCGTCATGGATGACGGTCATGTAGACGCCTTTGATACACCGGAAAATCTTCTGAAAACCAATAAAATCTATCAAGAGGTTTATGAATCACAGACGGGCGGAAACGGGGATTTTGATGAAGGAGGTGACCAGTAATGCCGGGACATGGACCGCAGCCCAGGGGCATGAAGTCATCGGTAAAGAATCCGGGAAAGACTCTTAACCGGCTGCTTCAGTATGTGAACAGGAAATACAGAATCCATGTCATTTTGATTCTGGTGCTGATTTTTGTCAGCGTATTGGCCAATGTACAGGGAACTCTGTTTATCAAAAATCTGATTGATGATTATATTACGCCGATGCTCACAACACCGGGCAAGGCCGATTTCGGACCGCTTGCCATGGCGATTGCCAGAGTCGCGGTTTTTTACGGGATTGGTGTGGCAAGTACCTTTGCCTACAACAAAATAAATATTTACGTGACGCAGGGAACGCTTAAGAATCTGCGCAATGACCTGTTTGAGCGCATGGAGACGCTGCCTGTCAGCTATTTCGACACACATGTGCGCGGCGATATTATGTCCGTGTACACCAATGATATTGATACCCTGCGGCAGATGATCAGCCAGAGTATCCCCCAGCTTGTCAACAGTGCCATTACGATCGTCAGTGTTACGGTCAGCATGATTATTCTGGACATTCCGCTGACGCTTGTGACAATGGGAATGGTTGTCATTATGCTCCTGGTTACCGGAAAACTGGGAGGACTCTCCGGAAAGTTCTTCATGAAGCAGCAGGAGGACCTCGGCAGTCTGGACGGCTATATTGAAGAGATGATGGCCGGGGAAAAGGTTGTCAAGGTATTCAATCACGAGGAAGCAATTAAAAAGGAATTTACCAGACGGAACAATCAGCTGTATGAGAGCGCGTTTTCCGCGAATAATTTTGCCAATATCCTGATGCCAATCAATGCGCAGCTGGGAAACGTAAGCTATGTGTTGTGCGCGATTGTCGGAGGGATTCTTACCATCTTCCACATCAGCGGGATGACGGTCGGAGGACTGGCCAGCTTTCTTTCCTTTAACAAGAGTTTTAATATGCCGATCAACCAGGTCAGCATGCAGCTGAATGCGGTCATCATGGCCATTGCCGGAGCGGATCGTGTATTCCGTCTGATGGATGAAACCCCGGAAGTGGATGAGGGATATGTGCGTCTGGTCAACGCGAAGGAGAATTCCGACGGAACCCTGACAGAGTGTGAGGAACACACAGGAATCTGGGCATGGAGACATGAGCACCAGGAGACACACCAGGTAGAATACAGAAGACAGCGGGGCGAGATCGTCATGGATCATGTGGATTTCGGTTATGTTCCCGGAAAGCTGGTCCTTCATGATATCACACTGTTCGCGGAGCCGGGGCAGAAGATAGCCTTCGTCGGTTCTACAGGGGCGGGAAAAACAACAATCACAAACCTGATAAACAGATTCTACGATATTGCCGACGGGAAAATCCGTTATGACGGCATTAATATCAACAAAATAAAGAAAGCAGACCTCCGTCATTCTCTGGGAATTGTTCTGCAGGACACCAACCTGTTTACCGGAACGGTCCGGGAAAATATTCGTTTCGGAAAACTGGACGCGACAGATCAGGAAATCGAGGATGCCGCAAAGCTTGCCAATGCGGACGGCTTTATCCGGCGTCTCCCGAAAGGATATGATACTGTTCTGACGGGCAATGGGGCAAACTTGAGCCAGGGTCAGAGACAGCTGCTGGCGATTGCCAGGGCAGCGGTGGCGGATCCGCCGGCCCTGATTCTTGACGAGGCTACCAGCTCGATTGATACCAGAACCGAGAAGATCGTCCAGGAGGGCATGGACAAGCTGATGAACGGAAGGACATCCTTTGTCATCGCCCATCGGCTGTCCACGGTTCGCAATGCGGACTGTATCATGGTGCTGGAGCAGGGCCGCATTATAGAAAGAGGTACCCATGAGCAGCTGATGGAGCAGAAGGGAAGGTATTATCAGCTGTACACAGGAAATTCCATCTCCTGACGGAAAATCTGTAAAAGAAACAGCCGGGCGGACATCGCTTTTTCACCGGAACTTTAGAATTTCTTAAGCAGCTGCCATTCGGCTGTTCAGATTTGTCCTCTATATTCAGTGTTGTCTTAACAAGGATGCACGGAATATGGAGGATATTTTTTTATGCAGATGGAGCCTTAAAGTGAAACGGTAAAGAGGGATTTGTTAAACAAAAGCGAGAGATCATCAGAAATTTTCCGGATGCTGCAGACAGGTTTGTATAGTAGAAGAGACGTAGTATAATCCAGATAAGGATACCGGGATGCTGTTTATCAGGCGTCGGCGGATCTCCCAGAAATCATGGAGGAGATTGGAAATGCACACGAATACGAGAGAGCCGGATCACCCGGACAGAATTCGTTCTTATTTCAAGGCAGAAATTCCGGTTCTGATTGTCGTCACGGTCTCAGGACTGATCTATAACGTCGGTATGCTGGCCGGACCTTATTTTGAGGGAAGACTCGCCCAGTGTCTCTATGACATTATCCGGGGAAAGGCCGTACTCCGGGATATGGGAGTTCTGGCTGCGGCGTATGTGGCAGTTATTTTTCTGGTGCAGCTGATGCGGGCAGTCAAGCGTTTCGGCGTCAGGCGGTTTGCCAATAATGTCAGCCGCAGCATGCGGCGGTGCCTGTATAACAGTCTTGTCCACGCAAGTCAGAAGGAATTGGCGGAAGAGGGCCTGGGACAGCTGCTTACCAAGGCGATCGCGGACGTGGATTCCTGCGTGGAAGGGATGAGAAAGTTCACGACGGAGATTTTTGATACCGGTGTGGTTATGGTGGCCTACATCGGCATGCTGGTCTATTATGACTGGCGGCTTGCCATTCTCAGTTGTATTTTCTCCCCGGCAGCCTATTTTGCCGCGGACAGGCTGAAAAAAAACGTCACAGCCGCGAATGCGGCCTATAAGAAAAGTGCCGCTTCCCTGAGCGGGCAGACCATGGACCGGATTGGCAACGCGCTGACTTACCGCGTTTACGGAAGGGAAGAAAACCGCAATGAGAAATATGAGGAGGCGCTTGCGGATTACGAGAAAAAAAGCGCGGCGGCTAATCTTTTTGAAGGCTCCATGACTCCTCTGTATGACGCGATTGCCATGTTCGGAGCGGTCATGGTGATTTATTTCGGGGCGAGAAATGTAAACGGAACCGGATGGACGCCCTGGAATATTGCGGCATTCACGACCTTCCTTGCCTGCTTTACCAAGCTGGCAGTAAAGGCATCGCATGCGGCAAAGCTGTTTAATGCGGTGCAGAAGGCGAGCGTCTCCTGGCACAGAATCCAGCCGCTGATGAAAGACCCGGTAAAGGATACTCCGGACGCGGCGGATGCCCCGGTAGAGAAGGCTTCTCTTGCCTTTCGTCATGTCAGCTGCGGATATGACGGTGCCGATTACCTGAGGGATCTGAATTTTACGGTGCGTCCGGGAGAAATCGTCGGGGTGACAGGGGAAATCGCAAGCGGCAAGTCTCTTCTCGGTAAGGTCCTGATCGGAGAAGCCCCCTATAAAGGGATGATTCTGGTGGGCGGAAAGGATTTCCGGACACTCACGGAGGAAGAAAAACGTTCTCTGATCACCTGGATGGGGCATGATCCGGAGCTTCTTAATCTGAGCATAGCGGAGAATGTATCTCTGGGATCGCCGGTTGACACCGGATTCTTCCTGAAAATGACAGCTATGGACGCGGATCTGGAGGCCATGCAGAGGACGGAACACGGGAAAGCGGGAGAAGCAGGAACCATGCTTTCCGGAGGGCAGCAGGAAAGAGTCGCCCTGGCAAGGACTCTGGCTCACGCCAGATCGGTTCTGATCCTGGATGACCCGTTTGCTGCCGTTGACAAAACCACAGAGACGAAGATTCTCCAATCCATACGGGAATACTGCGGGGACCGGACAATACTGATCCTGTCTCACCGGCTCTGGCATTTTCCGGAATTTAATCATGTTCTCTATCTGCATGACGGGACAGGAACATTTCTGCCGCATGAAAAAATGCTGGAACAGGAACCCGGCTACCGGACGCTGTTCCGGGAGCAGATGAAAGGCGGTGATTACGATGAGAAATCATGAGCTTCTCCGGAAATCACTTCGGAAGGTGATCTCAAAAAACAAAGGGCTGATAGCCGGCCTGACCCTGATTATCGCCGCCTCGGTGTTTTCTTCTCTGATTCCGCCTCTTGTGCTGGAAAGAGCGGTAAATCTTCTTACGGATTATCGGGATGTTTCCTGGGGGCTGGCTCTTCTGTATTTCCTTTTTATTGTAATCGCGGACATTCTGGAATCGGCACAGAATGCTTCTATCACCATCTTCGGACAGAAGGTTACACACGGTATCCGATCTGCCCTGTGTGAAAAGCTGGGCCGGCTTCCGGCGGATTATTTCCACAGCCATGAGAGCGGGAAGATTGAGTCCATCTTTACGAACGACGGGGATGCGATTGATGTCCTGTACAGTGACGGCGTGGTCAGCATGATTGCGGATTTGTTTAAGGTGATCGGCATCCTTGCCGTCATTTTCACAAGGTCACCGGGTCTGGGACTCCTGGTTACGGCGGTTACGCCGCTTCTGTTTTTGTTTACCAGGGTCTGTCAGAAACGGGCAAATAAAGCACAGCTTGCCAACCGCCGGGCGATTGCAAGAGTGAACGGCCATGTGCCGGAAACACTGCGCTGTATCCGGATGATTCATGTCCTGCACGCGGAAAAATATATGGAGGATACTTATGACGGATATATCCGTGAAAGCTATGACGCGGTGGAAAAATCAAATCTTATCGACAGCATTTATTCTCCGGTGATCCTGCTGACACAGGCGTGTGTTACCGCGGTGATGATGGTTCTTGCGGCGAAGGGAGATGCCTGGCGGTCCTTTTTCGGAATTTCGGTAGGTACGGCTGTCGCCATGATGGCCTATGTGAATAAAATATTTGCCCCGCTGGAAAATATCGGCATGGAAATCCAGAATATACAGTCAGCGGCCGCGGCTATCGGTCATATCAATGAATTTTTAAGTGAACCGGAGTGGAATCCGGCCGATTCCTGTCCGGAACAGGATGCCTGCGTAAGTTTCCAGCATGTGACATTCGGCTACGAGAAAGAACATCCTGTACTGAACGATCTGTCTTTCTCCGTGGAAAGGGGGGAGATGGTCACCTTTGCCGGAAGAACCGGGGCAGGAAAAACCACCATTTTCAGGCTTTTGACCGGTCTGTATGAACCGGACAGTGGTTCAGTCAATCTGGCCGGACGCTGCCCCTGCTCCCTGAGACCGGAGGAAAAAAGAAAAGTTTACGGCTATGTAGAGCAAAGTTTTGCCCCGGTGCCGGGGACGGTCAGGGATCAGATTACGATCTATGACACAGGAATCAGTGAGGAGCAGATCCGGAAGGCGGTAAGGCTGGCGGGACTTGAAAAAATTATCGACGGCCTTCCTTCCGGACTGGACACACCGATGGATCCGCAGCAGTTTTCCAGAGGACAGCTGCAGCTTCTGTCCATTGCCAGGGCCGTGGTAACGGATCCGGCAATCCTTCTTCTGGATGAGGTAACGGCCAGTCTGGATGCGGAGACGGAGGCCCGTGTTATCCGCGCCCTGAAAAATTCGTCAGAGGGAAGGACGGTTCTTACCATCTCCCATCGCCTGAGCGCCGCGCTGGGAAGTACGAGAATCATTGAAATTTCGGAGCAGGGGAAAAATACATCTTCGGAAATTTGAATCGGAAATGGGAAATGTGAAAAACGCCGGCATGTGCGACCGGCGTTCTTCAAGGAGGTAGGATGTGTGATGGGCACATCCGTCAAGTTGTGATGGGTGAATCAAATGTCTTCCTTCAGGGCATCCGGCACCCGGAGGAGGCTGCGGCACCTCCCCGGTTCGGATGCTGCGATCTGCGTGGCGTTTCGCTGATCACAATTTTGAAAGGATTTGTATGCAGCGTAGTTAGATATTACTAACCACAAAAATATAATATAACAGACGCGGGAAAGTGTCAATACCTAAATTAAATAAATCTAACTTTTTTATGCCTTGTCCGCATCCTTCTGCATCCGGGACATCAGCGCCGACATTTTCTCCCCGTGTCCCCGCAGGGCGGAGAAGGTTTCCTCGCTGAGATCATGCTCAACCTTGCAGGCATCCTCCCGCGCGGTTTCCGGATTCACGCCGATGGTGATGAATAGCTGGGTAAGAACCTTATGCCTGTCGTAAATACGGCTTGCAATCTCCATTCCGCTGTCGGTAAGCGTAATGAAGCCGGAATGATCCATCGTGATATACCCGTTTTCACGCAGCCTTTTTGTCGCGTAGCTTACACTGGGTTTGGTAACGCCAAGATGATTGGCAACATCAATGGAGCGGATATATCCGTGCTGCTCCTTCATCATAAGCATTGCCTCAAGGTAATCCTCCGCAGATTTCTGAATGGTCATAGTTAAAAATCTCCATTTTCCTTAACTGATGTTAAAAACCTTTAATGATCTAATCATACGCTTATGCCTCCGTAAAATCAAGAGAGGGCGGACAGCTGATCCCTTTCAAGCGGCAGAAAGGCGCGGCACCCTGTCGGGCGGCGGGAGGATAAGGCGGCCTTCATCCGCTCGGAACACGAAAAAGGACGAAAGGTCATTGTCAACCATAGCAATCAGCCTCAGGAGCATGAGCAACGTACTGGATTCATCTGGCCGCATGTCCTTTGGTCAATTTGTCGGAGTACAGGAAAATAAAGAAAATACCGATGGATGCGGCATTGAGGGATATGGAGTAAGCGGCGTAAAAAAACTCTCTCCGCATATCACGGAAAAATGTAACATAGGCAACGGATTTTTCTTCAAAAAGGCGCTATGATCTACCTGGAAAGCGGAAAACGGTTATTCCGGCAGATTCCTCCGGCAGCTAACGTGCTGCGCGGCAGTCTGGACCGGCCGGGTCGGAGATAATGGGAGGCGGTTGTTATGATGATGTTCGGATGCCAGGGAAGGGATAAAACTCCTACGATCAGAGAAAAAAAGTGTCCGAAGTGCGGACACACGATTGAAATTTTTTCCACCGATACAGAGGTGACCTGTGAGCACTGCGGAACGACAGTCTACAATGACGCGCTCAGCTGTGTGCAGTGGTGCAAGTATGCAAAGCAGTGCGTCGGAGAAGATATGTATAACGCGATGATGGAAGTCGCGAAGAAGAACAAAGAGCGCCAGCTTGCGGAAGCGGCGGCACGCAAAGCCGCGAGAGAGGCGGAAGCTGCTGCGGTGTAAAATCGCAATCCGGCCGTCACCTCCGTCGGCCGGTGCGCTTACTGGATAAAAAGGGCTGCTGTCCTGTATGCCGGGCACATGAATCATTCATGTCCCGCTTCGGACAGCAGCCCTTTTTTATTTTTCATGCAGCATCACCCTGAATGCCTGTCAGATCTTAATCATGCGAACCGTTTGACTTTTGTGACCCAGGGCTCTGCGTTACATACCCGGCGGCCGCCGGATTCAGGCGTAAACCTTGTTTCTCCGGCGTTCCTCGATGGCAAGCTCGTCCTCGATGCTCACGCTGCAGCCGCCTTCGGTAAAGTATTCCCGGTACCAGAGAAGGAACATATAGACCACCCAGATATGGCGGGCGTAATCCTCTTTCCCGGATTTATGCGCGTCCAGAATCCTGACCAGTTCATCCGTGTGGAAGAATTTTTCTGCCTCCGGACTGGTAAATTCCTTCTTTACAATCTCGTAGTATTTATCAGTGCGAAGCCAGATCCGGATCGGAACAGGGAAGCCAAGCTTCTTTTTGGATGCCTGTCTGTCTGAGAGATAGCGGTGCGCGGCCTCGCGGAAACATACCTTTGTGTTTTCGTCATTGATTTTCTCGGAAAGAGGTATCTTTCTTGCCAGTTCAAAAACCTTGCGGTCCAGGAACGGAACACGGCTCTCCAGGGAATGTGCCATGCTCATCTTGTCTGCTTTCAGCAGAATATCGCCGATCAGCCAGAAGTTCAGATCAATATACTGCATTTTTTCCGGATCTTTCAGATCCTTTACCTTATCGTAGTAAGGCTTTGTTAAATACTTCGGATCGGAATCCGGTGTGGGATAGCGAAGGACCCGGTTCCGCTGCTCGGTGGAGTAAACATTGGCATTGCCGATGAAGCGCTCTTCCACGCTTTGTGAACCGCGGAGAATAAAGCCCTTCCCCTTCGGATGTCCCGGGATATGCTTTACTATGGAAGCAAGTCCCTTCCGGAAACCTTTCGGGAGCTTTTCATAGCGCGCCAGAGACATGGGCTCGTGGTAAATGACATAGCCGCCGAACAGCTCATCCGATCCCTCTCCGGAAAGGATAACCTTAACCTTGTCCGCAGCCATGCGGTCTACAAAATACAGGGCAGAGGCAGAGGCGTCGGCCAGGGGCTCGTCCATGTAGTACTGGATTTTCGGAAGCTCCTTCCAATATTCCTCGGTGCTGATCACCATGCTCTCATTGTCAATGCCAAGGCTCTTGGAAAGCTCCTGCGCATAGGGGATTTCGTTGTAGGTTTCATAATCAAATCCGACGGTAAAGGTGTGCTGGCCGTGGAACTGCGTGGCCACGTAGCTGGAATCCACACCGCTGGACAGGAGAGAGGCAACCTCTACGTCGCTGACCATGTGATAGCGGATGGAGTCCTGCAGGGTCTTGTCAATCTGGTCGATCAGCTCTTCGTGGTTTACCGGCTGGTCCGTGGGGGCAAGCATGGGATCAAAATAGCGGCAGATTTCCATTTCCCCGTTTTTCCAGCGCATGTAGTGGCCGGGCATCAGCTTGAAGATTCCTTTGAAGAAAGTCTCCGGCAGAACCGAGTACTCGAACGACAGATACTGTTCCAGAGCCTGAAGATTCACTTCTTTGTGATAGCCGGGAAACTCCAGGATGCTTTTGATCTCCGAGCCGTATACCAGGTGACCGTCAATTTCCGTGAAATAAAACGGCTTGATGCCGAACATATCGCGTGCCGCAAACAATTCCTTTTTCCGGATATCCCAGATAACAAAAGCAAACATGCCGCGGAGCCGGTCCAGAAGCTTCTCGCCCCACTCCTCATAGCCGTGAAGCAGGACTTCTGTATCTGCCTTATTGCTGAAAATATGCCCTTTGGCAATCAGCTCCTCTTTCAGCTCCTTATAGTTATAGATCTCACCGTTGAAGGTAATGACCAGACTTTTATCCTCATTGAACATCGGCTGGTCGCCGGTGTTCAGGTCAATGATGGACAGGCGGCGGAATCCCATGGTCATATCTTCGTTGATAAACTGCCCGCCCCCGTCAGGCCCCCGGTGAATAATCCGGTTCATCATATTCGTAAGGACGGTTTTTCCGTCCGGAAGAGTTCCTGTAAATCCGCAGATTCCACACATGTGCGCGACTCCTTTCAGCTGCTGACTCTGCGCCCGCAGGGAAATATCTTCAAAATAGAAATAAATCATGAAGGCGCTTTTTAATTCCTCTCCCCGGTTCAGCGGATAGCCGGAACCAGGGTTCAGTTAACAGATAGTATAGAGCAGACGGGAAATACCCGCAAGTAAGAAAATAAAGTACTTGCGGCGATGCGAGAGCTCTTTTAAGCAGAGGAACAGCGCGAGAGACTCATGCGTACACAGGTAAGAAAGAAGCCCTGCCGCGTTTCAGGGTTACATTTTTGCGAAAGTGGGAAAACGCGGCTCCATTTCGGACGAAAACAGCAGTTTGTCCCATGAATTCCCGTAAAATTCGGACTATAATACGCCTGTGTTTAACTAAAGGAGGATACTATGGCTTCTAAAATTCAGGAACTGGGACATGCGGCAGAGCGTCAGGCGATTGGCGTTGTCATTGATGGCCTGGTTAGAGATGTAAAGAAAAGTTCTGACAAGAGAAAAACTTATCTGAAGTTCATGGATCTTGCGGAAAAATTCTTCGGAAAATCTTTCACACCGGAGAAAATCGCTGCGGTTAAGGCGGCAATCCAGGATCCGGACAACCGTTGGATGAAGTTTATTGATAAAACGATCGATGAAATCAATCCGAAATTTGCCAAAATGACGCTTCTGAATCTCGGTTACGAGGCTTTCCTTCGCGGAACCAAGACGATTCGGGAGAACAGGGAAAAATACAACTGCAATATTCCGTGGCTGATTCTGTTCGATCCGACCTCTGCCTGCAATATGCACTGTGCCGGATGCTGGTCCGGAACTTACGGACATAAAAATAATCTGTCCTTTGAAGATATGGACAAAATTGTTACCCAGGGCAAGGAGCTCGGCGTGTATCTTTACCTCATGACAGGCGGAGAGCCCATGGTGCGGAAAAAAGATATCCTCCGGCTGATCAAGAAGCATAATGACTGCTATTTTGCGGCATTCTCCAATTCTACGCTGATTGACGAGGAACTCTGCAAACAGCTGGTAGAGCTTGGAAACATGACTTTCTTCCTTTCTATTGAGGGAACGGAGGAGACAAACGACGGACGCCGCGGAAACGGTCACTACGCGGCAGTGATGAAGGCTATGGATCTTCTGAAGAAGTATGGAATCCTGTTCGGTACTTCCGTCTGCTACACCAGGGCGAATATCGACGCGGTTACCAGCGACGAGTTCTTCCACATGCTGGAGCGCAAGGGAGCGAAGTTCGGCTTCTACTTCCATTACATGCCGACCGGAAAAAACGCAGTTCCGGATCTGCTTCCGACTCCGGAGCAGAGAAAGTATATGATCGAGCGTATCCGCTATATTCGCTCGGATAAGAGTGATATTCAGTTCTATCCCATGGACTTCCAGAATGACGGGGAGTATGTGGGAGGCTGTATCGCAGGAGGAAGAAACTACTTCCATATCAATTCCAGCGGTGACGCGGAGCCCTGCGTATTTATTCACTACTCTAACACAAACATTCACCAGAATTCTGTTCTGGAAATGCTGCAGAGCCCGCTGTTTATGGCATATCATGAGGGCCAGCCGTTCAACAGAAATCATCTGCGTCCCTGTCCCATGCTGGAGAATCCGCAGCTGCTGCGGGAGATGGTTGCGAAGACCGGGGCACACCAGACCAATGAAGAGGCTCCGGAATCCGCGGATGAGCTTTGCGCAAAGTGCGACGATTACGCAAAGAACTGGAAGCCGGTTGCCGATGAGATCTGGGCATCCGAGGTTCATAAAAAACCGACCTACGAGAATTATACGAAAGAAAAGAGGGAACATCCGGATCTTGCCGCATTCGAGCATGCGGACGGAACCAATCACATCTGATGTCTGATTCCGGAAAGCCGGACAGAACTTTTGTGCCGGGCTTTTGGACTGCCGCTTCACACGCGTTCAGAATGAATTTATTATGATTCATCTGGCGCGTGCGGGGCGGCAGTCTTTTGCTGTGCTTGCGGGACCCTGCTGTTTCCGATAGAATGTAGAAGAATATGAGGGAAAGATGCGTTTGCCGGATGGGGGATTAGAATGAAATTATCAGATTATGTGACACAGTTTCTGGTGGAAAACGGTATTACAACGGCGTTTATGGTGCCGGGCGGACTTGCCATGCACCTGAATGATTCTTTTAAGTCTGAGAAAAGACTTCACTGCGTGCTGAACCATCACGAACAGGCTTGCGCCATGGCGGCAGAAGGATATGCCAGGGTGAACAACCGGATGGCAGTCGTTTCTACAACCGGCGGGCCGG
Organism: Bilifractor porci; assembly: GCF_009696005.1. Taxonomy (GTDB): domain Bacteria; phylum Bacillota; class Clostridia; order Lachnospirales; family Lachnospiraceae; genus Bilifractor; species Bilifractor porci. Next base: position 103,375 of record NZ_VUMV01000005.1, read on the forward strand.
CAGCGACAAATGCGCTGACAGGAGTGCTCTGCGCCTGGCAGGATTCGATTCCGCTTCTGGTCATCAGCGGGAATTCCCGTCTGGCGACGATGGCATGTGAATCCGGCCTGACGCTGAGAAGCAGAGGGATCCAGGAGTGCGAGATTGTGCGGGTGGCGGAGCCGATCACCAAATATGCCGTGATGATCAAGAACCCGGATACGATCCGGTATCACATGGAAAAAGCTTTCTGCCTGGCCAGAGTGGGGCGGCCCGGACCATGCTGGATTGATATTCCGATGGATATTCAGACAAAAGACATTTCCCCGGAATCGCAGGAGGGCTATGGCTTTTTTACCGGACGCGTGTATACGGCTGACGGCTGGAAAGACTGCGCGGAAAAAACGGAATCCGGATTTGAATGTCCGGAGGAACTGGCCAAAACCGTGCTGGAACATCTGCGGACTGCCCGGAGGCCGGTCCTGTTTGCCGGGAATGGAATCCGGCTGGGCGGGGCACACAGAGATTTCATGCTCTTTGCGGAAAAAACAGGGATTCCCGTCGTGGACGGAATGAGCTCCGTGGATGCGTTTCCGACAGATTCGGAGCTGTTTGCGGGGAGGTGCGGAACCACCGGAACACGGCCGGGAAATTTTGCCGTCCAGAACAGCGATGTCATCCTGTCTCTCGGAAGCAGGCTGAACTATAATCAGACCGGTTTTGACGGTGTGTGGGGACGCAATGCATTCCGTATGATCAATGATATTGATCCGGAGGAGATCCGGAAGGATACGGTTCACGCGGATCTGGCGCTTGCCTGTGACGTGAAGAGCCTTCTGGATAAACTGAACGGGCTTCTGGACACCGCAGAGGCGCCGCTGCTCCGCGAGCGCTATGCGGGCTGGCGGAGCATGTGTCTGGAGTGGCGGAGAAACTATCCCCTTGTAAATAAGGAGAAGATGCTGCCCGGAAAGGCGAATATTTATCATCTTGCGGATGTCCTGACCGGAAAACTCCCGTTGGAAAGTACCATGGTGGTATCCGCCGGCCAGTCGCGGATCATTTTCAGCCAGGCCGCCAATATCCGGGAGGGACAGCGCTTTCTGGCCAATGCCACGACAGCCAGCATGGGCTACGGGCTTCCCGCAGGAATCGGTGCTGCGCTGGCGGCGCCGGAGAGGCTGACGGCTGTTGTTACCGGAGAGGGCAGCATCCAGATGAATCTGCAGGAGCTGCAGACGATTGTGCACAACCGCATTCCGCTGAAGATTGTCCTGATCAATAATGGCGGCTACCATACGGTGAAACAGACACAGCACAATTATTTCCATGATAATTTTATCGGCATCGGTCCGGAGTCCGGTGATATCAGTTTTCCCTTTATGGAAAAAATAGCGGGCGCGTATGGAATCCCTTATATCAGCGTCCGCAGAAACGAGGATGTGGACAGGTTTGTGGACCGCATTCTTGCGTCAGAAGGGGTGCTGCTGGCGGAGGCATTTGTAGATCCCGCGCAGACTACGGACCCGAAGGCAAGTACAAGAAAACTCCCGTCAGGAGAAATGGTTTCCGCCCCGCTGGAAGATATGGCGCCGTTCCTTGACCGGGAAGAGCTGAAGAAAATTATGGAAGTGGGAGAAAAGAATGAGTGAGACACAGAAACGGGTGGTTATTACGGGCCCGACGGGGCTGATCGGCCGCGCGCTGATCCGGCAGTGTGTGTTAAACCATACGGAGGTATACGCGGTGATCCGGCCGGGATCCAGACGGATGTCGGTTCTTCCGGAACATCCGCTGATTCATAAGCTGGAGTGTGACCTGTCGGATCTGGATTCGCTGCCGGGCAGTATTCCGGAGCGGTGTGATGTCTTTTATCACCTTGGCTGGGGGCATACCGGGCGCGCAAAAAACGGCGATGTGAAATTTCAGACAGAGAATATTGATTTTACGATTGACGCGCTGCGCTCTGCTGCCGCGCTTTCCTGCAGGCTTTTTATCGGCGCGGGCAGCCAGGCCGAGTACGGGCCGCTGAATCTGGACAGGATTTCCCCCGATACGCCGGAGCATCCGGCTGCGGCTTACGGAATCTGCAAATACGCGGCAGGAAGGCTGGCGCGGCTGGAAGGAGAGAAGCTGGGAATTCCGGTGGTATGGATGCGGATCTTCAGCACATACGGAATCGGGGACAAGGAAGACATGCTGATGGGTTTTCTTGTCAGAAAAATGATCCGGGGAGAGCATATTGCCATGACGCAGGGAATCCAGGAGTGGGACTATCTGAATGCCGACGACGCCGGGCGCGCGTTTTATCTGGCAGGGGAACGCTGCGGGAAATCAGCGGTGTACTGCCTGGGCAGCGGACAGAAAAAGCCTCTGCGTGAGTATGTGGAAGAGGCGGCACGACTCTCCGGCTACCGGCTCCCTGTCGGGTACGGGGAAGTTCCCTATACCGGGAACAGCGTGATGAAGCTCTGTGCGGATATCAGCTCTCTGACAAGGGATACCGGATTTGTGCCCCGGATAAGTTTTACGGAAGGGATCAGGGAACTGATCGAAGAATGCAGAAGGGAGTGTGGGCCGGAGCAGGAAGAACTGTCTTAGGCACCGCTGTCCGAAGTACATGGGAAAACGAAAAACAGACGGGGACTGTCTCAGGCACAGTTGCCGAAAATGCATGGTATAAAAAACGTATGAGCGGAGGGGTAGAAAATGGAACGGAACACCGCAGGGAGGCAAAGGCTGGACTTTTACAGGAATAAGAAAGTGTTGGTAACGGGGCATACAGGATTTAAGGGAACATGGCTGACCCGGATGCTGCTTCTGGCAGGAGCGCAGGTGCAGGGATACAGCCTGGAACCTCCTACCCGGCCGAATCTGTATTCCATGGCGGGCTTTTCCCGGTTTGCAGAGTCCGGCCAGCTGCGCTCGGAAATCGGCGATATCAGGGATTTCGGGAGACTGCAGAAAATTTTTCATGATTTCCGGCCGGAAATCGTCTTTCATCTGGCGGCGCAGCCGATTGTCCGGGAGTCCTACAGAAATCCGAGGGAAACCTATGAAACGAATGTCATGGGGACGGTGAATGTCCTGGAATGCATCCGTCTGGAGGACTCTGTCCGATCCGCACTGAACGTGACGACAGACAAGGTCTACCGGAACCGGGAATGGGTCTGGGGTTACAGGGAGACAGACCCGCTGGACGGCTTTGACCCGTACAGCAATTCCAAATCCTGTTCGGAGCTTGCCACCCATTCCTACAGGAATTCCTTCTTTGCGGATGCGGACGGAAGAGAGGGAAGGCGCTTTCTTGCTTTGTCCACGGCCCGCGCCGGAAACGTGATCGGCGGAGGAGATTTTGCCGCAGACCGGATACTTCCGGACTCTATCCGGGCGGTGGAACAGGCATGGAAAAACCGGAAGGATACCGCGGTGATCGGCGTCAGAAATCCGTACGCTACCCGCCCCTTCCAGCATGTGCTTGAACCGCTTGGCGCATATCTTCTGATAGCGGAAAGGCAGGAAAAAGACAGGCAGTGTTCGGGATATTATAATGTCGGCCCGGACGACGCGGACTGCGTCGCGGCGGGAGAACTGGTCAGCCTGTTCTGCGAGGAGTGGAACCGTGAAAGCATTCTCCCGGTCAAGGCGGAATGGGAGAGCCGTGCGGAGAAAGAGGCGCCTCATGAGGCAGGCCTTCTGAAACTGGACACCAGTCTGATCCGGAGCAGGCTGGGCTGGACCCCCCGCTGGCATATCAGAGATTGCATGAAAAAAACGGTGCAGTTCAGCGGGCGGATGCTTGCTGACCCGGAAATCGTACCGGAAGAAATGGACACGGAAATCAGAGAGTTTTTTCGGATAAACGGATAGAGAAGACATCTGAGAGAGGAACGATAGAAATAGAAAAAAACGCAGGCAGATGATTACCGGCGGTTTTTATTTCCGGAACGGCTGCGGTTGGCATTTGCCTGCACAAAGTCGTCCACGGTTTCGTAGAGGCGGGATTTCTGATCTTCCGTCAGCGTGCGGAACTGTTCCAGAAAAACCGCTTCCTTACTGTCTCCGAGAATGATATCCTCTTTCGGACTGCGGAAAAAATCGGCGAGTGTCATGTGAAAAACCTTCTGGCAGATTGCCTCCAGGTCTGATACCTTGGGAGAATTGCTGCGGCGGAACCAGCTGTAAACCGTTCCCCGGGAAATACCGGCAATCCGGGCTGCCTGATACTTACTGACGCCGCAGTTTTTCAGGAGCTCCAGCAGACGCCCGTTCACATCATATGTCGTAAAATTGTTCTTCTCGTCTGAAGAATATTCTGGCATTCCTGAAATTCCCGTCCTTCAATCAGAGTAACAAAGCAAGTAGTGAACAGGACAAAAGGACGCCCTGCAGGATTATTTTAATATCCCCATCATAATACGGGTAGTATACAAAATGACAACGTGTATTACGCAAATGCACACTATTTCTTTCGTTTGCTTCCATTTGGCCTTTGTGTTGGTTCCTTCTTAAGAAACAGAAACGGATATTGCTGATAATAAAAAATCATAGAGTATGAAGATCTGGAAAAGAGAGAGATGCCCCAATACACAGCAAGCAGTATGAGTTTCGATCAGAAATAAGAATTCTGCCTAAACCGTATATTCTGGATAATTATAAAGAGACAGGCCGGTCTGGAACAGACGGGCAGATTGTTCACAGACCGGCCAGAATAGAGGGGAGGACAGCACAACGGCCGCGGCCGCTATGTGCCGGATGTCCTGAGTCGGATGCGGAAAGGCATCCGGGAAGAGTAGTGCAGCTTACCTGCAGGTTGTTTTTTTAGCTATTTTTACTATACTGCAAAAATGACTGCTATTCAATGTTATATTCAGAAATAAGAGATATAAACATATAATAATCTGAAAAATAATCTATATAGTGCGCAAATGCGGAATAAATGTGCGGCTATTTTTACGCATGCCACCTGAACTTGATTTTGATTTTCTGCTATGTTACACTTTCACTGCATGAAAAAGTAAAAGAGAAGCAGAGGTATTTGTCTTATGAATAAAGTAATTTTGATGGGCCGTCTGACCCGTGATCCGATTGTCCGCTATTCCTCTGGGGAGAATCCGCAGGCTGTTGCCAGGTATACCCTCGCTGTGGACAGAAGATTCCGCCGGCAGAATGATGATCAGACCGCGGATTTTATCAGCTGCGTCGCATTTGGCAGGCAGGGAGAGTTTGCCGAGAAATACCTGCATCAAGGCACAAAAATTGTGGTTTCCGGGCGTCTTCAGACAGGAAGCTATACAAAGAATGACGGAACACGTGTTTACACCACCGATGTTGTCATTGAAGAACAGGATTTTGCGGAGAGCAAGAGCGTTTCTTCGGAAAACGCGGCATCCTATCAGCCGCCGCAGGGAGCTCCGGCCCCCGCTCCGGCACAGGCTTCCGGTGGTTCCGGATCGGCGCCGACGGCAGATCCGGACGGGTTCATGAATATTCCGGACGGAATTGATGAGGAGCTTCCTTTTCAATAAAACGGATTAATAAGAAAAAACCTGCTCATCCGAACAGGGAAAGACCGAGAGGCTGCCCGCATGCGGCAGCCTCTCTTGCTTCCTTTTGTGAGATAGAATATAATACTCACGTGGTTTCGCCGGTATTTCCGTCATAATGTCTGCTTTTCCGGCGTGGACACGGCTATCACACTCAGATTTTAATGAGGCGGGAAAATCCTATGAATAAAGTAAAACTGACCGGCCAGCTGCGGCGTCTGCTGCGGGTGCCGATCCTGCTGGTTCTGTTCTTTGTCGTCGTTGATATCGGGATTTATTTTATCAGCGTTCCCGCCGGGATGCTTGTTACAGTGGCAATCCTGGCTTATCTTGCGGCAGAACTGATTGTTAATCACATTTACAGCAGAAGTATCCTGAACGAAATGGTCACGTTTGCGGCCCATTACGGCCAGGTTCAGAAGCAGCTGGTCACGGAACTCGCAGTTCCGTATGCCATCACCGATGACCACGGCCATCTTCTCTGGTTTAATGACGCGTTTGAGAGCATTACCGGAAAGGACCGGCACCGGTACAGTAAATCCATCACGAGTCTGTTCTCCACAATCACCATGGATAAATTTCCCCAAAACGGGAATTCGGTTGAATACCATGTCTCGGCGGACAGCAGGGATTACCGGATGCAGATCCGCAGCGTAGAGATTGATCCGCTGATCGCACAGTCAGGAATCATAGAAAAAAAGACGGAAGAACCTGCCTACATGTACGCGTTTTTCCTCTTTGATGAGACGGAGCTGAAAAGCTATATCCGGAAGTATGAAGATGAGACCATGGTCTGCGGCCTGATCTATCTGGATAATTACGATGAAGCTCTGGAAAATGTAGAGATTGTCCGAAGATCGCTGCTTACCGCGCTGATTGACCGGAAGATCAGCAAATACGTGCAGGATGTAGACGGAATCGTCAAAAAATATGAGTCGGATAAATACATTGTCGTGATGCGGACGCGCTCGCTGAACGAGATGAAGGCTCTGAAGTTTAATATTCTGGAAGAGGTCAAAAGCGTCAATATCGGAAATGACATTGCCATGACACTGAGCATCGGAATCGGCGCGAACAACGGTTCTTACCGCCGCAATTATGAGTGCGCCCGGATTGCCATTGATCTTGCCCTGGGAAGAGGCGGCGACCAGGTTGTCCTGAAGGACGGGGACAGCATTACCTACTTCGGAGGAAAGAGCCAGGCCGTGGAGCGGAACACCAGGGTCAAGGCCAGGGTCAAGGCGCATGCGCTGAAGGAATTCATGGACAGCAAGGAAAAGGTTGTTGTCATGGGTCATAAGAATTTTGACATTGACTGCTTCGGTTCGGCCATCGGGATCAGCCGCGCGGCGCAGGCGCTGAATAAGAAGGTTTATATCGTCATTGATACGCCGAACACGTCTACCCGGCCCTTTATCGAAAGCTTCCGGAAAAATCCGGATTATGATCCGCATATGTTTCTTTCGGTTTCCGAGGCGAAGGAAATGGTGGACAGAGACACACTTCTGGTTGTTGTCGATACGAATAAGCCGGATTATACAGAGTGCCAGGAGCTTCTGCACCAGACACGAACCATTGTGGTCCTGGATCATCACCGTCAGGGGAATGCCAGCATCCGGGACGCGGTGCTTTCCTATATTGAGCCCTATGCTTCATCTGCCTGTGAAATGGTTGCGGAAATCCTTCAATACTTCACCGAGGGAATTAAGCTCAGAAATGTAGAGGCGGACGCGATGTACGCCGGAATTATGATAGACACGGACGGCTTTATCCAGCATACGGGAGTGCGGACGTTTGAAGCCGCGGCTTATCTGCGGCGGTGCGGCGCGGATGTCACCCGTGTGCGGAAAATGTTCCGGGAAGATATGGAGGAATACAAGGCCAGGGGAGAGGCGCTGCGGAATGTAGAACTCTACAGAGGGCGCTTTGCCATAACGGAATGCCCGGCAAATGCCGGGGAGAGCCCCAGTATTGTCGGCTCGAAGGTGGCCAATCAGCTTCTGAATATACGTGAGGTGAAGGCATCCTTCGTCCTGACGGAAGATAAGGGAGTTATCTATATCAGCGCCCGCGCGATTGATGAGGTAAATGTCCAGATTATCATGGAGCGGATGGGCGGGGGCGGTCACTTGAACATGGCCGGAACCCAGTTTACCGGAAAAACGATGGATGAGGTGAAAACACTGCTGAAATCCGTCCTGGATGAAATGATAGAGGAAGGAGAAATCGAATGAAAATTATTCTTACCGAGGATATCAAATCACTTGGCAAAAAGGGAGATGTTGTAAATGTCAGCGACGGCTATGCCCGCAATATGCTGATTCCGCAGAAAAAAGGCGTAGAGGCAACCCCGGCAAATCTGAACAGCCTGAAACTGAAAAATGCCAACGATGCGAAGCTGGCAAAAGAGGCGCTGGAGGCTGCCAGGGAATTCGGAAAGAAAATAGAGGCGTCTGCCGTCACAGTTTCCATTAAAACCGGAGAGAACGGAAAAGTTTTCGGATCTGTCTCTTCCCGCGAGATTGCCGATGCCGCCAGGGAGCAGCTGGGCTTTGAACTTGATAAAAAAAAGATCCAGATGAACGGGGTGCTCAAGGAGCTGGGAGATCATAAGATTGCCATCAGGCTTCACCCGCAGGTGACGGCGGAGCTGACCGTCCATGTGACGGCCGAGTAAAAGGCGGGAGATAAGCAGTGAGTACCGGAACAGGCAGGGAGTCAGGATGGAAGAAGCGGCTGTAAAAAGAATACTACCCCACAGCGAGGAGGCGGAGCAGTCGGTCATCGGTTCTATGCTGTTAAGCAGAGAGGCCATTGTTTCTGCGTCGGAAATCCTGACCAGTGAGGACTTTTACCAGAGGCAGTACGGCATTATTTTTGATGCCATGGTGGAGCTGTATAATGAGGGAAAAGCGGTTGATATCGTCACGCTCCAGAACAGACTCCGGGAGAAAAATGTGCCTCCGGAAATTTCCGATATGGAATATGTCAGGGATCTTCTGAACGCCGTGCCGACTTCCGCCAATATTAAAAATTACGCGTCCATCGTGAAGGAGAAATCCACGCTCCGAAAGCTGATCCGGACAACAGAGGAGATTGAAAACACCTGCTATCTGAATCAGGAACCGGTGGACGATATCCTGGATGATTCGGAGAAAAAACTCTTTAATCTTTTTCAGCAGAGAAATACAACGGACTTTGTCCCCATCCGGCAGGTTGTTATTGATACGATCAAAACGATAGAGATGGCATCCCGGACACAGGGGAATGTAACCGGACTTGCCACCGGGTTTACGGATCTGGATTTCAAGACGTCCGGGTTTCAGCCTTCGGACCTGATTCTTGTTGCCGCCCGTCCTTCCATGGGGAAAACGGCTTTTGTACTGAACATTGCAGAGTACATGGCGTTCCGGAAGAACCGCTCTGTGGCTATTTTCAGTCTGGAGATGTCCAAGAACCAGCTGATGAACAGGCTCTTTGCCATGGAATCACACGTCAATTCCCAGGCTCTCCGGAACGGAAACCTGAAAGACGAGGACTGGACAAGGCTGATCGAGAGCGCCGGGATCATCGGACAGTCAAATCTGATTATAGATGATACCCCCGGTATCACCGTCCGGGAGCTGCGCACCAAATGCAGGAAATATAAGCTGGAACACGGGCTGGATATTGTCATGATCGATTACCTGCAGCTGATGACTGGAAGCGGGAGCAGAAATTCCGACTCCCGGCAGCAGGAAATTTCCGAGATCTCCCGGTCCCTGAAGGCGCTGGCAAGGGAGCTGAACGTTCCTGTCGTCGCGCTGTCCCAGCTCAGCCGTGCGGTGGAAAGCAGGACGGACCATCGGCCTATCCTCTCGGACCTGCGTGAATCCGGAGCCATTGAGCAGGATGCGGATGTGGTGATGTTCCTCTATCGAGACGACTATTACCACAAGGATTCCGAGGACAAGGGAATCTGCGAGGTGATTATCGCTAAGCAGAGAAACGGCCCGATTGGCACCGTCAATCTGGCATGGCTGCCGGATTACACAAAATTTGTCAACGCGGAGCCAAGAAGAGAGTAAGACAGGGCTTCTGCATCCTGCGGCGGCCTGATGGCAGGAACAGGAAAAGTTTCTTGAAAAACAGGGATATTTGTATCGAAAAATATACTTGTTTTCGCCGGAACCTTGGGTTAGAATGGGATGCATGTAGAGAAGTGATGAACTCTATGGCGCTTTAATTCTCAAGGAGGTAATTTGAAATGGCACGAGTTATTAGTGATGATTGCGTTAGCTGCGGAACTTGCGCAGGTGAGTGCCCGGTAGATGCGATCAGCGAGGGAGACGGAAAATATGTCATCGACGCTGATACATGTGTAGACTGCGGCGCATGTGAAGAGGCATGCCCGACCGGCGCTATTTCCGAAGCTGAATAAAATTTCAGAAAAAGAAATCCATGATAGGAGCTGCCGTTTTCGGCAGCTTTTCTTTTTGCCCTTTCCGGCAGTTGATCTGCCATGGATCTGCCAGCAGGCAGTCTGCCAGCGGTTGGCGGGACAGAAAAGTGCTGAGGCGGCAAAGGGGAATAGTACGTTATTCGCCCCGCGGCGCGGGGAAAAGGAGATCAAAATGAAAATCAGAAAAGATATGACCATAACGGAAATTCTGCAGATAGATCCGATGATCGCGAATATTCTCATGGGTCAGGGCATGCACTGCATTACCTGTGAGGCCGCATACGGAGAGACTCTGGAGGAAGCCTGCGCGGTACACGGGTTTGACGAAAAAGGCGTCAACGCGCTGGTCGAGCAGCTGAATGATTTCATAGCAACTGCCTGACGCGGAACCAGCAGGTATAGGCATAGGAAAATCCCAGCGAGGAATAGAGCCGTTCCGCTGGTGTGTTTCCGTCCACAACCTGGAGATAGGATTTTTCGGCTCCCAGCATCCGTCCCTTCTGCAGAAGGGTGCAGACGATGGTTCGGCCGTAATGCCGTCGCCGGTAGCCGGGGTGCACGTGAATGGCATAGATGCCGATATACTCCCGGTCCAGAATTCCCAGTCCGGTCCCGATAATCTGTTTTCCGTCCCGCAGGGCGACGCAGATGGTGTCCTTGGGAATCGCGCGGTACATGGAAGGAACCACTCTGCGGTGCATGGCATTGGTGGTATGCTTCAGGGAAAACAGGCCTTCAATCCAGGCGTCCGGGATAAAGGAAGTGCATTCCAGCGTGACAGACGATTTTTCCGGGTCCGGATGAACGGTCACGGCAAAGCCCTGTTCACCGGAATTTTCTTCCAGCAGCTGTCTTGGATACGGAAGCCTCCACAGGGACTCTGCCCCGGTTTTCTCATCGGGAGCACCGCAGAAGGGGAAGGTCTGCCGCATAATGTGGTTGATGTGTTCTTTGCCATATCCCCTGTTTTCCAGAAAACGGTCGAAGTCCGGATCCGTCAGCGGCGTGATTTTGAAGATGGCCGGGGTTCCCCAGCGCCGGTAGATGTCCTCGCAGTACCGGACCTTTTCCGGTATGGGGAGTGTTGACGGTCCGATCTGTTCCACACAGTTTGTCCTGTGTGTGTAAAAATAGGAAAAGCGGAGAATCCATCCGTCATACAGCTGCATCTGGTGAGAGGGCCAGGCATTCAGAGAAAGATCTTCAATTATTTTTGTTTCTGTTCTGCTGTTCATGGTGACAATCATAGCAGATTGCCGGTAAAGGTGAAAGCCCTTCCTTGCAATCCCTCCTGTTTGGGGGTATAATTTTGTCAATATGCGGGATTGTACGCAAATGCTTATATAAGGGGAAACAACGATGTCAAAATTTTTGAAATTCATCGTAGGTATCATGCTGGCAGTGTTTATCGCGGCAGGGGCGGGACTTATTATTCCGCAGTTCCTTGGAATTGATGTGACGGTTGTCCAGGAAACAACAGTCAGCAATCAGAAGGTAGGAACTGCCGTATACTCAAAGAAGGAAGATGTTTCTTCCCTGGCTGCAGGACAGAAAATCCTGGAGCTTGATACTAATAAACTGAATGTTCTTACCGTTACGGATTACAATGCGGAAAGCGGCGTCATCACGGTAACCGGGGGGACAGGAAGGACAGCGACCGTCTCCAGAAATTATCTCCATGTTCTGGCGGCAGTGCCGTTTATCGGCTTTCTGTCAATCGCCACGCAGAGCGTGACCGGGCTTATTGTTCTGGCCGCCGTACTGGCTCTGATTATCATTGTATTTATTATCGCGGAGATCCTCAAGAAAGGCTCGGATGATTACGATGAGGACGAGGAGGAGCCGGAGGAGGACGATGACACCTTCTATACGGATCTGGCGGAAAAGAAAAGAAAATCAGACCGTGAAGAAGAGGAAAAATATAATAAGAAGAAACATAAAAAAGACAGTGCCAGAAAGACAAAGAGCAGCAAAGCGGAAAGGCGTTCCGACAGACGCCGTCCGGACGATGACGATGAGGATTATGACGAGGAGGACGAAAAGGAAAGAAGTTCGTCCGGAAGAAAACGTCCGGGGACAGAAAAGACCCGTCCGAAGCTACAGCCCGAACCGGACAGCGGCATGACAGAAATATCAGATTCTTCAGCGCAGGGGGAGGAAGACTTGGAACCGGAAGAAAAGGAGATCGGGACAGATTCTCTGCCCGATGTGCAGGCAGCTCTGGAGGCAGCCCTGGAAAATCAGCCGCTTAACAGGACAAGCGAGGATTACACGCTGCAGCAGCCGGAGAAACCGGACAGCGCACAGAAGGCAGATACGGATGCAAGAGACGAGATCGAGCTTGCCATGCCGGCGCACACCGCAGAAGAGCTTCTGGAAAAAGCCTATGCGGACGGCCTGGATCCCAAGCTGAAGAAGGATGAGACCACAGGAGTTACACTGGTGGATTATTCGGACAGTTTATAGATAGAAGTGTTCAGGTAATTTGAAAAGGAAAGAGCGGATCCGCTCTTTCCTTTTGTCGTCAGGGGATATGTATCAGTCTGCTGCGCTGCTACGCAGCTTTCGCATCGCTAACAGGAATTTGCGTTCCCGCCGTGTATTACACGGCTCCACGCTCATTCCTGGTGCGGCCAAGTAATTGTGTATAAGTCCACCGCGCTGCTACGCTGCTACGCAGCTTTCACATCGCTAACAGGAATTCGCGTTCCCGCCGTGCTTCACACGGCTTCACGCTCATTCCTGTTGTCGTTTCTGGAGCGAAAGCTTCCTGGTCCGCAAGCGGCCCGGAAGTTTTTGCTCCGAAACTGGACTTATACACTGAAAAAACTCTTGCATTTGTCGGGAAATGATTGTATGATAATTGACGCTGTGACATAAGAGCGATGAAGCGTGAGATTGCAGTTCATTCCCAGACTGGTAACTCCGTGGAGCAAATGTCAAGTCTTTGATACTGGCGAACGTCACTGTACAACTGATAGTCCACCGGATAAAAGGTGGAAACAACGTGCGAGTCTTACAACAGGACACACACGGACATGTGTACAGTCACCAACCGCCGTACTTCAATTAAAAGTGCGATAAGGAGGCGACTTTTTTTATGGCAAGTCAAGTAATGCGAATCACTCTGAAAGCGTATGATCATCAGTTAGTTGATGCATCTGCCGCAAAAATTATTGATACGGTGAAAAAGACCGGGGCAGTTGTAAGCGGCCCGGTTCCGCTTCCCACCAAAAAGGAAGTGGTTACCATTCTCCGTGCTGTTCATAAGTACAAAGATTCCCGTGAGCAGTTTGAGCAGAGAACCCACAAGAGACTGATTGATATCATCACTCCTACCCAGAAAACCGTGGACGCGCTGTCCCGTCTGGAGATGCCTGCAGGTGTGTATATCGACATTAAGATGAAAAACAAGTAAAAACACAGGTGTTATTTGGAAAACTCTAGGATGAACTTTCAAATCCGGCTGGGAAACCCGAAAGGGAGGATGGAAGAAGTTCCGCTGTAGATGCAGTATGAGTTCCGGAAGGGAACTCCGATGCTGAGAAAGAGGTAAAAATGAAAAAGGCAATTTTGGCGACCAAGGTTGGTATGACCCAGATCTTCAATGAAGACGGCATCCTGACTCCGGTAACTGTCCTTCAGGCCGGCCCCTGCGTGGTAACACAGGTTAAGACGGAAGAGAACGACGGCTACAGCGCGGTTCAGGTGGGATACCAGGACATCCGTGAGAAACTGGTGAACAAGCCGAAAAAGGGCGTGTTTGACAAGGCAGAGGTTCCGGTAAAGAGATATCTCAGAGAGTTCCGTTTTGAAGATGCTTCTTCCTATGAAGTAAAGCAGGAAATCAAGGCTGACATTTTTGCGGCGGGCGATCACATTGACGCTACGGCTGTCAGCAAGGGAAAAGGATTCCAGGGCGCCATCAAGAGACACGGCCAGTCCAGAGGACCCATGGCCCATGGCTCAAAATACCATCGTCACGCAGGTTCCAACGGTTCCTGTTCCGATCCTTCCAAGGTGTTCAAGGGTAAACATATGGCAGGTCATATGGGCAGTGTCCGGATCACAGTTCAGAATCTGGAGATTGTAAAGGTTGACGCGGAAAACAATCTGCTGCTTGTGAAAGGCTCCGTACCGGGACCGAAGAAGTCCCTGGTTACTGTTAAAGAGAGCGTTAAGACAGTCAGATAACCCTTTTACTGGAAAGGAGGAATATACAGATGGCAAACGTATCTGTTTATAATATGGAAGGCAAAGAGGTCGGAACCATTGAGCTTTCCGATGCCGTTTTCGGCGCAGAAATAAAAGAAAATCTGGTTCACCAGGCAGTTGTACAGCAGCTTGCGAACAACCGTCAGGGAACACAGAAGGCAAAAACCCGTTCCGAAGTCAGCGGAGGCGGAAGAAAGCCCTGGAGACAGAAGGGCACCGGCCACGCAAGACAGGGTTCTACAAGAGCTCCCCAGTGGACCGGCGGCGGAGTTGTATTTGCTCCGGTTCCCAGAGATTACAGCTTCAAAATGAACAAAAAGGAAAAGAGAGCTGCCCTGCAGTCCGCCCTTACCAGCAAGGTACAGGACAACAAGCTGGTTGTTCTTGATGAGCTGAAGTTCGGCGAGATCAAGACAAAGAACATGAAGAATGTTCTGGACGCCCTGAAGGTAGACAATGCACTGATCGTTATTAATCCGGACAGCGAGAATGTCCAGATTTCCGCAAGAAACATTGAGGGTGTGGCAACCGCTTCCCCGTCTACGATCAATGTATATGATATTCTGAAATACAACACTGTGATTGTCACCAGAAGCAGTGTTGCGACGATTGAGGAGGTATATGCATAATGGCAGCGATTCAGTACTATGATGTGATCCTCAAACCTCTGATTACAGAGAAAAGCATGAACGAGATGAGCGACAAGAAATATACATTTCTTGTTCATCCGGAAGCAAATAAGACCCAGATCAAAGAAGCGGTAGAAAAGATGTTCGACGGCGCAAAGGTAAAAAGCGTGAACACCATCTCCCAGGACGGCAAGACAAAACGCCGCGGGGCGACCTACGGAAAAACCGCCAGGACAAAAAAGGCAATCGTTGCGCTTACCGAGGACAGCAAGGAAATCCAGATCTTTGAGGGTCTGTAAATCATACGGAATTCATTCCGGACACTAGGCGCGGCGACGCGCGATACCAAACATCGAAAGGAGAACTGACATGGGAATCAAATCATATAACCCATATACACCCTCCAGAAGACAGATGACAGGATATGATTTCGAGGTTATCACGAAATCCACTCCTGAAAAATCTCTTACTTCCAGCCTGAAGAAAACTTCTGGACGTAATAACCAGGGAAAAATCACGGTACGCCATCATGGCGGCGGAAACCGCAGGAAATACAGAATGATCGATTTCAAGCGTATCAAGGACGATATTCCGGCAGTTGTAAAAGCCATTGAGTACGATCCGAACCGTACCGCGAACATCGCCCTGATTGCTTATGCGGACGGAACAAAGTCCTATATTCTGGCTACCGAGAATATGGAAGTCGGCTGGAAGATCATGAACGGTCCGAACGCGGAAATCCGTCCCGGAAACTGCCTGCCGCTGGCGAACATCCCTGTAGGTACAGAGGTTCACAACATTGAGCTGCATCCCGGAAAAGGCGGACAGATGGTTCGTTCCGCGGGAGCAGGCGCCCAGCTGATGGCAAAAGAAGGAAAATACGCGACACTTCGTTTACCCTCCGGTGAGATGAGAATGGTTCCGCTGGAGTGCCGTGCGACAGTCGGCGGTATTGGAAACGTAGAGCATAATCTGGTAAATATCGGTAAGGCCGGAAGAAAACGTCATATGGGCATCCGTCCGCATGTACGTGGATCGGTTATGAACCCGAATGACCATCCGCACGGCGGCGGCGAAGGCAAGGCTCCGGTCGGACGTCCGGGTCCGTGCACACCGTGGGGCAAGCCTGCGATGGGCCTGAAGACCAGAAAGAAAAACAAAGCATCCAATAAACTGATTGTCCGTAGAAAAAACGGTAAGACATTAAGCAAATAAGGAGGTAGACGATGTCTCGTTCATTAAAAAAAGGCCCGTTCGCAGATGCAAGCCTTCTGAAAAAAGTAGATGCTGCAGTAGCATCGGGAGATAAGACAGTCATCAAGACATGGTCTCGTCGTTCTACAATTTTCCCGTCCTTCGTGGGTCTGACTATTGCGGTCCATGACGGAAGAAAGCATGTTCCGGTATATATCACAGAAGATATGGTCGGACATAAACTTGGGGAGTTTGTCGCTACCAGAACCTTCCGCGGACACAGCGGAAACGAGAAAAAAACTGGTGTTAAGTAAAGAGTAGAACGAAAGGAGGCTGTTTGTCATGGCTAAAGGACATAGAAGCCAGATTAAGAGAGAGAGAAACGAAAGAAAAGATACCAGACCTTCTGCAAAACTTTCTTATGCAAGAATGTCAGTTCAGAAAGCCTGTTTCGTACTTGACGCGATCCGCGGAAAGGATGTGGAGACTGCTCTTGGAATCCTCACCTACAACCCGCGCTACGCGTCCGGAGTCATCAAAAAACTCCTTGAGTCCGCTGTAGCTAACGCAGAGAATAACAACGGACTTTCCAGAGAGAACCTTTATGTTGCAGAGTGCTACGCAAACAAGGCACCGACGATGAAGCGTATCCAGCCCAGGGCACAGGGCCGTGCGTATCGCATCGAGAAGAGAACCAGCCACCTCACGGTAGTGCTGGATGAAAGGTAAGGAGGACAGGCATGGGACAGAAAGTAAATCCACACGGCTTAAGAGTCGGTGTAATTAAGGACTGGGATTCCAAATGGTATGCGGAGAAGGATTTCGCGGACAACCTGGTAGAAGACTACAATATCCGTAAATTCCTGAAAAAGAGACTGTATACCTCCGGTGTATCTGATATAGAGATCGAGCGTGCTTCCGACCGTGTCAAGATCACGATTTTCACATCCAAGCCGGGTGTCGTGATCGGTAAGGGCGGCGCGGAAATCGAGAAGGTAAAGAAAGAGCTGAAGAAGTACACCGACAAAAGACTGATTGTAGATATTAAAGAAGTAAAGAGACCGGACCGCGACGCGCAGCTGGTTGCCGAGAATATCGCGCTTCAGCTGGAAAACCGTGTATCCTTCCGCCGTGCCATGAAGTCCGCGATGCAGCGTACCATGAGGGCAGGAGCAAAGGGAATCAAGACTTCTGTTTCCGGACGTCTGGGCGGAGCGGATATGGCCCGTACAGAGTTCTACAGCGAGGGAACCATCCCGCTGCAGACCCTTCGCGCGGATATTGATTACGGATTCGCTGAAGCAGATACCCAGTACGGCAAGGTCGGTGTCAAGGCATGGATCTATAACGGCGAGGTACTTCCGACCAAAGCAAACAAGGAAGGGAGCGATAAATAATTATGTTAATGCCAAAGAGAGTAAAACACAGAAAACAGTTCCGCGGCAGCATGAGAGGAAAAGCTCTCCGTGGAAATAAGATTACAAACGGCGAGTATGGACTTGTCGCTCTTGAGCCCTGCTGGATTAAATCCAACCAGATTGAGGCTGCCCGTATTGCCCTGACCCGTTACATCAAGCGTGGCGGCCAGGTATGGATTAAGATTTTCCCGGACAAACCGGTTACAGCAAAACCGGCCGAGACCCGAATGGGTTCCGGAAAAGGAGCTGTTGACTACTGGGTAGCAGTTGTTAAGCCGGGGCGCGTTCTCTTTGAGATTGGCGGAGTTCCCGTTGACGTCGCACAGGAGGCACTTCGTCTTGCCATGCACAAATTACCCTGCAAGTGCAAGATTGTAGCCCGTGAGAATACAGAAGGCGGTGATAACAGTGAAAAGTAAAAAATACGTAGAGGATTTAAGAACAAAATCAGCTGCGGAATTGAACGAAGAA
Source organism: Bilifractor porci (assembly GCF_009696005.1). Lineage (GTDB taxonomy): Bacteria > Bacillota > Clostridia > Lachnospirales > Lachnospiraceae > Bilifractor > Bilifractor porci. The sequence goes on from NZ_VUMV01000005.1 coordinate 121,268, forward strand.
TTAGTAGCTGCTAAAAAGGAACTCTTCAACCTGCGTTTTCAGAATGCGACAAACCAGCTGGACAACACAAGCCGGATTCATGAGGTTCGCAAGAACATTGCCAGAATCTCTACCCTGATCGCACAGAGCGCAAAGACTGCCGACTGAGCAGGATTTTCCAGGTTTTCGAAAGGAGACAGATCGTGGAAGAACGTAATTTAAGAAAAACGCGTGTCGGTAAAGTTGTCAGCGATAAAATGGACAAGACCATTGTTGTTGCCATCGAGGACCACGTAGAGCATCCTCTTTACAAGAAAATTGTAAAGAACACATATAAGCTGAAGGCGCACGATGAAAACAACGAGTGCAGGATCGGCGACACCGTTCGTGTTATGGAGACCAGACCCCTTTCCAAAGACAAGAGATGGAGACTGGTACAGATTATTGAGAGAGCGAAATAACAGGATTGATGCTAAAGGAGGTATACCAGCATGATTCAGCAGGAAAGCAGACTGAAGGTCGCTGATAACACCGGTGCTAAAGAAATCCTTTGCATCCGTGTTATGGGCGGCTCTACCAGACGTTATGCGAACATCGGCGATATCATTGTTGCCACCGTCAAGGATGCGATCCCCGGCGGTACCGTTAAAAAGGGTGATGTTGTAAAGGCGGTTGTCGTACGTACGGTTAAGGGCGTACACCGGAAAGACGGTTCTTACATCCGTTTTGATGAGAACGCTGCAGTTCTGATCAAAGATGATAAGACACCTACCGGAACCCGTATTTTCGGACCGGTTGCCAGAGAGCTTCGTGACAAGCAGTTCATGAAGATTGTTTCCCTGGCTCCGGAAGTATTATAAGGAGGGCGGCCATGTCATTAAAAATTAAAAAGGGTGACACCGTTCGTGTGATCGCCGGTAAAGACAAAGATAAAGAGGGAAAGGTACTTTCCGTAGATGTTAAGAACCACCGTGTTGTCGTTGAGGGCGTGAACATGATCACCAAGAGCATGAAGCCCAGCGCGGCGAACCAGCAGGGCGGGATTGTGAACAAGGAAGCTTCCATTGATATTTCCAATGTCGCTTACCTTCACAACGGAAAGACAACCAGAATCGGATATAAATTTGAAGATGGCAAAAAAGTCCGCGTAGCGAGAGCTACCGGCGAGACCATTGACTGATAGGAGGCATAGACGTGAGCAGATATAAAGATTTATATAAAAACGAGATCGCCGATGCCTTGCAGAAAAAGTTCGGATATAAAAACAGAATGGAAATTCCGAAGCTTGAGAAGATCATCATTAACATGGGTGTTGGTGAGGCAAAAGAAAATTCCAAGGTTCTTGATTCCGCTGCCGGAGACCTGGAGAAGATTTCCGGACAGAAGCCTGTTATCACAAAGGCCAAAAAGTCCATTGCAAACTTCAAGATCCGTGAGGGCATGCCGATCGGCTGCAAGGTGACTCTTCGTGGAGAGCGTATGTATGATTTCGCAGACCGCCTGATCAACCTGGCCCTGCCCCGTGTACGTGACTTCCGCGGAGTCAATCCGAATGCCTTTGACGGACGTGGAAATTATGCGCTCGGCATCAAGGAGCAGCTGATTTTCCCGGAAATTGAGTACGACAAGATTGACAAAGTGCGTGGAATGGACATTATCTTCGTTACAACAGCGAAGACAGATGAAGAGGCACGTGAGCTGCTTGCGGCATTCAATATGCCGTTTGCAAAGTAATACAGGAGGAAAAGGATTCATGGCTAAAACGTCAATGAAAATTAAACAGCAGCGGAAACCGAAATTCTCTACCAGGGCTTATACGCGCTGCAGAATCTGCGGACGTCCGCATTCTGTACTGAAAAAATACGGTATCTGCCGTATCTGCTTCCGCGAGTTAGCTTATAAGGGTGAGATCCCGGGTGTTAAAAAGGCAAGCTGGTAAATCAGGAAAGGAGGAATAAAATCATGTCAATGAGCGATCCTATTGCAGATATGCTTACAAGAATCCGTAACGCGAACACGGCAAAGCATGATACCGTAGATGTACCCGCGTCCAAAATGAAAATCGCTATTGCGGATATCCTTGTGAATGAGGGATATATTGAGAAATATGATCTGGTAGAGACCGGAGCATATAAGACGCTTCACATCGTACTGAAGTACGGCGCCGACAGAAATGAGAAGATCATTAACGGTCTGAAGAAAATCTCCAAGCCGGGTCTTCGTGTTTATGTGAACAAGGACGAGCTGCCGAAGGTTCTCGGCGGTCTCGGCATAGCCATCCTTTCCACCAATCAGGGTGTTATCACCGATAAAGAGGCAAGAAAGCTGCAGGTAGGCGGCGAAGTTCTTGCCTATGTATGGTAAGTCATACTGCCCTGCACAAGAGAACTGAAAACAGAGAGCGGTTTTGCACACGCTTTCCGAAAATCTAAGTCACAGGAGGACAAAAATGTCTCGTATAGGCAAGATGCCGGTTGAAATTCCGGCTGGCGTTACAGTTGAAATTAAAGAAGGCAATGTCGTAACGGTTAAGGGCTCCAAGGGAACACTGACCCGTGAGCTTCCGGTGGAGATGGAGATCCGCCAGGAGGACAACAAGGTCATCGTTTCAAGACCCAACGATCTGAAGAGAATGAAATCCCTTCACGGCCTTACCAGAACACTGATTCACAATATGGTAACCGGTGTAAGCCAGGGCTACAGCAAGGTTCTGGAAGTCAATGGCGTAGGCTACCGTGCTGCAAAACAGGGAAAGAAACTGGTTCTGAACCTGGGTTACTCTCATCCGGTAGAGATGGAGGATCCGGAAGGAATTGAGACCGTCGTTGACGGCAACAAGATCACAGTAAACGGAATCTCCAAAGAGAAGGTCGGACAGTACGCGGCTGAAATCAGAGGAAAGAGAGCTCCGGAACCCTACAAGGGCAAAGGAATTAAGTATGCTGATGAAGTTATCCGCCGTAAAGTCGGCAAGACCGGTAAGAAATAATATAAGGAGAGTGTGATCATGATTAAAAAAGTATCAAAAGCACAGGTTCGCCAGAAAAAACACAGAAGAATGCGCAATAAGATTGAGGGAACTGCTGTAAGACCCCGTCTCTGTGTATTCCGCAGTGATAAAAATATGTATGCGCAGATCATTGATGATTCTACAGGCAGAACCCTTGTGGCTGCCAATACCCTTCAGAAAGATGTAAAGGCTAATCTGGAAAAGACAGATGATACCGAGGCTGCAAAATATGTCGGCGGAGTAATCGGAAAGAAAGCTCTGGAAGCTGGTATCACCGAGGTTGTCTTTGACCGCAGCGGTTATATTTATCACGGTAAAGTAGAAGCTCTGGCAGACGCTGCAAGAGAAGCCGGACTGAAATTCTGAGAGGAAGGAGAAGAACACACATGAGACACGTAATCATTGATGCCAGCCAGCTTGAGCTGGAAGAGCAGGTTGTTTCCATCAAACGAGTTGTCAAGGTTGTAAAAGGTGGTCGTAACTCCCGCTTTACCGCATTGGTTATCGTAGGTGATCACAATGGTCATGTAGGCGCAGGGCTTGGAAAAGCCGCAGAAATTCCGGAGGCAATCCGGAAGGGAAGAGAAGACGCCAGCAAACATCTGATCTCTGTCGCAAGAGATGAGAACGGCTCGATTCCCCATGACATGATCGGAAAATACGGAAGCGCAGAGGTGCTTCTGAAGAGAGCTCCCGAAGGTACCGGTATTATCGCCGGCGGTACGGCGCGTGCAGTGGTAGAGCTTGCCGGAATCACCAACATCCGTACCAAATGTCTCGGATCCAACAACAAGCAGAACGTTGTTCTGGCTACCCTCGAAGGCCTTCGTCAGCTGAAGACTCCGGAAGAAGTCGCAAGACTTCGCGGTAAGTCCGTAGACGAAATTCTGGCATAAGGAGGACTTCAAAATGGCAGATAAGAAGATTAAAGTTACATTGGTTAAGTCCACCATCGGCTGTGTTCCCAAACACAGAAAGATGATTGAGGGCATCGGATTAAGAAAATTACATCACTCAGTAGAACTTCCCGATAACGACGCGACTCGCGGAATTATCCGTCAGGTAGGCTATCTGCTGAAGGTAGAAGAGTAATCTTGTCAAAGGAGGGTACCTAAATGGATTTATCAAATTTGCAGCCGGCAGATGGCTCCAGACACAGTGATAATTTCCGCAGAGGCCGCGGCCATGGTTCCGGAAACGGAAAGACCGCAGGCAAGGGGCATAAGGGACAGAAAGCACGTTCCGGAGCACCCAGACCCGGATTCGAGGGCGGCCAGATGCCTCTGTTCCGCAGACTTCCGAAGCGCGGTTTTACCTGCAGAAATTCTAAAGATATCGTGGCAGTTAACGTATCCGAGCTGGAGAGACTGGAAGACGGAACGGAAGTTACCATTGCAGCTCTTGTTGAAAACGGAATCATTTCTAATCCGAGAGACGGTGTAAAGATTCTCGGAAACGGCGAGCTTACCAAAAAGCTCAATGTAAAGGTCACTGCTTGCAGTGAAGGCGCGAAAGCCAAAATTGAAGCGGCAGGTGGAACAGTAGAGGTGGTCTGATGCTTAAAACGTTACGTGATGCATTCAGGGTAAAGGAAATACGGCGCAGGTTGCTTTACGTGTGCCTGATGCTGCTGGTAATCCGATTGGCATCTCAGGTTCCAGTACCTGGCGTTGACACAGATTTTTTCAAAAATTATTTCAGCACAAACTCCAATGATGCATTCGATTTTCTGAATGCGTTCACCGGAGGCGGTTTTACGAATTTCTCGATCATGGCGCTGAGCATTACACCGTATATTACTTCGTCCATCATCGTGCAGCTGCTGACCATCGCTTTTCCGAAGCTGGAGGAAATGTCCAGAGACGGCGAAGAGGGCAGACAGAAGCTGAATCGTATCACCCGTTTTCTGACCGCAGGACTCTCTGTCTTTGAGTCCGCGGCCATGTGCATTGGCTTCGGGAACCAGCTGATTCTGGATCTGAACGCGGTGAACGTTATTGTTGTCATCACGTCCCTGACGGCAGGTTCCTGTTTCCTGATGTGGATCGGCGAACAGATCAATGAAAAGGGAGTCGGAAACGGAATTTCCATTGTCCTTCTGATCAATATTCTTTCGCGGGTTCCTCAGGATATGATTACTCTCTATGAGAACTTTGTGAAGGGCAAATCGATTGCCAGGGCGACGGTTGCCTGGTGTGTCATTGCCGCCATTATTGTCGGCGTTACCGTTCTCACACTAATCCTGAACGGTGCGGAGAGACACATCCCGGTACAGTATTCACAGAAAATGGTCGGACGCAGGCTGGTCGGCGGCCAGTCCTCGCACATTCCGCTCAAGGTCAACACGGGCGGCGTGATTCCTATCATTTTTGCTTCTTCCATCATGTCTTTTCCGGGCATTATTGTCGCGTTTACCGGCAAAAATCCGGGAGGATGGGCTGGCAGAATCCTGAATATGCTCAGCTCCAGCTATTGGTTCAAGCCCAGTGACTGGTTCCCGACACTGGGAGTCGTCATTTATGTTCTGCTTGTTATATTCTTTGCGTATTTTTACACGTCGATCACTTTCAATCCGATTGAAGTGGCCGATAACATGAAAAAGCAGGGCGGCTTTATTCCGGGCATCCGCCCCGGAAAGGCAACGGAGGATTATCTGAATTCCGTTCTGAAATATATCATTTTCATTGGTGCTGCCGGGCTGGTCATTGTCTGCGTCATACCGCATATCTTTAACGGCCTGTTCAGCGCGGATGTTTCCTTCGGAGGAACATCTCTGATTATTATTGTATCGGTTATCCTGGAGACCATGACTCAGGTGGAATCCATGATGCTGGTGAGAAATTACAGAGGCTTCCTTTCAGACTAATAGGGGACAGGGAATCGGCAGGCCGCGTTTATCGCAGCCTGTCTTTTCTGTTTTATGCCGGTTGATTCAGTCCCGCAGCAGATGTTATAATTTTTGTTAGTGTTGTAAACGAAAAACGAGAGAAGCCGGCGCTGCCGGGATTTCAGAAAACGGAGGATTCAGGATGAAGGTAATTATGCTTGGAGCGCCAGGAGCTGGCAAAGGAACGCAGGCAAAGCAGATTGCAGAAAAGTATTCGGTGCCGCATATTTCCACCGGGGATATTTTTCGGGCAAATATAAAAAACGGTACGGAACTTGGTAAAAAGGCGAAAGCCTATATGGACCAGGGGCTTCTGGTTCCGGATGAGCTGACCTGTGATCTTGTGGTAGACCGGATTTCACAGCCGGATGCCGCCAACGGGTATGTCCTTGACGGATTTCCCCGGACCATTCCGCAGGCGGAGGCTCTGACCAGGGCACTTGCCTCCAGGGGAGAAAAAATTGATTTTGCCATTGACGTAGAGGTGCCGGATGAAAATATTATCAGCCGGATGTCCGGACGCCGTGCATGTCTCTCATGCGGCGCAACGTATCATGTAGAATTTAATCCGCCTGTCAAAGAAGGCGTCTGCGATGTTTGCGGAAGTCAGCTGGTTCTCCGCGATGACGATAAGCCGGAGACGGTGCAGAAACGTCTGGATGTCTATCACGCGCAGACACAGCCGCTGATTGATTACTACAAAGCGGCAGGTGTTCTAAGAACGGTAGACGGAACCCAGGATATCCGGAAGGTCTTCCAGGATATTACAGAGATTCTGGGCTGAGCGGGAAGGTCAGATGTCAGTCACAATAAAAAGCAGATTGGAAATTGAACAGATGAGGGAATCCTGCCGCCTGCTGGAGCAGGTATTCCTTCATCTGGAAGAGATGATAGAGCCCGGAGTCACCACAGGGGAAATTAACCGGGAAGGTGAAAAAATGATCCGCGCCTGCGGGGGAATTCCTAATTTCCTGAATTACAACGGATATCCGGCCAGTATCTGTACATCTGTCAATGATGAGGTCGTACACGGAATTCCCAGTCGGGAGCGGATTCTTAAAGAAGGGGATATCATCAGTCTTGACGCCGGCCTGATCTGGAAGGGATACCATTCGGATATGGCAAGGACCATAGGCGTCGGGACGATCAGCCCGGAGGCACAGAAACTGATTGATATTACGCGCCAGTCCTTTTTTGAGGGAATGAAGTTTGCCGTAGCCGGACACCATCTTCATGAGATCTCAGAGGCGATCGGCAGCTACGCGGAATCCTGCGGATGCGGCGTGGTGAGGGAACTGTGCGGCCACGGAATCGGAACCTCGCTGCACGAGGATCCCATGATTCCGAATTATGCCGTAAAGAGCCGGGGAATCCGCCTGCAGCCGCGTATGACGCTTGCTGTGGAGCCGATGCTTACGGCAGGAAAACCGGAGGTTCGCTGGCTTGCGGACAAGTGGACAGTAGTAACGGCAGATCATTCCCTGGCTGCCCATTATGAAAATACAATCGTTATCACAGAAGGGGACCCGGAAATTCTGACTCTCACCGGGCAGGAGCGCTGAAAAGACGCACGCCCTGCGGACTGCGGATGTTGAGAGGCATGTTCTGCAGACTGCGTAGGCAGAGATGCCGGCGGGAGCCGTACCGAAGGATGGAGAAAAAACATGAGACAGCTGGAAAAGGGCATGTTTGCCAGAAGCCTGGCGGGGCACGACAAGGGCAGGCTGTATATCATAACGGGAACAGAGGAAGAGGGCGGCAGGGTTTACCTTGCGGATGGCGTCCATCACACGGTGGACAGACCCAAGGCCAAAAAAAGAATGCACATTCAGCCGGATTACCACACAGATCCGGGACTGAAGAAAAAAACAGAGCGGGATCTTACGATTACCGACGCGGATATCCGCGAAGCGATTTATATCAAGGAGGAGAAAGCAGATGTCAAAAACAGATGTAATTGAAGTGGAGGGCGTCGTTCTGGAAAAACTTCCGAACGCCATGTTCCGGGTGGAACTGGAGAATAAGCATGTGGTTCTCGCGCATATCAGCGGGAAACTCCGCATGAATTATATTCGCATCCTTCCCGGAGATAAGGTTACACTTGAGCTGAGTCCCTACGACCTGGACAAAGGCAGAATCATCTGGAGAGATAAATAATGCAGATTTTCCCGGCGGCCTGAACAGCTGCCGCTTTTGTTTTTTTGCTCGGTATTTTTGGCTTTTCCCCTGGCATGGTGCCTTGAATTGCCCCGTTTCTTCTAAACTCCCTGGCGTAAAAAAAAATTTCTTGCGCACGCCGGAACCCTGTGTTACAATGCTAGCTGTATCTCTGTGCGCAATTTTACGGATTAACCCACCGGAAAGCCGCGCAGGGCGCTTCAAAGCGCTTGTTCAGAGCTGCAGAAACTGTTGTTTTCAATACCAGGAAGGGAGGATACTCATGAAGGTAAGATCTTCTGTAAAACCGATGTGCGAAAAGTGCAAGGTTATCAAAAGAAAAGGCAGTATTCGTATCATTTGTGAGAATCCAAAGCATAAACAGCGCCAGGGCTGATGCTGTCACCGGCACCTGAAACTGCTTATGTCGGGCAATTCCGCCGGAACTGTCCGGAAAGTCGATTCCGCAGGCTGCGGTATCGCAGAATATTATAATGTAAGAAACCTGACTGGGCTGCGTCAGGATACCTTCTTTATAATATTACTTAATACTTCCGTCGCCCGGTCCGGGTTTTCGGAAGAAAGGCCGCTGTCGTCTTCATGCGGCTGGATGCGTCATACCGGCATCCCAATTAAGATGATATTTTAGACAGATCAGCGTATCATCGAATGAAAACTTGCTGCTGGTCAGGAAAAGGAGGAAAAGCACATGGCTCGTATAGCTGGTGTAGACTTACCAAGAGACAAGAGGGTGGAAATAGGCCTTACCTATATCTACGGCATTGGAAGAGCATCATCCAATCGTATTCTTGCGCAGGCTGGAGTAAATCCGGATACACGTGTGAGAGATCTGACAGATGAAGAGGTTAAGAAAATTGCCGGAGTAATCGACGAGACTCAGACCGTAGAAGGTGATCTGAGACGTCAGGTTGCCATGGATATCAAACGTCTTCAGGAAATCGGATGCTATCGTGGAATCCGTCATAGAAAAGGACTTCCTGTACGTGGTCAGAAGACCAAGACAAATGCCAGAACCCGCAAAGGTCCGAGAAGAACTGTTGCAAATAAGAAGAAATAATCGCTGATAGAACAGAAAGTGTAGGTTAGTTTTTATTATGGCTAAAGTGACGAAAAAAACGACAAAGCGTCGTGTCAAGAAAAACGTTGAACGTGGACAGGCACATATTCAGGCATCTTTCAACAATACAATCGTAACGCTGACAGATACTGAGGGCAATGCTCTTTCCTGGGCAAGCGCCGGTGGCCTTGGGTTCAAAGGTTCAAGGAAATCTACGCCTTATGCTGCACAGATGGCAGCGGAGACTGCGACAAAGGCAGCTCTGGTTCATGGTTTGAAGAGCGTAGATGTATTTGTAAAGGGACCCGGTTCAGGCCGTGAGGCTGCAATCCGCGCACTGGCTGCAGCAGGCCTTGAGGTTACCAGCATTTGTGATGTGACGCCGGTACCGCATAATGGTTGCCGTCCGCCGAAACGTAGAAGAGTATAATTCAGGAGGTCATTGTAATGGCAGTAAACAGAGTACCGGTACTGAAGAGATGCAGAGCCCTTGGACTGGAGCCTGTATATCTGGGTATTGATAAAAAATCTAGACGTCAGCTGAAGCGTTCCAGCAGAAAGGTATCCGAGTACGGATTACAGCTGCGTGAGAAACAGAAAGCAAAGTTCATCTACGGTGTTCTTGAAAAACCGTTCCGCAACTATTATAAGAAGGCAGACCGCATGAAAGGACAGACCGGTGAGAATCTGATGAAGATGCTCGAACTCCGTCTTGACAATGTGATCTTCCGTATGGGATGGGCAAGAACCAGAAAAGAAGCAAGACAGATGGTTGACCACAAGTTTGTTCTGGTAAACGGCAAACAGGTCAACATCCCCTCTTACCAGGTAAAAGCCGGCGATACCATCGAGATCAAGGAGAGCCGGAAATCCGGACAGAGAATGAAAGATATCCTGGACGCAACATCCGGACGCACAACACCGGAGTGGCTTGATGTCAATGCGGACACTCTGCAGGGCAGCATCAAGGAAGTACCGTCCCGCGAGATGATTGATGTTCCGGTGGACGAGATGCTTATCGTCGAGTTGTACTCCAAATAAGTAATTTCGGTGTTTATCCCTATTGAAGGAGGGGCTTGCGAGTGTTTGATTTTAACAAACCAAAAATTGAGATCACAGAGATTTCAGATGATAAGAAGTTCGGCAGATTTGTTGTGGAGCCTCTGGAAAGAGGGTACGGCACAACACTGGGGAATTCTCTTCGCAGAATCATGCTTTCTTCTCTGCCCGGCGCAGCGATCAGCCAGGTAAAGATTGAGGGAGTCCTCCATGAATTTAGTTCCATTCCTGGCGTTAAGGAAGATGTCACTGAGATTATCATGAATCTGAAAAGCCTCAATATCAGGAATAACAGTGAGACGGATGAACCGAAAACTGCTTATATCGAGTATGAGGGCGAGGGTGTAGTACGCGGTTCTGATATCCAGGCAGATCAGGATATCGAAATTGTAAACCCGGACCAGGTGATAGCGACACTGAACGGCGGACCGGACTGCAAGCTTTACATGGAGCTTACCATTACAAAGGGACGCGGCTATGTGGGCGCGGACAAGGCTAAGACAGACGATATGCCGATCGGCGTCATCGCTGTGGATGCTATCTATACCCCGGTTGAGCGTGTGAACATGACCGTGGAAAATACCCGTGTCGGCCAGGTCACCGATTACGACAAACTCACACTGGATGTCTACACGAATGGGACGCTGGGGCCGGATGAGGCGGTAAGCCTTGCGGCAAAGGTTCTCAGTGAGCATCTGAAGCTGTTTATTGATCTTTCGGAGAACGCGAAATCTGCGGAAGTGATGATCGAGAAAAAGGATAACGAGAAGGAAAAAGTTCTGGAGATGAATATTGACGAGCTGGAACTTTCCGTCCGTTCCTATAACTGCCTGAAGCGCGCCGGAATCAATACCGTGGAAGAGCTCTGCAGCAAAACCCCGGAAGACATGATGAAGGTCCGCAACCTGGGACGTAAGTCTCTGGAGGAGGTTCTTGCCAAGCTGAATGAGCTCGGCCTTTCTCTCAGTCCCAGCGAGGAGCAGTAAGGTGGATCAGTAAGACCGATGTGCGTGGTCTGCCGGAAAAACCAGATGGATGACAGTGAGCGGCCAGTAAGTCCGAAGAAGCGTGGCCGCCCGCTCCACTTAGGAGGAAAAAATTATGGCAAAGTACAGAAAACTTGGCAGAACATCTGATCAGAGGAAGGCTCTGCTCAGAAACCAGGTGACAAACCTGATGGTTCACGGAAAAATCCGCACTACAGAGACCAAGGCAAAAGAAGTTTCCAAAATCGCGGAGGGACTGATTGCTCTGGCTGTCCGTGAGAAGGATGACTATGAGACCGTGACCGTTAAGGTTAAGGTTCCGCAGAAGGATGCCGACGGAAAACGTGTAAAAGAAGTTAAGGATGGAAAGAAGGTTACCGTCTATACGGAGCAGGAGAAGGAAATCAAAAAAGATAATCCTGCCAGACTTCACGCACGCCGTCAGATGCTTAAGGTATTCTATCCCGTGAAGGAAGTTCCCAAAGAAGCAAAGGGAAGAAAGAAAAACACGAAGGATGTTGACCTCGTAGCGAAGATGTTCGATGAAATCGCACCGAAGTACGAGGGAAGAAACGGCGGTTATACCAGAATCGTTAAAATCGGTCAGCGTAAGGGCGACGCAGCTATGGAAGTGCTGCTGGAGCTTGTCTGACTTCAGGCGGTCTGAAAGAAACGTGAGGGGGTTATCCACAGAAGTTTTCTGTGGGTGGCTCCCTTTGTCTTTGTCCGACCGGTCAGGAGGAGTATGCATGTGAAAAACAAACAGCTTCTTTTTGTCTATAATGAAAAATCCGGAAAAGGATCGATCCGCAATTATCTGGCGGACGTTGTAGATCTGTTTACCCAGAACGGCTTTGATGTCCTGACGCACCCCACACAGTCCAGGGGAGACGCCGAACATTTTGTACAGGAACATGCCGGGGATGCGGACGCGGTTGTGTGCAGCGGAGGAGACGGCACGCTGGATGAGGTGGTGAATGCCATTATGAATGTCAGACCCCATCTCCCGGTGGGATATATTCCCTCCGGCAGTACCAATGATTTTGCCACCAGTCTGTCTCTCTCCAAAAATCCGGTGGAGGCGGCCAGGGATATCATGGTGGGAGATATCTACCGCTGCGATGTGGGAGCCTTCAATGGAACTTATTTTGTCTATGTGGCTGCTTTCGGCCTTTTTACGGATGTTTCCTATCAGACCGACCAGAACTTAAAAAATTCTCTCGGCTACCTCGCGTATATTCTGGAGGCAGGAAAGAGATTAATGAATATTCCTGTCTTTCATCTGCGGATCGAAGTGGAGGGACAGGTTCTGGAGGGAAATTACTGCTACGGGATGATTACCAACTCCCGTTCTGTCGGCGGTATGAAAAACATTACCGGGAACGATATTGACATGAACGACGGGCTTTTTGAGGTTACCCTGGTTCACACGCCGGTTACTCCTCTGGATATGAACGAAATCGCGACTTCCATTCTGACAGGCGATTATCACTCCAATCTTGTGGAAAATTTCAAGGCTGCAGCCGTTACCATAGAAGCAACCGGTGATATAGACTGGACGCTGGACGGAGAATACGGCGGAAAACACAGGGTGGCTGCGGTTGTCAACTGCCACAAAGCGCTGCGTCTGTATCTGAACCGGAGAAAATCAGTGCCGCTGGTAGAAAATCAGGCACCGCTGAAGGCTCTGGCAAAGACATTTGAATAAATGTTTTCCAGTGCAGAGAGGCTTGCCATTTTCTATGGGGTAAGAGTATAATGGCTTCGTCAGGAGATGCCTGACGCGCTATATGCATAAGCCGGTGTGCAGCTTACGCTGCCGGACTTATACAGTGTACTGTCAAAAGCCGGATTAACCGGCGCAACTATTTCATCGACAGGAGGATATATTATGTTAGTATCAGCTGCGGAGATGCTGCGGAAGGCAAAGGAAGGCCATTATGCGGTTGGACAATTCAATATCAATAATCTGGAGTGGACAAAGGCTGTCCTCACCACCGCGGAGGAACTTCATTCACCTGTTATTCTGGGCGTGTCCATGGGCGCAGGAAAATATATGACGGGCTACAAGACCGTTGCCGCTATGGTAAAGGCGATGCACGATTCCCTTGGAATCACGGTTCCTGTCTGCCTGCATCTGGATCACGGCGATTATGATGCCGCAAAGGCATGCATCGAGGCAGGATTTACCTCTATTATGTTTGACGGATCCCACCTTCCCTTCGACGAGAATCTTGCCAAGACCACGGAGCTGATAGGCATTGCTCATTCCAAGGGAATGTCCATTGAGGCAGAGGTCGGAGCAATCGGCGGAGAGGAAGACGGCGTCATCGGCATGGGTGAGTGCGCGGATCCGAATGAGTGCAAGATGATTGCAGATCTGGGCGTGGATATGCTTGCGGCCGGAATCGGAAACATTCACGGCGTTTATCCGCCGGACTGGAAGGGACTCAGCTTCGAGACGCTGGATGCCATTCAGAAGCTGACCGGAAAGATGCCGCTGGTGCTTCACGGAGGCACAGGCATTCCGGATGATCAGATCAAAAAAGCAATTTCCCTGGGTGTTTCCAAAATCAATGTGAATACCGAGTGTCAGCTTGTTTTTGCGGCAGCTACCAGAAAATACATCGAAGAAGGAAAAGACCAGAAGGGCAAGGGCTTTGATCCCAGAAAGCTTCTTCTTCCCGGAACCATCGCCATCGGAGACAAGGTAAAAGAGAAGATGGAACTCTTCGGATCTGTTGACAAGGCTTGAGTCTTAGAATTGCGGGAAAAGACTTGCAATCTTTCCGGGGATGTGTTATTCTCTGGGAAATTGCAGAGCAAAGATCAAGACAAGGGCGTCCTAATAAAATAGGATGCCCTTTTCTGCTTTTCTCAGAAAAAGATAAGGAGGGACGGGGAATTCCCCGCAAATAGCTATGGCAGACTATGTTAATGCAGCTGAAATATTCGGTGAGAATGTTTTCAATGACGCGGTCATGCAGGAACGCCTTCCCAAGAAGGTCTACGCAAAACTGAAAAAAATTATCAATGAGGGCGGAGACCTGGATCTGCCCACTGCGGACGTCATCGCACACGAGATGAAGGAATGGGCGATCGAAAAGGGTGCGACTCATTATACGCACTGGTTCCAGCCGCTGACAGGGGTCACGGCAGAGAAGCATGACGCCTTTATTACCTCTCCGCTTCCCAGCGGGAAGGTTCTCATGAGCTTTTCCGGAAAGGAATTGATCAAGGGCGAGCCGGACGCATCCTCTTTCCCTTCCGGCGGACTGCGGGCCACCTTCGAGGCCAGAGGCTATACCGCGTGGGACTGCACGTCCCCGGCTTTTGTACGCCAGGATGCGGGCGGAGCTCTGCTGTGCATCCCTACCGCTTTCTGCTCCTACACAGGAGAGGCGCTGGATCAGAAGACTCCTCTTCTCCGTTCCATGGAAGCGATTGACAAACAGGCAATCCGTCTGCTCCGTCTGTTCGGAAACACTACTTCCAGAAAGGTCACTCCTTCCGTCGGAGCAGAGCAGGAATATTTCCTGGTAGACGGGGAGAAGTTCCTGAAGAGAAAAGACCTGATTTACACAGGGAGGACCCTGTTCGGTTCCATGCCTGCCAAGGGACAGGAGATGGACGACCACTACTTCGGCACCATCCGCCAGAGAATTATTTCCTTCATGAAGGACGTCAACACAGAGCTGTGGAAGATGGGCGTAACGGCCAAGACGCAGCATAACGAGGTGGCTCCGGCGCAGCATGAGCTTGCGGTTATCTACAGCGAGGCAAATCTTGCGGTAGACCAGAACCAGATGGTGATGCAGACGCTGAAGAGAGTTGCCTGCGAGCATGGGCTGAAATGCCTCCTGCATGAGAAGCCGTTTGACGGCGTCAACGGCTCCGGAAAACACAACAACTGGTCCCTGACCACCGATGACGGCATCAATCTTCTGGATCCCGGCAAGACGCCGCACGAGAACATCCAGTTCCTGTTGATTCTGTCCTGTATTGTCAAGGCGGTGGATGAGCATGCGGGTCTTCTCAGAGAGTCCGCGGCCGATCCCGGAAACGACCATCGTCTGGGAGCCAATGAGGCGCCGCCCGCAATTCTTTCCATGTTCCTGGGCGAGCAGCTGGAGGATGTGGTGGATCAGCTGGTAAGCACGGGAACGGCAACCAGCAGCAAAGAGGGAGAAGTCCTCAAGACAGGTGTCAAGAGCCTTCCGGATCTCTATAAGGATGCCACAGACCGGAACCGTACGTCGCCGTTCGCGTTCACCGGAAATAAATTTGAGTTCCGTATGGTAGGCTCCAGGGATTCAATCGCGGAGCCGAATACCGTCCTGAACGCCATCACCGCTGAGGCATTTGCGGATGCCTGTGATGTCCTGGAAGCAGCAGACAACTTTGATGAGGCAGTTCATGACCTGATCAAGAAGAACTTCAGCGAGCACCAGAGGATCATCTTCAACGGAAACGGATATTCCGATGCCTGGGTGGAAGAGGCGGAAAGACGCGGCCTCCCGAACCTGAAATCCATGGTAGAGGCGATTCCGGAGCTGGTCAGCGAGAAAAACGTCGCCATGTTCGAGCGGTTCCATATTTTCTCAAAGACAGAGCTGGAATCCAGGGTAGAGGTCAAATACGAGAATTACGCCAAGACGATCAACATCGAGGCGAAGTCCATGATCAACATCGCCGGCAAACAGATTATCCCAGCGGTAATCGGATACACCACGACCCTGGCGGATTCCATTATCGCGGTAAAACAGGCGGGTGTGGAAGAGGTATCCGTGCAGACAGAGCTTCTGCAGAAGACCAGCACACTGCTGAAGGAAGCGGAAGACGCGCTGAAGAATCTCACTGCCCTGGATGAAAAGGCAGAGTCGATGGAAGAGGGCGAGGAGCAGGCAAAATATTATCATGACACGATTACACCTGCCATGGCAGCGCTCCGGAAACCCTGTGATGAGCTGGAGAAGATTGTCGATAAGAATGCGTGGCCGATGCCCTCTTACGGCGATCTGATGTTCGAGGTATAAAGATCTGCATGCCCCGTGCGCGGGGCTTATTAGGACAGACAGAAGTTTCTGCGCTGCCGGGCTCTTTACTGGAGCCCGGCAGCGCTGTGTTTCTCTTCTGCCAGGGTGCCGCATTTCATGCGCAGAGGTTTCCGCTCTGTGGGGGATTGCGGCATTCTTTTATAAAATTGCAAAAAAAGTCCTTTCATTTTTGTGCAGTTTCGATTAAAATATAGAAGGACTGCACGAATATCTGTATAAAAAGGCAATAGAATCTGTGCAGAGATGTAGCTTAAAATGAAAGAAGGTTTGACTATGATTTCGAATCAGATCCTGCAGAATACTCTGGATGGTTTCAAGAACATCACAAAAATGGACTTCGGCATTTACGACATGGAAGGAAAACTGCTGGTGTCCACCTCGGACGATCTGGAGACAGGAAAGGCGGAAATCCTTAATTTTGCGCAGTCTCCGGCAGATTCCCAGACGATTCGGAACATCCAGTTCTTCAAGGTATATGATGAACACCAGCTGGAATATATTCTGCTGGCGTGCGGAGACGGGGATGAAAGTCTGCTGGCCGGAAAGATGGCCACCTTTCAGCTTCAGAGCCTGCTGACAGCCTATAAGGAGCGGTTTGATAAGGACAACTTTATCAAGAACCTGCTTCTGGATAATCTTCTTCTGGTGGACATTTATAACCGGGCAAAGAAGCTTCATATACCCGTGGATGCCCGCAGGGTGGTTCTTATTCTTGAGACGCCGCCGGATACCGACCAGGGCGCGCTGGACAATGTGAAGGGGATGTTCAGCAGCAAGAGCGGGGATTTTGTCACGGCCATTGATGAGAAAAACATCATCATCGTCAAGGAGATCGCTCCCGGCGACGACGCCAGGCAGGTGGACAAAATTGCGGAGTCCGTTCTGGATGTGCTCGGCAGGAGCCCGGAAAATAAAACCCATATCGCCTACGGAACCATTGTAAAGGAATTGAAAGAGGTTTCCCGTTCCTACAAAGAGGCGCGCATGGCACTGGATGTGGGGAAGATTTTCTTTGAGGAGAGAGATGTCATTGCCTACAGCAAGCTTGGAATCGGACGGCTGATCTATCAGCTTCCTATTCCGCTGTGCAAAATGTTTCTGAAGGAAATTTTTGCGAACAAATCGCCGGATGATTTCGACGAGGAAACGCTTACAACCATTAACAAGTTCTTCGAGAACAACCTGAATGTCTCAGAGACATCCAGGCAGCTGTACATTCACCGTAACACCCTGGTTTACCGGCTGGACAAGCTGCAGAAGAGCACCGGGCTGGATCTCCGGGTTTTTGAGGACGCTATTACCTTCAAGATCGCGCTGATGGTTGTAAAATACATGAAGTATATGGAAACACTGGATTATTAAGGGGAACCAGCGTGGAAGTTTTACGGGAGGAGTAGAATGATTACACTTGACGATGTGGTGATGGTGTATGAGAAGGGTACACAGCCTGCCATAGATCATGTATCTCTGAACATTGAAAAGGGGGAATTTGTTTTTGTTGTGGGAAACAGCGGTTCCGGGAAGACTACCATGGTAGAGCTTCTTCTGAAGGAGCTGAATCCTACTTCGGGAAGCATTTATGTGAACGGAAAGGAACTGAACCGGCTGCACGGAAACAGTATCGCAAAGTACCGCCGCGGGATTGGTGTCGTGTTCCAGGATTTCCGTCTTCTGAAGGACAGGAATGTTTACGAAAATGTGGCCTTTGCGCAGCGCGTTATTGAAAAGCCCAACCGGGTGATCAAGAAACGTGTCCCGGAGGTGCTGACACTGGTCGGCCTGGCGGACAAATACCGCTCGTATCCGAGAGAACTCTCCGGAGGAGAGCAGCAGCGTGTCGCCCTGGCAAGGGCGCTGGTCAACCGCCCGAACATTCTTCTGGCGGACGAGCCGACAGGTAATCTGGATCCCAGAAATTCGGAGGAGATCATGCGTCTCCTGGAGGAAATCAACATGCGCGGCACAACCGTCCTGGTTGTTACGCACAACCGCGAAATCGTAAACATGATGAAGAAACGTGTCATCCGGCTGCGGAAGGGCGTCATAGTAAGCGACGAAAAAGAGGGTGGTTATATTGAAGATTAGAAGTGTAGGTTATAATACCGCCCAGGGCTTTAAGAATATCGGACGGAACAAGATGTTTTCACTTGCTTCGGTTGCTACGATGGCGGCATGTATTTTTATTTTCGGCCTGTTTTTCTCTATTGTTTTGAATTTTTCGTATGTCCTCCGGAACGTGGAAACGAACGTGGGCATTACCGTATTTTTTGATGAGGGTCTGGATCAGGCGTCTATCGACAAAATCGGTTCGTCGATCAGCGCACGGACTGATCTCGTTTCCGAGATGCGTTACATCTCCGCGGACGACGCGTGGGATTATTTCGCGGACAAGTATTTTGAAGGCAACGAGGCTGCTGCCGAGGGCTGGAAGAACAACAATGACAACCCGCTGGCAAATTCCGCTCATTTTGCGGTTTATCCGAATAAAATCGAGCAGCAGGATGAGCTGGTTTCCTATATTGAACAGCTGCAGGGCGTCCGTCAGGTAAACCGCTCCCAGCAGGCGCAGACGACGCTTTCGGTCATGAACCGTCTGATCGCGATTCTTTCTGTTATTATCATGTTGATTCTGCTGGTGGTTTCCGGCTTCCTGATCAGCAATACCGTCAGTATCGGTATTTCTGTCCGGAAGGAAGAAATCGGGATTATGAAGCTGATCGGCGCGACCAACGCGTTTGTGCGGATGCCGTTTATCCTGGAGGGACTGCTGATCGGCCTGATCGGCGCGGCGATTCCGCTGGTTATCATCTATTTCCTGTATAATTCCGCGGTGAACTATGTTCTCTCCAGGTTCAGTATTCTGCAGAACCTGATGAACGGACTTCTGCCGGTCAACCATGTATACCGGCTGCTGCTTCCGGTCGGACTGATACTGGGAATGGGAATCGGATTGATTGCCTCCGCCGTAACGATCCGGAAACATCTGAAGGTATGAGGCGGAAAAACGTCCGATAAAACAGAAAAACGAGAAGGGAAAACCCTGTTTCTTCTATCCGGAAGGAGCAGGGTATTTTTGGCAGGAGGCATCTGGCATGAGCGGCAGCGGTGAGGCACAGCAGGAAAAAGACATAAAAATCCCGGAGCAGGAGGCAGATGCGGGCGGCAGCCGCCCGCAGGAAATGACCGGTTCGGAGAAAAACGAGGAGAAGCAGGAGGCAAAAGAAAAGAAACGGAAGGGAAGGCTTCACTGGAAATCCTTTCTGGCAGGAATTCTGGCTGCAGCCGCGGGGATGTCCGCGGCTGCCGGGGTCTGGCTGTTTTTCCCGCTCTCGGCGTCGCCGGAGAAGCCGGACAGTCTGGGAACCATGAAAAAGATCAGCGAGATGGTACGGACGATCCAGGCTCACTACTACGGGGACATCAGCAATTCCGAGCTTACGGAAAATATGATGAGCGGCCTGGTCAGCGGCCTGGGGGACAAATATTCCGCCTACTACTCGGAGGAAGAGTACAGTGAGGTCCGCCTGGCCAACAAGGGATATACCAGGGGAATCGGAATATCGCTGGCGCAGAAGGATGACGGCAGTCTCTACATCGTCTATGTGCAGGCGGATTCCCCGGCGGCCCAGGCGGGACTTCAGGAAAATGACGTCCTGACAGCGATTAACGGCCAGAATCTGGACGGATACTCTGTCTCGGAAGCCGTGGCGCTGGTCCAGGACGCAGAAGATGACAAGGTTACCGTCAGCTTTACCAGAGAGGGCACAGACGGGGAGCAGACGGTTTCCATGGAAAAAAGCGATATTGAGATCTACTCCGTCGCCGGAGGAATGCTCAAGGAGGACAGCAGGGTCGGGTATATCCAGATCTCCAAATTTAACGGGACTACATCCGACCAGTTTAAAGAAATTTACGACGGCCTGCAGGAAAAGGGGATGAAAGCCCTGATTCTGGATCTGCGGGACAACCCGGGCGGACAGGTTTCCGGCTGCTGTGATGTACTGGAGCAGATTCTGCCGAAGGGCGTGATTGTCTATGAAAAGGATAAAGACGGACCCGAGCAGACACGGGACTGTGACGGGAAAACACCGATCGAGATACCGCTGGCAGTCCTGGTAAATAAAAACACAGCCAGCGCGTCCGAAATTTTTACAGGCGCCGTGCAGGACTACGGGGTCGGCACGGTAATCGGAACCCAGACATACGGCAAGGGAATCGAGCAGAAATCCTATACCCTGTCGGACGGAAGCGTGGTCAAACTGACAACGACCCATTATTTTACGCCGGATCACCGGGATATTAACGGGGTCGGGATCACACCGGATATTGTTGTAGAAAACCAGGAAGACTCGGATACCGATGAGCAATTTGAAAAGGCGCTGGATACCGTGCAGGGCCAGATCGGAGACGACGGTTCCTCCGAGAGCCAGAAAAAAACAGGAGACGCGTGATGGACCATTTTGAACTGCATTCCGACTATCAGCCTACGGGGGATCAGCCGCAGGCCATACAGAAGCTTGTAGACGGGTTCCTGCAGGGAAACCAGTGTGAGACGCTGCTGGGAGTGACCGGTTCCGGGAAAACCTTTACCATGGCAAACGTGATTGCACAGCTGAACCGGCCTACGCTGGTCATCGCGCACAATAAGACGCTTGCGGCGCAGCTCTACAGCGAATTCAAGGAGTTTTTCCCGGAAAACGCCGTGGAATACTTCGTCAGCTATTACGATTATTATCAGCCGGAGGCCTATGTCCCCTCCTCGGACACGTACATCGCCAAGGATTCCTCCAGAAACGAGGAGATCGATAAGCTCCGCCTGTCGGCGACATCGTCGCTGATCGAACGCAGGGATGTCATTGTCGTTTCTTCTGTTTCCTGCATTTACGGTCTGGGAAGTCCCAAGGACTACGAAAAAATGATTATCGCGCTACGTCCGGGGATGCAGAAGGACAGGGACGAGGTGGTCCGGGATCTGATCAATATCCAATATGAAAGAAATGAAATGGATTTTCACCGGGGAACTTTCCGGGTCCATGGGGATGTGCTGGAAATTGTGCCAGCGGATCAGAGCGACAGGGCTGTGCGGGTGGAGTTTTTCGGGGATGAGATCGACCGGATTACGGAGGTGGATCTGCTGATCGGGGAGATCCGCGCGGAGCTTTCGTTTGTCTCTGTCGCTCCGGCTTCCCATTATGTTATGCCCCAGGAAACCATTAACAGGGCGACGGACGCGATCGAGAAGGAGCTGGAAGAGAGAATCCGCTACTTCCGAGGAGAGGGAAAGCTCCTGGAGGCCCAGCGCATAGAGGAACGGACCAATTTTGATATTGAAATGCTGCGGGAGACCGGCGTGTGTTCCGGAATCGAGAATTATTCGAGACATCTCTCCGGCCTGAAGCCGGGGCAGCCCCCCTATACCCTGATGGACTTCTTTCCGGATGACTTTCTGATTATGATCGATGAATCACATAAGACGATTCCACAGATCGGGGCGATGTACAACGGAGACCGCTCCCGGAAGACAACGCTGGTGGATTACGGTTTCCGGCTTCCGTCCGCCCTGGACAACCGGCCGCTGAAGTTTGAGGAATTCGAGGAGCGCATCAACCAGATCCTCTTTGTGTCCGCCACACCCGGCGAATATGAGGAAGAGCATGAGATGCTTCGCGCGGAGCAGCTGATCCGTCCCACCGGGCTTCTGGACCCGGCTGTGGAGGTTCGTCCGGTGGAAGGGCAGATCGACGACCTGATCGGGGAAATACGGAAGGAGACAGAGCAGCATCATAAAGTCCTCGTCACAACGCTGACCAAGCGGATGGCGGAAGATCTGACAGGGTACATGAAGGAGGCCGGAATCCGGGTCAATTATCTCCACTCCGATATTGACGCGCTGGAAAGGACAAAAATCATCCGGGATATGAGGCTGGATGTGTTTGACGTCCTGGTTGGAATCAATCTTCTGCGGGAGGGGCTGGATATTCCGGAAATTACTCTGGTCGCCATTCTGGACGCGGATAAAGAGGGCTTCCTTCGTTCCGCCACATCGCTGATCCAGACAATCGGACGTGCGGCCCGCAATTCGGAGGGCCATGTCATCATGTACGCGGACACGGTAACCGATTCCATGCACACGGCGATCGAAGAAACACAGAGGCGCAGGCAGCTGCAGCAGGCATACAACGAGGAACACCACATTACGCCAAAGACAATCCGGAAGAGCGTCCGGGACCTGATCAGTATTTCCAGAGAAGTGGCGGAGGATGAAAAACGGATGGAAAAGGATCCGGAATCCATGAGCCGGGAAGAGCTGGAAAAGATGATCGCGAAGATCGAAAAGCAGATGCGCGCGGCAGCGGCGGAGCTTAATTTTGAGATGGCCGCGGAACTCCGGGACAGGATGACGGAGCTGAAGAAAAACCTTCTGGACGCCTCGGATGTGATGGAACATCCGGTCCGGAAGAGAAGAAAAAAATAAAAGAAAATAGAACGCGATGTTTCCGCCGCGCAGGCAGAAGTACAGGGCATAAACGGTTTACAAACGATTTTTTTAACAATATAATGAAGGTAATATCTGGTTCTTTCATGTGAGAAATGTTCCCGGCGGTATCAGGAGAAAGAACAGATCGGCCTTCTTTTCTGTACTCTTTGCCGCAACCGGGCGGAGATACAGGGGGAAAGTCCGGGGTTTCCTTGACAGGTTCCAGAATGAGGAGGAAAACACATGAGCCTGGATTACAGAAAAGCAGCGCAGGGAGTGCTGGACAACATCGGCGGCGCGTCCAACGTGGCGTCGGCGGCACACTGTGCAACCAGACTGCGTCTGGTCATCAATGACAACAGCAAGGTGAATACGGCTGCCATCGAAAATGTGGAGGGAGTCAAGGGATGCTTTGAGGCATCCGGACAGCTGCAGATTATTTTCGGAACCGGTACGGTCAATAAGGTTTTTGATGAATTTATTGCCATTTCCGGAGTGGAGGCAGGAACTAAGGAATCCGCGAAGGAGGCGGCGGCCCAGAAGCAGAATCCGTTTTTCCGGGCTATTAAGACGCTGGGCGACGTGTTTGTGCCCATTATTCCGGCGATTGTCGCGTCCGGTCTTCTGAACGGACTGCTGGGAGGACTTTCCAACGCCATCCCGGCCCTGCAGGACAGCAGTTACTACAATATGATCAATCTGATGGCAGGGGCGGCTCTCTCCATGCTGCCTATCCTGATTGCCATCAGCGCGGCGAAGAAATTCGGCGGCAATCCTTATCTGGCCGCTGTTATCGGATTTGTGATGATACATCCGAACCTGATCAACGCGTGGAGCGTGGCGACAATGGATGCCGCGGAAATCCCCGTCTGGCATGTGTTCGGACTGACTATCCAGCAGACAGGCTATCAGGGTCATGTAATTCCGGTTATTATCGCCATCTTATTTATGAGCACGCTGGAGAAATGGCTGCATAAGCACGTACCGGAAATTCTGGATCTGTTTGTCACCCCGCTGGTCACGGTCCTGGTTACCGGAATCCTGACAATGACCATTATCGGACCGGTATTCAAGGTTGTAGAGGACTGGATCCTGATCGGGGCAAGAGCCCTGATCACGCTGCCGTTTGGTGTTGGAGGCCTTCTGATCGGCTTCTTCTACGCGTTTACGGTGGTCGCCGGATTCCATCATATGTATAACATGATAGAGGCGCAGATGGTAAGCCAGAATCCTCCGGCGAACATCTGGATGCCTGTCGCGACAGCCGCTAATGTGGGACAGGGCGCCGCGGCCATGGCGGTTGCCTTCAAGACCAAAAACGAAAAGACGAAATCCATGGCTCTGCCGGCTTCTCTCTCCGCTTTTCTGGGAATCACGGAACCGGCAATCTTCGGTGTCAACATCCGCTACCGCAAGCCGTTTATCGCGGGCTGCTGCGGCGGTGCTGTCGGCGGAATGCTGGCCTCGCTGTTCGGGATCAAGGCGACAGCCTATGGAATTACCGGACTGTTCGGCTTCCTGATCACCACGGATTTCTGGCTCCAGTACGCGATTGTCATGGCGGTATCTTTCGTGGTGGCCTTCGCGGTGTCTTATATCAGTTATAAAGATGAAGCACCTGCGCAGGCAGCGCCGGTGGTGGAAAAGACAGACATTCCGGCAGGGCAGAAAAACGCTGAGAAGACAGAGGAGCCTGCGCAGGAAAGCAGTGACGGACAGGAGAAGAAGGTCTACGCGCCGGTCAGCGGCGAGGCAATTCCGTCTTCCCAGGTGGACGATCCGACCTTTGCGTCGGAGGCGCTTGGAAAGGGACTGGCCATTATTCCTTCCGAGGGAAAGGTATACGCCCCGTTTGACGGAACGGTGGAGATGCTCTTTGATACGAAGCACGCGGTAGCGGTCACTTCCGATGACGGTGTGGAGATCCTGATTCATGTCGGGGTGGATACGGTAAATCTGAAGGGAGAGGGCTATACCGCACACACAGCTACAGGCGAGAAGGTTAAGAAGGGCCAGCTGCTTCTGGAATTTGATATGGATCGGATCCGGAAAGCCGGCTACCAGACGGTTACGCCCGTCATTGTGACAAACAGTGATGAATATAAGAGCGTGCAGGTGGTCAAGACCGGTTCCGTCCAGGCTGGAGATGAGGTTCTTACAGTATGCTGAAACGAAAAGATCTCTGGAGGCTTGGGTTTCACCTGATGCCTCCGGAGGGGTGGCTGAATGACCCGAACGGCCTTTGCCAGTTCCGGGGACTGTATCATGTTTTTTTTCAGTATGCGCCGAAGGAGGCCGGTCCGGACGGAAGGCCGGCCCGTACCTGGGGGCATTACGCGGGCAAAGACCTGATGGATTTGAAGTTTCAGGGGGTTCCTTTCTGGCCGACGGACGCCGAAGACCACGACGGCTGCTATTCCGGTTCCGCGGTGGCGGACGGGGATAAGATCCGGCTCTACTACACAGGCAATGTAAAACAGCCGGGAGAGCATGACTACACCTACAGCGGCCGCGAGGCCAATGAGATTCTGGTGGAAACAGACGGGAAGAACTTCGGTGAAAAGCGGACGGTGCTCCGAAACCGGGATTACCCGGAGGACTGTACCTGCCATGTCCGGGATCCCAAGGTGTGGAAGGAAAACGGAACCTGGTACATGGTTCTGGGGGCGCGTGTCAAAAGCCCGGAGCAGACAGCGGAAGCCGACCGTGGGGAGGTCCTCTTCTATGAGAGCGGGGACGGATTCTCCTGGAAGCTTCTGAAGACGCTGTCGTCCACGGAGCGCTTCGGCTATATGTGGGAGTGTCCGGACTACTTTGAGCTGGGAGGGAAAACATTTCTGTCTCTCTGCCCGCAGGGGGTTCCGGCAGAAGAATTCCGCTATCAGAACATCTACCAGGCCGGCTACTACACCGTAAAGGGGGAACTGCGCGGAAAACAGACGCTTCACAGCTTCCGGGAATGGGATTACGGGTTCGATTTCTATGCCCCGCAGACCTTTACAGATGAAAACGGCAGACGGATTCTCTTCGGGTGGATCGGCATGCCGGATCACCCCTATGGAAATCCCACGGCGGAGAGAGGCTGGGAAAACTGCCTGACCGTTCCGCGCCTGCTGACCGCAGAGGACGGCGTGATCTGCCAGAATCCGGTGCCGGAGCTGGCTGGGCTGCGGTACCACGAGACGATGATCATGCCGAGGGAGACCTTCTGTCTGCCGGACGGAACAGGAGATTTTGAGATCTGTTTCCTGGAGGGGACGGAGGAACAGGAGTGGAAGATTTCTTTCGGCGGCGCGGCGGAGCTATCCTTCCGGGACGGCGTGCTGCAGCTCTCCGTTGCGGAGAACGCGGGATACGGAAGGACGGTACGGAAGGTAAAAACAGACCGGATAGAATTTCTGCGGATCCTGGTGGACACCTCGGTTCTTGAAATTTATGCGGATGACGGGAAAATAGTGCTCACGACCAGGTACTATCCGGACTACCAGGGGGAACGCCAGGATCTGGCGGTTCAATTCCACTGCCCGTCGGCGGCGATCACCGGCTGGAGAATACATCCGCACTGTTTCTTTTGACCGTACTCTGGTATACTTAGTGTATCAGTCAGGTTCCGGGGGACATGACTGATAACAACGCTGTAATCATTATCATATTGACACGATAAAAACAGGAGGAACTGATTCATGAAGAGTTTTCAGTATGTTATCACAGATCCGGTAGGCATTCACGCAAGACCGGCCGGGGAACTGGTAAATGCGGCGCAGGCATGTGGGGCGGATGTCACCATTCGTGTGGGAGACAAGAGCGCGAGCGCAAAGAAGCTGATCAAGCTGATGGGACTCGGAATCAAGCAGGGCACGGAAGTCACGGTAGAGGTCAGCGGGGAAAATGAAGAGGCTGCCGCGGCGGAGATGGAGAAATTCTTTAAGGAGCATCTGTAATTCGGTTGTCAGGAGGTGAAGCCTGTGGAAGTTTTTCAGGGGAAATCCATTTTTAAGGGTGTGGCAATCGGGCCGCTTCTCTATTACGGTAAAAAGGAAACCACGGTCCGCCGTGAAAAGATTGAAGATACGGAGGCAGAGGTAGCCCGCTACAAAGAGGCCCGCGAAAAATCCGTCGCCCAGCTCCGGCAGCTGCATGATGATTCGGTAAAAAAGGTCGGCGAGGAAAACGCCGCCATTTTTGATGTCCATGCCATGCTGATGGAGGATGAAGATTTCTGCGAAGCCATTGAGAACGCGATCCGCACCCAGAATGTCAATGCGGAATATGCGGTCGCCGTGGCCGGGGAAAACTTTTCCAAAATGTTTGCGGAGATGGAGGACGAGTACTTCAAGGCCCGTTCCGCGGATATGAAGGACATCTCCGAGCGCCTGATCCGGGTTCTTACCGGAGAGGACGAAATGCACAGCTTCGAGGAGCCGTCTATCATCATCGCGGACGACCTGATGCCCAGCGAGACGGTCCAGCTGGATAAGGAAAAGGTACTGGCGTTTGTCACCCGCCTCGGATCCTCAAACTCCCACACGGCCATCCTGGCAAGAACCATGAACATACCCGCGCTGATCGACATCCCGATCCGGGAGGACTGGAACGGGAAACTGGCGGCAGTTGACGGGCACACAGGGACGTTTTATCTGGATCCAGACGAAGAGACCCTTCATGAGATGGAGGAAAAACGAGACAGGGACCTGGAGGCCCGCAGGCTGCTGCAGGAGCTGAAGGGGAAGAAAAACATTTCGCTGGATGGAAAAGAGATCAACCTTTACGCGAATATCGGAGGCCTGAAGGATGTAGCTGCCGTGCTCTCCAACGACGGAGGCGGCGTGGGACTTTTCCGCAGCGAGTTCCTGTATATCGGAAGGGATTCCCTTCCGACGGAGGAAGAGCAGTTCCAGGCATACAAGGCGGTTGTGGAAACCATGGCCGGAAAACGCGTGATTATCCGCACGCTGGATATCGGCGCGGATAAAAAGGCGGATTATCTGGAGCTGGAGAAGGAGGACAACCCCGCGCTCGGCTATCGGGCGATCCGGATCTGTCTGACAAGGCCGGATATTTTCAAGACACAGCTGCGGGCGATTTTCCGGGCCAGCGCTTTCGGCAAAGTGGCTATCATGTATCCGATGATCACCTCTGTGGAGGAGCTGGATAAGATTCACACGATTGTCGCAGAGGTAAAGAAGGAACTGACGGCGGATAAAATACCGTTTAAGGATGATGTGGAAGAGGGCGTCATGATTGAGACGCCGGCTGCGGCGCTGATCAGTGACGATCTGGCCAGGAAGGTGGATTTCTTCAGCATCGGCACCAATGACCTGACGCAGTACACACTGGCCATGGACAGGCAGAACAGCCGGCTCGATGTATTTTATAACCCGCATCACAAGGCGATCCTCCGCCTGATCCGCATGACGATAGAAAACGGCCATAAGGGCGGAGCCTGGGTAGGAATCTGCGGAGAGCTGGGGGCGGATACGACTCTCACCGAGACATTTCTCCGCATGGGAGTGGATGAGCTGTCCGTGTCCCCGTCCATGATCCTGCCTGTAAGGGATGCCATCCGGAAGAGCCATGCTTATCCGGAAAAGGAGTAGGAAGAAAGACCGTCTGTGCGGATAAGAAAAATTTTCCGCCGGGTGGAAACAATAGATGATACGCATGGGAGAGTTTTGCTGCTATGGAAAGTTCTTGGATGGGAAAAGCCATCGGAATCTTTGAATTTGATAATATGGTTGCCTGTCTGGTTGCCATGGATGCGGCTGCAAAGGCGGCGGATATTGCCGTACAGGGTGTGGAAAGAAACCGTCTGAAGGCCGGCGCCTGTGTAAAAATCAGGGGAACCGTCTCAGATGTCCGCGCCGCTATGGAGGCGGCTCTGGCCGCCGGAGCAAAATACGGAACGCTGACGGGAAAGCATGTCATTCCCGCCCCGTCAGAGGATACAGAAACCGCCATGCAGGCGACGATTTTGAAATAGGAGGCGCTCAGGATGAAATTCGGTGCGTTGGGTCTTGTGGAGGTCCTGGGGGCGGCAAACGGCGTTGTTGTCCTGGATAAAATGTGCAAGGCCGCGGATGTGACGTTTCAGGCAAGGTATACCAGAAACGGCGGTCATGATACCGTTGTTGTAGGAGGAGATGTGGCAGCGGTAACGGCTGCCGTGCAGGCAGCGACTGAAAATCCTCCCTGTGAGGTAGTGGCTTCCGCCGTTATTTCCGGACCCGCGGAGGAAACCATGCGGGTGATGGCCGACTGGAAGGCCGGAAAAATGTGACGGGACAGAGAGGAGGAGATCCGTTGTGAAAAATATTTTGTTTGCTGCTTCCGAATGCGTTCCCTTTATCAAGACAGGCGGGCTGGCGGATGTCGTCGGATCGCTGCCGAAGTATTTTCAGAAGGAATACTTTGACTGCCGGGTGGTCATGCCGAAATATAAGGCCATTCCGGAGAAATATACCAGCCAGATGCAGTATATCACCAATTTTTATATGGATCTGAACTGGCGCCAGCAGTATGTCGGCGTCTTTAAGCTGGAGCTGGATGGAATCACCTATTATTTTATCGATAATGAGGAGCATTTCTCCGGTGACCAGATCTACGGCGGAATGCCCTGGGATCTGGAGAAGTTTGCCTTTTTCAGCAAGGCAGTTCTCTCTATTCTTCCGGTTGTCAATTTTCATCCGGACGTGATTCACTGCCATGACTGGCAGACGGGCCTGATCCCGGTCTACCTGCACGAGCGCTTCCAGGGAAATGATTTCTTTCACAACATCAAGAGCGTCATGACCATCCATAACCTGAAGTTCCAGGGCATCTGGGATAAGGAGAGCATCAAAAGCATTACCGGCCTCTCCGACTACTACTTTACGCCGGATAAACTGGAATACAATCGGGACGCCAATTATCTGAAGGGCGGCCTGGTCTACGCGGACGCCATCACCACGGTGTCCAGGACCTATGCGGAAGAGATCAAGACGCCGTTCTACGGAGAGGGGCTGGACGGGCTGATGCGTGCCCGTGCCAACGATCTGCGCGGAATTGTCAACGGTATTGATTACAACGAGTACAATCCGGAGACAGATCCGTGTATTGCGCAGCATTACAACGTAAAAAACTTCCGGAAGGAAAAGGTCAAGAACAAACTGGCTCTCCAGCAGGAGCTGGGGCTGGAGACAGACCCGAAGGTCATGATGATCGGGATTGTCTCCCGGCTGACGGATCAGAAGGGACTGGACCTGATTGCCTATATGATGGACGAGATGTGCCAGGACAGCATCCAGCTGGTTGTCCTGGGAACCGGAGAGGCCAAGTATGAGAACATGTTCCGCCACTTTGCCTGGAAATACGACAAGAAGGTATCGGCGAATATTTTCTATTCCAACGATCTTTCCCACAGAATTTACGCATCCTGTGACGCGTTCCTCATGCCTTCCCTGTTTGAGCCCTGCGGTCTGAGCCAGCTGATGAGCCTGCGCTACGGGACCGTGCCGATTGTCCGCGAGACCGGCGGCCTGAAGGATACGGTTGAGCCTTACAATGAGTATGAAAATACCGGGACCGGCTTCTCGTTTGCCAATTACAACGCGCATGAAATGCTTGGAACCATCCGCTACGCGGAGAGAATCTATTACGACAAGAGGCGTGACTGGAACAAAATCGTAGACCGCGGCATGGAGAAGGACTTCAGCTGGCACACGGCAGCCATGCAGTATCAGGAGCTGTATGACTGGCTGATCGGATATTAAAATTTTTCCTGCCCGCGCGGCCGGGCAGCAGCGGAATGGAAAACGGTGCGGCTGTTCAGGGCCGGACGGGACAGGCAGAAGAGGGGCTGCCGCTTTTGCGCGGACAGCGGGTAGTTTGAAAAATATCCGCTGTCAGGCGCAGGGCGGCAGCCCCTGGTTTATGGACTTATGACCGGAAATGTGGTATAAAAAAACTGTCTTTTCATCCGGAGTTCTCCGGGTGATTTCCGCTGAGATCTTGTGTTGACAGAAAGAAAAAAAAACGGTATGATTATGCCGAATCGAACATTTGTTCGGAACATTTGTTCGCCGGACGGCGCTGCCGCATGTCCGGCATCGGCGGCTGGTCTGCTGTCGGAAAGGAAATGATTATGGCTAGTGAAGAAAAAATGAAGGCACTGGATGCCGCGCTCGGACAGATTGAGAAGCAGTACGGGAAAGGTGCTGTCATGAAGCTGGGAGATTCTGCCGCAAAGATGAACGTGGAGGCAATTCCGACAGGATCCCTCGGTCTGGATATCGCTCTGGGGGTCGGCGGAATTCCGCGGGGAAGAATTGTAGAGATTTACGGACCGGAATCCTCCGGAAAAACCACCGTTGCCCTTCATATGGTGGCGGAGGTGCAGAAGCGCGGCGGCATCGCGGGTTTTATTGACGCGGAACATGCCCTGGACCCGGTGTATGCCGGGAATATCGGGGTCGATGTGGATAACCTCTACATCTCCCAGCCGGATTCCGGTGAACAGGCGCTGGAAATTACCGAGACCATGGTGCGTTCCGGCGCTGTGGATATCATTATCGTGGATTCCGTGGCTGCCCTTGTCCCCAGACAGGAGATCGACGGAGAGATGGGAGACGCCCATGTGGGACTGCAGGCAAGAATGATGTCCCAGGCGTGCCGGAAGCTGACAGCTGCCATCAGCAAGACCAACTGCTGCGTGGTATTTATTAACCAGCTCCGGGAAAAGGTCGGCGTCATGTTCGGAAATCCGGAGACCACAACCGGAGGGCGTGCCCTGAAATTCTATGCCTCTGTCCGGCTGGATGTCCGCCGTGTAGAGGCGCTGAAGCAGGGCGGCGTCGTGGTCGGAAACCACACCCGCGTAAAAGTTGTAAAAAATAAGGTCGCACCGCCCTTCCGGGAGGCGGAATTCGATATTATGTTCGGAAAAGGCATATCCAGGGAGGGAGACATCCTGGATCTTGCCGTAAAACAGGACATCATCCAGAAATCCGGCGCATGGTACGCCTACAATAATGAAAAAATCGGGCAGGGCAGAGAAAACGCGAAGCTCTATCTTACCGAACACCCGGATTTTATGCTTATGGTTGAGAATAAGGTGCGTGCGGCCAACGGCTTCCCTGTCCTGAACGATCCGGAGGCCGGGAAGGACGGCCGTATACCGGAAGCGGCTTCTGAGGAAGAATAATGGACTTCCGGTATCCGGACGGAAGAAAACGGGCTTCTTCTGAACACGATTCTGGTCACGCAGAAAACCGGGATCCCAGAAAAAAAGCCATGGATCTGCTTCTGTACAGGGACCGCACAGAAAAGGAGCTGCGGGACAGGCTGCTGGAAGCGGGGTTCGATGAAAAGGCGGCGGAGGAAGGCATTTCCTATGTCGCCTCCTTCGGCTATCTGAATGACACGCGGTATGCGGAAAATTATGTGTTCGGCATGCAGGGAAGAAAAAGCCGGCGCCGGATCCGCAGGGAGCTGGAGGAAAAAGGAATTGCGGAGGAGACAGTGGAAAATGCCCTCTCCCGGATTCCGGAAAACGAGACGGAGCAGATTTATGCATTACTGTGCAAAAGGGCGGGAGCGCCGCATCCGCTGGAAGAAAAGGAGCTGAGGAAGCTGTTCGGGTATCTGGCCCGCAGAGGCTTCCGCACGGGCGATATCTGGAGCGCGGTCCGACAGTATCAGGAAAAGCAGGATTTCCCCGCATAGAAAGACCTTTCAGAATTGAATCCGGAGGAGCCTGCGCCGGAAAAAGCTGCGCAAAAGCACCGGGAAAAGCAGCATCGCTTTCCGGCAGAAAGAAAGGGAGAAAAGTGCCGGGAAGCAGAATTGCAGCAGGGTTTGCACATTGACAATAATGTACGAAAAGGCTAAAATAATTCTGTTGTGATTGTACAATGAAAATTGAATAAGGAGGTACACCCTGTAATGAACCCCATGTTAATCCAGGTGATTTCTGTGGTCGTTGCTGTGGTGGTCACTGCGCTTATTGCAGCTCCAATCGCGGGAAAACTGGCGGTGGCCAGAAAAAACCGTGAGGATCAGGAAAAGGTCGGAACAGCGGAAGAGAAGGCCAGAGGAATTATAGACGAGGCAATTAAAACTGCCGAGACTAAAAAACGGGAGGCTCTTCTCGAAGCAAAGGAAGAAAACCTGAAGCTGAAAAACGAACGGGACAAGGAATACAAGGAACGCCGTTCGGAGCTGCAAAAGTATGAGAGACGCGTGCTGTCCAAGGAAGAAACCGTGGACAGGAAGGCGGATACGCTGGAGCGTCGGGAAGGTGAACTGTCAGCAAAGGAAAAGGAATTACAGAAAAAGGAAAAGCAGGTTAACGAATTACAAGAACAGCGCGTACAGGAGCTGGAGAAAGTCTCCGGCATGACCTCCGAAGAAGCAAAAGAGTTTCTCTTAAAATCTGTTGAAGAAGAAGCAAAGGTCGATGCTGCAAGGATCTACAAACAGTATGAGACCAAGGCAAAAGAAGATGCGGACAAGAAGGCGCAGGAGTATGTGGTTACCGCCATACAGAAATGCGCTGTCGATCATGTTTCGGAATCCACAATTTCCGTTGTGGAGCTTCCGGGAGATGAGATGAAGGGACGCATCATCGGACGCGAGGGACGTAATATCCGTGCATTAGAGCAGGCTACCGGTGTGGATCTGATTATTGACGATACCCCGGAAGCAGTTGTTCTTTCATCCTTCGACCCGATCCGGCGCGAAGTCGCAAGAATCGCACTGGAAAAACTGATTGTGGATGGCCGTATTCATCCGGCTCGTATTGAAGAGACGGTGGAAAAGGCCAGAAAAGAAGTGGAAAACCGGATCCGGGAAGAAGGCGAGAACGCGCTTCAGGAAGTGGGCGTTCACGGTGTACATCCGGAGCTGGTCAGATTGCTTGGCCGCATGACATTCCGTACCAGCTACGGACAGAATGCGCTGAAGCATTCCATAGAGGTATCACAGCTGAGCGGTCTGCTTGCGGGTGAGATCGGGCTGGATGTCCGCATGGCAAAGCGTGCGGGACTTCTGCATGATATCGGAAAATCAATCGACCACGAGGTGGAAGGTTCACATATTCAGATCGGCGCGGATCTCTGCCGGAAGTACAAAGAGCCCGCAGTCGTTATCAACGCTGTGGAATCACATCACGGGGATGTGGAGCCGCAGTCGCTTATTGCCTGCGTTGTTCAGGCAGCGGATGCTATCTCGGCAGCACGGCCGGGCGCACGCCGCGAGACACTGGAAACTTATACCAACAGATTAAAGGACCTTGAGAACATAGCCAACTCCTTCCAGGGAGTTGAGAAATCTTTTGCTATTCAGGCAGGACGAGAAGTACGCGTAATGGTTGTACCGGAGCAGGTAAGCGATGCCGATATGGTATTGCTGGCCAGAGACATCTCCAAGAAGATTGAGGATGAGCTTCAGTATCCGGGACAGATCAAAGTAAATGTAATTCGTGAAAGCCGCGTAACTGATTACGCAAAGTAAAGACAAGGCCGGTTCCTGAAATACTGACTGTTCAGTGTTTCGGGAGCCGGTTTTTTTAACAGAAGGGAGAAGGGACTTGAAGGTTTTAATGATCAACGGAAGCAGGAGAGAGCACGGATGTACCGAAGCGGCCCTGCAGATTGCGGCGGGCGCCCTGAAGGAAGAAGGGATTGATTCAGAGCTCGTTTTTGCCGGCGCGGATTCCGTCAACGGAAACCTGAATACACTGGTAAAAACGCTGAAGGAGAAGTGCGCGGAGGCAGACGGTTTTATATTCGGCGCCCCGGTTTACTACGCGTCTCCGTCCGGCGAAATCCAGGTTGTCCTGGACCGGCTTTTTTCCGTGGCAGGGAAAGAAATGAAGTACAAACCGGCGGCTGTGGTTACATCCGCAAGGCGCGCTGGAACAACTGCCTCTCTGGATGTACTTGCCAAATATCCGGCCATCAACGAAATGCCGATTGTGACATCCTGCTATTGGACCATGGTTCACGGAATGCGGCCGGAGGACGTGCAGAAGGATGAAGAGGGCGCCTATGTGATCAAACGGCTTGGAAAAAATCTTGCCTGGATACTGAAAAGCATAGAGGCCG
The DNA here is from genome assembly GCF_009696005.1 of Bilifractor porci. Classification (GTDB taxonomy): domain Bacteria; phylum Bacillota; class Clostridia; order Lachnospirales; family Lachnospiraceae; genus Bilifractor; species Bilifractor porci. The sequence goes on from NZ_VUMV01000005.1 coordinate 156,039, forward strand.
GAAAGGCGGCAGGCGTTCCGCAGCCCCAGCCCGCTCAAAAACCCACCACGAACTTTATCGGATAAGTCCGGAATGCTCTCGCGAAGACAACAGGAATGAGCGTGAAAAGCTGTGTTTTGCAGCTGATGAGGGATCTGCATGTGAAGCCAAAATTCGGAAAACAATATCTGGTATCCGCCGCCGCTTCGGTTCTGTCGGCGCTGATTATGGCTGTTACCAGCAATACACTGATCGAACAGGCCAACCTTCTTCCGGGCGGCGTGATGGGCATGTCGCGGCTGCTGACCTTGATCTGCAGCCGTCTGGGACTGTCTGTGCCCGTAACGGCCTTCTATCTGGGCATTAACATTCCGGTAGCGTTCTTCTGCCTGAAAAAAATCTCCAGAAGATTTGTCGCCTTTTCGCTTCTGCAGGTAATCTGCTATTCGTTCTTTGTGCACATCCTCCCTGTCTACGCTATTTTCAGTCAGAATATTCTGAACGTGATTTTCGGCGGAGCAGCCTGGGGGTTCGGGACAGCTGTTGCCCTGCAGGGTGCCTCCTCGACCGGAGGCACAGACTTTATTGCCCTCTATGTGTCCACGAAAACCGGAAATGAGATCTGGATGCAGGTATTCGCGTTTAACTGCGTGCAGCTCGTTATTTTCGGGGCTCTGAGCGGCTGGGAGCAGGCCGGTTACTCTATTCTGTTCCAGTTCATATCCACGCGGATGATCAGCACTTTCCACAGCCGCTACAAGCGGGTGATGCTGCAGATTATCACACGGGAAAAGGACAGCGTTGTGAAAGCTTATCTGGACCGGTTCTCCCATGGAATTACTATTCTTCACGGGACCGGGGGCTATACCGGGAACGAGACCTGGGTGCTGCTCGCCGTTACGTCCAGCTACGAGATGAGCGAAGCCATTGATCTGATCCGTAAGGTAGACCCGTCCAGCATCATCAACGTTACCAAATCCGAGAAGCTGATCGGCAAATTCCAGCAGCCCTCCCTCTGAGCCTGTCCGCATGGGAATAAAGAAGCGAGCCCCCGGAACGGCGGCGGGCATGACCTGAGACCGTAAAGAAGGGAAGGACACAAAGGCGCGTCAGCCGGACCGGAAACGGAGCGGCCTGGCATGTGCATACAGGCGGCCTGACAGAAAAAGATAACTCAGGAGGCAGATGCTGCCGCGGCATCAGCCCGGGGATGCGGCAGTCTGCCTGCTGTACACAACGGAGATTTTTATGGAACAGAAACAATGTCCCTGCGAATACCGCAGGGGAACCCCCTTTTGCATTTCGTCCATCCGGCTTTTCCGGGATATTCCGCATGATCTTCAGGCGGAGCTGGTCCAGAAGGCCATTCACACAGACCATGAGAAAGGAAGCTATCTTGCGTCAGAAGGAGACGGGATAGAATCGGTGCTGATTATCCGCCGGGGAAAGGTAAAAATCTGCCACACGGATGCCTCCGGGGAGGAACATATCCTGGACGTCCTTCACGACGGACAGGCCATCTGGCACGGGATCTTTCTGAAGGAACACTATTATCATTATGATGTGGTTTGCCTGACACATGTCAGGCTATGCCAGATTCCGCGGGAGGAGCTGCTGAATGTTTTCCGCAGAAACCCGCAGATGGCCATGAATCTTCTGGAAATGTTAAGTGTGGACCTGGATGACGCGGAGGAAAAGATCCTGCTGCTCTCCATCCGTGAACCTAAAAAGCGTGTGGCGGAATTTCTGCTGCACCGCGACACCAGGTGCCTGGGGAATGAAATCCACCTGAAGCTGGAGGATATCGCGTCCTCCATCAACCTGCGCACGGAAACCGTCAGCCGCAACATTGCGCTGCTGGAACGGGAGGGCATGATTGAACGGGTCGGAAGAGGCAGGCTGAAGATTCTGCACAAGGAGGAGCTGAAGAAGCTGGCGGAAACGGTATAAAAAAGAATACAGCGGTTACTTGATTTGAATCAAAGAATCATTTTCCGGCTTTTGTTATTCTCAGGGTGTTCCCGGGAGAGCAGAAGCGGACCGGCAAAAGAAGAGCCGTCTTCCCTTTCGGGAAGGCGGCTTTTAGGTTTTTCAGAGCAGAAAGGGTTTTGCCATGATCAGAGGAAATATTCATTCCACAGAATCGTTCGGGTCCGTGGACGGCCCCGGAATCCGGTATGTTATTTTCCTGAAGGGATGCGCCATGCGCTGCAAGTTCTGTCACAATGCCGATACCTGGGACGGGAGGACGTCCGACAGGCGTTCTGTGGATGAACTGCTGGACGCGGCGGAGCGGTACAGAAACTACTGGGGCAGCGAGGGAGGAATTACTGTTTCCGGCGGGGAGCCGCTGCTGCAGATGGATTTTCTCCTGGAATTGTTTCAGAAAGCAAAGGCGAGGGGCATCAGCACGGTCATTGACACAGCGGGACAGCCGTTTACCCGCCGGGAGCCCTGGTTCACTTCTTTCCGGAAGCTGATGGATGTCACCGACCTGCTTCTTGTAGACATCAAGGAGATGAATCCGGAAAAGCACCGGAGGCTTACGGGAGTGCCGAATGACAATATTCTGGATATGCTTCGTTTCCTCTCCGAAATCGGAAAGCCGGTCTGGATCCGGCAGGTGCTTGTTCCGGGATGGACGGACGCGCCGGAGGATCTGCTGGCAGAGAGAAGGTTTCTGGACACGCTTACCAATGTCCGGAAGGTAGAGGTTCTTCCCTATCATTCCCTGGGGGCGTACAAGTGGAAAGAGCTTGGGCTGGAATACCCGCTGAAAAATGTAAAACCGCCGACAGGACAGCAGGTACGGAATGCGGAAAAAATACTCCGTGCCGGCGCAGAAGCGGAAATTGCCTGAAAGGATTTTGCGGCAGCGGACATATCCTTATCGTGCAGCCCCTTACAGGGGAAAGGGGAGTTTACCTGCGGCAAAAACGGTAACCGGTAAATCATATCTGTAACAGACAAAGAAAGGGCATATGTGTATGAGAGAAGAGTGGAGAACTTTCAAGGGAACCAAATGGACGGACGATATCAACGTGCGGGATTTTATTCAGAACAATTATACGCCCTACAGCGGCGACGAGAGCTTTCTGGAAGGCCCGACAGAGGCAACAGCAAAGCTGTGGGATAAAATCCAGGAACTTCAGAAGGAGGAGCGTGCCAGGGGAGGCGTCCTGGAATGTGAGACAGAGGTCGTTTCAGGGCTGACTTCCTACGGGCCTGGGTATATTGACCCGGAACACAAGGACCTGGAAAAGGTCGTGGGACTTCAGACAGACAAGCCGCTGAAAAGAGCTTTTATGCCCTACGGCGGAATCAAGATGGCGGAAGAAGCCGCGGAAAACTACGGCTTTCATATCAACGACAAGTTCCATAAAATATTCAATGAGTACCACAAGACACATAACCAGGCGGTGTTTGACGCCTACACGCCGGAAATGAAAAGGGCAAGACATTCCCATATCGTAACCGGGCTTCCGGATACCTACGGCAGAGGAAGAATTGTCGGCGACTACCGCAGGGTCGCGCTGTACGGAATTGATTTCCTGGTGGAAAAGAAGCGGGAGGATTTTGATAACTGCGGGGACGGAACCATGACCGATGATGTGATCCGTCAGAGGGAAGAAATTGCCGAGCAGATCCGGGCACTTCAGGGAATGAAGAAAATGGCGGAAGCCTACGGGTATGACATCTCGGCTCCGGCGCGGGACGCAAAAGAGGCTGTCCAGTGGCTCTACTTCGGTTATCTGGCGGCGATCAAGACGCAGAACGGCGCGGCCATGTCGGTCGGAAGAATTTCCACTTTCCTGGATATTTATCTGGACAGAGACCTGAAGGAAGGGAAAATTACCGAGAAGGAGGCACAGGAGCTGATAGACCAGATTACCCTGAAGTTCCGTGTCGTGAAATTTGCCCGGATTCCGAGCTATAACCAGCTGTTCTCCGGCGATCCGGTATGGGCAACGCTGGAGGTCGCGGGAACGGGGCTGGACGGACGCTCCATGGTAACAAAGACGGATTTCCGTTTCCTTCATACCCTGGAGAATATGGGGCCGTCTCCGGAGCCGAATCTGACGGTGCTGTACAGCTCCAGACTGCCCGAAAACTTCCGGAAATACGCGGCATCCATCTCTGTTACAACATCCTCCATCCAGTACGAAAATGACGATGTCATGAAACCGGTCTGGGGCGACGACTACAGCATCTGCTGCTGCGTGAGCGCCACACAGACGGGCAAGGAGATGCAGTTCTTCGGGGCAAGGGCGAACCTGGCCAAGTGCCTGCTTTATGCCATCAACGGAGGAAAAGACGAGAAGTTTAAGGATAAAGATGGTTCTCCCATGCAGGTCGGCCCGGAATACGCGCCGATTACCTCCGAGTACCTGGATTATACGGAGGTGATGCACAAGTATGACCTGATGATGGACTGGCTGGCAGGGCTTTATGTCAACATCCTGAACCTGATTCAATATATGCATGATAAATATTATTATGAGGCGGCGGAAATGGCACTCATTGATACCGATGTCAGAAGAACCTTCGCGACCGGTATCGCCGGGTTCAGCCATGTGGTGGACTCCCTGTCGGCCATCAAATATGCCAGGGTAAAGACGGTGCGGGATGTTTCCGGCCTTGTGACCGATTATCAGATCGAGGGGGATTTTCCGAGATACGGAAACGATGACCCGCGCGCGGATGAGATTGCCGTATGGCTGCTGAAGACCTTTATGACAAAAATCAGGAAGCACCATACCTACCGCAACTCGGAGCCGACGACATCTATTCTGACCATTACCTCCAATGTGGTTTACGGAAAGGCGACCGGAGCGCTTCCGGACGGAAGAAAAGCATTTACCCCGTTTGCGCCGGGAGCAAATCCGGCATACGGAGCGGAGCAGAACGGGCTGCTGGCATCGCTGAACAGTGTGGCGAAACTTCCGTATGAGTATGCGCTGGACGGCATCTCCAACACGCAGACCATCAGTCCGAATGCGCTGGGGCACAGCGACACGGAGAGAAAGGAAAATCTTGTCCATGTCCTGGACGGTTATTTCGATCAGGGGGCACACCACCTGAATGTCAACGTGTTCGGGCTGGATAAGCTGAAAGATGCCATGGAGCATCCGGAAAAACCGGAATACGCGAACTTTACTATCCGTGTCAGCGGCTATGCGGTCAAATTCATTGACCTGACCAGAGAACAGCAGCTGGATGTCATCGCGAGAAACGCGCACGAGAGAATTTAACGGACTGCCTGCATCGGGCAGCAGACAGCTGCATAAAAAGAGCCGTCGTTTCCTGAACAAAAGGAAAACGGCGGCTCTTTCCGGCTCCTGACTTACTGCTGCGGGGAAGGAACCGGGCCTGCGGCCTTTCCGGCATTCTCAACGAGCTGGAGAATGGCGGATTCTTCTTCATCCGGAGAAGCGCTTCCCGGCACAGGCTCTCCCTGCAGAAGCTCATGGAAGCTGACATCACCGACCGAGAGATCACTCAGGTTCACACAGCAGGTGCCCATCCGTACCAGCTCGTTCAGCATATCGTTAAAGGTGTTGGTCAGGGCAGAGGCACATTTGTTCTTGCTCACCCGCTTCATGTGGCGGCGGCGCAGCCGCTCGTCCTGGGAGAAAATTTCCTGGCGGAGCGTCTTTACCTGCAGGTCTGCCTCCGCACTTAAGGTTCCGTTGATCATCTGTCTCAGGATATTGTCGTAGAGCTGCCGGATCTGATGCAGGGAATCCTTCAGATCCTTCACTGCCTCCTTGGACAGCTGCTTTTTCTGAGACGCGTTCGCTGTTATGTCAGACAGAATATCCTCACACAGCAGACCGATCCGAAGAAAATCACTTTTTATCAGAATGGCTTCGGTCACTCTGGATGCCTGCTCCTCCGTCAGGCTTCCGTCCGCAAACATGGCAGAGGTATATTCGTCTATCCGTTCATTGACAGCGCGGATGGCTGCTGCCCCCTTTTGCACTTCTCCGAGCAGCTCTCCGCAGTTCTTCAGCGTAAAACTTTCCGCTTTTATCAGAATCATCTGAACCATATGACCCAGATGCAGGATCTCACGGGAGACCAGGTGGATGGAAGGAAGCGGCTGCCCGATCAGCTGATTGTCAAGATATTTAGGAACAGAAGCACTGACAACAGCCTCCTCTTCCCTGCCCGGAAGCAGCTTCTTCACAATCTTTACCATGAGGGGAAGAAGAGGCGTCCAGATCAGCGTCATAATCACGTTAAATCCGGTGTGAGCATTGGCAATCTGCCGGGAAATCACATCGACCTCGTTTCCCTTTGGGGAAAGCATTTGGATCAGTCTGGAGTACGGTCCTACAAACCAGATAAAGAGCAGGCTTCCGCTGACATTAAAGATGCAGTGAGCCAGAGCGGTTCTTTTGGCATTTTTATTCTGGGTCAGACTCGCAAGAATCGCTGTGATGGTGGTACCGATGTTGTCGCCCAGAAGAATCGGAATGGCGCCGGAAAGTCCGATAATGCTGGCTGTGGTGCCGGCGGCAGCCTGTGAGGCAAAGTTCTGAAGAACGGCGATTGTGGCAGAGGAGCTCTGTACAACCAGGGTCATCAGCATTCCCACAAGCACGCCCAGAAAACGATTGTCCGCAACCCGGTCGATCAGGTTCAGGAAAAACGGGCTGGAAGCCAGAGGCTTCATTACCGAGCCCATGATGTCAATGCCGTCGAAAAGAAGGCCGAAGGCAAGAATGGTGCGGCCTACATAGCGCAGTTTTTCTTTCCGCGCCAGAAGCATCAGGATGAAACCGGCGAAGATGATGATGTAGACGTAGTCGCTGAGATTAAACGCAATAATCTGCGCCGTCATGGTTGTGCCGATATTGGCGCCGAAAATAATGGAAATCGCCTGCGGCAAGGTCATCAGGCCGGCGCTGACAAAGCCGATCGCCATCACGGTGGTGGCGGAGGAACTCTGCAGGACCGCAGTGACAAGTGCGCCGGACAGGACGCCCATAACCGGGTTTTTGGTCAGGACGCCCAGCACGGTCTTCATTTTTTCCCCGGCTGCTTTCTGCAGGCTCTCGCTCATCATGTTCATGCCGAACAGGAAAATAGCCAGTCCGCCCAGCAGACCGAAAACAATCTGTACATTTTCATTCATAAATGGTACCTCTGTCATTGGCTTCGCTACACAATAGTTCCAGTCTATTGTATCGGGTACAGGGAGGACCATCTACCGGAGGTGTGTTTACGGTATGTTAATTCTATATAAACTTTATATCATTTTCAGACCGGGTTTACGGAAACGAAACGTTGTGCTTCCGAAGGGAGGAAAGGAAAAAAGCCGACGCCTTGCATAGCTGTCAGGAAAAGAAACGCGGCACGATCCGCAGAAATAAAAAAAGACTGCCGCAAAGCGGCAGCCTGAACAGTCCCTTTTATTGACACATGGTCTGTCTGGCAAGGCACCATGTTATATGGCATCCTGCGGTGTCAGTGAAACCGGAATTACCACTGCTGGAACCCGTCAAACCAGAGCTTCAGATCTTTCATGGAAACTTCCCCGCCGACCCGGCGGCCTTCCATAACCTTCGCCTCCTTGCCGACCAGGTTCTGAATCCGCTCGCAGGTCCGTGCCATCCCGCTGCCCCCGGAGGTGCAGAACGGAATGATGATTTTTCCGGAAAAGTCAGCGGAAGTAAGGAAGGTGTCAACAATGCTTGGTTCTCTTCCCCACCAGATCGGAAAGCCCAGAATGATCGTCTGATAGGAACTCAGATCCGGAACAGGTTCAGCCATTGCCGGGCGGCAGTTCGGGTCAGCCATCTCCACGGTAGATCTGGCGCTCTTATCCTTCCAGTTCAGATCCGCTTCGGTATACGGTTTTTCCGGTATGATGGCAAACACATCCGCATGTTCCTCTCCGGCTATGTCCTCCGCAATCTTTTTCGTTGTGCCGGTTGCGGAAAAGAAGGCAACTAAAGTCTTGCTCATACAAATATCCTCCTGATGATAGAAACCTGAAATTTACCTCTTGCAGTTGCTTCTGATTATAGCGCATGACGGTAAGGAGTGTCAAAGATGACAGAAAAACGGAGAGAAAAGAGCTGGATTTTGGTGAAATATCAGAGGATCGGGGCGCTTTCCGGGAAGAAAAAGGAAAGAAAGAGAAGAGCCGGGAATCCGGCAGGAGAAGCTCTTAAAATAGCGTCTTTGCGCAGACGGATAAAGTTGTTATACTGGTAGTAGAATTCGGCTGCGGGCAGAAAAGCTGCCGGCTCTGATCTATCAGAAGTTACGCGTAGATGAGTCAGCCTGCTTCGGTAAACATCGAAGAGAACCGGTAAGCCGTGCAGAAGGGAAGCGTAAAATGAGCAAAAAATGCAATCTTCCGGACGAAAATGAAATGGCGGATCTTGCGGAGCTGTTCAAGGTGTTCGGGGATTCTACCAGGATACGAATACTGTTTGTTCTCTATGACGATGAGCACAGCGTAGGAGAGATCGCCGAAGCCCTTGGCATGACGACGTCTGCGGTTTCTCATCAGCTGAAAATCCTGAAGTCCTCCAAGCTGGTTGCGTCCAGGCGGGACGGAAAACAGATCTTCTACCATCTGGCGGATCAGCATGTTCACACGATCATCCAGGTAGGGCAGGAGCATATCGAGGAGTAAATGGAAACAGCAGCCTCTTTCCGTGGGAACAAAGGGGCATTCAAAGAACATTCAGAAGGAAATTCAAAGGGAAAACCGCCGAGGCAGCAAAAGGCGGATTTCCGTGGAGGGAGACACGTATGACAGGACAGGTTTTACAGGGCATCCTGATTCCGTTTATCGGCACATCACTGGGTGCCGCCTGTGTTTTTTTTATGAAAAATGAACTCAGTCTGATGGTGGAGAGGGCGCTCTCCGGTTTCGCGGCAGGAGTTATGGTGGCGGCCTCTATCTGGAGTCTGCTGATTCCTGCGATGGAAGAGAGTAAAGAAATGGGATCGCTGGCCTTTCTTCCCGCGTTGATCGGGTTCTGGCTGGGAACTCTTTTCCTTCTCCTGCTGGATCACGTGACCCCGCATCTGCACGCTTTTTCCGACAAGGCGGAGGGTCCACGCAGCAAAGCGGCGAAGACAACGCTGATGGTGCTGGCAGTTACCATACACAATATTCCGGAAGGGATGGCGGTAGGAATTGTCTTTGCCGGGATGCTTACCGGCTCTTCGGGAATTTCCGCGGGAGCTGCCCTGGCGCTGGCAGTCGGCATAGCTATTCAGAATTTTCCGGAGGGCGCGATTATTTCCATGCCGCTTCACTCCGAGGGACAGAAGAAGACAAGGGCTTTTGCCAGCGGTGTGCTTTCCGGCGTGGTAGAGCCGGCAGGAGCCCTGCTGATGGTTGCTTTTTCCGAATTCTTTTTGCCGGCCATGCCTTATCTGCTCAGCTTTGCCGCCGGCGCGATGCTTTATGTGGTGGTGGAAGAGCTGATACCGGAAATGTCCGCGGGAGAGCACTCCAATATCGGCGTGCTGCTGTTTGCCGTCGGCTTTACCCTGATGATGGCTCTGGATGTGGCGCTTGGCTGAAGACGGGCTTAATCGGAGCCCTCGCCGTTCATAATCGCCGCGTACCGCAGCAGCTGTTTCAGAGAGTTGATTCCCAGTTTGCTGTAGATATTGCGGTTGTGATAGCGAAGAGTGCTTTCCTTGATATTCTTTTCTTCCATAATTTCTTTCGTTCCTTTTCCGGAGAGATAAAGAAGAAAAATCTTTTTTTCGGTCTGCGTTAAAGTTTTCAGCCCGCTCAGGAACTGCTGATAATTTTCCGGATCCACTTCTTTTTTGCGGGAGTACACCAGGCGGGACAATTCCCGTCTGGCGTCATCGTATTCCTTGTTGATGCGGCTGAGTTCTGTGCGGGCATCCTCAATTTCGTTTTCCAGCGCAGAGGTCTCAGCTTCCCTGTCACGTTCCATTTCCGAAAGCAATGTAAAAAGCTCTTCGATTTCCGGAATCATTTCCTCCGGATTTGTTTTTTGTCTGTTTTTCAGCTGTTCCAGGCTGTTCAGTACCGGAGTCAGGAAACGGCGGCTGAAATAGCGGCAGCAGAAAAGAGCAAAGCAAAGAAGGAAGATAAAAATCAGTACAACCTCGGCTCCTTCCTGAAAAAACATCTGCCGGTAATCACGCCGGGGGATCAGGACATAGGCACGGAACCTCTCGTTCTGTCCGGCAAGCTTCACTTTTTCGGTGATTCCCAGGTAGGAAGTGATGCGGTCAGAGCAGAGAACACGTCTGTCGGAAAGGCTTTTTGTTACAGTCAGTGTCCCGGCAGGGGCAAGGTAGTAACCGTCTGTGCTTCCGCAGGACATGGATTGTCCGGCTTCAATCTGCAGGATGCCGGAGGGCTGCCCCTCCGGAGCGGTATGGATATCCGCAAGAATACAGGTCAGATGGCTCAGTGTAGTAGGCTGGGCCATTTTATTCCGGAAAAAACTGTCATTCATCTCAAAACCGCAGACGCCCAGAAAGGTGCCGTCAGCAGAAAAAAGAGGAAACAGCATCAGCAGTACCTTATCTGAGGTACCGGGCAGAACAAAGATGTCACTGAAGCTGCAGGAGCCGGGCACGGCACTTTTTTTCCATTCTGTATATCCTGGCAGGTTCTGTGTCTGGAATTCCAGCTTCCACTTCCGATGCGGCATAACACCGCTTTTTTTGCCGATTTCCGGAACCCCGTGATAGAGAAGAAGCTCCGTTCCGGAGTCTGCGGGTGAGCTTTTCCGAATATACAGGCCGGACCGGGAACTGTCCGCGCCGGGCAGGGCGGTATTCACGGTTGCGTCAAGCAGCAGAAAAACGCCGGAACTGTCAGTCTGAAGAAGCTTTTCTTTCAGGGCAGCAAAGACCGATTCCTGCAAGGCTGCCAGAGAAGTTTCCGAATCATTGATTTCAGAAAAAGACATATGGCTGGCATTCAGGTATTTCCGGATCTGTTCCGTAACAGACTGGGACATCTGGAGACCCCATACATGCAGAGTGTCAAATTCGGAGGAGAGATCATCCGAGAAAACAGCCATCTGCATCTGCAGGGCGGAACGAAAGCTGCTCTGGCGCCGGAAAGCGGTGCTGATGACGGACAGCCCGATTAAAAAAGCAGCGATCAGCAGTACGGCAAGCAGAAACATGTAGCGGAACAGCTTGTAACGCAGGGAATTCCTTTTTCTGGTCAGCTCGCTATTTTCCTCCGGGTTATGCCGGAAAAAGGATGAAAATGTCATTTCTATAAAAGCTCCTTTCAGAAAATCTTCTTTCAGGTGTCCGGCGAGCCAAGACAGGAGCAGAACTGCTTCCAGGTTTTCGATTCAAGAACCGCCGGATCCGCTCCGTCCCTGTACTGTTCGGTCAGTGAGGACTGTTCCGCGCGCAGCCTGTCATAAAGACGGTTGGTTTTTTCGATAAAGCCGCTGTCCGAAGGAAGAGGTACAAACCGGCAGGTATTTTTTACCGTCCGGATGGCGTTGTATACGGAACGGTAGGAAGGATCCTGGAAACTGTAGCTGTCAATTGCCTGAAAAGCCTCTTCGGTTACGGGGAAATACCCCGTTTCCGCGGCAAAATCCAGGTTGCGCTCGCTTTCCGTAAGCCAGTGAAGAAAAACCGAGGCGGCTTCGGCTTTTTTGCTGTCTGTTTTCAGGGCGCAGATCCCGCAGCCTGTCTGAGGAGCCAGCGGGTCCGAGCCTGATTCCGAACTGGCGGAAGTGGGAAGAGGAAGTACCTTCAGATTCATGGGCTCTGTGGTGTTGTCGGAAAAAGTAACTGTGTCATTAAAATAAAGAACAGCGGCACTGGAACCTGTTCCGGCAGGGACTTCGCCGGTCATCATCTGGGTGTTGGCGTAAAGGTCAGAGATGATAATATCGCCCCGGATCAGTGCCTCGGCGAACGGTTTCCATGTACTTCGCAGTACCGGATCGGAGCAGTCATAATAACCGTTTTTTATGATCTGTGCCGCGCCTTTTTCCCGTGCGCAGAGATCTACGTTCTGGACCAGGTAATCAAACGCGCAGAAGGGCTTTCCGCCCGACCATTCCCGGTACCTCTCCGCTGTGCGGAAAAATCCGTCCCAGGTCCGCAGGCTGCTGTAGCCGATATCGGTATCGGCCAGGAAACGGTCAAACTCCGTCCCATTTACATAAAGAAGCCGGGTGGATTTACAGAGGGGAAAGACACACAGACGATCCTGCAAAATTCCCTCTTCCAAGAAGGCATCGACATAGGATTCCAGTTCCTCCCCGGAAAAGTAATCCGACCAGTTAACCAGATTCTCCGGCCCCAGAAGAGAAGCCGTTCCGGGGTAACACAGGAACAGATCCGGCATACTGCCTGCGCCGGGTTCCTCCGCCTGTGCGGCCAGCAGCTGCTCTCCTATATCGGAAGCATTCGACATCCTGGTCACATTGATGATGATTCCTTTCTTCATGCCGACCGTTTCATTAAATTCCTGTACCAGGAGGTTCATCGGGGAGCCCACCTGTTCTCCATACACATGCCAGAAGGTCAGTGTTACGGGATCCGAAGGATTCAGATGGCTTCTTCCGGAGCAGGAGGACAGGACCGGCTGACAGGCCAGAAGCAGAAAAGAGAGCAGAAATAAAAATATTGGCTGTTTTTTCATATGCGGTCACCTGTGAATCGTATATTTTTTTCATTTCCCCCTCAAAACGGGGGTTTCAGATGGGGACAAAAACAGAACTATCAGTATATTAAACGGTGTAAGACATCGGTGCGCACACGATAGCAAGAAGATTCTGAAATTATTATACACGATGAAGAGAGATTGGGAAAGGAGGCATTGCGATGAAGAAACAGAAGAAGGAAAATTCATTCAAAAGAGGGTCTGTTCTCATAGGGTTCTGTATCTTGTGCCTTTTGGCAGCGGCTCTTGCCGGATGCGGCGGAAAGAGCATGAAAGGAAGCAAATATCTGGGTAAATGGAATGCCGTTTCGGCCGAGATGTCAGGAATGGAATTTTCCGTATCGGATTTTATGGACGAATTCTCGATTATCTTAAAGGAGGATGGGACCTGCGAGGCGCATATTGATGATGAAGTGGAGACCGGAAAGTGGGAGGAAACAGAAACCGGTGTGAAAATTAAGGATTCCACGGAAACCCTGGAGATGAATGAGAAAGATGGCCATTTGTATATAGAATATGAGGGAGTCAGCTTCCGCTTTGAAAAAGAGGGAAGTGAGAGCGCAGTTTCCTCCGATTCTGCATCCGCGGATACGGAAAGTGTGAAGGCGGAAGTGTCTGCTTCTTCTGCGGGGGCGGAAAAGGAATCCGGGACGGACGAAGCGGCATCCGCTGAAAGCAGGGATACCAGCGGCACACACATGGAAATGACACTCTGGGATATTTATTATCCGGAAGGCTGGACAGAGAATGAAGACGACAAGGGCGACAGCGAGACCAACAGCTATGGACGGCTGGAATATAAGCAGGGGGAGGAAGTCCTGTTATCCGTGGGAATTACCGCTACCGTGGAAGACTGCGGCGGGTACCGGGATTTTCTCCATGCCTCCGGTATTGACGCGCACGCCCTTGTAGTAGACAAGTCAGTAGAGCAGGAAAACATCGGCGGGGTTCCCTGCATTGTCTCCGAAACGACCAGCTGGGGGGAACCGGTTCTAACCTATATGGGAAGAGATGTCGGCTCCGGAACCACGGTAAAGGTCAGTATAACAGGCGAGTACTCGGATCCGGAGGTGGATAAGCTGATCAAGAACCTGGCATTTCATCTGGAAGATACCGGGAATGAAGATTATCCCTGGCCGTGGGAGGGGGAAGTATTTTCTACCGACAGCGAACACTCCAAGATGATCGCAGATACCACGATAACCTCTGTGTGGGTACCGTTTGAGGAGCCGCTTCTGGCGTACGACATTTTCAGCGGGAGAATCGCTTCCGTGGGAGAGAGCCTGTATGTACTGCTGGATAATGTCCTTTATGAGTACACACTGGGAGAGAAGCTGACACTGAAAAGCACGATGGAGCTGGAGGATGATTATGAGGAACTCTCTGCCGATCAGAACGGGAACTTGTACCTGACGGGCTTTATGTCGCCGATGCTTACGATAAAGGACGGAGAAATCACAGCAACGAATGACGATATTGATCAGGCAGTCATACACAGCAGCGGAACCTGGGGAATCTCCTGGTTCTTCGGGTCAGAGCCGGAGAAGGTGACCATCGACGGGAGCAAGGCATCCAAAGAAGCATGGCCGATTCTTCCAGAAGAAAGCGTTGGGACAGCCCGCCTGAGTGAAAACCATATCTTCATCTCCGGCACGGATCCGGAGAGTCAGAATGAAGCGATCTGGGTTTTCGACATGGAGGGAAATCAGCAGATGGAGCTTGGAAATCAGGAATACGGCGGAGAACAGTCTCTGGGGAGCATTACAGATGTTGTGGAAACCGAAAACGGCTTTATCGGCCTGGACGGGAATATGCGGGAAATCTTTTTCTGGAAGAGCGACGGCAGCCTGCTGGGATCGGCGGAGGACAGTGAGCTTTTCGGGACAGAGTATCCCTGGATCAGTACAGCAGTAAGACTGCCGGACGGAACCGTGCTGATAGGCCTGACAGAAGACAGGGCGGATAATTCCGCGACAGAGTTTGTCATTTACAGGGTCAGCGGATTCTGAGAGTTCGATCATAAATATAAGAAAAAATAAGCGATTTGAATTACAAAAACATTGACGGTACAGAATCAGCAGATTCTGAGAAAGGAGCGAATATGAGGTATGAAATAAAAGGCGGCAATCTTCCGGTGGTGGAATGCTATCTGCAGGCCGGAGAAGCGATGATGACCGAGAGCGGAAGTATGAGCTGGATGACTCCCAACATGAAAATGGAAACCACTTCCGGCGGAGGCCTCAAGAAGATGTTCGGAAGAATGTTTTCCGGAGAGAGCATCTTCCAGAACCGCTATACAGCCCAGAACGGAGAAGGAATGATTGCCTTCGCCTCCAGCTTTCCGGGCTCGATCAATGCCATTGAAATTGCACCGGGGAAAAGCGTCATTGTGCAGAAAAAGGCCTACCTTGCCGCGCAGGAAAGCGTAGAGCTGTCCATGTACTTTCAGAAAAGCCTCGGGAAAGGCCTTTTTGGAGGAGAGGGATTTGTCATGCAGAAGCTCTCCGGCCAGGGAACCGCATTTATTGAAATAGACGGTTATGGCTGTGAATATATCCTGAAAGAAGGGCAGGAAATGATCGTGGACACCGGCTATCTGGCGGCTATGGATGAAACCTGTAGCATGGAGGTGGTGACCGTTCCCGGAGTGAAAAATATGCTGCTGGGCGGTGAGGGCGTTTTTAATACCGTGGTCCGCGGTCCGGGAAAAATTATCCTTCAGACCATGCCCATTTCTAATGTGGCGGCGCTTCTGGCACCGTATTTTCAGAATAAGTCCTGATAAGCAGGATAGGAAGCCCTGAAAATCAGGCTATCCGGTAAGGATTTAATAGGTGGGATAGGCCTGAATCCCGGAAAGCGCGATCCAGATAAGCAAGAACCAGAACTGAATTTTTATTTGTAACAAGATTTCCATTTGTGTATACTAGAGACGGTTCGGAACAATCTGATATAGGTTAATATATTTGGATGGTTCTATCGCCTGAAGAGGCTGTGAGTAGAAATTAATTCTTTATAATTATTGATGTATCCTGTTGGTAAGGGGATGATCTTGATGTAAAAGATCATCCCCTTACCTTTGGGAAGAAAAAAGAACTTTAATTTTTTACAATTATATACTTTAATTATTTATTATTATGTAAAAATTGAAATCTCTGACAAATGAGCTATAATCATATTATAAAATCAAATGCTTATTTGTGCGGAAGGAGGGTGATAAAATTTGGTGAAATATATTGCTCATATCAAAGACAATAATTTGTGTTCTGATGATGCTCAAAATAAGGAGCGTGATATTGATTCGCTTCCGGATTCCTACAAGCAAACGCTTTGCAGCCACCTGTTGGGGACAGCAGCCCTGGCTGAATCCTTTGCGGTTGAACCCTGGAAATCTTTGGCTTATAATGCCGGACTGCTTCACGATATCGGAAAATATCAGGAAGCTTTTCAGAAAAGAATCAGGGGAGCAGCCCTGCGTGTAGATCACTCTACCTGTGGTGCTATTGAGGCGGCAGAGAGAAAGGACATTCAGAATCCGGAAAAAGCATTTCTTGAATATTGCATTGCAGGCCATCACGCTGGACTTCCGGATGGCGGACAGAAAGAGGATCTGCCGGAGGATGATTCTTCGAGCGGACATACACTGTACGCTAGGTTGAAAAAAACAGATTTCGACCCCTATGATGCATATAAGAAAGATTTTGAACGGAAAAATATTGACATTAAAGAAATTGATAAAAAAAGTCTATCCAGATATCTGATGGACGGATTTAATCCCGCAGAATATTCGGATCAAGAAAAATTGGCTGGCGTTTTTTACGATGAAATTTCTTTTATGATACGGTATTGCTATTCCTGCCTGGTTGATGCAGATGCCCTTGACACGGAACGCTTTTGTAAAGGTGTAGAGAGGACAACGCTGAAAACGGATTTTCAAGTATGCCTTCAAAAACTGAATGACCAGTTTGATAAGTTTCGAAAAAAGAAGGATCAGACAAGCTTGCAGCTTGCGAGAACGGAAATTCAGGAACAGGCTTTTCAGAATATTCATGAAGATGCTGACATTTATCTCATGAGTATGCCGACAGGCAGTGGGAAAACGCTGTGCAGCGCAAAATGTTCCTTGATCAAGGCTCTGGAAACAGGTAAAAAACACATTATATATGTAATTCCATATAACAGCATTATTACACAGACTGCACAGGAACTGAACAACATATTTAATGACAATGACAAAGACAAAGGCGGGCAGACAGTGGCGCATATATTGCGCCACCAGTCAACGTATTCTGTTGAGGACGATGAAAATGCAGATGAAGCCTACAAGCTTCAGGTTAATCAGGCCACAGAAAATTGGGACGCGGATTTTATCATCACAACAGAAGTACAATTTTTCGAGACACTGTTTTCTAATACGCGGAATAAGCTCCGAAAAATGCATAATATGGCTGACAGCATTCTTGTTTTTGACGAGGCGCATCTGATGCCCGCAGAATTCCTCCAGCCGTGTCTGGAAGGTGTTTCGATTTTAACAAAAAAGCTTGGCTGTAAAGCAATTTTCCTTACGGCAACCATGCCGGATTATCGGGAACTGCTCAGCAAATATACATTTCATGATCTGCGGGTAAAAGAACTTGTTCCTGACCAGACAGATTTCAAGCCGTTTCATAAATGTACCTACAAATATATAAAAAACCAATCACTTGAACAACTGGCGGATAAAGTCGGGAAAAACGGCTCCACACTTGTGGTTGTCAATACAAGAAGAAAGGCGCGCGAATTATACAACTTCCTTGGGGGAGGGCACAGGAAGAACCTCTACCATCTGTCCACGCTGATGACCAAGAAGGATCTTCAGGAAACCATAGATGAAATAAAGAAAAAATTAGGGGAGGCTGCCAGGCAGGGAGAAGTTACCTCCGCAGACCCTGTCATTGTCATTTCTACTTCGCTTATTGAGGCCGGGGTTGATCTGGATTTCCGTACTGCCTACAGAGAAATGGCCGGGTTGGACAGCATTCTGCAGACAGGAGGAAGATGCAATCGCGAGGGCATATGGGATAGCGGAGAGGTTTTTATCTTCGATTTTGCAGAGAAAATCGTGGGAAAGCAACCGTTCCGAGATATTAAGACAGATGTTACATCAAAACTCTTCGATGAATTCTCGGATATTTCAGATGAAGCCTGCGTCAGAGAGTTTTATCGCAGAGTATCTCTGGCTGAAGCAGAGAAACATGTCGAGAAATCTATGCACAGTCAGATGAAAGAAAAAGGAATATCACTGAAATCTAAAAGCGCAATGTACTCGATTCCTTTTGCCTCTTATGACGGGAAGATCATTCTAAGCCGGGATGAGAGTATAATTATCCCAGAGGATAAAAATGCGGAAGATCTGGTTAACCGGATTCGATATGGTGGGATGTCTGGAGAGACACTTAGAAGGCTGCAGGAATATACCTGTAATGTACCGCGGAGAGATCTGGATCAGCTTATGTATCAGGGGGTGATAGAAAATCTGGCAGAAAGCGGTTCCGGTAATACGAACCAAAGCCGGACGGGAAATAATGGTATTTTTGTGCTTACCAATAAAGCGCAGTATTACAGGAAAGATATAGGCATTTTATTGGAAGGAGGTGATTTTATTGTCGATTAAGGTGATTGTAAGCGGAAAAAGAGCCTGCTTTACAAGACCGGAAATGAAAGCAGAACGTGTCAGCTATGATGTTCCGACGCCGGGAGCTCTGGAGGGCTTGCTGAAAAGTATTTATTGGAAACCGGCAATGCGCTATGTAATAGACCGCATAATTGTATTTAATCCGGTTGAGTTTACAAGTGTCCGCAGAAATGAGGTGAAATCGAAGGTAAAACTTGGCAAAATGAAGGCGCAGATGAAGGAGGCAGAAGAGGTTAAACAGGGAAAACGAGATGCTATTACAACGGATCCCCGTATTTATACCAATATCGGGGATGAGCGTACGCAGAGAGCTTCTATGATTCTGAAAAATGTCCGCTATGGCGTAGAATTCCATGTAGAACTCACTGGTATTCGCTGCGAGAGGGAGCAAGAAGAATGTGATCCATTAAAAAAACATCAGGCGGAATTTATCCGCCGCTGCAGAAAAGGCCAATATTTCAGGCAGCCTTGTCTGGGATGTGCGGAATTTCCGGCAGAGGTGGTTTTAACCGATTCTTTTCAACTGAATGAAGTTTGCGAGGAAAACAAAGGCAGGCATGATCTGGGGTATATGCTTTACAGGGTCTGCTTCCGGGACGGCGGGCGTCCGGTTCATGGAGACTGGGAGAAAAAAGTGTTTTCCGATGAGGCAGAGAGTCTGTTTTACCGTCCGATCATGGAGGACGGCATTATAGATGTCGCCCGTTACAAGGAGGCGGTTACATGCTGATCAGCGCACTTTGCGATTACTATACAGTCCTTTCCGAGAATCATAAACTTAAGGAAGCAGGATATGCAGATTGCGATATAAGTTACTTTATCTTATTGACATCGGACGGCAGACTGGCCGGTTTTCGCGATAACAGGATAGAACGGACAATAAAAGATAAAAAAGGTAAAGAAAAAATTATCCTTGTGCCGCAGGCGGTCAGCCTTCCGGAGAGACCTCGGTCAACGACAATCAGCGCAAATTTTGTCGAGGTGCGTCCCGGATATATTTTCGGACTGGAATATCAAACAGATAAAAGCACAGGCAGAGAATATCTTTCAACGGAAACAGAAGGCAGAACAGACAAGCAAAAGGAACGACTTAAGCTGCAGCACCAGAGCTTCTGCGAGGAAGTCTTGCGTGATTTTGGTTCAATGTCTTCGCCTCTGGCGAAAGCTTATGTACAATTTGCCAGGAAATGGAATCCGGAAGCGGAAACAGAAAATCAGGTTTTACTGGGGATAAAGTCTGATCTGAACAAGGTTAAATTTGCCTTTTGCCTTGAAGGCCACCCGGAGCTTCTGCTTCAGGATGATGAAGAGGTAAAAGAAAAATGGCGGGAACTTTCCCGGAAAACAGACGAAGAACCTGAAAAGAAAGCGTATATTTGCCAGTGCTCGGTAACAGGAGAAAAGCTGCCTGTAGCAGAGGTACATGATTCAATGGTATCCGGATCCGGTGTTGGCATACGAAATGCCGGTATAAATCCCAGCCTGGTAAATTTTAAGCCGGAATCCTTTTTATCTTATAATCATAGGCAGGGAGAAAATGCCTGTATTTCAGCAAAAGCCATGAAGCAGTATACCAGAGCATTGAATTTTCTTTTGAAAAGCCCGTCAAATCACTGCTACATGGATGGGCAGACAATGATTTACTGGTCTGTAGACGGGAATCCTGCAAATGATTTCTTTATGGGGTGCATTTTTGAGGAACAGTCCGAACAGTATGAAGAGGGAGAGCTGGAATCCGCACTTTCTCAATTAATGAAGGATGCGCTGAATGGCACTGCCACTTCCTATAAGTTTAAGGATATTGAACAGCGGATTACCACCGGATCAGAATATTACATTGTCGGATTAGCCCCCAATGCTTCCCGCATACAGGTGAAATTTATCTGCCGTCAGAAATTCGGTAAATTGCTTCATAATATCGCCAGATTTCAGAGTGAGATGCAGATTCAGGAGGCAGGTAAACCGGTTGCGTTCTGGCGTGTGAAAAAAGAGCTGGTGTCTCCGGCTTCCACACATCCGGAGGATGACGATACACCGTTTGATTCTGTTCTTCAGGCAATCTTTAATGGAACGGATTATCCTTCCTGGTGTTTAAAGAGAATGGTAACACGTGTCAGAAAAGATTCGGACAAAGAAAACAACAAATTTATCCGCCTGAACAGGGTCCGGGCAGGGTTTATAAAGGCATGTCTGATCAGACATACAAAGGAGGAGATAAGCATGTCATATGACAGCGGCAGCAGAAATCCGGCATATGTAAGCGGGGCAATTTTTGCCATTCTTCAGATGATACAAGAGGAAGCTTCCAGCCCTGTAAAAACAACGGAGAAGGAAACAGATAAATACGCAAAGACAGAGGAAGGTGCGGAGGGCAGACCTGCAAAATTGAACAGAACGATTAAAGACGCTTATTTCAGTATGGCGGTATCCAATCCTGCGGCGGTTATGCCAAGGCTGATAAAGCTTTCGAACTTTCATCTTAAAAAGTTAAGAAGAGATCATCCGGAGTATGTGAAAAGATATGAGAGTGCGCTTGCAGACGCGATGGAAAAATTAGACGGCGCTTTTCCGAGAACGCTGGATTTGTATGATCAGGGAAGATTTATTCTGGGGTATTACCAAAGATACAATGCGTTTTTCAAGAAAAAAGAAAAATAAAAAATTTCACAGGAGGGAAAAAAGATGCTGGAAAATAAATATGATTTTGTGTATCTGTTTGATGTAACCAATGGTAATCCAAATGGGGATCCGGATGCTGGAAACGAACCGCGCATGGACGCTGAGACCGGTATGGGATATGTAACGGATGTCTGTCTGAAAAGAAAAGTCAGAAACTACGTGGATCTTGTTAAAAACGGAGAAGAAGGATTCAATATCTTAATTAAAAATGATAAGCCATTAAATGATAAATTTAAGGCAGCGTATGAAGCAGAAGGGCTTGCGGTAGATAAAACCAAGAAGGGAACGGATCTTCCTACGGAGTTAAAAGCACAGCAGTATATGTGCAGAAATTATTATGATGTTAGAGCCTTCGGGGCGGTTATGTCTACCGGAAATAATTCCTGCGGGATTGTCAGGGGACCGGTTCAGTTCAGCTTTGCGGACAGTATTTCCCCGATCTATGTCAATAATGTGACAATTACCCGGCAGGCCAAAACCGACCAGAAAAGGGCGGAAAAAGGCGATACGGAAATGGGAAACAAAAGCATTATCCCCTATGCTCTCTATCGCATGAGCGGGCATATCTCGGCAGCTTTGGCAAATAAAATCACCGGGCTTACAGAAGAGGACGTAGATTTACTATGGAAGGCATTGCTCAATTTATTTGACGAAGACCGGAGCGCGGCCAGAGGGGATATGGAAGTACGGGGACTCTATGTTTTTAAGCACGAAAGCGTATTGGGGAATGCTCATTTCCCGGAATTAAACAAAAAAATATCTGTGGCATTGAAGGAAGGCATTACAGTTCCGAGAAAGTTTGAAGATTATGAGATAAAAGTTGATACCTCTATGCCGGAAGGAGTTTCTTTGATTCCGTATTGTTGAGATATTTATAATGCCAGAATGAATCGCGGGCATTGTGCCTGTCGATTCATCCTGGAAAGGATAAAACGGACTGCATAATTTTATGGAAGAAATTAGTGTAAGTATACGAAATATACAGCATTTTCTGTATTGCCCTCACCGGTGGGGCTTAATCAACATCGAGTGTTCATGGGATGAAAACTATTTTGTGACAAAAGGAAATATAATCCACGACAGAGTGCATGACCCCGATAATTCCTATGTCGCCAGGAATAAGCAGGTGTTAACATCCGTCAGGGCTTACAATGATTTACTGGGCATATATGGTGTTACTGACTGCATTGAACTGACAAAGCGCAAGGATGGGATCAGAATGCAAGGATTCCCTGACCGCTACCAGTTAGCGATTGTTGAATACAAGCCTCGAAAACCCAAAAACAACTTATTTAATGAAGATGATGCCCTTCAGGTTTTTGCACAGAAGCTCTGTGTAGATTCTATTTTTCACTGTGACGCAGAGGGAATCCTATTTTATGCGGATGTGAAAAAAAGAATCCATCTTCCGCTGAATGAAAATTATGAAAGGTATTTGGCAATCATCCGACAGGTTCTTGATAAAATCCGCGATTATACAATGAAGGGTGAGATACCTCCGATTCGTAAAAATCAAAAGTGCAGCGGATGTTCCTTCAAGAATACATGCAATCCGCAAATAATAAAACGAAACAGACATGAGACCTTTCTGGAAATGGTGAAACAGGAAAGCTGAATGCTCCATCAGACAGGAGGAAAATGTGAGAAAGCTGCTAAATACAATTTATGTTACAAATTCAGATGCTTATCTGTCGCTTGAAAATAATAACCTTGTTTGTACCGTTGAAAAGGAGACTCTACTAAAAATCCCGCTCGATAATGTGGAAAATATTGTCTGCTTCAATTATCTGGGGTGTTCCACAGGGTTAATGGGAGAGTGTGTGAAAAAAAGAATTCCACTTAATTTCATGTCTCCGGAGGGAAGATTTCTCGCGAAAGTATTCGGTGAAACCAAAGGCAATGTTTTTCTGCGGGTTGAGCAGATTGACAAGTTTCGAGAAAACGGATTGCAGATGGCAAAAAACGAAATGGCAGCAAAATTCAGTAATTGCATTTATACCATGAAACGTACACTTCATGATCATGCTGAATTAAAGGAAGACGCGGCAATGGCAGAAGCGTTACAGGTGTTGAAAGAAGGTGTTGAAAAAGCAGAGGAATGTGATTCGGTGGACTTGCTTTTGGGGATTGAAGGAAATTGTGCCAGCATCTATTTTGGTATCTTTTCAAAATTAATTACGGGGAACAATCTTGCGGAAACATTTCAATATAGGAATAAAAGACCGCCGCTTGATCCTGTAAATGCATTGCTGTCCTTTGTATATACGCTTGAAATGATTGATTGTTCTGCTGCTTTAGAAACAGTCGGTCTGGACAGCTACATCGGATTTTACCATACGCTTCGCAGTGGCCGTGCGTCACTTGCATGTGATCTGGTTGAAGAATTCCGTGGGATAGGTGAACGGTTTGTTTTGACCTTATTAAATTTGAAAGTAATTAGCGAAGAGGATTTTGAAAAGCAGCTTACCGGAGCGGTTTTACTGAACGATAATGGCAGAAAAAAGCTGCTCACAAAATGGCAGGAGAAAAAAAGAACGGAGATTTATCATCCTGTACTAAAGGAAAATATTCCTTATGGGCTCCTGCCGTATGTGCAGAGCAATCTTCTGGCTAAATATGTCAGGGGTGAGGTGGAGGAATATATTCCTCTTTTGTTAAAAAGAACGGTAAAATAAAGGTAGAGCAGGAATTAGCAATATGATGGTTGTGATCAGCTATGATGTTTCTACAGAAACAGCAGATGGTAAAAAAAGACTGCGCAAGGTCGCAAAAGCGTGTGAGTCTCATGCACAGCGTGTACAAAATTCCGTATTTGAAGCAGATCTTGATTATTCTTCATTTATGAAATTAAAGGGAGAATTATTAAAGATCATGAATAAGGATACGGATAGTATGCGGTTTTATTATCTGGGAAATCACTGGCAGAGAAAAGTTGAACATTTTGGCATAAAAAAAGGATATAATCCTGAAGGTACTATAATTGTGTAAACTGATAAGCACATGGCGAACCAGATATGATTGAAATACGCTGGAAGGTTCGCAGAGGTTTTATCTGTTTTTGGAGAAAAATACCTTCTCAAATATAGTATAATTCCGCCTCTTTCGCTACATATGGGTGAGGATTGCAACTTTTTTGCAAAATGTTGCGGTCACGCCTCGCGAGAGGCGTGTGAGTAGAAATCATCTGCATCAGCTGCACAGGTGAGTCAGAACTCGTCACGCCTCGCGAGAGGCGTGTGAGTAGAAATATCAGATCAGGAAGCAGCGCATCTCTGAACTCTGGTCACGCCTCGCGAGAGGCGTGTGAGTAGAAATTCAACGGAATAAAAGTATTTCCGCTGTGAATATCGTCACGCCTCGCGAGAGGCGTGTGAGTAGAAATCTTGATGCGTGTGACAACGATAGCACGGTTGTATGGTCACGCCTCGCGAGAGGCGTGTGAGTAGAAATGTTGTGTTTGTTCAGGTTCGCAACCGCTGCTGCCGCAAGTCACGCCTCGCGAGAGGCGTGTGAGTAGAAATTTTGGAGCCTTGCAAGCAGTAATAAGCGGGTATGTCACGCCTCGCGAGAGGCGTGTGAGTAGAAATTTTTTGCGGTTTCCACTTCCTTTTCGGATTTTTCGTCACGCCTCGCGAGAGGCGTGTGAGTAGAAATTGCGAAGGAGTACAGCGATGTGACCAGCGAGCTGGTCACGCCTCGCGAGAGGCGTGTGAGTAGAAATCAAATCCGCCCAGAATTATGCGTCGGGCATTGGCGTCACGCCTCGCGAGAGGCGTGTGAGTAGAAATGGATGCTGTGTCAGACATGGTAGGGAAAATCCTGTCACGCCTCGCGAGAGGCGTGTGAGTAGAAATCTTGTAAAGCGATATTTAATAAATTGCGTCAAAGTCACGCCTCGCGAGAGGCGTGTGAGTAGAAATCCAGCTTCTGCCGGATCGTGGCGTCAGCATGATGTCACGCCTCGCGAGAGGCGTGTGAGTAGAAATTTTCCGATGGCATTATGTCACAGCGCGACCATGTCACGCCTCGCGAGAGGCGTGTGAGTAGAAATGCAACCTGAACTGCAGGAACAGGCCGGGCAATGGCGTCACGCCTCGCGAGAGGCGTGTGAGTAGAAATTGCGCAGCTGCCCGCGAATTGGAAGATGTCTGTCCCGTCACGCCTCGCGAGAGGCGTGTGAGTAGAAATCGACAATTTGCCGTCAGAGTCGGTGTCAGCTTCAGCGTCACGCCTCGCGAGAGGCGTGTGAGTAGAAATACTGATAGTGGTAAGAGAACCGATATATCTATTGTCACGCCTCGCGAGAGGCGTGTGAGTAGAAATGAATGCGTTGAAATCTGTGACTGACGCCTCGCTGTCACGCCTCGCGAGAGGCGTGTGAGTAGAAATTTCCAATAATGTGTACAGGCACGGTTGTGATTTGGTCACGCCTCGCGAGAGGCGTGTGAGTAGAAATAAATACGGTTACGTCTTTGCCCTGTACCAGGCTGGTCACGCCTCGCGAGAGGCGTGTGAGTAGAAATCATCCCTTCGACATTCATATACCGTGTCCCAGTGGTCACGCCTCGCGAGAGGCGTGTGAGTAGAAATGAAAAACCAAATGTAGAGCCCCTCGGCAAGAAATTAAAAACGGGCATGCTGTTTTATGGCACACCCGTTTGTTATGTGATTTCCTTCCCGGAAGAATGCGGAATACCGGGACGGAAAATTCACCATTGCTGACGCCTGGCGCAGTTCACCGCCGGCTCAAAGCTTCGCGGCTGTAATGATAAATGGCTTCAATCTGTTTTGCGTTGGATCGTCTGGAAAATACAGCGACTGGTTTTCCTTCGCCGTAGAAATGAATATACTTCTCGACAAATCGATGCCCGGATTCCCAGGCTTCTTCATCTGTTACATCAGCCGGAAGGGGTTCCGGGCTGACGCCGAACACAATTTTGTCGCCATAAACGGGAATAAGGGAATCAAAGTCATTCAGAGGCTGTCCGTTCCAGATATCAATATCCGCCTTGTACATGGCAGGAACTAGCAGTTCGTTTTTCCCGCAGCAGTGGAATTCAAAAATCATGCCGTGCCGATGCGCGCTTTTTACAACCTTTTCCAGATACGGCTCCACCATCTCCATACAAGTATCCAGCGAGAAGAGAGGTGCCTTTTTGGATCCCCAGTCATCATGGAACTGAACTACATCTGTGTGAAAATACCGGTGCAGATGCTCAAACAGCTGATCGTAGAAAACTGTCAGCCGGTCAAAAAGCCTCTTGACGGCATCCTTCTGATCCGCATCGACCAATGCCATCAGGGCATACTGCATATCCATAAAGGAAATGAGACGTTCAAAAAGCCCGCTGACGACATTGATGCAGCTTGTCCTGTTCGTGTCAAAATAAATACCGGCATTCCGCTTCGCACAGCCGTCCCAGTCCCACTGTTCCATATCCGGGAAACGGATGACCTTCTCCCAGTCGTTTGCGTCCTCCAGGACAGGGTGTCCGCCATAGACCATAGATCCCATTGTCTCCGGCACCCAGGTCCAGTTTACGCCGAACATATCCGGTCCGCCTTCATACCCCGGCTCCGGCTGCCTTGCTTCATTTACCATTCCCCTTGCGATATTATCCGGCAGGATCGCCGGGTTGAAAAAAAGCATATCGTGTGTTGTGGGAAACCACGCGGGTTTTCCCTTTTCAAATACTCTGTGATAATTTTCCCTGGCGCTGATCGCACCTTCCGGAATTACCGGCTGAACCGGTTCAACAAATGCCATAGATATCAAATCTCCTTTTCCACCAGTACCAGCCGGAAGTCCCCTTCGCCTCCGGTTTTTGTCCAGTCCGGCGTATATCCAAGTTTCTCATAGAACCCGACAGCCACTGTTCTTGATGTCACCACGATATGTGAGATTCCAAGATCCTTCAGCCAGGCTTCTGCTTCTTTCATTGCAAGGGCGCCATATCCTTTCTTCCGGGCACTTCCGACCGTGACGACGCGTTCAATTTTTCCGGTGTGCTCATCGAGGACATGCAGTCTTACTGTCGCCACCGGCATATTGCCTTCCAGCACAAGGGTGTACCTGGTATCCGGCGTGTCCGTATCGAATTCCATTGCCAGTGTGATATCCGGGAACTCCTTCAGCATACCTTCCACACGTACATAATGGACACCGGCTCTCTGCCATTCTTCTGTCACGCGGATCACCTGAATCTGATTTTTATTCTCTTCCTGCTCCATTGATATACCTTTCCTTATCAGCCGAACTGTGAAACTTATCGGATAAACTCCTGCGGCCGTTTTTGGTATTGCATTCCATTCCATAAATATCAGCCGGGATGTGAAAACTATATGACAAACTCCGGTCCTTCCTGCAGATAGAATTTATGCAGAAATTCTTTTGTCCTGCTGTGCTGCGGATTTTCAAAAACCTGTCTGGGCGTACCGTCTTCCAGGATATGTCCGTTCTCCAGAAAAATGACACGGGAAGCCACCTTTCGCACAAAACTCATCTCATGGGACACCAGAATCATCGTATTTCCGGCTTCCGCGGCTTTTAAGATCGTATCCAGTACTTCTCCGACAAGTTCCGGATCCAGCGCCGATGTGGGCTCATCCAGAAGCAGAAGCTCCGGCTCCATGGCAAGGGCACGCGCGATCGCTACCCTTTGCTGCTGGCCGCCGGAAAGCTGCCGGGGATAATACTGCTGCCTGTCAAGCATTCCGACCTTCCCAAGATATTGTAATGCTTTTGCTTCTGCTTCCGCTTTCGGCACTTTTTTTACAACGATCAGTCCTTCCATTACATTTTCCAGGACTGTTTTCTGCTTAAAAAGATTAAAGGTCTGAAAAACCATGCCGACCCGCTGGCGAAGAGCCACAATATCTTTTTTATTTCTGCTGGTGACATCAAAACGGAAATCCCCGAATTCAATCAGCCCCTTGTTCGGTTTTTCAAGCATATCGATACAGCGGAGCAGTGTAGATTTTCCTGTTCCTGACGGGCCGATAACGGCAATGACATCGCCTTTCTTTACATCGAGATCTATGCTGTCCAGCACGACATTATCCCTGAATTTCTTGGACAGACCTGTTATCTTCACAAGACTCATGCTGCCACCTCCTTTGGAGCAAGCTTCGCCGCCACCTTCTCATCGGGGGTATCCGGAATACTGAAATGCTTTTCAAGCGCAGCCAGTATTCTTTCCAGGATAAATGTCAGTGCCCAATAAATAATGGCAAGAGAGATATAAGATTCAAAGTAACGGAAGTTGTTGCCGGCGAGGATTTGCCCTTCCGCCGTCATCTCGACTACCGAGCAGACAAAGGCAAGGGAGGTTCCCTTCATCATATTGATCAGGGAGTTGCCCAGAGAGGGAAGCGCCACTACAGCCGCTTCCGGAATTGTGACGCGGCGAAGCACCTGTCCTCCGGTCATACCGAGAGAATGCGCCGCTTCCAGCTGTCCCCTGTCCACGGATAAAATGGCCGCACGAAGGCTCTCCGAGTCAAAGGCCGCTTCATTCAATGCAAAGGTGATAATCACAAACAGGATAGACGGTATTTTGTTTACGTTGTAATCTGTCCCGTTGTAATAATTAATATATTTCAGGAACATCGGTATTCCGTAATAGCTGAGATATAACTGCACAATAATCGGTGTTCCGCGCATAAAGGACACATAGATTTTGGAAAGACCGTTCAGAACCGGCACCTGGCGGATCCGGATCATTGCGATCAGCAATCCCAGAAGAATGGCAAAAAACGCTGAAATTACCGTTATTTCAAGTGTGACCGGCAGATATGCCAGCATTTTCGGAATATTGGAAAGTACGACACTAAAATCAAATAAATTGCCCATGATAAAGATCTCCGCATTCTTTTATCTGTGTTTGTTTTAGGAAGAGGAAACAGCTGATGAGCCGCTCACCGATTCGGCGGATCCGGTGCCGGCCTTTTCTTCGACTTCCTTCGGCAGATAATCCCCGTTCAGATATTGTTCGCTGATTTTCAGCGCTGTGCCGTCTGCGACTATTTCCTCAAAGGCCTGGTTGATTTCCTTTGCAAGAGCTTCGCCCTCCTCTGTTTTTGGAAGCAGATAATAGGCGTAGGGATTGCTGGAAATATTGTCTGCCTCGTCCTGGGGAAGTTCCACCGCCTTCAGCTTCAGGCCGTAATCACTCAGATAAGCATTCAGCGTCGTGCGGTCAATGAGCTGGAAATCATACTTCCCGCTCTCGACATTGGACAGCATCGTTGTCAGATCGGACTGCGAATAATTCAATTTTACAGCCTTGTCCGGATTTGCCTCGTTCCATTTCTCCAGCGCTACCGCATACTGCAGTCCCGGCGAAACTTCTGTTGTTTTTCCCGCCAGGTCATCCCAGCTCTTGATCGTATCGTTATCTTCCGGTACTGCTATGACAAATTGGTTCTGGAAGGTCGGCTCTGTGAAGGTGTATTTTTCTTCGCGCTCTTCGGTATAAGACCAGTTGCAGGCAGAAATCTGGTAGATACCGGAATCCAGTCCCGCCGTAAGGGCAGTAAACTCCGCTGTCTTAAACTGAAGATCATATTGGGGAAGCTTTTCAAAAATAGCTTTCAACAGGTCTACATCGTAGCCGACCAATTCTCCGTCATCATTGGTATAGGTAAAAGGACGTACCGTTCCGGCTGTAGAGCATACGATCGTTGTTTTTTCACCATCGGAAGATGACCCGGATACGTTTTCCGTACTGGCGGAAGCCCCTGCGCCGGAAGAGGACTGATCTCCGGATACCGATTGTGAAACTGAATTTATTGCTGAGGCGGAAGAGGAAGCAGCCTCGCTTCCGGAATCGGAAGTTCCCGAAGAAGCGCCGCATCCGGCAAGCCCCGCGGTTATACTAAGAACAGCAGCCAAGGATATCACTTTTTCTGCGGTGATGATTCGTTTTCTCATTTTCATTTTCTCCTTCCTGTTTTTTCCTTTCCTTCCTGAATCCCGAAGTCTGATGGATGTGTCCTGTCTTTCTTTTTTGAACTTTTTTCAGGACTTCCTTCCTTTACTGATTTCTTTGCCGGTTCTCACGGTTTTGTCTTGATTTCGTCTTTTACTTATTTTATAAGCAAATTCTTGTTCAAAGTGAGACGCAGCGGATTCGCGGAGTCGGGATTGTTATAAATGTCTACAAAACCTACCTGATAAATATGTATTTCCTTTGCGCTGTATTCTACCCTAATCATCAGGGGTTTGTAAATTCTGTTTTCCTTATAAACAGATATAGAAAAAGTCTATAGGAGGATGTGGGCTGCGGCATTGACTTTCCATTCCTCCCGCTTTATACTTCTTTTCATATTTTTCCTACCTTTTAGATATTGTTTTTCCCTTTTGCAATATTTAAGTGAAGAGTTAGTTAAAGCTGTTTAGTCAGGAGGAAAAATAGTTATGAGCTTCAGTTGTGATTTATCCGCACACCGTCAGAAATCCGCAGCGCAGGATGCGCCGGATTCTTCCTTATTATCTTATACCGATGCAGAGGCGGAACAGCACGCGGCCGAGGTAGGCGCCCGTCCCCGTCCTATGGAGACAAAAAACGAAATCAATGCAGCGGGCGCTTTTGTACGGCAGCCGAATGCCTTTACGGCTCCGGCCGGAGAGGGAGAGGGCGAGTGGAAGCCGGAAGCCAACCGTTACCGGCTTTACTGGGCAAAGGGCTGCAACTGGTCCAACCGTCCTGCCATCGCCATCGAACTTCTAGGCCTTTCCGACATCATCTCCAATATCCTGGTAACTCCCTCCGGGCAGTCAAATACCTACGGGTGGGGATTCGCCGACCAGAAGGATCATAAAGATCCGGCCACAGGTGCGTATTTTCTGAGCCAGTTCTATCAGAATGCGCGTCCGGATTTCCAGGGAAGGGCAACGACCCCAACCCTTGTGGACGTCAGGGAGAAAAAGGCAGTCAACAACGATTATCACAGACTCACAAATTATCTCGAAGTGCAGTTCCGGCTGTTTCAGCCGAAGGACGCGCCTGATCTCTATCCCAAAGCATTTCGGAAAGAAATTGATGAATTGAATGACTGGCTGTTCCCGCATATCAACAACGGCCATTACCGGATGGCGTTCTGCCAGTCTTTGGAAGCTTATCAGGAAGCTTATGATGACTTCTATGATTCCATGGACAAGCTGGACAAGAGGCTGGCCTCTAACCGTTTCCTTTTTGGGGATTATGTGACAGACTCCGACATTCGTTTCTTTGTCACACTGGTTCGATGGGATATCAGCTATTTCCGGAACATTGGCCCGGTGAAGCATCGGATCGTAGATTATCCGCATATCTGGCCATACGCGAAAGAATTATACGCGATTCCGGCATTCCGGCATGCCACCTATTTCCATGATCTTTCACTGGGGCATGACAATAAAGAGGAAGAGCTGTTTGCCGACTGGAACACCAGAATTGCCAATCAGATTGATTTTGCAAAGCTCTGGGATGACAGCGATATCCGGGCGGAACGGGCTTCGCTTTCCGCGGATCCGGATCACAAGTTCCTCCTTCATCCGGCCGACGAAAAACCGGAGGAATATATCACAAAAATATCGGCCAGCAAATGGAACAGTCCGGATGAAAAGGATCGGACTCCCGGCCTTCCCGGAAACGGGGAACTTTCTGTAGACGCTTCCGTCAATCCTTTGAAGGGAAAGATCTGACATGAATAAACGGTACAATCTGAATGAACCTGTAGACCGGCGCGGAACCTCCTGCCTGAAATATGACTTTGAAACAGAAAGGAAAAACAGAAATGATCTGCTTCCTCTGTGGGTCGCCGACATGGATTTCCGGCTTCCGGAGGAAGTGCTTTCTGCCATGCGCCGGCGGCTTGATCACGGCATCTTCGGGTACACCGATCCGAAGCCGGCTTACGAAGCTGCCGTGCAAAGCTGGTCCTTGCGGCGCCACGGATGGAAGATCGGGAGCGGATGGAACACCATCACCCCCGGCGTCGTGTACGCAATTTCAACCGCCATCCGCGCATTCACCCGTGAAGGGGATGCCGTTCTCATCCAGCAGCCTGTTTACTACCCGTTCAGTGAATGCATTATTAAAAACAGGAGAACACAGATCGACAGCCCGCTTGTCTATGAAAACGGCCGTTATCACATCGATTTTGGTGATCTTGAGCGGAAAATTGCCGATCATCATGTAAAGCTTTTTCTGTTCTGCAGTCCGCACAACCCGGTCGGAAGAGTCTGGACAAGGGAGGAACTGCTCCGGGTCGGAGAGATCTGCCGCAGATATCATGTCCTGGTATTTGCCGATGAAATCCACTGCGATTTTGCTTTTCCGGGAAACCGGCATATTCCCTTTGCTTCTCTCGGTCCGGAATACGCGGACCTTTCCATTGTGGGAACATCGCCCAGCAAGACTTTCAATATTGCGGGACTGCAGGTGTCAAATATTATTATTCCCAACGACAGGCTGCGGGCGGTCTTTCGGGAAGAAAACGCGGCTGCGGGATATTCGCAGGCAAATGTCTTCGGTCTTACCGCCTGCCAGGCTGCCTACGAAATGGGCGAGAGGTGGTTTGATGAGATACGGGATTATATATGGGAAAACGTGCAGTTTACGGATCGTTTCCTGCGAGAACATCTGCCTGAGATCCGTCTCGTGCAGCCGGAAGGAACCTATCTGTTATGGCTGGATATGAGCGGGCTTCACCTTTCTGCCGAACAGCTGCACCGGCTCATCACCGAGAAAGCCCATCTGTGGCTCGATGACGGCAGCATCTTCGGCCCGTCGTCATCTGAATTTGAACGAATCAATGCAGCCACGCAGAGAAGCGTGCTGGAAAAGGCACTTCATCAGCTGGAGACCGCGGTTCATTCTTGCTGAATGAAACAGGAACAACTTTCCTGACAGATCTTTAAAAACAGGAGGAAAAAATGGATTTTGAAACGAAATGCGTCCACGGAGGCTGTACATCTTCCGCGGATCAGTATAAAGCACTCAGCTATCCGATCTACCAGACAGCCAGCTTTGCTCACGCCAGCTTTGGTTCCAGCACCGGGTTTGATTACACACGGGAGTCCAATCCGACCAGGGAACGCCTGGAGCATACGGTGGCTTCTCTTGAAGAAGCTGCCGGCGCGGTTGCTTTTTCCAGCGGCATGGCTGCCATCAGCACGGTTATGGAGCTGTTCCGTCCGGGAGATCACTTTATCATCGAACAGGATCTTTACGGCGGGAGCATCCGCCTGTTTCATACCATTTGTGAGAAAAACGGGCTCACCTTCACCTACGCCTCGTTTAGCAGTGATGACATTGAAAGCATGATCAGGCCGAGTACGAAAGCCCTTTATGTTGAAACACCCACGAACCCTATGATGAAAGTCGTGGATATCCGCAGGCTTGCCGACATTGCGCACCGCCATGGTCTCCTTCTTATCATTGATAATACGTTCCTCTCGCCTTATTTCCAGAAGCCGCTGACCCTCGGGGCGGATATTGTGGTACACAGCGGGACAAAGTATCTGGGCGGCCATAACGATACGATTGCCGGATTTGCGGCGGCCTCCTCCTTAGAAATCGTGGAACACCTTCACGAAACAGCCATGAGCATCGGATCTGTCCTGGCTCCGTTTGACAGCTGGCTGATCCTTCGCGGTATCCAGACACTGGCCATAAGGCTTGAACGAGCGGAAAAAAACGCGATGCAAATTGCCCTGTGGCTGAAGGAACAGCCTTGTATCAAAAACGTGTACTATCCCGGTCTTCCGGAGCATCCCGGATATGCCATTATGAAAAAACAGGCGTCCGGCTTTGGAGCTATGGTAAGCTTCCGCACAGATTCCAGGGAAACGGCCATTCATATCCTGAACCATGTAAAACTGATCTCTTTTGCAGAGAGTCTGGGAGGTACAGAATCTCTTATCACTTATCCGCTGACGCAGACCCATGCCGATGTTCCCGAAGATATGCGAAGGAAATCCGGCATCGACGACACCCTTCTCAGGCTTTCCGTCGGGATCGAGAGTGCGGAGAATCTGATTGACGATCTGGCTTCGGCTCTGCCACTGTCAAAAATCTGAGAATCGAAGCACATAACCATCCAGTCTATGTACGTTTCACACGGACGTCATCTTATTGTCAATATTTGTAAATATATGAGCGGCATCCCATGACTAAGGCCACGGGATACCGCTCATATTGGCACAAAAATGATATTTTCCGCGAAAATCATTTCACAAAGAAAAAAGAAAATCGGTAAATCCTGCAAACGGATTTACCGATTTTTCGTAGCGAGAGGGAGACTTGAACTCTCGACACCGCGGGTATGAACCGCGTGCTCTAGCCAACTGAGCTATCTCGCCATATGAATGTTTACGACTGCGGCTTGGGTTTAACGTGGGGCCTACAGGGCTCGAACCTGTGACCCTCTGCTTGTAAGGCAGATGCTCTCCCAGCTGAGCTAAGACCCCGAACCGGCTGCTTCGCAACTCGCTTTGCTATTATATAATGCAGCCGGAAGCTTTGTCAACAAGAATTTTTTGAATGTGGCGGTATCCTGAAAATGCAGAAAAAATTGCGAACGAAAAACGAGGAATCTTCCAAAATCGG
Source organism: Bilifractor porci (assembly GCF_009696005.1). Classification (GTDB taxonomy): domain Bacteria; phylum Bacillota; class Clostridia; order Lachnospirales; family Lachnospiraceae; genus Bilifractor; species Bilifractor porci. The sequence goes on from NZ_VUMV01000005.1 coordinate 190,633, forward strand.
GAAGCGCTTTGGGAACGGAGGGGAATAGTTAGAACAGATGGAGGTGCATTTTGACGTCTAATGTGTTTTTTGTCTGCGCTGAAGGCGTCTTGCCACGGTAACCAAAGCCTCCAAATCTTCTTTTTCCATATTCTGGGACAGGGAATAAAGCTCGCTGATGATCAGGGGATCGGATGGACTGGTATCGAAGAATTCTTTGGGGGTTACGCCAAGATAATCACAGATATACAGGAACTCGGATAAGGAAGGTAAGGCTTTGCCGGATGAGATGCTCTGGATATAACTTTTACTGTGTCCAAGGTCCAGGCTCATCTTATATTCCGATACATTCTTTTTTATCCTTAATTCTGAGATTCTTGTTCTTATAAAATTTTCATCCATATTATTACCTCTTTTATACATTCTATACAAAAATGAGCGGTAATAATCACGATTAAACTACCGATTACAGTTGAAATATACCGATTTAAGCGGTAGTATTGAGAGAAATAAATGAATTTCATTTGTAAACCTGTGGATAAACAGAGGGAATACAGGGGGTACCCAGCGCTGCTGTTTTCCCGAACGAAGCCTGATTCCGTTTAAGTATGAGACAGCCAGAGAATTATTCAGAAATAGTAAAAAGAGAAAATATGGCACGTCAGATGCAGTTCCATTTTTTATACAATACCCTGAGCTCCATCCGGGAAGTTGTTCTGCAGGATCCGGAATATGCTTCTGACCTGATTTATGACTTTACCGTATATCTGCGGGCATGCATACGAACCATGCAGAATCAGGAACTGATTTCTGTCTATCAGGAAATGGAGTATGTACGGGCGTATGTAAATATTGAAAAAATGCGGATGGGGAAACGTCTGCATGTCACTTATGATTTGCAGTCCGAAGATTTCAAGATTGTTCCGCTAAGCATACAGCCTCTGGTTGAAAATGCCATCCGGCATGGAATCTTCCCCAAGGGGCTGCAGGGAGGGAATGTGAGCATTAAGGCGGAAACGCTGGCCGGATGCCATATCATTACCGTAAAAGATGATGGCGTTGGATTCGATTATCAGAAGGTGCAGGATGAGGTCAGACGCGGCGAAAGGGATTCTGTCGGACTGGATAATACAACATCTCGCCTGAAGCAGCAATGCAATGCGGATATTGTGATTACCAGCGAGATTGGCACAGGCACGACAGTAACCATTCTTGTGCCAATATGACAGAAAAATCCGGTTCCAGCCGGACGGAATAGGGTAGCACAGCACTCCTGGGCACCGAAAATGACGAAAGAAGAAAAGACAGAACAGGAGACTCCGATGACAAAGAGAATATTTCACAAAATAATCCTAACCGTTTGTCTGATTCTGGCATTAGTCAGCAGCCTCTATGTGCCTGCGTTTGCGGATGAAGGAACCCTGAATACCGGGGCCGCTTCTGAACAGAGTGGGGAATCGGTGCTGGGGTCAAGCGAACCAATCGTGAATAACACAGAAACGCAGGGGAATACGGAAGAAAGCGGACAGCAGACGGAGTCTGTCGGATCACAGGAAAGCGCAGAGAAAAAACAGCAGGAAAGCGCGGAGGAATCAGGGCTGCAGGATGACAGTGCGGCAGAAAGCCGACAGGCCGCGAAAAACAACTCTCTCAGGTCGGAGGACTCGCTGCGGGCATATACGGAGATTACAGGAACGCTTCCTGATTCCATCACCGGTCTGGATCAGCTTTATTATGGAAGTGTGGCGAACGATTCTGCCGCGCCGTTTCATAATGCGGAGGAACTGCAGAATATTCTGGAAAATGGGGAGGAGACCTATGCCAAGGCTGTATGGAAAAAATACAGATATGATTTGTATGACCCCAATTTCCAGGGCAGAGGCGGGTGCGGTGCGCTTGTCATACCGTCCGGCGAGAAATATAACAAAAAGAAACCGGATACGGACAGCAGTCCTGACTATGCGGACGAACTGTTAGAAACAACCGGCCATGAATATCCGAAAGATGGGAATGGACCGTTTCATGCGGATGTTTCCGCAAAGATAGAACCGGTGGAAAACGGGACGCTGGTGAACGGTGCGCTGGTGGAAAGCGACGAGAATGATTTTACCCTGCAGAAAACCGCATCACCGGATGAGGGCGATGCTAATCAGAACAGAGAATATACCATAGGTTTGAAAGCCACGCCGGATCTGAAGCAGGTGAAGCCGGTTGTTTTTATCTTTCAGATACAGACAAGCTGGCAGATGTTTGATAAAACACATGCGAATGACCGGGCGTCCCTGGTGAATGGAAAGGCGGTGACGCAGGATCTGCTTTCTTTATACGAAATGAAGCAGGGCTTTCTGGATTTCATGGATTGGATGAAAAACTATACCGATGGAAGCCTGATGCTGGGAATTACAAATTTCCAGCATGGGGGAACGCATTCCATGATTGAGAGTCCGTATTTTACGAATGACGCGGAAAGCATTATGGAAGGCCTTTATGGATGGGACAGCTTTGGGGACTGTGAGCATATTCATTATTCTAATGGAGAATTAAAGAATGCGCAAAAGCAGCTGAACAACAGCAGTAATTTTACAAATTGGACAGATGCTGACGGAAACTCTGTCTATAATAACGCGGAAATGATTTCCATCATAGTCGGCGGCGCGTGTGAAGCCAAGGATCTGAGCAGTGGAAGCGTTAATCTGCCGACGATACCGGATGGCGTCATCAAACATCAGTATGGCATCCGGACGAACAGCGGAACCGGTGCCGTGGCTGACGATATGATTTCCTGGATCGACTATTGCGCGCAGGGAGGCAAAAAAACTGCCGGAGCCTTTGATACGGGAGAATATTATAAAAATGTTGTGACAAGAGAGCAGTTTTTTGAGACGCTGAAATCCATCTATGCCGATGTACAGGAAAAGGCGCCGAATGAGCAGACTGTATCCAATGTCAAAGTGGAAGATACCATTACCTCTGAATTCGATGTAAATACCTCTTCGATAAAAGCGTACATCGGCGGCCAGGATGTGACAGACCGTGTGAATATCCAGGTAAATAAGCAGGGTGACGGCACAGCGAAGGTAAGCTGTGAATTCGGGACAGTGGCAAACGGGAAAGAAGTGCATTTGCAGATTCCTGTGCAGGCAAAGGATGACTTTATCGGAAGCAATAATGTTCTTACCAATCAGGGAACGCCGACGATTTCTTACCAGGGGCGCATAGACGGAACCAGCTATACACAGAAGTTTACAGATAATCCTGCAGTAAATGTGCCGGTCCGGTTCTGGGTCGATGATGGGGAGACGGCAGATGTGGAGGCCGGAAAAAGCATAGATCTGTCGGAGTTAGCCAAGGATTCCTCGGATGCCCACATCATGACAGATGCGGTGGAAAACAGTTTGGACAAATACAGCCAGATCGAGGGAACACTGACGTATCAGTGGGTGGATGACCAAGGAAATCCCGTAGGGTCATCCACATCGGCAGTCATCAATCAGGACAGCAGGACGCCGCCGGAGATTCCTTCGTATACGGTGCATACGTCGGAAGATGATGCGGGAAAGACGGACACTTATAAGTTGAAAGTCACGTTCACACCGGTGGAGGTCAGAAGCGAGACAACGTCAAAGAAGGCAGTAGGAGCAGGGACAGAAGAGGGAACGGCAGGCATTCGTATTATACGGAAGCAGGAGGGAAAGATATATATCAAGAAAGTCATCGATAATTATTCGGATTACCAGGACAAACTGGCGGATGACGAATTTATCGTCCAGGCAGATTCAGAAGGAGATGGGGCATCTGAAATAAATGCAGAGGTTGTGTTGAAGCACAATCAGGTCAGTCCGGCCATCTTGATCAAAGAAAAAACCGTTCTGCGTATTTCTGAAATCGTACCGAAGGAATATGAACTGACGGGAATTACGATTTCCGGAGGCGGAAGCGAGGAAGGAGATCTGGTAACGGTAGACAAAGGAGAAGAAGTAGTTATTACTGTTCATAACAAGTATATCGGAAAAGCATTTTTCCATGCATCAGACACAATAAAGAATATTTTCCATCATAAGTAAGAGGGTGTGAATGGTATGAGGGCTGTTATTGTCGAAGATGAGCAGTTGATGATTGATGCATTTGTACGTATGGGAAGAGAAATTGAGGATCTCTCCATCGTGGGAAAATTTTTAACTGCGGAAGATGCCGTTAAATTCTCCCAGACGAATTCTTATGAAGCCGCTTTTTTGGATATCCGGCTGCCGGGAATGGATGGCATTGAATGCGCGAAAAGGATGCGGCAGATCATGCCGCAGTTGCTGATTGTTTTTATTTCCGCATATGACAGCTATCTGCGTGAGACAAATCAGATCGGAGGAGACGGGTATCTTCTCAAGCCTTATAATGAAGAAATTTTACGAAAGACGATGGACCGGCTCCGTCTGCTGGAAAAAAGACAGAGAAAAAATGTCTATGTGAAAATGTTTGGCAGATTTACCGTTATGAAAGACGGTGTCCCCGTGCCGCTGCGAGGAAAGGCAAAAGAAATTCTGGCGCTCATTATGGTAAACAGGGGAAAAGAAGTCAGTAATGAGGAAATCTACACGACCATCTGGGAGTCGCGGGAATACAGTAATGTGAATATGAAGGTGTACTATAATGCGTTAAAACGGCTGAAAGACAGCCTAAAGAAATATGGGCTGGAAAACCTTATTTATTCAACCGGAAGCGGACAGATGGCAAATGTGGACCTGTTTGACTGCGATTATTATTCGTGGTTGGATCACAGAAACGACAGGCAGGAACAATTTGAGGGGGAATTTTTATCGGAATACTCGTGGGGAGAATACATACTGGCGGATATTATTTATGAGGAATCCCGATTGGAATGGTGAGAAAACACCATTCCTTTTTTTACGGCTTTTTACAGGCATCTTCTGCCCTCGTGGACGGGGCGATGAAGCTCTTGCTGCACAGACCTGTTGGTTTTTCGTTGGTAGGGCTTTTATATAATGGACACAACAGGAACCGGAATGCACAGGCCGGTTTGTAAATCCTGCCGGCAGCAAAAGCACTGCCATGGAAAATCCTTGAATTTTTTTCAGGAGGAGCTTCTGATGCAAAATCAATCAGAGAAAAAACGGCGTAAGAAAAAGTGGATTGCGTTGGTTCTGACTGTGGTTATGATGTTTGCCGCCGCAATGCCGGCCAGCGCATCAAGTGAGACTTCCTCGTCAATGTCAGAGATAAACACCGGGCCAGAACAGACGGCGGGAACAAGGGAGAATAGCACGGAAACTCCGTCGGAGCAGCAAAACGCCGGGCAGGCAGGACAGGGACAAAACGCGGAACCCGAGAGTTCGGAGGACGCTGCAGGAGAAAACAATTCTTCGGAAAAGACGGAAGAGTCCAATCCGGACAGCTCGGAAACCAATGAGGAGATGGGCGCGGAAAATCAGCCGACGCAGGAATCCGGAGAAGAGAGCCGTCAGGCGGTTGGCAGTGATTCGTCGGCGGCTAAAGCTAATACCATCCGGCTGGCGGCGGCCGCGTCAAATACGGTTTCGGCTCCGGATCCGGTAGGAACGATTGAAAGGAAAAATGAGTGGCAGATCGTTTCGGAGGAATATGCCGGAACGGATCAGGTATATAAAAAAGGTTTCGATTTAGACGGCAACGGCAGCAATGATATTTTTTACCAGAAAAATGTCATTCCCACTGGGGTGGAAAATGAATTCCGCGTCTATATGGGCATCAGCAAGAGGATGACCTGGGATGAGATTCTGGCAAAATCGGATTTTGCCGTTTCCAACTCCAACGGTTTTCACAAGCAGGAGATTGGCACACAGTACAGCGGCATCAATAAAGGCAATCCAAGTATCCTTCATCCGGGGAAAACAGGGCAGGGGAATGATCTTGAAGCGACCGTGCACTACTACAGGGGCGGAAAGATTGTTCACACGTATAAGGGCTGGTATTACTACGAAAACACACCGAGCGCTTCGAATGGGACGGGCTTTATTTATCTGAAAGCGCTGGGCATCTATTTTCTGGCGTGCAAGACTATAGCCCTATCCGTCGATAAGAACGGGGGCAGCCTGGTTTTCGATATTGACCTGGATGCGATGGAGAAAAAGAATATCTATTTCAGCGTCGATGACATTGTGGCGGATTCTGTCCAGGACAGCATGGGAGATTACATCACCTATGAGGACTGTGAAAACAGCGACGGGACAGTCAGCTTTTCCGGCAGTACCCTCACCTGGAAGCCTGAATCAAACGGCGTCACCGGAACGGAAGTGAAGGAGGACGGCGGACTGACAGGCTATTACTACAACATTCACCAGATGGTTTACAAGGTGCATCTGAAGGCGGAGCAGGAAGGGTTTCACAGCTGCGCGCAGAACATGAACAGTGCGGTCGGAGATGCGGAGAGCTATCCGGTCAATCAGAAAGCGGTTCTGAACTGCCACATGGGAAGTTACACAGGAAACCCGGAATTCCAGGTTCCTTACGTACGAGGATTGCTGTACGATTTGGAGTTCCGGAAAATAGTGGCAGGCAGCGAGATTCCTCTCGCGGACATCTCCTTTACTGTTACCAGACAGCCGGGCGGAAGTACAGCTGCGGAACAGGTGCAGAAAACAGACCGGCAGACGACGGGTCAGGACGGATGGATGAAATTCCATAATCTTCCATGGGGAACCTATTCTCTGCAGGAGCTTGCCGGAACAGACAGCTCTTTCCAAAGTATATACCTGGATGGCTCAGGGCTGGGTACGCCTGTTACCGTTCAGATAGGAAAGGTTATTAATGGATCTGCGCTGGTTCAGGACCATGGTTCGGGCCACAGCGCTGACCTGCAGACAGATCTCAACAATATGTTGCTCTTATACAATGGGGACGGAATTTTTGAAAACACGCCCAATACAGCCAGAATCACTATCAAAAAAGTTGTCAATGAGTATGACAGTGTTCCGTCCGATCTGAAGAATCTCAGCTATACCATCACGGCGGAGTCTTTCGGGAATAGTGAGAATGCTGTATACGAGATGCCGGATAAAGATGATACGGAGTTCCGGAAACTGAACGAAAAGACGGATCTTAAACACGAGGAAACGGTGGAATATACCCTTGTTGTTCCGGCGGCAGGCGGAAGGATTTATCTGAATGAACATCTACCCGACCGGTTGGGAGCTCGAATGAAATTCGGCTCGGTGAAGGTGGAGAAGAACGGAAACAGCACAGATCCGGGTTCTGTCAGTCGTCTTGGTTCACTATGCGGGATTGATGTATTCCCCGGCAATGATCTAACGATCACATATACCAATCTGCCGGTAGGACTTGTGTACATTCATAAGCTTATTGATAATTACCAGGCTCCATTGGCGGATGACGCGTTTATCCTCCGGGTCACGTCTGCGGAGGACAATGGACAGTCGGTAAATGCGGAGGTGGTGCTGAAACATGATGAGTACAGCCCGGATATAGAAATCCTGAAAACCACAACCCTTCAGATTGCGGAGGTGCTGCCGAAGGAATATACGCAGTCGGGGATTACCTATGAAAAGTACACGATAGACGCAGAGACAGGAGACACTTCGGTTTATGAAGAGGGAACCTGTCAGGGCGGCCAGATTGTCGTTCATCCGGGAGAGAATGTTGAAATTACCGTGCACAATTCGTACTCCGGAGAGCCTTATTTCCATGTATCGGATGCAGTGAAAAATGCTTTCCTGCCTCCCCAGCGGTGAGAAATGTTTTTCATTCCCGAAAGACAGATACTCCTTCCGGTGAAAAAACTGGCAGAAACAGAAAGTAAATAAAACTGCTCCGAGGAGTTTGTCGGAGAGGGAATGGTTCAAGGAAAAAATATTTTTACGGGAGGAGTTGTGCACCATGAAGGGGAAAGCAAAGTTACGCATATTCATCCTCGGCTGCCTGGCCCTGCTGATCACGGGCTCCAGCCTCGCGTTCTGGTCGGGGAAGATTGATCATACAAACCGGCTGAAAGCGGATCAGATGAGCGCAAAAATCGAAGAGGTTTTTGATCCCGATTCGGAAGCACGAGGAACAGTTCCTAAAAGTGTCTCTTTTCAAAATGACAGTTCCTGTGCAGCTTTTCTGCGTGTTGCTTACGCGGAAACCTGGGATAGTAATGGCCTGCTGTTAAATAACCAGATAGACGGAAAGGATGTGGCGGTCAAGCACTGGCTGAGCGGCTTCGGTCAGGACAGTGATCTGTGGAAGGACGGAGGAGACGGCTGGTTCTACTACAAAAAAATCTTACAGCCGGGAGAAAAGACAGATCCGGTGCTGGAAAGCGTTACCTTTCCGTTCCCGCAAACGGATGCTTCCGTGGCTTTTCCGGATATCAACACTTCAGACAATTATGCAGCCGCAAGTTACCAGCTTTATTTCCGGATGGAGCTTCTGCAGGTAAGCGACAGCCATGCCACATTAAACAGCGAAGAAGTGAATGAAAAAGCATCTTCCACGATTTTTGGAAAAACGGCCACAGTCAGCGGTGATTCAGTTGAATGGAAGTAACGAGGCGCGGAATGAAGAAGAAAAGAACGAAAGAAATATGGATGGCGGCAGGCCTGCTTGCTTTCGTCATTTTGGGCGGTACGTTTGCTTATTTTAACACTTCACTGAGTATGGACAATAAATTTCAGAGCGCAGAGGCAAACGTGTATCTGAACGAACTGTTTGATCCCAAGGATCAGTGGGTACCCGGAGAAGAAAAGCAGAAGGAAGTGCGGTTCGGCAATGACGGGAAGATGGCAACCGTGCTGCGCGCCAGGTTCACCCCTGTTTTGACACGCCAGGACGGAACAGCAGACCCGGAGGCTGCAAAAGGCTTTTTGTTGAATTTTTCAGATGATTTCGACAGCAGCTGGACGAAAATCGGAGACTGGTACTACTACAACAAGGTTCTTGCGCCGGGACAGATAACAGACATTACGTTGAAGTCTGTGACCATCAGTGATGAAATCGGGAACGATGAACATCATATTGCAACGGATTATTCCCAGGCGGATTATGATGTGAAAATTGAGGGAGAGCTGCTGCAGTCTTCCTCTGCTACCGAAGGAGCGGAGTTCCTGAAATGGGGAGCCGTTCCGACTATAGAGGAAGACACCGTCTCCTGGAACCAGGGTTAAAGCAGAATTCCACTCTGTTTTAATAAATATGCAAAATGCTCATTCATAAGGAGGAAGAAAGCAATGAGAAAAAACACAAAAATAGCGGGAGCAGCCGGACTGGCGGCGATTATGCTGGTCGGCGGAACATTTGCCTATTTTAATCAGACTATGAAAGTGGAAAATCCGTTTGACACCGGGAAGTATGACACCAAGGTAACGGAGGATTTCAAGCCGCAGGATGGAGAAAACTGGGAGCCGGGTGCAGAGATCAACAAGGATGTAAATGTCCTGAATACCGGTGATTATGATGTCCTGGTCCGGGTGAAATTTGATGAAAAGTGGGTAAATAAAGATACCGGCGCAACAGTTAAGGAAAATGCCGGTATGGATGACTCCACCTCACAGGATAATGCGACAGATGGCCTTGTTGAGAAGATCGGTTCAGTTGTAGCCAAGACGTTGAATAAGGAAAACTGGGTCTACAATGCCGCAGACGGATACTGGTACTACAACCAGAATCTGAAAGCCGGCGGCGAGACAGGAACATTTCTGGATGCCGTTAAGCTTCTGGAAGATGCGGATATGGGAAATTATATTGTGACAAATTATTACACAACGGCAGCGGACAAACCGGCAGAGGATGCCATCGGCACGGATCCCGCGACACAGTGGGTTGCTTATACCGGAGACATGCCGAAGAATGCGACACACAACATGGTTCTTACTAAGCAGGATCCGGATAAGACGGGTTACGGGAACGCAGACTATACTCTGACGATTACGACACAGACGGTACAGGCTACAGACGCTGCCATGCAGGATGCATTCAGCTTAACCGCACAGCCGGCGGGATGCAACTGGAACCTGACGCAGAATAAGTAACTGCGAAGGAAGTGCAATCGGGTGCTGAAGCAAGAAAGAAATTGTAGTACCGCCAGCCAATGGTGGCGGAATGGAGGACAGATATGAAAAATACAAAGAAAATTAAAATAATGGCAGGGCTGCTTGCCCTGGCGCTGGTGGCAGGTACGCTGGCATATTTTATGAAAACAATGTCGGTGGACAACCCGTTTTCAACAAAGAAATACGGCGGAGAGACGGTCGAGAAGTTTACACCGGAAAACGAGTGGGAGCCGGGCGGCCAGGTAACCAAGGAAGTACAGGCGAAAAACACAGGCGATTACGACCTGTATGTAAGAGTGAAATTTGATGAAAAATGGGAGAGAGACGGTCAGGTTATTGCCGGAACAGAACTTTCTTCTGCTGACAAGGCGAATTTCTTCCCGGCTAGCGCGGACAGCAGTATTGCGGGCGGCTCCTCCGTTTATAAGCATCTGGCAGGAGTTGAGGATGGCTCTTGGACGGACGGGAATGATGGATATTTCTATTATAAAACCAAACTCGGCAAAGACCAGATGACTTCACAACTGATGGATTATGTAACGCTCTGCAAGGACGCCAATATGGGCACTTATGCAGTCTCTGAAATGAAATATGCCCTGGTAGATGCAACTAAAACTGCAGAAGATCTGACGGACGCGGACTATACCCTGACGTCTGCGCCGGATGTTATTCCTGATGGCAAGGTTCTGTATCAGAAAAAGGTTGTTTCTCTGGATAGTGCCAATGCAGGCCTGGCGGGGGCAAATTATACCCTGACCATTACAACGGAGCTGCTTCAGGCAAATGCTGACGCCGCGGCGGAGAACGGATGGGCTGTGACTCCGGCATAAGACGTCCGGCAGAAGTGTAGAGTTTCATGAAGGGATTAACTTATTTATTTAAGGTATTGTCCTGGATTGTGATCGCGGCAATCGTCGCTTTTCTGGCGATTGCCGCCCCGATCCTGGCAGGATTTCACCCGGTTGTGGTGCTTTCGGGAAGCATGGAACCGGCTCTTCCGGTGGGAAGCATGATCTACTACCATACATGTAATTTTGAGGAATTAAAAGCCGGAGACGTGGTTACGTTTCGGGCGGAAAATTCGCTGGTTACGCATAGGATTACTGCCGTAAATGAAGTTTCAAGGACAGTCAATACCAAGGGTGACGGCAATTCCACAGAGGATCCTGTTCCGGTTGAAGAGGATGAGATTGTAGGAAAGGCAGCAGATTTTGCAATTCCATATGCCGGATATTTTGTCACATATGGGAAAGAACCGGCGGCAATAGCCGGGATGGCGGTGATTCTTCTTGTCGATTATGTCTTGGAAAAAATATATGCCGGGCAGAAAGGAGAGAAGAAAGATGAAAATAAAAACACATAAATCATATTGGCTGGCAGGCTTGTTGGCATTGTGCGTCGTGGGGGGAGTATTTGCATACTGGACGCAGGAGCTTCTGGTTCACAATGAGTTTAAGACGGCCAGATATGACACAAAAATCGAAGAAGAATTTGTCCCGCCGGAGAACTGGAAGCCGGGACAGGAGATCAATAAAGATGTATGGATTTCCAATAAGGGAACCGTCTCGGTCTTTATTAAGGCGGTTTTACACCAGGAATGGATTCGCAAGGAGAATATTACGGATGCAGATGGAGAGGTCATTCCGCCATCCGAAGGAGGCAGTTTTCCCCTTTCTTTCCGGACACAGGATGGAGAGCAATATGCCGCACAGATCCATTGGGGAGAGGTTGTGCTTCTGGCATCGGGAAGGAAAAGCAATATAGATCTGGGAGTAAAGACCGTTGACAAGATAGATGACGCCAGGGGGAAATGGCTTCTTGTCAATGATGTTCCTGATCAGAATGGCGATTTTCTGCTGTATTACATAGGAATGGTTGAGAAGGATAAAAATTCGCCTCTGCTTGTGGATTCTGTAATGATGAATCCTTTGATTCAGCCCGCGATTCTTTCCAAAACGACTTACTATGATACGGATGTGGGGAAATGGAAAACAACAGTGGAAAGAAACAGTACCTTTGATTATGAATGCGCAAAGTACACAATGCTTGTGAGCGCGACGACTGTTCAGGCGACTGCGGATGCGGTAAAGGCTGTTTTCGCGACGGAGAAAGACAGCCCGGAAGCCGTGGAATATCTTGCGAACCATGCGGTACAGCCGGCTGATCTTTAACTGCGTACCCGGTAAGGCGGAAAATATGAAGAAAATAATTAAAACCTTGTGTATGTTTTCGCTGGCAATATGCCTTCTGGCATTGTACGTGTCGCCGACATATGCAGATGGTGTCAAAAAGTTATATTTCGAGCAGCAGGACGGAAAAATGGTCTGGAATAATGTTCGGGGAGATGATGGAAACTGGTTTATGAGTTTCACCAATATGGTTCCCGGCGGGCAGTACAGCGATCAGCTGGACATAGAAAATGGTTCCAGGAAAATCTATGCGCTCTACATGCAGGTGCTTCCGGTACCGCAGGACGAGAAGAAGGATGAACTGTTAGAGCTGATTTCCATGAAAGTTACGTTCGGTGCGAAAACCTTGTACCAGGGGACTGCCAGCGGAAAAGAGTATGACAGCGGAAATCTGAGGAATGTCATTTACCTGGGAACTTATCAGCCGGGGAAAGCAGACCGGATCCAGGTGGAATTAGGGCTGGATAAGAATGTCGGGTTGGAATATAGCGATCTGCTGACTAAAAATGACTGGAAGTTTATGGTGACGGAAGTCCAGAATCCGAAGAAGCCGAATGCAAAACCGAATCCTCCCCAGACGCTTCAGCCGCCTAAAACCGGAGATACCTCCAATCCAGGCCTTTTTATCGCAATATTGGCATGTGCGGGTTTCCTGGTTATGCTGGGTGCTTCAAAAAAGAAAAAAGTCTGAATGGTTCTAAAAAATTAAGTTGAAACGAAAAAGCAGCACAGTCTTGTGTTGCTTATTTTATAACGCATTTTATGCCTTTTTAGATATAATTACTTAAATTACAACAAGGCGGAAAGCACGCTTTTATGGCACATGGAGACATATGTGCGGGTGCGCGAAGCGTGAAGGGAAGGCTGGTGGGACAGGATGCAGAACCGACAGGATTTAACAGGAAAGCGTTTTGGAAAATTAACGGTTTTGCACAGGCTGCAGGAAAAAGAGGACGGTTATTATCTATGGCTTTGTAAATGCGACTGCGGCGGAACCATTAAGGTAAACACGAAAAGATTAAACCGGGGAACCGTTAAGGATTGTGGATGCGTTCCCCAAAAATATTACAGAAAAGGAACGATAGCAGAGGACATTACCGGCCGGAGATTCGGGAAACTGGTTGCGATAAAGAGGGTAAGCAACAATAACGGTAGAACTGCCTGGGAATGCAGGTGCGACTGTGGAAACATCCATATTGTAAGCACCAGATTATTAAAAGAAGGGAAATGCAAAAGCTGTGGGTGCCTGCAGCGGACAAAATACCGAGGAATGAACAATATCGCCGGGAAAAGGTTCGGAAGGCTGACTGCCGAATATCCGCTGGACAGACGGGATAAGAAAGGGTCGATCTACTGGCACTGCAAATGCGACTGCGGCAATGAAATCGATGTCACCGAGGACGGCCTTGTACATGGGAATTATAAAAGCTGCGGATGCTTTAAGAAAGAAATTATCTGGAAAAACATTCCGAATCAGCTCCATTTTATTGACGGAACCTGCCTGGAAATACTGGAAAAAAGGAAACACCGCGCAGATAACAAAAGCGGATTCCGGGGTGTATACCGCCAGAAAAACGGAAAATATCTGGTCACCATCGGCTTTAAGGGAAAAAAGTATTATATAGCAACAACGAAAACACTGGAGGATGCCATTCGGGAGCGCTTAAACGCAGAACAGATCATTCATGACGGGTTTGTCGCCGCTTATCACGAATGGATGCATGAAATGCAGAATGTCCCGGAAGATGAAAGAATCCCTCTTATTTTTGATGTTGAAAAAGTGAATGGGGAGTTTGTTGTCCATACGAATATCAAAAACAAAAGCGGTTCGTAACAAACGGTAGCCGGCTTTCTTTTGGCGTCCTTTTATTGCATCATCCGTTGACACCCCTTGGAAAACGGTATATAAATATTTATAATCCAAAAACATATAAAAACGATATGAATAGTAATTATTGCAGCCGTGAGGGGAGGCAGCCTATGACGATTCAGCAGCTTCATTATGCCATTGTCATTTCAGAAACCGGCTCACTGAACAAGGCCAGCGAAAAGCTATACATATCCCAGCCTTCGCTTTCCAGTTCCATGCAGGAATTAGAAAAGGAGATGGGATTTCAGATCTTCAGCCGCAGCGGCAGAGGTATGACGCTGACGTCCGAGGGACAGGAATATATTCTCTATGCCCGTCAGGTCTGGATGCAGTATCAGGAATTGATGGAGCATTTCGGAAAAGCGGAGAACCGAAGAAAAAAATTCGGGGTATCGTCCCAGCACTATTCCTTTGCCGTCAAGGCTTTTGTCAGTCTGGTCAGCGAATTCGATACGTCCGGGTATGATTTTGCCATCCGGGAGACCAAAACCAGAGAAGTGATTTCCGATGTGTCGGACCAGAGAAGCGAGCTGGGAATTCTTTATCTGAGTGATTTTAACCGCTCTGCGATCGGAAAGCTTCTCCGTACCGCAAATCTGACCTTTCATCCCCTAATCTGCTGCAAACCGTATGTCTATCTCTGGTCGCATCATCCGCTGGCGGCAAAGAAATCCATCCGTTTTGAGGAGTTAAAAGCGTATCCATGTCTCTGCTTTGAGCAGGGGGATGCCGCCTCCTTTTACTATGCGGAGGAAATTCTGAGCACCAGTGAATACGAGAGAGTGATTCATGCCAATGACAGGGCTACCATGCTGAATCTGATGGTCGGGCTGAACGGGTATACGCTCTGTTCCGGCATTATCTCTCAGGATCTAAACGGCAGCGAATTTGTTGCCGTGCCCTTTGAGCCGGCCGCGCCGGAGGAGGACATGCTGATGGAAATCGGTTATCTGACGAAAAAGAATATGGTTCTCAGTGAGATTGGGACACGGTATGTGGAAAAATTAAAAGAAGTGCTCCGTGAGGAATCCGCCGGAGAGGAATAAGATTTTTTCTTGCATTTTCAGAAATATTTGATTTATAATACGTTTTGTTGATTTTTTGATACAGCGCCGGTTGATCCGGCCAAATAGCAGTTGACCGTCTGCGAGAGCAGCAGGGACGTTGGAAGACGAAACTCCGTTGGAAGACATCTCCGTGCTGCTCTTTTTATTTGCGCAGATTTTGAGAGGAGGGAGCAGCAATGCCAAAAACAAAGACGCAGGGAATTGTATTCGGGCTGATCATGTCCTATGCAATGGCCTATGGAATGGAAGTGTACAACATTGCGATTAAGGAAGGCTTTAACCTGAATGTCGGGGGCTTTTCCACGATGACAAACCAGGTGTTCCTGGGAGCGCTGATCGAGGCGTCTTATATGGGGGTTTTTGTCTTTCTTACTTCCAACCTCTGGGGAAACCGGATTGGAACAGCCTACGGTATTTTTTATAAAATCCAGCAGTTTATTTATTTCGCGGAATTCGGCATCCGTGATGCCATTACGCCTCTGGTTTCCTACAACTATGGACGAAGCAACAAAAAGCGGGTAAAGGAAGGCGAGAAATACGGGCTGATCTACACGATTATCATTATGCTTGCCGGCCTGGCCGCGCTGAATATTTTTGCTTGTCCTCTTTCTGGTATTTTCGGGCTTTCAGCAGAGACGCAGGAGCTCTGCATCAGGGCGATGCACATTATTTCCGTCAGATTCGTGTTTGCCGGAGTCAATATCACCGTGCAGGGAATTTTCCAGGCGCTGGAATCCGGAACCGGTTCGCTGATCATATCTGTTTTAAGGCTTCTGGCGGTTCCGCTTCCTCTGGCTTATCTTCTGAGTTTTTCTGCCGATGCGTCGAAAATAATCTGGTGGTCGCTTCCGGCAGGGGAAATCGTCGCGGCAGTTGTGGCGGTTATTATGCTACGCAGAGTAAACCGGAGAATCGGGATTGCCGGCCGTCTCAAATAAAGTTCTATGGCAGGATTGCGGAAGCGTGCGGCGCGGGACAATCCTGCTTTCAGCTTTTTTAGAACAGGTATCTTGCAAGACTTATTTCTATGGGGGTGTAGAAGTTAGATTTTTATTTGACCCTTTTCAGACAGTTTTTTGGATTTTTGGAAAATCCGGTTGAAATCCGGGGAAAATAATCTTAAAATCCCGTTTTCAACAGTTTCGAGATAAAAAGAGCCCAGGAATGGTTGTGTTTAAGCCATTTTCTGAGCTTTTTTACTCCCTGCAAATGTTGTATTGGTACACTGACCTGATATAAAATATTT
>NZ_VUMV01000006.1 GCF_009696005.1 Bilifractor porci
TCCGACTGCCCAGCCGTCTGCAGTTACCAGTTTCCATCCGTCGGAAATTTCCGCCTCGTCTGCTTTCAGAAAGACGGATTCGCCCCGCAGAAAGGCCGTGAGGCGCGGATCATCCGGAGAAAAATCCAGACGAGGAACCGGATCCTCTTTTCCAAGCGCAAGGGCAAGCGGCTGGGAGGGCTCAAAACGGTTCTTTTTCCATTCACCGAGGAAAACACCGTTCCGCAGAAAACGGAGCCCCTGCAGCATGGGGAGGCTGTTTTTGACATAGTAAGCGCTGCTGCCCCGGCTCTGCAGAAATTCCGGACTGAGACAGCCCAGAAAAGGGGTGATCTGTGAGATCTGCTCTTTATCCGGAGTATTTCTGCTTTCGGATAACAGGTCAGTCCTTGTCCGGGTGGTTGCCCTGTTTCTCCGTTTCCCTGCCTTCTCCGGCTTTTCACCGGGGGAAGGGAGAGAAGATGCGGGAAAGACATCGAAAGAAGCTGTTCCTTCCTTCTGCATCAGGGCAAGAAAATGTCCCTCCCCGTCCATCTTATGCGGCCAGATGCGGATGCATTTTTCTAGTTCAGGATTGCCGTCAGCCCAGTCCGGTCTGCCGCAGGAAAAGCCGCTCCAGGTCTTCATCGGGATCAGTTTCATATCAGAAAAGCGCTGGAGAAAAGCAGCAATCTGCTGCTCGTTTTCCTCAGGCGAAAAGGTGCAGGTCGAGTACAGCAGCATCCCTCCCGGGCGGAGCATTGCTCTTGCGTGAGCCAGAATCTCGCCCTGTGTCCGTGCGCAGCTCATTACCTTCTCTGGACTCCACGCCTCGGCTGCGTCCGGGGATTTTCGGAACATCCCTTCTCCGGAGCAGGGCGCGTCTACCAGAATTTTATCGAAAAATCCGGGAAAGGCTGCGGCAAGCCGGTCCGGAGATTCGTTGGTAACAGCCATATTCCGCACTCCGAATAATTCAAGATTGCGAAGAAGCGCCTTTGCGCGGGAACTGCTGATGTCGTTCGCTACCAGAAGTCCGGTGCCATGCAGCTTTGCGGCCAGCTCGGTGGCCTTGCCTCCGGGGGCGGCGCAGAGATCCAGGATGCGGTCGCCCTCTTTCACGGGGAGGCGGCTGGCTGGCGTCATGGCACTTGGTTCCTGAAGATAGTACAGGCCCGCCGCATAATAAGGATGCTGTGCAGGAAAAACATCTTCACTGTAGAAAAAACCGTTATCCACCCACGGAATTCGTTTGACGGGAAAAGGAGAAACGGCTTCAAATTCTTCCGGTGAAATTTTTAAAGTGTTGACCCGCAGACCACGGAGCCTTTTGCTCTGGCAGGATTTCATAAAGGCCGGAAATTCTGCACCGAGTATTGCACGCATACGTTTTTCGTATTCAGGCGGAAGAGAGAACATAAAAAGGCTCCTGTGTTAAATGAAATCTCAATTTAGAAAGAAATAGCGGGTTTGATAAATAACTCTTTCAGCGTACCTCCGCGTCTCCGTAAGGCAGTCCCTCATTGTAATTTCTGGCATTTTCCATGGTAACCGCTGCAATGGACTGCAGAGCCTCCCTGGTAAAGAAGGCCTGATGAGAGGTGAGAATCAGATTCGGGAAATTCAGCAGCCTTGCGGTAATATCCTCAGAAAGAGCGTCCTCGGAGTGGTCCGTGTAAACATTGCTGTCCTCGCCCTCATACACATCCAGGGCTACCGCGTGAAATTTGCCATGCTTCAGCGCGTCCAGCAGCGCATTGGTGTCAATCAGACCTCCGCGGGAGGTGTTCACCAGCATGGCGGTATCTTTCATCTGTGCAATGGCCTTTGCGTCAATCAGGTGCCAGGTTCCTCCCTCTCCCATAATCAGCGGGGCGTGGAGAGAAATCAGATCGGATTTTTCATACAGCTCTTCTTTTGTTACATAGGTCAGAAGGCCATCTTCTTCCAAAGCCTTGTTAGGGTAAGCATCCCATGCCAGAATCCGCATTCCGTATCCGCGGCAGATCCGTGCCATACACTGGCCGATTCTTCCGGTGCCGATAATTCCGGCCACTTTATTGTGAAGATCCATGCCCACAAGTCCGTTTAATGCAAAATTATTATCGCGCACCTTATTGTAGGCTTTGTGAATTCTGCGGTTGGCAGCCTGTATGATTGTCATGGCATGCTCTGCCACGGCGTACGGAGAGTAGGCGGGAACACGCAGAACCGTAATACCGTACTCCTTAGCCGCTTTGATATCTACATTATTAAATCCTGCGCAGCGGAGAAGAATCAGGCCGATCCCGCAGTCGTGAAGAATTTCAATGACTTCTCTGGGCGCTTCATCGTTGACGAAAATGCAAACCGCGTCAAAACCGGATGCCAGATGGGCTGTTTCTGCGGTCAGACGGCTGGAGAAGTATTTGATTGACGCATTGTATCCGCCGCTTCCCTTGTCATTGGAAAGCTCGCTGAAAAAAATGCGGTCATAGTCCTTGGAACCGAAAAAAGCAATTTTCAGAACTTCGACCTTTTTCTCCTTGGGCTGAACAGAACAGATCACTTCCTTAATTTTTGCGATAGCCTCCTCTTCATCCGGACCGTCTGCGGTGAAAACAAGACGGGTTCCGCGGACAGCCTGGAGACGCAGAATCTGTAGGACATTATTGCCGCTGGCCTTCATATCATTTCCTTCAATCGTAACGGTACTTTTGAAATCTGTGCAGGCTTGCGCGATCCTGGCAGCCGGTCTGGCGTGAAGCCCCAGCGGGTTCTGTACGACACATTCAAATTTTTGCATAATTGAGATTCCTCCTCTCACTACCGGGTTTCCATCGGATTCCGGAAACGGAAAAATGCTGCAGATCCTTCTGACCGTAAGTATCGTAGAAAAATTCCGGAATGTCAATAAGAGAGAGACTGCGGAAAACTGTGGCAAGAGATTTCTTTCTTCAGAGAAAATAACTGTGGATACATGTGGACACTGGCAGCAGCGGAAGAAGGATGGCAGACTTGCCTTCTTCCCCAGATTGACTTAAAATAAGAAAGCTATTAGAAGAATCATAGCGGTTTGTGCCGGGACATGACGTGCGTCCGGCTGCAGCATGGAAGAAAAGGAAGTGTAAATGCGTAATAAAACAGTAAGAAAGGTATGGATGTGTGTACTTGCCGCGGGAGTGCTCTGCGGGCAGACCGTCCCGGTTTATGCGGCAGATGCTCTGGCCGGGAATTCTGCTGCGGAGGCGCCTCAGACATCAGAGACTCCGGCAGTTCCGTCGGCTGAGCCTTCCCAGACACCGACAGAGGTACCGACGCCGGAACCGACCGCAGTTCCCACAGCCGCGCCTGAGGAAACGCCTGCGGTTACGCCGACAGCCGCGCCGACGCCGGAATCCGTCAGCTCCGGCTCGGAAAGCGCATCATCTTCCTCCTCCGGCACGGGTTCCAAGGATCCGGAGAAAAAGCCGGAGGATTCCGGGGATACGGGAGATACCAGGGAGAGCGGGGAAACGATTACACCGGTGGTAGACCCTTCAGCCGGAAATGTCTATGTGAATGAGACGGAAAATGAGAAAGAGGTCTACCGGTATCTGGTAGGCAGTCTTGGCCTTAATCGCGCGGCAGCTGCCGGGCTCATGGGAAATTTCTGGCATGAGTGCGGCTTTAACCAGGCCGCGGTCGGCGGGGGCGGAATCAGCTACGGCCTTGCGCAGTGGACGGGCAGTAATTTTCTTCTCATGAAAGGCTGGTGTGACTCCAACGGCCAGGATTACCGTACCGTAAAAGGCCAGATGGCTTTCCTGAAGTACGATCTGGAAACACGTTTTCAGGGCTGTTATGCCTATCTGAAAAGTGTTCCGGAAACGGCGGACGGGGCTTACGCGGCGGCAGTTTATTTCTGTACGGATTACGAGCGTCCGCTCTATACGGCGCAGCAGGCGGTCATCCGCGGCAACACCACAAGAGCTACTTACTGGCCGCGGTATCAGAATGCCGCAACGGACGGCCTTCTGGATCCGATTGAGGATTACATGGCCTGGCTGGAGGATTATGCAGCGGATGATTCACACGGGTATTCCTCTGTGTTCTATACGAATAACCCGGATGTGAATGAATGCTCCCTGATCTGGTATGCGCTGTATGAGAACGGTTATCTGATCGGTGAAAACGAAAACCGGCCGTTCGGGTTTGACAGTATCGGAGAAGTCCTGGAGAAACATGGCTTTGAGGAGCAGGCGGATACAGAAGCGGATCTGTCCAGGCTCCAGTACGGAGATATTATTGTCAACGCGGATGGTTCCGGGGCATCGGTTTATCTTCGGAACGGAAGAATGTATCTGGCACAGCAGACGGATGCCAATAAAAACAGCGGCGAAAAGTCCGGAGACCAGGGGAAAGAAGTCTTTCTGGGAACGATGGAAAAAGGGATCGAACGCAAGGTCTATCGGTTGAAGGAAAAGGATTCTCTTCCGGCATATGCTGCAAAAGCATTAGAGAATTTCCCACGTCAGGATTTTCTTGCTGTAAATTCCATCAGCAGGGTGGCGGACGGCCAGACGGACAGCTATTCGTTTCTCACGGAAATGCTCAGAGAAGCAGGGATACTTTCAGGCGAAGAGGCTGTTGCTTCCGGAACAGAAGAAGCTGTTCTCTCACAGAAGGGATTCCAGAATGTTTCGGCCCAGATTCTGGACAGGACAGATTCTGTCCACAGAGGGGATATTGTCCGTGATATCCGTTACGGCACAGGAATCGCCCTCGGCAGCAATTACTATGTCATTGTAGAACAGGAAAACACCGGCAGCCGGCTTGTCATAAAGAACATGGCGGACAGCTGCTGGCGGAAGGTGCTGCGGAAAGCGGACTGATAAAAACATCAGCATCCGTTAAGAACAGGAAAAACGGAAATTTCTGTAAATGACAAAGAAATACTTAAAAAGAAGTACTTGAGTTCCAGCATCCGGGCGGTTATAGTATTGCCTGGAAATTAAATACAGATTTTTTTCTCAAGGAAGAGAAGGATGATGGGGAAACCCTGTCCGTCTCTTCCTTTTTTGTATCAGTCCGGCCGCGAAAGCCGCACGGCAGCATAGCGGCGCAGAGGGCTGATAAATTAACCGGGGAACCGGCCGCAAAGCGGCAGAGCAGGCAGCAAAGGAGGAAAGAATGCTTGGTACAATCTTACTTTATGTCGGAATTGTCCTGATCAGCAATGGATTAGCGTCTATTCTGGAAGTAAAGGACAAATCAATGGTGGTTATGAACCTGTTTACAGGCGGCCTGAGCCTGATCCTGAACATTATTGCATTGGGATATGGCGTGGTCAGCGGGCAGAATGCGCTTTGGTTTTACGGAAGCGCTACCGGACTGTTGTTTGCGTTTACCTATCTGTATTCCGCGATCAACACAATTTTCGGATTTGATCAGCGTCTCTACGGCTGGTTCAGTCTGTTTGTCGCCGTTAACGCTGTTCCCGCAGGGGCGCTGTGCTTTATGGGATACGGCGGCAATGCTGCTTACGGGCTGATCTGGTGGGCATGGGGACTGCTGTGGTTTACAGGATTTCTGACATGTGCCCTGAAGAAAAATCTCGGCAAATTCCCTGCATGGCTGAGTGTGGCGGAAGGCATTGTAACAGCGTGGATCCCCGGGTTCCTGATGCTGGTCAATCTCTGGCCGCAGTAAAGATCTTATCTGATAATAGTCAAGCATAAAAAGGAGGTTTCTATGCAGCTGACAGAACGTGAACAGGAAAAAATGATGATCAGCCTGGCTGCCATGATCGCGCAGCAGAGGAAAGACAGAGGAGTTAAGCTGAACCATCCGGAAAGCGTTGCCATTATCACCAGTTATATTCTGGAAGGCGCAAGAGAAGGGAAAACGGTGGCGCAGCTGATGGATGAAGGGGCGAAGATCCTGACCCGTGAGGATGTGATGGAGGGCGTTCCGGAAATGATCCCCATGATCCAGGTGGAGGCGACGTTTGTTGACGGGACGAAGCTGGTCACCATCCATGACCCGATTCGCTGAAGAAGAAAGAGAATAGGCGTTTAACAAAAACAAGAGGAATAGCCCTGGATGCAGGGCGCAATGGTTTGCGGAAGGAGGAACAGAGGATGATTCCGGGAGAAGTCCATTTTTCATCAGATCAGCCGGTTCCCTATAATGAGGGATATGAGGCAGTTGAACTGGAAGTTACGAATGTCGGAGACAGAGCCGTACAGGTTGGTTCCGAGTACCATTTTTATGAAGCAAATGAACAGGGGCTGAAGTTTGACAGGGAAAAGGCTTATGGAAAGCGGCTGGATATTGCCGCCGGCACGGCCATCCGTTTTGAGCCGGGTGAGACAAGAACCGTGCGGCTGATTGATTTCGGCGGAAAGCGCCGGGTTTTCGGATTTAACAACAGGGTAAACGGGTATCTGGATAAGAATAAGAAGGCACACAGCACAGATCTGGAGGTGAAAGCATGAGCTTTGGAATGGACCGGAAACAGTACACACAGATGTTCGGACCGGCGGAAGGAGACAGCGTCCGTCTGGGAGACACCAGCCTGTTCGCGAAGATCGAAAAAGATTTCACCGTTCATGGCCAGGAGAGCAAGTTCGGCGGAGGCAAGGTCCTGCGGGACGGCATGGGAGTCAGCGCTACCCAGACCAGACGGGACAACCCGAAGGTAGCCGACACCATCATTACCGGAATAACGGTCATCGATTACACCGGTATCTACAAGGCGGATATCGGCATCCGGGACGGAAAAATTCTTGCCATCGGAAAAGGCGGCAATCCGGATATCATGGACAAGGTGGATTTTATTGTCGGCGCCAGCACAGAGGCGATTTCCGGCGAAGGACTGATTCTTACTGCGGGAGGCATTGACCTTCATGTGCATTATCTGTCCACCGGGCTGGCGCATGCGGCTCTGGACAATGGAATTACCACACTGTTCGGAGGCGGTACCGGTCCTGCCGACGGATCCAATTCTGCGACGACGACTCCCGGCGCCTGGCATATCCACCGCATGATGGAAGCAGTAGAAAATGATCCCCTGAACTACGGTTTTATGGCCAAGGGGGCTGGCGCGACGCCGGAAACCATAGCCGAGCAGGTAGAAGCCGGCGCGGCCGCCATCAAGACGCACGAGGACTGGGGCGCGACCGCGGCGGGAATTGATAATTCCATAAAGGCTGCGGACAAGTATGATGTCCAGTACGCGGTTCACACGGACTCTCTGAATGAAGGCGGGTTTGTGGAAAATACCATCAATGCCTTCGCCGGCAGGACGGTCCACACCTTCCATACAGAGGGAGCGGGCGGCGGACATGCGCCGGATATTATGATTGTAGCGGGAGATGAGAATATTCTTCCCTCCTCCACCAACCCCACCAACCCCTATACGCAGAATGTTATTGATGAGCTGTTTGATATGACGATGGTCTGCCACAACCTGGATCCCAAAGTCCCGGAGGACGTCGCTTTTGCGGAATCCCGTGTCAGGAAACAGACCGTGGCGGCGGAAGATGTCCTGCATGACATGGGCGCTCTCAGCGTTATGACGTCGGATGCGATGGCAATGGGCCGTGTCGGAGAGGTGGCGATGCGCTGCTGGCAGCTGGCGGACAAGATGAAACAGCAGAGAGGACCGCTGGAGGGAGATTCCGAATTTGATGATAACAACCGGATTAAGCGCTATGTGGCCAAGTACACCATCAATCCCGCGATTGTGAACGGGATCTCCGATTATGTCGGCTCTGTGGAGGTCGGGAAATACGCGGATCTGGTTATCTGGGATCCAAAGTTTTTCGGGGCAAAGCCCAAACTGGTACTGAAGGCGGGAATGATTGTCTACGGCGTGGTTGGCGACGCATCCTCCAGTCTTCCTACACCGGAGCCCAGAACGATGCGCGATTTGTACGGCGCAATGGGAAAGGCGGTACAGAGCACCAGCATTACCTTTGTTTCCACTTATGCGTATGAGCACGGAATTAAGGAAAAACTGGGACTGAATAAAATTGTTCTTCCGGTCCACAACACGAGAAATCTTACCAAGAGAGATATGAAGCTGAACAGCTATGCGCCGAAAACAATAAAAATTGATCCGCAGTCCTTCAATGTCACCATAGACGGCCAGGTGATCACCTGTGAGCCGTCCGAGACCGTTTCTCTGGCGCAGAGATACTATTTCTTCTGAGGCAGGAGGCTGCACGGGAAAAAACTCTGAATGGAAATCAGAGATTGCAAATAAGCGGGGAACTCTATGATTCTGACAGAAATTTATCGAAATATAGCGGATATACCGGATGTGGAAAACTGGCATGTGGAAACGGCCATGGTAAAAAGCGACGACCTTCTGAAGTCGATTCTCCGGGTCAGATCGGATCACGGAAGAGAGTACGGGATCCGGCTGGAGGATGAGACACAGAGACTGGAGAACGGTTCGGCTTTTCTGCTGGAGCCGGGGAAGCTTCTTGTGCTCAGCGTGATCCCGGATGAGGTGATCGTCATCTCGCCGAAGGATATGGATGAGATGGGGCGGACCGCCCATATGCTGGGAAATCTGCACAAGCCGGTTCAGGTGGAAAACGGAGAAATTACGCTGCTCACGGATCCGGTGGTGCTGCAGACCTTAGACAAGAGCGGAACCGCATACAGGCTGGAAAAAATCTGCCTGGATCAGCCGATGCGTTATGCGGATCTGACACCCGGACACCATTCCCACGGGCATTCCGCATAGAGTTATCTTTCACAGGAAAGAAATTCCGGAAAATATTCATGCGGTAATCCGGTAATCCATGCCCCGCAGGCGGGGCGCCGAAAGGGACAAAGAGTCTTCGCGCGGCGCTCTTGTCTCCGGAAGCAGAAGGAGTAAAGGAAGTATTTCATGCAGAAGGACGGCGGAGAGCAGGTGGAAATGAAAAAAGAAATTCTGGAGGCGTTCCAGATCTGTGATTCAACTTTTCCAATCGGAACCTTTAATCACTCGTTTGGGATGGAAAATTATCTGTTCCGGCGGGTGATCCGGAAAGCGCCGCAGTTTCGGGAATGGCTGGAAAATTATTACCGGTCTCAGTTTCGGTACGGAGAGGGTCTACTGGTTCTTCTCTGCTGCCGGGCTATGGAAAAGGATGCAGAAGAGAATACAAAGGAGGATCTGCTCCGCTATGACGATCTGATCACCAAATCCGTGGCTGCTGCAGAGACAAGGGAAGGAACCCGGATGATTGCCGCGCAGATGCTTATTCTGATCCGGAAAATTTACGGAGACACGATCCCCCTGCTGAACTGGTACGCGGAACAGACGGATAGCGGGCATGCCTACGGCAATCCGGCCATTGCCTTTTCCATCTTTGCATATTCCAAAGGCCTTTCATGTGAAGAAGCATTTAACCTGTATGGGTATAGTGTGGCGTCTACGCTTGTTCAGAACGCGGTACGCTCTGTTCCGCTGGGACAAAGAGAAGGCCAGGTGATCCTGCACGATGTGATACAGCTGATTGCGGATCTCTATGAAAAAACGGCCGGGCTGGATGAGGACTCCCTGGGAGCAAATACACCGGGGCTGGAGCTGGCGCAGATCTGCCACGAGACGCAGGAGGCCAGACTGTTTATGTCCTGAGAGGCAGCTCTCCGGCGAAACACAGGGGAAGGAAACGGCAGGAGGCACGAGGAAACTGCGGGAGAAGGATGGCTGCGGGACCGCCGGAAAAAAGACGGGCCGCGGGCATAAAGAAAGGAAAAAACCATGAAAAGAGCAGTCAGAATCGGGGTCGGCGGGCCGGTCGGATCCGGCAAGACCCAGCTGATTGAAAGACTCACCAGAAGGCTGAAGGATGAGTACAGCATGGGAGTCATTACCAATGATATCTATACGAAGTGGGATGCGGAGTATATGGTTTCCCATTCAGTACTGGATGCGGACCGGATTATCGGCGTTGAGACGGGAGGATGCCCGCACACGGCCATCCGTGAAGACGCGTCCATGAATTTTGCGGCAGTCGATAAGCTGGAAAAGAGATTTAACCACAGCCTGGATCTGATTTTTATTGAAAGCGGCGGAGATAATCTGGCGGCTACCTTCAGCCCGGAGCTGGTGGATTTCTCCATTTATATCATAGACTGCGCCGAGGGAGAAAAGATACCCGCCAAGGCAGGACAGGGAATGATCAAGTCGGATCTTTTTATTATCAATAAGATTGATCTGGCACCTTACGTGGGGGCAAATCTGGAAAACATGCGCGCGACCTCCCAGAAGTTCCGGGGAGACGGAAAGTTTGTTTTTACAAACCTGAAGACAGATGAGGGATTGGAAGAGGTTGTGGACTGGCTGAAAAAGGACTGCCTTCTGGAAGATCTGGATGCCTGACCGGAGGAAGCAGAATGAATCAGCGTTATGCCGGAGAAATCCGGCTTGATTTTACAGAACGAAACGGCAGGACGGTGGCTTCGACCACCTACAGGCGGGGCAACTCCAGAATTTCCGCCAATATCGCGGAGGCCGGAGAAATCCCCTATTATTTTCTGATCAGCACCGGAGGCGGATTTACAGAAGGAGAACACTATCTGCAGGAAATTTCTCTGGGAGACCGTACCCATGCGATTCTGACGACACAAACACCGAATTATATCTATAAATGCGAGGGCGGAAGGCTGACCGTTCAGGATCATCTTGTGACAATCGGAGAAAACTGTGCGCTGGAGTATTATATCGATGAGACGATTCCCTATGCGCAGGCAAGATTCCGGCAGAATACAGAAATCCGGATGGAAAAGGGCTCCAGACTGATCCTGACAGACGGCATTACCTCCGGATGGTCGCCGGATGGAGAAAGCTTTCAGTACAGGGATGTCGGTTTGAAAACCAGAATTTACATGGAGGGAGAACTGCTGTTCAACGATTTTCTCCTGGTTAATCCGGAAGAGGAAGAAATGCGGACGATCGGCTGCTTTGAAGAAGCATCCTGCTATCGTTCTGCGGTTATCATAGACGAGGCGGCGGGGGCAGATATGCTGGAAAAACTGCGGAGCTGCCTTCAGACCTGTCCGGAAAATACAGACAGTGTCCGCTTCGGAATGTCTCTGCTGGAACATGGCGGGGTTGTGCTGCGTGTTCTCGGGAAGGATCCGGAAGGCAGTTATGATCTGGTTCAGACATGGATCCGGTATTACAGAGAACAGATCATGAAATGGAAACATTTTGAGCTGCGAAAAAACAGATAAGATACCGGTATCGGAAGAAGGGTACCTCTTCTAGCTAGAAAAAAGCAAATAATTTGATTGTAATCAATGAATTGTCGGCAAATATCGGTTACTCTTAAGCCGCAGGGAAAAGAAAGAACCTGCGAAATCATAAAAAACAGGAGGAACCGAAGATGAGACTTTCCAATATCAGTGATGTAAAAGGTTTTTTTGATCTGATCGACAGTTGCAGCGGCAGTGTTTATCTGGTAACTCCGCGCGGTGACAAATTGAATCTGAAATCAAAGCTGGCTCAGTACTATTCCCTGGCGAATATCTTCACGGGAGAGAACGGCACCATTTCAGACGTTACACTTAGCGTTCCGAATCCCGATGACGCCGTAAAATTTATGGAGTTCATGATCAACGGAGAAGGTGAAGCGGTAAGAACAACAAAAACTGCATAACCGTTTTGCTGTGAACCGGGTTGCCAGCCGGCCCTCCATGAATATTGTTCCGATATTCGGATCTGTTATCATTACAGAATGAAAAGGACTGTGGTTCCAAATACAGGATTCGTTTTCTGTCGGCGGAACCGCAGTCTTTTTTCAAATATTTAGTTAAAATTATTTATATTTATATCTTGACACAAATAGGACTCTTGCGTATTATTATCTCGATAAATTTAGGAAATAATTATTAACTAAATAAGGAGAGAAAAAATGACTTTTGATAAAGTGAAAGAAATTATAATTGATACCCTGAATTTCGATGCGGATGAGATTAAGCCGGAATCTGATTTTTTTAAGGATCTGAAAGCGGATTCTCTGGACGTCGTTGAACTGATGATGGCAGTGGAGGAAAATTTCGGTGTGACGATTCCGGATGAGGAGCTGCCGAATCTGCACACAGTAGAGAGTGTTGTGAAATATATTGACGAGCATCCGGCCGCGTAAACACGCAGGCGGAGGAGAAGAAACGGATGGTTTCTCCGCCTGCCGGATGAAACAGGAAAACGGATGGTTATGCTTCCTCTCTGCACTCGGCAGGGGAGGCAAAGGGAGAAAGAATGGAACAGGAAAAAGAAACCGGGCTGACGGTGGAAGAGATCTGTCAGATGATGAAAACTTTTGATCAGTCTTCTCTGCAGTCTTTCCTCTATCAGAGGGAAGGCGAAAAACTGAAAATGAGCAGAAGACCCGGTGGCGCGGAAGAGATATCCGGCGGCACAGGCCATGGAGCTCCGTTCTCCGGGGAGACGGGAGAGAAAGAGAAAGATAGGATTCCTGAGACGGCTGACCGGACAGAGGGGGCTTCATCCCCGGCAGGGAAAGAGAAAATTCTGCCGCCGCAGGAGGATGCCCGCCTGAAAGTGGTCAGAGCCCCGCTGGCCGGAGTTTTCTACCGTGCGCCGAAGCCGGGAGAAGCCCCCTATGTGCAGGAGGGTCAGACTGTTAAAAAAGGAGAAACTCTCGGCCTTATGGAGGCCATGAAACTGATCAACGAGATTCCCTCTCCCTGCGACGGGGTGGTGCGGGAGATTGCCGCGGAGGATGGATCCTTTGCGGAATTTAATGCCGTCCTGATGACCATTGAGGAGAACGGGAAAGATGTTTAAGCGGATTCTGATTGCGAACAGGGGAGAGATTGCCATGCGGATTCTCCGCTGCTGTCAGGAGATGGGAATTGAGACGGTTCTGGCCTGTTCCGCCGAAGACATGGACTCACTCCCGGCGCAGTTTGCCACAAAACGGGTCTGCATCGGTCCTCCCGCGGCAGCAAAAAGCTATCTGAATCCGGAGGCTGTTGTTCAGGCAGCCATCTCGTTTCAGTGTGAGGCGGTTCATCCCGGATATGGATTCCTTTCGGAGAATGCGGATTTTGCCAGTCTCTGTGAAGAACATGGAATACTGTTCATCGGACCGTCTTCGGAGATGATCCGGATGATGGGCGACAAGCAGTCTGCCCGTGCGCTGATGAAAAAGCACGGAGTCCCTGTTGTTCCGGGTTCCGACGGGATTCTGAAGGACTGGAAGGAGGCTGCGGAGATCGCACGCAAAGTCGGATATCCGGTTTTGCTGAAGGCGACCGCCGGAGGCGGAGGCAGAGGCATGCGCACCGCCTATGATGAGTCTGAAATTCAGAGCGCCTATGAGAGCGCGCAGGCAGAAGCACTCTCTGCCTTTGGAGACGGCTCGCTGTATCTGGAAAAGCTGATCCTGCATCCGCATCATATCGAGGTTCAGATTCTGGGGGACAGCCGGGGACACATTGTTCACCTTGGGGAGAGGGACTGCTCCCTGCAGAGGCGAAACCAGAAGCTCCTGGAAGAAGCCCCGGCAAGAATTTTGAAACCCCGTCAGCGGGAAGCTCTTCACAGGGCGGCGCTGCGTGCCGCGAAAGCGGTGCATTACCGGAGCGCGGGTACAGTGGAATTTGTGCTGGACCGGGAGGGAAACTTCTATTTTATTGAGATGAACACCCGGATTCAGGTGGAACATCCGGTCACAGAAATGATTACCGGGGTCGATCTGATCCGGGAGCAGATCCGGATTGCGGCCGGGCTGGAGCTGTCGTGCAGACAGAGTGACATTTCTTTTTCGGGTCATGCGATTGAGTGCAGAATCAATGCGGAGAATCCGGCAAAAGGCTTTGCACCCTGCCCGGGGGATATTTCTTTTCTTCATTTTCCGGCCGGTAAAGGAGTCCGTGTGGAGAGTGCCCTCTACAACGGGAGCAGGGTAAGCCCCTGGTACGATTCTATGATAGCAAAGGTGATTGTCCATGCTCCCGGAAGGCTGGAGGCCATCCGCAAAATGCGGGTGGCGCTGGAAGAAATGACAGTGGAAGGAATCGACACCAATCTGGAGTTTCTGTATCTCCTCATGTTTAATCCGGATTATCTTTCCGGCCATGTGGATACAGGGTTTCTGGAAAAGGACGCGGAGGCAATTATCCGCTGGGGAGAGGAAAGCAGAAAGAAGGCGTAGGAATCCATGGAAGCGGAAAAGACGGAAAACAGGTTTTCGGAAAAACGGGAGACCCTGCTTTCTTATCAGAAGCTCAGGGAAAAGCGTTCGGTCCATCACCGGACCGGAAGCTGGCTGCGGCTTGTTCTGGACAAGGGAAGCTTTCAGGAGCTGTTTACGGATATACGGACGAAGGATCCGCTTCACTTTCCCGGCTATCAGAAAAAACTGGAAGAAAACAGCATCCGGGCAGAGGCTTCCGATGCCTGTACAGCTGGACTGGGAACCATCGAAGGCATACCGGTGATCGCCGCGGAACTCAGCAGATTTTTTCTGATGGGAAGTATGGGAACGGCGGCCGGAGAGAAGCTGGCGGCATCGGCGGAAGAGGCTGACCGGAGGAAGATCCCGCTCCTCATCTTTTCCGCCAGCGGGGGCGCGCGGATGCAGGAAGGCATGTTCTCCCTTCTGCAGATGGCTAAGACAAGCGCGGCGGTGCAGCGGCTTCGGGATCACGGCGGCTTTTATATCTCGGTTCTGACAAATCCGACGACAGGGGGTGTAAGCGCCAGCTACGCGAACCTGGGAGATATTATCCTGGCCCAGCCGGGCGCGCTCATCGGGTTTGCGGGTCCCCGTGTCATCGAACAGACGATCGGGGAAAAGCTGCCGGAGGGGTTTCAGCGGGCTGAGTTCCAGCTGGAACATGGCTTTACCGATCGGGTTGTTCCGGAGGGCAGGATGCGGCAGGAAATCGCTTCTCTGCTGCGGATGCATACGGGGAAAGCCGCAAACAGGCGCTTCGCGGAAGCTGATTTTGACCCGGAGAGTGAGGCCTTTTCAGATTCTCCGGAGAACGAAAACCCGGAATCCGGCCTGCTTCATCCGTATGACAGGGTGCAGCTGGCAAGGGACAAGGCAAGACCCAGAATTTCAGCGTTTATCGACAGTTTGTTTGACTGCTTTACCGAGCTGTGCGGAGACCGTCTGGGCGGGGAGGATCCCGCCATGCTGGGCGGAATCGCGTATTTTCACGGGATTCCGGTGACGGTGCTGGGGCACCGGAAGGGGCGGGACCTTCAGAGCAGCCTGGCCTGTCATTTCGGCATGCCCGGACCGGAGGGCTACCGGAAAGCCCTTCGGATCATGCGGCAGGCGGAAAAATTTCATCGTCCGGTCATCACTTTTATTGACACTCCCGGCGCCTATCCGGGAAAAGAAGCGGAAGAGAACGGGCAGAGCACGGCCATTGCGGAAAACCTTGCTGCTATGAGCGTGCTCCGCACACCGGTCATCTCAGTGGTTCTCGGAGAGGGGAGCAGCGGCGGGGCCCTCGCCATAGGAGTGGCGGATCAGGTCTGGATGCTGGAAAACGCCGTCTATTCGGTTTTATCTCCGGAAGGGTTTGCCAGTATTCTGTGGAAGGATTCTTCACGAAGCGCAGAAGCATGCCGTCTGATGCATATGACTGCGCAGGATCTTGCCCGTGATCACCTGATTGACGCGGTTATTCCGGAAGCGGAGGGAGGAATCCAGAAGAATATGCACCCGACGGTGGATGTACTGGACAGGATGCTGTGCAAGGAGCTGAAAAGGCTGTGCAGTCTCCCGGAAGAGATTCTTCTGGAGGAGCGGTATCAGAAATACAGAGTTGCAGAAGGAGAAATGCGGCCGGTATGAGCGGAATTCAGATTATCGGAATGGGACACGCCGTTCCGTCCGTCTGTGTGACAAATACAGATTTGAAAAAGGTGATGGAAACTTCAGAGGAGTGGATCCGGACAAGAACAGGGATCTGCGAGAGGAGGTTCTGCGGAGAGGGAGAATCCCTTGTTACGCTGGCTGTGCGCGCGTCAGAGGAAGCGATTGCCTCATCGGGAGTCCGGAAAGAGAAAATCTGTCTGGTCATCACTGCCACCGTAACGCCTGATTACCAGGTTCCTTCCACCTCCTGTCTGGTTCAGGAAAAGCTGGGGCTGCCGTCCGGCATTCCGGCGTTTGATCTTAATGCCGCCTGTTCGGGATTTGTTTACGGTCTTTCTCTGGTGCAGGCGCTTCTTCCGGAAAACGGATTCGCCCTGCTGATCGGGGCGGAGCAACTCTCACGCATGCTGGATTTCTCGGACCGCTCCACTGCCGTTTTGTTCGGGGACGGGGCGGCGGCAGCGGTGCTGCAGAAAAAAGCCGGCGTGGTTTTTTATTCCCATCTGGCGGCGGACGGAAACAGGAATGCCCTTTGGGCGGCATCCGCGCCCGCAAACAGGCTCCCTGCGTGGAAAAATGCGGCTCCGCAGGAAGAAGAGGAAACGGCAGGGGGAGAACCGGAAGATACCGGAAAATATAAAATTCACATGGATGGCCGCGCGGTTTTCCGGTTTGCGGTCCGTGCTCTTTCGGAGGAACTGCGGGAACTGGAGAAGCAGAGCGGAATCCCGGCGGAGGAAATAGACCAGATCGTCTGCCATCAGGCAAATCAGAGAATCCTGGACTATGTCCGAAAGGAGAGAGGACTTCCGGAGGAGAAATTCTACCGGAACCTGGATCGGTACGGAAACACGTCCGGGGCAAGCATTCCGCTGGCGCTCTATGATCTTTGGAGCGCAGGAAACCTGGAACCGGGAACCAGGATTTTCTGTATCGGGTTCGGCGCGGGTCTTACCTGGGCCGGAGCCTGTCTGACATTTTAGCTGTTAACGGCGCGGAAGGAGAAAATAAGATGAAACTGCTCAATGAGATGCTGGGAATCCGTTATCCCTTTATTCAGGGAGGCATGGCAAATATCGCCGTCGGTTCTTTTGCCGCCGCATGCTCTAACGCGGGAGGACTGGGAATCATCGGAAGCGGAGGCATGACAGCAGCGGCGCTGGAGGAAAATATCGCGCAGTGCCGATCACTGACGGATAAGCCGTTCGGCGTCAATCTGATGCTGCTGAATCCCGAAGCGGACCAGATGGCGGAACTGATCGCCAGGGAGAGAGTCCCGGTGGTGACGACGGGGGCGGGAAATCCCGGAAAATATATTGCCGGATGGAAGGAGAAGGGAATCCTTGTTTTCCCTGTTTCGGCCAGTGTGGCGCTGGCACAGCGGCTGGAGCGTGCCGGTGTGGACGCGGTGATCGCGGAGGGCACGGAGAGCGGAGGCCATGTGGGAGAGATGACGACCATGACGCTGGTTCCCCAGATGGCGGACCGTCTGCATATTCCGGTGATTGCGGCCGGCGGTATTGCGGACGGGCGTCAGGCTGCGGCAGCGTTTGCCCTTGGCGCGGTCGGTGTCCAGGTGGGCACCTGCCTGCTGGTAAGCGAGGAGTGCCCGATCCATGACAATTACAAGCAGGCACTTCTGAGAGCAAAGGATAACAGCACGGTTGTCACCGGCCGGTCGGTGGATGCCCCGGTTCGTATTATTAAAAACCGTATGGCACGGCAGTATATCCGGAGAGAGCGGGAAGGCGCAGGCAGGATGGAACTGGAAAAATTTACCCTGGGCTCGCTCCGGAAGGCCGTGTTCGACGGCAATCTGGAAGAAGGCTCCCTGATGGCCGGACAGGTCTGCGGACAGCTGAAAGAGATCCGTCCTGTGGCGGAAATATTCGCTTCCATGCAGGAAGAGGCTTCCAAAGTAATCAGCAGCCTGAAAGAGATGTCTGTTTCCTAAACGGAGCGAATACATGTTTTCTGATCATGCAGGGAAGTTTTTACGGATAAGCGGAAGTGATCAGAGGGATTGCAGAGGCGCTTCGGGGAAGAGTCGGAAGGGGCAGGAGCAAAGCAGGGAGAGGAGAAATAAGGAATGAAGGCAGTGTGGATGTATGCCGGCCAGGGGGCG
Organism: Bilifractor porci; assembly: GCF_009696005.1. Classification (GTDB taxonomy): domain Bacteria; phylum Bacillota; class Clostridia; order Lachnospirales; family Lachnospiraceae; genus Bilifractor; species Bilifractor porci. Next base: position 17,938 of record NZ_VUMV01000006.1, read on the forward strand.
CAAAGAGTCGGGATGGGAAAGGATCTCTATGAGAAATTTCCGGTTTTCGCCTCTGTGATTGACCGGGCCGACTCGATGGTATCTTTTGACCTGAAAAAAATGATGTTTGAGGGACCGGCGGAAGATCTGTCCCGCACGGCGTTTACGCAGCCCTGCCTGGCGGCTTTTGCGGCCGGAGTCACAGAGGTGCTGCGGCAGCAGGATCTTCATCCGGATTTCACGGCCGGTCTGAGTCTGGGAGAATACAGCGCCCTCTATGCGGCGGATGTCCTGGATCTTGCCTCCCTGATGGATCTCACGGCCTTCCGGGGAAAGGCAATGGACCGTGCCGGAAGCGGGCTGCAGACAAAAATGTGCGCGGTTCTGGGTCTGGATGCGGATACGGTGACAGAGGTATGCCGGCAGGCGGAAAAGGATACAGGGGAAACCGTTGAAGTATCCAATTATAATGCCGTTGGTCAGAATGTCATTTCCGGAATGGCAGCTGCGGTAGAGGCCGCGAAGAAAAAAGCCATGGAGGCGGGAGCCCGGAAATGTATGGATCTGAAGGTGAGTTCCGCTTTTCATACCAGCCTGATGCGCCCCGCGGCAGACGCGCTGGCGGAAAAACTGACAGCGGTGGAGCTTCGTCCGATGAAAATGCCTGTTGTTTTTAACGCGGTGGGCGAGACGGCGGATCAGGAACAGATCCCGGAGCTGCTGCGCCTGCAGGTGATGTCCGGTGTCCGGATGGTACAGAGTATCCGCTGGCTTCGGGAACACGGGGCGGAAAGAGTGGTGGAAATCGGGCCGGGCCATGTGCTGTCGGGATTTGTGCACCGGACGGAGCCGGAACTGGAGACCGTCGTGCTGGACACAGCGGAAGATCTGGAGACGTATCTGTCCGGCAGCGCCGACAGAGCAGCAGGGAGAACCTGATGTGAAAGAAAGCAGATACTTCCATAACGATTTAAGCCGTCGGCCAGAGGCGGAGGAATGGAGATTAGGATGAAAGAAAGAAATCTGTCCGGCCAGAGTGCCCTGGTAACCGGCGGAAGCGGAGGGATCGGAAGGGCAGTCTGTGTGGAGCTGGCTCTCCGGGGAGCCAATGTGGCGATCGTTTATTCGCATTCCGCGGACAAGGCGGCGGAAACAGAAAAAATATGCCGCTCCTGCGGCGTCCAGACCCTTTGTATACAGGCGGATGTCGCAGACAGGCCTTCCTGCGAGGAGATGTTCCGGCTTGTCCTGCATGCCTTCGGAAGAGTGGATATTCTGGTCAATAATGCCGGGATCACCAGGGATAATCTGATTCTGCGGATGAAGCCGGAAGAATTTCAGGAGGTTCTGGATGTTAATCTGACAGGAACCTTCCAGTGTATGAAGCTGGCGTCACGGTTCATGCTGAAACAGAGATACGGGAGAATTGTCAGTCTTTCCAGCGTCGTGGGAATTTACGGGAATGCGGGCCAGGTCAATTACGCGGCCAGCAAGGCGGGCATCATCGGCATGACAAAGTCACTGGCCAAGGAGCTGGCAGGAAGGAATATTACCGTAAATGCGGTCGCCCCCGGTATGATCAGCACCGAGATGACCCAGGGACTTCCGGAGGAAATACAGAGACAGATGATCAGCCGGATTCCCATGGGAAGACCGGGAAAGGCGGAGGAAGTCGCGTCTGCGGTCGCGTTTCTGTCCTCACCGGAAGCGTCTTATATTACCGGACAGGTTCTGGGGATTGACGGAGGACTGCAGGGTTAAGAATCCGGCGGCCGGAACAGGAGACTGCTGTGCTGGACACAGCGGAAGATCTGGAGACGAAAGCAGATGCTTTCATTATTATTTGTACCGCCGGCCAAAGGCGGCGGAGTGGAGATTATGATGAAAGAAAGAAGAGTAGTAATTACCGGGTTGGGTGTCACCTGCGCGGCGGGCAACAGCCCCCGGGAGGTCTGGGAGAGCGTGGAACAGACCCGGTGCGGGATCGCGCCGATTACGCGGTACGATACCTCCGCGCAGAAGGTCAAACTGGCGGGTGAAGTGAAAAATCTGGATATGGAGCGGTGGATTGACCGTCGGGAAATCCGGAAAATGGATCTGTTCAGTCAGTATGCCATGGTGGCTGCGTGTCAGGCAATGGAGGATTCCGGCCTGGAGGCGCTGGAAGAAAGCAGAGAGCGCTGGGGCGTCTGCATGGCAAGCGGGATAGGCGGCATCTCTACCATAGAGGAAGAGAAGATACGCGGGCTGGAAAAAGGATATGACAGAGTATCTCCTTTTTTTATCCCCCGGTCGATTTCCAATATGGCCGCGGGAAGCATTGCCATACGGTTCGGCCTTCACGGGATGTGCACCTGCGTGGTGACAGCCTGTGCCAGTGCCGCCAATGCCATCGGGGACGCGTTCCGCCATATCCGGGACGGATACGGTGACATCATGGTGGCCGGAGGGGCGGAAGCGGCGATTACGCCCTTGTGCATCGGCGGCTTTACTTCTCTGAAGGCGCTCACTACGGAAGCCTGTCCCGAAAGGGCTTCCATTCCCTTTGACGCGGAAAGAAGCGGATTTGTCATGGGAGAAGGAGCGGGGGCTCTTATCCTGGAGGAGTATCAGCACGCCGTCAGACGGGGCGCGCACATCTACGCGGAGCTGGCAGGCTACGGAACAAATTGTGACGCCTGGCATATGACGGCCCCCGCCCCGGACGGAACAGGGGCGGAGGCCTGCATGCGGCTGGCCATGGAGGACGCGGGAATCACGCCGGAGCAGGTGGATTACATCAATGCGCACGGAACGTCCACAAAGCTGAATGACGCCTGCGAGACAGCGGCCATCCGCAGAATTTTCAGCGGGGACCCTCTGCGGGTGCGTGTAAGCTCCACCAAGTCCATGACGGGTCATCTTCTGGGAGCGAGCGCGGCTGTGGAAGCCGTTATCACCGCGCTGGCCGTCGAAAAAAAATTTGTTCCTCCTACCTTAAACTATCAGGTCAGGGATCCGGAATGTGAGCTGAATGTAGTCCCGAACCGGGGATACAGCATGAAAATCCGGAACGCCCTCTCCAATTCCTTCGGATTCGGAGGGCATAACGCGACCCTTGTATTCCGGCCGGCTGACCGGGAGGAAGCGCCTATACAAGGCTGATAAGGCTGAGATCCGGAACAGGAAAAAAGCAGGCTGATTCATGCAAAAAAGCTCCGTCCGGGAGCATAATAACTTACAGGAGAAAAAAATGACGCTGAATTCTGATGAAATAAAACAAATTCTACCGCACCGGTATCCCTTCCTTCTGGTAGACCGCATCACCGCGTGCAGTCCGGGACTCTTTGCGGAGGGGAGAAAATGCGTTTCTGTCAATGAAATGCAGTTCTGCGGCCATTTTCCGGGACAGGCGGTTATGCCGGGAGTCCTGGTGCTGGAGGCCCTGGCGCAGACAGGCGCGGTGGCGCTTCTGATGGAAGAGGAGAATAAGGGAAAACTGGTTTACTTCGGGGGCGTAAAAAACGCCAGATTTCGAAGGCCGGTTGTTCCGGGAGATGTGCTGGAAATGCGGTGCGAAATTATCGGCAGAAAAGGCCCTGTGGGATTCGGGAAAGCAGTCGCCACGGTAGACGGAAAGACGGCGGTGAACGCGGAAATATCTTTCGCAGTCGTATCGCCGGACGTGCCGGCGGTGTCGGCGGAAAAGAATTGAGAGTTGTCTCACGCTGTCTGTTTCCGCTGCAGGCCCGGCATTATGAATGTGCCTGCAGCAGTCAGACTGCGTCCGGCTGTCAGGGCGCTGCCCGGATAAACAGTACATTTCAAGCACATTTCCGAACATCCGTGCGTTGTAAAAAAACACAAAAAATGGTAGTATTAGAACCATCTTTAGTATGCGGCCTACATGCCGGAAGAGGCGTGCGGCGGACCGGGGGAGCGGACAGACATGACGGCGGAAGAACTGTTTGAAGAAGTGTATACAAATTTCAAATTGCATTTTTACAGAGCTGTATTTCAGAATTTCAGCAGCAGAGAAGCAACTTTGACCACGGTGGAGACCTTCTGTATGGAAGTGATATATGCCATGAAAAATCCCACGGTCAACGAGTTCTCCAGCTTTATCGGAATATCTTCGCCCAATGCCGCTTATAAAATAAACAGTCTTGTAAAAAAAGGATATCTGAAGAAGGTACAGTCCGTGAAGGACAGGCGGGAATATTTTCTCCAGGTGACGCAGAAGTACAAGGATTACTATAATATCAGCGCCAATTACGTCTCAGAGGTCATGAGCAGGGTAAAGGCCGCCATGACAGATGAGGAATGGAAGCAGTTTTATCATGTGCTTACCATCATTGAGAAGGAACAGATGAAGGATGTTCCGGTATATCATGGGGAACGCCATCTGGAAGAAATGGGTTTGACAGAGGAGGCCGGGGACAACGCTGCATCCGGAATCCGGAAAGGCAGTGCGGAATGAGGGTATTGCTTGCTGCCATAAACGCAAAATATATCCATACCAGCCTGGCTGTCCGTTCCCTTTCGTGTTATGCGGAAAACACGCTGTCACAGAGGAACGGGTCTTCCGGAAAACCGAAAAAACCGGACATTGATTTTGCGGAATATACCATCAATCAGCGGGAAGAGGACATCCTGGCGGATCTTTACACAAGAAAGCCGGATGTCCTTTGTGTGTCCTGCTACCTGTGGAATTTCCGGCAGGTCTGCCATATCACGGAAAATCTGCACCGAATACTTCCCGGACTCCCTGTCTGGCTGGGAGGACCGGAGGTCTCCTTTGACGCGGAAAACTGTCTTGAAAAAATGCCGCAGATCACCGGAATCATGGTCGGAGAAGGGGAGCAGAGCTTCACAGAGCTGGTCGGTCTCTATGACGGCGTAGCCGTGCCGGATCAAGAGGCCTTTTCAAAAGTACCAGGCATTGTATACCGGGGCGGGGATGGGCAGATTTTTCGCACAGCTCCGGCTCCGCTTCTTTCCATGGATGAAATTCCCTTTGTTTACCGCGAAGAAAATCTGGAAGCAGAGGATATCCGGCACCGGATTCTTTATTATGAAACAAGCCGGGGATGTCCGTTTTCCTGCAGCTACTGCCTGTCTTCCATAGAGGAAAAAGTCAGGCTGCGCGGCAGGAAGCTGGTTGCGGAGGAGCTTCAGTTTTTTCTGGACAGAAAGGTGCCGCAGGTAAAATTTGTAGACCGGACGTTTAACTGCAATCATTCCCATGCCATGTTTATCTGGAGCTACCTGAAAGAGCATGACAACCAGGTGACAAATTTCCATTTTGAGATCGGAGCGGATCTCCTTACGGAAGAGGAAATTGCGCTTTTAAATACACTGCGTCCGGGGCAGGTTCAGCTGGAAATCGGCGTCCAGACCACAAATCCCGCGGTTATCCGGGAAATCAGCAGAACGATGAAGCTGGATGTCCTGAAAAGAAATGTCGCTGCTATAAAAAGGGGCGGAAACATTCATCAGCATCTGGATCTGCTTGCAGGGCTTCCGGGAGAAGGAATAGAGAGCTTTCGGAAATCCTTTAATGATGTGTATGCGATGGAGCCGGATCAGCTGCAGCTGGGATTCCTGAAGGTATTGAAAGGTTCCGCCATGTATCGGAAGGCAGAAGCATACGGCATTACAGCCAGCCAGGAGCCTCCCTACGAGGTCCTTCAGACACCCTGGCTTTCCTTTGCGGATATCCTCCGCCTGAAGGGTGTGGAAAATATGCTGGAGGTCTACGGGAACAGCCGGCAGTTTGTCTCTACACTCCGGTTTTTAATTCCGCTGGCCGGGACTCCCTTTGATTTTTTTGACCGTCTTTCCGATTATTACAAAAAGAAGAACCTGTGTGGGAGAAACTTTTCCAGACTGGAACGGTTTGAAATCTTGAGGAAATTTGCGCACGGGGAGCTTCTTGGCAGGAATCCCGATGATCCCGATGGAAGGAATACGCAGGATCCTGATCCGACAGAAGAAAGAGAGCTGGATGAGCATCTGGTTTTTGATCTTTATCTGAGAGAAAACTGCAGGAATCGTCCCGACTGGGCCGGAGAGTATGATAACAGCAAAGGCCTTTTTAGAGAATTTTTACATCAGTTTTTTGATAAACAGCAGGCAGGGGGGTTCCGTTCTATGAGCAATTCTATGCATGGCGAGCTTTTCTATACGGATATCATGCAGACCGGATATGCAGAACCTGTTTTTATAGTCTTTGACTACAGGAAACGGAATCCTGTTAGTGGAAATGCGGAATTTAAAGTCTTTCGTCTTGCGGAACTGCAATAACATTTTGTCGAAAAGAATGTAAAAGCGGGCGGCTTTTGCCGCCCGCGCACAAGAGAAGACTTCTTGGTTTTTTAACCGTCAGTCTGATTCATATATTTGTGTACAGTGTTTCGCACACTTCCATTTCCACACAGCATCTCCCGGAACATGCCTTCTATCTTATGTCCTAATCCTGCTTTGTATAAATCCACACCGAATAAGTTTGTGTTTGACAATATCGGGGTGAGTTGTGTTGTTAAACTTTCCGGTTCCCCTGGCTTGATTCCTTTCATTTGCATCAGCAGTTCATCGACCATGGGATCGGGTGCCGTCTCATAGCTGTTCCCGTTGTCGTCCACACCCAGCAGGTATCTTAACCAGCCTGCAATCCCAAGAGGGACACCCACAAGGTTTTCGGCTGTACCGGATTTTGAGACATATTCTTTAATAGTTTCGCCAAAACGGACACTTAATCCCTGGGATTCATCGGTGCATAGCCGGAGATTTGTATCACCGAGATATTCATTGATAAACCGGATATGAAACAGCTCATCTGCGAATTCCTCAGGAGATATAATTCCGGGATTTTTCACGACAGGAAGATCTTCTTTGTATTCAATCCATTTGGCCATCGCCATCATATCAGCATCGGTATTCAGCATATCAGCGAACAGCGGTTCGCCCAGCAATACACCCAAAGGACCGGTAGCAGAATGAATGGGATTCAGACATGCCGTTACCTTCATCCGTTCTGCAAGATTTACCGTTGTCCGGTCAGTCAGATAGACACCGTTTCCGGATTCCAGGGGAGGCCGTCCGTTTGGAAAATTATCCTCAATAACCAGATATTGGATTTTTTCTGCGTTAATGAACGGAGCGATATAGGTGCGGCACTTTGTGGTGACCGGCTGCATGTTCCTCACACCCAGTTTTTCCAGATCGTCAGCAATTGTCTCGCTGGGTCTGGGGGTGATTTTATCTATCATGGTCCACGGGAAAGCAACCGTCTTTTCATCCGTCACATATTGGATAAAAGCACTGTCCACATAACCCCGTTTTTCCCATTCCTCTGCGATTGTCGTTACGGACTTCCGCAGGAGGGATCCGTTCTTAGAACAGTTGTCCATAGAGACAAGAGAAATCGGAGCCTTGTTGGTTCGAAAGCGTTCCAGCAGCATCGCAGTCAGGACAGCCATTGCACTGACCGGTCTCTCGGGTCCGTTTTCAATATCTTTCTGGATCACAGGGAGATAAGAACCGTCTGTCCGGTAGAGCGCGTAGCCTTTTTCTGTTATTGTAAAAGAAACGAATTGAAGACCAGGAAAACGGAATATTTCTTTCAGACGTTTCCAGTCTTCAGGAAAAACCGTGCTCCCTTTTACCACTTCTGCCAGTGATCCCAGAACCTTATAATCCCTGCTTCCGTCATTGTTCAGCACAACGCTTAGTGCAAGATTGTCATAGGGTTTATAAATTTTATCTACGACCTCGAAGTCGTAGGTCTCTACACAGGTAATACCTTTGTCTAAAAGCCCTTTTTCCAACAGGGTATCTGCAATCCCTCCAAGGAAAATCCTGAAAATATTACCGATCCCAAAATGAACCCAGCAGGGTTTTTCCCTGGCTGCTTTACTGCATGCTTCCGCATCGTAACCGGGAAGCTGGATGCCGGCATTCTGCCAGCTGGCTTTATCTTTAATACCTTTATAAGATAATTCCATAAAAAAGCTCCATTCTACTGCCATAAAACGGCAGTAACCTGATTACAGTTCAGGAAATCATTTCCAATCAAGCATAAAACGCTGGAATTCGCAGGCTCTTCTCGCGTCTTCGTCTAATTCTTCTTCTGTTGCCCCGTTGCAAAGATCTCTCCATACCTTAATATCCTGACCAACCTGGCCGCCCATAGACACAAAGGGCTCCATAACTACCATGCCATCGTAATGGATATCGTGAAGAGCCTGGCCGATCTCGTGCCAGGGCAGATGACCGTGCCCTGGAGTTTTACGGTTGGATTCCCCGGTATGCAGGTGTCCGAGGTAACCTCCCGCACAGCGGATGGCAGCGCCGATGTCATCTTCTTCAATATTCATGTGAAAAGTATCAAGATGAACCTTGACGTTATCTTTCCCGACTTCCTTTACGAATCTGGTGCTCTCTTCCGCCGTGTTCAGAAGGTAGCTTTCGAATCGGTTGATTGTTTCCATGCCGAGAATAATATTATAAGGCTTTGCATAATCAGCAAGAACACGGATGGCTTCCACGCTTCTTTTCCATTCCTCTTCCTTTGGATCGCAGTGAGAAAAATCAAAAGGCCAGTAGGAGTAGATGGCTCCGCAGAGCATATGCATATCAAGCATGCCCATTTTTTCAAACAATCTGCGGTACCAGTCAAGAGCCTGTGCGGCAACAGCAGGATCTTTGGAAGCAATATTATGATCAGGGGTCGGTCCATATCCGCCGGAAAGAATAATATTATGATCTTCCGCGTGCTTCTTTAGTTCATCCACCTGATCCTGAGTATAGTCAGGAAGAGGAGCGCATCCGATTTCCAGAACATCGAAACCGAGGCGGCTGACTTTGTCCACATAGTAGCAATAGTCTGCGGCCCACTGTTTTTCCCAGAATGCATAAAAAATACCGTGTTTCATTTTTACCCTCCATCATGCATAGTGTTCTATACAATGCTACATTTGCAATATTATCCAAACAAATATAAAAAGTCAAGACAATAGTTGGCATATATGACAGAAAAACGGGGAGAGAAATTGTGCTAATTGCATAAAAATAACATTAGATATTGCGAAAAGATCCATTTAGATTTATTATTTTACCAGATTTAGAAAGTGCTTTCAAAACTGATTGCATTTTTTGTTTTAAATGATTGCTAAAGGAGAATCAGGCTGAAGTATATTGACACCGATTTAAAGGAACAACTGAATACGGCAGAAATACGGAGAAGAAATCTTCAGCAGGTATTCCGCTATCTTATAGAAATTGAACGGGCTTCTATTCAGGATATTGCAGATCATTTGAATATCAGCCGTCCGACGGTCCTGCAGGCGGTAAGAACGCTGGAAAACAAGGGGCTTGCAGAAGAAGACGGAAAGTTTCAGTCAGACGGCGGACGCAGGGCAAAGGCTGTGCGCTGTATCCCAAATGCGAAATATGCAGTTGGGATAGACATAACAAAAAATCATGTAAGCCTGGTAGTGACAGATTTTACAGAAAAGCCGATCCGTCAGATCAGGATTGCGCATCCGTTTGAAAAAAGTGAGGAGTACAGAAGCTTTCTGCACGAGGAACTGGAAAAATTTCTGAAGGACTTGCCAAACGCGGAGGGAAATTTGCTTGGAATCGGGATTTCAGTACCGGGGATTATTAACGAGAACAACGGATATCTGTTGATTTCCAATGTGCTTGGAATTGGCGAAATGAGCCAGGAAGAATTAACCGGAAAATTTTCTGTAAAGGCAATACTCATTAATGATGCCAATGCGGCGGGGATTACCGAATTTCTGCAGGACACGGCAGAAAGCATTTTCTATCTGGGTCTTAATAATTCTGTCGGGGGCGCCTTTTTTAAGGGAACAAAAGATTCAGGCGCGGGAATTAATATTATGGGGCGATTATTTACAGGCACACACTGGCACAGCGCGGAAGCCGGCCATATGGTTATTCACCCCGGAGGGAAAACCTGTTACTGCGGGAAAAAAGGCTGTGCGGATCCATATGTTTCAGCTTTGACGCTTTCTGATCACGCAGATGGAAATCTGGAATTGTTTTTTCAGAGGCTTCAGGAAGGCGATCCGGAATGCGGAAGGGTGTGGGAGGCATATCTCGATGACCTGGCAATAGTTGTGGATAATATCTACACTTTATTTGACTGCCGGGTTGTAATCGGAGGGTATGTCGGGAACCATATTGCACCCTATATCGGGATCCTGCGGGACAGGGTATCCTCAAAAAATACGTTTGAAAAAAACGCTTCTTATTTATATGCGGGAATGTTTCATCAGGAGGCACCTGCACTGGGTGCGTCTATCCATATTATAGAACAGTATATTTTGTCACTTTAAGAGAAAGGAAGTCTTGATTCATGAAGGGAACGATGAAAGTTGCTGTAATGCTGGGCATCGGAAAAATGGGGTACGAGGAACGCCCGATTCCGGAACCTAAAGATGATGAAGTACTTGTAAAACTGGAGTATGTGGGTATCTGTGGTTCAGATATGCATTACTATGAGAATGGACGGATTGGTGATTATATTGTCAAACCGCCGTTTGTTCTCGGACACGAGCCGGGCGGCGTGGTCGTAGAAGTCGGAAAGAACGTAAAAAATCTTAAGCCGGGTGACAAAGTTGCTCTTGAGCCCGGAGCTACCTGCGGACACTGTGAGTACTGCAAGTCCGGAAAATATAATCTCTGCCCGGATGTACGGTTCTTTGCAACGCCGCCGATCGATGGTGTATTCCAGGAATATGTCGCTCATGAGGCGGATCTTTGCTTTAAACTTCCGGATAACATGGACACCATGGAAGGCGCTCTTATTGAACCGCTGGCTGTCGGAATGCATGCGGCAAAGCAGGGCGGCGCTACCCTGGGCATGACGGCGCTTGTTTCAGGGGCAGGCTGTATCGGACTGTGTTCCATGATGTCGCTGAAAGCATTTGGTGTTTCAGAAGTCTATGTAACAGATGTCCAGAACAAGCGTCTGGAAAAAGCGATGGAGCTTGGAGCTGCCGGCGTTATTAACAGCGCTGAAAAGGATCCAGTTGAAGAAGTTAAAAAACTGACACAGGGACGCGGCGTAGATCTTGTCGTGGAGTGCTCAGGAGTTGAAAAGTGTGCGAACCAGGGAATTGAAATGCTTATTCGCGGCGGTACGCTGGTCCAGGTAGCATATGGGGCTTCCGGCTACATGAATTTGAATATGAGCCTTCTCTGTGATAAGGAGATTACGATCAAGACAGTGTTCCGTTATCGCCATATTTATCCGATCGCCATTAAAGCAGTCAGTGAAGGAAAAGTTAATCTGAAGGGTATTGTCACAAATGTTTTTGATTTTGATGATATCCAGAATGCGATGGACCGCAGCATCCATGATAAAGCAAACATTGTTAAGTCTGTCGTGAAGATCGGGTAAAAGTATAATCCGGTATAAAAAGATGCATAAAAAAGTCCTGTAAATATCAGATAAATTGTCAATTGTATCTGCATCCTTAAGGTGGTACCTTTTTAAAGACGTATTAAAAAGGGGCTAAATAATAACCAGTGCATATAGACACACGAAAGGAGACATTATGGGAATTATAGAGAAAATGAGACTCGACGGAAAGAAAGGCTTTGTAACCGGAGCTGCACAGGGAATCGGCAAATGTACCGCGACAGCAATTGCGGAGGCAGGCGCTGATGTTGCTATTGTTGACCTGAATGCAGAAAAAGCAAAAGCAACAGCGGAGGAAATTGCTGCCAAAACAGGAAGAAAAGTTATTTCCATCGGTTGCGACTGCACAAAAGAAGACCAGGTTAAGGCAATGGTAGAACAAGTTGTTTCCGAGTTGGGCGGCCTTGATATCTGCCATGCTAATGCCGGTATCTGCATTAACGAGTATGCAGAGAAGATGACATATGCACAGTGGCTTAAGGTTATTGATGTAAACCTGAACGGCATTTTTCTGACAGATACCTATGCAGGCAGATATATGCTTGAGAATGGTGGCGGTTCTATTGTAAACACAGCATCCATGTCCGGCCATATTGTCAATGTTCCTCAGCCTCAGTGTGCATACAACGCTTCCAAGGCAGGCGTTATTATGCTGACAAAGTCTCTTGCTGTAGAGTGGGCAAAAAAGAATGTCCGCGTTAACTGCATCAGCCCGGGATATATTGCTACAGATCTTATTAAGTCTGCACCGCATCTGGTTCCGCTTATTGAAAAGTGGAATGCAATGGCACCCATGGGAAGATGCGGAGAGCCGGAAGAACTGGAGAGCCTGGTCGTTTATCTGCTCAGTGATTCTGCTTCCTTCACAACAGGATCTGACGTGGTTATCGACGGGGCGTTCACCTGCTTCTGATTTTATTGTGAAAGTTATGCATAGTGCATAAACTATATATACTTAACAGGAGGGTAACTATGAAAAAGAAAATTGTGAGTCTGTTATTAACCGGCGCTATGGTAGCGACAATGGCTGCATGCGGTTCAAGCTCGAATTCCGCTTCAACCAGTGCTTCAGCAGCAAGCTCGAAAAGTGAGTCGGCAGCTTCCGAGGCAGCAGAGTCTGCTTCTTCAGCAGCATCTTCTTCGGCAGCAGCTTCCAGCTCGGCGTCATCTGCCACATCAGAGTCTGTAACGGCCGCTTCAACAACAGCAAGCTCCGCGGAAGGAACAGCAAATATTGATGGCGTTCAGGCGGATGATGCATTTTATGAGAAAGCTGACCTCACTTCCCTGAAGGGCAAAAAGATCGGCATTACCATTCAGTCCCTGCAGAATGCGTACTGGGCAGGTGTTATGAGCGCACTGGAGGACATCCTGAAGGAGAATGGCGCAGAGTACAACATCGTGGCATGCGATGATAACTCGACCAAACAGATTTCACAGATCGAGAATTTCATTTCTGCAGGAGATGACCTGATCATGGTTCATCCTTCCGATGCTGATGCTGTGGAGGATGCCTGCAAGGAGGCACAGGATGCCGGAATCAAGGTTATGTGCTGGGATGATCCGATGGAGAATACCGATGCAGACTGGATTCTGAACAACACCAGCCTTGGAGTTGCTATTGGTGAGATGGCAGGTAACTTTATCAACGAGCATTATGATGAGAATAACAAAGCCCAGGTAGCTCTTATTGATTATCCGTCCACCAAGGTTCTTCTTGAGAGAGGAAACGGAATCAAGGAAGGTCTTGAGAATGTTGCAGCCGGCAAATATGAAATCGTTGCAGAGCAGCCCGGAATTGAGGCCAACAAGGCACAGACCGCTATGGAGACTATCCTGCAGCAGTATCCGGATTGCAAGGTTGTAGTTGGTGTTGGCGCCGGAGCCATGATCGGAGCAAATGAGGCTCTTACTACGGCAACAAATGGTAAGATTCCGGAAGATATGGGTATCTTTACAACTGATGTTACAAAACAGCAGCTGGAAGAGATTCAGGATCCGAACCAGGCTGCAAGAGCTATCATCGGATTTGAGGGATCTGATGAGGATACCGCAAAGGCATGTGCTTCTATGTATGCGCTGATTCTTTCCGGACAGCTTGAAAACAAGTATGTTTACCGTCAGGTTGGCGAGATCAACGCTGATAACATTGATGAGATCATGAAAGGAATGAAGGGTTAACCTGGACAGACCCGGTCATTCATAAATAATGGTAAATGAATAAACTGTTGCGGAGTTATCTCAGGATGGCTTCGCAACAGTTTTTCAAGAAGCGGATTTTGAGCAGGAGGTATCGAATGAGCGAAGAATATGCACTTGAACTTGAGCATATCAGAAAAGAATACCCCGGCGTTGTTGCTCTTAGTGATGTCACATTGCAGCTGAAAAAAGGGGAGATCCTTGCGCTGATCGGTGAGAATGGCGCAGGAAAATCTACATTAATAAAATGCTGTTCAGGAGCTGTTGTACCTACATCCGGCCATATCAAGGTCAATGGAAAGGTGTTCAGCAGGATGACTCCTCAGCTGGCTGCAGAAAACGGCATTGCTATTATTTATCAGGAGTTTAACAATGTTGGAGAATTATCGGCAGCGGAAAATCTTTTCCTCGGCCGTCCCATTCGCAAAGGGGTAGTCATTGATCGTAAAGCCATGAACGAGGAGGCTCGCAAGGCTTTTGATCAACTGAAAATCGACATTGATCCAAATGAGCTTGTTAAGAATCTTACAGTCGGTTATCAGCAGATGATTGAAATTGCAAAAGCAATTCAGCAGAATGCGAAAGTTTTAATTATGGATGAACCTTCTGCACCTTTGACAAGCAACGAAGTTGAGAATATGTTTAAGGTTGTACGTCTTTTGAAAAAGAAAGGCATATCTATCATTTACATTTCTCACAGGCTGGAGGAGATTTTTGCCCTTTCGGATCGTATTGAGGTTATTCGTGATGGAGAATACATCGACACGCTTATCACAAAAGATGCAACGGTTGATCAGCTGATTAAGCTGATGGTCGGACGTGATATGTCACAGAAGTATCCGGAAAGAACAAGTAAAATTGACCAGAGTCAGGTTGTACTGGAACTTCAGCATGTCTATGGAAATGGGGATAAAGACATCAGCTTTAAACTGCACAAAGGAGAAGTACTTGGCCTTGGCGGATTGGTTGGAGCCGGGCGGACAGAGATCGCGGAGGTTATTTTTGGTGCCAAAAAGAAAACCGCGGGAAAAATATTGCTGAATGGCAAGGAAATTAATCCAACCTGCCCCAAGGATGCTATCGACATGGGCATTGCACTGGTACCGGAAGACAGAAAAAGGCATGGCGCACTGCTGACCGTTTCAATTAAAAATAACGTTAATATGCCGATCTACCAGCGTATCTCCAAGGCAAGCGTTATAAATTCCACTGTGGAAAGAAATACTACAAAGAAATATATTGACGAGCTTCAGATAAAGACGCCGACCATGGCGCAGCTGGTTAAAAATCTCTCCGGCGGAAATCAGCAGAAAGTAATCCTGGCTAAATGGCTGGCAGCTGATGCCGAGGTTATTATATTTGATGAACCTACCAGGGGTATTGATGTAGGTGCAAAACAGGAAATTTACAAGCTGATAAACAAGCTTATTGCTGAGGGACATTCGGTACTCATGATTTCTTCGGAGATGGAGGAATTAATGGGAATGTCAGACCGTATTATTGTTCTTGCAGAGCATGAAATTACGGGTGAGCTTTCAAAAGAAGAATTTAATGCGGATACGATCATGGCTTACGCATCTGCATTGGATATGGATAAAAAGAAGGAGGAAGTGGCGAAATGAAGGCGAAAGGCGCGATAAAACAGAACGCGATATGGCTTGTCTTTATCGGCATGGTTATCATTTTCAGTGTTGCAAATCCGACGTTTGTGAAACCGACCAATCTGATTGCGATTTCAAGACAGATTGCCGTGTATGGAATAGCATCTATCGGAATGACATTCGTAATTTTAATTGCAGGAATTGATCTTTCCATTGGTTCCATAATTACTTTTGTCAACATTTTCTGTGCCTGGTTAATGGTAAACCAGAATATGCCCATGTGGCCGGCGGTTCTGCTGTCATTATTATGTGCGACTCTAATTGGTGTGTTAAATGGATTTATGGTTGCAAGCATAGGAATTCCTGCCCTGATTGCAACATTTGCCTCGCAGACCATTTTTGAAGGGATTTCTTACCTGATTTCCGGAGGTATGCCGATTTCCGGGTTTACAAAGGCCTTTGATCTTTTCGGAAAATCCTCCCTTGGCCCGGTTCCTGTCTGTGCCATTATCATGATTGTCTGCTTCCTTGTTGGAGGATTCATTCTGAACAAGACTTATTTCGGGCGTTATTTTTACGCGATTGGAGGAAATGAAGAGGCTTCTGAGCTGTCCGGTATCCGGGTTAACAGAACAAAGTATCTGATCTATGCCCTGTCTGGTTTCTTTGCCGGTCTTGCCGGAATTGTCATGCTTTCCAGAACTGGTTCCGCTCAGAACACGGCAGGAAAAGGATATGAGTTTGATGTCATCACCTGCGTAGTCCTTGGAGGAGTATCTGTAAACGGTGGTGTTGGTAAAATGTCGGGAGTTGTCGCCGGTGTTCTGATCATTGGTTCTCTTACCAACGGTATGATCCTGATGAATGTAAACCAGTATATGCAGATGGTTGTAAAAGGAATCGTTCTTGCCATTGCTGTTGGAATTGACTGCATGTCAAAGAAAAGACAAGCTGTTTAACCTGCGTTCGTATATTCCTGTCGGCAGTCATGTATCTTCATGGGCTCAACCGGCAGGATTTTTTTAATCAGGGCTTGTTGTAAACCTCACCAGGGGAAATATGGTTGCTCCTTTTTTAATATGAAAATTTTTCTGGGATAAAAAATATGAAAGATTTCTGTCTGCAGGAGAGAGGCAGCAGTAACAGCAGAATAAGGACATACCAGTATATCAAAGATCATAACCCTTCTACCCGACAGGAGATCTCAAAGAATCTTGGACTGAGTTATCCGACTGTTGCCAATGCGGTTAAAGTATTAGTTGGAAATGGTCTTATTGTGCCTTCCTTTAATAAACAAAAAACAGAAGGTCGTTCTGCTGTTTCCTATGATTTTTGCAGTGATACGTATTGCTCGATCGGATTGTACCTGGCACAGAATAAAATGACTTTTGTCTTGGCAGATTTGAGGGGGGAGATTCTGGATCAGAAAAAAGTAAAGGCAGCCTTGAATCTCCGTTCGGACGGGTATCTGAAATATGTCGGGGAACAGCTGAAAGCAATTGTTCAAAAAAACAATATTCTACCTTCCAATCTACTTGGGGTGGGAATAGCGCTGCCTGGACTGATCTCGAGAGATGGTGAATATGTTCAGTATGGACATACTTCTGATTTTACTGGTGTGACAAAAACTGAGATTTCAAAATATATTCCATATAAAACAGCCTTGCTGCATGATTCGGATGCAGGAGCTTTCGCAGAACTTAATAAATGGCCGGATATGAGGGACGCTTTTTATATCAGCCTTTCCAGTTCAGTTGGCGGGGCTCTTATGCTGGACAGAAAAATTGTGCATGGGCAGGATAACTGGTGCGGCGAAATAGGGCATATGAAGCTGATAACAGATCGCAATGCCGGGGAATGTTATTGCGGACACAGGGGATGTTTTGATACGGTTTGCAGATGTGGAGTGCTGGATGTCCTGACAGATGGGAATATCGAAGAATTTTTCGAAATACTGCATGCCGGTGACCGTGCGGCGTTAGGGCTATGGAATACTTATACGGATCATCTTGCGATGGGAGTTCATAATATCCATATGCTTCTCGATATACCAGTGATTCTGGGCGGTTATGTTGGAGAATTGATGAAAGAAGATCTTCCTGAGTTGAGAAAGAAAATAAACAGTCTTGAGCCGTTTAACAGTAATGCGGATGATTTTGTGTTTTGTTCACGTTCCGGGGCGGATCAGGTTGCAGAAGGTGCAGCCTTAATACAAATCAGAATTTTTGAGAATGAAATTTAAAAATTGTTTATCAGGGAATGGTTTTACTGGAGGTAAAAATGGATATTCAGAATATCGAAAATGGGAGAACCGCGCTGGGCATAGAGCTGGGATCTACGAGAATAAAATCAGTTCTGGTGGATGGTTCCGGAAAGGTTCTTGCGGTCGGGTTTTATGATTGGGAAAACTCCCTGAAAAACGGGATCTGGACTTACAGCCTGGAGGATATTCACGCAGGCCTGCGGGGAAGCTATTCGTCCCTGCGGGAAGAAGTGAAGAAAAAGTACGGTGTTGCGCTGAAAAGGACGGGAGCGATCGGCATCAGCGCCATGATGCACGGGTATATGGCTCTGGATGCAGAGGGCAGACAGCTTGCGCCTTTCCAGACATGGCGGAATACCAATACACAGCAGGCGGCGGATGAACTGACCGAATTGTTTCAGTTTAATATACCCCTCCGCTGGAGCGTCGCACATCTGTACCAGAGAATTCTGGACGGAGAAGAACATGTGAAAAAGCTGGATTATGTTGTGACGCTTTCCGGTTATATTCACAGGCTCCTGACAGGAGAACGGGTGCTTGGAATCGGTGATGCGGCGGGAATGTTTCCTATTGACTCTGAGAAGCGGGATTATGACCAGCGGATGGTCGAGCAGTTTGACCAGCTGATTGAGAAATACCATTTTTCCTGGAAGCTCCGTGATATTTTCCCGAAGGTACTGTCCGCGGGAGAGCAGGCAGGCTTTCTGACGGAGGAAGGTGCCGCTTTTCTGGATGAAAGCGGACAGCTGGAAGCGGGAATCCCGCTCTGTCCTCCGGAGGGCGATGCCGGAACCGGAATGGTTGCCACCAATTCTGTTGCTGTCCGTACGGGAAATGTATCTGCCGGTACCAGTACATTTGCCATGATCGTTCTGGAAAAGCCGCTGCGGAAGCTGCACAGGGAGATTGATATGGTAACGACGCCGACAGGATATCCCTGCGCCATGTCTCACGCAAACAACGGTACCTCAGACCTGAATGCCTGGGTGGGTATTTTCAGAGAGTTCTGTGAGCTGATGGGGATTCAGGCGGACACAGGAGAACTTTTTCAGAAACTTTACACACATTCCCTGGAGGGGGATCCGGACTGCGGAGGCTTGATGGCATACGGGTATTATTCCGGTGAAAATGTGACCATGATCAATGAGGGCAGGCTTGCCTTTTTACGGACACCGTCCAGCAGGTTTAATCTGGCGAATTTCATGAGAGTGAACCTGTATACCTCTCTGGGGGCGGTGAAGCTAGGCATGGATATCCTGATGAAAGATGAGGAAGTGAAAATAGACAGACTTACCGGGCACGGCGGACTTTTCAAGACGAAGGGGGTTGCGCAGAGATACCTGTCCGCTTCGGTCAATGCTCCTGTTACTGTTATGGATACGGCGAATGAGGGAGGAGCCTGGGGAATTGCTCTCCTTGCCGCGTTCCTGGCAGACGGAAAAGGAATGACGCTGGAAGAATATCTGGACAAGAGAATTTTTTCCGGAATGCACGGAACCACTGTCATGGCGGATCCGGAGGAGGTGCAGGGCTACGAAACTTTCACGGAAAGGTATAAGAAAGGTCTGGCTGTAGAAAAAGAAGCAATACGTGTAATGGATTGGGATGAAAAAAACTGATGCCTCGCGTATTTTGATATTGCGTTTCAGTATCTGACAGGAGAAGAAGGCTGTTTTCTTTCTCGCATTTTCTGTGCGGTAAAGTAACAGCCTTTTTACGTGCATAAAAGAATGGAGGCATGCTTTTCAAGGGATGATCATGCCTTTTTTCTGCAGAAGGTCAAGCATCTCTTTGGGAGAGGCGTCATCGGTCAGAAGGATAAAGCGGCTGTCAACCGGACAGATCCGGACAAGCCGGCTTCTTCCTATTTTAGAATGATCTGCCATGATCACAATATGTTCACTGGATGAAAAAATAGTATTGATGACAGAAGCATGTGTGTATTCATAGCAGTATAAATCCCCGTTGGTGCTGATCCCGGCAATGCCCGTAAAACAGTAGTCAAAGGAAAGGGACTGGAGTGCCTGGTCTGCAAGAATACCAAATACGTTCAGATCCGGCTGGGATATCTTACCTCCGATCATAATGACGTTATCTGAAATGGAAGAGGTAGAAAGCTCATATGCTGTCGCGATTGAGTCGGTGGTCACGGCGGCTTTTATTTTGAAATCAATCTGCTGTATCATCGACAACACCGTGCTTCCGGATAAGAAGGCAAGTGATGATATTTTTTCCGAATGGCAGAGATTCTGGAGAAATTCCGCTCCTTTTTTTCCTACCTTCCATTTGGCGTCGGAAACAGTATTCGACAGTTTGTTTTCAGGTCTGGCCGCATGTTCTTCCAACAGCGTTGCTCCTCCGTGAAAACGTCTCAGTATATGTTCTTCCTGCATTTTATTTAAGTAACGACGGATTGTCATGTCAGAGACAAAAAGCCGTTCCGACAGTTCGTGGACACTGATATTTTTCTTCTGCTCCAGGAGCTTTATGATTTGGTCTTCTAATATATTATTCATTTTTCTTCCTGCAGATATGACGGTAAATCTGGATGAAAAGGCTGACTGTCAAAGAGATTGCTGGCATGGTCTGTGCTTTTTGTATGCTAAGATTTTATCATAAAGCGAGAAAAAAGCAAGAGAAACAAACAATAATAAACATCTAAATTAAATTATTAAAAAGATATGGACAAAAACAAACACACAGCATATATTGTAAATGAATTAACAAACCACTAAGCAAGGAGGACTAGAGAGAAATGATGACTTCCAGAGAGCGGGTTCAGACAATTTTAGATCACAAGATGCCGGATCGGGTTGCGGTCGATATCGGGTCAACGGCATCCGGCCTGACTGATCCGACGATGAAGAGGGTCAAAGATTACTTTCATATTTCCAGCGAAGACATTGTTTTCAGACCGGATGAATCTGCATCAAGATATAATGATGATGTCCTGGAGGCTTTAGGAAGTGATTTCCGCCATGTATTCCTGATGCCGCCGGAAGGAGCGGATTGGTCATTCGATGAAAACGGACATGCAATGACAGACTGGGGAATTCAAAAAACAATGAAGACAAATCTTGCGCAGAATTCCAGCTGTCCTCTTGCCAATGCAGATTCCATTGACGATCTTCGGCATTATTCCTGGCCGGATCCGTACGCACCCGGACGCGACAGAGGAATCAGGGAAAGAATAAAAGATTTATATGAGAATACGACATATGCACTGGCAGCTAGATCTGTATCGCATGGAATTTTTGAACTTTCCTGGGAGCTTTCCGGGATGGAGAAAATGCTGGTTGATATGATGATCAACAAGGACTTCGCAAACTATCTGCTGGATAAGATTTTGGATATTCAAATGGGGATGTATGATGTTCTTCTTACCCCATGTGGTGAATATGTTCAGATGGTAGAAACAGCAGATGATTATGGAACGCAGCGCGGGCCGATAATGTCACCGGATCTCTTTGAAGAGATGATCCTTCCACGCCGTAAAAAACTGAACGACTTTATTCGGAGTAAAGCCCCGCACGCGAAGATTTTTCATCATACCTGCGGCTCTGTTTATCGCCTTCTTCCGGATATTCTTGAGACAGGTGTAGATGTATTGAATCCTGTACAGCCTTCTGCCGCCGAGATGGACACCTATCGTCTTGCTGAAGAATTTGGGGATAAGGTAATCTTTCATGGCTCCATTGATGAACAGACAGGCCTTGTGTATGGAAAAGATGTCGTGCGCAAGCAGATGAAGGAGCGAGTCGAATCTCTCGGGAAAAACGGAGGATATATTATGGCTCCGACGAGTAATTTCCAGGACGACATGCCATTGGAAAATATTGTGAATTTTGCAAAATGGGGAAAAGAGATCGGCGATTATTCGCACAGAAAGGCATAACGGTTATAAAATAACAGGACAGACAGCTGCTGCTTTTCCTTAATGAAAACAGCAGCTTTTTTGAAGCCTGATTTTTCAATCTGCAGGTTATAGGGACAGCAATTTCTGTGAAGCGGTATCCGCAATAAATATGTCGGAATTTAAAAATTAAGAGTTGTATTAAAACCGGTATCCCATTATAATACCGATGAAATCGGACTTCAGCAGACAGACAAATCAGAGGGGGAACTGTAATGCGTCAAAAGGTTTTGCGCAGAAGATTGACAGCCATGTTAATTGGTGTTTTTTTTATCGGAACCGGAGTAGCAGGATATCGGCTTGGCAGCTTCGGGACAGATGCCTTTACCTGTATGAATCTTGGTATTAGCGGGTATATACGGATGACGTTCGGAACCTGGCAGCTGCTGCTAAACATTGCCTTGCTGATTCTGGTTTATATTACTGCAAGAGAAAATATAGGAATCGGTACAATTGTCAATATGGTGTGTACCGGATACATCGCTGACTTTTATTGCTGGCTGGTTCTTTCCTGTCTGCATATAACACCAGGATTAGGACTCAGGATCGTTTTTCTTGCCGTGGGAGTTTTCTGCTGTGCGTTTGGAGTAGCAATGTCCATTGAGGCAAATATTGGACTTGCGCCCTATGACAGTATAGCTTTTGTTATTCATAAGATCAGCGGAGAAAAAATGACCTTTCGTACCGGCAGGGTTGCGGCAGATGTTTTGTGCGTAATAATCGGGGTGCTGTTCTGCCTTGCCGGACACAATCCCTTAAGGGAGATTATAGGAATCGGCACATTGATCAATGCCTTCTTCAATGGACCTATGATTCAGGCGTTTAAAGATCGGCTGATGAAAAAGGCTGCAATTGTATGAGACACATTTCCCGCAAACCGCCATTTCCCTGTTGCTGCCGGTGAGAAACCGGCATTTCAAGGGGCAGCAGCGAAAAGGTGTTTGCGGTATGTGTGAAAAGAACTTAGTCAAGCTTTGCGATTGGAACATTTCCGAAAATGGATTTCCAGTCACTGTCGAAAACATTTACAGCGTTTGTAATCTGCGGCTGTTCCAGAACGTTTTTTAAAATAGAGGGGTCTACCGTGGCAGCCTGTGCGCCTGACTCGAAAGCACGTTCTACCTGACCCGCGTTTTTAAAGCTGGCGGCCAGTATTTTGGCCGGATAATGATACCGGTCAATCATTTCTGCGATACCGGCGATTACATCATCAGAATCAATTCCGATATTTTCCATCCGGTTATAATAGGGTGCCAGATAATCCGCCCCGGCTTCCAGTGCGAGAAATGCCTGTGATTTTCCATAGATCGCTGTTGCGGTGACATGGATTCCACGGGATTTCAGGATTTTTATAGCCTTTATACCTTCCATGGTGACGGGAATTTTAATATAGATCTGGCTGTCCACTTTATTCAGCAGGGTATCGGCATCTTGCAGCATGCCCTCGGTTTCCATAGAGGTAACCTGGATATGAAGGGTTTTATCTATTCCGATAATGGATCGTATGTTATTCATGTGCTCGAAAAATTTGATTTTTCCCTCTCGTTTCACAATGGACGGATTTGACGTGATTCCATCAATGGGAAAAATATCTGTGTATTCCTTTATTTCATTTAAATTCGCAGTATCAAGTAAGTATTTCATGCTTTCCTCCTTATGCTTTCCCTGAGTAACAGGTCTTCGGCTGTCTGTCTCTGTCTGTCAGGATTCATTATCCCAGATATCCCGCCAGTCTTTTGCGTCCTTCCATAAAAAGATTTTTCCCTTGATTAACCTGTAATTTTTATCTGCAGCAGCAAAACGGGACATTTCTTCTTCGGTGAGAAAATCACGGGTTGTGCAGCGAAGATTTGCAGTATATTCATTTTCATCGACAGAAAACGGGATCGGAACCTGGCCTCTCTGAACGGCCCATTTGACGCAGACTTCTGCCGGATGACAATGATGTGCCTGGGCAATTTCCACAAGCTCAGGAAGCTTGAATGTCTCCACATCATTTTTTTCGGTATCACGTTCAGGTCGGCAGGGAGAGCCCATAGGACTGAAGGCAATCGGCAGAATCTGATGTTTCAGGCAGTACTCAAACAGTCCGGGCTGCTGGAAGGTGGGATTCATTTCTACTTCCAGAACGGTCGGTTTAATTCGGCAAAGAGGGAGTACCTGTTCCAGTTTTGTGATGGTCATGTTCGACATCCCTATGGTACGGACTAATCCGAGATCAACCAGATGCTCCATCTGCCGCCAGGTTGTCATGTATTCCTGAAGAGAAAATGGCACGGCATCGGGATTGCGTCCCTCTATATTAGCGCCCGGCTCATGATAGTTTGGAAATGGCCAGTGTACCATATAAATGTCCAGGTAATCCAGACAGAGATCACACAGACTTTGTGCACAGGCCACCAGCACATCTCCCTTGCCGTGCATGTTGTTCCAAAGCTTGGATATTATCGTTATTTCGTTTCTTTGTACAAGACCATCCGCGAAGGCACGGGAAAAAACTTGTCCGATTTCATTTTCATTTCCATATGCTGCGGCACAGTCAAACAAACGGTATCCGGCTTTTATTGCGCCGTAAACTGCTTCGGAGACCTGCGCAGAACTAAAACGATCATTTCCGAACGTACCCATTCCGATGCCGGGAATAACCATCCCGTTGCTGAGTTTTCGCTGGGGAACCAGCGATGGATCAATAGTATTCATGTTATTCCTCCTTTTTTATTCTGCAATTTTTATTTCAATTCCCTTCGACTTCAGAAACTGACTTTCCTCATCTGAAATATCCGGGTCAGTGACAACGCCGTATACTTTTTCCAGCTTTAAAAAGGACACCGTTCCGGGATGGCTGAATTTATCTGATGTTGTCAGCACATAGGGATAATCGCAGACGTCTATCATCGCCTGCAGGGTGTCCGCCCGAATAAGGTCATCGCCCATGAAACCGAATTCTTTGGAATAGCCATCTGTACCGGTAAACATTTTCTTAATATGAAAAAAACGGACGGCGTCTTTTGTGATCGGCCCCACCAGCGACTGGCTCTGAGGCTGCAAGGTTCCCCCTAACAGAGTGATTTGCACAGAAGGATACCGACAGACATAATTAGAGAGATAAAGAGAGTTTGTAACAATGTTAATGTGCTGATACCGTTTTGCCAGTTCCTCTGCAAACAGGGCACAGGTAGAACTGGATTCGATCATAATGGTTTCTCCGTCTCTGACAACATCCGCTGCAGCTTTTGCAATTTTCTGCTTTTTACTGAGCTGAAACGCCATATGATAGTTGATATCTTCCGGACAGCTTGGCAAAGCATAGCCTCTCTCCCGATGAATGACTCCTTGTTTTACCAGGTAATCCAAATCTTTTCGCAGGGTGACATCGGATACCTGGAAAATATCTGCAAGTACATGCACCTCTGTTTTTCCGTGTTCGGTTATGTATTCTACAATTGATGTCTGCCGCTGGTTCATGAATCTCTCTCCTTTTGGTCTTTCCGCCCAAGTGTAGCACAGTACAAAGAAAAACGCAAATATTAAAATTACGTACGAAATATTATAACTTTCAAAAATAAGCCATAGATAGAACGCCTCTGCCTATTATCGGAGAGGGATACGGAAGATTGGTAGTGCCGGAAAAGAAAACCGAAACGATTCGGAAAAGTGTTGACAGACTGCCGTCGACATGGTTAAATGAGAGTATCCGAAACGATTCGGTTTTGCGTTGCTGTTTTCTGTATGCAGTCTGGTATAGGCGTGCGCGTACAGACATAGAGATGGAGGATGAAAAGGAATGGCATATGTAACTTCTAAAAAAATGCTTCTGGATGCCCAGGCAGGACATTATGCGGTAGGCGCGTTTAATGCCGAGAATATGGAAATGGTAAAAGCAATCATCCGTGCTGCGGAGGAATTGCATGCCCCGGTAATGATTCAGACAACCGGCGGAACACTAAAGTATGGAACTCCGGAGACGTATGCCGCAATCGTTAAGTCAGAGGCAGAGCGCGCTTCGGTACCGGTTTGTCTGCATCTGGATCATGGTCCGAGCTATGAGACGGCAGTACGTTGTATTGTTGCAGGCTATTCTTCTGTCATGATGGACGGCTCAAAGCTTCCGTTTGAGGATAATATCAAGGTGAGCAAACAGGTGGCGGATTTAGCGGCAGCAGTCGGGATTCCATGTGAAGCTGAACTTGGGAAGGTCGGAGGAAAGGAAGACGACACAGTATCTGATGGAAAAGATATTTACACAGATCCTCAGGAGGCAAAGGAATTTGCAGAGCGCACAGGCATCTCTTCTTTGGCGGTTGGGATCGGAACATCCCATGGATTTTATAAAGGAATACCGGTTCTGGACGTGAACAGGCTTTCGGAAATACGTGCGGTAGTGGAGGTTCCGCTGGTACTTCACGGTGCCTCCGGACTTACGGACGATCAGGTCCGGGAATGCGTAAAGCGTGGAATCTGCAAGGTTAACTTTGCAACGGAGCTTCGCAATGCTTATAGCCGTGCAGTTGCGGATTACTTTAAGAAGGATCCGGACGTTGTGGATCCCAAGAAATATGGAGAGGCGGCAATGGAAGCGGTAAAAGCGCTGGTTAAGGCCAGAATGAAGGTCTGCGGCTGCGACGGGAAAGCCTGAGACGGAAGGACGCGGATTTGTCTGGGCAACAGTTTTTTAAATAAACGTGAGGGGCAGTATGGCAGCAACTATAAAAGATATTGCCAGGGAAACAGGTCTCGGTGTCGCCACTGTCTCATCCTATCTGAACGGGGGGCATGTACGCCCGCAGAATAAGGAAAAAATTGAAAAGGCAATCCGGGAGCTGCATTATGAAGTAAATGAAACTGCGCGGCAGTTAAAGACAAATCGTACCCGGATGATAGGGGCGATTATTCCTGAGCTGAACAGTACATTTTATGCCGCGGTATTAAGCAGAATAGAAGATATTCTTCGTCAGCACGGGTATGCCATGCTGATCTGCGACTGCCGTTCAGAAGCTGTCCGGGAAGAGGAAGCGGCAGAGTTTCTGTTTCGAAGAAGGGTGGATGGGATTTTTGATATACCGGTAGATTCTTCCGGCAGACATCTTATGCCTTATATTAAAGCAAAAAAACCAGTGGTTTTAATTGACCGCCAGATTGATGAGATAGAATGTGACAGCGTTTGCGTGGACAATTATCAGGCAGTGCGCTCTGCAGTACAGCTTTTGACATCTAAGGGACACAGAAATATCGGCCTTCTGGCCTGTCCGCAGTCAAATCATGCGGCTACGCAGCGGCTTTATGGCTATCGGAGATCTTTGGAAGAGGCTGGGATAGAGGTTTCAGAAGAGCTTGTTTATCAGGGTGCGGATACCATCGATAGTGGAACCGAAGGAATGGATACTTTAATTGACAGGAATCCGGGAATGACCGCTGTTATTGCCGCAAGCTATCGGATGAGCTTTGGCGCTGTCATTGCTGCAAATGAGAGGAATATCTGTGTGCCTGATCAATTGTCCATGGTCGGATTCGACAATCCGCAGTTTGCCCGTGCCGTCCATCCCCGGCTCACCATCATCAATCAGCCGATCAGCCAGATCGGGGACAAGGCGGCTGAACTTATGATTAGAAGGCTTGCCAGGGAGGAGCCGGAGTCAAAGCAGCATATCTGGCTGCCAGCAGAGATTTTGGAGGGCAGATCGGTAAAGCGTATAAATTCCTTTGAAAAGCAAGATGAAATGAGGTGAAAAAATGGCAGAATATCTGCTGGGGATCGACATTGGCACAAGCGCCTGCAAGGCGGCTGTTTTTGATCTTGAGGGAAATGTTAAGGCTACAGCATCCGGCGACTATCCGGTCTACTATCCTCATCCGGGATGGGCAGAACAGAATCCGGAAGATTGGTATCAAGGCGTCTGCACTGCGCTGAAGAAAATATGGGAAGCAGGAGTTGTCAGGCCGGAAGAGATTGAAGGAATCGGGATTGACGGGCAGAGTTGGTCCGCGGTTGCACTTGGAAAAGACGGAAGAAGCTTAACCAATACCCCGATCTGGATGGATACCCGCTCACAGGGTATTTGTACTGAATTAAATGAAAGAATCGGGGCGGAACGTATTTTCCAGCTTGCCGGCAACTGGCTTCGGCCAACGTATACAACGTCCAAGGTTCTCTGGTATAGAGAGAATGTGCCGGAGGTGTTTGATAAAACAGCAAAAATTCTTCAGTCGAACGGTTATATCGGATACCGCTTGACTGGAGAAATAACCGAAGATGTGTGTACCGCTTACGGATGGCACTGCTTTAACATGAGAACTGGAAAGTGGGATATGGAAATGGCGCAGGAAATGGAAATACCTGTTGGCTTTCTTCCGGAAATTGTCCGCTGTGACCAGGTTATCGGAAAAGTTACGGCTGCTGCCGCCCAGGAAACAGGGCTCCCGGAAGGAATTCCGGTTATTGCAGGAGGGCTGGATGCAGCCTGTGGGACTCTGGGGACGGGAGCCATTCATAATGGAGAGACGCAGGAACAGGGCGGACAGGCCGGAGGTATGAGCATTTGTCTGGATCAGTATAAAGCCGACCCAAGCCTGATCCTGAGCTTCCACGTAGTCCCGGACGTGTGGCTGCTGCAGGGCGGAACCACCGGAGGAGGTGGTGTGATGCGCTGGTTTGAGAGGGAATTCGCCGGGGAAGAACGGCTTATGCAGAAAGAAACAGGGAAATCTTCGCTGGATCAGCTGAATGAGCTTGCGGAAAAGGTAAGTCCGGGTTGTGACGGTCTTGTATTTCTTCCCTATATGAGCGGGGAGCGGACACCAATCTGGAATCCCTACGCAAAGGGCGTTTTCTACGGATTGGATTTTTCTAAAACAAAAGGACATATGGTGCGTGCCTGCATGGAGGGAGTTGCTTTTGCGCTGAAACATAATCTGGATGTGGCGGAAGCTGCGGGTGCAACGGCAGATGTGCTGCGTGCCATGGGAGGTTCTGCCAACAGTCTGCTGTGGACACAGATAAAGTCGGATGTTACAGGAAAACCGATTGTGGTTCCGTCTTCTGACACAGCTACTACGCTGGGCGCGGTTATGCTTGCGGGGGTAGGAATCGGTGTATATAGAAACTACGATGAAGCGGTAAAGAAAACAGTCCGTGTAACAAGGCGGCACCAACCAAACATGACCGGCAGAGAGCAGTATGAGAAAGCTTATCAGACGTATCTGGAACTTTACCGGAAACTGGAACCGATGATGAAAGAGTAATCGTATTTTTGTTTTGCTTCTGTGAAGGACGCAGGGCAGAACAGCAGCATCAAGTTAACAGGATGATTGATTTTTTACAGGAGGATGAAAATGTCAGTTATGATGAAAGCCGGCGTTCTGCACGCCAAAGAAGATCTGCGTTATGAGGATATCGAGAAACCGGTTCCGAAAGAAGGAGAGGTTCTGGTTAAAGTAAAATACACCGGAATCTGCGGCTCGGATATTCCCCGTGTCAATGGGGATGCCTGCCATTTCTTCCCGAACATTCTCGGCCATGAATTTTCCGGTGTTGTGGAAGAAACCGGGGCGGGAGTTACCCGCGTAAAGCCGGGAGACCGCGTAGCCGGGGTTCCGCTGGTTCCCTGCATGAAATGCGCGGACTGCCAGAAGGGAGATTATTCCCTGTGCAGACATTACAGCTTCATCGGTTCCAGACAATTTGGGAGCTTTGCGCAGTATGTGGTTGTGCCGGAGCTGAATGCCGTGAAATTCTCAGAAGAAGTTTCTTTCGAGCAGGCGGCTCTGTTTGAGCCTGCCACGGTTGCTCTTCACGGCCTGGAAAGAACCGGTTATAAGGGCGGACATACGGTGGCCATTCTGGGAACCGGCCCGATCGGCATGCTGACCATGCAGTGGGCAAAAATCTTCGGGGCGAGCAAGGTGGTCGTCTTTGATATTGTAGATGAGAAGCTGGAACTGGCAAAAGAGCTTGGAGCGGATGCCGGAATCAATACCCTGCAGAAGGATTTCATGGAAAAGGCGATGGCCCTGACCGGGAATGTCGGGTATGATTATGTTTATGAGACAGCCGGCAACACCATTACCATGAAGATGGCTTTTCAGCTGGCTGCCAATAAGGCTGGGGTGTGCTTTATCGGGACGCCGAAAAAAGAACTTTCCTTCTCCGTAAGCGAATGGGAAAATCTCAACCGCAAGGAGTTTACACTGACAGGCTCTTGGATGTCTTATTCGGCACCGTTCCCGGGACATGAATGGGACGATGTCGCCCACTATTTTGCTACCGGCCAGCTGAAATATGATCCGCGCATGATCTGGAAAATTGTTCCGCTCTCCAGGCTTGCGGAAGCATTTGCCTGGTATAAGGAACCCGGAAAGGTCAAGGGAAAAATCCTGGTAGATTCGGAGGCATAAGATGATACTGACAGTAACGGCAAATGCCGCCATTGACAAGAGGTATGTTGTCACGAGCTTTGACGTGGGCAGTGTGAACCGGGTGAAGAGCGCGGAGTTCTCTGCGGGAGGAAAGGGACTAAATGTTTCCCGAACCGCCCGCATAGCCGGCGAGGATGTAATTGCCACAGGCTTTCTGGGAGGACACGCCGGGGAGTTTGTTCAGGAAAAGCTGAAAGCAGAGGGAATCCGGGAGGATTTTGTCTGGTGCAGCGGAGAAACAAGAAGCTGCATCAACATCTGGGATGAGAGCCATCACACCCAGACCGAATTCCTGGAGCCCGGGGCAAGGGCAACCCAGCAGAATCAGGACAGCCTGGTGAAGAAATTTACAGAGCTGGCCGCGGACTGCAGTGTCGCCGCCATTTCCGGCAGCATGCCGGAGGGATGCACCTCGGATCTCTATAAGAGAATGCTTGCCGCAGGCAAAAAGGCAGGGAAGAAGGTCATTCTGGATACAAGCGGAAAAACGCTGGAAGAATGCCTGGATGACCATCCGTTTATGATCAAGCCCAATATTGATGAGATTCAGATGCTGGTCGGCCGGAAACTGAATCCGGATGATACGAAGGAACTTCTGGACGCGGCAAAAGAACTCCATGCCAGAGGAATCCCGTCAGTGGTGATCTCTCTCGGAAGTTCGGGTTCTTTAATGTCCTGCGGGGAGGGAGCCTTTCAGGCGCTGGTTCCCAGAATCGACGCGGTCAATACGGTCGGATGCGGGGATGCCATGATCGGCGGATTCTGCACCGGAATCGCAAGAGGTCTTTCCATGCCGGAATCGCTGAAGCTGGCAAGCGCTGTCTCGGCAGCCGCGGCCATGACAAACCGGACAGGATTTTTCCGTATGGAAGATATGAAAAAACTGGAACCTCTGATTGAAATACGAAAGCTCCGCTGACCGCGGCGTGGAAGATAGATGTAGTAATATCAAAGAGTTGAAGGAGGAAAGCGATGGAAAAAATCGATCCGGCAAAAGTTCCCCAGCGCACGCTCTACACAGGCGCGAAAATGCCGGCGGTAGGCATGGGAACGTTCGGCAGCGACCATGCGACGGCGGAACAGGTGCAGGAGGCCGTCAGAGGGGCCATTAAGGTTGGTTACCGCCATTTTGACTG
Organism: Bilifractor porci; assembly: GCF_009696005.1. GTDB lineage: Bacteria > Bacillota > Clostridia > Lachnospirales > Lachnospiraceae > Bilifractor > Bilifractor porci. The sequence continues at coordinate 48,872 of NZ_VUMV01000006.1, forward strand.
CGCCGCCTGTTATGGAAATGAGGCGCAGATCGGTCAGGTTTTCACGGAAGCGTTTGCGGCCGGCGAAGTGAAAAGAGAGGATCTGTTTATTGTCTCCAAGGTATGGAACGATATGCATGGGAAAGGGGATGTCCTTCTGGCCTGTGCGCGTACTCTGAAGGATCTGCAGCTGGATTATCTGGACATGTATTATGTTCACTGGCCGTTTCCGAATTATCATCCGCCGAAATGTGAAGGTACTGAGAGAAATCCGGATTCCAAGCCGTTCTCTGTCGGCCGTTTTATGGCGACATGGAGGCAGATGGAACGTCTGGTGGATATGGGGCTTACCAGGCATATCGGCATGTCCAACATGACGCTGCCGAAATTGAAGGCAGTCCTTCCGCTCTGCCGAATTAAGCCGGCGGCCATCGAGATGGAACTGCACCCGTGCTTCCAGCAGCAGGAACTGTTTGACTACGTCCGCAGCCAGGGAATTCAAGCCGTAGGCTTCTGCCCGCTTGGCTCCCCGGACCGTCCGGAAAGAGACCGCACCGCAGAGGATATTGCGGACCTGGAGCAGCCGATCATCCGGAAAATCGCGCAGGCACACGGCGTACATCCGGTTCTGGTTGCCATCAAGTGGGCGGTGCAGAGAGGGCAGACACCGATTCCTTTCTCAATCAAAGAAAAAAATTACACCTCCAATCTCAAGTGCGTGACAGAGGATCCGCTGACAGAAGAAGAGATGGAAGAGATGAAAAAAATGGAGTGCAATAATCGTCTGGTCAAGGGCCAGGTATTCCTGTGGCCGGGCGCGGAGGACTGGCAGGAGCTCTGGGATCCGGACGGGACAGACGCCCTGTGGGACAAATAAGGTGTCTGTAAACCGGGTATAAGTCCTGTTTTGTCTGTATGCGGCAGAAGTCATTCCGACAGGTACAGATCAAAAGAGAGAAACGATATAATTTATTAGAGAGACAGTCAAAAGGCAGAATGTCGGGCAGAAAAAGCTCGTCATTCTGCCTTAATCTGTATGAGGTGAATTGTGCAAGATGTGGGCTTGCACAGAAAATTGACAGGCTTTTTGTTTGTTTAGTCATAAAAAATGCATTGACGTACCCAGTGCGTTATGCGATAATAACCAAAGAAAAGGAAACGAAACGTTTCACGTTTTGTACAAGGTAACAAGTCAAACATTGTATTGGAGGGAGAAAATTGGAAAAATTCAAGCAAAATCCAATCGTCAGAAAAATCGGATTTAACAGAGTTGTTCTGATTGGCGTTCTGATTGCGATGTACATCGTCTTCTGTGTTGCCATTCACGGATTCGTCGGCCTTGCGCGTATCCTGGACACTCTGAATTATGTGTACTTCCTTGGATTTCTGTCGCTTGGAGTAACATTCGTCATCGCAACCGGCGGTATCGATTTCTCAATCGGACCGGTCATGTTCTGCTGCGCCCTGATCTCAGGCTACTGCCTGAACATGTACGGCGTTCCGATCGGGGCATCTATCCTGATCAGTATTCTGGTAGGCCTTGCATTCGGCCTCTTTAACGGATATCTGGTCGCCTACTGGTCGGTTCCGGCCTTTATTGTTTCCATGGCTTCCATGAATATCGGAAAGGGAATTGGCGCTGTTTTCACCAAGACACAGTCCGTCAGCTGGCCCATGCAGGGAACACCGGGCGGTTCGTTCCGTAACATCGTCGCGGTAAACGGATTTCCTACCGGAATTATTATTTTCCTGGCTGCGGCATTTGTCTGCGGCATTGTCCTCTATAACACAAAAGCAGGAAGATATATTCTCTGCCTCGGCTCCAATCGTGAGGCGGTAAGGCTTTCCGGTGTAAACACCAAGAAGTGGGAGATGCTTGCCTATGTTATCTGCGGCCTTCTGGTAGGAGTTGCTGCTGTCTTCTTTGTAGCGGCATACACCACGGTACAGCCGGGATACGGCGACCAGTACAACAATGAGGCAATCGCCGGATGCGTCATGGGCGGCACGTCCATGGTCGGCGGCCTTGCTTCCATTCTCGGTACAGTGATCGGTGTTGTTACGATTTCTCTTCTGCAGGAAGGTATCCTGGCCTTCGGACTTGGCAAGGATATTCAGCTGATCGTAACCGGTATCATCGTTATTGTTGCCGTATACGCAGATGTTTCCGCACGGCGCAAGAAGAACTGATGAAAGGAGAAGAGAATGGGTGACGTAATTCTTACAATGAAGGGTATCGACAAATCTTTTCCGGGTGTTCATGCGCTGGATCATGTAGACCTTGAGGTAAGGCGCGGCGAAGTACACGCCCTGATGGGAGAGAACGGTGCCGGAAAATCTACGCTGATGAAGGTTCTGACCGGAATTTACAAAAAGGATTCCGGAACAATCACCTACGAAGGCAAAGAGGTAGAGTTTCAGAATACGCGTGAGGCACAGGATGCCGGCGTGGTTATTGTTCATCAGGAGCTGAACATGGTCGGAGATCTGACCGTGGCCCAGAACATCTTTATCGGACGCGAGCCGAAAAAGGGGATCCGGATTGACGACAAAAAAATGATTGAGGATTCCAAGAAGCTGTTCGATGAACTGCATATCGACATCAACCCGCGGGAAAAAATGAGCGAGCTGACCGTCGGCAAGCAGCAGATGTGCGAGATCGCCAAGGCGATTTCCCATAACGCGAAGCTGATCATCTTTGATGAGCCCTCCGCCGCTCTGACCGAAAAGGAAATCGCGGATCTGTTCAACATCATCCGTGACCTGCGGAAGAAAAACCTTGGCATTGTCTACATCTCTCACCGTATGGACGAGATCAAGGTCATCACCGACCGTGTTACCGTCATGAGAGACGGCTGCTATGTAGGAACGCTGATTACAAAAGATTGCACCAAGGAAGATATCATCAACATGATGGTAGGCCGTGTCATTTATGAGGAGCCGAAAACTCACAGCATGGTTCCGAAGGATGCGCCTGTCGTCCTGAAGGTGGAGAACCTGAATGCCGGAAGAATGGTGCAGGATGTCAGCTTTGAACTCCGGAAGGGCGAGATTCTGGGCTTCTCCGGACTGATGGGCGCGGGACGTACCGAAACCGCGCGGGCTATTTTCGGCGCGGACCCGAAGCAGAGCGGAAAAATTTCCGTTATGGGAAAGGACGGCCAGCTTCACGAGGTGACCATCAATTCTCCGCAGGACGCGGTAAAAGCCGGAATCGGATATCTGTCCGAGGACCGGAAGCGTTACGGAATTGTTGTGGAGAAATCCATTACAGAAAATTCCACGCTGGCAAGCATGGAGAATTTCTGCAATGGCCCGTTCATCAATAAGGCGAAAGAAAAGAAGGCGGCAGAAAAGTATATCAAAGAGCTGGCGACCAAGACGCCAAGCGCGGATCAGCTTGTCGTCAATCTTTCCGGAGGAAATCAGCAGAAGGTCGTTATCGCGAAATGGCTGGTGAGGGACAGTGATATCCTTATTTTCGACGAGCCTACCCGCGGTATCGACGTAGGGGCGAAGAACGAAATCTATAAACTGATGAACAAACTGGTATCAGAAGGTAAATCGATCATCATGATTTCTTCTGAAATGACTGAGATTCTCAGAATGAGTGACCGTATTGTGATTATGTGCGAGGGACGCAAGACCGGAGAGCTTATGATCGAAGAGGCGACCCAGGAACGTATCATGGACAAGGCTACTCGGAATATTGATTAAGGGGAGGCAGACATGACAAAGAAGAAATCCAAACTTTTGGGTGATCAGCGGTTCATTGTACTTCTTGTTATTATCGCTCTGATCACAGTTTATGTAATATTCAGTAAGGAATTCCGGAAATATTCCTCCATCCTCAGTATGCTGGATTTTTCCTACTATGACATTCTGATGGCCATCGGCGTTACATTCCCGCTGATTACGGCAGGCGTTGATCTTTCCATCGGAACCGGAATGGTCTGCTACGCGCTGATCGGCGGAACGCTTGTCAGAAATTATAACTGCCCTGTCGCGGTAGCCATGCTGGTCTGCATCCTGCTCGGCTGCGCCATCGGTCTTCTGAACGGCGTCCTGATCGGAATTATGGGACTTCCGCCATTCCTGGCAACCCTTTGTACCTGCATGATAACACGAGGCATCGGGTCCAGATGCTCCGCGACTCCCTGGCCGACATTAAAGCAGCCGGGCGGGTGGTTCCACAGTATCTTCAAGCTGACATTCGGATCCGGCAGAGGGGCGTTTAAGTTCCCGATCGGCATTATCCTGATGGTTATCCTTGTCCTTGTGATGGAATTTGTACTGAATCATACCAAATTCGGACGCTACACCATTGCCATCGGATCCAATAAGGAAGCGACGATTCTTTCCGGTATCAATGTAAAGTTCTATCATGTCATGGACTATGTGATCTGCGGTCTCTTCGCGGGACTTGCGGCGATTGCCTATGCGGCTGTTACCCCTACGGTTCAGCCGGGAACCGGGGCAGGCCTGGAGCTGGATGCCATCGGCGGTGTATTTGTCGGCGGCGTAGCGGCGACAGGCGGTTACGGATCCATTATCGGAACCTTTGCCGGTGTGTTTGTCATTGTTCTTCTGAAGACGGGTCTTCCTTACATCGGCCTGCAGGCAAACTGGCAGCAGATCATCACCGGATTTGTCCTGATCGGCGCTGTTCTGATTGATATTATCAAGAGAAAAAGAGCGGTGGCGAAACAGTAAATAAATCTGTGTGCCCCGCCTGCGGGGCACAGGGTTTACAAATTGTTTAGAAAAAGTTTGTACATAATTTGTTCAAATACTGTTTACAATTTGTTTTCATAATGTTAAAATCAACCACACAACCGAATATGCAGTCCGTTTAAGAGGAGGACTTCATATAAACAACTACTCAATACTTTTTACCAAAGGAGGAAAGGAACCTTATGAGAAAGAAAGTTATTGCTACACTTCTCAGCACCGCAATGGTAGCCAGCATGCTTGCAGCCTGCGGCGGCTCCAGTTCTGCCAGCAGCACATCTGCAGCAAGCTCTGCATCCGGCGCAGCTTCATCCAGCTCCGCGGCAGAGGCGGCAAGCAGCACATCCAGCGCTTCTTCTGAGTCCGTAGGGACAACAGCCACAAGCGCACCGGCTGAGGAGGTTGCTTCCAGCAGCGCTGCCGCGTCTGGAGATGACGGCACCGCACAGTTTGACGGACTGAAAGCGAACGAGGCTTATGAGTTCCCGATGCTGGTTAAATCTTTCCAGTCCACCTACTGGGATGCAGCACAGGAAGGTATGAAAAAAGCAGCTGAGGAGCTGGGTGTTACCTACACCGCACAGGGACCGAATTCCGAGTCTGATATCGCAGACCAGCTGAACATGCTGAACAGCGCCATCAACAGCAGCCCGAAGGGAATCGGCCTTGCCGCATGCGATACCTCTTCCGTGCTTGACGCCCTGAAGACAGCAGCCAGCAAGAACATCCCGATCGTAGCATTTGATACCGGTATTGCCGACGCACCGGAAGGCTCGGTTGTCTGCACGGTTGCCACCGACAATACACAGGCCGGAGAGGTTGCCGCGGAGCATATGTATGACTCCATCAAGGACGAGATCGCCAATGCAGACGGACAGGTCCGCATCGGTGAGGTAAACCAGGATGCAACTGCCCTGAACATTCAGCAGCGTGGTCTTGGATTCATCAACAAGATGATCGAACTTATTCAGAAAGACGGCAAGACTGTCAGCGTGGAAGGAAACGAATTCTATGTAAATGCGGCAGAAGGCGCAGATACGGGTGATACCGATGTCGTCATCGAAGTTGCCGTTCCGGCACAGACCACTGTTGAGCTCTGCTCCACAGAGGCACAGACCATTCTTTCCAAGGATGACACCATCGCAATCTTCGGTTCCAACCAGACTGCAGCAGAAGGCGTTGTTTCCGCTAACTCCAACCTGAGTGTTCTGGGAACAGACGTATCCAACGGCGATGTCATCGGTATCGGGTTTGATGCAGGCTCTACCATTAAGGGCGCTATCGAGGATGGTACTCTGCTTGGTGCAGTTACACAGTCTCCGCTGATGATGGGCTATTATGCTATCTACGCTCTGACCATGGCAGCAAACGGTGACGACCCGGCGGATGTTCCGACCGAAGGTTACTGGTATGATGCCTCCAACATGAACGATTCCGAGATCGCTCCGAACCTGTACGACTAAAACAGGCCTGGAAGAAATTTCCACTTCATGTTGAGATCAGAATGATAAAAAACAGGGAGAGCAGCCTTCGGGCTGCTCTCTTTCTGCATTCCGTCATTTGGTCCGCTTCAGGCGTCTGTTCCAAAACCCCGGTCTTATTGACGGAAACCGTTCGCAACCGTATAATGAACGGTATTAAGCCTGCCTGTAAAACTGTAAAAAAGGAATTTAGTATCTTATATTGTTCCATCAGCGGGCATGGCGGTTTCTTGTATATGTTAAATCCGGACAGAAAGGTTTGAAATATGAAAACCACATTTGAGAAACCCGGTAACTTCCTTTATCCGGTTCCTGCCGTCATGGTTTCCTGTCGGGACGATCAGGGAAAACCGAATATCATTACGGTAGCATGGGCAGGAACCGTCTGCTCGGATCCGCCAATGCTTTCCATTTCTGTCCGGAAGTCCAGATACTCCCATGAACTGATTCGGAAAACAGGGGTGTTTGTGGTGAATCTGACGACGGAAAAGCTGGTTAAGGCAGCGGATTTCTGCGGCGTACGCTCCGGAAGAGAGGTGGATAAATTCCGGGAATGCGGCCTGACACCCGGAAAGGGAAAAGTGCTGGACTGCCCGACCATCGAAGAGTCTCCGGTCAGCCTGGAGTGCAGGGTAAAACAGGTTCTGGAGCTGGGCAGCCATGATCTGTTTCTGGCAGAGGTGGTCTGTGTGCAGGCAGAGGATCGTTTTCTGGATGAGAAGGGCCGCTTTCATATGGAAGAGGCCGGTTTGACCGCTTATTCCCACGGAACCTATTACAGTCTTGGGCACGCGCTTGGAACCTTCGGGTTTTCCGTTAAAAAAACCGTGAAAAAACAAAAGGGAAGGAAGCACCGAAAGGGAAAAAGCTGAAATTTCTGCGGCAGGCGGTGCAGGTGGAAAAAGGTATTTTGGGCATACTGAGAAAGGCGGATAACGGCAGATGCAGAAAGAAAACGCAGAACAATATAAGATCTGGAGCAGGCCGGGCATTGTCTGTCTGACCGCGGTATTCTGCAATTTTCTCTGGGGAAGCGCGTTCCCCTGCATAAAAGCAGGCTATCAGCTGTTTCAGATCTCCGGAACGGATGCCGCCGGCCGCATCCTGTTTGCAGGGGTAAGATTTGCGCTGGCCGGTGTGCTGGTTATCCTGGCGGGAAGCCTGATAAAGAGGCGGTTTCTCCATCCGGTCCGATCCTCCGTCCGTCCGGTCCTCGTTCTCATGTTTTTTCAGACAATTCTGCAGTATGTCCTGTTTTACAGCGGGCTTGCCAGGGCTTCCGGGGTCAGTTCCGCCATTATTGAATCCTCCAATATTTTTCTCACAATCTTTACCGCTGTTTTTCTCTTTCATTACGAGAAAATGACAGGCAGGAAGCTCATCGGAAGCATCATCGGTTTTCTGGGAGTCCTTCTGGTTCAGCTTCCGGGAGCCGGGGGCAGCTTTGGCTTCACGCTGACAGGAGAGGGCTTCATCCTGCTATCGGCTTTCAGCGCCGCTCTTTCCTCCGGGTTTATCAAAAAATTCAGCCGGACGGAGGATCCGGTCATGCTGAGCGGCTGGCAGTTCCTTCTGGGAGGGCTGGTCCTCGCCGTGTCCGGCTTTGCGAGAGGCGGAAGGCTGGTGCCTTTGTCCGGCTATGCCTGGCTTCTGCTCTTGTATATGGCGTTTATTTCCGCGGCAGCCTACACCCTTTACAGTATTCTGCTGAAATACAATCCGGTCAGCCGGATTGCCGTCTACAATTTCTCCAACCCGTTGTTCGGTGTGCTTCTCTCCGCGCTGATATTGGGAGAAAAAAATCAGGCCTTCAGCCTGTCCGGTCTTCTGGCACTGTTTCTGGTATCTGTCGGAATTATTATCGTGAACAGATCGGGAGGAAACGGGGCAGGAGGCCGTCAGGAAAAATCAGAGAACAGGAAAGCTTATGAGTGACAAGAAAAAATCATACCCATACTGGCGTACAAAAAAATACAACAGGGGAAAACAGAGAAAAAAACAGGAAAAGCGGCTGAAGCAGGAGAGGCTTCGCCAGCTGTTTAACGAAACCCTCCTCCAGAATCCGGTGGAGATGTACCCGGAGGCAAGAGAACTGCACCGGCATTTCATTCTGCATGTGGGGGAGACGAACACAGGAAAGACTTACGAGGCGCTTCAGGATCTTGCCGGAGCAGAGAGCGGACTTTATCTGGCACCCCTTCGCCTTCTTGCCCTGGAGGTGCAGGAAAGGCTGCTGGCGGAGGGAGTGGAATGCTCCATGACGACAGGAGAAGAGGATGATTACCGGATCGGCGCGCATCATCTTTCCTGTACGGTGGAAAAAATGGACAGCGCCGGACAGTTTGGCGTAGGCCCGAAAGTGGCGGTGATCGACGAGGCGCAGATGCTGCAGGATCCGGACCGGGGATGGGCCTGGCTGAAGGCAATCCTGGGTCTCGCCTGTGAGAGAATTCATGTCTGCATGTCACCGAACGCGGAGCTGGTAGTGGAAAAGCTGATAGATATGTGCGGCGATACCTGGGAGGTTGTGCGGCACACCAGGGATGTCCCGCTCCGGATGGAAAACCGCCAGTTCCAGTTTCCGGGCGGTGTGCAGCAGCACGATGCGCTTGTGGTCTTTTCCAAGAAAAAAGTGCTGTCGGTAGCATCCGAACTGGAAAAACACGGGATAAAAACAAGTGTGATTTACGGCGCGCTGCCCTATTCGGTCCGTAAGGACGAAATGCGCAAATTCTTGGAGGGAGAGAGCAGCGTAGTGGTCTGCACGGATGCCATTGGGATGGGGATGAATCTTCCCATCCGGAGAGTGGTCTTTCTGGAATCGGAAAAATTTGACGGCAGGGACATGCGTCCGCTCTCCATGTCGGAGGTCAAGCAGATTGCCGGGCGTGCCGGGCGGAAGGGACAGTTTGATGAAGGCCTGGTGAATGCTCTTTCCGATAAGAAGCGGATCCGCAGGCTGCTGACCGGGCAGTATCAGCCGATGAAATACGCGGTGATGCAGATGCCGCAGTCCCTCGTCGATCTGGATATGCCCCTCTCCGAGATTATCACCAACTGGATGAAGGTGCAGGACACGGAATTTCTTCGGAAGGCGGACATGCGGACGCAGCTGTCACTTGCAAGAATTCTGGAAAAACCGGAATTTGCCACTTTTATGCTGGACAAGGATACGCAGCTGGCTCTGGTTAACATTCCCTTTGACTCTCGTGATCACCGGCTTCTGCAGATGTGGAAAAATCTGATTCTGGATTATTATTCGGAAAAACCGATGCGTAAATTTGTGCCGGTTCTTCACCGGAAGTCAACGCTGGAGGATTTGGAAGAAATTTACAGAGAGTGCGATCTGGTATTCAGCTTTGTCCGGACCGTGCAGTACACAGAAGAGGATCTGGCCCGCCTGGTCTCCCGAAAGAAGGAGAGAGTGGCCGCCATGATCATGCAGAAGCTTAGCAATAAAAATTTTACAAGAACCTGCCGCCAGTGCGGGAAGCCCCTTTACTGGAATTATCCTTTCAGCATCTGCCAGGACTGTTTTCAGAAGAACCGCAGAAAAAAGTGGGATGATGAAGACTGGGAGGATTATCAGGACTAAAGCGGAGGAGTTTTATGAACAGACGACGCAGAAACAGAGACCTGTATGACGACAGCCGGTATTATGACGATTATGAGAGCGGGTCCGCCGACAGTGATGAGTATTACGACGACTACCCGGACGACTACATAGGAAGCCACAAGAAACCGAAGAAAAGCAGTTCCCGCAGCCGCTATGAGGACAACCGCCCATATGATGACGGTTATTACCGCGGAGGCTCAGGCCGTTATGATGACCGTTATGCGGATGACTATGCCTACGGGCCAGAGGACTATGACAGGGATTATGCGCCCCGCCGGCGTCCGAAGAAGAAAAAAAAGAAAAAACGCCATCCGGTCCGGCGGTTCTTCCGCGGCCTGCTGCTGATCCTCCTCGCCGTTATCATCGCTGTTTCACTTCTGATGTTTTTGGCACTCAGTAAAGTCAACCATGTGGACCCGGTGGCGGACAAAGCAGCGGATGACAACACAGCCGCGGACGGATACGGCACCGTGTCAGACGCCTCGGTGACGAATATCCTCCTGATCGGTCAGGATGCCCGGTCGGGCGAGACACAGACCAGATCCGACAGTATGATCATCTGCAGCATCAATATGAAAACAAAACAGGTAGTTCTGACCTCCCTGATGCGTGATATGTATGTGGCAATCCCCGGTTACGGGTACGACAAACTGAATGCCGCCTATGCCTATGGCGGAATGGAACTTCTGGACACAGCAATTCAGGAAGATTTCGGCATAGATATCAACGGGAATGTGGAGGTGGGCCTGGAGGCATTTCTGGAAAGCATGCTTGCCGTCGGCGATCTGGACATTGATCTGACGCAGGAAGAGGCGGATTATCTGAACGCGCATCCGGATCTCGGAATGTCCACCGATCCGGAGGAAGGCGGTACGGCAGAGACATGGAATCTGACTGCCGGCACAAATACCATGACATCCTCCCAGCTTCTTGCCTACTGTCGCATGCGGTATGTGGGAAATTCAGACTGGGACCGCACCCGGAGGCAACGGACGGTACTAACAGCCGCTATTGCGAAATTCAAAAAAAGCAGTCCGCTGAAACAGTACAGCATTATCAGCTCTGCGGCGCCAAGTATTACCACGGATATCACGGATCCGAACCTGCTGATGGATCTGTTTAAGGGACTGTACTGCAACGGGAATATGGTGAATTACCAGATTCCCGTAGAGGGCACTTACTACGCGGATAATATAGACGGCGCGGACGTGCTGGTGCCGGATATGGATGCGAACAGCGTCTATCTGAAGAATTACATTTACGGAGAGGAAACCTCCTGAGCAGCTTTATGGGAAAATGTAAAAAAATATTTACCCTGCTGGCCATCCTTTGGATGGCCGCCATCTTTTTCTTTTCTTCGCGGAACGCGGACGAATCTACCGCCCAGAGCAACCGCGCGGGGATGCTGGCCGGTCATCTGTTCGTCCGGGATTTTGACAGCTGGACAGAGCAGGAGCAGCTGGATTTTGCAAAGAAAATCGATCATCCGGTCAGAAAAACAGCGCATGCGTCCGAGTATGCGCTGTTGGGAATGCTGCTGTTTGGCTCTATGACCGGCACACGGAGAATAAGAATGGGTTATGCCTGGCTGGCCGCCTCCTGTTATGCCGCGACGGATGAGTTTCACCAGCTGTTTGTGCCCGGACGCAGCTGCCAGTTCACGGATGTCTGCATCGACAGCGGCGGGGCCGCCCTCGGAATCCTTGTGGCGGCAGGAGTTTCGCTCCTGGTTTTCAGAATCCGGGAGTGGAGGTCACAGAACTAATAACTTCAGGAGTCTTTCCGGTCTTCGGGCTGTCCGGTCTTTGGCCCCTCTTTTTTTCTCTTCTTCTTTTTACGGATGACCAGGACAACTATCGCGGCAGCCGCCGCTGTAACCAGAACCGGTATCAGATAGATCAGTACAATCAGCAGATTTTTGAAAAAGTTTGCAAATCCCTTCCAGCTGTTCTGGAATGCCTCGGAAATCCTTTCGATATATTTCTGTTCCTTAACGGAAGTGGAATATTTTTTAACCTCTTCGATGCTCACATTCACCGTGGAATAGGCAATGTCCGTGTCCATGTCGGAAATATCGGTGTTAATCTGGTTCAGCTGGGTTTCCACTTCGGTCAGTCTGGACTCCACGGAAATCATATCCTCAATCGTTTCCGCCTTTTCCATCATTTCCGTCAGCCTGTCCGCCTCGATCTGCAGCGCCTCTTTGCGCTTTTGTGTGTCTGAATACTTTTTGCTGATGTTCTCCGTGCTGAGGGATTTATTCATAACTTTTCCATAATCACACAGAGAATCCAGAAAGCCCTGAAATTCTGCCGAGGGAATCCGCAGAGACAGGTAGGCGGATCGTGTGGAAGAATCGGAGGAGGCATCCTCCTGATACCAGCTGTAGTCATAATCCGATTCCGACTCACTCTCAATAAAACCGCCGAGGGACGCGGCGCCCTGATGTATTTTCTTCAGAGTAACGTCATACTCCAGTGTCTGCAGAGACACATCCGCGCTGTAAATCAGTTTGTCCGCGGAAACAGAGCCGCTCTCCGAGACAGCTGCGCCGGATGGATTTTCGGAGGCAGAAGAGTCAGGCGCGGTCTCCCCGGAGGCTGTTTCATCTGCAGCGGTGTCATCGGCTGCATCTGCATCCATCGCGCCGGAGGTCCGGAAAGAATCATAGCCGGAAGCCGGAGATGTACTTTTTGAGGAACTGCCGCAGCCCGAAATGCACGACAATGCGATTACGCTGCAGAGCAGCAGAACAGAGACTGTAAACCTTTTTGCCATTGAGTCACCTGCCTTTCTGAATATGGGAAAAATTTTACCGATTGCTTTTATTATTTCAGCTCTAATTTTATATAAATTCAGATATAATAGCAATCTGTATTTATTTGACAGATCGTAAAGCAAAAAAGAACAAAAAAAGAGGATGCCGCATCTCCTCATATAGGCGGCATCCTCTTCTGAACATTCACATGGATTTATTTTGTACCGGACTCATACATCTCCCGGCTGGTTTCATATAGTCCCTCTACATACGCATCCGTAAGGTTGGCATTGGAGTACAGGCTGAACTGGGACGGTTTGTCCGGAGAATAATACTCTTTGACAAACCGGACAGCCTGAGCCTTCTGCTCTTCAGGTGTGGCGCCTGCCGGGAGCGGATCATCACAGACAGAGATAACAATTTTGTCGCCCCAGTCCTTGTAGAGCTGTTTGGTGTCATTCATTGCCATAGGCGTCCAGGACTGCCATCCGGCGGCAACGATATTCTCAATCTGCAGCTCGATATGTCCGCAGCTGTGCAGGTCTGCGAATTTCCCCTTTGCCTTGATGTGGTCGGTAATCTGTTTCTGGAACGGAACAAAAATTTCCCTGGCGACGTCTTTGGAGAAGAACGGCGCCTTCTGGGAACCCCAGTCATCGTGATAGGTAAAGGAGTCAATCCCGTCCCCGTAAGTCTCACAGGCGGCATCAATCAGCTGAATATGAAGATCCACCAGCTTCTGAAGAAGCTCTTTCAGGTCGTCGGTGCTGTCCTCGTCAATTAAAGTGACAGCAGCCTGCTCAAACCCGAGGAAGGAAATAATACGTTCAAAGCCGGCGCCGTTTAAGAACCAGAAGGAGTTGCACTGTCCGTTGTGGAGAAATTCATAGTTATCTCTGCCGCTCTGGTCCCAGTCCCAGGAGTTAATATCCGGCCAAACAATCTTATCGTGCCATTCGCTGATGTCATTCAGCAGATGGGGAACTCCCGGCTTTTCCATAGAGCCTCCTACGACGGGCACATATTCCCACTCTACTCCAAACATATCTTTTCCGCCGTATTTGTCCGGAGACATCATATTCTTTTCAAACACGAAGCCCCTGGCAATATTATCCGGAATAATCTGCGGTGTAAACACGCCGATCTCCACACCGTAGGGCATCCACATGCTGCCCTTCTGACGGTACATTCTGGCCGCTTCTTCCTTTGCTGAGATTGGGAAATTGTAGATCGGCGGTCCGGGTTTCGTCATATCAACAAAATTAGGTCCCCTTTTCGTAAATTCCAGTTCTTTCTTATCAAATGCCATGCAGAAACACCTCCTTTTTGTCTGCGAAGTATTTTACTTTCGTTCTTGCGGAGATTTCTTCCGCTGAAATTTCCGCTGCACTTTGTGATATAGTAATTTTATGAAAAATCGAAAGGACAGCATATGTGTGGACAGCATAAAAAAACAGAAAAAAGAAGAGGAAAAAATGTGCTTGGAGAAATCAGGCAGAATGCTCAGAACCCTGTAGCAGTCAGATTTTGTGAAGAGAGGATTTTTAAATGAAGATTACCAGAAGAGATGTCGCGGGAATGATTGATCATACACTGTTAAAACAGGATGCCACAGAGCTGCAGATTAAGAAGCTGTGTCAAGAGGCAGAAGAATATCATTTTGCCTCGGTATGCGTAAATCCCTGTTACGTGGCACAATGCGCAAAGGCCTTAAAAGACAGCCCTGTTCATGTTTGTACTGTTATCGGATTCCCTCTGGGAGAAACTTCTACCGCTTCAAAAGCGTTTGAGTCCCAGGTGGCTATTGCTGACGGAGCAGACGAAGTGGATATGGTTGTTAATGTGGGAAAAATTAAATCAGACAACTGGGATTATGTGGAAAAGGATATCCAGGCAGTTGTTGATGCTGCGGCTCCTACGAAAACGCTGGTAAAGGTTATTATTGAGACATGTCTTCTGATGGATGAAGAAAAAATTAAGGTTTGCCAGATTGCAAAAAAATGCGGGGCAGATTTTGTAAAGACATCCACTGGATTTTCTACCGGAGGCGCTGCACCGGAAGATGTAGCTCTTATGAGAAAGACGGTCGGACCGGACATGGGAGTCAAAGCGTCCGGTGGTATTCATACAGCAGAAGAAGCGATTGCCTGCATCCATGCCGGCGCAAACCGACTGGGCGTCAGCGCGGGAATAGCGGTTGTGAATGGAATTAAGGAAGAATAGGAAAAAAGATAACAGTAGGGCAATAGGAAATGGAAGCCCGGCCTTGTAAAAGCCGGGCTTCTCCGATCGTTACAGAATCTGCAGAAGGTCTTTAGGAGAATGAATTACTGCTGTTGGATGGGAGGCGGTGCCGAATCCATAGGCGGCATAAATAAAATCAGTTTCTGCCTTTTCACATGCCTGCTCATCCATCTCCGTGTCTCCGATATAAACTGGATGCTGCAGATGATATTTCTGAGCAAAAAGAGCAATATTATCAGCTTTCAGCATGCCGGTATCGTCCGGACAGCAATACGCAGTGATGTATTGCCTTGTATTTGTGGCAGACAGGAAGGTATCAATGTATCCTGCCTGACAGTTGCTGATAATAAAAAGAGGATAGCGGGCGGAAAGCTTTGCAAAAACTTCCGGAATACCCGGATACGGCTCAGGCGGTGTCCGGGTAAGCAATTTGTTTTCTCGTTCTGCAATTTCTTGTACGATAGTCCAATTTTCTTCAGGTGGTATATGAGGAAACAGGATCAGGCCTATTTCCCGTATCGGTTTGCCAAAAGTCCGCTTCAGATCATCCGTTGTCAGTTTATGGTTCAGAATTCCTTTTTCAATGACTACTTCGTTAAAGGCGTTCACAACCACCGGAGTAGAATCCCAGAGCGTTCCATCCACATCAAAAATAAGTCCGTCATATGTTTTCATTTTGAAATAACCTGCCATTTCTCCTATCAGTCATAAAACATCATTCTTGTAATTTATCATGAATCAGAAAAGCTGTAAACGCTGGGAGAATGTCCTTCGGGTTGATTTAACCCGGAAAATATTTTATGTGGAATTATGATTGAATAGTATATAATCATAGCAGGGAAAGAGCAGATACAGTTATCTTCGTAAAACGAAACAGACAGCGAGAGGTAGGATTATGCAAGAATATATTTTACAGAGCGGTCTTAGGATTCCGGCAGTTGGGTTTGGTACTTACAATCCCAAGAAGCAGGATATGACAGAATTGATTACCAGAGCGCTGCGGTTGGGATATCAGTTTTTAGATACCGCATCTCTCTATGAAACGGAAAGAAATGTCGGAGAGGCGATCAAAAAAGCAGGGATTGCCCGTAGGGATATCATTATCGAGAGTAAACTCTGGTTTGATGAAATGGGTTATCAGGAGGCAAAAGCAGCTATCGACAGATCTTTGACCAGAATAGGAACAGACTATCTTGACATCATGCTGATTCATTGGCCGCGTGCAACCGGGAAGTTCGATGAGGATTGGAAAACATTGGATCTGGAAACCTGGAGGGCGATGGAAGAGGCAGTGCAGGCGGGAAAGGTCAGGGAAATTGGATGCAGCAACTTCCTTCCTCATCATTTGGAAAATCTTATTCTTCAAGCGGATATCAAACCTGCGGTTGACCAGCTGGAGCTTCATATTGGTTATACGCAGGAAGCGGCCGTGGAGTACTGCAAACAGCATGGTATTCAGGTGATCTCCTGGGGGTCTCTGGGACGAGGCAGGATGGATAAGTATGTAGGTTCTGATTATGTAAAAGAACTGGCAGGAAAATACGGCAAATCCGAAAAACAAATATTTCTGCGGTTCCTGGTACAAAGGAACATTATGGCTATTGCAAAAGCAACTAGCGAAGAGCATATGCGATCCAATATGGATATTTTTGATTTTAATTTAACGGAAGACGAGATGTGGTTCTTGCAATGCATGCCGGAAACTACGTGGATGGGTGAGCATCCGGACTTCGCAATTCCGGCCAAGCGCAGTAATCCGGACCAGTAAGACGAATTCAAATACGGATAAGACTGCTAAAAGAGGTGAATACTTTGGAAAGTACCATTGTTCTGGCACAGCTGTCCCCGCTCCCGGACACGGAGGGAAATGTTAGGAAGGCGGAAGCGGCGGTCAGGGAGGCCTGCAGAGAGAAACATGTGGATATGATGGTGTTTCCGGAAAGCTATATGGTCCGGATTCCCGGACACCCTGATATTAAAAAGAAAAATGATTTCGCCCAGCGGCTGGACGGTCCGTTTGTGCAGACCATGAGGAAACTGGCAGAACACTATGGTATCTGGATGGTTTTCGGAATGCTGGAGAAGCCGGAGGGATCAAAGCTTCTGCAGGAAGAACAGGAGAGAACAAGCCGCGTGTTTAATACGACGGTTCTTCTGGACAGCAGGGGAGAAATAGTTTCGGTTTACCGGAAAACGCATCTTTATGATGCTTTTGGGATCCGGGAGTCGGATCGGTTTTTGGCAGGGGACAGCCTTTTTACGCCGGTAGATACTCCGTTCGGTAAAATTGCTGTTTTTGTATGTTATGAGCTTCGCTTTCCTGAAATTGCCAGGAGAATGGCACTGGAGGGAGCGCAGATTCTCCTTGTTCCTGCGGCATGGTACCAGGGACCCTCTAAAAAAGAACAGTTTCAGATGCTGGCAAGAACCAGAGCCCTTGAAAATACGGTGTTTTTACTCGCGTGCAACCAATGTGGAGGAAGCACAGCGGGAGGGAGTATTGCAGCGGATCCCCTGGGCCATATGATTGCAGAGGCAGGAGAAGGAGAACAGCTGCTGACAGTCTCGGTGGATACGGGGCAGATTGCGGAGGTCAGGAGGGCGCTTCCTTGTCTGGAACAGCGTCATCCGGAGCTCTATGGATCTGTTTTCGGAGACGGGGCGGAAAAAATATCCGGAGAAACCGGGGGAAATTGAATGTGACAGACGCATTACAAGACACATTACAATATGAAGAAAATACGGTGAAAAGCTGCCTCAGCATGATTCCGCTAATCTGTCGTTGGTACAGAGAACATCGGAGAGACCTTCCCTGGCGGCAGGGGAAAAACGCATATCATACCTGGGTTTCGGAAATTATGCTTCAGCAGACCAGGGTGGAGGCAGTCATACCATATTATGAACGATTCCTTTCAGAGCTGCCGACCGTGCAGGCGCTTGCGGCATGTCCGGAGGACAGGCTTCTGAAGCTCTGGGAAGGACTCGGCTATTACAACCGTGTCCGGAATATGCAGAAAGCAGCCAGAATTGTCACAGACGGCGCAGGGACAGAGCTGGAGAAATACTTTTCCGGAGCACCGGAAATTCCAGGCAGGCAGGAGGAAACGGAAATAGTGAAAGCCTTGCTGGCACTTCCCGGAATCGGGAACTATACGGCCGGAGCGATTGCTTCTATTGCCTTTGATCTTCCTGTTCCAGCTGTGGATGGCAATGTGCTCAGAGTACTTTCCAGGGTATGGGGAGACAACAGGGACATTATGAAGCAGTCCGTAAGGCGAAGCTATGAGCAAGCTCTGGAGAAGGCTATGCGAACTGTTTTTTCTGATAAAAATACAGATGTAATCCAGACGGAGGACTCCGAGAATAATAAATCGGCACAAATGGTGGAGTATCTTCTGCCGGGAGATCTGAATCAAGGTTTCATGGATCTGGGTGCGCTCGTTTGTATTCCGAATGGATCGCCTCTGTGCGGGCAGTGCCCCTTGGGAGAAAGAAGGCTCTGCCGGGCTCATATTTCCGGTAGAGAGCAGGAATTCCCTGTTAAAGAGCAGAAAAAAGCAAGAAAAATAGAACATCGGACGATTCTTCTTATCCATGACGGGAAAAAAGTAGTCCTGAGGAGACGGCCGGAAAAAGGACTTCTTGCCTCTATGTATGAGTTCCCGAATTATTACGGAATCCTGAACCGGAAACAGGTTCTGCAGGAAGTAAAAGATATGGGGATGAATCCTGTGCGGGTCAGAAAGCTGGAGCCTTCCAAACATATTTTTTCTCATATCGAATGGCATATGACGGGCTACGAAGTGCTGATGGAGGAGAATGAAGGCAGAACAACCGGATGCTTATACCAGAAGCCTGCAACCAGTCCGTGGATACTGGCAGAAGCAGCGGAAGTCAGAACCAAATATGCAATTCCCTCTGCCTATGAAGCATACGCCTCCCTGCTAGGGCGGATGATTGACGGCTAATATGGCATTGGTTAAAATAGAATTGTCAGAAAAAGAAGGGAGGGTTACTTTATGGCAGGTGCTGTTTTTGAAAAAACACCCGCGGATGCTGCAGAGATGCTTTCTGAAATGTCCGAAGATAATTATAAGGCCTTAATGACAATTATTATACATGTATACAATGATGATGTCGTAGCGCAAAAAAGAAGAAAAGAAATCATCAGCAGAAAAAGAAGAGCCTTTCTGCGAATGGAAGAATTAAGAAAAAACGCTTCTCAATATTACGGGCGGGATTTTGACGCAGATCAGGAGAGAGCAAAGGGTCTAGAGGAGAAATATGGACGCATTGATTGATACGAACGTATTGATTACTTATGTCACAGGACGCGAGGATCCATATAAATTATCATCAGTCAAGATTATGGAGGCATGTTCTGTTGGGGCAATAAACGGTTATATTGCTTTTCATTCGCTTTCAACTCTTTGGTATGTATTACGAAAATATCCGGAAAAAGCGCGGCGGGACTGGCTTATGCAGATAGTAGATCTTCTGAGTGTTGCTGGTGCGGATAATACTAAGATCAGGGAAGCCATAGAGATGGATGACTTCAGAGACTTTGAAGATTGCCTGCAGTATGAATGTGCAAAGACTGCTGGTGTTTCATATATTATTACAGGAAATTCTAAAGACTATGCAGCGGTTGATGATTTATTTATTATTGATCCCGATAAAGCTTTGAAAATTCTGGAAAAGGAAATCAAGAGTTAGAACGAATATTTCTACACAGAGTCAGTGGAGAATAAAATCTCTGTTGACTCTTTTTTATCCTGATGGAAGATAGCGGAGAATTTTCCATATCCGTATCCGATCTTTTCCCTTTTATTGCATTTCCCGAACATTTGTGGCATGATTATTCAGTTAAAGTAGATGCTTCCGGCTTTTCCGGAACAGCCCATGATAAGTCCGTCAGGGTGTCTGGTCATCCTGGTGGCGGGGAGGATTTGTGAAGTTACTGACAATAGCAGTACCCTGCTATAATTCCGAGGCGTATATGGAACACTGCCTGGAGACGCTTCTTCCGGGCGGAGAGGATGTGGAAATCCTGATTATAGACGACGGGTCTGCAAAAGACCGTACACCGGAAATCGCGGATGAATATGCCGCCAGACATCCGGGTATCGTGCGGGTCATTCATCAGGAAAATAAGGGACACGGAGGTGCGGTTAACACCGGGATTGACAATGCCAGAGGCCTGTTCTTCAAGGTTTGTGACAGTGATGACTGGTTTGACGCAGATGCTTATCAGAAGGTGCTGGAGACTCTTCGCAGAATTGTGCACGGATCTGTAATGATTGACGTGCTTTTCAGCAACTACACGTACAATAAGGAAAACCGGAAGGTCAAAAACTGGACCATGCATTACGAGAAATTTTTTCCGCAGGACAGGCCTTTCGGATGGAACGAGGTACGGCATATCGACTTCACTCACTATGTGCTGATGCATTCCATCATTTATCGCACACAGCTTCTTAGGGATGTGGGGCTGCGCCTTCCGGAGCATACCTTCTATGTGGATAATATTTATGCCTATGAACCGTTTTCCATGGTTCACACCATGTATTATCTGAACGTCAATCTGTATCAGTATTATATCGGAAGGCCGGATCAGTCGGTCAACATGGATGTCATGATGGGAAGGCTGGATCAGCAGCTGCGGGTCAACTATCTGATGATTGACTACCTTCCCCAGATCCGGAATATCCGCGGGAAGCAGAAAGACTATATGCTGCATTATCTGACAATCATTACGGCAATTACCAGTGTCCTGATGATTAAAACAGGAGATCCGGAACTGCTCAGAAAGAAAAAGGAGCTCTGGCAGCACTTAAAACAGGTGGATCCGCATTCTTATTACTGGGTTCGCCGCGGTATTCTCGGCCAGGGGATCAATCTTCCGGGCAAGGGCGGCAGGAAGGTTATTATTTTCTGCTATCGGATGGCGCAGAAGCTGTTCGGATTTGAATAGGATTGGGTAAAAGAGGAGCTTGAGACAGAAACATGAGAGTTGGAACAGGTTATGACGTGCATCGCCTTGTGGAGGGAAGAAAACTGATCCTCTGCGGGGTGGCGATTCCGTTTGAAAAGGGCCTTTTAGGACACTCGGACGCGGATGTGGCTCTGCATGCGATTATGGATGCCTTGCTTGGCGCAGCGGCGCTGAAAGATATCGGCTTTCATTTTCCAGACACGGATCCGGCATATGAGGGTGTGTCAAGCGTGGAGCTTCTGCGGAAGGTCGGCGCCATGCTGGAGGAGAAGGCCTATCTGATTGAGAATATAGACTGCACGATCATCGCTCAGAAACCGAAGCTCAGGCCTTATCTGGATCAGATGACGGAAAATGTCGCGAAAGCGCTCCGGCTGGATCCGGATCAGGTCAATGTTAAGGCGACCACGGAGGAACACCTGGGGTTTACGGGGCGTATGGAGGGTATATCCGCGCAGGCGGTCTGCACCATTAAATCGGCGCTGGAGGATCTTCCGGAGGCGCGGATGGAAGAAGGCGGGCGGATATCTTCCGGCGGCTGTTCCGGGTGCGGCGGCTGTCCGATGCGCGGAGAGTAAGTGTACAGGTGGAAGAAATAGATAAAATATGAGCATAACGACAGGCAGGAGGCGGAAAACAAGATGAAATTCTATAATACGATGGACAAGAAAAAGGAAGAATTTGTTCCTATTGATCCGGGAGAGGTGAAGATGTATGTCTGCGGACCGACGGTTTACAACCTGATCCACATCGGAAACGCCAGACCCATGATCGTGTTTGATACCTGCCGCCGATATCTGGAGTATAAGGGCTATAAGGTCAACTATGTATCCAATTTTACGGATGTGGATGACAAGATTATAAAAAAGGCAAACGAGGAGGGCGTTTCCGCAGAGGAAATTTCCACGCGCTATATTGTGGAATGCAAGAAGGATATGGCGGACATGAATGTTCGTCCGGCCACCACGCATCCGCTGGCAACGCAGGAAATAGACGGGATGATCGCCCTGATCCGGGATTTGGAGAAGAAAGGCTACGCCTACAATGTGAACGGCACCGTCTATTTCCGCACAAGAAAGGACGAGGGCTACGGCAAGCTCTCGCATAAAAACCTGGACGACCTTCGTTCCGGTTTCCGCGACCTGAAGGTCAGCGGGGAGGAAGAGAAGGAGGATCCGCTGGATTTTGTTCTGTGGAAGCCAAAAAAAGAAGGAGAACCCAGCTGGGACAGCCCGTGGGGACCGGGACGTCCCGGATGGCACACGGAGTGCTGTGTCATGGCAAAGAAATATCTGGGCTCCCCTACGATTGATATTCATGCCGGAGGCGAGGATCTGATTTTTCCTCACCATGAAAATGAGATTGCCCAGAGTGAGGCGGAAAACGGCGTTCCATTCGCGCGTTATTGGCTGCACAATGCCTTTTTAAATATTGATAACCGGAAAATGAGCAAATCCCTGGGAAATTTCAAGACGGTCCGGGAGATCGGAGAACATTATGATCTGCAGGTTCTGCGGTTTTTCATGCTCTCCGCCCATTACAGAAGCCCGCTGAATTTCAGCGCGGAGATCATGGAATCAGCGAAGAACTCGCTGGAGAGGATCCGCAACGCGGTGGATAAGCTGGCTTTTTACGCGGAAAACGCGAAAGCGGAGGAACTATCCGAAGGCGAAAAGGCTAAACTGGAGGAGATGAAAAAATACCGGGCTGCGTTTGAGGCTGCCATGGATGATGATCTGAACACGGCGGACGCGATTGCCGCGATTTTCGATCTGGTGCGCTTTGGAAACACAGAGGCACGGGACAATGCGTCGGCTGCTTTTGCGGAGGCTGTAAAAAAGGAGATTGTATCGCTCTGTGATATTCTGGGGCTCATCGTGGAAAATACCGGGAACGACGTGGATAAAGCACTGGAAGAGGAAATAGAAAAGAAAATCGCAGAACGGCAGGCATGCAAAAAGGCCAGGGATTATGCCGGCGCCGACGCCATCCGGGATGAGCTGGCCGCGAAGGGCATCATTCTGGAAGATACCAGAGAGGGCTGCAAATGGCACAGGGCATGAGCCGGCTGTGCGGATGAAGCGGAAGAGGGACACAGACCTATGAGTATAGAAGGAAAACAGCAGCTGTCTCCGGAACAGTATTCCCCGCTGACGCTGGCTTATATCGGAGACGCGATTTACGAAATCTATATCCGCACCATGATTGTGACAAAAGCAAATGCCCCGGTTCATCTTTTGCACGAGAAGTCCAGCGCCCTTGTCCGCGCAGGGAAACAGTCGGAGATCGTAGGAATTCTGGAACCGCTGTTTACGGAAAAAGAGAGGCAGGTCTATCATCGGGGCAGAAATGCGAAGGCTTATACAAAGGCAAAGAATGCCGGGATTCTGGAATACCGTCGGGCAACCGGGCTGGAGGCTGTCATGGGGTATCTCTATCTGAAGGGGGATCTGGACAGGATCCGGGAGCTGCTGGCAGTCGGCCTGGGTGTAGAAGCGGAGACGCTGAGGCTGCCGTTCGAACAGATGGAACAGAGGAAAGTGTGAGGAATGATATGGCTGGTGCAGGAAGAAATAAAGTGGACGGCGGATTCGGGCGCAGAGGCAGGAACGAAAACAGGAGCAGCGGGGAAAAGGACAGGCGTTACGGGCAGAAGCGGGAACGCTCCGGCAGGGAGAACCGTGGTTACGGCTTTGGCGGAAGGGATGAATCCGGAAAACCGGGAGCGCCGCATGGCGGCAGAGCAGGAAGAAGCCGCGCGGAATACCGGAACGGCAGCCGGACAGACTATCAGAGCGGCAGACACGCGGAATACCGGGACGACAGCCGGTCTGAGCAGAAATCCGACAGGTACCGGGAGTGGGATAAAAACACTCCGGAAACGGAAGAATTAAATGACGAAAACCGCCTGGAGGGGCGAAATCCGGTACTGGAGGCGTTCCGGTCGGGAAGGGCTGTGGATAAGGTGTTTCTGCAGAGCGGCCTGCAGGACGGCATGATCCTGACCATCGCCAGAGAGGCGAGGAAGGCAGGGTGCATCATCAGCTATGTGCCGAAGGAGCGCCTGAACCAGATGTCGGAGACCGGACATCACCAGGGAGTGATTGCCTATGCCGCTTCCTATGCGTATGCGGATGTGCAGGATATCCTGCAGAAAGCCAGAGAGAAAGGTGAGGATCCTTTCATTTTCCTTCTGGATGGAATTGAGGATCCGCACAATCTGGGCGCGATTATCCGGACGGCAAATCTGGCGGGCGCCCATGGCGTCATCATTACAAAGCACAGGTCGGCCATGCTGACCGCGACGGTGGCCAGGGCTTCCGCCGGTGCGCTGAATTATACGCCGGTCGCGAAGGTCACAAATCTTGCGGCTGCGATGGAGGAATTGAAGAAGCAGGGAATCTGGTTTGTTTGCGCGGACATGAACGGCCCGTCTATGTACAGCCAGAATCTGACAGGGCCGATCGGCCTGGTAATCGGAAATGAGGGAGAGGGTGTCAGCAGGCTGATCAGGGAGAAGTGCGACTTTACCGCTTCGATTCCCATGCATGGAGATATTGATTCGCTGAACGCTTCCGTTGCGGCGGGTGTCCTTGCGTACGAAATTGTACGGCAGAGAGAGCATAAATGAGTGATCAAATCAGCACACGGGAATGCGGAGCCAGAGAAGAGGCGGACGATAATACGCTGATCCGGGCATACCGGAACGGGGACGCGGACGCCGCGGAGATTCTGATGAACCGGTATAAGCAGATGGTGCGCTCTACGGCCAGAGAGCTTTATCTGGTCGGCGGGGACCGCGAGGATCTTCTGCAGGAGGGAATGCTGGGGCTGTTTAAGGCGATTCGTCAGTATGACCCGGACCGGGAGGCTTCCTTTTCGACCTTTGCCGGAATGCTGGTCAGCCGTCAGATGTACACGGCCATAGAGGCTTCCCGGCGGAAAAAGCACCAGGCGCTGAACAGCTCCATTTCCCTGAATGAGCTGGAGGAGGACCAGGGCGACGGGGCTCTGGGAACCGTGGAGAGCCCGGAAACCATCTATCTGGAGGAGGAGAACGCCAGAACGCTGCAGAAACAGATCGAAGATTCCCTGAGCCCACTGGAGACAAAGGTATTCCGGCTCTATCTGGAAGGACAGGATTACGGGCAGATTGCCTCTGCCCTGGGGAAAAAACCGAAATCCATTGATAATGCGCTGCAGCGGATACGCGCCAAGGTGCGGTCTGTCCTGTAGCGTTGCCTGGGAAAAGATGTTCTGATATAATAAGAATTACGTGAGTTTCAAAGAGACGGAGTAATTCGTGGCATCACGTCGGGGGAAGGAGAACTTCTTCCCCTGGCATCATTACAGCGCCGGAAGTACAGTTTCCGCAGCCGTGCCTGCACGGACGGGGAAAACGCCTGAGGCGCATTTCTGCGTGAGCAGAAACAGACGGTTAAATATCTGGGGTAATTGGAGCCCGGTAAGGTATGGATGATAAGAGAGTGACGCACTGCGCCAGAACCATTTTGCGGCTCTGGAATGTCGGCTGGTTCCTGGCTGTGTGGATTGTCTTTTACAATAAATATATGTTCAACACCTATCTGGTTCCGGGTGCCTTTTTTTCCGCGCTGACCTTTTATATTGTATACACGGCATTCTGCAGTGTATACAAGGCTTTCCGGATCGCGTCCACAGACGTGGGCGAGATTGTTTTTTCGCAGTTCGTCTCGTTCGGGTTTGCGGATCTTCTTCTCTACGTGCTCTGCTGCCTGGTTTACAACCAGATGGTCAGCATCCTGCCCGGCGCGGTGATTGTGGTCATTCAGCTGTCGGGTACCGCGGTGATCACACTGACGACAAAGCGCTATTTCATGGCGCATATTGCGCCCCACCCGACGATGATTGTCTACGGAAAGATCAAGACGCTGGATCAGGTGAAAAAATTCCGGAAACGCCTGCTTCGGAAATACAGCCATCTGTTTGACATCACCCTGCGGGAATCGGAGGAGGTCTCCGATGTCCTGTTCCTTCAGCGGCTCCAGAAGGTAGATACGGTGATTCTTTACGGAATACCGTCCACAAGAAGAGCAAGGTTTGTGCAGCGCTGTATAGAAAACAGGAAACAGTTCTATTTTGTTCCGGACATCGAGGATATTCTGGAAACGGGCTGCGAGACGAAACATCTTCTGGATACGCCTCTGATGAAGTATGAGTACAGGTACAAGAGTTCAAACAAGCAGCGCCTGAAGCGTGTGCTGGATATTATTTTTTCTTCCGTTTTTCTTATCATCCTTTCCCCCGTTATGCTTGTAACCGCCATTGCCATCAAGGCAGAGGACGGCGGCCCGGTATTCTTCCGGCAGGACCGCTACACCAAGGACGGCAAGGTTTTCAAAATCTTAAAGTTTCGCAGCATGTGTGTGGATGCGAGCAAGTACGGGACCATGCCGACCACGGAAAACGATCCCCGTGTGACAAAGGTGGGGGCGGTTATACGGAAAACCAGAATTGATGAATTCCCGCAGTTTATCAATGTCCTGAAGGGAGACATGAGTTTTGTAGGACCCCGGCCGGAAAGCGTGGAGATGTCCGATATGTACTGCCGCAAAATGCCGGAATTCCGCTACAGGCTGGCCGTCAAGGGAGGGCTGACGGGATATGCCCAGGTCTATGGAAAATATAATACGTCCGCCCTGGATAAGCTGATGCTGGATCTGATGTATATTGAAAATCAGTCTACGCTCCTGGATTTCAAAATTGCCCTGCTGACGCTCCGGACCATATTCAAATCCGACGCGGCGGAAGGCTTTGACGATGAGACTGGCAGGGAATTTCACGATGACATGCAGGAAAACAGCAGGAAGAAGCCTCCGGAAGAACAGGGCGGGAAAGAACGCGAAATATCCGGAGACGAGGAATGACAGATGCAGATCTTTATCGTAACGCATTCTTCCACCTACGACTGCCGTGCCGAGGCGGCCGGAGAATACTTCAGAGAAAAAGAAAATCAAGTACAGTATATTTTTTCGGATTTTGACCATCTCAGGCGCACCGGACGCAGCGCGTCCGGAACCGGTAAAGAAGCAGATTCCGGGTCCGTCGTTTACCTTCCCATGCGCCCCTACCGGAAAAACCTTTCGGCCAGAAGGCTGCTTTCGATCCGGAGGTTCGCCGGGGATGCGGAACAATATCTTGACGGACAGCTGGGAACCCTGCAGAAGAGCAGGGGCTCTGCCTGGGTGGCGGAGAACGTGGTGATCTGGTTCCTGATCCCGGCGAATTCCTTTGTCCGGGCCGCGTCTGTTCTCAAGGGCAGATACGGGGTGCGGATCATTCTGGATGTGATTGACCTGTGGCCGGAATCCATTCCCAGGCCGGAGCTGCAGAGGCTTCCGCCCATGCGTGCCTGGGCTTCGCTGCGCGACAGATACCTGGACTGCGCGGACTGGATTTTTACAGAGTGTTCCCTGTATCAGAAGATTCTCCGCCTGCCGGAGAAAAAAACAACCGTACTTCCCTGGTTTAAGGACGAACCGGCCGGCCGGGAAATAACAGGAACGGCAGCCGCAGGGAATGCTTCTGCCGAGGAGCCGGGTACGCGGCTGCTGCAGATCGCTTATCTGGGGGCTGTCAATAATATCATCGACATAGGGCTGATCACAGAGTTCCTGAGACGTCTGAAGGAACTTTTGCGTGCAGAAGACAGGAAGCTGCTTCTCCATCTGATCGGGGAGGGAGAGCATAAGCAGGATTTTCTCCGGGCACTGGCAGAGAGTGAAATTCCGTTCCGGGATCACGGCGCGGTATATGAGGAGGAACAGAAGAAAAGCATCCTGCGGCAGTGCAGCTTCGGCCTGAATTTTATGAAACCGTCCGTACGGGTCGGGCTTACCATGAAATCCATCGACTACCTGTCCTTCGGCATCCCGATTCTGAATACCATTCCGGATGATACCTGGGAGCTCGTGAACCGGGAAAAAATCGGAGTCAATGTAGACAGGACACATCCGGAAAGGGCGGTACAGGCGGTGGCGGAGATTTCCGGTGACCCGGAGGAATGGAAAACCATGCATGTCCGGGCCAGAAAGACGTTTGAAAAGAATTTTACCAGGCGGGCCTTCCGGCAGATCCTGGACAGAACAGCCGCCGGATGGCCGGACACGCCGGACGGCGTCCCGCCTCTCCGAAAATCCTTTCCTGGTCAGGCGGACGAGGAATAACCCGCGGGCAGTTCCGGAAATGAAGGAGCGCCTGCTTTCATCATCAAAAAAGGACAAATAGGAATATGGGGGAACAGAAAAAAAGAAAAATGTCGTTTCTGTCGGTGCTGCTGATACAGGGAGCAGTTGTGGTATACACGGGTTCGTCCGTGTGCTCGAAAATAGCCTCTTCGCATCCCGGATCGATTACGGTTTTCGGTCTGACGCTTCACTGGCTTTCCTGGACCGGAGTGCTCTGGGTTTTTCTGGAGCTGTGCTGCCTGGGCGCCTACGCGATTTTCTGGCAGCAGATTATCAAGCGGTTTGACCTGTCCATTGCTTATGCCAACCGGGCATTTGCCATCTTTTGGACATTTTTATGGAGCGTGTTGATCTTCCACGAAACCTTCCGGCCGGTCAGCCTGATCGGAATCTTTCTGGTGTTCTTTGGGATATTACTGGTGAATCAGGATGCAGAATAGTTTTAACAGCTGGGTATTTTTATTCGCGCTTAGCGCCGCGATTGCGGCATTTTCCCAGGTGCTGCTGAAAAAAAGCGCTTCGGAAAAACACAGCAGTGTGCTCCGGGAGTATCTGAATGTCAAGGTGATTGTCGGCTATGGCCTGATGTTCTGCGGTATGCTGATGGGAGTTGTGGCCTACGGAAAGGGCGTCACGGTTCAGGGCGGTTCGGTGATGGAGGCATCCGGAAATGTCTGGATCATAGTCCTGAGCTACCTGTTCTTCCGGGAACCGATCACAAAAAAGAAGATCATCGGAAATATCATGATTATCGCCGGCATTCTTCTGTTTAATCTGCTGTGAGAACCGACACGGAGCCGGAAGAATGAACAGGTAAGTTTAGAAACGGGAGTTGATCAGATGATAGACTTTAACAATCCCCCTGTTGTGGGAACGGAAATGAAATATGTCGAGGACTCTGTACGGAGCGGCAAGATCTGCGGAGACGGAAAATACACCGGCCTGTGCAGCGGGTGGATGAAGGAACATTTTCACACGAAAAATATCCTTCTGACGACATCCTGCACACATGCGCTGGAAATGTCCGCCTTTCTCTCCGGTATTCAGCCGGGAGATGAGGTGATCATGCCCTCCTACACCTTTGTTTCCACGGCGGACGCATTTGTCCTGCGGGGCGCGAAAATCGTATTTGTGGATATACGTCCGGATACCATGAATATTGATGAGACGAAAATTGAGGACGCAATCACCGACAAAACCCGCGCCATTGTGGTTGTGCACTACGCCGGAGTAGCCTGTGCCATGGAAGAGATTCTTGCAATCGCGAAGAAGCATCATCTGATGGTCATCGAGGATGCCGCGCAGGGAGTGAATGCGTATTATAAAGACAGGGCGCTGGGCACCATCGGGGATTTCGGCTGCTACAGCTTTCATGAGACGAAGAACTATACCATGGGAGAGGGCGGGGCGATTCTATTTCAGGACGACAAATATCTGGGCGACGCGGAGATTCTGCGGGAAAAAGGGACAAACAGAAGCAGGTTCTTCCGCGGAGAGATCGACAAGTATACATGGGTGCACTACGGCTCCTCCTATCTGCCCAGCGATATGAACGCCGCCTATCTTTATGCGCAACTGCTTGCCGTGAACAAAATCCAGAAGAAACGCATGAAAATATGGAATACCTACCATGAGGGATTAAAGGATCTGGAAGACGCGGGAAAGCTCCAGCGTCCGTTTATTCCGGATTATGCCCGGCACAATGCGCATATGTACTATGTAAAGGTAGAGAATCTGAAGGTCCGCACGCGGCTCCTGAAGGATCTGATGGACCGGGGCGTGCACTGTGTATTTCACTATATCCCTCTGCACACCTCGCCGGCGGGACAGAAGTTCGGGCGGTTCTCCGGAGAGGATGTTTATACCACGAGGGAAAGCGAGAGGCTGATCCGGCTTCCCATGTTTTACAATCTGGAAATGGAAGATGTGGGGAAGGTGATCGATGCCTTTCACCAGCTGCTGTAGGGCGCAGACGGCGAAAATGCGTTTTTATCCGATGCCTCTGGGAAATACAGAGGAGGAAAAGATATTTCAACTCCAAAAGGGTATCGGTTCATGAGGAGGAGAGAAGAAAAGATGGATTCCGGAGAAAAGAAAAGGATAATTATTATCGGCGCGGGGCCGGCCGGACTGACGGCTGCCTATGAGCTTCTGGACAAGTCGGAGGACTACCAGGTGGTTGTCCTGGAAGAAAGCGGCTGCTTCGGCGGGATTTCCCGCACGGTGGAATATCACGGCAACCGCATGGATATGGGAGGACACAGGTTTTTCTCCAAGGTACCGGAAGTTAACGAGTGGTGGGAAAAAATGCTTCCCACGCAGGGCTCTCCGTCCAAGGATGATAAGATGCTTCACAGAACCTCCTCGCTGAAAAGCGGCGGGCCGGATCCGGAGCAGACGGACCGGGTGATGCTAAGAAGAAACCGCCTGTCGCGTATTTTTTTCAAAAATAAGTTTTTTGATTATCCGGTAAGCCTGAAGCCGGAGACCATCCGCAACATGGGCTTCGGCACCACCATGGAGGTCGGCTTCAGCTATCTGGCAAGCGCTATTCACAAGCGGCCGGAAAATTCTCTGGAGGATTTTTACATCAACCGCTTCGGGAAGAAACTGTACTCCATGTTTTTTGAGCATTATACCGAGAATCTGTGGGGCAGGCATCCCAGCGAAATATCCCCGGAATGGGGCGCCCAGCGCGTCAAGGGGCTTTCCATTAACGCCATTCTGAAGGATATTTTCGGAAAGGCTTTCCACAGGAAAAACAGAGAAGTGGAGACTTCATTGATTGAGGAATTTGCCTATCCCAAGCTGGGTCCCGGCGAACTCTGGGAGATCACGGCGGATGAAATCCGGAAAAAGGGCGGGGAGATCCGGATGAACGCGAAAGTTACCGGCATCCGGAAAGACAGCCGTAATATCGCCCTGGGCGTGACCTATGAGCAGGACGGGAAGACTGTCAGCCTGGACGGAGATTATATTATCTCCTCTATGCCGATCAAGGACCTGGTTGCCGGCATGAACGACGTTCCGGAGAAATACGCGGAAATTGCCGCGGGGCTGCCCTATCGCGATTATATGACGGTCGGCGTCCTGGTTCCTTATCTGAATCTGAAAAACGAGACGGACATTCCCACGGTCGGAAATATCGTTCCGGACGACTGGGTGTATGTCCATGACAGAAGCGTGAAGATGGGACGGTTCCAGATTTACAACAACTGGTCCCCGTACCTGGTGAAAGATCTGGAGCACACGGTCTGGATGGGACTGGAATATTTCTGCAATGAGGGCGACAGTATGTGGTCCATGACCGATGACGAATTTGCCCGGATGGCTGTCTCGGAGATGGTCAGAATGAAGCTGATCCTGAAACCGGAAGATGTCCTTGACTACCATGTGGAGCGTGTGAAGAAGGCTTACCCGGCTTATTTTGATACCTACGAGCACATGGACGAGCTCAGGGATTACCTGAACTCCATCCCCAACCTCTTCTGTGTCGGGAGAAACGGGCAGCACCGCTACAATAATCTGGATCATTCCATGTGCACATCCTTTGAGACTGTCAAGGATATTCTGGCAGGGACAACGGATAAAACCAATGTGTGGAATGTCAATACCGAGAAGGAATATCACGAAGAGAAATAAAACGTGTCTTTCGGTGAATATTCTGTGCATCATCCGCAAAATATAGACGGGGTGGGGGAAAAATGATATAATCCCGGTTATTGTCGGGGATTATGTCAGAAAAAGGCAGAGCGTAAAGCCCCTTCTGCTGAAAGACTTTTTGAGGAGCATCGGTTTTGAAGAAGAAACACAGAAAAGGGTCCGCCTCGGTCGCGGTTTTTATCATTGTTCTGCTGGTTGCCGTGGCCATGGGGGCATTCCTTATGGTAAGCGGCAAGCTGGGAAAAATAAACAGGGTCAGCTCCCTGACTACGGATGTAGCATCAAATTCGCTGGAAGAATTCGAGCGGGACACCAGTGAGGCGGACACCCTGCAGGCGCAGGATGTCGATTTTAACGCGGATAATATCTCGATCATGCAGGACGATGACGTAAAGAATATCCTCCTGATCGGTCAGGACGCCAGGGAAGGGGAGGGGCGCCAGCGCTCCGACTCCATGATTCTGTGCAGCATCAACACAAAAACAAAGAAGATTATACTGACGTCGCTGATGCGGGACATGTATGTCCAGATTCCCGGCTACAGCAGCAACAAGCTTAACGCCGCCTACTGCTTTGGCGGGATGGAGCTGCTGGATCAGGTGATCGAGAATAATTTCGGAATTACCATTGACGGGAATGTGGCGGTGGATTTCTTCGGCTTCATGGATGCCATGAGCGTGGTTGGAAACCTGGATATCGAGCTGACCGCGGAGGAGGCCGAGTACATCAACTCCGGCGGATGGGTCGAGATGGGAAGCCCGAATGACGGATGGGACCTGAAGGCAGGAGTGAATTCCATGACTCCCGCCCAGTACCTGGCCTTTGCGCGGATCCGCTATGTGGGCAATTCGGATTACGAGAGGACAGACCGGCAGCGCCGGGTCCTGATGGCCGCGTTTGACAAGGTCAAGAACAAGGGACTTACGGAGCTTCTTACCATGGCCAATCAGATGTTCCCCTACCTCACCACAGACCTCACCAACACGGAGATCCTGAGCTATGTGAAAACCGTTTTTGTGGACGGCATCACGGAGACAGAGAGCTACAGAATTCCGGTGGACGGCTATTTCTCGGAGGAAATTATCGACGGCATGTCGGTGCTTGTCCCGGATCTTACCATGAACAGCCAGTACCTGCAGAACTACATTTACGGGACGCCGGTGGATGAAAGTCTGGCCGGAAGTACGGACGAGCACACGGTAACCGACACAACCGGGGGAACCGATACCTCAGGCACAGATACGGGAAGCGGCTACGACAGCAGAGGATATGACAGCACAGGCACCTATGACAGTACCTACACCCAGAACTACGATACCGGCACGGATTACGGTTACGGCGATTACAGCGGAACCGATGCCGGCAGCGGCTATCAGGATAACACCTACGGGTATCAGGATGCCGGAACCGGCACAGATAACAGCTACGGAACCGGGGGCTACGCGGATCAGGGAGCGGCGGACGGTACCTACGGGCAGTGACGGTATGCCGGAAAATATCAGTTACAGGGTTTTCAAAAGATAATTACAATGTCACAAGTCCGATGCCACCAGGAAACGGATGGGCGGCAAAAGAAACTTCGGACAACTGTATGATAAGGTATCAGAAAGGAAGGATTGCAATGAAAGGAATCGTTCTTGCCGGGGGTTCCGGCACCAGGCTGTATCCTCTTACAAAGGTAACATCCAAGCAGCTTCTGCCGGTTTATGACAAACCGATGATTTATTACCCGCTGTCTGTTCTGATGAATGCGGATATCCGGGACATTCTGATTATCTCCACGCCTGCGGATACGCCGCGCTTTCAGGAACTGCTTGGGGACGGGCATCAGTTCGGGCTGCATCTGCAGTATAAGGTCCAGCCGTCTCCGGACGGGCTCGCGCAGGCCTTTATTATCGGAGAGGAATTTATCGGGAAAGACGATGTCGCCATGATCCTGGGCGATAATATTTTCGCCGGTCACGGGCTGACCAAACGGCTGCGCGCCGCGGTAAAACGCGCGGAGAGCGGAGAAGGCGCCAGCGTGTTCGGCTACTATGTGGATGACCCGGAGCGCTTCGGCATTGTGGAGTTCAATGAAAAAGGACAGGCAATATCCATTGAGGAAAAGCCGCAGAAGCCGAAGAGCAATTACTGCGTGACCGGGCTGTATTTCTACGATAATCATGTCGTCGAGTACGCAAAGAATCTGAAACCGTCCGCCAGAGGCGAACTGGAAATCACCGACCTGAACCGGATTTATCTGGAGCAGGGAAAGCTGAATGTAGAGCTTCTGGGACAGGGCTTTACCTGGCTGGATACCGGTACTCATGAGAGCCTGGCCGATGCCACCAACTTCGTCAAGACCATGGAGCAGCACCAGCACCGGAAAATCGCCTGTCTGGAGGAGATTGCCTATCTCAACGGCTGGATCTCGCGGGAAGAGCTGCTGGATGATTACGAGGAACTGAAGAAAAATCAGTACGGCCAGTACCTCTTGGATGTCCTGAACGGAAAATACGTGGATATTCTGAGCGAAAACCGGTAACGGGCCGCCGCCATGTTTACTTCTCACAGGAGATACAGAATAAGGACGGAAAAAGAATCAATCCGGCAGTGACAGAAGAGCCGGAAAAAAAGAGATGCAGGCAGAGATGCCGGAAGGAGAATGTTATGAATATCATAGTGACCGGCGGAGCCGGGTTTATCGGCTCCAATTTTATCTTTTACATGATGAAGCAGCATCCGGAAGACCGGATTGTCTGTCTGGACAAGCTGACCTACGCCGGAAACCTCTCTACCCTGGAGCCGGTGATGGACAGCCCGAATTTCCGTTTCGTAAAAATGGACATCTGTGACAGGGCTGCGGTATACGGCCTGTTTGAAGAGGAGCATCCGGATGTCGTGGTGAACTTTGCGGCGGAATCCCACGTGGACCGGTCCATTGAGAATCCGGAGATTTTCCTGCAGACCAATATTATCGGGACATCCGTCCTGATGGATGCCTGCCGGAAATACGGTATTCAGAGATATCATCAGGTCAGCACGGACGAGGTTTACGGAGATCTGCCGATTGACAGGCCGGATCTCTTCTTTACGGAGAATACCCCTCTTCATACCTCCAGTCCCTACAGCAGCTCAAAGGCATCCGCGGATCTGCTGGTAAACGCGTATCACAGAACCTATGGCCTGCCCACGACAATCAGCCGCTGCTCCAACAACTACGGCCCTTACCAGTTCCCGGAGAAGCTGATTCCGCTGATGATCGCCAATGCGCTGGCGGACAAGCCGCTTCCGGTATACGGAGAAGGCCTGAATGTCCGCGACTGGCTGTACGTGGAAGACCACTGCAAGGCGATCGACTTGATTATCCGGAAAGGACGGGTAGGAGAGGTTTACAACATCGGCGGACACAACGAGATGCGGAACATTGATATTGTCCGCCTGATCTGCGAGGCGCTCGGTAAACCGGAGAGCCTGATTACCCATGTGACAGACCGGAAGGGACATGACCAGCGGTACGCGATTGATCCCGCGAAAATCCATAATGAGCTGGGCTGGCTGCCGGAGACGATGTTTAAGGACGGAATCAAAAAGACCATCCAGTGGTATCTGGATCATCAGGACTGGTGGAAGACCATCATTTCCGGCGAGTACCAGAACTACTATCAGAAAATGTACGGCAACCGCTGAGAGTAAACGGATTTGCCGGTCAGCTGGTACGGCTGTAGGTGAAAATGCGGAGGATGAGAGCGGATATGAAATTTTTCGTCACAGGCGTGGCCGGGCAGCTGGGCCACGATGTCATGAATGAACTGAAAAAGCGGG
Source organism: Bilifractor porci (assembly GCF_009696005.1). Taxonomy (GTDB): domain Bacteria; phylum Bacillota; class Clostridia; order Lachnospirales; family Lachnospiraceae; genus Bilifractor; species Bilifractor porci. The sequence goes on from NZ_VUMV01000006.1 coordinate 84,372, forward strand.
GATATGAAGGAATCGGCAGCGATCTTGCCCCGGAGTATTCCGGTATGCAGGACGGTTCCCCGGTCTGCGGGATGCCCTATGTCTCCCTGGATATCACAGACGCGGCCGCGGTGGACAGAACCATTTCGGAAATCCGGCCGGACGTCATTGTCCACTGCGCGGCCTGGACAGCTGTGGATATGGCGGAGGATGACGACAAGGCGCAGAAGGTCCGGGCAATTAACGCCGGAGGGACGCAGCATATTGCGGATGCGGCGAAAAAGACCGGAGCGAAGATGATCTACCTGAGCACGGACTATGTTTTCGACGGACAGGGAACCGAGCCCTGGGATCCGGACTGCAAAGATTACCGGCCGCTGAACTGGTACGGACAGACAAAGCTGGAGGGAGAGCAGGCCGTCAGCAGTACGCTGGAGAAATATTTTATCGTGCGGATCGCCTGGGTATTTGGAAAAAACGGAAAAAATTTTATCAAGACGATGCTTCAGGTGGGCAGGACTCACGACGAGGTGCGCGTGGTAAACGATCAGATCGGAACGCCTACCTACACCTTGGATCTTTCCCGCCTGCTTGTCGATATGGCAGAGACGGAAAAATACGGCTATTATCACGTCACCAATGAGGGAGGCTATATTTCCTGGTATGATTTTACCTGTGAAATATACAGGCAGGCCGGTATGAAAACAAAGATTATACCGGTTACGACAGCGGAATACGGTCTGTCCAAAGCGGCCCGACCGTTTAACAGCCGTCTGGACAAGTCTAAGCTGGTGAAAAACGGATTCCGTCCGCTTCCGGACTGGAAGGATGCGCTGCACAGGTACCTGCAGGAAATCGGTGTGCCGGAGCAGTGACGGGCGGAACAGGCGGAGGTGTTTTGCGCATGGTCCAAATCCTTCTTGCTTCGTATAACGGAGAAAAATATATCAGGGAACAGCTGGATTCCCTGCTGGGGCAGAATTACCCCGGTATCCAGATCCTGGTCAGGGACGACTCCTCTACAGACCGAACGCCGGAGATTCTGGAGGAATATCAGGAGGCAAATCCGGGGAGGATCACGTTAATCCGGGATGCCCTTCCCGGGGGCAGCGCGGCCGCCAATTTCTTCGCTCTTCTGAGCCACGCTTCAGCGGATTACATCATGTTCTGCGATCAGGACGACGTCTGGTTTCCGCAGAAGGTGGGCCGGACGCTGGAGGTCATGCGGAACGAGGAAAAAACTTCCCGTCCGAAGGAACCGATCCTGGTATTCTCGGAGTATGTTGTGGCGGATGCAGAGCTGCGGCCCATGAACATCCGGGAAAACCAGCTTCAGATCGCGAAATTTTATGTCACTCTCCCGCGGCTGCTGGTTCAGAATTATGTGACAGGCTGTACCTGTATGCTGAACCGAGAGGCGTATAGCCATCTGGGAACCGCGGAGCCGGGAATCCCCATGCACGACTGGTGGGCGGCACTGTACGCAAGCGCCTTCGGGCACATTGTCCATCTGCCGGAAAAACTGATGCTGTACCGACAGCACGGAGACAACCAGGTAGCGGCCAAGAATGTCAAATCCTTCCGCTATCGCCTGGACCGGCTGAAGGATCCCCAGACCAGGACATCGATGCAGAGAAACTACCGTCAGGCTGAGATCTTCCGGCAGAGGTACGGCGGTTCGATGCCGGAGTCAAAAAGGAAGGTTCTGGACGGCTTTCTGGAACTGCGGGATCTTCCGAAGCCTGAGAGAGTACGGAAACTCATACAGGGCGGCTATCTGAAGGGGGACTTTGTCCGGGCAGCGGCGGAAATTCTGTTCCTCTGACCGGATAAACAATGCTATAATGCTAACGATACCAGGGTCAAAAGTCCGACGATGGGCATAATTATACAGGGGCGGCAAAAGGTACTTTTAACAACTGTATCAATAAAGAATGTGTGAAACAGTAAATGCTCCATGAAGCGGCCGGTTTCCGCGCGGGGCGCCGCAGACAGGAGGAAGAACAGCAGGGGGCAGAGAAGCAAAATGAGAGGGAAACTGGTAAAAAGAGTATTGGCAGCGGCAATGGCGGCCGTCTTTTTGACGGCGGCGGCACCGGTCTACGCGGAGGACAGCACCGGGACATCCGGGACGGGAACGACGCAGTCTGTGCAGGAAACCACCGGCACAGCGGACAGCACAGGCGCAGCGTCCGGCACAGCGGACAGTAAAGATACACAGTCCGGTGGCGCGGACAGCGGCAGTTCCGGGACGGACAGCGGTTCTGGGTCGGTGACACCCGACTCGGCGGAGCCTTCTGTCGTTTCACAGTCAGACGCTGCGGGCTCAGACAATTCGGTACAGGGCAGCAGTTCCGAGCAGGAGCAGACCCTGGAAGTTTCTGCGGCATCGGCGCCGGAACAGGAAAAAGAGCTTTCGCACATGGATGTTCTCTATTCCGCCCATGTGCAGAATATCGGCTGGATGGGAGAAGTTTCTAACGGCGCGGAAGGTGGGACGGACGGCAGAAGTCTTCGTATGGAAGCGCTGAAAATCCGTCTCTCCGGGCAGGCGGATCTCCACGTCAATTACCAGGTCCATGTACAGAACATCGGCTGGATGGGAGAGGTATCGGACGGAACCGTGGCCGGAACGGAGGGCAGAAGCCTCCGTATGGAGGCGCTGAAGCTGCGCCTGACCGGAAACGACGCGGACAAATATACCATCTACTATCGTGTGCATGCGCAGAACATCGGCTGGATGGGCTGGGCAAAGAACGGAGAGACGGCTGGAACAACCGGACAGTCCCTGCGGCTGGAGGCTATTCAGATCCGTATCCTTCCGAACACGGAAGCTGCCCCGGCCAATGACGGCTCGACTTCGGTTCCTGCCTATGACGCGTCTGTGTCCATACAGGCGCATGTCCAGAATATCGGCTGGATGGGCTGGGCGTCAGGAACAGCCGGAACAACCGGCAGGAGCCTCCGGATGGAAGCGGTCCGCATCGGACTGAACGGGGGAAGCATCTACGGAGGAATCGAGTACCGCACTCACATCCAGAACATCGGCTGGGAGAGCGGCTGGGCCGCGAACGGTTCCACAAGCGGGACAGAGGGAAGGAGCCTGCGGCTGGAGGCCGTCCAGCTCCGTCTGACCGGCGATATCGCGAATTATTATGATATCTATTACCGCGCCCACATCCAGAATTACGGCTGGCTGGGATGGACATGCAATGGCCAGTCCGCCGGTTCTTCCGGCTGTTCCTACCGGATGGAGGCGCTGCAGATTCAGCTTCGGATCAAGGGAAGCGGCGCGCCCGGAAGCACAGCCAACGCGTTTGTAAAGGATCAGATTCGTCTGAACGTTCCCTGTGTCATGCAGTTCCCGGAGCTTCCGACCGGCTGTGAGTCGGTCGCCCTGACCAATCTGCTGCTTTATAACGGATTCAGTCTGGGAAAGACAACTATCGCGGATAACTACCTGCCGTATGGATCGAATTACGCGGTTTCCTTTGTCGGAAATCCGCACTCTGTGAACGGGGCCGGCGTTTACCCGCCGGGAATCGTCATCGCGGCAAACCGCTATCTGGCGGCAAAGGGAAGCAGTCTGCGCGCCTATGACATCACAGGTTCGTCCATGGAACAGCTGTATTCTTATCTGGATCAGGGATACCCGGTTCTGGTCTGGTCCACAACAGGAATGGCTTCCCCGCATGTGACCGGCTATCAGAGCTACGGGGGAAGAAATTATCCGTGGTTTTCACAGGAACACTGCGTGGTACTGAAGGGCTATAACAGACGGACCAATACCGTTTATGTCAGTGATTCCATTTCCGGTGATATCGGCAGAAATGCCTCCCGGTTTACCGACCTTTACAATCAGATCGGAAGGTTTGCGGTAATCATCCGGTAAGAGACAGTTTTCAGCCGGCGGGATTGGTATCCGTGTCTGAAAGCCTGAAAGCGAGAATATCCGGCGGCAGAACTGCGGATGCAGGCGGTCCGTCGGGCAGAGGCACGACACAGAGAAATACAAAGATAAGGGAGCAGGAATATGTGGATGGTACTTCAACTGGCAGTCCTGGCAGTTCTTCTGATTCCGGTCCCCTGGATGATCGGGAGGCTGGTCATTTCACGGGCCGGCTTTACGGAAATGTCGCTGCTGACCGGCAGTCTGGCAATGATACTGGCCGGCAATCTGGTGATGTGGGCGTGTTTTCAGGCAATTACACTTCCTTTTGTTCTGACGGAGAGCAGTTTTCTGCTCCCCGTCACGTTATGGTGTGTTCTGATCGCTCTTATTCTTGTTCTGTCATTTCTGGCATACCGCTCGGATGTCAGGCACTCCCGCCCTGGCGTTTTGTCCCGTGTCAGACAGAAGTTTTCTCGTACCGATCTTCTTTTCCTGTTCCTTTCTATACTGCTGGTCGGATATCAGTGCTATAAATTTGCCCTCCGCATGCATCTGGATGAAGATGACGCACGTTTTGTGGCACTGGCCGTAGACGCGTGGAAGAACAACCGGATGTTCGTCGTACATCCCGGAAACGGGGACTATATCGGCCTGTATGTGGCAGACGATTTTGCCAAGGACGTTTCTTCTCCCTGGCCGCTGTTTCTGGCGCTTTTTCCGAAGCTGACCGGGATTCATCCGGCTGTCTTCGCGCACACGATCTATCCCGTGTATCTGCTTCTGCTGTCCTATGCGGCTTATCTGCTGATGGGATATTTTCTCTTTCAGAAGAACCGGACAAAAACACTTGCGTTTCTGGCGGCAGTGGCCCTCATGCAGCTCTTCTTCGGCGGCGGCAGCCATTCCGAGGCAGCCTTCGCCCTCATCCGGATCTGGCAGGGAAAGGCGCTTCTGGCGGCTCTCGGGATCCCCTCGTTTTTCACTTTTTATATCAAACTGATGCAGGACAGGGACAGGCGGCTGTTTTTCCCGCTGTTTCTTCTGAATATGAGCTGCTGTCTTTTCTCCAGTATCGGCATCATTTTCAGCGGAACGCTGTTTCTTGTTTTTCTGGTCTGGTATGTCATCGGGTGCAGAAGGTGGAGAGATTTTCCGGCTGCCGCTGTTTCCTGTATACCCTCCTTGGTGTATGTAATCGTCTTTATCGCGTTAAAGCAGAGGTGGTGGATATAAATGGCTGCAGCATGGGAAGAAATGACAGCGGCGGTAAAGATGGCGTTCGAGGGAAACTGGTATCTGCTTTTTTTCTTCGTCTGCCTGGTTTACCTGCTGGCTGCGGAAAAAAAGTGGAGAAATTTTACGATTCCGGTTCTGATCCTTTCGGCATTGATCCTGAATCCCTTTCTGTACCGGAAGCTCTGGGTTCCGGTCCTGACGTATGCCTACTGGCGGACATTCTGGATGATTCCCATTGTGCCGATCATGGCGGCAGCGGCGGTGAGCATTGCTGGAAAGTGCAGAAAAAAGTCGCTGAAGGGAGCAGTCTGCATCTGCACGGCGGCCGTCTGCCTGCTTGGCGGCCACAGGGTATATGATTCGGACACCAACCGCTTTTTTCCTATCACAAACGCCTATAAGCTTCCGCAGGGGGTGATTGATGTCTCGGATTACCTGCTGATGCAGGAGGCTCATCCGCGGGCACTGGTAGATTCCCGGCTGATGTGTTATATTCATCAGTACACGATGGATATTGATCTGATGTACGGACGGGAGGCATACGGGCAGTATATCCTTGCCGTCGGCGTCGATCAGCAAGCCGTGTTTCAGCAGATGGAGTCAGGAAATCCGGATTTCCAGATGATTCGGCAGATGATGCTGAACTACTCCTATACGTATCTTGTCATCGACCGGGCAAAAATTCCGGAAGGTGTACAGGTTACGGACAGCGGGTTCCGGTTCCTGGCTGATGTAAATGATTACAGTGTCTTTAAGGTTGTACAGGAATGAGTACGCAGAGAAGAGCTTCTCTCTATATCATGAATATCACGGATATTCTGGCGCTGGTCGCTTCGTTTTTTCTGTCCTTCGGTATCCGTGTCATTTTCCCGGTGGAGCTGCACCGGGATGCCAGGCTCAGTGTGTATACGCCGCTGCTTCTCGGAATTCTGGTTTCTTATCTTGTCGTTGATTTTCTGGTCCTGTACCGGGAGGATTATCTGAAGCGGACAGCCGGGCAGGAATTTCTGGCGTCTCTGCGGATGGTGGCCCTGGTCATGGTGCTGGATATCATGATTCTGTTTTTCACCAAGACCAGCGAGCACTATTCCCGTATCTATATGGTCATCTACCCGATTGTCTCCCTGTTTATGGTTTTCGGCGTGCGTCAGGCCGTCAAGGGCCTCTATCTTCCGCGGTACCGGAACAGCCGGTTTGCGGAGAGAATTGTTCTCATTGCCGCGGAGCAGAACATTTCAGGTATGATTGAGAATGTGAACAGGACGGGAGACTGGAGACTTCATATTGTCGGGATTATTCTGACGGATAAAGAGAAAAAGGGAGAGTATATCCAGAATATTCCCGTGATCAGCACGCTGGAGCACGCCTTCGACGACATCCGGGTGCAGGAGGTAGACTCCGTCTATCTGATGCCGGATGAGAATATCGACGCGAAAAAGTGGGTGGAACAGTTCCAGAAAATGGGAAAAACCGTGCATCTTCACGTGGCGGAGTTTTATGTCAACAGTTCCCGGAGAGTGCAGGAGATGCTAGGCGACAGCGCTGTCGTCAGCTATCTTCCGGATTTCTCGGAAAAAGGGAGAGTATTCCTGATAAAAAGAACACTGGATGTTATTCTTTCGCTTGCCTGCATGCCTTTTTACCTGCTTGTCACAGCTCTGGTTTCACTGGGAAATCTGAAATCGCGGGGACCGGTCCTTCTGGCCAGAGTCCGTGTCGGAAAAAACGGAAGACGTTTTCACCAGTACCGGTACCGGATTCTGCGCGTGGATGCGAAAGAGAGAATTTCCAAGGGAAAATCACCGTACACCGGGATCGGCAGATTCCTGAAGGCTTCCCATTTGGACGGACTGCCGCAGGTTGTCAACATTCTGGTCGGAGACATGAGCTTTGTCGGGCCGAAGGCCCCGTCCCTGGGATATTTTATTGACCATCCGAAAATTATGCGCCGGCTCTGCATGAAGCCCGGACTGACCGGCGCGTGGTGCGTGAAGCCGGGAGAGGAATACGGGGAAGAGCGGTATCTGAATCACTGGAGTCTGGGACAGGATGCCGGCTTTTTCTTTCTGACCATCGGGCGGTATCTCACCTTCCGTTCAGGGAGAGTGTATCCGGACTACCTGACCGGAGAGGAACTGCGTAGTCTGGAGGATTATCTGGAATACCGCCAGCCCATGGAATATGACCGAAGCGCCTGGCAGCAGGAAAAAAGCGTCTCCCGCAGTATTTATCTGGGCTTCAAGAGGGGACTGGATATCGCGGGCTCGCTTCTGGGCATCATTCTGCTCTCACCCCTGCTGGCCGTGCTCTGTATTGCCGTCATGGCCGACGACGGAGGAAATCCGATTTACGGACACCACAGAATCGGGAAAAACGGAAAGAGGATTACAGTATATAAATTCCGCAGCATGAAGCGGAATGCCGGAGACCTGGAACGCATACTCAGTCCGGAGCAGATGGAACAGTACAGGAGAGAATTCAAGATCGACGATGATCCGAGGATTACCAGGGTCGGAGGCTTTATCCGGCGCACCAGCCTGGATGAACTTCCCCAGCTTTTTAATATTCTGGGCGGCAGTATGTCCATTGTCGGACCCCGTCCGGTTACAGAGAGAGAAGTCCGGATTTACGGAAAAGAGGCGGCCAAATTGTTAAGTGTGAAGCCGGGACTTACCGGATACTGGCAGGCCTACGCCCGGAACGACGCCACCTACGCAAGCGGTGAGCGTCAGAAGATGGAAATGTATTATATTGACCACCAGAGCTTTGGGCTTGATGTAAAAATCCTGTTTCATACAGTGAAATCGGTGGCAAAACAGGAAGGAGCGCAGTAAACGGAAGATGATTGCCGGAGGAAGACAGATCCGCACAGGGGATGTCCTGTACTATATCGCCCTGGGACTTTATCTGTTCCGTACGCTGATGCAGAGCAGTTTTTACGCGGCGTATATTTCTGACCGTACCAGCAATGCTTTCTGCATGGCGGCCATCCTTCTGCTTGTCCTGCACGAGCTGCTGTTTGAGAAGTATTCGGCGCGGACATGGATCTGGCTGGCTGTGTTTTCCTCTTTCTGTATGAACGCGCTGCGGGTGGACCATCTCCCTGTCGCCTGCATGTTTCTGCTGATTTTCTGCGGAAGGAACATGAGCATGGAGCAGATGGCGCGGTTTGTTCTTGCCCTGCTTGCCATTCTCCTTGCCTTTATTGTCCTGAGCGCAGAGCTGGGTCTGATCACCAATTATGTTCGTGTGGAGACGACACGGAACAACAGAGAATATCTGGGCTTTCTGTATGCGTTGTACCCGGGCGGATATCTGCTCCACATCATCTTGCTTTGCTTTTATCTGTACCGACAGAAAATTTCCGCGGCGCTTCTGGCGCTGCTGGGTGTATCGGCACTCTGGATCTACCGGAAAACGGACAGCAGGATGTCTTTTCTTCTGAGCCTCCTGGTGCTGGTTCTGGCCTTATTGCTGAAGCTGTTTCCGAAGATTCCGCAGAAGCTGGGAAAAATAAACATCCTTCATGTGCTGCTCTATCCGGCGGCGGCAGTCTTTACCATCGTGGTGACAGTTGGCTACAATCTGTCGGTCGGCTGGATGGCCAGGCTCAACACGGTTCTTGCCCAGCGGCTGGTCTATCAGCAGAAATCTTTCCGCAGATACGGAATCACCTGGTTCGGGAAGGAAATCCGGTGGGTCGGGAACGGGCTGAACGCCAACGGAGTCGCCAGTTCCCACAATGTCCTTTACGTCGATAATATGTTTCTCCAGTTTCTCCAGAAATACGGCGTGGTGATGGCATGTCTGGTCATGGCCTGCGTTGTTCTGGCGGAATGGTATTTTTACAAAACCAGGAACTATTATCTGCTCATGGTTTTTTCGCTTAACGCGCTGAACGGGCTGATCAATGACTCGGTGATGTCTCTTTCCTACAACATTTTCTGGATTGCGGCGGCCATGGCTGTTTTCGGAAACAGGAGGTTCCGCGAGGAGAAAAGAAAACCCTGCGGATTCCGGATAGAAGAAAGAGCTTTGGGAAACCTGTATGATGCGGCACGGCAGAGAGGAGAGAGGGTATGAATACAGAGACGGCAGAGAGAGAAATAAAAATGTCCACACTGATGTACCGTGTGTTCCGGAGATGGAGGGGGATCGTCGTTTTCGGTCTGCTTGCCGCGCTTGCACTGGGAGGATATCAGGGATTAAAACTCCGGAACGGACAGGAAGGACAGGAGACGTCTGCTGTTTCTTCTTCCTCTGATGACCTGTCGGAGCCGGACAGCAGTTCTTCCGGAGCAGAAACCTACAGTTCTCTTCTGAAAAAGCTGGAAAAAAGGCAGAAAAGCACGCGCGAGTATCTGGACAACAGTATCCTCGCGTCGATTGATCCGGGACACGAGGCACAGGCGAATGTCAGTATCCGCGTCCTTACAGAAGATCCGGACCAGACGGCGGCGCTGCAGAAGGCCTACGAGGGCTTTCTGACCTCCGGAATAGACTGGTCGGGACTGGCGGCGGATATGGATACGAAAGAAGAGTATCTCTCCGAACTGGTAAGCTTCGGGGATGAGTGGAAAGAAAGCCCGGAGACACCGTCGGGGCTGATTTCTCTTACGGTGAAGCATAAAAATACCGGCGACGCGGAGACGATCCTGAAGGAACTGATCCGCCAGCTGGAGAATCAGAAAACAGAGATCGCGCAGACAGCAGGGGCTCATACCGTTTCCGTCGGAACGGTGTCCACCGGTTATTTTTCCGACCCGCAGCTGGAGATCTGGCTGAGTGAGCAGCTGAAGGGCTATGCGGAAATCGCAACGGACATGGACCGGCTGGAGGCGGAAAAGGATACGGCGAAGGATACGTTCTCCGGGGAAACAGGAGCGGCGGCATCGGCGGCGGCTGTTGTAAAATACGCCCTGGCAGGCTTTGTCCTGGGCATTGCGGCGGGGATCCTGCTGTGCATGATCGGACTGGTCTGCAGGAGAAGAATTCTTTCCGCGCGGGAATGGAACAGTACCTTCGGGCTCAGAAGCCTGGCGGTTATTCCCGATAAAAAAAGACGCAGAGGACCCCTTGACCGTCTGGTGGAGAAGCTGGACGGAGATAAAAAAAATCAGGCGGAGGAAGAAACCAGATACCGGCTTGCGGTTGAAAATATCTCCAGATGCAGCCGGATGCTGCGGACAGAACCGGAGGGGCAGATCAGGACCATTCTTCTTACCGGGGATATTTCTACGGAAGAACTGCAGGAGACCGCGGAAAAGCTGGCGCGGGCGGAAAAACAGGGACAGAAGGAGGGACGGACCTGGCTCTGCGGACAGAACCTGGCGTCCGACCCCGATACCATGGCAAAGGCAGACCGATCCGACGCGGTTATCCTGGTGGAAAAAACGGAGCATTCCAGATATTCCGCCGTACAGGAAGAAGTAGAACAGCTGCTTACCTGGAAGATTCCCATCCTCGGAACGATTACTCTGTAATATGCGGAAAATGACAGAAAGAAAGAGAAGAAAAATTACAGGAATTCTGCTTCTGGCTGTGCTGCTTACCGCAGTCCTGGCCGCCGCGGCTGTCTGCGCGGATCATCACAGGCATTTTGACCATGCGGTCAGTATACAGAGCGTTCCGGCGGATTCTCTGGCAAGGCTGGATTCTCTTGCCTGGGAGGTGGAAACGGCAACTGTCGGAGAATACATTGATATGACCGGATGGGCGCTTCCGCTGGGACGGAAGCTGGACGATGATCTCCAGGTAGGGCTCTACCGGGAAGATACGGGAACCTTTATCGGGATGACTACTTTTTTTCAGCAGAGAAAGGATATCAACAGCCGGTACGGCACCGGCAGATACAGTTATCTTTACTGCGGATTTCAGTCCAGAATCCGGGCGGATCAGGTGGACCGGGGCGTTTATTCTGTCATGCTGATTTTCGGAAAAAACAAATTTTATGATACCGGGTATCAGATAACGGTGGGAGGGCAGAATTGATCAGAGTTCAGAAATGGATCCGGGACAACTGCTTTTCTATTTTTCTGTTCCTGGCGGTGCTGATTCTGGAATTCCGGTTTTATTACCGCACCAGCGATGACAAACAGCTTTATACGGATTTCCTGAATGCCTGGGGCTCGCAGACATTCCGGAATGTCTGCAGCCAGGTGGCCGCAAAGGTAAGCGGGGACGTGCTGAAATGGTCCTCCCGGGTGATTATCAATCTCTTTGCTAACTTTTTGGTGCTTCTTTTCCCTGTCTGGGCTGTCTGTAATGCACTGGTCACCGTTTTGTTTCATGCGCGGATATGCAGAATTTTTCGGGCAGGGGATACCCGCGGAAGGGCGCTGGTGCTCGGGCTGATGCTGCTGATGCCGATTGAAATCTACCGATCCTGCGGCTGGATCGTGGGAACGGTATCGTATTACTGGCCCGTTGTTTTCCTGATCACCGCCTTTTCCATCCTTCTGGGAAAATCCTGGCAGCATTCCGGGAAAGCCGCGGCAGTCATGCTGGCCTGCCTGATTTACGCCTGCAACGAGGAAATCATCTGTGTGGCTGTTTTTCTCTGCCTGTGGATCTGGCTGGTCTTGCACCCGGAGGACAAAAAAATTGTCCTGGTTCTTCAGGCAGTCTGCGTGGCGGAGCTTCTGTGGATTCTGTTCTGTCCGGGCAACCGGATCCGTTATTCCAGAGAACCCGACCGTTGGTTTCCCAGATTTGAAACCCTTTCGGTGCTCCACAGAATGGAGATGGGTTTTACCTCCACCATGAACCGTTTCTGGCTGCGAACCTGCCCGGTTTCCGCCGCGTTAGGCGTTGTTCTTCTGGCACTGGCCTTTGTCAGAAAAAGATCCGGCCGGATGAAATTCCTGGCAGGAGTTCCTCTTGCTGCCGCGCTGGCAGGGTGGGCGATCAAAGAGAACGCAGGCCGCAGCAGAATCTGCAGCGCGATTTATTATTCGGAAGGACAGTACGGCTCCCTGGGGCTGTTTAACTACACAGATCCTCTCCGGTATCTTCCGCTGATCTTTTACATCTGTATCGGCGGCATCATCCTTGTATTGCTCATGGATCTGGAAAATTACAGCCGGGCTTCCATTGCTGTCAGCCTGACGCTGCTGGCCGTCACTGCTTCACGCTGTATCATGGGATTTACGCCGACAATCTGGGTGTCTGCCAGAAGAACCTATTCACTGATGTACTGGGTTCTGATCCTGATCATCGGTTACGAATATCAGCAGATCAGCCGGTTGGATCCGGAGCGGAAAATCGCGCCTTTGTGCCTGGCGGGAACAGGTCTGTGTTCCGCGTTTGCCGTCATGGATCTGATGGCGCTGCTGTAATATAGAAAGAAACATAGGAAAAATCAATGAACTTTTCTCATACCTTTGTGATCTGCGCCTTCGGAGAATCCGAATATCTTGAGGACTGTATCCGGTCGCTGAAAGAGCAGACCGTACCGGCCGGAATCCTTATGACCGCCCCGGCGCCCAACCGCCTGATCACATCCCTGGCGGAAAAATACAGAATACCGCTGAAGATACGGTACGGGCAGAATAATTTTCGGGATGATTGGAATTTTGCCTATCAGGAGGCAGAAACAGACTGGGTAACATTGGCGCATCAGGATGACATCTATGACCGCTTCTATGCGGAGACACTGCAGAAAAGAGCAGAACAGGAGAGGGGAAAAACAGTTCTGGCCTTTACCACGGATTATATTCCGATCCGTTCGGGAGAAATCGGACCCAGAGATAAAAATTCCAGAATCCGCCGTTTTCTGCGCAGCCCTCTGAAAATCGGGCCGATGGCGGAGAGCCGGTTCTGGAAAAAGGCAGTTCTTTCCCTGGGAAACAGTATCTGCTGTCCGACTGTTTCCTACCACAAGGCAGTGCTGGGCGATGAACTGTTTACAACAGATCTGAAATTTAACATTGACTGGGATACATTTCTGAAACTGGCGGAAAAACCGGGGAAAATACTCTATGAGGACAGCCCCCTTGTCTATTACAGGGTCTATCCCGGCGCGGCCAGCATGCAGTATATCGCCTCCCACAGACGCGAGGAGGAAGACATCCGGATGTTCCGGAAATTCTGGCCGGAATGGGTCGTTCGGCTCATCATGCCGCTGTATAAAAAGGCATACGATACCTACCGGTAAAGAAAAAATACATGCCCGGACTTAGAAGAAAAAGCCATGCCCGCGCCTTCCTTGCAGAAACAGCCAGTATCTATTATAATTAGTGCATAAGTCAGTCGCAAAGCATGACCGGACGCATGCTTGCATGCAGGTCCGGTCATGCTTTAGCGACGACAACAGGGATGAGCGTGGAGCCGTGCGAAGCACGGCGAGAACGCGAATTCCTGTTAGCGATGCGAGAGTTGCTGAAAGCAACGGAGCAGCGCGTGGACTTATGCACGAACCGTAGAAAGCAGCAAAGGCGCATGCTTGCATGCAGGTCCGGTCATGCTTTAGCGACGACAACAGGAATGAGCGTGGAGCCGTGCGAAGCACGGCGAGAATGCGAATTCCTGTTAGCGATGCGAGAGTTGCTGAAAGCAACGAAGCAGCGCGTGGACTTATGCACGAAAAACAATGTGATTTGCGGGCCGCTTGCGGACCAGAAAGCTTTCGCTCCAGAAACGACAACAGGGATGAGCGTGGAGCCGTGCGAAGCACGGCAAGAACGCGAAAGGAAGAATACAATGGGAAAAATTACAGTTACAAAGGATTGCGGCGGAATTCAGGGACTCTATGTGGTGGAACCGACAGTGTTCGGCGACCGCAGGGGATATTTTATGGAAACCTACAACTATAATGATTTCGCGGAAGCAGGCATCGGCTGCCAGTTTGTGCAGGACAATCAGAGCGCTTCCAGAAAGGGAGTGCTGCGGGGACTGCATTTTCAGATCAACCATCCGCAGGACAAGCTGGTCCGGGTGATCCGGGGCGAGGTTTTCGATGTCGCTGTGGATCTGCGGGACGGAAGCGAGACCTTCGGGAAATGGTTCGGCGTCACGCTGACAGAGGAAAACAAAAAGCAGTTTTTCATCCCTAAAAATTTTGCGCACGGTTTTATTGTACTTTCCGATTACGCGGAATTCTGCTATAAGGTAACGGATTTCTATCATCCCAACGACGAGGGCGGCCTGATGTGGAACGATCCGGATCTCGGAGTGGAATGGCCCATGCCGGAAGGAATGACAGACAAGGATCTCATCCTTTCGGACAAGGACAAGGTGAACAGCTCCTACCGTGACTATCTGGCATCCCGGAACAGATAAGTTCTGACGCGAGAATACTAATTGCTGAGAGGAATGGAAGCTTCATGTGGGAAATACCACGGGAGATCCGTCAGAACCGTAAGCTGATCGGAACTCTTGCCAAAAATGATTTCAAGAAAAAATTTGCCGGTTCCTATCTGGGAATTATCTGGGCTTTCGTCCAGCCGATTGTCACGGTGTTTGTCTACTGGTTTGTATTCCAGTTCGCGCTCAACGCGGGAACCCAGTCCACCAAGCGCGGCATAGCGGTTCCCTATGTACTCTGGCTGATCGCCGGGCTGGTTCCCTGGTTCTACTTTTCGGATGCCTTTAATTCAGGCACACATGCCCTGGTAGAGTACAATTTTCTGGTAAAAAAGGTCGTGTTCAAAATCAGCACGCTTCCGGTGGTAAAAGTGGTGTCAAGCCTTTTTGTACATGCCTTTTTTATCATCTTTATGCTGATTATGTACGCCTGTTACGGAATGTTTCCGGATCTGTACGATCTTCAGATCCTGTACTATTCCTTCTGTATGATTTTTCTTACGCTGGGGCTGGTTTACGCTACAAGCGCTGTTTCCGTCTTTTTCCGGGATCTGATGCAGATTGTCAATATCTTTCTGCAGGTTCTGATCTGGATGACCCCGATTATGTGGAACATGGATGCGGTCAGCATGCCGGGATGGGTCCGTGTCATCCTGAAGCTGAATCCCATGTTTTATATTGTGGGCGGATACCGCGACGCGCTGATCAATAAGCAGTGGTTCTGGAATCATCCGCTTCTGACCCTGTATTTCTGGGGACTGGCTATTGCTGTCTGGCTTCTGGGAACGCATATTTTCAGAAAGCTCAAGCCCCATTTTGCGGATGTCCTTTAAGAGAGAATCAGAAAAATGGATGTTTTGTATATCGTGATTCCCGCCTACAATGAGGCGGCCACCATTCGTGCGGTCATAGAGGAGTGGTATCCTGTGGTGGAGCAGCATGACGGAGACGGAAAATCCCGTCTGCTTGTCATCAATGACGGAAGCACAGACGCGACAGCGGATATCCTGGAGGACTGTCGGATCGGCCGTCCTCTTCTTCAGGTGGAAACCAAGGAGAACGGAGGCCACGGTCCCGCGGTTTTGTACGGATATCGCCTGGCGCTGAAGGGCGGGGCAGATTATATTTTTCAGACAGATTCGGACAGACAGACGGTTCCGGAAGAGTTCGGGGCGTTCTGGGAGCTGCGGAAGGAGTACGAGGGGATTTTCGGGATTCGCTTCAAACGTCAGGACGGCAGAGGCAGAATCTTTGTTTCGAGGGTGCTCCGCAGTGTTGTACGCTCTGTCTTCGGCGTCAGGGTTCCGGACGCGAACGTTCCCTTCCGCCTGATGACAAGCCGTTATGTAGCAAGATTCCTGCCTCTTATGCCGGAGGATTATGAGCTGCCGAATGTCATTCTCACCGCCCTGGGCGCGTACTACAAGGAAAAGCAGAAATTCATTCCGATTACCTTCCGAAAAAGACAGGGCGGGGTAAATTCTGTAAACTGCAGGAAAATTTTCGAGACCGGACGGAAGACGCTTGTGGATTTCCGGAAAATCCGGGCGAATCTGAAATAACAGGACAATACTATGAGTGATGAATATGCCATCCGTGTGCAGGATGTCAGCAAGATGTATAAGCTTTACAGCAAAAATTCCGACCGGGTGCGGGATGCGCTGGGGCTTACCAGAAAAAAACTGTATAAAGAGCACTATGCGCTGCACCATCTTTCCTTTGATGTGAAAAAGGGAGAGACCATGGGGATTATCGGCACGAACGGAGCCGGTAAATCGACCATTCTGAAGATTATTACCGGCGTGCTGAGTCCGACAGAGGGAAACGTACAGATTGACGGAAGAATCTCTGCCCTTCTGGAACTGGGAGCCGGTTTTGATATGGAGTACACCGGAATCGAGAATATTTATTTGAACGGAACCATGATCGGCTTTTCCAGAGAAGAAATCGACCGGAAGCTGCAGGATATTCTGGATTTTGCCGACATCGGGGATTTTGTCTATCAGCCCGTCAAGACGTATTCCAGCGGCATGTTTGTGCGGCTGGCTTTTGCTGTCGCCATCAATATTGATCCAGAGATCCTGATCGTGGACGAGGCTCTCTCGGTAGGGGATGTATTCTTTCAGAATAAATGTTATAAGAAGTTTGATGAATTCAAAAAAATGGGCAGGACGATTCTGTTTGTCAGCCATGATCTGAGCAGTATCAGCAGGTACTGCGACCGGGTAGTCCTTCTGGACCACGGCAATAAGCTGGCGGAGGGAACCCCCAACAATATGATTAACCTTTACAAAAAGGTTCTGGTTCATCAGGTAGATGATCAGGGAAGAGATGTTACATCGGTTCCCGCGGACAGGACGGGCGAGGCTGAGCCGGCTGCAACCGACTGGAAGCAGCATCTTACCAGGAACCCCCACTGCACAGAATACGGGGATAAAAAAGCGGAGATCATTGATTATGCCGTGCTGGACGAGGACGGCATTATCACCAGCTCGATCATGAAGGGGAGTCGGTTTACGATCCGGGTGAGAATAAAAATACACGAGGACGTGCATTATCTGATCTCCTCCTATACGTTTAAAACATTAAAGGGCACAGAAGTAACAGGTACCAACACGATGTTTGAAAACGCGTCTTTCGATTACAGTCCGGGAGATATCAAGACGGTTACTTTTACACAGGAAATGAACATGCAGGGGGGAGAATATCTTCTTTCTCTCGGATGCACCGGCTATAATAACAGAGAGGAATTTGAAGTCCATCACAGGCTGTATGATGTAGTAAATATCAGTGTAATCTCAAATAAGAACACCGTCGGCTTTTATGATATGAATTCTGTGGTTACGATAGACTGAACCGGACAGCGCTGTCAGGGAGAAAACGGCTGGTTTTTATAGGGGCGGGGTAAGATATGGAGCTGATTGGAAGCGTGCAGCTGAATACGGATGTATTCCGGGAAGAGCCGGTCCGGACGGACGCAGAGAGACTGCAGGATGCGGATCTGGAAGAAATACTGCGTATTGTGCAGGATGAGAGCTGGCCGGAAAGCAGGGATAAGGCGATTGCGGAGAATCCGTCCTGGTCAAAGCTTTATCATCTCTCGGATATCCGGAAAAATGTCCTGCGCCCTTTTCTGAGAAAAAAAACCGGGAAAGTTCTGGAACTTGGTTCCGGGTGCGGAGCACTTACCGGCATCCTGGCGGAGCACGCAGAAACGGCAGACTGTCTGGATGCATCGGCGAAGAGATCACTGGTGAACGCCTTCCGCCATCGGAAGTTTACAAATCTCACGGTCTATGCCGGGGAATACGCCCTGGCTGAGCCTCTTTTGGGAAAGTATTCCTTAATCGTCGTGGAAGAATCTTTCTCCTGCAGAATGACAGCGCAGATTCTGGACAGCCTTTATAGTAAGCACCTGGACCCGGACGGGGAAATCTGGATTCTTGCGGAAAACCGGCTGGGTTTCCAATATCTTGCAGGCGTGCCGGAGCAGCTGTCCGGTCAGTTCTTTTCCGGGCTGGAGGGCCAGACAGGGAATCTTCCGGAGACACGCAGTAAAAAAGAATGGGACGATATTTTGGCAAAGGGGAAAATCCCGTCTGAGAGAATCGGATATTATTACCCTTATCCGGAATGCCGTTTTACAATGGCGCTCTACAGTGACAGCAGACTGCCCGAACCGGGAGAACTTGATATCATTGACAATAACTATGACCGGAAGAGGCTTCGTATTTTCGATGACAGAAAAGTTCAGCAGACTTTTCTGGAAAACGGATTGTTTCCGCAGTTCTCCAATTCTTTTTTTATTCGGGTTTTCGGAAGCGGATCTTTTTCGGACAAAACACAGAAAACACCGGTTTATGTAAAATTTTCCAATGAACGTTCGGGCAGATTCTCGTTTTATACGGTTATTGCCGCGGATCAAAGAGTAGAGAAAGTGGCAGTTAACCGGGAAGGAATGGAACACCTGAGGCATATCCGTCAGATGCAGAAAGAACTGGAGAGACTGTACGGAGATACTCTGGAGATCAACCGCTCCTGTTTAAAAGAGGACTGCCTGGAGCTGGAATATGTACAGGGCGAGACTTTCCAGACGAAGGCGGAGAGATGCTTTCGTAATAAGGGGAAAGAAGCTGCCCTGCAAGAGATACAGAATTATCTGGAGCTGGTTATCCCTGCAGAACCCAGAATTCCTTTTTTTAGAGAAAATCCGCAGTTTGCCGCTGTATTTGGTGCATCTGCGGCGGCGGCTTTTCCGTCGGGTACGGAGTCTCTTCCGGTATCGGATATTGATCTGATTATGGCAAATTTAATCTGCGACAGCGGCAGAAAAATTCTCCTGGATTATGAATGGACCTTTGATTTTCCCATTCCCGTGGAGTTCCTGAAATACCGCGTTCTTCATTATTTCCTTTCCGGTCCGGGAAAATCAGAATGGGAAACAGAGGATTTGATTGCACATTTCGGATTAAAGGAAACGCTTCTCCCGGTCTTTCAGGAGATGGAACGGAATTTCCAGAAGTATGTATCCGGCGCTCATGTGGCGGTGCGGGAGCTTTATACAAAGATAACGCCGGGTGTCCTGCCGGTCAGGACATTGGTTGATCAGAGACTGGAGAAACAGGCACGGAACGGTCTGCGGCTTTACTATGCGGGATCAGAGGAATTTTCAGAACAAAATTCAGAACTGTTTCCTGTACAGGGAGGAGAACTGTCTCTGCGGAAATATCTGGAGCAGGATGTATCCAGACTGCGTATCGATCCGGGGGAGGAAAGCTGCCTGTGCTTCCTTAGAAAACTGGAAGTAAACGGAGAGCCTGTAAAAAGAATGTCCTGCAGCGGAAAAAAGGTGTCCGGGGGCGTATGGGTTTTCTCCCATCCGGATCCATGGTTTTGTCTGGAAGGGCTGACGCCGGGGTCTGTACTGGAGCTGGAAATGAAGATTGCTCCGGTAAGTGAGGAAATCTTGTGCGCTATGGAAGGCGTATTCCGTCCGGAAAATCCGGAAACCGGGCGACGCGAAAGCCTCAGGGAGAAGGCAGGAAAAATCTGGAAGCATAGGAAAAACTGAGGAAATATCATGGCAGAGCAAAAGCCTGAAAAAATAAAATATATTATCGATGTGATCCGCTGTGAAGATCATATGATAGAGGTGAACGGCTGGGGATACGCGCTGTATTCCGGCACGGAAAACGGTCAGCCGGATATCCGGCCTCTTTACTGGACGGTTTCGGACGGAAAAGGCCGGACAATAGAGGTGACCGCATCCAGAAAATACCGGGCAGATGCCCTCCGCACGATTACGGATCAGCCTTGTGATACAGAGGTGGGGTTTCAGATTATCTGGAAAAGCACGGACAGTCTTCGCTATGAGATCTGCTTTTCGGATCAGAACCGGGCAGAGAAGCAGAAATACATCCTGAACATCCGGGATCTGGAGCTGATCCAGCGGGAGGAAACCCTTCATTTTGAGGGGATTTCTGAAATGCTCCGCCACATGAACAGAACCATGCTGGGGGATGACTTTCATTTTTTGCTGCGCAGAGGTCCGCGGGAGTATTATCGCCTGCTTAAGAAGCGCTGCGCCAGAAAAACTGCGCCGGAATACAAGAAATGGCGAAAACGGCACAGCCCTTCTGCTGTGGAGTTGGAGAGGCAGCGGAACAATGACTTTCTGTTTCGCCCGAAGATCAGCATTGTGGTTCCGGTTTACCGGACACCCAAAAAGTATCTGAATGAGCTGATCGCATCGGTGCGCAGACAGACCTACGCCGAGTGGCAGTTGTGCCTGGCGGACGGCAGTGGTCCGGAGGACGGCGGAAAGACCGCGGCTCTCCTGAAAAAATGGGAGAAAAAGGATGCGCGCATCCGGGTGAAAATTCTCCCGGAGAATCTGGGAATTGCCGGGAATACCAATGAGGCGATGGCAATGGCGGACGGTGATTATGTGGCGCTGGCAGACCATGACGACCTGCTTTCCCCGGATGCCCTTTACGAGATTGCGGCAGCACTGCAGACAGACGCGCCGGAGATTCTGTACTCCGACGAAGATAAGGTCAGTATGGACTCAAAAATATACTTTGAGCCGAATTTCAAACCGGACTTCAGTATGGACTATCTCTGCAGCGTGAATTATATCTGTCATCTTTTTGTGTTCCGGAGGGATTTCTTTGACAGGTTTGGAGGCTTCCGGACAGAGTACGACGGTGCGCAGGATCACGACCTGATCCTCCGGTATACCGAGCAGGCGGAACGCATCAGGCACATTCCGAAAATCCTGTATCACTGGCGCAGCCACCTGAAGTCCACGGCGGAAAACCCGGAGAGTAAGCTTTATGCGTTTGATAACGGGGCAAAAGCGGTGGAAGCGCACTGGAAACGCGCCGGAATCCCGGCGACGGTTACAAGAACGGAATTTTACGGGATCTACCGCACGGCCTATCATTGGGACAGACAGCCCCGAGTTTCCATCCTTGTTCCCAATAAGGATCATGCGGAGGATCTGAAGCGGTGCATCGATTCCGTGGAGCAGAAATCGACATATCGGAATTTTGAGTGGATCGTTATAGAAAATAACAGCACGGAGCCGGAAACATTTTCCCTTTACAAAGAGCTGGAAAAAAGAGAGAATGTCCGGATCGTTACCTATCAGGGCGGCTTTAATTATTCCAGAATTAATAACTTCGGCGTATCCTACGCCGACGGGGGGTATCTGCTGTTTCTGAACAATGACACGGAGCTGATCAGTCCGGATTCTCTGTCAGAGATGGTGAGTGTTTGTATGCGTCCGGAGGTTGGCGCGGTCGGGGCAAAGCTGCTCTATCCGGATTCTTCTATTCAGCACGCGGGGGTGATCGTCGGGTTCGGGGGAATCGCGGGCCACGCTTTTGCCGGACAGCCGGGAGAATTTCCGGGATACTGCGGGAGAATCGCCTCGGTTCAGGACTACAGCGCCGTAACGGCTGCCTGCATGATGACATCCAGAGAGGAGTTTCTGTCCGTGGGAGGCTTTACAGAACAATTAGAAGTGGCCTTTAATGATATAGATTTCTGTCTGAAACTTAGAGAAAAGAAAAAACATATTATCTACGATCCATATGTGGTTTTTTATCATTACGAATCCAAATCCAGAGGCGCGGAGGATTCACCGGAAAAATTAAAACGGTTCCGTGGGGAGGTGGAGTATTTTGAGAAAAACTGGAAGGACATTTTGGAAAACGGAGATCCTTTCTATAATCCGAACCTGTCTCTTCACAGGCCGGATTTTACGCTGTCATCCTGAGGAACTTCAGTGCAGCCAAAAATGTCTGAGATCCGCGGGAAGTTGAGGAATAAAAGTTGGCAAATGTCAAATTTGAAATAGAGACAATAAGAAGAAGCATACAGAAGGAAAATGTTCTGCTGTGTTGGGGCTTTTTTTCCGGGACAGAGGCTCCGGTGGAGCAGCTCTGCGGGTGCCTGGAGGTGCTGGCGGACGGACACCTGACCGGTGCGGACATCTCGGTTCTGGACAGCCTTGCCGTGCAGCGTTACTATGCGGGAAAGGGGATTCCGGCAGAAAAAAGAGTGCTTGTGCAGGCGGAACTCCCGGAAAAATTTGCCATGGTCAATCTGGTACTCCGGATTCCGGTCGGCGACCAGCCGGATGAGATTCTTCTGAAGTCCGTCTCGGCGGAAGACTGGGGGAAAATGCCGTTCCGTCCCCTGCAGTGTGTGCTAGACAGCATGAAAGAGACGGAGACGGGTTACCGGCTGCAGGGGTGGACTGCCTGCAGGGAGCCTGTGGAGATTCATCTGAAGGACGGAAAGGGAATTACCCTGTCCTGTCTTTCGGAGCGGGTGTACCGGCCGGATGTCCTGCTCTCTTTTCCGGAACTCCCGGAAGGAGAAAGCTGCGGCTTTATCCTTCAGCTCAGTCAGAAAAACATCATTTACCCCCTGAGAATAGAAGTGCAGGGCAGGCAGGACAGCCTTGTGTACAAGATCGGCAAAAAGCAGGCGGAACATTATCTGTCAGGCATGAACGGAGGCGTTCTGGGGACAGCAGAGGATCTTCTCCACAGAGGGGTGGAAATGATCCGCAGCCAGGGAGTATCGGCATTTCTGCACAGGGCCAAGGACCAGCTGACAGGAAAAAAATCCATAACGCCTTACCAGACATGGATCGATACGTGTGAGAAAAGGCCGGAACCGGATCCGGAGGATACAAGGGCGATTATCGATATCACCGGGGAGGCGGACCACCGGTACCGCTGCTCAGTCATTCTGCATGTGGATCAGCCGGATCCGGTGTACTGGAAAAAATTAGTGAAATCTCTGGAGGCACAGACAGGCAGAAACTGGGAACTGAAATGCTCCGGGGAACCCAATCACGTTTATGCGGCGGAGGACTGGTTCCAGGATCACCTGAGCAACCGCTATCAGCTCCAGATCGGTGCCTGTACAGGGGAGATCGTTCTTCTGCTGCAGCAGAAAATGCTGCTTTCGCAGGATGCCGTCGCAGCAGTTTCCGGCGCTTTCCGGAGGGATCCGGAGCTTGGCGCCCTTTATTCCGACCATGATTCCATAGATTTCCGGACAGACCAGAGAAGCGATCCGGTATTCAAGCCGGATTTCAGCCCGGAATATCTCTGCAGCACGAATTATATCGGACAGATGCTTGCTGTCCGGAAGGACATTTATGATTCCTTCCGGAAACAGACGGATCCTCCCCGGCAGACGCCTCTGGATCAGAGCTTTGCTTCTGCTCCCGCGGATGAAGGAACACTTTACGGGCAGATTTTCTGCTACACGGAAAAAGCAGGAAAGATCGGACATCTGCCATTTATCCTGTACCATTTGGAAAAGGAGGAGCCTAAGAAAAAAAAGGAGCAGGCACAGGCGGGCAGGGAAGAACTTCGGCGCAGCGAACTGGACCGGAGAGAGATGCAGGCGGTACAGGCTCATTACCGGGCGGTCAGGCTGCCCGGCGAAGTAAAAAAGACAGAGAAGCCGGGTGTTTTTCATACCGTCTGGCATTGGGCAGGAAAACCGGTCATTTCGATCCTGGTTCCGAACAAAGATCACGCGGAGGATCTGGTCAAGTGTGTCCGCTCCATCGAAGAGAAGTCACTGTACCGTCACTTTGAAATCCTCGTCCTGGAGAATAACAGCGTGGAGGATAGAACATTCAGTACCTATGACAAGCTGGAAGAACAGTATAAAAACCTTCACGTTCTGACCTATAAGGATGTCTTTAATTTCTCCAAAATCAACAATTTCGGCGCGGAGCACGCGTCAGGGGAATATCTTCTTCTTCTGAATAATGATACAGAGATGATTTCTCCGCACGCGCTGGAGGACATGCTGGGATACTGCCGGGTTCCCGGCGTCGGCGCTGTCGGGGGAAAATTATATTACGAGGACGGCACTATCCAGCACTGCGGGGTGATTGTCGGATACGGCGGGTTTGCGGGACACTGTTTTATCGGGGAACCCGGCAGCATCGCCGGTTACGGAAACCGGGTGATTTCCGCTGTGGATTATTCCTCCGTGACGGGAGCCTGCCTGATGACTCCGGCCGCTGTCTATCGGGAGACCGGGGGCATGGATGAACAGTTCGTGGTGGCTCTGAACGATGTGGACTACTGCCTGCGCGTGCGGGAGACCGGACGCCGCGTGGTTTATGATCCGGCGGCGGAATTTATACACTATGAATCCAGATCCAGAGGACTGGATGAGGGGAATGCTGCCAGAGAGAAGAGGCTGCAGGGCGAAGTAAGCCGCTTCCGGAGCCGCTGGAAGGAGCTTCTGGATCGGGGAGATCCGTATTACAACCCGAACCTGAGCCTGATCGAACAGGATTTTTCCCTGAAGCATCTGTAAACATTCATAGAAACAGAATGGGTGAAAACAAATGAATCTGGCAGGAAAAACACTGAAATATTTTCGCGAAAATGGAGCCAGGGATACTGTGCGCAAGGCACAGAACTGGTATCGTGTGCATTTTACCGAGGTGAATGACTATCAGGCATTCCTGCGCAGAAACCGGATCTCCCAGGCAGAGCTCAGAGACCAGAAAAAGGCGGTTTTTCGCAGAAACCTGAAGTTCAGCATCGTCGTCCCTCTTTACCGGACGCCGGAAAAATATCTGAGGGAGATGATCCGCTCCGTTCAGGAGCAGACCTATGGAAATTGGGAGCTCTGCCTAGCGGATGGAAGCGGGATTCAGACGCAGGACGGCGGCGGGGGAAAAACGCAGCTGACAGACATTCTGAAGGAATACTCCGCGAGAGACAGCAGAATCCGGTTCCGCACCCTTCCGGAAAATCTGGGAATCGCCGGAAACTCCAACGCCGCGCTTGACATGGCGCAGGGAGATTATATTGTTCTGGCAGATCACGACGATACGCTCTCACCGGACGCCCTGTATGAGTGCGCGTCCGTGCTGGAGAACTATCCGGAAACAGAGCTGCTGTATTCCGATGAGGATAAAATCAGTTTCAGCGGGAAAAAGTATTTTGAGCCGAATTTCAAGCCGGATTTTAATCCGGATTATCTGTACGGAACCAACTATATCTGCCATCTTTTTGTATTCCGGAAAGATTTTTATGAGAGATTCGGAGGCTTCCGCCCGCAGTTTGACGGCGCACAGGATTATGACCTGATTCTGCGGTATACAGAGAAGACGGGGAATATCCGGCATATTCCGAAGGTTTTGTACCACTGGAGGAAGAATGAAGGATCCACAGCCGCGGATCCGGAGAAAAAACTGTATGCCTATGAACACGGGGCGCAGGCGCTGCAGGAGCACTGGGACCGGACGGGGATCCCCGCCAGGGTGGAGATGGGAGAGGTCTACGGTACCTACCACACCATCTATCAGTGGCCGGAGCTGAGCGGGCAAAAGCCGCTGGTTTCGATACTGGTTCCGAACAAGGATCATGCCGAAGATCTGAAAAAATGTCTGGAGTCCGTGGAATCCCAATCTGTATACCAGAATCTGGAATGGATTATAGTAGAAAATAACAGCACAGAGCCGGAGACCTTTGCCCTGTACCGGGAACTGGAGAAGAAAAATAATGTACAGGTGCTTACCTGGGACGGGCCGTTCAATTACTCAGGAATCAATAACCTGGCGGCACGGGAGGCCGGAGGGGAATATCTTCTGCTGCTGAATAATGACATCATCCAGATACGCCCGGAATCCATTCAGGAGATGCTGGGAATCTGCATGCGGGACGATGTGGCGGCGGTCGGGGCAAAACTGTATTATCCGGACGACACCATCCAGCACGCGGGGGTAGTGATCGGGGTAAAGGGAATTGCTGATCATGCCTTTAAGTATCTGCCTTCCAAGGTGGCCGGATACGGACTCCGCGCCATTACCACACAGGATTACAACGCGGTTACGGCTGCCTGCATGATGGTAAAGAGAAGGGATTTTGAAGAGGCCGGTGGACTGAATCCGGAATTCCGGGTGGCATTCAACGATATTGATTTCTGCCTGCGTCTGCGGAAAACCGGAAAGCTGGTGGTATTTACGCCCTTTGCGGAGTTTTATCACTGCGAGTCAAAGTCCCGCGGCGCGGACGAGACCCCGGAGCACATCCTGCGCTTCCAGAAGGAGATCGACGCGTTTGTGGAGAGATACCGGGATCTTCTGGAAAAAGGAGACCCGTGGTACAATCCCAATCTGAATCTGCTGGCTGCGGATTTCAGCCTGAAAAAAGCAGATATAAAATGGGAACATCCGAAATATGACCTGTCGAAATTCGGCCTGAAAGAAAGCTGAGAGAGTTTTTCTTTTGCCGAATGTTATTTTGTTCTTGAAATGAAGTGGGGAAAATGAAAGAAAATACAACCGTTTGGAAAGTGTGGAATTCCGGTGACAGAAAAAAAAGAGTGCTGCTTGGGGCAGTACTGCTGCTCGTGCTGGCTGCGACTGCATTCCGGGTTTACCTGGCGTGGCGGGCGCCTTATGTATTTCAGACTATGGCGGATCATGACGATGCGCTGCAGGTAACACAGGCGGAATCTCTGATTCAGAGCAGATGGCTGGGGACATATGGTCAGCTGACGCTTTCTAAGGGGATTTCGTTTCCCGTCTTTCTTACTGTTTTGAACCGTCTGCATATTCCTTACGGAATGGGACTGGGATTCTTTATGGTGCTGACTTCCGCGTGTGTCATGACGTCTCTGCGCCCGGTCTTCGGAAATCTCTGGCTCAGGCTTGGCGGCTATGTGGCGCTGCTCTACAATCCGCTGGGGTTTTCCTCTCATCTGGCTCTGCGTATCTATCGCTCCTCTCTGACACCCTGGGCGTGTCTTCTTGTTCTTGCAGCCTTCACAGGTATCTTCCTGCGCAGGCGGGAGCCATTGCGATATCTGATTTTCTGGTCTCTTCTGGGAGTCGTCTCGCTTCCTTTCTTCTGGTATCTGCGGGAGGATTCCGTTTGGCTTGCGCCCTATGTCCTTCTGGCATCCCTGATCACCGCGCTAATCTGGATTTTCTGTATAAAAAGAAGAGGAGTTCCACTTCTGCTCAGCATACTCAGTCTGCTTCTTCCGTTTGGAAGTCTGTACGGAGTAAGAAAAGTGCAGGAAGCGGAAAATTTGAAGTGCTATCAGATCGCAGCGGTCAATGACCGCTCCGAAACGAATTTTGCGGTGGTCATGAATCTTCTGCATCACATTGATGACGGAACAGGGCGTATGGACCGGGTACGGGAACAGGATCAGGAATGGGTATCCAGAGAGGCCATGCAGCAGGCCGTTTCCGTCAGTCCGGCCCTGCAGGAGATCCGGGAGGAAATTCAGGACTACTGGGACGCCTGGGCCGGAGACAACGGTAGAATTGAAGGGGATATTGCCTCCTGGATGCTGCGGGATGCGGTTCGATCAGGCGGATATTATACGGATGGAGCGGCGGCAGATGCCTATTATGGAACCGTCGCAGAGGAACTGGAGGAGGCTTTTCAGAACGGAAAGCTGAAGGAACGAAAGGCCGTGTATCTTTCTTCGCAGGCAAAAGGGTTCCGGACAAAGGATTTCACGGAGAGTATTCCTCTGACGTTTCAGACATTCTGGGAAGATGCTGTATGGACCTGGTGCACAGAGGAGGAAAATGTCTCTCAGGGTTCTCCGGAGCAGCTTCTTCTATGGGAGCGTGTTCTGCGAACAAACACGGTCTGGTCAGATACTGCGTTACAGAATCTAAAAGCGGATCCTAATCAGACAGAATATGGTCAGTTGAGAGAAGCGCTGAATAGTCAGATTGCGCAGAGGCAGAAAAGGGTAGCGTCCTTGGCCAATGGGATTTCGGAGGCCTGGAAAGTCCTGAGCGTGCCGTTGATGATTCTGGCGGTGCTCGGCTATCTGTGTACCATAGCCGGGATGATCAGAGACAGAAAGAGAGATCCGGAGAAACAATGGTTCTCCCTCTGGCTTGTCATGACCGGCGTGCTGCTCTCAGCCTGGCTGGACATCTATATGGTCTGCCTGTTCTCGCGCTGGCTGGTTGGCGGCTTTTCGGGAATCTTCTCGTTTTATGGCAATGTGGCGTATACGCTGATTGCGCTGCTGGAGATAATGGGCATCGGATGCCTGATACGCGCGGCAAGAGAAAAACTGGCGGACAGGAAAAAAACAGATCTCTCGGACAAAGGAGAAAAAAGGGATGAACCAATCCGATGCGAAAAAGATCAATAGAGAAGCAGGGAATTTCCGGGAACATCTGCTTTTTGGAATTTTTCTGGTTCTGGTCTGGGCCGTGTGCTTCGGGCATTTTCTTCTGGTGCATTTCCGCAGCCAGGGGATGCATTTTAATGCCTTCAGCTGGATGGCGGTGCTGATGCAGGTGCTCATTCTGCTGTTTCTCCTTTTCCTTCATGGGGGAAGGTGGAGTCGGACAGGACTCAAACAGTGGGCGCAGGAACACCCGGTCAGGATTCTGACATTTCTGATGCTTGCCTGTGCGTTTCTTATTTTCCATGAATATATCTACGGGTACCGTATCTTTGTGTTCCGGGATATCGGCGTAGATACCACAAACCAGTATGTGCCGGTTATCTTTATGATGATCAATAAGCTGAAAACAGGGGATTTATCCTTCTGGGAGTTTAATTACGGCTTAGGCATAGATGTTCTGAACAGCCAGTCCCAGGTCTGCGATCCGTTTAACCTGATTTACTATCTCCTGGGATATTTTCTGAAAGCAAGAGCTGTGCTGTATGCCATCGGGATTGTCCAGATTCTGAAATGTATGCTCTGCGGGTGGCTGACATGGCTGTTTCTGAATGAATTCCGCTTTTCCTGGCAGGCAAAAATTCTGGCTTCCTGCACCTGTGCCTTTTCCGGCTATTTGATGCTTTGGGGACAGCATTACCTGATGGGCACTGCCTGTGTGTTCCTCCTGCTGATCATCTGGCTGGTGGAACGGTCTCTGCGAAGCCGCAAAAATCTGCCCTGGTTTACACTGGCTGTGGCGGGAGTTCTTATTTTCAGCGTGTATATGGCCTATATGGTGGCTGTGGCGGCCGTTGTTTATCTTTTGGTGCGCGTGGCTATGCGGAAAAAGGACGAGGGAGAGCAGGTCGGAAGAACACTTTTACAGTTCCTGGGAGCGGCTCTGGTCGGATTTTTCCTGTCCGCGGTCATATTTCTTCCTGTGTACTATCAGCAGTCGGTAGTTTCTGCCAGGCTGGGGGAGCAGAAGTCCTTTCTGCAGGAATTGTTCCGTCCGGCTTCTGTCAGGCAGTATATTTCCATCTTGTTCCGTTTTTATTCGGATAATCTGCAGGGGGTGGCCGATCATTATTCCGGCGCGTTAAACTATTATGAGGCTCCGCAGCTGTGCTTCTCCGCCTTTTTTCTGCCCTTTCTTGTCCTGTTTTATGCAGAGGGAATCGGGTACAACAAACGCCGGAGAGCGGTCTGTATCATCACAGCCGTCATGCTGGCCTTTGTTATTCTTTCTCCTGCCGGAGCGCTGCTGTTTAACATGATGGTGAATACGGCGACACGCTATACATTTGTGCTTCTTCCGGCTGCCGCCTATGTGCTGGCTTCTGTACTGAGCCGGCTGGGACAGTTTCATAAAATCCCGCTTGCCGCGGCATGGATCGCCGTAATCGGCTCCTTTGCCGTTTTTTTCCTAAACCGGACCGATCTGAGCGCGGATCATCTGCAGGGATATCTTCCGGCTCTCTGCTGCCTGGTTGCCGCTGGAATGCTGGTGGTAACCATCCCGTCCCTCAGAATCCGCAGACCGGAAAAAAGCCGAATGTTTTTGGAACACGGCTTGTCCGTTTTGTCCGTCTGCCTGGGAATCCTGATGCTGGTTTCCGCTGTCTGGGACGGCAGTATCACCAATAACAGCCGTCTTACATGGAAACCGGAGGATTTTTTATCAAACAGGGCCTTTCTTCCCGAAAAAGATATGGTTATGACTGAGGCGGCAGAGGCGGATCAGGATATTTTTCGTGTGGAGAAGCGCTTTTCGGATTTTTCTGTATGGAACGACGCGGTTCTGCAGAATTATTCCGGAATTTCCTACTATAACACGACTTATAATAAATATGTCTGCGAATTTATCGAACAGGTGTGGCCGGAGGTGATCTGGGATCATTCTACGGTAGGGGCGGAATATGTACAGTATCTGCAGGATGCGGATAATATTCAGATGGCATCCCTGCTGGATCTCCGGTATGTCTATGAAGATACCCTCGGGGAACATCAAAGCCTGAAGAATAGCGGAACATTTCTGGATCAGGGTGAGAATAAAAACACCGGGGTAACTCTGTTTGAGAATCCGGAGGCGGACGGGTTCGGGATTGTATTTGAAAAGACGATGGAGGAAGACCACTTTCTGGAGCTTCCTTCCGAACAGCGGAAAGAGGTGCTGCAGGACACGCTGGTTGTGGACAAAGGAACGGAAAAGTACGAGGACTATCGCGCGGATGACGAAAATCAGAACGCGGTACTGATTCAGGAGAAAAATCCGCGGCAGGGGACAGAAGCCCGCAAGGAGGATTCAGTTTCCTACCGCTCCGAATCGGCAGCGTATTACAAAGACCACGCGGTGGAAGTTCGGAAAAACGGATCAGACGGAAGTCTTACCGCGGAGGTAGATTCCGATAAGGAGGCAATGCTCTTTGTTTCCATTCCTTATGACAGCGGCTGGTCCGCAGAGGTAAACGGGGAAAAAGCGGAAATACAGAACGCGGACATCGGATTTCAGGCGGTGGCCATACCGGCAGGAAAAAGCACCGTTACCTTTCATTATGAGACACCGCTGATGAAGCAGGGAGCAGTACTCTCTCTTCTGGGACTGCTGCTTTTTGCCGCGGAGGTTTTCTGCATCCGCCGGAAGGGTCAAAGAAAATGCTAAATGTTTTTATTTTCTTCCCCAAATGTGAAAAAAGTATGATATGATAGTAAAGAATTTTTGACCCGTGGAGGTAAGGAAATATGAAAAGGTGGAAACAGTTTTTGGTGACAGGCATTCTTGCCGTGTCCATGGCGGTTTCGGCGCTCCCGGTTTTTGCGGATGAAACGCCGCCGGTTACGTCAGAATCCCAGGTACAGGAGGCAACCGTTACCGACACTTCAAATGGCGAGGAGCCTTCAGGTATTCAGGGAGAGGCAGGTCAGGATGAACAGCAGGGCACAGAGCAGACAAGTACGAATTCTTCTTCCAACGCACTGGTCAGTCCGGCAGCGACTTCATCAGAAACTCCGGCTCCGACAGTGACAGAAGCTCCGAAAGAATATAATCCCACCGTCTCCTATGAGACGCATGTACAGAATATCGGCTGGCAGGGCGCACAGTCTAACGGTGCTACGGCAGGAACGACCGGACAGTCCCTTCGTCTGGAAGCTATAAAAATAAATCTGAACAATGACGGGGCGGATCTGGGCATTCAGTACCGGACCCATATTCAGAATATCGGCTGGGAATCCGGCTGGCACAATAGCGGAGAGATTTCCGGAACGACCGGACGTTCCCTTCGCCTGGAGGCTGTCCAGATGCAGCTGACAGGATCGGCGGCGTCCGATTATGATCTTTATTTCCGTGTGCACGCGCAGAACATCGGATGGATGGCATGGGCAAAGGCATCCGGCGGAAACGCGGCTACGGCCGGAACAAGCGGCGCTTCCCTTCGTCTGGAGGCTATTCAGATTGCCATTGTGAAGGCAGGATCTGCCGCACCGTCCGCGGACGGACAGGCTACATCGGCAGCCTTTTTCCCTGCGAATGATATCAGCTATCAGACCCATGTGCAGAACATCGGCTGGCAGAATCCGGTCGGCAGCAAGGCTACGGCAGGAACAACAGGGAGATCCCTTCGTCTGGAAGCTATCAGTATCAACACCAACAGTCCTTCCCTGATGGGATTCCAGTACCGGACCCATATCCAGAACATCGGCTGGGAGAGCAGCTGGCACAATACCGGAGAGGTAAGCGGGACAACCGGACAGTCTCTTCGCCTGGAGGCTATCCAGATCAAACTGACCGGCGAAATGTCCAGATTCTTTAATGTCTATTACCGCGCGCATGTTCAGAACATCGGCTGGATGGGCTGGGCGAAGAACGGGGAATCCGCCGGATCGGAGGGATATTCCTACCGGATGGAGGCTATCCAGATTGTTCTTTGTGCCAAAGGACAGACTCCGGGAGGAAACGGAACCGCAGCCTTCCAGAGCCGGAAAAACCCGCTGGCATCTATGGATGCCAAGGCACAGGGATATTCCAGCAGAAGCGGATATCTGATTCTGATTGATAAGAGTTCCCATTATCTTTCCTTGTATAGGGGCTCACAGGGCAGATGGAGCCAGGACAGAAGCTGGAGGGTTGATGTCGGCGCGCCGGGAACCTCTACCCCATCCGGAGTATTTAATCTGGGAACCAAGCTTCTTTATTTTGATTCCGGAACATGCCGCTGCTGGTACGCAAGTCAGGTGACGGGAAGCATTTATCTTCATTCTGTGCTGTACTTCCAGACAGGTTCTCCAAGCAGAATCATGGACGGAAGGCTGGGAATGAGCATTTCCCACGGATGCATCCGCATGGAGCTTTCCAATGCGAAATGGATCTGGGACAATGTTCCGGCCGGTACAACCATTGTTGTTTATTAAAAGGAAACTTTAAGTGAAAGGCGGAGAGGGGGGTCTCTCTGCATCCTCAGGCTGTCTTAGAGTGGCTGCCGCTTTACGTCGAAAAGAAACATTCTTCCGGAAGGTCCTTTTTGACACAGATAAAGCGGCAGCCCTTTTCTGCGGTTCTGCCGGAACATATGAGATGCCATAAGAAAGGTTTAAACTCCGGGGAAAACACCAGATGCATTTTAGAAAACAAAGCGTAATAAAGAAGAAATAATTCTTCATAATTTTGTAAAACAAACTTTTCAAACAGACTGTCTTATAGTAAAATACAGAGAAGTAGACATTTTTTGCATCAAAAATTCCTTGAAGCAGAAATATTCCACAGAAGATATGCTTTATAAAAGAAATATTTTGAAGGAAAAATGGAACAGCAGCATAAAGAATATCTGTTCCGGAGAGGGGAAGTAAGAATTAGATGAAAAAGAAATTACTGCGTATGATTACGGCAGGAGCTCTCAGCGCCGTTATGTGCTTGGCTGATGTTTCTGCCGTTTTTGCCGGTGATCAGGCAGATCAAACCATCACGGGCGGGACACAGGCTCAGCAGGTGCAGTCTTCGTCGTCAGAATCTCTGCAGAATGAAGACGGTGGAGGGACTTCCGATGCCGGAAGCCAGGATATTGCGCTGCCATCCGGAGCAGAAAATGTTTCTTCCACATCAGACTCATCGGAAGAGAGCACAGAAAATTCCGAACCGCAGACCAATTCAGAAGACGCCGGAACGGTGACGGAAGCTGTTCAGGCCAGCACGGATGTGGAAAATCTTGTCAGTGCCGCCGCACAGATCGCAGATTTCTCTTCGGATCAGGCCGCGCAGATCAGTCAGCAGATTGAGGCGGTACAGAGTACCATGGATTCTCTGTCCGAAGAAGAACAGGATATTCTGTCCGGCAGCAGGGAGGCGTTGGATAACGCCGCCGCAGCGGTGGAAGCTTATCAGAATCCGGAACAGGATCAGCATTCACTGGTTCCGGATGACGGACATCAGAACAGCTTCCGTTACCTGAACGGACAGCCGGTCACAGAGGCCCTGGAGGATGTTTCTCAGGAAGGAGACGCTATAGAAGCTTATGCAGACGGCGAATCCGATTCGGTTGTGCAGGGTCTGAAAGACGGATCAATTTCCGTCAGCACAGCGGAGGGGGCGTCCCTCCGGAAAAGCGGGACAGAGGACACAAGGGATGCACAGGCGATTCTCCTCGGAACCGGAGATGTACGGGAGGGAATTGATGTCAGTCAGTGGCAGGGAACGATAGACTGGGCTGCCGTAAAAAATGCCGGCGTGAAGTTTGCCATCCTCCGCTGCGGATATGGAGAGAATGATTCTTCCCAGGATGATCAAAAATGGGAGTATAACGTGGCGCAGTGTGAAAAGTACGGGATTCCGTACGGGGTGTACCTATATTCCTATGCGACGGATGCAGATGGCGCAGCAAGCGAGGCAAATCATGTGCTTCGGCTGATTCAGGGTCATACTCTTACGCTTCCGGTCTATCTGGATATGGAAGAAAACGGACAGCGGGCGAAGGGAAGTTCTACCGTAGTCTCCATAGCCACCACTTTCTGTTCGGCCATTCGGGCGGCAGGGTACAATGCGGGAATTTATTCAAGTACCAGCTGGTGGAACAGCGTTCTCTCGCCGATCGCCTATGACACGACCTTTTATCACTGGGTGGCACAGTGGAACAGCAGTGTTACTGCTTCGGCAAAGTACCAGATGTGGCAGTATGCCGATAATGGAAGGATAAGCGGAATATCAGGAAACACGGTGGATTTAAACCGCTGGTACGGGGATTTTCCGACACCGTCTGCGGGAAATCTTCCCAGAACATCGGACGGGACAGGTGTAACCTATCAGACGCACGTACAGAATATCGGCTGGGAGTCATTTAACAGATCCAATGGGGAGACCTCCGGAACCGTCGGGCAGTCCCTTCGTCTGGAGGCAATCCACATCGCTATTACGGGAAACCGTAATGTCGGAGTAACGTACCAGACTCATGTGCAGAACATCGGCTGGCAGAATCCGGTCAGCAGCTGGGAAACTGCGGGGACAACAGGAAAGAGCCTGCGGATGGAGGCAATCAAGATCAGCCTTACCGGTACGGATGCTTCCAAATATGATATCTACTACCGTGTCCATGTGCAGAACATCGGCTGGATGGGATGGGCAAAGAACGGAGAGGCAGCCGGGACACAGGGCTTCAGTTACCGTATGGAAGCACTGCAGGTTGTTCTTGTAGATAAAGGCGCGGCAGCGCCTTCCAGTGAGGGGGCTGCGGTTTCAGAGGCCTTCCGCGAAAAGACAACCAATGTTTCTTACAGCACCCACGTGCAGAATATAGGCTGGCAGGGCAACGTGACAGACGGAGATACATCAGGAACGACGGGACGTTCCCTTCGTCTGGAGGCCATTAAGATCAGCTCTCCTGTGGCGGACATCCAGTATCGCACGCATATCCAGAATATCGGCTGGCAGAACGGATGGACCAATGAAGGAAATGTCAGCGGTACGACGGGAAGATCCCTGCGGATGGAAGCTATTCAGATCCGGTTGACAGGAGCATCTGCTTCGCAATATGATATTTACTACAGAGTTCATGTGCAGAATATCGGCTGGACAGACTGGGCTTCGAATGGAGCGTCCTGCGGAAGCGCCGGATATTCCTATCGGATGGAAGCCATCCAGATCGTACTGGTAAGGAAAGGAAGCTCTGCTCCGGGCAGTACATCCAGGGTTTTCTATCAGAGGTAAGACAGCTGGTCTCCCGGACGGCAGTTCGAAATAATTTGTCCGCGGCTTTATGAAGGCACATGCTTCCGGATACCGGCAGGAAAAGAATGTTGGAGGTTTGCTGTCCGATAATGCGCATCCGCTTTCTGGATAACAGAATAGCGGTGAAAAAAGAACAGTAGTGGATTTTTCAGCATCCGGGCGGAGCCGAAAGGCGCGAAAGAATTTCACGGGGAGGTTCAGATGAGTAAAAAATGGATGATCATCCTGATTGTTCTGGCGGCAGGAATTATTGTGGCTGTCGGAGCGCTGGGAATCGGGAGAAGTAAAAAAACACAGACGACGCCTGCCCCCACGGAAGAAGCAGTATCTTCTTCATCATCGGAAAAGGTGACAGAGGCCGCTGTTTCCGCAATCTCAGCAGAAGCCATCGGAGAGAAAACAACCGGAGATAATGTCTACAAGGTCACACTAATCAATAATACACAGAAAATCATTACAGAAGTGACCGTCAAGGATCTGACAGAGAGTGAATATCCGGCTAATATGCTGAAGGACGGAGAGGTCTTTCAGCCGAACGAGAAAAGAGATCTGTATTTCGATGCCACGGAATCCGTCAAAAAGACAGAAGAGCTGAACAGCGATTCCGCCTACTCGGACGAGGAAAGGGTAGAGCCGGACTATACGCTGAAGGTTACCTTCGATGCGGGAAAATCCTATGAGCTTCATTCCTTCCCGTTCGGGGACATCAGCGAGGGGCAGCTCTGTTACGATGAGCAGGAGGATGTATGTTATCTGACATACACATCGCTGAAAAGCGGAGAGAACGTCAGCACTCTGGAGCAGGAAAAGCAGCGGAAGGCGCTTGCCGCCCAGAATGAGAGCGCAACGGTAAACGAAGGAGCGCCCGACGGCATAGATACGCAGGAGGATCCTTCTTATGAAAGCGATCCCTCCTATGAGGAACCCACCGGGGACACGCCGCAGGAAGAGACCCCTTCCTTCTCGGAGGATGAGCAGGACACCTACGGCGGGGAGAACAGCACCTATTGACGGCACAGAAGCCCAGACATGCCCCCAAACAGCCAAACACCGCAAACAGGTCAAAAACCTATGAAGGCAAGCTTCAAATGTCACCTGAAACGGCAAGCGCTGCAAATCAGTTAAGAACAAAAAACATCCCGGTAAAATCGGGATGTTTTTTGTTCGGCCAGTGCCTGCTTTTCTACGGCTTTGGGACGAATTCACAGGAAGTTTTCGGCAAATCCTCAAAATCTTGCGAAATCCCCGAAAATTCCCGGCTTTTCTATTTTTCGGGTTGTGTGTAAGCACTCAACTGGTATAATCTTAAAGGATACGTGCGCGAAGGTGGACACGGAGCTGCACGACAGGAAAAGCACAGCAAATACGGTGTTCGATATACAGGAAAGTAACGAGGGGAGAAACCTGTGAAAAAAGAGAAAATACTGCCATCCTTCATTTATCTGTACCTGTCACTGCCCATTCTGATTCTGATACTTGGCTGGATAAAGCTTTATCTGGCCGTGCCGCTGGCCGTGGCCTTGGTCTGGTGCTGCTGCCGTGCGGTTCGCGGAGAGAGTGCTTTCTGGACACCGCAGTGGAACCGCGATATGGTCCGCAGAGCAGTTTTCATTGTCCTTATCCTTGCGCTCTGGGTTTATTTCGCGGGAATCGGCGGGCTTGCATGGCAGAACCCGGATCATTACTACAGAAATGAGATCTTTCATATTCTAGTGGACAAGCCCTGGCCGGTCAGGGTTTCAGAAGAAGGTGTGATAAGGGCGCTTAACTATTACATCGGCTTCTGGATGCCGGCGGCGGCTTTCGGCAAGATCTTCGGCCTTTCCGCAGGTTTTCTCTTTCAGGCTTTCTGGGCTGTTCTCGGACTTGGTCTTGTGTACACTTGTATCTGCGATCATCTCAGACGGTTTGAGAAGTGGCCTCTGGCAGTGTTTATTTTTTTCAGCGGTCTGGACGTTGTCGGTGATATTTTGTGGAAGCGGGATGCCTCGGATATCTTCAGCACCTACCACCTGGAGTGGTGGAGTGCAGATTTCTGGGAATACTCGGCATTTACCACAGACCTGTTCTGGGTGTTCAATCAGGTCATTTATGCATGGCTGATCCTTCTTCTTCTGATGCGGCAGAAGGATAATCGCAGGATTGTCCTGATCTGGAGCTTCGGTTTGTTTACCTGCTCCCTTCCCTTTGTGGGAATGATCCCCTATCTGATCTGGCTGATGTTCCGGAATTTCCGGGATCAGCGGCGTGCCGTGTCAGGGAAAGCAGGAAGAGCGGGAAAAAAGACAGAGAAAAAGCTGTGGGGAGAGACGGCAGCAGCATGGATTCGCGGCCTGTTTACACTGGAAAATGTGCTGGGAGGGGGAATCGTAGGACTTCTCAGCTACAGTTACATCCGGACATCCTCAACCTCACAGAATTCGCTGCTTTTCCTTCCCGGAAAAATCTCCCTGATGAATTATGTCTTTTTTTGTATTCTGGAATTCGGCGTGTACGCCATTGCTGTGTACCGGTACCGGAAAAACCAGAAGCTGTACTGGATGACCATTGTTATCTTATTCCTCTGCGCCTTTATCCGTGTGGGAACCGGGCCGGATTTCAGTATGCGCGCCAGCATCCCCGCGCTGACCGTATTGTATCTGATGGTTGTGGACGCGCTGGCAGAGTCTTCGCGGAAAAAGGAATGGAAGGTATTCATTCCGTTGGTTCTGCTTCTCTGCATCGGGGCGGTTACGCCCATTCATGAGATGGCAAGAACGGTGGAGGGAAATGCCCAGTACTATGAACAGAATCAGCCTCTGACAAAAATTTTTGTACAGGAGTCCCAGGTGATGCAGAGCCATAACTTTTCTTCCAATGCGGATGAGAACTTTTTCTACAAATACCTGGCCCGGTAAATAATGTATCGATACAGCATCTGCCAAAATGAAAAAACGCATCCCGGATGCCGCAGAGGCGGTCTGTATACAGAACAGAGTAGAACTATCGGAACGAGGCGGGTAAGCCAGAAAAGGAAGCGTAAAGGAGAAAGATGGACAACAAAGGAAACAGGCAGCCGGGCGGAAACGGCTGGAAAAAACTGGCGGTGCTGGAACTGGTGCTGCTTCTGGTTCTGTGCTGCGCCGCAGGAGGTGTTTTTTATCTGCGCAGAAAAGCTGCGCGGGCACAGAAGGATTCGGCCCGGAGAGAATGGACGGTAACGCAGTATGCAGGCTCTGGAGATGGCCTGCAGTCCATGTTTTATTCCATCACTGATACGGCGGGACATCTGGTAGTCATAGACGGAGGCTGGGAGCAGGACGAGGCAGCTGTCCGTCAGCTGCTGCAGGCTTACGGCAATCATGTGGATGCGTGGATTGTCACACACGCGCACCCGGATCATGTCGGAGCCCTGAACGCTATTCTTGCCGATAATGAAACCGGAACGGATCAGAAGGTTGATATTGATACCATCTACACGGTCGAGGTAAACCGGGAGCGATACGAAGCAACCGCAAAGGATTACGATGTGGTTTCCGCCTATGAGAATTTTATCAGCCATACGGAGAAACTTTCCAATGTGGTATACTTAAAAGACAATGACACGCTGGATCTGATCGGGTTAAGCATGAAGGTATTTAATTCCTGGAATGAAAAGGTCGACGCCATGAAAAACAATCTTCTGAACAACGGCTCCCTTATGTTCCGGATTTCCGGGGAGCAGAACAGCATGCTTTTCTGCGCGGACGTACAATCCCAGATGGAGAGCGATATCCTTGCCGAGCACCGGGAAGAGCTTCCCTCCGATTATATTCAGCTGGGACATCACGGAAATTGGGGACTCACCATGGACTTTTACAGCCAGGTCAATCCGAAAGCTGTGTTTTTTGACGCGCCGTCCTCGGTGATTGACAATGAGCAGGAAAACTACGATGGGTATCAGCTGAGGGATGAGCTGACGGCACGGGGCTGCACGATATTCCGGTGGGGAAGCGCCCCAAATGCCGTTACGCTCCGGTGAAAAATGCGCCGCCGCGGGGCGCGAGACTTTCCAGTGGGATAACCGGCGAAAAATGAGAGGGACAAGAGACATTTATGAAAACTGTCAGTATTCTGATTCCTACGTATAATGAAAAAGATAATATCGCTGCGATGGTAGAAGCCTGCCGCAGCCAGATCAAAGATCATCTTCCGGGATACGGATACGAGATTGTCATGATCGACAACGCGTCTACAGACGGCACCAGAGAGATCGAAGAAAAACTCTGCCGGGAGGATCCCTGCGTCAAGGCGATTTTTAACGCGAAGAACTTCGGACCGTTTAACTCCCCGTATTACGGCCTCCTGCAGACAACGGGGGACTGCACGGTCAAAATAGCCGCGGATTTCCAGGAGCCGCCGGAACTGATTCCGGAGATGGTGCATTACTGGGAGCAGGGTTACAAGCTGGTGGTAACACAGAAAACCACCAGCGAGGAAAGCCGTCTGATGTATTCCGTTCGGTCCTTTTACTATAAGCTGCTTCGGAAAATGTCTGATGTGGAGATGATCAATCAGTACACTGGATTTGGTCTTTATGACCAGTCTTTTATTGCGTTTATGCGTTCCCTGAATGATCCGACGCCGTTTCTGCGGGGAATTGTGGCGGAATATGGCTATAAAATGAAAACGATTCAATACAGCCAGAAAAAAAGGCGAACCGGGAAATCGCATCATAACTTCATGTCGCTCTATGACGGCGCCATGCTCAGTATGACATCCTATACAAAAATCGGACTCAGAATTGCTACCTTTCTCGGATTTATTGTCGCGTTTGCCAGTGTCGTGATTGGCATTATCTATCTGGTGCTGAAGCTGATCTACTGGGACCGCTTCCTCGCCGGACAGGCGCCCACGATGATCGGCATGTTTTTCCTGGGCGCTGTCATTCTTATTTTTCTGGGGCTGATGGGAGAGTACGTGATCAGCATTAACAAGCGGCTGATGAACCGCCCGCTGGTGCTTGAGGAAGAACGACTTAATTTCTCCGAAGAAGATTACCGGAAAGGGCAGGTCGGCGTGCCGAAAACAGTGGAGAGGATCGAGCCGGAGATGATTCAGGCGGCAGAAGAGCAGGGAGACCGGAAGGAATGAAAAAGAACAGAAAAGATACACCGGGAGAAAAGCTTCGCTGGACGGGATTTTTTGTGCGTGACAGGCTGAAGGACCACGGCCTGGCAAGGCGTCAGCTGGAGGCGGATTTATACGCGTACCGACACGGGACATCTGTGCAGGAAACCAGACAGAAACTGGGCGCGCTGATTGATCATGCGGTGCGCACCACCGGGTTTTATAAAGACTACGATCCCCGGACCCCGCTGGAACAGCTTCCGGTTGTAGATAAAGATACCTTCCGGAATCACTACCGGGAGTTCCTTTCCTCCGATTACACGGACGCGAAGGATAACCGCCTGATGTCTACCAGCGGATCCACGGGAACGCCTCTGACGATGGTGCAGAACCACGGCAAGGCCGTCTGTGATCAGGCAGACGGGGCGGCCATGGGGGTGCTCGCCGGTTATCGGATCGGTGAGAAGATGGCAATGCTCCGGGTATGGGTCAGAAACGTGCAGAAGGGAAAACTTCAGCAGATGGCGGAAAACAGCATCATGATGGACAGCTCATCCCTGTCCGATGTTTCCATGCAGTCCATGCTGGATGTCCTGAAGAGGGAAAAAGTCAAATGCCTGATCGGCTATGCGTCCGCGATAGGGGAACTGAGCGATTATATCCGCAGGAACCATATTTCCACGGAAGAATTCTCTCTCCATTCCATCATCCCGATTTCCGAGACCATGCCGGATCCGGTAAGAAAACAGCTGCAGGAGCAGTTCGGCCTTCCGGTTCAGTCCTGGTATTCCAATGAGGAAAATGGGATCATGGGAGTTCAGGAAAAATATTCGGATGCCTATTACATCAACTCCGAGAGCTATTACTATGAAATCCTGAAGCTGGATTCGGATGAACCCGCGGAGAACGGAGAGGTGGGGAGGATCGTCATCACAGATTTGAACAACTACGCCTTTCCTGTCATACGCTACGCAAACGGAGATACGGCAGCCGCCAGATATACAGAAAAAGACGGAAGGTTCCGCCTGGAACTCACCGAGCTGTACGGGCGCCGGAGTGATATGCTATATGATACGCAGGGAAAAGCGGTTACTCCGTATGTGATTACCAATAATCTCTGGAATGTAGACGGGGTCAGGCAGTATCAGTTTATCCAGGACGGAATAAAAGAGTACACACTGAAACTAAACGGGGATAAAGACCGGATGGATATACCGGACATTCTCGGAAGAATCCGCCCGTATCTGGGTGAGGACGCCGAAATCCAGGTGGAATTTGTACAGGAAATTCCGGTGCTGGCTTCCGGAAAGAGAAAGTATATCGAAAACCACTGTCCGGAATATGTCCCGGAAATCCGGCGCCAGCACGCCGGGCGGGAGGACCTGTAACCGGATGTCGTGCGGGAAACGGCAGGTAAATAGCAGGACAACAACCGGACGTCGTGCGGATAACGGCAGGAATGCAGCAGAAAAATGCCACGAAAACAGCTGACGGACAGGATAGGTGAAAGGATACATAGGGAAAAGGCGTGCAGACAGAAAGAGTCGACAGGGCAAAAAAGAGACAGATCGTTAAAAATACGCTTTATACCATCGGCGGCGCGCTGGTTCTGAACGGAATCCTGCAGCTGCTGATCTATCCCAGACTGAACGCGGAGCTGGGAGCGGAGCAGAATGGCATGGTTCTCTATATCATGGCGTTTGTCAATATTCTTGGGCCATCTGTCGGGCAGGCCATGAATAACAGCCGCCTGGTGGTAAGAAGAGAGCTTCCGGTCACAAATGGAGATTATAATCTTTCCATCGGTATTTTTTCCGCTGTCGGCATTCTGGTTTCCCTGCTTCTGGCAGGAGAAGCCTTAAACGGGGTTCTTTCCTTTGGGCTTGCGGCTGCTGTTATGCTGCTGACCATCTACCGGTTTTACGGAGATGTGGAGTACAGGCTGTCTCTGGATTACAGGAAATATTTTATCTATTACACCTTCTGCGGGGTGGGGTATGCTCTGGGGTATGTATTCTACCGCCTTACCGGGCAGTGGATGCTGATCTTTGTTACAGGAGAGGCGGCAGCGCTTCTCTATGTCCGGTTCACAGGAAGCATTTTCCGCCCGTTTGCAGACAGGTCGGAATATTTTCCGGTTGTGGTCCGCAGAGGATTGCTTCTGGTCATTTCCTATCTGGTGACAAATGTCACACTGAACATCGACAGGCTGTATCTGAAGTCTGCGCTTGGCGGAACCGCTGTTACACAGTATTATGTGGTCTCGCTGATAGGGAAAACGCTGGTTTTATTTATCGCGCCCATCAACACGATTATTATCTCCTACCTGACAAAAGAGAACAGACGTATCAGCCGGAAGCAGTTTTTTCTTTTTTCCGGAGCGGGAATTGCGGTTTCCGCCGTGTTTTTTCTCCTCTGCCAGATCGGAACCCCGCTTTTTATCCGGCTGTTCTATTCGGATTTGGCGGAATCCACGGCAGGACTGGTAACCGTTGTCAATCTCACGCAGATTCTTGCAATGCTTTCAGCGTATCTGTTTATTGTAGTACTGACCTTTACCGATGAAAAATGGCAGCTGATTCTTCAGGTCATTCATCTGATCGTTCTGCTTATCCTTATTGTCGGCATGACGCCTGGGGCGGGGCTCCGCGGATTCGCGGCGGCTATGCTGATAGCAAATGCCCTCCGGATCGGTGCGGTCATGATTCTGGGAACCGTATATTCCGGAATAAAATACGCAGACGGCAGAAACAGAAGATAGGGATGTTCTGAGAACAGACGGCAGGAACAGAAGACAGGACGTTCTGGGAACAGACAGCAGAAATAAAAGATAGGTGCTTTCTCAGAACAGAAATCAAAAATGAAAGGAACAGCGCCGGACGGCGCGAAAGAAACGAGATACAGGAGGAAGAAAATGCAGCCGGGAGAAGTAATCAGAAGAACCGCATTCAATGCATTGGATACGCTTCATGGAGGACGCCTGAACAGGCTGAAAGAGGTTAATAAATCAGAAATTGCAAACGGTGTGACAAAGGAGTATCAGGACCGCAGAATTCAGGATATCCTTTCCTACGCGGTGAGAAACTGTGCTTTTTACGGCAGCCTTCCCGTCCATGAAAAACTGGAGGATTTTCCCGTCCAGACCAAGGGGGATTTTCTGGATCACTATGAAGAAATCCTAAGCGATCAGTACCGGGACTGTCGGGATAAGCTGGAGAGATTTTCCACCAGCGGTTCCACGGGAACTCCGTTTACCGTACTGGGAGATCCGGAAAAAGCGGCGCATGTTTATATGAATTCTATGTCTGTGTTGGAACTGAACGGCTTCCGTCTCGGTATGAAGAGGGGAGAATTCCGCGCCTGGATCAAGGGGAAAAACACCATTTCCGGCTGGAAGTCTTTTAAAAACAACCTGATCATGATCGAGATTTCCAACATGAGTGATGACTCAGTGAAGGAGATCCTGGATTCTATTAAAAGACAGAAAATTCAGGCGCTTATCGCCTATTCCAGCGCAATCCAAGTTCTTACCGATTACATCGACAGAACCGGATATGATATCCGCGGATGGTCTGTAGAGCTTATTTTTACCATGGGTGAAGCACTTGCCGAAGGCTATCGGGAAAAGGCGGAGAGAATCTTCGGAATCCGCCCGATTCTCTCATACGGGAATAATGAGAATGGTTTCGTCGCGGTAACCCTGGACGGCGGGGATGAGTATGTGGTGGATCAATATAACTTCTATGTGGAAATTCTGAAAATGGATTCGGATGCTCCTGCGGAAGAAGGGGAGCTGGGAAGAATCGTCCTGACCGATTATTACAACAGGGCATTTCCCATGATCCGCTATGATACAGGAGATACCGGGAAGATGCGGACAGAAACAGACGGGCAGGGAAGAATCCACCGGTATCTGACTGAGATCTACGGCCGCAGAGGATCGCTGATCTATAATACCAAGGGAGAACCG
Source organism: Bilifractor porci (assembly GCF_009696005.1). Classification (GTDB taxonomy): domain Bacteria; phylum Bacillota; class Clostridia; order Lachnospirales; family Lachnospiraceae; genus Bilifractor; species Bilifractor porci. The sequence goes on from NZ_VUMV01000006.1 coordinate 128,760, forward strand.
CTTTCCATTCATGTATTTATGAATAATCTGCTGAATTTTGAAGGCGTTCTCCGTCAGGCAAAATGCATCCAGACAGGAAAGAAATCCTATTTGCTGCAGCTGAATCCGTGTCCGGGGGTAAAGCCGGACGAAAAAACCGTGGTGGATTCCTATAAAAAATATCTGGGGCAGGATGCGGATGTGCAGGTAGAATATATCGGAACCCTGCCCATCCAGCAGTCCGGCAAAACAATGACCTGCGAGCAGAGGTGCAGGGAATATCTTAAATTTCAAACTTCTTAAATAGAGCTATTAGGCTCTTAGAAGCCCATTACCTTTAGGCGATGGGTAGTTCACCTGCTTTCCAGAAACGGATCGACTGATTTCCAGCATGTCCGTTACAATATGCTGCGCCGCAATCAGAGATGCGTTGTCCTTATATGGGCTGCCAGGCTCTTTTCTCTGCTAACGTAAAAAGAGAACCCGCATCGCTTCGGATCCTCTTCTGTAAAACTTTGAATTGCCGTATTTTAAGTCGCTTGCCGACCGGAACCTTTATGGCTCCAATGCCAATGGTATCGGCCTCATTCTGCAGCCAAGGCAGATCTCTAGCCGACGTGTGAGTACAAGTTTTTTACGTTGGCGGCTTCAACGGGAGAAGCTCCTTATCTCCATATCGAAGGAACATCGCTGCTACTTCTGGCACTCATAGTATGATGTATTTTATAGATACTTGCAATTAAAATTTTTTGAACTTATGTTACTGGTGAGAGAAACTCAAAAATGCTTGAACAAGGAAAAAAAAGAAATGGTCATTACAATCCAAAATTTTCTGGAACTGAAAAAAATCATGGAGGATCGCTGCCATACGGAAATCCATTATCATGAAAGCTGTGATCGGCAGCATTTTTCTGCAGATAAAGCTCTTTCCGGAGATGCAAAGCTCTTTCTGCAAGACTATTTCTCCAAATGGCATCAGAAGGTGCAGTTCTATGACGAGGATCGGCAGTTCACTTTGGTTGATTTGTGACATCTTATACTTTATGAAATTGCACGAAAACGATAGATGTGGATGTCTGTACCCGTGTTTTTTTCTTCAGCCTGAATGTTTTTTCCTGTCTGCTCAGAGAGGAAGGCCTGCATCAGCGAGGCATCCTGGCTGACAAATATTGTTTCGGGATCGGTAACCAGAGAAAGAAGCGGGCGGTCCGGGTCGGAAAGATTCAGGTTTTCTGCCTGCAGATAATACCGTCCGGAAAAGCTGTCCCAGCTTCCGGAACGGACGATATTCTGAAAGGTATCAGTGCAGAGCACGTCCTTCACCGGTCGGTCATAAAAGTAGAGCATGCTCAGTACATAGCCGTCAATGATGCATAACCGGCTGCTGTCTGCGGCAACCTCTTCTTTCACGGACTGATACGCAGTATTGCCTTCCTGACGGTGATCCTGGGTAGAGGCAAGAAAATCCCTAGTGCAGGTTATCTCCATGTCCACGGTCAGAAGCAGCGAAACGATAGCAAGGACACTACAGATAACATTTCGACAAGATTCCTTCCAGACAGATTTTCTGCCGGAAGAGTTTTCTGTATCTGGTTTTTCATTTTCACTGGCGGGGACAGCCTGTTCCGGCTTCACGTTTCTGTTGGCAGGGGCAGCTTGTTCATGCCCTAATTCAGCTGTCAGAATCCAGATGATGGCTGTCATCATCAGCGGTGCGGCAACTCTTGTCACAAAACGCATGCGGTACAGCAGAAGTGCGGCGCAGAGCAGATACCACATCAGCAGTGTCAGGCCGGAAAGCAGGATCGGGCGCAAAATCCTTTTTCTGCGTCGTGCGAAATTCAGAAAAAGAAGAAAGATCCAGGCAGCAGCGGGAAGCAGAAAAATCCGGAGATTGGCACCCTGGAGGTTCTGTCTGGCATCTGCCACCCGTTCCGGCAAAGAAAAACTGTGTCTGGCAAGTTTTCCTGCGGCCGTCATGCCGTCTATGGTGAATACTTTTTTATCCGCAAACTTCCAGGAGCAGAGCATGTCATAGTCTGTGGCGGAAAGTCCCGCGTTTTCCAGTTCTGTTTTATGTAGACCATAGGAGAGCCGGTTGTAATCTACAACAGAAGTACGTGCCTCATTAAAAGAAGAAAAAAATCTCCAGGTGTCAGAACCATAGGACTTGCTTTGGATGACCGCATCTCCGCCAAAAAGAAGAATTCCGGCCAGCAGAGCGGGCAGGATCCGGCGGGAGATTGCGCTGTGTGCATTTTTAGTGTTGGAGATGCGGGAAGACATCTCGCAGCAAGCTGCACCATCGGCATTTTGAGTTTTAGAAGAGCGGAAGGAATGCCCATCAGAAGACATTTTGCCATCTCCCCTTTTTACTATGGAAGTGCAGCTGCGGATTGCATGGAGAAAGCTGTACGCTGCGATCGGTAAGCACAGAGCCAGTTCAGGAACGATGGTGTCTTTACGCAGGGCAAAACCGAAATAAAAGAAAACGATTCCGGCGATCAGTTCTACTGTCCCGGTATTATTTGAGCCCCGGCGATGGAACAGGCCGTCATCCAGGAGCAGGAGCCCTGCGCAGGCAGAGAAAAAAGCGCCAGCCGTATAGGTGAAAAAGACAGGAACAGGCAGAAAATTCAAAGATGCAGTAAGCAGCAGAGCTGCTGCGGAGCGGGTGCGAAGCCATAAAATATCATAGAAAACAGCAAAGCTGCACAAAATAACAAGAAGGAGCAGAACAGCATACCAGTTTACCGCTCCGGTAAGGTAGTACAGTCCCTTAAGCAGATATCCCACGGAAGTCCGGATATAAACAAGATTTTCACTGTACTTCCACCCGTAGGAACCGTTGGCAATAAAATTCAGCAGATAATCATCCGGTTCCATAAAATAAAGCGTCCGGAAGGGAAGCGTGACCAGGCACAAAAAGGCGGAGAGCAGAAGGCAGAAAAATCTTCGACTCCATGAAGGAAGGCCGTTTACGGGGAGAATATTTCTTTTCCTTTTGAACAGAAACCGGAAGCAGTCAGAAGCGGTCGCGGAGCCGGACGTGGGAGTATTATTATTCTGAATGTTATTCTGTCTCTCGGACAGAGCCGTGAAAAAAGATAAAGATTTCATAATTTCTCCTCTGCAGCCTGTGCCAAATCACAGAAATCTGGTTCAAACCACTGGGTTTCAGAGCCAGAGCCCCATTATTACCTGACTGCGTAAAAATCAGTGTATCAGAAGATAAAGTCCTGCTGAAAAAGCCGAGACAATGCCGATAAAAAACGAAAAAATCTTCCGGAGAATCTTCCGGTGTTTTCCGGTCCGGCAGTCCTGGTTCATTCCATGGGCGGTCAGAAGAAGCAGCCAGGTGAGGGCAATATAGCGGAAATTCATGGTACAGACCTGCGGGTACCGGAAGGCGAAGGACACATATCCGGCTGCCAGCGTAAGGAATCCTGTGAAAAGCAGAATCCGGTACTCTGCGCGCACAGATTTCCGGAAAACCATCCGGATCAGTTCTACAATACCCAGAAGATATAAAATTGCGTCTGCCCAGAGGAGAACCATTCCGGCTGCCTGCCTGGAAAGCGTAGTAACCGGGACAATGCCTTCGTCAAAGCTCATGGTAAGAAAGGTCTGGCCCCAGATATTGGCATAGTCTGTGTAATGATTCCAATCAATGGAACAAAGCGTTATCTGCCGGAGAGAGGGAAAACCGATCCGCGCGGAAAGCGGAACCGTGCCGATATACTGTCCGGAATCAGTATCGAAAGCCGGGACATAGTTAAATGGGATACCAAAAAGAACCTTGTTTCTTAGAACCCATGAAAGACCGAGCGGTATGCAGACCGCGCCGAACAGGGCAATCTGCAGCAGGACAGTTCCGGGCTTTTTTCTGTCTTTCCAGAGCGTATACAGAAAAACCAGACCAACCGCGGGAGCGAGAAGAACCGCGGAGGTTTTGGAAAGCATGCCGAGGGCGAAACTCAGTGCCAGAAGGACGATAAGACGCCAGCTGCGTTCCTGAATCCAGCACACCGTAAGGTAGAGGGTGATTGTGCAGAACATCGTCATCAGGCAGTCATTGTTTATTTCGGTTCCCAAAATAAACCAGATCGGACAAAAAGAGAAAAACGCAGTAAGAATCAGCCGGGAATCCGCCGCGCGGACCGTCCGGAAAACCGTGAGAATGGAAAAAAGCACGGCGATATCAGCAAAAACCATATTCATGGCCTGGATCCACTCAAAGGTTTCTGCCACAGAGCCCCCGAAATGGAGAATAAATTTCATCACTGCGGCTCCGCAGAGATGAAACAGGGGAGGGTGATAAAATTGAGAATATTCCTCCGCTACCTCAGGAAACCGGTGGAACTGATATAAATACTGAATATAACCCAGATGACCCTTTGTTACCGTCTGCCAGTCGGAAATCTCTCCCAGGTCGTGTCTGGAAATATTGTATGGAACCTGGGCCGTGTAAATCCAGCGGAAAAAACATCCGGCTGCAAATACAAGGAGCACGCACAGCAGAAGCTTTCGCTCCTGATCTTCCGCACTGCCCTTATCAGAATGGGATGAAAAATCAAAAAACATGTCAGGTCTCCCCATGTGACAAAATGCCTACAGAAACCATCATACCAGAATATAGCGGACATGCCCAGAGAGATGGACACACTCTTTTCACTTGTGTTTGTCTGGAAAACAGCGTTACAATAACCGCCATAAAAAGGGGATTGTTATAAATGATGCTTTTAGGAAGAACAAGAAAGATCAGAGTACCCGATCTTTTTATCATCTTTGTAGTGATTCTATCTGCAGTGGCGGGAACCGCGCAGTATGTTTTTGCGGAGGACTGGGCGGCGCCGGATGCGGGCAGTGATGATTACCAGCAGCAGAATGAATACTGGTACGGAACTCCTCAGGACGGATCTGAGGATACGCCGGTTTACGGAAACGGGTATGGCGGCCAGGCGCAGGAGGACTACGGCTCTGATCAGACGGGCGGCGGCTCAGCGGGAGGCCAGAGCGGCAGCTCTTACACAGAGTATGGCTCGGATTATGTGAATGATTATTTTGGCTTCACCCGCTCGGATCTGGTTCTGTATCTGCTGGAAAACCAGGAGGAGTATATAGGGACTCCCTATGAGGAGACAGAAGGGGAAAGCCAGAAGCCCGGCGCGGACGGCCATATGCAGTGCGAGGGCTTTGTCTGGAATGTGCTGCACGCGGTGGCGGAGCAGAATTCAGAAGATGTACCCTGCTGGGAAGGGGCGGATACCTCTCCTTATGAAAACGGAGGCGGATGGGTAATCTGGATTTACAGCCACGACATTGTTTATTACACCTTCTCTGCCAAGGAGGAGATGCTCGCGTCCGGCGTTCTGGAAAAGGGAGATATTATCTGGTCTTTCGATGAGGGCGGCCCGATGTCCGTTTCCGATTATCACCACGTAGGGTTTTTCTGGGGGGATTCCCCGGATGATGATGTTTTCTGGCATTCCAGTGAGTTCGCTTTTACGGAAACCTACGAAGGGGAGGAGGGCGCCAACCGGATATCCCAGATTGAAGGGGCGACGGAAGACGTTTCCGAATGGTGGGTCGTCAAACTGTCCAAAGACGAGGAATTTCAGGAAAATCTGGAAGCCTACGAGCAGAAGCAGGAAACAGCGCTGGCAGCGCAGAGCGTGACGGCGGATCAGGCGGCTGCCGAAGAAGGCAGCAGTGAGAACGCATCCCAGGACAGTTCTTCTGTTTCCTCTTCCGGTTCGGACGAAACCGACTTATCAGGTTCCGGCACAGATCAGACAGGCATCAGTACAGACAGTACATCGCAGGCAGACCAGAAAACCGGAGGCTTTTCGCTCTGGTCATGGCTGGGAAATCTGTGGAAAAAAATCATTTCCGGCATTCAGACCCTTTTTGGGCAGGCATGAAAAAGCCACATGCCATAGGGACTGACCAAAAACTATAAATAATACTGAAAATTTCCATTCACGTTGAAAAAATTTTGTCGCGCAGGCATGAAGAATTTCCTTGACAGGGGATAACTCGTTTGATATGATTTAATCCGTTGACGAGCGGAAAGCACCGCGGGTCGACGGAATGCTGATATAGCACAGTCGGTAGTGCGCATCCTTGGTAAGGATGAGGTCACCAGTTCGATTCTGGTTATCAGCTCTAGGCGCCAGGCATCAGCCGGTAGCGCACCATTGGTAGTGAGGAGGTCACCGGTTCGATTCCGGTTGCCAGCTCGAAAATAAAGGCAAATAAAGGCTTTTCGGAGTTTTGTACTTGCGAAAGGTCTTTATTTTTTGTTCAGATGTGTCATATCAGCCGAACGAACAGCCTTCTTCGTTTTTGCGTCAACATTATAGCATGACTGAGTACGAAAAGGGGAATTTGTTCAGATTTTGTTCAAGTTGGGAATTGTGAACGAAAAAGAAGCCCGGAGACAGTCCGAGGCTCTTTTTATTTAATGGATTAGTGATCTTTCGGGTCAACGTCCATATTGTCGAGGGCGTAACGGAGTGCCATTCCAATTACCTCGTTTCTGGAACGGTTTGTCTTTGCCGCCAGTTTGCCATAGGCTTCTTGAATATCCCGTTCAATGCGGATAGTCATAGTGACGGCGGTTTCCTCTTTTGGTGGAACAACGAATTTTGCCATAACTTTCCTCCATATATCTTGACTACATTATATGTTTACTTGTTACGGCAAAACCATATTAAAAATCGTGCTGTTTATAATGCTTGTTATAATGTTCAGATAGTGGATATTATAATGAGTTGATATTTTACTTCACTTCTGTGTTATGACTGTGATATAATGCGAAAAAGCAGTATTCAGATAGCACAGAGGTGCAAAATGCGTAGTTTGATAGATGTTGAGACTGCAAAGAGCATATTGCAGAATGACGATAAACTATATCCGGGAATGAAGAAGTACAAGCATATTATGGATTCTCTGCATTGGACGGACGTTTCCAAGGACAGAGACTTCCAAAGGACTTTTAACGGCTTTTTCAAGGTTATATTCCGAAATGACGATTTTTACACGCTGTTCTATTCGTATTTGGAAAGTCACAAGGAAACGGCGGTTACTTTCGAGGAAACCTTAGAACACTTGAAGCAAGCGGAGGGTCAGCTTGAACTATCCTTTTCAAGTAAGTTGATAGCGGTTATCAACCCCAAGCGTCCGATATGGGATAAAATCGTAGCGGTCAATCATTTCGGGATGGTCGTTCCGACAGACGATGACAACCGACAAGAACGAATCGTCAGGTTGTACCACGAGTATTGCAGTCGATATTATGAGTATATCTATTCCAACGAGGGGCAAACGCTAATCCGTCTGTTTGATGAACGCTACCCAAGCACAGGCTTTTCAGACGCTAAGAAAATTGATTTTATCCTGTGGGCGGATGCCTGACAATCTGCTGTGCCTGTCTTCTCTGGTTTTGGATATAATAGGCGGTATAAAGATTTCGGAGGGTGCAATATGAGTTTTGAGGACAGAATACGAAGTGAGCAGACACTAACACGGATAACGAACGATGATTTGGTTTGCAAGGATTGTCTTGTGAGATATGCGGACGATGTAATCTATGGAAATACATCAAGATGTGAAACATATCCTGTCTGTAAGCCGTACGAAGTATTGTTAGGGGGCAAGTGTTCCGAATACTGTAAGGAATAGATTCTCACAGCCAAATATCGGATATGCGGCTATAAGGAACGGAGCCGCGGCTATTTTTGATTTTAATATGTTCCAAGTGGGAATATGCAGGAGAAAATTTGAAATGGCTTAGAACGGAAAATAACCGCCCTATACGAGGGCAAGGAAAATCAGATTTTTTTGAAATTGGCTGTTGTCTTTCCGTTTGAAATGTTGTATAATTAGAAAAAATTGCAGAGATTGCGGAGTTCGGGAGTTCCCGAAAGTTGATTAGAATATTAGAGTAGGCAGTAGCCAAAGAGAAGCCAGAGCGCTAAGTAGTCAGAGGACGAAAGGCGCTCTTTTTTGCGTCCAAAAATTTGAAAAGAGAAAAGAAAGGAGAATGCGAAAGGTGGCAAAAAATAAGGCTTCTACTGCCCGACGATTTTATGCAAGCCGTTGTCAGCAAGGTATGGACGGCGTGCAAGCCGAAATTTCCCTGACGATTGACGGGGCGGATATGTTATCCGTTGATGAAGAACCTCTATTGAGCAAGGGTGGAAAAAATATCGGGAAAATACGGTGTCAAAATGGGAAAGTGTCAGTATATATCAATCCTGTTCACTGTATTAGACCGAACAACTGTAAACCGTTTGGAGTAGTTGACGCTATCAAAATTGAAATTGTGCGTTCAATGGTATTAGAGGCTATTCGGGAATATTTGAAGAAGTATCTGCAAAATGAGTATTCAGATGAATCCTATGATTTGGGAAGTATAGAGGTTATGCAGGCAGAATGTAATCTCACGCTCAAAGTAAAAAGTCCGGAGTTGTTATCTAATGTCGTTGATATGTTTGAAAAGGCGTTCGACAAAACGACAACATATCGAAAACGCAAGAGGAAGCAGGGCTTTGAAAAGAAAACCCTATCGTGCAGTACCTACGTTCCGAAGAAATATTTTGTTAAGATATACGACAAAACCGAGGAACAGCACGAAAAGGGCAATCCGGCAGTAGAGAGAAATCTGCTTCGTATAGAATTCAAGTTTTATAACGAGTATTTGAAGCGGGTATATAAAGACAAGACATTGAATGCCGTATTGACAAGAGAGGGATTGGCTGTGCTGTGTCGTGAATACAAGACTGTATTTGAGGAAGTGGAAAACAAGTACATCAAGCCATACCTGAATTACTGCGTGCAGACCGTATTTGAAAGTCTTACAAGTTCAGAAACGGGAAACGAAATTGCAGAAACAGTAGCCAGACACAAAGATTTGATAGTGGATATGGAAGTGCTTCGGAAAGCGTTAAAACGGTGGTACACGGATTATAAGCATATCGAAGATAGGAGCAGTAAAGTTGTGTATTACTACAAGAAAAACAACTTTGGTATTCCAATCGGCGTGCTTGAAACACTCAAAATGTTCCATAATGCCGCTGGATAATGTCCTAAATATGGGGATGATTCCAAGGCTAAGAAAAGAGTACAAAATGGAATTATCGTTGCAGAATAACAGGGTTTTATCGGTTTTCAAAAAGGTAGATAACCCAAGAAGAAATAAAGGATTTGTAACAAGAGATTATCAATCGGAATGTGAGGTGCATCGTATGAAGATAGACAGAGTATCGGCTGATATAAAGTTTCGGCGTACCCCTGTTGACGCAGTAGATGCTTACAATCTGCTGATAGAAACGCTAACAGATAACATCAAGCAGAAACGGGCGGTGCTAGAGGAAATGAAGACAGCCGAATGTAAAGAAGCGTTTATTTCGAATTGGCAGCCAAACCTAAAAAGCCTGACTGTCAGAATAAACGATGATTAAGGAGTGATGAACAATGGCGTTTGTAAAGGGTCAAAGCGGAAATCCCAGAGGAAGACCGAAGCAGACCGAAGAAGAAAAGGCACAGAAAGCGGAATTTAAGGCATTGCTGAAATCTTCTACCGTTCCCGCCTTGAAAAGCATTATACGGATCGCAAAGGATAAGGACAGTAAAGACCGTTTCAATGCTTGTAAATACATTCTGGACAGAGCCTACGGAACAAACACGCCGTTGCTCTTGAATGATATGGAAAACGAGGAACAGCAGTTAATTGTGAAAGTCGTTCCGTACAGTTTGCCAGACGACGATTGGAGCGACGAGGATTGGGAAAATGCCGAAGGACAGGAGGATTGAGAAAATGGAAGAAATGAGTATTGTGGAAAGCCATAACAGAATATGTGAGGAAATACGGAGAGCGTCAACACCCGAGGAAATCAAGGCGGTGTATGGGAATGTGAAAGACTTCAAAGAAACATATGGCAGAGTTGACACCGCCACGGTTGACAGTCTTTCCAAGCGGTTTGAAACAAAACTGTCCGCTATGCTTGAGGATAATGATGCAGTCTATCAGAAATTGTTTGAAAAAGTAAACGCTATCAATAATAGGGAATACGACTTCACGGCAGACAAGGACACTTCCGCCCAAGTGCAAAACAAGGCTTTGCAGATGATGGCAAAACTGCCGTCTGTAAGGACAGCGGCGAACACTACTATTATTTCAGATACGCTGTCAAAAGCAATCAATTCTGGCGTTATCGGTTCTCGTGCGGTGTTGGAACTGTTGAAATATCCTGCCTATGCTGAAATGGTAAGCGTTCCGTTGAGGAAACAGGCGATTGACGGAAGCAAGACCGAAGAACAAAGGGCATACGAAAAAGTCAAGGCGGCAGAATTAAGACAGGCACAGAAAGCACTTGCGGAAGTGTTTTCACAGGGGTATCGGTTACGGTTATTGAATAAGAGTGTTGCGAGAGCCAACAGACCATCCGTATTTTCAAGATAAAGAAAAATCAAAAGTCTATGACAAGTGTGCAGTCGCACGATTTCCAAGTAGTCCAGTCGGGCAAAAGTAAAATCCAAAAATGAACACATAGGCGGTAGTCCAGGGAGATACGTTTGTGTTGTTCCGTAGAAGAAAAGGAGCAGGACAAATGAAAGTGGTATCAGAAGACCGTATTACTCCGTTTCAGGTATTGAGTAATACAGCAATTCAAGAGAATGGAGAAATCGCAGAGCCGAAAATAATTCCAAGAATGAAAACTTTACGGGAAATGGCGAGCTTGACAGGACTTTCCTATGATTACATACGGAAATTGTGTTTAGAGGGGCGTATCGTCCATATAAAAACAGGAAAGAAGTATCTTGTCAATTATGACAGGTTTATCGACTTCCTCAACACGGGCGAATGATGTTGTTGAAATCCGTACAATTCAAGCATATCGGAAACGGTGCTGAAAATACTGTTAAAAAGTATGCGTGACAATTTTCAAGAGTTCTTACTATTGGCTGTTGTCTTTTTAAGAATAGTTGGAGACGCTGATTGCGGAACAAGTGTTCAGCTATCTTAGAAAGGAGTAGCCTATGGCAAGATACGAAGAAGTCGAAAGCATGATTGAGGAAATGGAAAACAAGGGTTATGGTTGTATGTTTGCCGACCTCGGTTCTGAAAAGCAAGTACCTTATGAAATGTTTTCGGAAAAGATGACCGAGAGTGTCACAGCGTTGTACTTCGTTACGATGACAGACGACATTTTCAAGAATGGATTGGAAAGTCTGGACGGTATCGAGTACGTCAGAAAGGAAGTGTCCTTATGAAGATTGTTGCATACCACAGAACAAGTACCACCGACCAACACCTTGACAGAGGGATTGCGGAAATCACGAGGTATTGTAAAGACAACGGCGTGAAACTGTATCGGAATAAGGTTTACACCGACCAGCAGACGGGAAAGAATTTCAACCGCCCCCGATACCAGATGTTGAAAGAGGAAATCCTTGAAAACGGCGATACGCTGATTGTCACGGAGTTAGACAGGCTTGGACGGAATAAAAAGGCAACAATGGAAGAATTACGCTATTTCCAAGACAACAATATCCGAGTTATGGTGCTGGAACTGCCGACCACGCTGACAGATGTTTCCAATATGGAAAACACGCTTGCCAAGATGATGTTGGAAACTATCAACAATATGATGTTGGAATTGTATGCGAGTATGGCACAGGCAGAAATGGAGAAAAAGGAAAAAAGACAGCGTGAGGGTATTGAGGCGATGAAAGCAAGAGGCGAATGGGAACGCTATGGCAGGCCAAGAGCAATGACGATTGAAGTGTTTTCAGAGCATTACAAGGCAGTTACCAACGGAGAAAAACGACCGTTTGAGTTAATGCACGAATTAGGACTGAATACGGCTACGTTCTACCGTTATGCTAAGGAAGTTAGACAGGGGGCATGAATTATGGCGAATATTACAAGATTAACAACAAAAAGCGGAACTGTCGTATATTCCATCAAAATGTATATCGGCAGAGATCCAATCAAGAAATCCAATGTGTTAAAGCAGATACGCTACACACCGACACAGGATATTGACGAAGCCTTACAGTTGCAGGAAGTCAAAGAATTTGCAGAGATTGCAACGGTTATGTGGAAGAAGCACTATAAAGAGACTGGCGAATATAACGACCGCTCCCACAACCGAAAGCAAGCCCATATCGAGGTGGAAAGTCCGGATAAAGGGTATAAACGGATTTATGAGGTGTCAAAGCTCTATGGTGTTTCGGAGCGGACAATATCGAGAATGATAAAGGACGGCAAAATAAATGCAGTCAAGTCGGGAGACGCCAAAGTGCTGTTTGTAGAAGTAAAATCGCTTGAAGCGTATCTAAAAACCACATTCAACTAAGGGTAAGTGTTCAGAGCATAGAAAAGGAAAAGATGAAGAAATGGCATCAGTTAAAAGAGTTGAAAAGAAAAACGGTCAAGTGGTGTACCGTATCAGAGTATCGCTCGGAGAAGATAAGTCGGGAAAACAGATTGTAAAAGTCAGCACCTATACGGTCAAGCAGACCGCCACCCCGAAGCAACAGGAACGAGAAGCCAACCAATATGCTATGGCATTAGAGGATAGATTGAAAAACGGCGAGAGCTACGAGGGCGAAGAAATGTCGTTTGAGGATTATGCGGAGAAATGGCTTGCCAATGCTAAGACAGAACTTGCATACTCCACCTATGAGAGTTATACCCATATCATCAATGATGTAATACTGCCCCATTTCAAGACATACAAGGTGGCAAGAATACGGACACCGAATATTGAGATATTTTATAAATCGCTGATGGGGCGGTATTCTAACGGCTCCATCCGTAAGATTGCAAACGTAATGAGCGGAATGTTCCGAACGGCAGTACGTTGGCAGATGATACAGATAAACCCGTGTCGAGATGCCAAAGTGCCAAAGAATGATGAGGAAGAACCGCAGTTAAAATTCTTCACGCCTGAACAGTCATTGATGTTTCTTGAAACGCTGAATACAAGATTTTACCGAAAGGTCAGAGGACATCAAAGAATTGATGACACGGGCAAGCCATATAATGTGGCAGATTATCAAGAGCCATACCAGACTTCGACACAGTTGATAGTGTTTTATACCCTGTCGTTATACTGCGGTTTTCGAAAGGGCGAGACACTTGCACTCCATTGGAGCGATATTGATTTCGAGAAAAGAGAAATCCATATATCAAAGTCAGTCGGGATGTCCGAAGACGGTATTGTATTGAAAAAACCCAAAACGGCAACATCGGTTCGGACAGTCAGTTTTCCCGCCGCCATTGTTCCTTTGCTGAAGCAGTATCGTCAAGAATACAATATCTATCGCTTGAGTACAGGGGATAAATGGCAAGGCAACGGAAACCTGTTTATACAGTGGAACGGGAAGATTATGGACCGCTCTACGCCATACCACTATTTCAAACATCATATTGAGTTTGTAAATAAATGGATAAAGGAACACGAGGGTGAAGCAAAGGAAAGAGGATTCGAGGAACTTCCGACCATTCCACTTCACGGATTGCGGCATTCGTGTGCAACATTGCTAAACTACCTTGACATCAACCTGATTGATATTAGCAAGATACTCGGTCATGCGAAAAGCTCCACGACAATGGATATATATGCCCATAGTTTTGAAAAGCAGAACAAAGAGGCGGCAAACAAGATAGACGATTTTCTGGAGCAGAGCGCAGGCAAGGCAGTATAGATAAAATCCCTCTTTTCGGCGGAGAGGTTCGAGCATTGGAAAAACTCCGAGGCTCGGACTTTTTTCGTCAAGAGGATTGACAGAAGCATACGAAACGCCTTACAATCAGAAAGCGATGTTAGCTGACGCTTGGATGTGTTCAGATTTTGTTCAGAAAGTTACGATGAACAAGAACACAGCACCTTACACTACCGAAAGAAAAGTCCGTGAAAAGGCGGTTTTTCAAGGAATTACGGAAAGCCAGAATAAACGAGAAAAAGCGTTCCTGCTTTTTGGTAAGGATGAGGTCACCAGTTCGATTCTGGTTATCAGCTCGAGGCGCCAGGCATCAGCCGGGCGCCTTTATTCATATCACACACTTTTTTGTTCGATTAAGATGAGGAGCCCCATGAAATATTCCGTTATTGTCCCCTGCTACAATACCCAGGATATTTTCGACCAGGAGCTTGCGGGTATCTGCGATGTGTTCCGCAGCCGTCTGCATACCGACAGCTTCGAGGTAATTCTGGTCAACGACTGTTCCCCGGATCCGAAGACGCTGCCTTTTCTGAAAGAAATGCGGCTGAAGTATCCTTTCGTAAAGCTGGTAGATCTGGTGAAGAATACCGGCCAGGCGAACGCCCAGCTGGCAGCCATGCATTATGTCACAGGAGAGATCGTGGTAAACCTGGACGATGACATGCAGACGCGGCCGGACAACATACCGGTCCTTCTGGAAAAACTGGAAGAGGGGTATGATGTCGTATTCGGCAGATACTTTCATAAGAAGCACAGTGCGATCCGCCGTTTGTTTACCCGGATGGACGATTCGTTTGAGACCATGTTTCTGAACAAACCGAAGAACCTTTCCTGCACCAGCTTCTGGGTCGCCAGACGCTACGTGATCAATGAGATTATCAACTATAAATTCGCGTATTCCTTTATGGAAGGACTGTTCCTCCGGACCACGCGGAAAATGACAAACGTGGACATCGAGCACTATGACAGGGTGGAGGGAAAGTCGGGGTATACCTTCCGGTCCCTCCTGAAGCTCTGGTCCAATTTCACGAATTTTACGGTGAAACCGCTGCGGATTGCAGGGGTGGCCGGGGTTATCACGGTTTTGTTTGCCTTTATTTTCATGCTGGTCACTATTTTCCACCGGATTGCCGATCCGACCATTCCTCAGGGATATTCCGCCCTGATGTGTGTCATCCTGTTCTTTTTCGGTATGGTGATGATGATGCTCGGAATCATGGGAGAATATATCGGCAGAATTTTTATGTGTATCAATTCCGCTCCACAGTTTGTGGTGAAAAAGGTCTATGAAAAAACAGAAAGCGGCGCAGGAGAAGAGGAGGGTTCAGAATGCAGAAAAGACTGATGATATTGGGAACACTCTTCGAGATGACGGAGCTGGTAAAAAAGGCAAAAGCCAGAGGCTGTTACACAGTAGTCTGCGACGGGAACGCGGACGGACCGGCGCGTACCTGGGCGGATAGAGACTATGTGGCGGATGTCCGGGATGTAGACCGGATTGCGGAAATCTGTAAAAAAGAAAAAATTAATGCCATCATCACAAGCTTTTCTGACATTATGTTTGAGATGATGGTGCGGATCGCCGATCGGGCGGGAATCCCCTGCTATGCTGTTCCGGCCATGCTTCCGGCTTACCGGGATAAGCAGGTGACAAAGAAAATCTGCCGGGAACTGGGGCTTCATGTTCCGGAATTCCGCCGGACGAAAGCCGAAGAGTGGCTCCCCGGTTCAGGCTCCGGGAAAGAGGGGCAGGAGCCCTGGAATATTTTCCCTGCCGTCATAAAGCCGGTCAATTCCTATGGATCCCGCGGCCTTCAGGTCGTCTGGAGTCCGGAAGAGATCCGGGAGTGGTTCCGCCGGACAGACCCGGAGCTGATTCACGGAGAGGCTCTTCTGGAGAGCGTGTCCCGCGGGCAGGAGCTGAATGCCCAGGCCGCCGTCGTGGACGGAAAAGTGCAGCTGCTCTCGCTGGCAGACCGGATGACCGCAGAGTTGGACCGGAACACCATCCGGGTCAATTACGCGAATATTTATCCCTCGCGTTATTTTGACCAGGCAGCGCCGGCTGTGACCGATATTCTGCAGAGATACGTGGAGAAAACCGGGCAGAAGCAGGGACCTTTGGCCATGCAGTGTTTCTGGGACGGGACAAACATAGAAATCGGGGAGATTGCCGCCCGCTTCTTCGGATTTGAACACGAGCTGACCGAATATACCACAGGTCTTTCGCTGGAGGATTACCTTCTGGATCTGGTCTGCAGTCCGGATCACGGGAGAGAACGCCTGCGCGGACACAATCCCAGGGGCAGCGGCTGCGCCGCCGGTATCTACCTGACAAGCGTAAGACCCGGAAAAATAGAAAATCAGGACAGTGTTCTGGAACTGGCACAGCAGAAGGAAACCGTCGGTTTCCATCCTTTCTATAAAGAAGGGGATGAGGTCGGGCGGTTCGGTCCTGCGCCCTATTATGCCCGCTGTTATCTCCGGACAGAAAACAGAGCGCAGATGGACGCAAAGATATGCGCCGTCATGAAAAAAGTACATGCGTTCGGGGAGAACGGGGAAGAACTTTTGTACCGCCCGGATTTACAGAAAACGGACATGCATGTAAAATAGTACTGAATCTGAATGCAGGCATGCTTCTGTCTCTGCCTTACCGCGGAACGAATAGAAAGATGGCAGATAGTTTTCTTTTTTGTAATGAAAGAAGAGGAATACTATGATGATCCGCCGGAAAAAATGGATTTCATTTCTAGTCGTAGTGCTGGTACTGCTTTTCTGTGTTCCCCTCGGTTCCCATGTCCGGTACCGGAAACCAGTTATTGCTGTTGTGGCATCCGCCTCAGGCAATCTGGGCCAGATTCTGGTGCATGTGCTGAATCAGTACGGGGCTGACGCCAGGCTGGTAGACAACAATAGAGGTTCAGTGCGTGACTACGATGCCCTGGTGATACCGGGCGGAGAGGATGTCGACCCTGCCTTTTACGGACAGGCCAATATGTCCTCGCGGAACCTGAATCCCAATGAGGACAGGCTCCAGATGGAAGCTGTCAGAACATTTGTTCAGGCAAAAAAGCCGGTTCTCGGCATCTGCCGCGGCAGCCAGATTATCAACGTGGCGCTGGGAGGCACGCTGCGCCAGCAGATCGACGGGCACATGAAGGCCATGCGCAAGGTGGATATCTGGAAATCCTCCACCTTCCGGTGCGTTCTCGGCCGGGATTATAACGGAATGCATTATCACCACCAGTGCATAGATAAGCTGGCGGACGGGCTGATCAGCACGCAGGCGGATGCTGTGGATGGTTGTCTGGAAGGATTTCAGCATCAGTCACTTCCCGTCTACGGGTTTCAATGGCATCCGGAAATGACAGAATCCAGCAAAAGGGCGGTTTTTCGCTTCTTTGTGCATATCTGTGAGCTTTCAGAGAGCGACGGAACACCGTTTCATTGACAGAAGGAACCGGATGCTTTAGAATTCCACTATAAAAAAGATCAAATGTGGGGAATTTATGTCTGTAAAAAAATTCTTTCAGAAATTCGGCAAGCTGATCCTTCTGATTGCGCTGCTGGTTCTGATTATTATTATTCTATGGGCTCTTTTCGGGGATTCTCTTCCGGCTCTGTTTCATCTGCTGAAGGAGGGGGACGAGGAGGCAATCGAGGCCTACATCCAGCAGGAGGGATTCTGGAAAGGGGCGCTGGCAGTGATTGCCATGTCCGCGCTGCAGGTTGTCAGTATCGTACTTCCCGGATTTGCCATTCAGATCGCAGCCGGAATTATCTACGGGGGCGTCCGGTCCTTTTTTATGTGCTACTTCGGTTTTATTCTGGGGAATGTTCTGGTGTTCGGCTTCGCAAGAAAAATGGGAAACCAGATTTCCAACATCGCCAATATTGACAAGCCGAAGAATAACTGGATCCGGGAAAAGATGGCTTCGGCCAACCCGGCCTTCGTGGTGGGGTTTGTCAACCTGCTTCCGATCCTTCCGAACGGGATTATCCCTTATATTGCGGCCCGGTCCAGTATTCGTTCTTATGAGTATGTCATGGCAATCTGCGTCACAAGCTGGATTCAGATTTTGTTTAACTGCGCGGCCGGAGGATTCTTAAAACGCGGCCAGTACCTGTACATGTTCCTGGCACTTGGCATCCAGATCGGTCTGCTGGTTTTCGCGACTCTGAAGCGGAAATGGATTATATCCCTTATCCCCGGCGGAAAGAAAAAACAGCAGGACAGCCAACAGAAGCAGTAAGACCGCATATTGATACGATAGCGGGAACCGCCGGCCAGTCTCCGGAGCAATCCGGATCTGGCCGCAGCATATTTCACATAAAGAGATTCAGAGACAGGAGTTCATCATGGGAGAGAACAAAAAAGAAATCGCGGAGGAACCGGCAGAGGAAAAGGGAACAGTATCCCGAAATTTTATCGAACAGATCATCGACCAGGATCTCAAAGAGGGAAAGTACGATCAGATCTGCACCAGATTTCCGCCCGAACCGAACGGGTATCTTCACATCGGTCATGCCAAATCAATTCTTCTGAACTACGGGATCGCAAAGGAATACGGAGGGAAATTCAATCTCCGCTTTGACGATACAAACCCCATGAAGGAACGGTCGGAATTTGTCGAGTCTATCCAGAGAGATGTAGCCTGGCTTGGCGCGGACTGGGAGGGACGGCTGTTCTTTGCTTCCAATTACTTCGACCAGATGTATGAGGCGGCGGAAAAGCTGATCCGAAAAGGAAAAGCCTTCGTCTGCGATCTCTCTGCGGAAGAAATACGGGAATACAGGGGAACGCTCACAGAGCCCGGAAAGGAAAGCCCCTACCGGAACCGCTCCGTGGAGGAGAATCTGGATCTGTTCCGGAGAATGCGCGCCGGAGAATTCCCGGACGGGAGCAAGGTGCTGCGGGCAAAGATCGACATGGCCTCCCCGAATATTAACATGCGGGATCCGGTGATCTACCGGATTGCCAGGATGACGCACCATAACACGGGCGATAAGTGGTGCATCTACCCGATGTATGATTTTGCGCATCCGATTGAGGATGCCATTGAGGGCGTGACGCATTCTCTGTGTACGCTGGAGTTTGAGGATCACCGTCCGCTGTACAACTGGGTGGTAACGGAGTTGGAATATCCGCATCCGCCGAAACAGATTGAGTTCGCAAAACTTTATCTGACCAATGTGGTGACCGGAAAACGGTATATCAAAAAACTGGTGGAAAACGGAACCGTAGACGGATGGGATGATCCCCGTCTGGTCACGATCGCCGCCCTGCGCAGGCGCGGCTACACGCCGGAGTCCATTCGGAAATTCGTAGAGCTGGCGGGGATTTCCAAGGCAAACAGCAGCACGGATTACGCCATGCTGGAATACTGCATCCGCGATGATCTGAAGCTGAAGGCTCCCCGCATGATGGCGGTGCTGGATCCCATCCGGCTGGTGATCGACAACTATCCGGAAGGGCAGACGGAGGAGCTGGAAGCCTCCAACAATCCGGAAAACGAGGCGTTGGGAACCCGGAAGATACCGTTCTCCAGGGAGCTGTTTATCGAGAGGAACGATTTCATGGAAGAACCTCCCCGGAAATATTTCCGCCTGTTTCCGGGAAATGAAGTCCGCCTTATGCATGCGTATTTTGTCAAATGCGTCGGCTTTGAAAAGGATGAAAACGGAAAAGTCACGGTCGTGCACTGTACTTACGATCCTGCCAGCAGGGGAGGAAACAGCCCGGACGGACGCAAGGTGAAAGGAACTATTCACTGGGTTAATGCCGCAACTGCGGGAAAGGTAACGGTCCGTCTGTACGAAAACCTGATCGACGAGACCAAGGGCGTCTATAATGAGGACGGCTCCATGAACATCAACCCGGATTCTCTGGAGATCCTGGAAAACTGCCGCGTGGAGCCTGCCCTGATGCAGGCAAAGGGATATGACAGCTTCCAGTTCATCCGGAACGGCTTCTTCTGCGCGGACGCAAAGCTGTCTGCGGAGGGAGCGCCGGTATTCGGGAGAATCGTATCGCTGAAAAGTTCCTTCCGCCTGCCTGGCACACACTGAGAAGAAATGCAGATGATACGGGCAGAAGAAAATATCCGTACAGAATGATACAGATCTGTTTCTGGGCTGCTGCTTGCGCGGCAGCCTTTTTCCTGATGAAAACCGGATTTTCCACATTCCGGGGAGAGGAGTAACCATGGAAGTAAAAGCATGTATTTTTGACCTGGACGGCACACTGACCAGAACGCAGGAGTCGATTGCCCGACCGGTGAATATGACGCTGCAGCATTTCGGACTGCCGGCGATGCCGGTAGAAAATTATAACTACTACGCCGGGGACGGAATCGACAATTCGCTCCGCCGGGCCTTGAAGGATGCCGGAGACCCGGAATTAAAGTATTTTGACGAGGGCATTGTCCTGTGCCGTAAGTGGTATCAGGAGGATCCGCTGTATCATGTGGCTCCATACGATCATGTCGTCGATTCAATCCGCAGGCTGAAACAGATGGGGCTGAAGATTGCTGTTTTCTCCAATAAACCGCATCTGAACGCCATCAAAGTGGTGGAAACCATTTTCGGGAAAGGAACCTTCGATCATATCCAGGGACAGGCGGACCGGATTCCTATGAAGCCGGATCCCGCAGGGGTGTTTGAGATTCTGCGGATCTTTGGCGTGAATAAAGATCAGGTGCTGTATTTCGGCGACACCAATACGGATATGATGACAGCGCACAACGCAGGAGTATTTGCAGTAGGCGTGTGCTGGGGCTTCCGTCCCCGCGAGGAGCTGGAAAAATACGGGGCGGACGCGCTTCTGGAGGATCCTTCACAGATTGCGGAGCTGGCCGGGGAAAAACTGCACACACACTGAAGCATAGGTTCTCCTTCGCAGACCGCACTGCCGGCGGAGGGAAAGCTCTGCACACGCTGAGGTATGTGGAAAACAGAAGAAACGACCGCAGTGAATGATGGAAAAGAACTTCCGCACACAGGAAATGGAGTATCTATGAGCAGAATAAAACTAATAGCCAGTGATCTGGACGGCACATTACTTCTTAACGGCGCGCAGAATCTGCAGCCGCAGACCTGCGGGCTGATCCGCCGCTTGTGGGAGGAAAAAGGAATTCTCTTTCTTGCGGCCAGCGGGCGGCAGGTAGACAATTTGGAACGGTTATTCGCGCCGGTAAAGGATGAAATTGCCTATCTCTGTGAAAACGGCTGCCTCTGCTTTTGCGGGGGAAAAAAGATCCACCAGGAATACATGGATCACAGCCTCGGACAGAGCATTATCCGGACGATCCAGGCGACAGAGGGGGCAGAGGTGCTGCTTTCCGGCGTTCACACAAGCTATATTCAGCCGAAGGATATGAGCTATTACTACCATATGCGTGATGTGGTGGGAAATAATGTGACGCTGGTGCCGGACATCCTGCAGACGGAAGAACCCTATTTTAAGGTGTCTCTGTACGAGGCAGGCGGACTGCATGATGTCTCCTGGTGGCAGCAGAAATTCGGTGATCAGGCGACAGTTGTGACAGGGGGGAATGAATGGCTGGACTGCATGCCCAAAGGCGTCAATAAAGCCACCGCGCTGGATCAGATACTCAGGTATCTGGGGATTGCGCCGGATGAGGTCATCGCCTTCGGAGACAACCTGAACGACAGGGAAATGCTGGAAATGGTCGGCATTCCGGTCGCCGTAGAGACCGCAAAAAAAGAAATTATCCGGATCTGCGGAAGAACCACGGACACCGTGGAACATGCGCTGGAGAAAATACTGCGGGATGAGTTCCCGGCGCAGCCTGTCTCCTGATTCTGTCATTTCGGCTAAAATTCTTACAAAACATTTAATCAGCACTCGTTTTTGACGAGTGCTAAATTTTTCTTGACTTTCGGTCAGCCGGGGGCTAAGATAACCTTTGTTAAGTGTTCTGCATGCGGCGCAGAGAGAACTTTTTTGCTGCAGCGGCTGCGGTACATAGAGCCATTCATACAAAATAAGGCAGGGAACCGTTCTCTGCATTTTTTCACAAACAAATCAAACAACGAACAGATCAGACAAGGGAGTGTGATTCATATGGAGACAAAACGCGGAAATCTTTCCATTAACAGTGACAATATTTTTCCCATTATCAAAAAGTGGATGTATTCGGATCAGGACATTTTCATCCGTGAGCTGATCTCCAACGGCTGTGATGCCATAACCAAGAGAAAAAAACTGGATGCTGTCGGGGAGGCAAAGCTGCCGGAAGGCTACAAGCCGAAGATAGACGTTCTGGTCAATGATAAGGAAAAGACACTGAAGTTTATCGATAACGGTGTCGGCATGACCGCAGAAGAAGTGGTAAAGGATATCACGGACATCGCTTTTTCCGGCGCGACAGAGTTCCTGGAGAAATACAAGGACAAGGCCGACCAGGATCAGATTATCGGTCATTTCGGACTGGGCTTCTATTCCGCCTTCATGGTCGCAGACCAGGTGGATATTGATACGCTTTCCTTCCAGGATGGCGCAGAACCCGTGCACTGGGAGTGCGACGGCAGCACCGAGTACGCCATGGGAACCGGAGATCGCAAAGAAGTCGGAACCACCATCACGCTTCATCTGAACGAGGACTGCCTGGAATACGCAAACGAGTACAAGGTGCGTGAGACACTGGAAAAATACTGCGCCTTTATGCCGGTAGAGATCTTCCTGACCAAAGAGGGAGCCGCTCCGGAGACGGAGATTATTCCGGAATCTGATCTGAAGGAAGACGACAAGGTCATCGAGCATATTCACACCGATGCCAAATATGAGGAAAAGGAAAACGATAAGGGGGAAAAGGAGCAGGTTGAGGTTTCTCCCGCCAGGGACGAGGTGAAGATCGAAAAACGCCCCGTTTCCATCAGCGATATTCATCCGCTTTGGACGAAACAGCCAAGCGAATGCACCGACGAGGAATACAAGGAATTCTACCGGCATGTATTCCTGGATTACAAGGAGCCGCTGTTCTGGATCCACCTGAACATGGATTATCCGTTCCGCCTGAAAGGAATCCTGTATTTCCCGCGCATCAATACGGAATACGATTCGATTGAGGGAAAGATCAAGCTGTACAACAACCAGGTATTTATCGCCGATAACATCAAGGAGGTCATTCCGGAGTATCTGATGCTCCTGAAGGGCGTAATTGACTGCCCGGATCTTCCACTGAATGTTTCCAGAAGTGCCCTGCAGAACGATGGATTTGTCCAGAAGATTTCCAACTACATCTCCAAGAAGGTGGCGGACAAGCTTGCCGGCATGTTTAAGACCGACCGTGAGAATTACGAGAAATACTGGAATGACATCAGTCCGTTTATCAAATTCGGATGCCTGAAGGATGAAAAGTTCTCCGACAGAATGATGGACTACATCCTGTATGAGAATATCGACGGCAAATTCCTGACGCTGCAGGACTGCATCGACGAGAACATGACAGAAGAGCAGAAGGCGGCAAAGAAGGCAGAGGAAGAAAAGAAAACCGAAGAAAAAGACAAGAAGGAAGACACTGCCGACGGCAGCGAAGAGGAGAAGAAAGAAGAAAAGTCCGAAGAAGAGAAGGAGAAAGAAAAAGTCACGATCTTCTACGTGACCGACCAGATCCAGCAGAGCCAGTACATCAACATGTTCAAGACCCAGGGTAAGGACGCGGTCATCCTGAAGCATAACATCGATCCGCCGTTTATTTCCCGCGTGGAGCAGAAAAATGAGAATGTCCGCTTCCGCAGAATCGACGCAGACCTGACCGAAGATCTGAAGGAGAAGCAGGACGACAGCAAGGCGCTGGAGGAAGAGGCAAAGGACCTGCAGGAGCTGTTCCGCAAGGCTGTCTCCAACGACAAGCTGACCGTGAAGGCGGAAAATCTGAAGGACACCTCCGTGGCGGCCATCATCACGCTTTCCGAGGAAAGCCGCCGTATGAGCGACATGATGAAGATGTACGGCATGTCCGGAAATGACGATATGTTCAAGCCGGAGGCAACGCTGGTTCTGAACGCAAAGCATCCGCTTGTTGCCTACATCTACAGCCATAAGGACGCGGAAAATATCAACCTGTACTGTGAGCAGGTCTACGACCTGGCCATGCTGAGCAATCAGCCGCTGTCTCCGGAGGAGATGACAAAGTTCGTGCAGAGAAGCAACGATATCCTGCTGAAGAACGCGCAGAACAGCGAGGAAAAGTAAGCAGCGTATAGGATTGAAAGGAAAGAACGATTTTGGAGGGGACTGCCGCTTTTGTGTAAAGCGCGGTTCCCTCTTTGCGCAGCTGCGGGAGATATGGTACACTAACCAGCAGTTGTCAATAAAATACAGACGGTGAAGAACCTATCCGGCTGAGGCATCTCAACCATAATATTTTGCAGCAGAAGAGAGGAGACATACCGCGCCGGATGTTTTCTGTTTCGTACAGCTCGTACTGACGAAAACTGCAGGGGAGCGGCGTGGGGAAATAACAGGTATGGATAAAAAGCAGGAAAACAGCGGAAATATCTTTCTGATCGGCTTTATGGGCTGCGGAAAATCCACGGTCGCAAGAGAGCTGCACAGACGTTATGGCATGCGCTTAATCGAGATGGATGATGAGCTTGCGCGGCAGGAGGAAATGTCTGTCGCGGATATTTTCCGGGAGAAGGGAGAGCCGTATTTCCGGAAAAAAGAGACAGAGCTTCTGGAAAACATGCAGAAGATGAGCGGTACGGTAGTTTCCTGCGGCGGCGGCGCGGCCATGCGGCAGGAAAATGTAGACTGTATGCGGCGCAGCGGGAAAATTGTGCTGCTGACCGCGGAACCGGAGACCATTCTGCAGCGAGTAGGGAATTCCGACAGCCGTCCGCTGCTGCGCGGACGAAAAAACGAGGCAGCCATCCGGGAACTGATGGAAGAGCGCCGTCCCGCCTACGAGAAAGCGGCGGACGTAGTCATCCAAACCGACGGGAAAGAGACTGCGTCCATCTGCAGGGAACTGCTGGAAAAGTTGGAAAAAATTAACCGGTAATCCCTTCCTGTTCCAGCCAGCCGCTGACAAAGCGGTCCCAGGCACGGTCCAGGGATTTATCCGGAGTAAACACCTTCAGCGAGGTTCCCGTGGTGACAGAGAGAACCCCTCCCCGGAACTGCAGGTTCAGAAACAGACCGAAAATATCTTCCGGAGAAAAGGAAAGACCTGCGGACGCGGATAGCTGCGCGGTCAGTGCGGAATCCGCCTGCAGGACAATATGAAAGGACAGCGGAGACTGCTGTCCTTTTATTATACTCAGACAGAACGGCCGGGCCTCCTTCCAAAGAATAGAGCTGCGGTTCTCCGCCCGCAGGGCTTCACATTTTTCCGGATCGAAAAACTCCGGGTGCAGCTGCCCGTCGATCGAAAAAGTGGTAAATGTGGTAATAGAAATCTCTGATACCAGAAAGCTGTCAAAAGCATCCTGAAGCAGCAGCTTCTTCATAAAATCCTTTACATGATCAATCTGAATGGCAAGCAATACGTGCACCTCCTGTGAGGACTCCGGATGAGCCCCGTCCCTTTATTATACAGGACGGGTTTTCGGAAGAAAACCACGAAATATCACCTTTTTAATCACACGGAAAACACATTTGTCGCATACACTACTGGTACAGTACAAAAAAGGAAGGCTATTACCATGAGTGAAGAATGGGATAACAGAAAAAATCATACAGACACCGATCCTGCGGAAAATACAAAACCGGAGGAAGGAAATATTTCAGATACCAGTGCGGAGAACCAGGGGGGCAAGGACAGACACCCGGCGGAAGAAAACACAGAATCCGGAAGCACAACCTACAGCTGGGTGAATCCCAAATTAAGAGGAGAAAACGCGGATTCCGGCAGCGCGGACAATCCCTGGAACAGCAGCAGCGGCGGGAATTTCTGGGAGACGCAGAGCTCTTCGGAGCATTCGCAGAACCGGTATTCCAACACGCAGTACGGGGGAATGCGGGATCATGCCTCCCAGCCCGGTTCCGATGATAGCCGCAGCGGTTCCAATCCGTACCAGAACAGCACACAGTATCAGAACAGTGCGCACGGTCAGAACTATGCACAGCAGGGAAATCCCTATCAGGGAAGCTCCTATCAACGGAATCCTTATGCGGATCCGAATCCTTCAAGTTCCCGGAAAAACCGCAGAAAAGCAGAACGAGCGGCAAAACGCGCGGCAAGAAAGGCAGGGCGAAGCAGAGCAGGGGCAGGAACCGGAAGAAAATGGACGGCCGTTGTTGCCATGGCACTTGTGTTCGGCCTTGTCGCGGGCACCGTCACCTATGGGGTAAACGCCATCGCAAACCGGATTCATCCGATCGAAACAACGGCGGATAACAGAAGCTCCGGAACGGCAGACAGCGGGAACAAGGGAAGTGGAAGCAAGGATAGCGGCAGCGGGAATTCAGGCAAGGACACCATCTCTTCTACCACAGAGGGAACGGGCTCTTCCGACACCTCTTCTTCGTCTGCTTCCTCCGGAGCATCTGGAACTGCAGAAGGAACCGTAGCGGACGTGGCCGCAAACTGCATGCCATCTCTGGTTACCATTTCCACCATGAGCGTGGAGGAAATGCAGAGCTTCTTCGGGGGCTCCCAGAAATACCAGGTGCAGGGAGCCGGATCCGGAGTGATTATCGGACAGAATGATACCGAACTGCTGATTGCCACCAATAACCACGTAGTCTCCGGAGCAACATCCCTTTCCGTCGGCTTTATCGACGAGACGGTTGTAGAGGCAGCCATCAAGGGAACCGATGCCGATAACGACCTCGCGGTCGTTGCGGTTCAGACATCGGATATCCCGGAGGACACGCAGAAACAGTTAAAAGTCGCGACCATCGGAAGCTCCGACGAGCTTGCTCTGGGAGACCAGATTGTGGCAATCGGAAACGCCCTGGGCTACGGGCAGTCCGTCACAGCCGGTTATGTAAGCGCCAAGAACAGAACATTGGAACTTTCAGATGGAACGAATACGTTCACTTCGACAGATCTGATCCAGATTGACGCGGCGATCAACTCCGGAAACTCCGGCGGAGCGCTTTTCAACATGAAAGGGGAGCTGGTGGGAATCAACGAAGCAAAGAGTTCTTCCACATCCTCCGGCGCCACCGTTGACAATATGGGCTACGCCATCCCCATAGACAAGGCAGAGCCCATTCTGGAACAGCTGATGACAGAAGAAACAAAAATTGCCTACTCCGAGGACGAGCAGGGGTATCTGGGAATCACCGCCGCAAACGTAACCAGTGAGTATTCTCAGATGTACGATATGCCGGAAGGAGTCGGCATCACCTCCGTGGTAAGCGGCGGACCGGCAGAACAGGGCGGACTGCAGAAAGGCGACATTATTACCAAGATTGCAGGAACAACAGTCAGCGACTTTGATGATCTGCAGAACGAGCTGCGCTACCACAAGTCCGGAGAGACGATCGAGATTACCTATGAGCGCGCGGACAACGGTACGTACAAAGAAAATACCGCAAACGTGACACTGGGAACCAAAGATGTCCTCAGCAGCACCAACGCACGGAATAATGGGAATAATTGAAAACAGCATCCACAAGAAGAACAGGGACAACTGGATAGGAGATTGTTCCGTAAAATTGATCAAAAAAAGCTTAAGCAGAAGGCCGGCAGCCCGAAAAGGGCACCGGCCTTTTATGGACGGGAAAAGACTAGTAAATGTATCCGATTTTATGCCACATTATGGTATACTATTCACAATAAGGCACAATCAATTTAATATGGAATGAATTCGGATATTAAGAATTCTTGACAGGATTTTGGAAAAGAATATGCTTCACATCTATTATGGAGAATATCAGGGGAAAAACTATATTTTTGATCCCGATACATATTTTAACAATCAGGCAGACAGAAAATGGCTGTTGGAAGATCTGCCGCGTCAGATGATTCATGATGTTGATAAATCAGAAGTGATTTCTGAAAACCTCATACAGAGCAGTCGGCTTGGCCCGATTCCCCCGCAGTGGCTTTCTGGAAGCGTGAAAACACTGATATTGATAGAAAATGACAGTGGTCATGTTTTTAATACTTCGGCCTGTGGACAGAACTGCGCAAAATGGCTGCTTCAGATCGGAAATCGTAAAGATGTTCTTATACGGTTAGGTTATCCGATGGATTTCGGAAAAGAAGAGTTCAACATCACTATTGAAAATAACGGACACCTTGTGCATACCATGAAAGACCTGATGAATGAAATTGTGGATTACAACCTTCTGTGAAAATAAGTCATGACTGGAAAATACAACATAGAAATATATAACCTATAGACGCTGCCGCCGAATCTTCATATTATATGTGAGAAGAAACTGGGATAATGGGTATTTAGTTTGAGTGGTTCAAATGTGTACCTCATGCGCAAGAGATATGTTCCTGTCTGCCTTTCTGTGTTATAATTCCCTAAGTAATTATTACTGGAGACATTTTATTATATGAATAAGAAGATAACAGTAATCATCGCTTGCCACAAGGCATGTGATGTGCCCAGGGATCCCATGTACCTTCCGGTGCAGGTAGGAAGTGCCGGAAAGGAGAGCATTCACGGTTTCGCCAGGGATGACCAGGGGGAAAATATCAGCGCCAAAAACCCGATCTACTGCGAACTGACCGGGCTGTACTGGGCGTGGAAAAATCTGGATTGTGATTATCTTGGACTGGTCCACTACCGCAGATACTTCACGTCCGGAAAAATCCGGAAGAAACCAGACAAAAATCCTTTCACCGCGGTACTATCCGGACAGGAGGCAGAAAGACTTCTGGCTCAATATAGAATAATCGTGCCGAAAAAACGTCATTATTATATCGAGAGTGTTTATTCTCATTATGCGCATACCTTTGACGCAAGGCAGTTTGATCTGACACGGGAAATTCTGCAGGAAAAGTGGTCGGCATATGTACCGGCGTTCGACCGGCTGATGAAGGGGAGCAGCGCATGGCTCTTCAATATGTTCCTGATGCGCAAAGAAGATGCGGATGTATACTGCAGATGGGTTTTCCAGGTACTTCAGGAGCTGGAAAAAAGAGTAGACACAAAAGATATGACCGCGTTTGAGAAAAGGTACGCCGGCCGGGTCAGTGAAAGACTTCTGAATGTGTGGCTTCTCCACCGGATAGAGACAGGACAGCTGGAAAAGAGAGACATTTATGAGTGTCCGTACACCTATCTGGGAGAGGTAAACTGGGGGAAAAAGATAGGTGGATTTTTAAAAGCAAAGTTTTTACATCAGAAGTACCAGAAGAGTTTCTGAGTGTCATGGGTACAGAAAGAGAGAGCTGGGCAGTCTGTTTAGGTGTCTTGCAAATAAATGTGAAAAATCGGGGGAGCTTTGACAAATTGAAATTTAGAGAACAGAGATTTTGCCTCATATGAAACAGCAGATTTCACTTAAAAAAAATTTTATTATGAACGCGATTCTCACAATGTCATCGTTCATATTCCCGCTGATTACATTTCCATACTATTCGAGAATTTTACTCCCGGATGGAACAGGAAAAGTCAGCTTTGCAACATCACTGGTTTCTTATTTCAGTCTGTTTGCGCAGTTGGGCATACCCACCTACGGAATTCGGGCGTGCGCACAGGTAAGGGATAACCGTGAAGAACTCAGCCGTGTTACACAGGAATTGTTGATTATTAACCTGATTACAAGTGCACTTGCATATGCAGCGCTGGCAGTTGCGTTGTTGACAGTTCCGAGACTTCAGGCTGATCGGAACTTATATCTTGTGATCAGTATCACTATTCTGATGAATGCAATCGGGATGGAGTGGCTTTATAAGGGCTTGGAGCAGTATACGTATATTACAGCGCGTTCCATTCTGTTTAAGGCGATTGCTGTTGCTGCTATGTTCCTCTTGGTACATCAGAAAAGTGATTATATCATTTATGGAGGAATTTCTGTTTTCGCATCCTGTGCTTCCAATGCGATGAACTTTATCCACGCACGGAAGCTGATTATCATGCACCCGGTCGGACATTATAATTTCCGGCGTCATCTCAAAGCGATCGGGATCTTCTTTGCTATGTCCTGCGCGACAGTCATCTATACGAATCTGGATAAAGTAATGCTTGGATTTATGGCGACAGACGCCGATGTGGGGTATTATGATGCCGCAGTGAAAATTAAGACGGTTCTGATCAGTGTGGTAACATCATTGGGAACTGTTCTTCTTCCAAGATCTTCTTACTATGTAGAAAAAGGAATGATGGAGGAATTCCGCAGGATAACAGCCAGAGCATTGAATTTTGTATGGCTGGTTGCCATGCCATTGACTGTCTATTTTATTATTTTTGCTGCACAGGGCATATTTTTACTTTCCGGAAGCGCTTACGCTGGCGCTATTCTGCCAATGAGGCTGATTATGCCTACACTCCTGTTTATAGGGCTGTCCAATATTACAGGAATTCAGATCCTTCTGCCTACCGGGAGGGAAAAAATAGTACTATATTCAGAAATTGCAGGAGCTATTACAGATCTGATCCTGAATACATTATTAATTCCTGTTGTGAAATCGTCAGGTGCTTCCATTGGTACATTGGCAGCAGAATTCGTGGTACTTCTTGTTCAATATCTGTCTATGAAAAATGAGGTAGCAGCTGCATTCAGAAATCTTCCTTTTGGAAAAACGATACTTGCTCTTGTGCTGGGTACAGCTGTTTCTGTCTGGACGTTAAAGCTTCCGCTGTCATCAGGCAGTTCCTGGAACAGCCTGATTATTCTTCTCCTTTCTGCAGTCTGCTTTTTCGGGGCTTATTGGCTGGTTTTAATGCTTACGAAGGAATCGATGACCAGGGAGTTAACAGCGCAGGTACTGGAGAAACTGCCGCATCGGAAAAAGAGAATATCTTCGGATCAATAAAAGAAGATCCGGGCTTTTTGAAAAAATAAAGAGAATCGAATATTGCTATGAGTTTTAAAGAAAAAATGGAACAAATTGATCCTGCCGCGGAAAAACTTATTGTTTTAAGCCAGGAGGATATAGATAGAATTCACAAGGCTCTTCTTTATATGCTGGAAAAGCTGGATGAATTCTGCACCAAGAATCATGTCGAATGGACATTGGCAGGGGGAAGCATTCTTGGTGCTGTTCGTCATAAAGGATTTATTCCCTGGGATGATGATGCAGATGTGCACATGACAAGAGAAGCCTTTAACAAGTTCCGGCAGGCATTTTATGACAAGCCCATGGAAGGGTTTCTCCTGAAATGTCCAGGGGATCCCGGTTATCTTTATCATTATCCGAAGCTGTATCTGATCGACAGTATTTTCCGGGAACTCCAGTCAAATGACAAAAATCCGAACAATTTGTTTATCGATATTTTCCCATTGGAAAACACCTATCGTTCAGGATGGAAAAGAAGAATTCACGGATTCCAGTGTAACTTCTATGCACTGGCGGTTTCTTCCCTGCGGATCGATGCCTGCAAGGAGACTCTGCTTGCTTATACGAAGCACAGTCCGGAAGCCCATAGAGCAGTAAAAACCCGATGCCTTCAAAGCAGTTTATTTAAGTTCAGGAGTCTTACCAGCTGGCTGAAGGGAGCGGATCGGTGCTTTTCAAAGGTAAAAGATAAAAACTCATCTTTGATTGTCATTCCTTCGGGAGCACAGCATTATTTCGGAGAGCTATACGGTAGAAAACAGATGACGGAGCGGAAGTATGTGCCATTTGAGAACACAATGCTTCCAATCCCGAAGGATGCGGAAGGGATTCTCCGGCAGAGATACGGAAATAATTTTATGGATCTTCCGCCTGTTTCCAGAAGGGCAAAGCATGCTATTCTGGAATATAAAGTCACAGAAAGGCAGTAAAGACAATGAATTATGGATTGATTCTGGCCGGAGGCGTAGGCCAGCGGATGCGGAATTCCGGAATGCCAAAACAGTTTCTGGAAGTCTTTCAGAAGCCGATTATCATCTATACTTTGGAAAAATTTGAAAAATGTACGGATATAGACAGAACCGTTGTTGTCTGCAATGCTTCCTGGACGGAATATATGGAAGGACTGCTCCGCAAATATCAGCTCACTAAGGTTATCGCCGTAGTGCCCGGCGGGAAAGACCGGCAGAGCAGTATTCGAAGCGGAATTCGCAGCATTCGGAAAGATGGGGCAAAAGAGACAGATATTGTTGTCGTTCATGACGGCGTAAGACCTCTGGTGGAATGTGCCATTATCAGCGAGAATGTCAGGGTTGCGCAGCAGTATGGCTGTGCCATGACCGTGAAACCGGCAATCGAATCTGTCTGCATATGTGAAAATGATGAAGCTGAATTTGAAAATTTTAAGAAAAGAGACAACACGTATCGGCTGACAGCTCCGCAGACGTTCCGGCTGGGAATTCTGACAGATACATTGCAGAAAACTTCTGATATTACAGAGCCGATTCCCATTTTGGATCCTGCCATGGGATATGCGTATCTGGGAAATCCGGTGCACCTGGTAAAAGAAAATAATAACAACATTAAAATTACAACACCTGAAGATTATTATATCCTTAAGGCAATGTTGGAACTCGAAGAGAACCGTTATGTATTTGGATTATAATAGATGCTTCAGAAAGTGACAGAGACGATTTTTTGAATCATAAGAGGTGAGTGGCATGGAAAAGCGGGATCTCGATATTATTACCAATAGTGCGGTAAACTGGCAGATGTACAGAAACAAAACCGTTCTGGTTACCGGAGCAACGGGGCGTCTGGGGCGCTATATCGTAGATACATTGGTGGACGTAGATCTTAAGTATAATTTAAATCTTAGAATCCTTGGCCTGGTTCGTTCTAACGATAAGGCGGAGGCTGTTTTTGGGCAGGAACTGCGTTTTCCAAATGTTAAAATGCTGATTCAGGATGTCAATGCGCCGATCATGTATGAGGGAGATATTCATTATATTTTTCATACGGCGGGTCCGGCGGCACCTGTAGATTTCAAAGATCATGCGGTGGAAACACTTTGGAGCCATGTAAACGGAACACACAATGTGCTGGAATGTGCCAGATTACATGGAACGAAAAGAGTTTTTTATATTTCTACGGTAGAAATCTATGGTGAATGGAAAGAAGACCGGAATATTACGGAAAGTGATATGGGACCGCTTCGCCATTTGAACTATCGTGCCTGCTATCCGGAAGCAAAACGGCTGTGTGAGACAATGCTGACAACATATCAGCAGGAATACGGCGTGGATTTCTGCGGCGTTCGTTTTTCGCACACGCTGGGGCCTGGTATTGTGCTGGATGACGGGAGAGCATTTGCGGAGTTTTTGAATGCTGTCCTGAACGACAGGGATATTGTGCTTCAGTCGGATGGAAGCGCCATGCGAACCTATACCTATGTGGCAGATGCCGTAAATGCTGTGTTTCTGATCATGGATAAGGGTCAGAGTACTTTTTATAATGTGTCCTCAGACGAAAATCTGATCAGCATACGAGATCTGGCAAACCTGATTGCGGAATTGTCTCCAAGTGGAAAGACGAAGGTTGTGTTTGGCAAAGAAGCAGGAAATATGCCCTATCTTCCTTTCAAACTAGCCATCATGGATACGCGGAAAATCCGCGCAATGGGTTGGAAACCGCAGGTTGATCTAAAGCATCTGTTTCAGTGGACGCTGGAGTCCTTTTTATAATGAAAACACAAGGCCTGCATATACCTCGCGTTGCGATATTGATGAGTACCTATAATGGTGAGAAGTATCTGTCCGAGCAGGTGGACAGCATTTTAAAGCAGCAGGGAGTTGACATTTATCTGTATATAAGGGATGACGGCTCTTCCGAT
Organism: Bilifractor porci; assembly: GCF_009696005.1. Lineage (GTDB taxonomy): Bacteria > Bacillota > Clostridia > Lachnospirales > Lachnospiraceae > Bilifractor > Bilifractor porci. The sequence goes on from NZ_VUMV01000006.1 coordinate 162,312, forward strand.
TCTACCATGGCATTATTGCGTGCATACGCGGAAAAAAACTCCAATGTTATTCTGAAAGCAGACGGAAAAAATTTGGGCCCTGGTGCAAGCTTCCTCTGTCTGTTTTATAGCTTTTCCCATTCGGAAGAGACTTTTGACTATATCGCTTTTGCGGATCAGGATGACATCTGGCTGCCGGAAAAAATGCTTTGCGCGATCCAGTCCATAGAACAGCAGACACCTGCAAAACAGCGGGAAGGAATTCTGTATGGCTCAAATCAGATACTCTATCGGGACGGGAAACAAGAAGGGCTGAGACATGCAGAAAAACAGGATCTTACTCTGGCGGGACATTTAAGTAAAAATACAATTTCGGGATGTACGATGGTGCTCAACTGGCCGTTGGCACAGAAAATTTTTAACGCACCGCAGCCGCAGAGAGAAATTGTGGAACGGAGAATGCATGATTCCTGGATCATTCTGGCGGCGATTGCCTGCGGAAATGTCATTTATGACGAAGCGGCACATATCCTTTACAGAATTCATCAGGACAATGTCGTAGGAATAAAAAAGCCGACATTACGAAACAGAATCGCTGTTAAATGGAAAAATATCACGCAGCCGTCATTTGCCTGTTATCGTTCCAGAACGGCTTTGCAGCTCTTGCGTTCTTTCCCGGAAATTGACGGAAGAAAAAGAGAAATCCTGGAAGAAGTGGCATACTATAAAAGCGATTTAAAGGAAAAAAGAGAACTCCTTTCTGACACAGAGCTTGTTCAAAACTTTGGGAGAAATGCTGTGACGGGCAGGATCAAGATATTGCTGAACCTTATCTAGCCTGGGCTAAAAGGAGATTATATTTGTGGCAGAAAAATTTATCTTTTCGTATATCAATCAGGACAGGGAAGGGATTTTCCGCGATATGGCGGCGACAGCAGGCCGACAGCATCAAATCGAATTTCTGCCTTCTCACAAAACATTGCCTGCAGGTCCGGCCGGGGTTATAGAAAAAGCTGCTCTTAGTTATCGTCTGAACAGGATAGTTCCCGGGGATTTTTTGGGCGTGTGGGGGAACCTGGAGCAATATCCGTATCAGGCAGATGACATCTACCACATAGTCATTCCTACTACCAGCATAGCAAAGTTCTCCCTTCATTATTTACTGCGTTTTCGTGCCAGACATGCCAATGTTAAGCTCTATGCACTGGTGACAGATTCCATGCATGCGGAATCTCCCCATATGCAGCTGGTGAGAAGAAAACTGTTCAGCCCTGTGTGGGAAAAAGTCCTCACCTATGACAAGTATGACGCAAAGGAGTATGGCTTTACCTGGTTCGGCTACACGTACTACTCATCCTTTGATTTTGTAAGACAGGATTCCCGGCGGGCAGACTTGTATTATTCCGGTTATAATAAAGGAAACCGGGAAACGTTGGTATTGGATGTATTAAAAAGTGGGAAAAACGCGGGCGCGGAGTGCCGGTTTGATGTAGTTTCAGATAAACCCAGTGCAGGAGGGGAACTAAGCTATCTGAAAAACAGAATATCCTATCCGGAAGTGGTCAGCAGGGTCAAAGCCTCAAATTGTATTCTGGAAATACTGCAGGAAGGACAGCAGGCACAGTCTATTCGCTATTTTGAAGCGATTGTTTATAATAAAAAACTGTTGACCAATAACCGTCATCTGAAGGAGCTGCCCTTTTACAACAGCCATTTCATGCGCTGTTTTCAGGACGCCTCGGAGATAGACTGGAACTGGGTAAAAAAGCCTGAGGATATTGATTATCAATATGATGGGTGTTTTTCACCAGTGTATTTAAAGAAATTCGTAACAGGAGAACCGTAAATTGAAGGGGTTATTCATCAATATCTATCCTAAGCTGCTGGGGCGCGCCGGAGAGGTAAAAGAAGGGGGGCTTAGCAGGGACAGAGGTTATTATAATTTTCTGATGAAGTCCGGGCAGTGGGAGAGTGTGGTTCTCCCCTCTTCTTCTGTTTCGGCGGCATTGACTGTGTTAAAAACAAATATTACAGCCAAAAACCGGAAATTGCTTTTTCTATATGCGCATTTTGGAATACCGCTGTTAAAAAGAGATCTGCCATCCAGAATCCTGACAACTCTTTTCTTTAAAAGTATCTGCTATGCGCAGAAATTTCATGGGGTTATGCCGGTTTTCGATGTCTGTGATTTGAAATACGAACAGTCAAAAGATCTGGAACTTCCGGAATTCCGTCATAGATATACGAGGAAAATACAGCAAAAACTGTTTGCGCTAAATGCCTGGTATATCTTTGCTTCTGAGGCTATGATGGAGTACGCGGTCCGGGAATACCATGCCATTCCAGAACGATGCCGTGTCTGTTATAATGGGGCACAGCCCCTGAAGGAAGCAGAAATAATTTCAGCCCAAAGCCAGTATAAGGAATTATCTGAAGGTCAGAAACTTCGTTTTGTTTATGCGGGAACGCTTAACAGGGGAAGAATGATTGAGCAGATGATTCAACAGTTCCCGGAAGACAGTAAATATGTCTTATTCCTCTTGGGAACGCAGGGGGAATGGATTGATTTATTCTTGAAAGAAACAAATCGGACAAATATTATTTGGATAGGAAGTCTTCCGGAGGACAGGGCGCATGCTTTTGTTTCTCTTTGCGATGTCGGTCTGATTCCTTATGATGACAGCCGCTTTTATTACAATATTGCTTATCCGACAAAGCTGTCTTTTTATCTGACCGCCGGTGTTCCGGTGCTGTCTACGCCGGTAAGAGAAGTGGATTCTGTAAATAAAAAATATCAATGCGTGTTCATTGAACAGATGACAGGATGGAATAGATTCATCAAACAGTTGTCCAAAGAAAAAATAATAGAAAAGAGAGAAAAGGTCTTGGCCTGTAAAAACTCTTTCTACTGGAACACAGTCTTTTCTGGCTGTGAGCTTTTAGAAAGCGGGAGAATTTAAGTATGACGGAGAAGAGAACTGTCTGCGTTGTTCTGGTTACTTATAACAGGAAAAAGCTGCTGATGGAGCTTTTAAATTCGCTATGTATACAGACATATCCGGTATCTGCCGTTGTACTGGTTGATAATCATTCAACAGACGGAACCGCAGAAATGCTGGCCGAGAAGAAAGTCATATCAGAAACGATTCCTGACGAAACAGTAAACAGCAGATGGAACAATATGGAGATCTATTATTTCCGCAGCTCAAAAAATACCGGCGGATCCGGTGGCTTTTCCCGTGCATTCAAGATTGCGGAAAAACTTCCGTATGATTGTGTCTGGGTGATGGATGATGATGTGGAGCCGGAGAAAAACTGCCTGGAGCAGCTTCTGTTATATCAGGATCATACAGCACAGGTCTGTATCCCCTCCAGACAGGATAAAAACTGGGATGATTATGCGATTACAGAGTATAATCTTACCAACCCGTTTTTACATCGCCTGGGATTGATGAAAAAGAGAGTCGCAAGCACTGAGATCAAGACGGATTATCTGCGCGTGGAGGATATGCCGTTGGAAGGCCCGCTGATCACAATGTCTGTGGTGAAGCAAATAGGCGGTCCCGATCCGGGGTATTTTATTATGTATGATGATACAGATTATGCCCATCGTGCGGGTGAAGTGACGGAACTTCGCTATATACCATCAGCAATACTGCACAGAAAGCTGGCAGACCGTGCCAGGCAGGAAACGGTTACTCCGCCGGATTCCACCTGGAAAGATTACTATCTTCTCCGCAATCAGTTCTATTTTGACCGTAAATATGGGAAGAATGTGTTGGTAAAATATTTCCGTCCATGGTGGAGCTGGACTGCCAAACGGATTCATGCAGTCACGCACAGGGAAACTTATCGAATGCATGTTTTGAATATGGCGTATCACGATGCGGTTAATCATAGAATGGGAATGACCGTGCAGCCGGGAACAGACTTTTTTACTGCTTTTCATGAAAAAACAGAAGAATAAGTTTCGGCCGCTTAAAGACCAGGAGGCTCAGGGGACTTTCGATTATGGATAATACATTAGAGGAAGGACAGGTTAAAACAAAGGAACGCCGTAACAGCTGGTTTCGGATCATGCTGCAGGCCGTCATAGCTGTTTTACTTGCAGGCGCTTTATTTTTTGTAATGACGAATAAGGCGGCGGCTGAGAAAATTGATCAGACAATATTACTGGAAAAACGACATCCCGGATATTGGGAATATCTGTCTCATCCACAAATCTATTATTCCCATGGAGAATCCGATAATTTGCTTATCAGTTCGCTGCAGTCAGGCGAATATAGTGGTTTCCAGGTTGTGGTAAATCCGGATTTTTCTGTGAGAGTAGATGGCGTAAACAATGAAGAGGATGTACATTTACGATATGGCAATGTTGTGCTTTCCGAAGGCCAGTATCAGCTTCTGGATGGCGCTCCCAAAATTGACGGCGCCTACAGCTATGTCTGGGATGGTGAAAACACCTTGGTTTCCCTTCCCGATGCGTCTATCTTCTCTGTTTCTACTAGCCCCAATATGTATGAGGTAGGGGTGGTGATTTTTAAAGGACAGGAAGTACACCAAACCTATACCCCAATGCTGATCAGGGAAGGAGATAAGCAAACATTCACCCCGTATAGGACAACATTTCCGCTAAGGGATGACTTGGAACAAAAAATTAGTATGGTATTTGTTCCAAGTAAAGATGTGATTGCAAAGGAAGATATAAAAATATGGGAAAGCTCTCAAAAGACAGAAAAAGTAGATAAGGCTATGATCTACTTCTATGATGGCTCTGGTTATATTCTGGAAAATGGAAGAGTGTCTTCAGATTAGGTAGGCCTTAAAGATGGGAGAATAAACAAATAGGCTAATATATGGTGGCAAATGGCTGGGAGTATAAATAAATGGGAAATAATCAAAGACAGCATGTCTTTATTATAGGTTCTAAAGGCCTTGGAAATTATGGCGGGTACGAAACTTTTGTTGATAAGTTAACGGAATGTCATCAGAACAATCCAAAAATCAAATACCACATTGCCTGCAAGGAAAACGGCAGTGGATATATGGATGAAACAAAACTTTGTGATGTGAAACAAATTAATGAAAGGCAATTTGAATACCACCATGCAGATTGTTTCAAGATTCATATTCCGGAGAAAATAGGAGCAGCGCAAGCCATTTACTATGATCTTGCTGCGTTAAGATGGTGTATTGCATTTATTAAAAGGTATCATATACGGCACTCCATTATTTATATTCTGGCATGCAGGATCGGTCCATTTATGCATAAGTATGTTGATCAGGTTCATAAACTGGGAGGAAAGGTTTTTGTAAACCCAGATGGACATGAGTGGATGAGAGCAAAATGGTCCAAGCCGGTAAGATGGTATTGGAAAGAATCTGAAAAGAGTATGGTTAAACGCTCAGATCTTCTTATTTGTGATTCTATTAGTATTGAGAAGTACATAAAAAAAGAGTATGGAAAATTCAATCCTAAAACGACGTTCATTGCATATGGCGCGGACATCAAACCGAGCATTCTACAAGATGGCAATTCAAAATTCACTGGATGGTTAAACAATAAGGAACTCAGACCCAGGGGGTATTATCTCTTGGTGGGGCGTTTTGTTCCCGAAAATAATTTTGAGACTATTATTCGTGAATTTATGAAGAGTGGAAGTAAGAAAGATCTGGCTATTATTACAACAAAAAATGATGCTTTCCTCAATGAGCTGGATAAGAATCTGAAGTTTAGTAAAGATCCCCGGATTAAATTTGTTGGGACAGTGTATGATCAGGAATTACTGAAAAAGATACGGGAGAATGCTTATGCGTACATACATGGACATTCTGTTGGAGGGACAAACCCCAGCTTGCTTGAGGCTCTTAGCAGTACAAAGCTGAATCTTCTTCTAAATGTTAACTTTAATAAAGAAGTTGGTCAAGATGCTGCTCTGTATTGGGATAAAGATGAAGGTAATTTATCTGAGCTAATCAATAATGTGGAACTAATGAATAATAATGAGATTGAAAAATTTGGAGAAAAAGCAAAGCAACGCATTAAAGATGCTTATAGCTGGCAGCTTATTGCTGACAAATATGAAGAGGTGTTTGGGGTAAAATAAACATGAAGATTTTGGCGATTCATAATTTTCATAGGACTGGTTCGGCAAGCGGTGATGACCAGGTGTTTAAATCTGAGACGGCACTCTTGGAGTCACACGGAAACAAAGTGGTTCGATATACGGTTTCCAATGATGATTTTGACAAATTGGGAAAAATAAAAAAAATTAAGGAAACATTTGCTATGCTCTGGTCCTTTAAACATTATCGTGCGATACAGGAACTCATTAAAAGGGAGAAGCCAGACATTGTGCATGTGCATACTTTTTTTCCGCTTTTATCCCCATCGATTCTCTATGCTGCAAAAAGATTGAATGTACCAGTGATAGTAACTTTACATGATACAAGATTTATTTGTCCATGTGCAACGTCGCTAAGAGATGCCAAACTTTGTAACGATTGTGGAGACGGACATTATTTTCGTATGTGCAAGTATGGCTGTTTTAAAGGCTCAAAGCTGCAGAGCTTTATTATCGCAAATATATTTTACTATCATCGTCGAAGACGGACTTTTTATGATCAGATTGATAAATATATTTGCTTAAATGATAATCAGATTCGCCTTCTAGAAGATATTGGGTTTGCCCCCCAAAAAATAGTAAAGAAGTATAATTTTGTTTCTGATACCAAAGTTGAAAGGGCAAGTGCGAGAACAGATATTCCAGAGAAATATGTTGTGTATTACGGAAGAATCGGTGAAGAAAAAGGAATTCGGTTCTTAATGAACGCATGGGAGAATCTAAATATTCCGCTTGTTGTTATGGGATCCGGTCCTTTAGAAGATGAATTTAACAGTTGGGCGGACAGGCATGATAATGTTTACTTTTTGGGATATACCCAGCATGACGAATGTCTGAAGATAGTAAAGGGAAGCCAATTCGTTGTGTTTCCTTCGATTTGGTATGAGGGGTGCTCTATGGTAGAAATAGAGTCTGAATCTCTAGGAAAAGCTCTAGTGGCAACAAATCTTGGCTTTTCTGTTGAAGCAATTCAAAATGGTAAAAACGGATTTAAGTTTGAACTGGGAAATAAAGGCGATTTTGTTGATAAAGTGCAGTTACTTTGGAATGATTCGCAAAAGGCAGAAATGATGGGTAATTATGCCAGAAGTGATTATGAAAATAAATTCTTGCCAGATAAAAATTATAAGCAAATTATTGGGATTTATAATATGATGAAGCAGAAACAATAATAAAGCATTTTTTAATTTGAATTGTGAGAAAGAAGACTATGAAAACTTAAGATTTTACCATTAATTCGAATGCAGTTGATCATAGCTTGAGCAGACAGTAAAACTCAGGAACGTTATGTATTTGATAGTAAAGTTATGGAACTTTTAGTAAAATGTTTAATACCGATCAGTATGGGAAAGATGAATACATTCTTTCAGAATAAATCTTGGAGTCAAGTGAGTCCATAAGGGAATGAAAAACTTTGAGACGTTCCTAATTTTGATACAGGTTAGAGACAAACGAGTAAGGTTGTGAAAAAAATCACTAAATGACAAACAATTATTAAAAATTATAACGTATTATGATTGAAAAAATAAAAGCGGATAAATTTCGTTGGCATGGGAAAAAACATATATTTGCATTACCTCAATTTAGATTCGTTTATGTTAAACGTCATTGCGAACATTATCGAGATCGTAATAAACTTTTGTTTCTATTTTGGCGATTAATCTATCAGCATATGGAAATAAAATATAACATGGATGTGCCTGCAAAAGTAAAAATAGGGAAGGGATTGAGAATTGAGCATATTGGTGGCGTGGTAATTAATCCATTAGCAGAACTAGGAGAAAATATTACATTACTTAATGGTGTATTGATTGGCTCACAAAGTCGTGGAAAGCGAATGGGAACTCCGATAATAGGAGATGAAGTTTGGATTGGTACAAACTCGGTAATTGTGGGAGGCATAAATATAGGGAAAGACTGTTTGATTGCACCAGGAGCGTATGTGAATTTTAATGTTCCTGCCCACAGTATTGTTCTTGGAAATCCCGGTAAAATAATACCTAAGGAATGCGCAACAGAAGGCTATATTTTAAATAAGTATGAATATAAATCAGAATAGCTTCATTACAATGGTAGTTCGAGTTTATTGTATTGAATCCTATTTTAAGGATTAAATTGATTTTTCAGAATCGCTGTACTGAGAATTTTGGCGATAGTTGATCTATCTACTGCAAAAATGTTTAGAGTTAGCTTGTAAACGAGTTTAATATGTGATTCCTTTGCTGCAAACTACAACTTTCAGGATAAGAGAAAACAATAAAGAGTCATGGAGTACCTATTAGGGATTGTAGTTGAATCAGACTCCGGTGCAGGCATTGATGAGAAAATCTTAGATGGCGTAAATCGGGCAGTATTGTGTTATTGGAGTGGACATATTATTCAGGTATTTCATAAAAAACAGTGTGGTATAGATATAAAGTAAGTTACATTGAATAGATATCTAAGGAAGAAAAGTTTAAACATGGATGTTCAAGCAGATAAAATAAGCGTTATTATTCCGGTATATAAAGTTGAACGTGAAATAGAGCGTTGTATTGAAAGCGTACGTAAACAAACTTATAGAAACCTGGAAATTATTCTTGTTGATGATGGTAGCCCTGACTGTTGCCCAGAAATATGTGATGCTTATAAGAAAAAAGATGAAAGAATTCAGGTCATTCATAAGGAAAATGGCGGCTTGTCTGATGCGCGTAATTTTGGTTTAGATGTTGCGGGTGGCGACTTTATTTCCTTTGTTGATTCTGATGACTGGGTAGATGATAATTTTCTTGAAACATTGCACAACGCAGCGGTGCGAGAAGATGCTGATATAGCAATCATAGGCTATAGAATGATTTGGGATTCAGGGAAAGTAAGAACATATGGGAAAGAAAATGAGTACTTTGTTTTTAATCAGCACGAGGCATTGAAAGAGATTCTCATTCAAAGAAAATTTCAATTCATGGTATGTACGAAGTTGTATAAAAGAATTGTTTTTAATCATATACGGTTTCCGGTTGGTAAAATCTATGAAGATGCTGCGGTTGGGATACCAACTTTTTTAGAAGCAAGAAAAGTTGTGTTTTGTGGAGCCCCCAAATATAATTACTACCAAAAATCAGAGAGCATAGTTCATTCGAGGTTTAGCACTAAAAAACTCGTTCTTCTTAATATATGTGATCAAATCATACAGTATACTGAAGACATAAATGACTTAGTACTAGAGGCACATACGTTAAAAATTAAGGTGTTGTTGTCATTTGTTTTAGAGTCAGCAAAATTTTCAAAAACTCAAGAAGATCGAATCGTTACACGTGGCTTGATTGAGAGATTAAAAAAGGAAAAAAAGTATATAAGAAATAACCCTTATCTTGAACACAGAAAAATTATAGTAATTAATTTGATATTAATTCGTTTCCCGTTAAAGATACTTGTATTTTTTTGGAATAAGCGGGTTGAAGGTTGATATGGGAAAAGCATTAGTAAGAGTATATTTTATCCTTTTCCTCCCAATGTAACGGTATATTATCTGGAGTCGTTACGGTTATTTATTCTTCTACAGTTAATTTGCTAATTTTTTCCAATTTAGTAACTCTATTCATGGCATTAGGAGTAGACGAATAATTGACGTGGTACCAATATACAAATGTAGGAGAATATGGTAAATGCAGGGATCATTCCAAATAAAAAAAAATCATAGCAAAGTTGATTTTTTGTCAATTGTTATTTTCGTTTTTGCGTTTGTATCTTTTATGGGTAAACTTTCATTAATGTCTGATTCTCATTTCTATGAGATGGGATCATCATTTATTACTATGATGGTGTATGTTACTATTTTTTTTATATTGCTGAAAAAAAAGATGCCTTCTATCCAAGTAATTTGCTTTATTTTGTTATCTAGTTTATTTTTAGTAGGTTATTTTTTTAGTGAAATGTCAGCACTTTTCCAGATGTGTGTTTGGATGTTTGCAATGTACAAACGTGATTATAAAGATATATTTAAAATAATCTTTGGTGCGAGTATAATTGTTTTTATTATAGGTGTCATATTAGGACTGATAACGTTAAATCTTTCGATTGAAATTACCAATGGTTTTTATTTGGGATTTGGTCATAAAAACCAACTGGGTTTTTATATTGCATATCTGTTTATTCTATATAATTGCTTTACAAGGAAAACAGATTGTCCTAAATTCATAGAGTCATTCATATACTCTCTCTTTATACTATTTTTCACACAATCTAGAACGGCGACAATTTCTGTCTTAGCATTCTATCTATTGGTAAAAATATTTGATAAAAGAATGAAAAAAGTTCATTTCAATGGGAAGCTTTTGGCAGTATTATTAGTACCATTTTTGATTGCATTCACATATATAACAGCTATTAATTTTACGACTAGTGGTTTTGTACAGCTTCTAAATCGCTTTTTTAATAATCGAATCTTTTTAAATTGGTATGCGTTTGATAAAAATAAAATCAGCTTATTTGGACAAAACATTCAGATGCATAATCATATTGACTATAATGAAATAATTCAACAGGGAAATATAAACACAACTATTGATGGGACATATACTATTATCCTTTTAGTAATGGGATTGATTCCAACAATATTGTATATAGTGATTTATATTTTTTTGATTTTAAAGGAATATCGTAATAAGAATAATGTTATATTAGCTGCAACAATTACGTTAGCAATATATGCTTTTATGGAAACTGGTTTTACAAATATATTATTGAACTTTCCACTCTTTTATTTAACAGCATATGATCCTTGTGTTGAAAAAGGAGTCATACAATATGAGCAGTAAAAGTTATATTCCCAAAATAATTCATTATTGCTGGTTTGGGGGCAGTCCAATGCCAGATAGCGCTAAGCAATGTATCTCATCTTGGAAAAAATTTTTCCCTGACTATAAAATTATAGAATGGAATGAATCCAACTTTGATTTAAATTGTTGTGATTATGTGAAAGAAGCATATAAAGAAAAAAAATGGGCATTTGTGAGTGATTATGCACGGTTTTGGATTCTTTATAAATATGGTGGCTTATATTTTGACACAGATGTTGAAATAATAAAATCTCTGAATGATCTGCTGAAGAAAGGCCCATTTATGGGAGAAGAAGCAGGAAGGGAAAGCAATTCAAAAAGTGAATGTAATCCTGGCCTTGGCCTTGCAGCAATGCCTGGCTTAGTGCTTTATAAGGAAGTTCTTGATTACTATAGCACACAGCATTTTTTGAATTTGGATGGCAGTATCAATCAAGAGACAGTGGTGACAAGAACATCGGATATTCTCAGAAAACATGGATTCCAGGGAGATGGCTCTATTGAGTATATTAATGGAGTATATATATATCCTCCAGAATATTTTTGTCCGATAAACTATATGACTGGGAAAGTCACGTTCACCGAGAATACAAGATCGATCCATCATTTCAGCGCAACATGGCATAGTGGCCTTGAGGAATTGATAGTTAAGATTGAAAGATGCAGCAAGGGAACAGATTCGGCGGAATATAAAATGAAGAGAATTGTTTCGCTGCCTTTCAGGGTTATTAATAAAATCAAAACACAGGGTTTATCGGGTGTGATGAGAGCGATGGGCAAATGAGGATTTGAAAATGACACTAAAGAAAACTCTTAAAACTATATATCACGCTACTGCACCATTGCATGTATCTCGTTCGCACATGACAATGACAGTGGCGAAGCAGATTCTTACTGACTTCACACCTGATCCATCTACAACTTGTGTAGCTAACAATATATTGAATCTACAGTATGATCTGCAGATCATTATTCCTGCATACAATGCTGAGAAATACATAAATGAATGTCTGGAATCGGTGTTGATACAGAGTACTCATTATTCCTATCTTGTAACAGTAGTGAATGATGGATCCACAGATCATACTCTGGATATCACCAGGTCTTATCAGGAAAAATATCCTGATCGGATAGAAGTAATTAACCAGGAGAATCAAGGACTTTCTGGTGCGAGGAATGCAGCATTGAGAATCTTGAAGGGTAGATATGTCACTTTTCTAGATGCTGATGATATTATGACAGAAGGCGCAATCGAAGCACTACTAGATAAGGCTGACGACAAGGATATAATTCAAGGCGGGTGGTATACATTTACACAATCTGGTGGGAATACGCCGCAAGATGCGCATCGGCTCTCAGGTTATCCTTGGGGTAAGCTTTTTAAGGCAGATGTACTGGAGCATTTCCAGTTTCCAGAAGGATATTGGTTTGAGGATACACCGATATCTTTTATACTTTATAGAGTAGGATATAGCTCGAAAGTCATTCCCGACGTGGTTTATGGCTATAGACTAAATCCAGATGGTATCACAGCAAAGAGCAGTGGATCAAGACGGAGCGTAGAGAGTTATTACATTACAACACTGTGTCTTCGCGAGTTTCCGCTGTTCGGGGTAAAGTATGATCAGCAAGCGTATGAGTATTTCCTTCGTCAGTGTATAATGAACTGGTCAAGGACTAAGAACCAGCCTAAGAATGTAAGAGAGGCAATATTTGTACTGGAGAGTACGCTGTTGGATAAGTATTTCAAGGATCAGCATAGCGAAATGAACGAAGAAATAGAGAAAGCGCTCCGGAAGAAGCAATTTCAGAAATATGAAGTGTTGGCTCGGACGAAATGATAAATAAAGACTAATGAGAAAACAAGGCAAATACAAATATTTAGCAAAAAATATAGGACTGTTGACGTTAAGCAATTTCGCTACGAAGTTGCTGAGCTTTTTTCTGGTACCTTTATATACCAGTATTCTTACAACAGCTGATTATGGTATCTATGATCTTTTTAATACAACAGTTGGAGTATTGCTTCCTATTCTGACGCTTAATGTGCAGGAAGGAATGCTTCGGTTTGCGATGGAAAAGGATTATAACAGGGAAGCAATTGTCACAGTTGGGATTCGGCATTTACTGATTGGCAGTGCTATTACTGCAGTAGGTCTTGGTGTGAATGGAATTTTTGGGGTTAGTTCCATGTTAAAGACCTACGCTATTTTCTTTTTCCTGATGTTTTTTGTACAGGCGTTGGGTGGTATTGTACCGTTTTATATTCGAGGGATTGACCGTATTGGAGATCTTTCGATATCGAGTGTCGTTGCATCTGCTGTGACAATCGGCTGTAATATTCTGTTTTTGGTCGGTTTTAGATGGGGATTGATCGGATACTTTCTTGCAAATATTGTTGGGCCGCTTGTTCAATGTATCTGGCTTGCAACTAGAGCACATATGTTCCGGGACACTCATTTGACACGAAAGTATAAGAAAGAGTCCAATGAGCTTCTGGATTATTCTAGACCACTTATCGCGAATAGCATTGCCTGGTGGGTCAACAATGCATCAGACAGATATGTGGTCACTTTTTTCTGTGGTGTGGCTGCTAACGGTGTTTATTCTGTTGCATCAAAGATTCCATCTATTCTGAATGTATTCCAGACAATTTTTAATCAGGCCTGGGCTTTATCTGCTGTAAAGGACTACGATCCGGAAGATAAGAGTGGATTTTTTGCAAATACATATAGAGCATACAACTGCACGATGACGATTGTTTGCTCGGCCATTATTGTATTAGATAAAATTCTTGCAAAATTCCTATATGCGAAGGATTTTTATGTGGCATGGAGATATGTCCCTTGGCTCACAATGGCGATTTTGTTTGGTGCCATGTCCGGATATATCGGTGGATTCTTTACAGCGGTCAAGGATTCTAAGATTTACGCAACTTCCACAGCAATAGGAGCAGTTACCAATATTATTCTGAATCTCGTTTTCACACCGATTTTAGGAGCCCTTGGTGCAGCCATTGCAACAACTGTGTGCTACGTTGAAGTGTATGCCGTGCGGCTTGTACAGTCAAGGAAATACATTAAGCTGAGAATCAACTTCATCAGAGATATTATTTCCTATATTTTGTTGGCGGTTCAATCTATTGTGTTGCTGTTTGTTGATGCAACAATTCCGCTATATGGGATTCTGGTTGGATTGTTCGTAGTTATTTGCATCATGTATATTAAAGATATCGGACTGATGGTTAGGAATGTATTGCATAGATAACAGGAAGGGAAGATGGAAAGCAATATTCTACAGAAGATAAAAAAACATGGACTGGTGGGTTCAATGAAGGTAGTCGAGCTTCATGCAGCGGTGGCTATCAATAATAAGTGCTTCTACTATTATAAGAAGCACAGGCGGATGGATGAACAGCTTATTGTAATGGAGAGTGAGGGCGATCTGTCTGATAATGCATTCGCGCTGTATGACTATATGCGTCACAATGATTATCTAAAAAAGTATCATGTTGCATGGCTTGTAGATCGTGTAGAAGAAGCAAAAACACTGCAACAGAAGAATCCTGAGGATTTTCCAAATACAGAATTTGTTCAGAAGTTGCCAAAGAAAGTTGATAAGAGATGGGCTGAAGTACTGGCTACGTGCAAGTGGTATATTTATGATCACTGCAATTTGCTAGCACCTCTGATAAAGAGGAAGGAACAAAAGGTTATTTATCTTTCTCATGGATGGGGATATAAAGCTGCCAAAGGTGGTTTTACTACAAATGATCTGACGCATTATGATATGATTACTGTGACTGGACATATTTCTGCGAAGGGTATGTCCGAATACTGGCAGGAGCCAGAAGAAAAAGCAGTTATCACTGGATATCCACGGTTGGATTATTTCTTCCAGTCCAATGCGAAAGTAAGAGAGAAAATCAACCAGAAATGGCATTTAGCGCATTATAAGAAAGTGATTTTCTGGATGCCTACGTTCCGTCAATCATATAATGAATCTCTCTCAGAGGATTATATTAAGAACCAAACAGGACTTCCGATCTTCGAGACAAAGGATAGTCTTCAGGAGTTCTCTGATTTCCTGAAAACAAGGAATCTACTTTTGATTTTCAAGCTGCATCACCTGCAGGCAGAACTTCCGGTATTTCAAAGCTATTTTGAAAACATTCTTCTGGTGAGAGATGAAGATCTTCACAAAATGGGGGTGCAGCTATATCAGTTTATAGATATGGCAGATGCATTGATCAGTGATTATTCATCTATCTCGATTGATTTTCTTTTAAAAGATAAACCTATTGTATTTACTCTTGATGATTACGAAGACTATCGCAAATCACGTGGCTTTTTCCCTGAAAATGCCATTGATTTTATGAAGGGATATCATGTTTATAATCAGAAAGAATTGGAAGATAGTCTATCTGAAATAGCCGATGGAATCGATAAATATATTGGTGAGCGACATGCAGTGATGAAGAATTATCACACATATTCAGATGGTAATTCAGCTAGGCGTGTGCTGGACACTATTGGTATCAAATGGAAGGCATAAAATGAAATTATTATTAGACACAAAATCTGCTGGGAGGAGAACCGGCTAATTTGTATGATTGGGTGGATGTTCAAAGAGAAGCGGAGATCATTTTTTTAAATATTAGTTTTTTAAAGAGAAAGTGGGGAAAACTTAATGCAGGCTATAATACTCGCGGCTGGTATGGGAAAACGGCTTAAAGAACTGACACAGAATAATACAAAATGCATGGTGAAGGTGAATGGCGTAAGCCTCATTGACCGTATGATTCATCAAATCCAGAAGCAGAATGTTGAACGTATTGTGATTGTCGTCGGATATGAACGGGAAAAACTGAAGGAGTATATTGCGACACTCGGAATTACCACACCAATCACTTTTATTGACAACCCTATATATGACAAGACGAATAACATTTATTCGCTGTCGCTGGCATCGAATTATCTGTGCGAAGACGACACACTGCTGTTTGAGTCTGACCTTATTTTTGAGGATTCTGTTCTTGACTCTCTTGTGCGAGACCCGCGCCCGACACTGGCACTTGTTGATAAGTACGAGTCCTGGATGGACGGAACCTGTGTCAAACTTGATAAGGACGATAACATTGAAGCGTTTGTCCCAGGGAAAAAATTTAAGTTCGATGAAATTAAAGACTATTATAAAACAGTGAATATTTACAAATTCAGTAGAGATTTCAGCAAGACGCATTATGTCCCATTTCTTGATGCGTATCAGAAAGCACTGGGAGAGAATGAATATTACGAGCAGGTTCTACGGGTGATCACCATGCTTGATGACCCGGTGATCAAGGCGAAGCGTCTGAATGGACAGAAGTGGTATGAGATCGATGATATTCAGGATCTAGATATCGCCACATCGATTTTTACACCGGATGAGGATGAGAAGGTTGCCTTGTTGCAGAGCCGTTACGGAGGTTATTGGAGATATCCGAAACTTCTCGATTTCTGCTATCTTGTCAACCCATACTTTCCGCCACAGAAACTGGTCGATGAGATCAAAGCGAATTTTGACACGCTACTTCGGGATTATCCTTCCGGAATGCGGGTTAATAGCCTTCTTGCGGCGAAGAACTTCAGCGTCCATCAGGAGAATATTCTGGTCGGTAACGGAGCTGCTGAGCTGATTAAATCTTTGATGGAGAGAATCAATGGCAAGACCGGATTTGTCAGGCCGACATTTGATGAGTATCCGCACAGGTATGATCGGGCGGAGTCCGTGGACTTCACGCCGGACAATAGAGATTACAACTATTCGGTGGATGATCTGATGGATTATTTTGGCGATAAGGAAATCAAGAACCTTGTAGTTGTGAACCCGGATAATCCGAGCGGAAACTATATTCCAAAGAAGGACCTGCTGCGGCTGATTGACTGGTGTATGAAAAAGAAAATCAACCTGATCCTTGATGAATCATTTGCGGACTTCTCTGATGAGGAAAATAACACATTCATCGATCAGGAGATTCTGAATAAGTACAAGAATCTGTATGTAATGAAGAGCATTTCCAAGTCATACGGGGTTCCGGGACTTCGACTTGGAGTTCTTGCTTCCGGCGATACGGACTTGATTGCCTTCATGAAGAAGAATGTGGCGATCTGGAACATCAACTCGTTTGCTGAGTTTTACATGCAGATCGAGGAGAAATATAAAAAGGACTATTCGGCTGCTCTTGTAAAGTTCCGGGCAGAGAGGGCAAGATTTCAGGGTGAACTTGCGGAGATACCTGGGGTTCGGGTCATCCCTTCACAGGCGAATTTTGTGATGGTCGAGCTCGATAAGAAGATTTCACCGAAGAAGCTTTTAAAGAAGTTGCTCACAAAACACAGCCTTCTGATCAAGGAACTCACGACAAAGACGAATGGCAGAAATTATCTGCGGCTGGCAGTCAGGGACAAAGAAGATGATGATAGGCTTGTAGCAGCGATGAAGGAAGAGGTCAGGACTTTCCTATGATTTTCTGTATCTTTTCGGATCCGGAGTATGACCGATATCCGACAGACGGCATATAAGGAAGCAAATGTAAATGAAGATTATCGATTTTGAATCTGTGAGAAAAGCCGCGAGGGCAATGGATCCGGCAGTATGGTGTGATTGGGTAGAAGACGCCTTGGTGCACAAGTCTGAATTTGCTTGTCCACCAAAGCCGAGGATTAGTCAGGCTGACGGCGATTATTTTAATATCATGCCTGCCATGTACGAGCCGGAGAATGTGGCAATGGTCAAGATGATAGGACGCCACGACAAAGTGGGGGTACAGCGCAGTGTCATGATGGGCGATATGCTCATTTATGAAGCTGACTCAGGAATTCTAAAGGCCGTTATGGATGCAGAGTATATCACGACACTTCGTACCGGTGCGGCTGCAGCACATTCCGCTCTGCTTTTCGGAAAGAAAGGCTTCAGTACTATCGGATTACTCGGTCTTGGTAATATCATGACGGTCTGCTTCGAGACGCTGCTTGCAAAGATGAAAGCAGATGGGCAGGAGAGGAGCCTTATCGTAAAACTTTATAAGCATCACGGGCAGGAGGAACGGTTTGAAGAAAGGTTTAGGGATGCAGAGAACGTGCATTTTATGCTCTGTGACACTTACAAAGAAGTTTTTACCGATTCAGATATGATTATTTCTGCTGTCACAAAGGCCACACAGAATTTTGCCGGAGATGAGTGCTTCAAGAAAGGGGTTACAGTCATTCCGATCTGCACAATGGGATTCCAGAACTGTGATTTGTTCTTCGACAAGGTCTTTACAGATGAGATTGAACAGATCCGCGGATTTAAATATTTTGATAAATTCCGCTCTCTGGCGAATGTCACGGATGTGCTGAACGGCAATAGAGAAGGCAGGATAAATCAGCAGGAGCGTATTCTTATTTACAATTATGGGATTGCGATTCACGATGTCTACTTTGCCATGAAACTGATGGATCAGGCCGAAGGCAAAGACGTGGAATATAATTTCTGTAAGGAGAAGTATTTCATATAGGAATGTATCTCTTGATGTTCCGTGTTCTGTTCGAAGTAGTTCTTTCAATGCAGACTTTTTTCTGTGGTGGCAGACAGAGGGTGTTGTTCTGCCGCAGCAACTGACAGAGTAATAGAAGTGGAACCAGCAGTAGAATTACAATATGAAAGTAACGATATACGGCGGCGGTAATATCGGCATATAGTTTGCGGCACATTATGCGGAAACCGGGAATGATGTTATAAGAAATTCGGGATCACAGATAAGGTGAGCTTTGAGAAAATTTATAAGATGTGAAATTCTTCATATGATAACCACATCTTGGCTTTTTGACAGTGCTATGCATCCATGATAAAATTAACCAATTGTTAATCTAATTGCATCAGGTATGTAAAATGTCCAATAATCTTAGGTGGTGGAAACATCTGGATTTTATTCTTCTGGATGTGGCCACAGTGGAAATTGTATACTTTCTCTGTGTCCGGTTCTGGCTGGGGCGGGATCAGCTCCTTATTCCCATATATAAAAGTACATTTGTAGTTTTGCTGCTTCTGGGGCTTGTAGCCGGTATTTTTGGAGCTCCATTTTACCGCGATATTTTAAAGAGACATTTTCTACGGGAAGCTTTAGCCTCTGTGGAATATGTGACGGTTATTGTGGCTCTTTTAATGCTGTATCAGTATATGATGCAGCTGGGACCGCAATTTTCCAGAGGTATTTTTCTGTTTGTCTGGTTTTTTGGCAGCATCGCCGCGTTATTTGTGCGCCAGTTGTACAAGAGGTGGCTGCGAAAGCATTTGGCAGCCAGAGCCAGGCGTTCCAGTCTTGTCCTGATCACGGATAAAGCTCATGCAGATGAAGAGATAAGCAGGATTGCGAAGGAAATTGAAGATCAGTATACACTTACTTGCGTGGCGATTGTAGATGATATCACATCTGCAGAGGATAGCGAGATTCATCTTCCAGACGGTAGTGATGCAGTTACCATCCTGCGTAATACGGATCATATTTTTGATTATATGAAGCAGCATGTGGTGGATGATGTCCTTCTTAATGTGTCAGATTTGGAAAAAAACCGCAGTCTCATTCAGGATTTGATTATTACCGGGGTTACCCTGCATATCAGTATGTTCCGGCTGTGGGGGGATCTCCCCAACCAAAAGGCAGAGTACATGGGAGGAAGGGCGGTTCTTACGACCAATATCCGTCCATTTTCCGACGGACAGTTCCTGGTAAAACGAATGGTGGATATCCTGGGGGGACTGGTTGGTCTGGCGATTACCGGTATTCTTTTTCTTATTTTTGCCCCTGTCATTAAAATACAGTCGCCAGGGCCGGTATTCTATTCTCAGTGGAGAGTTGGCCTTAACGGAAGAAAATTTAAAATGTATAAATTCCGCTCAATGTATCCGGACGCGGATGCGCGGAAAGCAGAGCTTATGAAACAGAACAAGATGGACGGATTTATGTTTAAAATGGACAACGATCCCAGAATTTTTCCGGCCGGGCATTTTATTCGAAAATATTCGATCGATGAATTCCCGCAGTTCTGGAATGTTCTGAAGGGAGATATGTCCCTGGTAGGCACCAGACCGCCAACGGTGGACGAGTGGGAGCAGTATTCGCCCAGACATAGAGCACGGCTGGGCATGAAACCAGGGATCACGGGGCTGTGGCAGGTAAGTGGCAGAAGTGACATCACAAATTTTGAAGATGTGGTCAACCTGGATGTACAGTATATTTGTAATTGGAGTCTTGCGGAGGACGCAAAGATACTGGCGCGTACCATCGGGGTCGTTTTTAGCGGAAAGGGTTCGGAGTAAGAGGATAAATTATGATGGAAGAGAACAAGGTCTACGACGAGGATGAAAAAGAAATCAGTATCCGGCTGATGCTTTACAACGGGTTGAAAAACTGGAGATTGCTGCTGCTGGCAGGCATTGTTTTCGGGCTGTTATTTGCCGGCGGTAAGGCCGTAAAAGGATACAGGAGCACCGGAACAGATCAGACCGATCTGGAAGAAATTGTTTCTACTGTCAGTTCGTCCTCTGCAGAGGTAACCAGGGACAAGCATCAGGATCATCTGCAGGATGAAAACCAGCAATATAAGGTGTCCAAAGCATCGCTGGATTATTCCATTCAGTCCTTGCTGGATACCACAGAAAAAAATGCAGAGTATAAGGCTTATTCTATTCTGATGAATCTGAATCCTTATAATCTGAAGAAGAACACACTGATTTATTACATCCAGACGGAGAATGGAAGTAACAATTCCACTGTGGTTATTCCTGATTCCAATGGCAATACGGAAGAATCGTATTCAGGGGTTGCCAATGCGTATCTTGCGCTGCTAGAAGCCGATACGATGAAAAATTACACCGGAGAAGATAAAGATCTGGATACCAGATATCTGAAGGAATTAATACTTGCAGACGTAGATCAGACAGGGTCCGTGCTTACAATAAAAGTTGTCGGAGACAGCGAAAAGCTGGTTAACGATCTTACTGATTACGTCAAAGAAAATATGAACAGCTGGCAGGAAAAGGTGACAGAAGCAGCCGGGGAACATAGGATTCAGCTGCTTATGGAAAATACCAATGGCAGCACAGATACGGCGGACGAGGCTTCCAGTCAGATAGTTACGCCTTCAGGGACAGTGCAGGTCTGCAGTGATGTAAGTGTGGCATCTTTACAGGACGCATTTAATTCCTCTATGAGTAGTATACAGAGTCAGCTGGATAATTTGCGTAAAATGCAGAATAATCTGCAGGAGCCCACGACGGATGAAGTTGCAGCAGGAGGATCACTAAAAAAGAATGTTGTCAAATATGGAGTTATTGGTTTTGCGGTCGGCTTTTTCCTTCTGCTCCTGTGGTATTGCCTTTCCTATGCATTATCCGGAAAGCTCAAGACAGAAGATGATATTCAGAAATTCCTGGGAGTGGAGAAACTTGCTGTATACAGACACCCATTGAAACACAAGGCCAGATTTGATGTATTCCTGAGGAAACATATGGGATTTACCGAGGGTGTTGAGGATAGGGCAGAAGCAATTCGGACTGCTGCTGCGGCTATAGACCTGAAAACCGGGTTGAATGCAGACCCTATGAGTAAGGTGTTGCTGGTTAGTTCGCTTGGACAGGAATCGGCTCAGTCCTTTGTAGAAGAACTAACGCCATTATTAAAGGATATTTCCGTAGAATTCTGTCCCGATGCTTTGCATAGCGCGGATATTTATCTGCGGCTGAATGATGTGAAACAAGTTGTGGTGCTAGAAGAGGCTGGACAAACAAGAACAGAAGATATGGAGAGCGAAGTGCGTCGAGTCAGAAGCAACGGCGGACAGATACTGGGTGCGGTCATTCTGTAACTCAAATAGAAACGCTATAGTTGATGAAGGGCAAGTAAAGCCTGGAGAAAAGAGATTGTGCAGTATGAATAAAATGGAGCAATAGGATACAGAATGGGACTGTCATGTTATCTGGATAAAAAGCATGAGGGACGATGGATTCAGAATGCCATGGAGGTGGCATACCTCTGTTATCTGGCGGTTATCGTCTGGTATACGTTTATACTGACCACCATGTTTAAAATTATGTGGCCGGAAAATATTGACAGTACCCTCCGGAAAACAGGTTTTATCCTGGTTGCCGTTAAAGTCTTGATGGATAAAAAATGGAGGTGGCAGGATATCCTCTTCGCATTTTTGGTGATTCTTGGCTTTTACGGAAACTGGCATGTTTTGCGGGAAAGAGATGTTGCCTTTTACCTGTTGCTTATTTTGGGAGCCAAAGATGTATCCTTCGACAGAATAGCCAAGGTATATCTTTGGGTGGAGGTGCCTTCTATTCTTGTTACCTATGTTTGCTCCATGATGGGAATTGTGGCATATCTGACTTATGATGCCGGAAACGGATGGCTCAGTCACGCTTTTGGCAGCATCTACAGGACGGATTTCAGTGCACATCTCTTTTTTCTTGTCTGCTGTATGCTTTGGATCAGCCGAAAAAAAATATGGTATTGGGAGAGTATTTTCATTCTCTGGATTGCCTGGTTTGTTGACAGATACTGTGCAGCTAGAAATTCCACCATATGCCTGCTGATTCTCGGACTGGGAGCTTTTTTTATTCAATTCTTTCGGGATATTTCTCGGTTGGCAGGGAGACAACATAGAGATATTCTTATTGCAAATGAAAACTCTGGTCACCAAAAGACAAGTCTTTGGGAAAGAGGAGAGAAATTCAAGAAAAAAATAGTGCTTTGCAGTTGTTTCTGCATGCCTGTTTTTGCTGCTGCTACGGTCATATTATCCAGATTTTATACTCCCGCTCAATCGTGGATGGCACAGATAAATGCTTGGATTAGCAATCGGCTGGAACTGGGAAGGAAAGGATTTGATCTATATAACATAAAATGGTTTGGACAGAAAATTCCACAGTATGGCGCGGGCGGTATTGTGAATCCGTCAAGGGAATATTTTTATCTTGACATCTCTTATGTTAACGTACTCCTTTGCATGGGAATACTCGTCTTTTTGACTGTACTTGCCATTTTTGTTCTGTCCAGTCTGCGGGCTTATAAACATCATGATTACGTCTGTGTATTTATTCTGCTTGTGGTAGCAATACATTGTTCCATTGAACACCATTTAATAGCGGCAGCGTATGATCCGTTCCTGATGCTGATCTTTGCCAATGTGGGGAGAAGTAAAAACCCAGCGCGAACCTGTCAAAACGGGCAAAACATAGGTAACGGTCACTGACATCAGAGAAAGTTACATGTTCTATGACCAGTCTGTAGGAACTATTATTAAAGAAATTTTGTTATTATGTTTCATTCAGGACAGGCATTTTCGGATCCATTTTATATTTATACCGTTGAGCGGCAACTGTGGTGTTGAAAGTGACTATCCGGCATCAGGAGCGGCCTGATGTCTCGCAATTCATTTTTTTAATGTAATCTCTGCAGAATACATAGCAAAATGTAATCGCCAAGACAACGGCTGTTCTGAAAATAAAACGGAATATCCATATGTAGCGATCGCTGACACCAGCTAAAGTAAAGTTCGATGACCAGTCGAAATACATACATTCAAGGCAATGAACGGCTAGTATAACCAGTGAATTTTTTCCTAACCAGGAAAAGATAGATGCACTAAGTTTAAATTTTGATAAAAATTTCCCGGTCTCTATGCATACAATGCAGCCACAGACTGCGGTAACAATGCAAATCCACCCGCCTTTGTAGGATCTGGTTGCCATTTCAATCCAGAAATTCTTACTTATAAGCAGAATCCAAGCGAAAAATGCCGTTGCTGCAATAAAATGAAAATATGTTTTTTCAGTTATTCCTGTTTTATGTAGTTTATCTCCAAACCACATAAAAATCAATGCTGCAAGTGCCACATCAGCGCTCCATGGCAAGAAGTACTGATGAATTCCTAACCCATAACCGACAAAAGCCAGAGAAATAATAGCGCAAAGGCTAACCCAGCCTGGGAATGTGTTGAGAAACTGTCTGATAGCAATGTATACCATTCGTGAAATGAACAGGCAGCAGATGAACCATATAAGCCAGACGGAATTGAATGAAGTAAAGACTATGCCGATCTTGCTCATTCCTCCGACCATTGATTTTAGTCCAACAAGCACAGCTATACATTTTCCCATCCGGTCACTTTGTCTTTGAACAGCGAAAAAAATCTCCAGACAGCATATAATCAGGTATGGCTTCAAAAGAGACTTTGCAGATTTCTTAAAAGCATCACGAACGTCATATTTTTTAATGAAAAATGCATTTGCAACAAAAAACATCGGCATATGAAAAGAAAAAATAACTGCACGAAGAGAAACCGGGGTTCCGGAAGTATGGCCGAGTATAACTAAAAGGATCGTAATTCCCTTTACAATGTCCCAATATACAATTCTTTCCTTACTCTCATTGACTATTTTTAATTGCTTTCCCATATCCGTAAATCTTTCTAACAAAAGGAATTCTGCTCATAACAAGGACGCCAATGCTGATCACAATAAATTTGCAGCAGATCAAAAAAACCAGCCAAGATGCATCCGTCGCAGGTATGACTCCCGAAAAAACGGAATATAATTTCCCATAAGGGAAAAATAATGCTTCAAGTAAATGGATGCTCAAAAAGAGGAGGCTGTATCTTCCGAAGAAGGAGAGAAGGCGAGACAAAGGGTGAAATTTATTATCAATGTATACAGCAACCAGGTAAAGAAGGTAGCATCCGCACAGACTTCCGATGACATCTGCAATACCATTCCCGATCTCACAATGTACGAGCCAGAAGGCCTTGAAATTTTTGACCATCCAGAGCCACATAAAGAAGGCTATTACAGTAAAAAATACTTTATATTCGATTTTTACTGTTCTTATTTCGCTGCGGAACTCACATAGAATATGGCCGATATACATAAATAAAAGTGCACACATCCCGGCCTGAATGCTCAGCGGAAGCCAGATTATTTTGTAACTCCATATTGAAAGCCCAAAGAGCAGGAATACGAAAAATATTCTGGTTCCCTGTTTCATTCTTAAGGCAGCCTTCAAGAAAAGTTCTCCCCAAAACGTTGCCCAGAGAAACCAGATTGCTCCTATGGAATAAATCTTAAATGGTTCATCATACCCATCCCCGGCAGCATACAGGGATGCCAGGACTTGCCGGGATAAACTCTGACCGACATCTTCACCGCGCCAAAGAGCAGCGGCGGCAGCCAGCAAACAAATAAGAAAACATGTAAAATAATATGGAAGGAGAATACGTCTTCCTTTATATTTAATAAAATCACGATAAGATCCGCTTGTTTCGTGAAAAAAGAATCCTGAAATCAGGTAAAAGATGGGAAGATGATAAGTGAAAACGACACGGTTTATCGAGAAAACGCCAAGATGTCCCAGCATAATACTGAACATTGCAATTCCTCTGGCAATGTCAACTGCATTATTCCTCTTCCCCGCCATTTCTTTTCGCTCCCACATTTTAAATTTTCTGGATAATTGACACACTGTTATTGTAACACCGATACTTCAATATTCGTACAGAATGTCAGGGACATCAGAGAAAATCTTTTTTTGTGTTATCAATCCCGCGGCAGAAACAGAAAAGCCGGAATGGGAACGTCAGTTTTCTACACTTGACATGGTTCCGACGACGCTTGCGTCTTTGGATGTACAAATTCAGGGAGATAAACTTGGGCGTGTGTGAATTTTTTTTCATCAAGAGAGACGCTGACGGAATCTTATGGACAGGATCGCATGCAGACGGAGATGAATAACCGGTCGGAATTTATTCAGAGCAAGTCCCAGATAGGGATTACTGATGAACTGGAAGAAGGTACCGCCACATTATCGTGATTGTCGTTTGGGACGATTATTTAAAAATCACTTGAAATGGGTTGACAGACCTTGTTTACTTATAACCACAAGAAGAGAAAGAAGCCTCTTTTGTGAGACATCACGAAAAATATGTTTTTTGACCGACGAGGCCGCGATTGAAAGGATAATTTGACCGACGAGGTCACTCCGGGTAACCGGAGCGGGGCATGGTTTAGTCCATGCCCTTATTTTATCCCAGGAAGGAGCATGCACGTGGAATCTTATCTCCAAGCACTCTTGGCTCATCTTCGGGCTAAAAAAAGTAATTGACATTTCTTTTTTCTTGTGCAAAAATATAGCCAATTTAAGAGAACAAACCGTTGATGCGGAGATAAAACGAAAGGGGCACTTCCAGAGAGTCCGGAAAGGTGAGAGCCGGGCAGAACGCTGTTTCGCAAATGGACCGCAGAGGGCATGGGGAAAGCGCAGGGCGCAAGTATTCCATGACGTAGGGCATACGTTAGTTGCCGGGAATATGTTGGTATTCCGTGAGAGTGTGGAGACACAAAGCAAGGTGGCACCACGGGTAATGAGAATTCATCCCGCCCTTGACAGATCTGTAACAGGTTTGTCATCGGCGGGATTTTTAATGTATAAGTCCAGTCGCAAAGCAGGGCCGGGCGCATGCTAGCATGCGAGACCGGAGATGCTTTAGCGACGACAACAAGAATGAGCATGAAGTTCCGCGAAGGCGGAACGGAAATGCGAATTCTTGTAGCGATGCGAGAGTTGCTGAAAGCAACGGAGCAGCGCGTTGGACTTATACATGACCCGGAGGTCCAGTCGCAAAGCAGGGCCGGGCGCATGCTAGCATGCGAGACCGGAGATGCTTTAGCGACGACAACAAGAATGAGCATGAAGTTCCGCGAAGGCGGAACGGAAATGCGAATTCTTGTAGCGATGCGAGAGTTGCTGAAAGCAACGGAGCAGCGCGTTGGACTTATACATGACCCGGAGGTCCAGTCGCAAAGCAGGGCCGGGCGCATGCTAGCATGCGAGACCGGAGATGCTTTAGCGACGACAACAAGAATGAGCA
>NZ_VUMV01000007.1 GCF_009696005.1 Bilifractor porci
ACGACACAACATATACAACATTTTTTTTCAATGCTTGACAAGTTTTAAGCACAAAAAAAGTCGCATTTCTGCGGCTTGGAAGGCATTTGGTGTTACGTATTATTCAGTTACAACTGTTGAAAACCCGAGTGTCAGAAATGCGGAAAGCTTCTGAAAACTTAAATTTGGATTTAAAACTATGTAAAGGAATAATCCTTGGAGACATGTAAAAAAGATAATGTTGATGACGGTTGATGACTGCCAATTTTTGTCGAGATTGAATAACATAGATGGGAATTGTATAATAATATTGGCTGTATTCTGAGAGAGGAGGAGGTCACATGGCAGGGATGAAAGTCGCCATAAAACCAGCAATATTAAACTGGGTTATCCAGAAAATACAATTCGAGAATGTGGCATCTTCTACTTTAGAGCTGCTTACAAAATGGCAAAGTGGCGAGAAAACTCCGACTTTTAATCAGGTAGAGGATGTAAGCAGGAAGATTAATATTCCGTTCGGATATTTTTTCCTTGACACGCCGCCTGTTGAGAATTGTCCTATTTTGGAGTATAGGACAGTTAATAGTGTCGCTATTCCGGAACCGAGTCGAAATTTAATTGATACATATGATCAGATGGTTGAGATGCAGGAATGGATGACAGAGTATCTGCAGGAAAATGGTTATGAGGAGCTTAGCTTTGTAGGAATTGTTACTTTAGATACGCCAGTAAATATAATTGTGAAGGCAATTAGGGAACATCTAAATCTGAATGTAAATTGGTTTGCTTCTTGTAAAACAGCAACCGAGGCTTATAAACTAATTTGTTCCAGAGTGGAAGAAATCGGCGTACTAGTTATGTCTAATGGTATTGTTGGCAATAATACGAGAAGAAAGTTAAATGTAGATGAATTTCGGGCATTTACAGTTGTAAATAAAAATGCTCCTTTGATTTTTATCAATAATTGTGACACGGAGACGGGAAAACTTTTTTCCATCATGCATGAATTTACCCATGTATTGTTGGGGGTTAATAGCTTATATAATGATGGGTGTGGGCATGAAGAGAACAGAAGCAATATTGAAAAAATATGTAATGCTGCTGCGGCCGAGGTACTTGTTCCCGGTGCCATTTTTAATTTTTTATGGGATAAAACTGATGAGACGATATCTGCGCATATGGAGACAATCGCTGGTTATTTCCATTGCAGTCGATATGTGATTGCGAGAAAAGCACTGGATCAGCATAAAATCAGCAGGAAAACCTATGACGAGACGGTTAAAGAACTTGATAAACAGTTTAAAGCATGGGAAGCGGAGCAAAGCAAAAATAAATCTGGAGGCGGAAATTTTTACAGAACAATGAGCAGCCGACTGGATCATCGTTTTATTCGGGCTCTTGCTCAGAGCGCAGAAGAAGGTAGAATACAGTATACGGATCTTTTTCGGATGACTAATACAAATCGCAGGACTTTCCAGAAACTTCTGAATGAAATAGGAGGTGCTGGATGGTAAATGAGAAGTATTTATTAGACGCGAACAGTTTTGTGACACCCTATCAAAATTACTATCCTTTCGATTTTGTGCCTGCCTATTGGAGGCAGCTTGAGCCATTGCTGAAACAAGATAACATTTCAGTTATGGACGTAGTAAGAGATGAGATACTCAAAGGCGGAGATAAGCTGACAGAATGGATCATGGCAATTGAAGGTATAAATATTTTGGATCGTCGTGATCCTAAAATTCTTGAAAGTTACACAAGAGTATTAAAATTTATTCAAGACAGTCCTTTTTATAATGATAAAGCACTTCGTGTATGGTCTGATGCGTCTGTTGCTGATCCATGGCTGATTGCCGCGGCAAGCGCATATGGTTATGTTATAGTAACAATCGAGTCAGGGGCAGGGAAGATTAATCCGAAAACGCCAAGTGGCAGACCCAAAATCCCTGACATCGCCAGAATAATGGGGGTTAGGTGCGAAAATCTGTTCTATTTTATACGCAAAACAGGAATTAAATTTACATGATAAGCTGGTAAGGGTTGATTGCGTGCACATCAAGAAACAGATGTGCACTTTTTATATGGGCTTTAGCTTGTTACAATTTATTTGTGAATAGTGACAAAATCCGAGGATTCCGCAAGAATAAAAATATGAGCGAAAAAGATAAGGATACAAGACAGTTATTAGAGAGGATCAGCCGGTTGGAAAAAGAAAACAGCCTGCTGAAGAAAATTCTTGAAAATGCGAGGATTGATTATAAAACTGTCATCTCGGATGAACCTTCGGGTTATTCTGAGCAATATGATCCGGATCAGGGTGGTCGCATTCATCCGATCGAGGTTACGGATAAGGTGGCAAATCAATTCTTCATGTTATTTTGCCGCGGCAGAAAAGAGGTTTACGAACTCCGTTATACAAATCCAAAGACAGGGCGTACAGGCTATTATACACAGTGTTTTAACCGATGGGATCGTGAGTGCCATAAACAGAAAAAAGATAATGTAAGGTGTAAGGACTGCGAGATTCAGGCTTATAAACCGCTTAACTACCATTTGATTAAGGCGCATATGGAAGGAAATGATTCCTATGGAAATGATGTGATTGCCATATATCCTATGCTCGAAGGCAATGTGTGTCAGCTGCTTGTGTTTGATTTCGATAATCACGCAGCAGGAGCGGCACAGACGGATTACGCAAACACAGATAATTCATGGAAGAGTGAAGTTAGTGCGCTGAGGAAGATTTGCAGGATTTTGGGAATTGACTGTGCTGTAGAGCGGTCACGATCTGGAAATGGTGCGCATCTGTGGATTTTCTTTAAAAAGCTGGTTCCGGCGAAGCTGGCAAGAAGATTCGGGTTTGCCCTGCTTGATAAAGGTGCGGAGAGTGTCAATCTGAAATCTTTTAAATATTACGACCGTATGATCCCGGCACAGGATATGCTTCCCAAAGGCGGGCTGGGAAATGTAATTGCACTGCCGCTACAGGGGCAGGCTTTGAAAAGCGGCAACAGCGCATTTGTAGATGAGGCATGGAACGCTTATCCTGACCAGCTGATGTTCTTAAGCGGTGTAAAAAGACTGTCAAAAGCCGAGTTAGAGAAAATCCTGCAGAAATGGACTGGACAGGAGATCACGAATCCGGAATCGGTTGAAAATGAGGACGCGGAACCATGGGAAAAGGGCAACGGCTTTCATAAGAGCGAAGTAATCGGAAAAGCAGATCTGATCATTTCGAACAGGCTTTATGTGGACACATCCAATATTTCCAACAAAATGAAGCGTGATATCCGCAGGATGGCCGCATTTTCAAATAGGCAATATTTTCAGAACCTAGCCATGGATCTGCCGAATTATAATACACCGAGATATATTTATTTGGGATCAGATGAGGGAAAATATATTGTACTCCCACGCGGTTTATCAGAAAAAATGATTTCAAAGCTGACACAGGCGGATATCCCATACTCCATAAGGGATAAGCGGTCGGAAGGCAAGCCAGTCAAAGTGAGATTTAATGGTAAGCTGCGGGAATCGCAAAAGGAGGCAGTAAAGGCTATGATGGCTCATGACAATGGAATTCTGCATGCTGCGACGGCCTTTGGGAAAACTGTTGTTTGCTGTAATATAATCGCGGAGCGTCAGGTCAATACCCTTATTCTTGTAGATAAAGCGGATTTAATGAATCAGTGGATAGAACGTCTTCATGAATTCCTGGTGATTGATGAGAAACTTCCGAAATATAAAACAAAGTCCGGACAAATAAGAACCAGAAAAAAATTGATTGGAAACCTGCAGGGAGCTCATGATACCCTGACTGGCATTGTCGATGTTGCAATGATCCGATCCTTAAAAAGAAAGGATGGATTCCATCCGCTACTGAAGGAGTACGGGCAGGTTATCATGGATGAATGCCATCATGCCGCCTCTGATTCTGCTATTGAAGTGCTGCAGGAAGTGCAGGCCAAATATGTGTACGGGGTAACGGCAACTCCAAAGAGAGGTGATGGGAAGGAGAAGATCAACGAATTTCTTCTAGGTCCGATTCGATATCGCTTTACGGAGAAAGACAGAGCAAGGGAGCAGAACATTGGCCATTTCGTTTATCCGAGATTTACGCAGACAGTTGCCCCGCATCATTTATCCAAAACTCCGTATGGAAATGCCGCGTTTGAACTAATCCGAAATAATGAGGTGAGAGATGCTCAGATTACAGAAGAGGTGGCGGCATGTGTAAAGAATGGAAGGACACCGGTAGTTCTGACAAAATATGTTGACCATGCTGAACGATTAGCGGAACGCCTTAAGCAGGATGCTGACAGGGTTATCCTTCTGACCGGGAAAAACGGAACAAAAGCACGCCACATACAGGTTGACGA
Organism: Bilifractor porci; assembly: GCF_009696005.1. Taxonomy (GTDB): domain Bacteria; phylum Bacillota; class Clostridia; order Lachnospirales; family Lachnospiraceae; genus Bilifractor; species Bilifractor porci. Next base: position 4,359 of record NZ_VUMV01000007.1, read on the forward strand.
TTTAAAACATGTTTCAAAGTCGGAGACACTTATACTTGTCGGAACCGGTTCACTTTTGGGTGAGGGGTTTGATTGTCCAAGGCTTGACACGTTATTCATGGCAACTCCTGTATCCGGCGAAAATGTCGTTGAACAGTATGCAGGACGGCTGAACCGTGATTACAAGGGTAAAAAGAATGTCATTGTATATGATTATGTGGACTGCCATATTCCAAAGTTTGATAAAATGTATGCTTCCCGTCTGAAAGCATACAAAAAGATCGGATATGAGCTTTATTCCGGCGGAGAAGAAGAGGCTGACGGCCAGATAAACGCGATCTATGACATTGAGACCTATGCGGAGACTTTCTGGCATGATATTGAATTAGCAAAGTATAGTGTTGTCATTTCAAGTCCAAGGCTTAATGCTGATAAAGTGAGCCGATTAATAAAAACTATAGGAAAATGCCAGGAAAACGGTACAAAATGCACAATCGTCACATGGCATCCTGATGTATACGGGCTTGGAAAATCAGAAGCACGGATGGCTCTGCTGGAACGTCTTCGGAAAGCCGGATTTGAAATATATTATTTGGAAGAAACGTGTGAACATTTTGCGGTCATTGATCAGAATGTTGTATGGTATGGGAGCATGGAGCTTCTGGCAAAGCCTGATGTGGAAGACAATCTTATGAGGGTGCGAAGTGACAGAATTGCAGCGGAACTTCTGGAATTGACATTTGGTGAAGAGAAGAACATGCAGGAATGGTAATCAGACAAATATTACCTGCGTCATAAATGTGATTTTCCTGAAAATTAACTCTCGATATCGTCATCGTCGGCCGAAGCGCCAGCCTGTCGGATCAGTTCGATGATCTCGTCGATGCTTTTATCACTCTCTTCGACGACCTTCAAAAGCTCCTTCTTTTTCTGTTCGTTCCGCTTCTGCATCAGTTGCTCCAGCTTGTTTAACTCAGCCTCGTAGTGCTCCTTGGCTTTGCTGACAACCTGCTCTTGTTCCTCAATCCGTTCATCAAGAGAACGCCTTGTTCTTGCCATCACACTGCCTCCTTCATCTCATCAGACAGTTTAGCGCTGATCTCATTGGCCCACTTTTTAATGTTGACTTCATTGATCCCGAATGCTTTCAGGATCTCTTTCTGGGTCGCGGTAACCGCATAGTTCAGCCGGTATCTGTGATCCGGCTGCTGTATGATCTCGATCTTCTCCAGCTCCCGGATCGCAGCAGGAACAGTCATGTAGTTTCTCTTTTTATTGCTTTGTTTTTCCTGCTCAATCAGTTGATGATAAATGCGGTTTCTTACGATCAATGCCACAAACTCAACAAATATCCGTGCATTCTCTGTTTCATTCATATGTGCCCGCATTGTCCTGTTGCCGAGGAAGCATTTGTCCGCACGGAACAGCTTTTCCGAAACATCCCGGCTCTTGTAGAGCTCCAGCGCCTTCGAGGCAGTCATCTCAGCCGATGTGATGATAACGAAGTATCCGCAAAAACTGATCTCCCTGTTAATAACATCAGTCCTCTCCCGGGCATACAGAAACTTCTCGTCCTTCTGACCTTCGTGCCAGTAGATCAAATCAAAGTAGTGCTCCAGGGTTTGTTCAAAATGAACGGACTGGTTCTGATGCTTCTTAAAGTACTTTGCGAGCCTGGCAATCTTTGCTGTCAGTTCACCCTTCTCAGAGGCCTTCCTGCTGTCACTGTAATAGATGTGGAAGTATCTGTCATTCTCATCTGACGGAAACAGCTTCTGGTGGACTGTCATGCCATAGACGTTATAGCCCCGGATGTTCTTTGAATACTCATCCTCGAACCTGCCCTTGTTCGCGGTCACGATCTCATGAGCCAGAGACTTCATTCCCTTCATCATAATGATGAAATCGAAACCGTTCTTATCCATATACCGGATGTTCTCTCTGCTGAAGTATCCCCTGTCGAGGATGAACCCGATCTCGTGGTAGCCATAGCCTTTGGCTTTCTCAAGCATGATCTGCAGCTGCGACACATCTGTAATACTGCCCGGATACTCTTCATAAAAGAGAGGAACACTGTTGGTGTTATTATACGCAACGGAATAATTGAACACCGGCTTTCCGTTATCCTGTTTCGGATGCCCGAATTCTACACATTCCAGATCGCCTGCCTGGCAGTTCTTGTTCGTGGAGTCATAGGAAATATAAATTTTCTCACGGTGATCCTGTTTCTCATTCCATGTGTTCTGGAACATGATGATCTGATCAGGCGTGATTCCCTTCAGGAAATCACAGACTTTGGAATCGCTGTAAACATGCATACCTTCCGTAAAAAGTGGATGGTTAAATGCATACTCCGGATAATACTGGGCGACATTTCCCTCTGTAACCAGCGTATAGGCCGCAAGATCCAGAAACAATCCACTGTCCCTGCCAATCAGGGCATTCATTGTCTCATCCAGCTTATACTCCTGCAGGATCTTACGGACAACAACAAAGGTTCCGATCCTAAGGCATCCGCTTCGCTCTGGAGGCCTGTCCTCATTAGGAACAGAATCCGGAAAGAAGCGGAAAAAGTTTGCGTTCGGATACATCATGGTATCATCGCCAGGATCGGTCTTCCCTATAGATGTATCTTTCCCCTGACTGTATTTCTTCTCAGAGATGTAGGTACGTCCGTATGTATAGTAAACATAGGTTGTCCCTTTGATCGTCTTCTTCGTAATTCCAGTCGGAAGATCAGGGATTTTCACTGTGTAATTCTGGTACATTTTGCCCTCCAACAGAGAGTTAATTAACTCTCTATAACCTTATCACTTCCGCACCAGAATGCAACGAAAAATCCAGTATTTTCAATAAAAATCTGCTGTATCACATCTCCTCAGCAACGTTGAGAGTTAATTATCGGGAAATCCACAATAAAGTATTTGATCAGGAAAAATTGGACGTAGGTTTTCTAATTTATCACAGGAATAGGACTGTGTTTAAACTTCGTGGTAATTTATTTCAAAGCAAATACTGGATGGCACGATGAATGAACTTGCGAATTAAAAACCTCAGACTGGCCACCTAATAATTTGTATCCCTCTAATGAGAAATAATGAACAGATGTCCAGAATAGTTTTGCAATAATAGACAAAAACATGCTAAAATATAGAACAGAATTTGCGCTGATTCCACAAAAACGGGCCGCGGGAGAAGCAGATGCTGTTTCCGGCTGCTTTCCGGAAACAAGGACTGCGGCGGCAGGCAAGAGAAAAAAACGGACGAATACAGCGGCAGAGGGATAATAACAGCAGAAATCAACAGGAAAACGGACAGGAGGTGCAGTCAGATGGAGGCGGAGAATTTTCAGTATCTCTCGAAGGACGGGAAAACAAGCATACATGCCATGGAATGGGCGCCGGAGGGCAGATGCCGGGCCGTCCTGCAGATTGCTCACGGGATGGTAGAATTTATCGGGCGGTATGACCGTTTTGGAAAATATCTCTCCGGGCAGGGAATCTGTGTGGTGGGAAACGATCATCTCGGACACGGAGGCTCGGTTGCCTCGCAGGAGGATTACGGTTATTTTGCGGAAAAAGACGGAAATCTCTGCGTCATCGGAGACATGCATGCGCTTCGGGAGAGAACTCAGGAAAAATATCCCGGAATCCCTTATTTTATACTGGGACACAGCATGGGCTCTTTTCTGGTGCGTCAGTATATAGAAATCTACGGAGAAGGACTTGCGGGAGCCCTGATCATGGGTACAGGCGTTCAGCCAAAGGGTTCTCTTCGTTTTGTGAAATCGCTGGCACATCTGATCGGTTCTACCAAAGGATGGAGGTACCGCAGCAGTATGCTGAATAACCTGGCGCTGGGATCTTATAATAAGAAATTTGAACCGGCGCGGACCAGAAATGACTGGCTGACGAAAGACGAAAAAATCGTGGATGCCTATAACGCAAATCCGTGGAATAACTTTAAGTTTACGACCAATGCCTATTATAATCTTTTCCTGGGGCTGGAGTATGCGCAGGACATGAAAAATATCCGGAAAACCCCCAAAGATCTTCCGATCTTTATTTTATCCGGCGGTGACGATCCGGTCGGGAATTTCGGACAGGGACCGGAAAAGCTGCGGGACATCTATCAGGAGGCAGGTCTCACCAATGTACAGATGAAGCTGTATCCGGGAGACCGCCATGAAATTCTGAATGAGCTGGATCATGAGAAGGTGGATCAGGATATTCTGGATTTCCTGGAACAGCATGCGGAGGGCTGAAGATACACAGACCGTAAGAAGCCGGGACAAATAAGCACACCCACAGGGAATAGCAAAAGAGACAGCAGGAGAAGAATATGATCAGAAACACAGAAGAGAATTGCTGCCGTCCGGAGTTCAGGCGAAAGGGGACAACCCAAGTCCCGGTCTGGGCGGAATCCGCATTTCCGATGCTGGTATTTCCGGCGCTGGAGCAGACCGGGCTGGTCAGCCATGGCTTTACCACAAGGCTGGGAGGGGTCAGCCGGGATCACCTGGCTTCCCTGAATCTGAGCTTTTCAAGAGGAGACAGAGAAGAAAACGTCCGTGAAAACTTTCGCAGGGTGGCGGAATATTTTAATACAGAGGAAAGCCGGTTTGTGTTTACGGACCAGACGCACACCTCCAATATCCGTGTTGTTACGGAACAGGACGCAGGGAAAGGGCTGACCCGCCCGCGCGATTACGCGGAGGTGGACGGCCTGGTGACCAATGTTCCCGGCCTGGTGCTGAGTGTATTTACGGCGGACTGCGTTCCGGTTTTTCTGGTGGATCCGAGGAACCGCGCCATCGGCCTGGTTCATTCCGGATGGAGGGGAACCGCGGAGAAAATCGGCAGGAAGGCGGTAGAGCTGATGCGACGGGAATACGGCACCAGGCCGGAGGATCTGATCTGTGCCATAGGCCCTTCCATCTGCCGGGACTGCTATGAAGTAAGCAGCGATGTCGCGGAGGTTTTTCAGAAAGCGTTTCCCGGAAAAGAAGAGGAAATTCTCAGCGGGAAGAGGAATGGGAAGTTCCAGCTGGATCTGTGGAGCTGCGGCCGTCTGGTTCTGGAAGAAGCGGGTGTGCCGGCGGAGAATATTTCCATCACCGATATCTGTACCTGCTGTAATCCGGATCTCCTGTTTTCCCACCGGGCTTCGCATGGCAGACGGGGAAATCTCGGTGCCTTTCTCGTACTTCGGTAAGTTGCGGAGCCGGGATTTCGATACCGACGCATAGGAAGAAGAAAACAGGGAAGAGGATGGGAACGTAAATTGTATGACAATCCGCCGCCCTGTTATGGCCGGCTAAATCCCAGGACGGATATCTGCCGTCAGATAGTTCTTGCAGGCCGGGCCGGTCAGGCGCTATACTATCCGTGTCGTCAGTTGGAAAAAGCATTTTTTCGGGAGGCAGATATGCAGGAGTATTCACCTATTAAGGCAGGTAAGGTCAGGGAAATTTATGATGTCGGGGAAAACCTGATCATGGTTGCGACAGACCGGATTTCGGCCTTTGATGTCATTTTGAAAAATAAAGTGACGGGTAAAGGGAAGATTCTCACCCAGATGTCCAGGTTCTGGTTTGACTATACGAGCGATATTGTATCCAATCACATGGTCAGCGTAGACGTGAACGATATGCCGGAGTTTTTCCGGAAACCGGAATTCGACGGGAACAGCATGCTCTGCAAGAAGCTGAAGATGCTTCCGATTGAGTGCATTGTCCGCGGATACATTACGGGAAGCGGCTGGGCAAGCTATCAGAAAAACGGCGTTGTCTGCGGAATTACGCTGCCGCAGGGACTGAAGGAATGCGACAAGCTGCCGGAGCCGATCTATACACCAAGCACCAAGGCGGAGCTGGGAGACCACGATGAGAATATCAGCTATGAAAAAAGCATCGAGGTGCTGGAAAAACTCTATCCCGGACATGGTGAATATTATGCCTCCTGTCTGAAAACTTATACGATCCGCCTCTATGAAGAGTGCGCGGAGTACGCTCTCAGCCATGGCATTATTATTGCGGATACTAAATTTGAATTCGGTCTGGATGAAAACGGAGAAGTTGTCCTTGCCGACGAGATGCTCACGCCGGACAGCAGCCGTTTCTGGCCGCTGGAGGGATATGAGCCGGGACATGGACAGCCTTCCTTTGACAAGCAGTTTGTCCGTGACTGGCTGAAGGCAAATCCGGACAGTGATTACAATCTTCCGCAGGAAGTTATTGACAAAACAATAGAGAAATACCGGGAGGCTTACAGGCTTCTGACCGGAAATGAGATACAGTAACAATGTGAAAAAAGTGTGATAATAACGTGAAAAACCCGCCCCTGCGGCGGGTTTTTTCATTTTTTTTCTTGAAATCTTCTGTGGTTGTGATAGCATGGGGAAAGCTGTTTTGTGTTAGATGTACTTAAAATGTATGTTAAGCACTGTAAAGATTTGTTCTTGCCAAGGTTCCGGCGCGACCGGACATTCTCACTTATAGTACAGCGTCAGGAGACATCATGGAGATATCATTTCGTTTTAAGGAAAAAAAGAACCTGATTTGTTATGCGGTATTCCTGGGAATCGGCTTACTGCTGACCGTTCTTGCGCAGGCGTCTTTTCGCCCGCTTGTGCTTTTCGCCATCCTGTATTTTTTTATCTGCAGCATGCGGGTCAGGCTGTCGGACAAGCTTCCCTGGCTTTGGACCGGGATTCTGTTCGGCGTCGGCTCTATCTTCACAACGTACTGCATCCAGTACTGTATCCTGGATCCGCAGTCCTTTGAAAAGACATCTGACCGGACCCTGTTTCTTAATGTCCTCTGTGTGGCTTTTATTTATTTTATCTGCCACCTGATTTTCACCAGAAAACCCGGCCGCGCCGCGACACTGGCGCATTGTTTTCTGGTTGTTGTGGCCTTTATCGATTATTTTGTCTATCTGTTCCGCGAGAATGAGCTGAGCTTCAGCGATCTCTCGTCCTCAGGGACCGGGTTGAGTGTTCTCGCGCACTACCGGCTGCAGCTGCATGTCAGGGGTGTCTATGTTATTCTCGGCTCCATCCTTTTTCTTGCCGTTATCCGCCGCTGTGACATTACCTTTCAGAAAGCTGCCATGCACCGCGTGATTGACCTGGCGGTGATTGCCATTCTGTTCCTTTACGTGCATGGGGCGGCGGAAAACAGGGAGACGCAGACCTGGGAGCTGAAGGGCAGCTATCAGAACGGGTTTATGCTGAATTATTATCTGGGCATTCGCGACAGCTTCGTTTCCGCCCCGGATGATTATGATCTGGAAAAGGTGGAAGAGCTGGAGAAAACCTACAGTTCCGACTCTTCTGATTCAGAGAGTGAAGGGACAGCAGATGCTTCCGGCAGCGATACCGGCGCAGACGAAAGCCAGATTACATCTACGCTGGATTCCGGCAAGAAGCCTGTTATCATCACAATCATGGATGAGTCCTTTGCGGATCTTTCCACGGTAGGGGAATTTGAGACCAATCAGGAGGCAACCCCCTTTATTGATTCACTGAAGGAAAATACCATCCGCGGATATGCGCTGTCATCGGTGTACGGCGCCAAGACGCCGAATTCCGAATGGGAGTACATGACAGGAAATTCCATGGCCTGGCTTCCCTCCGGTTCCGTGGTTTACGAACAGTATCTTCAGAAGAATCCCTTCTCCATGGTGTCTACCTTGAATGCCGAGGGCTACACCACGATTGCCATGCATCCGTATTACTCCACCGGGTGGAAGAGAAACACCAATTATCCGAAGCTGGGTTTTGATGAACAGCACTTCATGGACGACGGGTATTTTGATGAGACGAATATTGTAAGAGATTATATTACGGATCAGGAACTGTTCGATAAGATTATCAACCGCTACGAACAGAAGGGAGAGGATGAAAATCTCTTTATCATGGGAATTACCATGCAGAATCACGGAGGATATGAGGATTATTACTCGAATTTTAATTCCAATGAAGTGACTGCGGAGGGCGGAAGGTTTAACGATGTGGATCAGTATCTCTCGCTGATTCATGAGACCGATAATGCGGTGAAAAACCTGATCACCTATTTCCAGAGCGTTGATCAGCCGGTAGAAATTATTTTCTTCGGCGATCATCAGCCCAGCCTGGACTCCTGGTTCTACTACACGCTGAATGGAAAAGGGATGTCCGGCCTGACCATGGATGAGATGGAGAATTTCTACAAGGTTCCGTTCTTCATCTGGACCAACTGGGATTCCCAGGAAAGAGAAGTCTCCTGCACCAGTCTGAATTACCTGTCAACGATGGCTCTCCAGGTGGCGGGCATTGATCTGCCGGCGTATAATAAGTTTCTGGCAGAGATGAGAGAACACATACCGGCGATCAATTCCAGAGGTTATTACTCGATTTCGCAGCAGAAGTTCCTGCATTTTGAAGATGCTGTTGGGGAGGAGCAGGAATGGCTGGATAACTATCAGATGCTGCAGTATAACTGCATGTTTGATAAGAAGCACCGGAGCAGTGTATTCTTTCCCTACTATGATTCTGCCGGAAATCTGGTAGAATAAAAAGCGTTGAGACACCTGAAAATCCTGCGGGGCACCATAGACGCCGGGACGGATCTGTGTGAGGGGGAAAATGGAAAAGATTGAGGCATTTCTAAAGCGGAAGGATATTGAAATTTCGCTGAAGCGGTATGGGATCGATGCGCTGGGCGCCATGGCTCAGGGGCTGTTCTGTTCCCTGCTGATCGGGACCATTATCAATACGATCGGCACACAGTTTCATGTGGAATTTTTGACGAATACGGTCGCAACGGTCGCCGGCGTAGATTATACGGTAGGCGGTCTGGCAACTGCCATGAGCGGGCCGGCAATGGCTGTCGCAATCGGATATGCGCTGCACTGTCCTCCGCTGGTGCTGTTTTCGCTGATCGCGGTCGGATTTGCCTCCAATGCGCTGGGCGGCGCGGGAGGCCCGCTGGCGGTCCTTTTTGTGGCGATTATTGCCTCCGAAGTCGGAAAGGCTGTCTCTAAAGAGACAAAGGTAGACATTCTGGTTACGCCTCTGGTAACGATTGCAGTGGGGGTGGGACTATCCGCCTGGTGGGCGCCCGCGCTTGGAAAAGCTGCCATGAAGGTAGGAACGTTGATTATGTGGGCTACAGATCTTCAGCCCTTCCTTATGGGAATTCTGGTATCGGTCATTGTCGGCGTCGCGCTGACGCTTCCTATTTCCTCAGCGGCAATCTGTGCGGCCCTGGGTCTTACCGGTCTTGCGGGAGGCGCTGCGGTTGCCGGCTGCTGCGCGCAGATGATCGGGTTCGCTGTGATGTCTTTCCCGGAGAATAAATGGGGAGGGCTGATTTCCCAGGGAATCGGAACCTCTATGCTCCAGATGGGAAACATCGTGAAAAACCCGCGGATCTGGATCGCGCCGATTGTAACATCCGCCGTCACCGGTCCGATGGCCACCTGTCTGTTTCATCTGCGTATGGATGGAGCGGCAGTTTCTTCCGGAATGGGTACCTGCGGTCTGGTCGGCCAGATCGGTGTATACACGGGTTGGGTTCAGGGGATTGCGGATGGTTCCAGAACCGCCATTACCGCTATGGACTGGGCGGGGCTGATTTTGATTTCCTTTGTACTTCCCGCCGTGCTGTGTCCGCTGATCAACCTGTTCTGCAGAAAGATGGGATGGGTCAAAGACGGGGATATGAAGCTGTCCTGAAGATAATGGTTTTAACGTGAGATAATTAAAAAGCGGGTTAGTTATTCCGATTATCTGATGTAGCTATTCTGTTTGTTATTAAGGGCAGCAAACAAGAAGCTCAGCAGACTTCTATTTTCTGGTTTGAAAGACAGGAAGAAAGAGGGAAAATCCTTCCAGCATATGGAATGGGTTTCCCCTCTCTTTTTTTGTCAGGCTTTACGATGCGGACAGGAAAAATAATTGTGCAAAATCAATACATGAAACGATTCAATAATGAGATAATATGTAGAAAAGAACATAATGTATTGAAATACAAGTTGTAAATATGTATAATATGTATAAATTGAAACGATTCAATTGAATAAGGAGCTTAATAATGGCAGAAAAAAGAAGATGTCAACACCCAACAATTAAAATGGTGGCAGAGGAAGCGGGTGTTTCAGTAGGAAGTGTCTCTAATTTTTTAAATCATTCTGCCAAATTAAGAACTGCAACATCAGAAAAAATTGAAAAAGCTATACGAACATTGGATTATTCCCCGGATTATGTAGCAGGTTCATTAAGGAGAAAGAAGTCGAAAAACATCATGGTGCTATCTCCTAACATGAACAATACGTTTCATACAAAAACACTCAGCACCTATACAGATATTGCTATAAAACATGGCTATTATATTCAGACATATGGTTATGAATACTCCCCGGCCAGGGAACGAAGCGCACTGAAAAGGGCAAGGAACAGTAAGTCCTGTCTGGTTGTTGTATTCAATGGCTGTGAGGATGAAGAGGAAATCAGCAGGCTGGTTTCCAGTGGCATTCCTGTTATTCTTGCAGACCGTCTATCCGATGAACTGAGGGTAAACATGGTTGCCTTTGATAATGAGAAGGTCTTTGACAGTATTCTTCCAATGGTTAAAGAAAAAGGCTATGACAGACTAGGTGTGTTTTTTGAGCCTGTAACAATTATCAATCTGGTCAGGAGATATGAAGGAATTAAGAGGGCGGCAAAAAAAGCAGGTGTTCAGTGCGGAGAGAAAGAACTGTTCTGTGATAAGACTTTACGGCTGGACAATCTGCAAAACGGATATTTATATATGCGTAGTGTTTTGGAAAAAAATACTTATGAAAGTCTGCCGAAATGCTGGATTTGTTCATCGGATAATCTTGCCATTGGTGCATTAAAAGCTTTTCGGGAAAAGAAATATCGTGTTCCGGAAGATTTTTCGATTATTGGGTTTGATAATATTGCAGTTTCGAGTTTTGTTAATCCGCCATTAACTACTGTTGATCAGGACCAGAAGCTGCTGGGTGAAAAATTGTGGGAAATGACAGAGATAACGCTGTCCGGTAACATAGCGGGAAACCGTATTATCATACCGCAGAAACTTGTTTTAAGAGAGAGCTTTTAGTTGATATTCTATGTTTCTGTCGACGGTTATGCAGAAACTGGGAATAGAGTTGAATGGCGGTTTTATTACATTTCTGTCAAAGGAGGAGAACTATGAAGAAAAGAATCGTCGTAACATTGCTTACCGCTTCTATGTTTGCAGCGCTGGTGGCTGGCTGCGGTTCATCCGGGGGAAGTACTGCTTCATCAGGAGAGTCGTCTGCGCAGGCGTCTACGTCTGCAAGTCAGTCAACCGCATCGGAATCAGCAAGTGCAGCGGCATCGACAGCAGCTTCCAGTGCAGAAAGTGAAGCAGTAACGTCAACTTCAGTTTCGTCTGCTTCTGGAACTGCATCTGATGCTCCGGCGCCTGGAAACTGGAGCGATGAGGAAGCTGTTAAAAAGGCGGTAGATGAACAATGGGAAATTGCAGTGGTTCCCAAGGATTCCACGAACCCGTGGTTTGTAAGAATGAAAGCGGGAGTGGATAAGTTTGCTTCAGATACGGGAGTTAATTGTTATCAGGTTGATACAGGAACTATTGACGCTACCCATCAGGCACAGCAGGTTGAGGATTTGATTTCACAGGGAGTAGATGCAATCTGTGTTGTTCCGGTTGACATAGAGTCCATGGATCCGATTCTTAAAAAGGCAAAAGATGCAGGGATTACTGTTATCACGCATGAAGGTGCCGATCTGGAAAACGTGGATTATGACATTGAAGCTTTCTCGAACGCGGGATATGGAGCTTTTCTTATGCAGAACCTTGCAGATGCAATGGGAGAAGAGGGTACCTATACAACTATGGTGGCTTCCCTGACAAACGGATCTCATAATGAATGGGCGGATGCGGCAGTCGCTTATCAGAAAGAACATTATCCGAATATGAAATTGTTGGAGGAAAATCCACGCGTAGAGTCAAACGATAATGGTGATACGGCATACAATGTGGCCAAGGAACTGATTAAGACTTATCCGGATTTAAAGGGCATTCTTGGTACATCTTCTTTTGACGCACCTGGTGTGGCACGCGCTATTCAGGAGCTTGGACTCCAGGGCAAATTCTTTACTACAGGTACAGGTATGCCGGCTGATAATGCCGAAATTTTGAAGTCCGGTGTTGTTAAGTCCCTTACCGTATGGGATCCCGGCAAATCCGGTGAGGCAATGGTGGATCTTGCATGCAAAGTCCTTGCTGGAGAAGAAATTGAAGAGCCATTAAACCTTAATGTTGATGGATATACAGCAATGACCAGAAGATCTGGTTCGGATACGGTTTTTGAAGGCCAGGGATGGGTAACTGTTACCGCTGATAATTGTGACAGCTTTGGTTTCTGACATTTTTAGTCAGAAGATGACAGCAAATCCCTAATAGAACATAAGAGCTGTCGCGTTTTTCGTGGCAGCTCTTCGAGGTTATATGGAATCAGCAGTGAAAGGAGTTTCAATGGGAGCTAATGATGAGATGCTTTTGCTGAAGGCTGAGCATATCAAAATATCTTTTGGCAATGTTCATGCGCTGAAAGATGTTTCTTTAAGTATCAGACCAGGAGAAATTCATTGCCTTGCAGGTGAGAATGGGTGTGGAAAGTCAACATTAATAAAAATAATTTCAGGGGTTTATCAGAGAGATGGAGGCACAATTGAATTTAACGGGAAAAAGCTCGATAAAATAACACCAATTGATGCCATCAATATGGGAATACAGGTAATCTACCAGGATTTTTCTCTTTTTCCCAATCTTACTGTTGCAGAAAATCTTGCATTAAATACGGAAGTGGCTTCCGGAAAAAGATGGGTGAGCTGGAAAAATGTAAGAAAGATAGCAGAAGATGCTGTTTCTAAAATTCATTTGAATATTGATCTGGAAGCGAAAGTTGGAACTCTTTCGGTTGCACAGAAGCAGATGGTTGCGATCAGCCGGGCGCTTATGTTTAATGCGAAACTGATTATTATGGATGAGCCGACAACTGCTCTGACGAAAAAGGAAGTCGATGCATTATTTAAAATTATTTTGAATCTGAAAGCCCAGGGAATAGCGATTCTCTTTATCAGTCACAAGCTTAATGAAGTTTTTGAAATCTCCGAGAGATTTACCATCTTACGAAATGGTGAAATGGTTGCAACCGGAAACACAAAAGACCTGGACGATTCTAAATTCACTTATTATATGACAGGCCGGGAATTTGAAAATAAAAAATTTTTACCGGCTAAAGTTTCAGAGAAACCGATTTTTGAGTTGGATGATCTGACAAGCCCGGGTTCTTTTGAACATGTAAATATTAAACTTCATGGAGGCGAAATTCTTGGCATTACCGGATTATTGGATTCTGGCCGTACAGAGCTGGCTCTGGCAATGTTTGGAATGCTCCCTGCCTCCTCAGGAAAAATTATCCGCAATGGAAAAGTTGTTGAGATAAAAAATGCCCGGGACGCTATAGCAAATAAAATCGGTTATGTTCCGGAAGATCGTCTGTCAGAGGGTCTGTTCCTTCAGAGGTCAATTGCAGATAATATTATTATCTCGGAAATTGATCATCTGACCAGTAAAGGTATTTATGACAGAAAAAAACGTGACCGTGAAGTAGGCAACTGGGTACATGAAATGGAAGTAAAAACAGACAATCCGGAGAATCCGGTTACGACTTTGTCCGGCGGAAATCAGCAGAAGGTTGTTCTGGCAAAATGGCTGGCTACAAAACCTGAGGTCTTGATTCTGAACGGTCCGACAGTTGGAGTAGATATTGGCTCGAAACATGATATTCATGTTATCCTTCAAAAACTTGCAGAGGATGGGATGGGAGTCATAATTATCTCGGATGATCTTCCTGAAATAGTGCAGAATTGTTCAAGGGTTGATGTCATAAAAGAGGGTCGCATTGTCGGTGAATTTTCAGGAGAAGGATTGAATGAGGCAGCAATTCTCAGTGCTATGATGTGAGGGATTAATGATGAATAATAAATTAAAAAAAATATTTCATTCAAATGAGCCATACATTTTTCTGATCATAATCTTGCTGGGAGTACTTGTTCAGATTCGTTCCGGACAGTTTTTTACAGGAAACAACCTGGTTGATCTTTTTAGTGCCTTAATTGTTCCGGGATTGTTTGCCATTGGTGAATTTATGACTTTGCTGTCGGGAGGGATTGATGTTTCATTTCCTGCTCTTGCTTCCTTGTCGGTTTATGCGACAACAAAGCTATTGCTTGATCGGGGGTATCAAGGGAATGTAATTGCAGCTTTTGCAATTGCGATCGCTTTCGGGGCTGTATTAGGCGCATTGAATGGTTTTTTAATCGGATACCTGAATCTGAATGCCATGATTGTAACACTGGGGACCTCCAGTATTTTTCAGGGACTCATGCAGGGAACGCTTCGTGCTAATCAGCTCTCTACGATCCCGGCGGGCATGAAGACATTTGGAACGGTTCCGTTTATTTCAGCCACAAATAAAGTAAACGGGTTAACATCAGTACTTCCCTATACGTTTCTTGTACTGGTTGGAGTCTGTGTTCTTATGTATCTTGTTCTGCATTACACGATATTCGGACGTGGTATTTACGCTATAGGCGGGAATGCAAGCAGTGCGCATGCTGCCGGATTCAATGTAAAGCGGACAAAGTTCATTATGTATATTATTATCGGAATGATAGCTTCTGCCGCTGGTATCTGCAGGACATGCATGATGCAGCAGATGCACCCGACAAATATGCTTGGGATGGAAATGAATATTATTGCGGGAGTTGTCCTTGGTGGTGTTGCACTGACGGGAGGCTCAGGCTCGCTTTTGGGATGTATGCTTGGGACATTTTTGATTGTCATGGTGCAGAATTCTATGATATTAATTGGAATCCCGACCACATGGAGTGATGTTTTTGTAGGAGCTGTCATAATTATAGGGGTTATTGTCAGCGCTCTTCAGTCAAATCGCTATGAGAAAGTCAGAACATCAAAGAACAAGGAGGCGGCTGCAAAATGAGAAAATTTAAGAAGGCCTTTAACTCAAATATTGAGGTTTCGAGATTACTGGTTATTATGGCGTTCTGGCTGATTTTTATGGCTGTCATGCAGGGCGGAAAATTTTATTCCGGTAAAAATTTCCTTACAATGGCAGGACAGTTTCCGGAGTACGGGTTGATGGTTCTAGGTGGGATGCTTCCGATGATTACCGGCGGAATAGATTTATCCCTGGTAGGAACTGCGAATTTTACATCTATTCTCTGTGTTTTTCTGGCAGTCAGGATGTTTGGTGCAGATGGAACCATGCCCTTTGGCTTTATTGTCGTGTTTTTTCTTATTGCTGCTATCGTTGGAGTTTGCGTTGGAAGCCTGAATGCTCTGCTGGTATCAAGATTAAGTGTTCCTCCGATTCTTGCAACATTAGGCGTCAACGAACTTCTGCTTGGATTGAATATAGTTATGACCGGGGGCGCGGCGATTTCTGATTTTCCAAAAGAGTTCTGTGATTTCTTTTCACAGAATATCGGTGGTTTTTTACCGCGGAAGGTTATTATTTTTATCCTGATTGCTTTTCTTGTCTGGTTTCTTCTTGAAAAAACAACCTATGGGACCAAAATAAGGCTTTATGGTACAAATGCACATGTGGCGGAATTTTCGGGAATTAATACAACAAGGCTGCTGTTTAAAACGTATATTTTATCATCTGTGTGTGCTGCACTTGGCGGATTAATGATGCTTGCTACCTATTCCTCCGCGCGTGCGGACTATGGTTCGAACTATACCATGCAGGCAATTCTTCTCATGGTACTTGGCGGCGTAAGCCCGAATGGCGGAAAAGGAAAAGTTTCCGGTGTCATCACTGCCATTATTCTATTAAAGTTTATTGAATCAGGTATTAACCGTTTTAAGAGTGTATCCACGTATTATGTGACATTAATTTGGGGTGCTGTGTTAATTCTGGCGCTGGTTATGGATTACTTTGGAGAAAAGCCAAGAAAAGTCAGGGTCAAGAAACAAGGATAAATGGGGGAAGAGAAAATGTCTGAAAGAAAATTTGGACAGATTGGACGGTTGAAGCCGGAAAAAATTGAAGAGTACAAGCGCCTGCACAGGGAAACTGTACATACCTCAGAATGGAAAGGCGTTCTTGAAATGATCCATGACTGTAATATACGAAATTATAGTATTTTTATTGAGGGCGATTTGGTTTTTGGATATTTTGAGTATGTGGGTGCAGACTATGCGCAGGACATGAAAAAAATGGCTGCGGATAAAACAACTCAGGACTGGTGGAAGTTGACAAAGCCCTGTTTTACAAAATATGCGGATAGTAGCACAGTAGAATTTTATACGGACATGGAGCAGATTTTTGATTTTGCAGGTTAAGCAGCGGATAACTGAGATCTATTTGTCACAGAGCCAAAGGAGGAAAGACTTATGAAAATGGTGAAAGACAAGCAGTTACTTATGGGTGCAGATTTTGCGGGATATCCTTTAAAAGAAGAAGTCAAAAAATATCTGGAAAAGAAAGGATGGGTCATTAAAGATATCGGTGTGCAGGCAGACTCTGATCCAAATGATACGGAGCTGATGTTCCACAGAATCGGACTGCGGGTTGGCTCGATGATTACAGAAAAAGAATATGAGCGTGCGCTAATTTTCTGTGGAACTGGTATGGGTATTCATATAGCGGCCAGTAAATGTCCGGGCGTGCATGCTGGTGTAGTGGAGTCAGTGCCGGCGGCATTTCGCGCGATTACCGGGAATGGCGTAAATGTGCTGGCAATGGGAGCCTTTTATGTAACACCCGAATTGGGCAAACAGATTGCAGATGCGTATCTTTATAATGATTTTGGCAGTGGATGGGAATGGTGGCCTGATTTCAAGAGGTTCCATCAGATTGCCATTGATGAATTAAATGCGTTTGATTATAAAACGTACAAAGAAAATGGCTTTAAGGTGAAGCATATCGATGACTGTGAGTGCAGACTCTATGACAGGCCTGAGAACTTTTCGCCTGTACCTTTAATGGTAAAGAGGGGGAATGACTGATCCATTCAGTATGAGGTTCTTTTGCGTACATTTTTCATGAGCATGCGTGCTTTATAATGCGTATATAGAAATATCTGAGCTCTGCGGCTGTTGCAATAACAGTCGCAGGGCTTTTTTGGAATTAAAAAAAGACTTAAAGAGTCAGGGATTGTTTTTTTGTATATTGGCTTCTGTACGATCATAGTAGAACTGAATTCTGGCATTGCCTGACTGATTGTAAGATAAATATAGATTCTATCTCCTTTTTCCACAACTCGAGATATTTCATGAAATTGATAAGACTATAGGTTTTTGCTTCAATGCAAAAGCAATTGATGTCTAACCCCTGTAAAGGGAACAAGCTAAGGCAGCACATTAGAGAATGCCTATGGCTTGTTTTTTTTATAAATTAACAGATGGGCATTTAAACAGGATTTTGTGATACGTGAAGGGAGGGTGGACTTTTGCAAGACTTTTTATGCGTAAGATTTGTTTAAAAAGGGGAATACTCAATTCCAATGTGATGATAAGTTTATAACGCACTCAAAGATGGAGCTCCTGACAGTATATGCTAGTGCTGGTATTTCGATAGAAAAATCACTGCTTTTCATAAGGGAAAATTTTTTCAATCAATATTTTGGTGAAAAAATTCCCAATCTTTTAACGAATATGAAATATGTATATATTGATATTAACGATTAAATGTAAAAAATAATAAAAAGATTTATGCAAAGCGCTTTCATAAAATGAGAAAAACGGATGAGATTCTCAAAAAATGACAAAAATCAAAGAACCATTAAACAATGAATTTTAGGAGGGGGAAATGTTATGAAAATAATGCAGTTTATTAAAAAAGTACCTGCTGGAATGATGGTTGTTCCACTGCTGGCAGGGTGTCTGGTGAATACGTTTGCGCCGAACGCTCTTCAGATTGGCGGTATTACGACGGCAACATTTTCAAGCGCGGGTAGTTCTTGCGCTTTAGGTATTCTGTTATTCTGTATGGGAACGAATCTAAAGGTAAAAGAGCTCCCAGCGGTTTTTAAACGAGGAGGGTTGCTCTTAATAGCTAAGTTTATAATAGGAGCGCTTCTGGGAATATTGGTTGGCAAATTATTTGGTTCCAATGGTTTCCTTGGAATTTCAAGCATGGCAATGATTTGTGCAGTTACAAACAGTAACGGAAGCGTTTATTTTGCGTTAATGCAGCAATATGGTGATGATAAAGATTGTGCGTGTATGCCGATTTTGGCAATAAATGATGGACCGTTCTTAACGTTGGTAGCCCTTGGGGCATCCGGGCTGGCAGATATTCCTTTTATGAGTTTGGTTGCTGCTATTATTCCCATTCTTGCCGGCATGATCTTGGGAAATCTTGATCCTGAGGTGACAAAGTTTTTTGGCCCACTGGGAAGCGCTGTTATTCCATTTACGGGCTTTTCTCTGGGGGCAGGAATTAGTTTAAAGAGTGTCATTACTGGAGGCGTTTCAGGAATTATTCTTGCGTTGATCACTATTTTTGTGGGTGGCATATTCATCGTTGCGTGTGATCACTTTATAGGTAGAAGACCCGGTTATGCAGGTTGGGCTGTCGCGACAACAGCTGGAAATGCGGTGGCGGTACCGGCTGCAATAGCAACTGCAGATGCAGCCTGGGCAAGCTTCGTATCAATTGCGACAGTACAGGTTGCAGCATCCACGGTTCTTTCTGCGCTGATTGTTCCTTTTATTGTTTCATGGTGGGCCAAGAAATATGGCTGTCCGAAATATCCGAAGCCAGGGCAGGTATTTGATCCGCCGGCAGATGGTAAACCGATTCCACAAAAAGGGTAATCAGTTTGCATCCATACTAATTAAACAGGGGTGTATTTACTGGTTAACGGGAGCACGGAACAATGGGAAAATATTTAATGATTGCAGATGATTTCACGGGTTCTGGAGATGCTGGTGTCCAGATGTCAAAGAGAGGAGTAGAGGCTCATATCATCTTTGATTTGAAGAATGTTGAACCGGATAAATCCTATGTTATAGACTCGGAATCTCGAAATATACCGCCAAATGAGGCTTACAACAAGATCCGAAATATTTTTGAGGATCTGAAGGATATAAAATTTGATTATTATTATAAAAAAATAGATTCTACAATTCGGGGAAATATCAGATCTGAAATCTTGGCCGCAGACAGTGTTTATAAACCGGATTTAATTGTTTTCAATCCTGCCAATCCGGATTCCAATCGTACTGTCATTGATGGTGTTCTATATATGAATGGAACAAGAGTATGTGAGACTGAAATAATGCGGGATCCCTTATGCCTTGTGACAGATGATAATCTTGTTTCACTCATGGAAGATGCGATGGAAGAACCTGTACAGTATTTTAATCTCACACAGATACGACAAAATAAGTTGAAACTGAATGGTGCACGGGTTATTACTTATGATGTACTTGAAAATTCAGATATGGAGAAAATGGTCAGTTTCCTTCTCGGTACAGGGAAAAAAATATTGTGGGTTGGCTCGGCTGGTATGGCTAACGCATTATTCAGTGTTGTAGAAAAACCAAAGCCTGTTTTGGCATTGGTGGGCAGTATTGCGGAGACATCCAGAAGACAGGTCAAGAAAGCCTTGGATCAGGGAGCAGAACTGATCGAGATGAACGTGAAGGATTTGATAAATGGTGGAAATCTTCAAGATGTAGCAGGCAAAGTAATTAAAATTCTTCGGACGGGAAATGATGCTGTTGTTGTTTCGGCCAAGGAAAATGAAGATTATATTGCCGCTGTAGATTGCGGAAAGAAACATGGCATGAACCGTCAGGATGTGGCAAGGTATACGCAGGAAAAAATGGGAGAGTTGTCCCGGTTGATTTTGAAAGAGGTTAAGGTACAGGGGGTATTTTTAACAGGTGGTGATACTGCAATCAGCTTTATGAAAAAAAATGGTGCCTCTGGAGCAAGATTAATTGAAGATGTTCTTCCGGTTATTGCCTTAATTGAATTGGACGGCGGGGATTACCCAAATCTTCCGTGCATTGTTAAGGGTGGCTCTATTGGGAATGAAGATGCGTTAGTTAAATGTATTCAATTTTTTCATAATAAATAATATGGAGGAGAAGAAGTGTTTGGAATTACAATTGGTGATCCGGCTGGCGTAGGTCCGGAAATCGTTGTGAAAGCAATGAATGATATGTCTAAATATCAGGAAAAATATGTTGTATATGGCGCAGTAGATATTTTGCAGTATTATGTTACCAAGTTTGGATTAGCTGAAAAAATAGTGGAGATTCAGGATCCGGATGAATATAAAGAAGGATATCTAAATGTCATTGACCCCAATCATTTGACCATGGATCAATACGAAATTGGCAAATGCTCCGGAAAGTGTGGAGATGCGGCGTATCAATATGTTGTCAGCGCAATTGATGCATCCTTAAGCGGCAAATTAAAAGGGGTTGTAACAGGCCCGCTGAACAAGGAAGCCTTACATTTGGGCGGACATAATTTTGATGGCCATACAGAGATTTTTGCGACCAGAACAAATACTCAAAAGTATTGTATGATGTTTTACGGTCCTATGAAAATAGCACATGTGTCTACCCATTGCTCACTTCGTACAGCATGTGACAGGGTAAAAAAACAGAGAGTGTTGGATGTGATCGAACTGTTAAATCAGGCTCTTCAGATGACGGGAATGAAAAAGCCTCTGATTGCCGTAGCAGGTCTTAATCCACATGCCGGTGAACATGGATTGTTTGGAACAGAGGAGATAGAGGAGGTAATCCCAGCTATCGAGGAGGCAAAAAAAGAGGGGATTAATGTTGTAGGTCCGATTCCGCCTGATAGCTGTTACAAAAAACATATTGATGGCGAATATGATGCTGTAGTAGCAATGTATCATGACCAGGGACATATTGCAGCAAAACTTGGAAACCGAGATATGTGTGTAAACTGTACAATCGGACTTCCGATTATCCGAACCTCTGTAGATCATGGCACAGCATTTGATATTGCCGGCACAGGGCTTGCAGATGAGACCAACATGGAGCAATCGATGCTTTGTGCTGAAAAATTTTTAAAAGGTAATGTAAAATTTTGATCTGTACTTAACATTTTATGAGGTCTGAGTATGAAGAGTTTTATTGTCGGATCAGGATGGAAAATGGAGCTTTCTTATTCTCAAAGTATTAGAGCGGCAATAGAGCTAGATGAAAAGTTAAAAGGTTTTCATGATTTCCCTGTCGTAATTTTTCCGGCCTTTACAGCACTTGCTGCAATTCATCAATGTATTTCGCCAGAATCTTGTGTAAAATTAGGCGGACAGGATGTGTTTTGGGAAGAGAGCGGCTCTTATACTGGGGAAGTTTCTGCGCAAATGTTGTTAGATGTTGGGTGTGAGTATGTTGAAATCAATCATCAAGAACGCAGAACTTTTCTGAGGGAAACTGATGAGATGTCTAATAAAAAATTAAAAATGGCCTTATCTCATGGTTTGAAACCTTTTTTATGTATAGGAGAGGAAAAGAAAGGTACTGATGAAGAAACTCGGGAATATATTAAAAGCCAAATGCTTCTACTATTAAAAAACATTTCGTGTACTGATGTAAAAGAAATAATTTTTGCCTATGAGCCTAGATGGGCAATAGGAAACTATGGGAAAATTAGTTTTGCCCATATTGAAAAAAGTCATGGGCTGATTCGTTCTGTTATAGGAAGCCTTTATGGGACGGATGTAGCTCATGATGTAAAAATTATTTATGGTGGTGGAATCACAATGGATAGTTATGCTCGAATTGCAGAACTTCAAAATGTTAATGGATTGTTTACAACAAAGTGTGGAATAAATCCATCTTTATATTCTGAAATAGCTGTTACTTCAGCAAAGCTACTGAGCAGGGACATCTAAGATTCCAGAACTGAGAGGTATAATTAATAATAAATGAAAATAGCCATTGGATGCGATCCAAACGCAGTTAATGCGAAACAAAGTATGATCACTTATTTAAAGGGAAAAGACTATTCGGATATAACAGATTTCGGAAGTGATGATGTGATTTATTCACATGTTGCTACAAAGGTAGGAGAAGCAGTTGCATCGGGAGAGTTTGATGTAGGTATTTTAATTTGTGGAACAGGATTAGGAATGTCTATTGCAGCTAATAAGGTTAAAGGTGCCTATGCAGCACTACTCACTGACGCTTATTCTGCAAAAAGAGCTAGACTCAGCAACAATGCCAATATTGCTTGCTTCGGCGCCTTTACAACAGGAGAAAAGGTTCGAGAAGAGCTTATTGATACATTTCTTACAAATAAATTTGTTCAAGGATGTAGTTCACAACCGAAAATTGATGCATATGTGCTGTATGATATGAATCGGTAATAATTAAGATATTATTGAAAGAAGCTATACTCCTCATTTATTTTATATAGCCAAAGCTTATATTAGAGCAAGTTTTGCATGAGAGAGATCCATGGCTATGCTAGAAATAAGGGATCTCTCTTTTTTCATATGTTTAAGTATGGTTTTTGAAGCAAATTAAGTGCTAAAACTTCCCACACCCAAAAGGTGTGTTGAACCTTCCTATTGTGTCAAGCCCATTTTTGCTATGGGAAGTTTTAGTTAAGTGTTACTTAAAACAGCATTTTCTATCTTTGTTTGTGAGAGTTCCAAAACTCCCATCGTTTTTATGTTGATTTGAGGTTCATTAAAGATGAGTGTGGCATCTGTTAGGGTATATTTGAAGGCAGAAGCACACACATGATGTTTTGTAGAGACGTAAATTTAGCAATGCAAAGGTGAGTAGGAACTGTATACCATCCAATAACAACCATGTGGTATTATATACAATGAATATGGTTCTGGAAAAAATGAATGAACATCAGATAAATACTACGAAGCGTGAAAAACGGCTTTGTAAAGTAGTTAGAAAGAGTCACTTTATCCAGGATCATAGTTATTGAGATAAAAAGTTAGATGACAGGAGAAAAATAGTTATGGATGGATCGAAATATACAATGGATTTGCATACTCATACAATTGTTAGTGGGCATGCCTATAATACCATGAATGAAATGATTCGAGCAGCTGCAGATAAGAACTTGAAGATAATTGGAATCACAGAGCATGCTCCGGCAATGCCGGGGAGTACAAATTTGTATTATTTTCAGAATTTAAATATCTTGCGGAATGAGAAATATGGTGTCCACGTTTTATACGGTGCGGAACTGAATATTCTTGATGAACAGGGGACTACAGATCTTGATGCCAGGAGCTGGAGAGATCTGGATTATTGTATTGCCAGTTTTCATGATGCCTGCACAGTATCAGGGACAAAAGAAGAAAACACAAATGCCTATGTGCAAGCAATGAAACACCCAAAAGTTATGGTTATTGGCCATCCGGATAATGGAATCTTTCCCGCAGACTATGAGGAATTAGTTCGGGCGGCTGCAGAGGAACATGTCCTGATCGAGTTAAATAATAATTCTTTGAATCCACAGGGGTTTAGGCTGAACGCGAGGAATAATGATTTGGTGATTCTGGATTTATGTGTAAAGCATCATGTTCCTGTTCTTCTCAGCAGTGATGCACATTGCGAAGAAGAGGTCGGAAATTTTTCTCGTGTCATTCCACTCCTTCAGGAAACTGGTTTTCCGGAAGAACTGGTCGTAAATCAATCTGAAGAGCTTCTTAGACAATATCTGCCGACTGCTTAATTGGCAGATATTGTGTTGCTAGGTGATATAACAGATAGTGGACACAGCTTGCAGACACAGTGCGGATTTTATGGGCGAATCAAGCGTTTCTCTGTGTCGGCGAGTTCTATTAATTTCTGAGCAAGTTGGTAGTCGATGATCAGCACGTCAATCAAACCGCCTCGCAGAGCGGCACGGACGCTGTATGCTTTATGCACACCGGAGGCCAGCGCGATCTTCTGCGGAATCCGTTTAAGCTGGTCAAATGAAATTGCGATCATGCGTTCTGAGAGAGGAGACTTGCACTCATTTCCATCTGCGTCGAAGAAACGCAAGGCAATATCTCCGTATGCTCCTGCGTTTCGCAGTGACTGCAGATCGTCCGTTTCCATGAATGCCTGGGTTGCAAGAACAGAGGATTCTTCTGGATAGAAGCTGCCGATACCATTGACGGATATACTAATGGTATCAAACATCTGAAAAACTTCCCGATTGTTTCGTTCTTTCTTCATAATGTCAACTGCGGCAGAACTGCTCATCAGAGCGTCCGTCAGCAGATAGTAATTTTTACCAAAGAAAGCCTTTGCCATTCTGGATACAAGTGTCCGGACATCGAGTTCATTTTCGCAGCAGGCGATACTGCCGTGTAGTGTTACAAATTTTGCCGGGATTTTCTGCGCCGGGTTCAGATAATTGATCATGTTGTAGACTGTACTGCCCCAAGTAACCCCAAGGATATCATCTGGACGGATAATTCGTTGCAGGTACCTGGCGCCTTCAAGTGCAACAAGCCGTTTTGCGTTGTCCTTAGCGAGTTCGGTGTCCGTGCCGTCAAGTTCGTCATTTATTCCATTTGGTGCGATGATCACTTCCTTCAGTCTGTAGCATTCTTTTAATTTTTGCTCCAGTTCAATACATTTCAGATAGGGATCTCGGATTACAAATTCTATAATCTTCTGTTCTTTCGCCTTATTTAACAGGCGGGAAACCGTTGTAATTGAGATACTGAGATCCTCTGCAATATCACTCTGAGATTTGTTCTGCATATAGTACAGATAGGCAGTTTTCAATATTAGAAACGGTGACTGATTATATTTGTCAATCGCTGTGTTTTTTTTCATATGGAATCCTCTCAATACTAATGAATTTGCAGTAAATGCAATATACCCAAACGTGTGCAATGCTATTTTCAGTATAGCGCATACATAACGTTTTGACGTAAAAAAAGTGTTCGAAAATATTTTCCATCCAGGTACCAGAGGTATTTTTTTCCATCTTGTCGCACTTTGATTCAAGATGAACAATGAAGCTGTAAAGCGATGGAAAAATAACAGAAGGAAGCACGGAGAAAATATTTTCACACTAGATAATATTTGCTAAGCGGCTTATTATAAAATCAGCAAGAGATAAGAACCCCTGAGATGAAGATCAGAAGGGGGTGAAAAACACTTTTAAATTCAGGAGGGAAAAAACAATGATTCAGCAGAACAGAATGTATGGAACTTTATTAAATCCTCTTTATGAGGGAGTAGATTTGGATGATCTTCTGGTTGCAACGTATCTGATTGGCTGCCACCGAGACGAAGATGTTGTCGTAAAAATGAACAGCATTGGTATTGAGCAGACCACCGGATCCTGGGCTGATGTTCCGGCAGAGACGGATGAGGTACGCGCAAAATACGCATCCAAAGTGATTGGCATTTATGAAGTACCTGCCTATGAGAATCAGACGGACTTAAACAATGCGGTTCAAGCGGATGGGTACAGATGGTTTGTTGTTCGTATTGGTTATCCGGTAGCAAATGTCGAGGATAATATGCCTCTGCTGATCGGTACGATTGCCGGAAACATTATGTCTATGCCTTATCTGAAACTTTTGGATATTGATTTCCCGGAGAAATTTGTAAAGTCTTTCCAAGGGCCGAAGTTTGGTTTGGAAGGAATCCGCAAAATACTTGGCGTGTACAACAGGCCGTTGCTTAATAATATGATTAAGCCCTGCACCGGATATACTCCCGAAGTTGGTGCAAAACTGTTTTATGAAGCGGCTGCCGGCGGTGTGGATGTTATCAAGGATGATGAGCTGATTGGTGCAAATCGTTCCTTCAACAAGTTGGCGGATCGTGTAAAAATGAATATGGATGCTGCGCACAGAGCTGAGGATATTAAGCATGAGAAAACGCTTTATGCCTGCAACATCACGGATGAAGTATCCAGACTGAAAGAGAATGCGATGACCGTTATTGAAAATGGTGGAAACTGCATTATGGTTGATGTGCATGGAGTTGGATATTCTGCAGTCAGAATGTTGGCAGAGGATCCGGATATTACGGTTCCGATTCTCGGACACAGTTGCTTTAACGGTGCGTTTACCGCATCTCCATACCAGGGAATGAGTTCTAAGGTTGTTACCAAGATCTGCAGAATCGTGGGCTGCGACATTTATCTGACACAGCCACCGTATGGTAAATTTGACAATACTTTTGATAACTACATTGAGAATATAATCACCGCAAAGGCAAAGATGTATGATGTAAAACCGATGCTTCCGTTTGTAGGCGGCGGTGTTGTACCGGGTCTGGTTCCGAAGTTTATGCATGATGCAGGAAACGATATCCTGCTTGGCGTAGGCGCTGGAATACACGCACATCCGATGGGACCGCAGGCTGGAGCAAGAGCGTTCCGAGAGGCCATCGATGCCTGCATGAACGATGTTCCGCTTCGTGAAGCTGCTAAGACCGGATCAAAGGAACTGAAGATGTCCGTAGAAAAGTGGGGCATTTATGGAGAAGATCACAGCAAGAATCTCTACGCGATTTAAAAAGTGATATAAAGTTTGCGTAACAATTATACTGCTATAATTTCCTAAATATAGGCGGTTCGGGAGAGAAAACTTCCGGGTCGCCTGTTTTTATATAGGAGGTCGAGAGTCTGGAGAGATCAGTTTTTATATGCGCCAGAACGACTCTGAAGTGAATTGCATGCTTGAATTGGTATTTTGTATATTTGCTTCTGTACGATCAGAGTAGAAATTGCTATACTTTACTGCATGTGATGTGCATGTCGCGCAGCAGCGGGCAGTGCAGTGGAATTTGAAGATAGAAAACGAAAAGAAAGAGGGAGAGAACATGAGGCCTTACGCATTTGGAGTGGATGTCGGCGGAACTACGGTAAAGATGGGTATTTTTCACACGTCCGGTGACTTGCTGGAAAAATGGGAAATTTCTACCCGGACGGAGAACGGGGGAGAGCAGATCCTGCCGGATATCGCCGCGTCAGTCCGGGAGATGCTGAAGAAACGGAAGATTTCCATGGAGGATGTGGAAGGAATCGGCATCGGTGTTCCGGGAGCCGTCCGTGAGAACTCTGTAGTAGACCGCTGCGTCAATCTGGGCTGGGGCGTCGTTCCGGTCCGCGACATCCTTTCCTCCCTGCTGGACGGCTGCAGGGTCATGGTCGGCAATGACGCCAATGTGGCGGCTCTCGGAGAAATCTGGAAGGGCGGCGGAGAAGGAGCCCGTTCGATGGTAATGGTGACGCTGGGAACGGGAATCGGAGGCGGAATTATTCTGGACGGAAAGATTCTGAACGGCGCTTTCGGCGCAGCCGGTGAAATCGGACATATCTGCATCAACGAGGAAGAGGATGCCGTATGCGGATGCGGGAAAAAAGGCCATCTGGAGCAGTATGCCTCCGCAAACGGAATTGCGAAGACAGCCAGAAAGATGCTGGATGAAACCACGGAGGAGTCCTCGCTGAAAGCGCTGGAGAAGGTCACCTCCAAGGATGTTTTTGACGCGGCGAAGCAGCAGGACAAGGTGGCAGTCCGAATTGTCGAGAGGGTCGGACAGATTCTGGGAAAAGCGCTTGCCGCGGTGGCCTGCGTGGTCGATCCGGAGGTATTTGTCATTGGCGGGGGTGTTTCCAAGGCCGGCCCCATGGTGACAGATGTCATCCGGAAATATTTCGTGAAATACGCGTTCCATGCCTCGGAGGGCGCCCGGTTTGAACTGGCCCGCCTGGGCAACGATGCCGGCATTTACGGCGCCGTGCGCATGCTGATGTAATATCCGTTGTTTCCGCGGTGCCGCCCGATCCGCCGGATAAGGGGTTTATAAACAGACAGAAGTTGACAGCGTGTAAAGTTTTGCTGCTCCGTCAGCCGGAAATGGGAGCTTACGAAGGAGGCTTTGAAATTGAAGATACGTGAAGAAGTACGAAGGATGAAACGTGTGGCTCCCCGGATTGCGGCATCGGAGGAAGCGCAGAGGAACAGGATTCTGGAAAGAATTGCGGCCGGACTGGAGGAGCATGCGGAAGAAATTTTCGCGGAGAACCGGAAGGATCTTGCAGCCGCGGAGGAAAATCAGGTAACGCCCGCGGTGCGGAAGCGCCTGAAGTTCGACAGGGATAAACTGGAGGATGTGAAGAAGGGGATCCGTCTGCTGGTTTCTCTTCCGGATCCGATTCACCGGGTTACGCTTGCCAGGGAGCTGGATCAGGGACTTGTCCTGAAACGGGAGACATGCCCGATCGGAGTCATCGGGGTTATTTTTGAGGCCAGGCCGGATGCTTTGGTGCAGATTTCCACACTCTGTATCAAGAGCGGCAACTGCGCGGTGCTCAAGGGCGGGAAAGAGACGGCGAATACCAACCGCATCCTGTTCCGGATCATTCATGATGCCGCGGTTGCGGAAGGCTTTCCGGAATACTGTCTGCTGCAGGCGGAGCAGCATAATGAAATCGACGAACTCCTGGAGTGTGACGACTGTGTCGATCTTTTGATCCCCAGAGGCTCCAATGCCTTTGTCCGTTATATCATGGATCACACCAGAATCCCGGTGATGGGACACGCGGACGGGATCTGTCATATTTATGTAGACAGGGATGCCGATCAGGAAAAGGCTGTTCCGATTATTGTGGACGCGAAAACGCAGTACACGGCAGCCTGCAACGCGGTGGAAACCCTGCTGATCCACCGGGATCTGGCTCCGGTGTTTCTTCCCCGGCTGGCGGACAGGCTCCGCAAGGAGGGGGTTCGCCTGTGTGGGACGAAGGAGGTCACGGATCTGGTCGGCGGAGAAACCATAGAAGATACAGATTTCAGAGAGTATCTGGATCTGGTGGTATCGGTGAAGATTGTCGGGAGTGTGGATGAGGCCATTGACCATATCAACCGGTACGGATCCCACCACACAGACTGTATCCTTACGGAAAATCAGAAAACGGCGGAATATTTTATGGATATGGTTGATTCCGCCGGCGTGTACCAGAATTGCTCGACCCGTTTTGCGGACGGATACCGCTATGGCTTCGGCGCAGAGGTGGGTATCTCCACCGGAAAGCTTCACGCCAGGGGGCCGGTGGGACTGGACGGGCTTGTGACCTATAAATATAAGCTGTACGGACAGGGGCAGATTGTTGCGGACTATGCCTCCGGGAAAAAGGAGTTTCACTTCCGGGACTTAAACCTGTAAGAGCAGGGAACAGAGATGGAAAAAATGAGAAAAATTCCGGTGGTTCTGGCCGAGAATCCGGCGGACCGGGAGGCAGCGGAGCTTCTGGCGGAGCATCTCCGGACAGAGATGGTGAGAAGGCTGACGGATGTGCCGGAAGCAACGCTTGTCCTTAAGTTCTGTCCGGAGGGACTGACGCTGACAGACAGGAAGCTGTCGCTGCGAGGGGACTTTTCGGGAATGGCACGGAGGCTGAAGACGAACAATCTCCGGCAGGAGATGCTTGTCCGCGCTGCCAGAATCCGGAGACCGGAGAGAAGGCCTGTGGCGGTGGACGCCACGGCAGGGCTGGGAGAGGATTCGCTTCTTCTGGCGGCGGCGGGCTTTACGGTGGAGCTGTATGAGTATAATCCGGTTATTGCCGCCCTGCTTGCAGATGCACTGAAACGGGCACGGGGAGACGGGAACACCGTGCTCGCTTCCGCTGCGGCGGAGATGCATCTGCACGAAGAGGACAGCGCTGCCGTGCTGAGAAAAGGAAGCCTGCACCCGGAGCTTGTTCTCCTGGACCCCATGTTCCCGGAGAGAAAGAAAAGTGCGTTAATCGGAAAAAAATTCCAGCTGCTTCAACAGCTGGAGAGGCCGTGTTCGGAGGAGGAAGAGCTGCTGCAGGCGGCAGAAGCTGCCCATCCGGGGAAAATTGTGATTAAGAGACCGCTGAAAGGACCTTTTCTTGCCGGCAGAAAGCCGGAGTATTCCATTTCGGGCAAGGCGGTGCGCTACGACTGTTTTGTGTTCCCGGAATATTCTTCCTGAATGACCGGTTCCTCCTTTTTTTCTTCCGGCAGCGCACCCGGCTGGCCGGCTTCTTTTTTCTGTCTCCGTTTCCGCAGGTGGACAAGGATAAATTCATTGTAGATATAATCGGAGATGGCGGCAAACGGGATAGAGAGCAGGATACCTGCTGCGCCGAACATCCGTCCGCCTACAATGATGCAGATCAGGACCCATACCGAGGAGACACCAAGCACTCCGCTGAACAGCTTCGGCTTCAGCACATATCCGTCGCAGGTCTGGAGAATCAGCGTGAATATGATAAACCAGAGCGCGTACCAGGGATTGATCAGCACCAGGATAACGGTGCCGATGACACCGCCGACAAGGGGACCGAAGGTAGGTGCCAGATTGGTCACTCCCACAACCACGGAGATCAGAACGGCGTACGGAAGGCCTGCTATCATCTGGAAGATGAAGTTGGCCACGCCGATAATCAGACCGTCGATCAGGTCGCTGAAGATATACCGGATCAGAATTGTGTTGCAGTGGAGCCAGAAATCTGCCACTTCCCGATAGCGCTTCGGGGAGAACAGAAGCTTCAGCAGGGTGACAAACCACCGGATCAGGCGGTTTTTGTCCAGCAGGAAATAGATGGCAAGAATGAAGGAGATGACGCCGTTCACGATATTGCTTCCGATGCTGCTGAAGGTGCTGATCAGGCTGTCTGCCGTTGTGGGAAGGGAATTCTCCAGGGAGCTGAGCAGGTTTGTGCCAATGCTGGTAAGCCGCTGGATCATCGGGTGTTCTCCGGGGGAATTGGACAGCAGTCCCTCAATGAAGCTCCGGAAGGATTCAATATATCCACCCAGGTTTTTCACCAGTGTCATGGCGCTGGAGGTCAGCTGGGGAACCAGAGCCGCAATCAGGAGCACCAGAAGCGCCACCACCAGGATAATGGTTATGGCGACAGCGAGAATATGGGCCAGGGCTTTTCTTTTCATACCGGCGAACAGTTTTCTTTCAAACAGGTTGGCCAGCGGGTTCAGAATATAGGCGATAATCAGGGCGATGATCACGGGCTGGATAAAACCGAAGAACTTCCCGATTCCCCCGAAAATAATATTGATGTGGGACAGCACCAGGTAGAAGAAAACCGCAATGCAGAGAGCGATCGCGTAATTAGCCCATTTTTTATCTTTCCAGTTGTGATTAAATTTCATCAGAGTTTCCTGCCTGTTCCATTTTCTGTGTGAGCCCGCTTCCAGAGCAAAAGCCCGCGGGCCCGATGCTGCGCATGTACTTTAATTGTATACTGCCGCTGTGCCGGAAAGCAACAGAGAGATGAGAAATATTTGACAAAGAACAAAACATCGTGTACTGTTCACAGGCAGATAAGAACCGCTGCTTACAGTCTGTAAGGAACGTCTGTCAGATAACAAAAAAACAGAAAGCCAGATCAGGAGGTCAGACAGTATGGAAATGCAGATGGAGTTTCTTCGCAAAATCCCCACCCCGGCGGAGCTGAAGGAGGAGTTCCCTCTTCCGGCGGAGATCAAGACGCTGAAAGAAAAAAGAGACCGGGAGATCGAGGACATTTTTACCGGAAAGAGTGATAAATTTCTCCTTCTCATCGGCCCGTGCTCCGCGGATAACGAGGAGGCGGTCCTGGAGTACATGCACCGGCTTGCGCGCGTACAGGAAAAGGTAAAAGACAAAATTTTCATTATCCCGCGTGTCTACACCAATAAGCCCAGAACGGTAGGGAAAGGATATAAGGGAATGGTTCATCAGCCGGACCCGGAAAAAGGAGAGGATATGAAGGCCGGGATTATTGCCATCCGGGAGCTGCACACACGGGTGGTCAAAGAAACCGGGTTTACCTGCGCGGAGGAGATGCTGTACCCGGAGAACCACCGGTATCTTTCCGACCTGCTGTCTTACGTTGCGGTCGGAGCCCGCTCGGTGGAGGACCAGCTGCACCGGCTGGTGGCAAGCGGAATCGGGATTCCGGCAGGAATGAAAAATCCGACAGCCGGGGACCTGTCTGTGATGATGAACTCTATTGAAGCGGCGCAGAGCAGGCAGCGCTTTCTGTACCGGGGCTGGGAGGTGCAGACCACCGGAAACCCCATGGCGCATGCGATTCTGCGCGGCTATGTCGACCAGTTCGGCCGCAGCATGCCGAATTACCATTATGAGACGCTGCGGCGCCTGAAAACGCTGTATGACGAGCGAGGCCTGAAAAATCCTGCTGTTATTGTAGACACCAACCATTCCAATTCCGGCAAACAGTACCTGGAGCAGATACGGATTGCGGAGGATGTTCTTCACAGCTGTCATGTTTCCAAAGATCTCCGTTCCCTGGTAAAAGGATTGATGATAGAAAGCTACCTGGAAGACGGGGCGCAGAAGATCGGGGATGGCGTGTTTGGAAAGTCTATTACTGATCCCTGCCTCGGATGGGAAAAATCTGAAAAGCTGATTCTTGAAATCGCAGACCTTGTCTGAGATACGGATATCTGCTATAATGCCCCGGAAAGCACTTTATTGCTTTATCGAACTAAAGGGAGGAAGTTACAAAATGAAAAAGAATATTCTGGCGAAAGCAACAGCGCTGGCAGCATCCTCTGTCATGCTGTTTTCCATGGCGGCCTGCGGGAGCAGCTCTTCCGCGGCGTCCCCGGCATCGGAGGCGTCCTCTGCCGGAACGGCTCAGACATCGGAGGCGGCATCCTCAGCATCTTCTTCTGCAGAAGAAAGCACAGCCGCATCCTCGGCGGAGGTTCAGACATCTTCTGGAAGCAAGGCGGCGGCAGGAACGGAGTTTAAGGTTGGCGTCGTGCAGTATGTGGACCATGCTTCCCTGAATCAGATCGTGGAAAATCTGGAGCAGGAACTGGACGCAAAGGGACAGGAGCTGGGAGTTACTTTCAATTATAAGGATTATGAATTTAACGGACAGGGAGACGGAACAACCCTGAACCAGATTGCTTCCGAGCTGATCAGTGACGATGTGGACCTGATTGTGGCGGTAGCGACACCTACCGCCCAGATTATGCAGGCAGCGGCAGAAGGAAAGGATATTCCGATTGTATTTTCCGCGGTATCTGATCCTGTCGGCGCGAAGCTGGTTGACAGCCTGGATGCGCCGGGAGCAAATATCACCGGGACTTCGGACGCGCTGGATACGGAAGCCATTATGAACCTGATTCTCGCGCAGAATCCGGATACGAAAAAGGTCGGCCTCCTGTACTCCAAGAGCGAGGATTCCTCTGCGCAGCCGGTTGCCGACGCGAAAAAGATTCTGGAGGAAAAAGGGATCGAGACCGTAGAGAAAACAGGGACGACGCAGGATGAAATTTCTACCGCCGCGGATGCCCTGATCGCGGAGGGCGTGGATGCAGTATTTACCCCTACCGACAATACGGTCATGACGGCAGAGCTGGCCATCTATGAAAAATTCGCGGAAGCCGGCATCCCTCACTATGCGGGAGCGGATTCCTTTGCGCGGAACGGTGCTTTCTGCGGATATGGAGTGGATTATAAGGCTCTTGGCAGCCAGACCGCGGACATGGTCGCGAAAATTCTGGCAGAGGGCGCGGATCCGGCGTCTACTCCGGTGGAGACATCCGACAGCAGCATTGCTACCGTGAATACGGAGACAGCGGCTGCGCTGGGATATGATATGGATCAGGTGAAGAAAAATTTCGAGCCCTACTGCGCTTCGGTAGAAGAGACGACAACGAATAAAGAGATGGAATAAGCAGGCAGACCGTTAAACAGCGGCCGTTGTCAGAAGGGCTGCCGCCTTATGCGGTAAAGAAAGAACTTTTCGGGAACCCATTGCGGGTACATCTCCCGAAGTCTTCCTTTATCCGGCATACAGGGCGGCAGCCCTGTTTCTGTTGTAAATTGAAACCGGTTCTGTTATGGTAAGACATAGGCTGATTTCCTGCATTCTCTGATCGGAACGGAGTCTGCGGAAAGAACACGGGGAACAGAAAAAGAGAAGCCGGTCCGAGAGCGGCGGGCCGGGCTTCATGGCAGCACGGTGAGGGAACGGACCGCGCCGCGCTGCGGGACAACAATGCGGAAGAAATGGAGAAGCAGATGGATCACGGCAGCGCAGGCAGTTTTCATGAAGAAAATTTCCGGAGGAGGTCGCGCTATACACTGGTTTTTGTATTGCTGGCGGCGGCCTTCTGCGCCATTATCGTTCTGAATATCAATACCGGAAATGTAAATATTCCGCTGGGCAGAATCCTGAATATCATATTTGCCCGGTCAGGAAGTGTGGATGAGGTGAACATTGTCTGGAAAATCCGGCTTCCCAGGATTCTGATGTCGGCGATTCTCGGCGGCGCGCTGGCGCTTTCCGGTTTCCTGCTGCAGACTTTTTTTGAAAATCCCATCGCGGGTCCGTTTGTTCTGGGAATCTCTTCCGGAGCAAAGATGGCGGTGGCCATCGTAATGATCTATTTCATCGACATGTTCGGGAAGGTGCCCTCGGTTATCCTGATCCTGGCAGCTTTTGTAGGAGCCATGGCCTCTACCGGCTTTATCCTTCTGGTGTCCAAGGCGGTTCACCAGATGGCGGCGCTTCTGGTGGCGGGTATCATGATCGGGTACATCTGCAGCGCCATCACGGAATTTGCCATTACCTTTGCGGAGGATTCGGATATTGTAAATCTTCACAGCTGGTCGCAGGGAAGTTTTTCCGGCTCGAACTGGGGAAATGTCGGTTTCGCCGCGGTTGTCGTGGGAATTACGGTTGCCCTTACCTTCCTTCTCTCCAAGCCGATCGGGGCCTATCAGCTGGGGGAGCATTACGCGCAGAGCATGGGAGTCAATGTAAAGCGCTTCCGTGTCGCTCTGATTCTGATTTCCAGTATTCTCTCCGCTACGGTCACTGCATTTGCCGGTCCGATTTCCTTTGTTGGCATTGCCGTGCCGTTTCTGATGAAGCGGGCGCTCGGAACGTCCAAACCGCTGGTGGTTATTCCGGCCAGCTTTTTCGGAGGCGCTGTTTTCTGTATGTTCTGTGACCTGATTGCCCGTATGGCATTCGCTCCCACAGAGCTTAATATCAGCACGGTTACCTCTGTCTTGGGGGCGCCTGTTGTTATCTACATGTTGATCCGCAGACAGGGCAGCCGATAGGAGGGGGATACGTATGGCAGAATATTATTTTCATCTGAGCGGCCTCTCTGTCGGCTATCAGGGGACGCCCATCATCCGGGAGATTGAAATCGGCATTCATCAGGGAGAGATTGTCACACTGATCGGACCCAACGGGGCGGGAAAGTCCACGATACTGAAGACGATTTCCCGGCAGCTGCAGCCGATTGACGGAAATGTAGTTTTTGACCGTAAGGGAATTACGGCGTACACCTATAAGGAGCTGGCTTCGCGCATGGCTGTGGTTCTCACCGAGCGCATGAAGCCGGAGCTTATGACCTGTCACGATGTGGTGGCGACCGGCCGCTATCCGTATACCGGACGTCTGGGAATTCTGACGGCAGAGGACGAGGAAAAAGTAGAAGAGGCCATGCGGAGCGTCCACGCGGAGGAGCTGGGGGCGCGGGATTTCAATGCCATCAGCGACGGGCAGCGGCAGCGCGTTCTTCTGGCAAGGGCGATCTGCCAGGAACCGGATGTCATACTGCTGGATGAGCCGACGTCCTTTCTGGATATCCGCCATAAGCTGGAGCTGCTCGCGATTCTCCGCAGCATGGCAAAGAGCAGAAAAATAACGGTCATCATGTCGCTGCATGAAATTGACCTGGCCCAGAAGGTCTCCGATAAAATTGTCTGCGTCAAGGGAGACCATATTTTCGGCTACGGAACGCCGGAGAGTATTTTTGACGAAAAGTCCATTCGTGATTTGTATGATATCGACAACGGATATTTTGACCCCTTATTTGGAAGTATCGAGCTTCCGCGGGTAGAAGGAGACCCACAGGTATTTGTTCTTTCTTCCTGTGGGACCGGCATCCGGGTATACAGAAGTCTTCAGAAGCAGGGCATCCCTTTTGCCGCCGGCATTCTTGCCACCAATGACCTGGATTACAGGCTGGCAAGGCTTCTGGCGGTAAAGACCGTTACCGCTGCTCCCTTTGAGCCGGTTCCCGAGCAGGCGTATGCGGAGGCAGGAGAGCTGATCCGCAGCTGTCAAAAGGTTATTCTTACGGATTTTCCGATTGCTTCCGGGAATGCCGGAGTGCGGCGGCTGATCCGTGCGGCGCAGGAGGAAGGCAAGCTGGAAAAAACGGGGTTGCAGGAAGTCTGAAGGAGTGTTAGACTTTTAACGTACTTATTTTTGCATACTTAATTGAGATTTCACAAAAAGAAATCTGACAGGTGTCGGGTTGGCCGATGAAAAGGGAAACAGGTGAAAGTCCTGTACGAACTCGTCACTGTGAAGCAGAAGGAAATACCGGAACCACGCAGGGTTGGTTCAGCCACTGGAAACGGGAAGGCGGTTTTTCCATAGCTGCAAGTCAGGAGACCTGCCTGTCAGAAGTGGAAAAGGATCACGAGGCTTGATCACTGCCAAAGACAGGGTGCAGATATTCTGTGCCTGTTTATCCGTGTGTACAGGAGTCCCGGCTGATCCGTCAGCCGGGACTTTTTTCGTGCATAAGTCCAGTCGCAAAGCAGGAACGGACGCATGCTTGCATGCAAATCCGGTCATGCTTTAGCGACGACAACAGAAATGAGCGTGGAGCCGTGCGAGGCACGGCGGGAACGCGAATTTCTGTTAGCGATGCGAGAGTTGCCGAAGGCAACGGAGCAGCGCGTGGACTTATGCACGAAAGAAGCAAAGCAGGAACGGACGCATGCTTGCATGCAAATTCGGTCATGCTTTAGCGACGACAACAGAAATGAGCGTGAAGCCGTGCGAGGCAAAGCGGGAACGGGCATGGAGTCAGAGAGGAGAAAACAGTGAGAAAGAAATTGGCGGTAATCATCGGTTCGGTTTTTCTGGCAGGAGCAGTGCTTGCGGGATGCGGAGGAAATACAGCGGCATCCGGAACTTCGGGGACGGGTACGTCATCTGAGACGGCGGCTTCTTCTTCCGGGAAGGCAGATGCATCGGTAAAAACTGCATCGGAGAAAGCACAGACCGTTTCTCAGTCGGTGCAGGAACAGGAGACGGTTTCCGCAGCTTCTGCATCCACATCCGAATCAGGCAGTGCGGTTTCTGCGGCTTCCTCTGCGCAGGGAGCAGACGCAGCCCTTGCGGACGGAACCTATGAAGCGGAGTTCAACACGGACAGCAGCATGTTCCGCGTAAACGATATGGATGAGGGAAAAGGGACGCTTACGGTGAAGGATGGGAAAATGTCTATTCATATCCGTCTGGTTTCCGAAAATATCGTCAATCTGTTCTATGGAAATAAGGAAGATGCCCAGAAAGAAGGGGCGGAGCTGATTAACCCGACTGTAGAGACGGTGGACTACGGGGATGGTACAACGGAGGATGTAAACTGCTTTGATGTCCCGGTTCCGGCTCTGGATCAGGAATTTACCGTTTCGCTGATTGGTACACACGGAAACTGGTATGAGCATCAGGTGACCGTTTCCAATCCCGTGCCGGTCAGCCAATAAGCGCGGAAGCACCGGAGATATTCCGGGAAAGCTGCTTCGGGATAACGAAGAAGCGCGGTTTTCTATGGCTTATAAATGCTCTCCCGTAAAGAGAGAGAATTTATAGATGCGGCTGTCCTTATAAGCTGTCCGGAAAGCGAAAAAGGCAGGCGCAGGAAAATATTTCCAAAGAGGGAAAGGAGAATTTTGTAATTATGAAAGCAAAAATGGTATCTGTTCTTTGTGCGGCAGCACTTGCGGGAACACTGATGGCCGGCTGCGGCAGCGGTGCGGCGTCCTCCGCATCGTCTGCATCATCAGCTGCATCTGCCGGGACTGCGTCTGCAGGAAGCTCTGCGGAATCATCCGAAGCACCTGCGGAGGAGACATCCTCCTCGTCCTCAGAGACTGTGGCAGCGGCAAGTATAAGCACATCGGAGGATCCGGATCAGGCCGCGGCGGATAAGGTGGCCGCGCTGATTGACAAGATCTATGTGCAGGAGAGGACAGACACGACCGATGAAGACTGCAAGGCAGCCAAGGAAGCATGGGATGCCCTGACAGACACCCAGAAGGCTCTGGTAGAGGGAGAGTACGCGGATCCCGATTATTTCGGAAGAGATACCGGAGACGCGTCCGCGGATGACCCGCTGAATGCGGATGACATCGGCGAGAATGAAATCCTGGTCTGCAGCTTCGGCACATCCTTCAATACCAGCCGTGCGCAGGATATAGGAGGCATCGAAAAAGCGGAGCAGGCGGCGTATCCGGACTGGTCCGTAAGACGGGCCTTTACCGCACAGATTATCATTAATCATGTGGAGGCGCGCGACGGGGAGTATATTGACAACATGGATCAGGCTCTTCAGAGAGCCGTTGACAATGGGGTGAAAAATCTGATCATCCAGCCGACCCATCTGATGCACGGAGCGGAGTATGACGAGCTTTCCGATGCGGTGGAGGGATACAAGGATAAATTTGAATCTGTAAAGATCGCGGAGCCGCTGCTGGGAGAAGTGGGCGACGATGCCACGGTCATCAACGAGGACAAGCAGAATGTCGCCGAGGATCTTACGGCAGAGGCAGTGAAAACCGCCGGATATGACAGCCTGGACGCTGCGGCTTCGGACGGAACCGCGTTTGTATTTATGGGACACGGAACCTCTCATGAGGCGAATGTCACCTACGATCAGATGCAGACGCAGATGGAAAATCTGGGCTACAAGAATGTATTTATCGGAACCGTAGAGGGTAAACCGGAGGATACGGAGTGCCAGGCGGTGATCCAGAAGGTAAAGGATGCGGGGTACACAAAGGTAATCCTTCGTCCGCTGATGGTTGTTGCGGGAGACCATGCGAATAACGATATGGCCGGAGATGACAGCGATTCCTGGAAGAGCCAGTTTACGGACAGCGGAAATTTCGAGAGCGTAGACTGCCAGATCGCCGGAATGGGAGAAATCCCGGATATCCAGCAGATCTATGTGGCGCACACAAAGGCGGCCATGGACAGCTGATTCCCGCCGGAAAACCGGTGCTGTAAAAACAGAAACATTGTAAAAACTTTGTAAAAACAAAACAAGGGGCTGACGCGTTGTGCAGGAAAGCGGTTATTGAGAAACGATCTTTCCTGTGTACAGGCGTCAGCCCTGTTTCCTTTATCCGGCGGTTTTCTGTCTCAGCCCATCTGCACGACGACATCCGCCTCGCTCTTCCCGGTGACAGGAGGAATAATATTTCCCTCCATCAGCTTTCCGTTTACGGTTACGGAAATGACACCCTTCTGTACGTGGGAAGGGTTTTCCACCCGGATATGATACCGGACATTGCGGAACGTGCGGTTTACGGTATAACCCTCTACGGTGTCGGGAATGCAGGGATCAATTTTAAGACCGTGCAGTGTCGGCTGTATCCCCAGAATATACTGGCTGATTGCTGTAAAGGTCCAGGCTGCGGTCCCGGTCAGCCAGCTGTTCTTTCCCTCCCCGAATGTCGGCGCGTCTTTTCCTGCGACCATCTGACAGTAGGCATAAGGCTCTGTGCGGTGAATCTCGCTGATCTCCTCCAGATAGACCGGGCAGGTCTTCCGGAAAACCTGGAAGGCGCGGTTTCCGTGCCCCAGAATTGTCTCCGCGCAGACGATCCAGGGGTTGTTGTGGCAGAAAATACCGGCATTTTCTTTATACCCCGGCGGGTAAGAGGAAATTTCGCCGAGCTCTACGTGGTAACTGGTGTAGGCAGGCGTAAGCAGGACGATGCCAAAGTGGGTGTCAAGCCGTTCCTCCACGCTTTTCAGCGCTTCCTCCGCCTTTCCGTTATCCAGGCCGATTCCGGCCATCACACACATGCCCTGCGGTTCAATGTAGATCTGTCCCTCGTCATTTACGTGGCTTCCGACAGGCCTGCTGTACGCGTCATAGGCGCGGACAAACCACTTGCCGTCCCATCCGGAGGTCTGCACAGCCTCATTCATTTCTTTCACGGCCTTCCGGATATCGGAAGCTTCTTCCGACAGGTGCAGGGCATCGCAGAGCTCCGCGTATTCTTTTCCGTATTTTACAAACATGGCCGCGATGAAAACACTTTCCGCAACAGGCCCCTCGCTGGGGCCGAAGGTCTGAAAGCTTTCTCCCGGCTGCGTGGAAAAGCAGTTCAGGTTCAGGCAGTCGTTCCAGTCCGCCCGGCCGATCTGCGGAAGCCCGTGAGGACCGAGATGGGTTCTCGTGAACCGGATGCTGCGGCGCAGATGCTCCATCAGCGGGACAGCCTTGGAGGGATCGCTGTTAAACGCGCATTTCTCGTCCAGAATGGAGAAGTCCCCGGTTTCCCGTATGTAAGCGGCCGTGCTGGCGACCAGCCAGAGCGGATCGTCATTAAAGCCGCTGCCGATGTCCGCGTTCCCCTTCTTGGTAAGAGGCTGATACTGGTGGTAAGTGCTTCCGTCTTCAAACTGTGTGCTGGCAATGTCCAGGATACGTTCTCTTGCCCGCGAGGGGATCAGATGGACAAAGCCCAGCAGATCCTGACAGGAATCCCGGAATCCCATTCCCCGTCCCAGCCCGCTCTCGAAATAGCTGGCACTTCTGCTCATATTAAAGGTTACCATACACTGGTACTGGTTCCAGACATTCACAAGCCTGTCCAGCTTTTCGTCCCCGGTTTCCACCGTGTAGGAGGAAAGGAGCCCGGTCCAGTAATGCTTCAGTTCAAAAAGAGCATTCTTTACCTGCAGGTCTGTCTGATATTTTTCCAGGAGCCGCCGCGCAGGAGCTTTGTTGATGATGCCGGGAGCCTCAAATTTCTGGTCCTCCGGGTTCTCGCAGTAGCCGAGGACAAAAATAAAACTGGTCGCCTCGCCGGGATTCAGGTCTGCCTTCAGATGATGGCTGCCTACCGGCGCCCATCCGTGCGCGATGCTGTTACGGCTCTCGCCGGCCAATACCGCCTCCGGATTGGAAAATCCGTTGTACAGTCCGATAAAGGCATCCCTGCTGGTATCAAAACCTTCGATTTTTTTGTTCACGGAATAGACGGCGTAGTGGTTCCGTCTCTCCCGGTACTCGGTCTTGTGGTAAATGGTGCTGCCTTCTACTTCTACCTCTCCGGTAGAAAAGTTCCGCTGAAAATTGGAACTGTCGTCGGCGGCATTCCAGAGACAGAATTCTACAAAACTGAAAATATCCAGATGCCTGGGGGATGAACCCGTATTCCGGATGACCAGGTAATTGATCTCACAGGGATCATGAACCGGGACAAAGGCGGTCAGCTCTGCCTCAATTTTGTTTTTAGAACCGGAAATGACCGTATATCCAAGCCCGTGCCGGCAGGAGTAGGCATCCAGTTCTGTCTGCGTGGGCTGCCAGCCGGGATTCCAGACGGTATTTCCGTCCTTGATGTAGTAGTAGCGTCCGCCGTTATCCAGAGGACAGTTGTTGTAACGGTATCTGGTCAGACGCAGAAGCTTGGCGTCTTTATAGAAAGAATAGCCTCCGGCTGTATTGGAGATCAGGCTGAAAAAATCCTGCGTTCCCAGATAATTGATCCATGGAAGCGGCGTACGCGGCGTGGTGATGACATATTCTTTACTGCTGTCATCAAAATGTCCGAATTGCATGGCGGTACCTCCTGTATACGAATACGTTTTCGCCAAGTTTTTTTACATTATAGGCGGTATTTAAAAAAAAGTAAATTGTCAACCTGTTAAATTCGATATAATTGGGTAATATGCACAAAAAATATGCTAATATCTTGTAAAACCAGGGGAATTGACGCATTAGCGAAAACGATTTAGAATGAGTGCACGAAAACGATTTAGAAACACAAAGCAGCAGGTAAATGCATTATGGTGACAATCAAGGATATTTCACGGAAATGCGGGGTTTCGCCCGCAACGGTGAGCAAGGCGCTGAACGGATATGGAGACATCGGGGCGGAGACAGCGGAGCGGATTCGTGAGGCAGCCAGGGAAATGCATTATTTCCCGAATGCAGCCGCGCGGCAGCTGAAAACAAATATCTCACACAATATCGGGGTGGTTTTTGAGGATGACACACAGAGTGGACTGACCCATGAGTATTTTTCCGCAATCCTGAACAGCGCGAAGAATGAGCTGGAGGACAGGGGGTATGACCTGACCTTTATCAGCAAAAAGATCAGCGGCAATTCCTTTGTGGAACACTGCAGATACCGGAAATGCGACGGGGTTTTGATCGCAAACGTGGATTTTACCTCACAGCCGGTGCTGGATCTGATCCACAGCGAGTTCCCCGTGGTGACCATTGATTATTCTTTTGACAATCACAGCTGCATCATGTCTGACAACGTGGAGGGCATGTACGCGCTGACAAAATACTTGATCAGCAAAGGACACCGGAAGATCGCCTTTATTCATGGAGAAAAAACCTCGGTTACGCTCAAACGTCTGAGCGGATTCTATAAGGCATGCCGGGAATGTCAGATTGAAATTCCGGATGAATATGTCCTGGAGGGCAGATATCACGACACAAAGTCCAGCCGGGAGTGCACGGAAAAGCTGATGAAGCTCCCCGACCGGCCGACAGCCATTATTTATCCGGACGATGTGGCCTATATCGGGGGAAGCGTCCAGCTGGAAAAGATGAATCTTTCCGTGCCGCAGGATGTCAGCGCAGTCGGGTATGACGGAGTCAATCTCTCGCAGATCATCCGGCCCAGGCTGACTACCTACTACCAGGATGCGGAGGCAATCGGGAGGGAGTCCGCAAGAAAGCTTGTGGAGACAATCGAAAATAAAAAAGCCGCGGTTGCCGAAGAAATTAAGGTCTCCGGACGACTTCTGGAAGGGGGGACGGTCCGGCAGATCGGCTGAGGGTGCACAGTAAGCGTCATGCTTTCTGATATAAAAACAGAAACTATTATGTTTAAGGGAGGAAATGTAAATGAAAAAACGAATGAGACATCTGATGAGTCTGGCTCTTGTCACGGCAATGGTGGTACCCATGGCGGCATGCGGAGGAGGAGCCTCCGGTTCCGCGTCTTCCGGTACATCATCCGCTTCCGGAAGCTCCGCGGCAGCGTCTTCCAGTGCGGCGTCATCTGAATCCGCTTCCGAAGCAGCGTCCTCCGCGTCTTCCACGGCGGCGGTTTCTTCCGGCTCTGCGGCAGCGGCGGCCGGCGATGAGGGTAAGGTTCTGAATATAGAGGTCTGGAACAACGAGTTCCCGAACCGTCTGGCAGACCACTATCCGGGATTTGAAGCGGCGGATCCGGAGGACGCCACCAAGGGCGGAAAGATCGGCGATGTTACGGTTAATTTTATTCTGACGGATAATCAGGATAATAAATATCAGACGAAGCTGGACGAGGATCTGTCCGCACAGGCAGATGCTTCCGACGATGACAAGGTGGATCTGTTCCTGATTGAAGCCGATTACGCCCTGAAATATGTAGATGCCGACGCGGATGTGGCTATGCCGCTGAAGGATCTGGGCATTACCGATGACGACCTTTCCAAACAGTTCCAGTATACAAAGGATATCGTTACTGACGCAAACGGAGACATCCGCGGCTCTTCCTGGCAGGCATGCTCCGCGGGACTGATTTACAACCGCGCGATTGCCAAGGAAGTCCTCGGCTCGGATGATCCGGATACGGTACAGCAGTCCGTTTCCGACTGGGATAAATTTAATGAGACAGCCGGAAAGATGAAAGATGCCGGCTACAAGATTACGGCAACCGCGAACGACACCTACCGTGTATATTCCAACAATGTATCCGGACCCTGGGTACAGGACGGAAAAGTCGTGGTGGATGACAACATCAAGAAATGGGCGGACGATTCCAAGGCTCTGGTGGATGCCGGGGAGACAACGACCAATGATCTCTGGAGCGATGAGTGGAGTGCAGGCTTCCAGGCACCCGGAGATGTATTCTGCTACTTCGGACCCGCTTGGCTGATTAACTTCTCCATGGGCAATGCTCCGGATAAAGACGACGACGGTTCCATCGCACATGCAGGCGGATGGGGACTTGTAAACGGACCGCAGGGTTACTACTGGGGAGGTTCCTGGATCTGCGCGGCACAGGGAACCGATAACCCGACACTTGCCAAGGACATTATCCTGACCATGACAACAGATGACGACGTGATGAAGGAAATTGCGGTGAAGGATTCCGACTGCGTCAACAACAAGACCGTCCTGGATGCTCTTGCGGACGACGATTCCTTCGGAAATGCCATCCTCGGAGGACAGAATCCTTACAAGATGCTCTCCGAAGGCGCGGAAAAGGTCGATATGAGCAATGTTTCTCCTTATGACCAGGGCTGCAATGAAGAGTATATGTCTGCGATGAAAAACTACTTCGATGGAAACGCGTCGTATGATGAGGCTCTGGACCAGT
Source organism: Bilifractor porci (assembly GCF_009696005.1). Lineage (GTDB taxonomy): Bacteria > Bacillota > Clostridia > Lachnospirales > Lachnospiraceae > Bilifractor > Bilifractor porci. The sequence goes on from NZ_VUMV01000007.1 coordinate 48,814, forward strand.
TCAAACAGGCGGTTGCCGAGAAATATCCGGAACTGTCCGAGTAATGGAACGACTGACGGCTGAAACGTAATCCTGTTTTCAGCCGCAGAAACAAAAGAAAGCCGGGTAAGAAGGGCTGCCGCGAATCTGGCGGCAGCCCTCTGTATTCAGAATCTGCAGGATGAACGGGGGATTTCGCTTTTGCTGCGGGTTCTGAAGCACAGGCTGCAGGACAAGAAATGGAGGCCGAAGTCTGAAAGTGCCGGGCGTGGGGAGAATAGGATGGAAAAAACGAAACAGAAAAAAAGCCGGATCACACGGCATAATAAATACGGATATATCTTTCTGATTCCGTTTATGGCGGCATTTGTCATTTTTCAGATGATTCCGCTGGTATCTACGGTATTTAACAGCTTTTTTGAAAATTACCGATCCGGGCTCAAGCAGATCGGCCCGAATTTTGTCGGGTTTGGAAATTATGCCAAACTGATCAGCTCCGGAGATCTGCTGAAATATTTCGGAAACACCATGATCATGTGGATTCTGGGCTTTGTTCCGCAGATTATCGTCTCCCTGCTTTTAAGCGCGTGGTTCACCGATCCGTCCCTGCGTCTGAAAGGGCAGAGGTTTTTTAAGACGGTGATTTATCTGCCGAACCTGATCATGGCATCAGCCTTTGCCATGCTCTTTTTTACCCTGTTCGGCGACAACGGGCCGGTGAACTCCATTCTGGTGCAGGCGGGGATTTTCTCGAAGCCATACAGCTTTATGTCGCACATAGGCAGTGTCCGCGGCCTGGTAGCCTTTATGAATTTCCTGATGTGGTTCGGAAATACGACGATCCTTTTGATGGCCGGCATGATGGGAATTGACCAGTCGCTCTTTGAGGCCGCCGAAGTGGACGGGGCCTCGGCAAATCAGATCTTTTTCCGGATTACGCTTCCTCTTCTCAAACCGATCCTGATCTATGTCATGATCACCTCGCTGATCGGAGGCCTGCAGATGTTCGATGTGCCGCAGATCCTGACCAACGGGTCCGGCGATCCGATGCGTTCTTCCATGACGCTGATCATGTACCTGAATAAACACCTGTTCAGCAAGAATTACGGCATGGCCGGCGCGCTCTCGGTGATCCTTCTGATTATCACCGGAATCCTGAGTATGGTTGTGTTCCGGTTTACAGCTGCGGATGAAGTGGACGAAAGGAGGAAGAAATCATGAGCGGGGCAAAGACAAAGGCAGGAAGCGGCGGCACCGCGGCAAGAAGGACGGTGGCCTACATTGTTCTGATTTTTCTTTCTTTCCTCTGCCTGGTGTGGTTTTACGTTCTGTTTATCAACGCGACCAGATCCAACGGGCAGCTGAAAGCCGGGTTTCAGGCATATCCGGGCGCGTATCTTGTGAAAAACCTGTACAATCTTTTCCATGGGGCGACACCGGTTGTACGGGGAATGCTGAATTCGCTGGTGATCGCCTGCTGCAACGCGCTGCTGTGCGTCTATTTTTCCACGATGACGGCGTATGCCATCCATGCCTACGAATTCAAGGGAAAGAGGGCAATCTTCACCTTTATTCTGGCAATCATGATGATCCCGACGCAGGTTACCGCACTCGGTTTCATACAGCTGATGGGAAAGATGCATCTGACCAATACCTTTATCCCTCTGATTCTTCCGGGCATTGCCTCGCCGATTACTTTCTTCTATATGAAACAGTACATGGCCAGCAATCTTCCCGGTTCGCTGATTGAGGCGGCAAGAATAGACGGGGCGGGAGAATTTAAGATCTTCAACACAATCGTTCTTCCGCTGATGAAGCCGGCTGTTGCCGTGCAGGCCATTTTCGCTTTTGTCGCAAGCTGGAATAATTACTTTACTCCGGCCCTGATCCTGAGCGATAAGATGAAGAAAACGCTTCCGATCCTGATTGCGGAACTTCGGAATTCCGACTGGAAGACCTTCGACATGGGGCAGGTCTATGCCATGATTGCCTTTGCCATCTTCCCCGTCATTATTGTTTACCTGATTCTCTCCCGGTATATCGTGGGAGGCGTCACGGCAGGCGGTGTAAAAGAGTAGTATGAGAATTGCGGGAGTTTCAAAGAAACGAAGCAATTCGTGGCATTATTTGGTGTAAAAAGTCCGACGCCGCGCAGGATTGCCGAAAGCGGCGGGGAGACTTGTTGTTACAGGAAGAGGCTGCCGCTGTACCCGGCAGGGAGACCACCCTGCAGGCGCAGCGGCGGCCTCTTTCTGCCTGTGCGCCCGTGTCGGGCTAAGCTCATGACCCTTGGACCATAATATGGTGTTCGGAATACGGCCTCTTTCTGCCTGTACGTCTGCATCGGGACAGCAGGAAGAAGCGCAGGAATGCCGGAGGTCAGCTTCCCCGCAGGATTTTCCCATGCCGGAACAGCGGTTGCCGCAATTACGCTGCTATGCTATAATTTTCCGGTTAAAGATTAAAGGAGCCGGAGACAATGAATTACATCGTTTTTGACCTGGAATGGAACCAGTGTCCGTATGGAAAAAACCGGGAAGTCCGGGAGCTGCCATTTGAAATCATTGAAATCGGCGCTGTCAAGCTGGATGCAGACAGGAATTACGTGGATTCCTACGAGCGGATTGTCCGTCCCTCTGTGTACAAGACGCTGAATTACCGGACCAGGGAAATTGTCCATATGGATGCGGGGACGCTGAAAAAAGGGATGTGGTTTCCGGACGCTGTCCGGGAGTTCCTGTCCTGGGCGGGACACGATTCGGTGTTCTGCACGTGGGGCACGGTAGATCTGACGGAGCTGCAGCGGAATATGAACTATTATCATCTGCTTCACCTGTTAAAAGGACCGCTGCACTACTACGATGTGCAGAAGCTTTTTGCCATCCAGCATGAGACGATGGAAAAGAGACGGTCGCTGGAGTCTGCGGTGGATTTTCTTCAGATAAAAAAGGAGCGGGACTTCCATCGGGCGGATGCGGATGCCTGGTACACGGCAAAGCTGTTTCAGACGGTGGACATGGATGTCGTCATGGCCTATGATTCGATTGACGCCTATCAGAACCCCAAGACAAAGACCGAGGAAATTCACACGGTATACAACGGTTATTCCAAGTATATTTCCAGGGAGTTTGCGGACAAGGAGACTGCCATGCGGGATCCGGAAGTGGTGGCGACACACTGCTGCCGGTGCGGGAAAAAAGCAAGAAAGAAGATCCGGTGGTTTTCTGTGAATGCCCGTAATTACTACTGCGTGGCACTCTGCCCGGAGCACGGGCTGCTGAAAGGGAAAATCCGTATGAAGCATACGGATGACGGCCATGTCTATGTGGTAAAAACCATCAAGATCAGCAATGAACCGGAGGCTGCCGCTATCCGCGAAAAGCGTAACGGGCTGAGGGAAAAAAGGCACAGGAAGCGGCAGGAGGACTTGACAAGAAAAGAAGCGTCTCTTTATAATCCAGTATAGCCTGAAAAGATACTGGCCACAGGCACTTTCTTCAGGTGCCCGTGGCCAGTATCCTTAACATGGAGACAGAAGCTGCGCGGGACAGCGGGACTGCACAGACATGGTACGGCACAAACAGACGCACTATCAATGAGAGGAGCGGTACAGACTCATGTATCAGAAAGTAGATACAAACCTGAATTTTGTGGATCGGGAAGCAAAAACCGAGAAATTCTGGGAAGAAAATCATATCTTTGAAAAAAGTGTAGAGGAGAGGGAAGGATGTCCTACCTATATGTTTTACGACGGCCCGCCCACGGCAAACGGCAAGCCGCACATCGGACATGTTCTCACCCGTGTCATTAAAGATATGATTCCGCGTTACCGCACCATGAAGGGATACCAGGTGCCCAGAAAGGCCGGCTGGGACACGCACGGGCTTCCGGTGGAGCTGGAAGTGGAAAAAGAAATCGGCATTGAGGGCAAGGATCAGATTGAGGAATACGGGATTGAGCCCTTTATCAAAAAATGCAAGGAATCCGTCTGGAAATATAAGGGGATGTGGGAGCAGTTCTCCGGCAAGGTCGGGTTCTGGGCCGACATGGATCACCCTTATGTCACCTATTATGATGACTATATTGAATCCGAGTGGTGGGCGCTGAAGGAGATCTGGAAGAAAGGTCTTCTGTATAAGGGATTTAAGGTTGTTCCTTACTGCCCGTCCTGCGGAACACCGCTTTCTTCCCACGAAGTCGCGCAGGGCTATAAGACGATTAAGGACAGGACGGCCATTGTCCGCTTCAAAGTGAAGGGCGAGGACGCCTGGTTTCTGGCCTGGACGACAACGCCGTGGACGCTGCTCTCCAATATCGCTCTCTGCGTAAATCCGGAGGATACCTACGCAAAGGTAAAGTGTGTGGACGGCTATACCTATTATCTGGCGGAGGCGCTGCTGGACAAGGTGCTGGGACCTCTGGCAAAAGAAGGAGAGAAGGCATATGAGATCCTGGAAACCTTCAAGGGGAAGGATCTGGAATATAAGGAATACGAGCCGCTGTACCAGTGCGCCGCAGACGCCGCCGCAAAACAGCATAAGAAAGCATTCTTTGTCTACTGCGACGACTATGTAACCATGACGGACGGTACCGGAATTGTCCACATTGCCCCTGCCTTCGGTGAGGACGATGCACGGGTGGGCCGGAAGTACGACGCTCCCTTTGTCCAGATGGTGGACGATCACGGACGGGAGAGACCGGAGACCGGTAAATTTGCCGGTATGCGCTGCAAGCCCACAAAACACGAGCTGGATGAGGGAGCCGTTAGTGCGGATCCGGAGGTGCTGAAGGATCTGGAGGAGCGGGGCATCTTATTTTCCGCCCCGAAGGTGGAGCACGATTATCCGCACTGCTGGAGATGCGACACCCCGCTGATCTATTACGCGAGGGAATCCTGGTTTATCAAGATGACGGCGGTCAAGGACGACCTGGTTAGAAACAACAAGGAGATCAACTGGATCCCTCCGACGATCGGGGAAGGCCGTTTCGGAAACTGGCTGGAAAATATACAGGATTGGGGAATTTCCAGAAACCGTTACTGGGGCACACCGCTTCCGGTCTGGATCTGCCCGGACTGCGGAAAGCAGATCTGTGTCGGCTCCAGAAAAGAGCTCGCGGAGCTGACCGGAAATCCGGACGCGGAGCACACCGAGCTGCACAGGCCGTATGTGGATCAGTTTACAATTAAATGTCCGGACTGCGGAGGGGAAATGCACAGGGTTCCGGAGGTCATTGACTGTTGGTTCGATTCCGGCGCCATGCCGTATGCGCAGCTGCACTATCCCTTTGAGAACAAGGAGCTGTTTGAGAAGGAATTCCCCGCCCAGTTTATCTCCGAGGCGGTGGACCAGACCCGCGGGTGGTTCTACTCCCTGCATGCGGAGGCGACGCTGCTGTTTAACAAGCCGGCGTACAAGAATGTCATTGTCCTCGGCCTGGTTCTGGACAAGGACGGGAACAAGATGTCTAAATCCAAGGGCAATGCCGTGGAACCGATGAGCGCCCTGCAGAAATTTGGCGCCGATGCCATCCGGTGGTACTTCTATATTAACAGTGCGCCCTGGCTTCCCAATAAGTTCCACGACAAGGCGGTCACAGAGTACTCCAGAAGGTTTATGGGAACTCTCTGGAATACCTATGCCTTTTATGTCCTGTATGCCAATATCGATCATTTTGATCCGACAGACTATACGCTGGATTACGACAGCCTTCCGGTTATGGACCGCTGGATTCTGAGCCGTCTGGAGTCGGCGGTCAGGAGTACGGATGAAAACCTGGATCAGTACCGCATTCCGGAAGCGGCAAGGGCGCTGGAAAGCTTCGTCGATGACATGAGCAACTGGTATGTCCGCCGTTCCAGGGAAAGATTCTGGGCAAAGGGAATGGAGCAGGACAAGATCAACGCGTACCTGACCCTGTATACCTGCCTGAAAAATATCTGTCTGGCGGCAGCGCCCATGATCCCGTTCATGACGGAGGATATCTATCAGAACATTGTGCGGAGCGTGGAGAAAAACGCGCCGGAAAGCATCCATCTCTGTGACTATCCGAAGGTAAACGAGTCCTGGATTGATACGGAGCTGGAAGAGAACATGAACGATGTGATGAAGGTCGTTGTTCTCGGACGCGCGGCCCGGAACGCATCCTCGATCAAAAACCGTCAGCCGCTGGCGGATATGTATATTAAGGCGGACTTCCGCCTTCCGGACTTCTATATGCAGATTATCCGGGACGAGCTGAATGTGAAAAAGGCAGAGTTCTCGGATGACCTGAAGGTAGAATACTCCATCAAACCGCAGCTGAAGACGGTCGGACCGAAATTCGGGAAGCTTGTCGGCGGCATCCGCAAGATACTGGCAGACCTGGACGGCGCGGAAGCCGTGGCGGAGCTGAACGCGAACGGTATTCTGAAGCTGGACGTAGAAGGGCAGGAGATCGAGCTTGCCAGAGAAGACCTCCTGATTGATATCGCACAGGTAGAAGGCTTTGTGACACAGGCAGACCAGGGCGTTACCATCATGATGGACACAAAACTGACGCCGGAGCTGCTGGAAGAAGGCTTTGTGGCGGAGCTGATCAGCAAAATCCAGACCATGAGGAAGGAAGCAGGGTTTGAGGTGATGGACCGGATTCTGGTTTATGCGGACGGAAACGCAAAGCTTCAGAAGATTCTGGAGGACAACCGGGATAAAATTTCCGGAGTCGTACTGGCAGACAGAATTGTATGCGGGGAGACGGCCGGGTATTCCAAAGAATGGAATATTAACGGAGAGAAGATTACGCTTGGAGTAGAGAAACAGTAAACCCTCACACCCCGCGCGAGGGGTCCGGACAGGTGCGGCCGGATAGACTGCGCCTGTTACAGAAGCAGCGGCACAGAAGATCAGGCACTGGGGCGGAAGATACCCCGGAAAGGACAGGAACATATGCTGAATCCGGAATTCAAAAAGGAAAATTTCAAGAAAGAATTAAGAGATGCTGTCAGGCTGCTGTTCCGGACCACCCTGGAAGATGCCTCGGCCCACCAGGTCTATCAGGCTGTGTGCTACGTGGTGAAGGACGTCATCATCGATGACTGGATGAAGACCCAGCAGGTGATGAAAGAGCAGAAGCCGAAAATCGTGTACTACATGTCGATGGAGTTTCTGACGGGACGCTATCTCGGCAACAACCTGCTTGCCCTGACCGCTTACGACGAGGTGAAGAAGGCGCTGGATGAACTGGGCATTGACCTGAACGCGGTGGAGGACGAAGAGAGGGATCCGGCTCTTGGAAACGGAGGACTCGGAAGGCTTGCCGCCTGTTTCCTGGATTCCCTCTCTACGCTCGGATACGCGGCCTACGGCTGCGGAATCCGCTATCACTATGGGATGTTTGCCCAGAAAATCAAGGACGGCTACCAGGTGGAGACGCCGGACAACTGGCTGAAGGACGGCGCCTATCCCTTTGAGCTGAAACGCCCGGAATACGCGAAAGAGATCCGGTTCGGCGGATATGTAGAGGCGGATTACGACGAGAAAACAGGCCGTACCTTCTTCCATCAGAAGGGGTATCAGTCTGTGCTTGCGGTTCCCTATGATCTTCCGGTTGTCGGCTACAATAATCATGTGGTGAATACCCTGCGTATCTGGGACGCAGAGGCGATCAATGATTTCTCCCTGGATTCCTTCGACAAGGGGGATTACCGGAAGGCGGTCGAGCAGGAAAACCTGGCGCGTACCATCACAGAAGTCCTCTATCCGAACGACAATCACATGGCAGGCAAGGAGCTGCGGCTCAAACAGCAGTATTTCTTTGTATCCGCCACGATTCAGACGGCTATCAAAAAGTTTGAAAAATACGGGCTGGATATCCATAAGCTTCCGGAAAAGGTCTGCTTCCATATGAATGATACCCACCCGACGCTGGCAGTGCCGGAGCTTATGCGAATCCTTCTGGACGAGAAAAAGCTGGAATGGGATGAGGCATGGGCCATTACGACACAGTGCTGCGCCTATACCAATCATACGATCATGGCGGAGGCACTGGAGAAATGGCCGATTGAGCTGTTCAGCCGCCTGCTTCCCAGAATTTATCAGATTGTAGAGGAAATCAACCGCCGGTTCTGCGAGAGAGTGCGCCGGCAGTACCCGAACCAGGAAAATAAAATCGCCAGCATGGCGATCATCTATGACGGGAGAGTCCGCATGGCAAACATGGCGATTGTCGGAGGCTTTTCCGTTAACGGCGTCGCCCAGCTCCATACGGAGATTTTGGAAAAACGGGAGCTGCACGATTTCTATGAGATGATGCCGGAGAAATTCAGCAACAAGACAAATGGCATTACGCAGCGGAGGTTTCTGCTGCACGGCAATCCCCTTCTTGCCAAATGGGTTACCGACCATGTGGGGAAGGACTGGATTACCGATCTGCCCCGGATCAGCGGCCTGAAGGTCTACGCGGACGATGAAAAGGCGCAGGCGGAGTTCATGAATATCAAGTACCAGAACAAGGTGCGTCTGGCAAAATATATTCAGGAGCATAACGGCATCGAGGTAGATCCCCGGTCAATCTTTGACGTGCAGGTGAAACGGCTGCATGAGTATAAACGCCAGCTGCTGAATATCCTCCATGTCATGTACCTTTACAACAAAATCAAAGAGCATCCGGAAATGCCGTTCTATCCCCGGACCTTTATTTTCGGCGCGAAGGCCAGCGCGGGCTACGAGCGGGCAAAGATGATCATTAAACTGATTAACAGCGTCGCGGACGTTATCAACCATGACGCTTCCATCAAGAATAAAATCAAGATTGTCTTTATTGAGGACTATCGTGTGAGCAACGCCGAGCTGATCTTTTCGGCGGCAGACGTGTCCGAGCAGATTTCCACGGCCAGCAAGGAGGCATCCGGCACCAGCAACATGAAATTCATGCTGAACGGCGCCCTCACCCTTGGCACCATGGATGGGGCAAACGTGGAGATTGTGCAGGAAGTCGGAGAAGAAAACGCGTTTATCTTCGGCCTCTCCGCGGAAGAAGTCATCCGGTACGAGCGGGACGGCGGATACGATCCCATGCAGTACTTTAACAACGATCCGGATATCCGCCAGGTATTGATGCAGCTGATCAACGGCATGTATTCCAACGGGGACATGAATCTGTTCCGGGATATCTACAATTCGCTTTTGTATCCGCAGAACGGAAACAGAGCAGATGTGTATTTCATCCTGGCCGATTTCAAATCCTACGCGGCAGCCCAGGAACGCGTAGAGGCGAAATACCGCAATGAGGAAGCCTGGGCAAAAAGCGCCATGCTGAATACAGCGTGCAGTGGAAAGTTCAGCTCCGACCGTACCATTCAGCAGTATGTGGATGATATCTGGAAGTGCGACAGAATCGTTGTGAAATAATTCTGTTAGGGATATAATGATACCAGGGTCAAAAGGTCTTAACGCCTTCGTGCCTGCACGAAAAGGCGTTTGACGTTGGGACCCGCCCCGACATGAGCAAGAAGCAGAATCCTTGTTTTGTAAGGATTCTGCGAGATTGCGAATGGTGGGAGGATTGCGGGAATTGCGAAGCAATGAAGCAATCCGAGGGTATCATTTGGGGGCAAAATACCTTTTGAACCCAACATCATATAAATAAGGGGAGTATGAAACAAGGGAGGAAATACCTTGGATAAAGCAGAATATCACCGGATTCTGGAAGAGCTGACGGAATCCGTGCAGAAAAAGGATTACCGGCATGCGCTGGAGCTTGTTGACCAGGTGGACTGGCGCAGGGTCAAGAGCATCCGGACGTTAAATATGGTTGCCGATGTCTTTGACAGAAATCAGGAGTACGACAGAGAGCTGGATGTTCTTAAAATCGCGTACAGCCGTTCTTCGATCGGCAGAAATATCCTGTACCGGCTTACAGAAGTCAGCCTGAAATTAAACGATCTGAATGGGGCAGAGCGCTATTTTCAGGAATTCTCGAAGGTCGCGCAGAATGATAATTCCCGCTGCATTCTTCAGTACAAGCTGTACAGGGCGAAAAATGCCCCGCTTGACGCGCAGATTGCCGTTCTGGAGGAGTACCGGGAACGGGAGTACACAGAGCGCTGGGCGTTTGAGCTTGCAAAGCTTTACGCAAGGGCAGGGGAAACACAGAAATGTGTGGATGCCTGCGACGATCTGATTCTGTGGTTCAGTGAGGGAACGTATGTCCGCAAGGCCATGGAGCTGAAGATGGAATATGAGCCGCTGACCACCTCCCAGAAGGCAATCTATGACAGACTGCGCATCCAGGCTCTCCATCCGGAGACCGGGGAGGAGGACGGCGGTGCCGGAGACGAACCGGAACCGGAGAAAGTTACCTACACGCAGCCGGAAATCTATACCGTAGAAAAAGAAGCATCCAGAGATGCCACAAGGGCCATTCATGTGGAACAGGCTCAAGCAGAGGCGGAGCCGTCCGAAGAGCAGGCATCCTCCGGTGCGGCTCCTGCGGAAGAGGAGCCGGAGGAGAGTCCGGAGAGCGGTACAGAAGTAGAGCCGGAGGACGTCGGCACAGAGGTTTCCGGCCCGGATTCTGAATATTCAGGAAAAACTGTTTACCAGGAGGAGGACAGGGAAAGAGACGGGCTTACCGCGGGAGAACGCTTCCGCACCGGTGCGGGCGATTTCAAGAACCGCCTGGTTCACGGCCTGCGGGATGTTTTCGGAGGCTTTACAGAGGAGCCGGATGATGTGACGGAGCCCGTGAAAAATACCGCGCCGGAGGCCGGAGAGGAGACCGCGCCGCTGCATGTAATAAAAGATCTGGAGCCGGAGCACCAGACCACAGATATCGATATTGACAGCTATCCCAGCGAGATGAAGACTTCTTATCCGGGAGATACGGAGACCGATCTGGAAGCTGCCATTGAGAGAAGCACGGAAGCCGCCATGCGGATGGGCAAGGAAAGTCCGGAGCAGACACCGCGGACGGAAGAATCCGCGGCAGAGAGCAGCCAGAAGACGGAGCTGCAGGTGAAGGCTGAAAGCATCCCGAAAGCGGAGGCGCAGGAAGCAGCTGAAAACAGTCGGCAGGCGGAGACGCAGGCAGCGGAAGAAAAGACGGATGAAGAAAGTAATTCAGACCGCTTTGGTTCCACCGGCCCTGTTGTGATGGAAAAACCGAAGGAAAAATCTGCTGTATCCGCAGCGGTTTCTTCCGTGGACAAAGAGACGGCAGGTCAGGCAGCCGCGGCGGCTCCGACTGGAGACAAAGCGGAAGCAGGTCAGACTGCCGCGCAGGCTCCATCTGCAGAGGAAGAGGGAACCGGCAGAGACAGCGCTCCGTCCGGACAGAAGCAGCAGAAGGAGGCTCCCCTGACACCGGAGGAGCAGCTGACAAGAGCCATTCAGAACACCGTCTTTGACCGTGTACCGGCATCTGAGACACCGAAAAGGACGCCTCACTACATCGAGGGGCTGGAGGTTCCGGATCCGGAACCGACGCCGGAAGAGAGAAGATCCAGAACTATCACGTTAAGTGAGGTCGGCGAGAATACCGTTCCGATTTCCCTGGATCAGATTCTGAGCGAGGAGACACCGGAGGAGAGAAGAATCCGGATTCTGAATAAGGCAAAGCCGACCCGGATGAGCGAGGAGCAGAGGAAGGTATTTACCTACTTCGCCAGGCTTCCGGGCATGGACGCGCAGATTCTGGAGGCCCTGAACGGCGTGTACACGCATGCCGGAGAGAGAACCTCCCTGCATGGAAACATTGCTGTCATGGGTGCCGCGGGCAGCGGAAAGTCCAGGCTTTCCCGCGGGCTGGTGCTTACCATGTGTCAGGATATGGGGCTGGAGGCGGCAAAGGTTGCCAGAATCTCCGGTGCGGATATGAACCATAAAGATCCGGTGGCCGTTGTCAGCAAAATGTCCGGCGGTTTTCTGATTATCGAGGACGTCAGCCTGATGACATCGGATACGCTGTCCAAGCTGAATCAGGCGATGGAATTCCGGACAGACTGCATGATCCTGATCATCGAAGACGAAAAGACTAACATGCGGGCTTTCCTGAAAAAGCATCCTTCCTTTGCGGCGAAGTTTGAAAAGGTAATCAACATACCGGTGTTTACCAATGACGAGCTTGTGACCTTCGCGAGAACCTATGCGTCGGAGAACGACTGCCGCATGGACGACATGGGCATTCTGGCCCTGTACACGCTGATTGGGAACAATCAGAAGGAAAATGAGCCTATGACGGTGGCAAAGGTCAAGGAAATTATGGATGACGCCATTCATCACGCCACCAGAGGGAAAAAACGCACCAAACGTTCCTCCGGAAAGGATAAAATTCTTATCCTTCACGAAAAGGATTTTGAGCAGTGAAAAAGGAACCATGGCTGGGAACACCAGCCGCAACGACAGAAGTCCTGAAAAAATACGGATTTCATTTTCAGAAGAGATACGGGCAGAATTTCCTGATTGATCCCCGTGTGCTGAGGAAGATTACCGCAGCCGCGGACATCGGTCCGGAGGACTGCGTGCTGGAGATTGGGCCGGGGATTGGAACCCTGACCCAATATCTTGCTTTTCAGGCAAAAAAAGTTTACGCGGTGGAGATCGACGACGCGCTGATCCCGGTTCTTCAGGAAACCCTGAAAGGCTGGGACAATGTGACGGTGATTCATAACGATATTCTGAAGATGGATCTTCACGCGCTGGTCCGGGATCAGAATGAAGGGAAGCCCGTCAAGGTGGTGGCTAACCTGCCGTACTACATTACGACACCGATCCTGATGGGACTGATGGAAAAGGAAGTGCCGTTTACCTCCATTACCGTCATGGTACAGAAGGAAGTGGCGGACCGTATGCGGGCTGAGCCGGGAACCAAGGAATACGGCGCGCTTTCCGTTGCGGTGCAGTATTATACGGTCCCGCATCCGGCTGCCACGGTTCCGCCAAATTGCTTTATCCCGCGCCCGAACGTGGGAAGCGCAGTCATCTCTCTGGAAAAACGGGCAGAACGTGCCGTGGCGGCTGCAAATGAGCAGCTGTTTTTCCAGGTTGTCCATGCTTCTTTTGAACAGAGGAGAAAAACCCTGCTGAACAGCTTGAAAAACGCCCGGGGGCTGTCCTTTACCAGAGAACAGATACAGGAGGCGATTGCCGTCTGCGGTTTTCCGGAAAATGTCAGGGGGGAAGCACTGGACATCCATCAGTTTGCCGCGCTTACCGATGCGCTGTGCAGCTGTCAGGAAAGTGGCCATGCTGTGGCTGGGGAACCAGAAGTTTAATTACGGATAGCCAGGTGCTTTGTACTTCGTCAATCATTCCTGCATTTGTATTCTCATGAAACATCCGGACCGCTGCCGGTTTCCTATGCTTATATGATATGACACGCAGCGTATACGTTTTTTCAGAGAGAGTCTATACGATTTAAAGTTCAGGAAAAGAGGAGAAATCATGATTTGCAGCAATAGAAGAAAAATCGGACCAGTACTGGCTCTTTGCATGGGGCTTGCGGCAGGAACCATGGCGTTTCCGCTTTCCGTCCGCGCAGATGCGGTCGGAGACGCCCGCGCGTCTGTAACGGAGGGTTCGACCTGTGTTTCTCTGGGGGCAGACCTTACCGATGACCAGAAGGCTGTTGTACTGGGGTTTCTCGGACTGACGGAAGAAGATCTTGCGAAGGATACCGTTGTCACCGTGACTAACGAAGAGGAGCACAAGTATCTGGATTCCTATCTGGACACCAGTGTGATCGGCGACGCGTCTTACTCCAGTTCGCGTGTAACCGCGAAAGGAGACGGCTACGGGATACAGGTGACAACACAGAATATTACCTACTGCACTTCTGAGATGTACCAGAATGCGCTGGCTACTGCAGGAGTGCAGAATGCGGAGGTTGCCGTGGCGGCGCCTTTTGATGTGACGGGAACAGCCGCGCTGGTCGGGATGACAGAAGCCTATTCCAAGATGACAGGAGAGGCGCTGAAAGCGGAAAATGTTAACACGGCCGCGGATGAGCTGGTGACAACAGGAAAAATTGCGGAGGAGATCAAGGATCCCTTAAAAGCATCCGAGCTGATCGCTGCCGTGAAAGGCGCCGTGGCGGACAGAAACGCTGCGGAAAGCACAGATTCTTCCGGAAGTTCCGGTCAGGACGCAGGTACTTCTTCCGCCAGTGAGAATCTTTCGGATGACGCATTGAATCAAATCATTGATGAGGCCTGCCAGAAGCTGGGCATTACGCTTACCGATCAGGGAAAAGGAGAGATTCGGGACCTGATGAGGAAGTTTGCCGGCCTGAATCTGAACACAGATGAGCTGAAAAACCAGGCATCCTCTCTGTATGACAAGCTGGCTTCCCATGGAATTAACATCGGCTTGAACAAAACGGATTCCATGACGATATTTGACAGGCTGATGGATTACATTAAACAGTTTCAGAGCTGGCTGAAGGGGCTGTCATAAACAGAAACAGATATGTAAATAAAGCAGAGGCAGGGCGCAGGTGATACATTCATCCGCTTTGCCTTTTTTCTATGGGGATCCGACAGTATCTGTTACACGGCGGCAGGAAGAGGGAAGAGATATTCACGGATTGCTGTTTTTATGTTGACCTGGGAAGCTGGCTTGAAAAGATAAAAAAAGGGTTGACAGGTACGTATTCCGGGGTTATACTGGGCACATAAATTAAGAATAGTTCTTAATATTAATTTTAGAGATTATCAGAGGTGTTACAGATGGCAGAATTAAAACACAGCCGCCAGAGAGATTACATTCGTGAGAATCTCCGGCACCGCACTGACCATCCGACCGCAGATATGATTTATGAAGATATCCGGAAAGGATATCCCCGCATAAGCCTTGGTACAGTTTATCGGAATTTGACACTGCTGGCGGAATTAGGAGAGATACGGAAGCTGACCGGACTCTCCGGACCGGAGCATTTTGACGGACAGGTCGCTCCTCATAATCATTTTATCTGCAGAAAGTGCGGAAAGATTATTGATCTGGAAGATTTTGACAGTTCGGATCTGATCCGGGACGCGGAAAGCAAGGCGGACGTTTCTGTAGATTCCTGCAATATCTATTTTTACGGTTACTGCAGAGAATGCAGGGACGCAGAGGCAGTGTCGGAGTAATTTCCGCGTTCCAGCCCGCCCGGAGCTGGCAGAAGGCGCGGAAAACGCCCGATTTATACCGGGTAAATAACCTGCATATTAGCTGTCTTAACGGAAAAAAGTTTTGCGGATTCCGTATTTCAGGACAGATAATATAAAAACTAAAATAAAATGAAAAAATGTATGAAAGGTGGTATGTACGATGAAAAAATGGAGATGTCTGGTTTGCGGCGCTGTTGTTGAGGGTGAGAATCCGCCGGAGAAATGCCCGACCTGCGGAGCTCCTGCAGAGAAATTTGTAGAGGTTACCGATGACCTGTCCTGGGCATCCGAGCATGTAGTAGGAATTGCCTCCGACGTACCGGAAGATATTAAGGAAGATCTGCGCGCAAACTTTACAGGTGAGTGCTCTGAGGTTGGCATGTATCTTGCTATGTCCCGTGTAGCTTTCCGCGAAGGCTATCCGGAGGTTGGCCTTTATTATGAGAAAGCCGCCCATGAAGAGGCAGAGCACGCGGCAAAATTTGCAGAGCTTCTCGGTGAGGTTATTACCGACAGCACAAAGAAGAACCTTCAGATGCGTGTAGAGGCTGAAAATGGCGCAACTGCCGGAAAAACAGATCTGGCAAAGCGCGCAAAGGCAGCAAATCTGGATGCTATCCATGACACCGTTCACGAAATGGCTCGTGACGAGGCCCGCCACGGAAAAGCGTTCGAGGGACTTCTGAAGAGATATTTTGAATAATCCAGAGAACCGGCTGCCAAGCTGCAATTACAGCATACTTCCTGGCGCTGTAACTATTTAGAACAACAGAAAAGGCTGTCACTTTATGCATCATCCATATCCGAAAGGGTACCGGGTTCAGGCATAAGGCGGCGGCCTTTTTCCGTGCTGTTTTTTGCTGCGTCTGACTGGTGTTTTCATACAGAGGTTTCGTGCAGAAGAGGCGGCGCGGCTGTTCCAAAAGATACAGATATCTGGTATACTTGGCAGGTGCCTGTCCGGTATGGATATTTTGGGAAAAGCCGGAATCTGTGCCGCGGCAGGCTGGAAAAAATGATGGGGGAGAAGGATTGTTTTGAATTTTATTATTTCACTGATTGAAGCTGTTTATCGTTTTCTGTGGGGAAACCTGGTTACCATTCCGCTTCCGGGTGGCAGTGAACTCGGACTTCCGCTTCTGGTTCTCATTCTGATTCCTACCGGCATTTTTTATACGGTAAGGACCCGTGTTCTTCCTGTCCGGATGGGCCGGGAAATACTGAAGGTTTCTCTTGACCCGAAAAAAGAAGAAAAGGGGGCAATTTCCGGCCTCCAGTCGCTGATTGTCTCTACCGCAACCCGCGTGGGAATGGGAAACCTGGCCGGTGTCGTTGCGGCGATTTCCGCCGGAGGGGCAGGGGCGGTTTTTTGGATGTGGGTGACTGCCATAATCGGACAGTCTACCGCCTTTGCGGAAGGGGTTTTAGCTCAGCAGCATAAGCAAAAGGATCCGCTGTACGGCGGATACCGAGGAGGCCCTGCTTATTATATCCATGATTTTATGGAACAGCATGTCTATCGGAAGAAACGGAGACGCAGCATCATTGCTGTTTTATTTGCCATTTCCGGCCTGATCTGCTGGTGCGGTATCAGCCAGGTAATCAGTAATTCTGTATCCTCCGCTTTTCACCGCGCCTTCCAGATTCCGCCGCTGTACACAACGATTGCCCTGGTTATTATTGCGGCAGTGATTGTGCTGCGGAAAAATGCGACCGTGCGTGTCCTGGACATCATGGTGCCGGTCATGGCGGGCATGTATTTCCTGATCACGATTGTCCTGGTCCTGATGAATATTCAGGCACTTCCCTCTGTCTTTGCCCGTATTTTTACAGAAGCCTTCGGGTTCAGGCAGGTGGCGGCGGGCGGATTTGGGACAGTCATGATGAACGGTGTGAAAAGAGGGCTGTTCTCCAATGAGGCGGGGAGCGGGTCTGCCCCCTGCGCGGCTGCCGCGGCTGCCTCGGATCATCCGGTAAAAATCGGTCTGACCCAGGCCTTCGGCGTTTTTATCGACACGATTGTCATCTGCAGCTGCACGGCTTTTATCATCCTGATCACTCCTGCGTCGGAAACCGCCGGGACAGAGGGCATGGATCTTCTGCAGGCGGCCATGCATTATCACATGGGAGAGTTCGGTGTGATTTTTGTGGCGGTTGTTCTCTGGCTTTTCAGCTTTTCCACCTTTCTGGGCATTTTGTTCTATGCAAGACCAAACGTGGCCTACCTGTTCGGCGACCGCTGGCTTCCGCAGTATCTGTACAAGATTCTGGCCCTGATCATGCTTTTTATCGGGGGCCTTGCCGCATATACGACAGTCTGGGATTTGGGAGACGTGGGAATCGGCCTGATGACCATCTTTAATGTCATCGCTCTCTGGCCGATGTCCGGAGATGTGATCCGGGCGCTGAAGGATTATGAGTCGGCGCACGGGAAAAAGAAGCGCGCGAAGACTGCGGAACAGAAGGAGTCCTGAAAATTGCTGTAAATTTCGCTTAGAATCGAGAACCTTCGTGAATGCAAAGCACAAAAAAGAGTGGCCTGTCCACTCTTTTTTTGTGCCGTGCGGACATGGAAAAGGACAGGGGGAATTTTTATAGTCTAAGTATAGGTTCAGATGGACTGCCCTTTGGAATGTGAAAAGCAGGATACCGGGCAGACCGGGAAAATGAAAGAAAGCGGAGGTGTGTTTTATGTTAACAGCCAGAGAGAATATGATAGAAACCATTGAAGGCGGAAAACCGGACAGGATTGTCAACCAGTATGAGGGAATTGCCCTTCTGTTTCATCCGTTTTTGTTCCGTTCTCCCCTTGTCCCGAAAGGAACCGAGGTAAAGGATGCCATACCGAATGCATGGGGCGTTTATAATGCTTTCCCTGCGAATACTCCCGGCGGATTCCCGGTGCAGGATGAAGAACATGTTCTGGTAAAGGATATCGATCACTGGCAGGACTATGTAAAGGTGCCGGATACAAACTTTACAGACGAAGAGTGGGGAAAATGCCAGGAAATGTACGACGCGGTAGGCGACAAGGCGATGAAGGCAACCTTTGTTGCGCCCGGCCTTTTCGAGCAGTGCCACCATATGTGCAAAATCGATGATACGCTGATGGCTATGTATGAGTCTCCGGATGAGCTGCACGACATGATTAAAATGCTGACGGAGTTTGAGCTCCGCATCGCGGAGGGAATCTGCGATCATCTGCATCCGGAAGCCATTTTCCATCATGACGACTGGGGCAGCCAGAAGAGCACCTTCATGAGCCCGGCCATGTTCGAGGAATTCTTTGTAGAGCCCTATAAGCAGATTTACGGATACTATCATGATCACGGAGTAAAATATGTATTCCATCATTCTGACAGCTATGCCGCGACACTGGTTCCGGACATGATCGAGATGGGAATCAATGTGTGGCAGGGATGCTTCTCCACGAATGATATCCCGAAGCTGCTGAAGGAAACCCAGGGAAAGATAACCTTCATGGGCGGAATTGAGAACCACCTGGTGGATTTTGACGGATGGACAGAGGAAAACAATGAAGCGGTTATCCGCAAAACACTGGCGGAAGACGGGACAAAGTACTTTATCCCCTGCATCGCCCAGGGTGGACCGGGTTCTGTCTATCCGGGTGTCTATAAGAGCATGTCTGATATTATCGATAAGATCAATACAGAGAAATACGGATTCACACAGGAACAGCTGGAAGCCGCCAGAGAGCCGATCCAGATTATGTTCTGAGGAAAAAATAAGTTTTTGAAATAAAACAAAAAAGGGCTGCTGTCTGTTGCATCGTCGAAAAATATCCGGAAGGAATATTCCCGACGGCAGGAGGCGGTAGCCCTTCTGTCTTTTACGTCTCCGCCATTGGGTCTGCGGCTGACAGGATAAGGCTCTGGCTGTTCCGGCCAGAAAAGCTCCTGTTACATATTTGAGTTCAGCGGCGGTCCGGAAAAGAACTGCGTGCTTTGTCGGACAGGAGAGGCGAGAACCTGCATGGAAAGACGCAGATAGTACCTTGTACCGGGATCATCCAGGTTCAGGGAATAGGTTTCCTGAAGTTTGCGGATCCGGTACATAACGGTGTTGCGGTGGGTAAACAGCGCTGCCGACGTTTTATTGACAGAGCGCTCGTTGTCCAGATAGATCATCAGAGTCTTAAACAGCTCGTCTTCATTCTTTTCCTTCTCATCCCAGAGCCTGCGGACCATTGGATGACAGGCGTGAATCTGCTCATTGCCCCTTGCGTGGAAAAGCATGTAGTCAACCGCGTATTTCTCGAAATAGAAAAGCCAGTTCTCTGTATTTTCCGATTCCGCCGCCTTCATGGCAAACAGACACTGACGCACCATCCATGGAATTTCCGCAGTCCCCTTTGCGCCAATGCTGAAGGCTGCCCGTATTTTATTGTTTTCGTGCAGAGTGCCCAGGAAATCCAGAAGATTCTGCCGCTTTTCCAGCAGCTGGTTGGAAAGGACAAGGATATACGGATCTTTGCGGAAAATCACACAGCTGGGCAGATTATGCAGCAGGATACTGTAAAGAATTTCTACGGACCGGTAGGAATTCTGCAGATAATCCGGCTGGATCAGCAGCATCTGAAAATCATCACCTTCCGTCCACTGCTGGTAGGCAAGCTGAAGCTGAAGTTCCCGGACATCATAGGATTTTTGAAAGACCAGGCTGTACAGGGCGTTGAAGTGGGAGGGGGAGTGGTCGGACAGGACGGCATTTCCCATGACCGGTTCCAGCAGCTGGGCGATTTTATCAAGCAGCTGGTAATCGCCAGGATTTATCGGACGCAACATTTCCAGTATAGTCATCCGGCCGCAGTCGATTCCGTTGTACTGCAGGCAGTAGGAGATGCCTCCGTGCCGCAGACCGGAGCTGTCCGCCGGAGAAAAGGGCTGCACTCCGTGCCGGGTAAAATCGGTATTGCTCTGGGAAAGGTCGAGAGCTTTTATGGCATTCAGGGAAGAATAGCCGTAACGGCTCATGTACAGCCACTCCGGATCCACCGCGGCGGGGTCGGGATGTCGGCTGATGGCCAGAAGCTTATTGTTTGCGTCCTGGATATCCATCGGGTTCTGTATCAGGATTTCGCAGGAATTCACAATCTTCTGGAAGTCGTTTTTGCGGATAAAAGCCTGCAGATCAGCTTCCCAGTCCTGAAAGTAGTCGAAGACGCCCTGGATGATTTCAAAGGCCTCTTTCTCGGTGACTCCATACAGATAGATCGAATCGCCTTCCCCGCTGCAGACAACATAATCCTGCTCCTGATAGACATGGACACAGTTTGTGGAGTACACAAGACGGGCACTGTTCAAAACCGGTCTGGCGTCGGCGCTGATATTGGTTTTCAAATCCATTAAAGGAGAGAGCCGATTGGCAATCATCCACATGCTTAGTTTCATTTGGATCCTCCTGACGTTTCTTATTTTCCGGACAGCTGCTGTCCGGCAGACAACTTCGGTCAGGCTCTTGGAGTAATATGTGTTCCGGAAACAGGCTGGACTTATTATAACATTTTTTTGCATCGGTAAAAACTTTCCTTTGGCATTTTGCAGCGGGCACAAAATTTCAAAAAGGAGAAGCGCGAGAATTGTGCTGTGGGCATCTGTCGCAGAGCGGATGTCTTTCTTACAATGATGATTACAGCGGTAAAAGTGAAGAGCCATGGAGAGTCTTTCCGCCGGTGGGCGGTGAACTTCACGGCGCAAGCATACTCTGACAGTTTTAGCAAAAGGATAATTAAAAGGAGGCGGAGATAATGACACCAAGGGAAAATGCAATGGCGGTTTACAACAGAGAGCAGCCGGATTACTACGGGGATTTGATGGATGCGATTGTGCTGCTTCCGGATCCGGTGCTGATGGGGGATCTTCCGCCGCAGGATGGGAAAATTCATCCGGACTCCTGGGGAGTCCCCTATGAATGGAAACCGGGCGCTCCTGGGCCTCATCCGTATATCACGCCGGAAAATGTGGTCGTTAAGGATATTGAAAACTGGGACCGCTATGTAAAGGTTCCGTCTCTGGAGAATCTGGACTGGGGACCGGCGCAGAAAGTGGCCGAGGGTGTTGACCGGAAAGAGAAATTTGTCGGGATTATGTTCGGCGGAGGACTGTTTGAGAGGTCGCATTTTCTTCTGGGAATGGAAAATGCCCTGATGGATTATCTGGAATACCCGGACGAGATGAAAGAACTGCTGTCTGTCATCAAGGACTATAAAATCGCCTACATCAGACAGATGACGGAAAAGGTTCACCCGGATATTATTTTCTATCACGATGACTGGGGCTCCAAGCAGAATGTTTTTCTGCCTCCGACTGTCTGGAGAGACATCATTAAACCGCTTCAGCAGGAAATTTCCGACGCTATTCATGACTGCGGCATGATTTACATGCACCACGCAGACTGTATCTGTCAGCCTCTGGTGACCGACATGGTAGATCTTGGCATTGATATCTGGCAGGGAGTCATTGCGCAGAATGACATTGTAAAAATCCAGCAGATTACGGAGGGCAAACTTGCCATGGTCGGCGGGGTGGACGGCCCTGCCATTGATATCGACGGCATCTCGGAAGAGGCAATCCGGCAGGAAGTCAGAAGGGCGTTTGACGAATACTGTCCTGCCGGACGGTTCTATCCGTCCATCCCGAACGGCGTCTGCTTCCGGGAATGGAATAACAAAATCTACCGTGATGAGCTGGAAAAATACGGAAGAAGATATGCGCAGGAGCACCCTGTTACATGAACGTGGGCTAAAAAGCATGTGGCAGATATCCGTCAGGACGTCCGGTCTACATTGGCCGGGCGGATTGGGGGAGTCTGCGCACAATTTTCGGTGCGGCAGGAACTGCAAAGATTGTGCCGACAGGACATTCCCGCTGTATAGGAAAGAGGTTAAGATAAACAAAGAAATTCCGTACGGTACAGAAAAAAGAAACTGTTGATCTGTGTTTTTCAAAAGAGGAGGAAAGACTCATGGAAGAGAAAAAAGTCAGCGGATTAAATCTGGCTTCTATTATGACGCTGTATTTTGTTTCCATGGCAATTACCATTGTGACGCCTGCCATGGCTACGTTTATGGAGCACTGGCCGGATAAGGCGGAGTATATTTCTTATATATCTACGCTTCCGACGCTGTTTATCGTAATCGGTACCTTTATCGCCGGTTCCATCATGGGAAAGAAAATAAAATACAGGACACTGGCAATTATGGCCAGCATCATTGCGCTGATCGGAGGGATAGCCCCGGCGTTTTTTGACAACTTTGAGCTGACACTGGTCTGCCGTGCTGTTTTAGGACTGGGAGCAGGACTTCTGGCACCCCTCGGAAATGCTCTGATTGTCGGCCTGTACAAGGGACAGAAACAGGCAAATCTTCTGGGCTATGGCACGCTGTTTATGAATGCCGGAGGAATAATTCTGCAGATACTGGGAGGCGTTCTGGCCGGGACTGGTGACAGAGGGTGGCAGCTGGTCTTCTGGGGACATGCGCTCCTGATTGTAGCAGTCGTGATGGCACTCTTCCTTCCGGAGCCGCCTGCAGCGGAGGTCACCTCCCAAAGCGGGAAAAAGGAGCCGATGGGCAAATCCATTTATTTGATTGCGCTTCTCATTTTTGTGTATAATCTGTTTGCATTTCCGATTATGCTGAATATGTCCACCCTGTTCGTTCAGAGAAACGCGGGCGGTCCGGCCGTTGCGGCAACTGCTCTTTCTCTTTATACGGTGGCCGGCGTTGTGGCCGGGTTTGTATTCGGTCATATTTTCAAAGTGGCAAAGCGGTTTATTATTTCCATTGGAATGGCTCTCTGCGGACTGGGGTTCCTGCTTGTCTTTTTCGGGGAAACCATGCCGGTTATGACGGCGGGCCTGATGATTGTAGGCTTCGGCTTCTCCACGTTCTTCCCTGCTTTCATGGCATGGATGGGAATGGCTACTCCTCCGAGCACCGTCGCCATGGCTTCTTCTCTGATCCTGGCCTGCATGAATCTGGGAGGGTTTGTAGCATCTCCGTATAATTCTCTTCTGATGAAGATTTTCGGAGCCGACAATTTCATCCTTCCGATGATCGTAATCGGATTCGTCTTTGATTTTGTGGTCGCCGTTATCTTTATCTTTGCAAGTCCGTTCAAAGAGAAAAAGTAAGATGACTCTAAAGATGGTTAGAAAAAAAGCTCCCGTCCACGGGAGCTTTTTTTAGGCACAGACGCAGAAGGAACGGGATGATCCGGCTGCAGGGAAAGAAAATGATATTCCCAATAGATCGAGAGCCGGTGTTTATCATTTTGCGGTGTTGGACTGCTCACGCTCCTTCTCGATCAGCTGGGAGTAATAAAAATACTGATCCATATATATTTTGTGTGAGATGGTGATCACTGTATTCCTCAGCAGAATGCGTTCCTCCGAATCCTCGCTTCCGGCTGCCGGAATTGGATCACCTTCTCTTACAATGTGATGAAGCGCTGCTTCCAGCTGGCTTCGGAAGAGTTCATAGGCGTATTCGGCGGTATGCTTTTTCTGGCTGATCTGCAGGAGAAAGCGGATTTCATCGAGGGAAAGCACACATTTGGATATCGAGATATAAAAAAGAAAAGCAATCTGGTCCCGCAGGTACATCTTGTGAACCGGGTTGGGAATCAGCTTCTGCTTTACATAATTGCTGACCATCGAAATAGTCAGAGACTCCGATAGCACCGGATCCAGATATCCGTTGATATATTTCACTACCTGCTTCAAGTAAAGCCCGACGTCCGGGATCTCCGCATAGGCGGGCATCTGAAAATTTTCCAGGGCCAGTATTATTTTTTCTGCATGTGCATCAGCCATATGGTTATTCTCCATCCTGTTTTCAAAAAAATAAAAGCTTTATATAGGTTTTTTAATATCTTGACAAGGGATATTTGGAAAACTATTATGATTATTATATATTACCCGGATGTTTTTATCAAATCATTACATGTCTGCAGGGCAGCAGTGTACTCTCTGAATGATTATCCTGGGAGAAGTACGGTCTGCGGACTGAGGGAGAAAAAATGCAGGAAAAAATTATTGTGGTCGCAGATTCATGCTGTGATGTCGGGCAGGAATTGCAGAAAAAATACAATATTCGTGTTATCCCTGTCCATATCATTTATCCGGAAGGAGAGTATGAGGATGGAGTAGATATTGATCCCAAAATGGTTTATCAGCGTTTTCCCAGGGAAATCCCGACAACTTCCATGCCGTCCTTCGGGGAAGTGCAGAAGTTTCTGGAGGGCCTGAAGGAAGAGGGATATACACATTGCATTTCCATCAATGTTTCCGATCATTTGAGCGGTACGGTGAATACTGTCCGGAGTGCCGCGGAAGAAGTGGAGGGTCTGGATACCTTTGTCTACAATACCAAGGATATCTCCTTCGGGAGCGGGGTCTATGCCGTTTATGCGGCAGATCTTGTTCAGAAAGGGATTCCTTTCCGTGAAATCTGCCAGCGCCTGGAGGAAAAAAGAGAAGATTCGCATTTAATGTTTTACATGGATTCCCTGGAATATCTGAAGAAAGGCGGACGGATCGGGAATGTCACCTATATGATTGCCAATGTCCTTCACATGAAGCCAATCATTTCCTGCGATCCGGAGGGCGTCTATTATACGGTGGCAAAAGTCCGGGGCTCCAGACAGGCGAAATCCAAATTACTGGAAGAGGCAGCTGCTGCGGCAGGCGGCAGAAAATGCTGGGTCTCCGTTCTGAACGGGAATGATGAAGAGGGCGGAAAACAGATACTGGAGATGGTCAGGGAGCGGCTTCCTCAGGGAGAATGTATCTACTGCAATCAGATCAATGCCTCGCTTGCGGTAAATACAGGACCGGGACTGATCGGGCTGCTGGTATTTCCTCTTTGAAAAAAGTTGTTTTATTTATACAAACAGATGTTTCTGCTTTTTACAAGACAGGGGCATCTGTCTTTTTTGTTTTTTCGTCAAACCGTCAAAAATGAAAAACGTACTGGAATTTAATTAGAAAACCTGATACAATTTCAGCATTAGGTGCAAAGAGGCATTTTCCTTTCGAGGGAGGTGTCTCTTTTTTTATTCCGGTTTCGGAAAAACGGATTAAGGAATTATGAATTGTAACGCGTCTGCACACCAAAAGGCGTTCACTTCCGGACCGGCAATTATATGGACACAAGGATACCGGCTTCCGGCTGTCTGGCAGGGAAAGGAGTTCATTATGGAAATCGCTATGTTCAGAACCTACAATACTATGATCTGCGGCCTGTACGAACAATGTGATGTGGAAAGCGTCAAGCAGGAATTACTGGGCTCTCTTCAGAAACTGATTCCCTATCAGTATGCCGACGTGCAGGTTCTCTATGCGGGAGATCCGGATCTGAATGACAGGGAGCCGTATCTGTCGGAATTGCTGTTTGATGAACTGGAGCTGAAGATATGCCATAAGGATCAGCCTCTTGCCCAGGTCCGGCTTTACCGTTTGAGAAAGAAGGGAAAATTTACGGATGCGGAAAGATTTCTGCTTCGCTCCATGGAACCACATCTGGAACAGATCTTTTACCGCCATCTCTGCAGAGATACTTCCCAGGAGATTGTAGATCACGCCATTACCAGAATAAACAGCCAGGTTCATCTGACTCCCAGGGAGAGGGAAGTGCTGGAGATGATGTTCCGGGGAGATGCAAATTCCTGCATCTGCGACGCACTGCATATAACGGAGCATACGTTACAGAAGCACCTCCAGAATCTTTACCGTAAACTTCATATCTCCTCCCGCTGGGAACTGGTCGGATACCTGACTGCATGAAGGTGATGCGGGACAAAAAAACCGGGCATGTCTCTTTTGTGTTTTATTCTGCATGAAAGAGAATGTCCGGATTCTTATATTTCTTAATTTTTTTTCTTATCGGCAGGTCTTTTGTTGCCGGAGATTATCACTTCATGATTCTTCGGAAAGCAGGTACGATCTGCGCCGCAATCACGGATTTCAGTAGATCCAGCGGAAGAAACGGCAGGAAGCCTGTCAGAAAACCAGTCTCCAGACTGTAGTGAGACGCTGCCATCAGCCAGAACATACCGATCAGGTCAATCAGCAGGGCACCGGCAACTGCGGCAATCGTGTACCGGAACCGGTGGTAAGTTTTTCCCCTGAGAACCGGGAGAAGAAGCCCGATCAGCGGAAATACAAGCGTATATCCCCCATAGGGAGTCATCAGATAGCCGATGCCGGCTCCTCCGCCGATGAAAACAGGAAGTCCGAGAATTCCAAGAACCAGCCACACAAGAATAATCAAAAAACTTTCCCCGGAAGAAAACAGCAGGGCAATCAGCAGAATGACGAAATTAAGCATCGTAATGTGCGGTGCGCCCGGCAGCGGCAGCGGTATGCTGATATAAGCAGAGATACATAGGATAGCCGCAAACATAGCCATTGTCACCAGTTTTTTGGTCGTTATTTTTTTCTGTGTGTTTTCGGATGCTGCTGCAGAAGATGAACTCATGGAAACAAAACCTCCTGATAAGGAATCATTGGCAGTCGGAACAAACTCCGGAAGAGTTCGTTCCGTACGTTCCGATTATAAGAGGAGGGGAAGATATTGTCAACCATAAAATAAAAACAGGGTGACAACTATTAAACGACTGATTAATATCTATGCGGGAACCTGATCAGAGAGAATGAAAAACGCCGGGAACTTCATCTTAGAAATTCCCGGCATCTGTGGAACGTGCAGGGCTCGAACCTGTGACCTTCTGAACGTGAATCAGACGCTCTCCCAGCTGAGCTAACGTTCCATACCCTGTGAATCAAAATTATAACACACAGTTTGGAAATTTTCCACCCAAAAATTTTCGGAATATTTTACAGCCTTGGATCGTCTGGCCGGAAGTTCACCGGACACATTCTGCTGCGGGAAGAAAGCAATTCCCCGCAGCAGAATACACGCAGCAACTGGAAGAATCAATGATCGCTGTTTCTGTGGTACAGCTTGTTGTAATATTCCAGGGAATAGTGATAGAGCTCATCTCTGGCTATATCCGTCTGCCTGGGATCTGTAAAATCAGTCATAATGCTTGCCAGAATTCTTCCGTTGCCGCCAAAATGGTCGACAAAATCACGCACCCGTCTGCGGATTTCTTTTTCATCTGCGCCGTGTGGAATGTCAATATCAAAGGCAAAGGACATTTTGGTGTTCCATTTCTCAAAAAGCTCGTCATAGTCGTTTGCCCGGTGCTGCGGATTCCAGTAATCGACACCCATCTCGATCATTTCAGGCAGATACTGTCCGTTTCTTCCGCAGGAATGGAGTTCGACAAAACGTCCGCTCTTTTTTACAAAATCCTTCAGGAACTTTTTCTCATAGGGGAGAAGCTGCTCGTCAAACATTTCATTCGAGAAGAACCCGGCTCTTTCGGTTCCCCAGTCGTCATGATACAAAACGCCGTCTACCCGGCCGTAGTAATCAAAAACCTTTTGGGTAGTTTCAATTTTGTAATCAGCCATTTTATTAAAAAATTCAGCCAGAAGCTCCGGCTCTTCATAAAATGCCATCAATGACTCCGCAAAAGGGATCATCTCATGCAGACGTTCAAAAATTCCTTCCGTACACTGGTAAATGTGAACTCTGTCCGGATCCA
This sequence comes from Bilifractor porci, assembly GCF_009696005.1. GTDB lineage: Bacteria > Bacillota > Clostridia > Lachnospirales > Lachnospiraceae > Bilifractor > Bilifractor porci. The sequence goes on from NZ_VUMV01000007.1 coordinate 76,555, forward strand.
GGTCTTTCTGGATCTTTTTTCCGTCTGCCTCAAAATCCACCTGGGAAATGTCCGGCCATTCCAACTCTTCCTTCCATTTAGAAAAGTCAGAGATGGTTCTTGTTCCCGGTTTGGTAATCATGCCATTGATGCTGTCTACCATTTCCCAGTTAACGCCCCACCAATCATACCCGCTTTTCTCCGGAACCGGATGTTCCTCTATGGCATCCGGCCATATGGTGTTTGATTCATAGAAATAGCAGGGAATCCAGTAAGGCTGTTCGCCCTTGACGGCCCGAATATAATTGTCCTTTACACGGATCGGACGGTCTGTAATTGGTGGTTTGGGCTGCTGGATTATCCAGGGAAAAGTACCCGGAATTGCCCAGTGCTTTGAATAGTCTCGCTCTGATGCCCGCTGCATAAATTTTCCGACTGCCATTCTGCCTCCTCCTTTTCGTAAAATAAAGTGCTTTCTGCCGGTTTTCCGCTTGTGTTCCTGCTGAAACAGCTTCCCGGAATGCTGAAAACAATCTTCCGTTTTGAAGCCGAACAGGAATTCTATAAAAAATTATAGAGGCGAAAACATCTCAAAAGAAGAGATAGGGCGCACAAAATAAGAATGAATATAAGGACATAAAATTGTGCAGAGACTTATGATTCATGAAAAAGAAGTATACAGATGTTATCCAGGCAGTAGAATGATAAACATCTATATCATCTATATCATCTATTTCATAAAGACCTGTACACATTGCAGCCATTCTTACAAAAATGTATAATAGACATAACTATTCAGCGTAACAATTAAGCGATGATGTGGGAGAAGTGGATATGGCGGACAAACGAAAACTTCCGGTTGGAGTGCAGTCATTTGAGGCCCTGAGAAATGGAAATTTTACCATTAAAATTCCCGAATAGAGAAGCAAAGTATACTTTGGGTAAGATATTATATGGACAATAATATTCTTGTAGAAACCAGATCATTAATTGTAGATTTTTTGTGTGGAACGAGTTTCTTACGGGCTTTGGATCATGTTGATCTGGCGGTTCAAAGAGGTGAGTTCGTGTCCCTGGTTGGCGTTTCCGGGAGTGGCAAAACTACTCTTTTGAACGCTATTGGCGGGTTAATTACACCGACTTCCGGTTCTGTTATTTTTAACAACATCCGTTTTGATTCCATGCGCGACGAAGAACGAACAATCTTCAGAAGAGAAAATATCGGATTTGTTTTTCAAAATTATAATCTTATCCCCTCGTTAAGTGTATTTCAAAATATATGTTTTTCCGCTCAGCTGTCAAAGGGGAATGTTGCAGCCTCGGAAGCGCAAAAAATCGCAAAACAGCTGGGCATAGAGGATAAATTAACGGAGATGCCGTCTGAATTATCAGGAGGCCAGCAGCAGAGGGTTGCGATTGCACGGGCTATGCTTGCAAAGCCGTCTTTGCTGCTTGCGGATGAGCCTACGGGAAGCCTGGATTCTATCAATGGCAGGGCTATTATTCAATTACTCAGAAATGCTGTGGTTCAAAGCAAGATGTCAGTTCTCATGGCAACACATAATGAAGAGTTTGCGTCGCTTACAGATCGGATTTTGTATATAGAGGACGGTAAAATCGTTGCAGAAGAACGAAGAATATGATGATCTGATAGATATCGCACACAAGAATAAAAACAAATCATACCGCCGATTTTTGAAAGGAACAATAATAGTCGGCGTTTTTTTGCTGACTTTTCTGCTAAAATTCTCCGTGTCAAATGTCATTAGTTCCGAGGTCAGAATTGTGCAGGAGCATGGGAATACCGCAGAGGCAAAAGTGGAAAATGCAGGTGCGGAGATAGTTTCATCACTTTCCAGCTCATTTCATATCAAGAAAATTGGGAAAATTTATGATTTAGGGAAATTTACAGATAATGAACAGGTCTTTGCTACATGCGTTTTTTCAGATGCAGAGACGTTTCAGAATATGATACGGCCTTCGTTTACATCTTTTAGAGGCGCTTATCCTGCAGATGATAAAGAGATATTGCTTTCCGTAGAAACATTAAGATACATGGGGATCAATCATCCTGAGATTGGAATGCCCGTTTCTGCCGATTTTTATTGGAATGATCTCTTTCGGCTGCAGAATACGGGGGAAAAGACTTTTACATTATCCGGTTATTATGATGGCATGGCTGACACATCAACCGTATATATGTCGGAAGAAGCAAAAACTGAAAGCGGTATCAATGATTATCCCTGCGCACTTCTTGTTGAGTTTGCAAATCCTATCTTAAATACAGATGAAAGCCGGAAAATAATATCTCAAATGGTATCAGACAAAAATGTTCAAGTTGTATATGCGGAATCTCCGCTTTATACATCTCTGGTACATTTATCCGGCAATGTCATATTGGCCTTTGTCTCATTTTTCATTATGTGCAGCGTTATGATATTTTTCATCAGCCAGATTATTCGTGCCACGTATAAAGAGAGTATTCGATTTTGGGGACTGATGAAGATATTGGGAGTTACGGATAAACAAATCGCTTCTGTAATAAAGAAGGACGAACTAAATATTTGTCTTTGGCCAGTGCTGCTTAGCGAACTATCAGCCTATGTTATTATGTTTGTAAGTAACCGGTTAGCTGCCCATAATCATCATGCTATTCTGTTTATTTTTGATGGGAAATCGGATGCCTTGATTTGCGGTTTCGTTTTTTTTACTGTCTTGTTATCTGTCATTTTTCCGATCTCAGCTGCTTGTAAAAAGGTTTCTTCTATTCCGCCGCTGGTTTCAACTTCATATTATGAAAATACCGGAAAAACGGACAAGCCAGTAAAGCTGCTAAAAGTACAAAGTATAAAAAATATACCGCTTCATTTATCACGGATGTTTTTGTCGAAAGGGAAAAAGACATTTATTTTTTCTGTCATCTTTCTGTTTTTGGGATGTGAAACAGTTCTGGCAGCCTTTTCCTTAGCTGCAGGTGCAGATTATGAAAAGGCATTTTCCTCCCTTCCGGATTTCCGGGTCAATGTTTCAAAGAATGCATGCTCCAATATGAGAGAAAATCTGTCGGAGGGCAAAGAAAACCGGCTGTTTTCTGCAGCTATGGTGAATGACTTAAGTGAAAAGCTGCATGATTCGATCAGGAATATCAGTTGTATAAAAGGCTATTTTCCCAGTTTGGACACAGATCAGAATAGTGTGTTTGGAACAATCAATCTGAAAAATGACACACAGATCATCGTTCAGCCTTTGGATCATAGTACATTAAGAAATTTATGTTCTTACGAAAAAAATGCTGGAAGAAAAATAAATGAAAAGGACTTGTTGGAGCATCACGGCGCAGTTATTGTCAGTAAAAATATGCTTTACAGCAATTTCGATCCAGCTGTCAGTTCAAATATGGGAAGAACTTTCACTGTATACGATACATTACCGTATGGCGCCGAGCCGGAGGAATATCAATCAGCACAGCTGTCCGTTTGCGGTTATGCAGAAGCTGCTGATAAAAATTTTCCGGAAATCCCGTTTGCATGGGATTGCGAGAACGTTGTCATTCTGGCGGTGTCACCAGACACTTATCATTGGTTGGGCTCGTTTATGCAGGAACAGACAATATCTGTCAGTTTCAATACGGTCAACCATCCAGAAGATAAGACAAAAGAGATACTGGATAAGTGGCTCAAGGATGAAAACTATCAGTATGAGATACAAAAAGGATTATCCAATATTGATCTTCTGGAGTGTATAGCAAAGACAGATTTAATTGCAGAAAATCAGAATTATATTATGGTTAGCCGGATCACAATGACTGGGATAAGCGTTCTGTTTTTCCTGTTGGGAATCATTGTCTTTCTCAATACGTTATTAACGGAATATATTCGTGACAGGCAGGAGCATATTCTCCTGCGATATCTTGGAGTCACTCATAAAGAAATGATAAAAGCTTTCGTGATGGAAGGACTGATTTACTTTGCGATTCTAGCGTCGCTGTTATCTACAGTGGGAATATATCTGATCTTTTTTATAGGAAAATTGGTAAAGAAGGAAATTCCCTATTTTGAATTTGCCTTCCCTGCCCATATTTTCCTTCTTTTGCTCGCTGTATTCTTTACAATAAGTGTTTTGCTGCCTCCGGTAATCAGCCAGATTTCGTGCAAAATTACGCGAAATTACCTGTCCGAAACTCACTTTTTTATTGACAAAACAGGGCGGATGGAATAAGATAATTGAGCGTGTTCAAAAGGGAAATTGTGTCAGTCCTGTAAAGTTCACGTGTCAGATATTATAAGTCTAACAGGAGGTGAACAGTTTGGCTAACATTAAATCCGCAAAGAAAAGAATCCTTGTAAGCGAGAAAAAAGCTGCCAGAAATCAGGCCGCTAAATCCGCCGTTAAAACTTCTATCAAGAAGGTAGAGGCTGCAGTGGCAGAAGGAAACAAGGAAGCTGCACAGAGCGCTCTGACAGATTCCATTTCTGCAATCAGCAAGGCTGCGTCCAAGGGCATTTACCATAAGAACAATGCTTCCAGAAAAGTTTCCCGTCTGAGCAAAGCTGTCAACTCTATTCAGTAATAAGACAGCCGCTGTTTCCTGCAGGCAGTCGTCGGCCGGCAGAAAACGCAAATAACAAAAATCCGGAGCCGTGAATGAACCCACATTCACGGCTTCTTTTTTTACGCGTATTGCATTGGTACCGCGCCTGTTGAACTAGCTGTTTCCATGGTTGTCGGAGTTGTCTATGTAGGGATAGGCGTGTCCTGGTTTTAAAAAATGCTGTTAAAGCATGGATCATTTACCTGCTCAGCCGGGTGAGCAGCAGCTCCACGCTCAGCTCGTCGTTCAGATGGCCGGTTTTCACATCGGTCTCGGACCGGGTGCAGGTTTCGATGATGTCACGCAGCTGCTGTTCGCTGAAGCGGCGGCAGAGACCGGTATATTTGTTGACCACAAAAGGGGGAAGTCCGACTTTCGGGGCAATATCCCTGGAGGACATGCCATCCTTCTGCATAATTTTGATCAGAAGAAGCTGGTTGTACTGCCGGGTCAGGAGATAGAGAATCCGCATCGGGGGCTCCTTCAGGGCAAGCAGGTCGTAGTAGAGGTTCATGGCCTGTTTCTGCCGGTGTTCCGTGACGGCCTGCAGCATGTCAAAAATGCGGTTGCTGATCTGGGGGGTGCAGATGGCATCAATATCCTCCCGTGTAATGACAGGGCGTCCCATGGTGTAGGACAGCAGTTTTTCCAGTTCCGAACTGATATTAGCCATGTCGGTTCCGGTAACGGTAAGGAAGTATTCCATATCCTTCTGCGTTATTTTTTTCTCTTCTTTTTTCAGCTTCCCATAGACCCACCGGATCAGCACATCGGTATTCTGTGGGGCGAATTCTGTAACGCGTCCGTATTTCTGCACCGCCTTATAGAGACGGTTCCGTTTGTCAATCTCGTCCTCTTCAAAGATAAGAACCAGATAGTCCGGAAGCTCTTTGAGATAATCGGCCATCTGGTCACTTTTGCTTTTGAACATCCCTGTGTTTTCCAGGAGGATCACCCTGCGGTCCGCAAAAAAAGGAAGGGTTTCCGCCTGGGCGATGATCTGATCCGGAACGGCTTCTTTTTCCTCGTACCGGGTAAAATTCATGCTGTCGCTTTCCGGGATCAGCGCGTGCACAAGCTTGTCGCGGTAAAGAGCTTTCAGATAGTTTTCTTCTCCGTAAAGCAGATATACGGGGCGGAAATTTCCGGTTTTTATGTCTTCGGTCAGCGCTTTCATGGATTCCTTTCCTGCAAGATTCCGGCAGAATACAGCGAGCCGGTAACAGAAGATTTTCCATAATACCGGCAGCAGCAAACGATTGTATCTCTTGATATTATCTTTTAATGATAGCTGTTCTTACTCTTTTTTTCCAGAGCCATTTCGGAAAGTCAGGATTTGCAGCTTTTTTCCGTCTGTCCGTGCGGTGATGGCACCGCAGTCCTTCGTGATAAAACAGTCCGCGCCCTCCCGGCGGATTCTGTCCAGTGTCTCCCTGTGCGGATGGCCGTATCTGCTTTTTTCCGGCGCGGAGACAGTGACAACGGAAGGGGAGACTGCAGATAGAAATTTGCGGGAGGTGGAATAGCGGGAGCCGTGGTGTGCCGCCTTCAGGTAGTCATAGTGAGACAGAACCGGAAGAATTTCCTCTTCTCCTTCTGCTTCCAGATCCCCGGTCAGAAGCGCCGAAAAATCCCCGTAGGTAACAGACAGCACCATCGATCCGGCGTTTCCTGCCTGCGCGCCGCTCTCCGGAAAAGGGTGGAGGATTTCTATGGAGAGCCTGTTTTTGGGAAAGACAGGAGAGGCGGAGACAAGCTGGTCTCCGGCGATGCCCCAGATGACTTTTGTGCCTGCGGATGCGGCAAGGCGGCAGAGCCGCTTTCCGGCTGTGTCGTCTTTCATCCAGAAGGGCATGGAAACAGCCCGGATGCGCAGTGAGGTCTTTTTTTCCGCGATGCTTTCCAGGAGCTCTTCGACTCCGCCGATATGATCGTCATCCCCGTGGCTGAGGAAAACACAGTCGATACGCCGGATTCCCTGCTGTTTCAGATAGGGAAGTATCCGGCGGGTTCCCACATTCTTTACGTCGCTGCTTCCTCCGTCGCAGAGAAAAACAGAGCCGTAACCCTGGCGGAGCACCAGGGCATCTCCCTGTCCGACATCAAGCATGGTAAGGGAAAAGGGAACCTGCGGCCGCAGAAACAAAACGCAGGCGGCTAACAGGGGCAGCAAAGAGATCCTGAGATGCCGAATGAGAGCCGCAGACCCGGGTTTGGAGTGAGAGGCTTTCTTGTGGATTTTGACAGGAAGAAGAAAACCCGTCTTCCGGTCACAAATGCAGAGACAGAAGCAAAGCAGCAGAAGATAATACAGCAGAATCTGCGGGACTGTGGGCTGGCCGCAGATCAGGGCGGCTCCAGGCAGGCGGCGGATGTACCTGGTGAGCAGAGAAAACAGGCGGAGACAGAGATTAACCGGGAGAAGGACGGCAGCACCGGCAGGCCGGGAGATCATGCCGATAACCGTTCCGATGATGCCTCCTTCCAGAATGAGAGAGACAAAGGGGAGAAGGAGCAGGTTGGCAGGAAGGCTAAGAAGCGGGATTTCGTAGAAAAACCAGGCGGAGAGAGGAAGCATAAGCAGAGTAATGGAAAGCCAGGATACAGTCTGCCTGAGCAGATAGGAGAGGACAGAGAACGGGTGGAATCTTTTTCTGCCGGAGAGTTTCCGGATAACCGGTTTCAGATGCCGGATAAGCAGCGGCTGCAGGACAGCGGATCCGAGAACGGCGGCGAAGGAAAGCAGGAAGCCGGCGTAAAACAGATAACCGGGGTTGGAAACCAGCAGGAGAATGGCCGCAAGAGAGAGGGAACTCAGAGTGTCATAGGAACGCTTCAGAAGAATGGCGCCCAGATAGACGGCAAACATCAGAAGGGCGCGGAGTGTAGAGACGGAGGCTCCGGTAAACATTCCGTACCAGAGGATCAGGGCGCCGGCGAGGGCGGCGGACAGCCGGCGGGCGTATCGGGGACGCATCCGGGACAGGAGAAAGAGGCAGAGACGGTATGCCGCCATGCCAAGAAGTGTGATATGGAGACCGGAGATGCAGAGAATATGGATCACACCGCTCAGCTGGAAATCCAGGCGGGTGTTTTCGTCCAGCAGGGATCGGTCGCCCAGAAGCATGGAGGAAAGGATGGACGCGCTCTCCGGAGACATGATCTCGGACTGCCGCCGGACGGTCTTTTCCCTGAGTCCGGTAAAATACTCCTGCAGTCCGCTGCCCTCGGACACAATGCGCCGGTCATATTCCCACAGCGTCAGGTAAATTTTCTGGCATGCGTAAAAGCTGCGGCTGTCAAACTGCCCCGGATTTCCGGGACTTTCCGTAAAAGCCAGCTTTCCGTAAACCGTCAGCCGTGTGCCGACAGGAAGTTTGTCTTTACTGGTGGAGGTGAGAAGAATTTTCGAGACAGGAACCGACCGGTTCCCGGAGAGTACGGAATTGTTTTTCAGGATGTACTGGATGGATTTCTGCTTCAGCTGCCGGCCGGCCACGGTGCCGGTTACCCGGACGTTCATACCGCTTTCCAGCCGGGAGGACCATCCGGACGGAAAGCGGGGCCTTCCAAAGATCGGAATGCCTGCCGCCCGGCACAGGCAGATCAGGAGAACAAGCAAAAGACAGAAACCGCACAGAGGGCGTTTTCTCATAAAATTTTTCCTTTACAGAGAATTGGGGGCGGACAGACTCATACGAAGAAGGGACAGGATTCAGGATCCGGAAGCAATGCTCTGTCCGGACACGGAAACGGAATCGTCAGAACCGGTTTCTATCAGATCCGCGTTTCGGCTGAAGGGCTCGCTCAGGTCAACAGCGTCACGGTAAAGAATATCGCTTTTTCCGTCTATGGTGAACTGGACTTTTCTGGTTTCACAGGTATCGGCCAGGGAGTTGACGATGGCGTAAAACGGCAGTTCTGCCCGAAGATTCAGGACAGAGTTGTTGACGCTGGAATCAAAGTTTACATAACACACGTCATCCTGCGTCAATACACTCAGTATGTCGGTTGTCGCAGGCAGTACAGCATATTCGCCGTCCTGCTCCGGTCCTTTGATCAGCTCCTCGATCACTGCTCTTTCCAGTGGCTCGTTCGTACTGTAGTAGACCGTGCGGGTTTCCTGCTTCAGCATCGTTCCGGTCTCATCGGCAAAATACAGGGTCATGGTGACGCTTTTATAGGAGTTTATGGTTTTTCCCGCGTTTTCCACAAAGCTGTTGTTGGTCATAAAGCCGACTTCGGAACCGGAGGCGTTTTTCAGGGAGTTTCCCTCAATCGTAATCTGCACGCAGTCAATCCCGTCTATTTGAAGAAAGGTCCGCACAATTCCGGCGCGGGTAAGGAGCTCCCTGGAGGATTCCATGGAAGAGTAGGCGCTGTTGCAGTTCAGGGTCAGCGCCCCGTTATCCAGGGAATAATCCAGAATTTTGCAGTCGTCGGGCAGCAGCTGGTTCAGATCCTTTTCCGGGGGTGCCTGTTTGATCTGGGCCATAAATTCCAGAATCAGCCCGTCGGTATCTGCATCGGACACATCCGGTGTGTACGGACGGGGCTCCAGGCCGTCCATGCTGCTGTTCAGAAAATACAGGGAATAGCTGATGCCTTCGGGCTGGATTTTATCCCTCTGGCTGCCGCAGCCGGACAGCAGAAAGACCGAGACAAGCAAAACCAGGACTGCCGCAGGCAGGAGCCGGATGTCTATTCTGTTTTCATGTGTCTTATTTTTCATGGATTTACCTGTGTTATCTGTTGATGCAGGGCCAATAAGTCATAAACCGATCCTGCCTGCAGGAATCGGGGAATAACCCTGCGGCCCGCTCGAACATGAGCAAATAGAGATTCTTCTGATAAAACGGTGACAGCAGTGTCAGGCCACATAAACAAGAGGAATCCGGATGGAGAAGGTTGTGCCTTCTCCGGCCTTGCTGGTCACGCGGATTGCGCCCCGGTGAAGAACGATGGCTCTCTTGGTAATCGCCAGGCCGAGCCCTGTTCCCCCGATTTCTCTGGAGTGGCTCTTGTCTACACGGTAGAAACGCTCAAAAATGTGGTCGATGGAATCCTCCGGAATTCCGATCCCGGAGTCTGAAATCGTTACATAGAAATATTTCCGGTCCGCGTTCATGGAGGTGCGCACCCATCCGCCATCAGGCTTATTGTATTTGATCGCGTTCTCGATAATATTGGAGAAGGCCAGGGTCAGTTTGGTCTCGTCTACCTCCGCGGTTACGGGGCGGAAGCTGTCCAGAATCAGCTGCACATGCTGCTTTTCCGCGATCGGACGAAGGCGCTTCATGATTTTTTCCAGCAGCTCGTTGATATTGGTTTCTTCCATATGAATATCCGAGGCTTTCCGGTCCATTTTCACCAGGGAAAGAAGATCGGAGATGATGCTGTTCTCCCGGTCAATCTCTTCCGAGATATCCTGCATGAATTCCTGATACATCTCTTTCGGCGCGTCCGGATTCATGTTTAGGGAATCCGCGAGTACTTTCATGGAGGCCAGCGGAGTTTTCAGCTCGTGGGAGACATTGGACACAAACTCCTCGCGGGAGTCATCCACAGCCTTTACACGGGTCAGCATCCGGTTGAAGGCGTCGGAGATCAGTTCTGTTTCGGCGTAGTCGTCTACATGGATGGATTCATTCTCGAACCCGTCGGAAACACCTTCAATCCCGTCTGTAATTTTCTGGAAGGGACGGACCAGGACGCCGGACATCCAGAGCCCGAAGATCAGCACCAGTACGATGGTAACACCGAGAATCAGGGAACCTCGGGCTTCCAGAATGCCTCTGCTGGCGTGAATCTCCGCGGTGGAGACGCTGACCAGCAGCACGCCCAGAACCTTCTGGTCACTGGAGGCCGTGTCCCGGATGCGGACCGTCATCTCCAGATACTGGTTCTTTTCGTCGTACTGGCTGGTCTCTTTCCCGCGCAGACAGTCGATTACTTCCGGAGAAAGAGAGTATTTGCCGGTGTCCAGGTTATAGGAATCCATGATGACCCTGCTGTCGCCGTTCATGACAAGAATGCGTCCGCCGTAGATGCTGGTGAGCATGTTAAAAGCACCGTTGATGACCTCGTCCCCGGTGTTCTCCAGATAATTTCTTTTGACCAGCTGGTCAACCAGAAGGTCGCACTGATTGCGTACAATGACACTCCGCTGGTTGATCGCCCTGGTTTCGTAGCTCTGCACAACGACAATTTCCACGACAAGCGCGGAGACGATGCCCACTACAAACAGAAGGATCATGATACGGAAGCGAATGCTCCGGAAGAATGTAAATTTGCCGTGACGTTTCATTTGTTCAGCCATAAACTTACTATAACACCGGCAAAAAGAATTGACAATTTCAGGAAGCTGATTTACTGTTAAGGCAACAGAAAAAATTTCTATGCAGCAGAGACAGAGAGCACAGCATGGATGCAGGTTTGCTTTTCCTTTCGGGGAGAAGAAAAATCTGTATTTTGCTGTGCTTCTTTTCTTGTCCGTTTTCAGAAGGAGTGTGGAAGGGATGTATGATGTGGTAATCATCGGCGCCGGTGTTTCCGGCAGCGCGGCAGCACGGGAGATTTCCCGTTTCAGAGGAAATTTCTGTGTTCTGGAAAAAGAAGAGGATGTATGCTGCGGCACTTCCAAGGCGAACAGTGCCATTGTTCACGCAGGTTTTGACGCGCCGGAAGGATCGCTGATGGCAGAGCTGAACGTGGAAGGAAACCGTATGATGGGGGAACTGTCGGAAGAACTGGATTTCCCGTTTCAGAGGATCGGTTCTCTGGTGATCTGCACAGATGAGCGCGACAGGGGAAAACTGCAGGAACTTCTGGAGAGGGGCAGGGCCAATGGCGTTCCGGATCTCAGGATTGTGGAGAGAGAGGAACTGAGGGAGATGGAGCCTAACGTTTCGGATGATGCGGTGGCCGCGCTCTATGCCCCGACCGGCGGAATTGTGTGTCCCTTCCTTTTGAATATCGCCATGGCGGAAAATGCCGCGGTCAACGGGGTTGAGTTCCGTTTTAATACGAAGGTGAACGGAATCGAGAAAACGGGGAAGGGATTCTGCATCCACACAAATAACGGGGATGTTTCCGCCAGGACGGTGGTAAATGCCGCGGGCGTCTACGCGGATGTCATCCACGGGATGGTCAGCAGGGAAAAAATCCACATCACGCCCAGAAAGGGAGAGTATTACCTGCTGGATAAAAGCGCCGGAAAGCATGTTTCCCACACGATCTTTTCCCTTCCGACAAAAATGGGAAAGGGAGTCCTGGTCACACCTACGGTTCACGGAAACCTGCTGGTCGGCCCGACGGCAGTGGACATCGAGAACAGGGAGGGGGTCAATACCACGGCTTCCGGTCTGGCGGAAGTTGCCGCAAAAGCGTCCGGTTCCGTGAAAAATGTGCCACTCCGTTCGGTTATTACGTCCTTTGCCGGACTTCGAGCGCATGAGGACCGCCATGAATTTATCGTGCGTGAGGCGGGAGATGCCCCCGGATTTGTGGACTGCGCGGGCATAGAATCTCCGGGCCTTACGGCAAGCCCCGCGATCGGGAAGCGTGCGGCTTCTATTATTCAGGATATTCTGCACCTGGAAGAAAATCCGGAATTCTGCGGCACAAGAAAGGGAATTCTGAATCCGTCCAGGCTGAGTATAGAGGAGAGGAACGAGTTGATCCGGAAGCATCCGGAGTATGGAACGATTATCTGCCGCTGCGAGAGCATCTCTGAGGGAGAGATTCTGGATGCCATTCACCGTCCCCTTGGAGCAAAATCCCTGGATGGTGTAAAACGGAGAGTGCGGGCAGGAATGGGGCGCTGCCAGGCAGGATTCTGCTCCCCGAAAGTCATGGAAATTCTGGCGAGAGAAGTTCCGGGACTGACGATGGACCAGGTGACAAAAAGCGGCGGTGCTTCCGGACTGATCGTCGGGACGGATAAGGACAGACTGTAAGGAGGGGTATGTGATGAGCGAATGTATGCAGGCGGATATTGTAATCATCGGCGGAGGCCCTGCCGGTCTGGCTGCCGCGGTAGCCGCGAGAGATGCGGGGGAAGACAGCATTCTGGTTCTTGAAAGAGACAGCAGACTGGGAGGAATCCTGAATCAGTGTATTCATAACGGGTTCGGGCTTCACACCTTCGAGGAGGAACTGACCGGACCGGAGTATGCCCAGCGTTTTATCGATATGGCTGCGGAGAGAAAGATCGACTATAAATTGAACACGATGGTTTTAAGCATCAGCAGGGATAAGGTTGTCACTGCCATGAACCGGGAGGACGGTATGTTTCAGGTGCAGGCAAAGGCCGTCATTCTGGCCATGGGCTGCCGGGAGCGTCCGAGAGGAGCCCTGAATATTCCGGGGTACCGTCCGGCAGGAATCTTTACGGCGGGAACCGCCCAGAGACTGGTGAATATCGAAGGCTATCTGCCCGGACGTGAGATCGTCATCCTCGGTTCGGGGGACATCGGGCTGATTATGGCCAGGAGGATGACGCTGGAAGGCGCGAAGGTTAAGGTTGTGGCAGAGCTGATGCCTTATTCCGGCGGACTGAAGCGGAATATTGTGCAGTGTCTGAATGATTTTAATATCCCGCTGAAGCTGAGCCATACGGTTGTGGACATCAGAGGAAAGGAGCGGGTGGAAGGCGTGACGATCGCTCAGGTAGATTCCCACGGAAAACCGGTACCGGGAACCGAGGAGGATTATACCTGCGATACGCTTCTCCTCTCCTGCGGGCTGATTCCGGAGAATGAGCTCTCCGCCCAGATGGGGGTAGAGATGAATCCGGTCACGAAAGGGCCGATGGTCAACGAGAGCCTGGAGACCAATGTAGAGGGAGTCTTTGCCTGCGGAAACGTCCTCCATGTTCATGATCTTGTGGATTTTGTGTCTGAGGAGGCGGAAAACGCGGGGAGAAACGCCGTAAAGTATGTACGTGCCATGGGTCGTCCGGGAAGCCGGAAGGAAACAGGGGCGGTTCCGGTTCTGGCCACAGACGGCGTGCGGTATACGGTTCCTGTCTGCGTCCGTCCGGATTACATGGACGACAAACTGACCGTGAGGTTCCGGGTCGGGAATGTCTACCGGGATCATTATATTGCCGTCTATCTGAATGATGAGAGAATTCTTCACCGGAAACGGCAGATACTTGCTCCGGGCGAGATGGAACAGGTGATTTTGGACAGGGAAAAGTTGAAGAATGTGCCGGATCTGAGACAGATTCGGATCTGTCTGGAAAAAGACTGAAGATAGAAGCGGTGCCGGACGGCACGCGGAATGGAGAACAGCATGGAAAAAAGAGAGCTGACATGCATCGGCTGCCCCATGGGCTGCCAGATTACGGTGGAAATGGACGGGAAGGAAGTTAAGGATATCCAGGGATATACCTGCAAAAGAGGAAAGATCTATGCGCAGAAGGAAGTGACAAACCCGACCAGGATCGTGACTTCAACGGTGCGGGTAACGGGTAATCCGGAGGTGCCGGTCATTTCCGTAAAGACGGCGCAGGATATTCCGAAGGCCGATATTTTCGACTGCGTCAGGGCGCTGAAAAATGTAACGGCCGTTTCGCCGGTAAAGATCGGCGATGTCATCCTGCATGATGTCTGCGGCACAGGGGTCGATGTTATCGCGACAAAGTCTGCCTGAGTTCACAGATTCCACTTATTTGGAACACAAAAACCGCACAGATTCATCGGAAATCAAACACATTCCTTTTTTATTCTGATAATCAGAAAGCGGCACCGGAAACAGCGGCGCGTTTCATGAAACAGAAAGAAAGGAATGACAGATATGACATACGATTTCAGAGAAAATTATGAGATAAACAGGGAAGAAGAGCTTGCGGAAAAAAGAAAGGCGGCGGAAAGACGCCAGGCGTCCCGCCGGAGGTCGGCAAGGAAAAGATGGATTGGCATCCTGTCCGGCGGCCTGGTATTCGGGCTGGCGGCAGGAGCCACCTCATATGGAGTGAATGCCGCGGCGCAGCTGCGGAACAGCACTTCTACAGAGTCCACGGCCTCCCTGGCGGCGGGAACCGCTACGGGTACTAACGGGGACAGCGCCACCGCGGAGCTTGCCAGTGAGACGGCATCGGGAAGCACCGGGACACAGACGGTTGCGGAGGTCGCCGCGGAGGACATGCCTTCCCTGGTGACGATTTCGACACTCAGCGTTCAGGAGATGCAGAGCTTCTTCGGAGGAACCCAGCAGTATGAGGCGGAGGGAGCCGGAACCGGTGTGATCGTGGCGGAAAACGATGATACGATCTACATTGCGACAAACAATCATGTCATCGAGGGCGCTACGCAGATTTCCGTCGGTTTTGCGGATGAATCGGTTGCCTCCGGCCAGATCGTAGGAACCGATACCGATAACGATCTGGCAGTGGTAGCGGTCAGCAAATCCGATCTCAGCGACAGCACGAAGAGTCAGATCAGCGTCATTAAAATCGGTGACTCCGACCAGATGGCACTGGGAGACCAGGTGGTTGCCATCGGAAACGCGCTGGGCTACGGGCAGTCTGTAACCAGCGGATATATCAGTGCGCTGAACCGGGACTTGCAGCTTTCGGACGGGCAGAATGTGTATAATTCCACAGGCCTGATTCAGACGGATGCGGCGATTAACGCCGGGAACAGCGGCGGAGCCCTCCTGAATATGAACGGAGAACTGATCGGTATCAATGAGGCGAAGGGCTCGTCCACTTCCAGCGGGGCAACGGTTGATAACATGGGATATGCCATCCCCATGGCAAAAGCCATCCCGATCCTGCAGAACATCATCGGCAGCGCTGCCCAGCTGCAGACCTGATTCTGCCGCGGGGCGGCAGGGGAGCACCAGGCGTAATACCTGCTGTGTGCGGGAAAAGGCGGGACTTTACAGATGAAAAGTAATAGGATATGATACTCCCATCGGGAGTATAAGGAGAAATACAGCTGACTGCTGGCGCTGCGCTCTGCTATACAGACCGCGGCCGGCAGTCATTTTTTTGGGGAAAGGAAAGTCGAGGATTATATGAGGTGTCCTTATTGCGGCGAAAATAACCCGGACGATGCGAGAAGGTGTTCAAACTGCGGATGCCGCCTGGATAAAGTGCGGGAAAAGAAGAAAGAAAAAAATATTCTCGCCTACGGGATTATTCTGGTCATTGTTATTATTGCGGCCGGAATCGCGGCAATGTTTCTGGTTTCGGACATGCTGAAAAGAAATGAATCGCAGGATGGCAGCCTTCCTTCCAAGGTAAAAATCACGATGACCTCGACGCCGGAACCCACGCAGGAGGCGGTCGTCTCGGAGACACCGACGCCGGAACCGACCGAAGACGTAAGCGCGCTCTCCTCGGTTTCCTCTTCTTCAGGGGAGAACGGCACGGGATCCGCGGATGTTAAGGCGGAACTGGTGGATGATAACCGGAAGTCGGAAATGAGCCTGATGGGATTCAGCCAGGTTACCGTGGCTTCTGCTTCCGCGTCTTCGACGATTCAGCAGGATGGGATTGACAACACGCCGCACGTGATGACGGACGGAAGCACGTATTCCTGCTGGCAGGAAGGGGTGGACGGAGACGGCCTGGGCGAAAATGTCACGTATCAGTTCGACAGGGAATATAAGGTAAAGTTCCTGGTTCTCCGTCTCGGAAACTGGTACAGCGCCGGCGACGGGATTGATTATTACACAAGGAATAACAGGCCGGAAAAAATGACATTTATCCTGGGAGACCAGAGCTTTGACGTCACTTTCCCGGATGAGCAGAGGGAATTCTGTGTGGAATTCTCCGAAGAGGTTCCGGCTTCTTCGCTGAAGATGGTGATCGACAGTGTTTATCAGGGAACCGATTACGAGGATACCTGTATCAATGAAGTGGATGTCTACGGATATTGAACCGTACCGGGCGTGATTTTCCGCAGTGATGAGAAATGAAACGGCAGGCAGGAGAAATGGCGAAAGAAGCGAAAACCAACGCGATGCGCATGCTGGACAGGCAGAAGATCCCTTATGAAGTCCTGCAGTATGAATGTGATAACTTTATAGACGGGATGCACTGCGCCAGGGAAACCGGACAGCCGGTGGAACAGTCCTATAAAACACTGGTCTGTGTGGGAAAAAGCGGCCAGCACTATGTCTGCGTGGTTCCGATTGCGATGGAGATCAATTTGAAGGAAGCCGCGCGGCAGACAGGGGAAAAATCCCTGGAGCTTATCCATGTGAAGGACATCACCGCCCTGACCGGATATGTGCGCGGAGGCTGCAGCCCGATTGGGATGAAAAAACAGTTTCCCACGGTTCTGGACAGCTCGGCGGAACAATTTGACAGAATTTATATCAGCGGGGGAAGAATCGGGCTGACGCTCTGCCTTGCCCCCGGAGACGTCCTGAAGGCCTGCCGCGGCAAATACGGCGCGATCGCCATGCCGCCGCCGGAATCCCGGCAGGACTAGAGGACGCTGTCGCGAAGCATTTTCTGTCTGGACTTATGGGAAAAACTGTGCTACGATTCTGCCGTAGTCATGCAGTCGGATATTTGCTATAGATAGAGAACACAGGAGGATTTAGCGATGAAACTTACACATATTAAAAATGTAGATGAATTTTTCAAGGTTGTTGACAGCTGCAAGGGACGTGTAGAGCTTGTTACCGGAGAGGGAGACAGACTGAACCTCAAGTCAAAGCTCAGCCAGTATGTTTCTCTGGCAAATATTTTCGCGAAGGATTCTGAGATTCCGGAGATGGAGATCGTAGCGTCCGAGCCGGAAGATATCGATAAGCTGATGAAGTTTATGATTCAGGGCTGAAAAAAACGTAAGATTGGTTTTTGCAGAGACGAGGGTCGTAAACCTTCGTCTCTTTTGCGCGGAAGAAAGGAAAGCATTATGGCTATAAAAATAGATGTAATTTCAGGATTCCTCGGTGCGGGGAAAACAACGCTGATCCGGAAGCTGCTGATGGACGCGCTGAAAGGACAGCAGGTGGTTCTGATTGAGAATGAATTCGGTGAGATCGGCATAGACGGAGGATTCCTGAAGGATGCCGGAATACAGATCCGGGAGATGAACTCCGGATGCATCTGCTGCTCGCTGGTCGGGGATTTCGGCACAGCACTGAAGGAGGTTGCGGAAAAGTATCATCCGGACAGGATTATCATCGAGCCCTCCGGGGTGGGAAAGCTGTCGGATGTCATCCGTGCCGTAGAGCGGAATACCGGGGAGGGTATGGTACTCAACTCGGCGACGACCGTCGTAGACGTCACAAAATGCAGGATGTATCTGAAAAACTTCGGCGAGTTCTTCAAAAATCAGGTTGAGGCGGCAGGTACCATTATCTTGAGCCGTATGGATACGGAGAAGGCAAAACCGGAAACGGTGGAGGAAGCGCTGAAGCTCATTCGGGAACTGAATCCTTCTGCCACTGTCATTACCACGCCGGTGGAGGAGCTTGGTGGGAAAAAAGTCCTCCGCACCATGGAGGGCAACAAGATCGACCTTACGCTTGTGGAGGATGAGGATGACGAGGAAGAGGAGCATCATCACCATGAGCACCATGACCACGGAGAGGAGCATCACTGCCACGGGCATCAGGAGCACGAAGAGGGGCACCACCACGATCATGACGGCCATGAGGAGTGCGGCTGCGGTCATCATCACCATCATCACCACGACGCGGATGAGGTATTTACAAGCTGGGGCCAGGAAACGGTCCGCAGATATACCGGAGAGGAAATCCGGTCCGCGCTGGAGAAGCTTTCCGCAGATAATTCCTACGGCACCATCCTCCGGGCAAAGGGAATGGTGGAAGGCACCGATGGAAAGTGGATTTATTTTGACATGGTGCCCGGCGAGGCAGATGTCCGCGAGGGAGAGCCGGAATATACCGGAAGGCTCTGCGTGATCGGATCGGATCTGAAAGAAGACGGACTGAAGAAGCTTTTCGGGCTGTAAGCCTCACAGGAGAAGACGGAATGAACGAGGAAGAAATTGAAGTCCCCATTTATCTGATCACCGGATTTCTGGAGAGCGGAAAGACATCCTTTCTGAATTTTACGCTCCGGCAGGATTATTTTCAGCTGGAGGAGCCGACCCTGCTGATCAATACGGAAGAGGGGGAGGAAACCTATGACGCGAAGGACCTGCTGAAGTATCATACCCTGGTGGAAAACGCCACAGAGCAGGAACAGTTTAATGTAAAGCTTCTGCGTCAGTACCAGCGGCAGCACAATCCCGGCCGCGTCATCCTGGAATATAATCCGTTCTGGAGCGTGGCTTCCCTGGAGGCCATGAGGCTTCCGGACGGATGGGGTATTGTCCAGAAAATTGTGATTGTGGACGCCAGCACCTTCCAGGTGTACATGAACAACATGAAATCTCTGTTTGTGGAGATGGTCAGGAATGCGGACATGGTGCTGTTTAACCGCAGTTCTGCCGATCTTCCGCTGGCAAATTTCCGGAGGAGCGTCAAGGTAGTAAGTCCGGGATGCTCCGTGGAATTTGCCGGAGAAAACAATGAGCCTGTCGATATTTTCGAGGATGATGTCCCGTATGACATTACGCAGGATCCGATTGTGATCGATGACATCGACTACGGCATTTTTTATGTGGATATGCGGGACAATCCGGAACGCTACGACGGAAAGCTGGTGCGTTTCCGCGCCAGGGTGCTTAAGAGCAGCCGGACGGATGCCGACATTTTTATGCCGGCCAGGCCGGCAATGACCTGCTGCGCGGAGGATGTCCAGTACATCGGCTATATCTGCCACAGCAAAAATGCCCGCAGGCTGACGGAGGGCAGCTGGATTGAGCTGACAGCCCGTGTAAAATGGGAATATGTGGAGCTTGCCGGGGAAGAAGAACCGGTATTTTACGCAAAGAGCATCCAGGCGTCCAAAGCGCCGGAGGATGAGATGGTTTACTTTAACTGACAGGAGAAGTCATGTATCTGGTAGCTGGCCTGGGCAACCCGGGAACAAAATATGAAGGAACCAAACATAACATGGGGTTCGATGTAATCTCAGAGCTGGCAGATGCCTGGAATATCCCGTCCTCCGGCATCTCTATGAAGGGAATGTACGGCAAGGGCAGGATCGGGTCGGAAAAGGTGATCCTTCTGAAGCCTCTGACCTACATGAACCTGAGCGGGGAAGCCATACAGGCATTTGTCCGCTACTATAAGCTGGATCCGGAAACGCAGCTGGTTGTGGTCTATGACGATATTGATCTGGAACCGGGAAGAATCCGGATCCGGGAAAAAGGGAGCGCCGGAAGCCACAACGGAATGAAAAGCGTGATCAGCTGTCTCGGCACGGACCGGTTTGTCCGTGTCCGCGTAGGAATCGGCGCAAAACCGCCGAAGTGGGATCTGGCGGATTACGTTCTTGCTCCTTTTGACAAAGAAAGCCGGGAGCTGGCGGACGCAGGCGTACGGGATGCGGCGAAGGCGGTGGAAATGATCGTCGGAGGAGAGACAGACCGCGCCATGAATCTGTACAATCAGCGAGGCAGCTGAAAAACAGCTGCCTGTTTTTATAAGGTAAAAGGAACACGAAACTATGCCAATGAAAGCACTGCTGCAGCCGCTGGAGGCTGTGGCGGGATTTGATGACCTGAAAAAGCAGCTGCAGAAAGAGCTGGGAATTGTTTCGGTCTATGGCTGTCTGGATTCGCAGAAGGCGAATCTTGCGGCTGCGCTTGCGCAGGGAAGGACAGCGCTTCTGGTTGCGGAAAATGAGCGGAAAGCCAGGGAGCTGTATGAGGACATGAGGCTGTACAGCCGGAATGTGTTTTACTGTCCGCGCAGGGATTTGATTTTTTTTCAGGCGGATATATCCGGAAATCTGCTGACCCGTCAGAGAATGCGGGCTTTCCGGGCGCTTGCGGAGCAGGAGAATGCCATCATCGTCACCAGTACAGGGGGGTGCATGGACTATCTCCTGCCTGTTCGCGTGCTGAAAAACAGGCGGCTGGGAATCCGGGCGGGGGAAGAACTGGATCTGACGGAGCTTACCCGGAAGCTGGCAGAGCTCGGCTATGAGCGGTTCGGCGAGGTGGACGCGGCCGGACAGTTTGCGGTCCGGGGAGACATTCTGGATGTTTTCCCGCTTACAGAGGAGAACCCCTGGAGGATCGAATTTTTCGGGGATGAAGTGGATTCGATACGCAGTTTTGATCCGGAAACACAGCGCTCCATCGAAAATCTGCAGGACGTTGTCCTTTATCCGGCCTCGGAAGAACCGGGACAGGCGGAAGGAGAACCGCCCCGCGCGGATTTTTATAAAAGCCTTACGGACTCCCTGCCGGATTATCTTCCGGATGACGGCCTGCTGATTCTGGATGAACCGTCAAGAATAACCGAGAGCGCCGAAGCCATTTTTCTGGAATACCAGGAGGCCATGAAACACCGGCTTGAGGAGGGAAAAATTGCCCCGGAGGCCGCAGACCGCATGCTCTCTCCGGCTCTCATGGAGAGTGTGTGGGAGAGACATCATACGGCCGCCATGAGCCTGATGCAGCTCCGGCAGGGGACCGCTGTTCTTTCCGGAGAATACAGTGTTCTGGCCCGGTCGCTGAGCCCGTATAACAACCAGTTTCCCATGCTGGTGAAGGATCTGAAAAAGTGGAAGAAAAGCGGCTATCGCTCTGTCCTGCTTTCCGCCTCCAGGACAAGAGCAAAAAGGCTTGTGGAGGATCTGCGAGGCGAGGAACTGAACGCCGTCTACAGTGAGGATGCGGACAGGATTCTCCAGCCCGGAGAGATTCTTGTCACCTACGGGAACGCCCGGCGGGGATTTGAATATCCCATGCAGAAGTTTGTCCTGATTACAGAAACGGACATTTTCGGCGCGGAGCAGAAAAAGAAGCGGAGAAAGAAAACCGTCAGAAACGGAGAAAAAATCCATAGCTTCTCGGAACTCTCGGTGGGGGATTATGTGGTCCACGAAAGCCATGGGCTGGGAATCTACCGGGGAATCGAGAGGGTAGAAGTAGACCATGTGGCCAAGGACTATATCCGCATCGAATATTCCGGAGGAAGCAGTCTCTATGTTCCTGCGACTTCCCTGGAGGTTCTGCAGAAATACTCCGGTTCGGAAGGACACCGCCCCAGGGTCAATAAGCTTGGCGGGAAGGAGTGGGATAAAACCCGCAGCAGGGTAAAGGGCGCGGTAAAGGATATCGCCGAGGATCTCGTGAAGCTCTATGCTGCCCGTCAGGGGGAGACCGGATATCAGTACGGTCCGGACACGGAGTGGCAGAGGGAATTTGAAGAAATGTTTCCGTTTGAGGAGACAGACGATCAGCTGGCGGCCATTGAGGACACCAAAAGAGACATGGAGAGCGGAAAAATCATGGACCGGCTGATCTGCGGAGATGTGGGTTACGGAAAAACGGAAATAGCCATCCGGGCCGCCTTCAAGGCCGTGCAGGAAAACAAGCAGGTCGTGCTCCTGTGTCCGACCACGATTCTTGCCCAGCAGCATTACAATACCTTTGTCCAGCGGATGAAGGATTTTCCTGTCCGGATTGATATGCTCAGCCGCTTCCGGACCGCCGCGCAGCAGAAAAAAACGATTGCGGATGTAAAAAAGGGCATGGTGGATATTCTGATCGGTACGCATCGTGTTCTTTCCAAAGATATTGTGTTTAAGGATCTGGGACTCCTGATTATCGACGAGGAGCAGCGCTTCGGGGTTACGCATAAGGAACGGATCAAGCAGATGAAAAAAAATGTGGATGTCCTGACACTGTCGGCAACCCCCATTCCACGGACACTACATATGAGCCTGATTGGAATCCGGGATATGAGCGTTCTGGAGGAGCCGCCGCTGGACCGGATGCCGGTTCAGACCTATGTGATGGAGTACGATGAGGAAATGGTGAGGGAGGCGATCAGCCGGGAGCTTGCCAGAGACGGCCAGGTCTATTTTGTCTATAACCGTGTCAATGATATCGCGGAGGTGGCCGCCCGCATCCGTGCCCTGGTTCCGGAGGCCAATGTGGCTTTTGCCCACGGCCGGATGAAGGAGCAGGAGCTGGAGGGCATCATGTATGACTTTATCAACGGTGATATCGATGTGCTGGTATCCACGACGATCATTGAGACCGGCATGGATATTTCCAATGTCAACACCCTGATCATCTGTGACGCGGACCGCATGGGACTGTCACAGCTTTATCAGCTCCGTGGACGCGTGGGGAGGTCCAACCGGAATGCTTACGCGTTCCTGATGTACCGGAAGAACAAGATGCTGAAGGAAGAGGCGGAGAAGCGGCTTCACGCCATCCGTGAGTTTACGGAGCTTGGAAGCGGGGTCCGCATAGCCATGCGCGATCTGGAAATCCGGGGAGCCGGAAATCTTCTCGGGGCAGAGCAGCACGGACACATGGAGGCGGTCGGCTATGACCTTTACTGCAAGATGCTCAGCGAAGCGGTGCGGGAGGCTAAGGGAGAAGAGATCCGGGAGGATTTCGAGACATCGGTGGATCTGACCATCAATGCCTTTATTCCCGCGTCGTACATCCCGGAAGAAGGCCAGAAGCTGGAGCTGTACAAACGGATCGCCGGAATTGAGAATCAGGACGAGGCGGATGATATGCTGGATGAGCTTCTGGACCGCTTCGGAGAGCCGCCCCTCAGCGTCCGAAGCCTGATGGATGTTTCGGTGGTGAAGGCGGCTGCCCACCGCGCCTGGATCACGGAGATCCGGCAGACAGGGGAAGAAATCCGGATTACCTTCTTTGAGCGGGCAAAGCTGGATCCTGCGGTTTTTCCGGCGCTGATGGCGACGGAGCAGTACAGGAACTGCCTGTTCTTCCACATGGGGAAACCGCCGTACCTGGTCTACAAGCCGAAGGGAGCCGACAGAAAACCGGAGACAGTCCTGAAAAAGCTGAAGGAACTGTGCGGGAAGCTGACTGAACCGGTGGAAAAACAGGAGTAATGCAGATGGTGGAGTGACCGCGGCGAGGCAGCTGCGGCCTGCCGGAAGAAAGAAAACAATAGAATTTGAGGAAGAATTTGATGGATATTATTAAGAAAATTTCCGGGGAGCTGCAGATCCGTCAGGATCAGACCGCAGCCGCCGTGAAGCTGATCGACGAGGGGTGCACGATACCCTTTATCGCCCGGTATCGGAAGGAGGCGACAGGCTCCCTGAATGATGAGCAGCTGCGGAACCTGGGGGACCGGCTGGCCTATCTGCGAAACCTGGAGGAGCGCAGGGAATCGGTGCGAGGAAGTATTGCGGAGCAGGGAAAACTGACTCCGGAGCTGGACCGGGCGATTGCGGCCGCGGAGACCATGGTGGCGCTGGAGGATCTTTATCTGCCCTTCCGGCAGAAACGGCGGACCCGCGCCTCCATCGCGAAGGAAAAAGGACTGGAGCCGTTGGCGGACCGGATTCTTGCCCAGGCGGCGGATTTCCGGCCGGAGATAGCGGCGGAAGCCTTTGTCGATCCGGACAAGGATGTGACGGATGCGCGGAGCGCGCTTGCGGGTGCTTCCGATATTCTGGCGGAGAGATTTTCCGAAGAGGCGGAGGTCCGCGCGGAGATTCGTTCACAGACCCGGACTTCCGGAGTTCTGGCCGTCTCCGCGAAAAAACCGGAGGAAAAATCGGTTTATGAAATGTATTACGACTTTCGGGAGCCGGTGCGGAAAATAGCCGGCTACCGTGTTCTGGCCATAAACAGGGGGGAGAAGGAAAAAATCCTGACCGTCCGGCTGGAGGTCCCGGAAGAGGAACTTCTGCAGTACATGCGGAGGCGGTTTATTACCGGGGAGAATCCGGAGACGGCGGAACTGCTCGGGGAAGTTATCCGGGACAGCTACTCCCGGCTGCTTGCCCCGGCGATTGAGAGGGAAATACGGAAGGAGCTGACGGAGCGGGCGGAAGAAGGGGCGATGAAGGTCTTTGCCAAAAACCTGCAGCAGCTGCTCATGCAGCCGCCGATTGCCGGACAGGTCGTTCTGGGCTGGGATCCCGCGTTCCGGACAGGATGCAAGCTGGCTGTGGTGGACGCCACGGGGAAGGTCCTGGACACGGCGGTTATCTACCCGACCGCGCCTACGAATCCGGCCAAAATCGCGGCGGCCGGGGAAACGCTGAAAAGACTGATCCGGAAATATCAGGTCACGCTGATCTCTGTGGGCAACGGTACCGCGTCAAGAGAGTCTGAGCAGTTTATTGTGGAACTGCTGAAGGAAATTCCGGAGAAGGTTTCTTATGTGATCACCAATGAGGCAGGCGCTTCTGTTTATTCCGCCAGCAGCCTGGCGACCGAAGAATTTCCGGAATTTGACGTGGGACAGAGAAGCGCGGCTTCGATTGCCAGAAGGGTGCAGGATCCGCTGGCAGAACTGGTGAAAATAGATCCCAAATCCATCGGAGTCGGGCAGTACCAGCATGATATGAATCAGAAACGTCTCGGAGAAGTTCTGGGAGGAGTGGTCGAAAACTGTGTCAACCGGGTAGGCGTGGATCTGAATACGGCATCTGCGCCCCTGCTGGAATATGTATCCGGGATTTCCGGGACGACCGCCAAAAATATTGTAAAATACCGGGAAGAAAACGGGTCGTTCCGTTCCCGGAAAGATCTTCTGAAGGTTCCGAAGCTGGGTCCGAAGGCTTTTGAGCAGTGTGCGGGATTTCTCCGGATCCGCGGCGGGACCAACCCGCTGGACGCGACGGCGGTTCATCCGGAGAGCTACCAGGCGGCGGAAGCCTTTCTGAAAAAAGCGGGGCTGACGCCTGCGGACATTGCGGACGGCGGGCACGGAACCCGCATCCGGGACTGTATGACGGCGGGAGCGCGCAGCCGCGCGGAGGCGCAGCAGAATATCAGCAGATTCCTGAAGCAGACAGCAGAGGAGCTGGACATCGGCGAGTTGACGCTTCGGGATATAATCTCCGAGATGATCCGGCCTGGCAGAGACCCCAGAGAGGATATGCCTAAACCAGTCCTGCGAAATGATGTCCTGGAGATGAAAGACCTGCGTCCCGGCATGATTCTGAAGGGGACGGTCCGGAACGTGATAGATTTCGGGGCGTTTGTGGACATCGGGGTTCACCAGGACGGACTGGTCCATATTTCGCAGATGACGGACAAAAAATTTATCAGACATCCCCTGGAGGTCGTAAGCGTGGGAGATGTCGTGGAAGTCAGGGTGCTCAGTGTGGATATGGAAAAGAATCGGATCGCCCTGAGCATGAACCTGTGAAATTTGAACGAATTTTCCGAAATAAAAGTTGCCGAGCTTACACACTTGGACGTATACTCTATTTTTAGAACAGGGAGGATATGATTTTCATGAAGATGAACAGAAAAATGGCTGCCGCGGGACTGGCCGGCTGTATGATCGCCGGCATGCTTCTGTCCGGGTGCGGTACGAACGGAAAAGAAACTGCGATTAAGGTGAATGATGATGTGCTTACGGTCGGCGAGGCGAATTTTTTCCTGCGCTACCAGCAGGCCCAGTCCACGTATATGATGCAGCAGTATGGCATGTATCAGTCCGGCGCGACGCTCTGGGACAAGGACTACACCGCTTCCAGCGATTCATCCATTTCTACCTACGGGGACTCACTGAAGGATTCCGCGAAAAACACGCTGATCCAGAACGTTTGTCTGAAGGAACACGCCGCAGATTATGATCTGGCTCTCAGCGATGACCTGAACAGCGCGCTGGACACGGCGGCGGAGAAAACCTACAGCGAAAATGAGGATGTCATGAAAAAGCTCGGGACAAGCCAGGACGACATCCGCTATATTCTGGAGCTGTCCTCATACCAGTCGCTGATGTATGACGCCATGACGGCGGACGTGGACACTGATGTTTCCGACGACGAGGCGAAGCAGTCCACCATTACCTATGCAAGAATCAATCTGACCACGCAGAATGACAGTGGGGATACGGTTAGCGTGGACGATGATGCCAAGGCAAAATACAAGACAACCATGGAGGAACTGCTGAAAGAAATCCAGAAGGCGGATGACCCGGCGACAACGGACATCACTTCTCAGGCCAAGGCGCTGGATTCTGAGAACATTGTTTCTTCCACCCTCAGCTACGGCAGCGATGACACCACTCTGCCGGACGCGGTCAAAGAGGCGGCGGCGACGCTGCAGGACGGAGAAGTCTACGACGGAGTCATTGATACCGGGGATTACTACTATATTATCCGTATGGACGCGGTGCTTGACCGGGACGCTACAGATTCCAAAAAGGAGAGCATTGTCTCAGAGAGAAAGCAGACGGCGTATAATGACCTGTTAAAGAGCTGGACGGACGCGGCGGATGTCACGCTCACCAAGGCCTGGGATAAGCTGGAGGTGACGGACAAAGACGGATACACCGTATATGTTGCGCCGACAGATTCCGCATCGCAGAGCTCTGCGTCCGGCACGGATTCCGTGACATCTTCTTCTGCAGAGAGCGTAACCTCTTCATCAGCAGGAAGTACAGGAAGTTCTTCGGTAAGCAGCTCTTCGGCTCAATAAGGAGAATCTCATGAACAGACAGGGATTTCGCACCATGACCGAAAACCGCATTCTTCTGCTTGACGGCGCGACGGGAACAGAGATGCTGAAGCGCGGAATGCCCAGAAACATCTGCGCGGAGGCATGGATTCTGGATCACGGGGAACTGCTGGAGGATCTGCAGAAAGCCTATGTGCAGGCCGGAAGTCAGGTGGTTTATGCCCCGACATTTTCCGCAAACAGGATCAGTCTGAAAAAGCACGGGCTGGAGAGGGATGTGAAACGGCTGAACACCGGCCTTGTGGAGCTGACCCGTAAGGCGGTGGGACAGGACGCGCTGGTGGCGGGAGACATGACAACACCCGGCGAGCCGCTGGACCCGCTGGGAGATCTGGAGGAAGAAGAGCTTTTTGAGGCGTACTGCGAGCAGGCCGAGGCGCTGTACCAGGCGGGCGCGGATCTGATTGTGGCCGAAACACTGATGGCCCTCCGGGAGGCGGAGCTGGCGCTGCGGGCAGTCCGTTCTGTCTGCGGTCTTCCGTTTATGGCGACAATGACAGTCCAGGAGGACGGGAGAGCCTGGTTCGGCGGGACAGCGGAAGAGCTGGTAAAGAAAATGACGGAGCAGGGAGCGGATGCGGCAGGGATTAACTGTTCCTCCGGACCGCGGCAGCTGGAGCCGGTTGTCCGGGCGATGGCTGCGGGAGCGGAAATTCCTGTGATTGTCAAGCCGAATGCCGGTCTGCCTGTCATGGTGGACGGAAACGCGGTGTATGACATGAAGCCGGAGGACTTTGTCCGGGAAATGAAGAAACTGGCGCAGGACGGAGTCTCCATCCTGGGAGGGTGCTGCGGGACTACGCCGGAATTTATCCGGATGCTCCGGGCAAATCTGCTGTAATTGCCGTCCGGCCAAAAGGGCTCTGCGCAGACGTCGTCTGCCTGTTCTCTGTGTGGCATGACTTTTTGCGCTGAAATCATCATATGGAAAAGGAACCATAGATATGTATAATGATTTGTTTTCCATCGGTCCGCTCACATTTCATACGTACGGACTGATGTCTGCGATCGGAATTATCGCGGCTTATTTTGTCCTGGAATCCAGAATCAGAAAAAAAGGACTGGATGACAGCCATCTTTTCGGACTCCTGATTGCCTGTCTGGTTTTCGGGTACGCGGGATCCAAGCTGCTCTACATCATTACCATCCTTCCTCTTCTGGCAAGCGATCCGGATTTGTTCCTGCACTCGCTGTCAAACGGATGGGTGATTTTCGGAGGGCTGCTGGGAGGTATTCTGGGAGGATATCTTTTCTGCCGCTGGAAAAAACTTCCCTCCTGGAAATTTTTCGATGTCGGCATGCCTGCCGTGGCTCTGGCGCAGGGTTTCGGCCGGATCGGCTGCTTCTTTGCGGGATGCTGCTACGGGGTGGAGACCTCCGGGCCGGTTTACCTGGAATTTTCTCATTCGGATTATGCGCCGAACGGGATTCATCTGGTGCCGACACAGCTGATCTCCAGTGCGGTGGATTTCTGTATTTTTGCCTTTCTCAGCGTCTATGATAAAAAATGGAAGAAAAAGGACGGAGAGGATCTTGCCCTCTACCTGATTCTGTACAGCGGGGCGAGAATTATCGTGGAATTCTGGAGGGGAGACCTGATCCGCGGAGCGGTCGGGCCGTTCTCTACTTCCCAGTTTATCGGCCTTTTTACTCTTGCGGCCGGCATCATAATTTTTGTGATGCGGCGGAAAGACCGGAATCCGGAGAGCGCCGAGGCGCAGGAAGAGGCTGTTACAGAGACGGAAGAAGCCGGAACACAGGAGGAAATTTCCGCAGGGGCGGCAGAGGCTGGAACCCGGGAAAAGGCTGCCGCAGAACCTACGGAAGCTGTCGGGAGTGCGGACCGTGCGGCACAAGACCCAGTGGAACCGGAGGATCCGGATGCGTCCTGGGAGGCAAATGCTGCCGCAACCAGGCAGGACGACACAGAAGATTGAAAAACGGACCGGTGTTTCCGGCCATAGAACAGATCAAACAAAACAGACAAACAGAACAGAGAGGGCAGACACGCGTATCCCCACGGGGAGCGGCGTCGTCTGCCCTTTCTGTTACTTTTGGAAACAGGATCGGGTTATGACATCTCCGTCCATTCGCAATCCGCGGATTTTCCTGCTTTTATCAGGAAAATCGCTGCCTGCTCATGTTCGGGCGGGATCCAAAGTCATGAAATAGTTGACTGATTTACTCGGCTTTACTACAATGTAGTATAGTGTCTGCAGATAAAACGGGAGGAGGGATTCAGTTGAATCATACGGAGGCAGTTCTGGCAGTCAGCTTTGGAACCAGTTATCCGGAAACATGTGAAAAGACCATCGGGGCTGTAGAGCAGGATCTGGCGGCGGTCTTTCCGGAAGCGCCTGTTTACCGGGCATGGACCAGCGGGTTTATCCGAAAAAAACTGCGGGAGAGAGACGGCATTGTGGTTCCCTCGCCGGCGGATGCGCTGGAAAAGCTTCATGCGGAAGGGGTCAGGGATGTCCTGGTCCAGCCGACCTTTCTTCTACAGGGAATAGAATTTGATGAACTGAAGGAAACGCTCCTGGCTTTTCTTCCTCGGTTTGACAGAATCCGTCTGGGCAGGCCTCTTCTTTCGGAGGCTCGTGATCTGGACAGTGTTACGGATGCCGTCGGCGCTTCTTTTCCGCAGCTTGGCCCGGAGGATGCCCTTGTGCTGATGGGGCACGGGACAAAGCACGGCGCCAACCAGGTTTACCCTCGGCTGGCCGGACTGTTTCAGGAGCATGGGTACGGCAATGTCTTACTGGGAACGGTGGAGGCATCTCCGGGGCTTTCCGACATACTGGAACAGCTGGATAAAAAAAAGCCGCGGAAAGTACTTCTGGCCCCCTTCCTGTTTGTAGCCGGGGATCACGCGGTTAATGACCTGGCGGGCAGCGGATCCGATTCCTGGAAATCTGCTGTTGTCAGCCGCGGGTACCGTACGGAATGTCTGACGAAGGGGCTGGGAGAATATCCGGAGATTCGGCGCATGTATCTGGAGCATGCCGCGGAAGCCGTGCCGCTTTGAAATGGAATGCGTGCGGAAAGCGCGCGGACGGACAGATCACCTGCTGTACCGGCAGAGCCGGTATGGGAGAGGAAAAGGATGGGATAGTGTGATGACAGAAACTGATCGTTTTCCGGTCTTGTCGGAGCTTGAGATGCCGGAAAACCGGTCCGGCGAGACCTTTCTTCCGCTGAAGGACGGGACGGAGATTCCTGTGGCGGTAATAGCAGGGCAAAAGCCCGGAAAAACAATACTGATAACGGCCGGCATGCATCCGGATGAATATGTCGGCATAGAGGCGGCAGTGGAACTGGCCAGGGAGCTGGATCCTGACAGGGTCAGGGGAAAAATACTGATCGTCATGGCTGCGGGAAGAACCGCGTTCGAGAAAAGAGACGTTCGGGCAGGTGTGGATGAGTCGCAGAATCTCTACCTTGTCTTCCCGGGAAAAGCGGACGGGACTCCTGTGGAGCGACATGCGGAAGCGATTGTCTCCCAGTGTTTTCCGGGAGTGGATTATATGGTGGATCTCCACAGCGGCTGTATCTTTGAGAGCCTTACGCCGCATGTGTATTATGCCGGCAAGGCGGACCCGGCTGTTATGGAGATGTCCAGGGAGATGGCACGGCAGATGGATGTCCCCTACATGGTGCGTTCCGGTGTCAGCCGGGGCGGCGCGTATAATTACGCGTCGTCCTGCGGTATTCCCGCGGTTCTCCTGGAGCGGGGCGGACAGGGAAGCCGCACAGAGGAGGAAATCTACTCGGATAAGAGGGATATCTATAATCTCCTGATCCGACTGGGAATCTACGAGGCGCAGAAGGAGGACAGGACCTACTATCCGCTGGACGTAGATAAGCTGGTTCTTCAGTACGCCGAGTACACAGGACTCTGGTACCCGGAAAAAAAGCCGGGAGACCTTTTTGAGAGGGGAGAGATCCTGGGCAATGTGAAGGACTACAGCGGGGAAATACTGGAAACCTGCTATGCCTCTCATGACGGGGTGATTCTCTATCAGACGGAGACCCTCGCCATCGGGGAGAACACCCCGATGATTGCCTACGGACGAATCGCGAAGGAGAAGGATGACAGGGAAGAGCGGATTGTCTCCTACTGGTCAAAGAGAAGCGCCGGATTTCTGGAGCAGAAGCGCAGGGAGCTGCACAATCCGATTGCGGACCGCTGGGTGGCTCAGTTAAAGCGCTATCTTCCGGAAAAGCAGGGAGGTAAAGTGCTCGACGCCGGCTGCGGCGCCGGATTTTTCAGTATTCTTCTTTCCCATATGGGCTATGAGGTGACCGG
Source organism: Bilifractor porci (assembly GCF_009696005.1). GTDB lineage: Bacteria > Bacillota > Clostridia > Lachnospirales > Lachnospiraceae > Bilifractor > Bilifractor porci. Next base: position 107,969 of record NZ_VUMV01000007.1, read on the forward strand.
CATCGATCTGACTCCCGGCATGATTGAGGGCGCGGAAAAGCTTGCGCGGGAGGAAAAGGCAGTCTGCCGGTTTGAAGTGGGAGACGCCATGAAAACCGGATTTCCGGACGGCAGCTTTGACTTCGTGGTTTCCCGGAACCTGACGTGGACGCTTCCGGATCCGGAACAGGCGTACCGGGAATGGCTCCGTATCCTGAAACCGGGTGGCCTCCTTCTGAATTTTGACGCGAATTACGGACTGGACAATGCCGCGGATCTGGCTGCTGTTCCGAAGAATCACACGCATATGCAGCTTGGTATGTCTACGCTTCAGGAGAACGAGGCGATCAAGGAAACCCTTCCCATCAACGGATATGCCCGTCCTGCCTGGGATCTGGAAATTCTGCGCAGGCTGGGAATCGGGGAATTCCGGATTGATACATCCGCGGGAAAGCAGATCTATATCTGCGAGGATGAGTTTTATAACCCGGCGCCGGTTTTTGCGCTCTGCGTGCGCAAACCGCCGGAATAAACAAGTGATGCAGTACACAGGGGAGGCAGTGAAGCGATGGATAGGGAAGTGCAGGGGATGACGGCCCAGCTGGACCGGATTATGAAGAACCGGACCGATGTAAAAAAAGGAGATACCCAGGAACTGGTTGAAAGCATCCTGGAGAGCTACGCGGAATATCCGGGCAGCACCAGGCTGAATGTCAGCAGCATTCTGAACAGGGATCTTCTGATTGACATACTCGGCAAGATCCGGGAGATCCTTTTTCCGGGATTTTATGACAAAAACCGGGTACGCGCGGAGTACGTCCGCTACATTGTGGGAGAAAAGCTGGAATATGTGCAGTACCATCTGACGAAGCAGGTAGCCATTGCCCTTGGGACGCAGGAGCTCTGTGAGGACTGCGAAAAATCGGTCCTCCTGAAAAAGGCGGAGGGAATCGTAGATGAATTCCTTCATAAGATTCCACGTCTGCGGGAGATTCTGGCGACAGATATCCAGGCGGCGTACAACGGGGATCCGGCAGCCTACAGTACAGATGAGATTATTCTGAGCTATCCCGGCCTGATGGCTATTTCCATCTACCGGATCGCGCATGAATTGTGGGTGGCAAAGGTTCCGCTGATTCCCCGCGTTATGACGGAATACGCGCACAGCAAGACGGGAATCGATATCCATCCGGGAGCTACAATAGGAAAATATTTCTTTATTGACCACGGAACCGGCATCGTCATCGGGGAGACGACCGTAATCGGGGATAACGTGAAAATCTATCAGGGTGTGACTCTAGGAGGACTCTCGACAAGAAAAGGCCAGGCGCTGAAGGGGGTAAAACGGCACCCGACAATCGGAAACCGGGTGACGATCTATTCAGGAACATCTGTCCTGGGCGGAGACACGGTGATCGGCGATGATGTGACCATCGGAGGCAACACCTTCGTGGTTCACTCGGTTCCCGCGGACATGAAGGTTTCCGCCCGTGCCCCGGAGCTGGAGTACAGCCATGGCGGCCCGAAAGGGGATATGGACGAGTTCAGCGACTGGGTGATCTGACCGCGGTCAGAAAAAGAATGTGAGATTGTGTTGAATTGCCACACGAAAGTGTGGCTTTTTGAATATTTCCTCCGGATTCATATTGCGCATTTGTGATTGCTGTTCTATAATGTCTTTACAGTGGCGCGGCACTGTTTTGCCATCGCGCCGGAATGCGCGCGGGGAAAAGCGCCGGCGGCGCACCCGCATAAACAGAAAGTGAGGACGGTCATCCATGGATGAAAAAATAACGATCAGCAACATGGTCAGCCGCATCAAGGGATCGGTTTCTCTGGAGCTGGCCAAGAAGCTGATGGATCAGGTGGAAGCTTATGCCAGGTCTAAGGGGATGGCCTGTGTCATCGCGGTAGATGACGCACACGGAAACCCGGTGGCTGTCCACGTCATGGAAAATGCTTTTCTGGTCAGCTACCAGGTTGCCACACAAAAGGCGTATACGGCTGTTGCCGTAAAAATGTCTACGATGGAGCTTTCACGGTTGGTGCAGCCGGGCGGCACCTTCTACGGCCTGGAGGCTATGCATGACGGAAAAATTGTGGCCTTCGGCGGAGGTGTCCCGCTGAAAATTGACGGCACCATCGTCGGCGGGCTGGGAATCAGCGGCGGTACCGGCGAGGAGGATAACGACGTGGCGGTTTACGGCCTAAAGGTATTCGCAGAGCTGACAGGCCAGTCCTGATTCTGTGTACAGGAGAAAAACGGTGAAAAGATCAAAGCGTTTTGAAATACTGGACCAGCGTCCGGTAAATAAGGACGGATATATCAACGAATGGCCGGAGATGGGGTTTGTGGCAATGGACAGCCCCTACGATCCCAGGCCTTCTGTCCGCGTGGAAAACGGGAAAATTGTGGAACTGGACGGCAAAGAACAGAAGGATTTTGATTTCCTGGATCAGTTTATCGCCGACTATGCCATCAATACCGACAGGGCGGAGAGCTCCATGGCCATGTCCTCCCTGGAGATAGCCAGGAAAATTGTAGATATTGATACGCCAAGGAAAGATGTCCTGAAAATTATTTCCGGCATCACTCCCGCCAAGATGAAGGAGGTCATCAATCAGCTGAATGTGGTTGAGATGATGATGGGCATGCAGAAGATGCGCGCCAGAAAGAAGCCGGGAAATCAGGCGCATATTACGAACCTGAAGGATGATCCGGTGCAGATTGCCGCGGATGCGGCGGAAGGCGCCCTCCGGGGGTTTGCGGAAGAGGAGACCACCATGGGCGTGGCAAGATACGCGCCGCTGGATGCCATGGGACTGCTGATCGGCTCGCAGGCGGGACGTCCCGGTGTCCTGACCCAGTGCTCCGCGGAGGAGGCGACAGAGCTGGAGCTCGGCATCCGGGGACTGACCACCTACGCGGAAACGCTCTCGGTCTACGGGACGGAAAAAGTCTTTATTGACGGCGATGACACGCCCTATTCCAAGGCGTTTCTGAACTCCGCGTACGCGTCCCGCGGGCTGAAAGTCCGGTTTACCTCCGGTTCCGGATCGGAAGTACTGATGGGAAGCAGTGAAAAGAAGTCTATGCTTTATCTGGAGTGCCGCTGCCTCTATGTGACAAAGGGAGCGGGCAGCCAGGGGATTCAGAATGGCTCTGTCAGCTGTATCGGTATTCCGGGCGCGGTTCCGGCCGGCATCCGGGAGGTACTGGGCGAGAACCTGGTAGCAGCGCTTCTGGGACTGGAATGCGCTTCCTCCAACGACCAGAGCTTTTCCAATTCCGATATGCGCCGCACGGCGAGAACCATGCTGGAATTCCTTCCCGGAACGGATTTTATCTTTTCCGGTTACGCGGCGGAGCCGAATTATGACAATATGTTCGCGGGATCTAATTTTGATGCGGAAGATTTTGACGACTACAATGTATTCCAGAGGGATATGCAGGTAGACGGAGGGCTTCGTCCGGTCAAAGAGGCGGATGTCATTGCTGTCCGGAATAAGGCGGCAAGGGCCGTGCAGGCTGTTTTCCGTCAGCTGGGTCTGGCAGAGGTGACCGATGAACAGGTAGAGGCCATTACTTACGCGCACGGAAGTAAGGATACCCTTCCCAGAGATGTTGCGGCGGACCTGATGTCTGCGGAGGATGTCATGAAGCGGGGAATTACGGGTGTCGATGTTGTGCGCGCGCTGGCGGAAACAGGCTTCACCGATCTTGCGGAAAACGTCCTGGCCATGCTGGAACAGCGGGTGATCGGCGACTACATGCAGACGGCGGCCATTCTGGACAGTAATTTCAAGGTAATGTCCGGCCTCAACACGCCGAATGATTATCTGGGACCCGGTACCGGTTATCGTCTGGAGGGAGAGCGCTGGGAGGAGATCAAGAGAATTCCTCACAGAATCAACCCGATGGACATTTGATGCGGAGGAGCGAGATGCAGATTTCAGAAGAATTGGTCAGACAGATTGCGGAGGCTGTCGTCCGCCAGATGAAGGCGCAGAGCACGCGGGACGGGCTGGATCTGACGCCCTCCGGCAATGTGAAAAATACGCTGCTGGACCTTCCCGATGCGGCGGAGGTCAGAAAACAGGTACGTGAGCTGGCGTCCGGGCTGGGCGAGGATGATATTCCTTCTATGGCGGGACGGACAAGAATTAATGAGAAAAAAACGGACTATTCCTCTTATCCGAAGGCGAAAAAGGGAACAGATCCGAAAGAGGTGGTGATCGGTGTCGGTGCCGCCTTTCAGAGAGAAATAAAGAAGACCATCGGCGGCATTCCGTTGGAAGAGGTGCTCCGCAATGTCAGGGCAGGCATCGAAGAAGAAGGAATGGTGCCCCGCGTGGTGAAGATTCTGGACACCTCTGATGTGGGATTTATGGCTCTGGAGTCCGCCAAGCTGGCCGGCTCCGGCATCGGCATCGGCATCCAGTCCAAGGGAACAACCGTAATCAGCCAGAAAGATCTTTATCCCCTGTCGAATCTGGAGCTGTTTCCGCAGGCTCCGCTGATGACGCCGGAAACCTACCGGCACATCGGACAAAATGCCGCGAAGTATGCAAAGGGAGAGACGGTAACACCGGTTCCCTCTGTAAATGATCCGATGGTCCGTCCCAAATTTCAGGTAAAGGCGGCCATTATGCATATCGCGGAGACCGAGCAGCTCAGCCCTGAACTGGGAATTATAGAGTGGAGGGATCAGTAATGGATTACCAGTATCCTTTGGGAGAACATGAGAGAGAACGGATTGTCTCCAGAACCGGGAAAAAGCTGTCGGATATCACACTGGACGAGGTCCTGAAGGGCCATATCAGTTCGGATGATATCAAGATCGCCCCGGAGACCCTGAAGGCGCAGGGGCAGGTCGCGAAAGAGGCCGGGAATGGCCCGATGGAGAAGAATTTCGAGCGGGCGGCAGAGCTGACCCGCGTTCCGGATGATATTATCCTGAAGATGTACAACAAGCTTCGTCCGAACCGCTCCACCAGACAGGAACTGGAGCAGATGGCGCAGGAGCTGCAGAATACCTATCAGGCGCCCAACTGCGCGCAGCTGGTTCGGGAAGCCGCCGAGGTTTATGAAAAGAGAGGAATCCTGCTGAAATAAAACGGCGGGCAGGAACCGCGGCGAAACGCAGGGGCAGGGAGAAAGAAGAAGCAGATGATTCTGGCAGGTGTGGATATCGGCAATTCAACAACAGAGGTGTGTATCGGAGAGTGCGTCGGCAGGGAGCCGGTGCGCTTTCTTTCCAGCGCCTCGGTGATGACGACAGGCACCAAGGGAACGCCTGCCAATATCCACGGAATCAAGGCCGCGCTAACCAGAGCCATGGCGGCCCTGGGCAGGGACATCTCGGAGATCAGCCTGATCCGTCTGAACGAGGCGGCGCCGGTCATCGGCGACACGGCCATGGAAACGCTTACGGAGACAATTATCACGGATTCTTCGATGATCGGCCACAATCCGTCTACGCCGGCGGGAGCCGGACAGGCAGCGGGGACGCTGCTCTCCTATGAACATCTGGACCGTGCCGCCGAGTCGGTTCCGTATATTGTCTTTGCTTCCGGCGTCTTCGGCTACGAGGAAATCGCGGCCAGGCTGAACAGCCTTCCGGACCGCATTCAGGTGGTCGGCATGATTCTTCAGGCCGACGAGGCTGTTCTGGTGGAAAACCGGATTCACAGGAAGATTCCCATTGTTGATGAGGTCGCCAGGATTGACAAGGTGCCGGAGGGCAGGCAGGCAGCCATCGAGGTCGCGCTGCCCGGACAGTCCGTGCGCATGCTTTCCAACCCTTACGGGATCGCGACCCTCCTGCATCTTGACCCGCAGGAGACACGGGCGGTCACGCCGATTGCAAGAAGCCTGATCGGCAGCAGGAGCGCTGTCGTCATTAAGACGCCGAACGGTGATATCCGGGAGAATGTCCTCCCGGCCGGGGAGATCTATCTGGATGCGGAGCATCCGGCCACGATCAGTCTGGACGAGGGGGCGGAGAACATTATGGCCGCGGTGGAAGGCGCGGGCGAGATCCGGGACATCACCGGGCAGCCGGGGACCAATGTCGGAAACATGTTTTCCCGGATCAAAAAGGGAATGGCGGATGTCAGCAGAGAGGACAGTCCGGCGGTCCGGATCACAGACGTCCTGGCGGTGGATACGCTGGCACCGGTCCTTATTTCCGGCGCGCTGGCGGGCGAGACCTGTCTGGAGAAGGCGGTCGGCATTGCGGCCATGGTCCGCACACAGCAGCTTCCCATGCGGGAAATTGCCGCGAAGCTGGAGGAAGAGCTTCACACAAAAGTGACGGTGGCCGGCGTCGAGGCGGTGATGGCTTCTCTGGGGGCGCTTACAACGCCGGGGACACAGCTGCCGCTTGCCATCCTGGATATGGGGGGAGGCTCTACCGATGCCGCTGTCATTCATAAGGACGGCCATGTGGTGATCACGCACCAGGCCGGTGCGGGGGAGCTGGTATCCATGCTCATACAGACCGAGCTGGGGCTTCCCGAGCGCGGCATGGCGGAGCAGATCAAACGGTATCCCCTTGCCAGGGTGGAGAGCCTGTTCCACATGCGGCTGGAGGACGGGGAGATGCATTTTGTGGAGGAATCCATCGACCCGCGGTTTTATGGAAGAGTTGTTCTTCTGACTCCGGACGGGCTTGTCCGGGTAGAGAAGGATATTCCCCTTGAGAAAATCCGGCAGGTCCGCCGGGATGCCAAAAAAAAGGTGTTTCTGACCAACGCGGAGCGGGCGCTCAGGAAAGTGGCTCCGGAGCACAACCTGAAAAATATCTCCAACGTGGTTCTGGTAGGAGGCTCCGCCCTGGATTTTGAAATTCCGGAGATGCTGACAGAGGACTTTATTAACTGGCGGATTGTCTGCGGAAGAGGAAATATCCGGGGAACGGAAGGACCGCGGAACGCGGTTGCCACGGGGCTTGTGCTTTCCTACGCGGGGGAACGGAAATGATTTCCAGAAGACCATCTATTTTTATTTACGCCAGTCACCCGGATCCGGATTTCCTGCGGGAGATCTGTGCCGGGATTGAGGAAGAGGGCGTGTTCTTCGAGATCTTCAGCAGAGATGAGACAGATGTGAATTTCCTGGCCCATCAGGCTGCGGAGGATTCCATGCTGGGTTCCGGCATCGGCATTTCCGGCGTGGATGTTGTTCTCCAGATCCGGGGAATGCGCGTCGGCAAAAATGTGGAGGCCAGGCACATGCCAACGTTTAGACAGTGCAGGGCGATGGGGGCCGACAGCGCCAGGGTCATAAAAAAGCTGGGATTGAAAGCGGCGGATTGAATCCGTATCTGTGTATAAGGACAGAAAGATGAAAATATACACAAGAAAAGGTGACAACGGAAGAACATCTCTTCTGGACGGAAAAAGCGTCCTGAAGACGGATGACAGAATCGAGCTTCTGGGCACCATAGACGAATTGAACAGCCATCTGGGAATGGCGAAGGTTCTTGCCGGAGATGATCTGCGGCGGGAAATCACCCATATCCAGCGTCTCCTGATGGGCATTATGTCCGGCATTGCGGATCCGATGAAGCGGGAATACCGTTTTGACGAGAAGGAGACGGAAAAGTTGGAGGACTGGATCGACCGGATCGAGGACTCCTTTCCCCGGATAAAGGATTTTGTCCTGTACGGAGGCTGTGAGGAGTCTGCCAGACTGGATGTTGCCCGGGCAGTCGCCAGAAGGGCGGAACGCCGGTTCCGGACGGTGGCGCAGAAATATGTGGCGGATAAAAAGGCCATGCAGTATCTGAACCGCCTTGCGGACTATCTGTATATATGCGCAAGGTATGAGGATTACAAGGCGGAAAACATCCGGAAGGACGGAATCCGTCAGGAAGTCATCCGGGATGTTATGAAGCACGCGGGAGAACGAAACACGTAAACGGGGATAACGGCAGGGAAAAGACATGCCAATGTACAGGCTTGCGGAATTGAACACCGAGATCACAGGGATCGGAACCTGCACGGAGGAGCTGCTGCGCCCCTATCTGCTTCCTGCGGAAAAGATACCGCTGGTTCCGGATATTTCTGTCGCGATGACAGCCGCTCTGCGGGAAAAGGAACGCCGTCTGGAGGGCAGCGGGTTTTCCGCGGATTATCTGGAGTCCATGGCGGTTTACCGTTCGTTCTGCGAACAGGCACTGAAGCGGGAAGTCATGTTCTTTCATGCGTCTGCGGTGGAATATCAGGGCGCGGCATACCTGTTTTCCGGACCTTCGGGAGCCGGAAAATCCACGCATGCCGCCATGTGGAAAAAAGCATTCGGAGGAGCGGCAGTTGTGATTAATGATGACAAACCGCTTCTCCGCTTTTTTGACGGGGCGGGAGCCTCGGATTTTTCCGGGATGCTGACAGAATACGGGGAGTCCGGTACCCTGACATGTTCCGGAGGAACTAATCCGGTCCGGAGCCCGGCGGATTCCACGGCGGTTTATGCCTATGGAACGCCTTGGGACGGAAAGCGGCATCTGGGCTGCAACCTGAAAATCCGCGTCGGGGGCATCGCCTTCCTGGAAAAAGGAAAGACGGTCAGCATCCGCAGGCTGGGCTGGCGGGAGGCCTTGGAGAAGGCAAGAATGCAGTGCTTCCGTTCGGAGACCTGGGAGAACCGCCAGAGATATGAGATGCTGCTCCGCAGGCTGCTGAATACGGTGCCTGCGTATTTGCTCCGGTGTGATATCTCGACAAGGGCAGCGGTAACGGCCTATGAAGCAATGAAGAGATGAATGGAGGGACGGGCAGAATGTATACCTGCGATATGCACACACATACCATTGCCAGCGGCCACGGCTCCTCCAGCACCATAGCGGATATGGCGAAGGCCGCGAAAAAGAAGGGACTGCTGCTTCTGGGAATTACGGATCACGGCCCGGCGACACCGGCGGCGGGAACACCTTCCTATTTCCGGAGCCTGATCCGGAGCTCCAGAATACGCTGCGGCATGCGGCTCTGCTATGGGGTGGAAACCAATATCCTGGACTTTTCCGGAAATATCGATATGGATGACAGCATTCTGGAGGGACTGGATTACGCGATTGCCAGTATCCACCGCCAGAATCTGGAGCCGGGGAGCAGGACGGCAAATACGCTGGCGTATACGCAGGCGATGCGGCATCCGAAGGTGAAAATCATCGGTCATCCGGATGATACCAGGTATCCTTTGGACTACGATACGCTTGCGGCAGCAGCGAAGGAATACGGTGTGATCCTGGAGGTCAACAACTCCTCCCTTTCTCCAGACGGCTACCGGGGAGATGTGCATGACAATTACACAGCCATGCTGCATGCCTGCCTGAGGTACAGGCTTCCGGTGTTGCTCTCCAGCGACAGCCACGGAACCGGACAGATCGGGGATTTTACCTTCGCGGCGCGCATGGTTCGGGAGGTCCGGTATCCACCGGAGCTGGTCCTGAATGATAAGCCGGAGCTGCTTCTGGAAATTCTGGGAGTCGGAGAGCCGGATCCCAAAGTTCCCAGATACAAAGGATTTTTCTGACAAGGCGCAGAATATAGTGTGGGCAGGCCGGCCGGAACGCGTCACCCGGAAGCGGCAGAGACAGTGAGGAAAGAACAGACATGGATGAAGTGAAACAGAGAATCATACAGGAACTGGTGCCGGGCAAGCAGATTTCACTTGCCCACATCATTGCCAATCCGGATAAAGTAATGTACACCAAGCTGGGACTGGATCCGACGGTCGATTACTCCAAGTCGGCAATCGGCATCATGACAGTTTCCCCTGCGGAGGCGGCAATCATCATGGGGGATATTGCCATAAAGGCGTCTGCCGTGGAGATCGGGTTTGTGGATCGCTTTTCCGGCAGCCTGATTGTCACCGGGACGGTCTCAGAGGTGGACGCGTCCACCAAAGCGGTTCTGGATTATTTTCAGAACACCCTGCACTTTACCGTCTGCCCGGTTACAAGGACATAACCTATGAAAAAAATTGTTCTCATGGGCCGCAGCGAGGCAGGTAAGACGACACTGACGCAGGCGCTGAAAGGGGAAAAAATCACCTACCATAAGACCCAGTATGTCAATCACTTTGATGTCATTATTGACACGCCGGGGGAGTATGCCCAGACAAAATGGCTGGGACATGCGCTGGCTATGTTTACCTACGAGGCAGATGTGGTGGGGCTCCTGTGCTCTGCCACGGAGCCGTTTACATTGTTTCCGCCGAAATGCACCAGCACCTGCAACCGGGAGGTCATCGGGATCATCACCAAGATTCATCATCCGGACGCCAATGTGAAACGCGCGGAGGGATGGCTCCGCCTGGCCGGGTGCAGGGACATTTTCCCGGTGGATTCCAAAACAGGAGAAGGGATTTCCGCTATCCTGGAGCATCTGCGGGAGCCCGGAGATGTGATGCCGTGGGAAGAGAAAAAGTGATTTTCCGGCATCATGGATTCTGACGGAAATGACAGAACCAGACAACGAAATCCCACAGAAAAATGCTACAAACCAACACAAAACAACATGATACTATTGACATTATATAAGCCTCTGGCTATAATGTCTGAAGAGTATAAAAAACTATCCAAAGGTTTTTCAAGGAGGAAAAGTACAAGATGGTTAACGAATTTGAAATTAAAAAACAAATTTGTGACATTGGCAAGAGAATCTACAACCGGAACATGGTTGCGGCCAACGACGGAAATATTTCCGTAAAGCTCAATGATCATGAATTCCTCTGCACACCGACCGGAGTTTCCAAAGGCTTCATGACTCCGGAGTACATCTGCAAAGTAAATGAAAAAGGAGAAGTGCTTCAGGCTAACCCCGGCTTCCGTCCCTCATCCGAAATCAAGATGCATATGAGAGTATATGCAAAGAGACCGGATGTCGGTTCTGTTGTACATGCGCATCCGGTTTATGCCACCAGCTTTGCGATCGCCGGAATTCCGCTGACCCAGCCGATTATGCCGGAAGCGGTTATCGCTCTTGGCTGTGTACCGATCGCTCCTTACGGAACACCTTCTACCAACGAGATTCCGGATGCCATTGAGAAATATCTTCCGTATTTCGACGCTGTACTGCTGGAGAGCCACGGCGCCCTGACCTATTCCACTGACCTCCTTTCCGCATATCTGAAAATGGAGTCCGTAGAATTCTACGCGCAGCTGCTGTATCAGTCCAAGATGCTGGGCGGCCCGAAGGAATTCGACAAGGAAACCGTTCAGAGACTGTATGAAATCAGAAGAAAAATGGGTCTTCCGGGCAAACATCCGGCAAATCTCTGCCAGAACAAGGGAACCCTGAACTGCCATAACTGCGGAGGAAGCTGCAGCAGCGACGGACTTGGCGAGCACACAGGCTCTACCTATGCGCACGGCGCAGAGAACAAGAGCAACGCGGATGTTGTTGCAGAAGTAACAAAGCAGGTTATGAAACAGCTGGGACTGAACTGACGTATACTGGGAGGAAAAATTCATGCCTATTGATGAGAGCATGGTAAAAAACATCGTCCAGGAAGTAATGGCAAAAATGAATATTTCCGATTCTCCTGCCGGAAAGCACGGCATTTTCAAGGAGATGAACGATGCGATTGAGGCCGCGAAAAAGGCCGAAAAAGTAGTAAGGAATATGTCTCTGGATCAGAGGGAGCAGATTATTTCGATTATGCGCCGCAAGATCCATGAGAGTGCCGAGATTATGGCCCGCATGGCGGTGGATGAGACCGGTATGGGAAATGTGGGACATAAGATCATGAAAAATCATCTGGTCGCCAATGGCGTGCCGGGAACTGAGGATATCAAGACCATCGCGTGGTCGGGAGACCGCGGCCTTACCCTGGTAGAGGAAGGACCCTTTGGTGTAATCGGGGCAATTACCCCCTGCACCAATCCGCAGGAAACGATTTTCTGCAATACCATGGGGATGCTGGCGGCAGGAAATACCGTAGTATTCAACCCGCATCCGCAGGCTGTCAAGACAACGATCTACGCGATCAACATGATGAACGAGGCTTCTTTGGAAGCAGGCGGCCCCGATAACATCGCCACCACGGTTGAGGTTCCCACGCTGGAGACCAGTGCCGTTATGATGCATCATCCGGATATCCCGCTTCTGGTTGCTACCGGCGGTCCGGGCGTCGTAAAGGCAGTCCTTTCCTGCGGCAAGAGAGGAATCGGCGCCGGTGCCGGCAATCCTCCGGCCCTGGTGGATGAGACTGCGGATATCCGCAAAGCCGCGGAGGACATTGTAAACGGCTGCACCTTCGACAACAACCTTCCCTGCATCGCGGAAAAAGAGGTCATTGCCGTCAGCTCCATTCTGGACGAGCTGATGCATTACATGGTTACCGAGCAGGGCTGCTACCTGGCTTCAAAAGAGGTACAGGATGCTCTGGTCCGCACGGTCATGGATGAGAAGGGCAAGCTGAACCGGAAGTGCGTCGGACGTGATGCCAAGACGCTGCTGGCCATGGTAGGCGTTACCGATGAGCCGGAAGACACCAGATGCATCATTTTCGAAGGACCGAAGGAGCATCCGCTTATCACCACCGAGCTGATGATGCCCATTCTGGGAATTGTCCGCGCGTCGGATTTTGATGACGCTCTGGAGAAGGCTCTCTGGCTGGAACATGGCAACCGCCATTCCGCGCATATTCATTCTCATGATGTGACACGGATTACAAAATACGCGAAGGCGATGGATACGGCAATCCTGGTAAAGAACGGACCTTCCTACGCGGCACTCGGCTTCGGCGGAGAAGGATTCCCGACATTTACGATTGCCAGCAGAACCGGCGAGGGACTGACCAGCGCGGAGACATTTACAAAGAAGAGACGCTGCGTAATGGTAGACAGCCTCTGCATCCGGTAAAGCAGGAGGAAGAACAAAATGGAAATGAATTCAGCAAATATTGAGGAGATTGTAAAGCAGGTACTGGCCGGTATGTCCGGAACGTCCGCTGCAGCTCCGGCGTCTGCTCCCGTATCCGCGGGACAGGTTCCGAAGACCGCCCATGTCGCTATGCTGACCGCCCTGGGCCATTATGATGTAAAAGAATTCCCGATCCCGGAGGTCGGTGACGATGACATCCTGGTCAGAGTAGAGGGAACAGGAATCTGCGGAACAGACCAGCACGAATTTAAGAAGGATCCCTTCGGCCTGATCCCGGTTGCTCTGGGACATGAGGGAACCGGAGAGATTGTCAAACTCGGCAAAAATGTTACAAAGGACAGCGCCGGAAAACCGGTAAAGGTCGGAGATAAGGTAGTTACCTGCATGATGTTCCAGGATGATCCGGACATCACCATGTTCGACCTGAACAAGAAGAACGTCGGCGCGGCGGATGTATACGGACTCATTCCGGATGATGAGACCCATCTGAACGGATGGTTTTCCGATTATATTTTCCTGAAGGGATCCAGAGGAACCACATTCTTCAATGTAAGCGATATGGATCTGAAGTCCCGTATCATCATTGAGCCGGCGGCAGTTCTGGTTCATGCCGTAGAGAGGGCAAAAACAACCGGAATTCTCCGCTTTAACAGCCGCGTGGTTGTCCAGGGAGTAGGACCGATCGGACTGCTCTGCGTTGCCGTGCTTCGTACCATGGGCATCGAGAACATCACAACCGTAGACGGAAACGACGCAAGATTGGAATTCTCAAAGAAATTCGGTGCGACTCACACCGTAAACTTCATGCAGTACAAGGGAATTGACAATCTGGCAAAGGCAGTTGCCGATACCTTCGACGGACATCTGGCGGATTTCGCCTTCCAGTGCACAGGTTCACCGGTGGCACATTCCAATATTTATCATTTCGTCCGCAACGGCGGCGGTCTCTGCGAGCTTGGTTTCTTCATCAACAATGGAGACGCTACCATTAACCCGCACTTCGACCTCTGCTCCAAGGAGATTAACCTGGTCGGATCCTGGGTATATACACTGCGGGATTACGCGACAACCTTTGATTTCCTGAAGAGAGCGAAGGAAATCGGAATTCCGGTAACGGATCTGATTACCGACGCCTTTCCGCTGGATAAGATCAACGAGGCGCACGAGTTTGCGCTTGCCCAGAAGGGTCTGAAGGTTGCGGTAACGAACGTTCCGCTGGACGGAAATACAAATAATCACTGATTGCTGCCGGGAACGGCGCAGGCTGACGGAGAGGAGAGCAAAGGATGGCCAGGGCTGTCGGAATACTGGAGGTATATGGTCTTACATGCGCGTTTGTGGCTGCGGACGCAGGCTGCAAGGCAGCAAATGTGACACTGGAAGTGTTTGATAAGAACAAGCCGGCGCATGCCGACGAGCTTCCGGTTCCGCTTCTGGTAACCATCAAGTTCCGCGGCAATGTCTCGGAGGTAGAGGCAGCCATGGAGGCGGGGATAAAAGCCGCCGAAACCGTCAGCGGAGTGGTTCAGCATTATGTGATTCCGAATCCGGATGATCCGGGGGTGGAAAAAATGCTGAAAATCAGTGCTCTCGATAAATTTTAAGCGAAGTTATTTTTCAGGAGGAAAAAGAAATGGCACAGGAAGCATTAGGAATGATCGAGACCAGAGGTCTGACCGCCGCGATTGAGGCCGCCGATGCAATGACAAAGGCAGCTGAGGTTCATCTGATCGGAACCGAGAAAATCGGATCCGGACTGGTTACCGTTATGGTCCGCGGCGATGTCGGCGCTACAAAGGCTGCCGTAGAGGCCGGAAGCGCGGCTGCATCCAGACTTGGAGAGCTGGTTGCCACCCATGTCATCCCGAGACCTCATCAGGATGTAGAGATGATCCTTCCAAAGAACTTAGAGTAATTTCAGGAGAGTACCATGGGCAGCGCATATGGCTTTGTTGAAATAACCGGAGTGGTTGCCGCCATGGATGCCCTCGATATCATGTGCAAGGCCGCCGATGTGCGGCTGGCATCCTGGGAGAGAAAGCTGGGAGGCAGGCTTGTCACACTGATCATAGAGGGAGATGTATCTGCTGTGAAAGAAGCAGTAGAGGCGGCGGACACAAAGGCAATAAAAAAGCCCGTCTGTAAGGCGGTCATAGCGAACCCCCATGAAGAAATCGTGAAGATGGTTCAGTTAAGCGCAAGCAGATGGAGAACAGTGGGGGATTACGCATGGCGGAAGTAAGAAAGACAAGAGTCGGCAGTGCCGATGCCGGCCAGGCGCCGAAAGCTCCTGCGCAGGCTGCAGCGAAAAAAGAAGCTGTAAAAACAGAGGCCGCTGGAGCGGAAGCAGCTAAGACGGCTCCTGCAAAAGTAACTACAACTGTAAAGTCAGCAGAAAATCATACGGCGAAGGCGCAGAATTCCGGAGCCACAACTTTCAAGGAGGAAAGAAAAATGACACAGGAAGCATTAGGAATGGTTGAAACAAGAGGACTGGTAGCGGCAATCGAGGCAGCAGATGCTATGTGCAAAGCTGCAAACGTTTCCCTGATTGGAACCGAGAGAATCGGATCCGGACTGGTAACGGTTATGGTCCGCGGTGATGTAGGCGCCGTTAAATCTGCGGTAGAGGCAGGCGGAAATAATGCTTCCAGACTGGGAGAGCTGATCGCCACTCATGTAATTCCGAGACCGCATCAGGATGTAGAGATGATTCTTCCTCATCTGAATAAATAAATAAGCTGTGCCATTGGCCTACCCCGTTCCTGCCGGAAGGCGGGAACGGGGACGGGCTGTTTCAGCAGGACGGCAGACGCCGTTTTGAATCATAACAGATGAAATGCCGGTTTTACGGCAGTATTTTGGAGGATTTGTCTTGGATATTTCACAGGTAGAAAGCATTACCAGAATGGTAATGGAGGCAATCAATCAGGCCCAGAGCCAGCCGCAGCCGAAGGGCTTTCTGGTTCCGGTAGGCGTATCTGCCAGACATGTCCACCTGACGCAGGAGCATGTAGAGGTGCTCTTCGGAAAGGGATATCAGCTGACCAAAAAGAAAGACCTGATGGGCGGCCAGTTCGCGTCTAACGAGCAGGTTACCATTGTAGGACTTAAACTTCGTGCCATTGAGAATGTACGTATTCTCGGCCCTGTCAGAAAACAGACACAGGTGGAGATTTCCGCTACGGATGCAAGAACCCTGGGGATCAAGGCACCGATCCGGGAATCCGGAAACGTCGCCGGAAGCGCCCCGATTGCTCTTGTCGGTCCGAAAGGTGCGCTGTATCTGAAGGAAGGATGTATCATCGCCATGCGCCACATCCATATGTCTCCGAGAGACGCGGAAGCGGCGGGACTAAAGAACGGTGATGTGGTTTCTGTAAAAGCAGATAATGAACGCGGCACAATTTTTAATCACGTTGTCATTCGTGTGAATCCCAGCTTCACGCTGGAAATGCACATTGATACGGATGAGGCAAATGCCGCAGGTATCAAACAGGGTGATACCGTTACAATCATGAAATAATCCGGAAGTTCAGCTTTTCTCCCTGTCAGCTTTGCTGCAGGGAGATTTGTGCCATGGCCGGATAACATGGGCAGAGTGTCAATAGACCGATGACACACGTAATTATCAATGGGTGGAAAAGGGAATTTTGGCACCCAAATAATATATCTCATTTGGATTTTAGAAAAAGATCGTCGTGCGGAGTCCGTCAGAATGGCAGCCCTTTGATGGTGCCGCCGGAAGCTGCAGGACGTTATACAGGACAATTTGGAGGAACAATGATTGCAGGAAAAGTAGTCGGAAGCCTGGTTTCGACAAGAAAAAGCGACAAGCTCGTTGGAAACAAGTTCATGATTGTGGAACCCCTGCGTCATATGTCGGCAGATACCCGGCAGATTATCGCGATTGATGTGATTGGCGCCGGAATAGGTGAATATGTGATGGTGGCACAGGGAAGCGCGGCCAGAATCGGCTGTGATATGCCGGATGCGCCTGTAGATGCTGCGATTGTCGGTATTATAGATGAAGGCGGGATTATCGAGGAGGATTGATCCCCGGGATGGAGTAAAGCATGGAATTTGAAAAGCTGCAGGAAAAACTTCGCGTGGGCGGAGTCGTAGGTGCCGGCGGGGCCGGATTTCCTTCCTACGCAAAACTGAACAAAAATGCGGATACCATTATACTGAACTGTGCAGAGTGCGAGCCTCTGCTTCAGCCCCACAGGCGGCTGATCACTGTTCATGCGGATCAGATTCTGGCCGGCCTGCATCTTGTTGCAGAGACGGTAGGGGCAAAGCAGGTTTATATCGGTGTCAAGAAAACCTATAGTAAGGCCATTGCAGCCATTCAGGGGGAGATCGGTAAATATCCGGAGATGAAGATTCATTATCTCCAGGAAGTTTATCCGATGGGAGATGAGGTTGTTCTCATTTATGAATGCACCGGAAGGGTTGTGCGTCCGGGCGGGCTGCCCATTGAGCAGGGCTGCATTGTCTATAATGTAGAAACCATGTACAATATCTACCGTGCCGCGGTAGAGGATAAACCGGTTACCTTCAAATATCTGACAGTGATCGGCGAGGTCACAAATCCGATTACCGTCCCGGTATCTGTCGGATGTACGTTTGAATCTGTCGTCGCTCTGGCAGGCGACCTGACCTGCAAGGATCCGATCTATTTTGTGGGCGGTCCCATGATGGGAAGCATCCAGCCGCATGACGGCCGTGTGACAAAAGAAACAAACGCCATTCTGGTTCTGCCGCAGGATCATCCGATTGTGATGAAGAAAAGGCGTCAGACTTCCATTGATCTGAAGAGAGCGGCGTCGATTTGCTGCCAGTGTGAATCCTGCACGGATATGTGTCCGCGCCATGAGCTGGGACATCCGATTGATCCCGCAAGATTTATGCGTTCTGCTTCCAACGAGGATTTTCAGAACCTGAATCCGTTCCTGAACACGTTTTTCTGCTCCGGATGCGGCGTGTGCGAGATGTACGCCTGTCCGCAGGACCTTGCTCCCCGGACACTTATCCAGGCATATAAGAACGGGCTCCGCGGCGCGGGAGTAAAGGCGCCTCGCGTGGAAGCTGCCTCTGTGGGAGAGGCACGGGAATTCCGCAAGGTTCCGGAGGCAAGACTGATGGCCAGGCTCGGGCTCAGCCGGTACGATCTTCCGGCTCCGCTGGATGATGAGCTGCAGCCGGAGACCTCGGTAAGAGTCCTTTTAAAGCAGCATATCGGTGCGCCGGCGATTCCGATTGTAAAGGTCGGCGACCATGTGGAGTACAGGCAGATGATTGCAAAGCCGGCGGACGGACTGAGCGTCGGGATGCATGCTTCTCTGCCCGGAATAGTTACCGATGTCACAGATACCTTTATCCGAATCCAGAAGCAGTAAGAAAGGACATAAGCGGCGATGAGTAAAGCAATCGGAATGATTGAATTCAAAAATATACCGACCGGTATTACAGCGGCGGATCTTATGGTCAAGACCGCGGATGTTGACATTGTGGAGGCGCAGACCGTATGTCCGGGTAAATATATCGCAATTATCACCGGAGATCTCAGTGCGGTGAAATCCGCCGTGGAAGCCGCCAGCACAGCTTATGAGTCGGATCTGATCGACAATTTTGTGCTTGGCAATCCTCACGAATCGCTTTTCCCGGCCATTTACGGGGCCAGCCAGGTAGAGGCTGTGGATTCCCTCGGAATACTGGAGACCTTTGATGTGGCGTCGCTGATCGAGGCGGCGGATGCCGCGGCAAAAACTGCCATTGTAGACGTGATTGAGCTTCGGCTGGCAAAGGGGCTCTGCGGAAAATCCTTTATGATGATCACCGGTGAGGTGTCCGCGGTAACAGCGGCCATCGAGAAGGCGAAAATGCTGGCTGGAGAAAAGGGCATGTATCTGGATTCTTCTGTGATTGCTCATCCGGACGAAAAAATCATCAGAACAATTCTTTAAGGAACCGTTTCGCCACAGAGCCTTTGTCGCCTGTAGGCAAACAGTGTTGACGGTATTCGGAGGTAGAGGATGCTTGCCCTGGAACGCAGAAATCTGATTCTGGAAAAACTGCAGGAAGAAAAAAAGGTAGTCGTAAGCGAACTGAGTCAGATTTATAATGTCTCGGAAGAAACCATCCGGCGGGATCTGGAGAAACTGGAGCAGGACGGTTATGCGACCAAAAGCTACGGCGGCGCTGTGCTGAATGAAAACGTAGGGTTTGATATGCCGCTGACCATCCGCAGCAAGCATCATGTCGCGGAAAAGCAGGTCATCGCGGAGATTGCCGCGTCCCTCGTAAAAGAGGGAGACCACATTATGCTGGACGCCAGTTCCACGGACCTGTTTATTGCCAAGGCGATCAAGAATATTCAGCGACTTACCGTGGTGACAAATTCGATCGAGATTATTCTGGAACTGTCCGAATGCTCCAATATTACTGTGATCTGTACCGGCGGGGTATTAAAGGAAGGGTATCTTGCCCTTCTCGGCCCGGAGGCGGAGAACAGCACCCGGTCGTATTTTGTGGATAAGGCTTTTGTCTCCTGCAAGGCATTGAACAGGGAGCACGGAATCATGGAATCCCTGCAGGCGTTCAGTTCCCTGAAAAAGACCATCCTCACTTCCGCGGCCCAGAGCTATCTGGTACTGGATAACGGGAAATTCGACCAGACAGCCTTCACAAAAATGGTTGGTATTCAAGAGGTTGACGGCGTCATTACCGACTGTAAGCCCTCTGACGACTGGCTGCAGATCTTTGAAAGATACGGCGTAGAGTGTATGTATCCGCAGGAAAGACGAAAATAAGTTTACGATGCTGCTGCGCGCGGCAGGGACAGGGCTTTACGGTTTCTGTTCCTTGAAGGCGAAACACGTGTCTTGCGCCCGGAAAACTTTGCTCTGCCGGGGGCATAGGGCAGCTCGGTATATAGCACAGCTCAGAGTTTAGGCGTATAGGACGGCTCAAAAATTTAAGTTGACACTCTCCGGTGCCTGTGCTATGCTGAGTAAGCGACAAAGGAGAGGGTCCTTTTTTTTTGCTCTGAAAAAGGGGCTTCTTACAGAAGTTGTGCCGGGTTTTCCGGCGTATGGGTTTAGTAAAACGGAGGTGGATATTATGCGTACAAAGATCACTTTGGCATGCACAGAATGCAAGCAGCGTAATTACAATACGACAAAGGATAAAAAGAATCATCCGGAGCGTATGGAAATTAAGAAGTATTGCAGATTCTGCAGAAAGCATACCCTGCACAGAGAAACAAAGTAATCCGTTTCGCAGCGAGGTGAGAACAGATGGCAGATGCAGCGAAAAAAGCTGAACAGAAAAAAACAGGAAAAATGAAAACCTGGTTCAAGGGTCTGAAGACCGAGTGGGGAAAAATTATCTGGACAGATAATAAAACACTGGGCAGACAGACGGCCGCTGTCATTATTATTTCTGCAATCGTTACCGGGTTAATCACGCTGGTGGACAATCTGGGACTGCAGATAATGGAACTGATCATAAAATAAGGAAAAGGTGAAGATGTCAGACGCAAAATGGTACGTGGTCCACACATATTCCGGGTATGAGAATAAGGTGAAGGCCAACATTGAGAAGACAATAGAAAACAGACACCTTGAAGATCAGATCCTGGAAGTCCGGGTGCCCATGGAAGAGGTCGAAGAGGTCAGGAACGGCGCGAGGAAACATGTACAGCGCAAGCTGTTTCCCGGCTATGTCCTGCTCAATATGGTTATGAATGACGATACATGGTACGTCGTCCGCAATACCAGAGGTGTCACAGGCTTTGTAGGACCGGGCTCCAAACCGGTTCCGCTGTCTCCAGAAGAGATGCGCCCGCTGGGTGTGGAAACCGGAGAGAAATTTGAAATTGACCTTGCGGTTGGAGATGAAGTCGCGGTGATCGGCGGAGCTTGGAAGGATTATTCTGCCAAGGTCAAGGCGGTTAATCAGAGTAAACAGACAGTTACCATTGACGTGGATCTGTTTGGAAGAGCAACTCCGGTGGAAATTAATTTCGCCGATGTCAGAAAGGTCGATTAATCGGCCGTGGGAGGGAAATCCCCGCAAACACCACATAATAGGAGGTGCCTAAAATGGCAAAAAAAGTTACTGGTTACATCAAATTACAGATTCCCGCAGGCAAGGCTACACCGGCTCCGCCGGTAGGACCGGCTCTTGGTCAGCACGGTGTGAACATCGTGCAGTTTACCAAGGAGTTTAACGCAAGAACAGCAGACAAGGGAGATTTAATTATCCCTGTTGTCATCACTGTATATGCGGACAGAAGCTTCAGCTTTATTACCAAGACTCCGCCGGCACCGGTTCTGCTGAAGAAGGCATGCAACCTGAAGTCCGCCTCCGGCGAACCGAATAAGACCAAGGTTGCCACAATTTCCAAGGATAAAATCCGTGAAATTGCGGAGCTGAAAATGCCCGACCTGAATGCGGCCAGCATAGAAGCAGCCATGAGCATGATTGCCGGAACAGCCCGCAGCATGGGAATTACTGTTGAGGATTAATTGATTCACGTGGGAGGGATTATCCCGCCACTACCACAGGAGGAATTTAGAATGAAACACGGAAAGAAATATGTAGAAGCCGCAAAGGCTATTGATCGCTCAGTCCAGTATGATCCCAAGGATGCCATCGCGCTTGCGAAGAAAGCGGCTGTCGCGAAGTTTGACGAGACTATCGAGGTACACATCCGCACTGGCTGCGACGGACGTCACGCAGATCAGCAGATCCGCGGAGCCGTTGTTCTGCCGCACGGCACAGGCAAGACCGTTCGTGTTCTTGTATTTGCCAAGGGAGCAAAGGCAGATGAGGCTGCGGCGGCAGGCGCAGATTTCGTCGGGGCAGAGGAGCTGATTCCGAAGATTCAGAACGAAGGCTGGCTTGATTTCGATGTAGTTGTCGCGACACCGGATATGATGAGCGTTGTAGGACGTCTGGGACGTGTACTCGGACCCAAGGGCTTAATGCCGAACCCGAAGTCCGGGACCGTAACGATGGATGTTACCAAAGCGGTTAACGATATCAAAGCCGGTAAAGTAGAGTATCGTCTGGACAAGAGCAACATCATTCACGTACCGGTCGGAAAAGCTTCCTTCAGCGAAGAGCAGCTGAATGAGAATTTCTCCACACTGATGGGCGCGATTACAAAGGCAAGACCTTCCACCCTGAAGGGCCAGTTCATGAAGAGCATTGTCATTGCGCCGACCATGGGACCCGGCGTAAAGGTCAATGTAAACAAGTTCGTATAATCCACCAGAATATAAAAATAGAAAAACAGAAGAGGCTTCCTCTTCTGTTTTTTTGTCTTGACAACAATTTCTCCGGTGTGATAGTATACTCACTGTATCACGCCGAAGACAGCAGGTGCCGCAAGGCGTAAGTGAAACGCCTGCCGAGGATGTAGATTCTTTTCAGAGAATGTATTCCCGTCTGTCTTTGGTCAGGCGGGTTTTCTTTTGCGTGTATACATCATTAAAATAAGGAGGTATACCGAAACATGGCAAAAGTAGAACAGAAGAAACCGGTTGTGGAAGAGATTGCCAGTGCGATTGACGGTGCGCAGGGCGTAGTTCTTGTAAACTACAGCGGCCTGAATGTTGCGCAGGATACGGAGCTTCGTAAAAATCTCAGAGAAGCCGGCGTAACCTACAAGGTCTACAAAAACACGATGATGAACTTCGCGTTCAAGGGAACACCCTGCGAAGAGCTTTCCAAGCATCTGGAAGGAACTAACGCGATTGCCGTTTCCAAGGATGACGCAACCGCCCCGGCACGTATTCTGAAACAGTTTGCGAAGAAGAATCCGCAGCTGGAGCTGATCGCCGGTGTTGTAGAAGGCGCTTACTATGACGCGGATGGCGTAAACCAGCTGGCAGACGTTCCCACAAGGGAAGTACTGCTCGGAAGACTGTTCGGAAGCATGCAGGGACCGATTTCCGGCTTTGCCCGTGTGCTTAAGCAGATTGCGGAAAAGCAGGCGGAAGGCGCTCCGGCAGAAGCAGCGGAAGCACCCGCGGCAGAATAAGGCTTTCATCGGGGAGAGCCGTTTAGAACCGTCATCATGATGGCGGAAGAATCAGAAAAAATGAAATTGGAGGAAAAGAACAATGGCTAAGTTAACAACAGAAGAGTTTATTGCTGCTATTAAAGAGTTATCTGTATTAGAGCTGAATGACCTTGTAAAAGCTTGCGAGGAAGAGTTTGGCGTATCCGCTGCTGCAGGTGTTGTTGTAGCTGGCGGCGCTGCAGGCGGAGATGCTGCGGCAGCTGAGGAGAAGACCGAGTTCGATGTAGAGCTGACCGAGGTTGGCCCGAACAAGGTTAAGGTTATCAAGGTTGTCCGTGAGGTTACCGGACTTGGCCTGAAGGAAGCTAAGGATCTGGTTGACGGAGCTCCGAAGGTAGTTAAGGAAGGCGCTTCCAAGGCAGAGGCAGATGACCTCAAGGCAAAACTGGAAGAGCAGGGAGCAAAAGTAACTCTGAAGTAAATCAGGGTTTATCCGTAAGAACGCTTACCAAAAAAGAAAGGCGGCTTCTGTGCAGTGCAGAAGCTGCTTTTTTCATGTCATTCGTAAGGGCATTCCCGGTGCCCGTTTCCGTTTACGCGCGTCATGTACAATCTGGTTCCGCGAAATCTTTGATAGTTGCAGAAAATGCATGTTTTGAAAAAGTACAGGCTTATGCCTTGCGGCAGGAAAAACACGGTACTAAAATAGGCACTGTTGCCTCTGCGGAAGGAATATCCGCGGAACGGCAGAGGGGTTATGTGCCGGTACATGAGATTTCAAAACAGGAGAGTGAAACGGAAAAATGAAAATACTCAGACAATTTTGCAGGATTATGATTATTACGTTGATCGGAGAAGTGCTGCACTGGGTGCTTCCGCTGCCGGTTCCCGCCAGTATCTACGGAATGGCTATTCTGTTTGCGGGATTGGTAACCGGCTTCATTAAGCTGGATCAGGTAAAAGACGCAGGAAAGTTTCTGATTGAGATCATGCCTGTCATGTTTATTCCCGCGGGCGTGGGACTGATGTCTTCCTGGGGCGACCTTCGCCCGGTTCTTCTGCCTGTTTCCGTCATTACCGTGGTGTCCCTGGTGGCTGTTATGGTGGTCAGCGGAAAGGTATCACAGCATGTCATACGTTTGGAAAACAAGACGGAGGCGGGCAGTCTCCTTAGTATGGAAGACATGGCTGCCGAAGAGGAGGCTGAACTATGATCGCTTCATTCTGCAGGACATCTGCTTTTGCCGGTGTTACACTGAGCTTATTTGCCTACTGGGTTGGCGCCGCGCTGAAGAGAAAAACAAAGCTCAGTTTCCTGAATCCTCTGCTGATCTCGATTGCGGTTACGATTGTTGTGCTGCTGACCGCCCATGTCAGCTATGATACCTATGATGCCGGGGCGAAGTATTTAAGCTGGTTTCTCACGCCGGCAACGGTATGTCTGGCCATACCGCTTTACGAGCAGATGAAGCTTCTGAGAAATAACTGGAAAGCGGTCGCCACCGGTATCTGTTCCGGCGTTCTGACCAGTCTCCTCTGTGTCCTGGTCCTGTCTGTCCTGTTCGGGCTGAGCCATGAAACGTATGTCACCCTTCTTCCCAAGTCGATTACGACGGCTATCGGCATGGGCGTCTCGGAGGAACTGGGAGGAAATGTGACCATAACGGTTGCGGTTATTGTGGTAACCGGCGTGCTGGGAAACATTCTGGGAGAAGGACTCTGCAGGCTGTTTCATATTGAAGAGCCCATTGCCCGCGGAATTGCGCTGGGTTCCTCTTCCCACGCGATCGGAACAGCCAAGGCGATGGAAATGGGAGAGGTGGAAGGCGCCATGAGCAGTCTCTCCATAGCCGTAGCCGGAATTCTCACCGTAGTCGGAGCCACTGTGTTTTCAGCTGTCCTGTAAAAAGAATCAGAGATACAGAAGAGTTACAGAACAATCCCTGCCTTTCGTTCCCGGGAAAAATTCCGGGACGGGAGGCAGGGATTGTTTGCGCTATTTTCCTTTTGCCTGTGCGGAAGCAGCCTGCAGAAATATAAAAAATTTCATTTCCGCGGCAGATTTTTTCAGCCTGTGCAGTTTCGGAAAAAGCAGAGAGGCCGCAGAATAGTGTGTTCTGAAAAAAATACAAAAAAAGAAGGGCAAAAACCGCGAAAACCGGTTTGACACCCTTGACAGGATGTGTTATTGTAAAAAATGCACTATTATGGCAACAAGTGCCTCTCTCCCCCTATGCGCTGATTTCCCGGCGCGGACAGGGACGATCAGGCACCCTGTATCTATTTACCAATTCTAAATCACAAGAGGTGAATCGTCAATGGAGAAAAACAGGATACGTCCGGTCCGCAGCGGAAGAAGTATACGAATGACTTACCAGCGACAGGAAGAGGTTCTGCAGATGCCCAATCTGATTGAGGTGCAGAAAAATTCCTATCAGTGGTTCCTCACAGACGGGTTAAAAGAAGCTTTTGATGACATATCCCCCATTCAGGATTATGGCGGAAAGCTCAGCCTGGAATTCGTAGACTTCAAGCTGTGCGAGGACGATGTAAAGTATTCCATAGAGGAATGCAAACAGCGGGATGCAACATACGAGGCTCCGTTGAAGGTTAAAGTACGCCTCTATAACCGCGAAAAAGACGAGATCAGTGAGCATGAGATTTTCATGGGAAATCTCCCTCTTATGACGCCCACCGGCACCTTTGTTATTAACGGCGCAGAGCGTGTTATTGTCAGCCAGCTGGTGCGTTCTCCGGGCATTTACTACGGAATCGACCATGACAAGCTTGGGAAGAAGCTGTACAGCTGCACGGTTATTCCCAACCGCGGCGCTTGGCTGGAGTATGAGACCGATTCCAACGATGTTTTCTGGGTACGTGTGGACCGCACCAGAAAAGTGCCGATCACCGTTCTTCTGCGTGCCCTCGGTCTGGGAACAAACGCGGAAATTGCGGAATATTTCGGCGAAGAACCGAAAATACTGGCGAGCTTCACCAAGGATACCGCGACGAATTACCAGGAAGGACTTCTGGAACTGTACAAGAAGATCCGTCCGGGAGAGCCGCTGGCAGTGGACAGCGCGGAGAGTCTGATCAACGGGATGTTTTTTGACCCCCGCCGCTACGATCTGGCCAAGGTCGGAAGATATAAATTCAACAAAAAACTGGCGCTCCGCAACCGGATCACCGGGAAGACCTTGGCGGAAGATGTGGTAAATACTGCGACAGGTGAAATTATTGCGGAGAAGGGTACCACAGTCACCAGAGAGAAAGCGGATGAGATTCAGAATGCCGCAGTCCCGTTTGTCTGGCTGGATACCCAGGATGGAGTGGTAAAGGTTCTCTCCAACCTGATGGTGGACATCACCAAATGGGTGGATGTCGATCCGAAGGAAGTCGGCGTGACGGAGCAGGTGTACTATCCGGAGCTTGCAAAGCTGATGGAAGAAAACACCGATCCGGAGGATCTGAAGGATGCCATTGAGGATCACATCCACGACCTGATCCCGAAGCACATTACGAAGGAAGATATTTTTGCTTCCATTAACTATAACATGCATCTGGAATACGGTGTCGGCAATGATGATGACATTGACCATCTGGGCAACAGAAGAATCCGCTGCGTGGGAGAGCTTCTGCAGAACCAGTACCGGATTGGGCTTTCCAGGCTGGAGAGAGTGGTCCGCGAGCGCATGACGACACAGGATCTGGATACGCTCTCCGCGCAGTCGCTGATTAACATCAAGCCGGTTACCGCGGCAGTGAAGGAGTTCTTCGGGTCCTCACAGCTGTCCCAGTTTATGGATCAGAACAATCCGCTTGGAGAACTGACACATAAGAGACGTCTTTCCGCACTCGGACCCGGAGGACTTTCCAGGGATCGTGCGGGATTCGAGGTTCGTGATGTCCATTATTCCCATTACGGAAGAATGTGCCCCATTGAGACCCCTGAAGGCCCGAACATCGGTCTTATTAACTCGCTGGCAACCTACGCCAGAATCAACCAGTACGGCTTTATCGAGGCACCCTACCGTGTCATTGACCGGAGCGATCCGAAGAATCCGCGGGTAACCAAAGAGGTTGTCTACATGACAGCCGATGAAGAGGATAATTACCATGTGGCGCAGGCAAATGAGCCGCTGGATGCAGAGGGACATTTTATTCATAAAAACGTGTCCGGACGTTACAGGGATGAGACGCAGACGTACGAGAAGACCATGTTTGAATACATGGATGTATCACCGAAGATGGTATTCTCCGTGGCGACCGCGCTGATCCCGTTCCTGCAGAATGACGACGCGAACCGTGCCCTGATGGGATCCAACATGCAGCGGCAGGCGGTACCGCTTCTGTTTACGGAGGCTCCGGTCGTTGGAACCGGTATCGAGGAGAAGGCAGCCGTAGACTCCGGTATCTGTGTGGTGGCGAAGAAGGACGGAACGATTACCTGCGCAGCCTCCAATGAGATCCGCATGGACAACGACGACGGCACCAGGGATGTTTATCACCTGATGAAGTTTACCCGAAGCAACCAGAGCAACTGCTACAACCAGCGCCCGGTTGTTTTCAAGGGCGACCATGTAAAGGCGGGAGAGGTTATCGCCGACGGCCCGTCTACTTCCAACGGAGAGCTTGCTCTCGGAAAGAATCCGCTGATCGGATTTATGACATGGGAAGGATACAACTACGAGGATGCCGTACTGCTCAGTGAGCGGCTGGTGCAGGATGATGTCTATACCTCAGTGCATATCGAGGAGTATGAGTGCGAATCCCGTGATACCAAGCTCGGACCGGAGGAAATTACAAGGGACGTTCCGGGTGTCGGAGAAGAAGCCCTGAAGGATCTGGACGAGAGAGGAATTATCCGGATCGGCGCGGAGGTACGTGCCGGAGATATCCTGGTTGGAAAAGTGACTCCGAAGGGAGAGACAGAGCTAACCGCGGAGGAACGTCTTCTTCGCGCCATCTTCGGCGAGAAGGCCAGAGAAGTAAGGGATACTTCCCTCAAGGTTCCGCACGGAGAGTACGGAATTGTTGTGGAAGCACGTGTCTTCACAAGGGAAAACGGGGACGAGCTGGCACCTGGCGTCAACCAGGCAGTCCGTATCTATATCGCGCAGAAGAGAAAAATTTCCGTCGGGGACAAGATGGCCGGACGTCACGGAAACAAGGGTGTAGTTTCCCGTGTGCTTCCGGTGGAGGATATGCCATTCCTTCCCAACGGCCGTCCGCTGGATATTGTTCTGAATCCTCTGGGCGTACCTTCCCGTATGAATATCGGACAGGTCCTGGAGATACACCTCAGCCTGGCTTCCAAGGCCCTGGGCTTCAATATCTCCACGCCTATCTTTGACGGGGCAAACGAAATTGATATCCAGGACACGCTGGAGCTGGCAAACGACTATGTCAATTCCGAGTGGGATGACTTTTATAATAAATATAAGGATACCCTGCTTCCGGAGGTCATGCAGTACCTGTCTGACCACAGGGATCACAGGGCACTTTGGAAGGGCGTGCCGATCAGCAGGGACGGAAAGGTCCAGCTGCGGGACGGACGTACCGGAGAGAAATTTGACGGACCGACCACCATCGGGCACATGCATTACCTGAAGCTGCATCATCTGGTAGACGATAAGATTCACGCGCGTTCCACCGGCCCATACTCGCTGGTTACCCAGCAGCCGCTGGGAGGCAAGGCCCAGTTCGGAGGACAGCGTTTCGGAGAGATGGAGGTCTGGGCACTGGAAGCCTACGGCGCGGCCTACACACTGCAGGAGATCCTGACCGTCAAATCGGATGATGTTGTGGGACGTGTAAAAACCTACGAGGCCATTATCAAGGGCGAGAATATACCGAAGCCCGGTATTCCCGAATCCTTCAAGGTTCTGCTGAAGGAGCTGCAGTCTCTGGCGCTGGATGTCCGTGTCCTGAAGGATGACAACACAGAGGTCCATCTGATGGAGTCCCAGGATTACGGCAACACAAGCTTCCGCGCAATTATGGAAGGAGACCGCTATAACCGCAGAGACGAAGAAGAATCCTACGGAAAATACGGCTACAGCAAACAGGAGTTCCAGGACGGAGAGCTGGTGAATGTAGACGGGGAAGAGCCGCAGGATGATGAGGATGAAGAATTCCTCAGCAGTCTGGATGATAACGCTGACGATTCTGAATAATGAACGGAAAGGGGTATTTCAATGCCGGAAACAGTAAATAAGGAAGAAACGAACGAGGCGTTCAGCTTTGACGCAATCCGGATCGGGCTGGCATCTCCGGAAAGAATCCGCGAGTGGTCCCACGGCGAGGTAAAAAAACCGGAAACCATCAACTACCGTACCCTGAAACCGGAAAAGGACGGACTGTTCTGCGAGGTTATCTTCGGACCGACCAAGGACTGGGAGTGCCATTGCGGGAAATACAAGAAAATCCGCTATAAGGGGATCATCTGCGAGCGCTGCGGCGTGGAGGTCACAAAATCCAGCGTCCGCCGCGAGCGCATGGGGCATATTGAACTGGCGGCGCCGGTTTCACATATCTGGTATTTTAAGGGAATTCCTTCCCGTATGGGACTGATCCTGGATCTGTCTCCCAGAACACTGGAGCGGGTTCTGTATTTTGCCAGCTATATCGTTCTGGATCCGGGCGAGACAAATCTGATGAAAAAGCAGGTGCTCTCCGAGGCGGAATACCAGCAGGCCTATGAGACCTACGGAAATGCTTTCCGCGCAAGA
Organism: Bilifractor porci; assembly: GCF_009696005.1. Taxonomy (GTDB): domain Bacteria; phylum Bacillota; class Clostridia; order Lachnospirales; family Lachnospiraceae; genus Bilifractor; species Bilifractor porci. Next base: position 137,609 of record NZ_VUMV01000007.1, read on the forward strand.
ATGGGCGCGGAGGCGATCAAGGAACTGCTGCAGGAAATTGACCTGGATAAAGAGTATGACGAGCTGCGCGCCGAGCTGGAAAATGCCAGCGGTCAGAAGCGTGCCCGTATTATCAAGAGGCTGGAGGTCGTAGAGGCCTTCAAGGAATCCGGAAACCGTCCGGAGTGGATGATTCTGGACTGCATCCCGGTTATCCCGCCGGATCTCCGTCCGATGGTGCAGCTGGACGGCGGCAGATTCGCGACCTCGGATCTGAACGATCTTTACCGCCGGATTATCAACCGGAACAACAGGCTGAAACGTCTGCTTGATCTGGGAGCCCCGGACATCATTGTCAGAAACGAAAAAAGAATGCTGCAGGAGGCTGTGGATGCCCTGATCGACAACGGCAGAAGAGGCCGTCCGGTTACCGGACCCGGAAACCGGGCGCTGAAGTCTCTGTCTGACCTGCTGAAGGGAAAGAACGGCCGTTTCCGCCAGAACCTTCTGGGAAAACGTGTGGACTATTCCGGACGTTCCGTTATCGTTAACGGACCGGAGCTGAAAATCTATCAGTGCGGTCTGCCGAAGGAAATGGCGATTGAGCTGTTCAAGCCCTTTGTCATGAAAGAGCTGGTCGCCAACGGCACAGCCCATAACATCAAGAATGCCAAGAAGATGGTGGAGAGACTGGAGCCGCAGGTCTGGGATGTTCTGGAAGATGTTATCAAGGAGCATCCGGTGATGCTGAACCGGGCGCCTACGCTGCACAGGCTCGGTATTCAGGCTTTTGAGCCTATTCTGGTAGAGGGCAAGGCAATCAAGCTCCATCCGCTGGTCTGCACCGCGTTCAACGCGGACTTCGACGGAGACCAGATGGCTGTTCACCTGCCCCTGTCACAGGAAGCCCAGGCGGAATGCCGCTTTATGCTGCTGTCTCCGAATAACCTGCTGAAGCCGTCGGACGGAGGACCGGTTGCGGTTCCATCCCAGGATATGGTTCTCGGTATTTACTATCTGACGCAGATGCGTCCGGGAGAGATTGGAGAGGGTACTTCCTACAAGGATCTGAATGAGGCAATCCTTGCTTACGAGAACGGTTATATTAAATATCAGACACAGATCCATGTGCGCCGCACCGGAAAGGACGCGCAGGGCAACCCCATTGAAAAAACGGTGACCACGACGCTGGGACGGCTGCTCTTTAACGAGATAATCCCGCAGGATCTGGGCTACGTGGATCGGTCGGTGCCCGGCAATGAGCTTCTCCCGGAAATTGATTTCATGGTCGCGAAAAAGCATCTGAAACAGATTCTGGAGAAGGTAATTGATATCCATGGAGCGACCAGGACCGCAGAGGTTCTGGATCATATCAAGGCCATGGGCTATCACACCTCGACGCGGGCCGGAATGACGGTATCCATTTCCGATATGACGGTACCTGCGGATAAGCCGAAACTTCTTGCGGAGGCAGAGGAGACCGTAGACAAGATCACCCGGAACTACAAGCGTGGTCTGATTACGGATGAAGAGCGGTACAAAGAGGTTGTGGAAACCTGGAAGGAGACGGACGATAAGCTGACCAAAGACCTGCTGGACGGTCTGGATAAATATAACAACATCTACATGATGGCGGACTCTGGAGCCCGTGGTTCGGATAAGCAGATCAAGCAGCTGGCCGGTATGCGCGGACTGATGGCGGATACAACAGGACACACCATCGAGCTGCCTATCAAGTCCAACTTCCGTGAGGGTCTGGACGTACTGGAGTATTTCATGTCGGCGCACGGGGCCCGGAAGGGACTTTCCGATACCGCCCTTCGTACCGCTGACTCCGGATATCTGACCCGCCGTATGGTCGATGTGTCCCAGGATCTGATCATCCGGGAGACCGACTGCGCGAAACCGGGAAAAGAGATTCCGGGAATGTATGTATACGCCTTCATGGAGGGAAAAGAGCAGGTGGAGAGCCTGCAGGAACGGATTACCGGACGCTTCTCCTGCTATGACATCAAGGATAAGGACGGAAACATCATCGTCCGGGCCAACCAGATGATTACGCCCCGGCGTGCCGCCCAGGTGGTTGCCAACGGTGTGGATGAAAACGGAAATCCGGTTACACGGGTAAAGATCCGTACCATCCTGACCTGCCGCTCCCATCTTGGCATCTGCTCCAAGTGCTACGGCGCGAACCTGGCTACCGGAGAAGTGGTCCAGGTCGGAGAGTCTGTCGGTATTATTGCCGCGCAGTCGATTGGAGAGCCGGGAACACAGCTGACCATGAGAACCTTCCATACCGGTGGTGTTGCCGGAGGAGATATCACCCAGGGTCTTCCCCGTGTCGAGGAGCTTTTCGAGGCGCGTAAGCCGAAGGGACTTGCGATTATTACCGAGATCAAGGGAACCGCGGCGATTAAGGACACCAAGAAGAAGAGGGAGATTATTGTCACCGATGACGAGACAGGAACATCCAAGACCTATCTGATTCCTTACGGCTCCAGAATTAAGGTCATGGACGGCGATACGCTGGAGGCAGGCGACGCGCTGACAGAGGGTTCGGTAAACCCGCACGATATCCTTCGTATCAAGGGAATTACGGCCGTACAGGATTACCTGCTTCGTGAGGTACAGCGTGTGTACCGTCTGCAGGGTGTTGAAATCTGCGATAAGCATATCGAGGTGATTGTCCGCCAGATGCTGAAGAAAGTACGCATCGAGGACGGAGGAGACACGAAGTTCATGCCGGGCAGACTGGTGGATTTCCTCGATTTTGACGATGCGAATGAAGAGGCGGAGGAAGCCGGTGGAAGACCGGCCACCGGAGAGAGAATTCTCCTTGGAATTACCAAGGCTTCTCTGGCAACCGATTCCTTCCTTTCCGCGGCGTCCTTCCAGGAGACCACCCGTGTCCTGACGGATGCCGCCATCAAGGGAAAAGTGGACCGGCTGATCGGGCTGAAGGAGAATGTCATTATCGGAAAGCTGATTCCCGCGGGAACCGGAATGAAGTATTACAGCAGCCTGAAGCTTGATACCGATGACCAGGTGATTCCGGAGCGCGTCAATGAAGACGAGGAGCTGATTCTGGACGAAGACGTGGATGCGGAGCCGGAGGCTCAGACGGCGGGAACCGATACCGCGCCGGAGAACGACGTTTCGGAAGACGGACAGGACAGCGGTGTGCCGGAAGAATAAAAGAGCAAAAGCCTCTATATAAATGCAACAGCAAAAGAGCTGCCGGAAGGCAGCTCTTTTTCGTGCGGGTTTTGGCCAATGGAGTTCGGTATCCACTGCCTGATGGTAATACAAAATGATTTTTAAATAAAATGACTCTTATTTACCAGCAGGTGCCTTCAGGGCGGAAAACTCCAGCCCCTGCGGGCATGGCACTGTTCAGAGAGCCGATTACATAGAAAAGAGATCGCTCATATCGTATTTTCCGGCAGGCTTTCCGGCAAGGAATTTTGCCGCCTCCACCGCGCCCTTTCCGAAGATGGAGCGGGAGTAGGCGGAGTGGGAAAAGGTGATGACCTCGTCCTGTCCGGCAAAGATCACTTCATGCTCGCCTACAATGGATCCGCCGCGCACGGAAGAAATGCCGATTTCCTTCGGATCCCGTTTTTCATGGCGCTGGCTCCGGTCAAATACAAAATGATACTCATTGTCCAGGGCCTCGTTCATGCTCTCGCCAAGGGCGATCGCCGTTCCGCTTGGGGCGTCCAGCTTCCGGTTGTGGTGCTTTTCCACAATCTCCATGTCATACCCGACAGGAGCAAGCCGGGCTGCGGCTTCCTTCAGAAGCTTCATCAGGAGATTGATTCCCAGGGACATGTTGGCGGAGCGGAGAATCGCTGTCTGCCTGCTTGCCTCATCCACCTTCTTCAGCTGCTCATCCGAAAGACCGGTGGTACACAGGACCAGAGGAAGCTTTTTCTCTACGGCATAGTCCAGCAGGGCATCCACAGCCCGGAAATTAGAAAAGTCGATTATGACATCGGCGGGAACCGAGCATTCTGCCGCTGAGGCAAAAACAGGGTAGCCGCACGCCGGATCGGCAACAGGATCAATTCCGGCCACGACAGTGGCATCCGGATCTGCTTCTATCAGCTGTGTCAGTACATGTCCCATGTGGCCGCTGCAGCCACTGATAATTATTTTCGTCATTTGAATCTCCAATCTGTTGTATTTTGCGGTGTAACTTTTGGTTTTGCATGCTGCGTGTTGAAGTGTGAAATTTTCAATGAAGGCTTTCGGGCACGCAGACAGTCTGCGCGTTTTTTACTCCGGAACCGGAGAAACAGGTAAAACAAAAGGCCGCCGCCCCTGCGACAGCCTTATGGATTGCTTACTCCGTGACAGCAAGACCAAAGTCAATCAAAGATTTCCTGAGGCGTTCCTTGTTTGCCGGCTCCATATCGAAAAGAGGACCACGAAGAGGACCGACCTGCATACCCATCATATTCATGGCAACCTTGACCGGAATCGGATTTACCTCGCAGAAGAGGGAACCAATCAGATCCAGTGCCTTCAGCTGCATTTCCGCGGCCTCCTTCACGTTGCCATCCAGCATCTTCCGGCACATGTCATGCGTGTATCTGGGAGCGACATTGGACAGCACGGAGATCACACCGTGTCCGCCTAGGGACATAATGGGAATGACCTGGTCGTCGTTTCCGGAGAAAATCTCCAGATCATCTCCGCAGAGCGCCTTCGTTTTCGCAATCTGTGAAATGTTTCCGCTGGCGGCCTTGATGCCTTTGATATTCTCCACATTCTTGCAGAGGTAGGCGGCAGTCTCCGGCTGGATATTGCAGCCTGTCCGGGATGGGACATTGTACATGATAATCGGTGTGTGAACAGCTTCCGCGATGGTGGTATAGTGCCGGATCAGTCCGCTCTGGGTCGCCTTATTGTAGTAGGGCGTGACAATCAGCAGACCGTCAACACCGTAGCTCTCTGCCTCCCGGGACATGGCAACCGCGGTTGCCGTACTGTTGGACCCGGTTCCCGCAATAACCGGGATTCTGCCGTTTACAGTCTGCACGCAGTGCTTTACGGTTGCAAGGTGTTCCTCTTCCGTAAGCGTTGCGGATTCTCCGGTGGTGCCGCAGATGACAATAGCATCTGTTCCCTCCGCGATCTGCTGCTCCAGAATTTCATCCAGCTTTTCCAGATTTACCGATCCGTCGTCGTGCATTGGTGTGATAATGGCTACGCCCGCGCCCTTGAAAAATGACATATTTGATCCTCCCTGTTTGAATTCGGCTGCTGCCGGACTGCGGCCGCGGCCATGTCAAAAAAACCATCCGTCTGCGGCTGAAAACCGCGAGGGACTGATGAGTCCCTGGTCCTGTATGCCAGAGGCATGCATGGAAGTTTACAAAGAAAAAAGGCAACCGGAAAAGGCGCCTTCTCAGTTGTATATGCAGCTCACACATACAGTTAAACCAAGGATAGCGCTCCATCTTCCGATGACAGTCAGGGATCTGTTCGACCACGAGCCCAGGGAATACTTTCCGGCAATAGTCCCTTCGGCGCGGTCCCCTTTCCCTGTCCATCTTCCGTGTCCGGCACGTCCGGGCAGATACTGATGTTCCGCGCGACCTCTATCTCAATAGCTGAAATATAGCATGATTCGGTCATGCTGTCAAGAATCCCGAAAACCGCTCTAAGGCAGGAAACACATGAAAAATTCCCAAAATATCAGCTTGTTTTTCAGCTCTTTTTGCTATTGACACAGCGATATTCCTTCTACACAAATGAAAAAAAATATGATACAATAATACAGTTGCGAAAAAGACAGGCAGAGCAGAAGATTTCCGGTTTTTCGGAGGGCACTGCCCGGAACCGGAGAAGGGTTTATAAGAGGTAAAAAGAGATGAATATAGTCAGAGAGGATATCCGGAATGTGGCGATCATTGCTCATGTCGATCACGGCAAGACAACACTGGTCGACCAGCTGCTTCGTCAGAGCGGGACTTTCCGCGCCAACCAGGAAGTACAGGAGCGTGTCATGGATTCCGGCGATATTGAGCGGGAACGCGGAATTACGATCCTTTCCAAGAATACGGCGGTTCACTACAACGGCGTGAAAATAAACATTATTGATACACCCGGACACGCGGATTTCGGGGGCGAGGTAGAGCGTGTCCTGAAGATGGTCAACGGCGTTATCCTCCTGGTCGACGCCTTTGAGGGGCCGATGCCGCAGACCAGGTTCGTCCTTCAGAAAGCGCTGGATCTGGATCTGAAGGTCATCGTCTGCATCAATAAAATTGACAGGCCGAACGCCCGTCCCAAAGAAGTTGTGGATGAGGTTCTGGAGCTGCTGATGGATCTGGGCGCCTCGGATGAACAGCTGGATGCTCCGTTCCTCTATGCGACTGCCAGAGGCGGATACGCGCTGAACGAGCTGGAGGATGAACCTAAGGACATGACGCCTTTGTTTGAGGCCATCCTGAAGTATATTCCCTGCCCGGAGGGCGATCCGGAGGCCGGCATCCAGATGCTGGTAAGTACCATTGACTACAACGAGTATGTCGGAAGAATCGGCATTGGGAAAATTGATAACGGAAAGCTTGCCTTGAACCAGGAAGTTCTTTTGATGAACCACCATGATCCGGATAAGAGAGAGCGGGTAAAAATCAGCAAGATGTATGTGTTTGACGGGCTGAAGCGGATCGAGGTAAAGGAGGCTTCTGTCGGGGAGATTGTCGCGATTTCCGGCATTCCGGATATTCACATCGGAGATACCCTCTGCGACCTGGTTGACCCGAAGCCGATTCCTTTCCAGAAAATTTCCGACCCGACCATTTCCATGAACTTTCTGGTGAATGATTCTCCTCTTGCCGGCCAGGAGGGCACCTATGTCACATCCCGGCATTTAAGGGACCGTCTGTTCCGTGAGCTGAACACAGACGTAAGCCTGCGTGTCGAGGAAACTTCGCCGGACTGCTTTAAGGTGTCCGGACGCGGCGAGCTGCATCTTTCCGTCCTGATTGAGAGCATGCGCCGGGAAGGATATGAGTTCGCGGTCAGCAAGGCGGAAGTTATCTATAAAACCGATGAGAGAGGGAAGAAGCTGGAGCCCCAGGAGCTGGCATATATTGATGTCCCGGATGAATACAGCGGGGCGGTCATCCAGAACCTTAGTGAGAGAAAGGGAGAGCTTCAGGGCATGAGCGTCGGCGAGAACGGCGTTACCCGTCTGGAGTTTGTCATTCCGTCCAGAGGGCTGATCGGATTCCGCGGAAGATTTATGACCATGACAAAGGGCACCGGAATTCTGAATACCATTTTCGATGAATATGTTCCTTATAAGGGAGATATTACATTCCGGAAGAACGGCTCACTGATTGCCTTCGAGGCAGGAGAATCTGTAACCTACGGCCTGTTTGCCGCTCAGCAGAGAGGCACCCTGTTTATCGGGCCGGGGGAACGTGTGTATGCCGGCATGGTCATCGGAGAAAGCGGAAAACCGGAGGATATCGAGGTAAACGTCTGCAAGACCAAGCACCTGACCAATACACGTTCTTCCTCCGCGGATGAGGCGCTGACGCTTACCCCGCCCAGAGTTCTTTCGCTGGAAGACGCCATGGAATTTATTGACAGCGATGAACTGCTGGAGGTCACCCCGAAAAGTCTTCGTATCCGCAAGCGCCAGCTGGATTCCCGCCTGCGCAAGAGAGAGATGATCAGCCGGAAGAGCTGACGCGTAAAAGAAAAAATTCAGCTGCTGTTTCTCTGCTTTAACAGCAGGGTTTACAGGGCTGTGTAAAAAAGAAGGGCCGGATGCATTTGTGCATCCGGCCCTGTTCTGTCTCGTCCGTTTTCTGCGTGACAGCAGGGAGCAGTCAGATTTTCTCGTGGTTCATAAATTTCTTTATGACCCTCTGGATTCGGTCAGAGGGATCCAGAAGGCTGCTGATGGAAGAATCGTGGTTCAGTGTATCAATGATCAGGGCGACGTACTTGCTCAGGTCGCAGTTAATGTAATAAGGCCTTTTCAGCAGGTCCGGTGTCTGGTACACAAGGTTTGTTGTTACCAGCTTGGTGAAGAAGCCCTGCTCGTAGGCTTTGTCGAATTTGTCCAGCCCGTTTGTAAACAGACCGAACGTCGCGCAGATGTAGATGTTTTTGGCATGGCGTTCCTTCAGCAGCTTAGCTACCTCAATGACGCTTCCGCCGGAGGAGATCATGTCATCAATAATAATCATATCCTTCCCCTCTACATCGGCTCCCAGAAATTCATGGGCGACAATAGGATTGGATCCGTTCACGATCACGGAATAGTCCCTTCTTTTGTAGAACATGCCCATATCCACGCCCAGGTTGTTGGCAATATAGATGGCCCGGCCCATACCCCCCTCGTCCGGGCTGATCACCATCAGGTGGTCGGAATCCAGTTTCATGTCCGGCTCTGCGTGACGCAGGATGTTTTTAATAAACTGGTAGGCGGGCTGCACGGTCTCAAATCCGTGCAGGGGAATGGCGTTCTGTACACGCGGATCATGCGCGTCAAAGGTAATAATATTCTCCACACCCATGTCCACAAGCTCCTGCAGGCCGATGGCGCAGTCCAGAGATTCCCTTCCGGAGCGCTTATGCTGGCGGCTCTCGTACAGGAAGGGCATGATGACATTGATGCGGCGGGCTTTTCCCCCGACAGCCGCGATCACCCGTTTCAGATCCTGGAAATGATCGTCCGGGGACATCCGGTTCTGATAGCCGCAGAGAGAATAGGTGATCGAGTAATTGCAGACATCCACAAGAATATAGAGGTCATCTCCGCGGACGGATTCCTTCAGGACGCCCTTGGCCTCGCCGGATCCGAAGCGGGGAACGGAGGAGGGAATCAGATAGGAATCTCTCTCATAGCCCTCCACGGAGAGATTGGTCTTGTGATCGGATTCCCGTTCCTTTCTCCACTGGACCAGATAGTCATCTACTCTTTTGCCCATCTCGCGGCAGCTGTCGAGGGCAATAATGCCCAGACGCCCGTAGGGAAGAGAGTCATAGTAATTTGATGTTTTTTCCGCCATTTTTCTATTGTCCTCCTGCCAGTTTTTTCTGAATGCGGATGTCATGTCCGCTCATATGAACCAGTGTATAGTTTCCTAAAATACGGGAAGCCGTTCTCTCGGAGAAGGTATCGGCAAATTCCCGGACGGAGAGGTTTGTCGAAAGAATCGTCGGTGTGCGGCGCAAAATCCTCTCGTTGATGCAGGTAAAAAGCTCCGAGGAGACAAACGTGTTTGTCAGCTCTGTGCCGAGATCATCAATAATCAGCAGGTCACTGGAAAACAGAAAGCCGTAAAATTCCTGCAGCTCCCCGGTATCACCGGATCCGGAAAATTTGTATTTCCGCAGCATGTCAAACATGTCGCCGGCCGTCAGGTAAAGAACGCTGAAGCCCCGGTCCAGCAGGGCGCCTGCGATGCAGTGGGAGAGAAAGGTCTTTCCGACGCCCACCTCGCCGTAGAAACAGAGATTTTCAAATTCCTCATGGAAGTTCCGCACAAAAGACCGGGCTGTCCGGAGCGCGTTTTCCGCCTCCTGGAGGGAGCTTGCGCCTGTCTGCGGACTGATCCGTGAGGGATCATAGTAATCCAGGCTGAAATTTTCAAAGGTATCTTTCCTCAGAGTATCCGGGAGATTGGACTGCGCGTAAAGAACCTGCAGCTCCAGCTGACGGAAGCAGCTGCATTTTTTTCTGCCGATGTAGCCGGTATCCCTGCATGCGGGACAGACATACTGCATGTCCAGATAGTTGTCGGGATAGCCATGTTTCTCTAGAAGAAGCTTTCTCTCTGCGGATATTTCCGCGAGCGCCTTTTTCAGATCAAAATCCCTGTGGTCTCCGGGATCCAGGAGGGCATAGGCCTTGTCCACAGACAGGCCGGCAGCTTTGCTGTCCAGCTCCTGCAGCCGCGGTATGTGCAGATAGGCATCACGCCGACGCTCCGCCAGCGCGCGCTGGTCAGAGATCTGGCGTTGATTATACAGACGCATAACGGCGTCATACTGAGAATTGGTTAGTGCCATATCTGTTTCCCCTGCCTCAGTGTTTTCCGGACTCCTGACTGTTCAGGAGCTCCTGTTCCAGCTTGTCATAGTCATAAGTTCTGGGCTGAAAATTGTTATTAAAACGGTTCGTCGTCTTTGGTGTCCCGGAGGGCTTCTTTTTGTCCGGCTCGGATGCCTTCCGGGTCTCCCTATGCCGCTCATCCAGGACGGTAATATCATCCAGAGATTTTACCCCCGCGTTGTGCCACGCGGTGAGAATCACATCCGCGTAGGGAAAGCTGGGCTGTCCGGTTTTCCGGATCGTCCGGCTTGCCGCCTCCCCGATAATGTCGGTGGAAAAGCCGTATTCGTTCAGCCATCGGTCCATAGCGGCAATTTCATCCGGAATCGGATCCCGGTTCCGGATTCCAAAAGCCCGAAAAATCGTATAGTAGTTCTTCTTCCCAAGCTTTTCTCTGGCTTTGGCATCCTTCAAGGTAAGAATGCCATCCTTGTACCAGGCCAGACCGACGGTCTCTATGTAATGCATGCTTCGTTTTCCCCTGCTTACACAGTATTCTACCAGATATTCCACCAGATTTTCAGGAAAATGAAGCTCATCGTAGAAATAAAGCAGGTGCCGGAGATCTGTCGTGCTGAGGGTACGCCCCAGATAGGCTTCCGCCACCATGGCGATGGTTTTCGCGTCCTCATTGTTTTTCAGTTCCCGAAGCCGCGCGGAGGAGATCTGGACAGGCTGGCGGGAATCCGCGCCTTTTCCGGCGCTGTTCTCTCCGGAAGAAGTTTCCTCTTCCTGTTTTGTCGTGCCCTCAATTTTTCCGGGAAGCTCCGCGGCAGGCGGCAGCGGCAGCCCCGCGTCGGAGCCGTCCTCCTCCGGGATACGGCGGGTTGCGGACAAGGTCTCGGATATGGGGAGAAGAACAATTTCCTCCAGTTCCTTCTCCTTAAAATTCAGCTTCAGAAGTCCGGCTTTTTCCCAGTACCGCAGGGCCCGCAGGACATCCTTTTCCGTACACGAAAAAACATCCGCCAGAGAGGAAAGGGTCGGATACGCGTTAGGGGCATGGACGCTCCGGAGCAGGTAAAGAAAGATCTTTACAAACTCCCCGTTTGCCCTCGGCATATAATAATCAACAAAAGTATCCGGCAGCAGAGTCGCCCCTGCCAGCCGGTGATCCTGAATGGTAATGGAACCCATGGCATCCTCACATCATTTTACAAGTGCCTCTCCGATCTGGACAACATTTCCGGCACCCATGGTGATCAGAAGATCTCCCTCGCGGCAGTTCTTTCTGGCAAAGTCCTCGATTTCCTCAAAAGAAGGAAAATAATCGCAGTCTGTTCCCAGCTTCTGAATCTCATCCTGCAGGTCGCGGGAGGAAATTCCGTAGATGTCCAGCTCTCTGGCGGCGTAAATGTCTGCCAGGATCACATGGTCTGCCAGCGTGAGGGCTTCGGCAAATTCATGCAGAAGCGCTTTGGTGCGGGTGTAGGTGTGCGGCTGAAAAATGCACCAGATTTTTTTGTGAGGATATTTGGCCGCCGTGCGCAGCGTCGCCCGGATCTCTGTGGGATGGTGCGCATAGTCATCAATAACGGTGACGCCGTTCATCATTCCCTTGTACTCAAAACGGCGGTTGGTTCCGTGAAAGCTCGAGAACCCTTCCTGAATGGTCCCCGGGCGGATGCCCAGCAGATCGGCCAGGGCTATGGCTGCCAGCGCGTTCCCTACGTTGTGCTCGCCGGGAACACCCAGACGGAAGTTCCCGTACTCCGTACCGTTGTGCAGGACGCGGAAAGAGGCACAGCCCATTTTGTCATAGGAAACCGTATCCGCCGTAAAATCACCGTTCCCCAGAATGGAGTAGGTCACGACCCTGCAGGGCAGATCCCTGCTGATCATTTTGTAGGCAGGATCGTCCGCGTTGATAATCAATGCACCGTCCGCCGGAAGCAGCTCCGCGAAACGGCGGAAGGAGTGGCGGATATCGTCAAGATCCTTGAAAAAGTCCAGATGATCCGCGTCAATATCCAGAATGATGCTGATTTTCGGGAAAAAGCTGAGGAAGCTGTTGGTATATTCACAGGCCTCCATCAGAAAAGCTTTTCTTCCCCCGATCCGGTAATTTCCTTTTATCAGGGGCAGAATTCCGCCCACGGAGATAGTCGGATCCATCTCGGCAGCCATAAGGATATGGGCCGCCATGGAGGTGGTAGTCGTTTTCCCGTGCGTACCCGAAACACAGATGGGAATCTGATAATTCTTCATCATCTGCCCCAGAAGCTGGGCCCGGCTGAGCATCGGGATTTTTTTCTTTACGGCAGCGGCAAACTCCGGATTGTCCGGATGGATCGCCGCCGTATAGATGACGGCGTCAATCGAGTCGTCGATGTTGTCTGCGGTTTGGCTGTAAACAATCCTGGCGCCTGCCTTTTCCAGTTTCTCGGTAAGCTCTGACTTTTTGAAGTCAGAACCGGAAATGGTAAAACCTTCCTTTAATAATATAGCGGCAAGGCCGCTCATACTGATTCCGCCGATTCCGATAAAATGAAGATGGTTCGGCTGATCAAAATGTATCGTATACATATGGGTAAAATCCTGAACTTTCCTTATATAAATTGTATAAATTGATGATGTTGTGGTAAAAGGCCGTTTGCCCTCCACATGATGTCACGAATTGCTTCGTTTCTTTGAAATTTTCCGGCATCAAAAAACAGACGGACTTTCCGGCCTTCATGTCTGTCTGCGGAAAAAGGCAGAGGGAACATTCCAGTCCCCGGAAAATATCGAAAGACCCGGTTCCTCTGCAGCAACTAGATTATAGCCTCCCCTTTGTAAAAAAGCAAGAAAGACAGGCGGATCCAGGCAGAGCACCGGAGCAGGAATCATTTTGGAAAAACATCAGTTTTTTTGTAGGAACTGGAGAAACCGGACCAAAACATTCGGTATTTTGCATTAAAAAACATGCATATGAGCTGATTTTTTATTGAAAATGTTCACAATTACATTCCTGTATGCTATAATTCTAATATCTTAGGAACAAGGGGTGAGCGCATGGTTAAAAAAGAAATGATCGCCATGCTCCTTGCCGGCGGGCAGGGAAGCAGACTGGGCATCCTGACGGCAAAGGTGGCAAAGCCTGCCGTGGAATTCGGGGCAAAATACCGTATTATTGATTTCCCGCTCAGTAACTGTATCAATTCGGGTATCGATACGGTGGGTGTGCTGACGCAGTACCAGCCTCTGCGGCTGAACAATCATATCGGGATAGGCATTCCGTGGGATCTGGACCGGAATGTAGGCGGTGTGACGATTCTTCCGCCCTATGAGAAAAGCACAAACAGCGAATGGTATACCGGCACCGCAAATGCCATTTACCAGAATCTGGCGTACATGCAGTCCATGAACCCGGATTACGTCCTGATCCTCTCTGGAGACCACATCTACAAAATGGATTACGAGGTCATGCTGGATTACCACAAGGCCAATAAAGCCGATGTGACGATCGCCTGCATGCCGGTTCCCATGGAGGAGGCCAGCCGGTTTGGCATTATGATCACGGATGGCAGCGGAAGAATTACAGAGTTTGAGGAAAAACCGGAGCATCCCAGAAGCAACCTGGCGTCCATGGGGATTTATATCTTCAATTGGCAGACGCTGAAGGATTCCCTGATTGCCCTCAGGGATCAGCCGGGGTGCGATTTCGGCAAGCATGTGCTTCCCTACTGCAGAGATAACGGAAAACGGTTATTCGCGTATGAATTCAACGGTTACTGGAAGGATGTCGGAACCCTCGGCTCCTACTGGCAGGCAAATATGGAGCTGATTGATATCATTCCGGAATTTAATCTGTATGAGGAATTCTGGAAGATCTACACCAAGGGAGATATTATCAGGCCGCAGTATATTTCCGCAGAAGGAACCGCAGACCGGTGCATCATGGGAGAGGGCACGGAAGTTTACGGGGAAGTGCATAATTCGGTCATCGGAGCCGGGGTAACCATAAAAAAAGGAGCCGTTGTGCGGGATTCCATTATTATGCGGAATACCGTAGTGGAAGAAGGCGCGCAGATAGACCGGGCGATCATTGCGGAAGAGTCTGTGATCGGCGCAAATGTGCAGATCGGGGTAGGGGAAGAAGCACCCAATGTGCTGAATCCCAGGATCTACGCATGGGGTCTGGCAACCATCGGTGAGAGGTCTGTCATTCCCGCCGGGGTCCGGATTGGCAAAAACACGGTAGCGGGCGGGAAACTGACGGCGGAGGATTTCGAGAACGGCGAGCTTCCCGGAGGCGGGGCGCTTATCAAAGAGGACGGTGATCTGATATGAGAGCAATAGGAATCATTCTGGCAGGCGGCAACAACAACCGCATGCGTGAGCTGTCAGAGAAACGCGCCATTGCGGCCATGCCGGTTGCCGGAAGCTACCGGAGCATCGATTTTGCGCTCAGCAGCATGACCAATTCCCATATCCAGAAAGTTGCGGTTCTGACACAGTACAATGCGCGGTCACTGAATGAGCATCTGATGTCTTCCAAATGGTGGAATTTCGGACGCAAGCAGGGCGGACTTTATGTGTTTACGCCTACCGTTACATCGACCAACAACTGGTGGTACAGAGGGACGGCGGATGCCATCTATCAGAACCTCCGCTGGCTGAAGGAAAGTCATGAACCATATGTTGTTATTGCTTCCGGAGACGGAATTTATAAACTTGACTACGGAAAGGTTTTGGAATATCATATAGCGAAGCGGGCAGATATTACAATAGTCTGTACAGAATGCAGAAATGATGACCCAAGTCGTTTCGGCGTCCTTCGGATGAATGAAGATTCCCGGATTGAGGAATTTGAAGAGAAACCCATGGTTTCGGATTCCAATCTGATTTCCACCGGAATCTATATTATAAGAAGACGTCTGCTGATCGAGCTGCTAGAACGCTGCGCACAGGAAGACAGGTTCGATCTGGTAAAGGATATCTTTATCCGCTACAAAAATCTGAAGCGGATCTATGGATATAAAATAGATACCTATTGGAGCAACATTGCAACGGTGGAATCCTATTATCGAACGAATATGGATTTTCTAAAGCCGGAGGTCAGAGATTACTTCTTTAACCAGTTTCCTGAGATCTACTCAAAGATCGATGATCTTCCGCCTGCCAAGTACAATCCTGGCAACGTAGTAAAGAACAGCTTGATATCTAGTGGTTGTATCATAAATGGACAAGTCGAAAATTCTATCCTCTTCAAAGACGTATATGTAGGCAACAATTGTGTGATTAAGAATTCCATTATCCTGAACAATGTGTACCTTGGGGACAATACTCATATTGAGAATTGTATTGTCGAGAGCCGTGATACGATAAGGGCAAACTCTTATTACTGCGGCGAAGACAGAATCAGGATCGTTATCGAAAAAAATGAGCGGTACGCGATCTAAAATGCCTGCGCAATGTGGGAGGAGGAGTTTTTATGCAAATCACAGATGTCAGAATCAGGAAGGTTACAAAGGAAGGGAAGATGAAGGCGGTTGTCTCCATCACCCTGGATGATGAATTCGCAGTACACGATATAAAAGTCATCGAAGGGGACAAGGGACTGTTCATTGCTATGCCGAGCAGAAAAACCAGCGATGGAGAATACCGTGACATTGCACATCCCATCAACTCAGTTACCAGGGACAGGATACAGTCCCTGATTCTGAACAAGTATGATGAGCTGCTGCAGCAGGAAGATTCGGCAGAAGAAGAATAAAACAGCCTGATCATACAGAAAATGAAGAAAAGCCGCGGCGGAAGCCGCGGCTTTTTTGCTGCCAGGTACATGACAGAAACATGAATAGATAGAAAGAACTCTTATTATATAGGAATAATCATATCTTCAAAATTTTTACTGAATTGGGTCAGCCGCTCAGCACCATTGTGTGTAACCAGAATGTCGTCTTCCAGACGGATTCCTCCGATCCCGTCAAGATAAATGCCCGGCTCATCAGTATGGGTCATTCCTTCTTCCATGACCAGTTCGTTATCAGGTGTAATATAAGGTTCTTCATGTACAGAAAGTCCCAGTCCGTGCCCGGTTCTATGGAGAAAATATTCACCGTAACCGGCCTCAGTGATATAGTCACGTGCAGCCCGGTCAATTTCTTTTGCCTTTATCCCCGGACGAATAATTTGGAAGGCTGCCTGATTGGCGCCTTTTACAATTTGATATATTTCCGGAAGCTTGGAGTTGGAAGGTTCGCCCAGAAACATACAGCGCGTAATATCGGACCAGTAATATTTATAGTAGGCGCAAAAATCCATCAGTACGACGTCTCCAGGCTGAAAGCGGTAATCACCGCTGGCTCCATGGGGATTGGCTGAGTGTGGTCCTCCCAGAGCCAGGATAATAACCTCATCCGTATTGAAATCCGGGAATTTTGACATGAAAGAGTATAACATCTGGTATAGCTCTTTTTCGCTCATGCCCGGATGAATTTCGTTTTTTACAAAAGCCAGAGCCTTGTCTACGATTTCTGCGGCAAAACGCATGATTTTTATTTCTTCCGCATCTTTTTTCATGCGCAGCCTGGCAATAATTTTCCCGGCATTACCGATTTTTTCTCCGGAATATGGAAAGAGATCGCCGACAGCCATCGAGTAATAATTTCTGTCTACAGCTATGGAAGCAGCGTCAGAAGTAAGAGACGCAATGCGCGAAGCTGGTCCCTCTGTATCTGTGTATACAACTTCTTCAATGCCGCTGTCTTTCATGCATCCGGTGTCTACACTGGGATTAATCATTTTGGCGTTTTGATGCGGAATATCCAGCACAAGCCCATAAAATCGCTCATAAGGGATGATGTGTCTCCCGGTCAGATAGTAAATCTCCATCGGATCGCCGATAATGGCCTTACTGTAACCTGCTTCACCGAACAGGCGGTAAGCATTTTCTCGTCTTTTTTCATAAGCATTCATTTCTGCACCCTCCAGATATCATAATGGCCTTAGGATTCCGCCCCTGAATCCCGAATGTCATTGTTCATCTGTTCTCTTTTGATATCTTGTCCAGTATGTTACAACTTTCTCCGTTGTGCTCAGATTATAAACCTTATGCGGAGTGTTTTCGCGTATCAGAATGGAATCACCCAGCTCGAGGTCGTAGGCTGTGCTGTTAATAATCACACGAATTCTTCCGGAAACAACATAGCCTACTTCAGTAAAACCATGGGTCCATTCGGTGCCTTCGAATGAACTGTCTGGACTGCTGGGATCATTGATCATCAGCAGCGAGTATCCCTCGGAAAGACCAAAGTCCATCGTGAGAATATGAATATTGTGGTTTTCGTCAATGGTTTGCCGCCTGTCTTTTGCCCGTATCACAATCCCATTTTCTTCCGGCCTTGTAACAAGGTCGCCCAGTGAAGTGTGTAATGCTTCACAGATTTTCTGAAGATTAAGAATTGTTGGGCTGGTTATATTGCGCTCGACATTACTGAGATATCCAATTGAAAGCCCTGTCTGATCCGACAGGGCTTTCATGGTGATGTTTTCCTGCTTCCTTTTTTTCCGGAGACTGTCTCCAATATTAATTTTTTCGTTCATTGTCATATATTGTCATAATCCTTGAGGTATGCTTTTCCGGCACTCTGCATGCGGATATAAAGTTTATCCGAATATATTCAGAATAACAGCAATTTAAGAAAAAAACAATTGGAAAATACACAAATTAATAAAAAAAATAATGTATAATTTCACGATTATGAAATAATACATTGACAATTAATCCTCCTGATAGTACGTTGGTTATAGAAAACGCCCCTGAATCTAGTGGTATAGAGTTGTTACTTGTTGAACGTGCACAAAGAAATCAAGCGGAGGATTTCAAAAAATGAGTTTCGTACCAAGGTTAAAGTATTTGGATGATCAGGAAATTGCAGATCTGCATGCGTATTCGGTGAAAATATTGAAAACATACGGAATGCGCATAGAAGATCCGGACGTAAGAAAAATGCTCTGTGAAAATGGATGCAGGGAAAAAGATGACCGCATTTATTTTTGTGATGAGCTTTTGGAGAGAACAATTAAAGCACAGAAGCAGAAAGTTACCTTTACTTCTCCCGTGACCGGAATGAAAAAAAATATGACTTTGGGAGGAATTTCTCTTTCACATAGTACGGGAGGAGCCCCCTGGATTGCGGATATGAAGACCGGACAGCGGAAAAATGCTACGCTGGAGGATTTGATTCTGACCATCCGGATTATGAATCAGCTGGAAAATCTGGATATTCCCTGTGCGCTTGTTTATCCCAGCGATGTACCCTCCGCGATTACGCAGCTTCAGCAGACAGCTACCATGCTGGAGTATTCACATAAGCCGATTTACGGTCCGGGATTGTCGCAGCCGACGAATGCCAAATACATTGCAGAACTCTTTAAAATATACGGCGGAGATAAACTTTCCGAGAATCCGATAGGTATGGTGGGGATATCGCCGGAGTCTCCCCTGTTTCTTCCGAAACATATCACAGATACTACCAGGTATATTGTGGAAGCGGGTATTCCAGTTAGTATACTTGCCGCACCGATGGGCGGGCTTACGTCTCCGCTTTCGGTTGCCGGAACTGTTGCTCAGTGCCATGCCGAAATTCTTGCGTATGCGGCGGTCGCATACCTTATGAATCCGGACTGCGTTTTGATTTATGGTGCCAGAACCTTTTTTGCCAACATGCGGAATACGCAGTGTATTCTGGGGCTTCCAGAGACAGGGATTTCAAGTGCACTTGCCGTACAGCTGGCGTCTTACTGCGGGATGATGTCCGATGAATATGGGGTTTGCTGCACTTCCTGTGCGATGGATGAGCAGGCCGGATATGAGAAGATGATTAACGGGCTTCTTCCGGGACTTGCGGGAGCAACGATGATTACCGGGTTCGGAAGTACTGCCAGTGTCATGTGTGCTTCTTTAAGTCAGCTGGTTTTGGACAATGAGATCATTGGCATGATTAAAAAGGCAGAAAGACCTTTTGTTATCAATGAAGAAGAACTGGGATATGAAGCCCTCGGATGTGTGGTAGAAGATGGAGAGACTTTCATGGAACAGGAGCATACCATGGATCATCTGAAGGATGAGATTTTCATTCCGAGCATCGGGTTCGACAGCACATGGGCAGATTGGCTGAAGATGGGAGAGACCGGGCTCAATCAGCGTGCGGAGGAACGGGCAGATGAGCTTCTGAAGAGAGACGAGGTTCCCGAAATCTGTCCTGAGATCCGTACGGAAGTAGAAAAATTAATGCAGGATGCCAGAAACAGTATTCTATAAATGATTTATTCGGAGAAGTGCCGTTCAGCTAACGGCATTTCTTCTCTGGAAGGAATCGTTTACAGGCGTTTGGGGAACAGCAGGGAATTTTGGAAAAGTCGAAATCCATATGATTTGGAGGAAAAGTAATGGGTACTGAATCGGGTACGGCGGAAAAAGTTTACGTCAGAAGCATAAAAAACAATATTGTAACGTTGGTTTTATTGATTATTGCCGGGGCAATGATCTATTCTCTTCCATATTTCAGAAGCTATTATTACGATACTTTTGTAGAAGTATATGGCTTGACAAACACGCAGATGGGAGCCCTTGGAAGCGCATACGGAGGATTTGCCATTATCGCATATTTTCTGGGAGGATTTTGTGCTGACCGGTGGCCGGCAAAAAAACTTCTGTTTGTTTCGCTGGTAGTTACTGGCGTGCTTGGCTTTCTGCTTTTACTAAAGCCGCCATACTGGGCGCTTTTTGCAATCCATGCGGTCTGGGGAATTACTTCTATTTTGACGTTCTGGAATGCCCTGGTCAAAGCACTTCGTTCTATTGCCTCTGAAAAAGAGCAGGGACGAGTCTTTGGTTTATTTGAAGGCGGAAGAGGAATTACCAATATGGTGCAGTCTGCGGCGGTTCTGGCTGCGTTCGGCATTCTGTCGGAAAAAATTTCTGCACAGGCAGGTTTGTTTACGATTATCATCATTTACTCTGTTATAGATATAGCGCTGGGTTTCCTTATTTTGTTTATGTACAGAGAACCGCCGTTTCACAGAGAGAGTAATGCAATTGTAAATGTTCCCGTTTTGAAACGTGTTTTAAAAATGCCTACTACCTGGTTGAATGCCATTATCATTTTCTGTTCTTATGCCATTTGCTGCAGCTATTTTTATATTACTCCTTATACGACGGCGGTTTTTGGAGCTACGGCTGTTATCGGCGCCGCAATCGGATATTTTTCTCAGTATGTGCGTCCGGTAGGATGCTTTATCGCAGGATTTACTGCAGACCGGATTGGGTCGTCCAAAGTCCTGCTGGGAAGCTTTATCCTGATGATTATCGGTATGCTTGGCCTGATTTTCATTCCCGGCAAAAAATCAATGATTGGGATTTTACTTGTATTCTGTGCTGTTATTTATGCTTCGATGTATGCAGCACAGTCAATGCATTTTGCTATTATGGAAGAAGCGGACAACCCGGTAGAGGTTACCGGCACTGTTACAGCGATCTTAACACCATTGGGATACAGCGTAGAACTGTTTGCCCCTCTGATTGCCGGACGCTGCCTTGACAGATGGGAAGGGGCAAAAGGATACCAGGTATTCTTCGGAGTTTTAACTATTCTGCTGGTGATCGGCCTGTTTTGTACCATTGCCTGGCTTCGTATGACGAAAGAAAAACGGGAAAACATTCAGAAGGCCAGACTTCAGGCAAAGGCGGAAAAAAAGAAAAAATCATGACGCAGGCAGATAGTAAGGAAGATGAATGAATATAGCGAAGAAGTCCTGGATTTTACAGTAAACGTAGGAACTGTTCTGCTGGAAAGCGGAGCTGAGATCAGACGTGTGGAGGATACCATGCAGCGGATTGCTGCATGGTACGGTGTAAGAGATATCAGCCCTTTTGTGTTAAGCACCGGAATTTTTCTGACCGCTAAGGATTCAGACAGGGATGTATATGCCAATGTCAGGCATATCCCTTTCCGGGCGGTCCATATCAATCGGATTATTGCAGTCAACGCTTTGTCCAGACAGATTGCAGTGGGAAAATATTCTCTTCCGGAGGCGGTGAAAGAGTTAAAGAGAATTCAGGAGATGCCTGATAAGAATTTTTTTATTCAGGGGATTCTGGCTGGAGTTGGTTCAGGAGGGTTCTGCTATACATTTGGCGGAGCATGGACGGACTGCCTTGCATCCGTTGTTTCAGGAGCGCTGGTTTCGTTTTTTTTATCGCTGTCAGCTGCTTCCGGGAGAAAAGCTTCAAAGATCCTGGTTCACATTCTGGGGGCTCTTCTGGCCGTTATTTGTTCAACCCTGCTGTTCAGGGCAGGATTGGGGGAAAATGTCGGCAGAATAACCTCCGGGGCAATCATGCCGCTGATACCCGGAACTTCGTTTATTAACGGGGTCAGAGATTTGACAAATGGGGATTACATTGCCGGAACGATACGATTAGTGGATGCTTTGCTGGTAACATTCTGTATTGCACTTGGTGTAGCACTGTTTTATCTGGTTTTCTGAATACGGCAGAGGCAGTTATATTATAGTGTTCGACGGGCAGGATATGCCTTGTTTTGCGTATTTCTATAGTTATGGAGAATAGAAACACTATGAGGAGAATGGGGAAATGATTTGGAAACTGGTTTTTCAGTTTTTGGCAGCAGGTATTGGAACCGCAGCATTTGCCGGATTGTTTCATGCCCCGTTTTCTATTTATAATCGATGCTTTGTGATAGGAGGAACTGGCTGGATTCTCTATTATGTATTAGCGGAGGTTTTTTCTGTTGAAGTGTTCCTGTCAACCATAGCGGCAGCAGTATTTATTACATTTTTTGCAAGAGTATCTGCGGTTGTCAGGTTGATGCCGGTTACTGCGTTTCTGGTTCCGGCTGTATTTCCGCTGATACCCGGAATAAAACTATATTATACCATTTTCAGCCTGATTGAAGGCGAGGAGCGTGCAGCTGCTGGATATTTTAGAAATGCCGTGGCCATACTTATTGCTATTGTATTCGGGATTCTGGTTGCATTTGAAATCCCCAATAAAGTATTTCTGGCCATTGGCGGAAAAATACACACTCTGCGCAGATTCAGAAATGCGCAGATTCAGAAATAAGATTAATTTCAAAAATAAAAGACACCGGCAATGCACTTTCTGCATTACCGGTGTCTTAAACTCAGTCGAAGCGACGGGATTCGAACCCACGACCTCTGCGTCCCGAACGCAGCGCTCTACCAAACTGAGCCACGCTTCGATGCTGAACTTTGTCAGCAAGTGATATTATATGTGAATGAGAGAAGAAAGTCAACACTTTTTTCAGGAAATCCGCCAGGAAATCCGCCAGGATGCGCCGATTTTATTCTTCAGCTGTCCCTGTGTCAGTTTTCCCCATCCGACTGCCCAGCC
>NZ_VUMV01000008.1 GCF_009696005.1 Bilifractor porci
CACCTGAAATTGTCGAAATGTACAAAGATTTAAAGCCTACTCATAATCGAATCTATAGAATCATTCGGGACAGTATATTCTCCGGTAAAATAAAAACCAATGAAAAATTTACAGAAGAAGCTATCTCTAAGGCTTTAGGATGTAGCCGTACTCCCGTACGTACAGCCTTATCAAAACTTCAATCCGAAGGTCTCTTACAACATATGACCAAAAAAAACATAGGCTATCAGGAATATTCCGAGAAGGATAAACGTGATCTTTTAACTCTTGATATGCTTCTTGAGGCCAAATCTGCCGAGCTGGTCGCTAGAAAAGGACTTTCTGCGGACGAATTAGAAATGCTTAACGAAATAAATCAGATGCTGTACAGCCACAGTACTCTTGGGGATTCCGTGATTTCAGAATTTGGAGTCCGCGATCTCCACATGCAATTTCATTTATTGATTGCTAAATATTCAGGGAATCGTTTTCTTTACAAAGAAATCGTAAATGTAAGAACATTAATGCGTTCTTTTACCTCGCCCAAAGCACATGATGACAAACATAAAGACAATTATCAAACGATTATAGCCCCATTACACGAAAAACTGCTGCTTGCAATCCAAAATCATGATTCTTATCTTGCCTCTCTATATATGCAATATGAAATATCCTGTGCAAAAGATGTTTATATTCAGGGAAGCATTATAAAATAAAAGGCAATAATGATCAGAAAAGCGTTCGAGGTTTGTGCATATTTAACGAAAATAATTTGGATTTTATTTGTATATTGATATATTTTCTATTATTGATAGAATGATTTTATAAACTTTCATCATTTCCAGACCGCCAAAACGGAAAGATAGGTGCAAATGAATTCGGCAACAGTCACTGTATTGTGCCTTTTAGTTTTTGCGGCATTAATTATCCTTTCCTTTAGAAAGAAATTAAATCTTGGTCTCCTTTCCCTTGGAACAGCCTATTTGATCGGTTGTTTTATTCTCAAATTATCTGTTCCAGAGATTGTAGCATTAATCCCAATTAAAATTGTTTTTATGCTGATTTCTGTCTGTCTTTTTTATGGATACAGCATCCAAAACGGAACCATGAAAGTTCTGACCACCAGAATAATATATCGTTTTAGAAAGCACTATCAACTAATGCCTTTTGTTTTGTATTTTCTTTCTTTTATACTAGGCTTGCTAGGTGCAAGTGCCCCAGCCATCACATCGCTAATGGCGCCGATCTGCATTTTGATTGCCGAAAGCATGCAAATTCACTATTTAATCGTTGTAGTTCTAATCGGTTTTGGATCCGCAGGGGGATCTTTAGTTCCCTGGGGACAGGGCGGACTGATAGTCAGGGGAATTCTGGAAAGCACCATCTATGCAACAGAGTCCACTTCTCTATCATTAAAAATATGCCTTAATATGTTTATTACAGGGTTGTTGGCATTACTTTTTGTATACTTTTTTTATAAAGCTTACAAGGCAAAGCCCTTTATAATACAGAAACCCGAATCCTTCAACCCTGCCCAGAAAAAAACCCTCATTCTTTTATGTCTAATCTTATGCCTAGTAATAATTCCGTCTATAATAAGCACCCTTGCGCCCTCATTGACGCTTTCGCATTATGCACATATACTGGACATCCAAATGCTATCTATTATTGGGGCTTCTTTATGCGCGATCTTAAGGCTTGGAAACGAACGAGAAGTCATCACAAACTATGTACCTTGGAACACCATCATACTGGTATCGGGTGTTTGTGTTCTATTTGCGTTAATACAACAGACAGGAATTATTAATCAACTTCCAAACTACATTGAAAAATCTATTCCTCAAAATGTAATCGGTATTGTGCTTGTTATTCTGTGTGGTTTTATGAGCTTTTTCAGTGGAGCAATGTCTGTTGTCATTCCAATGATTCTTCCTGTTGTTGTCAATATATGCAGTAAAAATGGATACTCTGTCACTGCCTTAGCATCTTCAGCTGTTATTGGTGCTATCATTACCTGCATATCTCCTTTTTCAACTGCCGGCTCCTTTATTCTTTCCTTTCTGCCTCGCTCAGAAGCAAATGATCAAATGTTTGCCCGACAATTTTTATTAACATTTGCAGTTTTTATTATTCCAATCGTACTGTCAGCTATTGGATTTTATAGACTTTTAGGTTGACCCAAACAATGTAATATCAGAAGTGAGCATAAATTTTCTCCCTTTTGCAGGGATCAAAATTTTCAACCTTACCCCTATTTCAAATGGGGGTAATATAAAAAGGCACCGTTGCTGCTGGGATTCCAACAGGCGATGCCTCTTTTTGCGATATAAAAAGGACGAAACAAGTTCATTCTTGCTCCGCCCTTAAATGCTATTTTAGCCATAGCACATTTTTAGTATACTTTTGTGTACTCAGATGTTTTTTCGAGTACAAATAACAAATTACATCTTTTTTGTACTCGTAATAACAAAGCTCCTCCTGCATCTAAAACTGAGCCAAATAGGATCTGTAAAAAAGCAAATGTTAAATCGCCATTTTTAAGCTGACCAAAAAAATAGACACATAACACAAAAGAAGCTAAAAATAAATTTACAGTTCCTAATGCAATTAAAAAGCATGAAGTAATTCTTAAAAATGTTTTCATTTTATCTGTAGTAATAATAATTTGTATAATGTCAAATTCCTTTATATAACCTAGTTGTTGCGTCATATGGTGATAATTATTGCAAAATCAATGGCAAAATTGTTATAACAGCTCCAATCAAAAACATATCGATGTTACTGTTCAGACGCCATGATTTTTCATTGTAAAAAACGCTGAATTTATATTTTCCTGATTGTTGATAACTATCAGAGGGCAGAAGTGCTTTTGTGGATTACTTCACTGCCCTCTTTATTTTGCTTTATTTTTAGCCCCTCTTTGTTCATTTCACGCTACAAAACATCTTTTCGCAAGGACTAATACAATCGGTTTTTCCTTACAATTCCACCTTTCCGGCCAGTTATCCACATGGCATCTTGACAGTGCCTGTAAAATCCTGGATTCGCTTAAAGCATTTCTGGACACTTTTCTATCCCCCAACTGTTAAAAATGGGATTATACACCAACCGTACGAACTATCCAACACTATCGGTCATTTTTATAAAAATATCGTACGTTTTTTATATTATAAGCTCTAATTCCTACTCCCTCCGTACATGAAATGTGTCCCCATAGGGCACTTCTTCAAGAGGCATGGAGACTTCCTTTAACCCAGTTTCTGTCAGCTGCAGAACCCGGCTGCAGACTTCTTCTATATATTTTCTGTCATGGGAGACACTGATAATTGCCCCGCCGAATTCCTTCAGCATTTTCCGTATCACCGGGCCAGACAAGGGTGAAAGATTTCTGGTCGGCTCGTCCAGAATCAGTAAATCGGCGTGAGACATGCTCATTTTAAGCAGAAACAGTTTGGCCTTCTGTCCGCCGGAAAGACCGCCGATCGGATGCTCCATTTCTTCCGGCGTAAATTTCAACGTTCCAAGATATGTCCTGATTCTCGTCTGCTCCTCCCTGCTGCCCTGTGAATCCAGATAATCTACCGGCGTCTGCTCCATGTCCAGGCTGTCCTCGTAGCTCTGCGGCATATATTCCACTTTCAGATCTTTTCTGTCCGCAAATGTTCGTGCAATATCCCGGATAAGTGTGGTTTTACCCGCTCCGTTTTTTCCGATGATGCAGATTTTTTCCGGTCCTCTGACAACCAGCCGGATATTTTCTGCCAGAATTTTCTCTCCGTCCGGAGACTTCAGTACATCCAGTGAATAATCAAGAACCGTTTTCCCGGCAGGAATCCGGTATTCCGCATCTATCCGGAAGCCGATGGCCTCCTCGCGGTCCGGAAGCTCCGCCATACCGGTGTCCAGCTTTTCAAATCTTCTTCCTATAGCTTTTACACTGTGCATCTTTTTCTTCAGAAGTGCGGCACTATGCGGATCCTGCCGGGAGACGGAATTTTGTGCATGATGAACGCTCTGCAGAATTCTCTGGTATTTTTCATCCCTCTTCCTTTTCTCTTTTCTTTCGTTCGATGCCTGTCTGGCCTGTGTCTCGAATAAATCCTCTCTTGCCCGCACATACTCCTCATAGCACAGATGCTTTACCGTGTATCTGGATTGTGTTTTTCGCCTGATCTGTTCCAGATGTATGACCATATTTGCGGTATGTGTAATCAATGCTTCGTCATGCGAAACAAAAAGCACAATCTTCTTCCATCCGCAGATCAATTTTTGCAGCAACAGAAGTGTGTCCATATCAACATCATTGGAAGGTTCGTCCAGCAGAAGAATATCCGGCTTTCCCATCAGAATCCTCATCAGCTGCGCCTTGATCTTTTCCCCGCCGGAGAGTGCTCCCATTCTCTGATCCCTGTAATAAAATTCACTTTCCACGCCAAAATCTTTTGCCATCCGCCCCAGTTCTCCCGGAGACTGCAGAAAAAACGCATCCTCTTCGGAAAAAAATTCATATACCGTTTTTTCTTTCTCTTCCGGTTCCAGCTCCTGTGGAAGAAAAGCAGTTTTTTCGTTTCCCAGAATCCTTATCCCTTTTGCCTCAGCATATCCGGCAATCCTACCCGGGTCATAAATCCACTGAAGCAGCGTGGATTTTCCGTCTCCCTCTTCCCCGATGATGACTGCTTTGTCGCCATCCTGCAGTACCAGCTGAAAGTCCGATACCAGAGTGCGCAGATCCTTTCTGTGTGTGATTGTCAGATCCTTTATCTGTATCAAAATACCGCCTCCTGTTCTTTTTATCCCTGTATGCCTCTCCTGCCGCCGTTTCTGCCTGAAGAAAAAGCAAAAGAAAAAGCCTGCCTCCGCATACGCAGAAACAGACTTGCAGAATCCTTCTATTAATAAAACCCTCCGTAAAGAAAAAAACGGAGTTTAGGAGGAATCGGCAGATAATCGGCTTCATGCGTATAGGGAGACATCACCTTCCGGCAAACTTCCTGTTCATACACCTAAAACAGATTATCTGATAATCATTTTTCCTCCTCTTGTTTAACGGTAACACCTCAGATGTAAACACCGATTTGACTGTGCTTTGATCATAAGCATTTTGCGAGTGGCCTGTCAAGACAATTTTTCGGTCAGAGCGCTCCCTCCGCTTTCTGAACTGCCGCCGATTTCTCCGGCCAGCTCAAATCCCTTTTTCGCTGCAATGACCGCGATAATCTCATTGATAACTGCCGCTGCCGCGATGGTTCCTTTCACCAGTGACGATAGTTCCGGCTGGGAAGCAGCCAGAACACTGCATACAATTCCAGTAAACACCAGTGATACGCCGGAATGAGGAAGAAGCGTCAGGCCGAGGTATTTCTGAACCGTAGCCGGCATATGTGTCGCCCTGGCTCCCGCCCTGGCGCCGAAATATTTTCCAAAGACCCTGGAAGCAATATAAACAAAGGTATAAAGACCCGCACCCAGGATCAGGTGATAATCCAGCGGGGCTCCCAGATCGACAATAGCCGCCAGCAGGCTGACTCCGAGGATGGGATGAAACCATGTCGTGGTCTGCTCCAGCTGTCTCTGCGGGATCCGGTTGGAGAACACTGCGGAGAAGGATACTCCCATCAGCATATAATTCAGAGTGATATTAGTAAAAACCACCCGGTTAAAAAACAAACCGATGGCCGCTGTCAAGGTAATTCCGGACACCAGAATCAGAAGGGTTCCTGCCTTTCCCGGCTTTTTCTTTAACAGCATCCCTGCCGGAATACCGGTAATCATGCCGATCGCAAGCTGTAAAATAATCTCTACAATCAGACAAGCAAAACTATATTCACAAGTATGTACACATAAAGTTATCGTTTACCCCTAGCACAAAATATCAGAAAAAAGTGGGTGTATTTTTGTATTTTTAGTACATTTTGCACGATTAAATCAGATATTATAATGTGAATGTTCATAATTATAGACATGATTTAGATTTATCTTTTGATAAATTCACAATTTTTGCAGGATTCTGGCGCCGTTCTTGCAGAGATGTGTGAATACATTGGATAACTTAGCGATTAGTGTAAGACAGGAATACCGGGAACCAAAATAGGAAAAGGGGGAATAATGTATACAGTTAACCCGTATATTTGGACAGCGGAGGAATAAAAGGCTACTTCTTGTTTCCGACGCTGTCCAAACACATATCCCTAATGGTAAATCGTATGGCAGAAAAATTATCTTCAGAAACAGTACAGGCAAGAACCAATGAAAACATTATGGGAATCGCTTCTATTCCTTCGCTTCTGGCAAAATTTGCGATTCCCTCTGTAATCTCCATGGTCGTGAATTCCATCTACAATCTGGTAGATCAGATTTTTATCGGTCAGGGCGTCGGGTATCTGGGAAATGCTGCGACGAATGTAGTATTTCCTTTTGTAACATTATCCATGGCACTATCCCTGATGATCTCTGTCGGCACCGCTGCCAATGTAGGGCTGAACCTGGGGCAGAAAGAACAGGAAAAGGCTGATCTCACCCTGGGAAACGGCCTGACCCTGGCAATAATCTGCGGATCTGCGCTTGCACTGTTTGGGGAAATTTTTTTACTTCCGATGCTCCGGCTTTTCGGCGCCACCGATACCGTCCTGCCTTACGCAATAGCCTACGGCCGAATCTACATTATCGGCACTGTATTTACCAGTATCGGCATTATGATGAGCGATGAGATCCGGGCAGACGGACACCCGCGCTACTCCATGTTTTCCATGCTGCTGGGTGCCGTACTGAACTGTATTCTGGATCCGCTGTTCATCTTTATCTTTCACTGGGGAGTAGCCGGTGCGGCACTGGCGTCAATTATCGGGCAGTTTGCCACGCTCCTTGTCGTTCTGGCCTATATCCGTAAATTCCGCACACTGAATATGCGGGTTTCCAACATGAAACTCCAGGCGCCGATCGTCAAAAGTATTTTTGTCCTCGGCCTGTCATCCTGTCTCACGCAGTGCGCCGCCCTTATCATGCAGATTATCATGAACCAGCAGACTATCCGCTATGGCGCGATGTCCGAATACGGAGCCGATATTCCGCTGACTGTATTCGGAATTGTCAATAAAATAAACGGCCTGATGATCTCTGTGATCATTGGAATCACCGGTGGTGCGCAGCCTCTTTTCAGTTTTAATTACGGTGCAAAAAATTATGAGCGAGTGCGGAAGCTGGTGAAATTATGTCTGGTGGTCTGTGTGACAATCGGACTGATCGGCACCTTCTGTCTGCAGACCTTCCCGCAGCAGATCATCTCTATTTTCGGACAGGAAGACGCGCTTTACAATCAGTTTGCCGTTATGTGTCTGAAAAATATGACCATATTTATTTTTATCATGGGCGTGCAGATGGTCGTCGGTGTTTATTTCCAGGCAACCGGAAAAGCCGGGAAAGCAATGCTTCTATCACTCTCCCGGCAGATCCTTTTTATGATTCCCTGCATGATCATCCTTCCGCACTTCTTCGGTGTGCGTGGAATTATGTGGTCATTCCCTGTCTCGGATATTTTTTCCGTGACCATGGCTGCCATTATGCTGGTAGTGGAAATGAGAAAACTGAACCGGCTGATACTGGAGCAGAAACACGTATAGCCGACGCAGCATCTGCTGAACAATCCGGTTCTTCCCCTCCGTATCTTCGCCGATTGTTATTCTTCAAAAACAACTCTCTTTGAAATATCTTCCGCATCCTTGGCACCCGGAAGCTCCACAATACCGCCGAAAGGCATCTGGGCAACCAGCTTATAGCTGTCCGGCAGATGGAACATCTCGCGCACAGCATCATCAATAACAGGATTATAGTGCTGAAGATTTGCCCCTACCCCCAGTTCTCTGAGGCCTGTCCAGACAGCCAGCTGCAGCATGCCGTTGGACTGATTTGCCCAGACCGGGAAATTGGGCGCATAGAGCGGGAACTGCTCCTGCAAGCCCTTTACCACTGCGTCATCATAAAAATAAAGAATAGTCCCGGCTGCCGCCCGGAATCCGTCTATTTTCTCCCTCGGCACCTTTCCTTCAAACACATCATAAATTTTGTCCCAGAGTTTATCCTGCTGCTCACCCAGCACAAGAACAACTCTCTGGCTGTGCATATTAAATGCGTCCGGCACAAGCTCTGTTGTTTCTGTCACCAGTTTTTTTATCTCATCTGCCGATACGGGGAGCTCTTTTTTCAGTGAATAAACCGTTCTTCTTTCCTTCAGTGACTCGCGTATACTCATAGTAACCTCTTTTCTCTGATTCTGATTTTTTAAACACTGTGTCTTACTTTTTTCTCTGTCAGGGTTTTCCGGTTTTCCCTCTATGTTGATGATGTTGGGGTCAAAAGGTCTTTTGATCCCAATAGGATGCCAGCAGTCTTTTTAAGTCCCCCCTTTCCCTGTCATTCCATACGGAGAACGCCTTGTGAATCATCTCTGCATTTTCCGGATAAACCTCGCGGATGATAGCCCTGCCTTTTTCTGTGAGAGAAAGAATGCTTTTTCTGCGATCCTTTTCATCCTGTTTTCTTACCAGGA
The DNA here is from genome assembly GCF_009696005.1 of Bilifractor porci. Taxonomy (GTDB): domain Bacteria; phylum Bacillota; class Clostridia; order Lachnospirales; family Lachnospiraceae; genus Bilifractor; species Bilifractor porci. The sequence continues at coordinate 8,525 of NZ_VUMV01000008.1, forward strand.
GGCCTGCTTTTTCCATATTCGCGACAATTACCGGGATTGTTCCGTCGGTGCTGAGAATGCTTTCCTTGACTTCACCGACCGAAAGCGGCCCCTTATGATAAAGCGCTTCCAATACCATAAACTGCCCGAACGTCACCCCATGTTTCTGGCATAATGCCCTTGTTTTTCTGTCCAGATCCGTGACAATCCTGTGCAGGCTGATAATAAGATAACTTTCTGTTGCTGTCAGTTCCAAATCCGGCATTTCCTTTCCTGAATTTGCATAATAGCCAAAAGCTTTTCGCTGTTCCTGCGCCTATATTATATCTAACTAGATATATTGTCAAGCAAATTTTCTCCCTGAATAAAATCCTTCATTTCAGGACACACAATCTATCAGAGCAACTATCATGCCCCCCTTCGTAAAAGTCTGACCTCCCATCCAGATTCCTTCCTCAAGCTATTTTCGGAAAGATATATCAGATCTGCTTTATTTTCCCGAACTGTCCCTGATTACTTGTTAATCATTACCGGAACCAGTCTTCCATCTTTCATCTCGACATGGTCAATACCGGCCAGATACTTTTCGTAGGCCAGCTCCTCTTCGTCCTGCAGACCCAGAAAAAACACCCTGTCAACGAGATCCCTGTTAAAGAACAGCGTATTATCTGCCCCTATTCCCTGTGGGAAACGACATCCGGCATAATCATAAACAATAGGATCCCCTGCCCTGGTCAATACTCTTCCGGTAATCATTACCCTCTGCTTCCCGCCCTTCAGGAGAACCACCGACCCGATAGGAAGTAAATTTTTATACATGGTATCTTTCCTCCATTATTCTGTAAATATTCTATAAGACCTCGCAATATCCGGTATCTATTGGTTGATATTTAACACTTTTTGGGCAGAGTTAATCATGTTGTTCCTTGCATCACTCCAGTCAACAGAAACCTCAAGTCCTCCCCCGATACCAGCCACAGCCTTTCCACCTAGTTTAAAACCGCTGGTAGTCGCTTCTGCCTCCCCCGAAAGGCCTGCACCTACAGATCCGGTTGCCACAACTCCTATTTTGACGCCAAAGACTTCAAAACCGCCGGAGGCTTTTCCCTCTGCCAGATAGGCTCCAACTTCCCCCCGTGCGGACACACCGACCTCCGTCTTTCCGTCATCCGTATGAATAGCACCTGCTGCCGCAGTTCCCTGTGCCTCCGCGCTCAAAACCGACCCGCTGGCCTCCCCGTACAAACCGAGATAACTGTCCCCGACACTTCCGCTGACTTCACCTTTTGCCACACCGACTTCTGCACCGCCGGATGCATAGATTCCCGGAGCAAACTTTCCATCTTCATCGGTCAGAACTGCCCCTGCATCCCCATAAGCGGAGGCATAAGCAACAGCACCACTTGCTGCCAATTCCCCATAAGTTCCCTTATGCTGCGCGCTCCCATGTAGCAGATCTGCTTCTTTCTCACAGGATACAACCTTCTCTTTTTTATCACCGAACAGAGCCTTTTTTGCTTTTTCCCGGGTAGTTTTCTTCTCCGTATTTACATCTTTATCTGCATCTTCTTTTTCAAGATCTTTTTTAAAGGAAGATTCCGTCTCTACCCCAGGTTTTTCTCCCCATTTTCCACTCACTTTAGCTTTATAGAATGCAGTATCGAATTTTTCTTCCCTGGTCTTATTATTGTCCGAGCTGAATATTTCAGATTCCGCACTGGTGAATAGCTTTCCAGTCACCAGATCGCCCAAAACTTCAAGCGGTGTCTTTTTTTCAGCGGTTATCTTTACCTTTCCAGCTATGATGTCGACGATCTCCGAATCGCGCCTGGCATATTCCTTTCGGATCTGCTCCAGCAGATTCCGGAAACTGCCAAACTTTTCAATGGAGACACCCAGCCTGGTATTCATCAATTCTGCATTTGCCAGATACCTTTCAAATCCCGCCGGTAAGCTGTTTTGTACGTCGCAGCTCGCGCTTCTGTACGCCTGCTGAAGTCGCTGCAGCTTTCTTATTTCATCATCCAGCCGGCTGATATCCTGGTCAATTCCGGGTAATGAAATGGAAAACTTCGTCATCTCCGACCCCCCTTTTCCCGTCTCATCTTCTGCGTCCTCTATATCATAACAGGCCAAAAACACATCCGGAGATTACCTGACGAACATCCCGTTTTTAATGACAAACTACCTTCACTGAGATACTGTATCCAGGCTCTGCACCTTGTAATACAGATGTTCTCCCACTGCCGGATCCTCGTCCTCCGGAACCAGATGAAACGTATCACAAACAACAGATTCTGAAGAACCATCGGGAGTGATTTCGGTATATATCGCTGTAACGCTGCCATCCGCTTCCTGCTGCTTACTTTGAAATTTAAAGTCCCAGGCACCTGCATCCCCTACTCCAAGCGAATAGGTACCGTCTGCCTGAAGAACCACCTGGCGGTAGGTCGATAAATCGTCCGGCACTTCCGGAATGGTGGTGAAATTCTGAAATACCGCTCTTGCCACTTTTTCTATCTGATCAGCCGTAGCAATTATATGCCCGTCACTCATCATTTCGTCTCGATGTGCCTCGCTAAAATAAAACTTCATCACTTCCCAGAAAAGTTTCTGGTCAGACGCGCTTAATGTTATCCCTGTTCCCTCTGTTCTGGAATAATATGCCACTGCCGCAAGAAGCGCCTTCTGATCCGTGGTATTCAGGGTGTCGGCACCGGGATACTGGCTGAAAGGCGTCCGTTTGTCCGGCGTTACCTTTACATATTTCGCCAGAATGCTGTTATACTGATCCTCCGTGATCAGCGTATCATTTTCCGGATCAGAGTCATTTGTGTCTGTGATATACCACGGATTTTCAGGGTGATTAAAAGCATCATACCCAAGTCTCTCGATTATCTGAGGCTGGCCGGAGGAATCATATTTTTCAAAGTAGTATATAAAATAACTTGCACCTCCAACTGCCAAATTCTTTATCACGTTATCTTCACAGAGATAATAATAGTCTCTACCCACTGAAGAAAAAACGCGCTTAGGAGTGCCGTCTTCTGCCATTCCATACATAAGAATAACCTGGCTTGAATCGGCGTACTGACCCAGAGGAACAATCAAAAGTTCGTCCGTTCCATCGCCATCCATATCCATAAAAGAATAACCCAGATTATTCTCCGCATCTTCGCCATTTTGTTTAAGCTGAAGAATATAATCTGTGTCTTCGCTGAGTTCAATTGAGTCTGCACTTCCGGTTACATCTGCATACAGCTGATCCAGGATGGATTTGTAGGCGGCGAGATCCTGTTCTTCCCTTGTCTGCGGATTATCTGTATTCTCCGCTGCGTCAGTGTCCGCACTGTCCGACTTGGCATCCTCTGCATTGGTATTCTGCAAATTCCCTATTTTTTCCTGCTGCTTCCGGATATAGGCGGCAATATCTGATTCTGCCTGGCCATCTTTAATCAGTTCTGCCGCATTCTGATAAGCTTCATCGGCATTTTCATAGGCCTTCTCCGCCTCATCGGCATCGCTGTCTTCCAGATAGTCTCCCTGATCCATGTATACGTCACCGAGGGATATGTAAACTGCCGTGTAATTAAACGCGGCCTCTTCCGGCTTCACCGCCTTTGTCAGATCCACCAGAGTATCCGCGGCATTCTGATAAGCCTCTTTAATTGCCTTTGTATCAGATTCATCCGCGCTTTTCGCCTGCAGAAGATAGGTATCACTCAGTTCCATATAGGCACGGTCTGTCTTTGGCATAATGGCAATGGCGTCCATGTAAGCAAGCGCCGCATTTTCATAGTCAAATGCGTCCGCGTATTTTTCCCCGGAATGAAGCCTGCTCTTGTACTGTTGTTCCGGCATATGGTTGAACAGCAGCAGGCCGACAAAAGAAACGGCCAGAACTGCCGGTACGGCAAAAAATCCCTGATTCATATCTTGCCTTTTCCTTTTTTCAGAAATCTTGTTTCTCCGCAAATCTGTATGTGGCTGCTGGTAAGGGAAGCAGAAAAGCAGGCACTTCCTGTGCCTGCCTTTTGTCTGCTTTTGCATCAATCCTGTATCAGATTGTTTTTCAGTGCCTCCGCAGCCTGGCGGTTCTTCTCTTCTGTTTTCGCATATTCGTTTGCCATATCCCGCATGTTCCGCGCATATCTGTTTATCATGTTGTGCATCTTCTGCATGTCTTCCTGCAGCTTTTTAAACTTGCCAATGTAGGCAGTCGCCGCATCTCCAGCCCAGCTCGATGTCAGATTGCTCACCTGGTTCAGCATATCCTGCGTAAGGGTGCTGATCTGTTTATTGGTCTGCTCCATCTGCTTTGCTTCATTTTCGAGTTTTCTGGGGGTAACTCTGATCTGTGCCATGTCCATCTATCTCCCTTTCCAATTCCCGGTAATTATCTTCTTGCTGCAATCTGTTCGTTTTCCTGCTCAGCCCTCTTGTAATTCTCTGCAATGTCCCCGAGAACCCGGCAGTAGTTGTCGATCTGTTTTCCGAAATTATTAAACTGCGTACAGGCATCTCTCACAATCTTAGTGTAGTCTGCCTTTGCCTCGCCCTCCCACATGGCTGAAAGATTGTCATTCTGCGTCTGCAGATTTTGAATCAGCTCTTTCAGCCTGGCGTTTTCCTGTGTCAGCTCCTCTTTTTTTCTTGTAATCTGTTCCGCTGTGACTTTAATCTCATTGCTACCAGCCATTTTATTTTTCCTCCTCCATGTCTGTCTGGCCTGTTGTTTTTCTCTATGCCTTTATTATAGCTTCCGTTCATCCGGCAGCCTATCCATCTGACCGACAGACCAAAATCTGTGATGAACGGCACATTACCTGTCGTCCGCCCTGTCGATATTCTGCAGTTCTGTGTGATACATATTACGTGCCGCCTCGTCCAGCGCATGCGCGATTTTCATGATATTCTCCCCGTTCTCTATCAGGTCTGTCTTCAGGCTTGAGCCCTTTGCGACAAATTTTGCCGCGTTATCTCCCGTCCAGTTGACGCCGATATCACGAAGTGTTTCCTCAAAGTCATTATTTCCCAGATTCTTCAGCTTCTGGGCAATCTCCTTGAGCCCATCCACCTGCTGTTCCACAGCGCGAAAGTCCATATCGATTTCATAAAGCGTTTTTCTGCTCATAGCGTATCGCTCCTTAATCCCGGATCATGCCCGACAGCAGGGCATCAGCCATATCTTTATTGGCAGCCTCTGTCTCCTCATAAATTCCGGCAATCTTCAGCAGGTCATCCGGCATGAGCCGGATGTCTGCAGCCACCTGCCCGGCGTTTTTGTTCTGCTCCTCAAATTTGCCGCGAAAGCTCTCTCCCGCGTCACCCTTCCAGTAGCTTTTTGTATTTCTGACCCGAGTTGCCATCATTTCCATGGTTTTCTGCATCTTACGGATGTCATTTTTCACTGCCTCCGCCTGAGCCTTTAATTTCTCGGGCGCAACAATCAGCTCATACATAGGTGGTCTCCTTATCTGGCTTTGGAAAGCATCTGGACATTCTGATATTCCACTGTGTTCAGCGGAACAGTCTGCATATCCGAGTATGTCTTGTGGTACCAGCTGAACTGGGCGTAATACTCTTTATAGGGGCTTTCCTTAAAAATATATCCTTCCCGGGCATAGATCTCGTTAATCGCGTCCTGTGCCTGCTCCGACGTCAGGGAACTGATGTCCGATGACGTCAGCAGTTCCGTGCTGCTGTTCGGAAAAATCTGTCCGTCTGTCGTCGAATGCCCGCCTGGGGAATCCGGAGAACTCTTTTCTGCAGGGGATGTGCCTCCGTTCACGCTGCCGGTACCCGCTGTCTGGTTGGAGCCGGTTCCGCTTGAACTGTTGCCGGCATGGGAGAGACTAGACTGTTTGGGATTATCCTTTACCTTGTTCTCTATCTCATAATCCTTATCCTGCGTCGCAATGACTTCATTATAGAGAGAATTCAGATCCTCATATCCATTGTAAGACATGTAGCTGCTTCCGCTCCTGATCTCATCCTGTCCGGAGGGTGCCTGGAACTGGTTCACATCAACATCCACAGTTCCGTCCGCCTGCTCCATGAGATTTGTGTACTCCGTGTAGTAGTAATAGCTGAAAAAATCGCCATTCGTAAAAGAAACATCCACACGATTAATCAAGAACAGCGCATTGGTGATGTCCTGTTGCTCCCTTCCGTCCTTCGGACTCAGGAAATAGGCTCCCAGGTACTCACTGCCCGAAAGATTTGCGCCGCTCCAGTTCTTCGCATTATCAGCCACCTTCTTTTCAGCCGCTTCCTGCATAGACGTGAGAACATCAGAAGGAATATCGTCCACACTGGTCAGATAGCTGTCAACGTCCCTGGCGACAAAGGTCTTGGACACACGCTTAGGCGTCACATGAAAATTCTTTTTCATGTAAGCGGTCACGTCATCTTCATCCACATTGACCGTGCCGCTGGAATCAGCCATAACGTCCTCATCAGCCGTCACATAGACGGTGATCTCATCGCCCTTCTTGATATTTCCTGATTTACTGAGAACATAGTGCAGCTTTTTTTCCACCGCATCATCCTTGTCAACCGTGACCGATGCCTTGAGATAAGGCGATGCCCCGGTATAGTTTACCTCTACGCCGGCAAAGGGATCTACCACCTTGCTGCTTCCTCCCCTGCCGGAGAAATACCAGAACGCCGCCAACGCTGCGGCAACCGCTGCAAAAAGAATGATCAGGAGAATCACAAAATTTCTTTTTCCAGTTCTCTTCTGTTCCGGCTGTTTATAATCATAGGAGAAGTCCCCCTGCTTGTAAGGATATTCCTGCCTGTCAAAATACCGGTAATTGTCTCCGTCCTCCTGCTGACGTCCCTCTGTCTGCTCCGGCTGATAATCCTCGGAAAAATGGCTGAGAACTGTCTCCCCATCTTCTCCGGCATCCGGCTCCATACTTTCCTTCAACAGCTCCTGGTCAACCGGCTCGCCGCATTTCGGACAGAATTTATAGTAACCTTCAATTGGTTTTCCGCATTTTCTGCAGTAATACATGGTATGCTCCTGTCTGTCAGAATTTCATAAAATCAATCATACTGGATATGTCTTTTTCGCAGTCTGTGTATTCATCCCTGGCATCTGTCAGATTTTTCTGCAGCTCCTCAAACCCTCTGACCAGGTCATCGACTTCATTAAGATCTGCTGCAGCTCTGGAAACAAAGGCACTGTGGGCATCGCCCTGCCACATGCCATGCAGTGCCTGCAGGTCCTCCTCCAGCTGTTTCTTCTGCTCCCGCAATCTTGTCAGCGCGTCACTGAAACTTGCTATGTCCCGGTTGAAATGATACAGATCGTTTGCAATCTTATCTGCCATCTATACCTCCACTCTCTCCTGCAGCATCGGGTCTGTGACCAGCGCCGCGGCAGTACTCATAGACTCTGTGCTGGAAGAATCGACAACCTTTTCTTCCTTATTACCGGCCTTATTGTGTTTCGTCTCGTAGTCGGCGAGATCCCGGTTAACGCTGATAATGTCCCAGACCTGCCAGGCAATACCTGCCGCCAGGGCTATGCATAAAACACAGAGAACCGGGAAAAGAATTCCACCCTTCTTTTTTCCTGGTTTTTCCTCCGGCTGCTGATTCGTCTCCCTAATAATATTCTCCGTGTACTTAAGATCTTGTTTTGAAAAGGAAGGATTTGTCCCCCTGCCCTTATCCTGATGTATCCCCCCTCCCGAGCCGGACATAATAACTGTTTCTTCGCCATCCCCCGGTGCTTCTTCTCTTCCATGGTTTCCGGTCATGAGGACAGTTCTCTCGTCATCTTCCATTTTTTTCTCTTCTTCCACTATTACCTTTGCCCCGCAGTGGCTGCAGAACTTTGCACCCTCCGGAAGTTTTTCCCCGCACTTCGAACAAAACATTGCCATTCCTCCTTAATATCTGTCTGTCAGAACCCATATCGGTCAAACAGTTTCTTTCTCAACGCCCGTTTCTTCACGGAATATCGGATATTGCCTATGATCAGCATAAGTGCCCCGACAGCCGCAAGACCCGCTCCGCCAAAAAAAAGCAGCGTGCCTCTGGTAACGATTTCCATATTTTAATCCTCCTTGTCCAGCCATCCGCCGGAACGCAGCGCATCCATCTGATTTCGCAGCTGCTGCATCAGGTCGCTGCCGGCATCACCGCCGTTATCCTCAGTCTTTTCATACAGCTTTTCCGCCTGCTCATCATACTGCTCAGCCTTGCTGTAGTCTCTGCTGCCCTCATCCTCGATTTTTCCCTGTCGTTCAATCTCGATCAGCGCCAGACGCATCGGTACCTCGTAACGATTTTTCCCCTCATCCGTACCGAAAAGTTTTTGGAGTACTTCTTCTGCCTCGTCGTACTCGCCGCGCATCTGACAGATCTGGCTCAGATTCATGTAGTCATTATAATCCGCTGCTGCCGTGTCCTCTGTCAGCGACCGGAAAATTCTCTCCGCGTCCTCTGCATATGGACTTTCCGATCCGCTACCTTCTGTATTCATCTCCAGCACATAGGCATTGCCAAGTGCCCGCTGAACTCTTCTCTGCCAGGATGGCTCTGTAAACTCTTTTTCCGCCTCCCGCAGTGTCTGGATGGCATCCCCATAACTGCCGCGGCGCTCATAAACATCCGCCAGATCAATAATCGCCCGAAGTTTTATCTCTTCCTCGTCCTCATCTGCCTCCGCAACCACCTGCTGCAGTTTCCCGACTACAGCGGACAAGTCCTCCTTGCCATCAGACATACCGATCTCTGCGAGCACCAGGTCCAGATTAGCGCTGTTCAGGTCATAGGTATCCGCCTGCCCGGCAATCTTTTGTGCCTCATCCGCTCTGCCGCTTCTGGCCAGTGCAATGGCGTAATCCCGATAGCAGTCCGCATTTTTTATTCCCGCATCTGCGGCACAGGTAAAATAAGTGATCGCATTATCATAATCTTCCTGCTCAAAATAGGCCTCCGCCGCCAGATAACAGAGGTTTGCCGCACCATCCGGATCTCTGTTTAAAACCAGCCTGTATCTGCCGTCATTAAGCAGATTCTCTGCCTTTGTCTCGACTTCGTTATAGGCTCCCTGCTCCGCAAGGCTGCTGATCTCCGCATACTTATCATGAAACTGCTCCTGTGTCAGAAAGTAATAGCCAAAGCCAGCGCTCATAATACCCAGGGTCATCAATACTGCTGCAAGGAAATTAAATCGCTTTCTGCTTCGCGTCAAACGAAGGTACTCTTCGTCCCGAAGCTTCATACTGTCCAGATCATTCAGCATCTCCGCCGCACTTTGAGGCCTCTGATCCGGGTTCTCCGAGAGCGCCCGGGTAAGTACGCCGCAAAGCTGGTTTGAATAGATGCAGTCCGTGTGCCATAGAGGCTTTCGGAGGCGCATGGTATCCTTCTCGCGGACAGTGGGTCTTTCACCTGTCATCAGAGAATAGAAACTGGCCGCCAGACTGAACAGGTCCGAGCGTGCATCGAGATGCACATCAAAATACCGGCCGCCGGTAGAGTACAGGCGGATGCGGTGCATCAGCTCGGGAGAGGCATATCCCTTGGAATACCCCTCAATATCCCTCTCTCCATAGTCATTGGAGGAGATATTGAAATCAATCAGGCAGGCATCCCCGTCTGCGGAAATCATAATGTTGTTCGGCTTGATATCGTTATGAATGACCGGGGGCGCCTGCGTATGTATGTAGTCCAGTGCCTCCAGGATCTGGTGCATCCATTTAATGACCTGCGGCTCCTCAAATTTCACCTGCCGGTCAATATAGTCCTGCATCGTATTTCCATCGATATAGTCAATAACGGTGTAAACATCTCCGCCTTCCTGGATAAAATCATAGACCTGCGGAATATACCGATGATGCAGCTTTTTGAGGATGTCTACTTCCCGCCGCTCATTGATGTTGCCGACATATTTATCCTTAATTCTCTTAATGACCACATATTTCTGAAGATTCAGGTGCCAGGCAAGATAGACGGAACCGCCCGCCCCCTCACCGATTGGCCGCTTTATCTCATAGGTATTGTGAATTACAGCCCCTTCCCTGATCGCCGTCATACGCATTCTCCCCGCTGTCTGCCACATTATCTCCAGTCCTCCGCTTACCCGCCGGATAATTCCTAAAGCTTCAAGGCCTCACCCGCCAGAAGTCCTGGCGACACTCTGCGGATATATACTTTCGGGTAGACAATCTCCACCTCAATATCCGCCGTAATCCTTTTTTCACACCGGATATAGTCCTCCCGGATCCTCTCCAGCGTTAAAATCATCTGCCGAAGTTTTTTTTCATTTTCCCTCAGTATCTTAATCTGATCTCCAAGCAGCGCAATATACGAATTCCCGGCTGCTGTTCTCTGAAGGCGGAACCGGATATCTTCCAGCTCCGCGGCAAGCCGAGTTGTTTTCCTTTGCAAGGTATTCAGATTTTCAATGATGTAGATGGAATTTCTGATATTAAAATACATTCTCATACCTTGTTGCCTGCTTTCTGTCCTTATTATCGCAGACAGAAGATAAATACTTCCGTTTTCTGACAAGCGGTATCTTTTTCATGACAAACATCATACCAGCAGCAGCCGAGTTCCATTTTCTATGCCATATTCTGCCAGCTTTTTTTCCGGGTTCAGAATTTCCTGTGTATCCGCATTGCAAAGAAGGAAACTATTTGTCTGAAATCCGACCGGTTCCTGGAGTTTCTGACAGACCAGAGAAGCGAGCTCGTCAATGATCCCCGATATCGGAACCGTCTCATCCACCCGAAAGTTCATTGTCTCACCAAGCGCCGGAAAATCCACATCAATCAGTACCATCCTTTTTTTCTCCTGTCATCCGATTCAAAAGCTTCCCAAGCCGTTCTCTTCCGTAGGGAAAAGTCCTTCCCCTGTTTCCCTCTGCAGTAAAAACTGTATCGGTGATCTCATAACAAATGCCTGTCCTGCGGACACAAACCCGCTCATAGATAAGAGCTGTTCGCATATCCTCCACATCTGCTGCCAGAATACAGGTCGAATCCCTGAAAAGCAGCTCCGGATCCTTGAGATCCGTATTTCCGGTATCTTCCGGCAGGCCTGTCTCCCTGTTCTCCTCCGCAATGGTCTCCTCCGGCAACTGTCCGTCTTCCTCAAGAAGTTCCGGAAGGTTCTTCCTCTCGCCAACGCAGAACCGGAAAAGATCCGATCCGATTCCCGCAGGTGTCATATCCACAACTGCATCTCCGGAGAGATACATGCAGTGAGGCGGCGCGCTCTTATCGGCATAGCTGATATGCAGAATTTTTGCAGAATTTCGTATGACAGCAAAGAGCTCCTGCATCTCCGGCACCGCCGTATACTGATCACAGCTCACATCAATCAGCCCCTTCTGCGCCAGTCCGAAAACCACCTCAACACTTTCGCGCCTGGAAAGCGGGTGCATATTTTCCGCAGACAGAAGGGCACAGGTTTCTACTCCTTCTTTTGCAGCCAGAACAAGAAATTCTTCTGTACTCAATACATATGTCTTCAATAGGAACTCCCTCGCAGAGACTTAAAAGCGAACCGATAGCTTCTGGAAAGAGGGATGACTGATCCATCCCTGAGGAAAATGCGGTTTTCACTCAAGCGGATATAGTCAATCATTTTCCGGTTCACAATGAAACTTCGATGACATCGCATAAACTGATCTGGCAGCTTCTCTGCCAGCCTGTCAATCGTATCGTAGGTATCGTATTCCCTGGCACCGACCCGAATATAGATTTTTTTCTGTCTTGCCTCAAAATACGTAATCTTTTGGATCGGCAGAAACGTCTTTCCCTCTCTGGTCTCCACGACATACTCCGTGCCGGCATCTCCCGACCTGGCATCCGTAAACGCATGGATGAAATCGTGAATGGTCTTTTTCATCATTTCTTCCGTAACCGGACGGAGCAGAAGGGAAGAAGCCTGAATCGAAGGCTTCAGGTACTCAAGCGGGGACATCTTGCTGTCCGCAATTACCATAATCGCGCTCTCCCGATACCGGGACCGCACCTCCTCCGCCCGTTTCGTTCCTCCCTCCCCTGTGATGTCCAGACAGGAGATATCCAGCACCGGAAAAGCATCTTCCGCCTCCAGCACTTTTCCGAAATCCGAGGTGAAGAGCCATTTCCACTCATCATCACCGGCAAGGGCAGCCTCGTCATGCATCGTGTGCTCAATCCTGTTTAATTCCTCTTTCTGTCCGTCAAAATTGATACTGTAGATCATCTGCTCCTGTTTTCTCTTTCCATTATCAGGTTTCTTGGCGATTATTTGCCGGCAAGCGGAACAACAACTTTTTCCGTTCCCTTTTCTTCCTCATAACTATCTGATGGCAGATAACCAATCCCCGGCTGCTCCTTTTTCCCTTGTTTAAGATATGGCACAAAGTCAAACCGGAACAAATTCTGCCGGTCCAGTGCGCCGCCGAAATGAATGCCATGGTGATCCCGCAGCATAAAATCGCAGAGATCTCCGGCAGGAAGGTTCTCTCCCGGATCGACGCAGCTGAAGAAATAGATATTGTGAAGCACTCCTTTGTCTGTGATATTCTCCAGATACCCCTGCAGGTCGGGCTGATCCTCCGCCGGGTAAAGCACCATATTTAGAAAATCAGTCAAATTATCAATGAACCAGAAGATCGGTGTAAACTGCTGCTGCCGCGCAAACACCGCCTCCTGATCCAACCCCTCTGCCCACGCTTCTTTTCGTGACACGCTCCGCTCCCGGACTTTTCCCGCCATCTCCACAAGCGTCTCTGTCAGCTCCTGTGGCGTCTGAATCAGTTTTGTTCCGTACTGCCCGGCAAAAGCAGATAGCGCGCCTGTCGTGTCAAAAATATGAATCTCACCCTTCTTCTCCGCCGCGACGCGGATCATCAGCTTCAGAAGATTTGTCTTTCCTGTGCGATGGGCGCCGGATATCGTGTAACAAAATGTCTGGGTCATCGGTATCGAATATATTTCTGCGCTCTCCTTATCGTAACCGATTGGAAACCACCTCGGATCCCGCATTGTCTCCTGCACTTCCGGAAGCCCCATAAAAACAGACTCCACCGGCTTTTCAGGGATTTCCGGAATCCGGCGCGCGGCAGGTTTTTCGCAGTGTTCTGCCATGTCCCGGCAGATCTTGTCCAGGACTACAATTCTGTCATAATCATCCTTTGCTTCCATGGCAACCGCTGTCTGGAATTCAAGAACTCTCTCCCCCTCCGAAATCAGGCCTCTCCCCCTGCATCCTGCCTCCGGAAGGACATCCAGCTTCATGGTGTGCAGAACATCCGTGTAGGCAAAACGATCCGGCAGCTCCAGACATATGCTGCTGCGCAAATTATCCGCAATGGAACGCTCTATTCCATCTCCGCCAAAACCGGAGGCTGTGATAACCAGATAGATGCCGTAGCTGGTTCCATCCCTGGATATCCGCGTAAGTCTTTCGGTGTATGCACCGTCCGTCTTTTCCTTAAAGCTCCCGTACTGATCAATGACAATGACAATCGCCGGAAGCGTGACCTGTTTATTTTTCTTTATGAACTGTTCGTAACTGCCCCCCTTGAGCAGATGCTTTCTTTCCTCCATGATCTTTCCGACCATGTGGAAAAATTTCACAATCCGCTCCGGGGTATCCTCATTCATAATGCCGCCGACTTGTGGCGCATGGGCGAAGGCATCCAGCATATGGCTGCTGAAATCAATCAGGTACAGATTCAGCCACCCCGGATCGTAACGGCTGATCAGTGACCAGACCAGGGTCTGCGCGAAAATGCTCTTGCCGCTGGCGACCGAACCGATTACTGCCAGTCCTCCGTTTGCTCCCAGATTGACCTCTGCCGGGAACTGCGCCTGGTTCACCGGGTCATCCGCCAGACCAATCTGTGCCGCAAGGCTCCAACGGTTCTTTGGTTTCCAGGCACCGTCCGCATAAGACACAGCTTCATGGCCCTCAAGCTGGTCCAGGTAAAGCTCCGTCGGAAGAACCGGAAGCCAGAGCATATAGTTATTGGTGTAATTCTTCTTTTTTGCGGTTTCCGCAAGATAGCTGACTACAGCCTCCAGCTGTGTCATCCTCTTCTGCTCCGGAAGCTTCACACCGCTCTGGACAGAAAGCCGCAGAATCCTGTCCGCCCGATCCGCCGCACTGCTCCCGCCCGACACCCGTCTGTCCCCGCAGAGGTGGATGAGATCCATCAGTCTGCGCAGATTGAATTCCGTCTTCGGATAGTCAACCGCCTGCCTCTCCAGATCTGCAAAGACAGCTTCGCAGATAATTTCGGTCATCTCCTGGGAATGTGCTGTCTCTTCCGCTGTGACTCCCGCGGCGGTCTGCGCCGTATCAATTGCAGTGAGCAGCCGGGCAATCCACTTCTTTTTCTGTTCTTCCTGGCGGACAATTTTCATACGGTTTCCGGTCATGGACGTCTTTCCTGTCATTGTCAGCATCTGAACAATCTCTGACTTCTGCCCCTCGTCCGCCTCATAGGGAGCCCCGCTCCAGCCGGTCTGGAAGAGTTCGTAGAGTTCATCGCTGCCTACCTGCAGATATCCGCGCCCCGTCTGTGTGATATAGGCAGCATCCGGCTTATGCAGCATGTCCTGTGAATCCTGCCTGTCCTGCACGCGCAGGCAGAGGCGAAACTTCGCGTTCGACCAGATATTATCATCCACGGTACCTGCCGGCTTCTGCGTAGAGAGAATCAGATGGACACCGAGGCTCCGGCCGACCTGCGCGACAGAAATAAGTTCCTGCATAAAATCAGGTTCTTCCCGCTTCAGCTCTGCAAACTCATCAATAATAAGGAAGAGATGCGGGATGGGAACGGATGTCTCTTTGTTTTTGTACAATTTCGTGTACTGATTAATATTGTTGACGCCATTTTCATTAAAAATCTTCTGCCGCCTCTGGTTCTCGGATTTAATGGATATCATCGCCCGGTGAACCTGGTTGCCGGAAAGGTTGGAGATAGACCCCATCATGTGGGGCAGCTTTGTGAAGAGGTTCGCCATACCTCCGCCTTTATAATCAATGATAAAAAATCCCACATCATCCGGGCTGAAGTTAACTGCAAGGGACAGAATATAGGTCTGCAGTGTCTCGGACTTTCCGGACCCGGTTGTTCCGGCAATCAGTCCGTGGGGACCATGATACTTTTCATGCGCGTCCAGATAACAGGGCGCCCCGCCTCCTGTCTCTCCGATCAGCGCCTTCATAGACTCATAGGATCGGTTCTTCACCCATCGGTTTTCCACATTCAGCTCGGACAGCCTGCGTACATGGTACATATCCAGAAATGTCAGGGATGCCGGAAGATCTCCGCTGCGCTCCGTCTCAGTTACCCGGATATTAGCCAGTTTTTTAACAAATTTTTCAAACTCCTCATTTCCGATCCTGTCAAAGTCAATATGCTGATAATCCAGCGCACTGGTCCCGACGGTATAAAAACCGGAATAATTCGCGTCATTTTCTATGATAAAATCGCAGGTGTTTGGAAGCTCATCATAGCCGCTGGCAAGGAGGACCGTTGTCATCCCGTATCTCGGCTCCGGATTCAGGATATATCTGGAAATCAGCTCTCCCGCGAGCAGGGACAGATCTGTCACAAAAAGCACATAATACGGTCTCTGTACCGCCTTTGTCTCCTTCTCCTCTATCCGCTGGCGGATCACCTGGGCAAGCTCGTAGAAAACATCCGCGGCATCCGTCCTGTTATCCGCCACAAAGCGAGTCTTCCGATCCTCACTCCAGACATGGGGCAGCCACTTGACCCCGTCCAGTGTCTGTTTTTCGATCTGTTTTTCCTGATTGTAGACAAGTCCGATTTTTACATCCAGATAACTATTGTTTGCCGCAATCTGGGTGATCAGAAGTCGGGCAATCTGATAGGCATTCTGCTTGTCCGTACCGCCAAGAACACCGATCAGCTGGTGTTCCAGAAGATCCACGCCTACCGGAACTTCTGTCAGCATCTCATACTTTTTACGTATCTGCCCCGGTCCATCCTCCAGTGGATCCCTGTAAACTTCAAAATGCCGCTGTGGAATGCGGATTTCTGACTGAAAGGGAATTGTGCCGTTTCCCAGCCGTTCATAGAGAAAATCCGCCTGCGTGACATTTCTCCCCCAGAGCTTCAGAGAATCTCTGACATCCGCGTATCGGCTGCAAGCGGCAGCCGAGGGGTACATATCCCGGAGTGCCTGTCTGTTATAATCATATTTCTGCTGGATATCCTTATCCTTTGCCTCCAGATAGGCAGAATAGGCACCTTTCCGGTTGGCCTCCTCCTGAGCTGCATGTTTTCTGCCGTTTTTCAGATTGACAAATGCCCAGATACTCCCGATCATCGCGGCGGAAACTGCGGTGACCAGTCCGGTGTACATAAAGATGGAATTCTGCTCCGCAGAGGCACTCCCCAGAATCGCCATACCGCTTCCGATGATCATGGGAATGGCCATCGTGAGAGATGGACCGACCGTCTCAAGAATCGTCCTCTTTTCCTCCTGCGCCCTGGCTGGTGCCGCCTCAATCGCAATCGGATCTGTGCCAATCCGGATTATGTTACGGGGCGCACGGCGAAATTCACGTGTTCCGGGGCGATAGTAGGCCGGATATCCAGCCTCTGCCATGTGGGCAAAAAATTCATCCGCTCCCATGACGTGCAGACGCTGTCCGTTGATCTTCGCCCCATAACTCATATCGAGGGCGAGCATCGTTCCCAGCCAGATGATTTTCATTCCAAACAGGTTGATCACATCACCAAAATGAAGCTTCTGTACCTTTTCACTTCGAATGGAATTTACATAGATGCCATTCCGGCTTGTATCGCGCAGCACACAGCCGCCCGCGCTGAATTCAAGCGTCAGGTGCTCTCTGGAGATCAGCCGCATAACATCTACAGCGATATCGCACTTCTCGCTCTTACCTATCGTCAGGCTGCGGATTCCCCGCAAATCTATTTTTGTATAGGGCACAAAAGGATGAAGAATCTGGCGGATGACGATCGTCGCGACAATCGTGCCGTCAACCTGAAGATCCAGAATGTCATTGAAATGAATATCCCTTCCGGTCCAATCCTGCTGTCCGCAGAGAATCCTGTAACCGGGATCGGGAAGAAACTGCCAGACTCCGCCATGACTTTCCAGTTTTACAGAAACGTCTTCCCGAAGCCCGAAAATATCCCTGTAGAAATTTATTGATGCCTCTGTATGATCGGCAGCAGACAGAATACTATCCAGATATGCCTTTCCACTGTAAGCAGACAGTAAGATACTCACCCTGCATCCCCCAATTCATTTTAATCATGCTTTATTTCAGCAGACCTTTGCCCCGCACTCTTGGCAGAAAGCAGCATCTGGCGCCAGCTTTGCGCCGCAGTTTGCGCAGAAAAGGGCTGCCTCAGGCTGTTGTTCTCCCGCTGCCGGGGCGATTGATTCTGTCGGTTCCACCGGAGTATCCAATACCGGACGCGGTATGTCTTCTGTCTCTTCTGTCACCCGGATGGTCTCCGGCTCTACATCCGGGAGTTCCTCTACACTCTCCTCCGGAACGGCGCGATCCACCTCTTGCATCAAAGGTTCTACAGCCGGTTCCTGTGCCGCAGTTGATGCGTTCCGGGGCATCTCCTGTCTCTCCAGACGGCAGCCACAATTGCCGCAGAACATTGCCCCCTCAACCAGAGGCGCACCGCACTTCGGGCAAAGACCGGCAGGCGCTGCCGCCGGTTTATTCTCTTTCACTGCCGGTCTGGGGCTGCCGCAGTTTCCGCAGAAGCGTCCCTCTTTCGGATTCTCCGCGCCGCAGTTCGGGCAGACCCATGTGCCTTTTACGTCCTGAAGAGCTTTCTCCGCCGCCTTCAGAGCCGCCGTCTGCTGCTCCAGGTGATCAAAAAATTCTCTGTAGCGGTCCGGAACATTCGTCCTGTTCTGCCGATAAAAATCTTCCCCCAGATTCTGATACGTCTTATTAATATCATTTCTCAGCTGGCTGATCTCGCGACTGATGGAAGCAGTCTCGCTGATGTTCTGCGCTCCCTGCTTAATTGTGTCCCCATAGTTTTTCATTTTTGATGTGAAATGTTCAAACATTCTGCTCCTCCTGCATATCTTTTTCCATCTTCCGCCAGTCTTATAGCCTGTCTACGCAGTAAATTGAATCAGCAAGTATTTTTTCTCGTATAGACATCAAATCTCTCCCGGACATCTGCCGAGGAGGATGTCCCCTTCCGCGCATACTGAACCAGCAGGTACTCCCCGGTATAAAAGAGAATATACCCGTTAACCAGAACCAGACTGCAGGGCCGCATCCCGGCTTCGTTTGAAACCTCCATGCCGTTTACGAAAATCCTCTGCATGCCGTCAACATTCCCGATCTTCCAGCCATCGGCTGTTCGACAGAATCCGGCTGCAGAGCGGAACCCGGCCCTCCCGTTCTTCAGATCCGTCACCTCATAGCCGACAAGCAGCTCTCCTCTTGTCTTCTCCAGGCTCACTCGTTTCCACCCGGAATTCAAGTGGTACGATTCTGTATAAAGAAGAACCACTTCCTTGCTGGAATCCCCGGTGGATGGACAGCAGACACGGAGGATATCTCCGTCCCGGAGCTCCTCCCTGCCTCCGCTCTGCATCACCTTTCCCTTCCAGATCGTTCCATTACTCTGACTGAGATTCTCATAGACCCAGCCGGATCCTTCAGGACGGAACACCCCATGCCTTCTGGATACGGTCTCCACATCTACAGCAATGTCCGGACTGGTTGTCCTGCTGTTTCTTCCGAATGTCGTGGTATCTGTGAGGCTGCAGCCCTTGACTCCGTTGTCGGCGAAACAATAAAGTCTTGCCGGTTTTCTTCCACCCATCAGCTTTATCCTCTGTTTCTGATTGTCCCTTTACCATATAGCTTGATATAAAGCCTGTTCCAAAATATCTGTATTAAAAGAATCAAACAAAAAATACCCCTCGCCACTGGCTTGATAAATAACCCAGTCTCCATCCATTTTTACCACCTGGATTTCAAAATCATCAGATTCTTCATCCTTCTTGCCCTTGATGGAAGCTTCTCCGGAGACAGTATAGCCCTTGGACACCTTCACATGAGACAGATTATCGTCCATCTTCTCCAGCTGTTTGACCATCTTGTTATAGGCATCCTTTGAAATTCCGAGTATATCTGCATACGAATCGTCATACTCATCCAAATCCAGCTTCTGCTCCTGGTAATCTTCTTCAATGTTCTCCAGATCGCTTCTGGACATCTTGTCTACATCCGTGATTTTGTATGAAATTTTGTAGCCATCCCCAAATTCCTCTTTCAAAGTGTCTCTGGTGGAATCCAGTCCATCATTCAATGCCTTTTCTATATCCTGATCATCTATATTAAGATAGCCTATCGCCTTTATCATCGGTTTTTCCACCGATTGCGGAAGATTTAACCTGAGAATGTCCTCCAGCTTCCTGTCTTTATCACTGGCATATAGGGAGATGTTGCGGCCAATTACTTTTTTATAGCCGCCATTCGAACGAAGAACTCCGGCAACTGCCAGTACAGCAATGACCGCCGCAAGGCATGCAATCAGACCTATCCTTTTTTTCCCACTTCCTCCAACTCTCCGCGATATTCCGTCTTCCTGGTACTGCGCTCCCGCCCGCTTTCCTTCTGCCGCGCCGTCCGGACTTCCTTGCGCCAAAAAAGCATTCGGCGTGCCGCAATAAGGGCAGAATCTGGAATGATCATCATATTGTTTCCCACAATTTGTACAGAACATTTTACTCCTCCAGTCGTATTGCTGTCTATTCAATCACCCGTGCCAGAAATCCTCTCCATTTCTGAACTGACACCATTCTAAACAAAAGCGGAAATAAGCAGAAAAAAAGTTGACAGACGACAGATTTCACAGGATGAAAGATTCATCCTCCTCTAAACAGGCCTTATGCCAACGTCTTTCCGCACTACAAAGTATAGAATATCGGCATAAATACCACAATAACTATTTATTCTCACTGCTATCAGGAATCCAGAAGTGAATAACATTGCACGTCTGCTATGCTTCACGCTTCCTTCTGTGGTAAAATTGAGAAGATGAAAAATAAAATTACATCGTACTTTGTGGGGAAAATATGGGCAAAAGGCAAAACATAAAGATTTTTCTGATGACATTACTTGCTGCAATCCTGACTCTGCTGTTCGGATCATTACTGGTATTTAATCACATGCCCCGGCAGCAGTTAAGGAAAAAACTGGGTCTTGGCCGCAAATATGCTTCAAATATGGATTTTGAAAAAGCAGAACTGGCATACCAGGCGGCAATCGCTATTGCCCCCAGGCAGGATACCGCCTACAGAGAACTTTCCAATACCTATGTGGAAAAAGCCAGATCACTGGACGAAAATGACATTGATTCCATTGATGATGCCTATCAGGATGCTGCAGATATCCTGATCAGCCTGACAGATGCTGTAGAACCGGAGGATGCTGATTTCAGCTACGCCGAAGTGTACACAGATCTTGGTGATGTGTATATGGATAAAAGTGAAAATCTGGAAGCTGACAGACCGGCGGATGCGGAGGATTCTTTAAACCGGGCAGACGATGCCTATGCAAAGGCCGAAGATTATGCCCAAAAAAATGACGAGCAGGAGCTCCTATCCTATGCCGGCAAAAAAAGAGAAACGATCGCGGAGCAGCTGAATAACCATCCTGACAGTGCAACGGATAAAATGAACTCTGACGCAGGGGAGACGAGCGATGAAAACTATAAGTTTGGGGGTGTACAGGTACTGACCCTGAACGCCGATAACTACGTCGACGTGAACAACAGCGGAACGACAGATAAAATTAACATTGGAGCACTGATATCCGATGGAAGTGCCATGGATCCTTTTGAAGCGCAAGTTTATTTTAGTACCATTTATGTCAATGACCTGAGTCTCAACGTGCAGATGCAGCACACCATGATAACCCAGGCGTATGCCGTGGACATCAATACAGAAGACCAATACAAAAACATCATCCTTCGTTCTGACACCGGCGAAGACGGCGTCGTATATGAACTTATTTTCGCGTATAATGACACCGAACTTGTCGAGATCACCGATCAGTCCCAGATCGGCGGGATCGGCGATATCTCCTATACGGATATGAAAGGAGATGGCATCCTGCATCTCTACAGCGACCTGCGCTGGCAGGTGGATCAGACAAACTGGGTCTGTGAAAAGAGCGAATTTATGATAAAAGATAAAGAAGTAACGCTTATGGATTCTGTGATCGGAAGTATGCCGAGAGACAAAGGGTATATCGGAGGGTATAACAGAGATACCACTTCAGACCTGAAAGACGAGAATTTTACGGAGGGCGTCGCTGTCACTCTTGCCATTGATCTTCCACTATACAGTGATGCCAATGCGACACAGCAGACGGGAACTATTTCTGCCGGAACACAGGCGACTGTAACCAGGGAATTCCGAACGGCCGATTACAGAGAAATCTTCTACCTGGATTCTATCGGTTATCTGGGTGAATCATATGACTATTACTACAATATTGACCCGACTCTGCAGGGTCCGTTTGCAGGGATGTATCGTTACGCCTGAAGTACTAATATTCGTGTGTACTCCTCTACCCCTTTATAGATTTTCATGGCACTCAACGCCTTCGTCTTCCTTTTGTTTTTCAGAATTCTCTCTCCCGGATTTTCACATGGACTGGATCCCCTTCGCCTTTTCCCAGTTCTCTGCGAATACTTTTCAGCAGGCCTATGATATAACAGATGGAACCGTCCGGGTTTTTCAGTCCCATATTGACGACACTTCCATCGTAAGGAAGCCCATCAAATTCCGCATGGACTTTGACTCTTCCTTTTCCGAATTCCTGTCGGACATCCCACGGAAAGGTAAGATACGCCCCTCCCTTCTCAGGTATCTCGTGAATAACTGTGTCATATTCGTATATTTTATCCTTCATTCTGATAATCTCCCTTCATAAAGCCCGATGAACAAACGCCTCTGGAAAAATTATGCAGACCAGGAAATCTGTCAGTTACCACTCTGTCTTTTGTTCGTCAGTTACCTCCAGCGTCTCCCGGTTCACAAGATAAAAATCCATCAGCTCTGTCTCTCCATCCCCGGCCAGATAAACCTTCTCCAGTACAATTTCCCGGCATGTCCCGCTATCGGACTCTTTTTCCCCATTATCGTACAGGCGAAGCTCGTAACTTCTTTCCTCCGCGCCCTGCGCATCGGACCCGGAACCGATCCGGGCATAGAGGTCTCCTTTGGCGTTCGCACTGTACGAAATGCTCAAATTCTGAAATTCTCCCTTACTTTTCAAATACTCATAAACCGCCTGCATCGCGTTCTGCGCGAAAAAGCTATCATCGGAACCTGCCCCTCCGTCATACCCCGAACCGGTGCTATCTCCTGCGAAAACACTCAGGCTGCTGCTTCCTGTTTCCTGATCCGGCACCTCGGATTCTGCAGAGTTTCCGCTCACAGCAGATGCCGTATTCGGCCCCTCTCCGACTGCTTCCGATAGATCGGCCTCTGTATCGTAATATATGGCTTCGCTCCACTCTTCCATAAAAATAAAATCAGGGGAGCGATAGTAACGGGTGCCGCCGTAATCCTCTTCTTCGGCAAGGTACACATATTTAATCCCGGTAAGCGGATCCGGAACCGCATCCGTCAGTACACGCTCCTGATCCGAAGTTCCAGCCCAGCTTCCAAGAAATACCATCGCAGAAAGAGAAAGAACAAGCAGCACCCAGGCAATCCCGACAATAATCAGCCGCACTTTATCCGCCCCTCTTTCCTGAGTTCCTGCGCGCCTGCGTTTTTTCAGCAAAAGATACAGAATCCCGATTCCGAGAATGAGAACAAAGAGACCGGCCAGCCCTCCTGCGAAAAGGGAATACTTCGGCCGCAGCTGCCACCCGGAAGCGGTAAAGCTTTGGACTGCCGGAAAGAAAATGCTGTGTGCCAGCATCATCCCGAAAAATAAATTAAAAAACGGATGAGGCTCCGGCTCGATGGAAATACCGGAAACCGCAGCAATTATTTCGTCCTGCGCCTGCTTATTTTCCATAGCTTTCGGTTTCATCCACGATTCTACCGCGGCATTCTCCGGGAACTTCCCTGTTTTATCGGAAAATCCGGAATAGCGGATATACCAGTCCTCTGCCGATGCACCAGACTGCTTTTCTCCCTCTCCCCGGACTGTTCTCTCCGTCTCACTTTCCCCACCAGGCGTTCCCTCTGTCGTCCCTTCCTCACTTAACACTTCCCCCGCCAGCTTCAGAAGGGTATAGAGTTTCATCTGTTCCACGGAAAGCTTGTCGGTAGGAATTTCTTCCAATGCCTCCCCTGCTCTTTCCGGGCGGTGCATCCGAATATCCAGCTGTGCCATAAAAAGCAGGGACTGTGTTCTCAGCCTTGCGCTTCTCCTGCCTCCATGATGAAAACAGTAAAGAATGTAATCATGTCTTTCTTCCGGATTCAGCCTTCGGGAAATGCCGACAAACAAATGGTTCAGGAAAATCAAAACCGAGTAAAACAGGACAACCAACGCCACACCGGTCCAAAAAATACCACCGATAGTCAATGACCCGATGCGTATCACATTCCATTCGAGAAAAAATAACAGAAATACCCAGGCTACAGGAACAAGCAGTGCAGAAAAAAGCCGATACATCACAGCCAGCCTCCTGCCTGACGGATTCCATTTGTAGCTCTCCGGAACCCCTGTCTCTATCTGATAAATCTTACTCCCGGCACTTAGTTCCATGTTCGATACCTCCCGAAATGCTGGACATTCGTCCCTGCAATGACTATTCTATTCCTAGCATATCATTTTCCATGCTCTGTTCATAAGGGGGTTACAAAAAATGACGAGAGAGGGATTAAAAGCAAAAATACTTGCCACATATTCTGATGAAGAATGGGAAAAACTCCGGTGTAACGAATTTCCCATCCCTGTCAGCGCTTTTAACCGAAAAACATTGCTTCGGCTTCAGGAATCCATCCCGGAACCGGATACTGAAATTCCGGAGGACGCAGTTTCTGAAATGAGCGGAAGGCTGAAAGCTTATCTGGCAAAATACATGCCGGATCATCCGGATGCACACCTTCCTATT
Organism: Bilifractor porci; assembly: GCF_009696005.1. Lineage (GTDB taxonomy): Bacteria > Bacillota > Clostridia > Lachnospirales > Lachnospiraceae > Bilifractor > Bilifractor porci. The sequence continues at coordinate 32,613 of NZ_VUMV01000008.1, forward strand.
GTTCTTTCCTGCATGTCTCTGGCATTCATCTTCTCGGAACCACTGCACGCAGCCGGACAGACAAAGTGGATCGTGCAGTTCCCGGAGGATAAAGCGGTCTATTACTGTCCTGCCAGAGAGGAGGGCGCAGACAGTCTCTGCCAATACTGCGTCTGCCGGAAAATGTCTGAATGGAAGGCATTAACTGCAGAAAAAGCAGCTGCCGCACAGCGGCAGGCAGGTCTTTCCTCTGCCCGAATCCGGGAACTACTATTAGAAAACGGTTTTCTGGAAAGCGGAATCCTGCATCCCTCCGATCTTGTTTTTTATCCGGAAGTCAGAAGTCTCTGTAAGCAAAATAAATGCGGCAGATATCAGACAACCTGGGCCTGCCCGCCGGCCGTCGGCACCCTTGCGGAATGCCGGAACCAGTGCATGAAGTACGAAGAACTGCAGGTCTTTTCCAAGGCATTTCCGGTAACCGATCCCTTTGATTTTGATGCCTTTCAAAACGCCATGCACGAATTTAAGGGATATGTTCAGCGTGCGGCAGATCAGATTCGGCAGGAATTCCCGGAAGCGATGATTCTGTCAAACGAATCCTGTGACAGATGCAAAAAATGCACCTGGCCGGACAGCCCATGCCGGTTCCCCGATCAGCTTTTTCCTTCTATTGAAGGTTATGGCTTCCTTGTCAGTGAGCTTGCTAAAAAGGCTGGGATCCGGTATCTGCACGGACCGGGTTCTGTTACTTTTTTCGGTGCGGTATTTTATAATCGGCGCTGAAAGATCTTACTATATGCTGACATATGACTTAATCCGGGCGTTGTTCAATGATATACTAATCTCACAAAGACAGACTGTTAACGACTCTCATTTAGAAGGGAGCTATTCATGTTAAAATCCATACGCAGCATTCAGCTCCTGTCATCCCTGCCCATCACCCACGCAAAGGCCTTAGCAGTCCGATAATCCGAATCCTGGAAATGGTTTCCATTATTCCACTCAAGAGTGCAGTCCGTCCCTGTATCCTTCAATAGATCGAAACAGGTTCGGATTGCGTTTCCCACTTGTGCCATGACCGGGTTTCGTGTTCGTTCTTCCCTGTCACCCAGACTAAGATAGACGGCATCTGCATGCACCCTGTTTTCCCTCAAATAGTCTGTAAATCCGGGAAACCATACCGACGGTGACACCGCTGCTACTCCGGAAAAAATATCTGTCTGGCACCCGGCCCAAAGCGCAAAAAGTCCCGCAAGGGAGTATCCTCCGAGAACGATTCTTTTCGGTTTCTTTCCGGATAACCGGAATCCGGAAAGGATCTCGTTCTGCAGATAGGCAAGTGTTTCCGGTGCGGATTCCCCGAAATTCTCTTTTCCGAATACCGCCGGTGCCTGCCACGGAGACAGATCAATGTTCCACCTGTCCGTCCTGACTGCCTTCATACAGAAATCCTGCTTTCCGGAAAGCTCCCTGACGGCTGAAACTTCCTGCTCCATCCCTTCAAGATCGTGATCATCCACCATCTGAATCAGAAGGATATCCGCGTCGGGATTTCCAAAGGTTTCAACGTGAAAACTCATCGTTTCTCTCCTGATATTCTGCCCTGTTCAGGCTGTTCACATAAACCGTCCGTTTTTCATGCAGCAGCGGTACATCCGCCTCCCTGATGGTTCGCTGATAGTGAAATCCGCATTTCTCCTGTACCCGCTTTGACCTGCTGTTCCCTTCATAATATTCGCACCAGATCGCGCTCATACCGATATCTTCAAAGCCATGACGGATCATTTCCCTGGCAGCTTCCGTCATGATGCCCTTGCTCCAAAACGGTTTGCCAAGCCAGTAGCCCAGCTCACACGCATCCCCACGTCCCGCCGCGCTGTCTGTCTGAACCTTCACCTTCAGCCCAATCGCGCCGATTGCTTTTCCATCCGTTTTTAAACAGATCGCGTATGTCTCCGCACCATTTAAGACATTCCGTATCACATCCAGGCTCTCGCTTACGCTGCGGTGCGGCGGCCATCCGGCAGCCGGCCCCACATCTGGATCGGAGGCATAACGGTACAGGTCTTCCGCGTCACGCTCTGCCCATTTTCTCAGCAGCAGCCTGTCCGTAACAAGCAGATCCTCGGCATCAACCGCCGGAAACCCGTTTTCCATAAGCAGCTGCGCCGTTACTCCGGCGCCCCTGATCAGCGTCCCGGAAAAAGTGCCGTCATATCTCTGCTCCACTCCACAGCTGGGACTCCGCGGCTGAAGCACAATCAGATCCGGCTGTTCACGCCTGGCAATTTCCAGACATCTCGCCGCGCCAGCCCGGAACTCCGAATCTACATTTCTTCCGTCTTTCGCCATAACCGTGCCGTTACGGATCTCGGACGGAACGCGCGGCGTCGGCAGGCCTCCCATCTGTTCCGGACAGACCGGAATTTCCTGATTTCCCTCCAGCAGCCGCAGGATTTTGTCATCCCTGTTATTCCCGCCGTTATATTTACAGTTTTCACCTGTCAGACAGGCACTCACCATAACCTTCATTCGATTCATTCCATGATCCAAAACAAGGAAGTTCTCTCCTGTTTTCTATACTTGTTCTCTTAATACGGCAGCTTTACAACAGAACATTATGCTTTATCTTATCATTTTGAAATCCGGTCGATCTCCCGAAGCTCATCTTCTGTAAAATCCGTACGATCTATCGCTTTGATATTATCCAGGATCTGTGACGGCCTTGACGCCCCAATCAGGACGGAACACACATCTCCATCCCGAAGTATCCAGGAAAGTGCCATCTCTGCCAGCGTCTGGCCGCGTTTCTCCGCGATCTTGTTAAGCGCAGTAATCTGCGAAACCTTCTCCTCGGTCAGCACACCTTTGTTAATATATCTTGGATCTCTTGCTATCCTGCTGTCATCCGGAATGCCATGAAGATACTTGTCTGTCAGGAGTCCCTGTGCAAGCGGACTGAAGGCAATAATACCCATGCCGGCCTCCCTGCAGTATTTTTTCACACCGTCCTTTTCGATTGTCCGGTCAAAAATAGAATATCTGCGCTGGTTCACTATCAGCGGACAGTGCAGCTCTTTCATGATGCGAACCGCCTGTTCCGTGTGCTCCTTATCATAATTGGAAATGCCGGCATAGAGCGCTTTTCCGCTCCGAACAATCTGTGCCAGCGCTTCCATCGTCTCTTCCAGCGGAGTTTCCGGATCCATCCGGTGATGATAAAAGATATCCACATAATCCAGGCCGAGCCTCTTCAATGACTGATCGATGCTGGCCATCAAATACTTTCTGCTACCCCAGTTGCCATAAGGTCCCGGCCACATATCATAACCGGCCTTTGTTGTAATGATAAGTTCATCCCTGTACGGCTTGAAGTCCTCTTCCAGAATATGTCCAGCATTGATTTCGGCTCTGCCGTATTCCGGTCCGTAATTGTTCGCAAGATCAAACTGCGTGATCCCGTTATCAAAAGCGGTTCTGCAGATTGCCTTCATATTGTCGTAAAAGCCATTATTTCCAAAATTGTGCCAGAAGCCCAGCGAAACCGCCGGAAACTTAAGTCCCGATTTTCCGACGTGATTATACCTCATATGGTCATATCGCTTGTCGCTTGCGATATAAAGATCTCCCATACATGATTCCTACTATTTTGAAGGCTTTGCTGAACCGAATATTTCATGCCACAAGCCGCCTTTCTCTCATGACTTCTTCATAAAAGTCACTTTCAACATTAATTTCCCGAATCTCATAGCCGTCAATATCTTTTTGTAATATTCTTCTTAATTCCTCAGCGAACGAAAATAATTTTGTTGGTATAAAATTGTTTCCACCTAAAACCAGTAAATCAATATCACTTTCTTCTGTTGCCGTTCCCCTTGCATAAGAGCCAAACAAGTAAACTTCAGCAATATGATATTTTTTAGCAAGAGGTTTTGCAACTTCTTCAATTTCTTCTACTGTTAGTATGTTCTTATTTGTGTTCATTTTATTATCTCCCTCCTACAGACTCAGAAAAGAGATTCCCTGGAATTTTAATTATACTATGTAGGATACTGATATGCACGTTTCAGTAAGTGTGTGAGCTGTATCTTATGACAAAATGTCACGAGTGTTAGCTCACATGGGCATAAAATATGTGTCGCGTTTCCTAATGATATTCTTCACAGCTAAAGCTATTACTCAAACATTTTACTATGCTAATATAATTCCACAATAAATTACCGTTACCGAAGTGATAAACTAATAACGGACTCGGAGAAGGCAGCATACATACGTGAATATTTCATAAGAAATTGTAGCTGATTTCCGGCTTTACGGAAATGCCTACCAGCGTAATGGTTCGGGGTCTGTGCGATGGTTACAGGAGAACCTGCCGTTTCAAATACCTTGTCCGCACCTTCTCCGTTTGTGGCCTTGTTGACTTCTTCAAATACATCCTGTTTTCCACTATTGATAACCACATCTGCGCCCATCTTTTTTGCAATGTCAAGCTTTGCGTCAATCAAATCCATAACATAATCTATCCTACCCCATGCGCCTTTCAAAACAGCTGGGTTGTCATTCCGATCGTACCTGCGCCGAGGATGCGGCCGCTTTCGCCAACCTGTACGTCGCCCTGGTTTGCTGCATGGAATCCTACAGAAAACGACTCGATCAGGGTGCCTTCCTTTGTGGAAACATTAACCGGAAGCTTAAATCAATAATCTGCTGGGAACTCAATAAACCTTTTTTTGCAGCCCCGTACAGGAGGTGTTGCAAGGAATTGGCCATCCGGGTCGAGATTATATTTTCCGGCTTTGCAAAATTCGCAGGTGCCGTCCGTTACGTCCGGTTCAAGACATACCCTATCGCCGACTTTAATATTCGTAACACCTTCGCTAACTTCAATGACTATTCCGGCAGCCTCATGTCCGAGCATATAATCCTGGATAAGATCCACCTTGTAGGTTCCTACCTATCCGTTGTGATAATATTGTACGTCGGAACCATAAATACCGATGTATATTCAAGGGAAAGCACAGCAGACCCTTTAAGTACCGTCGACTTCGGAATTTCCTTTATGATCATATTATCCTTGCCACGCATGAAGGCACCCTTCATCATTTCCCATTAATCCCTTCTGTCTTAAATAAAAAAACAACACCTTAATAATTTGATATCATAACTTTTCAAAGAATTAATTCAATACTTTTACTTTTTTCTTTAACTTGATATTCTGCAGGCTATCAACCACAACAGCCAGAATCAGGACAATACCTTTTACCATCTTCTGCATGAAAGGGTCAAATCCCAGAAGAGACATGCCATTACTCAAAACACCGATAATTAAAATTCCGCAAAAAGCTTTAACAGCGTTTCCTTTCCCTCCATTAAGACTTACCCCTCCTAAAACACAGCCTGTCAGAACATCCATTTCATAGCCATCTCCGGCACTGGGTTGCCCGCTTCCGATTCTTCCAAGCATAACAATACCAGCAATTCCGACCAGCGTTCCGCATAATGTATAAGCCATGATTCTTATTCTATCAGCATTAATACCAGAGAGATTTGCCGTATCTTCATTGCTTCCGACTGCAAACAAATCCCTTCCCACATACATTTTAGACAGGAAGAACTGTCCTAAAATAATAATAATTATCATTAACAGAGCTGATACAGGAATTACGTTGAAAAGATATGTCTGTCCGATCCACGTAAGAGATGCCGGAATGCCATATACTGGTTTTCCGTCGCAAATAGTGTAAGTAAAACCATAAAGGAATATCTGCATTCCAAGAGTCATGATCAACGGTGGAACTTTAATTTTTGCTATTACAACTCCATCCAAAAAACCAAGCGCCGTAGCAACGATAACCGCAATAAGCATTGAAACTCCTATGCCCATATTATTTTCAGTCACAAACTTGCTAATGAGAACCACAACCAGAGAAACGACTGAGCCCATGGAAAGCTCAATCCCGCCGCCTCCAGAAATCAGAACGAATGTCATGCCAACAGACAAGATAGCCATAATCGCAACCTGTTTTGAGATATTAATAATATTTGCCCCAGTCAAAAAAGTAGGCGTTGCAATAGAAAAAATAATTATCATAACAAGCAAGATGGCGAAAACTCCATATTCATCGTAAAACTTTTTAAAACTGATTTTTTTCATATTCTTTGTCAACCTCCAAATAATTACATAATGCCGGAAGAATATTGCATGATTTTTTCCTGACTGAATTCCCGGCGTTGCACCTCGCCGGCCATTTTTCCTTCATGCAGAACAATAATACGCTCCGCCATTCCCATCAACTCTTCCATTTCCGAAGAAATCATTACAATTGCAAGGCCGGATGACGCAAGATAATTTAGCAATTTATATATTTCCTGTTTTGCACCAACATCCACTCCTCTGGTTGGTTCATCCATGAAAAGTACCTTACAGTTTGCTGCTAACCATTTCGCAATAACCACTTTTTGCTGGTTTCCGCCGCTGAGCGATCCTGCGACCGTTTCTATCGAAGGAGCCTTTATATTTAATTCATCACTTTCTTTTTCCGCGATCAGCTTTTCTTCATGTTTATTTACAACACCGTTCTTAGATATTTTCTTCAAGATAGGCAAAGAAATATTATGGCAAATTGTATCCTCTAATAACAGCCCTTCCCTTTTTCTATCTTCGGTGATGAATCCAATTTTAAGTTTGACTGCGTCAGAAGGTTTATCAATTTTTACTTTCTTCCCTTCGAGATAAATCTCCCCTTCGTATCTCAGATCAGCTCCATAAATTGCCCGAAGCAATTCTGTTCTACCTGCTCCAACCAATCCCCCTATACCAAGAATTTCACCTCTCCGTACGCTAAAAGAAATGTCATGAACCTTTTCTGATAAAATGTGCTTTGCTTCAAAAACAATGTCTCCAATTTCGTGTTGTCTTTTGGGATAATCATAAGACATTTCTCTCCCGACCATGTTTTTAATCAATTTCGGAGTATTAAACTGATCAATAGTCCCAGTGGTTATCAGCTTTCCATCCCGCAAAACCGTAATTCTATCGCCTATCTCGAACAATTCAGGGAGTCTATGTGATATATAAATAACAACATAATTCTGTTGTTTTAATTTTCTTACAATATTTAACAGTTTTTGGACTTCATCCTCTGTAAGAGGCGCTGTTGGTTCATCTAGAATCAGGACTTTAATATTCTTTGAAAGCGCTTTCGCAATTTCGACAAACTGCATATAGGAGACCGATAAATATCTCACTATCTCAGTAGTGTCAATGTCAACTTCCATTTCTTCGAAAACTTTGTCCGCTCTTGCTTTTAGTTCTTTCAGATCAAATAATTTCTGATCACCAATCTTTTGTCCTATGTAAAGATTCTCTGCAACAGACAAATCTTCGGCAAGATTGAACTCCTGATAAACAACATCTATTCCTAATTCCTGGGAAAGTTTCGGAGTCATGGCATTATACATTTTTCCATTAAATTCAATAATTCCGGAATCAGGCTGGTCTGCACCGGAAATCATTTTTATCAGAGTTGACTTTCCGGCTCCGTTTTCCCCTACAAGGCAATGAACTTCGCCTTCTCTGAAATCAATAGAAACATTGTCTAGCGCCTGGACGCCCGGATAATGTTTCGATATATTTTTTAATGATAAAACCACTTTGTGTTCAGCCATATTATTTCCTCGCATCTCTTTAAAACAATTCTCCGACACATCTGAACAGAAGGCCGGAGAATTATTCAAATACACCTTATATATTTTAACTTATCTTTTACTTCTTTACATACAAGGTAGGATTTGAAATCCAGTCTTCCTGTACGTTATCAACAGTACAATTGACCATTGGCATCAGTACGCTTTCAGTAGGAACACCATCCAGTTCCTTTGTGCAGGCCAAAAGTGCCATTGCGCCGCCATCATATACATCAAGGCCTACATCTCCACGCATAATTGTATCATCCGCCACCATGTCAATAGCATCATTAACGCCATCATTTCCGAACATTCCAAAGGTCTCATCATGAACGTCTTTCCCAGCTGACTGCCATGCCTGTGCAAATCCTAACAGAGCAGTATCATTTGTAGCAACTACACCCTTCAAATCAGGATAAGACTGCGTCCATGCTTCGCAAGCTTTTACACCGTCCTCGGTAACCAGACCTTCCTGTTCATCAACAATTTTAATTCTAGGATCCTTTTCCGCGATAGCGGCTCTTATTCCCTTCACACGCTCCTGCTGAAATTCGTACTCGTGATGCCACAGAAGTCCAAATTCAAGGTCGCCGGTCTCATCCGGGAACTGTTTCTTTGTCCATTCAGCAGCCATCGTCCCTACTCTGTAACCAATATCATAGTTGTTGCAAAGGAATGTCAACGGATATTTACAAGGCTCACCAGTGGCTGGATCAATAATATTATCATCATATGCGCAAACAACAATGCCTTTATCAATTGCTTCATTAGCAACTGTTGCGAATGCCTCTTTATCAAAAGTATGAATGATAATAGCATTATAACCCTGAGCGATCATGTTCTCTATATTGCTGACTTGGGTTGCAACATCATTATTGGCAACCATGCATGTATAATCCACACCGATCTTTTTTGCCTCATCCTCCATTCCCTGAGACATGGTATTGAAAACATCCACATCCATTGTCTGAAGAGCAAATCCGATCTTGTAGTTGCTTTTTGCTGTATAGTCCTCCTGCAAAATAGAAGTATCATCTGTTCCGGCAACAACCGGCACTCCGCTTGAAGAGGAAGAAACAGCCGCAACTTCTTCACTGTTGCCTGATAATGCGGCGTTCGAACTACTTGAAGCGCTTTCACTTGCCGCACTGCTGCTTACAGCAGCGGTAGAAGAAGCCGAAGAACTTTCTGAAGATTCTGAAGAAGATGTTGTTGATACCGTGCTAGATCCACATCCTACTAATCCCGCTGCCATTATTGTCGCTATAACGCCTGCCACAATTGCATTTCCTATACGTTTCATACTACTTCCTCCTTTATAAAACGGTTCAATATCAAAATATTTATTAACGATTCCAGTCAAGCATATACCGCTGGAAACAAACCGCATCCGCTGCGTCTCTGTCTAATTGTTCTTCACTGGCTCCTTTGCTGATATCTCTCCAAATTTTGATATCCCTTCCTGCTTCACCACCCATAAGAACAAAGGGCTCCATAACAACCATTTCATCATATTGGATATCACGAAGTGCCTGTCCTATCTCATGCCATGGGATCCGACCCTGTCCCGGAACTTTTCTATTACATTCTCCCGTATGCAGATGCCCTAGGAGTTTTCCCGCTTTCCTTATCGCTGTGCCAATATCGTCTTCTTCAATATTCATATGGAAAGTATCCAGATGAATCTTGACATTATCTTTACCAACTTCCTTTACAAAAGCGATACATTCGTCCGCCGTGTTTAGCAGATACTCCTCAAAGCGATTAATTGTTTCCATCCCTAAATTGATATTATAAGGAGCCGCCGCATCAGCAAGAAGTCTTGTTCCTTCTACGGAACGTTTCCATTCTTCTTCTTTGGAATCAACATTCGAAAAATCAATTGGCCAATATGCATACAATGCACCGCAAAGCATACGCATGTCAAGCTCACCCATTTTTTCAAAAAGCCGCTTATACCAATCCAGTGCATTTTCGCGCACCTTGGGGTCTTTCGAAGCGATATTGTGGTTGGCTGTCGGTCCATATCCTCCCGAAAGAATGATCCCATGATCATCAGCGTGCTTTTTGAGCTCAGAAACCTGTTCCTTACTGTAATCCGGCAAAGATCCACAACCTATTTCAAGCACATCGAATCCCAGTCTTGCCACTTTATCCACATAGTAACAATAATTCGCCTTCCATTGATGTTCCCAATAAGCATAATAAATCCCGTGCTTCATCCTATTGGCATTTAACCCCGTTAAATGCCTGCCTCCTTCCTTTTACTTTGGTCTGCCAATCACTTAGCTTATCTGAATTCTGATAATATCATATCAAATTTTATTTTCCCAAAAAGGGGGCTTTATTTTGAAAATAGGGGGCTTTCGTTAGGAAAACTGCCGCCATTAGATCAATAGTCGTCTGATTTGACATTTTTACGAAGTCTTGACATAATTAAAAAAATATCTACAAGCGCCATTATTACAGTATTTTTTTATATAGTAACACTGAAACCTCAAATTTTACGTTAATAGAAATGCAGCTAAATTAGCCGTTTTACGCATCCACCCATGCTACGGGTAGTATCGAACACCTTGAAAATACGCTGTTCTCACCATATTTAGCCTCACTTTTGCTTGATTTAGCGGCTCATCAGAAGTATAATTATTACGTAAGTTACGTTAATAGAAAGGGCTTTCAATGAGCATTCCTGAATCAATCAAGAGTAGACGGCCGACCCAGTTCGGAGCAGTCGAGATCCGCTTTATCGGCGGGCATTATTACACTTACCTGGTTTCTTCCAAGTGGGATGCCGCCAAGGGCAGGCCTCAGAAGGTCACAGGAAAGAGCATCGGCAAGATCACCGAGGCGGACGGCTTCATACCGAACGCCAATGGTCTCCGTCTCATGCAGGAAATGCGGCTTATGCCGGATGTCGCCCCGTCCGTAAAGAATTATGGCGCGTACGAAGTCCTGCAGCAGCTGACGCCGGATCTCAGCGACAGCCTACGGGAATATTTTCCTGATTCATTCCGTGAGATCCGTACGCTCTCCCTGATCCGCCTTGTGGACAAGATCTCGTCCGCAAAGATGATCCAGCCGCTGTTCCTTGATTCCTACATGAGCGACATCTGCGGGGACATCTCGATATCGGAAGGCTCCGTCCGGAAGTTCATTGCCGGTCTTGGTTCGAAGCAGGACAGAATCGACGCGTTCATGAAATCCCAGGTGATGCCGGGAACAACGCTCCTGTTCAACGGGACTTCCATCTTCACAAAGTCTGCCGATTCGCTCGCGGCGAAAGGATATAACCCGGATCATAGTCCCGACCCCCAGGCGCGCCTTCTGTATGTCTTCGAAAAGGATTCCCACAAGCCGGTGTTCTACCGCGTCGTGCAGGGATCCATCGTCGATAAGAGTGCTTTCATGGATACTGTTAACGCTGTTGGATGCAGTGACTGCATCATCATTGCGGACAAAGGCTTCTACTCCAAGCCGAACGTGTCCGCCCTTCTGAATGCGGGCATGCGTTACATTCTTCCTCTACAGGAAAACACCGTCAATGTCGAACCGGAGTTCTACCAGAATCCAAGCGACAGTAAGTGGGACAATGTCTTTTCTTACAACAAACGCGCCGTCTGGTGCCGGAAGCGCAGGAGCGGGAATCGCGGTAACTTCATCTACACGTTTCGCGATGATTCCAGACGGGCGGAACTGGTCGGTCACTTCGTGGAGCGGGCAGAGAAAGATTATGGCGAAGAAGAACGTCGGCCGAAGGACGTCGTGAACGAAGTCCGCATGGGCTATTTCTCCTTCTGCAGCAATCTCGATGTCGAGCCGAGGGAGATTTATCTCGACTATAAGGAGCGCTGGGACATCGAACAGTGCTTCGACTACCTGAAAAACAGCGTATCAACAAATGCATCCCATGCCCATACGGATGATTACTTCCGAGGCTGGGCGTTCCTGAACCATGTCAGCCTGCTCTATTACTACGGCCTTCTGAACGCGGTCAGGAACACGAAACTGGACGACAGGTATTCCGCGGAGGATGTACTGAAACTGACGAAGAATATCTACCGTGTTGACACCGGCGACAAAGAGGGAATCCGGATCTCCGCAATCCAGAAAAAGACCCAGGCAATCCTGGATACACTCGGAGTCGATCTATTACGTAAAAAATGATGTTTCAATGTAGTAAATATTCTGCCTGCCATTTATAAAAGAGGATGAAGAATTGATAGAAGTTCTAATAGCTGATGATGAAATGAAAATCTGCGATCTGATATTCCATCTTATTGATTGGAATGAATTGGGTATGCAAGTTGTTGCTGTTGCCCACGATGGATTTGAAGCGTTGCAGTTAATCAGGGAAAAAACACCAGATATCGTAATAACTGACATAAGAATGCCTGGTTATAATGGGGTGGAACTAATCAGGCTCGGGAAAAAAATATCTTCAAATATGAATTTTATTATCATAAGCGGTTATAGCCAATTTGAATATGCCAAAGAAGCGGTACATTATGGTGCGATAGATTATCTTCTGAAACCGATTAAGAGAAATGAACTTTTTAACGTTTTGGTCAAGCTAAAAAAACGTTATGAAGAAAATGAAAACATTAACAGAGCTATTAATGAAGGAATAAAACTGGCAGAATCCAATAAAAAAGCTGTGCGGAAACAACTTATTCTTAATGCGTTTTACAAAAGAAATACGAATGAATTTTCTGATATTCGACAAGTAAACGAGAAATATAAGTACACTTTTAAAGAGGGCTGGTTTGATTTTGTAATGATAAAAATCAGCACGTTCAATTCGCCGGAAGAAATGATAGACCAATTTGTGTTTGACAAAATTTCGCAAAGTATTTCCTTTCATATGGAAAAAGCTGTGTATGATTTTGAAAGTGTTAATATTCATCAGGGCCTGTTCGCTTTTGTCGTTAATTACAATTCCGTTAATGGAAAAGACATAGACGAGCAATTAAAGGAAATACTAAATCAGCTCTACCTGCAAAAAAATATTTTTAATGGTTTTCACTTTTGTATAGGAAAAGGAGAACCCGTTAATACCATTACAAAACTGGATGAAAGCTGTACATCTGCATATTATCAGACTCAACAAAGTTTAATCAAGGGATCCGACCGCATTATAAGTGGTTGCAATAAAGACCATTTAAAAACTTATCCTGCTTATTTTGTTGAAACAGCTTCTAAAATTGAACAGGCGTTATCCAACTTCAATAGCAATCAATTAATTGGCTCTATCCGGAATTTTGCTCTTTTTCTACATCAAGATGATAAAATTTCAGGGTATGACATTATTCAAATGACCAAAGCTTTAATGAACACGATAATAGTGGCTCTTCAAAAAAACGAGTATGGAAACCCGACAACAAATTATATTGATAATTTCAGCAATGTTCTCGAAAACTGTTTTACAATTAATGAACTCATTAAAGTTTTTGAGCGCTCCTCTTTAGACCTTCTGAACAAATACAAAGCACAAAAAGAAATGGAGGATAATAGGCCAATAAGAGAAGCGAAAAAATATATTCAGGATAATCTTGCATCAGATATTACACTAAAAGATGTAAGCGAACATGTCGGATACAATACTTCCTATTTCAGCAGCATGTTTAAAAAAGAATGCAACATGACGTTCAGTGAATACCTGACGGAATCAAGGATCAATGAATCAAAAAAGTTATTAAAATCCTCTAATGACACGATCGAAGCAATAGCCCACCAATGCGGGTACACCGATATAAAAACATTTAACAAAAACTTCAAAAAATATGTAGGGCTTAAACCCGGGCAATACAGAAAAATCTATGGATAAAATTATTAATATCAAAAAAAATATTATTCTTCTACTGGCAGTAAGCCTGGGTATCTTTACCCTGTGTTTTTTTTCAGGCAAATTAATAATAGCAATCCTGAAGATGTCGTTTACCCTTTTCCAGATTGTCCTTTGCATTTATCTACTAATACGAATAAACCATCAGGATAAAAACAGTTATGTTTTAACCGAAGAGGCCGACACAACAAAACAATCCGATCGCCTTATCTATCTCTCGGATCAGGATTACTTTTTTTTCAAAGCGCTTTCTAGCGTGAGCAAAAATAAAAACGCTGAGAAGCTGGCCATGACACGAGAGGCACAGTTTCTGGCTTTACAAAACCAAATTAACCCACATTTTTTATATAATGCTCTGGAATCCATCCGAAGCGATGCCCTGTCGCAAGGAGCCGAAAGTGTAGCAGTTATTTCAGAAGCATTAGCCTCTTTTTTTCGTTATTCTATTTCAAACCTTGATCATTTAGTCGAGATAGAAGAAGAAATAGACAACGTACAAAATTATTTTTATATTCAGAAATATAGATTTGGAAGCAAAATAAATATCGTATACGACTATGACAGAGATGATAAAAAAACACTTAAATATTATATGCCGAAATTAATTATTCAACCAATTGTGGAAAACGCGATATATCATGGAATCGAAAATAAAATGGGTTCAGGGCTTGTGATTATCAAAATCGAGTGTACAGAGAAAAATTTAGATATCGTCGTTAGCGACGATGGGATAGGCATTGATGCGGAAACGTTAAATACAATAAATAAAAAGCTGAATAGTTCGAATTATTCCGAAAGTGAGCGAAGCAAGGTAAATTCGGGGATTGCCCTTTTAAATGTCAATCAACGCATAAAAATCCTTTTCGGTTCAAATTACGGATTGTACATTGACAGTATTGTTAATATTGGAACTGATGTACATATTAAGCTTCCACTCATAGACAGCGAGAAATATTATTTTAAAACTTTTTGTTCATAATTCGTTCTGTCGAGGGTATCTATTGATGAATAAAGAGCTATTACGATTTGAACATGTCACAACAAATTATCCTATGCGCACAAACCTTTCTGATTTTAATCTTGTTATTTATCATTCGGAGACAGTCGGCATTGTAGCGCTAAATGAAGGAGGTATTTCATCTTTTTTGCATTTATTACAAACAAATGACAACATTTTGAAAGGGAACATATACATAACCGGAAAACTGGTGAATTCCTGGAGAAACAGTGATCAAACGCAAAACAATTGTCTCATTATTGACAAAAGGAACAAGCTTACACAACACTTATCTGTCACGGATAATCTCTTCATCGTTCCCCATTCCAAAAGAAAAAGTCTGCTCATCTCTGAAAAGAGAGAAAAAAAACTAGCTCAATGGCTTTTTGCCAAATACGGCATAGATATAAGCATTGAGGCTAAATGTTATGATTTGACCGAAGTCGACAGATGTATCGTCGAAATTATGAGAGGAGTCGTTGCCGATGCAGATATTATTATACTGGATAGTCTTAATGGTTTTTTAACTGCCCATAGTTATAAAAAAATCCTTGCTCTTATTCAGGAACTGTCAGCAGACGGATTTGACTTCATATTCATTGCAAATGAACTGGATGTTTTACCGAACCTGATCAATACGACTGTTCTCCTCCAAAATGGGAAAGAATTAAAGACGTTTTACAAACAGGATCCGATCAATGAGCAAAAAATAAACAGAATTACCGACGAGTTCAATAAAAAAGCAATTATTACAGAAAGGAAATCATCATTCACCAAAACACAAAAGAGCAGTGTTATCACATCTTTTATCAATGTTTATACTAATCATTTATTTGATTTCTCCTTACTGATATATAGCAATGAGTGCGTTTTAATACAAGCTAATACAAAGGTGCACGAGGACATAATTGAACTACTCGCTGGTTATCAGGAACCCATTTCCGGAGAAATTCTTTTCAACGGAACAGTATTGAAACAATGGAAAAAAAGAAAGCTTTATCCCGCCGGAATACATTTTATCTTTAGAAACGCTTATATCACTATGCCATTCTTTGATTTAAGTTATGTCGATAATTTGATGATAGGAATACAGAACAAGACAAATACTTTTTTGGTCAACAAGAATTTTTATAATATTATTAAAAAAGAAGCTGCCGCTCAGATAGGGGCAGTGGCACAAAGCAAAGATATCCGGGAACTTTCCAAAGAGGATCTCTATAAAATGGTTTATTATCATGCATATATATTAAAGCCAAAACTTGTCGTAATCGAACGGCCATTTACAGAGAATGATTATCATACGCGAAATTTAATTACCCACTTGATTAAGGTCCTGCAAGAGTGCGGCTGTTCTATCCTGATCCTTTCTACTTATGTAACCGGAAAAATGGATCTGTATGATAAAGTAATAAAAATCCATAATAAAAGAATCGTACTTGATTAATAATACCCATTACAACCCTTGCTATATATGGCGGAATCGTGAGTAAGTAAAATTCTTCCTTATCAGCAGTGTTTCCCGCCATTTTCTTCCTCCGGCAACTAATCGCAATCCCCACCACGCTGATAAGAGCGATGTGTGTTACGCTACTCTCTTCCTATATCACGATACAAAGATCCATGCACACCCAGCTGTGGATCGAGTAGGAGGCGGTGGTAAGCCGCCGCCCTTGATTATTCCGGGCTACTCAGAGCCACCTGTCCGGACTTTGAGCGCCACAAATTCCGGAGTTTCGGAGCCACTCTAAGACCCCTGAACTATACGTGCACGCTTTTGGCGTGACTACAGATAAAGGCGGGTCACCATCATGACCAAGTATCGTGAGATCCTACGGCAAAAGGCCTAGGATTCAGCGACCGAAACATTGCGCGAAGCTGCAGCATTTCACACAACACGGTCAGGCGTGTGATCGATAGGGCTGATGAGATCAATATCTCATGACTCCTCGATTTCAGCATGACTGACGGTACACTCGAGGAACTTCTGTTTCCGAGTGAAAAATCGGCGACAGACAGACACCTGCCTGATTACAAATACCCATCAGCTTACATTTGCGCGTCCGTGGCGGTTTCCACTGTTTCCAGATACACATCCGTATGCGCCTGTACAGCCAACCGTTCAGGTTTTCAATGTTGGTCTTCATGTCTGCAATTCCAAAATAGTTCTGCCATCCGCGTGCAGAAACCTCTATCCGCTTCATGGCTTTCACAATACTGCCGGATCTACTCCGGGAAGTGCATTTTTCGTCGGCCAGCGGACACTGGGGCATTTGACACCAGACATACGGCGGAGTTACCGGACATCTATGAAGACATTACTCCACGGTGCTTTTGACATGAGCCTCCATCGCATATGTTGAGATGGCAAAGCGGCAAGGCAGCATAAACACGGCCTTTGCCATGGCTTGAAAGCCTATCACATGTTACTCATGTAAAGAGCCTTTCGCGGCATAAAGTCTTCTTGGCCTGGTGTCCGTTACTGGTGCTCCGTGTCCGCTGGACAGCGCAAAAGCGTCCGTTCTGGTACGCCAAATGCCCTCTTGGCATGAGCCTCCATCGCATATGTTGATTGTCAAGTAAAATTGACCCACTTTTACGTTTAAATCTGACCCACCTGATCAGAAGATTTCCAATTGATAACCATTCTGTTCTAACGTGGATCTGTCCGCGCGGATCATTTTCGACGCCGGATCAAGCCAGACATAACGGCTCAGTTCCAGAAGCCTGTCACTGATCAATATATGTACAAGATTTTCCATTGCTTCTGACTGGTCAGATTTCAATCTGCGTTTTTCTGCACGCATGGGAAGCTGCCTGCCGCACAATTCGTCGAGACTCATGAGTAATTCCGGCTGTTCTGCCTCGGAACTGTATCCTTCCAGGGGATTGATCATATCAAGTGCTTCATCGTATATATACATGTCCGATTTCATAGACCGGCGAAGTACGAAGTATGGGTTTTTCAGCCCATAGCGGCTGCGGATATGGTCATACATTTCCCTTCGCCCTTTTGTGTTGTAGATTTCCACAAGCTTCGGAAAATCTGTTTCTTTTTATGACTGGGTCATCAACATTATTTTTAATTGGATAAAAGAAGGAATTATTCTATAATAACTGATAAAGTTTTTTACAATAAGATTCCTCCTATAGCGTGAAAACGCTTGCCTGCTGCTTAATCTCATAAGCACATTCTTTTATTTGGAGAACACAGCTTAATCAGCAAAGAGGTATGAACAGGAAACATAACATGGATGATTTATGGAAAACAATTACAGCTCTTCGACATGAACTGCATAAGTACCCGGAATTATCGGGGCAGGAGTTTCAAACAAAAGAACGTCTGAAAAGCTTTATCTGTACAAACACGCACTTGAAAATCACGGATAAAGGAACCTGGTTTTATGCCCTGTACGAACCCAAAATAAGCAACGGAGCGTCCCCAATCGCCTTTCGTGCAGATATGGATGCCCTTCCCATGCCAGAAACAATTTCCCTGCCCTACGGGTCAACCAAACCCAATATCGCGCATAAATGCGGGCACGACGGTCACTCTGCCGTATTGGCAGCTGTGGCCGCACTTCTGGAACAGGATTCGGCTGTCCGCCGTCCTGTGTATCTGATTTTCCAATCCGCGGAAGAGACCGGCAGAGGTGGGAAGCCCTGTGCGGATTTCGTAAAAGAAACCGATATCAGTGAAGTATATGCTTTTCACAACCTGAGCGGTTATCCGGAAAATGCCGTGATGGTTTGCGACCGCCTGACGCAGTGCGCTTCCAAAGGTCTGCTTGTGCAGTTTACCGGTGAAAGTGCCCACGCAGGAACCCCGGAAAACGGACGCAACCCGGCTTCTGCGCTTGGTTCTATGGCGCTCTATGCAGAAACAGTCAATAAGAAATCCTCTTCGTGTCTCTGCACAGTCGTCAGCATACAGGAAGGCAGCCGGGATTTTGGCATTTCTCCGGGACAAGGTGATATCGCTTTTACACTGAGGGCGGAATCAGATGACGCCTTGAATAACATGGATCTCGCTTTGCGCGCACAGGCAGAAAAACTGGCAGATAAATACGGGCTGACAGTCGCGTTTGAAGAATTTGATCCTTTCCCCGCCACAGTCAATCATCCCCGATGCGCAGAAAAAGTTCGGAAGGCTGCGCTGGAATCCGGCTTTTCCTGCGTAAATATGGATCAGCCATGGAGACCTTCGGAAGATTTCGGATGGTACACAAAAATCCGACCCGGTGCCATGTTCTATGTCGGAAACGGCATCAACTGGCCCATGCCGCACCAACCTGCCTACGATTTTAATGATCACATTCTGCATACAGCCGTAGCTGTTTTTCTGAAACTGGCGGAAAACGAAGCTCGAAAAGAATAATGGATTAGTGTCGTTTTACGCGGCACTT
Source organism: Bilifractor porci (assembly GCF_009696005.1). Lineage (GTDB taxonomy): Bacteria > Bacillota > Clostridia > Lachnospirales > Lachnospiraceae > Bilifractor > Bilifractor porci. The sequence continues at coordinate 51,526 of NZ_VUMV01000008.1, forward strand.
TCTTTATGTCAGAAAGCATAATATAATTTATCCCTTTCCCATTTCTCTCTGGGGCTTCGATTCTATAATAAAATTTCGGGGCAAAGATGACCTGATAATCCGTCTGTCCTTGTCACAAAATGCATGTCCGATACGTTATAGTTGTCAGAACGTTCTAATTCCGACTGAAGAGAGGTGAAGACATGGCGGACAGCAAAGATCATTTTGATGATATCATTTCTCTGTTTCGGTTGTATGAGCAGAAAATGTATCATATCGCCTATGCGATCCTGCACGACAGCTATCAGGCAGAGGACGCTGTGATGGACGCATTTGTCAGACTGCTGGAACATAATTACAGAATTGATGATCCGGAATCTGATACATCAAAAAAACTTGTAATTTCCGTGACACGAAGTGCATCGATCGATCTTTATCGAAAAAACCAACGTGCGAGTTCAAAAATGCTGCTCACTGAAGATCCGGCACTGCTGCATGCGGAGACGCACACGGAACCCCAGGCGCATCCTGAGAGCAATACGGAAAGTATCATTCAGGGTCTGCCGTCCATATATTATGACGTGATGTATGAGCGGTATGTGAATGAGAAAAGCGTATCGGAAACAGCGGTGATTCTGAGCATCAGCGAAGCCGCTGTAAGAAAAAGGCAGGAGCGGGCCCTGCGGATACTGAGAGAAGAAAGAGAAGGGAGAAGATGCGTATGAAAAACAATCTGATATCCTATGCAGAATATACAGAAGAATCCTTTCCGGACTGGACGGTAGAGGAATTTGATTCAATTCAGGAAAATCACCATTTTTCCAGGCATTATAAATCGGCCAGAAACAGAACAATCCGGCAGTATCGCAGAAATAGAACCGGAAAATGGTCTCTCCGGACTGCCGCAGCCGTAATCGCGGTATGTATGGCATGTCCGGCCGCCGTATACGCTTCTGTCACGCATGCAGATTTCTTCCGGAATGCTTTTGGTGATGCCGGAAGAAAGAGCGTGGCATCTCATACAGAACTTGCAGACAATGGGAAAGGCGGACAAATTGAGATCACCTATCCGGAAAGGAATTATGTTTCGGTTGACCCGGACAAGGCAGACAGTCTGATCGGCGAACAGACCAGCACGGAACCGGTAACCGTTGATATCAATGACCACAAGCTGACGATACTTTCTGCTGTCCGTGACAGAAACGCCATGACGATGGAATTCACGCTGGAATGCAGTACAGGTGTCACCGTGTACGATTTTGACAGCCTGTCTAATGAGGCGAAAGGCGCCCGGAGTGCAGAAAATGCCACGATCCGGCTGCTGTTTGATAACGCGGCAGACAACATTTATATTGACCAGGAGAAATCCACTGACACCCTTCTGCATTGCTATGCTTACTGCGTGTTTGTCACCCCTGTAGAAGATGGTGAGGAACCGAAACTGGATATCTATTATGCGGATACCCCACTCCTGTCACTGCCGGAAAATGAAAAGCCTCAGGAAAAACAGATTTCCATTCCTGTAGCAAAAGCGGCTGCGGTAACTGCCTATTCCTCCGAAGAAGGCGGATATCTGGAGCTGTCGCCGATCAGCTGCAGCATCGACCTCGCAAAGGGCCTCGGACTTTCACAGGAAGAGGCATACGATCCCGGAAATTTAGCGAAAGTATCCATCCATTATACAGACGGATCGGTTTATGAAGTATATGACAAAGACGCCAATATCGACAATACTTCCTATACGCTTGGAGGCGTTGGAGATAATTACTCTGTCACAACGATGAATTTGAACCGGCTGATGGAAGTGAACCAGGTAGATTACATCACCGTAAACGACGTACCATACACCGCCGTCAAGTGATAAAAGAAAGTGTCAAAAAAATCAGAAAAACAGACACTTTAGATAAAGGGCATGTGAAAAGCATCAGCATTTTCACATGCCCTTTTACAGAATTCAACACCTGAAGTCTGTAGAAGAAACAGATACTGCCATAAATAAAGCCGCATTTTATACCAATATAGTTAACCACATACAATTAATTTGTTTGTTCAAATTGTTCCAGCATCAGGAAGATAATTCTTAATTCAAGACGAAGGTTCGGGTCGTCAAGCTTGAAGTCAGAAATTTCTACGATTCGCTTTAGATGGTACATAAAAGTAGCTCTTTGAATATAAAGCTGCCGAATTGTCCTTGTTATGTGCGTATCATTTTCCAAATAGACTTTCAGTGATTTTGTAAACTCTGTGCCATGTTTTTTGTCATACGCCATTAATTTACATAGTCCTTCAGGACAGAGGGTATCTGCATGATAACGCGTATGGATAAGATGCAGAAAGTCATATAATTCATATTGTTCATATCGATAGCACCAAATCATTGGATTTACTCTGGCTCCAATCAATAAGGCAGCCTGTGCCTGCAGGTAATAATCACGCAACTGGGTGAGCTTCGCAAAGGAAAAGCTGACACCCACTTTTAAAATGTTTTCCCGGATAATATAGACAACTTGCGAAATCACTTCTTCTCTGCTGCATTTGGCTTCTGACAAATCAGAAATCATAATTAGTTCCTTTTCGCCTCTGAACACTCCTGTTCCGGAAAAAGAATTCTCCAGCTTAATCATCATGGTTGAAACGGTATGTAATTCTTCATCTTTTTCAGATACCGGAAATACCAGGCAAAGGTACCGCGCTTCTTCTTTCCAGCCGAATTCGCGGATTGCTCTTTCAAATTTTTCAGTATCAGGCTGAATTCCATGAAGCAACTGGGAGATGCAAGTATCTAAGTAGCGTGGATGGCTATCCAGATATATATGTTGTCTGTGCATTGCGATCTGAATAAAAACAGCCAGTATTTTAATTATGGCAAAATCGCTTTGGCGAATAGGGCGATCAACTTCCAGAGCCATCAGGCGGCATATATAAATCCCATTTTCCCGTATATTATAGTATAGAATACGATATCCCATTATGTCTGCGGGAAAAATAGCCGGTTCAAGTTCATCAACACTTTTCCTAAAATCCGGGTCTAGACGAAATGCCTCAATTGTTTCAGGAGTTTCGTAATTGCCTTCCTCTCCTTTCGCAAAAACTCTCAGGTTTTCAGGCTTATTTCTTTCGCATAAAAAAACATTTCTCAGACTGGCAGTATCCATACAAAGTGGGTTGTATAGAAATGGAAGTGCCGCAATTCCTAATGCTTTCAAAGATACATTATTGGTGATCATATGATACATCCGCATCTCCCAATTTCGAAAAGTGCGAAAAATTTTTTGTACTTCTTCCAGAGCCTTAATCATATCTGTTCCGGGAACAGTTATAAAATCTATTGCTGACGCGTCTGTCCGCGAGAAAAAGGTGCTCTGTAAATTTCCCGGAGTTTGATCTGTCAGAACAATAAAATTTCCACTGACACAATGATTTGCAGATATTTTTTGAGTATCGAGTATTAAATAAACAATGCTAGGTTGTAGGGCAATATCATTCTGATAGATACTTACGTCTTCTATCCCACAGGTATACAAAGAGGCATGTATTTTTGAAGGATACAGACTGCAGCCTTTCAAATAATCTGCCAGAATATATAAGTTAATTTTCATTTCTATACTCCGAAGTTGATTTCAATAAAAATATAATCCGAAGGTATTTATACAAAATGTATAATAATATTTTTTCGAACCATCTGTTTTGTCAGATGAAATAAATGTACTTGCTCTGTATATCATATATTAATTGGATATATATCACAATATTCCGACTTTATAAAGTGCATATAAGCGCAATATACCCAATCATTTGTGTGAAGAAATCAACTGCATTATAAATTGTCTTTTGACAATACTGCAAAAAGGGAGGACTTTCTATGCTTACAAAGCGCCAAAATCTACTAGAAACCATTCATGGAGGTAAGCCGGATCGATTCGTCAATCAGTTTGAGTTTATGCATATGATCTACTCGGATCCGTATGACTTAACAGATCCGTATCCGGAATACAAGCAGGTGAATATTACAAATAATTGGGGAATAACGCTTTCCTGGCCAGAGGGTACTCCCGGACCATTTCCGGTTCAGGATGATAAGCATAAAGTTCTCAAGGATATTAACGATTGGAGAGATGTGGTAAAGGCACCTAATCTTATTTTCCCGGAAAAAGATTGGGAAGCAGCAATAAAGGAAGAAGAGTCCATTGACAGAACACAGGAATTTGCAACAGTATTTATTGCTCCCGGAATTTTTGAAAGATTGCATTATCTTATGGGAATGGAAGATGCAATGATGAATTTCTATGAAGAGCCAGAGGAAATGCATGAATTGATAAAATATTTAACCGATTGGGAGCTGCAGTACGCAGACACGTTGTGCAGTCATTTGCATCCGGATGCACTTTTCCACCATGATGATTGGGGAAGTCAGCTTTCAACATTTGTTTCTCCGTCAATGTTTGATGAATTTCTCCTTGAGCCCTGCAAACAAGTGTATCGCTATTATAAAGAGCATGGCGTTCAGTTGATTGTGCATCATTCGGATTCCTACGCAGCAACACTTGTCCCCGAAATGATTGAAATGGGAATTGATATTTGGCAGGGAGTAATGACGACCAATGAAATTCCGGAACTGATAAGGAAGTACGGTGGGAAGATTACTTTTATGGGCGGAATTAATTCTGCATCCGTGGATCACCCCGGATGGACGAGAGAAGAAGTTGCAAAAGAAGTTCGCAGAGCCTGCACCGAGTATGGTAAGAAATTTTATATTCCTAATACTACGCAGGGATTGGATATTTCTACGTTTGATGGCGTATATGACGCTGTAACAGAAGAGATCAATCATATGAGTGCGGAAATGTTCGAAAAATAATAACGATGCATCAGTTAATTAGGGGGCGCGGATATGAGTAAAGAAATGACGAACATAAGAAAGATTTTGTTTATGGTAGTCATGTGTCTCAGCAATGTCACAATAATGGGGACTACTTTTTACAGCATTATCATGACAAAGCTGTATGAAAATTATGCAAAATGGGCTGTGGATGCAGCAATTGCCATACCGGGAATTATTGGCCTTTTTGCCTGTCTGATAGCCGGAAAGATAAGTGATCTTGTCAATAAAAAAATCCTGTTCCTTTGTGGGCTTGTACTTTTTGCGCTTACAGGAACTACTTTAGCGCTAGTACCTAACGACCTTTTATTTGTTGTGATGGCTTCCTTAAATGGCGGTATTTGCTATGGTATTGTCAGCGTGTCTGCGGTTGGGATTATTTCGGACACATTTTCTAATGAAGAAGAACGCAGCAAAATGCTGGGATTATATAATGGTATCATGGCGCTGGTAGGCGCGCTGTTGGCTTTACTGTATGGATTTTGTGCAGATATCAACTGGAAACTTGGACCTGCGCCCAACTGGTTCGTTGTGGTTGTCATTTTACTGGCAATATTTTTTGTTCCGTCCTGTCCGGCAAAAGGCAACAGCGAAACTAATGGGGAAAAAATCAAAGGACAGAAAGGCTGGGCAAAGCATATTATACCGCTTGCGCTTGCATTTTTTGTTGTCAGCTTTGCTGCTATGACAATATTTACTTATATAGATCTTTATGTAACAGGAAACAACCTGGGAACATCCAGTTTTACCGGGCTGCTGGGTTCTGTTCAAACGATTACTTCCTTCTGCTTCTGTTCCATATTTGGGTGGGTCTACAAAAAGCTTAAAACCAGGATAACTATTCCGGCATACGCATTAATTGCCTGTGGAATTTTTCTGATGTATTTTATTCCAAGCAAACCAACAGCAATCATTGGTTGCATGATGTTTGGCGCCGGATGGGGTACGGTTTATACGTTCTGGTTTTTCCGGGCGACTGTTGTTGTGCCGGAAAATATGGTGGGTACTGCTACCGGAATTGTCACAACCGCAAATTCACTGTCTTATTTTCCGATGCCATATGTAATGAGTTTTCTGATGGCAATGATGCATACAGAAAATTTCCGTGATACATTCATTATTTACGGAACTATTGTAGCTATCGCATGCGTTTTATCCATCATAATTAATGTAAAAAACAGAAACTCAGAGCAGGTAACTGCCGAATAAAAAATAACAAACTCTGAGAAAAAATGATCTGTCAGGTTGAAAATTCTGCATGGCAGGTCATTTTTGTATGTTTATTACATTCAGGAGGATGATATGGGACATTCTATACTGGGAGGCATCCCTATTTTATTATTTATTGTTATTACCGTTATTACGAAGAAGACCGCATTATCAGCATGGATATCGTCGCTTTTAGCAATTATTATGCTGAAAGGGATCCATTTTATACCAGAATATATTCAGACTATGTATGACGTGCTTTCAGACAACTCTTTTCAGCTTCTTCTTATCGTGGCAATGGGATTCTCCGGAATAGCTGCTGTTTTAGAAAAATCTGGCGCTATGTTGGGATTTCAGAATATTTTAAGAAAAGTTTGCAAAAATCGCAGGAGTACATTGTTTTTCACATGGATTCTAGGAGGTATCATTTTTATTGATGATTACCTGAATGCACTGGCCGTATCAGCTTCAATGAAAGGAATCTCGGATAATTATAAAATTCCGCGTGAACACCTGGCTTATACAACCAATTGCATGGGGGCATGTGTATGCGTTTTAGTGCCAATTTCCAGTTGGGCTGCATTTGCAGTCGGTATAGGAGCAGCGTATAATGTTGGACCGAACGATTATTTGCAGGCAATTCCGTTTATGTTTTATCCAATTACCTCTATCATACTTTGTCTATTGACAGGCTTTGATCTTTTTCCCAAAATTGGAGCACTAAAAAAAGCATATTTGCGAGTGCAAACAAATGGGAATGTTCTCGATAATCAGGATTGCAACGTAAAGGAAATTGATACCCGGAGTTTAAAAGCAACTTCGCCCTGGAATTTTCTTATTCCTGTTGGTGTTCTTATTATCGGTATGATTCTCGCAGATTCAGATCTTGTTGTTGGAATGATTCTGGCAATTGTCTCTATGTTTTTCCTTTTTGTACCGCAGAAAATTTTTAAAGTAGATAGTTTTCTCGAAACATTTACTTCCGGAATGTCTGCGGTTTTGCCGTTAATCCTAAATATTTTTGCCGTGTATATTATGGAAAACGCTTCAGCTAAAATGGGATTCATGGATGCACTGGCACAGTTGATTTCTACACATTTTCCCAAAGTTATTCTTCCAATGATGGCTTTTATCTCAGTTGCAGCTATTACATTTTTTGCGGCTTCATTTTGGGCATTGATCGTAATATCTTATCCAATATTTATTCCGATGGCAACTGCAACAGGTATTCCTGCGTATATAATAATCGCAGCAATCATGTCAGGTGTTGCGCTTGGCAGCCAGTCGTGTTTGTATTCCGATGCAATTTTTATGGTTTCCGCTGGAACAGGGGTATCTAATGCAAGACAATTTGAGGTGGTTCTTCCATATACGATTATTGGAGCAGCCTTTGCATCTGTCCTGTTTTTGGTTGTAGGAATAAGATTAGCAATGTAACTTCCTATCAGGCACATAATAAGCCGCCTGAAAAACAAGATATCTTTCTCAAATATTTAGTTTGTCTTCGAATTGATTATCTAATACAAGAGGGAAATCTTTATGTGCGATGCATCTGTCACTCATGCCGGAGGCATTCAATCGGGCTCAGATGCGCTGCCTTTCTGGCCGGATAGATTCCAAAAAACATGCCGATCCCCATGGATACCCCGGCTGCTGAGAGCATAACCACCGGAAAAATGACCAGCTTCATATGGATCGCCGCGCAGATGATGGCTGACAAAATGGTTCCGGCCAGGATTCCGATTCCGCCTCCCATGACGGCGATAATCGCGGACTCCGCCAGGAACTGCATCGTAATGGAAGCGGTTGTTGCGCCGATCGATTTCCGGATTCCGATCTCCCTGGTGCGTTCCGTCACCGATACCAGCATGATGTTCATGACGCCGATACCGCCCACTACCAGAGAAATCGCGGCCACAAGCATAACAAACATCGTCACAGTCCCCATGAGGCTGTTCATCTGGTCGAAGGTGTCCGTAAAGTTCTGTACCAGGAAATAATTGTCTTTCTGCGGCACCTGATGCCTGCGGTTCAGAAGCTTTAAGGCTGCTTCCGCCACCTTGCCGGACTCCACGCTGCCGTCGCACAGAACATATGCGCCGGTAAAGGATTCGGTATCATATCCCCAGTCGGCAAGAGAAGGATACGGAACAATCACCCCTACGTCCTCTTCGCTGTTCATCAGGCTGAGCAGCGAATCTTCCTCCCCCTTCGCCGTATCCAGAAGGCCGATGATCTTATAGGTGAGAGTCACATCCCCGGAGGTAACGGGTACGCTCATGCCAATAACATCGTCTGTTCCGAACATTTTCTGCACGTCCGTTCTTTTCATGACACAGATCCGGCTTCCATTCTCCACATCTGTATCTGAAATGTTTCTCCCCTTCACAATCTCCATATTGGAATACTGGATCTTATCGAGAATAGGCGTTCCACCCGAAATGGTAAGGCTGAAATTTCCCTTGCCCGTCTCCGTACTGCCTCCGACCGAATAAAAGGGGGTTACTCCTTCCACGCCGTCCGACGCTCCCAGAGCGCTCATATCATCCGGCGTAATCCACTCATCCGCGGCGGCGCCGTCATCTCCCACATAGAGAAAAATCTGGCCTCCGCCTATATTTTCCAGAGTATCCGATACCGTCCGGGAAAAAGCATTCCCCACCATCGTGATGGTAATCACCGACGCGATTCCGATGATGATTCCCAGCATAGTAAGAAAGGAACGTCCTTTATTGTGGCGGATATTCTCGAACGCCATGGTCAGATATTCCGCGATCTCTCCCATATACTCCCCCAATCCCCTATTTCTTCTCTAAATAATACAAAAATGCTCCGGTCAGTATCCTGGCCGCCCGATGTCTTTCAGCGGTGCTTTTGGGAAATCAGAACAACCGATACTCTCTGGGATTCTGTGTTCTTCTGTTCCCGGCCTTTCCGCAATGCCTCCTGGAAATCAGAACAGCCCTGAATCTATAAAAGAAGGCCACAGTCGCCGCCATCTACATGTCTTTATATCCGGATGTAAAAGCCTCAGGAAACTGAGGAAGCCTCTGTCGTCTCGCCTGCGTTATCCAGCACCGGAGTGACCGCGTCACCGACCTGCAGGCCATCCGGAAGACTCTGAAGCACCGTGTCGCCCGCGGAGAGTCCGGAGCGGATCTCCGCCTCTGTATCCGTGCGGATCCCGACGGTTACACTGGTTTTTTTCACTTTTCCATCCTCGCCGACCGTGTAGACAAAATCGCCGTCCACACCGGAATTCAGGATCTCCGAAGAAATAACCGGAACCTGGCTGGCATCCGCGGAATGGATGCTGACCTGAGCGTCAATGCCGATGACGGCACCCTCATCCGGATTATCTATCCTGACCTGCGCCGTAAGAACAGATGCTCCCTTCTCATCCGTTTCTACAAGACCGCTGACCGATTTCACCGTTCCCGTATAGGTATGGTCTCCGATGCGGATATCGGCTTTCTGCCCCTCCCGGACATCCCCGTAATCGCTTTTCGGCACTTTGATTTTTACACTCAGATCCGAGCGGTTGGCAATCGTCAGCAGTTCCATTCCTTCCGTGACGGCTCTCCCCTTGTCCAGTTCTCCCCTGCTGATGACTACCCCGTCAAACTCGGCCTGGATTCCCGCCTTTGCCAGATCCAGCTTCTGCTGCGCCGTCATGGTATTCAGTCTGGCCAGATCGTCGTTCGCCTGCAGGGCATCCCGGCTCTCCTGGGAAAGCTCTGACTGTTCCGCGGTCTGCTGGCGGCTGCGTGCCTCGGAAAGCTCCGTCTGCAAATCCGACAGCCGATCCTGCTCCGCCTGTAACTGGAGCTGATTGGAAGCGAGCACCGAATCGGTCTCCGCCGAGGGAGCGGAATTGATCTGCTGCTGAACCGAAACGATTTCCTGCGAGACGGCCTCCAGATCGCTCTGCGCCTGATCCAAGGCAGCGGAATCATAGGTCTGGCCAGCCTGAAGCGCCGTCTGCTGCTCTGTCTGCATCTGCGCAATCTGCGTCTGCAGGCTGCTCTGCCGGCTCTGAAGCTCTGTCAGCCTGTTCTGCAGACCGGTCACTCCCGCAGAAAGCTCCGCCTGCCGGTTCGCGATCGCAGCGTTCAGCGAATAGATCACCTGCCTCTGCTGATCCACCGCGCTCTCCAGCGACTGCACGTCAGCGGATGCACTCTGAAGATCCGCGGCGCTCTGATCCGCCTTCGCGATGGTATTGGCGTTTTCCGACATCGAGGCATCCCCGCTCAGGGACGCCTTTTTCCACTCGTTCTCCAGATCTGTTGTATCAAAGGAGACAACTACGTCGCCTTTTTTCACGGTCTGCCCCAGCTCCGGAAGCGCTTCCGCCAGGGAAGCCGCTACCGGAGAGGCGCAGACCTGAAGCTGATTGCTTTCCACCGTTCCGTTTGTATCCGTAATCTGATGAATGTCCTTTTTCTCCACCAGGACTGCCGACACCTCCGGCGCCGCGGCCGTCCGGGGCATGTTGGCAAACACAGCTGCCGCTGCGACAAGAACAACCGCTCCCACCGCGGAAGGAATCACCCAACGGTTCTTTTTCCCCTTCCCCGGTTTCCTGTCCGAAGATTTTCTGTCCAGATCTTCTACCGTCTCTTCTCCCTCAAGAAGCTGCGCATACGGATCCGCAGCAGAATTGATCCTTTTCTCTGTGCTCATAATCCCCTCTCTCTGTCTTCTATTACACGGCCATCCGCAATGCGGATAATTCTGTCCGCGTTTTCTGCCACCTTCTGGTCATGTGTAATCAGGATGACTGTTTTTCCCGCCTGATGAATCTTTCCGAAAATATTCATAATCTCCCTGCTGGAAGATGAATCCAGGTTTCCGGTCGGCTCATCCGCCAGGATCACCGGAGGCCGCACAACCAGCGCCCTGGCAATCGCCACCCGCTGCTGCTGTCCTCCCGAAAGCTGGGACGGCAGGTGATCCATCCTCTGTTCCAGCCCGACCAGGGTAAGCGCCGCTTCCGCAAGCCGTTCCCGCGTCCCCCGCCTGACCCTGCGGTAAACCAGCGGAAGTTCAACATTCTTCCGGGCGGTAAGAGCGGGGATCAGATTAAATCCCTGAAACACAAACCCGATCTCCCTGCTCCGGATCCTGGAGAGCTCATTGTCATTCAGCCTTCCCACATCACACCCGTTAATCATAAGCCTTCCCGATGTGGGCACATCCAGGCACCCCAGAAGGTTCAGCAGGGTGGATTTGCCCGAACCGGACTGGCCGATAATCGCCACATATTCCCCATGGTCAATCCGCAGCGTGACATGATCCAGCGCACGCACCTCACTCTCACCCGGATTATAAATTTTCGTCAGATCCAGTGCCTCAATAAACGAAGCCATATCCTTTTCTCCTGTCAGGGATTCCGCACCATCCCGGAGCCACATCTCTGCCGCAGCCGGTAAACACTCTGGTTACTGCCGGCCGTCCGGTTTCTGTAAGCTCTCCGGATTTTCTGCGCCGCCCTTATCCGTTTGACCGCCCTCGTAAGTCTGCTGCTGCCCCCGCATCTCCAGAAGCGGATCCCACCCTTCCGGCATGGACTCAATCTGCTCCTTATTTTTCAGGGAAGCCGCCAACAGCAGAAGCGGAAACAAAAGCTGGATGATGACTCCCACCACCGTTCCGATGACAGAAACTGCCGTCATGGCAGAGCCTGCCAATGCCCCGGTATCACTCAGCCCCGCGGACTGCAGGATATCGTTCGTCATGGCAGCAGTAGCCTCCGAAACCGCCGGGGTAATAAAAAGAATACTGATCAGGGTAGTTATCAGAAGAATCAGAAATGTCCATATGGCCGTAAGATACATGAATCGGACCTTATCCGGACGCCTGCTGTTCCGGATCCCCGCGATCCCGGCAAACAGAAGCACCGCCCCTTCCAGCAGGCCAAATAGAATGGTTAAACCTATCACCGCGGAAGACGCACCGTAACTGATCAGTTTCAGATCCGTGGATATAGAAAATAAAGTGCTGACCAGCGACAGCGCCCCGAAAATCAAACAAAAAGCCGCTGACACCTTCATCAGCACAGAACCTTTCATCTTCATAGAATTCACCTCCCATTCTTTCTAAACAGCTGCTCCATATGTCTCCATATCTGAAGCTTTCTTTTTGATTGTATCATGCGCAAGTGATTATTTCCAATATTTTAATTATATAGGTGTACAATTAACCTGGAGGACATGCAGATTTCATCGCGGTGTGTAAAATGCGAAGCAGCAAGCGTTTCTTACTTACTGCTTCGCAGACAAATGGCATTGTTATTGAATGACATCGCTTTTCTAATGTCAGCGCAGCTCCTTTATTCTGTATCTTTTCCGGCAAGATATCGATAGCAGACAGCGGCTGCCGCTCCTCCCACAAGCGGAGCAATGATAAAGATCCAAAGCACACGAACCGGTTCCCCGTTCCCACTGACGGCGGCGGCAAGAGCTGGACCGATGGAGCGCGCCGGATTGACCGATGTCCCGGTCAGACCGATTCCCAGAATATGAACAAGCGTAAGGGTGAGGCCGATCACCAGGCCGCCAAGAGAACCATGCCCCGCTTTTTTGGAAGTCACACCCAAAACAGTAAGGACAAAAACAAAGGTCAGGACCACTTCTACCAGGAAACCGGCACCAGCCGAATTATTTAAGCCGGTAATCGCATTTGATCCGTAAGCGCCCGTCTTGTCGCTCAAATTCCCCCAGGCAAAGATCCCCATCAGCAGAAAGCTTCCGCAGACAGCACCCAGGCATGACAATATCTTTACACAACGTAAATATTCTGTCTTTCACTGCATGTTACCCGCTCTTATCAGGATGCATGACGTTTTCACTTTTCCTTCAATAAATAAAGCCTCCTATCATGAAACACATCATAGAAGGCCTGTAAATATGAATTTTTATCAATATTATTAAGCATATTCTCCGATGAGAGTTAACTGAGAGTTAACTGAGCCATTACTGCACCATCACAGATTCTCGCTGCATAACCGCTGATACTAATTACATATATCCTTTTTTCTCAGACTGCAGCGGCATTCTGCTGATCTCGTCCCGGTTGATATGAAAATGCTCCACATTATAGTCATCGATAGCCTTGAAAATTGTCTCATATACGCCATCGTAAATAGAGCCTGGGCCTCCCTGGGCTACACATGGGATATAGCCACGCGGATCCATATGATCGAGCCACGCATAAACGCGCCTGTGAATATCCTCCGCATTCCAGTCCGGGCGATCATAGTCGGCACCATCAAAGCCTCCCATAAAGGCGATCTGCCCGATATTTTCTTCCCGCAGTTTCGGAATATTATTGGATGTCATACAGCCCTGCCAGACATCAATACCCATCTCTTTCATGCAGGGTACCAGTGTGGCAGCGTAGCTGTCCGAATGGTGAATGATCAGCTCACAGCCATGTGATTTATAATAGCCATAGATTTCTTTATAGGGTTCAACATAGAATTCCGCCCACATATCCGGACTCATAAAAGTGCTCGTCCGGCTGCCCAGATCATCATGATGGAACAATGCATCCGGGTGCAGCTTATCACAAATCAGCTCAGCAAGCCGCATCTCGTAGTCAGCCAGATAGCGGATCAGTTCATGCATCTCATCCTCATACTCCAGCAGGTTCATCATGGTATGTGTCATCTCTCCCAGGTGATGGCACATCTCAAAAAGTCCTGGCGCCACAAAGGCCGCCTTGTAGGCCTTTGTGGTATCAACAGAATCATATATCTTTCGAAACATGTCCCATTCTTCCTGTGGGAAATCCAGAGAAGGTGCGTGTACATAATCACGCCAGTGGGTAATATCCTTGATAACAACTTTTTCTGGTGTATGTACCGGGAACGGTCCCGGCGCATTGTCCGGGAAACTGTTTGTAACGCCCCATGCATTAACTACATCTGACTCACCCTTCTTTGGAAACGGGCTATGAATCATTGATGGATTTAGGCAGAGCCTTAACGCCTCATACTGATTGACAAAACGATCCGGGTGACCGCCTTTGGCGGCTTCATAGAAATTTTTTCTCGCTGTCAGCATAATTTTCCTCCTATCCCTGTTCAGGGATACGTCTTTACAGCTGCTTTCCCTACCCATAATTGTAAACACACGTAAAAAGCCATATAGGGTACTCGACTATCAATCTTTTAATGGGTTCAGGTTACTGTTTGTCCGCCTTCTTACCTTTTGGCAGATAAACAAAAAACGACAATGCAAAAACAATCAGATCACCAACAAAGGCGACTACAAATTTGTAATGCACATCCGCGCCATTGCCACAGACCAGCTGGGTCAAAAAGGCGATGACATAGATTGCAACGACCATACCGGCATTCATAAAGCCGGAGAAAACCGACAATGCCTTTCCGTATTTCGCGCCCGGCGCCAGCTCCTGCAGATATTCCAGGATATACGGGTTTGCCCCCATCATGGCAAAGCCAAGCAAAATACCGGCCACATACACACCAATGAGACTATCTGTAATAAACACAGCAATTGCAAGACCAATCACACTCAAGCCCATCATGCACGGAACCGTGAAGCGTTTGAGTACTTTGGAATATACCCCGTATAACAATCCTGCAAAAATGCCTCCGATTGTCACGCAGCTGGCCGCGACGCCTGCCTCTGCCGCCGTCCCCAGCTTATAGGTAGAAATAACGTACTCTGAGCAGTTCGTGCCAAAGCAATACAGCCAAAGGAAGAAAAAGAAATAGTGAATAGAAAGAATCCATACTCTGGCCATGCCGCCTTTAGATGTTTCCTGATGCTTCTCAGCGGCAGGTGCCGCAGCGCTTCCCTCAGGTGTTACATTTGGCAGAAGAATAAGTTCCAGAATAATGGCGATCAGGTAATAGAAAAAGAGCAGATAAGCATTCTGCCACCTCACATTTGCAATAACACCGCCGACTGTCGTAAAGACCACTCCGCCGATGCTCATGACCGCCGTACCAATCCCGATCAGGCTTCCCCGTTTTTTGTCATCCGGAACTGCCTCCATCAGAAGAAGACCAAAAATTGTATTCATAGATCCCTGATTGAAGCCCGCCAGACCGGAAGCACAGATCAATACCGCGATCGGCACTCTGCCTCCGCCCATCCAAAAGATAATGCCATACAGCAAAAGAGCTGCCTGAGCAAAAATCAACAGACGTTTTGCCGGAATCTTACGGTTCAGCATGCCTACAAAGAAAGCATAGATTGTTCCAATAAGCGCCGGTCCCACAAGTACGGACTGCACCGTGACCGGGGAAACATCCGGGTAAGATTGCATAATCTTTGCCAGAATTCCCATCGTCATATTTGTGGCCATCGCAGCCACGCAGAAAATCAGGATACCAATCAACGACTTCTTATGGATTGCCTTATTCATGTTAACACCTCCTCATTTATGCTTTGTTTATTAAATTCAAGTATATAGTTGATAGTATTTTTATAAAATATCCGTAAAGTACAATATTTTCAGATATATTCGTCTTAATTTTGTGCATTGGACCTTCCCGGTAAATTCTCTTGATAAACACCCGTCTTATATCTGACACCATTCCTGGTAAACACCCACAGACTAAAATTTACTGACACCGATAATCCCAAGAAATAATATAGTTTTGCAAATAACTACCTATATAATTTCAACCGCCGGTTTAGTGACAACCCGGAATAACCGCAGTACAATAAAAGGACATGGATCATGGAAGGGGCGCATGATATGCAGAATAATTCTAAGAGAAAATACCCTGTAAAACGCATGGACATCTCCATCAATATGGAGAAAACCGGTGCGCACATTAAGCGCGCCATTAAGGAAAGCGGGTATTCGATGCGCGAAATCATGGAGATTACGGGAATTACCACAGAGCAGACCATTTACAAATGGTACAGCGGGAAGTCTATTCCCTCGCTGGAGACGCAGATCATCCTCTGCAGGCTTCTAGGATTAAAAATAACAGAGCTCCTCGTCATCGACGGGGAGCTTGATTTTTTCCGGGGGCGTTTTTTCGAGGGACGTCTTTTTCCGGAAACCTCCGACAAACATAAAAAAATTGCGCCGATAAATCCGGATCTTCACGCAAAGAACCCGCTCCGACGCCTCCTGAACTGCCGGGAAGAGCTTTTTCTTCCCTTTCAACTGCAAGTTCAGTGACCTGCGCCTCCCCGGATACTAATGTTATGATACCAGGGTCAAAAGGTCTTAACGCCTTCGTGCTTGCACGAAAAGGCGTTTGACCTTGGGCCCCGTCCCGACATGAGCAAGAAGCAGAATCCTTGTTTTGTAAGGATTCTGCGAGATTACGAATGGCGGGAGGATTGCAGGAATTGCGAAGCAATGAAGCAATCCGAGGGTATCATTGGGGGGCAAAATACCTTTTGACCCCCAACATCATATGGAATACACCATTGCATGATTTCCGAGGTATGCATCATGAATCTTCCTGTCTCTGTATCACAAAAAGAACTTCTGGATGTTCTTCTGAATATTTCCCCCGTCCGCCCCGTCTATATCTGGGGCGCACCCGGCATCGGCAAATCCGCGCTCGTCGAAAAGTTCGCGGAAGAAGTCGGCATGCCCTGCGTTTCTCTTCTGGGCAGCCAACTGGCTCCAGAGGATATTATCGGCATTCCACAGATACAGGATGGCGTCTCTGCTTTTCTTCCGCCCAAAATGATTGCCGGAAAAGATCCGTATATCCTCTTTCTGGATGAGCTGAACGACTGCTCGCAGGAGGTCCAGAAAGCCTTTTACAGCCTGATCTACGAGAGGCGCGTCGGGGAATACCATCTGCCGGAGGGCAGCATTGTGATCGGCGCCGGAAACCGTTCCTCTGACAATGCGATCGTTAAGACCATGTCGTCCGCTCTGTTAAACCGTATGTTTCATGTCCAGCTTAAGCCCAATGTAAACGAGTGGCTCGCCTGGGCCTATGAAGCAGGTCTTCACCCCTTTGTAACCGCCTGGACACGTTCCGCGGCTGGGGGAAGGGCGATATTCTAAGCGGAAAAAGCCGCCTCTCTGACCGGTCACGCGGCGTGTCTCTGGATGATTTCTTCCGCAATACACTGCTGTCCGGCCTGGAATACCAGCTGGATTCCGGAAGGGGGACGATTCCCGCGGGGATGATCCAGGAGATCCGCGCCCTTGCCATGCCGCCGATTCGGTGGGATGTCCGGCTGGCATACTGGTTTGATGAAAATATCCTTACCCAGGAGAAACACCTCTCCTACGCGCATCCGAGCCGCAGGCAGGCCTCTTCGCCAACGATCCCCAGGCCGCGGTATATCCGAACCGAGACAGAAAAAATGGCATCGACCTTCGGCGTCGTCATTGACACCTCCGGATCCATGTCCGCGGAAAATATCGGGAAAGCGCTTGGCTCTATCGCAAGCTATGCCGCATCGAAGGATGTGCCGGCTGTACGTGTCATTTTCTGCGATGCGGACGCCTATGACGCGGGCTATCTCGATACGGATCAGATCGCCGGCAGGGTCAAGGTGGTCGGCCGCGGCGGCACCAGATTACAGCCGGCGGTTAATCTTCTGGAAAACGCAAAAGATTTTCCGAAGGACAGCCCGATCCTTCTGATCACAGACGGATGGATCGAAGATCATTTGACGATCCGCCGGCGCCACGCCTTTCTGCCGCCGGCCGGAAGGTCTCTGCCCTTTCGGCCCAAAGGAGAGGTTTTCTTCTTCAGCTGAAATTCCAGACATTTTACCACTGCCCGGATCGCTAAGAGAACGCATTAATCTGGCAATGAAACGCCTTCAACATTCACATGATCCCATTTGTACAATTCAGAGAACTTCTGCTCCTCTGTATCATACATATACAAAACGCAAGGATCCCACCAGTTCACATCCAGCTTCACAAGCGCAAAATATTTTTCCTGAAGAGGGATGAAGTCTGCTTCATAAATATTGTGCTCTGCATTGTCTGCGATCCACTGCATGAACTTAATGATGTTTTCATCCGGTTCTATCTCGTTGCCATCCTCATCGGTCAGTTTTGTATCGACTAACGTGACCGCGATTTTATTATCTTCGATAATCCCCGAAAAATCAGTGAAATCCGCCTGATAAATGGTATCCGCTTCCGGCGTGAACTTGTCTGTCTTTTTTACTTTTCCGTCCTCATAGACCATCTCATAGCTCTGGGTGCCGTCATCCGGAGAGGATGTGACAACTCTGGCCACAGGTACTCCATGACTTCCGCAGCCTCCAGCCGTAAGCAACGCGCAGATTGCCGCAATAATAACCATTCTTTTCATGAGAATCCTCCACAAGATATATTTCTATGTGCCGGATTGATTAATTCTTACAATTCTTTATTCCTCTTCCCTATGGATTATTCCAGAGAACAACACCGACGGAAGTTACGGTGATGGAAGTACGCGCTCATCTGTACTGCTAAGTACTTTATCTGCTTGCTCAACATAGTCACGCATATGCATCGGATTATGGCGTATCGCCTGAATTTATGCTACTGTATATCCTTCTGATGCCAAGGCATTTAATGCCCTGGCAAAGTTTTCTTCCTTTACAAGAATATAATCTGTGTTGTATGTGGAAACCGCAAAGATGCCTATTTTATGATCAGCAAGAATACCTGACAACTTTGACAGAATTCCTATCAGAGAAAAATCCAGCGTCCCCTGAATACGAAAACCTTTCCATCCATCATCTCGCTCAACGGTCTCAGCCGGTGTATCTTCAGTTTTGCAAACCAGAGAGATCTCTTCATCCGTTTTGCCTATAAAATAAAACTCAGATGCCATGTCGATGTCTGAGACATTTTGTACTTTACAAACAGTCAGGTTATGTTCCATCTTTTTCAATTCCATTCGGCCTATTCTCCTTCGCAAATTCTGAGAAGGTCTGCCCCCTCATTTACAGCCATGCGCCATTATTTTTGAGCAAGCAGCGCCGGAGTCAGGTTTCTGCACAAATCCATCTCCGCAAATTGCGCAGCACACTGTTCCGCGATCTTATCGCTGCATGCCCACAGATTTTTCTGTTTCTCATAAGAAAGAGCGCAGCTCCAGTCTTTCAGGGCTGCGGTCTTTCAAGAAACACCGGAAGCCTTGCGCTGGCAAGAGTATCTGTATCTGTCCGCATCTTCTTCGCCGGGGAAATGATGATTCTCATCCCAGTTCTCCCAGCATCTGAGCCGGATTGTCTGCCGCTTTCACCTTGCCAAATGCCTTGACAATAATGCCATTTTCATCAATCAGATAGGTCGTCCGGACAACGCCCATGCTGACTTTGCCATAATTTTTCTTCTCTTTCCAGACGTCATATGCCTGAATCACTTCTTTCTCCGGATCGGAGAGAAGCGTAAACGGCAGACCGTATTTTTCCTCAAACTTCTTGTGTGATGCGACACTGTCCTTACTCACTCCAAGCACTACTGCGCCTTTCTCCCGGAACTGCGGATACAGTTCACCGAAAGCACATGCCTGCTTTGTACATCCCGCGGTCATGTCCTTCGGGTAAAAATACAGGATTACCTTCTGGCCGCGATAATCTGATAAAGATTTCATCTCTCCGTTCTGATCCGGAAGCGTAAATTCCGGCGCTTTTGTTCCGATCTCTAACATAATTTTATTCTCCTTGATCTATTTACCATTTCCTTCCACCCAGCAAATATAGACATATTGAACATACCCATCAACAAATATTCAAAAACACTCTGTCGTCCCATACTACATTCTCTCATCTAACAATCCGTATTGCCTGTATTTGTCCAGAATCATTTTATAAAACATCCGGTTTCCAAGATACTGCCGATAAGCTGCCGTCTTTTCCTTTCCGGCAGCTTTCAGCTTCTTCATTTCTATCTGCTCCCTTTCATTCTGATGTAAAATATCATCAAGCATTTGTTCAAAGGCTCCTAACCTGTCCATAATTGCCTCACCTGTAATCTGCTGTTTATTTATTGCCATCTCCCTCTGTACGGCTCCGGATTCATCCGTAAATAATGGCTCCTTTGGTTCCATTATAATCATGAATTGGTACCCCTTCTATTCTTTCTTTCCCAAAACGTAATTTCCCACAGACTTTTTCTTTCATATCAAACCGGTTGTTGTCTCTTCTGCAGCCATTGCAGATATCCGATGAATCTTTTGTCTGCAAACCAAAGTTTTTACATTACCCGCGCACATGGAAACCAGTTCGATTTTTTCAGAAAATACCATCCATACCCGATCACATCTGCCAGAAACCATCCGATCGGAACCGCCATCCAGATCCCGGCCTCGCCGATAACAGGAGCCAGCAGATAGGCAAGAACTACCCGTGTTCCCAATGACACAACCGTTAGAATGACTGATATTCCCGGACGTCCGATTCCTCTGTAAAATCCGTATAGAAGAAAAAGGCAGCCGATACCCATGTAAAAGGCTCCTTCGATGTGCAGATACCGGATGCCGGATGCGAGCACTGCTGTCTCATCCGCTCTGATAAAAATCCGCATGAGAGGTCCGGCAAAAACGACAACAAGAAGGGATATCAAGACGGAAAAAATCACACTGATCAGAGTCGCTGCCCGGAATCCTTTCCGCTGCCTGTCAACCTTTCCTGCGCCGCAATTCTGTGAGATAAAGATGGAAAATGCATTTCCAAAGTCCTGAACCGGAAGATAAGCAAACGTATCAATTTTTACACCAGCCGCGAAGGCTGCCATCGTGATCGTTCCAAAACTGTCCACAAGACGCTGTACCAGAAGAATACCGAAATTCATGCAGGACTGCTGGACACAGGTCATGCAGGATAAGCCCAGAATATCCCTCAGTACACCCGCGTCAAATCGCCTTTCTTCCGCTTTGGGGATAAAGCGGCGGCATTTTGTCAGAAAATAAAGCAGTATGCCGATTCCGGAAACGTACTGCGCAATCACCGTTGCAATCGCTGCCCCCTCAATCCCCCACTGAAATACCGGTACAAAGAGAAGGTCAAGGCCGATATTCATCAATGCAGAAACCCCCAGAAAAACAAGCGGTATTACAGAATTGCCGACCGAACGCAGCAGACACGCGAAAAAATTATACAGCGATGTCGCCATAAGACCTGCAAAAATGATGATAAGATATGCTTTCATGTAACTGTAAATTTCCGCTGGAACACTTAAAAAATGAAGAAGCGGATCCGTCACAAGGAACAGCAGGACATTGATCACAGCCGTGATCGCCATGATCAAGAAAAACGCATGTAAAATGGCGGATCTGAGGCGATGCATATTTTCTTTACCTAACTCAATGGAAAACAAGACACCCGCTCCCATAGAAAGGCCGAGAAAAACAGATATAAGAAATGTCATCAGGGAATACGCCGAACCAACCGCAGCCAGTGCACCGCTCCCGATAAACTTACCAACAATTAATGTGTCCGTAAGATTGTAGAACTGCTGAAGGAGATCACCGGCGATCATAGGCAGCGCGAATAAAATCAGCCCTTCCACAATCCTGCAATTCGTCAGGTCAAGATAATTTTTCTCCTTGATATGCAATATCTCCGGTCCTTTCGCTTTCGTTTTGTGTTCTCATCATATCATTTTATAGTGCATGTGCATGGGGTAAGTTTTAAAATGAACTGCGAAAGGAGATATTAAATCTCCACTCGCAATTCTTTCCCCCTAAAAAAATAGTGCTGCGAGACAATCTCGCAGCACTATTTTTTTATTTTTTAGAAGGAGAAAAACTATGAAAAAAATCATCAATGGGAAGAAGTATGATACGGACACAGCGAATTGTGTCGGCGACTGGGCGAACGGATATGGCCATGGCGATTTCCAGTATGCTGAAGAAAGACTGTACCGCAAAAGAACCGGAGAATTTTTCCTTCACGGTGAAGGAGGAGCAATGAGCAATTATGCTGAAAGCTACGGCAACGAAAGATACGGCGGTGAGAAGATCATTCCCCTTTCCGAGAATGAAGCAAAGAAATGGGCAGAGAATCATCTGAACGGTGACGAATACGAAAAAATCTTTGGATCAGTCGATGAGTGACTGAAAAGGAGAAAGAACGATTGGTAGATTCAATTATCCTATGGATATTTTAAGGAAGGCAAAACTATGAAAACTGATATTACTGCCAAGATTTACAAAAAAGCATTCGGAGTTGATCTGGATGATAAAGATGTCAACAAGCACGTGAAAGCTGTGATATCATGCAAATCCTCCATGCTAAATCCATGCAGGGTATGTCCTGCTATGTTTTTCTATGCATTGGGCGGGAAATCGCTTCCCGCCCGACTATCGATAAAGCCGTTTCATGGCGGCTTCATGTCAAATATGATCTCTTCGTATTTGTCCCCGACACCCCCGAAGATGCAGGCACTCTGTCCTGCGGGAATCCATTCAGGCATCCGTCTGCTAACGGCATCATGGGACTCTAACCCCTCCGTGGTTCTCACCGAGCTGCGTACAGAAGTATCATTGTGCTGGGACGGATCATAGCTGTATCCGGAAGCAATCCGGACTTACAGACCGGTCCGCGCTTCCGTCATTTCTGATGATCCTCGCGCTTTCCGCTGATGTAACTCCCCGTCACAGGGTTGTACCTGAAGAATGCATATGCAGTTTTCAAGGATCGGAGATTCGGAGCTGTTTGGCTCCTGACATGTACAAGTTTAGCCGGGGAAGAGATAAGATCTTAGGGACAGGTAATGGAAATTTACTACTGTGACTGTAAAGATTTGCAGATTCGCGAAGTCCATATTAATAACAGACCGATAGAAAAGAAGAGTCAGAATAGGGCAGGTATAAAGCAACGCACTAAAAAGCACCCCGTTTGCCCGGAATTGTCTGGCAAACAGGATGCGTCAATTTAATACTGGCAGAATAACTATTTGATAACTTCAAGCTCTCTAACAAAAAAAGACCGCAGCATTTCGCTGCGGCTAAAAAATGATGTCCTATCACAAACTTTCATCCTTGGCTTTCTGTTCAGGTTGTTCGTTACAGAAATCTTGCCGTGACACTCTCCCTGCAGGCCTTGACCTCTTCGAGTGTCCCTGCGGCGACAATTCTGCCGCCCTCTTTGCCGCCTCCCGGTCCCATATCCAGGAGATAGTCCGCACTGTGAATGACATCCAGGTCGTGCTCGATCACGATGACGGTGGCACCCTGGTCGAGGAGGGTCTGGAACACGGTAAGAAGCGTACGCACGTCCCGGGGATGCAGGCCGATCGTCGGCTCATCGAAGACAAATACGGAGCCCTCCTGGGGACGTCCCATCTCGGAGGCGAGCTTTAGCCGCTGCGCCTCTCCGCCGGAGAGTCCTGGCGTCTCCTCGCCCAGCGTCAGGTAGCCAAGGCCCAGGTCATGCAGCACCTGCAGGCGCTTTCGCACCACAGGAAGACTCTGGCAGGCCTCCAGCGCCTCATCCACGGTGGCCGCCATCAGCTGGGGCAGTGTATAGGACTGTCCTCTGGAATTGGTCCAGTGGATCTCTCCCGCCTGCTTTCCATACCGGGTGCCCCCGCAGTCGGGGCATGGGATCTCCA
This sequence comes from Bilifractor porci, assembly GCF_009696005.1. GTDB lineage: Bacteria > Bacillota > Clostridia > Lachnospirales > Lachnospiraceae > Bilifractor > Bilifractor porci. Next base: position 75,122 of record NZ_VUMV01000008.1, read on the forward strand.
CTTCCGGAAGAAACTGCACGTCCAGACTGATGGTCCCCGTTCCGTCGCAGGTGGGGCAGCGAAGGCTCCCCGTGTTGTAGGAGAAGGCACCGGCCTTCATTCCGGCCCGCTTTGCCTCCTCGGTCTTTGCAAAGACCTTCCGCAGCTCGTCGTGAACATTGGCATAGGTTGCCACCGTGGAGCGCACGTTGATGCCGATCGGGGTGGAGTCAATGAGCTGGGCCCTTGTGATCCCCGGCGCATCGACCGATACCACGTGGGCGGGAAGCGCCGTCCCATTAATGCTGCTCTGCAGGGCGGGGATCAGGCTCTCCAGAACGAGGGTGGTCTTTCCGGATCCCGACACCCCGGTCACGACGCAGAGCCGTCCCTTGGGAAAGACCGCGGTGAGGGGCTGCACCGTATGGATTGCCTGGGTCTGCAGCCGGATCTCTCCCTTTTCAAAGAGCGCTTCCCTGCTGCACCTTGTCCGGACCGGCTCCCCGGTATTTCCCGCGAGAAAGGGACCGATGACGGAGCGCGGGTTCTTTTCAACCTCCTCCACGGTTCCCTCCGCGATGACCTGCCCGCCCTCCTTGCCGGCGGCAGGACCCATCTCCACCATCCAGTCCGCCTTCTTTAAGATGTTGGTGTCGTGATCCACCAGGACCACCGTGTTGCCGTCGGCGATGAGATCGTCCATCACCCCGGAGAGGCCCTCCAGGTTGGCGGGATGGAGGCCGATAGAGGGCTCATCCAGGACATAGAGGACGCCCGTGGTCCGGTTTCGCACTGCCCTGGCAAGCTGCATTCTCTGCCGCTCTCCATTGGAAAGCGTGGAGGCGGCCCGGTCCAGAGACAGGTAGACAAGGCCAAGATCGAGGAGCCGCGCCGCAGTATCCTGAAAGGCGGTGCAGATGCTCTCCGCCATCGGGCGCAGGTACTCCGGGAGGGAGGCGGGGATCCCATCCACCCAGGAGACGAGCTCCGTCAGTGTCATCTTGCAGGCATCAGCCAGAGAGATGCCCCGAAGGCGCGGTGCCCTCGCCTCCTCCGAGAGCCTTGTCCCGTGACAGTCCGGGCAGATGTCGGTCTTCAAAAACCGCGCCACCCGCTTCATGCCCTTCTCGTCCTTCACATGGGACAGGGCGTTTTCCACCGTGTAGGTGGCATTGAAATAGGTAAAGTCCATGTCCCCTGCCGCACCAGTCGTGTGGTTCTGGTAGACGATGTTCGTCTTGACCGCCGGGCCGTGAAAGACGATGTCCCGCTCCTTCGGGGTCAGGTCTTTGAAGGGGACATCGGTGCGCACGCCGAGCTTTCGCACGATGTCCTTCATCAGGGACCACATGAGGGTCTGCCAGGGCAGAACCGCCCCCTCGTCGATGGAGAGGCTCTCATCCGGCACCAGGGTCGACTCATCCACGGTGCGCACCACGCCGGTTCCCTGGCAGGTCTTGCAGGCACCCCGGGAGTTGAACGCAAGGTCCTCCGCACCGGGGCCAAAAAAGTGGGCGCCGCAGACCGGGCAGACGATCTCCTTTTCCGCCGCCACATTCATTGTGGGCGGAACGTAGTGGCCGTTGGGGCAGCGGTGGCTTGCAAGGCGCGAGAACATCAGCCGCAGGCTGTTGAGGAGTTCGGTGGATGTGCCGAAGGTGCTGCGCACCCCGGGCACGCCGGGGCGCTGGTGCAGGGCAAGCGCCGCCGGTACGTACCAGACCTCGTCCACCTGTGCCTTCTCCGCCTGGGTCATCCGCCGCCTTGTGTAAGTGGAGAGGGCCTCCAGGTAGCGCCGGGACCCCTCCGCGTAGAGAACTCCCAGGGCCAGGGAGGACTTGCCGGATCCGGAGACCCCGGCGATCGCCGTGATCTGATGCAGGGGAATGTCAACGTTGATGTTCTTTAAGTTGTGGACCCTTGCACCCCGGACCTTGATCGCCCTGGGCTGCATGTGGATGGCTCTGTCTGTTTCGGTTCGATGTTCCATTCCGCTCTCCTCTTGTCACTTCTGAAGTAATTACAAAAGAAAGAATTACTGCCTCTATAAATTATTCATCTATTTTAGTGATGAGCGTTTTCATATGCTCTTTGGATTTCCTTCGGCAAGCGGTCGGGAAGCAGTGCCTTTAGTCTGTCCTCACTGCCGTCTTTGATTGCCTGCTCATAATACCAACATTTGAATTTCAGCATATCCAGTGCCTGATTCATGTGCATGATCTCCGCTTCCATGTGGGCTTTCCGCTCCTCAAACATGGCCTTGCGTTGGGGATAGGTGGATGGGCCTTCAGCGCACCAATCCATGAACTGCCGGATGTCCTTGATCTCCATGCCGGCTTTTTTCAGACACTCGATGACCCGGAGTGCTTCAATCTCCGCCTCACTAAACTTCCGGATACCAGATACCCGCTCCATGTTCGGGAAAAGCCCCTGCTTGTCATAATAGCGCAGCGTAGAGATGGGTAATCCGAACATCTCCGCCACCTGTCCAATCGTGTACATAAAATGCTCCTAAAAATTTTTTCAAAAAACTCTTGACCTAAAGTTAGGTTTAGGTATTATCAAGATAATAACACAAAAAAAACCTGAGTGCAAGGAGTGTTTTATGATGAGTAAAAAAGTATTGATTATTTCTTCAAGCCCCCGCAAGGGCGGCAATTCGGAGACGTTGGCGGCAGCCTTTGCTAAGGGTGCGCAGGAAGCTGGTCATCAGGTAGAGACTGTGTTTCTGCGGGAAAAGCAGGTTGGCTTCTGCAAGGGCTGCCTCGCCTGCCTGAATCTTGGGCACTGCGTCATCCAAGACGATGCCGTGGAAATTGCCGCCAAAATGCACGATGCAAATGTGCTGGTGTTCGCAACGCCTGTCTACTATTACTGCGTCAGCGGTCAGCTCAAGACTATGCTGGACCGTGCCAACCCGCTGTTCGATACGGACTACGCCTTTACGAAAGCCTATCTGCTTGCAACGGCAGCAGAGGACGCACCGGAGACCTTTGCGGGTACAGAGAAGGCCGTACAGGGCTGGGTGGATTGCTTCCCCCGCTGTGCGCTGGTTGGCACTGTGTTTACAGGCGGCGTAAACGGTGTGGGAGAGATCGCAGGTCATATTGCGCTGGAGCAAGCTTATCAGATGGGCAAGGAGGTGTGAGCTATGGCAGTCAAACAAACGGCAGGCAGAGAGGCTCTGGGGGAATTTGCTCCCAAATTTGCGGAATTGAATGATGATGTGCTGTTCGGGCAGGTGTGGAGCCGAGGAGACAAGCTTTCCCTGCGTGATCGCAGCATTGTAACCATAGTTGCATTGATGGCGCAGGGACTGACGGATTCGTCTTTTCAGTACCATCTGATTTCAGCAAAAAACAACGGTGTAACCAAAACGGAAATTGCGGAAATCCTGACACATGCGGCATTCTATGCAGGCTGGCCAAAGGCATGGGCTGCCTTCCGTATGGCAAAAGAGGTGTGGGCGGAGGACGATGCCGCCGACGCAAAAGCCAAGCATCAGAACGAAATGGTTTTCCCCATCGGTGCACCCAATGATGCCTTTGCGAAATATTTTATTGGGCAAAGCTATCTCGCACCTCTTTCTACGCAGCAGGTTGGCATTTTCAATGTGACCTTTGAGCCAGGATGCCGCAACAACTGGCACATTCATCATGCCAGAAATGGTGGCGGTCAGATTCTTGTTTGCGTGGCCGGACGAGGTTACTATCAGGAATGGGGCAAACCGGCACAGGAGCTGCGCCCCGGCAGTGTGGTAAATATTCCTGTTGGTGTAAAGCACTGGCACGGCGCTGCACCGGATAGCTGGTTCTCCCATCTGGCGGTAGAGGTTCCGGGGGACGAAACCTCCAATGAATGGTTGGAGGCCGTGGACAACACAGCATATTTTAAGGCAACAAGCAAGGAGGTCTGAATATGGAAAAACTGAATCTGACACAGGAATGGGATAAGGTGTTCCCGAAAAGTGACAAGGTGGATCACAAAAAAGTGACCTTTCACAACCGCTACGGCATCACACTGGCGGCGGATATGTACACGCCGAAGGGCGCGGAGGGCAAGCTGCCCACTATTGCCGTTAGCGGTCCGTTCGGTGCGGTAAAGGAGCAGTCCTCCGGCCTGTATGCGCAGAAAATGGCGGAGCTTGGATTTCTGACGATTGCCTTCGACCCGTCTTACACCGGTGAGAGCGGCGGTATGCCCCGCTATGTCGCATCGCCGGACATCAACACCGAGGATTTCTGCGCAGCGGTAGACTTCCTCTCCGTGCAGGAGAATGTAGACCCGGAGCGCATCGGTATCATCGGTATCTGCGGCTGGGGCGGCATGGCGATCAATGCGGCGGCGATTGACACCCGCATCAAAGCTACCGCTGCTATGACCATGTACGACATGACTCGTGTAACCGCCAACGGATATTTTGATGCTGAGGATTCTGAGCAGGCACGCTTTGAAAAGCGAAAAGCACTGAACACGCAGCGCACGGAAGATTACAGGAGTGGTACTTATGCATTGGCAGGCGGTGTGGTTGATCCGCTGCCGGAGGATGCGCCGCAGTTTGTGAAGGACTATTACGCCTACTATAAGACGCCCCGAGGCTACCATCCCCGCAGCTTGAACTCCAACGGCGGTTGGAATGTGACCTCCTCGCTGTCGTTCCTGAATATGCCGATCTTGCAATACAGCAGCGAGATTCGCTCTGCCGTGCTGCTGGTACACGGAGAAAAGGCGCACTCACGTTATTTCAGTGAGACAGCGTACAGCAAGCTGACCGGGGATAATAAGGAATTGCTCATTATCCCCGGCGCAAACCACACCGACCTTTACGATCAGATGGACGTCATTCCGTTTGAAAAGCTGAAAGCGTTCTTTGAGGAATACCTGAAATGAGACGCGCTTTGTGTTTCTGCTTCTTGGCGGTTATGGTATTTTTGCTCGCAGCCTGTTCCATGCAGTCACCGGAAGCAGATCCATCTGCTGTCGATGTCAGTACAGAGAGTGTATCAAATAATGCAGCACAGTCGGGAGTATTGAAAGAGCCGGATGAACTAACCTGCAAAGGACGAAGAAAACAAGGAAGAAAACCCGGAAACAGATTCGCAAGAGCCTGTGCCTGATGGAACAGAAAACCCTATCTCAATGGATGTGCCATCGGCTGAAACGCAGCCGGGAGATATCGTTTTATATTCCGGCAATCAGCTTGTCATATTCTTCGGCTCCAATTCGTGGAGCTATACCAAGTTGAGTCACATTGAGGGATTTTCTACTGATGAACTGACCGCGTTGCTGAACAAAGACATAGCAGTTATTGAAATAAAAAACGGCTAAAATAACAATTGATCATAAGGGCTTGGGACTTTCCCAAAAATGAAAACAGAGCGTTTCACGGTCAGCCGGAACGCTCTGTTTTTCAGGTGTGGGTACTCACCGGATTTGCTTGCTGCTCTGCAAGTAAATCTTAATCGTCCCACGCCGTTTTTCGCAAGTGTAGCTACACTTGCTGTGCTTGCTCTTCCACTAACAATCGCATGATCGCTCTGACGAAAAGCTATTTTATTGCTCGCTTTTTACAAAAGTGATATTATTGTACGAACTGGACGTTGTCGGGATGCGTTAATCGTTATTATATAAATCAGAGTACTTTGAACTTCTCCTTTTTACGCTTGCATCTCGGACATTTCCAATCATCGGGTAGATTCTCAATCTTCGTCCCGGCCGGGATGTCATGCTTCGAATCGCCCTTCTCAGGATCATATATATCCACACGGGCATTTAAACCTGCCATTTCCCCAGCTCACTGAATCTTTTTATCATTTTCTTCCATTTTGCTTTCCTTCTTAAGCCTTATTGAACTTCTCTTTTGGCTGCTTGCATCTCGGGCACTTCCAGTCATCCGGCAGGTCCTCGAAAGCTACGCCGTCATGTTCCTCGGGATCATACACATAACCGCAGATGGAACAAACATATTTACCGGTTACTTCTTTCTTTGAAAAATCAACCTTCGGCCAGATCGTTGGCACCGGATTATCCAGATCCATCACACGCTTTGCTTCCAGGTTCTCATAGCCCTGCGGTGTATGGGTTCCCATATAAACGGTCGGATGATTGCGGACAAACTCACGTACTCTGTCAAGCGATTCACGGGCTGCGGAAAGGTCATCAAAGACTACGGAGAGCTTGTTTTCATAGAGGGCTTCATCCACGTATGTGATATCCGCCTCAAACATATAGAACAGGTCGTCATTTTCTACGATTACAAGGCTGTTTCCATTTGTATGGCCTTTTGCCTTAATCAGATAGATGCCATCCTGTATTTTCTGGCTTTCAGGGAAATTGTAATAAGCCCCATCCGTAAAGCTGACGGGAACAACATTGTCAATTCCCTGCAGTTCATCCGCAGTAAGTTCCTCCTCATTCACATAGATTTTCGCATTCGGAAATGATCTCAACTCTCCGGAATGGTCACCATGCTTATGTGTGAGAAGAATCTTCGTCACCTGTTCTGGCTTGTATCCTAAAGCGGCAAACGCCTCCATATAGCTGCAGATATCCTTTCCCGTATATAGGGTACTGTTCTCCTCCGGCACCTCTTCCGGGGTGCCTGCGGGAAGACCCGTATCGACAAGAATCACCTCATCACCCGTGTCGATGAGATAATTCTGAAGACTGCCACGATATCTGACCTTCGGATCGAACTTCTCTACTCCTTCTTCACCACCGAATACAAATGGCTGCGTATAAAAGCCGCCTGTTCTGAATTTAACTGCCTTGATCTCCATTTCAATCCTCCTTCGCTTTGTTTGTTAATGCTGATCCAAGTTCATACGCTTTCTGACACTCCTGCGGAAAAATCGTCTCATGGCGTATCCGTTTTGCCTCCGGATCAAATATCGACCATTCCCAGTCCGTCCCGGAATAGTCCTTCAGCTGTAAGGTCTCGCCGCTGACAAAAACCTCAGTTGGCCCGACAAACCTGCTCATTGTCTGCTGGTAATTATTCAAAAGTGCTTGATAGCCATAATCCGGCGAATTACTGGTCATGATCAAAAGTACCGGGAGCACATTCTGATTGCAGCATGGCGTTTCAGCATTATAGGTCAGGTTCTGAAAGATCAGTCGTTCATAGAGTGCCCGGAAAGATGCCGTCATCTCACCAAGATAATTCGGAGATCCGATGATCAGGCCATCCGCTTCCCGGATTGCGTTGAGCACCGGAGTAAGACCATCTCTGCAAATACAATGACCTTTATTCTTTTCTCTCTTACACCCAAAGCAGGAAATACATCCGGTATATCTTTCCAGCTTGAAAAGATCGAACTTTTCCACCTCTGCTCCGGCAGATTCAGCGCCCTTTATCGCTTCATTGATCAGCGTGTCTGTGTTCCAGCCTTTTCTCGGTCCTGCGTTGACCGCAACGATTCTTTTACTCATACGCATTCTCCTCTCCTGAGTGTCTTCTTCATCTCTGCCCCAGGCTTAAAAGCATCTGAAATTACTTCACCTACATTAAGATATCTCATCTGCTCTTCATCATAAATGATTGGTTTTAATTTCTCCAAAACGATCCTTCCTTTCTCATTCAGGATCGATTCATCCGCCAGAATGCGTTTCACTTCACCCGTCACCTGCATATGGCTTCCAACAGTAACCGTATGAACGATCTCACATTCCAGCGACAGCAGCATCTCATTGATGATTGGAGCATGGACAGTCTTTGCATTACTCACGCTGAATCCGATATCTTTCAGTTTGTCGGAATTATAGCCTGATTCCACGCCCAGATAATCGGCTTCTCTCACCTGATCAATGCTTGGAAATCCAAGCACAAACGCATTGTTTTCCAGCATATCCGCAAGTGTCTTTCTTCTTTGTGTTGCATTGATTGCAATCGTCACGCACGGCGGTACGTGACTGCTCACCATATAGAATGCCAGTGTACAGGCATCTGCCTTCCCATCTTTATCATAGGCCGATACAACGACTGTCTCGGTTGGAGAGACAACCGCATGCAGTTTCAATTCTTTCTTTGCCATGTCCACCACCCTTACTGATTAGCTTCGATAATATCCTTCAACGTCACAAATTCATTGCGGAAATGAGTAGTCCCGGCTTCCAGTTTCATATGGATTGCACTCTGCGGACAGTTATGCAGGCAGGCGTAGCACACCTCGCAATGATCTGAGAATTTCACTTCATCCTCTGTGACAGTGATGTTATTTGCAGGACAGACCTTCGCACAGATACCACAGTGAATACAGCTTTCATTTACGGTATACGAAAGCGCAGTATCCTTCCTCAGCCACTTGTCCGCCAACATCTTGCGGTACATCGCCATCTGTGCCTTTGTGATAGGCGTGATCTTGACTTCTTTAGTCTTCCGGGCGGCAATATCAGCACAAACGATTTCAAGCTGTCCTTCCACATCCTTCTTCGGCAGTGTATCGATCTGCTCCTGCATATCAAAGTACGGGATAAAATTATCTACCATCTGAACGGCATTCACATAACTGAGTGTGAGCCCGGCTTCCTGCGCCGTCAGTTTCGCATGGGCATAAGCCTCTCCGAACCCTGCGCCATAGGTGTAGATGAAGAAGAAATAGTCCGTTTCAATTTTCGCCTTCTTCATAAACGCTCTGACCATCATCGGCATCTCAGCGTTATATACCGGACAGACGATTCCTACTGCTTCATCTGATATTTCTATTTCGTCCTTCCTCATCAGCTGAGGAATGGACAACAGCACACCGCCGATCCTTTTAGCTACATATAGGCAGTTTCCTGTTGCCGTAAAATAGCATATCGTCATCTGCCATCCTCCTACAATGTCTGCTTATTCCTTCTGATCGCTGCCATCCTATCAAGGTTTCCATGCCTGATCTCATTATCAAGCGCTTCAATAATCTCTTCTTTCCTTTATAATCCGACAGAGTATGTACTTCTCCGTTTTGATCCGGAAGTGAAAACTCCGGCGCTTTACTGCCAATCTCCAACATTCTTTGTTCCCTCCTACATATTCTTTTCCATGCTGACAAGCAGGTGGTTCAACAGTTCACGGAGCACCAAAAGATCCTCCTGCGGCAGAGGTAAACAATTTTGGATCTCCCCCGGCACACTCTTTGCTTTTTCTTTCAGATCCCGTCCCTCCTGCGTCAGCGTAACATATAGTTTTCGCACATTTCCGTCCGGCTTGATCCGGTTAATCAGTCCTGATCTCTCCATCCTTTTTAAGAGAGGCGCAAGCGTGCCAGAATCAAGATAAACTTTCCTGCCAAGCTGTCCTTCCGTCATGCCGCCGTGTTCCCAGAGCACCATCATCACAAGATACTGGGTATAGGTCAGATTTAACGCTTCAAGAGGTTTTCGATACTGCCTGACCACTTCTTTCGCGCAGGCATAGAGCGGGAAACAGAACTGATCTTCAAGGCGCGGGACTTCATCAATCCTCATTGTCTTTGTATCAGCCATCCTATTACTCCAAAGTCTGTTTCTCTTTGCAAAAAGGCTGGCGCGCATTGCCGCAGCGTCAGCCTTGTCATTACTATTTTACTTTTCTGCCGGCTCCCATTTGCACCTGATCGGTGAAACGATGGAACCTTCCTTCTTCATAGCTGTGAAAGCCTTGTCTACTACTTTCCTGTCTAATCCTGTCAGTTCTGCGACTTTGCCGGCATTTAACGGCTCTCCGGCTTTCTTCATTGCCTCAAGGATGATCTCTTTCTCGTTCATATCCATCCCCCTTAGAATGCGACGGTTTCCGGTTCCTCCGTAAAGGAGCTGAATGTTGCCGTGGCACTCTTAAAGTAGAGCATCTGCATATTGTCATCATCCGCGCTGTACATAGCTTTCAGAGAAGGCATCTTTTCAAGCATAGCGACTTTGACATCATGACTATCGTCATTCACAAGTTCACCTGCGATACGTACCCACTTTCCGCCTTTGAATGCGCAAATCTCAACCTTCGGATTTGCCGCGATCTGTTTTGAAACAGGCTTTACCTTGCCGGTCTGTATGTACAGTTTTCCATCATACAGAAGTGCCGTACCAAATGCCCGGACTCTCGGCTGGTCACCTTCTACAGTTGCAAGATAATAGGTATTTGCCTCATCCAAAAACTGATAAACTCTCTCAATTCCACTCATGCTAATGCCTCCTGCTTATTAACCGAGCTGCTCGATCAGATAGTTTTCATAACCTATCCTTTCGATAATACCCATATGCTGTGCCACCCATGTTCTGTGCTCTGCCTCGCATTCTACGAAGCTTTCCACCAGTTTTCTGGTGATGGAGTCGTCCGTCAGAGAGGCTGCGATCTTCTCGAGTTCTTCAACTCCCTTATATTCCTTAAAGCCATCGTCCCAATCCTTCAGGAGATCCTTGATCTCGCTGAAAATCGGCTGCTCAGTATATCCGATCACAGGCTGGCCACCGAGTTCGATAACCCTTTTCGTGCAGTTTCTGGCTTCTTCCAGTTCCTCGTCCCCTTCTTCCTTGCAGCGGTCAGCGAACTTTCCGAACCCCTGCGCACGGAAAGTGGCTTCATGGATGTAATCTGCCTGTGAGCTGGAATACCATGCGATTGCATAATCGTTAAGCATCTTGATCTTTTCATCGAGCGTCATAATAACATACCTCCAAATCATATTTCGTGGCTATTACCTTCTGCTTGTTGCGCACAACTACACATTAACTGAAGATCTGTTCCAAGTCACGTTATGATCCTTTCTGTTTATAACGCCGCTTTATAAAGCGATGAAATTATAAAGTTATTGATGCCGCTCACTCACAAAGAAAGGATCTCAGCACCTCCGGAATGCTTCTTTCCATCAGATCTGCCACCTGCTTGTAGGACAAATCGGATCTTTCCGTAAGCCAGTCATAGAGGAACTGATTTGTCCCATAACAAAACATCTTCACAATGGCAGACAGATCCTTCGGACATTCGCTGACGCCAAGTTTTTCTCTGATCTCATTTTCTATAAACCGGATGTTCATTTCAGACATCTGGAATAGAAATGAATCTCTTCCACTTGTGTGCTTCAGTGCATTCACCATGAATTTCCGGTTCTCATCATAAAACCGCATACCATCCAGAAGAGTATCTTTCCACAGGTAGCCTTTTTCACCAATTTTTCCTATAAATTCGCCAGCCTGTCTGGCATAGATCCAGGCGATCATATCGTACTTATCCTTGAAGTAACGATAAAAAGTGGGCTGTGTCACTCCACAGTTCTCCACAATATTTGCGATGGTGATCTTGTTGATCGGCCTCTTCTCTGCCAATTCCAGAAAGGAATCTGCCAGTAGTTCCTTTGTCGTTTTTTTCTTCATCTCAATCTATTCCCAATTATAAAGTACTCAATAGGAACGGGCACCCTCATCTTCTTTGCTCTTTCCATTCCATCTATAATAAAACTGTCTGGCCGCCTCTCTCTGCTGCGCATCAGCCATGATCTACACCATCCTTAAATTGTCTGATTCATCTGTTTTTCTTACTGCCATAATAAATTTCTCCTCGCATCACGGAATCTATCCAGATCCGCTGCCATGCTCGCGCCCTCATCCAGAAGATTCATCCTACCATGTGCCGACTATCTTATAAATCAGAAAATCGTTTCTTTGCCAAGCAGGAAATCCAGCACATTGATATGACGAATGCCGTTTTCATCCGTGAATGACGCCGGAATATCCCGACGCATGATGACTTTCTCAAAGAAGTCATTCGTCAGTCGCAGAGAGTCCAGTTCACTGGTTGTCTTTTCTGTGTGAGACATTTCGTAGGCGGATTGGATATATACCTTTTTGTCTCCCTGGTTGACAACAAAATCAATTTCTTTTTGCACTTTCTGATCTTTTCGCCTGTCGAGGACAACTCCAACATCAACGGAATATCCCCGTATAATCAGTTCATTGTACAGGATATTTTCCATGATATGACCAGGATCAAATTGCCGGAAATTAACTCGCGCATTACGGAGCCCGATATCTGTGTAATAATATTTGTTTGGATACTGAAAATATCGTTTTCCCTTGATATCCCAGCGCTTTGCTTCGCTGATCAGAAAGGCATTCTTCAGGTATTCCAGGTAACTTGAAACAGTTTTAGGGCTGATATTCGCTCTTTTTGTACTGTTCAGTATGTTTGCAATATTGGTAGGATTTGTCAGAGAACTGACAGATGACGCAAGAAAGTCCAGAATATCAGAAAGTACATCAGGGCGTTCAATTCCCTCACGCTCAATGATATTCTTGATATATACCTCATTAAAAAGCTGTGCTAAATAGTCTTTTCGCTGTCGGTCTTCCTTCAGATTCAGAAGGTATGGCATCCCCCCATAAAGCATATAGCGGTCAAATGCATCTCTTTTATCTCCGCCTGCAGCGGCAAAGAATTCCCGAAAAGAAAGAGGATATACATGGATCTGAGAAGAACGGCCGCGAAATTCTGTTACGATGTCGCTTGACAGCATTCTGGAATTGCTTCCTGTGACATACACATCAAGATTTTTGTATCCTCGCAGCTCATTCAGCATGTCATAGATCGTTACCTGTTCACCGGGCAGATCCGAATCCGGGACGGGAACAGACATCTGAATTTCATCGATAAAAAGATAGTACTGTTGTGCGCTGTTTTGTATCTTTGCCTCGACCATACTGCTGAGAGCAATCGGGCTGCGGTATTTTACATCTTTGCGTTTATCAAGTTCGATTGTAATGATGTTCTCGGCGCTCGTCCCCTGTGACAGCAGATAGTCACGAAACAGTTCGAATAAAAGAACGGACTTTCCGCACCGCCGGATCCCGGTAATAACTTTGATCTGGCCATCCCACATATAGGAAACAAGTTGGTGAAGATAAAGATCACGTTGTATCATCGGCACCTCCTGATATTACGCACTTAGGACGCAATCGTCTTAAGATCACAATAAAAGTATAACCCATTGAGTCCTGCGGTTCAACATGAAATTACGTACTTGGGACGTAAGTGGCATAAGATAGCAGTCAAATATAACATCAGGGCGATCGAAGCCGACAGATATTGAACGTTCGTTTATCTTAAGAAAGCGCTCAATGTTAATTGAGCGCTTACGATTTACATCATTGGCACGTATTTTCCGCTGGAAAATTATCGTAATGACTATGTATGGCATTCTTACCGTTCGTTATTATTTATAATTTGCTGGCAAGCTCTGTCATCTGCGCGGACAGTTCAAGAAGGCTCGCGCGGACGGAATCCCTGTCAAGCTCCCGCCCCAGAAGCAGATAGTCGGTACTGGCAGGGCTATGTAAGGTATCGGTATTCTGTTGTCTGATCTAATTCCGGCGTTCGCTATTAGAAATCTAATTTTCCCCGCGGGTCTCATCTAACGCAATTAGAAATCCGCCTGCAGAACATAAGGTGCTGCTCTTCCTTTTCCGCTTTCTTCCGGCGAAATCCATGCGTTATCCATAGAAAAACACAGATATACACCGGTAATCAGGGAACCTTAAGCCATTTTTAGCAGGTCGGCTGCTTCAGCCTGATTTTGCCCGTTAGAAAAACCGCCTGTTTTATTAGCAGTCCTCTAATCGAAAACCGAAAATATTAGATGAAATAAAAAAAGCATGGGAGAATTTCTATGAAATCTTCCACGCCTTTACGGGTAACGTCCCTGATGTGATTCGAATACACGACCTTCCGCTTAGGAGCCACGGTCGGTGTTATGCACCGAGGATCATATGTAGTCTTTCAAAGTCCCTGAAGGCCCGTAATCGCAAGTTATTTTTTTGTTATTGAGTGCATTGGTGATCACCGGAAATCATCCGAAATCATTGGTAATCACCTGGTGAAATTAGACGTTTTTTAGAAATTTCTAATAGTGTCGTTTACTGTGTTATGAGCACAGGACTTTTTTAGATCGGATCCGACGGCATTGTTTCTGCCGTTTCAGTTATCTTCTTAGATGAAAAAGACTTGCCTGATGCTTTAACATACGTCAGGCAAGCCCGTTTTTTTATGCAGTGATTTTTATTCGATTGTTCCGGCCAGCGCCTTCAGCAGCTTTGCCATCTCAGGATTCGTCAGGACCTTCATCAGCAGCTCCGCATCGATACCGGCTGACTGACCGGCCTGCTCGGCTGCGATCTGGCCCGGTGTCTTTTTCTGATAGAAGACATCCTCAAAGATCTGGGCGTTGTTTTTGCGGTCTTCATCCAGAATATGAGAGTACTGGTCCGTGACCATCTTGGCCTGCGCATGACCGGAATCGCCCTGTACAGATTTCACATCACCGCCGTTCAGCTTCAGCTTGTAGATAATACTTGAATGGCGGAGGCTGTGGAAGACTACCTTCGGCAGATTATTCTGCTCAATCAACTGATTAAAGAGCTCATTGATCCTTCCATGCTCCATCGGTGCTCCGAAAGGACCGGCAATTACCAGCTGATAGTCATGATACTCACTGCCAAGCTCCTCCTTTGTCATTTCCTGATCCCTTTTCCAACCGATCAGCATCTCAGCAACTGTTCTGGGAAGATAGATTCTTCTCGTACTGGTGAGGGTCTTCGGCTTTTTAAGGACAAGTACCGTAGCTGTTCCGCTCGTATGCTCAGGAAACACGCAGAGAACATCTTTCTTCTCCAGCGTTTCCATCGTACTCTTCCTGACCCGCTGCAGCTCCTTATTGATAAAAATGGAAGCTTTTCCTTCCGCCAGGCTTTCTTCAGAAATATCCACACAGTCCCAGGTCAGGCCGAGCAGCTCACCAATTCGCAGTGAACAGGAAAATGCAAGATTGATTGCAAGCTTCAGGCGTTCATCTTCACATACCTCAAGTGCATGGAACAATGTGTCAGCGTCCCAGATATCGCGTGTTTTTTCTCCACCTTCGGAACAGTTGCCAGCTGTGCAGGATTCTTTTCTATCAGTTCCCACTTCATAGCCTGTGTAAAAGCACTGTTTAAGAGCTTATGTACTCTCCGCACTGTCCCCGGCGTAACAAAACTGTCTCTTTTCCCGGGTGTTTGCCGCTTCGTATATTGCTTATCCGTGCACCGGATGACCGCCTTTGTCTGCAGAAGAGACATATAGTATTTTTCCAGGACTCTCGGCGTCACTTCGGAAAGCTTCATCGGGCCGATAATGGGATTGATGTAGTTTTTGATCAGACCGGTACTGCCTTCGTACATGGACATGGACCAGGTGTTTTTGCCGTAGAGGGAAACATATTCCCGAAGCAGCTCCTCGACCGTTTTGCATTTGGGAATCACAAGGCTGCCAAGTTCCTGTCTGTATTCAATTTCTGCCTTTCGCCGTTTGGCCTCTTCCTTCGTCTTAAAAGACTCCCATTTCTGCTTTCTCCTGCCGTCTTCAGAGTCGTAAAGATAGACGACATAGTACCGATTCTTCTTTTGAACAATTGATGCCATATTTCCTGCACCTCCTTATGATTCCGCAAAGCGCTTCTGCTGCTCAAGCCACCAGGAAATATTTTCTCTGCGGATTATATAGCTGGCGCCGTACTTCTTCGCTGCGAGCTTCCCTTCCCGGATCAGCCGCCGGACCTCATCGGGTGTAAGATCCATAAGAACTGCCGTTTCCCGGACGTTATAGCTGGGCTTGTCCGGATCGACCTCAAGACGCGGAGCTTCCTTTTTCTTTTCTGCCATCCGAATCTCTTCCAGTTCTTCCGGCGTCCGATCCGACAGCTTCCGGTATTTTGACTGCCCTGCATACCACCGCTCGAAGCTCTCACGTGTGATCCTTTTCTTATCCGCAATGATCACAAAGTCAAACGCATCCCGATTCTCCTTCCTTTCAAGGATGTTGTAGACTTCATCCCTCTCGATATAGAGCTCCTTTGCCATTTCCGGCATCGTCAGGGTCTCTGCCTCAAGCGCAGCATCCTTCTCACGGTCTTTCTGTGTCCGGTGCTTGTTCTGGGATGCATACCATTTCTCAAAGCTTTCGATCACGACCCTCATCTTTCCATTCACCATGATCGTCTCGAAGCAGTTCTTATGTACCAGCCAGTAGGGTTCCGTCTTCCCGAGGCCCAGCATTTTCCCCATCTCTGCGACAGACATTGTGGTTTTCTTTTCATCCGGCATTTTCAGTTCCTCCTCTCAAAGATATATCCAGGTCGCACGGCCTGGATATAACCTATCAACCCTTCTTCGGAATTGTTAGGATGTCGATTCCGCTGTTTTGCCGAAACGAGATCCTTGACAGATTTCAGGCAGTATGATTCAGCCATTCATCAAAACTTTTCCTCGAGATCCGGTAACCGGAACGGCCGACCCTGATCCATCGGAATTCCTTTTTCTTCAGAAGGTTGTAAACGCTTCTCTTGCTGATCATCAGGATAGCCTCCAGATCCTCCACTGTATAACAACGGTTTTCCGGAACGCTACCCGCCTCATCCGCATTTACTTCAAAATCTGTGTTATCCTGCTTTACTATTTCCTTCTCATCTATTCTCATCTCGTCCATTGTCGTCCTCCTCATCCATATCGTTTTTTACGGCGCTTCGACCGTCTCCGGGATATACATCCCCAGGCTGATCTTCAGGTAATCATCAATCTCTCTGAGCTGTTCCTTCGTCAGCTTTCCGAGATAGCCTTTGATCCGGCTCTTGTCGATTGTCTTGATCTGCTCGAACTCGACCATCGAGGGAGCCGCAAGCGCACGGTTGTTTTTGATCAGATAATGGGTCGGCTGGTTCAGCTTCTTGATCTGCGTCGTCATCGGCGCCACGATCAGGGTGGGGCAGTAGAAGTTTCCGTCATTATTCTGCAGAACCAGAACCGGCCGCGTGCCTCCCTGCTCCGATCCCGTGAAAGGATTCAGGTTCGCCAGGTAAATATCGCCTCTCCGGAAGAACCATCCGGGTCTTAATTCTCTTGTCCTCATGAGCTGTCCCTCCGATCAGTATTTCTGGGGAAGCACATTCTTCCTGCTGCTTCCGTTGTACATGAGCCATACCTGGTTCAGATATTTCTTGTAACCGGCCAGATTCAGGCCGCTTGCCTTTCCTTCCCTGTAAATGTGAAGCGGATCATATCGCTTCAGTCGGCTGACCAGCCGCTTCGGATCATATTCGTCATGGTAAAGATCCACAAAAGCAGATATTCCCTGCACATTCTCCCTTCGGAATGAATCCGGCGCTCCGTTCCAGGCATCCAGGATGACCTGCAGCATCTCCATGTATCGCTCCGCTCCAAGCTTCTGAAAAGCAGTGTAAGCAGTGCTGATACAGGGAAGCCTTTTCTTGCCTTTGTCTTGACCGTAATCCAGGCGGAGGCCGACTGCTTCAGTCGCATCCTTGAACTGGATTGCTTCCGGATCTCCTCCGAAGATTCTTGCCCGGATCTTCACACCGGCGGAAAGCTTTGCCGAAGCGCCCGTCTGCTGTGCGAAAAGAAGCGCCTCATCCTTATCCGACATTCCGAAATATACTTTGCAACGTACTTTAAGGTCCTGGTTGTCATTGCGGAGCTTTCTGGCAGCGATGGTGTGCTGGCCGTCGAATACGTAATAGTGGCCGCCGCGATAGCTGACCTTCGGCTCGTTAGCAATGCGTTCATCAAAAGCTTTAGCGTCGGACCCTGTCCGGGCTTAATTCTCTCTGATAGGTTTCCCGCGGGATCTCCAGCTGCGCCGTATTAAGATCCATGACCTTATAAGTATATTTATTTGTTTTCATCGGTGTCTCCTTTCCATAACTTTCCTTTTCTGATTTCTTTCAGATATTCGATACCTTCGGTAGCAAGGTCTTTGATCTGACGCTTTCCGTCCCGGCTTCTGACCGGACCTGCATATGCCTCCTTACAGAAGTTCCAGCGGAAGATCATGTCCTGCATAGCACTGTTCATTTCGTAGATCATGTCCTCGACCGTGCCGATGGCCTGTCCTTCGGAATGGTTCATGCTCTCGGCCAGCGCCAGGATTTCACTCTTTTTCGGGATCCGGACCGGCGTGTCATCCACTTCCGATTCCTGTTCTTCAAAGTCTTCATCGTCGATTTCTTCCGGTTCTTCAGTTTTCTCCGGTTTTGCTCTTGGTAACCGGAGCTGCTTGGCAAGTTCTACTCTGTCCTCCGGCGCGGCACGGGCAATGGCTGCAACAACATCACGCTTCGCTTTCAGAGATCCTGAAAGGATTTCTGTTCTGATTCCCGGAACTGCCGCTTCCGCAGCGTCAACTCCCTTAGCAAAACGTTCCGCATTTTCTACAAAGCTTCTGCTGGTGTTTGTTTCTGCAGCGATTTTTTCGCTTGTTCTTTCCGGCAACCGTAAGTCTTCTCCCGAAAGACTTACGGTGAATTGACCTGTTTCTGCATCGCGTTCTGTATAATGGCCTCCATGCGAAGCTTTCTCAGCTTCATACCGTTTGCCAATCAGATATCGCCGCTGCTCTGGCGTTAAGTTCCTCCGGCCAAGCTGGTTATTACAGATCCAGGCAATGGCTTCATATTTATCTAAAAAGTCCTTGGGATAAGTCTTGAATGGAATCTCCGGATGTTTCTTAAGAATCCAGTATCTGTTGTGTCCATCCAGAATCGTGTTATTCCAGACAATCAGAGAATCCAGTACCTCTCCATCTGCAATGATGTTCTGCTCAAGAAGTGAAAATTCATCCTCTGTCAGCGGAGGGATCTTTTCCTCGAACTCCGGATCGATCTTTAAATCATTCAGATCCATGTGCACCTCCATTTCCGTGCGCGGTGCGTGAGACGCCCTAGTCCGCGGTGCGCGCGCGACACTTTTTCCTATGTACCGACAGGCCGTTTTCACAGCCCGCCCTACATATCTTCAAAGCCATAAGGCTTAAAAATCGTTGTATGCTCTTTCCGTATTTGTCCCCGACGCCCCCGGAAAATAAGGGAATACATTCAGACGTCCGGCAGCTTACCGGATCCATGGGAATCTAACCCCTCCGTGGTTCTCACCGAGCCGCCCGGAATCCCGGACGGAAGTCTCATTATCCTGTGACGTCTCAATGCTGCGCAGGGAGCTGCCCTGCGTTCATCACCGGCCTACCGTTTCCTCCCTCAGCGGGAGATTATTGCATTTGCCGTGAACGTCGCTCTTCGTCACAGGGTCGTGTCTGAAGAATGCTATGCAGTTGTCATGGTGCGATCTGTGTAACAACCCATGTGGCTGTTACAATGTAAAGTTTAGAAGAAAAAAGGGATTGTTTTTAGGAAGGGATGCGTCACATTCATGTGATGGCGCACGTCACACAGATGTGCATTCGAGCAAAAAGAAAAGCGCCTGCATTCCTGCAAGCGCTAAATAGCAACTTTGTTTTTTAAATATCTAGTTTCTCGTTTATAATCTCTTCAATGATCTTGCCAACATTACTGCTAACATTACCTTTCAGCCGATGAATATCCTGATTTATCAGCTTCTCTTGCTTAATAGCTGTCAAGACATTGTCTGCAAGTTCACCGATCCTTGAATTGGTTTTTGCATTCATTCCCGTCAGTTTAAGCAACACATTATATGCATGGCTGTATTTACCTTTTTCATCAGCACGTAAGTATTCGGCTTCATGCCCCTTAATATAGCGCTCGTAGCTCCCATCTATATGGAGAATCAAGAATAATTCAAAACCAGGGTTGGTAACTGCAGCAGTATCCGTTTTTTCAATAGATGCTATCAACTCATCGTATCCCTGCACCTTTTCTTCGAATATATCACCGTCAAATACGATGATCATCTTGTCGCGGTCCAGATCAAAGCCGTTATCGATGTTCTGTTTTTGTATCTCGGCAAATTCTACTAACTTTTTAGCATAGGATATATCTCTGTCTTTATCTGTCTTTTCCCACAGGCGTATATCTATTAGCGGATGGATGCCTAACTGCTTTCTGAGGTCGATCAACCGTCTAAAGTAAAACGTCTCTGTGTTGGCCCCCTCGCAGATAAAGAAGTATTTTCGAAAAGGTTCAATCTGTTCTTCCTTGTCAGATGGACGAGTGTTCCAGTTTGTATAAGTGTGTACGGGCATTTTACTCTCCCTTCCGGAAAGAAAACTGCCTAAATACAGGAATAGCCCCATATCTTCCTTCAAGGTAAGCCTTACTCAGTTTCTTATCGTATCTTTCCTTAAAGCGATCCAGAGAATATATCTTGCTGGCATTATCTACATTTCTTTCCACAAACCAAATCTCATCGCGTCTGAAAAGGCTTTGGTCCATGATAGTATCCTCATGTGTTGTAAATACTAACTGCATTCTTACACCATCATGCGCCTCCATAAAAAGTTTCAGGAAATGCTCTGTAAGTTTAGGATGTAAACTACGTTCCAATTCGTCAACAACAAAAACTGTATCCGGTCGATCGGTAAGAAGCATGTCGATCAAATCAAATAGTCTTTTTGTGCCATCAGATTCTTCCACAAAACTAAAGTCAAAGACAGATTTCCCATGTTTCAGCACAAGCGTCGTTATTTCTGGCTCTGCGTTCCCTTGTATGCGAATATTAAAAAAGCCCCCCTCAACTCTCCATGTCATCTGTATGCCAGGCATGTTTGTCATCTGCATTTGCATCTTCAGATGAGAAAAAATACCTTGTACAACTTCGACAGGAATCATTTTGCTCATTTCATCAACAGTAATCTGTCGAGTTTTAATATCTGTAATTCCGGTGTCAAATGTTTGAATTAGTTTACTGATATTTTCCAGTGATTCATCATTATAGTAGGCCTCTGTATTGGAAATACCGATATTCGGATTAATCACGATAATATTATTCATGATCCAATTGAAAGTTTCAGGGAAGAACAACAGCCGAGAGTTCCTTGCATACTTCTTCCCCCGATTCATTTCAGTAAGGAAAAGCCGTGTGCCCTGATCAATAAAATCCTCAGAATAAACAGTAAATCTGCTTTTTTCAGCTGTAGAAAGCCGCACATCATCTCCCAGAACCGGGGCATTATTTCCCTCTCGAATAAAAAGCTGATGCGCTCCGCCGTCCTGCATTAATTCAAATAACCATTCTTCAGTTATTTTTCTTTGACTCAGTATAGCTGAAAATCCGTAGGCATAGAAAGTATCTCCTACTGTAAATTGCAGTTCAAAAACACTCTCACGTTCCTTGTTCGCTTCTTTGTTTCTGCAGAAATCATTAGCAGAACCTACTGGAAGCCCCTCCATAAGAGTAGTTTTTATAAATGCAAATGCTGTTACGAGATTTGATTTACCCGATGCATTTGCACCATAGACAACGGCATTCTTTAGCAGTTGCGTCTGCTTAATCTTCATTCGATGGTTCTTGTTGCCCTGCATTTTACTAGAGGAGACCATAGAAAGCTCTTCTTTCTGATCGAAAGACTTAAAGTTCTCAACGGATAATTTAATTAACATAAATAAGCGTCCCCCTTTCCAGGCTGCGCTTATATTATATTATGGATCCGATAAATTAGCAATAAGCAAAATGCTTATTTGGAGAAATTATCTCTAAATAAGCACACTATATGTGCTGTTTTGGTATTTCAGTCATAGATTTAAATTATAATCTCAAATCAGTTTCTTCACGCCTTTCCTTATCCAGCCTAACTGTCCCTAACTGTCCCTATTATATAAGCGGAATCTTCCTTCCCTGCCTCGCAATGATCTCCTCGAATGTCTGCGGCTCATAATCCTGCCACATGGCTCCGACATTGTACGCTTCACAGCGCAGTCCCTTTCGACGGATATCCTCCTTGATCCTCTCCTCCATGACGGATTCCTCTGTCTTATGCGTGTGCCCATGCAGCATGAATGCCATATGCCGGGCACCATTATAGAACGGAATAAAGTAGTGGCACAGGATCAGACGACATTTGACACCATCGGCCATAATTACCATATCCTTATAATCCGCAACCTCATGGAAGCAATTCTCATAAGCTTCGCTGCGCTTATCGTGATTGCCGCGGATCAGATGAATGTGCCCGTTCATCTGGTTTGTGTAGTCCGCGATCGATGTGCGGTTCCGGTAGGCGAAATCGCCCAGCACATAGACGTGATCCTCCTTCCGGATCTTGCGGTTCCATCGGCGGATGATCTCCATGTCCATTTCCTCTGCCGTTTCCCAGGGCCTTTTATCAAACCGGATGCAGCTGGCATGCCCCAGGTGCAGATCACTGATAAAATATGTTTTCACTTTTTGTCACTTCTTTCTTGAATATTACTGATCTAATCCTCAGAGAGCATTTCAATTCCTCTGTAGAATTGCTCTTTCATTTGTTTCCTTTCCGCTACCCGGTCGATCGTCTGCCTGTGTATACTGCTGATATCCGCAAGGATGCCGCCTTTAATCAGCAGCCCAAGGCTGACTGGTGTATATCCGCAGACATTTGCCGCAAGATTAAGATGCTTGCAGCCTTCTGCATAAGGCTCGATCCCATTATGGTCATGGCCATGAATATTCAGACACCAGGGAAGGCCATAGACCGGTTCATGGGAGAGAAGGATCTTCTCCGATATAAACAACGGTCCTTCATAAATCTCATCAAAGATGTCCTTATAGTCTTTCCGCCGGTCATGATTGCCCAGAAGAAGGACTTTATGCCCGGCCTTGATCTGCGCAGCGTAATCCGAACTGCCCACATCGCCAAGGCAGATGAAGGTATCATTTCTTGTCACTTTGTTATTGATAATCCAGATCTGCTCCTCCGGCGGGATCCAGTCCGGATCCATCAGAAGACAGTCGTCATCATCCAGATGAAGGTCGGAGAGAAGATAAACAGATCCCTTTGCCGACCAGTGCTGAAATATTTCATA
The DNA here is from genome assembly GCF_009696005.1 of Bilifractor porci. Classification (GTDB taxonomy): domain Bacteria; phylum Bacillota; class Clostridia; order Lachnospirales; family Lachnospiraceae; genus Bilifractor; species Bilifractor porci. Next base: position 97,849 of record NZ_VUMV01000008.1, read on the forward strand.
CAATGTTTTGATCATCTTTTTCCTGCTGCTCCTTTATAAGCTTGTCGAACAGCGCACCGATCTGCAGAGCCGCATCTTTTGCGATCTCCTCCGGCGTACGGTTCTCCATATCTACTTCCACTGCAAATAATCGGTTTGAATCATCCAGGTTTCTTACTGCCATCTGTATATTTCTCCCTTCATCAGCGAACACCGAAATACTCCCAATCGTCTGTATTGATGACCGGGAACTCCTGCGTTCCGATCGGCTCACCCGAGCTGTCTGTCGAAAAAACATCGCAGGAAATCAGGTCTCCTTTGCGCGATATTCGGTCGACCGGCGTATGTCCAACCACCTGCAGCAGTTTCCTGGGTTTGTAAAGCCTTCCTTCGTAATACTGCGGCCGGTACCAGATCGGAGATGCGTCCTGCCACATTTCTCCGCAGCTAAAACCATTGATCATATCAATGACTATATCAATGTCGTTATATTTACCGGCTGGTACATACCGCCGGACAAACGCATCTGTCAGACCGCCATGAGAGAACAGGACGTTGTCAATCCGATGGAGATACGCCAGCTGCCGCTCATCCGGCAGTGATTCACGGAGAATCTGCAGCTTTTCACAGACTGTCCACGGTGCGATCTTGGAATAGCCTGTCTCCCTCTGGTTCCACAGATAACAGACATCATGATTTCCATAGCACCAGAGTGTATCCGGATAATCTTTTGCAAAAGCGATCGCCGCATCATAGGTCTGAATATACAGATCCAGATTAAATTGCTGGCGCCAGTCATCGGCGATGTCCATCAAGCAGACAGTCCGATCCGGTTTAATTTCTTTCATTAACTCCGATGCGCGGTGAAATATCCATGGTTTCAGATGGACATCGGGAATTACCATTACTTTCATAGCTTCTTATCCTTCAATGTAATTTGCTCTCCATCTCTTCAAGAGCATTATAATTTCTTTCTGCCTGCGTCCAGCTCGATGCCTGTCCCAAGGCTCTCCAGATATTTTCGCTCTCCTGCAGGAACAGATGATCATTATCAAGCATTACTTTACCGGTGATCACATCCATGGTATCAAGCAGAAGCAGAACAGTCTGAGCTCTGGTATATTGAAAAGCTTTCATAACGGGATGATCCGGCGGGATCTCCTGATTCCACGCTTTGATAAGAAGGTCGTACATCCTGCTGAGGCTGACGTCTCCCTCTTTCTCAAGCGAATTGAAATAGCTGCTGATCAGCAGGGCCTGCTCTGAATTGTGACTGTCAAACGTCGCCAGTTCCCTGCTGATCCCGAGCCTTCCACGGTACGCAATAAAAGGCATTGCTCCTCCGATGACATCGCTGCATTCAGAAAAATGGCTTTCTAAAATATGAAACGCGTGCCTCGACACCCAGAAACACATACTGTCTTTCCGCTTCACCCGCGATACCTTTGCATGAAAGCGGTTGTCACTGTACGCCAGCAGCAGCCGGACTGTTTCGCAAAACACCTTTGACAGCTTCGAAATATCCCGGAGCGAAACATATACTTTTATCAGTGCAAGGTCACTTAACCAGTCTGCCGCCGGAAGAGCGCTTTCCACAGAGAATTTCCACCATCTGTCATAGCCTGTATCGGTAAAACAGTCTTTCCACTTATCCGGCATGGAAGCTGCCAGTTCTTTCAGCGATTCAATATGGTCTCTGCATAACCCCGTGCCACAGACCGATCGATTCCCTGAAGATCCTCATAAATGACGTACTGGTCTGCATCCTTTCCGTATCTCCGGAAAAGATCTTTTAAAATCTCTTCCCGGGCAGAATAAGCGGGATTATCCTGCTGCAATATATAAGTCTTCAGCCCCGCGTTCAGTGATGATACTTCAAATGCCATCCTGATTTCCCCGAAGGTCAGAAGATTGAAGCCTTGCCTCCTCTTCGGGAAGCCACTCTATCGCATCTCCGAATTTTTCCATTTCTTCTCTGTACACATGCATAAAATCAATGATGTCTCCGTATTTTTTCGGAAACAGTTCCTCACAGTATCTCGTCGGAACGGAGTGAGGAACAATGCCGACATATCCGGTGCCGTCAAACCGCGTCATGATATCATCCGCGTCAGAAAGCAGCACCGGGAGGCCGGCTGCAGACAATGCCGTATAAAATCTCACAGCTTCAGCCGCACGGTGTTTCCCGCCAATCAGAAAAAAGTAGCCCGAAGAACGGATCCTCTCCTGATATTCATCTTCAGATATTTCCCCTGCTCTGTATTTAAAGTCAAGGTCACGCCGGTCGTGCATCACATATAGATCAACATGCGTACTGTTCCCGCCACGGCAGACTTCCCATGGATGTCCCCCGTGCTGTTCCCGGTGAAAATACCATTCATCCCAGGCTGCCGGATCATCAAAATCAATCCCGGGGCCTGCATTCAGTCCATGTCCCCGTCCGCTCAGTCCTTCATCCCTGCCGTCACCATGAAGAAAATACTGATCGACAGGCGGCAGATCCGTACCGTTGTACCCGCACGCTTTATAACCAATCGCACAGGCACGGAAGAAATCGTTCGCCGTCATGCTTTTCAGTCTTCCGATACGATTCCTGTGGTTTATACCGCTGTTTAACAGCGCACGGAATGCACTGATCGTCTCTTCCGGAAGTCCTTCCAGATCGCTTTCCTTCCATTCCGGTTCCCTTTCCCAGAGAACCCGCCGGGGAATTACGCCTGTTCTGAATGAATACGGCAGATTTGCTTTTACAAATTCATTGTAAGTGCCTTCCTTCAACCTCCGCATGGATTCCATGACCGGTTCCGCAAGAAGAGCGCAGAGATCAATGACGGCTTCCTCTCTGTTAGTGAATCCGGTTTTCTCATCATCGTTATAATCAAAATGCGCATTGATGATCGGTTTGTCGCCAAAATGAACTGCCCTGAACCATCTGGAACCGTCTTTATGAAAGGCTTCCGCGATGACCAGTTCATACCAGCAAACAGGATCCGGGTATTCCTCCAGCCAGTACTGCTCATATTCTTCACGGTTCTTTACATCGCCCCACTCAAGCATGTCCTCATAGGAGCCAAAATCCTCAATGGATCCTCTTGGAATCGTGACCCAGATTGCTTTGGCTTCATCGTTTTTCCGCAGGGGAGCCATCTCCCGCAGCATCTCAAACAGCGGATTCATCGCTTTACACAAAGCTTCTGACGGCGCAGAGGGGTTCAGGAAGCCCCGCTCAAAACAATTCAGCAGGCTGTCTATATCCGGTGCCACCAGTTTATAATCATTCAATGAAATCACCTCTTCTTTATCAGTCCCCGTCCCAGACTCCGTCCGGACGGAGTTTCGCCATCGCTATAAGCTGATACAACGGCCGGATGGCATTCGCGGCTGTTGCTTCCCAGTAATCATCACAAGGACCTTCGCTGATATCTTCCGTGTAATCCTCGCTGCTGCATTCATCCCTATGATGAAGTGCATAATAGAAGTCAACTTCCTTACCGGACTTATCGCGGTATCTTGTCCTGTCCCTGCTGGTAATCAACCATTCCCCAGCCGGCTTGTATTTTGCCTTGATCCTTTCAATCATATCCTGCAGCATCGGAATACTATCCGCCCCTGTCTTGCCGTAAATACCGCGGATGCCATACTCTGTTTTAACCGGACCCGTTGTCCCATCAGCATAATAAGCAGAGATTTCATCGTAAGCGAAACGTGGATCTCCATCTGTGGCATCGTAATAATAACGTCCATAGTTATACGTGACGTTCAGCCATGCCTCGCTGATTGGTTTGGGAGAAAATGTCCGTGTCTGTTCATCATAGTCTGCCTGATATGTCCCGCCGGTCATAACATGTTTTAAAGGCAGGTCCAGTGTCTCGTCTGTAACGGGATCTTTTAATCTGATATCATAACTCATTGCCGGTTACCTGTCCCTTTCTCTCAAGAAGCCGCTCATAGAGTTTATATGTCATGCAGACGAGCAGCTGTCCGTCATTTGTGTGAATACATACCGGGTTCCCATATCGGATTGGGAAATCATCATCCTCAATATGCTCGCAGAATTCCTTCTCTGAAATCATCGGTAGCATCATGGCCTTCCTCCCATAAAAAACCCGGCTCACCGCAGATCTGCGACGGGCCGGGATAATGCTTTCCGTATATGATCTTTCCGGTTCAGGCTGCCATACAGTCCTGTATCAGCCTGTAATACCGGAAGAGGCGCTCCGCACCTTCCGGTATATCCTTTCCCGGATCATAACGCCGGTTTCCGCAAACCAGCATATCCATCGGCACCTCCAGCAGATCGCTTAAGGCATAAAGATTGTCCAGTGTGGGCATACTCTGTCCATCCAGCCAGTGATAGACACTCTGCACGCAGGCCAGCGAGAGCGCGTTTTTCACATCTCTTACCGTTACCCCGCGTTTCTCCATCAGCAGACGGATCTGCTGTCCTGTTTTTGCTTTATCAATAGTTGTTGTCATGACGATTCTTCTTTCTCTTAAGAGCTGAGGCAGAAGCCTCCGGCTCTATTATATCCGATTCTGATAGGCTTGTCATTGAACTTGTCGTTCAATATCGACACCTCAAAAGGCCCCTTCACATGTTCCTTGCGATGTCCGACAGCTGGCTGATGACCTGCAGAAGCTGCTTTCTGTCCTGATCCCGGTCCGGATTTCTCCCAAGCAGGAGATAATCCGTACTCGCATTTAACGTGTAAGAGAGTTCAATGAGAAGATCAATGGAGCAGCCATATTTGCCGCGCTCGATCCTGCCCAGATGCTCCCTGCTGATGTTCAGCTTCTCAGCCAGCTCCTCCTGGGTCATCCCCTTGATATTTCTGAGTTCCTTCAGACGCTTTCCGAATGCTTCCTGATCAAAGTACATGTTCTGTCCTTTCCCAAGCGTCTGCCGGGAAAGGACTTCCATTCACCGTACGAAGCAGTCGTGATCGAGCAGAATCCACCGCAGGAAGCGGAAGAGAAAGCGCCGTCGAAATCGGATCGGATAAAAGGATATGGTAATCCTGTTTCCAATCCGGCTTCGTACGGCGCCTGGCAGTCTCGGTCTGTGACCGGCTCCGCTTGCTCGATTAAAAGTCGTATCGTGTTATTCTGTTTTAATTGTTTCTCATCCTCCGGCATCTGGTTGCCACAGGGACATATTCCGTCAGATTCATTCTGTAATCATAGCTGTTCCACCTTGCGGATAGGATGCCGGATTACAGTTTTACGTTTTTCCGGTGCTACTTTTCTGGCATCGCTGAGGTAGATTTCATGGTGCCTTCTTGCCTCGGTAATATCCAGTTCATATCTCTGACTCTCCATATACTGATGCATCAGATCTACGGTGGCGGGTTCATCATCGTAGGAGCCGATATGCATGCACTGCACGCAAAGGCCTTCTTCATAGTGCAGAAATTCTACTTTTGAGAAATTCACTTTCTTTTTCTTTGTCGCTTCAGCCACAGCCCAGTCAAAGTCTTCCTTTGTCACGAAGTCCGGCAGACGGATCACGGAGATCCACCGGAAGTTCTCTTTCTGAGAATAATCAATTCCCCTGATTCCATCCTGCCACCAGAAGCCTTCCAGCGGCGGAACAACATAGTCAAAATAACCTTCGATCTGATGCAATCCTTTTTTGCTCATCTTAATCGTAAAAGCAATGCCGTAAAGCAGGCCGATTGCGGCTTTGTATTCGCCGCCCTCCGCATTGGGATCTCCCTCTCCTCGAACAGCGATATAGTTCATGGGAGGCACTGTCACGATGGATGGCTTGTTCTTTGGCATATAAAACTCTTTGTATTCTTTCTTGAAATCAAATGCCATGATCATAATCTCCTTATACGCTTACTCCATCGGAGTTCCGACTTCGATCAGATTCCCGTCGGGATCATAGAAGCGAATCACCCTCTGACCCCAGCTGTGGGTCATCAGCCGGTTCACATAGACTGTATCCGGATAGAGTTCCTCCAGTTTCTGAATAAAGCCCTCGATATCACGTTCTTCAAAATACAGTTCGCTTGCATTGTTTTTGGGAATTATGTCTTTTCCCAGAAAGTTCTCCCAGATCTTTGCATCCTGCAGGACCAGTCCTTCCGACAGGATCATATTTCCGTCATTGTCCAGTACCGTTTCCAGACCGAACAGATCATGGTAATACTTTCTTGATCTTTCAATGTCCCGGACAACGATCAGCACATTTCTCAGCTTCATAGTTCCCCATTGCATCCTGTTCGCCCGGCAGTTCCTTATTCTCCTGAAATAAGCAGGGCTTAATGCTCCGTCGAACTTGCACTTCCGACACTTTACAAAAACAATATCCGTCTGTGTCACCGGTATGATCCGCACGAGGAAGCCGCAGATCGGACAACGCATTTCGCGCGTCTCTATGTTTTCAGCTTCCAGCCTGGAAAGCTCCAGCTTCCGCAGAACATCCGGCGACGGCGTATTGTATCTGGGATTACAGGTATAACCGCTCATCAGCTTTACCTCCCAGAAGGTTCTTCTCGACATATTCATCCAGTGGATGATACTCCAAAAGATCCAGTTCCCTCAGCCGGATCTGCATGGCGGAGAAGGAGACTCCCACCTGAGCGGCCATCCGGCTGATGATCCTGCGTTCTTCATTGGCATAGACGTTCTGCCCGTAGACTTTGAGCCGCCTGCCTTTATTAAAATCCCTCAAGGCCTGATCGACAGTGAACTGCGGCATCAGGATCACTGCCGCCAGCCGGTCGGCTTGGTTTTCAGTCATAGTCAGTTGTGCTTTCAGCTCCTGAAAGGTGTAGCCATGCTCGGAATCATAGATCCGATGGAACTGAGGCACAGGGTTATGCTTTTCAATCACGGAATGCGCGATCTCATAAGCAATGGTGAAGCGGCGCCGGCCGCTTTCCTTGTCCTGCCGGAGAAAGGAGTCCAGCACGATCGTCCCCAAAGGGAAACAAAATGAGACGATACTGCCTTTCCGCCTGATCTTCAGCGGTGTCCTGCCGTCGGCGAGGAATTCGACCTTATCCCGGTCCTCCTCGGCAAATGTTTCAAATACTACAGTCATTCCCAGATAATTAGCCAAGCCTTCGATGTCGATGCACCGGGCGGCCATCTGCACGTGGGCGTTCTCCAGATAATGCCGGGTCAGCCCTTCTCCGAGCTCCTCGAGCTCACGGTTTGAAATGTACGTACTCAAGAAGAATCCACCTCCATACGGACCGGTTCCACATACCACCTGTTTCCGGTCCGGTAAATATATTTTTCCGCACTACCGATCAATACCGTGTCGCGAATTCCTTCAAATTCATGGTCTGCCGGAGCCGCGACATGAATCGTGCGCGTGATCTCCCAGACCTGTCCGTCTTCCCACTCCAGACTTTCCGGGCGGATCGTCCCGTCCGGCCGATCGGGCCGACCTGCTCGAAGCCGCCATACATGGACATCTGTATGGTCAATGGTTTTTCTTTGACAATCTCCCGCAATGCATCTACGGAATCATTTTCTTCCCAGATCACCGGGACTTCTGCGTCTCCGATTTTCAGCTTCATGTCTGTTTTCTCCTCTGTTATCTGCATTTCCGGCTCACTTTCCTGTGAAGTATCTGTATCCGGTTCTTTCGTAACGACTTCACCGGTCCAGTCATTGATCCCGCCGAACTCATAGACATTGATATAACCCATATCAAAAAGCTTCTGAGCCGCCTGCTTGCTGCGGTTCCCGCTCCGGCAGTAAATAAGAATAATCTGATCAAAGTCCGGGAGTTCCTCCGGCGGCTCCGTCCCGATGCTCTCGTTCGGAATACAGATGGCGCCGGGGATATGTCCGGAGTCATATTCCTCCTGCATCCGCACGTCTACGATGATCTGCGTGCCGTCCTGCTCCATCATCTTCTTTGCTTCATCCTGTGAGATCTGCGTATAACTGCGGACCATATCTTCGCCGTCCATGACCTGAGGGCCGGAGGAGCAGGCCGTAAGCAGCAGAGCAAGGAGTGTAAAAAGGATCAGTCCGCAGCTGATACTATTACTTCTTCTCATAATCTGCACACCATGATATATTCTTCGTCATTTTCATTGGTTATCTCAAATCCGACATTCTTATACATCCGGACTGCATAGTTCGCTTTCTGCACAGCAAGCGACGCCTGTCTGTAACCTTGTTCTTTCAGCAGAGCCAGCATCCCACGCATCATCCTGGTACCGATTCCCTGCCTCCTGTATTCCGGAAGGAGAGATATGGCAAATGACGGAGTTTCGTCATCCACATGCCCGTAATCATTCATGATCCTCGTCCAGACAGCTCCAACCACATGACCATCGATCTCAGCTGCAAGGCAATGATCCGCAGGGGCGTTACCAAAACCTTCATAATAGAGCCGAAGCTCCGGACGTTCCACAATATCCCTTGCCGGCGGTGAGACTCCTTCCGGAATGAAGATCGCCTCGTAAAGGAAATCTTTCAACAGCTCCACTTCCTCAGGCTGCAGCTTTCGTATCACTATTCCTTCATGGATTTCCACCAGATCCTCTACATCCAAACACCGGAATCCGTGCTCCATCAAAAGCTCCGCCGTTACGCCCGCTCCATCCACCAGCTTTCCGGTAAATGTGTCGTCATACCTCTGCTTCACACCGCAGCTTGGACTTCTTGACTGCAAGATGACCAGGTCCGACCGCTCGCGGATGGCGATCTCCAGGCACTTTGCGGCACCAGCTCGAAATTCCTTATCCACGATCCGGCCGTCTCTGGCCGTGACCACACCATCCCTGACCTCTGACGGAACACGCGGTGTAGGAAGTCCGCCCATCTGCTCCGGGCAGACTGTGATCACTTCATTTTCCTCCATCAACCGCAGGACTTTCTTGTTCCGGTTATTGCCGCCGTTATACTTGCAGTTCTCACCTGCCAGACAGGCGCTGACCATGATCTTCATATGATAATCCCCGCAAGGTGATCGCATTCATGTTGAATGATCTGTGCCGTCCAGCCGGAATAGGACTGCCGGTGTTTCTTCCAGCTGCTGTCATAGTATTCAACCTCGATATTCTGATACCGCGTTGTTTTCCGGACGCCGGACAGGGACAAACAGCCTTCCTCCGTCTCATACAGTGTATCCTTCTTCACAATGACCGGGTTATACATCACGACATTCATGATGCCCATGTTCACAATAATGATCTTTTTCTTTACGCCGATCATGTTTGCCGCCATGCCGACACAGTGATCCTGATTGGCCCGCAGGGTATCCATAAGATCCTGCCCGACGGACATATCCTGCTTTGTGGCAGCCTCGGATTTCTGCCCGAGGAAGAATACGTCTTTTACTATCGGTTTGATCATTCACAGTCACCCTCTTCAATACAATTCCTTTAATATCAGCACTGTGATCCCGGGATTGTCGCCGGGAATGATCCGCTTTACCTTAGACTCGTATCGGCACCAGTCGTAGATCATGGACCGAAGGCTTGTGCCTCTGTTATATCCATGGATCAGCTGCAGTTGGTAGGTCGTCGGCCCCGCGGATGCTATGGCCTTATCGATGACCTTCATCGCTTCCTCCTGCCGCAGGCCGTGCAGGTCTATCTTTACAAACGCTTCGCTCAAATGTATTCACCTCCGAGATGGCTTCCCAGATATTTCTGTCCGGATAAAAACATATTCGTCAGCAGAAGAACGGTCTTCGTCAAAACGATACCCGCTCCACTTAAATTCTTTGATCTGCTCCGGATCCTCCGCATGAATACCGGCCATGAAGCGGACCATTTCACCTCTGGCCATCTTAGCGTAAACGCCTTTCTGAACCACGCGGCCGCCCGTGAGCTCACCAAATACACAGGTAATATAGCGGTCTTCCGGCCGGAGATATTTCTCAATACATTTCGAGTATTCCTTCGAAGCCAGATTGATGAGGATCCGGCTTTCGTCTATCACTTCCTGATACAGGCTATCGCCCCAGAAGTCATACAGATTCTTATGCCCGCCGACCGTTGCCTTCGCCTGCATTTCCAGACGGTAAGGAACCGCGCCATCCAGAGGTTTCACCACACCATAAAAACCGGACAGTATTCGCAGATGTTCCTGCACATAATCAAATTGGCCATCCTCAAATACCACCGGTGCCATGTAGGTATACTGGATGCCGTCATAGGCCAGCAAAGCAGGCGTCAGATTTTTCGTGAGGTCCATATGTGCGAATCGCTCTGCGCTTTGCCGGGCGATCTTATCGTTGCAGGCCCAGAGTGTTTTCTGTTCCTCGTAGGAGAGGCTCTGGATCCAGTCCTTCAGGACCTCTGCACGATCCGTGAAGACCGGCAGCTCCGTACAGACAAAGGAATCCGTGTCCACCCGCATCTGTTTGGCTGGGGAAATGATAATCCTCATAGCAGTTCCTTTATTTCAAAACCTTCTATCATACCGAAATGTCATATACCGCAATAGAAAGCACAACATCTGTATTGGTATCTTCTCTATGAAGAATACACTCCCACATATTGCCCTTCCTTACCTTAAATTGCTTTGTGTTTTCCTGTATCCAACATTCTATCGTTCTGCGGATAGAAAAAAAATCCTTGTTATCCTTATTAAAAACAATTAGTGCGGTTTTCAAATCTTTCCATGTAGAATACCCAAACAACTGATCAAGTGCTTCTGAGAACTTCTTGATTCCATGCCAAATCTTACATTCACCTATAAAAGCAGCCTTGTTCTCGAAAATGACATGTATATCTGTCTTTCCAATTTTCCGGAACGTTTCACCAGTGACAGCATTTTCGTAGTGTGTCCCCAGTGTTGTTATAATAAAATCTCTAAGCTCCTCTTCATCGTTTTTAATAAAAGTACGTGCAGTTGCTTCCATGGAGGAGCATACTCCATGAATAATATTCAAAATATTGGAATAATCTTCATTTGAAATACAGTATTCTGGTTCCGGCTGACGAAATCCAGGTTTTTCAACAGGCTTTCGCGTGACTCGTTTCAATGGAACAGGAGCGGATGTTGGCGCATTTTTGCTTTTTTTCAGAGGAATACTTAATGCTCTGCTAATAGCAGCAAAATCATTCGCCTTGTCTCGTCTCTTATTCAATAAACCTATAATGTTCTGACGCAATCCATCATTGTAACCTTTAATTCCAGCATTAACATAGTTAATCATCTGGCGATAATTTTTAAATTGCCCTTCAAACTGTCCAGCCACATACTGAGCCAAATTATCTGAATGAACTTTCAAATTATCTTTTGTGTTTTCTATGACAATAACAAGCGACCCCAATTCTTCGCCTTGAGGCGCTGTTACAGAGGAAACCGAAAACCGGGTCATGATAAAAGTGGATGGTTTCAAATATAGTAAATTGGCATCTCCATCAAACGGAATCTTAAAAGAGATACTATACCCGTCCACGTTATAATACTCTGGCTCATAAGGATCCATCCTATGCCAAGTGTTATACTGTTTTAATACGGATTCTGAAATGCTTTGTTCTATGTTGCTCTCATATAGTATTATGGGATCTATATAATACTTTGATTGAAAATAATCAGCCCACTCTTCTATATCACAAGTGCAAATCTGCTGATCCGAAAAGCCTTGTATTTCTTTTTCAAGTTCTTTATATCTCTCCGCAGTATATTGTGATAGCTCTTTTCTCGAAAATAATTCCATTTTAGCTATCTTCAGCTCCTTTTATATCATTAATTTTGAAATTCAAATCATGTCGCGATACCACGTTGTTTCTAATAATTCAGCGCCTTCCGAGCCATCTCCCTATACTCCGTCACCGCTTCCTCCGGTCCTTCGATCCGTACCTTGCCTCCCCACTGGAACACCCAACTGTAGAAAGTGGGAGAGGTACAGACCTTCACTTTCGTCCGAAAATGCTCCGGATCTGCCTTCTTGACGGTGATATCCATACCGAACTTGTCCAGAACACCCTTCATGACTTCGTTTGCGCAGAGGAGAGTTACTTCCTGCGGCTCTTCGTTGTCGTACATGCAAAAGACTTCCCGTGTATAACGGGCTACATCGAAATCCTCCGGCACCGGCTGAGCGTTTTCATTCAGAATATCCAGTGTTTTGAGGATCCTGTCCACACGATAGGTTCTGGTCTCTTCCTGCTCATGGTTCCATCCGACCAGATAGTAATAGTCACCGTTCCAGATCATGGTGTACGGACTGACAATATATGGCTTTCCTTCGTTCCGCAGGAACTGCTTTTTCCTGCCGTCAAAGTCGGTGTAGTAGAAGGAGATCTGCTTTCCGGCATTGATCGCCTCATTGATAGCATCGACGATGTAGTAGCCCTTTTCATTTGCGGATCTGACCCGGCCGGAAGTATGCAGGTTTCTCTTGAGGTTCGCCGCGCTGGCCTCGCTGGTCAGCTTCAGAAGTTTCTCCACCAGCAGGCGGCTCTTTTTCTCCGTGATGAACTTGGAGGATTCCACCGCGTCGATCAGAATCTTCAGCTCCGGAAGCTCGAAGTTGCTGTTCTCCAGATAATATTTGTTCTGGCGCGAACGTCTGGCGTGAACATCAAAGCCAGCCGCTTTCAGCATCTCTATATCGCCCGGTACAGTTGTCCGGTGCATTGAGATACCGTGCTCCTTCTCCATAATGTTCCGGATCTGGTTAGTCGTCAGCTGATGCTCCGCGTCGGTATGCTGCAGAAGAAGCTGATACATATACAGGACTCGCAGACGGATGTCATTCCAGTTCAGGTTCGGATCGACCTCGATTGTAGTGGCCGCCTTTTTGCCTTCTGATCTGCCTGGATCACGGCCGCAATGGTCTCGGCTGCAAGACGGGACCCAGTTTCGCTCGGATGCTGGCCATCCTCTGCATACAGATCCTGAGAATCAGCCAGTTCATAGAATTTCTGCCCAACCTCCGCGATCAGCGCATCGTTCTGGTCGGCGACTTCGCGATAGGCATCGTGCAGGCCCTGCACCATCTCGTCATAGCTTATATCCATCTCTGCCATGGCCTGGCTGTCTTTCTGATAAGCCCAGGTAGCAAATAGAAGAGGAGTGGCACCTTCTTCTCTGATCCAGGCACAGAGCCGTCCGGCATTCTTCAGGAAGGAATTCCGCGAAGTGACCGGACCATTGCTCATTTCCTGCAGGACTACGTAATCCCAGAATTCGTTTTCCAGAGCGGCCTGCGTTTTAGCGCCGGTCTTTGTCTTCGGATTGAGCTGCTCTGCCAGACGGGCTCCACCGCGGGTGTGATGTACGACCTCCGCGCAGGTCAGTTCCGCCAGCATGGCAGGCATATCATTAGCAAATGTAAAGCTGTTGCCAAGCATTAGGATACGCATTATATTCTCCCTACACTAATGTTTATTCCTGTGGTTCTAATGCGGATTTGCTCGGGCTGTCATATTCCTGCCCTGTCAACTCCGATCGTACAATATCATCGTTAAGCATTTTTATAAACGCAGCCGCATCTTTTTGTGAATTAATTACTACATGATCATCCTCAAATGCAAACATAACAGAGTATCTTGAATGAGTCTTTAAACGCTCAAGAAGAGTTTTTCGATCCATAGTTAGTACCGAGGAATTTCTCGCCTTTAAAAGTTTTTTGGCATTTGTCAGTTTCTGTTTGCTTTCAAGCGCAAAAAACTTTTCCAGACCCCGAACTATGTCTAACTCCTCAATAATACCAATGGTCTTCTGAGCGCCCGCTCTTATATAGCTTTCAAAAGCAAAACTTCTTTGTAGCAAATCCACCTTTGAAGTGATTATGCTGGTACCAATTATAATCAAATCAGCTCTTGTATCTATTTGAAGAATATCTCCCTTTATTTCTTTGTATGTATCTTTGGCGAGGATTGCAAAAACATGTTTGCTCCGATCTATTCTGGATACAGAATAGACATGTTGATAAATCCAAAAGTAATTCTCATTAAGATTGACCCTAAAGAAAAAGCCAGATAAGTTTTTTCGATCTGCATCCGTGAAGCGTTCTACAACCTCTTGATAGCCCTGTAAGAAGTCAAACGGATGATATACTTCGTCTTGTTGAACTTCATATAAGGCCTTTTTATTATCAGCTATATTGTCAGATGTATCATATTCCACATCTTCCGGCAAAAAATTTTGCTCGAGCGCAGTAAGAATTTTACTTTCTGTATTATTAATGAGATCATCTGTGGCGCGTAAATACTTCAAGTTATAACTGCTGTCTTCCTTAAGACATGCAAATATTTCAAATCCATTTTCCACTTCTGCAGAAATGATGCTTCTGATGTATTCCTGCATTTCAGCCTTTGTCATCTGGTTATCTCCTTAACATATAGAACATTTCCGTCAATTGATTTGAACTCAATACTCCCAGGATGATCTTTCAACTTACCCTGTACTATGCCTATACAAGTTTTTTCACCATATGTTGAATTCTCCACAAAAGAAAACGTATAAATACGGTAACCTAGAAGCGATAAAACCGGATTCGCATAAAACAATTTCGTCTTCTCGAGAAGTGCACACATAAGTACCACTATAATTGCAAATGTTAGCGCACCTTGCGGAGTATAAACATCATCGATCAACAATGGTATTATCATCGTCATGAAGAAATTTAAACTTGCGTCTTCTTCTTCATGCACATTCTTAATTTCAAATCCCCTTTTTTTATCTGTCCACCTAAAAGCAGAAAAAGAAAAGTAAGAAAACATTGCCGCAATTATCCAAATCAGGCAGAGAATCATTACCACAATTAAAATTCTATTATCCTTGATAAAAGCCACAATCATCTCGTCTAAAGACTGAAACTCATTCACCGGTAAAGTAAACGAAAAATTTCGAATGATTGTCAATAAAGCCAGTGGACTGAGAGATTGAATCATTAACATTCTTTTGAGCCTTTTAATCAATTCTTTCCCCCTACTATTTGTGAAATAACCTTTTTCCTAAATCTGCATATTTCTGTAATCGCCTGAATGTTGCATTCGGATGCTTTGAAAACTCCTGCACCGTACACATATCGACCTGTTTATCATCCACAAAAACACATATCTTCGACCGATCAAACAACACTTTCGCTGAACCGAATTCGAAGGCCGTTGCCTCGTCAGACTGTTCGATCACGGCTTCATCTGTCCTTCGCTTCAGTTCTGTGAAGAAGCGATAATCCGCCTCACTCTTAAGAAGAAGTTCCGAATATGTCGAACTGTTTGATAGCAGGAAATAGTTTGTATAGGCAATCGGATTCGGCCCATATTCTGACACACTGATTGGTGTTTCGAAGGCATGCCACTTAAGGACTCTGAACACATGGTATTTATCTTTGCCATGGGAACTTCGTCCCGGCAGCATCCTTCGCGGAGTATGCTCCCATCCGACAACTTCCCCATACCATCCGATTCCAGTCCCTTTTTCTTAAAGTGCAACATAACGAACAGGCAGATTTATTGTATCAAATCTACGAGTGAAATACATACGATTATTCAGGAACAGCTTTCGATGCATATCGTCAGGAACAAATCCGATCAGGACCTCGCGCTTATCCCAATCAACGGATTTCAACCGTTCTTCGATGCCTGCCGGCAGAGATGCCCGTTCAAATGCTGATTCAGGTGAATCAGAGACGAGTTCTTCCAGCAGATCCGTGACCAGTGACGTGGCTGACAGAAGAAAGGGCAGTCCTCCGATATTGACTGTTTCTATGCTCTTATAAAAACGATGATCTTTATATTCTTCCTCATCCGCATACGGGAAAAGAATATATGCTCCGAACATGGTCTTTTCGAAGGTAAAACGTGATTCTGGATTTTCATAAACAATAGCATCACGATATCGATGCATGGTATTAATGTCATCCACTTTGGGCCCCGGCCTGGAGTCCGGATAGAATTGCCCATCCGGGTTCATTTCGATACGATACTTGACATCGAACACATATTTATATGCTGATCCGGATCCCTTCTTTTCAAGCTCCAGAACATTATCCGGCCTCTGACTCACGGTCTGTGTTGCAATCTCTGACGGATTGTAAGCCAGATAAATGCGCTCACCGGTTTTTGTATTCAGGAAGGTTACCCTGGAGAGCTTTCCTTTCACAAGATCGATCGTGACACCTCTGCGGTCAACCTTGATGATATCCGGCGATTTCAATGTATAGTGATTCCGAAGAATATCGTATAGTTTGATGAAGCACCAGTATTCATATAACTGAGCAGTGTCTCTGACGGACATATGGAAGATATCTCCTCCAACCGAGATCCCGTTCTGAAGCATCAGATAGTATTTATACAGTTCCCGATATCCCGGAGCCATCCCAAAAACCAGAGACATGCTTTTAGATGCACTGTAATCGGACACTTCCGAAAGCCATGACGCCCCGAGAAGCCGCTGAAGTTCCCGCGACATTTTCGACGCACCGGCAAGTACCTGCTCATCGGGCTGCTGTCGACTCTGGATATATCTTCGTGTGAAATCATCAATTCTTCGCACGGTCGCCTTCAGCATGAATTTGACGAGGCGGTTTTCCTGTGTGTCATATGTGATCTGCTTTCGGAGTGCGAGGACCTTTTCAGCCTGAATGCCGACATCGGCACGGCGGACCTGCTCCGGATGCTTCTGCAGCCACTTTGCAGAACTCGTGTCTATACGGGCTGCCTTATAGTGAGGCAGCACTTCATGCTCCGTCATTAACTTGTGATGCGGAACGGCAAGAATCCTCTTTGCTGCCCGCAGATATTTATCATAAATTGCCTGCAAAATTGTAAAGAACACTGCCGGGACATCATTCCGTTTATGATCCGGGACGAATACCTGGTAGGTCTTTTTCATAAAATCAAGGACACTTTCGCTGACCATATTATTAATGTCAGCCATCATCTCCTGATAATCGTCTTTATAGGAGATCTTCGTCGGATAGACCTCAAGTCTTACAGATAGTACTTCTTTGCCATCTGCAAAGATACTCAGATCCGCGAACCCCACACTGTTCCCAAAATTGATAACACCGGATAGAAGAAAAGGGTTGTCGTCCAGAACCCGGCTCACTCGCTCTTCAATCAGGCCACTGTTGCTGTGGAATTCCAGTGCCTGACGGTCTCTCGCCTGAATCGTAATGATGTAATCGGTCTGTTCAAAGAATAACGGCTTTATCTGGTAATCATGAACTGAGATTCCCCTGTGGTCCACGTATTGCTCAGTCATTTCCAGAGTCGGTATGCTGACTTGTTCGAGATTTCGCGCAACGACCTTAAGGGAAGAAGAACCGGTCATTTTTTGCCAAACACTAGCGGTCTGCTTCCCTTTTGATTTGATTACAACATCAATAATTTCGGTGCGGATCTCCAATAATCTATCAGAGCCAGTAGGAAGTGAAGCCATCCTCTTCATACCTCGTCATCATGTACCCGATCTTTTTTGCACTCTCCGGATACTTTGCGGAATCAGCCAGCGTCTGCATCTGTTTTCCTGCGTTGCCGCTTTCCGTGTCTAGTCCGGAATAGTTTCCCATGCAGTATTTAAACAACTCGATCAGCAGATCTTTGATTGCGGTTGCACTCCCCTGGATGCGCGGCAGAATCTTCTGCATGATCTCATTATCAAATGCCTGTTCATAGGTAAGCAAATTCTCGGCATTCTTATTGTTCAGCATATAGAATACGATCTCATCTCGAACACGATATCCCACATAGGCGTTCGCTTTTCTTAAAATAGCGTTTACCTTCTGCAGTTCATCGCAAACCTGAATCACAAAATCTTTCTCTTTTTCACAATCTGTCGCAAGCACCAGATATTCCGTACTGAGGAAATCATTCTGAAAACGTAACGGTGTTACCATCGGGTGAAAATCACCAATTAACATCGGATTAAAACAACCAATCAGTATCGGATAAAAAAAGCCAATGCACCAGGAACTCCTTTCTGATCAGTTATTCATTGCTGTTAGTTGATCTCCGACATGGATTTCTATTTTTCTCCGACCTGAACCCCGATAGCTGTTTCCGTGCAGGGAGATAACAAGGCATTGATCAAAGAATCGATCCATGGCACTTTTCAGTGCTTCTTTATCTGAGAAAAAATCAATCCATTTATCTGGCTCTACATTGCTGGTAAGGATCATTGTATTAGGCACATCTTTGCTATACCTGCGATCTACTACATCGAAGAAAAGGCGTGTGTTTTCCTTGTCGAAATCACAATAACCGAATTCGTCGATGATCAGACACGTCGGTTTCACAAGACGACGGATTATCTTTTCGCGCTGTCCGTCCTGCAAGGCGGCCGTAAACTTATCATTCAACTCAGATGCCTTAAGGAAATGCGTCTTAAGCCCTTTTTCACAGCATTTGTAGCCGATAGCCATAGCCAGATGGGTTTTGCCAACACCCTGCGGGCCGACGAGGAGAAGATTTTGCCGGGCTTCCAGCATTGTCAACGTCTGAAGATTTTCAAGTTCATCTGCCTCGTGTCCGTGGAAACGTGTGAAATCGAAGTTATCAAACGTACACGGATGTTTCATCGGAAGCCGGCTCAGATTCAACATCATCTCAACGATGTGCCTGCGCTTTTTCTCATCCATAAGCTGAAAGAGTTTATGGATATAATAAACATTATCATAGCTGAGATTGTTATCCTGCGCAAAGCAGGCGATCTCTTCGGTAGTTGCGTCCAGTTTGAGGTCTTTTGCCATAACTCCGATTTCTCTGAAGAGAGGGGCTGCATCTTTATTCATGCCATCTGCCCTCCTCCAGATTGAACTGATCGAACCATGGATCATGGTCTGAGGATTCCTTCTGATGAATGCCTGCTTTCACAGACGCGGTAGGTTCTTCTTCGGGCTCAGGCTTCGGATATTGATCTGCGCAGAATGAATCTTTTCTGCTCCACGTTACATTATGATGCGTGAGTTCATACTGCATTTTTTGATCGTAGATGTAAAGCGTATAGCCATCGCGCATAACGCGGCAGATTTTCTGCTCATATCCGTAAGGTACACCAAACCTCCGCCCTTCATAAGCAACAAAGCCATCGAAGGAGATCGCTCTTTCCGGAGCCAGATAGAGACGAATCTCATCAGTAAGCTCCAGCCGGGTTGTTTTCTGGCTGCATTCTTTTCCGTGCATCTGAAACGGAACACAGTCGTGGGACTGATGATACCGATTGTTCTGTTCCAGACACCAGTGATCTGCCTGATAGTTGAGATCTGTCAGTTCTGTGAAGATCCTTCCCGGAAGGAAGTTTTCCTTCACAAAGCGTACCAGCCTCTCAGAGGCGCCTTTTGTAAAAGGATGTCTGGGTTTACAGAGTTTTGTCTCGAACCCCACCGTGTTCATGAAACGCTCGTAATCCTTCTGCCAGATCGGACTTCCGTCAGATGCGCGCCTGATCACAATGCTCTTCATGTTATCTGTAAGAATGTATCTGGGAATGCCCATCATCTGGAAAGCATGCAGCATACCAATAAACAGATTCTCCTGTCGGGCATTGGTAAAGAACTCGATGTAACACATGCCGCAGTGATGGCAGACCATGACAAAGCAGGCAAGCCGGTACGTGTCGTCAGCATTGGTCTCTACATCAATAAAGCCCCAGTCCATCTGATAACTTTCGCCGGCCGGGGTGGAATACCGTCGCCCGCGATTGCCCTGCGGAGAAACCAACTGCCTTTTTGGTGGAATCAGACTTCTGTGTGCCTCGATATAAACGCGTACCTGCGTGATGCCTCCGGCATAAGACTTTTCCTTCAGACGGTCGTAAATCACCTGAGCATTTGTAACGTTCTGCCGCAGCAGGTTGTCGATTGTTTCAGTGAAACCAGTAAGGACCGTTCTGTCTGCCTTCTGGCCTGTCCGTCCATGGGGACTGACTATAAAGTTGTTTTTCTTGAGACGCCGCAGCTTTGCCCGGGAAACTCCCGTAATGCGTTGCATCTCAGCGAGATTGACCTTTCTGATATCAAAATCCGGCCCCATCTTCTCTTTTATTTGGTTGAGGCCGTGTGTTATGATTGTCTGAAGGTCATTGCCATTCATATCTTCCTTGTTCATTGATTCTGTCAGCTGGTGCATTGGTCATTCACTAGCTTAGTCAGAACCCGGAAGACTGGCAATGGCTTTTTTAATCCGATGATCAGTGGCTGATTTAATCCGATGATTTTATTGGCTAAAAAAGCCCGATGCTAACAACGGTTCTGTATCAGGGTCAAGCGCATCAAATCCGGGAAGGAGATCTACATAACTGAACTCGATTGTATTCGCTCGGTCCAGTACCTTCTTGCTGAACGGGAATGTAGTCTCATCCATGTTCACGGTACCGATAATATACAGGTTATCCGGAATACCGCCTTCATACTGAGCGATCTGATCTGTAATGACTTTTCCGCTGTCATCCCACTCCCTGGATTCGATGACAGACAGAAAATCACTAAGATAGCCATGAGATAGATCTCGATCATTCGTCCGTAGACGATGACGAAGATCAGGACCAACAGGATCAGGAAACACAGCTGCACCACGAAGGACTGCAAGAACAGCCCGAAGAGCGGTCCGAGTTCCATCTCTTTCAGCGTCTCCTCTATGGATTCCAGTGCCGAGGCATCAATAGCGGTATTGCCGCCGATAATGCCGGCGCTGGCATTTATCACATGCTGGGCGACATCAAAGATCGCCATCGTAAAGTTGAATGTGTTCGTGATCAGCATGACTGCCACGAACGTCTTGAATACCCATTTGAAGAATATCCATGTCTCAAAGTTTGCAAGGTTGTTGTGATCGATGATCAGCTGGATCAGCTCATAGCAGGCGATGAACGTGAGGATCAGGCCCGCAATGGGAATAATCACCGATTCCGAGACATTCCTCACAAGACCGAATACTCCGGGTGAGAAGTTCGCCGGGGTAGTCCCCACCTGCGTCGCCACGTCCGACACCTGCTGGTTGACGGAATCGAACATCCCGGAGAGATTGCTCATGATCCCGTCTATGAGCAGCCCCTTGAGCCAATCCGCGATCTGCGTCAAGATAGCATCCAAAGGTAAAAATTACCTCCTTCCAAAGAATGGACCGGGCAGGATGTGCCCGCCCGGCCGGTTTGCGCCTGCCGTCCGGAATGATCAGCCGAACAGACCGGAAAGCAGAGGAACCAGAGTGATTCCGATGAGGGCGACACCGCCGCCTGCCATCAGCTGCTTCATCTCCTGGGACTTTGCTGATGTGCGATAAAGAAGTAATAGAAGTGTAAAAAATTTTGCCGTTCCTATCCGGCACTTGGCCATTGTGTCGGATAGGTCGGGCGTTAGGCTTCGGGCAAGTCAATTTTGCCGACAAAGCTGTAATAAATCTCAATGTCCTGCCTGCGGGTGCCGTTCTCGTCATAGCTGCACTCATGCACGACGATTTTCTCAATCATTTCCCGCAAGAGGGTGGGTGTCAATTCCTCAAAGGCAAGGTGCTTGCGGACAATCCCCATGAATTTCTCGGCGTTAACGGTGGCCGCCTGCGACTTGTCCAGTTCCGCCTGCAATGCGGCGGTGCGGTCTTTCAGTTCCCGCTGCTCCTGCTCATAGTCTGCCGACAGTTCCATGAAACGCTCGTCGCTGATTTTGCCGTTCACATTGTCCTCATACAGCCGCTTGATAATGCGGCTCACTTCGGCAATCCGCTCCTGCGCCTGTTCAAGCTGCTTGGTGGCTGCGGCGGTCTTTCTCTTGCCGCCGATTTCGTTCTGCTGGATCAGCAGCTTTACAAAACGGCTCTCGTGCCTGGCAGCATACTCCGTCACTTGCCGGAGATTGGAGAGGACACCGGCGGTCAGCAGGTCGGTGCGGATAAAGTGCGCCGTACAGTCGCGGGTGCGCTTCTTGTAGCTGCCGCAGATGTAACAGTCCTGCTTGCGGTTCTTGTTCTGATACCGCTGCTGGTACATCACATGGCCGCAGTCGGCGCAGAACAGCATACCAGAGAACAGCCCCACTTCGTCATAGCGGTTCGGGCGTTTGCGCTGCTTGCGTAACTCCTGCACACGCTCCCATGTTTCCGTGTCAATAATCGGCTCATGGTGGTTCTCAAAAATGGCCTGCTTCTCAATGGGATTTTCTACGCTGTGCTTGGTCTTGTAAGAGGGCTTTTCCGTCTTGAAGTTTACCAGACAGCCGGTGTACTCCCGGTTTTCGAGGATATGAACGACGGTGTTCGTCGCCCATTTACACTCATAGCCGGGGTGGTAGCGGCGTGTGCTGCCTGTCCTGCGGTATTCCAGCGTCCCCGGCGTGGGGATTTGCTGTTCCGTCAGCATACGGGCAATCTTGGTCGGGCCGTTCCCCGCAAGGCAAAGCTGGTAAATCTGCTGGACAACCGGCGCGGTTTCCTCGTCAACGATATAGTTCTCGTCCTCGTCCATGAGGTAGCCATACACCGGCTTGCTGGTAACGGGCTTGCCGCTCATGCCTTTTGCTCTTTTAACTGCCTTGATTTTCTTGCTCGTATCTCTCACCAGCCATTCGTTGAACAGATTTCGCAGAGGGGTAAAATCATTGTCCATGCCGCCGTTTGCGCTGTCCACATTGTCGTTGACAGCGATAAAACGCACGCCCTTTTGAGGGAACAGCATTTCCGTGTAAAACCCTACCTGCAAGTAGTTTCGCCCTAACCGGCTCATGTCCTTGACAATGACCGTACCAACTTTCCCGGCTTCAATGTCCGCAAGCATGGCTTGAAATCCGGGCCGCTGGAAGTTCGCGCCGGAATAACCGTCGTCGGTGTACCAGCGCAGATTGGTAAAGCCGTTCTGTTTTGCGTAGGTTTCGAGTATCCTTTTTTGGTTCGATATGGAATTACTCTCGCCTTGCAGCTCGTCCTCATGGGACAATCTCGGATAAAGGGCGGTAATGAGGTTTTGGGTGGCTTGTCTTAACATAAAATCCTCCGTTTCCGACAGCCAGCCCCACTATTCCGTGGTTTCATTGTACCACGGAACAGCGGGGGCTGTACAGCGGCAAAAGCGTTAAATTTGCTTCTTTACAGTCGGTCAAATTGCCGGTTTTTGCGTAGCAGCGGCTTCCGCTTCCAGTACCCGCGCCATTTTGTCGGCGGCGGTGGTCGTGGTATCTTTCTTGAAATAGCCGGACACGACAAGGACGGAATTGCCCATGCGGATTTCCGTCACGCAGTCGGGGCGGCGGGCGGTGCGGGTGTCGTGCTGCTTGTTATCTGCCATAGGCAATACTCCTTTCAGTCGGTAATCAGTTTCTTCATGCTCTCCATTTTCCGCTTGGCGGTTTCCTGCCGGAAGTTGTCGCCGGTAAAGCGTACCGGGACGCACATGGAAAGCAGCCGGTCATAAATCCGGGAATGGGCGGTGTCCTCCGGGTTTCGCAGGTCGTCCAGCGTGAGGTTGGTCGTGACGATCAGCGGCTTGCCGCTGCGGTAACGGCTGTCAATCACATTGAAAACCTGTTCCAGCCCGTAGTCGGTGCCGCGTTCCATGCCAAAGTCGTCAAGGATCAGCAGCGGATAGCGGCAAAGGCGGGAAATGTACTCGTTGCGCCCCTCAAAGCTGGCGGCAAGGTCATTGAGGATCAGGGCAAAGTTCGTCATGTGGACGGGGATTTCTTTCTCCATGAGGGCGTTTGCGATACAGCCCGCAAGGTAGCTTTTCCCGGTTCCTACGCCGCCCCAGAACAGGCAGCCGATATTGTCTGTCCGCATATCCTCCCAATGCTCCACATACCGGCGGGCAAGCCCGGCCTGCGGGTTCCTGCCGTTGTCATTCTCGAAAGTCCAGTCCCGCATGGCGGGGTCGGTAAAGCCCCGGCGTTTCAGTTCTTCCACGGTGTCAAGGTGCCTGCGCCGCTTTTCGGCGGCTTCCCGTTCCTCGCGGGCGGTTTTCTGGCAGTCGCACTCTGCCGGGTGGCGGTCGCGCCCGAAGATAGCGGCCTTATCCGGCGCAAAATAGGCTTCTTTCGGCTTGCGGCACTTGCCGCAGTACAGCAAACCGTCCTCGCCGGTGTAGTCCTCCGGCTCCGGGGTGGTGGCCGTCATATTCTCCAAAACAGCGTTGATTTCGTTCTTCATAAACTCTCGCCCTCCTTGCATGAGTAGTCTGGTATGCCCTTTTTCGGGGCTTTCTTAGTTGCGTCCTCCTGCGCCCATTTGTAGATGGTGGCGGCATGGCTCTTGTATCGCTTGCCGCTGGACGCGATATGGCAGGATAGCCGGTCAATGTAATAGTCCCATTTGCCGGGCAGGTCTGCTTTCAGCCCGTCCAGTTCCGATTGCGAAAGAAAAACATTTTCATACCGGCCATAGGCGGCGCGGGCGGGTTGTCCCGTATCTAACTCTCGCTCTCTCTCTTTTTCTATCTCTTTCTCTATCTCTATCTCTGGTGGACAAATGTCCGCTTGATATGGTGGACATTTGTCCGCCCCGGCCTTTGGCAAGGCTTTCTGCTCCTGCAAAGCCAGCCTTGCCCGCCGTTTTCGCTCCCCCTCGGTAGAGGATTGGCCGATCAGTAGTTCAATGTTGCTCATATACAGTGCGCCGTTCTGTAACGGCTCCACAAGCCCCAGCTTCATAAAAATCTGCAAGGCCCGTTCTACGGTGCCGACTTGCTGACGGGTAATGGTGGCAATCATCTGCGCGGTGTAGGGGATATTTTCATCAAGCTGCAACTTCCCGCCGTTTTTCAGCGATTTCAGGTACAGTTTCAAGAGGATGTTGGAATAGAGGATACCGTCCTGCATACTTTCCAGCAGCACAATGGCGTCCTCGTCAAAGTAATTCTCTTTCAGCTTGAGGTAGTAGTATTTTCGGTTGTCTGACATGGTTCCTCCTTTGGGTGGATTTGGGGTGTTTGTACGCATTTAGAACGCCGTTTCCGGGGGAAAAGGATAAATGTATCGCGTACCCTTTGACACCCACGAAAAAAGCCTTGATTTATGCGGGTTTGAAAGGCTCTAAAGCGTGACATCTCTGCCTTTGTTTCCGCTTTCTCTCGGCGGCGCGGATTTTCTTCATGCGCCCGGCGCAGTCGGGGCAGTATTTCCCCCGGTTGGATTTGGGGACAAAGGCCGCTCCGCAGACGGCACACCGTTTCCGGCTCCCCCGGTATAAGAGGGCTGCGGACAGCTCCCCGTCAAGGGGCAGGACAGCCACACGGAACCAGCGGCACATGAGGGAAAGGGAAATGCTCTGGACGCACACGCAAGGCTCCCCGTCGTCTAACAGCAGGCAGTTCCCCTCGTCGTAGTTACAGCACTCATGTACCAGCCGCCGCGCCCGCCGGTGCTGGCGGTAGTCCATGCGGGGCAGGTTATCGCTCATGGCTCTGCTCCTTTCTGCGGTGCGGCTCGTCCCGGCGCAAAATCTGGTTGATATTCCGCTTGACGGTCTGCAACTCCTTGAACCGCTGCTTCTGTTCGTGATAGGTGTTATACAGGCCGTCTTTCTCGGAGATAAGCTGCTCGATCTCGGCCTGCAACGCTTTCCGGGCGGGCAGCTTGGTAATGCCATGCGCCTTGAAATACCGGGCGGCTGCGTCGGCTATGATAAAATCGCTCTCATGGGCCTGCCGGTATGCGGCGCGGGCTTTCTCGGATTTCTGCGCTTTCAACCCGTCGCGGGCGGGCTTGGTCTGGGCGTAGGCCAACACCTGCCGCTGCAACTCCTTTTTCCCTTGCAGCTTGGTTTCCAGTGCTTTCAGTTCGCCGCTGGTCTGGCGCATTTCCGCATAGGCGGTATCAACGGCGGCTTCTAACTGCTCCGGGGAAGTAAAGCCGTACTGCTGGTAGACGGACAGCGTTTTGGCGGCCTGCTTCAGATTGTGTATCTTCGCCCAGCGTTCATAGCCCCGGCCTTTGCCCTCGGCCATTTTCTGCTCAATGTCCACAAGCCGCTGCACTCCGTCCTGTTTGGGGGCGGTTTGAGGGGCTTTTGCGGGCTGTATGCCGCGTTTCTCCTGCCAGGGGTATTCAGGTATGGCTGCGGCCTTTTCTATGGCTCTGGCGGCATTCTGCTCCAAAACGGCAAGGACGGCGGTGCGGTCAAAATCGTCGCCCAGCTTCCGGGCGGTGATGGGCTTTGTCCTGTCCGGCGTGAGATAGGACAGCCGCCCCCGGCTCTCCTTGACGGTCACACCCTCCCGCAGCAGCAGAGAGGAAAACTCGTCAAAGCTGGCGGCGGTGGCAAGGGCTTTCCGTATGGTCTGCCGCAGCTTTTCCTTGTTCGTTTCAAACTTGGTCTGCCGGGGCGTGATACTATCGGCAATCATGGGGGCGTTCTGCTTGTCCAGCGCGGCCTGTCCCTTTTTCTGCGCCCAATACTCCCGGTCGGTGACGCGGTTCTTGCTGCCGTTCAAGAGGTCGATTTGATAAAGCCCCTCCCGGTGGCACATCTCCATGACTTCGGATTTGAAGTAGCGCAGGGCAGCGTCGGTACATCGGTGCTTGCAGCCGACTTTCGTATCGGCCGGCCTGTCCATGTAGGGCAGGAACGGCACTTCCTCAATCCGCAGGCTGTTTATGACGA
Organism: Bilifractor porci; assembly: GCF_009696005.1. Lineage (GTDB taxonomy): Bacteria > Bacillota > Clostridia > Lachnospirales > Lachnospiraceae > Bilifractor > Bilifractor porci. Next base: position 124,293 of record NZ_VUMV01000008.1, read on the forward strand.
TATGCACATGAATGTTGCCGCTGTGGTTATGCCCGTCCGGGTGGGTGCAGACAAGGGCCTGGTGGCCGGGAAAATGCTCTTTACAGAATTGTTCCCCCAACGCCTGCGCCCGGTCTACGGTCAGGCCGTTGTCCGGCCCGTCCCGCGGGTCAAAGCTGATGATGTAGTGGTGGCTTTTCACATCTTCCCGCCGCTGGTTTTTCTGATAGCGGAGATTGGCCCGCATACACGCAACGGCAAAATCCTCCCCGTCGCAGTTCAGCGTGGACAGCCGGTAGTCCTCGCGGGGGATAAGCCTGCCGGTTTCATCAAGGACGGGCTTCATGGTAAACTCGTCATGCTCAAAGAGAAGATATTGCTCGGCGGCTCCGTAGTCGGCGTTTTTAGAGTTGATATGCTTGAGTGTTGCCAACCGCGTCACCTACTTTCTTGAGGACTTCATACTTGAGGACGGCAAGGTCGGATATGGCGGCGCGTACCTCGCCGGAAAGGGTGTTGTAGGGTACGCCGTATTCGTTCAGATACCGGGCAATCTGATTGAGGTTGCCGCCGATCCTGCCGTACTCGGCTGTCAGCTTCCCGACAGCGGAAAGCAACTCGTCATTGACCGACGACACATGGACAACCGGGCGTATGGTCGCCCGCCGTATCGCCTGCCGGAGAAATTCGGACTGGCTGATACCATAGGGCGCAAGCCGCGCTGTGAAGTCGGCATACTCATCTTCGGACAGCCGGGTTTTCACAACGCGGCTGCGGTGGGGCGTGTTGTATTTCTTTCGCATGGTGTGACCTCCTTTCTCGCCCGTAAGGGCGCATGAGCAGGGTTTGGGGAAGGCACTCCCCAACAAGTTTCCCGCGAGGGGCAAAACTGCAGAATTGCGGATTTTGGCACCGTGGTAGAAACTTGCTCTCCGTGACTGCAAACTTTCTCTCACTTCCGTCCGCCACTTTTTTGGAAAACTGCAACCACAAAAGTTTGTTTCTCTTTTTCTGCTACTACTAATCCTGTAAAGGGCATTCCTGCCCGCTTTCGCTAAAATGACACCGGACGCAGTGGTTTCTACCCGGTGTTGGAGAAATCCTTTCTCTTTGCCCTCTACTACGGGTAAATGCTCCAAATGCCAAACACCAGGGCAGAAAAATTCCCTCCTCGCTTACTACTACAACCGGCAGGGGGCAAAATGGCCGGGAGCGGAGCCGGACAACAAAAAAAGCAGTAAATCTTTTTCAAGACTTACTGCTTTCGCTGGCCGCGTCGGTGGCGGCTGGTATTCAGTTTTTATGACTTGTCCGGTGGTTCGTCAAGCCGGAACTTGAATTGACAGTCAATTAACCGCTGCTTTACATAGTCCTCCACCTCGGCGTTGACCTGCCCGTTCACTTTTGAGAAATAGCGGATATATCCGGCGTAGTGGAGCAGGACAGCGTTCACGGCTTCTGGGTCGCCCTCACGGGCTTTGAGGATTGTTTCATAGGGGAGAAGTCTACTCATACCGGCTCACCCCCATTTCTTCGCGTAGCCGCTGCAAGGCAAGCTGGATATGCCGCCCCGCTGTGCTGCGTGACCGGCCAATACACGCGCCGATCACGCGCTGCGGCTGGCGCAGAAAGTAATAGCGCAGGATTTCTTCCCGCGTCTGCTCCGGCAAAACAGAGATCGCGTCGGCAAGGGCGGCGTTGCAGAGCAGGACGGTCTGACCGCAGACGGTAAATGGGTATTCCTCGTCCGGCTCCGACGCGGCAAACTGGACAAACTTCTCGTTCATCAGATAGTCAAGGGAAACTTGCCGTTCCCATTGCCGTTTAAGCTTCAAAATCTTGTCCAAGGCGGCACAGCGGATAACAGTCTTGCAAAAGGCGTTGTACCTGCGCTGGATATATTCTTGATAGGCTATCTGGTCGGTCATGGAAATTCCCCTTTCTGAATAATAGTGCGGGGCGGTGGCACTTCTTGCTGTCGCCCCTTGATTGCCTACCAGCAAAGGCGGGCGGGGCTGTCAACGGCTGCGCATATGCGCCGTTCATCTTGACCGTTGACTGGCTCGGCTGGGTTTGCTATTTACCCGACAAACTTGAATTTATTTTAAGCTATCACGTTTTACCTTCTTAAGCCTTACTATCATTACCATAGGAATTTCTTTGTTGGTTTTAAAACATTCTTCATAAAATCCATCAATGACAAATCCAGCTCTAAAACAAAGGTTAAAAATATCTTGTATGGAACGATGATAATAAATCTGCTCTTTCGGTTGCCCTTCAATCGCTATATCATAGTAACTGTGCGGTGTCATATATTTTTCAGTCAACGTGACAAAACAAGGGTGTTGCGTTGCAAAGACAAAAATTCCGCTTTCCTGCAACAGTTCATAAACAGCCATAAGAAGTGGTTCAATATCCGTAATATCCATAATTGCCATATTAGAAACTGCTTTCGTAAAGGCTCGATTTCTTTTTAATTCTAATATACTTTTTCTATCGGTCGCATCCGCCACACAAAATTCAATTTGTTTTGCATATTGTGATTGCCGTCTTTTAGCCAATTCTATCATTTTTTTGCTGTAATCAAAAGCGACAACCGAAGCGCCTCTTTGTGCAAGATACGAAGAATAATTTCCATTGCCACACGCAATATCCAAAATGTAATCCGCAGGATTAGGAGATAGAAGTTCCGTTACTTTGGGACGCACTACCTCTCTGTGAAATTCATTAGATTCGTCACCCATTGCATTATCCCAAAATTGTGCGTTCTCCTCCCAGATTTTTTTACTTTCCTCTGTTCCCATGTTCTCTCCCACTCCCCAAATTTGCTTTTTTGCTTCCATTAAATCTTCCTTACTATATTCCATTGTTACCCTCCATAACTTCTGATTGTTGCCGTCTTGACGATTATGTATCTTTACATTACCTTCTGAAACATATGGCGCACCTTGTCCAGGCGGCTGTTTGGACGGCGGGGCTGGATGACCGGCTGACCGACAGCGGCCTGATATCCTTTCAGCTCTGTAAGGCATACGCTCCGCCCGTTGGTGTAAAAGGCCAGATCAGTACGGTATGCCTGTATACAGCGGGCGGGAATCTCGCCAGTAAAGACAACTTCATCCTTTTTTACCTGGGCCGTTTCGATGGTGGCACAGTATTTCGGTGCATCATGATAAGCCCTGGAAAGGTATTCCTGGGGCGCATAGAGGATGAAGGAGAGATAAGGTTCCAGCAGCTGCGTCCCCGATTCCTTCAATGCCTGTTCCAATACAATCGGGGCCAATGAGCGGAAGTCCGCCGGCGTGCTGACCGGACTGTAATAAAGCCCGTATTCAAAGCAAATCTTACAGTCCGTTACGTTCCAGCCGAACAAGCCCTGCTCCAGCCCGTAACGGATACCATCCCTGACAGCGTTTTGAAAACTCTGGTTCAAGTATCCCAGCGAAACCCGGCTCTCGTATTGTACACCGGAGCCAAGCGAGAGTGGTGTAACAGACAGTCCTATGGATGCCCAAAACGGGTTGGGCGGCACCTCGATATGGATGGTGTGGCTGGCTGCTTTGAGCGGCCGCTCCATATAAATGACGGAGGGTTCCTTTACCACTGTTTCAAGCTTGTATTTTTCCGACAGCAAAGCGGAAACAACCTCCAACTGCACCCGGCCCAAAAAAGAAAGAATGATCTCATGGGTGATGGAATCCACTTCGCAACGCAAAAGCGGGTCAGTATCCGCAAGTTGCGTAAGAGCGTCCAGCAGCCGTTCTCTTTGCGCTGCCGTTTTCGGCGCAATCGTCGTCCGCAGCATGGGGAGGGGGTCCTCGCGCCACCTTTTACGAGGGAGCCGGGTTTGGTCCCCTAATACATCGTTTAACCTCACGCTGTCGCTGGGAAGGATAACAATTTCACCCTGATAAGCGGTGTCTGTCCGAACAATTTCCCCTTTGGATGGAATACGCATCTCTGTGATTTTCAGCTTTTCTCTCCCGGCCAGGGCCACCGTATCCCGCAGGCGCAGCGTTCCGCTGTATAACCGTAGATAGACACGCCGCTGGCCGCAATCGGTGTACTCAACCTTGAAAACGCTGCCGCATAGGGCGGCGCCCCCCTGTTCCCCAATCGGTTGGAACAGCCCTGTCACCGCATCCATCAACGGTTGAATGCCAAGGCCATTTTTGGCGCTGCCATGATAGACTGGGAACAGGGAGGCGTCTTGAACCCGCTGCTGTTCCTCCCGCGCAAGTTTTTCCCGGCTGATTGGTTCTCCTGCGATATACTTTTCCAATAATTCATCGTTATTTTCGATGACCGCATCCCATGCTTCTATGTCGGTATTTTCCTCCAGGACTATTTCCGGGGACAGCGACACCGTCTGCTTGATGATAATATCGGCGGAGAGCTTATCCCGAACAGACTGAACCACGCTCTGCAAATCAACGCCAGCCTGGTCGATCTTGTTGATAAAGATAACGGTGGGAATGTTCATTTTCCGCAGGGCATGGAACAGAATACGGGTCTGGGCCTGCACGCCATCTTTAGCGGAGATCACCAAGATGGCCCCATCTAAAACAGCCAAAGAGCGGTACACCTCCGCCAAAAAATCCATGTGGCCGGGCGTATCCACAATGTTAACTTTACATCTGTGCCACTGGAAGGAAGTGACTGCCGCTTGAATGGTAATCCCACGCTGCCGCTCCAAAAACATGGTGTCCGTCCTCGTTGTCCCTTTTTCGACGCTCCCCGGTTCTGAAATGGCTCCGCTGGCATATAGCAGGCTCTCCGTCAAGGTCGTCTTTCCAGCGTCTACATGGGCAAGAATTCCAATATTGATTATTTTCATGTGATTGTCCTCCCTTTACAGCCCCAAAGGGCATAAAAATCCCCAGCAGTAAAATACTTTTACCACTGGGGATTATAAGTTGCGGACATACACATATACAGCATACACCTGTTTGTGATTGCTGTTTTTGGGGATATGTCAAAATTGATAAGGCAAAAGTATTCTTAAATTGGGTACAAAAAACTAAGCCCCTACAAAAGGAGCTATCATAATCCTTTGTTCCCACTATTTGATTATAGTTTTATTTAAGAATACCATGCCGCATATTTTTTACTCCTTTTCTGGATTAAATCATTGTATCACATCAGTTTTAGGAAAGCAAGTACCTAAAAGAAATTTTTCTTCCCCTTATATGTAACAATCATACCGGCTTCCTAGCGTTCAGAATGTTTTCTGCTGTCTGCTGTGGTGTTTGGTTGG
>NZ_VUMV01000009.1 GCF_009696005.1 Bilifractor porci
CCTTGAAGACGACGAGGTAGATAGGGCAGAGGTGGAAGTGCAGCAATGCATGGAGCTGACTGTTACTAATCGGTCGAGGGCTAGATCAGGGAAGCGCGGAAGCGGAGCAGAAGAAGCGAGGCGGAGGTGTGGAGCGGTTCATGGAATTGCGGGACGTTTGGAAAGAGTATATGCAGTTTTGAAGGTACGAAAAAAATGGCGGAGACGTCATTTTTTTTTATAAACTTCATGACTAGGGGATTGGTCAAATGGTATGATAGGGGTCTCCAAAACCTTTGGTGGGAGTTCGATTCTCTCATCCCCTGTATTTTTATGAGAGAAAAAGAGAAGTCTGAAATTATCTGGTTTTCCAGAATTTCAGACTTCTCTTTTTCGAAAGTCCGCAGATAACAAATTAAATTTATATTCCTTCAAAACAAATATCAATTAAATAAAACATCACTGCTTTTCAATCAACTGACCGGCAATTGGATACACAGAAGCCTTCCACGTATCACCTTCGTGGATTTGAGAGTCAAGGCATTTAAAGATCTGGCTAACCATTTCATTGAGATTTTGCCTGTATACAAAAGTATGTAATTTACCGATAGAAGGAATATCATCTATACCTGCAAGTATATTGTCGCTTTTTTTCATCTGATCAAGTGCATAAGCGGCTGCGATTCCGCACTCGCGATTTCCATAAAAAATAATTTCTCCAGGTTCTCCGATTTTATTAAATAATTCTCGTGCCAGAATATCACTCGATTTATTTCTGTCCACCCAGGAAAGCCGCACGACGTTTCCTGCTGGAAAAGATTCTCGAAAAGCGTTTTCCCTGCTTCGACAACTGTACAAGGCTTCGGTATCCCATCCAATATAGGTGATTTTTTTATATGTATGTTTTCTGGCAACATCAGTAAGAAGTGTTTTAACAGCAAGATTGTTGTTCAGTGTAACACAGTCTGCGTAGGGCAGACCCAGATCGGAATCAAAAAAAACGAGATTCATACCCATCGCACGAAGGCGTTTTATTTTACTGTGGTCTACAGAACAATCGTCCGGCCAGACGACTGCATTTCGCAGACCTTTACGATAAAGACGATACAGGCTGTTGGCCAGATCTTCTTTTTGGGGCTTTTCCACATACAAAATCATGGATTCTTCTTTTTGCCCATATTCCTGGAATTTACGGATAAAACTTGAAAAAAATGAATTCTGAGCGGGAGCTATCAGTACAACCATATCCCTCTCGAATGCATTCCCGTGGTTTGGCATTTGTACAACGTTACCGCTTCCGGCGTCCTTGCGGATTAGACCGTCTTCACTGAGAATGTCCAAAGCTTTTCGAAGGGTTACCCTGCTGACACCCAGCTGCTCGGAAAGGTTCCTTTCAGCAGGAATTCGTTTTCCTTCCGGGAATGCACCGTTATAGATGAGGTCACAGATTTTTTCTCTTACGTTTTCATATAAATTATCCATAAGGGCTCTACCAGTATTTTTTACTTTATTTTTTGTATCCTTCAGAAAAAGGAGTTGAAAGCTGTCCATGCCATCAAACCTGATAGATGGAATCAGAGAATGTTTGCGTTTTGGTGCATAAGATCACGATTTATCGGATACAGGCTGCGAAATATCTGAAAACGTTCGTCATACAGTTTCATTCTTTCAGGATCCGGCTTAGTTACTTCCTCGCTGAAATGTACGATATGTGCGCAAGCCTCTTTATAATCTTTAAAAGCACCGCAGCCGACCGCCGCAATAATTGCTGCGCCGATACAGCCCTGCTCATTGATTTTATTCGTGAATACTTCACAGCCAAACATATCCGCTTCCAGCTGCCGGAACAAAGATCCTCTGGCACCGCCACCTGAAGCAAGGATGCGATTGCAGGATATACCCATGTCTTTCAGGATTTCCAATGAATTTTTCTGGTTAAAAATGATTCCTTCCATGGTAGCCCGGATAAGATCTGCCTTCGTATGCTTCAGGTTTAGGCCAAAGTAGATGCCTCTTGCATCGGGGTCATTCCATGGTGTCCGTTCTCCGCTGAGATACGGCAAAAATAGAAGGCCATCGCTCCCAGGATGGGCACTTTCTCCCAGTTTATTCATCTGATCGTAATTGTCCATACCCAGTATGTTGTTTTTCAGCCATTTTAATGAGACACCTCCGCTCAGGTTTGCCCCCATGATGAGCCATGTCCCTCTTTGTGAATAACAGAAAGTGTTGGTGCGGAATTTGGGATCATAGAAAGCATGGTCGGAAATGGTGACTAACTGACTGGCAGTTCCGATATTGGAGATCAGTGTCCCCGAGCTTACCAGACCGTTTCCGATTGCCTGAACAATGGTATCGCCACCGCCAAAAGTGACTTTTGTGCCGACCGGAAGGCCTGTTTCGGCAGCGCATGCTGTTGTAATTTTTCCTGCAATTTCTGAAGATTCATGAACAGATACGAAAATTTCCCTTTTTAAACCGAGACGGTCAATTAAATTCCATGCCCAGTCCATTTTGGCGTTATCAAAAATAAGAGTACTCGAAGCGTCCGACAGGTCTGTCCCGAGTTCTCCGGTCATTCTATAGCGTATGTAATCTTTGGGAAGAAGAACTTTGTCTATTTTTTCAAAATTCTGTGGCTCATTCATTCGCATCCAGATCAGGGAGCTGACCAGAAAACCGGTGCTGATAGAATTCAAAGTAATGTTCCGGTACTCGTCTGCGGGAATGATATGATAGATTGTGTGAATAGCATCTGTAGAACGCTGGTCAGCCCATATAATTGCATTGCGGATCAGCTTTCCATTTTTATCCAGGGGAACAAGTCCGTGCATCTGTCCTGAATAACTAATACCGTCCAGATTTTTTATCTGATCCGTACATTCGGATGAAAGTTTCTGAAGGGTTTCCTGTACAGCTTTCCAAAGTACGTGCATGTCCTGTTCTGCCCATGTCTGTTCGGGCTTGATAATATCATACTCTTTTTGGGCACTTCCGATCATTTTGCCATCTTCGTCCATCAGAAGAGATTTTACGCTCGAAGTTCCCAGATCGATTCCAAGATAAGTTCTCATATTTTACCTCTTTTTGATTTTTTATCTTGATTGGCATTATATAGGGATACCAATTTGATTGCAAGAAGAAATACTTAGAAAATATGAACAAATATGCAGGCTGTTTATATGTAGATTTTTTCCTGCTATATCAGCAAAATGTAAAAAACAGTTATTTGTTTTTCAGTAATAATTTTCATAAAAATCTCTTGCGCCTAAATTGGTATTACTATATAATGCCAATTGAAACAAGACAGGTATACCTCAGAAATATTGATCGAAAAGAGGAATATTGTCCATGAAGATTTTTCAGAAGGGCTTTAATTATTCTCAGGATGGACAGGGAAATCGGTTGGTCATACATATGCAGGGCTGTAACATGCGGTGTCCATGGTGCGCAAACCCGGAAGGGCTTTTGGCAGAAGGAGTTTTGATGACAGATCCGCAGTGGCTGGTACCCTCATTATGCGAACATGGTGCTGTATCGGAACAAGACGGCGGTTGTTTTTTAGATCGTCTGGTATGTTCCGGCTGCCCGGATCATGGGTGTATCTCAAAACATCGCAGCAAGGGAATCTATTATTCCTGTCAGGAAATGTCTGTTAAAGAACTCTTAGAATATATCGAGTCCAACAGCATGATGTTTTACGACGGGGGCGGAGTTACTTTTACTGGCGGCGAATGTACAATGCAGTTTGCGGAATTAATGGATACGCTGAAACAGCTGAAGAGAAAGAAAATTCATACAGCGATCGAATCAAACGCATCTCATGCCAGGCTTCCGGAGCTCTTTCCCTATGTGGATCAGCTGATTCTGGACTGTAAGCTTATTAATGGGGAGAAACATTGTTGCGTTACAGGAATTGGTAATGCGCAGATCCTGACTAATATTAGAAAAGCGGCTGCAGAACATCCGAACGTGCATATCAGAATTCCACTTATAGGTGGATTTAACAACAGCCCGGAAGATATAAAGGATTTTCTTGACTTTTTTAGTGAGATCGGAAATAAGAATATATCTTTTGAAGTCCTTAAATATCACGAGTATGGGAAAAAGAAATGGGAGGAATGCGGCTGGAACTACAGGATGGATCAAAAGGCGCGGGTGACAGCAGATGAAGTGCAGGCATTTCAGGAACAAATTGAGGCAAAAGGACTTCGATACGAAAAAACCTAATCAGGATGAGCCGTCGGCAGATCTGTTTGCCATGCAGGGAGCAAGAAGTGTATTAGAAGTTTTATATGAAGATTACAATTGTAGTCGAAAGGAGAGCATATGGAAATAGAAAAGATTGTAAACGCCGATCAGATTACAGATCTGGCCAAGAAAAGATTTCAGGAAGAACGCGGGATCAATCATTTGGAAGGATGGTTTCTGGCCAAAGAGATTCAGCGCAGTTGTGACAGCTTATTCGCAAACGAGCCGGACTGCATCCGTATCGCGAAGACACAGGTGAAGGTGGCAGAACAGCTGCCACTTTGGATCAGCGATTATTGTCTGTTTGCCGGTACGCAGGACGATGCATTTGCCAGATCTTACGCACTGATTAATCCGGCTTTTAAAGTGGATTCTTTTAAGGGATACTGCGATCCGGTTGCTGTTTTCGGTGACATCGATCCGATTGGGGACATCACGCAGGAAAGAATCAATGATCTGAGGGAATATAATAATCACACGAAATTTGCCGATACGCTTCGTCACGCATACGATATGGGTGATGGATTGATGGATGAAGCGATCTTTTTTGTGGAACAGGTAAGCGGACATCTGATCCCGGATGTTCGTCCGATGCTGAAACATGGTATCAGCGGTATCAGAAAGCAGATTCGCGCAAACAAAGAAAAAGAGACGGATGATTCTAAAAAAATATATTTCGAAGCAATGGATATTTCGCTTGAAGCTTGTCTGACTCTGGCCAGAAGATATCGTTTGCTGGCAGAAGAAAAGGTAGGGAATGCAGGGACAGAGGCGGATCGTGCCCGGTTCAAGCTGATGGCCGACACCCTCGCGAAAGTCCCTGAAAACGGAGCAGAAAATTTGTTTGAGGCAATTCAGTCTTTCATACTTATCTGGCAGACAATGTGTCTGGAACAGACACCGAATCCTTATGCCTTTTCCGTCGGCAATGCAGATCGGATTTTTGAACCATATCGTCAGGCAGAGGGTACAGACAGAGAAATGACGGCAGCGCTTTTTAAACATCTGCTGGTGTTTTTCAACGTGGCGGATCGCAGCTGGGCTATCTCACAGAACCTTTTGATCAGTGGGAAGTCTGTGAACGGTGAGGATCTGACGAATATGTCTTCTTACGCGCTGATGGATGCCTATTACGATATGAATCTTCCGCAGCCAATCTTATCAGCAAAGCTCCATAAAAATACGCCGGAAGAGCTTTATAGAGAGATGGGCAAATTTTTCTTTACACCAGGCTGTCTTACACCTTCACTCTTTAATGATGATTCCGTTCAGAAAATTGAGAGTGAACGCAACCACGTGAAAAAGGAAGACCTGGAGGATATTGCAGTTGCCGGATGTCAGGAGCCATTGATCATGGGAAAGGACAATGGAAATACAACAAACAGCTGGCTCAATTTGGGGAAAATATTGGAACTGTCCGTTAACGGAGGAGTTTCTGAGTTAACCGGCAGAAGATTCGGGCCTTCTGATGAGGAAAACGGATACCACAGCAAGCTTGAGGTCCTGAAGGATATTCGTAATCTTTTTTATAAGAATGTACAGAAATACACAGACCGTATGGTTGCCTGCGCCAATGCCGCTTCCGAGGCGATAGGACTTCTGCAGGTTCCGTTTCTCTCAACAATGATGGGCGGAGTGGAAAGTGGAATTGACTGCCGTGATACAAAGCGCCAGGGCACCAGGTATAATGGAAGCGGATGCCTGATTCACGGATTGTCAGTTGTAGCAGATTCCTTTGTGGCCATTGATATGCTTGTCAGAGAAAGACCGCAGGATGCAGACAGGATGGTAGAAGCACTTCGCACTAATTTTGAGAATGACGAGGAGATGCACCAGTATCTGCTGACTGCGCCGAAATTTGGAAACAATATTCCGTTGGTAGACAATGAGGCGGCCGAGATTGCAAAACGTGTCAGTGATATTGTAGATAGCGAGAAAAATTACCTTGGAAATCCGTTCCGTGCGGATTGGTCGTCACCGTCTACGCATCTGCTCTACGGATACTGGGTCGGTGCAACACCGGATGGCAGAAAAGCAAGAGAAGAACTGAATTATGGTGTGGATCCGCTCTTTGGGGATGCAACACAGGGACTGGGTTTCCGGATGCTGTCAAATATGAAGATCCCGTTTGAAACATTCAACGGTGGATATGCTTCCCATCTGGGCATTAATCCTAACTACTTTAAAGAACCGACGTATGAAGGAAAGGGGAAAGAGTTTCGGGATAAGATTATCAATCCGCTCTTTTACAATCCGAAAAATGACAAACTTTCGCCGTTTTACCTTTATGTAAATGTGACAACGCCGGAGATGTTGAGAAAAGTTCTTGCAAATCCGAAAAAATATGCGCCCAGTGGTGTTTACATCATGCGAATTCATGGGACATTTGTGAATTTCCTTGATCTTTCTCCGGATATCCAGGAAGATATTATCGCCAGACTGGATCCGGATTCAACAAGCATGGCCAGTTAAGCAAGTCCAAATGAATATAAGTATTCCGCCTCGTTCCAGGATCAGCGAGGCGGTTTTTTTATTCATTCTGCACTGTTTTCTATTGAAAAAATTATGCGTTCCGTAAAAAATGATTTATTTCCTGCTGAATTGTTGACTAAAAAAGTCAATAATTATATATTGATACTATCAAAAGACCTTTGCGAAGATGTGCATATCAGAAGTGGCAGGGAACTATGATTACAAATGAAACAGATTATGCAATCCGAATCATACGTGCGCTGGAAGACGGGCAGGTACATTCTGTGAAAGTGCTTTGTGAAGAGGAAAACATACCTCTGAAGTTTGCCTATAAAATTCTGGGAAAACTCAGGGATGCGGGAATTGTCTCAAGCACAAGCGGCGTACACGGCGGCAGCAGGCTGATTGGAGATCTGCGTCAGTTTACGCTGCTGGACCTGATGGGAATTTTGGAAAACAGGTCCGAGCTCAGAAAATGTCTCACACCGGGATACCGGTGTGACTGGAAGGATAAAAAAAACTGCTCCTGCCAGGTGCAGGAGGGACTTTTGAAAATTCAGAAAAAGATCGACAGGGAGCTGAGCCGCTATACCATCTATGATCTTCTGCACGGTAATCCGGATCTCAAGGAATAGCCACGAACGAAAAGTAAAAAGCTGATTGGAAAAGGAGGACTGCTATGCAATTCAAATGTACGGAGACACATGAAAAATTCCGCGAAGAAATCAGGGCATTTGCGGAAGCGGAGATTAAGCCTTATGCGTTCCAGTGGGACAGGGAAAACCATTTTCCCGGAGATGTGGTCAGAAGAATGGCGGATAACGGCTGGATGGGACTTCCTTATCCAGTGAAATACGGCGGAGCCGGCAAAGACATTCTGACCTATTCCATTGCAGTGGAAGAGCTTGCGCGGGTGGATGCCGGAACAGCGGTAATTCTTTCGGCTCATGTCTCGCTGGGAAGCTGGCCGATTTATGCCTTCGGGACAGAGGAACAGAAGATGAAGTATCTGGTTCCTCTGGCAAAAGGAGAGAAGCTTGGAGCCTTCGGCCTTACCGAATCGAACGCGGGTTCGGATGCCGGAGGAACTGAGACTACGGCTGTCCGGGACGGAGATTTTTATATCCTGAATGGAGAGAAAATTTTTATTACAAACGGCGGAGAGGCTGACACCTATGTGATTTTTGCGGTCACGACGCCGGGTATCGGCACAAAGGGTATCAGCGCATTCATCGTAGAGAAGGGCTGGGAAGGCTTTACCTTCGGCGACCACTATGACAAGATGGGAATCCGTTCTTCCGCCACCGCCCAGCTGATTTTCCAGGATGTTAAAGTGCCGAAAGAGAATCTGCTCGGCAAAGAAGGCGCGGGATTCCGCATTGCCATGGCAACGCTGGACGGAGGCAGAATCGGAATTGCCTCGCAGGCGCTTGGAATTGCGCAGGGAGCTTATGAAAGCTGTATGAACTACGCAAAGGAGCGAGTTCAGTTTCATAAGCCGATTGCCTTCCAGCAGGCTATCGGTTTTAAGATCGCGGATATGGCTACGCGCATCCGGGCGGCCAGAATGCTTGTCTACAGCGCGGCAGAGCTGAAGCAGAACGGGGAACCCTACGGCATGGAAGCGGCTATGGCAAAGCAATACGCTTCGGATGCCGCTGTCCGGATTTCTGAAGAAGCTGTCCAGATTTACGGCGGGAACGGCTATCTGCGGGGAATGGATGTAGAGCGGATGTACCGCGACGCCAAGATTACCCAGATCTATGAGGGAACAAATGAAATTATGCGTGTGGTTATTTCCGGACATCTGCTGGGAAAACCGCCGAAAAAGGAGAGCGCGGGGGCTGTACAGGCAGAAAGCGCCGGGATTACCGGCCCGCGTAAAAAACAGATTTTCAAGAAAGGCACCGCCCAGGAAAGGGTAGATGCCCTGGTGGAGAACCTGAAGGCGGACGGCTATGATTTTACGGTCGGAATTCCGGCGGATACCCCGATCAGCAAGGCGGAAAGAGTCGTCTCTGCCGGCCGTGGAATCGGCGATAAAGGAAATATGAAGCTGATCCGTGATCTTGCGGAGGCTGCCGGTGCCGCGATCGGATCCTCGCGTCCGGTTGCGGAGACGCTCCAGTATGTTCCGATGGACCGTTATGTAGGGATGTCCGGACAGAAATTCCGCGGAAATCTGTATATCGCCTGCGGCATCTCCGGGGCGGTGCAGCATCTGAAGGGAATTATTGACGCTTCTACAATCGTAGCGGTCAACAACAATGCCAATGCTCCGATTTTCAAAAACTGCGATTACGGCATTGTCGGAGATGTAAAGGAAATCCTTCCGCTGCTTGCAAAAGCCCTGGATACGGGAGCCAAGAAACCGGCGCCGCCCATGAAGAGAATCAGACGGGCAGAGCCGAAGAAGGAGAAACCGTCTTACAAAATGATGGTTTGTGACGGATGCGGGTATGAATACGATCCGGTAAAGGGAGATCCGTCTGCGGATATCGCGCCGGGGACACCGTTCGAGAAACTTCCGGACGATTGGGTATGTCCGGAGTGCGCGGAGCCGAAGGCGCATTTCCAGGAAGCATGAATGCTGCGGCTTTTTTCAGCCGCAGTTCCGGCCGGATACGTACCTTAGCACCTTATTACTTATCAGATGAAAGGGCAGGGGCAGAAGTCCCGGAGAAAGAAAAAGCAGGGACAGGAAAATAACCCGGAAAAAGCAGGGGAAAACGAGAACAATACTGAGAAGAACAAGATGACAGATTATCAGAGGAAAAGATGCAATACCAGACAGGAGGTCTCACATGCATATTGTTAGAAAGGTGACAGATAATTTATACTGGATCGGCGCCAATGACCACAGGCTGACGCTGTTTGAAAACATTCATCCTATCCCGGAGGGAGTCAGCTATAACTCCTATCTGCTGCTGGACAAGAAAGCGGTGATGTTTGATACGGTGGACTGGGACGGGTGCCGTCAGATGATGGAAAATCTGGAATTCGTCCTGGATGGAAGGGAACTGGACACGGTTGTGGTCAACCACTGGGAGCCGGACCATGCCGCTTCTCTTCAGGTGGTGCTGAACCGTTACCCGAAAGCGGAAATTATCAGTACAGAAAAAGGTTTTATGCTGATGAAGCAGTTCGGCTTTCATGCCGACGGACATAAAACAATAACGGTAAAAGAAGGAGACAAGACCTGTTTCGGAGAGCATACGGTTACGTATCTGGAGGCTCCTATGGTGCACTGGCCAGAGGCGATGGTCACACTGGATCTGACAAACGGAGCACTGTTTTCCGCGGACGCCTTCGGATCTTTCAAGGCGCTGGATGGAAAACTGTTTAATGACGAGGTGGATTATGACAGGGACTGGATCGACTCCAACCGTCGGTATCTGACGAATATTGTCGGAAAATACGGTCCGCATATCCGGAAGCTGCTGAACAAGGCGGCGCCGGTTCTGGATCAGATAAAGTTTATCTGTCCGCTTCACGGGCTGGTCTGGAGGAACAATCTGGACTACCTGCTGGACAAATACACTCACTGGGCTTCCTATGAACCGGAAGTCAAGGGCGTCATGATCGTGTATGCCTCCATGTACGGAAATACCGAGCAGGCGGCTCAGGCAATCGCGGCAAAGCTGGCGGAAGAAGGAATCCGGAATGTGTCTCTGTTTGATGTTTCCAGCACCCATGTGTCCTATCTGATTGCGGAGGTGTTCCGCGTCAGCCATGTGATCCTTGCTTCCTGCACCTACAATCTGGGAATCTTTCCGCCGATGTTGAATTTCCTGGAGGATATGAAGGCGCTGAATGTGCAGAACAGAGTATTTGCACTGATCGAAAACGGTTCCTGGGCGATTCGGTCCGGGGATCTGATGTACCGGTTCCTGGATGAAGAAATGAAAACCATTACGGTGCTCAATGAAAGGGTTACTGTGGCGTCTCATCTGGGAGAGAATCAGGAGGAGGATCTCGGGCTGCTGGCGGACGCAGTGGCGGATTCTCTGCGAGGATGAATTCTGATTCTTGTCACAGGTATCCCTATGCGTTATAATAATCCTGCGCTATATTCGGGATTGACCCGGAACAGCAGCAGGAGGTATAAAAATGAATAAGAAACAAGGTAACACGCAGAAACTCGCTGTACTGGCTGTATTAACAGCTATTGTCATTATCCTGCAGGCGGCGGTCGTCATACCGCTGGGGCCGTTTACAGTGACGCTGACAATGCTTCCTATTATTATAGGAGCCATTATGTACGGCCCGCTGGGAGGAGCTGTCCTGGGAACGGTATTCGGAGCCGTGGTGTCCATACAGGTTCTGACGGGAGCGGCAGGCGCTTTTTCTACTGCCATGCTGGAGTATCAGCCGGCAGCCACAATCCTGATCTGTCTGCTGAAAGGTATTGCGGCGGGTCTGGCAGCAGGTGCTTTTTTCTGTCTGTTTCGGAAAGTCAGTTTTTACTTCGGTGTGGTTATGGCAGCTGTCATTGCCCCGGTTGTGAATACGGGGATCTTCAGCGTGGGATGTCTTACCATCTTCAGAAGCTTGATCCAGGATGCGCTGGGAACCGGCAGCAATCTGCTCCTGGTTTTCCTCACGACGTTTATCGGCTTGAATTTCCTTGTGGAGTTTGGAATTAACGTCGCGCTTACACCGGTGGTGATGCGTATTTTCCGCGCGGTAAAGCTGGAGCCGGCAAAGGCGGCAGGCTGAAAGTAAAAAGAACAGAGAAGTAACAGTAGATGATAGAGGGACGCATAAGGGAATATTCTCTTCGGTGTCCCTCCTTTGCTATTTCGTCCGGCTGGCAGCAGAGAAGGAATTTATCCTGTCGAGGTGCCGGGACTTGCAGAAGAACCGCCGCGTCGGCGCAGATGCGGTTGGATCACCTGCGTGATTATTGATATGAGGAAAAAAATGATTCTGGCAATAGATATCGGGAATACCCACATGGTTCTGGGGTGTTTGAATGAAAAGAATGAAACGGTAAAAAGAGTGCAGATGACGACAGACCGGCAGCAGACCTCCCATGAGTATGCGGCCGGAATCCGCCAGGTGCTCCAGATGGAGAGGGAAGAAGCCGTTTCTTTCGACGGAAGCATTCTGTCTTCTGTTGTACCGGAGTTAACGGATGTAGTGGCGGAGGCAGTGCGGATTCTTACCGGAAAACGTCCCCTTGTGCTGGGACAGGGAGTGGAAACCGGCCTTGCCCTGGATATGAACGGCCTGACTGCCGACCAGATTGCGGGGGATCTTCTCGCAACAGCGGTTGCGGCCGTACACAATTACCCGCTGCCGGCTGTGGTGATCGACATCGGCACCGCAACGACCATGACGGTTGTGTCGGCGGAAGGGGTCTATCTTGGCGGGGTCATTCTCCCGGGTCCCGGAACCTCTCTGCAGGCGCTTGTAAAGGATACTTCCCTTCTTCCCGCTGTCGATTTTTCCAGGCCGGACAGGGCGATTGCCAAGGATACGGTAAATGCCATGCGCGCGGGAATTGTGTACGGATCAGCCGGGGCGATAGACGGAATACTGGACCGGTTCGAGGAAGAACTTGGCGTCTCCCCGACGATTCTTGCCACAGGAGGAATGGGGCGGATTCTGGCACCCTACTGCCGTCACCGGATTACCGTTGACGACAGTCTGCTGTTAAAGGGACTGGGTATTATCTGGAGAAATAACAGGAAGCCTGCGGAGAAGGCAGCGGAACCGGAAACTGTGTAAAGAGATGGCAAAAAAGGGAAGAAATATATGGCAGAAATCAGCTTTTCGTTTATTCAGCTTTTCTTCAAACTGATGGCGCGGCAGACCGGGCAGATCGGAAAAATCGATTTTATTCCGCAGAAACCTCATTTCCGGGGAGAACCTGTGGAACAGCCGTTTCCGAGAGAGTCGCCGGAGTCCCAGGGGGTGGAATCCGCTCATGTCAGGGAGTATCTGGAGGCTCTGAAAATGAGTCCGGATGCCAATATTCATCAGGCTATCGTCATCCGTCACGGGAAGATTATCGCGGAGTGCAGTTTTTCTCCATACCAGAGGGGAATGTGGCACATCACACATTCCATGTGCAAGACCTTTACCGGCCTGGCGGCCGGCCTTGCCATCCAGGAGGGGCTGTTTGGCCTGGATGAAAGCATTGATGATATTTTTCCGGATAAGATACGTCTGCTCAGCCGGATCGGAAGAAAAAAGGTGACAATTCGCCATCTTTTGACGATGACCAGCGGGGTGGAGTATTCCGAGGCGGGCGCCATAGAGAGCAGCGACTGGTGCACGAATTTTATGTCCGCGGGCTGTAAATTTGAGCCCGGAACAAAATTCGAGTATAATTCCATGAACTCCTTTATGCTTTCCGCTGCCATTCAGGAGCGCTCCGGAATTACCATGTTCCAGTTCCTGAAAACAAGGATTTTTGATCCGATGGGGATTAAGGAAATTTTCTGGGAGGAAAGCCCCAGAGGCTATACAAAGGGAGGATGGGGATGCTTTATCCGCCCGGAGGATGCCTGCAAAATCGGACAGCTGATGCTGAATAAGGGGCTGTGGAACGGACGGCAGCTGGTTCCCGCCTACTGGATTGAGAGTATGACCTCCCGTCAGGTGGAGAATGATAAATTCGGCTACGGCTATCAGTGCTGGATCGAACAGCGTCCGGGCGGTTTCGCCATGAACGGCCTTTTCGGACAGGATGTGATCTGTTATCCGGATGACGACATGATCCTGATGGTAAATTCAGGAAACCGCGAGCTTCTTCAGGAGGGCAGTCTGACGGAGATTCTGCGTAAATTCTGGGGAATTTCCTATCATCCGTCACCGGTTCCTCTCCGTGAAAATCCGAGGGAGCTGAAAAAGCTGGCGGAACAAATAGCTTTGTACAGCGGTCATGATACGTACGGGGGATCCGGCCTTGGGAGTGCGATTCTGGAGGATGCCGTAAACCGGAATCTTGCCCAGCTGCCTCCGGATTTCAAAAAGGCCAGAAGGACAAGGAGAGGCTGGGGTCTCTGGGCGCCAAAAGCCACCGTCATGTCGCCGCAGGAGATGCTGGAAACCCTGAAAAATCACACGTTCCAGATGAAAAACGGGAGAACCGGTGTTTTCCCCCTGATCTGCCAGGTGGTCCACAACAATTATACGGACGGGATCAGAAAAATAGGTTTTGCGGATGTAAACGGAACCATGAACGTTCTTTTGTATGAGGGAGAAGAAATTCTCCCTGTTAAGGTCGGGTTCGAGGAGCCTGCGGTCAGCGAGATCAGTATTCACGGAGAGCCGTATTACATCGGAACAGCCGGCCGGATCGCGACCGATGAGTATGACCGGGTTGTGCTTCTGCTGAACATTTCGTTTATCGAGGAAGCCTGCTGCAGAAAGATGAATCTTTATTTTGACGGAGAGGATCTCGAGGTGCGCTACAGTGAAACGCCGGGGGATGCGGTCATCGCGGACGCACTGGCCTATACGGGAGACAGCCAGGATGTTTTCCGGCTTCCGATTATCAGACAGATTGTGGAGCAGGGAGGAAAGGATTTTCTGGATGTTTCCATCCAGGGAACGGTCAATCCCACGGACAGGGGGCATCTGGTCAGAGAGGGAGAAAAAACAGGGGACAGGCCGTAAGCTTTGTCAATTTATGAACAATCTGTAACAGGAAAGTTTACGAAATGTCCAAATCGAATACACAGGGGAATCACATTTAGCCTATATGATAGGGAGCATAGAAACAAGATAAAAAGATTTCAAGTTTCTAGTTTCTTTTTCATATGAGTGGCTGAAATGCCACATTCTCCTTCCTTTTTAAGAACGGGAAAGTCAGTGCTGAGGCTTTCCCGTTCTTTGCGTTTCAGGCCGGGTGTTTTTAGCAGCCGGGGTCAAGCCGGATTATCTTTTGCCGCTATATGCAGAAAAATGAGCATATAACGGATGGAAACGTCCTCTGGCCAGCGCTTTTGCCCGTATGTGGGAAAAAGAGAGCCTCCGGTACAATTGATCATAAAAAATAATCAACAGTTGGCAATACCAATATAACCAGAAAAGAATTATACATGTGTATAGTCAGTGCGTGTGGAGCATGGGCTGTACAGTATTCGTTGAACCGGATGTTATTCAGAGAGTATCCGGCAGGCTGGACAAAGAAGGAGGAATTCTGATATGCAGAGCAGGACAGAAAAGGACGGAAAGAGCATATCAAAGAAAACGTATGCACAGGATGAAAACAGCAGGATTCAGGACATGGTGATTACCGCGCTGATGATAGCGCTGACCTATGTCGCGACCTGGCTGATTAACATCCGGCTTCCTTTTATGGGCAGCGGCGGACTGATTCACCTGGGCAATGTCCCTCTTTTCATAGCCGCTATTCTTTTCGGAAAGAAAACCGGCGCCCTTGCCGGGGGAATCGGCATGGGACTGTTTGATCTCCTGAGCGGCTGGACCGCATGGGCGCCGTTTACCTTTGTCATTGTCGGACTTATGGGGTATGAGGTCGGCTGGTTCGCCGAGCGCAGGCCGATCAAAAATACGGCGCTGAATGATGCTGTCTCCATGATCCTTGCCCTGATCATTAAGATTGTCGGCTATTATTTCGCGGAGGTTATTTTGTACGGAAACTGGATCGCCCCGATCGGGTCTGTTCCCGGAAATATCTGCCAGGTCGGTGTGGCAGCGGTTATTGTCATGGCAATGCTCCCCGTCCTGCGGAGAGTAACCCGTTCTATGAGGCGGCCGGCAGGCAGGACAGCGTAAGCGGAAAACAGCAGAAATGCAGCAGAAGGAAAACGGCAAATAAGCGATAAAGGACGGCCGCCGGTAAAAAACGGCGGCAGGAAAAGAGGCGGAAGAGATGTATAAAATAATGACGGCGGGACCGACCCAGGTAAGAGAAAATGTCATGCAGGCAAGAGCACTTCCTTTTCCCAACCCGGATATCGATCCTGCCTTTTTTGATTTTTATAAAGAAACCTGCGGAATGCTCTCCAAAGCACTGCACACGGATCATGAGGCGTTTATCCTTGGAGGGGAGGGGATTCTTGGACTGGAGGCCGCCTGCGCGTCTCTGACAGAACCGGGAGACCGGGTTCTGGTTATCGACAACGGGATTTTCGGAAAGGAATTTGCGGATTTCGTAAAAATCTATGAAGGAATCCCGGTCCTTTACACGGTGGATTATCATCGGCCGGTAGACCCGGACGCGCTGAAGCGGTATCTGGAGAAGGATCACTCTTTCAAATATGCAACCGTTGTGCACTGTGACACCCCCAGCGGCGTCCTGAATGATGTGGAGACAATCAGCCGGATTCTGGACTCCTACGGCATTATGACCGTGGCAGATTCTGTTGCAGGGATGTTCGGAGAACCGCTGGATCTCTCAAAAAGCAGGATCGACATTCTCTGCGGCGGCTCCCAGAAGGCTTTGTCCTGTCCTCCGGGGCTGACCATGGTCTGGGTCAGTGAGCGGGCATTCCGCTCCATGGAAAGAAGGAAGACTCCGGTGCGCAGCTTTTACGCGAGCATCCCGGCTATAAAAAATTATTACCGGGACCAGTGGTTTCCCTACACGATGCCGGCAAGTGATATCCGGGGGCTTCGCCAGGCTCTCGATAATTTTTTCGCCGACCCGGATGTGTATCAGCGGCATGCGCGGATTGCCGGGGCTGTCCGGAAAGCAGTCAGGGAATCCGGGCTGAAGCTGTACCTGGAGGAAGGAATGTCCAATACCGTTACGGTGATCTGCGTGCCGGACGGCATTACAGACAAAGAAATCCTGCGGGGGATGGCAGAGAAATACGGGATTCTGATTTCCGGCTGCTTTGATGTGCTTGCCGGAAAGGTCGTCCGGATCGGCCATATGGGAGAAAGCTGCAACCGGGAGGATGTGGCGGACACTCTGGAAGCCCTGCAGAAGGTCCTTGAGGAAAAGAGAATCCTGCTGAAATGCGACATGAAGCAGAGCTTTCTCTCCGCCTGGAAGGAAAACGCAGGGGAATAATGAAAAAGGGCAGCTTCCGCAGACAGCACCGGCGCAGAAGCAGGGCTGCTTAAGATGGGTCAGAAAAGAGGAAGAAAACCACGGGGACAGCCATAGGACGCTTCGCAGGTATGTCCCGGAGGAAAAGGGATGGAAGAGCGCGCATGGACAGCAGGAGGGCGCGGCAGGAGGACGGACATGACGAAAGAAGAGTTTCGGAAGATGGTTTCCGGGGGACCGGTTATTCTGGACGGCGCAACCGGAACCAATCTTTTTGCGGCTGGCATGCCGCACGGCGTATCCACAGAGCAATGGGTGCTGGAAAATCCGGAGGTGATCAAGAAGCTGCAGAGAGACTATATCGAGGCTGGGTCGCAGGTGATTTATACGCCGACCTTCGGGGCGAACCGGGCAGTACTCTCCCGGTTCGGGCTGCAGGACCACGTACGGGACATGAATCTCCGGCTGGCCGAATTTTCGCTCTCAGTATCCGCAGGAAGAGCCCTGACGGCAGGGGATCTTTCACCGACCGGGAAGCTTTCGGTTTCCGCGGGAGGAGACACGCCGGATGAGCAGATCTTCGAGATCTACCGGGAACAGGCGGAAGCGCTTCTGGAGGCAGGCGTGGATCTGTTTGCGGTGGAATCCATGATGTCCGTGACAGAAACGCTGATTGCCTGTGACGCGGTGAATGACGCGGCGGGCGGAAAGATTCCGGTGATTGCCAGCATACTCTCCGGAACCGACGGACACACCTATTACGACGGAACGGTCTATAAGGCGCTGCCGGTACTGGAGAGCGCCGGTATTTCCGCATTCGGCGTGAACTGCAACATGAACCCCATGCAGCTGGAAACGGTCGTGCGCAATCTTGCCGGAAGCGCGAAGGTACCGGTTCTTGCCAAGCCAAATGCCGGCCTTCCGGTATTTGACGCGAGCGGAGCTGCCTCCTATGACATGAACGCGGAGACATTTGCGAAGGGAATGGCCGTCCTTTACCGCGACGGGGCCTCTCTTCTGGGCGGCTGCTGCGGTACCGATCCGGATTTTATCCGCGCCATGAAAAAACAATTAAAACAGTTATAACATCCTGATCGATTCCGATGTAAATCCGGATGGCAATGATAAAAAAAACAATGAATAACAGTTATAGCATCCCGAAGCGGAAGAGGTGGAAGGCGTATGGATAAAAAAACAGACACTTGGCATTTTTTTGCAACCGTATCCCGGATGAAGTACATTGAGCGCTGGGCGTTGATGCGGAATACCAGGCCGGAAAACATCAGCGAACATTCTCTGGAAGTCGCCATGATCGGCCATGCGCTCTGCATCATCGGCAATGTGCGGTATGGGAAAAATCTGAACGCGGAGAAGGCGGCGCTGGTCGGGCTGTATCATGACGCCTCGGAGATTATCACCGGGGATATGCCGACGCCCGTCAAGTACAGCAGCCGGGATATCCGGGCCGCTTACCGGAAGGTGGAGGAAATGGCGGAAAACCGCCTTCTTGAACAGCTTCCGGAGGATCTGCGCCCTGTTTATGAGAAAATCTTCCGGCCGGACCAGACCGAGGAGGAGAGATACCTGCGCGCCATGGTGAAAGCCGCGGACAAGCTGTCAGCCTATATCAAGTGCCTGGAGGAAGAAAAGTCCGGAAATACGGAGTTCCGGACGGCAAAACAGACCATTGGAAAAGCGGTTAATGAGATGTGCGGCCGCTATCCGGAAGTCCGGGATTTTGTGGAGGAATTTCTTCCCTCCTACGGCAAAACGCTGGACGAATTGTCGTAGGAACATCAGCCGGCCTGGCCGGAGGCTTCCAGCGAGGCCAGGGCTGCCTGGTTGATTTCATCGAGACTGGTAAAGGGCTCCACATATTTCTGAAGGTACTCTTCCAGACAGAGGTTCTCGTCGTGGATGACTTTTGCGGCAGTTGTTCCTACATAGCGGTAATGCCAGGATTCATAGATGATGCCGGTGATGTCGGATTTCTCTGGAGGATACCGCAGGATATAGCCGTATTTCCAGCAGTTGTCCTGCAGCCAGAGCTGCGTCGGGTCGTTGTCCTGGGAGGAATTGATATCGGTATTGGCTGTGGTGCCGATGTCAACCGAGAGACCAAGTTCGTGTTCGCTTGTTCCCGGCACGGCTACCGATGTGGCGGCCTCGGCTTCCGCGGAAGCTTCGTCCATGCCCTGGTTAACGTACATTTGGACGGTATTGTTGAAATATAACTCCTGTGTCTCATGGGTTCGGTAGCCCGAGATTGCCAGCGGGTTGTATCCCGCGGCTCTGCAGTCGGCAAGCATCTGTGCCAGCGAATCCGCGCAGCGGATGTCTGTAGACTGGTTGTTTTCCACCTCCGTGACCTGCGGGATATACCCATCCGGCAGCGGGTGTTCTTTATTTACCAGTACCAGTGCCCAGACATCCCCGGTATTGTATTTTTCCGGATCCGGCGTCGGTTCCGGGGTGGGCGTCGGGGTGTCCGATACCACAGGCGTGGAGACAGAGACGGCGGAGACATCGGAAGTGTTCTCTGACACAGCTTCCGTTAAATCCGGGGAGACAGCGGTGCCCGAAGAGGCGGAGAATACCGAAGAAGCCCCGCTGTCCGGATCGGATCCGGAGGAAAGGCTTCCTACAGCCGGGAGCGGATGGCCGGTCATCGTCCAGACCATGGCAGCGATTCCCAGGCACAGGGCGGCAAGAACCAGAACCAGCAGTATAATTGTAATCGTATTTTTTTTCTTATTTTTATTTTCCATAGCAAATCAAAAACTGTTAAAAGCAATATGATATCCTGACGGATCGTCCCGCGCGGTCACACAGGCTGGTCGGACCGGGATTCTCTGCGGATGACAAAGAATATGACGATATAAATCAGAACAACCGACAGAATGAAAATCAGGGTGGATGTCCCGGTTCCTGTCATCAGGCAGGCGTCATAGGTGCCGTGGAACAGGACGGCCAGGGCGTAACCGATGATATTCTGTACCCTTGCGAGAGCTCTCCTGGAGGGCTGGTAATACGACAGATCGGCGTTCTTCTTGGCGTGCCCGTAAAAAATCCCGAAAATAACGGCGAAGGCCATATGTCCCGGTATAGACAGGAATGCCCTGGTGGCAAGCGTCCCGACGCCGTACCGGAATCCGTATAGAATATTCTCGAAGGCGGCAAATCCCAGAGAGGTAAACACAGCGTAGACAATTCCGTCGAAACGGAAATTAAACGCCGGATTTTTCCAGGTGATGGCAGCCATCAGCCCGTATTTGGTTCCTTCCTCTACGGCGCCTACGACAAGATAAGCCATCAGGATTGTGTACAGGCTTCCGGAACGGTCCGGAATGCCCAGGTCAAGAAAGACGGTGCCGATCTGTTCCAGAACCATGGAGAGCAGCCCGGCCAGGACACCGGCCCCGACCAGCTTCATCAGGAGGGCAGGCGGTTCCGGCTCGATTTTATCCTGACGGTAGACATAAACCATCAGGACAACGGCAGGAAGAATGGCAAGGAAGACGGGTATCATTGCAACCATGGTAAAACCGCTGAGAATAAAGAACATGAAGACCTCCCGGGAATGAAAACGGATTTACAAATGTAATCAAATAAAATACATTAATAATGAAGCGGTTTTATGTTATCATGTTTTGAGCCTGATGTAAAAGACATTATAAGGAACATTTGACGGTATGCAAAAAGCTGCGTGTTGCGTGTAAAGAGAAGATGGCCGTCTGCCAGAACCGTACGCTGAAGCAGTTTGTGTCGGAAAAAATACCCGACAACATGGTGAAGGACAATAAAATTGTATCTTGGGATGCTATGGCGGATTTTCTGAAGGAAGTGATCCGGACAAAAGGAGTCAAATGCAGGCACTGCGTGATTGCCCTTCCAGCGGATACCAGCTTTATCCGCCGTGTCACCATGCCGTTGATGACAGAGCAGCAGCTAAAGGTCAATCTACCCTATGAATTTCATAATTATATCAGCCAGGATATGGATAAGTATATTTATGACTACACGGTGATCAGCCGGACGGATAAGGAGATGGAGCTGCTGGCGGTTGCCGCCGCCAGGGACTTTGTTGATAAATATGTGGAGATGTGCCGCCGCGCCCTCTTGAAGCTGGTTCTGATTGCCCGGATATTATCGCGTTCCGGAACATTCTGCGCAGCTATGAGCAGGAGCATGGACTGAAACACGGATCCGCGGATTACGCGATTCTGAATGTCGGAGACCGGAAAATTGATCTTCATTTCTTTTCTCACGGCGAATATGAGGTGACCAGGAGCCTGGAAACCGGCTGCCATGAGCTGATGAAAGCTATATCCGAACTGACGGGGGAGGATGTGCAGCCAGAAGCTTATGTAAAAGGCTGTAAGGCAAAATATCCCGGAGAAAAGCGCAGAAAGGTTTGGATAATAATATGAAAAGTGAGCGCACAGCAGCCCTGCTTGTCGCGTCTGTCACGGGAAATACCCAGAAAGTGGCGGATGCACTGCAGGGAGAACTGGAGAGACAAGGCTGGAATGTGCTGCATCTGGTTAATCGGGAGCGGTTTGAGAAAACGGTAGAGGCGGATCTCTATCTGGTCGGCTTCTGGTGCAGGAAATCTTCCATGGATGATTCCAGCCGGAGATTGGTGAACCAGTATCAGGGAAAGCCGATGCTGGTTTTCGGAACGATGGGAAATTATCCGACGGGAGATTATGCAGATTTGGTCCGCGGAAACGTGCAGGAAATAGTGAACGCCCGGAACTGCTGCAGAGGAGTCTTTCTCTGTCAGGGAAAAATCCGTGAGGAGCGGACAGAGGCGCGCAGAAAACTTTCTCCTGAGGAACCGCATTACCTGGATGACGAAGGATACCGGCGCCACCTGGAATCGCGCAGACATCCGAACGAAGAGGATCTGCAGAACGCAGTCGGATGGCTGAAGGAAAGGCTGACCGCCTGAACAAACGACTTAGGAAAAGAGGCACAGGGGGAAAAAGAAGATTCAGGAGAAGCGGCGGAGTGAAAATTCTGACAATCTCAGAGTATATGAAACAAAAATACGGACAGAAGGTCTACCGGCTGTCTCTATCTTCCGGATGTACCTGTCCGAACAGGGACGGAACCCTGGGATGGGGCGGGTGCGCGTTCTGCTCGGCAGGCGGATCCGGGGATTTTGCCGCAGGCGCCGCGCCCCTGGAAGAGCAGATAGAGACGGCAAAACGCCGGGTTGACGCAAAGATTTCTGCATCTGTCCGTCCGGAGGATCGAAAATACATTGCCTATTTTCAGAGCTACACCAATACTTATGGAGATACAGGGCGGCTGCGGCGTCTGTTCATGGATGCGATTACAAGACCGGAGATTGTCACGCTCTCGGTCGGTACACGCCCGGACTGTCTGGAGCCGGACAAGGTTCAAATGCTGGCAGAGCTGAATCGTATCAAGCCTGTCTGGGTGGAGCTTGGCCTTCAGACGATTCACGAGCAGACGGCAGATGCCTTTCACCGGGGCTATTCACTGCCGGTCTTTCTGGATTCCTACCGGCGGCTGAAGCAGGCCGGACTGGCAGTGATTGTCCATGTGATTCTGGGACTGCCGGGGGAAAGCAGGGAGGATATGCTGGAAACCGTGCGCTTTCTTGCAGGGCTGAATCCGTGGTTGGACGGAATCAAGCTTCAGCTTCTGCATATCCTGAAAGGAACCGAGTACGGTTCTCTCTATGAAAAGGAACCTTCGGTTTTCCAGGCATCCGGTTTTACATTGGAGAGTTACTGCGATCTGGTAGTGGACTGCCTGAAGCTGCTTCCTCCGGAGACGGTTATTCATCGCCTGACCGGAGACGGACCGAAAAAGCTGCTTCTGGCTCCCAAATGGAGCGCAGATAAAAAAAGAGTGCTGAACGAGCTGAACCGCAGGATTCGGGAAGCTTAGGAAGTCATGGCTTTTTTACAGCCGTATTTTTTGAGGGCTTTTTTGAACGGTTGTTCCTTATTATAGACAATATTTTTCCTTTGCTTTATACTGGAACATGTCATTCTGAATCGCGGCTTTGAACGGAAAGGTTTATTTTTTTCGGACTGGAGTCCCGCGGGTTTTTTGAAAAAAGAAGAATCCGACGGATCAGAATGACATAGTTTATCTGAGGGGGAAACAAATCTTATGAATGATCATGTGACGAACAGCGCTCCTGCGGATGCCGCGCGGAAGAGGGAGAGCTTCGGCTCACGCCTGGGCTTTATTCTTGTGTCCGCTGGATGCGCCATCGGAATCGGCAACGTATGGAAATTTCCGTATCTGTGCGGAAAATACGGAGGGGCCGCGTTTATTCTGATCTATCTGATATTTCTTCTGGTTCTGGGAATTCCCGTCATGGTGTGTGAATTTGCCATCGGCCGCGCCTCCCGAAAGAGCGCGGCGCGAAGCTTTGAGGCATTGGAACCGGTGGGAACCAGGTGGCACTGGCTGAAATATATCAGTATCTTTGGCTGCTATCTTCTGATGATGTATTACACAACGGTATCCGGGTGGATGATGGATTACTGCGCCAAGCATGTGCAGGGGGCCTTTGCCGGAAAAACGGCTGACGAGATCAGCATCCATTTTTCCGAGATGCTGGGTAATCTTCCGGAAATGGTCTTCTGGACGCTTCTTGTCTGTGTCATCGGTTTTGTCATCTGTTATTTCGGAGTCCAGAAAGGGGTGGAGCGCATCACAAAATATATGATGATCGCCCTGCTGATCCTGATGGTCATCCTTGCCGTTCACTCGGTGTTCCTGAAAGGCGCCGGGGAGGGGATTCGTTTTTATCTGGTTCCGGATTTTCAGTCTCTTTCAGAGCTGGGATGGGGAAATGTTATTTTCGCGGCTATGAGTCAGGCGTTTTTTACACTTTCAATCGGTATCGGCGCGATGCTTATTTTCGGCTCCTATCTGGGGAAGGAGAGAAGCCTGACGGGAGAGGCTGTTACCGTGACCGCTCTGGACACCTTTGTGGCGCTGATGGCCGGGTTCATCATTATTCCTGCCTGCTTTGCCTATGGGGTGGAGCCGACCTCCGGACCGAAGCTGATATTTCTGACGATTCCGAATCTGTTCGCGCAGATGCCGGGAGGAAGAGTGTGGGGGGCTCTTTTCTTTGTATTTCTTTCCTTTGCGGCACTCTCTACCGTAATTGCCGTATTTGAAAACATTATTGCCTTTGATATGGATCTGTTCGGATGGAGCAGAAAGAAGAGCGTTTTTATCAGCGCTGTCCTGGTCATGATCCTGAGTCTGCCCTGTGTGTTCGGGTATAATATCTGGTCCGGTTTTCAGCCGTTCGGGGAAAATACGGCTGTTCTGGATCTGGAGGATTTTATAGTATCCAGCAACTTACTTCCGCTGGGAAGTCTGGTATTTGTCTGGTTCTGTATCCGCAGAAACGGATGGGGCTGGCAGAATTTCCTGAAGGAAGCGGATGCCGGGACAGGCATGAAGTTTCCGGCGAAGCTCCGATATTATTTTGCGTATGGCCTTCCGGCGCTGATCATTATTATCTATCTGAAGGGATATTATGACATGTTCTCGCCGATGGGAACCGGGACATTGATCGTATGGATGTGTATTGCCTGCGCATTTCTGGCATTTTTGTTCTATTGTATGCTGTATACGCCGGGGAAGAAGCGTCAGTCTAAATAATGCCTCTTCCCAAGTAGAGCGGCAGTATCCGTACAAGTTCCTGTCTCATTTCACATCATTTCCGCAGGGCTCAGGCCGGGTCCGGAACCTGCGGGAATCATCTGTTTGCGAAAGGAAAAACCCGCATGGCATTTGCAATTACGGTATTCGGACTTTTTATTCTGACAGCAGTTCTGGAATCTGCCGCGCACATTCGGGGTGATTCAAAAAAACAGAGGATTTTTAAGCCGCTCTGTATGCCCCTGCTTGCTCTTCTTTATCTTCTCTGTGCCGGGAGAGGAGCTTCCATCCTGATTATCATCGGTCTGCTGTTCGGAATGCTGGGAGATACCTTCCTTCTCAGCGATGATTCCAAAAATTTTCTGCTCGGCGCGGGTTCTTTTCTTGCCGGGCATATCTGCTATATCATTGCTTTTCTGACCCATACGGAATGGCCGCTCTCTGCGGGTATGGGGTGGTGCGCGGCCGCGGCAGCTGCTGTGTATGCTGTGTACCTCTGCCTGATTGCAAGGAAGCTTCTGCCATCGCTGGATGGTGCCATGAAGCCCGGAATTCTGGCCTATATGGGGGTGATACTCCTGATGAGCCTCTCGTCGTTCCTGCTTATGCTGTCAAAAGGGACCCCGGCAGCGGCGGTGCCTTTTGCGGGATCCCTTCTGTTTATTCTTTCCGATACGGTTCTTGCCTTTTCCGTGTTTCAGAAAAAAGCGCACTGGCCGGTTATGCCGACGTACCTTTCCGCGCAGTTTCTGATTATGCTGGGAGCAATGCTGGTTTTCTGAGTGCCCTGCTCGTCAAAAGAGAAGGGCAGAGCTGCCGGCTTTTGCGGCAGCTCTCTCAAAGTCCCACTGTTATCCTTCCTGGGATTCGCTTTGAGTAAAGGCGTCAATATAGGCCCGGGCATCTGTTTCACTCATCCCTCTTCCGGAGACCAGCTGTTTGGTAAACCAGTCATAGCATCCGGATGAGGCATTTTTAAAGGTGTCCGTGTCCATCTGGTCCGCCGTGGTTACAGCCATATCGCCGCTTTTTTCCCATCCCTGAACCAGCTGTTCGGTGTCCTTGCGGTTAATGGCAATCTGATACTCCACTGCTTTTTTTGCATTCTCATCAATAACGGCTTTCTGGGCGTCTGTAAAACTGTCGTAAACCTTCTGGTTGATACAGAAGAAAATACAGTCATAGTAGGCATTCCACAGAGAAATATAATCCTGGACATCCTGGACGGAGGCGGAGGCAATAGACGTCTCAGGGTTTTCCTGCCCGTCGATGGTACCCTGCTGTAGCGCTGTGTAGGTCTCCGACCAGTTCATGGCAGAGGCATCGCATCCCCATTCCCGGTACATTTCCGCACAGAGATCGTTGGAGCAGATACGCAGCTTCAGTCCCTTCAGGTCTGACTGGGAAACAATCGGCTTTTTGGAGTTGGTGATCTGGCGGAATCCGTTTTCCCCGATTCCCTCACAGACCAGACCATATTCCGCCAGCGTCTTTTTCAGTTCCTCTCCGCCGGCCCCGTCCATCGCACGATCCACCTGGTCATAATCTTCAAACAGGAAGGGCAGCGAGACCACGTTAAAGCAGGGATCAAAATTCGCGTAGATCAGGTTCGAGTGGAAGGAACACTGAATCGTGTCTCCGTCCATCAGCGCCTGAATTCCCGCCACCTGATCTCCATTGGTCAGTTGTTCTCCGGGATATACATCAACCTTGAATTTCCCTCCTGTGGACTGCTGCATCAGGGCGTTAAAGTAGTATCCGGCCTGCGCCCAGGTACACGTTTCCCCCGGAGAGCAGTCAAAATTCCAGGTCGTAACAGGCCAGGCTTCGGTACCGGTGTACTGCGCGGCGTTTTTGGCGGCGTCATATTCATCGGAATCTTCATAGTCATGATAGATTAGTCCGTTGGAGTTGATCTGCTTCACCTGAGAGGCGGAGCTTTCGCTCTCGCCGATAAAGGCCAGTGAAATTTTCGGAACATACGTCACCAGCCCGAGCACGCACAGGCAGGCGAGGATCATCGGCAAGACCGCCCTGGAAATAGAACTGATGGTCACGCGGTAGAAGATTTCCGCCTTTGCCCGCGCGGAAGCTGCTGCATCTTTGATTTTGAGTCCCATGGCGACAAAAAGGTTTACGCCGACAGGAGGCGTAACCTGTCCGATTGCCAGGTTGACAGTCGCCAGTACACCGAAGGCGATCAGGCTGCAGCCCAGAGACTGAGCCACGGGCGCCATGATCGGAATGAAAATGTACATGGCGGAATTCGCGTCGATAAAACAGCCCGCGATCAGGAAAATAATGTTGACAATCAACAGGAATACAACCCGGCTGCTTCCTACCTGGGCGAGCAGGGCTTCCGCCGCCTGGGAGATGCCGAACAGCGTGCAGCAGTAGGAAAAAAGAGAAGCCGCCGCGACAATCAGCATGATTCCTCCGGATGTTTTGGCGGAATCAATGAAGATTTCCGCCAGATCCTTCCAGGTGATTTCTTTGTAGATCACCATTCCCACAAAAAGACCGTAGATCACCGAGACGGCAGCCGCCTCAGTGGGGGTAAAGATACCTCCGTATATGCCTCCCAGAATAATCACAGGCATCAGGAGTCCCCAGAAGGCGTCCCGGAAAGTCGCCAGACACTCCCTGCCGGATCTTTTCTCGTGAGACGGCTGAATGTTTTTCCTGCGGGCTTCGATCATTACCACGACAATCAGGGCGGCGCCCATCAGAATGCCGGGTATGATACCGGCCATAAACATTTTTCCGACATCTGCCCCGACAATCGACGCGTAGACGACAAAGGCGATGGACGGCGGAATCACAATGGCAATGGAGCTGGAAGCCGCCATGAGAGCCTCGGAAAAAGCCGGGGAGAAGCCGGATTCGATCATTGCCGGGATCAGGACGGCGCCCAGGGCAGCAACAGTAGCAGGTCCGGAGCCGGAGATGGCGCCGAAAAAGCAGGCCACAACGACACACGTGATTGCCATTCCGCCGCGGCGGTGGCCGCACAGGCAGTCAATAAAGCGAACCAGGCGGGTGGAAATTCCTGCCCTTGCCATAATATTCCCGGAAAGTACGAAAAACGGGATAGCAAGGAGCAGAAACTTTGCGATTCCGGTATAGGTGTTGGTCGCAATAATGCTGAGGGTAAGGGTGTGAAACTGCGGGTCAAAATTTGCTGCGTAAAGGAGTGCCAGAATGGAGCTTCCGCCCAGGCAGACAGCGATCGGGACACCGATCAGCAGCATGATAAAAAAGGAAATAAAAAGGATTGCCGTAATCATTTATTTTTTCCTCCCCTGCATGCGCTGTTTTCCGGCTGTACGGATTCCTTACTGTCTGTGCCTGGGACAGAAGAAGCCGGCTGCTTCAGAAAGTCCAGACAGTTCTCGATAAAATGAAGGGTCAGAGAGACACCCCCAATTACCACAAAAATCCAGAAAAAAGACTTCGGGATGTGCAGGATGGGGCTCAGCGTATGATCTACCCGCACCCGGTTGATTCCTTCGGCTGTCAGGACAATCGAGTAAAAAAGGCAGACGACAGTGGAAAGAATCTGCAGAACATTTCTGCCCTTTTTCCCCAGACGGTCCGGGATCAGGCTTAAATTCACCAGCCCGCCGTCACGCGCGGCCACACCGGCTCCCAGAAGAGAGATCAATACAAAAACGGCAACCGTGATTTCCTCTGTGAAACCAAGAGAGTGCTGGAAAATTTTCCGGGCAATGACATTTCCGAAGGTAAGAACAAGAACCAGCAGGATGGAAAGCGCCAGTACAGCATTCTCAATCTTCACAACGATGCCCATGATTTTTTTATAGGTTTTCATGAAACAGACAGCCTCCTCATTTTGATATCCTCCGGCAGCCTGCATGTTTACAGAAACGCCGGAATGTACATATTTTTAAGTACGCACGTTCTCCATTATATTTAACGAAAATGAATTGTCAAATGAAGAATATTCAACTTGTATACATTGATCTTCTGTGTCTTTCACCTAAAAATTTGTCTCCATCCACAGCGCATGATCAAAAAAGTGACACAAAAGATGGACAAAAACAGGGCAGCAGAGGTATTGTTGGGGTAAATGCCAGCTTGCCTTACCTGTCGGCAGTCATGTATAATTAGACGACCTGTACACCTTATGGTGCCGCAAGAGCCGGCGCAGATATAAAAAGGAGTCGATTGAATCATGAATGTAAGCATATTGAGGGAGGTCCTGGCGGATGCCGTTATTGATACGGCAAAGCTGATCCCTTTTCTTTTCCTGACATACCTTCTTATGGAGTGGCTGGAGGAGAAAACAGGAGAAAAAACGGTTTCCATTATCCGGAAAAACGGAAGGTGGGGGCCGGTCATCGGCGCGGCACTTGGCGTGGTTCCCCAGTGCGGGTTTTCTGCGGCAGCCGCCAGCCTTTATTCGGGAGGGCTGATCACAGTCGGAACCTTGCTGGCTATTTTTCTGTCTACGTCCGATGAGATGCTCCCCATCATGATCTCAGAGGCAGTAAGCCCCATGACAATCGGTAAGATCCTCCTGGCTAAAATCCTGTTAGGCCTGCTGTTCGGCATCGGGATCGATACTCTCAACAAACTCCGTCACAGATGGAAGAAAGACAAGGAAAAACATATCCATGATCTCTGTGAACAGGATCACTGCCACTGCGAGGAGGGAAACGTATTTCTTTCCGCCCTGCGGCATACCATTCAGATTGTCATCTTTATTTTTATTTTCACATTTGTCATTGGCCTGCTGATTGAGCTGGTCGGAGAAAATGCTATCGGGACTTTTCTGACCAGCCGGCCCGTGACAGGAGTCCTTCTCTCTGCGCTGATCGGCCTGATTCCAAATTGCGGAGCGTCTGTTACCATTACAGAATTATATCTGCGGGGAATTCTTTCTTCCGGCCAGATGATTGCAGGACTTCTTGTGGGCGCAGGAGTCGGGCTGATGGTGCTTTTCCGGACGAACCGAAGACTTGTGGAAAACCTGAAAATTACAGGAATTCTGTATCTCTCCGGGGTGCTTGGCGGATGGATCATTGAGCTGACAGGAATTGTCTTTTGAGCGTTTTATACGACTATGAAATCAGGAATTTTATGCAGAACGAAAAGAAAACAAAAAAAATAAAAGAAGAGAAAAATAACAGAGAAAACACGGAGATCAGACGGGATAAACAGGCATCCGACAGGAAACTTCAGAAAACAGGAAAAAATGTCTCCGGAAAAACATTGAAGAGGGAAATCCGGGCCGCGGGCGGACAAAAGCATCCGGCAGATGCCAGGAAGACAAGAGATAGGATGGGGGATATCCCGAAAAAAGAAAAGAACCGTATCAGAGAATCCGGAGGACAAAACGGACTGTGCCCGTATGCTAAAAAATGCGGTGGATGTACCATGCAGGGAATCCCTTATGAGAAGCAGCTGAAGCGGAAAGAACATCAGGTCAGGGAGCTTCTGCGCGACATCTGTCCCGTGGAGAAGATTCACGGAATGGAAAACCCGCTGCATTACAGGAATAAGGTACATGCTGTGTTTGACCGCTTTCCAAACGGAAGAATTGTCTCCGGTATATACTCCGAGGGGACGCATCGGGTAGTACCGGTTACCGGCTGCCAGATTGAGAATGAGCAGGCGGACAGAATCATCGGAACAATCCGGAAACTGGTTCAGTCGTTTCATATCTTTATCTATAACGAAGATAACGGAACCGGGCTTCTGCGACATGTTCTGGTGCGCTGCGGGCATAAAACCGGCCAGGTGATGGTTGTGCTGGTCTGTGCTTCTCCTATTTTCCCGTCCAAAAACAATTTTGTCCGCACTCTTCGTGCGGAACATCCGGAAATCACAACAGTGGTGCTGAATGTGAACGACATGCAGACCAGCATGGTTCTGGGAGAAAGAAATATCGTCCTGTACGGAAAAGGGTATATCGAAGATGAACTCTGCGGAAAGACCTTCCGGATCTCTCCGGGCTCTTTTTATCAGATCAATTCTGTGCAGACAGAGTGGATGTATGAGAAAGCGATAAAACTCGCCGGTCTGACCGGGAAAGAACTTGTTCTGGATGCTTACTGCGGAATCGGCACTATCGGTATCATAGCATCCGATCAGGCCAGACAGGTAGCAGGTGTGGAGCTGAATCGAGATGCCGTGCGGGACGCTATTGCAAACGCAAAGCGCAATGCGATTAAAAATATCCGCTTCTATGCAGAGGATGCGGGAGAGTGGATGACCCGGATGGCAGCGGAAGGCGTCAGGGCAGATGTTGTATTTATGGATCCGCCGCGGTCCGGAAGCAGTGAGGCTTTCCTGGACGCAGTCGCTGCAGTCCGTCCGAAGAAGATTGTATATATTTCGTGCGGACCGGATTCCCTGGCCAGAGACCTGCGGTATCTGAAGAAAAGAGGGTATCACTGCGAATCGGCCTGGCCGGTAGATCTCTTCCCGTACACCGCACATACAGAGACTGTTGTATTGATGTCAAAGAAAGACACATAAAAGGGCTGAATAAGGGTTAAAAGACTTTCTCATTTATCTTAGGATACGAGCAGGCACTCCAGAGAAGTGGAACATCTGCTCGCATTCATTTTTTGAAAGCGGATCTAATTTGAAGAATACAAAATGTATTGTAAACTGCAAAACAATGTACTACAATTTAGATAAGGAGGTGTTCGTTATGAAAGATTCAACAGTCAGCGCTCGCGTTGAAACGAATATCAAAATTGAAGCAGAAGATATTCTACAGAAGCTGGGAGTTCCATCATCTGTCGTAATTAATTCTTTGTACCGCCAGATTATTTACCATAGAGGCATCCCGTTTTCGCTAACAGTACCTGCGGAGCCGGAAACAATAGACAGCATGCCGGAAGTCCGGCTTGATGCTAAACTGTCGCATAGCTATGCTCAGTCAATTGCAGGTGAAGGCAGGCCAATGGACGATGTATTTGATGATCTGGAGAGGAGTCTTAAATAAGTGGATTCCTTTGAGATTGTCATTACTCCCGATGCAGAGGCGTTAGAAAGATCATCGCTAAAAATTTTTATATCTACTACAGACCAGATGAATCTTCAGGCAGAGTCTATGTCATGAACGTAATTTACGCGAAAAGAGATCAGCTTAATGCCTTTAAGAAAATGCATATCGACAATTAATCGGATCAAGATCATGATGGGAAAGTAATGATATTTACATTAAAACAGATTAGGAAGTAACCGATTTGTCATATTCTCGAACACTGTGATGCAATTTCGACATATTCCTGCTCATGAGAAAGGTGTGCTGTAAGCCTTATTTTAAACCATTAAATCCGGAACGGGGACAGGAAATGCAGCTTCTCAGATTTTCTACTCAGTGTCTGGAAAATCTACGGAAGCTTGATGTGGCCACTAGCCAAGAAGCTTATAATACCAGCTGGATGAGACCAACATTGAATATACGAAGGTCATAGTCTCCAACTTAGCATTACGTTATATGATTTTGATCAGAAACGGGGAAGAAACGCTTTTGCGTTTCTTCCCTCGGCGTATGCTGCTGAATTTCAATTTTTATTTATTTACAAAATGTTCTTTGGCAAACTCCATATCCTGTACAAATTCTGCGGTGCCGACATAGTTTCCGTCTCTGTCCCGGACAGCCATATAGTTTACCAGCATGACGCGGCCGTTCTTCTCCATCCATACGGGAACGCTGTCTCGTCTGCCGCTGCGGAAATCTTCAATGATCTGCCGTACCATCGGCTCGATCTTCGGAGGATGGCAGGAGAACACCTCGCGGTCAATCGCCATGCCGGGGCGCTTGAATACCTTGTGACCCTCGTTAAAATAGCGGTTAATATTCTTTGCATCTACAAAGGTAATCTCCATCGGGATGGTGTTCAGCAGGGCAGTCAGCTGCTCCACAGTCATATGTCCGCCCGGCATCACAACCTCTCCGTCATAAGAGGTAGCTTTTTCTTTGGCAGTCTCGCTTTCCGCTTCCTCCCATTTTTCGCCGCGGATGCCGAAGCAGGCTGCGTAATCCTTCGCGTCACGGTAAATGTTCTTCCAATCCTCCTCGGAGAAGTTTACCGCGCAGATCGGGAATAAAATGTTCTGTTCTTTGTAAATCATTTCTTCGGCGCGCTTCAGAACGGCATTCAGCCGGGAATTCCATTCTTCCCCATGATCGGATTCTTTCCCTAATGCGCCGAGCTCATCACGGATCTCATCGTCAACGGTCCACATGACATCAGAGGGTCCGGTTACCCCGTATTTTACCTTCAGAAGTGTGTAGAGAAGGTCGCCTTTTTTCGCGTAATGGACGGAAAGTTCCCGAATTGCGGGGAGCAGCGAGAGATCACCATCTTCTTTAAATTTTTCCAGTAGTTCAGACAGTGCCTGATTCTCTTTTGTCAGCGTCTGCAGGGGATGGCCGGAAATCAGCTCCAGAGCGGCAGCCTTCTCCTTCTTCCCGCCATAATCTGCTTTCGGAGAGGAAGAAAGTCCGGATAATTCGGCGCCTGCTTTCTGTTTCCGAAGAGATTCTTCTACCGCCTTTTCGGCGTTGGCAATTTGTTCCTCCCTGGTTGCCCCGTGAAAAAGGGCGGAGTGAATGTCACAGAGCTTCTGAACCTCGGAAAGCGGGGTTCCTTCCCTCATCAATTCCTGCTCGGCATTCATAATCTCTGCCGCGTCGACCTGCTTAAATTCACGCACAAAATCAGCTCGGACTGATTCCAGCTCCTCTCCGCTGCCAAGACGGCGCAGGTAATTTTTCAGCTGTTCGGTACGTTCGTCAGACACAGCTGTCGGCTGAGAAGGATTGGCAGCAGCGGTTGTTCCTTCGGGCATGTCGCCGGAAAGAATAAATCCGTTATCCAGAAGAGCCTTTACGACTTTGATCATCGGTATGCTTTTTACTTTTGCGCCCTTGGGGATGGTCATTATTTTACCCACAGAGTTAAGAACGGGCTTTTTCGTAATTTCAGTAAAGCCAAGCCCCGATAAA
This sequence comes from Bilifractor porci, assembly GCF_009696005.1. GTDB lineage: Bacteria > Bacillota > Clostridia > Lachnospirales > Lachnospiraceae > Bilifractor > Bilifractor porci. The sequence goes on from NZ_VUMV01000009.1 coordinate 33,342, forward strand.
ATATTAATCAGTTCAGGATACTCCTGAGTAAGCTCAAATACGGTTTTGTTCAGATCTATTTTTTTTGCCATTGTTGTTTTACCTCCTTGATTTCTAAGCGGATTCTAGCAGATCGAAAAGAAAAATTATGTTGTAACTACAACATTTTTGTTTCACTATTTGATTTTGATCCCATGAAATTGTTTTTCTCAGATGCATCAGACCCCGGAGTATGTCATAATGTCTCTGTCTGTCAGTTGCTTTTTTATAAGGAGAAAATCATTGAGCGAACATAACTGCCGTGGGTGGTACGAGGGAGATCCGGTAATGGAAGCGTATCATGATTATGAATGGTGCAAGATCAATCACGATGACTGTTTCCAGTTTGAGATGCTTTGTCTGGAAGGAGCCAGTGTGGGTCTTTCCTGGAAAACAATCATGCATAAGAGAGAAGCTTATCGAAGAGCCTTTCATCAGTTTGACATAGACGCGTGCGCGTCCATGACCGACGAAGAACTGGAAGGGCTGCTGTCTGATTCCGGGCTGGTCCGGAACCGGAACAAAATTTTCAGTGTCAGAAAAAATGCGCAGGCTGTGAAGAAAATCCAGGCGGAATTCGGCTCACTGGACGCGTATCTGTGGAGCTTTACAAACGGAAAACAGATTGACGGAGGCTGGACAGCTCCGGAGGAAGTTCCGACAAAATCGGATGTTTCTGTAAAGATGAGCGCAGATATGAAGAAACGCGGAATAGCATTCGTGGGACCGGTTATAACCTATTCATTTCTGCAGGCGGTCGGGATTGTCAATGATCATCTTGCGGGATGCGAATACAGAGGTTCAGGATCTGACTAGATTGGAAATGGTGGATAGTTGAAAGACAAAAATAATTATGTAAACGGTGAAACTGCGCCGGGACTGTGTTAAAGTAAGAGTGTTACAGAACCATCTGATCCATCATCAGAATCGGGAGGAATGCCGGATGAATAAACGCAGGGTCGGATCCGTGTACGAAGAAAAGGCGGCGAAATATCTAGAGAAAAACGGATACCGAATCCTAAAGAGAAATTTTCGCTGCCGCAGGGGAGAGATTGACCTGATTGCCTCCGGGAAGGAAGGTGCGGATTCGGTTCTCGTGTTCATAGAGGTGAAGTATCGGCTTTCCGACAGCATCGGCCGACCGGAAGAGGCGGTGACGCCTTTGAAGATGAAAAATATCTGCAGGACGGCGGATTATTACCGTATCTGTAACGGCATTCCGGAAGACCGAACCTGCAGATTTGATGTCATTGCCATTCAGGGAGATAACCTGAGGCACTATAAGAACGCGTTTCCTTATGTACAATAAAGTAAAAGGGGGTGACAGACTTTGCTGCCTGCTTCAGCCTTACCGGTGACGCTTCAGCAGCTTGTTGATCTTCAGTGTATTGTCCCGCACTTTATTGATGGAAACGTCATGATTCAGAGTATCGATAATGCTTGCCAGATATTTGCCCATTTTTGCTGTCGCGTACCAGGGACGGGAGAGAAGCTCCGGTGTCTGGTAGATCAGATTGGTGGTTATAACTTTGCTGATAATTCCCTTCTCATAATACTCGTCAAATTTCTCCAGCCCGTCTGTAAAAAGACCAAACGTTGTGCAGACAAAAACATTTTCCGCACCACGTTCCTTCAGCTGGGATGCCACATCCAGCATGCTTCCGCCGGAGGAAATCATATCGTCAATCACGATGCAGTTCTTGCCTTTTACAGAATCCCCAAGAAATTCATGAGCGACAATGGGGTTCTTTCCGTTTACAATGACGGAATAATCGCGGCGCTTGTAAAACATTCCCATATCGACGCCGAGAACATTGGAAAAATAGACGGCCCGGCTCATGGCGCCTTCATCGGGGCTGATGATCATCAGATTTTTGTTGTTGATCTGCATATCCGGATAGGATTTCAGAAGCGCTTTCAGAAACTGATAGGTAGGAAAGAAGTTGTCAAACCCGTGCAGGGGAATGGCGTTCATCACACGGGGATCGTGCGCGTCAAAGGTCAGGATATTGGTAACGCCCATGCTGCTTAATTCCTGCAGGGCCATTGCGCAGTCCAGGGATTCTCTTCCGGTGCGCTTGTGCTGGCGTCCCTCATACAGAAACGGCATGATGACATTTACACGGTGGGCTTTTCCGTTAACTGCCGCGATGATTCGTTTCAGGTTCTGATAATGGTCATCCGGAGACATATGGTTTGTCTGCCCGAATGCCTGATAAGTCATACTGTAATTTGCCACATCTACAAGAAGAAAAAGGTCTACGCCGCGTACCGATTCCGAGATGTTTCCCTTGGATTCTCCGCTGCCAAAGCGGGGGCACTCACAGTCTGCCAGAAAGGTCTTTTCCGCATAGCCATACAGCTTTTCTTTGGAAGGATTGGCTTCTACAATTTCCTGACGGAACTGAACCAGGAAACGGTCAATGGTTTTAGCCATGTCTTCACATCCCGGAAGAGCGATCAGTTTGAGCGGAGCAACCGGCATGGAATTTATCAGGTAATTGATATTAGTCATAATGCCTCCTTAAATCAGGCTGTCTATGTTTTCCGGAAAGCCGGAAAAACAGGATGGCTGTAAATAAAAACAGTCCAGAAGTTAAATTATTGTTACCGGACTTACACGAAAATAATAGCAATTCATCCCTGCAGTGTCAATGTTGCTTCCTTGCTTTTTACAGGTTATCTTGCTATGATAATTCAGGTATATACGGAGGAAAATATGACCAGAAGCAGACATCTGATCCGGGCGGTAGAACCGGGAAGCATTGCGGAAGAAATGAATATGGAACCCGGAGATGAAGTCCTGGAAATTAACGGCCGGGAGATACAGGATATTTTTGACTATCAGTTTCTGGTGGAAGAGGAACAGATTACTGTTCTGATACGGAAAAAAAACGGGGAAGAATGGGAACTGGAAATTGAAAAAGACGAGGATGAGGATCTGGGCATCACTTTTGAAAACAGCCTCATGGACGAATACCAGTCCTGCCGGAACCGCTGTATTTTCTGCTTTATTGACCAGATGCCTCCGGGGATGAGGAAAACGCTGTATTTTAAGGACGATGACTCGCGCCTGTCTTTCCTTCAGGGAAATTATGTCACGCTGACCAATATGTCCGCGGATGATATCCGGCGGATTATCCGGTACAGGATGGAACCGATCAATATTTCCTTTCAGACAACCAACCCGGAACTGCGGTGCAAAATGCTGAACAACCGCCACGCGGGGGATGTTCTGGAGAAGGTGAGGCTTCTTTCGGACGCCGGGATTCTTATGAACGGACAGATTGTTCTCTGCAAAGGAATCAACGACGGACCGGAATTGGAGAGATCCATCCGTGACCTTCTGGAGTTTCTTCCGAATCTGAAAAGCGTTTCCGTAGTTCCTGTAGGACTCTCCAGGTTTCGCGACGGCCTTTATCCCCTGGAACCGTTTGCCAGGGAGGACGCGGAGGCGGTCCTGGACCAGATCGAGGGCTGGCAGAAGAAACTTTTCCCCCAATGGGGGCTTCATTTTGTTCACGCGTCCGATGAATGGTATCTTCTGGCCGGAAGGCCGTTTCCCGAAGAGGAGAGGTATGACGGTTATCTTCAGCTGGAGAACGGTGTAGGCATGCTTCGGCTCCTGCAGACAGAGGCGGAGGAGGAGCTCTCCGGCCGTAAGGGGAAAATCTGCCGCAGATCTGCGTCGATTGCAACCGGAGAACTGCCTGCTCCGTACATTCGGAAACTGGCAGAGAAAACAGCGGAGAAATACGAGGGACTGGATATCCGCGTATATCCAATCCATAATGATTTTTTCGGAGAGAGGATTACGGTGTCCGGGCTGGTTACCGGACAGGATCTGATTGCGCAGTTAAAAGAAAAGAAACTGGGAGAAGAACTTCTTATTCCTGCCAATATGCTTCGTGCGGGAGAAGAAATTTTTCTGGACGATATTTCGGTATCGCAGGTGGAGAAAGAGCTGGGAATACCGGTCCGGGTTGTAGATCCGTCCGGGCAGGCATTCGTAAAAGCTTTGCTGGGAGAGGAAAGCGGACAGAATCATAAAAGGAGGCAAAGCTATGAGCAAGCCGATTGTGGCTATTGTGGGGAGACCTAATGTGGGGAAATCCACCCTGTTTAACGCACTGGCAGGCGAAATGATATCCATTGTAAAGGATACGCCGGGTGTGACCAGGGACCGTATTTACGCGGATGTTTCCTGGCTGGACAGGGATTTTACCATTATTGATACCGGAGGTATTGAGCCGGACAGTCAGGATATCATCCTTTCCCAGATGCGGGAACAGGCGCAGATCGCCATTGATTCGGCGGATGTGATTATTTTTATCACGGATGTCCGTCAGGGATTGACGGACGCGGATTCACAGGTTGCGGATATGCTGAGGAAGAGCCGTCGTCCGGTGGTTCTTGCCGTCAATAAGGTGGATAATTATAAGAGCCAGCAGATGGACGTGTATGAATTCTATAATCTGGGGATCGGAGAGCCGTTTCCCATTTCCGCGGAGGGAAAACAGGGAATCGGGGATCTGCTGGATGCTGTCGTCAGCCATTTTCCGGAACACAGCGGAGAGGAAGAGGACAGTGAAATTCCGAAAATAGCCATTGTCGGGAAACCGAATGTTGGAAAATCTTCTATTATAAATAAGCTGCTGGGAGAAAACAGGGTCATTGTCTCGGATATTCCCGGCACCACACGTGATGCGGTGGATACTACCATTACAAGAAACGGGAAGGATTACATTTTTATTGATACTGCAGGCCTTCGCAGAAAGAGTAAAATCAAAGAGGATATCGAGCGGTACAGTATCATCCGGACAGTTTCGGCGGTGGAAAGGTGCGATGTAGCCGTACTGATGATTGACGCCGCGGAAGGGATCACAGAGCAGGACGCAAAGATTGCCGGGATTGCCCATGACAGGGGAAAGGGGCTTATCATTGCGGTAAATAAATGGGATCTCGTGGAAAAAGATAACAGTACCATGAAAACGTATACGGAAAAAATACGGTCGGTGCTGTCTTTTGCCCCATATGCGGAGATGCTTTATATTTCCGCAAAAACCGGACAGCGGCTGAATAAGCTGTTTGATGCCGTCGATCAGGTGCTGGAGAGCCAGTCGCTGCGGGTTCCGACCGGTGTGCTGAATGAAATTCTTACAGAGGCCATTGCCATGCAGCAGCCGCCGTCGGATAAGGGAAGACGGCTGAAAATTTTCTACATGACGCAGGTTTCCATCAAGCCGCCGACATTTGTGATATTTGTGAATGACAGAAAGCTGATGCATTTTTCCTATCAGAGATACCTGGAGAACAGAATTCGGGATTCTTTCGGCTTTCAGGGTACGGCCATTCATTTTATTATTCGGGAGAGACAGGAGAACGGGGAATCATGACTGCCAGAGTTTTGTGCCTGATTATCGGATACTGCTTCGGCCTTTTTCAGACAGGCTATTTCTACGGAAAAAGAAGGGGTGTTGACATCCGCACGATGGGAAGCGGAAATGCGGGCACGACCAATGCCCTCCGTTCCCTCGGACTGAAGGCAGGACTGGTTACCATGGCGGGGGATATCCTGAAGTGTATTCTGGCCGTGCTTGTCACGTGGCTGGTTTTCCGGAATGCTTACCCGGAACTGGTTCCGCTTCTGAAAATGTATACGGCGGCAGGGGTCGTGCTGGGACATGATTATCCGTTCTATCTGCATTTTAAGGGCGGAAAGGGTGTCGCGGCGACGGCTGGAATAGTCATAGCATTTGGAGATATCCGGCTGATTGTTGTGGTTATCGGACTGTTTTTTGTCATCTTTTTTACAACGCATATTGTATCGCTGGCATCGCTGCTGGCCTATACAGCCTTTTGTGTCGGAATCTGGATTTTTACGCTGATGGGAGACTACGGGCTGACAGGGGGACCGCGTGCGGAGCTGCTGGTGCTTGTTACTGCCCTGACGGTTCTTGCCTATTACGGACACAGGGGCAATATTCACAGGCTGGCACACAGAAATGAGAGAAAAACGTATCTGCGCAGAAAAGAAGAGGAAAAAGGGCGTCACTGAATCAGAACAACAGGAGAAAGAAACATGGTCAGAGTAGGGATGATCGGATCCGGCAGCTGGGGGACAGCCCTGGCGTGGCTGCTGGCGAATAACGGGCATGAAGTAGAGGTCTGGTCCCATAAAGAAGAAATGACAAGAATGTTCCGGGAACATCACGAGAATACGGATAAACTGCCGGGTGTCATTCTTCCGGAAAACATGATTTTTACGTCGGATCTGCAGGAGACCTGCCGGGATAAGGACATCCTTGTTCTTGCGGTTCCGTCGCCGGCAGTTCGGAGCACGGCCAAGAAGATGAAAGAGTACATCCGGTTCGGTCAGCTGATTGTAAGCGCCTCCAAGGGCATCGAAGAGGATACGCTGGATTATATGACAGACATCATTGAGGAGGAAATCCCCCAGGCAAATGTGGCAGTACTCTCCGGGCCAAGCCATGCGGAGGAGGTCGGACGGGGGCTTCCGACTGCTATTGTGGCAGGGGCGAGGGATAAGAAGGCTGCGGATATGGTACAGATGGTTTTTATGTCGCCGGTTTTCCGCGTCTATACCAGTTCGGATCTTCCGGGAATCCAGATGGGAGCAGCGCTGAAAAACGTGATCGCCCTTGCCGCCGGAATCGCGGACGGGATGGGTTATGGAGATAATACCAAGGCAGCGCTGATCACCAGGGGAAGCGCGGAGATCGCAAGATTGGGAAGCAGCATGGGGGTTCACATGGAGACACTGTACGGCCTGTCCGGAATCGGGGACCTGATTGTGACCTGCGCCAGTGCCCATAGTCGGAACCGCAGGGCCGGGTACCTGATGGGGCAGGGGAAGAGCATGGAAGAGGCTATGCAAGAAGTGCGCCAGGTGGTCGAGGGAGTATACTCCGCAAAAGCCGGATTAAAGCTGGCCAGGGAGTACCAGGTGGAGATGCCGATCATAGAAGCCGTCAATCGCGTCCTGTTTGAAGATTACCCTGCGCAGGAGGCAGTGAAAAACCTTATGCTTCGGGATGGAAAGGATGAAATCGCGGAGTGGGACTGAAAATCTCCGGTTGACAAATATACGGCTCTATTGTAGAATTTGCTTTATCAGTCAGATGTCTGGCTGATTATTTGCGCGAGTGGCTCAGGGGTGGAGTACAACCTTGCCAAGGTTGGGGTCGCGGGTTCGAATCCCGTCTCGCGCTCTTTTTTATGCGAAAGGGGGCTGCTCAGTGAGCTGCCCCCTTTCGCATAAACCGAGTCCGGCCGGATATTCGAAGGTTCGAAGTCTCGTCGGTCCTGCGGCCGACTCGGTCGGCGCTGCTGCTGCGCAGCGTGTGCCACCGGCACACCGCGCCGTCTCGCGCTTTTTTATGCAGAAAGGAAACTCTGTGAGCTGCCCCCTTTTGCATAAACCGAGTCCGGCCGGATATTTGAAGGTTCGAAGTCTCGTCGGTCCTGCGGCCGACTCGGTCGGCGCTGCTGCTGCGCAGCGTGTGCCACCGGCACACCGCGCCGTCTCGCGCTTTTTTATGCCAGAAGGGAAACTCAGTGAGCTGCCCCCTTTTGCATAAACCGAGTTCGGCCGGATATTCGAAGGTTCGAAGTCTCGTCGGTCCTGCGGCCGACTCGGTCGGCGCTTTTTTACAGGAGAAAGCTTGTCATGGCATTATATCAGATCCCTTGTGACGGGTGCTGCGATTGTCTGCCCTGTGCGGCGGAGTTAAATATTCCGGAGATTTTTCGGATTTATAATCGGTTTCTGCGCGGGGAAGAGACGGAGGCGCTGGAGGAGTATCACAGCCTGGCACACACAGCGGATGAATGCATCCGATGCGGAAGATGTGAAAAGCTCTGCCACAACCGGATCGGCATCAGCGCGGTTATGTTCGGAATACCGGAAGAGATGGAGTGACAGCGCTTCCGATGCAGGTGTTCTGCTGCTTAGAATATTTCAGGAATTGTTCGCAATTTGTTTTGACGTGTCAGCTTTCCTATGATATGATGATTGTTGAAATGAGACTGATTACAGCTTAAAAATCCAGAAGGAGTGTTTGGCTATGTTTGATATTACTGCATTAGGGGAATTATTGATTGATTTTACGCCTTGCGGAACCAGTGAAGCAGGAAGGCAGCTGTTTGAGCAGAATCCGGGAGGTGCTCCGGCTAATGTGCTTGTCTCGGTCAGCCGTCTCGGGCAGAAGGCGGCCTTTATCGGCAAGGTTGGCGACGATATGCACGGAGCTCTTCTGAAAAAAACGCTGGAGGAGAATGATGTGGATACGTCCGGCCTTATCGCAGATCCGAACGTTTTTACTACGCTGGCATTTGTAACCCTTACAGACGGGGAGCGTAATTTTTCATTTGCCAGGAAGCCCGGCGCAGACACGCAGCTTCGAGAGGAAGAGGTAAATCTGGAAATCCTGAAGAACACCAGGATTTTTCATTTCGGCTCGCTCTCGCTGACGGATGAGCCGGCCCGGAGCGCTACGATTTACGCGGTAGAACACGCGAAACAGTATGGCGCGCTTATCTCCTATGACCCGAATTACCGCGCGCCTCTGTGGAAAAGCAGGGAAGCGGCTGTCAAGGGAATGCGTTCGGTCATCAAATATGTGGATATTATGAAACTGTCGGATGAGGAGACGGCTCTTCTGACGGATATCGAGGACCCGAAGGGAGCGGCGGAAGCCCTGCTCCGGCAGGGGGTAAAGTGCGTTGTGGTTACCTTAGGGAAGGACGGCGCTATTCTGGTAACGGATAAAGTCTGCGTGCAGGCTCCCGCACAGACCAGAAAGGTGGTGGATACCACCGGAGCTGGAGATTCCTTCTGGGGCGGACTTCTTTCCAGGTTCGCGGAGTTCCATGTTAACCCTGCGGACATTTCGGAAAGCCAGGCCGGAGATTTTCTGCGCTATGCCAATATTGTCGCCGGTTTGTGTGTGGAAAAGCGCGGGGCTATTCCGGCTATGCCTTACCGGAAAGAAGTGGAAGAAATCTATAATCTCAGGCTGGACAAATTTTAACAAAAGGATGACTGGTAATGAGAGATAAAAAAAGACGCAGGATGTTTGCTGCTGTGTTAGCCGTTCTGCTTGCCGCGATGATGATTGTATCGCTGGCGGTGGTGGTGGTTCAGGCAGACGAGCTGCAGGCCGTCCCGGTCAGTGCCTCGGAGGAAGCAGTGTCTTCTTCGTCGGGGGCGGAATCTGTCACAGGAACGTCTCTGGCACAGGATCAGACCGGCCAGGAAAGTACGGAAACTGGCTCTGTGGACAGTTCCCGTAAGGTTTATATTGAAAATATCGATGTAACAGATATGACTGAGGACGAGGCCAATGCCGCGGTAAAAAAGAAAATGGAAGAACTTTCCGCGGACACAATCGTTTTCCACGGCGGCTGCCATACCTATGAGACTACGGCGGGGGATCTGGGACTTTCCTACAGCAATACCAATATTGTAAAGGAAGCACTCTCCATCGGAACCAAGGGCAGTGCCCTGAAACGCTTTCTGGCCAATCGTTCCATGGCGGAAAACGGACCGATCACTCTCTGTCTGGATCTCACGGTAGACGCGGACAAGGTTCTGGAAGCGGTAAAGAATTCCGAGTCTGTTCTGAACTGCGAACCGAAAAAAGCAGGGCTGAAGAAGAATTCAGACAATACTTTTTCCATCACGGAGAAAGAGGACGGCTGCAAGATCCGCGAGGATGCCGCCGCCGCGACCGTTGTAAATTATATGGATAACGAGTGGCACGGCGGAGAAGGCGGGGTTGTTCTGGATGCGGATATCACACAAGCCGAGGACAGCACCGACCAGCTGAAGGAAGTTACGGATGTTCTGGGAACCGGAACGACGCAGTATTCCAGGGACGAGGCAAACCGGGATACCAATATCACTCTTGCGGTAGAAAAGATAAACGGCACGGTGGTATATCCCGGAGAAGAATTTTCCGCAAATGATACGATCGGACCGCAGACGGCCGAGACCGGATTCAAGCTGGGCGGTACCTATGCTGACGGAGGCGTGATACAGACGTACGGCGGAGGGGTCTGCCAGGTTACCACAACGCTTTATCAGGCTGTTCTGCAGGCGGAGCTGGAGGTTACAGAGCGACATAACCATTCGTTCCTGGTCAGCTATGTCACACCGGGACTGGATGCGGCTATCGCGGAAGATTATATGGATCTGAAGTTTGTCAACAGTACAGATTATCCGATCTATATTGAAGGCTCTGTGGATGAAAGCGGAAATATTGTCTTTAACATCTATGGGCATGAATACCGCGAGTCCGGACGAAAAGTCGTTTATGACAGCCATATTCTGGAATATACGGATTATGATGTGGCTTACAAGGCGGATCCGAATGCGGACTTCGGCTCTCTGGCGGTAACCGGAGGACAGGAAGGCCTGGATTCGGAGCTTTACAAGCTGGTATACAATGGAGACGAGCTGGTCAGCAATGATCTTTACAGTACCAGTACCTATGAGCCGATGGATACGACTTACACGGCGGGAACCAAGAACGCAACCAGCGCGACGATTGCGGCGATTAACCAGGCGATTGCGGACAAGAGCCTTACGGAACTGCAGAGTGCCATTGCAAACGGCAGTACGGTGGATACCGATACGCAGCAGTAATTCCGCGGCGGGAGCCGATGCGGCCGGAGGCGGTTCGGTTTTTATGCAGATGGAAAGCAAGAGCTAACACAAAAGGACAGTATTACAGGTGCCGCCCGGCAACTCAGGCGGCACCTGATTTTTAAAATCTGAAATTTTTAGAATCGGAAACCTCGCTGCAGTTACTAACAAACAGTTTGACAGAAAAGACAGGGTAAAAGGATGAAAACAGGAAAACTTCCGGAGTCTGTGCTCCTTCGATCGGTAATCAGGCAGGTAAAACACAGAAGAGATGATGTACTGGCGGGGCCGGCGGTCGGCGTAGACTGCGCGGCGATTGCGCCCGGTGACGGAGAAGTGATTGTTCTTTCCACAGATCCGATTACCGGAACGGTAAAGAATCTTGGAAATCACTGTATTCATGTGACGGCAAATGATATTGCCGCTTCAGGTGCGGAACCGATTGGCGTTCTGCTTACGTTCCTGCTTCCGGAAACGCTGGAAGAGCCGGAATTGAGAAGTATGATGCAGGAGGCAGAGGCAGCCTGTGCCTCGCTGAACATGGAAATAATCGGTGGACATACAGAAGTCACGGACGTGGTCAGACAGCCGCTTGTCACGGTGACCGGAGTCGGTAAAATCCCGCGGGAGGTTTTTCTTTCTCCCAAAAACATCCGTCCCGATCAGGAGCTTGTAGTGACGAAATGGATCGGTCTGGAAGCAACGACAATTCTGGCGAAGGAGAGAGAAGCTGCCCTGAAAAAACGTTTTTCCGCGGATTTTGTGAACACAGCCAGAGAATTTGACCGATACCTTTCGGTCGTTCCGGATGCCCGTATTGCCATGCAGACAGGTGTCGTGTGTATGCATGACATTACAGAGGGAGGGGTTTTCGGAGCCCTCTGGGAGATAGGGGAAGCCGGAGAAGTTGGAATTGATGCGGATCTGCGGAAAATCCCGATTCGGCAGGAAACAGTGGAAATCTGCGAGTTTTTTGATGTCAACCCCTATAAGATTATGTCCAGCGGCTCCATGCTGATGATTGCGGAAAACGGACAGAAGCTGGCGGATGCGCTGGAAATGGGCGGCATACACGCCTCCGTGATCGGCCGGACGACAGCAGGGAATGACCGGATTCTTCATAACGGAGAGGAGATCCGCTACCTGGACAGACCGCAGGCAGATGAACTCTACCGGGCGCTGGAAAGGAAGTTCAACTGACGATGGCACATTTTAATATTGTTCTTCATGAACCGGAGATTCCGTCCAACACAGGAAATATCGGGAGAACCTGTGTGGCTGCCGGTGCCAGCCTGCACCTGATTGAGCCGCTGGGATTTCATCTGACGGACCGATATATCAAGCGGGCAGGGATGGATTACTGGAGCAGCCTGGATCTGCACAGATATATTGACTATCAGGATTTTACAGAAAAAATTCCGCAGAATTCAAAGATCTATTACGCGACAACCAAGGCGCCGCAGATGTACACGGACGTACATTTTGAGGACAACTGCTATATTATGTTTGGCAAGGAGAGTGCCGGCATTCCGGAGGATATCCTCTATGCGAACCAGGCGACGGCCATCCGCATTCCTATGCTGGAGACCATCCGGTCGCTGAACCTGGCAAATTCTGTGGCGATTGTTTTGTACGAGGCGCTCAGGCAGCATGGGTTTGATCACATGCAGGAGACCGGACAGCTGCGCAGCCGTCCCTGGCGGTAAGCGGTAAAGCCCGTCTGCAGGACAGAAAAGGGCATAAGCCTGTGAACGGTCTGCATAGCAAGGGGTTATTGTGCAACCGTGCGCAGATCATCCGCATGTTCCAGGGTAAAATCAAATTCCGTGCCAACCCCTTCTGTGCTGACAACCGTAATATTCTGGTTATGCAGATTGATGATTTCCTTTACAATGGCAAGCCCCAGACCGTTTCCTTTCCGTTCCCTGCCCCTGGAGGTATCTGTCTTGTAGAAGCGTTCCCAGATTTTATTCAGAGACGAGGCAGGAATCCCGCATCCGTGGTCCCTGACCGACACATGGACCTTCCCGTGACGGATGGAAGTTTCAATCCGGATGGACGAACTGTCCCTGCTGAATTTTACGGCATTATCAATCAGGTTATAGAGAACCTGCTGGATTTTTTCCAGATCTGCGGACACCAGGAGCTGTTCTCCGGTCAGGACAAGGTCAAAGGAAATCTGCCTTGGTGTGCAGATTCCCTCAAAGGTTGCCGCGGTATCCCGGATTACTTCGTTAATATCAAAGACGGTCAGGTTCAGCTTGCTCTGTTTCTGGTCGATGCGGTTGAGGGAGAGAATCCCGTTCGTCAGCTTGGTCAGCCTTTCGGTTTCAGCCAGGACGATGCGAAGATATTTTTCCTGCATCTCCGGCGGGATGGTTCCGTCTAATATAGCTTCCACAAAACCTTTCATGGACGTAAGAGGGGAGCGGAAATCGTGAGAAACGTTGGCGATAAAGTTCCGCTCATATTCCCCGCTTTTGTTCAGCTCATCCGACATATAATTCAGCGAGGCGGCAAGTCTGCCCATCTCATCGTGCGAATTTACCGGGATGTTGTAATTCAGGCGTCCGTCCGCGTATTCCTGAATTCCTGTCTGTATTTTCCGCAGAGGGCGGAGGACTGTCAGGTACAACAGAATAAAAACGGTCAGAAACAGAATGTAGACGATGATGCTGAGAAGATGAATAATGGCCAGAATCTCCTCGCGGTCCGTGAAAATATTATTCATGGGTTCATGAATGGCAATATAACCGCGGATGTCCAGATTCCCGGTAACCGGGCTGAGAACGGTCAGATGATCTTCCGGGTAATAATCAAAAAAGGTGCCTACAGTATAATAACCGCTTCCCAGCTTCAGCGGATCAAAACCTTCCAGAACAGGATATTCCGCATCTCCGGAATCATCTGTAGCAGATTCTCCGGCTGTGTTCATATAGATGGTTCCGTCCGAACCGAGCAGCCATATTTCACAGTCCTGATAGCCGGCCAGGGTATGAAGATTCAGGTACAGGCTGCTGAACGAATCTTTGTCAATTCCATTTGTCAGTACATCAGACTGAGCGATTTTTGCAGCCTCCTTGTACAGCTTCAGTCCCTCCGATTCCACCAGGCGGTGCTGGACGAGACGTGACCCCAGGGTAGATATCAGGACAAATTCCGCAATCCCGATAACAGCAAAAATCAGTATAAATTTATGGATCAGTTTTATATGCATTGCGTGATCTCCGTGCCGTGAAAAAGATTCAGACGGAAACTTTTTACAGAGTTTTCACTTCAAATTTATAACCTACACCCCAGACCGTGGCGATGGACCAGTTCTCGTTATCGCTGATTTTTTCCCGTATTCTCTTGATGTGAACATCGACCGTCCGTGTATCTCCCACGTACTCATATCCCCAGATATGATCCAGAAGCTGTTCTCTTGTAAAGACCTGGTTGGGCTGCGAAGCAAGAAAATACAGCAGCTCAATTTCCTTGGGAGGCATGTCGAGCGTGGTTCCACGATAGGTCACGGAATAGTTGGTAAGATTGATGACCAGATCCGGGTATTCGGCTATCTTTGCCGGGGCGGATGCGGGAAGAGAAACGGTAGGGGTCGGTTCCGGCGTGAAACGGCGCAGCACCGCCTTGACTCTTGCAACCAGTTCTTTGGAATCGAAAGGCTTTATCATATAGTCGTCCGCGCCCATTTCCAGTCCCAGAACCTTGTCAAACACTTCTCCCTTGGCGGAAAGCATGATAATCGGAGTGTTGGATTTATAGCGGATTTTCCGGCACACCTCGTAACCGTCCATGCCGGGCAGCATCAGGTCGAGAAGAACCAGATCCGGATGGAAGGAAGCAAATTCCTTCAGCGCGGATTCTCCGTCGTTTACGATCATGCACTCAAAGCATTCCTTTGTAAGATAGAGAGAGATCAGTTCTGCAATATTGTTGTCGTCGTCAATTATGAGTATTTTCTGTTTTACTGCCATATCCGGCTCCTGTTCTTTTCTGATGCCTGTTCCTCTGTTACTGTTTGAATTCCACGATTGTAACGCCGGCATCCCCTTCGCCGTACTCGGCTAAATGGAAGTCTGCTACATGCTTCTGGGTTCTCAGATAATTATGAATTCCTTTCCTGAGCGCGCCGGTTCCCTTTCCGTGGATGACACGCACACTCTTCAGATGGGCAATGTAGGCGTCATCCAGATATTTATCCAGTTCCGCAACGGCCTCATCGACGGTCTTGCCGAGAAGATTGATTTCAGAGCTGACGGAGGCAGACTTGCTCATCCGTATTTTCCCGGTAGAGGTGCGGGTCATCTTCGGTGTAATGATTTCCGGTTCATCCGCCAGTTCCAGATCGTCCATATGGACTTTTGTGCGTAGGATTCCGCACTGCACAAAAAGATTGCCCCTGGAATCCGGCCTTGTACTTACGGTTCCCTTCAGATTCATGCTGAGAATCCGTACCGGAGTCCCCGGAGTAAGATCCTGCGGCCGCGGCTTTTTACCGGGCTGCTTCGGCTCAGAAGCTTTTACGCCCGTACGGGAAGCGGTTTTATCGATCTGTTTCCGGAGGGCGTTTCGTTTACGTTCCATTTCCGCAGAGTTGACGCCTGCCTTCCCGAATTTCCGGAATTCCTTCATGGTCTGATCGGCGTATTCTTTTGCATCCTGAAGAACGGCATGTGCCTCTTCATTTGCCCTGGACAGAATTTGATCCTTCTGCTGTTCCAGTGTCCTTTCCCTGTTTTTTAATTCTGTCTCGCGCCGGGACAGGGTTTCCTCCAGGCGCTTCAGTTCCTCTTCCTTTCGTTCCTGTGCAATCCGGTTCTCTTCCAGACTGGATAAAACATCCTCGAAGGAAGCGTCCTGCTCGCTGATCTGTTTTCTGGCGTCCTCGATAATGGATTCCGGAAGGCCAAGCTTCAGAGAGATAGCAAAGGCGTTGCTTTTTCCGGGAACACCGATCAGCAGACGGTAGGTCGGCTGAAGTGTTTCGATATTAAATTCACAGCTGGCATTCTCCACCCCCTCTGTAGTAAGGGCGTAGACCTTCAGCTCGCTGTAATGCGTGGTGGCCATTGTACGGACGCCTTTCCGGTGTAGATAGGAGAGAATCGATATAGCCAGTGCCGCACCCTCTGCCGGATCGGTGCCGGCGCCCAGCTCGTCGAAGAGCACCAGGGAATTCCGGTCTGCCTTTTCCAGAAAAGAGACGATGCTCTTCATATGGGAAGAAAAGGTGCTGAGGGACTGCTCGATGCTCTGTTCATCACCGATATCCGCATAAACTTCCTGAAAGACAGAAAGCTCGGAGCGGTCTCCCGCGGGAATATGCAGGCCGGACTGGCCCATCAGGGTAAGGAGTCCTGTCGTTTTCAGCGACACTGTTTTTCCGCCCGTGTTCGGACCGGTAATAACCAGGAGGTCGAAAGTATCTCCCAGCCGTATGTCAATCGGGACTACTTTATGCTTTTCAATCAGAGGATGCCGGGCTTTCCGCAGATTGACCAGCCCGTTGGTATTAAATTCCGGCCTGGTGGCATTCATGACAAGTGCCAGCCTTGCCCTGGCAAAAATAAAGTCCAGCTCCGCCAGATTTTCATAGTTATACCGGAGTGTTTCCGTGTAAGCAGATGCGTCCGCGCTCAGTTCGGCAAGAACCTTGGCAATTTCCTCCTGTTCGCGTATTTCCAGCTGCCGGATTTCATTATTAAGTTTTACCACCGACATAGGTTCGATAAAAAGTGTGGCTCCGGTTGAGGACTGATCGTGGATCATGCCAGGTACCTGGGAGCGGTAATCAGAGCGGACAGGCAGGCAGTAGCGGCCATCTCTCATGGTGATCACCGCGTCCTGCAGGGCGGTACGCAGATTCCCGTTAATCATACTGTTCAGCTGGGCGTGTATTTTCTCACCGCAGCTTTTCATGGAGCGGCGTACCTGACGAAGTCCGGCGCTTGCGTCATCTGCTATTTCATCTTCCGAAAGGATGGCTCTCCGGATGTCGGAAGCTAAGGCGGACACGGGCTCCAGAAGATCAAAAACGGAGTCCAGGGAATCATCCGGGGTATCCTGCCGGTCATGGCGTCCGTATGCCTTTACACGGGCAGTGTTTTCCAGAAGAGAAGCGATATCGAGCAGTTCTCTGGCCGTCAGGGCAGCCCCGACTTCCAGCCGCCGCAGAGACGGACGGATGTCATGGACACTTCCGCAGGAGAAGCCGCTGTTCCGGAGCAGACGTCTGAGCGCGTCAGAGGTTTCCGCCTGCATTTTCTGGATTTCCTCCAGCTCTGTGGATGGAAACAGAGAACGACATTTTTCTCTTCCTGGGTCAGAGGTGGCACAGTCCGTCAGCTGCTGCCTGATTTTATCAAATTCCAGTATTCTAAGTGCTTTTTGGTTCATAAATCAATTCCTGTATTACTTTTTCTTGCTGCTTTTTACGCTGCCGCAAAAAATTATTCGGCAGCCATGCCTATTGTACCTTAAAATCGGCGCACTTGAAAGAAGGACTCGCATTTTCGTGCCGCCGAGGCGTCACTTCATGCTCATACTTGTTGTCGTTTCTGAAGCGAAAGCTTCCCGGTCCGCAAGCGGCCCGTAAGCTTTTGCTTCGAAACTGGACCTCCGGGTTATAGAGGTATTCTATATAAATGTATAAGTCCGCCGCGCTGCTTCGTTGCTTCGCAACTCACGCATCGCTAACAAGTATTCGCATTTCCGTGCCGCAAAGCGTCACTTCATGCTCATACTTGTTGTCGTTTCTGAAGCGAAAGCTTCCCGGTCCGCAAGCGGCCCGTAAGCTTTTGCTTCGAAACTGGACCTCCGAGTTATAGAGGTATTCTATATAAATGTATAAGTCCGCCGCGCTGCTTCGTTGCTTCGCAACTTACGCATCGCTAACAAGTATTCGCATTTCCGTGCCGCAAAGCGTCACTTCATGCTCATACTTGTTGTCGTTTCTGAAGCGAAAGCTTCCCAGTCCGCAAGCGGCCCGTAAGCTTTTGCTTCGAAACTGGACTTATACAGTATATTCATAATTTATTCATAAATCGGTGTTAAACTATTTTTCATATCAGCTTTTCTTTTTTATTCATTTCCGGGCAGTTTGCTTCGTTAACAGATAACACCGAACCTTTATTTGAATGTTCATTTGGAGTGGAAAAATGGACGATTTGAAAAAAGAAGAACCGGGCAGCGGAGCCGGCACAGATGACCGGGCTGTATCCGAAGGGGATAATAATTATAAGTTTATCAAACAGACGATCCGTAAGAAACCGGTTGACAAAAAGAAATGGATTCTCAGGATTGTCTGGACAGTTGTTTTCAGCGCCGGATTCGGAATTATCGCGGCTTTTGTGTTTGCGGCGTTTGCGCCTGCAGCGGCCAGAATTCTGGGTCTGGAGGTGGAAAACAAGCGGATTGTATTAACAACAGGAGATGAAACGACACCAACTCCGGAGCCGGAGAATGAGACTGTATCGGATGCATCGGCTGGTTCTTCTGTCTCTTCGGTTTCGTCGTCTTCTCAGGAAAGTTCCGCATCAAGTTCCCCGGTAACCAGCCAGGGATCGGAAGGCCAAGACCAGAAACAGGAAGAAGACGGTTCCACAGCGGATTCTCTGACCATAGACAATCTCAGACAATTATATGGAGATATGATTGCGTCCGCCAGGGAGGCGCAGAACGCGATCGTCCAGGTGACGGGCATCACAAATGAAATGGATTATTTCCGGCAGAATTATGAAAACCGGCAGCAGGTTTCCGGTCTGATTATTGCGCGGAATAACAATCTGCTGTATATTCTTACCCAGCAGTCTGTAGTGGAAAACGTACAGTCTATTCAGATTACGTTTTTTGACGGCACGACTGCGGATGGGGCTTTTCTTTCCAGAGATGCAGCGACAGGATTTGCGGTTGTAACGGTGGACTCCGGTTCCGTTTCTCCGACGACGGACTCCAGGATCACGACGGCCCCCCTGGGCAGTTCCTATCTGGTTTCCCAGGCTGATCCGGTACTGGCTCTTGGGAGTCCTATGGGTTACGGGGATTCGGTTTCCTGCGGGATCGTCACATCCGTGAGCAACACGGCGGAAACTTCTGACAGGGAGTATAAGCTGATTACCACGGATATTATCGGAAGCGCGTCCGGCAGCGGTGTTCTTGTGAACATTTACGGAAAAGTGGTAGGAATTATCAGCCAGAACTTTAAAGTGGGAGATACGGGAACGGTTACAGCACTGGCAATATCCGATATCAGCGGCCTGCTGGAAACATTGACCAATCATGATCCGATTCCGTATACCGGAATCACCGGCCAGATGGTGACGCAGGATATTTCCGGCAGAACAGGCATACCGGAAGGAGAACTGGTAACGGCTGTCGATGAGGATTCGCCTGCAATGCTTGCTGGAATCAAGGAATATGATGTGATTACTGAGGTAAACGGAAAAACCATCCGTTCGGTTTCCGACTATACCGACATTGTAAGCGCCTCAGCGGAAAATGATACGCTGAATATAAAGGCCATGAGAAAGGGAGCAGAAGGTTATGCAGAAGTTGATTTTGCAGTAACCGTGGCGATAAGGCAGTAACCTGTTATCTGCCATCCTATTATGGAAAGAATACTCGACTTCCTTTATGGTGCTGCGGCGGATGTGAATCAATAACCTGTTATTATCCATGTGGAAAGAACTGTTACATAAAATATTCCTCCGCAGCGTTGTATCAGCACAGTTTCAGAAATGCATGTTTCCGGAGTGCCGGAAAAAAGCAGAAAAAAGACAGAAAAAGGACAGAAAAAGGACAGAAAAAGGACAGGGAGAAAATGTTATATATTCAGGAAATGCATGAGGGTATGAAGGTTGCCGGAATTTATCTTTGCAAGTCAAGGACGGCGGCGGTAACGAAAAACGGAAAAAATTATGACAATGTGATCCTCATGGATAAAACCGGTACCATTGATGCCAAGATATGGGAACCGGATTCCGCAGGCATTGATGATTTTGATGCCTTGGAATATGTGGATGTAGTCGGTGATGTTACAAAGTACAACGGAAACCTACAGATGTCTCTGAAGAGGGCAAGAAAAGCCAGAGAAGGGGAATACGACCCGAAGGAATATCTCCCGACATCCGACAAAAACACAGAAGATATGTACAAAGCGCTGCTGACATTTGTGGACAAGGTGGAGAATCCGTATCTGCACAAGCTGTTGGAAAAATATTTTCGTGAGGATGAGGCCTTTGCCTACCGGTTCAAGACCGCATCTGCGGCGAAGACGGTTCACCACAGCTTTATCGGAGGTCTTCTTCAGCATACGCTGTATGTCACGAATCTCTGCTATTATTTTACAAAATACTATCCTATCTTAAACAAGGACCTGCTTCTGACAGCGGCAATCTGTCATGATATCGGAAAGACCGTGGAAATTTCCGCTTTTCCGGAGAATGATTATACAGATGACGGACAGCTTCTGGGACATATCATGATCGGCGCAGAGATGATTCATGATGCCGCGAAGGAAATTCCTGGATTCCCGAAGAAATTGGAATCCGATCTCAAACACTGCATTCTGGCTCATCACGGGGAGTATGAATTCGGTTCTCCCAAAAAGCCGGCGCTTGCGGAGGCTCTTGCCTTGAACCTGGCGGATAACGCGGATGCCAGGCTGGAGTTTATCACCGAACTCTTCAAAACAAATACGCAGAAACCGGACAGTGAATGGTTTGGTTATAACCGGCTGCTGGAATCCAATTTCCGAAAGACGGGAGATTTGAATGCACTCTGAAAAAAAGAATGAGACCGTTTCCCTGCATGTGACAGATTTGGGACGCCATGGGGAGGGGATCGGCAAAACTGCAGACGGATATACCCTCTTTGTTCCCGGCACGGTTCCCGGTGATGAAGTAGAGGCACTTATCCTAAAAGCCGGAAAAACATTTGGATACGGAAAACTGAGACAAATTCGGAAGGCCTCACCAGACCGGGTGGTTCCGGTATGCCCTTGCGCAGACAGCTGCGGAGGATGTCAGCTGCAGTTTATGAAATATGAGGCACAGCTGGCATGGAAGCAGAAAAAAGTCAGAGATGATCTGATCAGAATCGGAGGCATCCAGGAGCCTCCTCTTGAGCCGATCAGCGGTATGCAGAAAAAACTAAGGTATCGGAATAAAGCCCAGTTTCCGGTCGGCACGGGTAAAGATGGTAAGCCTGTGGCGGGATTTTACGCGGGACATTCCCACAGGATTGTTCCCTGCAGTGATTGTCAGCTTGGGGCAAAAGAAAATGCCACGGTTATCCGCGTAATTCTGGAATGGATGCAGGAATTTCATATACCTGCTTATGACGAACAAACCGGAAACGGGCTGGTTCGACATGTGCTGATCCGAAAGGGGACAGCAACCGGAGAAATTCTGGTATGCCTTGTGATAAACAGCACAGCTCCGGAAAAAGACAACAGAAATCCGGGATATTCTCAAAAAAGAAGAAAAAAGAAAAAAGCGGAAGGACTGCGTACAGAATGGAAAAACGAACTGATACGCAGACTCACAGAAGCCGACAGCTTTTTTGAGGAAGGCAGTTTTCTGACAGGATTGACAATTAACTATAATCCTGAAAACACAAATGTAATTCTGGGGAAAAGGACGGAATGTATTTGGGGAAAACCCTATCTGCTTGACCGTCTGACATCAGAAAAATACGGCTTTTCTGTCACGTATCAGATATCCTCGCAATCCTTTTACCAGGTAAATCACGAACAGACACAGAAAATCTATGAGAAAGTGCTGGATCTGGCAGAACTGACCGGTACAGAGACGGTTCTGGATCTGTACTGCGGGATCGGAACGATCTCCCTGTACCTGGCCCGCCGGGCTGCCCATGTTATTGGAGTGGAAATTGTTCCGCAGGCCATAGAGGATGCCAGAAAAAATGCGGAGCTGAATGATATTCAGCATGCGGAATTCTTTACGGGAAGAGCAGAGAAGGTTGTTCCGGAACTGGTTCGTCAAAAAAATATCCACGCAGATGTAGTCGTGGTGGATCCGCCCCGAAAGGGCTGCGACCCCGAACTGCTGCAAACAATCCTTCAGATATCTCCCGAAAAAATAATCTATGTCAGCTGCGATCCGGCCACATTGTCCAGGGATATAAAATACCTGACCGAGAATGGGTATCGACTGGCTTACGCAAAGCCCTACGACCAGTTTGGAATGACCGTCCACGTGGAGACGGTGTGCCTCTTAACCCGCATAAAATAAGGATTTTCATGGCTTTGATGTGCCTAAAATATGCGATTTGCCACCGATTTGCCACCGTAATTTCAAAAATGACATAAAAATGCCGCTGAGCGTTCAATTTGTTCAGCGGCATTGAATTCAGTATCATGCTAAATCTGTAATTCGTTCAAAGATTTCAACGGTTTCATTCTTCATGTTGTCAGTATCATGCACATATCGGTTAATTGTTGTCTGTACATCAGCATGCCCTAATCTGTTTTGGACATCTTTGATAGGTGCACCCGCCTCCAGAAGCATGGTGGCATGGGTGTGACGTAAGGAATGATAATTAAACTCCATATGAAGTTCAGTCCGGCATATCCGGCAGACGTATTTGAATGAATCTGTACTGATTGCTGAACCATCGGGTCGGACACAGACCAAATCAGCCTTTTCAAGAGAAACCGCTACATCTCGCGGAACACCGAACAAGCGGAAAATAGTGTCTCCCTTTTCGTCTTTTTCCGGTTTCAAGTAGTATTCTGTGAAATGTGATCCCAGTTCGATACGGTTCTTCTGCTTGCTTTTGTATGCGGCTTGCAATACGCCCTGAAGCGTTTTGCCGTATCGGATAACCCGCTTTGACGTCTCGGTTTTTGGTGATTGAAAATACCATTCTGACTTATCCATTTTTTCACGGCCTTTATCCAGAGAATCACGGACATCACCAAAATTCCGTTTTATAATCTGGCGGTCAATAGTGATCGTTTGATTCTTCAGGTCGATTCTGTCCCATGTAAGACCAAAACATTCAGAAATCCGGACACCGGTATAATAGCCTATCATAATTGGCACATAGAACGGAGAGGATTCCGGAAAACGCTCCAGAACCCGTTTCATATCATCCTGGGGGATAAAATGATGAATCCCCAGCCTTCCTTCCCCGTATTCGTATTTTGGAAACTTCACCCTGTCAACCGGATTAAATTGTATATAATTCAGCGGTTCAACTGCATAATTTAACGCCGCTGAAAACGTCAGAATTATGTTCTTTAATGTTGATTTTGCAAAACCCTGTTTCTTCAGGTCGTTTGCATATTCCTGAATAGGTGCAGCGGTCAGCGCTTTCAGGTGATATGAACCAAATTGCGGCTTCAAATGGTATTCTATAATTTTGACATAATTAAGCTGTGTATTGTACTTGCAATACATTTTTACATACTGATCAAACCATAGATCAAGGAAGTCGGCAACGGTGATTTCGGACGGTGTGAATATCGTACCGGCGGTATTGTACTGATTCAGGGCGGCTGCAAGAGCTGCTTCTGCTTCCTTCTTTGTGGAGAAACCTCCTTTTTCCTTCTTTTGTCGTTTTCCGTTCACGGCTCCCATGTCAAAATAATATGACCACGTTTTCCCGCGTTTCCTTGTTCCACCTTTCATAATGCTATACGTCCTTTCTGCATTGATTAGAAAGGCTGGACAGGGTATAATATATATGTTCAGCCCTTCATTGCCTTGATCGGTTGTTCGTTCTTTGCCGTCCGGTGTTGCAGCACTGGGCGGCTTTCTAGTCCTAAAGCAACTTTTACGCAACCAGAAGCTTCACAGAATCTTCTCGGCAGCTCCAAAGTACAGGGGTTATTCCATATTGGTTTAAGGCGTTAATTGCGTCTTTCGGTGAGCTCGATTCATCATTGATAAATGTAAACAGTTTCGCACCGTTATTCCTGGCATCCGTCGTATCTGTCCAACCGAATATTATACTTCTGGCGCTGTCGTTCGTAAGATGATTGACAACTTTGATGTTCCTTTCGGGACTTTTCTTTGACTTCGGAATGCTAAAATCGTACATGGTCGGGAGACCGCTTTTTCCCGTAAATGAAGCTCCTTGGATATACCGCACGTCATTGCTTTCAAGGAAATCATGTACATCATCAACGAACACAGATTTTGCATTTCTCTTTGAAAGAAAAAATAAATCATCTATTTTTAGCATACACTGAGAAAGCATGTGTTTTCGAAGCGGAAGATTATCTGGTGATGCTTCTGTATAAAGCGCCTGTTCTTCGTCCATCCGGATGCCGAACGATAGCAGGGTCTGGTCAAGCAAATCCTTTCTACGGCCTTTTGAAAGGCTTACACCGACGAGATCAAGATTGTGGATAGTTGCACCATCATCTGTCAGTATAAATCCATCTTTTTTTTCAAGAATGTATATATCCATCATATCATTGCTACGGTTCAGATACGGCAAAGTTATCCGGTATACACCTTCACGTATTTCTGACTGTTGGATATTCGCATTCAACCAGTCTAAATATTGCAACTTAAAATCTTTCATAGCATCACCTACAATACCATTTGAATATTATCGGGAACGATAATATTACAAAATTCACAAAATCTATAAAAATATTCTTGAAAAGAATTATAGATTTCAAAACCGTATTTGTCGATATCATAAGCCCATCGGTCTGCATAACCCTCTCTGTATATATGAATGTGATTTCTTCCAACTTTTGTACCATCAGGATTCATATGATCTGGAGAGTTAATATCCAATCGTACAAGAACGTCATTAGTTTCATATCTTTCTTGAAATTTACATTTAAATTCTATCTTCCCCCTTCTGTCAATATCAAAATAAAAAGTGTTTTTTCCTTTTTCATCAGAAAGCTCGAATATCCCTGATTCTCCAGATTTTGCAATTTTCCTATTCCGCCCATTGAAAATTTTTTTCATTGCAATCAGTGCGTCTGCTTGAGTTTGTGTTAATTCACTCATGAATCTGTTCCCTTTTCTAATCAATCTTAAAATAATTGACTGATAGCCCTTTACAGCTTTCCCCTTACATCCGTAACCCTTCCGACTTGTTGCAGATTGATCTTAATTTTCAAGGGCATATTCTGAGATCATTCTCCCTATAGCACCAATATCAACGTTTCCCTTAAATTCAAATGTTGCTTTGAATCCATTTGAAAACCATATCACCAGCTCAGAATCTGGAAATATCTCAGCAAACCCCACCGTTTGAATAGAGAAAAATTGTATCTTTGAATATGGCAAAGATGAAAATGATTTTCTTTTCCCGGTGATTCCCTGAACATCAATAGAAATAATCCGTTTATTTGTAAATAACAGTTGATCTCGAATAGTCTTAAATGCAGATAGGACAGTTTCACCCTCAACAAGAAGCCCGTTCACTTCTTTTATTACGTTTTTTGTATCAGTAGGTTTCAGATCCCATACAGATTCTTTATTGAAGTTAATCATAATTTCCCACCCATTTAGATCAATTATTTTGTTTTATGATAAACACCTATCATTTCCCCAACGATTGATACGTTTTCCGGGTTTTCTATAATGGGCTTGTATTGATCGTTGCATGGCTGCAAGATCAGATGCCCGTTTTACGGTGATGCAATTCATCAACAAATCAGGCAGAAATAATTCCAGCCGGCATAGCGACGACTATGCCATGCCGCTGGGTCATCTGCTTATAGGTCAGAAACTCGACCAGGTTCCGCGCAAAACGATCTAGGAGAGATTAAAGTCCGAGCTGATCTGCTGCATAGGTTGCCTGATCGACCGTAAATTTGTCACCGTAGTCAGAAGATAACTGGTCGATTAAGCTATCGCGTGAAAAGCCCCCCATATCCAGATAACTCTGCCCGGCTTCGACTGCTTCAGCATTCCAATCGGCACCACAATTATCTGCCGCGTAGGTTGCCTGTTCTACGGTATATTTATCACCGTAATCAGAAGATAACTGATCAATTAACCCCTGATAGGAAAATCCGCTGTAATCCAGATAATCTTTTGCAGATCGGAGTGCCTGTTCATTCCAGTCTGCGCCACAGTTATCTGCAGCGTAAGTAGCATCTTCTACGGAGAACTGATCTCCATAATCGGAAGACAGCTGATCTATCAAGCCCTGATAAGAAAAACCGCTCATTGCTAAGTAAGATTTTGCGGATAGAAGCGCTTGTTGCTGGCTGGCTGTTGCACCTTCGGGAAGCGCGGCGTCTGTTGGTTCAGGAGTTGATATCATTGTTGGCTCTGGGGTAGATGTTTCAGCCAGTTCCGAAGTTGTTACAGCTGTTGGATCTGGTGTGGATGTCGGTACTGAAGTGGCGGCTACAGTAGGTTTGGGCGTAGATTCTGCAGAGGTAGATCCGCTTGATGCTCCACATCCGGTAAGACAGAACGTAAGTGTAAGTGTTAATAGGACCATTTGCTTTTTCATTTTTCTTCTCCTCTTGAATTGAAATTATTATCAACCGTCCTATTACGGATTGATTTACAGTTTTCCTCTTACTTCCGTAACTCTTCCTACAATTTTCACAGGCAATTCTTCTATTTCCTGACGGGAATAATACATTGGGGCAATGCTGGCATTGTCGGATAGCAGCGCCAATCCGTCCTCATATCGTTTTATACGCTTGCATGTTGCATGATCGCCGTTTACGGTGGCAATAATTACGTCACCGTCTTCCCATCCCAAATCGGTGTCAAAAATGACTGTATCGCCGTCCTGAATCCGGGGAATCATACTGCTTCCTTCAATACGACAGGCGCGAACGTGATCTCCGGGGTCTTTGTCGTAGTCAATCCATTCCAAAACATCCTCTTCGGCATACATAGGCTTGCCAGCAGCTACAGTGGTTAGAATAGGGATGCGGTAGCGACCAAACGGAACATCAGTCCGGAGAACGTTTGAGCGGTCGGGATTATTTTCAAGTAAATCTGATTTATTAATTCCCAACCAGTTGCAAATACTTTGTACTTTATCAATTCTTGGCATGGTTTGACCAGTACACCATTTTGCTGTTGTTGCGGTAGTAACATGCATATAACGTGCGAGATCTGCTTGATTGTATCCATTTAACTCTAAATAATGTCTTAATCTTTTTGCAAAAATTTTTCTTAGTTCTTCGTCTGCCATTGATTTCTCTCTCCATTTGACTACTCATGAGAGCATGATACATCTTTTTAGTTAGTAAATCTACCAAAAAAATTACAGAAAAACTAACTTTAATATTGACAATACTAACTTATAAGTAGTAGTATATGCAATGAAAGGAGGGCGCTGCATAATGATTCATCTAAAAGCAGCCAGAGTTAATGCAGGAATGACTCAGGAGGATGTGAGAGAATTTCTTCTTAAAAATGGCTATAATACGGCAATATCCACCATTTCAAATTGGGAATCTGAAAAAACCTTTCCACCTGTAAATATTTTCAAATTGCTGTGCCGTAGATATGGGTTAAAAATGGATGATATTTTTATACCCGAAACACTAACTTAAAAGTAGTGAAATAAAGTGGGTTACTTTTCCTAATTAAAAAATTACAGACTAAGCCATAGGAGTGAAAGAACTGATTAGAGAAAACATGAAGCCAACAAAAAGAGAGGAGAAGCACAGAAAACGGCAATGATCGCAACGAAAAAGCTCGCAGGGATTATAAAAGAGAAAAAAGTGAATATCAGATGGCTTTCATCGGTGACAGGACTGCCGTATATGAACCTGTATAACAGCCTGAGAAGCTCCCAAAGAAGCAGAGAACTGCGAGCGGATGAGTTGCTCCTAGTATGTGATGCAATTGGTGTTGATCCACGGTGCTTATTACAAAAAAGCTGACAGAGATGTGGCCTCCATCAGCTTCTTGCCAAATTTGTTTACTCTTGGCGTTTTGCAGGTTTTCACCGCACCCGGCCACATCAAATGCTTCTATTAAACGCTTTGCCACTTTCGCTGTTTTGGTTCAGCACTGCCTAATCGCTGGCAAATGACCGGAGATTCATCATGGCGTGGCTATTCGCGGTAGCCATGATGTAGATCTACAATTACCCAGTTTTAAGTGTCGTGGTGCCACTATGTGCGGCCAATCAAAAGAGAGCAGGCAAAGTCAAAAGTTTGGTCAAAGGACCACGCTCCTTTCTTTGCCATGTAGGCATTTATATTTTAACACAGCGATAAAAGCATCAAAAGGGGTTTTCGGCTGTTATATAGGTTCGTATACGGCAGTTCCGACAGACAAAGGACATCACAGAAAAAAGAGGCGAGATAAAAAGAAAACGAGAAAGAGAGGAATAAGCAATGACCGAAAATAAGGGAGGCGATCATATGTTGTTTAAGGATTGTTTAGCCGCAGCAATGCGGGAGAAGAATATGACAGGCAGCGATCTTTCCCGAATAACCGGAATCGGGAAATCCAGTATCAGCTAGTATCTTACCGGAAAAAATATTCCATCCACGGAGAGAATGAGGGTTTTGGAGGAAACGCTTGAGGCAGATTTTTCAGCGTCCGCCATCAAGGAGGCTCATGATCCGTCTGGTTTTCACCGGGCAAAGGTTGATGCAGTGGCGAGGGCTATGGGGATGAATGCGGGAACCTTGAGAAAAGGGATTCGGCAGGGCGCGTTCCCCTGGGCGTATGGAATCCGCACATCATCCAACCGATGGGTGTATGTGATCAACCAGGAAAAGCTAGAAGCCACGGAAGGACTGAAACTATGATTCTGGAAATTTACCGGGGTAACGGCCTCACAGAGTTAATTGAGGAGTCAGAGTATGAGCTGGAAAAATCACATCAAGCTAATCAGCAGATTAGCAGCGGTATACCTTCTTTTCCTCCCAATAGCCGGAACAATGGGAAGGTCAAGGGGTACTTTATTGGCCGGGACGGCATCCCTATTGTATTTAATCGTCTGCTACATAGCGGACGGAAAAAATAGCGCGGACTGATGACACAGCCCACGCAAAGAAAAATATAAACGCACACACTAATTATAGCATAAAACGGAAAGGATGGATGATATGAATGCACAGGAAATCATAGACATCATTCCAACCGGCCATGAAAATGCGATTACGCGAAAGCGATTGCATGCAATCACAGGGCTTCCGGACAGGACAATCCGTGAGGCAATCAGCCGGGGAAACGAAGTGGTTATTAACCTGCAGGATGGGAAAGGCTATTTCAAGCCGGATCCGGTGAAGGACAGGGATTTTTTAAGAAGATACATGTTGCAGGAGCATAGCCGGATGGAATGCATCAAAAAGCGTGTGGAGTTGGCGAAAAAGTATCAAAAAGCTGGTGTGTCAGCCCATGAGCCACAGGATTCTGGGTTCCAAAAGCCATTCTTTCACCAGATGTCCCTGGAGGAGCTGCTGTAAAATGGCGGTCCATATGATCATTTTGAAGGACCGGAAAGACTGGTTGGCACATAGAAATGGAAGAATAGGAGGTTCTGACTGTGCGGCTATTCTTGGGATGAACCCGTACAAGACCAATGTCCAGCTGTGGGAGGAAAAGACGGGGAGATGCACCCCGGAGGATATTTCTGGAAAACCCTACGTGCAGTACGGACATGATGCCGAACCGCATCTCCGGGCTCTGTATGCGCTGGATCACCCGGACAGCAGGATTTTCTATACAGATAATAACATGTGGCTAAATGACAAATTTCCCTGGGCGCATGCGTCGCTAGACGGATGGCTGGTTGACAGGAATGGCCGGAAAGGAATTTTAGAAATCAAGACAACCAATATCATGCAAAGCATGACAAAGGAAAAATGGAACGACAGGATTCCGGATAATTACTACCTGCAGGTTCTTCACTACCTGATGGTTACGGAATTTGAATTCGTAGAGCTGAAAGCACAGCTGAAATACGAATATTCGGATCCGGAAAGCCTGTTCCTGAATACCAGGCATTACCATATCGAGCGGGCGGATGTGGAAGAGGACATTAAATTTCTGGAGAAAAAAGAAAACCAGTTCTGGGAAGACATCAAGTCAGACCACAGACCTGCGCTTATCCTTCCAGAAATATAGCAATCATACAATGGAGGATTGAATGCTATGAACAATTTGCAGCTGATTGTGGATCCGGTAAAGATTCCGGAGAATATTACATTTAACTATGCAGAACTGAGCACTGCCATCAAAACCAAGATGGAAGAGTACAAAGGCCTGGTTTATACGGATGACCAGATCAAGGAAGCAAAGACGGACAGAGCCGATCTGAACCGCCTGAAAGGAATCCTGAAGGACGAGCGAATCCGGATGAAAAAGGCATACCTGGAGCCGTTTTCTGATTTTGAGGACAAGATTAACAGCCTGATCAGCGTCATTGACGAGCCTGTTGCCCTGATAGATTCACAGATCAAGGAATACGAGAAGAAGCAGAAGGATGATAAGGAGCAGGAAATCCGTGAGAAATTCAAGGGCATGGGATTCCCAGATTATGTATCTCTGATCAAGGTATGGAATCCAAAATGGCTGAACAAATCCTATTCCATGAAAAATATTGAGGATGATCTGCTCTCCCGGAAGGCAGAAATCCAAAAAGATATCGATACGATCCGCGCCATTCCCGAATTTTCCTTTGAAGCGTTGGAGGCGTACAAGGTAAACCTGTCGTTGTCGGAGGCGGTTGCAAAGGGCAAGGAGATGGCCGACATCCAGCAGCGCAAGCAGGAGGCCGAAGAGAAAGCCCGGAAGCAGGATATAGAAGGCCAGGTTGCAGCTGAACAGGGGCAGATTCCCGGAGAAGAAGTAAATCCGTTTGGTGATGGGATGCTGGATCCCGGAAAGATAGAGAACTATCCGGAGCAGGAAGAAAAGAATCAGGATCCGGAACCGGTGCAGCAAGAAAAGAAGGAAACCCGGAAAAAAGTTGTGATTGAAATCATTGCAAAGGAATCCCAGTTCGAAGCGATCAATGATTTTTATAGGAACCTGAAACAGACAGCGGAGTCTATTCGGATTATCTCTAAGCTACACTGATCGCTTCTATCCCAACGGAACAGGCTGGGGAGCTAATCCAGGCGATTTGTAAGAAACGTATCGGCGAATCAGTTGAAATTACTGATCCTTCCGTAGCCGGGATGTTTGCCATGATTGCCCCGCAATTAGATGAGGATAGCAAAAAATATCAGGAAAAGTGCGACCGGATTAAAGCCGCCCGTGAAAAAACCGAGCTAAAGAATAGCGAATCAGAGCTGAAAAATGACGAATCAGCCCTGAAACGTGAAAAATCAGAGCTGAAAAATGACGAATCAGGCGGTGTATCTGTATCTGATTCTGTATCTGATTCTGTATCTGTACACCCTACGGGTGTAAATAAACGCGCGCGCGAGGCGAAACAGGAGAAGCAACGCCATAAATTCGGGCAGTATGGCCATGTTATTCTGTCGGATGATGAATTTAATACCTTGGCGGCTGAACATGGAGAACCGCAGACCAATGAGGCCATACGCGCCGTTGATGAATACTGCGAGCAATCGGGAAAGCGCTATAAGAACTATGCCCTTGTGCTGAAAAAATGGGGATTTAAGGCTGTTGAGGAGAAAGCCCGGTCAGGGACAACGAAGCAAGGCATTAAGCAGCAGGGTAATAAATTTAATAATTTTCAGCATCGGGATTATGATTTCGACGTTCTGGAGAGGCGTATTTTGAATTCGCAAATCCCTCCGGAGCCAAAAGAAACAGGATAAGCGGGAGGATGTATGAAAATATTTGTTTTTATCGTTGTGCTGTCCGCCATCGTTATGGTTCCGGACATCATCGACTACCTGACCGGCGGAGGGGATGATTGGGATTGAATACGCTGCGAATAGAGATTGACGGTATGGTGCACACGCTGAAAGAGTGGGCGGATATATCCGGCGTCAGTCCTGATACCATCCGCGGGCGGTACAACAGCGGATGGAGGGGCAGGAAGTTAATCCAGGTATCGCGGACATACAGCCAGAAGAAGCGCAGAAGTGAAATCCGGGAAACATGCATGCGGACAGACTGCTTTAACTGCCCGTATGATGACTGCGTGAATGGGGATCCGCCGTACCCGGAATGCGGGGATATTCAGGAATGGGTTTAGAAAACCCGGAAGGAGGGAAACATGAACAAGGTAATTTTGTTAGGCCGTCTGACCAAAGACCCGGAAATCAGATACACGCAGGGGGATGAACCGATGTGCGTTGCCAGATACACCCTTGCTGTGGACAGAAGGTTTCACCGTCAGAACGACGACCAGACCGCGGATTTTATTCGATGCGTGGCATTTGGGAAGGGCGGGGAGTTTACGGAGAAGTACCTGAAAAAAGGCATGAAAATCTGTGTTTCCGGAAGAATTCAGACCGGGAGCTACACGAACCGTGAAGGGCAAAAGGTATATACCACCGATGTGGTCATTGAGGAACAGGATTTTGCGGAGAGCAAGGCCGCAGGCCAACAGAGCAGTCAGTCCGATCAGACGCCACCACCGGCACCCACTGACGAGGATGGGTTTATGAGCATCCCCGACGGGATTGACGATGAACTGCCGTTTAACTAGACATAAACCATTTGGTTTATATACTGCCCCACGTAACCAAATAATCCCAACAGCATGACTGATGAATAGGGTTACAACAGAAAATTAAAAACAGGACGCAACATTGTGATGGTAACAGGTTGATTGCCGGATGGGGCAGCGGCACACAGACAGATTCTTCGGGGGATTGGATGACACTAAAAGGATTCCGCCGCCCGGAGGTCTGGGGAGGGTGAATGTCGAAGATATTTCCATGTTGTTCGGATTGTGAGTGCTATACATGCCTTTTTTATTGGTCTGGGCGTTGTACATGCTTCGACGATATTCGGTCAAATATTCGTCCGCGAGAAAAAGAAACCGGAGAACACTGGACCGGATGGAGCCGTTGCGAGGAACCCAGAGAACAGGGTCACTGGTGCAGGGGAGGAATATTAACCCCACAACACGGTGAGTGTCAGAAATATGTACAGGTAGACGAAGAGAAGATCACAGTTCAGGATTGCTTGAAGGCCGTAATCACAAAATATCAGGATGGCTATATTAGCTGCAGCCTGATCGAAAATTTTGGATGCGAAAAGTGTTACAGAGAATGGGAGGAAAAATATGGATAAATTCACAGATGACGAGAAGATCATCGCAAGGAACATAGATAAAAAGTATAAGTGGATGGCGAGAAATAAAAAAAGCGGAAACCTGATTGTATTCGCTCGGAAGCCTTATAAAGACCCCGTATTTGAACGCTGGACTTACAATCTTCCAATTCCAATATGTTCCATTCCTGTGTTTAACGATATGTTCAAATCGGTCACATGGGAAGATGCGGAACCGACACTGATCAAGGACATCTATGGTCCGCAGATTCTTTCCGAGACGTTCAAGATGGAGATTGAATGCGCGGAGGACAAGCAATGAAAGTTGTACTTGATGAAGATGCGTACATGCCGACGAAAGCGCATGAGGCGGATGCAGGATATGACCTGCGGACACCGAATGGTGACAGTAGATTCGGGAGCACGGGACGATGACAGCGAAAGAGTATTTAATGCAGCTGCATATTTTAGATACGAAAATAGCCCAAAAAATTGAGGAATATGAGCAGCTGCAAAGCGTTGTGAAAGGGAAGGGAATATCCTATGAAGGGGACAGAGTGCAGACATCTTCGGATAATATACAGGAAAAATGCATCGTTGAATACACGGATATTGAAAAAAATATCAATTCCCTGATAGTTCAGTATATCAAGCGGAAAGATAAGATCATAAACGAAATTCACCAGCTGCAGGATCCCCGCTTTATCAGAATCCTTTATGATCACTATGTCCCAGACAAGAACCACCACACAAAATGTCTGGAAGAGATTGCGGTTGATATGAAATACAGTTATGACCGGGTACGCCATATGCACGGACATGCGCTTTTGGCATTTCAAAAAATTATAAAACATGACACACAATAGCACATTCATCTGTGTTATTATGGCAGCATGAAAGATCGGGAAAGTCCCGGTCTTTTTTGCGTGAAAAATAAATGAAGTTGGTGGGGTGAATGGCAAATGAAGATAACTTAAGGCCAGTACGAACCGAGGAAGAAGCGAGAGAAAAAGGGACTAAAGGTGGAATTGCATCCGGAAGGGCGCGCCGCCGCAAAAAAGCCATGAAAGAGCGGCTTCAGGAAGCGCTGGAACTAAACGTGATAAACCCTGATGTGAAAGAGTTAATGTGGGAAATAGGTATGGAGGACGGCAGCACAAATTATGATGCCGTGACCGCAAGTATCGTAAAAGGGGCAATCCGTGGGCTTCCCGGATATGCGCGGCTGCTCATGGAACTGATCGGCGAGACTGGAGAGGAAAAACGGGCAGAGAAAGCCGATCGGAGGGATGCGAAACGTCTGAGGATGGAAGAAGAGGAATTCAAGCATAAGTACGCAGGGAACACAGAGGACAATGACATGGTGCTGGAGTTTATAAAAGGGATGCAGGAAAATGGTCCAACTGAGCAGAAAACAGATTGAATATCTGAACCATGCGGACAGGCGTTGGAATTTCAAGTCCGGAGCTGTAAGGTCGGGGAAATCATTTGTCGATACGGCAGCTGTCATTCCAAAACGAATTATTAACCGGATTGAAAAACCAGGTATTTCCGTAATCCTTGGCGTTTCGAGGGATAGTATAGAGCGGAATGTCCTGGAACCGATGCGGGAAATCTATACAGATAAACGTGTTGGCATTATCAATTCCAGGAATATTGTTTCTATGTTCGGGGAACAGGTGTGGTGCCTGGGAGCTGAAAAGATTTCTCAGGTGGCAAAAATACAGGGTTCATCCATTAAATATGCGTATGGGGACGAGGTGGCCAAGTGGAGCCCAAATGTGTTCCAGATGCTTAAATCCCGTCTGGATAAGCCCTATTCGTGTTTCGATGGTTCCTGCAATCCGGAGCATCCAACCCACTGGCTAAAGGAGTTTCTGGACTCTGACGCAGACATCTATGTTCAGGAATATACGATTTTTGACAACCCATTTTTAACAGATGAATTTGTCAAAAACCTATGCAGCGAGTATGCGGGGACAATTTATTATGACAGGCTGATTCTAGGGAAGTGGAAACGCGCAGAGGGAGCAATATACCGGAAGTTTGCTGACAATCCAGAATCGTTCCGGTGTGAGATTGTTGTCGGGGAGGTTAACCCACAATCTTCTGTGAA
This sequence comes from Bilifractor porci, assembly GCF_009696005.1. Taxonomy (GTDB): domain Bacteria; phylum Bacillota; class Clostridia; order Lachnospirales; family Lachnospiraceae; genus Bilifractor; species Bilifractor porci. The sequence continues at coordinate 68,275 of NZ_VUMV01000009.1, forward strand.
GCAGTTCCGGAAAGATGATATTGTATCTATCGAAATCGGTTTGGATTTTGGCGGGAACCAGTCCGGGCATGCATTTGTAGCCCGCGGATATACGGACAATTTTCAGGATGTCATTATCCTGGCATCCAGGCGGATTACAGCCGGTGATACGGATGCACCGATTGATAGCAACGTGCTGGATAAAATGTTTTGCGAATTCGTCGGGTACGTGGAGAACACATACGGACTGACATCGTGGGACGGGATTCATAATTTGGAATCCGTATACTGGGACAATGCGGAAACAGTGCTCGGTAATTCCATCCGGAATGCCGTAGAAAGGGAATTCCCCTGGATTACGGTACGCCCGGCTCAGAAAAGACGGATAAAGGACAGGATTGATTGTACGCTTCGGCTCATGGGGTCGGGGCGTTTTTGGTATACGGCAGACGCGCGGACGGTGGCTAAGGCATTAACAGAATCTGTTTGGGACAAGACAAAGGCGTATGATGAGCGCCTGGATGATGGGAGCACTGACATAGATTCATTGGATGCAATGGAGTACACGATCGAGCGCGACATGAAAGACCTGATTGCGTGAGGTGGTGGTTAGGAATGTTTGAAGGCGTCAGGCGCTGGTGGAAAGGGGTTGTCGGACGAATGTTCGGATATACGGAAATGAAGAGGATTGCCGGGACAGATGTTACGATGTCCCAGGCGATGATTACGGCCATAAACCGATGGAAGAACATGATAAATGGAAATGCGGAATGGCTGGACAGTGATAACGGCATTATTTCCCTTCGGTCTGAGGTTGGCATCTGCCGTGAATTCTCTGATATTGCGATCGGGGAAATGGAAGCAAAGGTTGATCATAGTGATCTTTTGAACGATGCTCTGCAGCTTGCCGTGCGTGATCTGAATGAAAACCTGCAGGACGGACTTGCACTGGGTTCCTTCATTCTAAAACCTCTTGGCGGCGATAAGTCTGAGTTTGTTTCCGCGGATAAATTCGTCCCGGTAAGCTTTGCTGATAACGGGGTGCCGAATGACGTCATGTTCCTGACGCGCAAGCGCACGGGAGAATCCAGCTGGTACACAAGGGTAGAGCGGCACCGGTTCAACGCTGACGGAAATCTAATGATTGAAAATAAATGCTATCACTCATCCGCGGAGTCGAATATCGGCCTCCTGTGTGGTCTGGACGCGGTTCCTGAATGGGCGAATATTGAACCGGGACCAATCATCTATCCGGGCATGAAGAAAAATGATTATGGTTACTTCCGTGTGCCTCTAAAGAACCGGGTTGACGGTTCTGCATGCGGAGTTTCTATTTATGCCGAAGCGGAAGAATTGATACGGAATGCAGATATCCAGTTTGGACGTCTGGACTGGGAGTACAACTCCGGGGAGCGCGCAGTCCATGTGGATGAGCGGGCGTTGCGGCACAAGGGTGGTGGTAAGGTTTCTGTTCCGCACGGAAAACAGCGCCTGTATCGGGGGCTTAACCTGGAGCAGAATTCCGGGGAGCTCTACAAGGAATATTCCCCCGCCATGCGTGATGAAGCATATATCAGGGGTCTGGAGAAGGCCTACCGTTCCATAGAGTTTGTTGTTGGGCTGGCTTATGGTGATCTTTCAGATGCCTCCGAGGTGGATAAGACGGCCACAGAGGTCAGGGCTTCCAAGCAGCGCAAATATAACAGGGTAAATTCAATCCAGGCGAATCTCCGGGATTGCCTGGCTGATTTTGTGGATGCCTTGGCATTCTGGAATGATGTTTATACCACAAATTATGAATTCAGCTGTGTTTTCAATGATTCTATCCTCACTGACGAGGAAACCGAGAGGGAGCAGGATAGAAAGGATGTGGCTATGGGTGTCATGTCTCTGGTCCAGTACCGGATGAAATGGTACCAGGAGGATGAGCAAACCGCAAAAACCAATCTGCCGGAACAGACTAGCAGCGTGATACAGTGAGGGAATCCTATCACAGCGCACTGGCTGCAGGTATAGAAAAACGATACCGACAGCTGGAATATGACATTATGGAGGATATTGTCCGGAGGATCCGGAAGGCGGGGAAAATAACCAGTACGGCAGACTGGCAGCTTAACCGGCTCCGGATTCTTGGAAACAGTGCTGCTGATATTCAGCGGATGATTGATCAGAATGTAGGGGAAGTGAAATGCGATGAGTTATATGAAAACGTAATTGACGAATATTACACCCGTGACCGGAAACTATATATGCAGAGCTCATCTGCTGAAAGGGCCGTTCCGTATGAAAAGAACGAGGAGCTGAAGCAGCTGACAAGTTCCTTAATCAGTCAGACCAACGGCGCATTGAAGGGAATCACCCGGTCAATGGGGTTTATGCTGGATTATGGCGGAGGGAAAAAAGTATGGACACCTCTGGCAGAGATATATAACCAGTACCTCGATCAGGCCGCTGTGGGAATTGCAAGCGGTGCATTTGACTATAATTCGATGATACGGAAGGCGTGCAAGCAGCTGACTGATAGCGGCCTCCGGACGGATCACAGGTTTACGATCAATCCGGAAGATGACCGGGGGATTGATTATCCCTCCGGGTGGCATAACAGGATTGATGTAGCCGCACGCAGAGCCATTCTGACGGGCGTTTCGCAGATGGCCGGGCGAATCAACGAGATGAATGCCGAAGCTCTTGGAACGGAGTATTTCGAGGTCTCATGGCATGCCGGAGCACGCCCCGATCATGCCGTATGGCAGGGTAAGGTCTACACTAAAAAACAGCTGGAAACCGTGTGCGGATTGGGAACCGGCCCCGGCCTTCTTGGGTGGAATTGCCGACATGAGTATTATCCGTTTATTCCGGGTGTTTCAGAACGCACTTATACGGATGAATGGTTGGAGGAGCAGAACCGCAAGGAAGCGGAGACAAAGACATTCCGAGGCAGAGAGTACAACACATATCAGGCAACACAGAGACAGCGTCAGATGGAAACCAACATGCGGGCCCAGCGCGAGAAAGTTAAACTGATGCAGGCCGGAGACGCTGACCCGGATGATATCGTAATTGAGAAGTGCAAATATCAGGCGCAGCTGGATGAATACCGGAGTTTCAGCAAGGCGTTTGGTATGAAGACGCAGACTGAGAGAGTTTATTATGATCTGAATGGGCGAATTGCTCCAAGCAAAAAACAATACGAAAAATGGAATGATGGATATTTCACAAAAGCTGCTGAGGAGAAGCGGGAACGGGAGCATATAAAAGATCTTGCGACCGGTCTTATTAGTAAGGCTCATAAAATGGAACCTTCCATTACTTCCGATTTAAAAAGTGCTGTTTCTCAGGGAACTGGTAAGTTGCAAGGCCTTGAACATAGATTTAAAACAGAAGCGTCACTAAAACGAAAGCTGGTGGATAAAGCAGATGCAAAAAAGATAACAACAGATGAATATGCAAAGCGGGTAACAGATGTCCTTCGTTATACAAATGTGTCAGTGGATGAAAATTTCACGGAAGATTATTTCACAATTATTGAATCAATGAAAAGGAAAGGTTATACTTTAGTTGAAGTTAATAATAGTTTTACGTCAAATGGTCCCTATCGTGGTGTAAATACCGTTATTATGAGTAGGGGGCGGTATAAGTTCGAGCTTCAATTTCATACGCCGGTGAGCTTTAAGATTAAAGAACAGAATCATAAACTCTACGAGGAACAGAGAAAAACAGGGGTTTCCGAAGAACGTAAGGCTGAACTGACTTTAGAAATGATAAAAAATGCGTCAACAATTCCATTGCCGATTGGAGTTGATAAAATCAAAAATGTTGGGGGATGATTTATATGCCAGAACTTGACTATTATCTTGCGTATGATGATGGCAATATTTTGATTAGAGCAAACAATAATGCGACTATTCCCGCAGAGGTTGTAATTGATCGGTACGATAGGACACTCGGAAAATGGATTCGAGATTTTGATATGTGCGGAATCTATTCCGGTGATATTCCTGTGAGAACGATAACAGAAGCAGAAGCGTATAGACGTATTGCCGCAGGTCAGAGGTGACAGGCGGCTTTTGTAAAATAGTTAATCAAGAGTTAATCAAGCATCGGAGCGATCCGGTGCTTTTTTATTGGCCGGATGATCAGGCCTTAAACAGTCAATCAGAGAGCCGGAAGTAACAGGCTTAAAACTACTTATATTCTGAAATTTGAAAGGAGAGGAACATGAAAACAGAGGATTTGAAAGCATTTGGACTTGAGCAGGAGGTAATTGATAAGGTTTTTGCCCTGAACGGAAAGGATGTTGAAGCTGAAAAAGCGAAAACAAAAAAAGCCGAAAATGAACGGGACAACTACAAAACCCAGCTCGACACCGCAAAAGAAACCCTGTCTAAATTTGACGGAGTGAATGTGGATGATCTGAAGGGACAGATCACGAAGCTTCAGGGAGATCTGAAGGCAAAGGATGAGGAGTATGCCGCGAAGGAAGCAGAGCGCACCTTCAATGAGATGTTATCCGGAGCAATCACGGCGGCAGGCGGTAAAAACGCCAAAGCAATTACTGCCATGCTTGATCTGGATGCTCTGAAAGCATCCAAAAATCAGAGCGAGGATATCAAGAATGCCATTGAAGCCGTAAGGAAATCCGATGCATACATGTTCGGATCCGAAGAGCCACACAAAAATGCAGTGGGGGCAACCGGAGGAGCGGATGGCAAGGAACCGTCAGGGGATGAGTTTGCAGCCATGCGTGCGTTGATGGGACTCCCCGCAAAAAAGAAGTAAAGGAGATTAAAAAATGCCTAATACAATTGCACTGAGAAAATTTTATTCTGAAGCACTGGACGAGGTGTACAAGCTTGCTTCCCTTACATCCGTACTGGATGGGGACAATTCTTTGGTAAGGGAGGGAGCCAATGCAAACGAACTGTTAATTCCCAAAATGGACATGGACGGACTGGACGACTATTCCAGACAGACCGGATTTGTGGATGGCAGCGTGACATTTGCGTATGAATCCAAAAAGATTGCGTATGATCGTGGCCGCATGTTCACTGTAGATGCGCTGGACGAGAAGGAGGCAACTCCGGTATTCTCCGCGCTGTCTGCGCAGTTTGTAAGAACCAAGGTAGTGCCTGAGCTGGATGCGTATCGCCTTGGTGCATACGCGACAAAAGCCGGGAATTCTGAAGCAGCAGCGCTTACCGATGGAAAAGCGTCTACCAAGGCGATTTCCCTTGCAAAGTCCACGATCAAAGACGCGGAGGCGAATATTTCCACAACGTACCTGTTCATTAACCCGACCATCAAAGCCATGATTGATGATCTGGACACAACGGCGTCCCGAGCGGCGCTTGAGGGTTGGGCTGGAGTAATTGAGGTTCCTTCCAGCAGGTTCTTCAAAACCATTACCCTGCAGCATGGTTCTTTCAAGGGAACAACGGCGATGAATTTCCTTGCGGTTGACAAAACTGCCCTGTTGCAGTTCCAGAAGCATATTGTCAACAAGATCATCACCCCTGATCAGAACCAGGACGCAGATGCATGGAAGTTCGGCTACCGTACCGCAGGTATCGCAGAAGTGCTTGATAACCGTGTGGAAGGAATTTATGCGCATACTGCAGCATCTGCGTAAGTAAAGGAGTCAGCCAATGGCATACGCTGATTACGCATTTTACCGGGACACGTACAGCGGTGATCTGATAAAGGATGAAATAGTTTTTGTCCGGCTGGCATTGCGCGCCAGTAAAATACTAGATCATTACACCATGCAGAGGATTGATCAGTCGGGTATCAGTAATGATGTCCGGCTGGCCGTTTGTGCTATGGCAGAAGTGCTGTTCTGGCAAGAAAAAAGAAAGAAAAAGTACGATGGCCGGGAGATTGCGAGCGAATCAAACGATGGCTATTCCGTATCATTCGCGGGAGCAACCGATTCAGAAAGGGCATCACTAACTGAGAAGGAGTTATACCTTGCAGCGTATAAATACCTTTCTCAGACGGGGCTAATGGATTTCGGGGTTGAGACATGATTACAAACGCAGACGTAACTTTATATCACCAAATGTATGACACGGCTACGAAAAAGACGACGTACAAAAAGACGGTTATTCAGGACGTTTCGTGGTATGCGTCATTTGGCATCGCAGCAGGAAATGCGGGTATGGTGGGGAAGGAAATTTTCAAGATCCGCATTCCTCCGGAAGCTCTTGCAGATGGAACCTCCGCCCTGGATTCTTACGGAAGTGACTGGGTGGTTGGGAACAAGGATTATTTTTGCCGCGGCGAAGGACCGGACATCGAAAAACCTTCCGATCTGGAGAAGATCAACGTCCGTTATGCACAGGTGTGCAGCTGGAGCGACAACCGAAGGGGATGTCTTCCACATATCCGGATTGAGGGGTGGTGATTTATGAGTACATCGGTAAGGCTGGAGATGGACAACACGGATAAGATTTTGCTGAAACGGAACCTCAACAAGAACGGAGAAGGACAGCGGTTTTTTACAAGCACTGTTCGCCGTATGGCGGATCCGTATGTCCCGATGAGAACCGGTGTCCTGAAGAACACGGCGGTTGAATCCACTTCGTCCATCACTTACGGACAGCCTTATGCCAGAAGACAGTACTACGAAAATAAGGGTAATGGCATGAGGGGCAAACAGTGGGATAAACGGATGTGGGCAGATCACGGAAAAGAGATCGTTTCGTCCGTAGCTAAGTTTTGCGGAGGCAGGTCAGAATGAGCGTAATTGGGGCTATTCATCGCTGGATAAATGAAAAATGTACGGTGCTGGATCAGTACCGGGAGTTGTTCATGGATTACCTTCCGGAAGATACAGAAGGTTATAGCCTTGAGGGTGTCCCTGCGGAGCCGGTGGTCCGGAGATATGTCAACGGGGACATGATCTGTAGAAAGGTATTTGCCTTCAGCTCTACAGAGGTCTATGACGGGATTGACAACATTGACACGGCGGATTTTTACGAAGATTTTGCGAACTGGATGGAGCATTGCACGGAGGATAAAAATTTCCCGGAATTACCGGAGGGTGAGGAAGGAATGAGCATCCGTGCGACAACGGACGGGTATCTGTATAACGAAAACGGTAAGCGGTGCCAGTACCGTATACAATGTGAATTTATTTATTTCAAGAAAAGGAGAATTTGAACAATGGCAGGAGTAAGAATGAGAGCCGACAATGCGGATTATCTTATGATCGGCAGCACATATGAATTTATTGGAAACGGTTTTACGAAGCTGGATGATGATCCGGCGGCATCCACCTCCAGCAAGCGGTATATCAACATGCGTTCTGAGGTGCAGAGTATTACCGGTTACGCATGGACGGCACCTTTCACATTTGACCAGATTGATTCCGAGAAAGCGATCGCCTTTCTGACGAAGATTGGCAAGGAGGAAATGACTGGAAGCGCAACAGAGACCAACTATGTATCTGTTGATCTGAACGGCACGAAAGACGAAACAAAAGGCTATCCGGCAAGAATGAGAAAGGTAGCGGTTGAGGTCGCATCCTTTGATGATTCTGACGGCGAGATCGAAGGCTCCGGGAATCTGCTTGCCAAGAGTGACTGGTCTTATGGATTTTTTAATGTGGAAACAAAGGCTTTCTCTGAGGATGAGACAGCGAAGACTAAATTTGCGTACTCCGTAACACTGGCAGGCTGAAAAAGGGAGGGAAACCGAAATGATTATCAACGGAGAAGAGTATTATTACGATGCAACACAGCCCAAAACCCTGAAGCTCACAAATAAAATGTTCCAGGATTTTGCAAAAGCAGATAAGGCAACAGGGGAAGATGTTTACAAGCGGCTGGACATTTTCAAGGAACTTGTACCTGATTATCTTGATAAGCTCTTTGGAAAAGGAGCCGGGGATAAAATATGCGGGAAAAAACACTCTCCGTTGATGGCCATGCAGGCATTTGCGGAAATCGAGAAGGAATACTACGAACAGTACGCCCGTATGGCTCAGATTGGCGCTGATGTTCAGACAACAACGGTAAAAATCAATGGGCTTGCAAAGTGAGCTTCACTACCTTCTCGATCCGCTTCCCACATCCTTGAATATAAACGGCGTGGAATATCCGATTCAGTCGGACTTCCGCGCTGTCTTATTTTACGACAGAATCCTTCGGCAAGGGGACCATTCAAGAGATGATAACGCGGCGGCGACGATAGCAGCCATCACCTACCTATTAGGCAGTGTTCCGGATGATGCTGAGGAAACGGTAACGCAAATTGATTGGTTTATCCGATGTGGCGTCACAGATCGCAAGCACAAGCCGTCTAACCAGCTCTTGGGTATCAATAGCGAAAAGCCTATGGACTGGAAATATGACAGCCGCCTGATATGGTCCGCGTTCCGGCGTGTCTATGGGGTAGACCTGCGGGAAGTTAAATATCTGCACTGGTGGGATTTTAACGAGATGCTTGCCGAACTTCCGGAGGATGTCCGGTTAAACAGGATCATCGAGATCAGGACAAAAAGCCTTGCGGACAAAAACCTGAATAAGGAGCAAAAGAATCTGTATAAAGCCCTGCAGGGCTACTACCGAATTACGGAGCCAAAAAGCGAGCGGGAAGAGAAGATAGCAGAAGCATTGAAGCGTGGAGAAGATCCAGCGCCCTATTTATAAGGGAACAGAGGTTATGGCAGACGGAAAAATTATTATTGATACTTCGCTGGACACGAAGGGCATAGAAAAAGGGCTGGCTGATGCTGAAAAGAAGGTTAAAAAGGCCGCAAATACTATCTCAGAAAGTGCAGAGAGGGCGGCTAAAAGCGTAGGTAAAGAAACAGAAGAGGCTAAAAAGAAGGTAGAAGCCCTTCGCGCCAATTTAGACGATCCTATGCGTTCTTTCACAGTGAAGGCGGATAACCTGTCTTCTGGCCCGATATCCCGAATAAAAACGGCTTTTGAGGATAGCGCGAAGGCCAGTTCACGTTGTTTTTCAGAATACACAGAAGACCTAGACAAATATTCAACGGCACTTGAACCCATAACGGGAGCTATCAAGGATAAAATTGGAAAGATAGCCGATTTTGCAAAAAGCGCGGCAAAAATCGCGGTTGGTGCAATCGCAAGCGTCAGCACTGCGATTGTTGGCCTTGGAACGATGGGGGTCTCGTATAACGCAGAAATAGAAAAATACCAGACTGCGCTTACTACGATGCTTGGTTCATCCGAAAAGGCGGAGGCTGCTCTAGAAGCGATTAAGAAGGATGCCGCAACAACTCCGTTTGATGTCAAAGGACTTGTACAGGCCAATAACTTCCTTATTTCTACCGGAGAATCTGCAGAGGAGTCCAGAAAGACTATCATGGCTCTGGGTGATGCTGTGGCGGCTACAGGAGGCGGTAACGATGAGCTGCAGAGGATGTCTCAAAACCTGCAGCAGATCAAAAATGCCGGAAAGGCGACAAGCGCTGATATCAAGCAGTTCGCTTATGCAGGAATTGACATATATGGGATTTTAGCGGATTACACCGGAAAGAGTACCAAAGATGTCAAGGAAATGGATATCACATATGAAGAGCTGACAGCGGCGCTGCAGCAGGCAGCTTCAGAGGGCGGGCGGTACTACGACGCCATGAATAATCAGTCAAAGACCTTCAACGGGCAGCTGTCCAACTTGAAGGATAATGCGTCTGCGCTTGTTGGTCAGGTTTTTGAGCCGATATCTGAAACATTGACAAAAAAGCTCATGCCAGCGGCAAACGATGCGATTCAGCAGCTGTCAGATGCTTTCCAGAAGGACGGCGTGGACGGGCTGATTGATGCAGGAGGGAATGTTATTGCCAATCTGCTGATCGGTATGGGTAAAGCAGCGCCGAAGCTGATTACAACCGCTGCCGGACTTATCAAGTCTATTGGCAGCAACATGATTAAACACAAAGACGAAATGCTCACGGCCGCCAAGGAAATTGTAAAAGCACTTGCAGACGGGCTTTTGTCGCTACTCCCGCGGTCTATCTCGGAGCCAATCCGGAAAATATTTGACGATATCGGAAAGTCGATGGAATCCGGAGGGCTGAAACGTGGCATAGAAAAAGCGGCCAAGCTGGTAGGAAAGCTGGTTCAGGCGTTTGGGGATATCGTTGATTCTGTAGGCCCGGCGGTTATAAAGATCATAGATTTTATCGGGGATCACTTTGATGTGATTGCCACGGCGGCCATTGGTGCGGTTACTGCGATTCTTACATTTAAGAAAACTGTGGATGTGATGTCTGCTGTATCAAAAGTGATTGAGACAGCACAACAGGCGCTGACAGCCTTGGGTGCAGCCGCATCTGCGAATCCTTTAATGCTGATTCCGGTGGTGATTGCCGGTGCAGCTTCGGCATTTGCTATGCTGGCGGCTAATGTGGAAACTACCGATCCACAGCTTCAGGCATTTTATGACCGGATTGATGCAATTAACCAAAGTGTGGATGAAAACCGACAATCAATGTCTCAGATGGATGATGAAATTCAGAACACGGTTTCATCCTATCAGCAAAGTGCGTCGGAGTTGGAAAATTGGAAGAGCCGACTTGGGGAATGCTTTGACTCACAGGGACGTCTAAAAGATGGGTGCGCAGAAACCGCAGATTACATCCTGAACCAGCTTAATGAGGCAATGGGAACACAATACTCCCTGACTGCTGATGGGTTTATTGAAAACACGGATGGAGCAAAGGTCTCCCTGCAGGAACTGAACGGAACCATTGACGAGAACATATCTAAAACGAAAGCACAGGCCATTCAAGCGGCTGCTATGGATGAATACACGCAGGCGGTTAAGGACAATGCCACGGCTCAGAAAGACCTTTCTGATGCAGAAAGCGCATATCAGGAGAGCCTGTCGGCATACATACAGGCCTACGCAGCTTATAGTGATGCAATAAAGGCAGCAAATGAAGATACAAAACAGTATGGCGAGGTGTCCTCTGACACAGCCAGCAGATTAGAGGAGGCTCAGACAGCGCTGGAAGATGCTTCCGGTGCATTTTCATCCGCAGGAGACGCCTATAGGGAAGCTGGTTCTGCTGCGGCGGAATCGCAGACAAAGGTGGCAGGATTAAACGCTGTGATTGATTCTCTTGCGACAGGTACAAGGGAAGGAACAGACGCTGCCGCTGAAATGTACGAACTGATTCCGCAGTATTCGCAGGAGGCTGCGTCCGGCATAATAGCCAGCCAGAACCTGATCAATGCGGCCCTGTCTGGTACAACACCAAACCTAACAGACCTTTCTGAAGGTTTTGAAATGGCTGCAAAGGCTATCCGTGAAAACGGGGGAAAGATTCCAGAAGAATTACAAAACTCATTGAATGAAGCGATTGCTTGCATTGACAAGCTTGGACCTGATGGCAAGAGCAGTATGATCGCGGCTATGGGCTCGGTTCTTGAAGGAATGGCTGACATGAATCCGAAATTCAAAGGGCTATCGGAGGCATCTGCTGATGAAATCCTATCGGCATTCCAGGAACTTGTGGATTCTGGAGCCGCACAGCAAAGTGGTGTGGATGCGGCCGAGGCGGTATCCAGTGGCGTGGAATCTGTGGATACCAGAACACCGGCTGCAGCGAAAGCCGATGATGTTGTATACGGGCTTACGGGAGAATTTGAAGCCAGAAGGTATTCTGTTGTAGCGGCTGCGCAATCTGCGGTGCAAGGAGCTAATGAGGGTATTGATGCAGCCCAAATGCCTGAACACGCGGCGGAAACCGCTCAGAGTGCATGTGATAACACCGTAAATACTTATGCAGCAGGAGAGGCAGGCGCTTATCATGCAGCGGCTGAGTATGCCAAAAATTCAAATGACGGGCTGGATTCTGCTAATGTGGATGGCCATTATGGCAGGGTTGCGGATGATGCCAAAAATGAATTTATTGGAAACCTAAGCAGTGGAAATGCGGGAGCGTATGCATCTGGTGACAGGCTGGGAAGTTCCGCAGATAGTGGCCTGAACAAGAATAATTATCCGGGAAAAGCGGGAGCCGTAGGGGACAGCTTTCAAAGCTATTTTCACGGAGCGATTGAAAATGGATATGAACTGGCCGGAACAGCCGGGGATCAGCTGGGCTCTATCGCCTATGGGCGGTTGAATTCCTATACTTCAAAGGCGAGAGCTGTTGGAGCGAACTTCAGCCGTGGATTCGCACAAGGCATTAACGCTAATACAGGGGCGATCAGGAGTGCCGCTGAAAATGCCGCACAACAGGCGCTTGACGCGGCAAAGAGGAGGTTGGATGTCCGGTCACCTTCCCATGTGATGGACAAGGAAGTCGGTCGTATGATCCCGCTTGGAATTGCGCAAGGTATTAAGAACAAAACGCCGGAGATGCTCAGGCAGATGGATAAAAGCGTGAGTGGGCTTATTGATCATTCATTTATCCTTGACAGGCTGCAAGATTCTATGAATAGGAGCGCCAGGGCGGCCGCAAAGCCTATGGGGGGACTGGCCGGGGCATCTGTAACGAATGTTTATAACAATGACAACAGTATGCATCAGGAGAACACCTACAACGTGCCCACTGCGTCCCCGTCTGAGGTCGCAAAAACACAGAGGCAGGCATTCAGAGCGTTTGCGGGAGGTGTGGCATGACGACTAATACATTAACCATATGATAAAAACGGGCGCCAGTATCAGTACGTCGTAAAGGAGACCATCCCTGCATCGGATAATGGAAATTATCAGGCGATCTATTACAAGGATGCTGATAGGAAAGAAGTAACGAATCTTGGCTGCCCGAATGGCGGAATCGTTCTGAATAAGAATGTCAAAAATACAACCAGCATCTATGTCCAGAAACACTGGGTTGCCAAGGGTACAACCTTAAAGGTCGCGGGTTATACAGTACACGTCGGCCTGAAACGGTACACGGATGACTCCTCTAAGGTGGAAATTGTCAAGGATAACACCGGAACTCCGCTTGTAAAAGAGATCAAAGGGTTTGCTGACTATAATGATTTGACGGCGGGAACGACCTTCAGCGACCTGCCGATGATCGATGAAAAGGGTAACTTCTATACCTATATTCCGTACGAGGTGCCAGAGTCAAACTATCTCTCAAAGGGAGCTGATGATGGTACGCTGGATCAGGGCGATGCCTTTACCGTCAATGCCAGTGGCGAAATCGACACATACAGTATCACGAACGTTACTTCCGCTGATTGCGCACGGCCGGACAAGAGAACCAGAGTTACGGAGATCACGAATACGCTGGGCGGTACGATCCGGTTTGAGCTGAGCAAAACATGGACAGCGAAACCGGGAAAAACCTCGGTTCAGTATGCGATTCACCGCGTGGATCCGTATGGAAAAGAAGAGGTTCTGGATCAGCACGGAAAGACATGGGTTGCCCTGGATGAAGCAAAGGCAAATAGGACTTATACAGGGGAGCTGACTGGAAACAAAGACGAACTGTACTGGGGCAGTATAGCGCCAGATATTGTTCTGCCACTGTATGACGAGAATTCTTCCCGTTATACTTACTTCGTCGACGAAGTGGGTGATGACTCCCGCCATTACTTTGACTATACCCTTAGACAAGATAATTCCGGCAAGGCAGATCTCGTTGAATCCGTTGCGATTACAAATAATAATGTCAATGGCGGCGATGGTCAGAACATGAACGTTGATCTTTACAAAACATGGGTCGACGGCGGCGATACCTCCACGCGACAGCCAGTTGTGATCAAGGTTTTCCGCAAAGATAAAAATGGAAAGATTGACCGTCCGGCAGACTGGGATAAGCAGAAGATCGGTGTTTACAAGCTTTCTGCCGATAACGGCTGGCATGTCACTCAGCTGTTTGGCTTAAGTAATGAACAAATGACAACCTATTTCGGCAGCGAAGAGAGTGGAGTAAGGACTCTTACTGACGAAAACGGAGAGACTCGAACATTTGACAACCTTTTAAAGAATGACATTGTTTACCGCGAAGTAAAAGTCGGAGATACTGACGTACCCGCTGGTGACAACTGTGCCTATCACAGTTATACGACTACACTGGTCTCTGAGAATGGCGTCGAGGTGCAACAGGACTATAAGGTTACCTATGCGGGCGATAACGGTAGTGAAGTAAAGAACGTCAAGCAGGGTAAGGTCATCTACCAGATCAACGCGAAGTGGTTTGATGGACATTATCTGAAGGGAAGACCGAAGGTAACCTTCAATCTTACGCGCGACGGGAGTCCGTATGCCACTTGTACAGTAACAGTTGATAAGGATGGAAAGGTTTCGACAACTGCAACCATCGATGAAAATGCTGCAGATCTGGGAAAGGATTATAGCTTTGCGCGTGGGAAGGGTGAATCCCTCAACGACTACATCATTACATTCAATGACTTCCCGCTGTATAATGAAGAACTCGGAACCAGGTATGAATATAAATGTGAAGAGAGTCTGACAGACAGCGGATATATAATTAACAGCCCGATCGACGTCGGATATACAGGGACAACAACTGGCGCGGATGGAGAGAAAAATGAAAATCTGAAAATCACCACAAATTTCACAAACCGCCGCGAAGACAAAGATGAAACGATCTCTTACAAGAAGATCTGGGCAGATCACAACAACAGCGAAAACATTCGCCCAGATGTCACACTGAACCTGGCGGCACGGGTGAAGAGCGCAAGTCAGATTAAGGCGGCAGGCGGAGATGAGGAGAACCTCCCTCTGATCCCGATTTCTTGTGATACCTATAAGGAAGCCGTTAAAGGCCAGGAAAATACAACCTATACTTATACCTTTGCTCAGAGCATGCCAAAGTATGTCACAGAAGACCTGGTGAGAGCCTCAAACAATAAGCTGACAGATGATGATATCGGCGCCGAGGTTACCTACTATGCTTCCGAGACGATGACTGGCGACGGTGCGGACAAATATAAGGAGACAGACACGCCGGCAGATGGAACTTCAGCTATCACATCCGGAGAGAAGACGTACCTCGCAAACGGCTCAACTTTCATCAATACCATGCATGCGACGATGGTGGCAAGCGGCACGAAGGTATTCAGCAAAGTCCCGTATGACATGGAAAGCGACCCGTTTGTCATGCCACAGGACGGCTCGATCATTTTTACTTTGATTCAGAAAAGGGTAACGGACACCGGGAACGGTTCGCCATATATGGTAAAGGATAAGCCTGCGACTGCCAGTCTGGTCGTAAAGAATGGCTCCTACACCTTTGCATTTAAGGATGAGGATGGCAACACTCTGCGGATTCCAAAGTATGATAAAAATGGAGACCCATATATTTACAGCGTAACAGAGTCCTTCCCGGATAATGCACTGACTTCATTTGATCAGGTCTTTGAGAAGAAACCATATGTCTCCAGAGACCTTCAGGTGACAAACAAGTACGTCGCAGCGCGACGTTGCATTACAGTTACCAAGACGTTTAACACTGAAGGCTGGACGAACGCTGAAAAAGAGGCAGGAAGATATCCGGATGTTGCGTTCACGCTTTACCGGGTAAAGCCTGGCGCTGAATTCAAAGAAAACGACAGCAGCCAAAAACTGAAGACAACGACGATATCCGGGACTCAGTTCAAGGCTGAAAAAGGGACCGTAACGGTCACGTTTGATAAGCAATTTCAGATGCGTTTAAGCCTGGGGCAGAGATGAAGAAGACACTCAGGAGAGGAGAATGCGTATGAGTAAAAGAATCGTTGCGGTCAACGCAGGACCGAGAATAGGGTGGAACACAGACACGCTGATTGATGAAGCGATAAAGGGTGCCGAATCTGCCGGAGCAGAGGTGGAAAAATTCGATCTTTTCAAGCTGGAAAGATATACCGGATGTATTTCTTGCTTTGGGTGTAAGAGAGAAAAGAATAAAGGTCATTGTATTTGCAGAGATGGTCTTACTCCGGTGCTCAACGCAATCCGGGAAGCGGACGGTCTGATCATCGGGTCTCCGAATTATCTTGGTGAGATGACGGCATCTTTCCGGGCACTCTATGAACGACTGATCTTTCAGAACCTGACCTATAATGCTGAAACGCCATGCTGCAATCAGAATGTGCTCCCGGTGCTTTTGATCATGACCAGCAATTCGCCGGATTATGGCTATCAAGCACTTTTGAATAATTACCAGCAGACAATGAGCAGGTTTGTCGGGCCAACTGAGGTTTTTGTCAGCGGCGAGACCTTACAGCTGAAGGACTATTCCGGGACGGACTGGGAATGGTCGATATTTGATCCGGAGGCAAAACGGATACGCCATGAGACGATTTTTCCGCAGGAGTGTCAGAAGGCGTATGAGCTTGGAGAAGCATTAATAAACAAAGCAAAGGAGGATTGAAATGGAGATCAAGGCAGTTAAATTCAGAACAGGCGGCTTTTATGCGCAGCCGTTTGTATTCGGCGGTGAAGAAGGAGCAGAGAACTTTGATCCGAAGGTCAGATATCGTGGCAGTCTTCAGAATTATCTCATCGACACAGGTGATGAGGTGATTCTTGTCGATACGGGTCTTCCCGCAGGCACCCCGGAAGAGGTGCCGGATGAGAACAGTACCCTATATACGGGAAAGGATATCTGCAGCTATATGGAGGCGTTTGCCGCTTTAGGATACAAGCCAGAACAGGTGACGAAGATTCTTCTCACACATAAGCATGGTGACCATTCCGGAGAGTTGAGGTCATTTCCGAATGCGAAAATCTATGTGAATGAGGAGGAACTTACTGCGGATGAACTGCAGGGAATTGACAATGTTGTTCCCGTCAGCTTTACGGATGGGGCTTATTATAATTTCCCTGAAAGCCAGAAAATACAGGATGGCATCTATCTGATTAAGGCAAAAGGCCATACAAATGGAAACAGCCTTGTAATCGTAGAAAATGACGACCTGTTCTATATGTTTGAGGCGGATATCACATACGTGGATGAAGCCCTCTATGAAAACAAGCTCTCCGTAGTCTTTGATGATCTTTCCGCAGCCCGTGAATCGCTTGACAGAGTACGTGAGTTTGTCCGCAATCATCCGACCGTTTATATGGGAACCCATACACCGCAGGGCTATGAGAACTTGGAAGCAAAGCGTGTGATGGATCTGGACAATCCGGTACCAACAGTATTCGCCGAAGTAGATTTTAGTAAGGCTGAAAGTTCGGGCAAGTATGTTTGTTCCATCTGTGGGTATGTCTACGATCCCGCCGAACATGAGGGAGTCGCATTCGAGGATCTGCCGGACGACTGGAAATGTCCGAGATGCGGGCAGGGTAAGGATAAATTCAACAAAGCATAACAGTTATATGATCAAAGTATCTTGGAGGCTTGCTGATTGCCAGTGAGCCTCTTTTTTGACCTTGCAGAACCAAATAAAATGATGTACTATAAGTTATACGAAATAGATAACCAATATTTTGATCACAGGTAGATGCTATGGTAAAAAATAATATAGAAGTCGATGTAAAAGTAAAATGTATAGAGCAGGGCAAGACACAGGTTAAGGTGGCAGAAGAGATTGAAACCACCAAGGCATATGTGAACCGTGTGATTAAGAAACCAGATGGGGTTGTGAACAGGACTTTTGTGCGGATGATGGAAGCTCTGGGGTATGATATTGAGCTTCACTATGTGAAGAGGAATTCGGAATAAGAATTGATAAATTCCGGTCTTTTAGAGTAATTCTGCAGTCGTGGACTTGTTTCCTCAAAGCATTTTTTCTCCGACAATTCCAAAGCGGAAAAATGCAAAACTGTTGACATTCATAGTGAAGTCTCAAGGCACGTCGAGACCATTGTGTTGCTATCACGCACGAACTCGTAGAAATCGCTGAATTCAAGCACTTTTGCGAACATTTCATCTTCGGGAAAACGGCTTGGTCTGACCGCGGAAAACAGTTCGAAAAATACATTACCGTGGTGATAGCGTTAGACCTCGTTACAGTAGCAATATAAAACCAGATAAGAACAGACAAATATACATAGTCATTAGAGGACGTTAGTTTACTGGCATTTCCAGCAGATTGACGTCCTTTTTCTTTGCAGAAATTCAGGAAAGGAGGGGAGGACGATGGTATTCGATTATTTCTACGGTCAGGAAGATGCGGAGCAGTTCCTGTTTTACCGGATCCCGAAGACATTGATCACGGGCGAAGAATTCCGCGAGGTATCCGTTGAGGTAAAGCTTCTCTGTGGACTCATGCTGGATCGCCTGTCCCTGTCAATGAAAAACGGATGGTTTGATGACCAGAACCGGGCATACATCATTTACACAGTCGAAGATATCATGAGCGACCTGCAGTGCGGAAACCAGAAAGCAGTCAAACTGCTGTCCGAGCTGAAGAAGAAAGCAGGTTTGATCAAGCGCAAGCGGCAGGGTCTTGGAAAGCCTTCGTTGACCTATGTTCTGAAGTTTTCCGCAGGCAGTCCGGACCGCACTTCAGAATCACATTTCAAGAAATGTGAAAATCACACTTCTGGGGCAGAGGAGAAAGTACCGTCACAATTCGGAATATGGTTTGGCAAGATGACGAGGACTGCGACAAGTGGTATCGCTGCTTCTACTACAACATGAGGTTGGAAGTGGAACACTTCGCCCATCACAAGTATCTGCCGAACAGCTGCTGACTTTCATCTTCCATAGCGAAGCGGTTCAAAAGAAGCTGAATATGCTGATTGAGAACCGAAAGGAAACAGAGCAACCGAACGGGAGCTAAAACCCTGTTTTGGAACAGGGCGTAATTATACACCACCTAAAGATGGTGATTGCGTTCTGCCGAAGGCCCCTTGCAGGGAGCTGGATGATTTCCGCAAAATTCTTTTGCTCCAATCATCCAGAGGAAGCTACACTTCCCCTGCGCTGGCTTTGCCAGCTACCCCTTTGTGGACTTGCCGCCGATGAGCGATTGCAAGCAATCATCCACCGCCAGCAAGCTTATACTTTCCCCATCTGACCGCTGCTGAAAAGTGTCGGTCATTTTTTATTGCACAGAGAAAGGAGGTTCAAACAAAATGCCAGTCCCCCATCTGGAGATACGAATTATTCAGAGAAGCAAAGGCAGCTTTGCCGTTGCCGGAGCAGCTTACCAAGCCGGAGAAAAATTGTTTTCCGAGTACGACCAGAAATTCAAAGACCACCACAGAAAACAGCATGAGGTTGTTTACACGGAAATCATGTTGCCGTCCAATGCTCCACCCGAATACGCAGACCGGGCAACGCTCTGGAACTCTGCCGAGGGAGTAGAGAAGCAATGGAACTCACAGCTTGCAAGGCGTTTCGTTGTTGCTCTGCCCAGAGAAGTACCGCTTGAAATGTGTCCGCAGATGTTGCAGGAATACTGCAATGAGTATTTCGTGTCCAAAGGAATGTGTTGTGATTTTGCAATCCATGACCCAGATCCTCCGGGACATAATCCCCATTGCCACATTATGCTGACGATGCGATCCATTGATGAAAATGGAAAGTGGCTTCCCAAGAGCCGCAAGGTTTATGACCTTGACGAGAACGGCGAACGCATCAAGCTCCCATCCGGCAGATGGAAAAGTCATAAGGAAGATACCGTTGACTGGAACGAACAGTACCACGCCGAAGAATGGAGACACGGCTGGAAGATTGTTCAGAACAAATATCTGGAGCTTGCCGGACAGCTTGCTGCCGTCAAAGAGGAATTACAGCCGATGAAAGATATTCGCTACTGGGTCGGTAAAGTCATCACGTCGGAACAGGCAGAACCCCAGAAGAAGCCCGAACCGAAGCACTCTATCACAGAGCGATTGAAGTATGAGCAGGAACAGCAGAAGCAGATACAGGAGCAGAAAACTCCGAAGCAGAAAAAACAGAATATGGAACTCTGACAGGCACTTGCCGTTTTCTCTCTGAAAATGTCGAGTGCCTTTTTGTTGTGCGCCCGGCGGCGCACGTTTCTAACCGGTGCAAGTCTGGAATCCGCCCGGTAGTGGGAAGGATACAGTCGAAGGCAAGGGTGTCCATCGCAAGGTGGAATCTGAAGGAAGCCGGATTCGGGGAACATACTAACCCGAGGGCAAACCTCCGGCCTGACGAACAGAAATCTCATATAAGGTTTTCGCTGAGGGTAAGACTGCAATACAAGCCGAAGCCCAGTAACTACACGGAATCAGCGGGAATAAATGAGGCAGGTAGATGGAGGGAAAGAAACGTGTGGTACCCGGGGAGGCCTGTACGATATGCTCTGAAAGGAGTAACCACCGTTGTGCTGAGCGTACTGGAGTCAGCAGAGGCCATAGTAGCGGCATTGCCGTGAAGGGCTGAATCAACAGGAGTCCCAAGTACGCCCCGGAAAGGAGGAAAGAGCGAATGGGTACAGAAAACGTCAGCAATGACGGCTGCTCACAAAGAGATAGTGTGGAACGCAAAGGGTATGTGAGAGCGCACCGCTCTTTCAACCGGATATGGAAGGAAAGGGATAGTGCAGAGCCGGACATTCTCGGGAGGGTACTGGATAAGGATAACCTTAACCGTGCCTATAAGAGAGTGAAGGCAAATAAGGGAGCGCCCGGAATCGATGGGATGACCATAGAGGACGCGCTTCCATGGCTGAAGGAGCATCAGAGCGAACTTATAGCGAAGATAAGGAGCGGACATTACACTCCGTCACCCGTGAGACGCAAAGAGATCCCAAAGCCGGACGACGGAGTACGTAAGCTTGGTATTCCGACGGTGATCGACCGTATCATCCAGCAGGCAATTGCTCAGCAGCTGATGCTCATCTATGAACCGCTGTTCTCAGACGGAAGCTACGGCTATCGTCCGGGAAGAAGTGCAAAGAATGCCATTCGGAAGATAAAGGAGTATGCGGAACAGGGATACACAAGGGCAGTTGTTCTTGACCTCTCCAAATATTTCGACACGATCAACCATGTGAAACTGCTCAATCTTCTGAGACAGAACGTCAAAGACGAGAGAGTAATCCAGTTGATCAAGCGTTATCTGAAGAGCGGAGTAATGGAAGACGGTGTTGTAGTTCCGACAGAAAAAGGTTCCCCGCAGGGCGGAAATCTTTTGTCATTGCTCGCGAACGTCTATCTGAACGAATTTGACCAGGAATTCAGAAGACGAGGGGTGCCATGCATCCGCTACGCAGACGACATCGTGCTGCTGGCAAGGAGTGAACGGGCATCACAGAGGCTTTTGGAATCCAGCGTGAAGTATCTTGAAGGAACCTTGAAATTGAAGGTGAATCGGGAGAAAAGCAGAACGGTCAGCTTGTTTGCAATCCGAAAATTTAAGTACCTTGGCTTCTGTTTCGGGAAAGGTAAGAACGGAGTGTACGTCCGTGTCCATGCGAAGTCATGGAAGAGGTTCAAGGAGAAACTGCGTATGCTCACTTCCCGGAGTAAATGAGGTAGCATAGTAGCGGCTATGAAGCGAATAGAGGTTTCTGCGCGCGGATGGCTGAATTACTACGGAATGGCGGACATGAAGACCAACATCGCCGCCCTGAACGGCTGGCTGTACAGACGCGTACGGACGTGCATCTGGAAACAGTGGAAACTGCCACGGACGCGCAAACGCAAGCTGATGGGGCTGGGTCTGCCCGAATGGGCAGCCTGTGAAGGCGCCTACAGCCGGAAAGCATACTGGCGAATGGCGAACACAGGTGTGGTTAAGACAGCTTTAACAAAAGAAAGACTGATACGCTGGGGCTTTTATGATCTAGCCGCAGCATATCAGTCTGTGCACGTCAACTGTTGAAACCGCCGTGTACCGAACGGTACGCACGGTGGTGCGAGAGGACGGCGGCTAATAACCGCCTCCTACTCGATTAATCCTCTTTGAAGAATTCTTTTTCCAGCTTCTCTATCCGCTTCCGATCTGTATAGATCGTGTTGATGGAAAGATCCAGTATTTCATGAATTTCCTTCACGCTATAGCCAGCGTCCTCCAGAAGCTTGATTTTAGCCAGCTTTTTCTGATGCTTCGCAAGAAAGTCAATGAGCTCATCGTGATTAATGTGATCCATAGCGACAGCACTTGTTGTGTCTTCAGTGGAAGGCTCCCAGCTGCTGTTCTTCTTCAGGTCTTCGATATAAGACGTCTGATTAGTTTCCATATCCTTTCCGGCTTTCGGGCATCCGACGCAGGATGCTTTGCGGCAGATAATCGGTGTTCCATGAGCGCCTTCAACACGACACTTGTGTGAACGGAGATTACGCTTATCCTCCGACCAGTCAGGCCGCATCATCACATTGAACAGTTCCTCAGGGACGGGTACCATGTAGCATTTGTACTGGCGGCTGCCTTTCCACCACATGCGGATAAGTTCTGAAGCATATCCGTGTGCTGAGGTGTCAGCAGTCTCAATATCCATTGGATACATCCGATATCCGTCAGGGGGTACGATTTCAACCCGCCCATTCTCATAGGTCTTAACTTCTACTGTTGCATAAATTCTACCATTGTCATAAAACTTTACTTCTTTGACTGGGATTGCCATCTTGGCTTCCTCGTTTCTTTCCGAAACGGGGAGTCCGTGATGACAGATTCAATTTTTTCTTCATTCAGGCCACCTTAGCGGGTTACCCCGTTTCTAATTGGCGGCCAGCTGTGCATGAAGCTGAACCAAAATTGCCTTGCTGCCTGCTCCATCCAGAGATGCACTCGTCTATCCGCGGTAGGGCGCACCGAGTGGAGCAGGGGATTACCTTGCCTTGGCTCAATCGTTAGCTGCGCGATGAGGCCGAAGGACTTTCGATATTCAGTTGTCAGTCGTAGTTCTCGATGTAGGCGTAAAGCTCAGAGAACACTTCTTCGTAGTCACCCGGATTCAAGTCATAGATGCTTCTTGCACCGTGCTCCCTGAGAATGAAGCGAACAACTTCGCTTCCGCAGATACCGGCGACCTCGTCTGCTGTGTTTTCCAGATTGATAATCCAATCTTCGTTTGACATGCTCTTGTCTCCTTTTGTCGTGGAGGCTTGCTTACCCTATGAGCAATGTCCTCGTTTGTAGGTGCATCACCAAGCGTTCGGGTCAGCCCTGATCAGAGGCTGTGACTTGTGATGCTCTCCTTACAATCACAGTGTAGAAAAGAAGCTACGAATGATAAAAGGAGCTGTTTGAAGGCTATTTTTCGTGGCGTTAATAGATGTTTCGTGACGCGAAATGTGAATTCGTTATGGTAATGAAGATGGGAAGTGCTATAATTTAATTATTCACTAGTCGAATATTTATATTCGTAAGCAGAATAAGAGGATAATATGTCTTTGAATAAACAGATAATTAAAGACAGGCTAAAAGAGACATTTAATGGTGATACGCAAGATAGAATCGCGGAGAAGATTAATTTGTCTCAATCGACGGTAAGTAAACTGCTTACTGGAGTACAGGTTCCAACAACTGATCAACTATTTGATATTTCCGAGAAGTACGGGGTATCAGTGGACTGGCTTCTTGGAAGAACAAATAAAAAAACAACCGAGACTAGTGATAAATTATCTTATGCTGGCGCGGTTGAGGATATTTTGGAATTGAAAGGAAAGGGAGCAATTGATATTACAGAAGCAGTGATTCCTTATTCCGAACATGAAAATCATTTGGTTATTGTTGACCCATTGCTTCAAAAACTCCTAAAAAAAGGCAAAGCATTGCAGGATGCAGACACATTGTCGCTTCAAGGCTGGATAGAAAACAGGCTCTGCGTTTTTAAAGGTAAAATGATCCTTCCTAAAGAGGCCTGGAAAGATCCGGATGTCGAGCAAGAATTAACTCAAGCTTTTGATGATGAACAAGATCTTTTAAATCTTTATGACCTGACCATAAAGGTGAATGAGGAAATGTTGAAGCAAATAGAAGACAAATAGAGAATGAGGCATTGAGATAATGACTGAATTTAATGATGTCATTAGTAGTAGACTGAATGAATTGTTTGCTGGTGAAACAGATTATATGACAGCGAGCAAGTTAAACATGTCTCTTGCAAATTTGAATAAAATCAGAAACGGTAAGCAACAACCAACAGCTGAAACATTAAAATTGATAAGTGAAAAATATAACGTTTCTGTTGACTGGATACTAGGCATTAAAGAGCATAGAGATATTAATGCACTAGACCTTACAACACTGACCTATGAGCAGGTATTCAGCTTAATTAGTCCGAAGTGATCACTTACAATTTCATTCAACTGCCTTGCAATCTTTGATAACTTCTGATTCGACCAGCTATCTTGTCCCATCTGAAGAATCACAAATTCAGTAACTGCTTTTTCTTCGCTTGATATTCTTCCTGAGTAATAGCCCCAGCATCGAGAAGCTTTTTATATTTGAGGATCTCGTCTGCGGCATCTGTTGTTTTTGAGTTCTCCGGAGCCCTTTGCGATTTTTGGCTCTCGCGAATGATCAGTTCAAGACATGACAAGATTTCCTGTGTTTCTTCAAGATTCTTTCGGTACTGTCCAGAGCTCCGCTTCATCCTTATTCTGACAGGATTCATATCGATATATTCTGTCGGATTATTCATATCCTTCACGGTCAGTCGAATTTTCATACTGTTCACATAATCTGATAATTTTTTCTTGCCTGTTGCCGCCCCTACAACAGCTCCGATACTTCCGAACAATGCTCCACCTATGACAGCGCTCCCAACGCCGCCGGAGACAACCGTTCCACCATCTTCCTGATACTCATAACTTACCAGATCAGAGTAATTATGAACCGGACCAAGAGCCTGCCACTTCTTATGAATCGTATCAATGTAAAATCTTTTATAGAAGCTTTTATCTGGTCTGAAGGTATCCGACACTCGTGCCTTTGCTCCAAGTCCAAGAGAAGACCGTCTTTTGTCAAACGTTTCCTTCATGATGTCGATATCACTTTTTTGTTTTTCCGGTTCTGCCTTGTTTATACCTGCAATTTCTGCTTGAAGCATATCAACGGTAGTCGACAGGTTTTTTGTCCATGTCATCGGATTATGCCCGGCTTTTTTCACACAATCAAAGCAGACAACATCGCCGCCCTTCAGTCTTACCTTATTAATTCCGAGCATTGGAAGATTTTTTCCACAAATCGCACAACTTGGCATCTTATCCCCCCTTCTCAATTTCCAAATGAACCTATAAAGCCTTTACAAAGATCTATTAGCATTAAATGAGGTGTAATGCTTATGACAACAAACAAAGACAGTCAGGACCCTCCTGTGAAATCAGAAGGTTCTCTTACATTTGAAGGGACTCTTCAGAAAATACGGATTATTTCTAATAATATTTGTTACGGTCCGGAACCTTATCCTGATGATGAAGTAGAACAGCGACTTTCGATTACTTCCGGTGGGGGCATCTGGCTAACACGTTATCGTTATGGTGGAATCGATGATAGGCCGCGGTTGCTTGGAAAAGAAAAAATTCCTGCAGATGGAGAAACCATACAAATTATTCTAGATGCCGTTGCCAAGGCCTTTAGCAAAAATGAAAACAGTATCTACGTAACAGATGTAGGTTTTTGGAATATGGAGCTTACTAATTCCAAGGGTCAAACGACAAATATAAGCGGATCGCTTGTTTCGGGTGTTCCGGAATCTTTTCCGAGTCTTTCTGATCTTATACGAGACAAACTTCATAGAAATGATCTGCTTTTATTTGATGGAAATCCTGATCGGGTAGATCGTATTGAAGTTTATTACGACAGGTACACTGAAATAAAGAATCCAAATCCTCAGGATCTGAAACTTCCATACATTAAATGGAATTACCACGAAGAAATAAAAATCGACAGAGTCACGGAGACAGTAGAACACTTTCGTCAGATTTTTGAGAGATGCGATGTGAAGAGCATTTATCACATTGAAGAGGGAGTTTCAAGTTTTCTTGATGACATGGATTTGAATGCTCTTTCGGAAGCAATAGGCAATCCGCCCGATGTTTACGTTGATCCGCATCATACAGATCAATATCAGATCCTCGTGACTACAAAGCTCGATGGTGTAAGAAAGATATCAGGTACCTTCGACAAAAATGGATTACCAAAGGATTGGCCAGAATTTGCAGATGATTTATATGATTTCCTTTCATTTTATGGTATAGGAGATTTCTTTGACAAACGTACATACGGAAAAGTTCGTCGAAAAATCAATGATCTGATTTTCTGTAATGTTGTTTTTGAAGACGGTGGAAAGAAATACTGCTATCAATCAGATGAAGATTTCGATATCGGTGACTTTGTTATTGTGCCTGCCGGAGAGGATAACCACGAGGCGGTTGTGCGAGTTGAATCGGTTGAATATCATCCGGCAGAGGAGGCTCCATTCCCACTTAATAGAATTAAGCATGTGATCAGAAAATTTGATGAGGAAAAAGATCGGGCTTTGCTTTAACACACATTTCTCTAATTCTAAATTTCCATTGTTATCTGTATACGAAAAGGCGACCATTGATCTGGCCGCCTTCTTTCAGTCTTTCTGATAAAACATGCATTCATAGCCGTCCGCCCGCAGCAGCAGGCCCGGCATCCAATCAGGGGTCTGTCCCATAATATTGCAGATCTCCTGCATGCTGGCAGCCATCGGCCCGCCTCCAGAAGCATGGTGGCATGGGTGTGACGTAAGGAATGATAATTAAACTCCATATGAAGTTCAGTCCGGCATACCCGGCAGACGTATTTGAATAAATCTGTACTGATTGCTGAACCATCGGGTCGGACACAGACCAAATCAGCCTTTTCAAGAGAAACCGCTACATCTCGCATCTGGCTGCTTGTATTGGTTTCTGGATCTGGCTGAGCAGGAATAGTGCAGATGCATGAGATAATGGAAGTCCTTTGCCTCACCGGAGAAAGAAAACAAAAGAATCACATCCATCATGTAGGCCAAAAAAAAGCAGCAGATCAAAGGAGAGCGGATTATCTATGTGTATACAGTTTGCTGAGAGTTGGCAAAACCTGTGTAAAATACTGACCAAGCTGCTGATTTATCTTTTCTGGCGTTTCTGGCATGCCTCTGTCGATCCATTCTTCAACCCAGCCGCTGATACCATCAGCGAAAAAGACCTTCTGATAGACATCCTCGTTTGAAAGGTCATTAGTCAATCCGATTTTGGCGCGGATTGCGGCACGCAGGATGTTGTCTCTTTCTGTTTTATGAAGAACTTCATAGAATGTCTGATGCTCTTTGAGGTGATGGAACAGGCTTTCGAATACGTTCCATGGCCGGGAATCAGGAGATGCTTCAAATTCCGCCGCCCATTTCTGAATCAAGGATTGAGCATGCCGATCCAGTATTTCTTCTTTGCTCTGATAATGACGGTAGAAGGAAGCGCGCCCGATACCTGCTTTATTGCAGAGTTCCCGAACGGAGATTTCATCTAAAGATCTGGTGTTTAACAAATCAATCAGTGTCTCCGCAAGTTTTTGTTCGACGTAATTATCTATGCTCTGCATGAGTCACTTTGATCCTTTCTGTCTCATTTTGTCTGAGACACTTGTCTCGATATCAGTTCTATGATAGCCTTTCGAAAAGAAAAAGGCAACAGAAGCTGATGAAAAGACCTTTTTCTTAAGGAAAGAAATTTCTTGAAGGTGAGTTGTTGAAAATGAAAGGACGGCAATAATGAGATTTCGGGATTTATCTTCACATTGGAAGAACGTGATCGTATTTCTATTTGCGGCGGCGCTGCTCCTGACTGTTTTCAGCATCCTGCATGTATATCTGACATTGGGATCGCTGATTCACGTCATGTTAGGGTGATGATATGAAATTTCGGGAATTATCAAAAAAATGGAAAGCGATTGTGGTCCTGTTTTCGGTGCTTTCGGTGCTGCTTGTGATATTCAATGTCGGGTTCGTATATTTTCTGAATTCGTACAGAAACAATTGTGCAGAGCAGAGGAATGCGATGAAAAAGGAAGATGCGGATCTGATCGGTCAAAGACTCAGCATACCCCGGAAGGATAACAATCCTGTGGCAGTAAACATATATGTTCCGGATCACGATGAACAGGAACGGATTCCGGTTGTCTTCAATATCCATGGCGGCGGTTTTGTAGCCGGGAATGCGGATGCGCTGGATACGCAGAGCAATCGTGTCGCTCAGCAGTGGAATGCAGTCATTGTCAGCGTGAACTATACAACAGCAGATCTAAAACCAATTTCTTACGGAGTGAGGGAGATTAGAGCTGCAGTCCATTATTTCTATGACCATGCAGAAGAATATCATGTGAATCCGGAAGAAATTTACATGATTGGGTATAGTGCCGGAGCGTATTATGCAGCGGAAGCGGCAAGAGATCTGGAAAAGGAAGACTGCCATTTGAAGGGCTTGATTCTTTGCTATCCGTGGACGACCGGTTTATCAAATGAAAATTTCGGAAGTGACTGGCCACAAACATTATTTATTCTTGCTGGGCAGGATCCCATCTCCCGGAAGGCAAAGAACTATATCTCCGGGATGGAAGATGCAGGTTTGGAACCGGATGTTCAGGAGTATACGGACGCGCAGCATAGTTTCATTGAGTCAAATAATCCGGAAGGGATGAATGATTCATCCGAAAGTGCGAAGAACGTGATTAATGAGAAGCAGGAGCAGCTTGCCAGAGAAGCAGAGCTTGATATAGGCAAATGGATCAATCATTCAAGCGGCATGGTATCTCTTCCGACTGAGAACAGGGCTCTGAGAGAAGGATAAGATTATGACCAGAAAAAAGAAAAGAAACATCTGTATTGTGTCAATACTGGCTGCCGTAATCATTACATTTGTGTTGTTCGGCAGTAACATCACGAATGCTGTGATCAGTATAACGATGGGAAGGGATTTACCACAGCTGTCCGGAGAACCCGAAGTCGGAAAATGGTACACGGTCAACGTTGACGATACCGTCAGCTCTGATGGAAGCAAATGGCAGGGATATTTCCGCAAAGGAAGTGAGAACAAAGTCATTCTGTATTTTTATGGCGGCGGCTTCAGTGTAAACGATTATACGGCAGCGAGGTCTATGGACGTTAAAGGGGGATTCTACAATCCCCGCATGGGTACAGGCTTAAACGTCATGACGTACGCTATAAGGAAATGGGGAATTGGAAATTCCGCTGATGACAATATGTTCAAGGACTGGACATTTATCGGAGTACCATATTGTAACGGAGACTTTCATGCTGGGACAGGCGAAAAAGAATATAGCGCATTGGATGGCAGTACCCGGACGATTTACTATCACGGATATACGAATTATCGCCACCTGATTGAGAAGATTTTTAACTATATTGATTCTTCACCGGATCAGCTGGTGATTGCAGGGTCAAGTGCCGGCGGCTTCGGAGCGGCTATACTGGCAGACGATGCCATTGAACGGTTCAATAATCCGAAAGACGTTGCGGTTCTCGTCGATAGTTCTCTGCTGATCAATGAACATTGGCATGACATCATGGTAAACGAGTGGCATACTCCCAAAGCATTCAGTGACGCCGTTACATCAGACAATATCACGCTGGATTCTCTCACTGCATTGGGTAACAATAGAGACAACGTAAAAATACTGTTTGACTGCTCCGTGCGCGACTGCAATCTGTCTTTGGCCCAACGATTTTTTGACGAAGGCTCACAGCAGGAGATGCCATTAAAAATTGGGAAAGCGGAAGGCGACAGGTTCCAGCAAATCCTGAAGCAGATGGTATCTGACATGCAGGAACAAATTCCGGGATGCGGCATCTACATCTGGGATGCGAAATCTCAGGAAGATGGGCATTTAACAGTGCATACCGCTGCGGGAACAAAAATATTTTTTGACAGCAAAAGCAGGAATCCGAGTATGGCACAGTGGCTTGAAAATGCAGTGAATGGGAAGGTGGAGAGCTTTGGCATGGAATTGCTGGATCGCAATTATTCAAATTCAAAATAAGTGTTGCGGACCGGAGATCGTTGCTAATCACGTTTTCGGTTTTTAATAGCCGAAATTCCGGCAAATATCGACACTGCATCCATCGATGCGGAATACATAACAGTCAGACGTCACATGTGAGGGCATCTGGCTGCCAGTGCCTTGATCCTGACCGGAATGGCGGTAGCCTGTTTCCTTGTCATCTTTGCGGCGGTTGCCATTGTTTTGCTGGAGATGGCAAGGGAAGGAATCGGAGGATTTATCCGCTCGTAACGTATCGACATAAAATCATTGTTGTCCGGGGACTGTCTTGCTTTTTCAGGTGGGATGGTCTCCGGATTTTTTTACTTATCGGCAGGTGGATAAAATGGCAGCGACAAGATTCATCGCTCTGCATGTGAACAGGGATAAAGACGCATCCGCCAGGGGGTGCGGACGGATCATCTGCTTTCCGATATCAAACAGAAGATTGGAGCGTTTCCCCCATGAGCAAAATTCCAGTTTTATGCCTTGGCGTTTGATAGATAAGTTTCCACAGAATATGAACGGATTTAGATATGTTTCCGAAAACAGAGGCAAATTCTGGATATGTTCCTACAGACAGCCGGGCAGCGTGATTATATTTTCTGCTGTCTCGGGGCACGTCGAGACAGTAGCTCTGCTAACGAGAACAAATTGAAAAAGTGGCTATAAAGCCCTTGTTTAAGCCATTTCTGCGGCATCAGTCTTTCTGAAAAGAGAGGCTGGTGCCGCTTTTTCTGTCAGGGAAAATGTGAATATCGCTCTGTCGTGACTGTGGAAAGGCTATTTTGATGAATTTTTGGCGGGCGAGACTTTGGCTTTGCTATTTTCAGGGGTCGAGACTGTAGAAAGGCTATTTAAGGTTTTGGTAAGATCATCATCACGAAGACATAAAAAGAGGGCGGTACGGCAGTGATACTGTATCGTCCTCGAAGACATTACAATTTATCGATGAGAATAGTTTATTCCGCCTCGGGATGCTGGGGCGTTTTTTTATTATGGAAGAAAGAAACGCCTAATGTTATCATATTACATAAACATTATGCGGAAATGAGGCTGTGGATAAAAAACAGAGGTATCTAGTTAATAAACTTTCCGCAAGAGTTGACCTGCAGAAAAAATCAGAATTTGTACAAGCATGCTTACACAATTAAAGACAGAACTTGAGATGCCCAATTGGCATCTCAAGATACATGAGGAACGTTATGGATAATGAAATCACAACAGTTGAATCGGCAGAAGTACAGACTGATACAAGGCCGATAAGGGATCTCATCTACATTGTCCGTGGGCAACAGGTCCTGCTGGATAGTGATTTGGCTGCTCTATATAAAGTGGATACGAAAGTTTTTAACCAAGCGGTTAAGAGAAATATAGAAAGATTTCCTGCGGAATTCCGGTTCCAGTTAACGCAGGAAGAATATGATTCTTTGAGGTCACAAATTGTGACCTCAAAGAAGGGGCGAGGCGGAAGGCGATATATGCCATATGTCTTTACGGAGCAGGGAGTAGCTATGCTATCTGCGGTTCTAAGGAGCGATACCGCCATTCAGGTCAGTATTCAGATCATCAAAGCATTTGTCGAGATGCGCCGTTTCATTGCGAATAATGCGGCCTTGTTTGAGCGTATTAGCTCTGTAGAATTAAAGCAGTTGGAATATCAGAAACAGACAGATGAGAAGTTCGATAAAGTTTTTTGCGTATATTGAGGATCGTGCGGAGCCAGAGCAGAAAATATTCTTTGATGGTCAGATTTATGATGCATTTGAGCTGCTGATCTCATTAGTGCAGAAGGCGACCAAGAAAATTGTTCTGATAGATGGATATGTGGATATTGGGACGCTTAATATTCTGGCAAAGAAGAATCCCGGTGTTGATGTGACAATTTATACCTTCAATAATACGCGGCTTAGTAATAGAGACATTAACACGTTTAATTCGCAATATCCAAATCTTATGGTAAAGCACATGATTGCTTTTCATGATCGCTTCCTGATTCTGGATGACACAGTCGGTTACCATGTCGGTGCATCACTAAAAGATGCTGGGAAAAAGTGTTTCGGAATCTCGCAGATTCAGGATGAGCAAACAATACAGGGCATACTGAACCGGTTGTAAATCTGAACTTGTTAGGAGAATAGCTATGACGGGATTCTGGGTTTTTATGTTGATCATGTGTCTTTTGACACCAGCTATGATGATTGGATTTGGAAAATTTTTCATGAAAGGCGGACCAAAACAGATTAATGATGCGTTTGGATATCGAACAACGAGATCTATGAAAAGTCAGGAAACCTGGAGATTTGCTCATCAATACAGCGGTAAAATATGGTTTTATAGTGGATTGGCTTTACTACCGATATCAATTGCGGCGATGCTATTCGTTTATGGAAAGAGTGTGGACATGACAGGCATTGCTGGATTGATTATCGTCATTGCACAGATGATTGTCATGATCTGCGCTATCCCGTTTACTGAAGCAACATTAAAAAGAAATTTTGATGATCTTGGAAGACATAGATAACTTCCAGTTTTATGCCTTGGCTTTTGATAGATAGCGTTCCACAGAAGGTGAACGAATTTAGATATGTTTCCGCAAACAGAGGCATATTTTCGATATGTTCCTACAGACAGTCGGGCAGCATGATTATGTTTTCCACTGTCTCGGGTCAGAGGATAACAGTGCTGACGATAGTTCCATTGTTTTATCTTTTAGAGATACAAACGATGAGAGAATTGAAGAAGCAGTACTCTGATATTAATTCAAGAATGCCTCTGCAATCCTGCCGGAGGCTATATCAGCTGGGGGATTGACTCCCCCACTGATACAAGCTTGTTTCTCACCACCTATAGAGGTGGGAGTCATCTCCCAGCTGATATATATAGTTAATAAAGAGAGGTGCATATGCTATGCCAGGTATACTCGTGGTTGAAGATGATGAAAATTTAAATCGTGGAATTACATTCTCACTGAAAAAATCCGGATATGAGGCTTTTTCAGCAGAATCAATGAAAAAAGCGAAAAGAATTGCAAGTGATAATAATGTGGATGTTACCATTTGTGATGTGAATCTTCCGGATGGGAATGGACTGGAATTTGTAAGGTGGATGAGATGCAATTATAATACATACATTATTTGTCTTACAGCACTAGATCAGGAGATGGATCAGGTCATGGGATATGAAGCAGGGGCAGATGATTATATTACAAAGCCGTTTAGTCTTTCGGTACTTCTTTTGAAAATAGAAGCACATTTCCGCCGCAGACATGAGAAAACAGAAGCCGGAAAGATGATTTCGGGAGATATCGTATTTATCGCAGGAGAAATGAAAGTCCTGATAAAGAGTCGTGAAATCAGTCTGACAAAAACGGAGTTGAAAATGCTGACTTTTTTTCTTCAGAATCCGAAACAGATTCTTTCAAAAACACAAATATTGGAAAATGTGTTTGATCTGGAAGGGGATTTTGTGGATGAAAATACAATCGCTGTCAATATCAGAAGACTCCGTGAGAAAATCGAAGACAATCCGGCTGCACCGGTTTATATAAAGAATATCAGAGGTCTTGGGTATATATGGAATCAGGAGGTAAGTCAGTGACGAAACGACATCGTAAAAAGTGGGTTGATGCCTTGTCACTGGTGCTGCCGGTTCTACTCTTTTTTGCGGTATTGAACTGCTTTACCACCTATTTATATTATCAGGATTATCAATGTAAAATGGATATCCTGACAGAAGTTGCGGCGGGCGCAGAGACCACCGGCATGGATGTTGCCGCAGGATGGCTGAAAGGAAACGACCATCAAGCCAATGAACAAGGTAAGCAATTATTAGAGCAATACGGGTACTGGGAAAACAAAGGGACTTCGTTTTATGTGCGCTTCCGGCAGAATATCATGATAACCGGCTGTACAAGTGCAGTGCTATGTCTGTCTTTGCTAACGTTCCTGTTTTACCGGAAGAAAGTTGAGTCGAAAGAAAGTCGGAAACGATTGGAGCAGCTAGAGCAAATCTTGATTGCATTTCGGGAAAATCACTTTGAGGTAGTGCCGGACACAGAAGATCATGTCGGGCAGGAAAGACTGAAATTTCAGCTTGAAGCAATCGGACATCATATCCAGCTGCTGCAAGAGGAAGCCAGAGCGGAGAAGGAAAGCACAAAGGAAATGGTATCCGACATTTCCCATCAGCTGAAAACCCCGATTGCAGCCTTGGATACCTGCTTTAGCATATTGCTGCGGAACAATCTGAGTGAGACGGAGCAACAGGAATTTCGCATCCGCTGCCGGAGTGCATTGGACGGATTGGAAACATTGTTGCAGTCTCTGCTGGAAATATCCAAACTGGAGACAGGTTTGATTCAGCTTGATCAGAAAACACTTCCCATTATGGATACGATCATCTCCGCAGTAAACCGAACGTATCCAAAGGCAGCGGAGAAAGGGATAGAACTTATTTTCGACTGCAACGAATCACTGGAGCATTGTGCACTCATGCAGGATAAACGTTGGCTTGGAGAAGCAATCATTAACGTTTTGGACAATGCCATCAAATACAGTCCAGAACATTCAAAAATCACGATCCGTCTACAAAAAAGAACCGGCTTTGTGAGAATTGAGATCGAGGATCAGGGAATTGGAATCCCGCAGAGTGAATACCATAAAATATTCCAGCGGTTTTACAGAGGGACTGCGCCGGAAGTTCGCGAAAAGAGCGGAACTGGCATCGGCCTGTATCTGTCCAGACAGATTATTGAGCAGCATGGTGGGACAATCACGGTAGCCTCCGGCAAAGTCAGAAAAGGAAGTACCTTTTTGATTCAGCTGCCGGAGAATGGACTTTCGTAGAGATGATGAGCAGAAGTCTTTCAAATCTGTAAGACTTCTGCTCTCTTTTTGAAAGTGAAATGAAAGGTTCCTTTGATACAATGCTGGTAAATAAGAAAAGGAGGCCATTGGAGTGGGCGTGATATTAGAAACGAATCAGCTTTGCAAATTTTATGGGACGGGGGAAAATCAGGTCAAAGCCGTCAATCATGTGAATATCCAGATTCAACAGGGAGAATTTGTCGCCATTGTCGGAAAATCCGGCTCCGGAAAAAGTACCCTGCTGCATATGCTGGGCGGGCTGGATACACCAACTAGCGGCAGCGTGATCTTGTCTGACAAGGACCTGTATTCCATGAAGGAGGATCAGCTTGCCGTTTTCCGGAGAAGAAAGATCGGATTTGTATTTCAGGCATTCAATCTGGTATCCTCCATCAATGTGTGGGAAAATATCGTTCTTCCGTTGGGGCTTGACGGAAAAAAAGTGGATAAAGCTTATGTCAATGATATTATCACCACACTGGGTCTTGAACACCGGATTCATAATCTTCCGAATACTCTCTCCGGAGGACAGCAGCAGCGCGTTGCGATTGCAAGAGCCTTGGTAAACAGACCGGAGATTTTGTTTGCGGATGAGCCAACCGGAAATCTTGATTCCAAGACAAGTGACGAGGTGATCGCGCTGCTGAAAATGAGCGCAAAAAAATATGGACAGACGATTGTAATGATTACCCATGATGATGAGATCGCGCAGGTTGCTGACCGTATTTTAGGCATCGAGGATGGACAGGTGGTGGATTTTAATTGAGGACGATCAGCAAAATTGCATTCAGCAACGACAAAAGAAATCGGACAAGAAGTGTCCTCATTATGACGGCGATTTGCCTGACTACCATGCTTCTGGTCATTATCAGTACAATTGGAAATGGACTGATCCTTTTACAGAAGGATCAGTCTGCAAGCTCATGCGGAAGCAACTACGGCCTGTTTATCGCCGCAGATGGTACGCAATTAAAAGAAGTGGAACGCAGAGCTGAGATATCTGATATCGGCATCATGTGTACGGAGGGCATCCTGAAAGGAAATGAAAATGGTGGCTTTGTCAGTGCGGATGAAACGGTCAGGAAAATGCTTCCCTATAATCAGGAATATGTGTTGAAGGAAGGTACCTATCCGGAAAAGGCGCAGGAAATTGCCGCAGGACGCGCTTTCTTTGATGCAGTGGGATACCATGATGTAAAGGTCGGAGACACCGTAACATTGGAGTACCGTTCCGGTATGCAGTCGGAATACGCACCGGTGGAATTTACTGTCAGCGGGATTTTATATGACCGGGATGAATATACCATCGAGGCTTCCTATGTTGTATTCGGTTCGCAGGATTTTTATAATGAGCGTGTTGCGGAGGGTGACAGGCAATATAATATCTATTTTACCTTGAGCGATTCTGCAAATGTATCTATGAATAATGTTGCGCCTGTTATAAAAGAAATCGCGGATTCCTGCGGCATTGACCAGAAAAACGTGATCATCAATGACCTCTACCTGCAGTGGGTATTGCAGCCGAGCTATGAAATGATTGTAGTTTGTGGAACCCTGATCCTCGGAATCGTGCTGTTTTCCGTTGTGGTCATTTATAATATCTTCCAGGTCGGGATCGCCCAGAAGGTTCAGGAGTACGGAAAAATCAAGGCGCTGGGTGCAACCAGAAAGCAGATGAAGCAGTTGATCTTTCGTGAGGGCATTCTTCTGGCGGTTCCTTCGATACCGCTGGGGCTGATGTTTGGTTTCCTGATTGCAAAAGTCAGCTTCAACTGGCTGGTGGAGCAGGGAAATCTGGTATCATCCGGAATGAAGAACCATCAGGTGCCTCTGTTTTCACTGACAATTATGCTCATCTGCATTTTTGTATCGTTTCTTACGGTCGTTTTGGCTCTGCGCAAACCCATGAAAATTGTTTCCCGGATTTCACCAATCGAAGCGACACGGTATCTTGGCGGCTCCAAAACGCAAAAACAGGGCAGACGAAAAGGCAGAAAAGATGTCACCGTTTTCTCCATGGCAATGGCAAATGTGACAGGCAATCCGAAAAGAACCATTGCTACGATTCTTACCATGGGGCTTTCCTGTGTATTGTTTGTAATTATCTCTAATTATGTTGGGAATATTGACACGGAGCACGAGGCTCGGATTGCAATCAACCATGGACAATTTGAGTTGCAGCTGGATTATTCCCAGAATTATGATGAAGCCTATTCGGAGAATAATCTGGACACAATCCTACAGAACAACCCACTGAATGATTCTTTGATTAAAGAAATCAAATCCATCCCCGGTGTAACGGATGTACTGACGAGAGAAATCGTCTCTGCAGATCTGAACGGAACAAAATTTCCGGTTGCAATCGTAAATCAAGAGGATTTTGAAATGATGCGCGGGGATGGCGATATCGGTTCCATGGACTATGCACAGGCTGTCAAAAACGGGGATGTTTTCTTTGGCTGGTACACGTGGATGGAAGCTGACGGGTATTCTGCGGGTGCACCGATTACATTCAACTTTGATAACGGAAGCGGAACCTATACCTATCATGGAAAAATCGCAGGCTCCTTTGTAAGCGCGGACACTTATCTGGTCATTCCGGAAGGTGTATACCGTTCCATGAATCCGAGGGGAACAGCCTATGGCTATCTGTGGGTGGACTGTGATAAAAAAGATGTTGCATCTGTGGAACAGAGTCTGAATACTTTGATTTCTAATACTTCGCATATAAAAATGGATACCTATCATGCACAGTTACAATCTGCAGAATACGCAAGCCGTATGATGAAGCTTGGCTGCTATATGTTCATGGCAATTGTCGGTCTCATCGGGTTTATGAATCTGGCAAACACCATGATCATCAATATCACCACAAAGAAGCAGGAATACGGTGTGCTGCAAGCGGTAGGCATGACCAATAAGCAATTGAATCTGAGCTTACAAATACAGGGCTTGATTTTTACGGTTGGCACCATCTGCGTCGCACTTGCTGCCGGTCTGCCCCTTGGCTATGCACTGTTTTCCTATGCGAAGCATAATGGGATTTTTGGAATGAACGTTTATCACGTTCCTCTTATCCCGATTCTTGTTATGATTCTTCTGGTTGGTATTCTACAAATTGTGCTTTCCTGTGTTTTAAGCAGTAATCTGAAAAAGAAAACGCTGGTAGAAAGAATAAGGTATCAGGGATAGCAAGTATTTCTGGGATATCCTCAGTATCATAACAGGAATTAAAAGCACTTGGTTTCAAAAAGTTTTGTACTTTTGACAAAATGCAACCGATTTTTCATCAATCAAGCCGGAGGCCCTCG
The DNA here is from genome assembly GCF_009696005.1 of Bilifractor porci. Taxonomy (GTDB): domain Bacteria; phylum Bacillota; class Clostridia; order Lachnospirales; family Lachnospiraceae; genus Bilifractor; species Bilifractor porci. The sequence continues at coordinate 106,251 of NZ_VUMV01000009.1, forward strand.
GCCGCAAGCTTCAGCACATTCCTGTTATCCGAGGCAAATACAGAAACCAGTGTCCCGGTCATACTGTATCCGATGATCAGAAACAGAATACCCAGTATTCCCGCACCGGTCAGCGCATACCGGCGGTAATCCCGGACATGACCGGAGTTTCCCTTTCCATACGCCATTCCTAATTTGCATCAGAAATCATATTTATATCCTGTAACCACAGAAAAAGGGAGGCGCATAGGCCTCCCTGAAGCTGTCACTGTATTTCGTTTATAACATATTTATGTCCAGCCGGAATTTCACGCTTTGTATACACCTCGGTTGTTTTTCCGACAGCAAGAGCGCCAAGCGGGGTAAAACCATCCGGAATATTAAGCTTTCCGAGAAGGGCCTTATCCTGACTGAGTGCAGCGATCGCACCGTAGATATCGCAGTGGCCGATACCTTCCTCGACAGCGGCAAGAGACATGTTCTGGAGAATGAATCCGACGTTGGCACTGGCAACATTTCCTTCGCTGTTCGATGAGATGACGATCAACATAGGAGCGCCATACAGTGGATGCATCGATGGATTGCCGAAAAACTTCGCGGCATTGGCATCAATCTCTTTCAGAAGTTCCGGGTTGGTAATAATGGTGAAATGGATGCTGTCATACTTTCCCATTCCGATCGGTGCTTCGTATGCAGCGGTCAGGATAGAATCCAGCTGTTCCCTAGAGATCTGCTCTCCTGTATAAGAGCGGACAGATTTGCGAATATTCATGGCTTCTTGAAGTTCCATGGTTTTCATACCTCCTATATCAAAATCTATCCACATTATAAGCGCGTTTGATGAATAAAGTGTGAAAAAATAGTTAGCCCCGGAAGAGCAAATGTCATTTTCGATTACATCGTCCGGAAAGGACCAAAGAACTTGAGGTAAGAGTCGCATGACTGCAGAATTTCAGGAGCAGCAATCGAATATGAGAGATGTATCCATATCTTGAAAGTATAGGAATATTGTTATATACAATAAAGGGATGATTATGATGATTATTAAGATGGAATTGCGACAGGGCAATAGTATCTCGTAGTTATCCGGAAAAATGCTGTTCATCACGCAGTGATTTTACTTAGAATAGAAGGCATAGAGATGAATATAAAAATTAGAGAATATAGAAAAACGGATGCAGATGCGGTAATGAAGATATGGAATCAGGTTGTGGAGGGTGGCGTGGCTTTTCCGCAGGAAGATCCTCTGACTGAATACAATGCAGACGCCTTTTTCCGCCAGCAGACCTATACGGGTGTTGCCGAAGACACAGTCAGCGGAGATATTGTCGGGATGTATATTCTTCATCCGAACAATGTGGGACGCTGCGGGCATATCTGCAACGCTTCCTATGCAGTGAGAAAAGATGTTCGCGGAGAGCATATAGGAGAGCGGCTGGTAAATGATTGCCTTTTCATGGCGCGTGAAAAGGGATTTAGAATCTTACAGTTTAACGCTGTAGTAGCCAGTAACATTCATGCTGTTCATTTATATGAACGGCTTGGCTTTACGAGAATAGGAACGGTACCCGGCGGATTCCATATGCCTGATGGGACATATGAGGACATCATCCTTTTTTATCATGCAGTTTAAGGATAAATAATCAAATTCAGAACAGGAGACTTACGATGGGATTTTTAATCGCGGTTATTTATCTTATTTTTGTCAGCCTCGGGCTGCCGGACTCGCTTCTGGGATCAGGATGGCCGGCAATGCAGGCGGAACTTGGGGTTCCTTCATCCTATGCCGGATATATTTCCATGACAATCTCATTTATGACCATTATTTCCGCACTGCTGAGTCCGAGGATCATGAAGAAACTTCAAACAAAATGGATTGTTATCCTATCCATTTTGTTGACGATACTCGGCCTGGTCGGGTTTTCTGTTTCCGGAGCATACTGGATGTTTTTTGTTTTTGCAGTTCCTTATGGCCTCGGCGCCGGAGCGATTGACGCATCCATAAATAATTATGTGGCGAATCATTTCTCCGGATCTGTTATGAATTTTCTTCATTGTTTTTATGGAGTCGGAGCAGTCATCAGCCCGATCATCATGGGACTGGCGCTCAAGGTGGCACGATGGAATGAGGGCTACAGGTGGACGGCCTGCATCCAGACCGGGATCCTTCTGGTCTGCATTCTTTCTCTGCCGCTGTGGAAAAAGAATGAACAGCAAAACACGGAAATCTTATCGGAAAGTACAGGGATCAGAGAAGTTACAAAGGTTCCAGGTGTAATACCTACATTGATTGCGTTCTTTGCCTATTGTGCAGGAGAAGCAACCTGTTTCCTCTGGACGCCCAGTTATTTTGCGATAGAGAAGCAGGGGCTGCGTGCGGAACAGATCGCTTCTTTCGGTTCGCTTATTTTTGGCGGACTGATGCTGGGTAGACTGATCTCCGGATTTGTCTCCGATAAACTTGGAGACAGAGTGCTTATCAGAATCGGCATTGCGGTTGAACTTGCCGGAATTGTAATGGTCATGCTTCCTATACCGCATTACCTTGTGTCAGCCATAGGGTTTGTGGTCATCGGTACAGGAATGGGGCCGGTTTATCCTGCTATCCAGCATATGGCGCCGGAGAATTTCGGGAAAAGAAACAGCGCGGCAGTTATCGGTCTGCAGATGGCATCCGCGTATGCCGGAAGCACGTTTATGCCGATGCTGTTCGGAAATCTGCAGCAATGGCTGGGAATAGGAATCATGCCTTATTATCTGCTGCTGTTCGCACTTTTGAATTTCGGGCTCCTGGAGTATTCCTACAAGGCCATTAAAATCGGAGAAGCACAGATCAGATAAGAAGAATACCTTCATCAGAAAGCAGCGCAGCTGCAGGAATCAGGAAATGAGAATACAAAATGCGTGAATACAGACAGGATGCTATGCCGGAGGTTCCTCCGGCTGTTTCTGTCTCGACTTTCTTTACAGACGGTTTTCCGGCGACTTTCTATGATACAATCAGTTCGTTTCCTTAAACAGATTAACAGGAAGGAAGTAAGGAATCATGGAAAATATTGATATCATGAAAGCTCGTCACAGTGTGAGACAGTATGAGGATAAACCTGTTCCGGAAGAGATAAAACGGCAGATCATAGAAAAAGCAGCAATGCTGAATGACAAAAGCGGTCTCAATATCCAGCTTTTTTTCAATGAACCGGAATGCTTTAAGGCCGCAAAGCCGCATTACGGGAATTTTGTCGGCGCCAGGAATTATTTTGTTATTGTGGGCAAAAGAGACGCGGATCTGGAAGAAAGAGCCGGGTATTATGGGGAAGATCTTGTCCTTTTCCTGCAGAGCCTTGGACTAGGCAGCTGCTGGGTGGCACTAACACACGGAAAAACAAAAGCGGTTGTGCAGAGGGAAGAAAAGCAGGTTATTGTGGTTGCATTCGGCTATGGAAAGACACCGGGAGTACAGCACAAGAGCAGGCCGGTGGAAACACTCTGTTCCGTTACAGGGGAAATGCCTGACTGGTTTAAAACCGGTATGGAAGCAGCCTGTCTGTCGCCCACAGCCATGAATCAGCAGAAATTTGTGATCAGCTGGGATGGAGAAAAACTTTCTGCAAAAGTGAAGGGTCTGGGTGTTTATACGAAACTGGATCTGGGAATTGTAAAGCACGATTTTGAGCTGGCAAGCGGGCATAAGTTTGACGAGTGAGGATGGTATGACAATGGAAGAAAAAAAAGAAAAACTGGCTGAAAAGCTGAAGGCTTCGCAAAGTTTTTAGACCAGAAGCACCCTTGTATCGAGTGCTGTACCGGACAGAAGCTCGCACAAATGGAATTATGCACTCCTATAATTGTCATTCGTGGGAGGAGCAGAAACTACTCGGACCGGTCTATAATGTTGAAGACATGAAAAAAACCCTTCGTTGGGTAAAAAAGTTAAGCAGCGCCCCGGCATGTATCGGGATCTATGCCGCGCATGATCCGGAGGGACCCGGCGGAGGCGAAAATCTGTAAATGATAGGGCAAACCATATGAGATGTCGGAAAACCAGAAAGCAGGCTGGCCTTTCTGTCGGAAAGATGCTATGATCCCGTTTTCAACAGTTTCGAGATAAAAAGAGCCCAGGAATGGTTGTGTTTAAGCCATTTTCTGAGCTTTTTTACTCCCTGCAAATGTTGTATTGGTACACTGACCTGATATAAAATATTTCACAA